>CAWBKU010000005.1:10000-2051762 GCA_963789535.1 uncultured Alphaproteobacteria bacterium | reverse complement strand
TCTATGTCAACGAAGCCAGCGTCACTGTACATTACGCGTGCGTGCGGCAGGAACGCTGCTGACGAGAAAAGCACGCGCTTGTATCCGTCGGCAACCATCTGCTTGAACATGCTTTGTAGAAGCTTTTGACCGAGGCCATTGCCCCGACGAGACATCGGTCTGGGCTGACAAGGCCTATGTCAGCGCGGAACGCGAAGACGGCTTTGTCGGGCCGGACAAATTCTGGGGCGTCATGCGCAAGGCTCCCAAGGGCGGCGAGCTTCATCCCATCGACGCGCAGATCAACCGCCTGATCGCCAAGGTCAGGTCTAGGCTCGAGCATCCGTTCCGGGTGCTGCAGCGGCAGTTCGGCTATATCAAGACCCAGTATCGTGGCTTGGCCAAGAACCGGACGCAATTGTTCAGCCCGTTCGCCCTCGACAATCTGTATCTGGTCCGAAAGCGGCTGATGGCGTGACGGGGCGGGGCCGTCGAAAAACAGGGGGACAGCAGCCAAAAGAGCGACAAAACCGACAGAACCGAGGTCAAGCCGGCCAACTCCGGTCCAGATCAAATCGAACCGGCCAAGCAGGGACGTTGATCAGACGTTCCCAAAGAAATCGACGCCGGAATTTTCAGAGACGCCGGACCCGGTCGCCGCGCGCCGGTCGGCTGCTTGCCGTGACCCACCCGAGGGACTACTTTCCCGCCATGCCCGCATCCGGAGACGCGCCATGAACGAGACGACGAAGATTTCCGCCTCGGGACATGGTCCCGACCTCGGCCCCTTCGACTGGTCCGATCCGTTCCGCCTCGAAGATGCGCTGACCGAGGACGAGCGGATGCTGCGCGACGCCGCGCGGCAGTTTTCGGAAACCGTCCTGCAACCGCGCGTGGTCCGGGCCTATGCCGAGGAAACCGTCGATCCCGGCATCTTTGCCGAAATGGGCGCCGCGGGCCTGCTCGGCGCGACGATCCCCGAGGAATACGGCGGCCTCGGCGCGGGCTACGTCACCTACGGCCTGATCGCGCGCGAGGTCGAGCGCGTCGATTCGGGGTATCGCTCGATGATGTCGGTGCAATCCAGCCTCGTCATGTATCCGGTCCACGCCTACGGCTCGGACGCGCAGCGCACGAAATACCTGCCCGGACTGGCCGCCGGCACGCTGATCGGATGTTTCGGCCTGACCGAACCGGACGCCGGCTCCGATCCCGGCGGCATGAAGACCGTGGCGAAGAAGACGGCGGACGGCTACGTGCTGAACGGCGCCAAGATGTGGATCTCGAACGCCCCGATCGCCGACGTCTTCGTCGTCTGGGCGAAATCCGAGGCGCACGGCGGCAAGATCCGCGGCTTCGTGCTCGACAAGGGCACGCCCGGCCTCAGCGCGCCGAAGATTGCGGGCAAGCTGAGCCTGCGCGCCTCCGTCACCGGCGAGATCGTGATGAAGGACGTGGCCGTCGGCGAGGACGCGCTGCTGCCGGGCGTCGAGGGCCTGAAGGGGCCGTTCGGCTGTCTGAACCGCGCCCGATACGGCATCTCCTGGGGTGTAATGGGCGCCGCCGAGGCCTGCTGGCACGCCGCGCGCAGCTATGGCCTCGACCGCAAGCAGTTCGGGCGCCCCCTGGCACAGACCCAGCTCTTCCAGAAGAAACTCGCCGACATGCAGACCGAGATCACGCTGGGCCTGCACGGCAGCCTTGCCGTCGGGCGCCTGATGGAGGCGGGACGTGCCGCCCCCGAGATGATCTCGATGATGAAGCGCAACAACTGCGGCAAGGCCCTGACCATCGCGCGCGACGCGCGCGACATGCACGGCGGCAACGGCATCTCTCAGGATTTCCCGGTGATCCGGCACATGATAAACCTTGAAACCGTCAACACCTACGAGGGCACCCACGACGTCCACGCCCTGATCCTCGGACGGGCGCAGACCGGATTGCAGGCGTTCTTCTAGGGCTGCGTTGCCCGATCGGAAACACGCCGTTTTCCGCCGATCCGCTTCGACGCCGCTCGCCCTGCACCGTTTCGCCGCATTAGACTGCGACATCCCCACAGACCCAACCGGACGTTACCCTGAATGCCCCTGCCCCGCCCCGACCTCTCCGAAGACCTGTCCCGCCTCGACGACGACGCCTTTCGCCGGCGGCTCGATGCGCATGGCGACGAGCATGGCTATCTCGAACGGCTGGGCGCGGACCACAGCGCGCTCTTCATCGACGCGGGCGCGCGCCTCCTCGTCACCTTCGAGACCGAGGCCGAGGTCCGTGCCCGCCCCAAGGGACAACCGCGCGGCTATGAGTTTGTCATGGCGCAGGGCTGGTCGCTGCTGGCGATCATCGCGCGCGGCGATACCTGGTTTCGCGCCGACCGCCTCTATGGCTATGTCGACCGCCTGATCGACGAGGGCTTCTTCGAGGATTTCGACGCCACCCTGTTCTTCGGGCACCACGCGGGCGGCCATGCGGCGGCGGCCTATTCGGTCGCTTCGCCCGGCGCGCGCGTCCTGGCGCTGCGCCCCGTCGCCACGCTCAACCCCTCGGTCGTGCGCTGGGACCGCCGCTACCTCGACCGGCGGCGCCTCGATTTCACCTCGCGCTTCGGCTATGCGCCCGACATGCTGGACGCGGCCGGTCATGCCTGGATCGCCGCCGATCCGTCCGGCCCCGACGGCGTCCACGCGACGCTGTTCCGCAAGCCCAACGTTACGGTGTTCGCCTGCCCGCAGGTCGGCCCGCGCCTCGAACGGGTCTGGGACCAGACCGGCATCACCACGCCGCTGATCGAGGCGGCGATGGCCGGCACGCTGACGCCGCAGATGTTCGCCCGCCACTGGCGCCGTCGCCGCAGCCATCCGGTCTATCTGCGATCCTTGCTGAAATCGCTCGAGGTGCAGGGGCGATTCGCGCTCGCCGAACGGCTCTGCCGCGCGGGGCTGCGGACCGACGATGCCGCCTTCTACCGCACCCGCCTCGACGCCATCGCCAGCAAAGCCACCGCCGGATAACGCCCGCTCAGGACCGGCGCGCCTCGATCTGGCTACGCACCGCCGCCACGATCCTCGTGCCGAAATACCCCAGCGCGCCGCCGAGGATCACCCAGAACGCCGTGCCGCTGTTCAGGAGCGAGGCGGCAACGCCTGCGATCAGCATCACCAGAATGAACGCCAGCACCCGCATCTCGCCCGGCTCCAACCCGATGTGCCGGTCCAGCATCTGCGCCACCGGCCGCGCCATCGGTGCCTCGGCATGCGGTGCAAGGAACCCCGCGATGATCCCGGCGATGAAACCCAGCATATCCGCCCCTCCCTCGTTTTGCGTCACCATGGCGCATCCCGCGGCCGGGGGGCAAGCCCTGCGCCGGGCCGATATGTCGAAAGACGCAACGGTCGTCGCCTCTGGCCCCTGCCGCCCGCTTGGTGATAATCGAGGTCCATGACCGAACCTGCCCGCCCCGAGATCACGCTTCGGCGTCCCGACGACTGGCACCTGCACCTGCGCGACGGCGCGATGCTGCGCGCGGTGGCGCCGGAGAGCGCGCGTCACTTCGCCCGCGCGCTGGTGATGCCGAACCTCGTGCCCCCGGTCGTCACCGCCGCAGACGCGCTGGCCTACCGCGAACGGATCAGGGCCGCCCTGCCCGCCGGCACCGGTTTCACGCCGCTCATGACGCTCTACCTGACCGAGGCGACCGACCCCGCCGACGTGGCCCGCGCCCACGCCGGCGGGATCGCCACCGCGGTCAAGCTCTACCCTGCCGGGGCCACGACCAATTCCGCCTCGGGTGTGACGAACTTCGACGCGGTGCGCCCGGTCTTCGAGAAGATGGCCGAGATCGGTATGCCGCTCTGCGTGCACGGCGAGGTCACGGACCCCGCCATCGACATCTTCGACCGCGAGGCGGTGTTCATCGACAAGGTGCTGAAACCGATCCGTCGCAAGACCCCCGACCTGCGCGTGGTGATGGAGCATGTGACGACGCAGGACGCCGTGGATTACGTGCGCGACACCCCCAAGGGGCTGGCCGCGACGATCACCACGCACCACCTCGTCATCAACCGCAACCACATCCTCGCCGGCGGCATCCGCCCGCACTATTACTGCCTGCCGGTCGCCAAGCGCGAAAAGCATCGCGTGGCCCTCGTTCAGGCAGCGATCTCCGGCGATCCGCGGTTCTTCCTCGGCACCGATTCGGCGCCCCACACCGATGCCCGCAAGCTGGAGGCCTGCGGCTGCGCGGGCATCTATTCGGCGCCCGTCACCCTGTCTTGCCTCGCCGAAGTGTTCGAGGCGGCGGGCAAACTCTCGGCGCTCGAGGCTTTCGCGTCGCTGAACGGCGCGAAATTCTATCGGCTGGACCCGAACGAGGACACCATCACGCTGACGCGCGGCGATCCCGTCGCCGGGCCCGCGACGCTGATGACCGACGACGGGCCGGTGACGCTGTTCGACCCCGGGTTCCCCCTGCACTGGCGTGTCGCCGGTTGAAAAGACGGACCCTGCGGGGCGAGTTATTGTGGCAAGAAAAAACTGCGAGGCGGAACAGATGATCCCGACGAGTTTCCCCCCGAAGGAAGAGATGGCGCGCCTTACGGCGGGGATGCTGCTCGAGATCGGGGCCGTGGATTTCAACGCCGCCGACCCGTTCACCCACGCCAGCGGCAAGAAGGCGCCGACCTATGTCGACTGCCGCAAGCTCATCTCCTATCCGCGTATCCGGTCGACGGTGATGGATTTCCTCGCCGTGACGGTGATGCGCGAGGCCGGATTCGAGGCGTTCGACACCATCGCCGGCGGCGAGACGGCGGGGATCCCCTTCGCAGCACTGATCGCCGAGCGGCTGGCCCTGCCGATGACCTATGTGCGCAAGAAGCCGAAAGGCTACGGCCGCAACGCGCGCATCGAAGGGGTGATGCGCGAAGGCCAGCGGGCTCTGCTGATCGAGGATCTGGCGACCGACGGCGGCTCGAAGGTCAGCTTCGTGAACGCGATCCGCGAGACGGGCGCGACATGCGGGCACACCGCCGTGATCTTCTCCTACGGCATCTTTCCGGGTGTAACCGAGGCACTGGCGGCCGAGGGCATCACCCTGCTGCACCTGTGCACCTGGTGGGACGTGCTGGCCGAGGCGCGGGCGCGCGGCGCCTTCGCCGACGAGGTGTTGACGGCGGTCGAGGCCTATCTGCGCGATCCGGAAGAATGGTCGGCGACACACGCCTGATCCCTACCAGATGTTGACGTGACCGGTCCCGTCGGGGCAACATAGGCCAATTCTGGCGGGGCGCGCCTTTATCCGCAGGAAATCCACAGGATATCCAGATAGCCGCGGGGCGGGCCGGCTGCTATGCCTCGGCACGCATCCAGAATAGAGTCGGGCCGCCCCCTGAAGGGATTGCCGAGCCCGACCGACATGAGGGGAAACCGGGCAGATGAACGAGATTGCGACCTTCAACGCGAGTGGCGGGGTGCCCACCGAGGCCGAGAGCCTGCCGCAGTCGATCGAGGCCGAACAGCAACTCCTCGGCGCGATCCTGACCAACAACGACGTCTTCGACCGGGTGGCCAACATCGTCGGACCCGAGCATTTCTACGATCCCGTCCATGCCCGCATCTTCGACGTCGCGCAGGCGCGGATATCGAAGAACGCGCTGGCCTCGCCGGTCACGCTGAAACCGTTCCTCGAGGGTGACGAGGGCCTCAAGGAACTCGGCGGGCCGGCCTATCTGGTGCGTCTGGCGGGCGCCGCCATCTCGTCCTTCGCCGCGAAAGACTACGCGCAGATGATCTACGACCTCGCGATCCGTCGCGAACTGATCCGGCTGGGTCAGGACATCGCCGCCAAGGCGAGGAAGGGCGACGTGTCGACCGAACCGCGCGCCCAGATCGTCGAGGCGGAACAGGAACTCTACAAACTGGCCGAGCAGGGCAGCTCCGAGAGCGGGTTCCAGTCGTTCCTGCGCGCCGTGACCGATGCGGTGCTGAACGCCAACGCCGCCTATCAGCGCGATGGCGGGCTGGCGGGCGTGTCCACCGGCCTCGTCGATCTCGACAAGAAACTGGGTGGCCTGCACAAGTCCGACCTGCTGATCCTCGCCGGGCGCCCCTCGATGGGCAAGACGTCGCTCGCCACCAACATCGCCTTCAACATCGCCAAGACCTACAAGCGCGGGCAATTGCCCGACGGCAGCGAGGGGGCGGTGAACGGCGGTGTTGTCGGGTTCTTTTCGCTGGAGATGAGCGCCGAACAACTCGCCGCGCGGATCCTGTCGGAGGCATCCGAAGTCCCCTCCGAACAGATCCGGCGCGGCGACATGACCGAGATCGAGTTCCGCCGCTTTGTCGAGGCCGCCAAGGCCCTCGAGGCCTGCCCGCTGTTCATCGACGACACCCCCGCCCTGCCCATCGCGCAGGTCGCGGCGCGGGCGCGGCGGCTGAAACGCACCCACGGCCTCGATGCCCTCTTCGTCGATTACCTGCAACTCCTGCGCGGATCGGGCCGCAACGAGAACCGGGTGAACGAGATCTCCGAGATCACCCAAGGGCTGAAGGCCATCGCCAAGGAACTCGACATTCCCGTGATCGCCCTGTCGCAGCTCAGCCGTCAGGTCGAGAACCGCGAGGACAAGCGGCCGCAACTCTCGGACCTGCGGGAATCCGGCTCTATCGAGCAGGACGCCGACGTGGTGATGTTCGTTTTCCGCGAGGAATACTACAAGGAGCGCGAAAAGCCGGGCGACCACGAGATGGAGAAGATGGCGCAGTGGCAGGAGGACATGGAACGCCTGCGTTCCAAGGCCGAGGTGGTGATCGGCAAGCAGCGGCACGGCCCGATCGGCACCGTGGACCTGTCGTTCGAGGGCCAGTTCACCCGCTTCGGCAACCTCGTGAAGCCCTGGCAGGCGCAGGGCGACGAACGGGCGTTCTGACCCCGCGGACCACGGGCGGCGACTGACGCAAGCGTCATCGCCGGGCGCTGGTCAAGCGCGTGCGCGCGACCTACCGTTGCGCGACGCCATCGCCCCGGAGCCTGCCATGCCCGACGACCCCAGCCTCAGCCGCGCGCAGGAGCGCGACCTGCGCCACGCGCGCGAGATCGAGGGGCATCTGGCCTGGCTCGACAGCTTTACCGGCGCGGCGCTGGCGGTGCTCGCCGTGGCCTCGGGCATCTATACCTACCTCGGCGTCTCGTCCCTGCTCGACGACAACGGCGCGTTCTCGGCCTTTGCGGCGATGGCCTATGCGATCGCCGTCTCGGTCGGCATCTTCGTCTTCTGGTCCTACATGATGCGCCTTTTGCCCGCGATGCGGACCATGGCGTCGCGGCTGGGACTGCTTTTGTCGATGGCGCTGGGATCGCTCGCGATCATCGCGATGTCCTCATGGCTCAACGCCGCGGCCCTCGCCGGGGCGGCGGCGGTCGAGCAGCATCTGGCCTCGACGGTGCAGCAATACCAGGCCGCCCTCGAACGCGCCAATACCATCGCCGTCTCGGCGCAGGGCCTCGGGCGGGACGTCGCGCGCACGCGGCAGAGCTTCACCGACCTCTCCGAACAGGAGGCCGCGGGCGACCTGTCCGGCTTTGCCGGGCGCGGCGCGGTGTTCCGTGTCCTGAGCCAGAAGGCCCTCGAACTCGCCGCCCTCGAGGCACAGATCGAGAGCCAGGACACGCTCGTCTCTGCCGCCTTTGCCGAGGGCAACGCCGTCCTGAGCCGGATGCGCGCCCTCACCGTCGAACCGGGCCCGGTCGAGCAGCGGTCGGTCGTGTTCTCCGAAGAGGCGGTGCGTCTGGCCAACGTCATCACCCGGCTGCGGCAACTCTCCGTCGCGCCGCTGGTGCAGCGCGCGGCGCAGGATCTGGCGGCCTCGGTGGTGCTGCCGACGCTGGACGGCAGTACGGTCGATACCCGTGCGGGCCAGCAGGCGACGATCGATTCGGTCCTCACGGTGCTCGCGCAACGCGCCGATACGCTGCGGCTCGCCGCCGAGAGCGTTCTGGCGATGGAGCAGCCCCAGGAGACCGTCTATCGCTCGATCTCCACCGCCGACGCGGTGATCCTCTATGCCGGAAATTTCGTGCCGTCATGGGCGGGCGCCATCGCCATCGACCTGCTGCCCGCAGTCCTCGTCTTCATCACCGCCATCGCGCAGGCCGCGATCCGCGCGGGGCGCGACGGGGTGGCGACGGCGGACCAGATGACGCTCGCAGAACTGCGCGCCGCCTTTGCCGCCTACCGCGACGTCGAGGCGGTGCAGGACCGGCCCACGGCCCCGGTGCCGATGGCGTCCCGGCCACCCGCCCTTGCCGCCATCGACAAGACCCGGTCGGTGGAATGAGCAGCGAGATCGAACCCACGACTGACGCCACCGGCGCCAGCACCGAGATCCGGCGCTGGATCCTGTGGATCCTCGGCGCCCAGATCGTCATCGCCCTGTTCCTGTTCGGCGCCGACGTCTCGCGGATGTTGCCGCGACTGCTTTCGCCCTCGGCCGCCCCCGGCCTCGCCGATCCGATCGCCCCCGGCGACCAGACCCGACGCTATGCGCCCCGCGACGTCACCCAACGCGCGCCCCGCCCCGGCACCCGGCCCCTGCCCTCGACCGCCGACATGCCGACCCGCCTCCTGTTCGAGACGGCCGCCTGGGAGGGCGGCACCGCCATGACCCTGACCGGCGAGATCGCCGAGGGCGATGGCACCCGCTTTGCCGATTGGCTGGGCACGCTGCGCGAAATGCCGCCCGTGGCCTTCCTCGACAGCCCCGGCGGATCCGTGGCCGACGCCTTGCAGATCGGGCGGGCGCTGCGGGCCGCGGGGGTGGCGACGGCGATGGCCGAGACCGACGTGTGCCTGTCGGCCTGCCCTTACATGCTTGCCGCAGGCATCGAGCGCACCGTCGCGGAGGGCGCCTGGGTCGGCGTGCACCAGCATTATTTCGGCGAAAACACCGCCCTGCCCGCCTTTCTCGCCGTCGAGGACATCCAGCGCGGTCAGGCCGAGGTGATGGGCTACCTCATCGAGATGGGCATCGATCCGGCGGTGATGCGGCACGCGATGGCGACACCGCCCGACGAGATCTATCTGCTGCTGCCAGAAGAACTGGAAAGCTACCGCTTCGTGACGACCGACGGGTAGGCGAAGTCTTTCGAAGACTTCGACGTCGAATTCTTACGAAGAATTCGCCTCGCCCCGAAACCCGCGCGCCACGACGAATTTCTCCGAACTGTCGGATCGCGAGGCGGGCGGTTTTACATTCGCAACGCTGGTGAACTTCTGTTTCAACAGCTTCTGCAAATCCCCCTCGGCCCCGCCCGCCAGCACCTTGGCCACGAACGTACCCCCCGGGACGAGCACGTCGAAGGCGAAATGCGCCGCCGCCTCGCAGAGCGCCATGATCCGGGCGTGATCGGTCTGCTTGTGCCCCGAGGCCGAGGCGGCCATGTCCGACATCACCACGTCGGCGGGCCCGCCAAGCCAGTCCTTGACCTTGTCATCGGCCCCCTCCTCGAGGAAATCGAGGACATGGATATCCGCCCCCGGCACCGCCTCGATCTCTTGCAGGTCGATCCCGACGATGAACCCCTGCGGCTTGCCCCGCCGGTCCCCCAGCGCATTGATCCGCGGCACCGCCACCTGAAGCCAGCCGCCGGGCGCGCAGCCGAGGTCGACGACCCGGGCGCCCGGCACGAGGAATTCGTATTTCTCGTTCAGTTCGAGGATCTTGAACGCCGCGCGTCCGCGATAGCCCTCGGCCTTGGCCCGGATGACGTAGGGGTCGTTCAACTGCCGTTGCAGCCACATCGTCGACGACATCTTGCGGCCGCGGGCGGTCTTGACCTTGACGGTCAGGTCGCGCTGTCCGCGACCGGAGGTGTTTTTCGGGGTGCCGGGTTTCTTGGCCATGCCCGCGCCTTAGCGGGACGAAACGCCTGTGGCAAGCGGCAGCTGGGGGCCGGCCCGTCGCCATCGGGCTCGAACCGATGGCGCCTCGATGGCGATCCCCCGGAGTTGTTATTGCAACGTGAAAGGCGTCGGTGGCTCTACCGTCGGGCGCGGCGTCCGGTGCGGCCCCGGCCTTCGCCATCGGCAACGGGCGGGCGATTCATCGTGATCCACGCCGCACCGCCATCGTCGTTGTTCGTCAGGAAGTTGGCGGCGCGGATCGCCTCCATCTCCTTGCCGGGGCGCGGTTTCATCGAGCCGAGACCAAAGAGTGTGACGAAGGTCTCGTCGTCGATCCCCTCGGGCAGCACGATGCCCGCCGCCTCGATCTGCGCCTTCTTCTCGGCGATCAGCTTTTGCGTCACCGGCAGGGCGACGGGGTTCATGATCGCGCTGGTCATGCCGGTCGCCATCGCCATCGGCAGGAAGGCGTTGTTGATGCCATGCCGGTTCGGCAGACCGAAGGAGATGTTGGAGGCGCCGCAGGTGGTGTTCACGCCGAGCTCGTCGCGCAGGCGGCGCACGAGGGCAAAGACCTGCAACCCCGCCGTCGCCATCGCGCCGATCGGCATCACCAGCGGGTCGACGACGATATCGTGCGCCGGAATCCCGAAATCGGCGGCGCGCTCGACGATCTTCTTGGCGACTGCGAACCGCACCTCGGGGTCTTCGGAGATGCCGGTGTCGTCGTTGCTGATCGCCACGACCGGCACATTGAACTTCTTCACCAGCGGCAGGACCAGTTCGAGCCGCTCCTCCTCGCCCGTCACCGAATTCAGGAGCGGCCGGCCCTCGCAGGCCTCGAGACCCGCCATCAGCGCGCCCGGCACCGACGAATCGATGCACAGCGGCGTGTCGGTGATCGCCTGCACCCGCAGGATGAGTTCCCGCATCAGCGGCGGCTCGACGAAATTGTTGTCGGCGTAACGCGGATCCTCGGCCATCTTGTTGGTGAAGACGGCGCCCGAGTTGATGTCGAGGACCGTCGCCCCCGCCGCCGCCTGCGCCAGCGCATCGGCCTCGACGGTCGAGAAATCGCCCGCCTCGAGTTCCGCCGCCAGCTTCTTGCGCCCCGTCGGATTGATCCGCTCGCCGATCACGCAGAACGGCTGGTCAAAGCCGATGATCGCGGTTTTGCTTTTGGATTCAATTACGGTACGGGTCATTCTTCATCCTTTGGGTGAACTGTCTCAGGCCTTGGCGGGGACGCCGGAGGCACCACCGTGCTCTTGCGTCCAGGCCGCGTTCGTCTTGATACCCCCCAAGAGGGAAGAAGTGCACCCGCTCGATGTTGAAATCGGGATGTGCCGCCTTGTGCGCCGCGAGTTTGGCGACGACGTCGGTCGGCTCGTAGGGCAGCAGCAGCTTGGTCACGTCCATCGCCCGCTTTTGCAGCACCTTCAGGGACGGGCCGACGCCGCAGGCGATGGCGAACTTGATGAGGGTCTGGAGTTTTGCCGGCCCGGCCACGCCGATGTGGATCGGGATCGTGATGCCCGCGTCGCGCAGCGCATCGGCCCAGGCGATGACCGGGCCCGCCTCGAAGCAGAACTGCGTCGCCAGCGCCATCCGCGCGTCCGTCGTCTCCGAGAACTTCTGCTTCCAGCGCAGCGCGTCCATCACCGCGCGGTCCGATCCGTCGGGGTCGATGTCGCGGTTGCCCTCGGGGTGGCCCGCGACGTGCAGACGCCTGAACCCCGCCTTGTCGAAGAGGCCGGTTTCCAGCAGCGCCATCGACGAGTCGAAATCGCCGTGCGGCACCTTCACACCGCCGGCCAGAAGCAGCGCCTGATCGACGCCCGCCTCACCCTGATAGCGCGCGATCCAATCGGCGAGCGTCGCCTTGTCCGCGATGATCCGCGCCGGGAAATGCGGCATCACCGGGTATCCGTCACGCGCCAGACGCGCCGCCGTCGCCACCATGTCCTCGATCGGCGTGCCCTCGATGTGGGCCACGTAGACGCGCGTGCCCTTCGGCAGAAGGCTCTGGAAATCCTCGACCTTTTCCGCCGTCCGTGGCATCACCTCGATCGAGAACCCGTCGAGGAACGCCTCGACGGCCCGGGCATCGGGATGGAACTCTTCGCGGCGTTTGCGGAACGACAGCAGGGACATGAGTTTCTCCTTGAGGGGGTTGCGGCGGGTGGGAGCGTCGGGATCGGTCAAGCGCGGCCGTCGTTGTCGATCAGGACTTTCAAGCGGTCCTTGTCGTATTCCGCCTCGAGGCGGGCGGCCTCGGCCGCCGCGACCTCGGCGTCGGCACCGTCGGCGGACCCGGACGGCACCTTGCGCCAGTCGGCGAGATAGGCGTCGGTCGAGGCGGCACCCGATTTCATCGCGGCGCGGTCGATGGCCTGCTCGAACCGTTCGGTCAGTTGCACCTTGGCGGCGCGACGGCCCGAGCCTGCGATCACTTGCGCGGGAATGTCGCGCCAGTAGACGATGGTGATGTCGGCCAAGGCGCTGCTCTCCTGCCGCGCGACGCACGCGGATGCCGCTAGATAGGCGCAGATGCGACAGGCATGCAGCCCGTTTTCGACATTTCCCGCGTCGCCTGCGACGGGATGCCGATCGTCGCCCGCGCCGCCTGGCGGTGCCGTTGCACTCTCGGGCATTTGCGCCGCGATCACGCGGCGTTTCCGGGGCGGCGCGCACACGAGCCTTGCTAGAAATGCTGTCCTCACCTACGTTGATCGCAACACTTGTATGAGAGGGCGTTGCCATGACGCCCAGGCGTCCCTTCAGCGCGGGCGCGTTCCCCAAGGCGGTCGAGAGCCCCGCGCCCAGTCCACCCGATCCGTCCACGCTCTATGCGGCGCTGGACCTCGGGACCAACAGTTGCCGGATGCTGATCGCCCAGCCGAAGGGCAGTCAGTTTCATGTGGTCGACAGCTTCTCGAAGTCTGTCCAGCTCGGCCAGGGCCTCGAGGCCTCGGGCAAGCTGAGCCGTGCCTCGATGAACCGCACCATCGGCGCGCTGCGCGTGTGCAAGCAAAAGCTGGCGCGCCACAACGTCACCCGGATGCGCCTCGTCGCGACCGAGGCGTGTCGTCGCGCGTCGAACGGCGCGGGGTTCCTGCGACACGTCGAACGCGAGACGGGCCTGACGCTCGAGGTGATCGCCCCCGAGGAAGAGGCGCGCCTTGCCGTCATCTCCTGCGCGCCGCTGGTGTCGACCCATACCGAACAGCTTCTGGTCGTCGATATCGGCGGCGGGTCGACGGAACTGGTATGGATCGACCTGTCGAACGTGCCGCAGCGCGAGCGGCCGCGCGCGATCATGCGCCTGCATTCCGGCTTTCGTGCCGCCCCCGGCCCCTTTGCCGCCGCCAAGGTCGTCGACTGGATATCGGTGCCGCTCGGTGTGGCGACGCTGCGCGACCAGTTCGTCGACGTCGAGGACGACGCGGCCCGCTTTGCCCTGATGAGCTGGTTCTTCGAGGAGAGCCTCGCGAGTTTCGCCCCGACTGCCGAGGCGCAGGCCCGCGAGGGGTTCCAGATCGTCGGCACCAGCGGCACCGTCACCACGGTCGCGGCAAGCCATCTGGGCCTGAAACGCTATGACCGGACCAAGGTCGACGGGCTGCGGATGACGAGCGACCAGATCGACGCGGTGATCCGCGAGTATCTGATGCTGGGGCCCGAGGGGCGCCGCGCCGATCCGCGCATCGGCAAGGACCGTCAGGCCCTCATCATGTCGGGCTCGGCGATCCTTCAGGCGCTGATGCGGCTCTGGCCCACCGACCGCCTCTCGGTCGCGGATCGCGGCCTGCGCGAGGGGCTTCTCTATGCGCAGATGTCGGCGGACGGCGTCCTCGAGGACGCGCCGTATTAGCGGGTCTCGCTCCTGTCGCGCGCGGCCCGGCGGTCGGCGCGACTGTCGAGCGGGTTGTGCAGATGACGCGCCATCGCCCGACCCGCGGACAATCCGTGAACCAGGGACGACATCAACACGATCAGCGCCATCAGCGACCACAGCGTCCCGACCTCGGCGAGATCGGCGTGGCCCGCAGCATAGCTCAGATAATAGATCGAGCCGATCCCCCGCACGCCATAGAACGCCACCAGCCACCGCCCGCGCCACCCCAGACCGCAACCCGGCAGCGAGATCCACCCGCCGAGCGGCCGGATCGCAAAGATCAGCAGGACGGCGACCGCCATCTGCCCCCAGCCCACATCGAGGATGCGCGGCAGGACCGCTCCGAGCGCGACCAGCAGACCGGCGGTCAGCGCATGTTCGATGGCGGTGGTGAAATCGTGCAGGCGGCGGTGAAACCGGTGATCGATCTCGACCCGCCGCAGCACGAGGCCCATGACCGCGACCGCGATGAAGCCGTATCCCTCGACGAGTTCCGTCGTGCCATAGCACAGGAACACACCGGCGAGGGCCACCACGTCCGATCCGGTATCGGCAAGGCTGCGGCCCTTGGGGTAGACGAAGAGGATCTGGCCGAGTGCCCAGCCGCCCGCCGCCCCCATCAGCGTCCCGACGACGATCCGCCAGACCACGTCGACCAGTGCCCAGTCGAGGAGCCAGCCGCCCCAGCCGCCCGCCGCGATCAGGGCGAGCGCGAAATAGACGAAGGGAAAGGCAAGCCCGTCGTTCAGCGCGGCCTCGGTCGTCAGGGCGAACCGCACCGGATGCTCGGCCCCTTCCTGCGGCGGGCCGACCTGCACGTCCCCCGCCAGTACCGGGTCGGTCGGCGCCATCACCGCGCCCAGCAGCACCGCCGCGCCGAGCGTCAGGCCGGCGAACGCCATGCCCGCGACCGCGAGCGCCGCGATGGTGATCGGCATCGACAGCACCAGAAGTCGCACCGTCGGGCGCCACCGCGCCCAGTCACGCAGCCGGTCTACCCGCAACCCGGTCGAGAACAGCGCGACGATCACGCAGACCTCGCTCACCCGTTCCCACAGCAGGGGCTGTTCCATCGGGGTCGGCACCTGCGGCAGGAACGGCAACAGCCCCGCAACCCCGCCGAGGAGCAGCATCAGTGGCGAGGCCGCCGGTTCGCGCCGCGAGACCAGACGCGGCAGCCAGTGCGCCGCCAGGATGATCAGTCCAAGGGCCGCCAGCAGGAAGTGATAGGGTGCGAGCGAGAAGAAGGCATAGGCAGCCCCCTCTCCGTCCATCGTTTCCGAACCGTCCATGAGGGATCAGATAGACCCTAACGGTAGTAGAGCGAACGCCCTTCGTGAAATATCTGCACTTTTTCGGGTGCCGCCGTCAGGCGCACGGGCTGGCCGCGCAGATCGCCATGGATACCGGGCAGTTTGCCCACCACGCTGTCGGCGCCCTGCTGCGGATCGAAATAGAGGATCGTCACCTCGCCGAGGGCCTCGGTAAAGTTCACCTTGCCCTCGAACAGCGGCGTCCCCTCGGTCGGCACCAGATCCTCGGGGCGCACGCCGACGTTGACCTTCTTGCCCTTGTCGGCCTCCTGCGTCGGCACCGCCGAAATCGCCGTGCCGCCGGCGTCGAGCTTGACCGTCGTGCGCTGCCCGGTGTCGGTGATCGTGCCGGCCATCAGGTTCATCGACGGCGAGCCGATGAACTGTGCCACGAACTCGTTCTCGGGCCGCTCATAGAGCTCGAGCGGCGAGCCGACCTGCGCGATCCCCTTGTTGGCCAGCACCACGATCCGCGTCGCAAGCGTCATCGCCTCGACCTGATCGTGGGTGACGTAGATCATCGTCGAATCCGGCATCGATTCCTTCAACTGCGCGATCTCGATCCGTGTGGCGACCCGCAGCGCGGCGTCGAGGTTCGACAGCGGCTCGTCGAAGAGATAGACCTTGGGGTCGCGCACGATCGAGCGGCCGATGGCGACCCGCTGGCGCTGACCGCCCGACAGCGCCTTGGGCAGGCGGTCGAGGTAGGGTTCGAGTTGCAGGATCCGCGACGCCTTGGACACTGCCGCGTCGATCTCCTTGGGTGTCTTCTTCGCGAGTTTCAGGGCGAAGGTCATGTTGTCGCGCACCGTCATGTGCGGATAGAGGGCGTAGCTCTGGAACACCATGGCGATGCCGCGTTGCGCGGGCGGCACGTCGTTGACCACCTGCCCGTCGATCTGCAATTCGCCGCCGGTGATGCTCTCGAGGCCCGCGATCATCCGCAACAGCGTCGACTTGCCACAGCCGGACGGGCCGACGAAGACGATCAGCTCGCCCCGCTTTATGTCGAGGTTGATGTTCTTGAGGACATCGACCGAGCCGCCATAGGTCTTGGCGACTTTCGTGAGCTTGAGGTCGGCCATCGTTCTCTCCCAAAATTGCGTCCCGCCGCGCCGCGCGCGGGGCCGTCCGTCTGTCTAGTCGGCACCCGTCGCCGCGATGAAACATTCCCACGGCCCGAGGTGCAGCCGTTTGCCCGGCTCCGCCCCGGCCATGTCGATCCCGCAGTCGAGCGGGGCGAGCGTGCCCTCGGGCGGCAGGCACTCGCCGGGTGCGGCGCCGAGGTTGAAGGCGCAGAACAGGGTGCGCCCGGCGTGGGTCCGCGTGAAACTCACCACGTCGCCGGTCTGCTCGGGCTGCGCCATGGCCCCGCGCGCGAGGGCCGGTTCGGCGTGGCGCAGCGCGATGGCGCGGCGGTAATGATGCAGCAGGGCGCCGGCATCCGCCTCCTGCCGGGCCACGGCAAGGGCGCGGTGCCGGTCGTCGACGGGCAGCCACGCCTCCCCGTCCGAAAATCCGGCGTTGGTGTTCGACGCCTCCCAGACCATCGGCGTGCGGCAGCCGTCGCGCCCCTTGAACTCGGGCCAGAACTGGATGCCGTAGGGATCCTGCAATGCCTCGAACGGCACGTCGGCCTCCGGCAGGCCGAGTTCCTCGCCCTGATAGAGGCAGACCGATCCGCGCAGGCACATCAGCAGCGTCGTGTAGGCCCTTGCCGCCGCATCCGAAAGTTCCCAGCGCGTGACGTGCCGGATGACGTCGTGGTTGGAATAGGCCCAGCAGGGCCAGGCATCGGGTGCGGCATAGTTCAGCCGCGCGAAGGTCTCGACCAGCGCGCCGGCGGTAAGGCGATGCGGCTGCAACATCTCGAACGGATAGCACATCTGCACCTTGTCGCCGCCCGAGGTATATTCCGCCATGATCTCGAGGCCGCGCTGCGCGTCGCCCACCTCGCCCACGGCGGCGGCGTCAAACGGGACCATCTCGGCGCCGAACCGCTTCAGGAACTCGATGTTCTCGGGCTGGTTCTTGGAATGGACGTGGTCCTGCCAGTTGTAGGGGTTCACCGCGGGGGCGATCGTGTCGTTGCGCCGCTCGGGCGGCAGGGCCGGATTGTCGCGCAGATAGAGGTCGGCGAAGTAGAAGTTGATCGTGTCGAGCCGGAACCCGTCGACGCCGCGCGCGAGCCAGAACCGCTCGACATCCAGCAGCGCCTCCTGCACGGCGGGCGTGTGAAAGTTCAGGTCGGGCTGCGAGGTCAGGAAGTTGTGCAGGTAATACTGCATCCGCCCGCCGTGCCACTGCCAGGCCGGACCGCCGAAGATCGACAGCCAGTTGTTCGGCGGCGACCCGTCGGGTTTCGCATCCGCCCAGACATACCAGTCGCACTTCGCATTGCTCCTGTCCGCCTTGCTCTCGATGAACCACGGATGCTGGTCCGAGGTATGCGACAGCACCAGGTCGATCATCACCCTGAGGCCCAGCGCGTGCGCCCGCGTCACCACCGCGTCGAAATCGGCGAGGCTGCCGAACATCGGGTCGACGTCACAGTAATCGCTCACGTCATAGCCGAAATCCTTCATCGGCGAGGTGAAGAACGGCGAAATCCAGATCGCATCGACGCCGAGGGACGCGATATAGTCGAGCCGTGTCACGATCCCCGCGAGATCGCCGATCCCGTCGCCGGAACTGTCCTGGAACGAGCGGGGATAGATCTGATAGATGATCGCCCCCCGCCACCATTCTGCGGTGGTGCCGGGGGCGGCGACGATGGGCTGGGCGGCGGCGTGCATCTGCATCGCCCTATTTCACCGACCCGGCCAGCAGGCCGCGGACCAGATATTTCTGCATCGCGAAGAACACGCCCAGCGGCACCGCGATCGACACGAAGGCGGCGGTCGCCAGGATCTCCCAGTTGCCGCCGCGCGTGCCCAGCAGCTCGACGATCTGGCGGGTCATCACGGTTGTCTGGCCCGACGAGTCGATCAGGAACACCTGTGCCACCAGCAGATCGTTCCACGTCCACAGGAACTGGAAGATCGCAAAGGAGGCGAGCGCCGGAAACGACAGAGGCAGGATGATCTTGGTGAATATCTGGAAATCCGTCGCCCCGTCGACCTTGGCGTTCTCGATGATGTCGCGCGGCAGGCCGACCATATAGTTGCGCAGCAGATAGATCGCGAGCGGCAGGCCGAACCCGGTATGCGCGAGCCACACCCCGAGATAGCCCTTGCCGATGCCGATCTGGTTATGGAGCGTCAGCAGCGGGATCAGCGCCAGTTGCAGCGGCACGACGAGCAGGCCGACGATGGCAGAGATGAGCAGCGCGCGCCCCGGAAAGTCCATCCACGCCAGCGCATAGGCGGCGAATGCCGCGATCAGGATCGGGATGATGGTCGCGGGGATCGTCACGGTCAGCGTGTTGAAGAACGCCTTGACCATGTTGTCCGTCCCGGTGCTCGCCGACATCTCGCCCGAACTCGCCGTCCACCAGAACGCAAAGGCAAAGATCGCGACACCGAGGGTGACGCCGATCGGTTTGGGCTGCGACAGGCCCATGCGCGCCGCCCCCCATACCGCAGCGACCCCGACGACCGCCGCGATCACACCATAGAGCAGCACCGCCTGCACGATCCCCTTGCCGATGATCGCGTCATAGTTGGCAAAGGTGAATTCGGGCGGCGATTCGGCGGTCACGAAAATCCGCTGGCCGCGTCCGCCCATCTCCTCGGCCGAGGTGAACACATAATCGCCGTTCGACTGCACGGTGACGATCTCGCCGTCGCCCATGTCGACCGCGTCGCCCGGCGCATGTGCCGCGATATCGCGCGACGAGACGCCCCAGCTCACGATCTCGTAGGGAATCTCGGGTTCCCCTTCCTCCGGCACGGCGACGCGCCCGTCGACCACGAAGAGGTTGCCCGAGACGGTATAGAGGCCGTCGACCAGCGCCTGATCCCCGGCGCCCGCGGTCCGCAACTGAAAGCTCTGTTCGGACGGAAACATCGCCGCCCACCAGCCCGACGACGCGATCTGGTCGCCGGTCCGGAACGACGAGACCAGCAGGCCGACGGTCGGGAATATCCACAGCAGCACGAGGAGTGCCGCCGACAGGTGCACCGCCCAGACGAGGGTCGGCTTGGAACCTGCGATGCTATCCATGGTGCGGCCTCCGGGCGGTTGCGGCGGTGCGGGCGGAACGGTCCATCAGCGCATCTCCTTGCGGGCGTTGTAGACGTTCCAGATCAGGATCGGCGAGACGAGGATCATGATGACCATGGCCGCCGCCGAGCCGACGCCCCAGTCGAAGGCGCGGAACAGCTTTTCATACATGAAGTTGGCGAGGACCTGCGTTTCCCACTGGCCGTTCGTCATCGCGAACACGATGTCAAAGACCTTGAGGACGACGATGGTGATCGTGGTCCAGACGACGACGATGGTGGTGGCGATCTGCGGCATCTTGATGCGGAAGAACACCTGGAACGGGTTGGCGCCGTCGATGATGGCCGCCTCGATCGTCTCTTCCGGGATGCCGCGCAGCGCCGCCGACAGGATCACCATGGCGAACCCGGTCTGGATCCAGATGAGCACGATCATCAGCAGGAAGTTGTTCCAGAACGGCACCGTCAGCCATTGCTGCGGCTCGCCATAGTCGAACGTCGCGGTAAAGAGGCCGGGAATACCGATGAGCAGCCAGACGGCGAGGACCGCGCAGGCGGCGGCGGTCACATAGCTCAGGCCCTTGGTCCACAAGGGTCTGATCGCTGCGCCCCTGATCAGGCTCCACGCCAGGAAACCCAGCCCCCCGACCAGCGCGAGGCCGAGGATCGCAGGACCGAGACGCAGCACGAGGAACGACCCGGCCCCGCCGTCGAACTTCATCCACAGCGCGTTCAGCACGCCGATCTGCGCCACATCCTCGGGGCGGCTGTCGTAGATCAGCTTGAAGATCACCGAGGCGCCGACGAAGGAGATCGCCATCGGCATGAAGATGAAGGACTTGGCGATGGCGCCCCAGCGGATCCGGTCGGTCAGTTGTGCCGCCAGCAGGCCGAAGGCCGTCGACGCGGCAGGCACGATGATGAGCCACATCATGTTGTTCTTGAGCGCTTCCCAGAACTTCGGGTCGTCCATCATCTGGGAATAATTGGCGAACCCGACGAAGGCGCCGCCCTGATCGCGGTCCGTCACCGAATACCACAGCGTCGCAAAGACGGGATAGGCAAGGTAAAGGCCCAGCGCGATGAGGGCCGGCGCGAGAAAGAGCCAGGGGCGGATGCTCTCGGCGCGGTTGATGTTGCGGCCGGCGTTCTTGCCCGTGGGCGGGAACAGCACCTTGTCGAGCAACATATTGGAGAAATAGAAGTATCCGATGCAGCCGCCGACGCCGATGACGACGGTGATAAGGCCCTGTAGTGCGGGGTTCATGGCTGCCCTCCCTGGCGCCGCCGGTTCTGGCGCGATCGCGCCGGTCCGGCCCGATCCGTCCCTTGCGTCCACCCTCCCCGGTGTCCGGTCGTCTCACCCCGGGCGGGGCGTCGTCGTCTCGTCTCGCATGGATGCACCCCGGCCCGCACGCGGCGGACCGGGGCCTTTGCGGGGCTTTTGCCCTTACTTCAGCGCGTCCCAGCTATTCTGGATCGCCGTCGCCACGTCCATCGCATCCGCACCGCCGACATAGTCGACCATGCCGGTCCAGAACGTGCCCGCGCCGACACCGCCGGGCATCAGGTCCGATCCGTCGAAGCGGAACGTCGTCGCATCGAGCAGGATCTGGCCCTGACCGCGCAGCGCGTCGCTTTCGTAGAGGTCGAGGTTGACGCCCGAATGCGGCGTGAGGAACCCGCCCTGCGCCATCATGATCTCATGCGCGACCGGCAGCTCGAGGAACTGCATGAACGCCGTGGTGGCATCCGACGGGCTCGTCACGGCCAGGACCGTGCCGCCGCCGAGGACCGGGTTGCCCAGATCCTTGCCCGCGAACGAGGGGAAGTAGAAGAAGTCGGCATCCTGCCCCAGCACCGTGCCTTCCGGGAACTCGACCGGAATGAACGACGCCTGACGGTGCATGTAGCACTGCGGCGGGCTGTCGAAGAGGCCCTTGGGGCTGTCGCGGAAGTCGGTGGAGGCCACCGAGCTGGCGCCGCCCGCGACCCAGTCGTCGTTGCGCGCGAAGGTGCCGAAGGTCTCGATCGCCTCGATCACCTCGGGCGCGTTGAACGGCAGCTCGTTGGTCGTCCAGGCGTCGTAGGTCTCGGGCGTGTTGATCCGCAGCATGATGTCCTCGACCCAGTCGGTCGCGGGCCAACCCGTCGCCGGACCCGATCCCAGACCGATGCACCACGGCGTCTCGCCGTCGTCGACGATCTGCTGCGACAGCGCCAGCAGGTCTTCCATCGTGGTCGGCACCTCGTAGCCCGCATCCTCGAAGTTCTCGGGGACATACCAGACGAGCGACTTGATGTTCACGTTGAAGAACACGCCATAGAAGGCGTCGTTGCCGTCGGCATCGGCAAAGGTGCCCAGATCGGCCCAGGACTGGCCGGCGGCATAATTGTCCGTCACCCAGGACTGCATCTCGTCGCCCAGCGGCGTCAGCAGGCCACGGCTCGCCATATCGGCGGCGAGGCCCGGCTGCGGAAAGACCGCGACGTTCGGGGCAGAGCCCGACTCGGCGTCGATGACGATCTGCTGCTCGAACCCGTCCGAGCCGGTATAGATCACCTCGGCGCCCGTCGCCTCGGCGAAGAGCGCCAGCATGTTGCGGAACTTGCCGTCCTCGGGCTGGAGCCAGGGGCCGAAGACCGTGACGGTCTGGCCGGCGAAATCGTTTGCGGCGGCGAACTCGTCATAGCCGTCCCAGGTCCAGTCGCCCTCGCCGGGCGTGGCCATGAGGTGAGCTTCGGCAAATGCCGAACCGGCGATAAGCGCCAGAGCGGCGCTGCCTGCGAACAGGGTCTTTTTCATGATCGTCCTCCCAATCGCGCGGATGTGCCGCGCTGTCGTGTTCTGTATCGTCTGCGCGTTCGCGACGTACCGATTCCGGATCCGGGACCGGCGGTCCCCGTCACGGCGTGGCAGGCAGAGATTCGCCTCAAAGCGCTTTGGATGCGTGACCGTCGCGCAGCCGCCTCCAATTGTCAATCGCGCTTGTGCACGGCGGGCATCTGCGCGCCCAGCAAACAAAGGCCCATCGTGCAGTCGCAGCATCGACCTTTGCCGCACCGCCGCATTCCCGCCCCTTTGACGCGACCCGTTCCGCACGCTAGTCTCCGACCTGATTTGAAAGCGCTTTGAACCCTAACGGACTGCCGCCTGTGCCCCCCGCCGCCTGCTTCGCCCCTGTCCTACCGGACACCCGACTGCCCGTGCGCGCGCGCCGCCGCCCGGCGAGGGTCGCGCCGTGAACCTCAAGGAACTGGCCCGCTCGCTCGGCCTCAGCCAGACCACGGTAAGCCGCGCCCTGAACGGCTACCCCGAGGTGAACGACGCGACCCGACGCCGCGTCCTTCATGCCGCAGAGCAGCATAACTACCGCCCCAACACCCGCGCCAAGAGTCTGGCGACGGGCCAGTCGATGGCCATCGGCCACGTCATCCCGACCGCCTCTGAACACGAGATGGTCAACCCGATCTTCGCCGATTTCATCGCCGGCGCCGCCAGCACCTATGTCCGCCTCGGCTATGAAATGATGCTCACCATGGTGCCGGACGGCGACGAGGCGCAGGTCTACCGCAACCTCAAGTCGCGCGGCTCGGTCGACGGCGTCGTGCTGCACGCGCCGCGGATGGCGGACGCGCGGGTGGCGCTGCTCGACGAGATCGGCCTGCCGTTCGCGGTCCACGGCCGCGCCTCGGGGCTGACGACACCCTATTGCTGGCTCGACGTGAACAACGCCTCGGCGTTCCGACGCGCCACCGACTTCCTGCTCGACCTCGGGCACCGCCGCATCGGCCTGCTGAACGGTCTGGAATACCTCGACTTCGCGCACCGCCGCAGGCTGGGCCACGCCGAGGCGCTCGGCGCGCGCGGGGTCGCGCTGGACCCGGCCCTGCTGCGCTCGGGCGAGATGACCGAGACCTTCGGCCACCGCTCGGCCCGCGAGATGCTGCGGATGGACGATCCGCCGACCGCCTTCCTCGTCTCGTCGATCATCTGCGCCTTCGGGGCGCGCCGCGCCATCGAGGAGGCGGGGCTGGTCATGGGCCGCGACATCTCGATCATCACCCACGACGACGCGCTGTCCTATCTGCCCAACGGCGACGCGGTGCCGATCTTTACCGCGACCCGCTCGTCGGTGCGCGAGGCGGGGGCGCGGCTGGCGCAGATGCTGGTCGACCGGATCGGCGACCCCGGCGCCGACCCCGCACACATGCTGCTCGAGGCCGAACTGACGGTCGGTCGCTCGACGGGGCCTGCCGCGGCGCGCCGGGCCACCTCGACATCGGCGGCGCGGGCGGTATAGGCGGGCAGAGCCCCGGTGCGTGCCCAAAGGATGATCCCGATGAACTTCTCCCGCGCCGATTTCCCCGACGGCTTCCTCTTCGGCGCCGCCACCGCCGCCTATCAGATCGAGGGCCACGCCTTCGGCGGCGCGGGCCCCACCCATTGGGACAGTTTCGCCGCCACGCCGGGCAACGTCGTGCGGGCCGAGGACGGGGCGCGGGCCTGCGACCATTATCACCGCTTCGGGGCCGACCTCGACCTGATGCGTGATGCAGGTTTCGACGCCTACCGTTTCTCGACCTCCTGGGCGCGCGTCCTGCCCGAGGGGCGCGGCAAACCGAACGCCGAGGGCCTCGATTACTATGACCGCCTCGTCGACGCGATCTGCGCGCGCGGCCTGAAACCGTTCCAGACGCTCTATCACTGGGAAATGCCTTCGGCGCTGGCCGATCTCGGCGGCTGGACCAACCCCGACGTCGCGCACTGGCTGGGCGATTACGCCGACGTTATCCTCGACCGTATCGGTGACCGGATCGAGGCGGTGGCGACGATCAACGAGCCGTGGTGCGTCGCCTGGCTGTCGCATTTCATCGGCGCCCATGCGCCCGGCCACCGCGACATCCGCGCCGCCGCCCGCGCAATGCACCATGTTCTCACCGCTCACGCCGAGGCGATGGAGCGGATGCGCGCCCGGGGCCAGAAGAACCTCGGGATCGTCCTGAACTTCGACCACGCGATGCCCGCCGAAGACAGCGACGGCGCCGCCCGCGCCACCGCCACGCAGGACGCGATCTTCAACCGCTGGTTCATCGAGGCGATCACGCGCGGCACCTATCCCGCCGAGGCGCTGGAGGGACTTATCCCCCATATGCCAAAGGGTTGGGAGGCGGACCTCACGCGGATCCACCAACCCCTGGACTGGCTCGGCGTGAACTACTACACCCGCCACCTCGTCGCCGACTCGCCGGGCGCGGCATGGCCGGCCCTGCGCGACGTGCTGGGGCCGGAACCGAAGACCCAGATGGGCTGGGAAATCCACCCCGAGGGGCTGCACCACTTCCTCACCCGGATGGCGCGCGAGTATGTCGGCGACCTGCCGATCTACGTCACCGAAAACGGCATGGCATGGGCCGACGTGATCGAGAACGGCGCCGTCTACGACCCCGAGCGGATCGCCTATGCCGAGGGTCACATCCTCGCCACTCAACAGGCCATCGCCGACGGCGTCAACCTCCGCGGCTTCTTCTACTGGTCGCTGATGGACAATTACGAATGGGCCGAAGGCTACGAGAAACGCTTCGGCCTCGTCCACGTCGACTTCGACACCCTGCACCGCACCCCCAAGGCGAGCTACCACGCCCTGAAAGCCGCCCTGTCCCGCTAGCCCCCGAGAGGCCGCCATGTCGCACCCGAAGAACACCTTCTCGCTGGTCGCCGATATCGGCGGCACCAATACCCGCGTCGCCCTTGCCGATGGCCGCCGGGTCCGGGGCGAGACGGTACGCCGCTATGCCAACCGCGACTGGCCCAGCCTCGAGGCTGTGCTGCGCCGCTATGTCGCCGACGAGGGCAACGTCGATGCGCGCGCCGCCTGCGTCGCCGTCGCCGGCCCGGTGCGCGACGGTGCCGCGCGGATGACCAACCTCGACTGGACCATCGACAAGGACACGCTGGCCGCCGCCACCGGGGCCGAGACGGTGGCGATCCTGAACGACCTTCAGGCGCAGGGCCACGCCCTCGGCTATCTCGTCGCCCGCAACATCCGCAGCGTCGTGCCGTTCCCGCCCGCCAACGAACATGCCGCCAAGCTGGTGATCGGCGTCGGCACCGGCTTCAACGCGGCCCCGGTGTTCGAGACGGACGCGGGCCGGATCATTCCGCCCTCCGAAAGCGGCCACGTCAACCTGCCGTGTTCCACGCCCGAGGACATGGCACTCGCCGATTACGTCACCCACCGGGCGCCCACCGCACACGGCTTCGCCTCGGTCGAGGACGTGCTCTCGGGCCGCGGCCTCGAGAACATCTACCGCTTCCACGCGCTGGCCACCGGCGCGCCCGACAGGCCCGCGAGCGAGATCATGGCCGCCGTCGCCACGGGCGACCAGCCGCTCGCCACCGCCACGGCGCGCACCTTCGTGCGGCTCCTGGGGGCCGTGGCGGGCAACCTCGCGCTCACCCAGCTTCCCTTCGGCGGCATCTATCTGGTGGGCGGCGTCGCCCGCGCGATGGCACCGCACCTCGACGGGTTCGGCTATGCCGAAGCGTTCCGCGCCAAGGGCCGGTTCGGCACCTTCATGGAAGGGTTCGGGACGGCGGTGATCGAGGACGATTATGCCGCGCTCACAGGCTCTGCCGCGCATCTCGTGGCGCTGACCGGCTGAACCTTCGGGCCGCCCGGCGCCCCTTTCGCGATGCAGCGCGCCGTGCCACTCTGCCACCATGATCCGTGCACCCCGCCTGCTGCTCCTCGACGCGCTTTGCGCCCTTCTCCTGCTCGCCCTCCCGGCACGGGCGCAGACGGCGCAGGATCTGTTCGACCAGTCGTTCCTCGCCGTGCAGGCGGCCATCGGCAACCCCGCCGCCACCGCACTTGCCGGTGCGACGACGCGGGCGGCCACCGCCGACCCCGCACTCCGCGTCCTGCTGCGCGAGCGCGACACGATCCTGCGCCGCCTTGCCGAGACCCGCGACCGGCAGGCCGCCCTTGTCCTCGTCACCGGCACCGGCACCGAGGCGGAACTCGCGGGTATCGCCGCACAGCTTGCCGCCGACACGACGCGCCTCGGCGCCCTGAACGCCGACCTCGACGCGGGCTTTCCGGCATTCCGCAGCCTCAGCAACCCCGCGCCGCTGACCCGCGCGGCCGTGCAGGCCCTGCTCGGACCGGACGAGGCGCTGATCTTCGTCGTCTCGGACGATGTCAACACCATCACCTGGGCGATCACGGCCAGCCGCGCCGACTGGTCGCTGACCGCCATCGGCGCCGCCGACATGAGTGTCCGGGTGCGTGACCTGCGCGCCGGTCTGCGCGGCGATACCGCCCGCGCCGTCGAGACGCTGGGCACCTCGGACGTGGCACTCGACCCCTTCGACCGCACCGCCGCCTACGACCTCTACCGCGAGATCCTGCGCCCCGTGGAGCATGTCTTTGCCGATGCCGATCACCTGATGATCGTCGCCGACGGTGCCCTGTCGTCGCTGCCGTTCTCGCTTTTGGTGACGACACCGCCGCAGGGTGCGGACGACAGCGCGCAGTCGCTGGCCGCGACCGACTGGCTGATCCGGCGCCACGCCCTCACCACGCTACCGTCCGTGCCGTCGCTGGCGAGCCTGCGGACGGGCCCGCCGCGCCGGGTCGCGTCGCGCCCCTTCGCCGGTTTCGGAGACCCTGTCGTCGGACGCGCCCTCGGGGCCGGCGGGCAGGCCCCGGGCAACGGCGCGACGGACTCGGGCGATCCGGTCTACGCAACCCTCGGGCAATGGGCCGACCTTGCCCCCCTGCCCGGCACCCGCGCCGAACTCACTGCGCTGGCGGCCCTGCTCGGCGCGGACGACACCGCCCTGCGCCTCGGGCCCGACGCGACCGAGGCGCAGGTCAAGGCGGCCGATCTTTCGGATGTCGACATCATCGCCTTCGCCACCCACGGTCTGCTCGCCGACGCGCTCCCCGGCCTGCGCGAACCGGCGCTGGTGTTCACCCCGCCACGCCGCGCCTCCGAGGCCGACGACGCGCTGCTGACGGCGACCGAGGCATCGGCGCTGACGCTCAACGCCTCGCTCATCATCCTGTCGGCCTGCGACACCGCCGCCAGCGACGGCACACCCGGCGCCGAGGGCCTGTCGGGCCTCGCGCAGGCGTTCATCTATGCGGGGGCGCGGGCGCTCCTCGTCTCGCACTGGCCGGTCGACGACAGCGCCGCGCCGCGCCTGACCACCGGCATGGTCCGCGAGATGCAGGCCGGCGCACCGCGCGCCCAGGCGCTGCGCGCCTCGACGCTGGCGCTGATCGGCGCCACCGCCAACCCGGCGCTGGCGCATCCGCGGTTCTGGGCCCCCTTCGTCCTCGTCGGCGAGGGCTGGCAGGACTAGCGCAGCCGCCGGGCATAGCCATAGGCATAGGCCGCAAAGGTCATCGCGAACACCCGGTCCTGCGGCCGCACCAGCGCCACGCCGGTCTGGCGCAGCAGCACCTCGGCCGCGCGCGCCGCCTCGAGACGGTCCATCGCCTCGGCCATGAACCCATAGGCCGCCGCGTCCTCGCCCAGCCACCCCTGCACCAGCGCGCGCTGGTAGAACACCTGCGCCATGAGATCGTCGTCCGGCGCCGCTTCCCGCGCCAGCGCCGCATCGGCCTGCGCCATCGCCTTGCCCGCCCCCGCGGCATCGCCGCTGCCGGCCAGATAGAGGGCGAATTCCGTCCGAAGGAAGAACGCGTCGACCGGGTGCAGGCGCGACAGAAAGCCCGCGTCCTCGGCAAAGGGGCGCATCACCTCGGCGGCGGCCCGCGTCGAGGTGCGGTCGGCGACGATGAACGCATGGCGCGACACGATCCGCATCACCCGGCTGGGCCGCATCGCATCACGCTCCGTCGCCAGCGGCCCCAAGGCCGATTGCGACAGCAGCATCGCCTCGTCCGCCGCGCCGGTGACATAGAGCGCATTGGCGAGTTCGGCGCGCAGGAACAGCAGGTCGTCGCGCAGCCCGTAGGCATTGCGCTCATAGGCCGACAGCGCCGTGCGGTAGAGCGCCACCGCCTCCGCCTCGCGGCCCTGCGCCCAGAGCGCGTTGGCATAGCTGAAATTGGTCGAGGCCGTAATCGCGTGCCCGGTCGGCACCGCCGCCTGCAACCGCGGCACCAGCGTGCCCAGCTCGATCAGCGCGCCTTCGTCGACGCGGGCGGTGATGCCGTTGTAATGCCGCACGAAGGCGATGAAATCGCGCGCGAAACCGAGGTCCCGGCGCATCGACAGGCCGTCGAGGACCGTCGCCTGCAAGGCATCCGCCTCGGCCTGCGGCATCACGTCATAGGCCGCCTCCATCACCAGCATCGCGGCAAAGGCGTCCCAGGCCGTCTTGGGCCGCTCCGGATCCCAGCCATTGCGCCAGGCGCCGATGGCGCGGCGCTGGTCGTCGTCGTCCTCGATCACATAGCGGTAGAACACCTCGAGGCCGAGCACGGCGGTGCCCACGTCGTCGGGCAGGCTCATCGCCTGTTCGATCAGCCTCAGGGTGGCCGCATGGCCCTCCTCGATCCGGTCGAGCGTGCCCCATTGCAGCGCCACCGCCAGCGTCAGATCGGTGAGCCATGGCGGCCCCGACGCGGGGTCCGCCATCGCCAGCAGGTCGAGCGCCTCGCGCTGTTCGCCCAGAAGGGCGTGGCCAAGGGCGGCAAGGGCGGCACCCTGTGGCCCCTCGGGCACCCCCGCCGGGCCGGGCATGTCGGCATAGCGCCCGGCAAGGAACCGCGACAGCAGCGCTTCGACCGCGCCGACGGACAGGTCTTCGCCGCCACTCTCGCTGCCCGGTTGCGGGCGGCTCATGTCGGTGACGGGTCCGCGCACGAGGGCGACCGTCGACAATTCCGGGGCGAGGGCGAACGTCGCGAACCCCGGATCGCGGATGTCGATGGCGCGGCGGATCGTCAGCACCGTCCCGGCATCGACCGGAAGCGTCGTCCGGGCGCGCAGATAGGCGCTGCGGAACAGGCTCTGCGCGCCCGTCCGGTCGCCCGCCCGGCGCCGCAACTCACCCAGCGCATATTCGGTCAGTGCCACGTCGGGCTGTAGCGCCGGCGCCGTCTGCGCAAACAGCGTCACCGCCGCGTCGAGCCGCGCCATCGCACCCGCGCCATCCCCGGTCAGTGCGGCGACCGTCGCCAGATGCCGCTCGTTTGCCAGATAGAGTGCCGCGTCGGTCTCGGTCGGGCGCAACAGCCGTCCCGCCTCGCGGAACAGGACGGCGGCGGTCTCCGGATCCTCCGGCAGGACTGCCAGACCCGCGACCTGAAGGAAGTCCACGGTCAGATGCGGCGCGAGGCCCGGCGTCCGCGCCAGCGCCGCCAGCGCCTGCGCCGCCGCCGCCCGTGCCGCGGCATCGCCCCCTGCTTGCGTCATCACCCGCAGCGCCTGCGCCCGCACCTGACCCCCGTCCGCGGCGCCCAGCGCCTTGTCGATCCCCGGCAGCGCCAGCGCCGCCGCCAGCGCCGCCGCCGCCCGCGGTGCCCCGGTCCGCCCCAGGCACACCGCCGCCAGACCCGCGGCGCGCAGATGCACCGGCGAGGCGGCGGGCGTCGCTGCCAGCGGCTCGGCCAGCCGCAGCACCGCGTCGCATTCGTCGGTGCGGAAATGCGCCAGCATCAGCTCCCAGCGCGCCGACAGCGCAAGTGTCGCGGCGCGCGGATCGCCCTCGAAGCGCTCGGTCAGTCCGGTCAGCGCATAGGTCGCATTGAGCTTGGCCTGCCGGTAATCCTCGAACGCGTTGTAGACGCCGGCAAAGGCCTCGTAGACCTGCCAGTGCTCGATCAGGTCGCCCCTGCCCCACCGGCTGGTGATGTCGTTGGCGGTCAGCACGATGTCCCAGGCGCGCCGGTAGTCGCCGACGATCTCCGCCTGTTCCGCCTCGCGCAGCGCAGAGCGGACGGCGTCTAGGTCCGGGTCCGGCGCCGATTGCGCGGCAATCTGTCCCGGCAGCATCGCGAGGATAAGCCAGATCGCGCCCCACCAGTCCCGCACATCGTCCCCCGCCTCACGCGCGGACGGCCCGGTCCGGCATCGCCAGCTTAGGGAAACCCACCCGAAGCGCAAAGCCGTTTTCCGCCTCGATGACCTGCGCCTGCGCGCCGTGCCGCGTGGCGATCGCCCGCACCAGCGCGAGGCCGAGGCCGTGCCCCCGGATATGGCTGTCGCGCGGCGCCCGGGTGAAATGCTCGAACAGCACCGGGCGCAGGTCGGCCGGCACCCCCGGTCCGGTATCGCGCACCTCGAGTTCCCACTTCGCCCCGCCGTCCCGCACCGCCAGCGTCACCGAGTCGCCGCGCCGGGTGTATTTCAGCGCATTGTCGAGCAGGTTCGTCACCAGTTGCGCCACCAGATTGCGGTCGCCGAGGATATGCGCGCCCGGCGCGATGACGGTATGCAGCACCAGCCCCTCCTCCTCGGCCAGCGGCGCGTAGAGTTCGGCGATGTCGCCGCAGATCGCCTCGAGGTCCACCGGATCGAGCGTCGTCGCCCGGTCGGTCCCGGCCTCGGCGCTCGCGATGTCGAGAAGGCTGTCGAACACCCGCACCGCCCCCTTGAGATCCGCGCGCAGCGCCTCGATCTGCGCGGGCGGCGCGTCGACCGCGGCGAGTTTCGTCTGCAACCGCGTCAGCGGCGTCCGCAACTCGTGCGCGATCCCGTTCGACAACCGCCGCGTCGCCGCCATCAGCATGCCGATCCGGTCCAGCATCGCCTCCATATGCACCTCGAGGCGCCCCAGTTCGTCCGCCCGCCGCAGCCCCCCGATCCGCGCCGCCAGATCGCCCCCCGCCACCCGGTCGGCCAGCGCATTGAGCCGGTCGATCCGCCGCAGCAGCCCCCGCGCCACCAGCCAGCCCGCCGCCCCCGCCACCACGACAAGGCCCGCCGCCATCAGCGCGATGCCCCGCCGCAGGCGCGCCAGAACCGCCTCCATCGGCGCCAGCGGCCGGGCGACGAGGAACGCGAACCCGCCGGGCAACACCCGCGCCACGCCGAAATAGGCGGCGCCGTTCACCTCCATCCGCTGCGCCGCCGCGAGGGTGAACCCCTCGCCCAGTGCAGGCACCTCCGCCGGCCAGGCCCGCAGCGTCCCGGCGCGCCAGTCGCCCGAGCGGTCGAGCAACAGCGTCAGGATCTCGGCATCCGTCTGCGCACGGTATTCCATCGCCTCGCGCAGCGCGATCACCCGGCGCTGCGCATACAGGGCGGCAAACCCGTCCAGATCGGCCTGCAACGTCGCCTCGATCTGCCGCTGCAACTCGTTCGCCGTGGTCCGGTACTGCAAGGCCGCCACCGCCAGCGCCACCCCGAGGATCAGCGCCGACACCGCCACCGTCACCCGCAGCGAGGCCGACCGCGCCCAGAGGGCGATCATCCCGCGTCCCGGTGCGGCATGAACACATAGCCCTCGCCGCGCCGCGTCTCGATCCATTCGAGCGGCCCCGCCGCCTCGAGCTTCTTGCGCAGACGTCCGATATGCACGTCCACCACGTTGGTCTGGGGATCGAAATGCAGGTTCCACACATGTTCGAGAAGCTGCATCCGCGTCACGATCTGCCCGACGTTGCGCGCGAAATAGGTAATCAGCTCGAATTCCTTCGGCGACACCGCCACATGCGCCTGCCCGACATGCACCGTCCGCGCCTTGAGGCGGACCTGCAACGGCCCGAACACCATCAGGTCGTTGTCGCTCGTCACCACCTGCCCGCGCCGCAGCAGCGCGCGCAGCCGCGCCTGCAATTCCGCCGGATCGAAGGGCTTGGCGAGATAATCGTCCGCCCCCCGCTCCAGCCCCTCGATCTTGTTGGCGGCCCGGCCCAGCGCGCTGACCATCAGGATCATCGCCTCCGAGCCGCCCGCCCGGATCGCCGCGATCCCGTCGATGCCGTCGCCGCCCGGCAGCATCCGGTCGAGCACGATGACCGCGAAGGCCGCCAGCCTCGATGCCTCGATGCCCGAGGCGAGCGTCGTCATCACCACCGGCGCGGCGCCGACCGCGACGACCGCCGCCGAGATGGCCTCTGCCGTCGCCGGATCGTCCTCGACGACCAGCACGCGCTGCGCAGCGGTTCCCGTGCCGTCCGTCATGTCCCTGACCCTCGTCCTGTCCCGCCCGCCAGCAAAGCGCAGCCGCCCTGCGGGTTCAAGGGTGGCGGCGGATCCACCCCTAGCACCGCCGGGCCTGCACCACACATGACAATCGCGGTTAGGGCGGCGTTCCCGGCGACGCCCCGTCCGCCGCTTCATGACAATCGCCGTTAGCTGCGGCCCCGCCCCTTTACGCAGCGGAAATCGCGCGTAATGTCGTCCCGATATCCCAGAGCGCATTGGCGAAAGGGCGTGACCATGCCGCATTTCATCCCGAGGGCCCGACGGGCCGCCCTGCCGTGCGCCGTCGCGCTGGCCCTGATCGCGGCACCCCTCCTCGCCGAGACGGTGGCAGGGCAGACCGCAGGCCCGATGCCGGTCGCCGACCTCCTCCTCAGCCACCGGATGTTCACCGACGGACAGGCCGCGGGCGACACGATGATGGTGCTTGCCGCCGCCACCCTGCGCCGCGATGTCCTGCTCGACCCGGCGGGCGGCGGCGATCCGCTCGCCGATCCGCAGATCGCCGGGTGGCGCGACATGCTCGACGTGGCGCGCGGGATGGCGGGCGACGACGCGGACCTGATCGGGATGATCGACGACGACGCCGCGCTGCGCACCCGTGGCGTCTCGACCGGCGCCCTCTTCCGCAATGCGCGCCTCGATGCGGGCGGTGCCGCCGAATTCGAGGCGATCTCCTTCGATGCCGGTGTCGCGGCCGAGGTCTACGTCGAGGGCGTCGCCGCCGCCGACCTCAACCTCTTCGTCTACGACGAGGCCAAGGCACTGGTCTGCGCCGACGAGGACACCAGCTACATCGCCCACTGCTACTGGGAGCCGGAGCGGCCGGGGCAATACGTCATCAAGGTCGTGAACCTCGGGGCGATCCCGTCGAGCTATGCGCTCATCACCAACTGAGCGCCTCTGCCGGGCGCTGGCCCTCGTCGCGGCGCTGTTGCTGAGCGCGGGGGCCGGGCGCACGCCCGCGATGCCGGGTCCGTCGGGCGCCAACCATGCCCTGCTCATCGGCGTCATGGGATACCCGGCCCTGCGCGAGCGCGACCGCCTGATCGGCCCCGGCAACGACATCGCGCTGGTCGCAGACTACCTGCGCTCGGTGCAGGGCATGGCGGACGCCGACATCGCCATCCTGCTCGACGACGGCATCCATGCCCCCGCCACCCTCGCCGCGATCCGCGGCGAAATGGCCCGCCTTGCCGCCACCGTCGCCCCCGGCGATTTTGTCTACCTTCACTTCTCCGGTCACGGCACGCAGGCCCCCGCCCCGCCCGGCACCGACGAGCCGGACGGCCTCGACGAGTTGTTCCTGCCCTATGACGTCGGCTTCTGGAACGGCGGCACCGGCGAGGTCGAGAACGCGCTGAGAGACGACGAGATCGGCACGATGATCGACGCGATCCGCGCCCGCGGTGCCAACGTCTGGGCGGTGTTCGACGCCTGCAACGCGGGGACCGCGACCCGCGGCGGCGACGAGGTCCGCCTGCGCCGCGTCGCGCCCGAGGTGCTCGGGATACCGTCGCCTGCCGGGGCGGGCACCGCAACGGCCACCGCCGAGGCCCCGTTCGACATCCTCCCCGCCGCACCCGGCGCGGGCACCCTGACCGCCTTCTTCGCGGCGCAGGCGGACCAGAGCACGCCCGAGATGAACCTGCCGCGCGGTGCCGCAGACCGCCGCCCGCAGGGCCTCTTTACCTATACCGTGCTCAGCGAACTCGCCGCCCGTCCGGATGGAAGTTTCGCGGATCTGGCCACCGCGATCCTCGCGCGCTATGCCACCGAGGGCCTCGCCCCCGGCACCGTCCCCGGCTTCGAGGGTGCCCTCGACATCGCCGCTTTCGGTGTCGTCCCCGCCCCCGGCACCGACCTTCCCGTGTGGCCCGTGACCGCCGACGGCGGTCGGGCCGGGATCCCCGCGGGCGCCCTGCACGGCCTCGCCCCCGGCGACCGCCTCGCCGTCCTGCCCGCGGACCCGGGCCCCGGCACCGCCCCCCTGACCCACCTGACCCTCGATACCGTTGCGCCACTGACGGCCAGCGGCACCCTCGACGCCGCCATCGACCTGCCCGCGGGCGCCATCGCAGCGCCACTCGCCCCCCCCCTCTCCGTCCGCCTCGACCTCGCGATGCCGGACGCCGGCGCCTTGCCCCTCGCCGACGCCGCCCGCCTGATCGGCGGCCTCACGGACGCCGCCCCGGCGCTGGCACAGCGCCTCTCCCTCGTTCCGGCCGGCAGTCCCGCCGACCTGCGCCTCGTCCTCGAGGCGGGCCGCATCACGCTCGTCCCCGGCGGCGGCATCGCGGGCGATACGCTGCCCGCGACCCTCCCCCTCGGCTCCGACCTTGCCGCAACCGGCCGCGCCCTCGCGCCGCTGATCCTGCGCGAGGCGCGCGCCCTCCTGCTCACCCGCGCCGCCGCCGCGCTGCCCGCGCGCCTCGACGGGATCGCCGCCGACCTTGCCGTCGCTGCGGCAGGCGGCACCGCCACCACCCCCCTCGACCCCGCCCGCCTGCCCGCGCTGCACCCCGGCGACGTGGTCTCTGTGTCGGTCCGCAACGACGCCGCCGTGCCCGTCGACATCGACGTCCTCTATATCGCGGCCGACCGTACCATCCAGCACCTGCGCCAGATCCGCACCCGGCCCGGCGACAGGATCACCGAACCTCTTTTCCGCGTCTTGCCAAATGGTTACGGTCAAGAGCTCATCCTCATCGTTCAGCGTCGAACGACCCCCGGCGCCGCCGCCGACCCGCTCACCTTCCTTGCCACCGGCGCCGCCCCCACCCTCCTGCGCGCCCCCGGCGACGACACCGCGCCGTCGCTGTCGCGCTACCTCGCCGAGGCCGGGTTCGGCACCGCCACCCGCGGCCCCCGCACCGACAGCGCAGGCCCCGCCGCGATCCTGCTCGTCCCCGTCCTTACCCGTCCGGCGCCCTGAGTCCCCCTCTTTTATCCCCCGCAGAAAGGTCTATGCTGGCCCTCGAAACGCCCCGCCCCGGCGGCAAGTCTCGATGGGGAAGCACTCACGATGGGGAACGCAATGCCGAACCACCACATCGACTACGGCAACCTGATGCACCGCGCCATGCGGGGCCTTATACAGCGGGTGCTGACCGACGTCGCGACGTCCGGCCTGCCGGGCAAGCATCACTTCTTCATCACCATCGACACCATGCACCCCGACGTCGAGATCGCCGACTGGCTCTCGGACCGCTATCCCGGCGAGATGACCATCGTCCTGCAACACTGGTTCGACGCCCTCACCGTCACCGACGAGGGGTTCGCCGTCACCCTCAACTTCGGCGACAACCCCGAACCGCTCTATATTCCCTACGACGCGATCAAGACCTTCGTGGACCCCTCCGTCGAGTTCGGCCTGCGCTTCGAGACGCAGGACGACGGCGCCGGTGACGCCGCCGACGACGAATCCGAGGAGGCCGACGCCGACGAGGCGCCGATGGACGAGATGGCCAAACCCGCCGCCCCCGACAAGCCGAAGGCAGCCCAGGTCGTGAGCCTCGACGCCTTCCGCAAGTAGCGGCGCCGTTGCGGCGCCGGGGCGCAGCCGCTATGCCTCGCCGCGACAGCAAGCCCGCGAGGACGCCCATGACCGCCACCCGCACCGAAACCGACAGCTTCGGCCCGCTCGAGGTCGACGCCACGCGCTACTGGGGCGCCCAGACCCAGCGCAGCCTGATGAACTTTCCCATCGGCTGGGAGCGACAGCCGGTCGCCATCGTCCGCGCCCTCGGCGTCATCAAGCAGGCCTGCGCGCAGGCGAACAAGGCCAGCAGTAAACTCGACGCGGCGCTGGCCGACGCGATGATCGCGGCGGCGGCAGAGGTGGTCGAGGGCAAACTCGACGACCATTTCCCGCTCGTCGTCTGGCAGACGGGATCGGGCACGCAGTCGAACATGAACGCCAACGAGGTCATTTCCAACCGCGCCATCGAGATGCTGGGTGGCACCATCGGCTCGAAGTCGCCGGTGCACCCCAACGACCACGTCAACATGGGGCAAAGCTCGAACGACACCTTCCCCACGGCCATGCACATCGCCGTCGCCACGACCGCCCGCGACGTGACCCTGCCGGGTCTGGAAAAGCTGCACGCCGCCCTTCTGGCCAAGCAGAATGCCTTCGCCCACATCATCAAGATCGGCCGCACGCACACGATGGACGCGACCCCGCTGACGCTGGGTCAGGAATTCTCGGGCTATGTCCATCAGGTCGCCATGGGCCTCCGCCGCCTCCGCGCCGCCCTGCCAGCGATCTATGAACTGGCCCAGGGCGGCACCGCCGTCGGCACCGGTCTGAACGCGCCTGCGGGCTGGGGCGAGACCATCGCCGCAGAAATCGCCACCATCACCGGCCTGCCCTTCGTCACCGCCCCGAACAAGTTCGAGGCGCTCGCCGCCCACGACGCGCTGGTCGAAATGTCGGGCGCCCTGCGCGGCGTCGCGGCCTCGCTCTACAAGATCGCCTGCGACATCCGCCTGCTCGGCTCCGGGCCGCGCTGCGGTCTGGGCGAGCTGATGCTGCCCGAGAACGAGCCCGGCTCCTCGATCATGCCCGGCAAGGTGAACCCGACGCAGGTCGAGGCGCTGACGCAGGTTTGCGCGCATGTCATGGGCAACGACGCGGCGGTCGGGTTCGCCGGGTCGCAGGGCCACTTCGAGCTGAACGTGATGAAGCCGATGATGGCCTACAACGTGCTGCAAAGCATGCAGCTTCTCGGCGACGCCGCCGTGGCGTTCACCGACAATTGCGTCGCCGGCATCGAGGCCGACGAGGGCCGGATCGACCAGTTGATGCGCGAGAGTCTGATGCTGGTCACGGCGCTGGCGCCGACCATCGGCTACGACAACGCCACCAAGGTCGCCAAGACCGCGCACGCGAACCGCACGACGCTCAAGGAAGAGGCGATTCGGCTCGGGTTCGTCGATGCGGAAACGTTCGACAGGATCGTGCGGCCTGAGGAAATGATCGGGCCGTCTTAGGCCCGTCAGCCGACCCGACGTCGCAGCCCCATGAATGCAAGCACCGACATCAGGAGGAGGCCTGTAGCGGGCAACGGCACCGGCGACGGCACGTCCATCGCGACTGGCTGCCGAAGCGGCGACGTCAGCCGAACCGACAGAGAGCCGCTGTTGTCCTCGGTCCGCGAATCCCACACGTAAAGGCGCAACTCACCAGCCACCGAGGCCAGTCCGTCGAAACTGGACCCGATGCGGAAGATCGCACCCGTACCAATCCGACCGACGAGCGTGCCATACCGTGCGACGAACCCTTCGCTACGGTAGTTGGAAAATCCGCGGGTCCTGCCAACGAACAGACCATCGGCGTTGATGAGCGGCAGGTCCGCGGCGATCCTCCAGCCTTGCAAAGGATCGACGGCAACCTGAAAGCTTTCACCGACCTGCAACATGATCCCCGTCGCAAGTCCGGTACCTGCTCCGCGGTTGTAGCTATTGTCGAACGCCTTGACATCGAAATCGGCAGAAATCGTCGCCGACGACGCAACACATGGCGCCAAAAGCGCCAGGGCAAAGAACAACGACTTGAACATGAGAGCCTCCGGTTTCGGGAAAACGTATTCGATCGACACTTGTCCTATGGGGGAATTGTGGTTTGATCTGGCCGTCCGGTGTCCGGATTGGTAAACAGTCTGTTCACTGAACGACACGAGCCTGCCGCAGCCCCGAATCTTCAGCGAAAACAGGACGCAAAGGCCCAGGATGACCGACCCGATCAACCTGAATCGCCTTCGCAAGGCCCGCCGACGGGCGGCGCTCGCGTCGGAAGCGGCCGCAAATGCGGCGAAATTCGGACGCCGCAGGTCCGAACGATTGGCCGACACCGACCGGATCGAGCGAAGCGTCCGCGCACTCGGCGAAAAGAAGCTCGAGGATGAGTGAGGGCCGTGCCGGCGGTCGCCCGGTCAAGCGCTCGCTGACGCTGAAGGGACACCGCACCAGCGTTTCACTGGAAGAGGCGTTCTGGATAGCGTTCCGGCGTCTGGCGGCAGACCGGGGGCGGACGATCAACGCGCTTGCATCCGAGATCGACGATGCCCGCGGCGACGTCGGGCTGGCGTCGGCTATCCGGGTCGCGGTCCTCGAGGCGATGCTCGACGGGCGCTGACCGGCGCTTTGGCCGTCCTGGTCGAAACGAAAACTCGGGTGGTCGCCGAACCCGTCAACGCGGCCGCACGATCAGCCTGATCCCGTCGCGAGACCGCACCGTCAGATGCGCCACCGGCACCGGCGCCGCCTCGCGCGGCACCTCGAACCGGAACGCCCGCACCAGCAACGCCAGGAGCAGCACCCCCTCGATCATCGCGAACCCCGCACCCGTGCAGACCCGCGGCCCCGCCGAGAACGGCAGATAGGCCTCCCGCGCCGAGGCGCGACCGGCCTCGGTCTGCCACCGCCCGGGCCGGAAAGCATCCGGATCCTCCCAGATCCGCTCGTGCCGGTGCAGATGCCAGGGCGACAGCACCACCTGCGCGCCGCGCCGCACATTGCGGTCGCGAAACACCTCGGACCGCGTCGTCTCGCGCACCATCATCGGCACCGGCGGATAGAGGCGCAGCGCCTCGCGGAACACGTCACGGGTCACGCGAAGTTTCGCAACTGCGCCGAAATCTTCATTCAAACCAACCGCTTCCTCGGCAATCTTCACCTGCCATTCGGGATACATCGCCAGCAGATACAGCGTCCACGCCAGCGCCGAGGCGCTGGTTTCATGCCCCGCCAGAAAGAAGATCGCGACCTGATCGACCATTTCTTCCGGCGACAACCGCTCGCCCGTGACCGGGTCCACGTTCGTCATGATCTTCGTTGCCAGATCGTCCGGCGCAGTCCCCGCTGCGATCAATTCCGCCCTCACCTCGACCAGTCCCGAAATCAGCCCCCGGATCGTCACCGCCGTGCGCAGCGTCTCGCGCCGAAAGAACCGCGGCATCCAGCGGGGGCCGGGCAGGAACGCGGCGAGGTTCAGGATCGGCTGCGTCCGCTGATGCGCCCGGAACGCGTCGAAGACGGCCCGCGCGGTGTCGTGCTCGATGGGGAGCGAGAACAGCGTGCGAAAGATCACGTCCGCCGCGGCATGGCTCGTCTCGGGCTCGATCTCGAGCGGGTCGTCCGTGACCTGCGCCGCCATCCGCGCCACCGCCGCCTGTCCGGCCGCCCACATCGCCGGGAACGTGTCGCGCAGGCGCCCGCCCTCGAACGCCGGGTCGATGATGCGGCGTTGCCGCTTCCACGTCTCGCCGTTGGTCAGGAACACCGAATTGCCCAAAAGCGGCCGGAGGCCCGCGCCGATACGGTCCGATTTCGGGAAATCGTCGGGCCGTTCGTTGAGGACGCGGCGGATCAGCGTCGGGTCGTTGACGAGGTAGCTGCGAAAGAACGGCGTCCGGAACTCTGCCATCCACGCGCGATAGAGGCGTGCGGGCTGGGCCGAGAGGATGTCGTCGCGAAAGAGTTTCAGATACCGCCGGAGCGACACCGCATCGGGCCGGACCGGCGGTTTCGGCGGCAGCGTCACGCAGGCCGGCCGGTCGCGGATGCCTTGACAGCGGCCTTGACCGCCGCCTCGACGGATGCGGACGGCGCCTCGACTGCCGGCCGCAGACGCGGGGTCCGGCGGCGTCCCGCTCCGCCGCCACGGACGCGGCGCCGCCCGGCTGGTGTATTTCGAGGCGGCGACGTCGATCCGGCTGCGCGACGGCGCCCGGTCGCGATAGCGGGTGCCAAGGGTCTGCGGCCCGGCGGTCAGGCGAAAGTAATCATAGTCGGACGGCCCGCCCGGCAGGTTGTCGAAGGCGCAGAGATACTGGAAATGCAGCCGGAAGAAGCGCCAGCGCAGTTTCGCCCAGGTCTCGGGTTTCAGGGTCCGGGTGAACGCGGCGGAGACCACCAGCGGCCATTGCGAGAACGGCGTGGCGACCCCCGTGACCGCCACCGGATCGCAGAGCGCAAAGGCGCAGCCATCGCCCGGGGCGGTGACGTCGATCCAGGTGATATCGGTCCGTTCGGACAGGAACGCGAGATCCGCCCGCAGGCGGGAGGCGTCGGGCAGGAACGAGACCATCGGTACGACCTGTCCCAGCGACAGGAACGACAGCGCGGTGGCGCCCGGTCTGGCGCGGCGGGCGCGCAGCAGGTCGGCGAGGATGGAGACGCCCAGATGCGCGCCGGAGGAATGGCCGACGACCAGCACCTCGTCGTAGCCGAGGGTCAGGGCGTCCGCAATCGCGGCGCGAAACTCGGCCATCCGCGCCTCGAGGGCGGGGGGATTGGCACCGCGCCAGCGGGCGGAATAGGCGTAGTCGTGCATCAGGTAATAGGCGAAGAATTTTCCGTCCCGCGCCTTGAACCAGCGCAGGACGAACAGCGAGACGACGAGGATCACCGGCCAGCGGATGAAGGGCGCCAGCCAGTCCGGCTGCCATCCGGTGAAATCAAGAAGAAAGTTGACAGCTGTCAACAATGCCGTAGCGACCAGATAAGAAAGGAAAATCGCGATGCTGAGTTGCAGCAGGAGCATGCCCACCGGATAGAGCGCCGCGATCACCGGCCCCTTGCGCAGCCACATCAGGCGGCGCAGCGTGCCGGTGGCGATATAGGTCCAGGCGGTGCGGGCGAGCTGCGCAATAGGTGGCGCCGATGGACTGCGACATCGAGCTGCGGACGATGTCGGACCAGACCAGAACCTCGACGTCGCTCTCGACGTCGACCCCGTCGATCGTCGCCGTCACATGCCAGCCGTAGGGCCCGCCGCCGGTCTTGGGCGCCAATGCGATCTCGTATCCCGACAGCGCCGCCTGAGCGGCCCCCTCCTTGCGGTAGAGTTCGCGGTAGCGGCGCGGATGGATCGGATCGTAGCCGGGGATATAGAACACCCGGCGCCGCCTGACCTGCCTGTCCGTGGTCTCGCCCATCGTATCCTCGCGTCGTGCGCGCGCAGATTAGCGCGGAATTCCGGCGAGAATAAGCCCGTCCGGTGCGGCCTCACTGGACAGGAGCACGGGCACACCCCACATATCGCAGAACCCGACACCAGACAGGAGACCGCCGATGACCGACCGTGCCATACTTGCCGGAGGCTGCTTTTGGGGCATGCAGGATCTGATCCGCAAAATGCCCGGCGTCACCTCGACGCGTGTCGGCTATACCGGCGGCGACGTGCCGAACGCGACCTATCGCCACCACGGAAGCCACGCCGAAGGGATCGAGATCACCTTCGATCCGGCGGTGACGAGCTATCGCCGCCTTCTCGAATTCTTCTTTCAGATCCACGATCCGAGCACGCCGAACCGGCAGGGCAACGACCGTGGCACCGCCTATCGTTCGGGCATCTACTATCTGGACGCCGAGCAGGAACGCGTCGCGCGCGACACGATCGCCGACGTCGATGCCTCCGGCCTGTGGCCGGGCAAGGTGGTGACGGAAGTGGCGCCCGCGGGCGATTTCTGGGAGGCGGAGCCCGAGCATCAGGACTACCTCGAGCGGATCCCGCACGGCTATACCTGCCACTTCATCCGTCCGAACTGGACCCTGCCGCGGCGTGCTGACACGGCTGCCGAATAGGTGGCGGCCGAATTGGTGGGGCCAGATTTGGTGAGGGCAGACTTGGTGGGGCCAGAATTGTTGGGGGCAGCATAATTGGGCATCGCCTTCGACAACAGCTTTGCCCGCGACCTCGACGGGTTCCATACGCCCTGGCAGGGCGACGCCGTGCCCGCGCCGCGCATCGTGCGCCTGAACGAGGCGCTGGCGAAAGAGCTTGGCCTGCCCCTCGATGCGCTCACGGCAGAGGTCTTGACCGGGGCGACCGCCCCCGAAGGAGCGACGCCGGTGGCGCAGGTCTATGCCGGGCACCAGTTCGGCGGGTTCTCGCCGCAACTCGGCGACGGGCGGGCGCTGTTGCTGGGTGAGGTGATCGACGCGGGCGGCACCCGGCGCGATATCGCGCTCAAAGGTTCGGGCCGGACGCCCTATTCGCGCGGCGGCGACGGCAAGGCGGCGATCGGGCCGGTGCTGCGGGAATATCTGGTGGCCGAGGCGATGCATGCCCTCGGTGTGCCGACGACCCGGGCGCTGGCCGCGACGCTGACCGGCGAGGAGGTGCTGCGCGAGCGGCCCCTGCCCGGCGCGGTCCTGACGCGCGTGGCGGCGAGCCATATCCGCGTCGGCACGTTCCAGTTCTTTGCCGCGCGGCAGGATCATGGGCGGCTGCGCCGGCTGCTCGATTATACCATCGCGCGTCATGCGCCCGAGGCGGCGACGGCCGCGGTTCCGGCGCTGGCCCTGCTCGCGGCCACGGCGCACCGGCAGGCGGCGCTGATCGCGCAATGGATGTCGCTGGGGTTCGTGCATGGCGTGATGAACACCGACAATATGACGCTGTCGGGCGAGACCATCGACTATGGCCCCTGCGCGTTCATGGATGCCTACGACGCGGGCGCCCTGTTCAGTTCGATCGATCAGACCGGGCGCTATGCCTATGGCAATCAGCCCTATATCGCGCAGTGGAACCTTGCGCGGCTGGCCGAGGCGCTGCTGCCGCTGATCGCGGAGGACACCGAGGCGGCGATTTCGCTGGCGGTGCCAGTGATCGAGGAGTTCATGCCGGCCTACCGCGCCGCATGGACAGCGCGCTTTCGTTCCAAGCTGGGGCTCGTCTCCGAGGAGCAGGGCGACGAGGCGCTGGCGCAGGAGCTGCTGGCGGCCATGCAGGGCCAGGGCGCGGATTTCACGCTTATTTTCCGGCATCTGGCGCGCGGTCTACGCGGGGGCGACGGGGCAAGGGCGCTCTTCGACGATGCGTCGGATCTCGATGCGTGGGTGCCGCGCTGGCAGGCACGGCTCGGCGATGCGGCGGCGGCGGCGGCGCGGATGGACGCGGTCAACCCGCTCTGTATTCCGCGCAATCATCTGGTGGAGGAGGCGCTGTCGGCGGCGACCGATGCGGCGGATTTCGCGCCGTTCGAGGCGCTGCTACACGCCGTGACGCGGCCCTTTGACACGCGACCCGGACAGGACCGTTACGCCTTACCGCCGCCCACAGATTTCGGTCCCTACACGACCTTTTGCGGCACCTGAGGCGGATCAGACCTCGGCCACGACCGACACCGACTGATTGTTGAGATACATCGGCCCATAGGTCGTCAGGAATGCGATCTCGGCGGCGTCCGCCCCGACGCCGACCACGGCGACGGCACCGGGGCGCGACATGCCGGTGGCGTCGACGAGGTGCCAGGCGCCGTCGAGGTAGACCTCGGCGATGGCATGGAAATCCTGCGGCATCACGTCGGGCGCATAGACCGCGACGACGCGCGCCGGGATCACCGAGGCCCGCGCCAGCGTCACCAGCAGATGCGCGAAATCGCGGCAGACGCCCTGACGCTGCACGAAGGTCTCGAGGGCGGTGGTCTTGGCGCCGCTCGATCCCGGCACATAGCTGATGTGGCGCGCGATCCAGTCGCGCATCGCCACGATCCGGGCGCCGCCGGTAAAGCCGCCGAATTCGGCGGCGACATAATTCAGGAACTCGTCCGAAGGGCAGTAGCGCGAGGGCAGCAGGTAGCGGACGGTGTCGCCCGGCAGGCGGTGCGGGGCCACGGCATTGAGCGCGCCGAGGTCGGCCTCGGGGCGGTCGATGTCGCAGGTCGCCGTATAGGTGCACAGCAGCCGCGTATCGGTGCGGACCCAGATGCGCTGGCCGATCCCCTCCTGCGCCGCGACGCGGCCGAAATGGGCGGCGTCGGCGACGTTTATGTGCTGGGAGATGACCCTCTGGCCATCGACCGCCGCCGCCTCGATCTGCAACAGAAGGTCGGTCGGATGATCGAGGTTGTAGTCGAGGGTCACGTCGATCTTCAGGCGCATGGGATAATCCTTTGCCGCGGCAGGGGCGGCGTCGTCGGTTGCGATGTCGGGCGCGGGCCCATCGGGGTCGTCGGGGCGCACGGCCGCGATGGGTCCGGCGCAAAACAGCGGTCTTGCAAGGGTCGCCTGCGCAGGAGACCGGTCGGTGTCACCCTTGCGGGGCGACCGCCGCACGGTGGCATCCCAACGCCGGTCGCAGGGCGAAGTTCCTCATGGCTGCGGCGATGCGGCGCGCGGCAGGCGCACCGTGGCACAAAGACCACGGGACGGCGTGTTGCGCAGCGTGATCCGGCCCCCGTGCGCCAGGGCGATGGCGCGTGCGATGGACAGTCCCAGACCCGCGCCGCCGGTCGCCGCATTGCGGCTGTCGTCGCCGCGGGCGAAGGGCGTGAACATCTCGTCCAGACGATGCGGCGGAATGCCCGGGCCGTCGTCCAGGACGCGGACCACCGCCTCCGACCCCTCTTCCGTCAGGGTCACGCTCGTGGTGCCGCCATAGGTGCGCGCGTTGTCGACGAGGTTGCCGAACAGGCGCCCGAGGGCGACACGGCGCGCCGTCACCACGAACGGTCCCTGCCCGGTGAACGCGGCACCCCGGTCGGCACAGAGCCGTTCCAGCAGGGCCGCAAGGTCGAGGGGCGCCAGCGGCTCGTCCTCGCGTCCGTCGCGGGCATAGGTCACGAGGCCGTCGGCCATCACCGCCATTTCCTCGAGCGTGCGGATCATCGGGTCGCGCAGACTGGCGTCCTCGACCATCTCGGCGCGCAGACGCAGGCTCGTCATCGGGGTGCGCAGGTCATGGCCGACGGCGGCGAGGGTGCGCATCCGCTCGGCGTCGAAACGCGCGATCTCGGCCTGCATGGCGTTGAACGCGGCGGCGGCGGCGCGCACCTCGGCCGGGCCCGCCTCGGCGACCCGCGCGCTGCGGTCGCCGCGCCCGGCGGCGGCGGCGGCACGGGCAAGGTCGCGCAGCGGGCGCGAGAGGCGGCGCGCGAACAGGATCGCCACGCCGAGGACGCAGAGGAGCGACAGCGCCATCACCAGAAGGACCGCGCGCAGCCCGACCGCGCGGTCGATCGGCGGGGCGGCCAGCGTCACCATGTTCAGCCATTGCGTCGCGACGCCGTCGCCGTCGCGCAGGGCGATGGATATGGAGATGAGGTCGCCGCGCGTGGCGGCGTCGCGGAACGGCCCGCCGTGCGGGTCGCCGCCCGTGTCGGCGCCACCCGCATCGTCGGGCACCCATTGCCCGCGTTGCCGGATCGCGACAGCGACGCCGCGCCCGTCGAGCGCGTCGGCCAAGCGCTGCGCGATGCCCGCCGAGCGGGGGTCGGTGGCGGTTTCGGTCACGCGCGGCGCCGCCTCGACACGGATTTGCGCGAACCGGGTCGAGGACTGACGCGCGATGCCCTGGCGCCGGTGCGGGGCCACGGCCTCGAGCGCGGGAACGAGGGCCGCCACGCGCTCGATCTCGCGCACTTCGCTGGCGCGGCGGTCGAAATCCTGTCGCGCGACGCTGAAGATGACGGCGGCGATCAGGTTGGCCACGAGGATCGCGACGGTCAGCAGGAGGGTGATCCGCCCGGCGAGGCCACTTGGCATAAGTCGGGGCATCGAGCGCCTCATGCCGGTGCCACGTCCGCCACCAGGCGGTAGCCACCGCCCCATTCCGTCACCAGCAGGCGCGGCACCTTCGGGTCTGCCTCGATCTTGCGGCGCAGGCGACTGATCTGGTTGTCGATGGCCCGGTCATAGGCCCTGGCCTCGCGCCCCGCCGCCTTGTCGAGCAGCGTCGCCCGGCTCAGGACCACGCGCGGCTGGTCGAGGAGCAGGCCGAGAAGGCGGTTCTCGGCGGAGGTGAGGGCGATAGAGCGCCCGTCCGCATGGGTGAGCGTGAGGGCGCCCGGATCATGGGTCCAATCGTCGAAGCGCCGCCGCAGGCTCGGCAGGGCGACGGGCGCGGGCGGCGCGCGGCGCAGGACGGCGCGCACCCGGGCGAGCAGTTCGCGGGGGTTGAAGGGTTTCACGATATAGTCGTCCGCGCCGAGTTCGAGGCCGACGATGCGGTCGGTTTCGTCGGCCATCGCGGTCAGCAGGATCACCGGTGGCCCGCCCCGCGCCACGAGCCAGCGGCACAGCGACAGCCCGTCCTCGCCCGGCATCATCACATCGAGCACGACGAGGTGAATCGCGGCCTCGGTCAGCGCAATACGCGCCTCGGCGGCGCCGGCCGCGAGCCGGGTGCGGAACCCCTGCTTGCGCAGGTATTGCGCCAGCGGCTCGCGGATGTCGCGGGCGTCGTCGACGATGAGGAGGTGCGGCTGGGTCTCGGCGGTCATGGGCGGGGCCTTCCCGGGGGCTGTGGCGCCAGTATCGCCAAACCCGGCGGCGAAACCAGCGCCGGGGGGCGGATTTGCCTGCCGCGGGGCGGATGCTTTGTCGCAAGGCGTGTCAGCGGGCGGGGCCGCGACAGGTGGCGACAATCGGCACGGTGCGCTGACAAACCTGCACGGGCAAGGTCGCCTAAGTGAAGGTCATCGAGGCGGACAGGCCGCCTTCGACCTCAACCCGAAGGAAACCACGATGACCTATACCAAAGCCCTCCCCGCCACCTTCCTCGCCGTCGCCCTGACCCTGTCGGGCATCGTCGCGGCCAATGCGCAGACGGTGCCGGCGGACGACGGCGCGCAGGGTGCCCAGACCGAGCCCCGTGACGACCGCGGTCCGCGCGGCGATCATGGCGCACGCGGCGACCACGGCGAGCGGGGGCCGAGCGGCGCGCGCGACGGCGGCATGATGCGCGAGATCATGGGCCGGATCGACACCGACGGCGACGACACCATCACCCGCGCCGAGATCGACGCGTTCCGGGCCGAGCAGGTCGGGGCCGCCGATACCTCTGGCGATGGCGCCCTAAGCCTCGAGGAGTTCGCGACACTGCACGCCGCCTTCCTGCGCGAGCGGATGGTGGATGCGTTCCAGATGCTCGACGCCGATGGCGACGGCACGATCACCGGGGCCGAGATGGACGCCCGGGTCGACCGCATGGTCGAGCGGATGGACCGCAACGACGACGGTGTGATCGACGCGGCCGACCGCCCCCGCGGCAACCGGGGTTAAGGCGACGGGCGAAAGCCCAAGGGAGGATGGGCAGCATTGCCCATCCTACCCCGCCGCGCCGACCGTCATCGCGATGTCGGCCAACCCGTCGATGCCGCCCGCGATCGCGTCGCCGGGCACCACCGCACCCACGCCCGCGGGCGTGCCGGTCAGGATCACGTCGCCGGGGCCGAGGTGATAGTAGTGCGACAGGTGGCTGACGATCTCGGGCACCGACCAGACCATGTCGTCGAGCATCGCATCCTGCCGCACCGCGCCGTTCACCGAGAGCCAGATGCGCCGCCCCGCCAGCGGGCGGTCGCCGGCGCGGGTGAACGGGGCGAGCACGGCCGAATTCTCGACGTCCTTGCCCAGGTCCCAGGGCCGCCGGTTGTCCTTGCCGTCCTGCTGTCGGTCGCGGCGCGTCATGTCGAGGGCGCAGCCATAGGCAAAGACCGCCGCCGCCGCCTGCGCGCGATCCGCCTCGAACACCGGCGCGCCGAGGGCCACGGCGAGTTCCATCTCGTGGTGGAAGTTCGCGGTGCCGGGCGGATAGGGCAAGGTCTGGCCGCTGGCCGCGACGGCGCTCTGCGACTTGGTGAAATACCACGGCGCCTCGCGGTCGACCTCGCCGCCCATCTCGGCGGCATGGGCGGCATAGTTGCGCCCGACGCAGAAGATGCGGGCTACGGCGTAGGCGGCATCCTCTCCGGTCAGGGGAATCGTCGGGACGGCGGGCGCGGGAAAGACGAGTGCGGGCATGGGGTTCCTCCGGTTGCCTCTTGATCGGGGCAAAGGGCGCGCTGGTAAACCCCCTATGCGCGCGGCAGGCCGCCGATGTGCGACAGGGCGAGGACGATTTCGGCGATCCCCTCCCCGTGGCGCAGCGCGGCAAAGAGGAACGGGCGGTCGCCGCGCATCCGGGCGGCGTCGCGGGCCATGACGTCGAGCGAGGCGCCGACATGGGGCGCGAGATCGGTCTTGTTGATGACCAGAAGGTCCGAGCGGGTGATCGCGGGCCCGCCCTTGCGCGGGATCTCCTCGCCGGCGGCCACGTCGATGACATAGACCGTGACGTCGGCGAGTTCGGGCGAGAAGGTGGCCGAGAGGTTGTCGCCGCCGCTCTCGATCAGCACCACGTCGAGGCCGGGGTGGCGCGCGGTCAGGTCGGCGATGGCGGCGAGGTTGATCGAGGCATCCTCGCGGATCGCGGTATGCGGGCAGCCGCCCGTCTCGACGCCGACAATGCGGTCGCGGGGGAGGATTTGCAGGCGCACGAGGGCCTCGGCGTCCTCCTGCGTATAGATGTCGTTGGTGACGACGCCGACCGACAGATGCACCCTGAAGGCGCGGACGAGGGCGGCGGTGAGCGTCGTCTTGCCCGCACCGACCGGGCCGCCGATGCCGATGCGCAGAGGGCCGTGGGGGGAGGTCGGGGGAGACGCTGTCATGAGCGGAATATCCTGCGGTTCAGGGTTTCATGGCGCATCGCGGCGATGTCGGCCAGCGGGACGGCGCCGCCGAGGTCGTCGAGCGTGGCGCCGAGGGCGTCCGCGACGATGCCCGCGAAGGTCGTCGAGAGCCGGACGAGAACCCGTTGCGCGGCGACCTGGCCGATCGGGCCGAGGCGGGTTGCCGCCGAGACCAGTTGCGCGGCGAAGGCCTGAAGCGCGAGCTGTGCCACGGGGTCGATCGGCAGGTTGCGCGCGCGCGCGGCGGCGCCGAGGGCGACCGGCAGGCAGAGCGGCGGCAGCGCCGTGTCCCAGACGGTGTTGACCGCGAGGACGAAGGCGGCCCCCTGCGCCTGCGTCTCGAGCAGCCGTTCGGCGGCCGGGCAGACGGCGCGCGCGAGGTCGTCGATGTCGGCCAGCGGTGCCGCGCCGCGATGGGCGGCGGCGAGCAGGATCAGGTCGTTGCGGCCCGCGCCGTGGGCGAGGACGTCGCCGCACCAGGCGGTCAGGCTGTCCGCGTCGGTCACGATCCCCTCTGCGATCGCCGCCTCGAGGCCGTGGCTGTAGGCAAAACCGCCGGTCGGGAACGCCGGCGACAGCCATTGCGCAAGGAGGAGCGCGTCAGCGGTGCGGATCATGGTCGTGTGATATTGTCGTGGGAGTGGGAATGGCCATGATCGTGCCCATGGGTCCGGCCCAAGCCATAGGCGCCGCCGGTTGGCCGGAACGGGGCCGTGATGTCGGCGAGCGTCGCGCCGAGGCCGCGCAGCATGGCCGTCAGCACGGGGTCGGCCTTGATGAACAGGCGGTCCGCCTCGATCTGGCAGGGGCAATGGCGGTTGCCGATGTGCCAGGCGAGTTCGGTCAGGTTCGGCCCGGTAATCGCGAGCAGCGCCTCGGGGGCGGCGCGGACGCCGACGAGGGTGCCGTCGGTGAAGTGGAACGCGTCGCCCTCGTCGACGGACGTGACCTGCGGCAGATCGACGAGGAACGTCCAGCCCGCATCGGTCGTCAACCGTTTGCGGCGCAGGAAACGGGCATCGTGGTCGAGAGTGACGACCGTCTCTGCTGCGGCCTTGACGACCGAGCGGGCCACGCCGGTGCCGCTCATCGCGGACACCGGGCGATCGTGGATCGGGTCAGAAGCCGAGCAGGTCGCGGAAGACGTAGTGCGCGATGCGGTCGCGCGGGATGCCCATCGCGGCCAGTTCGGCGTCCGATTTCGATTGCAGAACCTCGATCTGCAACCGCCGCGAGCGGCGATCGCAATAGGCCTCGAAGCCTCGGGCGAAGGTTGCCCAGAAGCCGTCGCTGCGCGGCAGCGGTACATGCGTGTCGGTCAGGAATGCCATGATATACCTCGGAAACCTTGTTTTGGGGTTGTCTCCCCTTGCTTCCTAGATAGTCGCCCCCGGCGCGGAGGTGCAGACCCAAAACGACAATCCCGTCTTGCGCGGCACGCAAGGGTCGCGCGGTTCTTTCGGCCGTCAAGGTTTCCTTAACCCTGCCGTTCCATGATCGTTGCATGACCGCACCGTGCCTCATCGCAGACGAACTTGGCGACCTGCGCGCCCTTATCAGGACGCTGCGCGCGCGCGAGGCGGTATTGCGCGACCGGATCCTTTCGGCGCGACCGAACGCCCCGCTCGAAGGGGCGGGCTGGGTGGTCACGGTGCGCAGCGCCACGACGCGCCGGTTCGACCCATTGACGCTGCCCGACGCGATCCGCGAGGATCCGCGATACTGGAAGGAGAAGACGACACAGACCGTGCTGGCCCGCAGCGCGGTTGCGACGGATGCGGGGTTGGAGCTTATCGAAAGGGAGTGATCCAACGTGCCGCCCCTAGAACAGGAAATAGCGCTGCGCCATCGGCAGCACCTCGGCGGGTTCGCAGGTGAGGAGTTCACCGTCGGCGCGCACCTCGTAGGTTTCGGGGTCCACCTCGATGTGCGGCAGCGCGTCGTTCAGCACCATGTCGGCCTTGCCGATGGTGCGGGTCTTGGTGACGGCAATGGTCTGTTTGCCGAGGCCGAGCCTGCCGCGGATGCCGTTGGCCTGTGCGGCGGCCGAGACGAAGGTGACGGCGGCATGTTCGACCGCACGGCCAAAGGCGCCGAACATGGGCCGCGAATGGACCGGCTGCGGTGTCGGGATCGAGGCGTTCGGATCGCCCATCTGCGCCATGACGATCTGCCCGCCCATGAGGACCATCTCGGGCTTTACACCGAAGAAGGCGGGATGCCAGAGGACGAGGTCGGCGCGTTTGCCGACGGCGATCGAGCCGATTTCGGAGGAGAGACCATGCGCGACGGCGGGATTTATCGTGTATTTCGCGATGTAGCGGCGCACGCGATAATTGTCGTTGTCGCCGGTCTCCTCGGGCAGGCGTCCGCGCTGCTTGCGCATCTTGTCGGCCGTCTGCCACGTCCTGATCAGCACCTCGCCGACGCGGCCCATGGCCTGGCTGTCGGACGCGATGATCGAGAAGGCGCCGATGTCGTGCAGGATATCCTCGGCGGCGATGGTCTCGCGGCGGATCCGGCTCTCGGCAAAGGCGACGTCCTCGGGGATGGACTTCGAGAGGTGATGGCAGACCATGAGCATGTCGAGGTGCTCCTCGACCGTGTTCACGGTGAAAGGGCGCGTCGGGTTCGTCGACGAGGGGATCACATGAGCCTCGCCCGCTATGCGTATGATATCGGGCGCATGTCCGCCGCCCGCCCCCTCGGTATGAAAGGCGTGGATGGTGCGCCCGGCGATGGCGCGGATGGTCTCCTCGACGAAACCGCTCTCGTTCAATGTGTCGGTGTGGATCATCGCCTGCACGTCCATCGCGTCGCAGACGGAGAGGCAACAGTCGATGGCGGCGGGCGTCGTGCCCCAGTCCTCGTGGAGTTTCAGGGCGCAGGCGCCGCCGAGAATCTGCTCTTCGAGGGCGGCAGGCAGCGAGGCGTTGCCCTTGCCCGCAAAGGCCAGATTCATCGGGAACGCATCCGCCGCCTGCAACATCCGCGCCAGATGCCAGGGCCCCGGTGTGCAGGTCGTCGCCAGCGTGCCATGCGCCGGGCCGGTGCCGCCGCCGAGCATCGTGGTGACGCCCGAATGCAGCGCGTCGTCGATCTGCTGCGGGCAGATGAAATGGATGTGGCTGTCCATCGCGCCCGCCGTCAGGATGCGCCCCTCGCCCGCGATGATCTCGGTTCCCGGTCCGATCACGATGTCGACGCCGGGCTGCATGTCGGGATTACCCGCCTTGCCGATCGCCGCGATTCGCCCGTCCCGCAGGCCCACATCCGCCTTCCAGATGCCCGCATGATCGACGATCAGCGCATTGGTAATCACCGTGTCCATGGCGCCTTCGGCCCGCGTCATCTGGCTCTGCCCCATGCCGTCGCGGATCACCTTGCCGCCGCCGAACTTCACCTCTTCGCCATAGACCGTCAGGTCGCGTTCGACCTCGATGACGAGGTCGGTATCGGCGAGGCGGACCCGGTCGCCCGTCGTCGGCCCATACATGGCGGCATAGTCGCGGCGGGAAATCGTGGTGGCCATCGGCACCTCCTAGGACGCGGTGCGTCGGGACAGACGTTTGGCATTGGCGCGCGTCTTGCGCCCGAGGGGACGGATCGCCGCGAGGGCCACCTCGTCGGGCCGCTTGCCCGCAAGGGCTGCCTTGCCCGCGGCGTTCAGGCTCTGCGTCATCGCCGCGACCTTCTCGCTCACCATGCGGCTGTTTTCGCTGTCCTTTGCGGGCAGGATCCCGGCCATGCCCAGCGTGCGCAGGCCGATGACGGTCTGCGCCTCGGCCATCATCGTCCACCATGCCAGACTGAGGCGCATCATGTCGGCGGGATTTGCGTTGCGGGCCATGGTCAGAAGCTCCGGAACGAGGCGAGTTCGTCAGTGCGCTGCTGCGTCAGCCGGGTCAGGCAGAACGCCTCCACCATCGGCTGCATCGACCCGCCCTCGAAATTGGTGGCGTCGGCGCGGCAGGCGGCGTCGCGGTAGGGGATCCACAGTCGCTGCGCCTCGCGCAGGGTGTCCTCCGCACCGATCCGCCGGGCGTAGTCGATGGCCCGCGACCACTCCTGATTGAGGACGGCGTCGGCGTTCTGATAGTCGACCCAGGCACATTCGGTCATCGAGGCCTGATCCTGCGGGTCTGTGCAGTCGCGTTTCTGCGCCTCGGCCGCGGGCGCAATCAGCAACAGCAGCGCCACGGCGAGCGGGCCCATCACCTTGCCCGCAAAGCCGTAAACGCGGCGCGCGCCGCCGATCTCGATCAGGCGCACCTCGCGCCGCTGGCCCGGCTCGAACCGGACGGCGGTGCCCGCGGCGATGTCGAGCCGGCGGCCCCGCGCCGCGTCGCGGTCGAAATCGAGGGCGGGGTTCGCCTCGAAGAAATGATAGTGCGCGCCGACCTGCACCGGACGGTCGCCGGTGTTGGCGACCATCATCGTGATTGCCGCCCGATCCGCGTTCAGCGTGATCTCACCTGCGGCCGTCATCACCTCACCTGGGATATTCATGTCTCTATTCCAATATGTTGAGCGGCGCTCTTCATGCGCCTACCGTATGGGCCTGTGCACGGTGACGAGTTTCGTGCCGTCCGGAAACGTCGCCTCGACCTGCACCTCGGGGATCATCTCGGGCACGCCGTCCATGCAGTCGGACGCGGTGACGACCGCTGCCCCCGCCTCCATCATCTCGGCGACCGAGCGACCGTCGCGGGCGCCCTCGACGACGGCATCGGTGATCAACGCCATGGCCTCGGGATAGTTCAGCCTGACGCCACGTGCACGGCGCTTGCGCGCGACCTCTGCCGCCATCGCGATCAGCAACTTGTCCTTCTCCCGCGGCGTCAGCTGCATCGGTCCCCTCTCTCGCCCCGCCGTCGGGGCCTACAAAACCCATGTCCGGGGCAGATTGCGCTGCCCCAGAAGTTCCAGCAGCGGGATCAGCACCCGGCGCAGGTCGAAACCATCCTGCCCGACGATCCGGGCAAGCAAAACCCCCGGCGCAACGAGCGAGGCGCCGCCGACCGCAGGTCCGTCCCCCGGCAGAAGGGCGCGGGCAGCGGACAGGGGCGCCTCTGCCCCGGGCGACACAAGCAGGACCGTTGCCATGGCCGCACCACCGCCAAGTGTTGCCGGCCCGCGGATCCTTGCGGCAATGTCGCCGCTCAGGTGCACCGCATCGGCAAGGATCAGGCGCCCGTCGCGGCGCACCCGAATCCGGTCGCGCAGATGCGCTCGGCTCAGCCGCTCGCCCATGGCAAGCCGTCCGAGAAGCAGCGGCTCGACCGCGAGCAGGGTCGCATCCGCCGCCATATCCACATTCAGGACACGCTCCAACGCACTGTCCTGAAACAGGATCGTCTCTTGCGGCAACCAATCGAGCCGGGCGCCCGGCTCGATGCGCAGGCGTGTCTCGACAGCCGCCACCTGACCGGCGTCGGCGCGATAGATCCGTTCGGCGGCCTGCGTCGACAGCACCAGCCGACCGTCCGCCACCACCGCCTCGAAGGCAAGATCGTCGCCCCCGGTCAGCCCCCCGGCAGTATTGAGGGCAATGGCCGTAAGCGCCGCATCCCCGGTATCGGGGAACAGCAGCCGCAGACACCCCGCCTGATGCAGTCCCGCGATCCGCGCACCCCGCGCATCGCCCGCGACCGACAGCCGCAACCGGCCGCGCGCGCGCGGTGCGGCGACGTGCCCGCGTCCGAGTATCGCTCCGTCCGCCATGACTCCACTCCTCGCCCCGACCCTGACCGTGCCGTGGCCCGGTGTCACGACCGCGCGGCCAATGGGTCGGCGGATCGGCACGGCCCGGAGGCTCGCTGCCTCAAATTTGGGCAGCGCCCGAAACGGGGCCACTGGAACATCCACGCGGCCCCTGCCAAAAGAGGCGCCATGACCAGTGCCCTCCTCACCGTCGATCTCGATGCAATCGTCGCCAACTGGCGCGCCTTGGCGGCCCTCGCGCCCGGCGCCGAGACTGCGGCCGTGGTCAAGGCGGGCGGCTATGGCCTCGGCGCCGCACGGGTGGCGCGCGGCCTTGCGCGTGCGGGGTGCGGCCGGTTTTTCGTGGCGCTCGCCGAAGAGGGCGCCGCGCTGCGGCAGGCGGTCGGACCGGGCCCCGAGATCCTGCTCTTGTCGGGCCACATGCGCGGCGACAGCGACATGATCGCCGATCTGGCGCTGACGCCGATGCTCGCCTCGCTCGACCAGATCACCCGCCATTTCGAGGCGCTGCCCGGCCATCCCTTCGGCCTCCAGCTCGACACCGGCATGAACCGCCTCGGCCTCGAATGGGACGACTGGGCGTCGGTGGCCGAGGTGGCGCTGGGCCAGCGGCCTGTCCTCTTGATGAGCCATCTGGCCTGCGCGGACGAGCCCGACCATCCGATGAACCCCTATCAGCTCGACGTCTTTCACCGCATGACCGACGGCGTCACCGTGCCGCGCAGCCTCGCCGCGACGGGCGGCATCCTGCTGGGGCCGCAATATCACTTCGACCTGACGCGCCCCGGCATCGGCCTGTTCGGGGGGCTGCCCTTCGCGGGCGCCCGGGCGGTCGCGACACTCGACCTGCCGGTGGTGCAGATCCGCGAGGTCGCGGCGGGCGAGGTCGTGGGCTATGCCAATAGCTGGCAGGCAGCCCGGCCGAGCCGGATCGCGACCGTCGGGGCCGGCTATGCCGACGGCCTGCACCGCATGCTGTCGGACCGCGCGACGCTCTGGTCGGGCGCGCAGCCCTGCCCGCTGGTCGGGCGGGTGTCGATGGACCTGATCACCGTCGACATCACCGACCTATCCGAGGATCCCGACCACCTCACCATCATCGGCCCCCATCAGGGCATCGACGCTCTCGCGCGGGCCGCCGGAACGATCGGCTACGAGGTGCTCACCTCGCTCGGCCGCCGCCTGCGACGCCACTACGTCGGCGGGTGAGGCGCGGCAGACCCGGCGTCGTGTCATGGTCGGCACGCTCTCTCCGACCGGTCGTGCGAACCACGTCGGCGCGATCGCATCGCAGTCCGTCGACCCCGGCGCCGAACGGGTGCCCCCTCTCATCGGCCCCCGACGTGCCCATCTCGTCGGAGTACGCCCCGCCGCGTCCGAAGCCTGTGCCATGCTGAACCTCCTGCGCGCCGCGAACCTCGCGCTCCTTATCCTGTTCCCCGTCTCGTGGTTCGCACCCCTCATGCGGGCGGGCCTCCTGCCGCTGTTCGGCCTGTCGGAAATCAGTGTCGTCACCGGACTGCAATCGCTCTGGCCCGAGGATCCCGCACTGGCATTGCTCGTCACCGCCTTCGCGCTCTTTGCGCCGATGCTGAAGTGCCTCGGCCTGGCGCTCCTGCACTTCAACCTGCTGAGTCGCCGCCTGCTGCCTGGGCTGACCTGGCTCGGCAAGCTCGCGATGGCGGACGTGTTCCTCATCGCGCTCTACATCGTGCTGGCCAAGGGCATCGGCTATGGCACCGTCGAGACGGCCTGGGGCCTGTGGCTCTTTACAGGTTGCATCCTCGCCTCGCTGGCGATCTCCACGCTCACCGCCCGGCTGCCGGAAAATCGCGCCGCCCCCTTCACGTTGCCGTAACAACTCCCCCCCCGGGAGGGTCCGCCGCCGCCACCTTCCCTGCCACCACGAGAACGCGTAGACCGCCCCCCATGGCCAAGGATCTGAACTTTACCTGCGCGGAATGCGGCGCCAAACATGCCCGCTGGTCGGGCCAGTGCGACGGTTGCGGCGCCTGGAACACGATCCACGAGGACAGGCCGCTGACCGACGGTCCCCGGGCGCGGGGGGCGGGGGGCAAGCGGGGCAAGGCGCTGCCGCTCACCGACCTTGCGACACTTGCCGCCGCGCCGCCGCGCACCAAGGCGGGGGTGGACGAGCTCGACCGGGTGCTGGGCGGCGGTCTGGTGGCGGCGAGCGCGGTGCTGGTGGGCGGCGATCCGGGCATCGGCAAGTCGACGCTGCTGTTGCAGGCCGCCGCCCGCTTCGCGCGCAATGGCCTGCACGTGATCTACATCACCGGCGAGGAGAGCACCAATCAGGTGCAGATGCGCGCCGCCCGCCTCGGCCTGAGCGACAGCCCGGTGAAACTCGCGGCCGAGACCAACCTGCGCGACATCCTGACGACGCTCGATGCCGAGAAACCCGACCTCGTCATCATCGATTCGATCCAGACGATGTGGCTCGACACCATCGATTCGGCGCCGGGGTCCGTCACTCAGGTGCGCACGGCGGCGCATGAGCTCACCACATTCGCAAAGACGCGCGGTATCGCCGTCATCCTCGTCGGGCATGTCACCAAGGAGGGCGCCATCGCGGGCCCCCGCGTCGTCGAGCACATGGTCGACTGCGTGCTCTATTTCGAGGGCGAGCGCGGGCATCAGTTCCGCATCCTGCGCGCGGTGAAGAACCGGTTCGGTCCCGCCGACGAGATCGGGGTGTTCGAGATGACCGGCAAGGGGCTGGCCGAGGTGAAGAACCCCTCCGCCCTGTTCCTCAGCGAACGCGGAACGCCCGCCCCCGGTTCGGTGGTGTTCGCCGGGATCGAGGGCACGCGGCCGCTTTTGTGCGAGATACAGGCCCTCGTCGCCCCCGCCCCCCAGGGACAGGCGCGCCGCTCGGTGATCGGCTGGGACGCGGGGCGGCTGAACATGATCCTCGCGGTGCTCGACGCGCGCGTCGGCCTCTCGTTCGCGGGTCTCGACGTCTATCTGAACGTCGCGGGCGGCCTGCGGATCACCGAGCCTGCGGCAGACCTTGCGGTCGCGGCGGCGCTCATTTCGGCGCGCGAAGATGCAACGGTCGATCCGTCATGCGTCGTCTTTGGCGAAATTTCCCTTTCCGGCGCCCTGCGTCCCGTGTCACAGACCGAAAACCGGCTCAAGGAGGCGGCGAAACTCGGGTTCGCCACAGCCCTGCTGCCGACCCTGACCAAGCGGTCCGCCGCGCCCGAGGGGATGACATTGCGCCAGATGAGCGATCTGGCCGGCTTTGCGGAAGCGATTTTCGGGCTGAAGCCCGAGTGAATGCCAATCCGGGCCGACGCCCGGATGAATACCAAGGACGGGAGCCTGTGAGCCCATGGATCTGACCATCATCGACGGCGTCGTGGGCGTCGTCATCATCCTGTCGGCCCTGCTGGCCTATAGCCGCGGCCTCGTGCGCGAGACCCTCGCCATCGCGGGCTGGATCGGAGCCACGGTGCTGGCGTTCGTCTTTGCCGATCAGGTGCAGCCGCTGATCCGGCAGGTGCCGGTCCTGGGCGAGTTCATCGGCGACAGTTGCGAACTGTCGATCATCGGCGCCTTTGCCGCGGTCTTCGCCGTGGCGCTGGTGCTGTTCTCGATCTTCACGCCGCTCTTTTCCTCGATCATCCAGCGGTCCGCCCTCGGCGGTCTCGATCAGGCGCTGGGGTTCCTCTTCGGGGTGTTCCGCGGCATCCTGCTCGTCGCGGTGGCGTTCTTCGTCTACCAGACGGTCCTGTCGGCACAGTCGATCCCGATGGTCGAGGACAGCCGCTCGGCAGCCGTGTTCGCCCAGTTGACCGGCCGGATCGAGAACCAGGATCCCGAACAGGCGCTGGGGTGGATCACCACGCAATACGAGCAACTCGTGGCCGGCTGTGTGCTGCCCGATGCCCCCGTCGCGCCGGACGCGGCGGCGGTGCCGGAAACGGCGCCCGCCACCGGCAATTGATCCAAGGCCGGGCGGCGCCCTAGCGGCGTCCGCCCGCCAGACCCGCAAGGACAAGGGCCACCATCCCGCCGAGGAACATCCACAGCCCGTTGCCGACGATCGGCGAAAGCTGGTCCCAGATCTCGCCCGCCGTCGCCCCCTCCGGCACCGGCAGGCCGAGTGCGGCGATCTCGTCCGCGCCGCGCCACCAGGCGGCGGCGAAGAGACCCGCCGGATAGAGGCCCGCCAGCAGGACCAGCAGTTGCGGCGCCGCGCCGATGACGGCGAGCACGGCGATGGCCGCGCCGACCGCGAACATGGAGAAGAACAGCAACGCCTCGCGCGGCATGTCGAGGCCGAAGAGGTCGTACATCGCGCGGAACATGTCCGCCGGGATCGCGGTCTGGCCGAACGGCCCGGCCAACCAGGGCGCAAGCGCGCTCGCCGCCATCACCGCGCCGCCCATCGTCACCAACAATCTGAACATCTCACCCTCTTCGCACGCGTGCCGCCGGACCGGGCACCGGGCGCCAGTCTGCCACCGAATTGGGGCAATGTCGCGACATCACGTCCCTTCCCGGCCCCCCTGACCGTCCGGACAGGAACCATTCGTGACAGTCCGGCCGGTTCGGTCTAAGAGGGGCGCACGAGTGATCGCGGATTCGCAAAGGCACCCCAAACGTGACCCTGCCCCCTCACGACACCTTTCCGTCCGACACCCCCGACCCGACGCTGCCCGCCCATCCGTTCGACCCCGACGGCGACAAGTTGCGCGAGGAATGCGGCGTGTTCGGCGTCACCGGCGTGACGGACGCCGCGAGCCTGATCGCGCTGGGGCTGCACGCCCTGCAACATCGCGGACAGGAGGCGGGGGGCATCGTCACACATGCCCATGCCGACGACGACCGGGGCGAGATCGGCGGCGATTTCCACCAGCAGCGGCGCATGGGCCTCGTGCGCGACAACTTCACCTCACCCGAGATGATGGCCTCGCTGCCCGGCGGCATCGGCATCGGCCACGTCCGCTATTCGACCGCCGGTCACAAGGGCCAGACGGCGCTCCGCGACGTGCAGCCGTTCTTTGGCGAATTCGCCATGGGGGGGGCGGCCATCGCGCACAACGGCAACATCACCAACGCCGTGGCCCTGCGCCGCGAACTGATCGAGCGCGGCTCGATCTTTCAGTCCTCATCCGACTCCGAGTGCATCATCCACCTGATGGCCCGCTCGATGGGCCGCACCATCCCCGACCGGATGGAAGAGGCGCTGCGCAAGGTCGAGGGCGCGTTTTCCATCGTCGCAATGACCCGCACCAAGCTCATCGGCTGCCGCGACCCGCTGGGCGTGCGCCCCCTCGTGCTGGGCCGCAAGGGCGATGGCTGGATCCTCGCGTCCGAAACCTGTGCGCTGGACATCATCGGCGCCGATTATGTCCGCGAGATCGAGCCGGGCGAGATGCTGGTGATTTCGGCCGACCTCACCGTCGAGAGCCATTTTCCGTTCCGCGCCCGCAAGCCGCGGTTCTGCATCTTCGAACACGTCTATTTCTCGCGCCCCGACAGCCTGATCGGCGGGCGGTCGGTCTATGAGACGCGCGAGGCGATCGGCCGCGAACTGGCGATCGAGGCGCCCGCCGAGGCCGACCTCGTCTGCCCGGTGCCGGATTCGGGCACGCCCGCCGCCATTGGCTATGCCGCGGCCTCCGGCATCCCCTTCGCCCTCGGGATCACCCGCAACCAGTACATGGGCCGGACGTTCATCGAGCCGACCGAACAGATCCGCAACATGGGCGTGCGCCTGAAGCTCAACGTGAACCGGGCGCTGGTGCGCGGCAAGCGGGTGGTCCTCGTCGACGATTCGGTGGTGCGCGGCACGACCTCGATCAAGATCCGCGAGATGGTCCTCGATGCCGGAGCGGCGGAGGTGCATTTCCGCATCGCCTCGCCGCCGACCTCCTGGCCCTGTTTCTACGGCGTCGACACGCCCGAGCGCGAGAAGCTGCTGGCCGCGAACATGACCGAGGACGAGATGTGCGCGCATCTGGGCGTCACCTCGCTGCGGTTCATCTCGCTCGATGGTCTGTATCGTGCGGTGGGCGAAGCGCGGGGCCGCGATGCGGCGTCGCCGCAGTATTGCGACGCCTGTTTTTCGGGCCAGTACCCGGTGGCGCCGTCCGACAAGCTCGACCAGGGCTTCCAGATGGCGACGGCGGCGGAATAGCATTGTGTTGCGGCGCGGCGCGGTTAACCTAGCGTCAACGCAAGAACGCGAGATGCAGATGCACGGCCCCGTTTCCAGCCCGGTCTACTTTACCGAGGACGATTGCCCGGTCTCGATCCTGACGGCTCTCTGCGACCGGCGGACCACCCGCGACGACGTGCCGCATGCAGAGGACATCGTGCACCGGGTGCCGGTCTACGACGCGAGTGCCCTCGACGGCGTGCTCGGGGTGCCCGACCTGCGCCGCGACCTGATGGCCGAATGGGCCGCCGTCCTGCGGGACGGCGCCGGGATCGTGGTGCTGCGCGGTGCCGTGCCCGACCTCGCGGCCCTCGACGACGCGACGGCGGCCTATACGGCGATGATCGCCGACGAGGCGGCGCGCGGGGCGGGCGGCGGCGACCACTTCGCCACGCCGGGCACCAACGCGCGGGTCTGGAATTCGGCGCAGAAGCTGTGTCTTGCGGCACCCGAGACCTTTGCCCGCGTCTTCGGCAGTCCCGTCCTCGACGCGGTCTGCGAGGCCTGGCTCGGCCCGTTCTATCAGATGACCGCGCAGGTCAATCTCGTGCGCCCGGGCGGCACGGCGCAGGTGCCGCACCGCGACTATCATCTGGGGTTTCTGGGCGCGGACGACAGTGCGCGGTTTCCGCTGCATGTCCACACTCTCTCGCCGCTGCTGACCCTGCAGGGCGCGATCGCGCATGTGGACATGGATATCGAGAGCGGGCCGACCAAGCTCTTGCCGTTCAGCCAGACCCATCCGCAGGGCTATGCCGCCGTGCGACGCGAGAATCACCGCGCCTACTTCGAGGCACATCATGTCCAGGTGCCGCTGAAGAAGGGGGATGCGCTGTTCTTCAACCCGGCGGTGTTCCATGCGGCGGGCGATAACCGTACAGCGGACGTGCACCGGATGGCGAACCTGTTGCAGGTCTCCTCGGCCTTCGGACGCGCGCTCGAGGCGCTCGACCGGACGGCGATGTGCAAGGCGCTCTATCCCGCCCTGCGGCGCCTGCAACCCCGCCTCGGCCCCGAGCGGACCCGCGCCGCACTGGCCGCCTGCGCCGAGGGCTATGCCTTTCCCACCAGCCTCGACACCGACCCGCCGGTGGGCGGGCTGGCGCCAGAGGCGCAGGCCACGCTGATGGCGCGCGCGCTGGCCGAGGGCTGGGAGGATGAGGCGGTGCATGCGGCCCTTGATGCGATGGCGGAGCGCAAGCGGCCCTGAGGCTTGCGGGGCACCTCGTTCCCTGCGATAGCCGCGCCCATGTCGACCGAAATCCCCAAAGTCGCCCTCGTCACCGGCGCCTCGCGCGGCCTCGGCGCCGCCCTGGCCAAGGCACTGGCGCCGACGCATCATATCGTCGCGGTGGCCCGCACCGTCGGCGCCCTCGAGGAGCTGGACGATGCGGTCCGCGCCCTCGGCGGGCAGGCGACGCTGGCGCCGATGGACATCTGCGTGCCCGAGGCGATGGCACAACTCTGCGCCGCGCTGCGCGCGCGCTGGGGCAGGATCGACCTGTGGGTGCACATGGCGATCCATGCCGCGCCCCTGTCGCCGGTGCCGCATACCGGGGACGGCGATTTCGCCAAAAGTATCGACGTCAACCTGCATGCGGCGCGGCGGCTGATCGGCCTCGTCGCACCCCTTCTCGGGCAGAGCGGCACCGCCGTCTTTGCCGACGATGCGCGGGCGGGCGAGAAATTCTTTGGCAGCTACGGCGCGTCGAAGGCGGCGCAGATGGCGCTGGTGCGGTCGTGGGCGGCGGAGACGGCGCATACCGGGCCGAAGGTGCGGATCGTGGCGCCCGCCCCGATGCCGACGGCACTGCGGGCCCGTTTCTTTCCGGGCGAGGACCGCGCCGCGCTGAGTGCGCCCGACGCAGAGGCCGCGCGCCTGCTGGCCGAGATCCTCTCGCCCTGAGTCTTGCGGGTCACGACACCGGGGCAATCCCGCGCGCGATGTGCTGCTGGCTTGCCGCCCCCCGCCCCCTCGCATACCAAGGCCGCAAAGGGGCCGCCCGCATGCGCATTCTCATTACCAACGACGACGGCATCAACGCCCCGGGTCTTGCCGTCCTGCACGCCATCGCCACCGAACTTGCGGGGTCTGCGGGCGAGGTCTGGACCGTGGCACCCGCGTTCGAGCAATCGGGTGTCGGCCATTGCATCAGCTATGCGCATCCGACGATGATCGCCAAACTCGACGAGCGGCGGTTCGCGGCAGAGGGCTCGCCCGCCGACTGCGTTCTGGCGGGGCTGCATGACGTAATGTCCGAACGGCCGGATCTGGTGCTGTCGGGAGTGAACCGGGGCAACAATTCGGCCGAGAACGTCCTCTATTCCGGGACAATCGGCGGCGCCATGGAGGCGGCGTTGCAGGGCCTGCCCGCGATCGCGCTGAGCCAGTATTTCGGCCCTGCCAACGCCGCGCTGCCCGACCCGTTCGAGGCGGCGGCGGCGCATGGCGTGGCGCTGGTGCGGCGCTTGCTCGACGATGCGCTCTGGACGACCGACGATTACCGCCTGTTCTACAACGTGAATTTCCCGCCCCTGCCCGCGGCGGAGGTCAAGGGCGTGGCGGTCGCGGCGCAGGGGTTCCGGCGGGGCACGCATTTCACCGTCGAGGGGCAGATTTCGCCCACCGGGCGGCGGTTCCTCTGGGTGCGGGGCGGGCCGCAGGACGTGGCGACGGCGCCGGGGACGGATGCGGCCGTCAACCTCGACGGATACGTATCGGTCACGCCGCTGCGCGCGGATCTGACGGCGCACGACACGCTGGAGCGGCTCTCGGCCGCGCTCGACGGCCCGCTATGACCGAGGACGACGTCGCCACGCGCAAGATGCAGTTCCTGTTCGCGCTGCGCTCGCGCGGGGTGACGGACGCGCGGGTGCTGACCGCGATGGAGGTGGTGGACCGCGCCCATTTCGTGCGCGGCATCTTTGCCGACCGCGCCTACGAGGACATGCCGCTGCCGATCGCCTGCGGCCAGACCATATCGCAGCCGTCGGTGGTGGGGCTGATGACGCAGGCCCTGAACGTGCAGCCGCGCGACAAGGTGCTCGAGGTCGGCACCGGCTCGGGGTATCAGGCGGCGATCCTCAGCCAACTGGCGCGGCGGGTCTATACGGTCGACCGGTTCCGGCGGCTGGTGGCGGATGCGCGCGAGCTGTTCGCGGCGATGGATCTGGTGAACATCACCGCCTTTACCGCCGACGGCAGCCACGGGTTCGCCGATCAGGCGCCGTTCGACCGCATCCTCGTGACCGCCGCCGCCGAAGACCCGCCCGGCCCCCTCTTGGCGCAGTTGAAGGTTGGGGGTATCATGGTGGTGCCGGTCGGCCAGTCCGATGCGGTGCAAAGCCTGATCCGGGTGACGCGCTCGGAAACGGGTTTCGACTATGACGAGCTGCGCTCGGTCCGTTTCGTGCCGCTGGTCGAGGGGATCGGACAGGATTGACCGCCCCGGACGACGAGAGGGCGGAAGGTGAAAACCCCCGATATAACAGGGGGCTCCGGGCCGATGTTCACGCGGCATCCGGGGACATGGAGGGAGCATGACATGAGCCATTTCGCGAGACCGATGCCGCCCGGGGCACCGGTGCGACCGGCCCGGCGGCTGAGCGTCGCGTTCGGGGCGCTGGCGCTGCTGGGTGCCTGCGGTGGCGGGCCGCTCGACGTCGATCTGCGCGATCTGGGCAACGGGTTCGACACGACGGCGGCGCTGGCCGCGGCGCCGACGCGACCCGCACCCGATGCGCGGGGCGTGATCTCCTATCCGAACTATCAGGTCGTCGTGGCGCAGCAGGGTGACACGGTAGGCGCGATCGCCGCGCGCCTCGGCCTCGATGCCGACGCGCTGGCGCGCTATAACGGCATCCTCCCCGATACCGAACTGCGCCGGGACGAGGTGATCGCCCTGCCGTCCCGGGTGGCGGATGCCGGCGCAGGTGCCGTGGTGCCCGCCGCCGCAACCGTCGACGTGCAGACGCTGGCCGGCGATGCCCTTGGGCGGGCGGGCGACGTGACCACGGCGGCGCTGCCGAGTGCGACGCCTGCCGCCGCCGCGACCGCAGCGCCGGTCCCCGCCGCATCGCCCGCCACGCCGGGCGGCGCGGAACCGGTTCGGCACCGCGTCGTGCGCGGCGAGACGGTCTATTCGATCGCCCGCCTCTACGGTGTCGCGGCCCGCTCGATCGCCGAGTGGAACGGCCTCGATGCAGACCTCACGATCCGCGAGGGCCAGCAATTGCTGATCCCCGGCGCAGGCTCTGTCCGGCCGCCGCAGGAGGCGACGGTGACGGCACCCGGTGCCGGATCGGTGGCGCCCGTTCCCCCCAGCGCGTCCGAGCCGCTGCCCGAGCCCGATCCCGCCGCCACGCCGCAGGCGACCGCAGCGCCGGTCGCGACGCCCGCTCCCGATCTCGGCGCGCAACAGACCGCCCCCGCGAGCACCGCCCGCATGGTGCAGCCCGTGGCGGGCGCGATCATCCGCGCCTATGCGCCGGGCCGCAACGAAGGCATCGACATCGGCGCCGCCGCGGGTGCCGACGTCCGCGCCGCCGCGGCGGGCACCGTGGCCGCGATCACCACCGATACCGCCGGCATCCAGATCGTGGTGATCCGCCACGCCGACAACCTGCTGACGGTCTATACCCACCTCGAGAACCTGACGGTCGCGCGCGGCGCCACGGTCTCTCAGGGTCAGGTGATCGGCAAGGTGCTGGCGGGCGATCCGACGTTCCTGCACTTCGAGGTGCGGCGAGGCACGGACAGTCAGGATCCGGGGGACTTCCTGCCGTAGGATGGGGTTTCACCCCATCATCCGACGGCAAAGATGGGGTGAAACCCCATCCTACAGGGCGGTTCCCTCGCGCCCCGCGAGGTCGACGAAGAACTGCCATGCCACCCGGCCCGAACGGCTGCCGCGCGTCGCCTGCCATTCGATGGCCTCGGCGCGCAGGCGGTCCTCGGGGACGTCGAGGTCGTGGGCCGCGCAATAGCCGCGGATCATCGCCAGATACTGCTCCTGATCGCAGGGATGGAAGCCGAGCCAGAGGCCGAAGCGGTCCGACAGCGAGACCTTTTCCTCGACCGCCTCGGAGGGGCTGATCGCCGTCGAGCGTTCGTTCTCGATCATGTCGCGCGGCATCAGGTGGCGGCGGTTCGACGTGGCGTAGAGCACGACGTTGTCGGGCCGCCCCTCGATACCACCGTCGAGCACCGCCTTCAGCGATTTGTAATGCGCGTCGTCCTGGGTGAACGAGAGGTCGTCGCAGAACATCAGGAACCGGAACGGCGCGCCGCGCAGGAGCGCGAGGCAGCGGCCGATGCCGGGCAGATCCTCGCGGTGCACCTCGATGATCCGCAGGTCGGGGTGACGCACCTGAACGTCGGCGTGGATCGCTTTGACGAGGCTCGATTTTCCCATGCCGCGCGCGCCCCAGAGCAGGGCGTTGTTGGCGGGCAGACCGGCGGCAAAACGCTCGGTATTGGCGCGCAGCGTGTCGCGGGCGCGGTCGATGCCGACGAGGAGGGAGACGTCGATCCGGCTGACCTGTGGCACCGGCACGAGGCGGTCGGGGTCCGGCGCCCAGACGAAGGCGGTAGCGGCGCCGAAATCGGGGGCGGCGGCGGGGACGGGCGCCATCCGTTCGAGGGCCGCGGCGATCCGGTCGAGCGCATCGGTCACTTCGGCGCGGTCCCGTCGGCGATGTCGCCCGCCTCTTCGTCGTCGATGTCGTCGACCCAGAGACCCTCTGCGCGCAGATGGGCCTCGCGCTTTTTCTCGACGCGGGCGACGAGGAGGATCGAGATTTCGTAGAGGCCGTAGACCACCGTGAACAGGATGATCTGGCTGACCACGTCGGGCGGCGTGGCGATGGCGGCGAGGATGAGGATGCCGAGCACGGCGTATTTGCGCATCTGTCCGAGGCCCTTGGCCCCCACCAGCCCCGCCTTGCCCATCAGCGTCAGGAGCACGGGAAGCTGGAAGCAGAGGCCGAAGGCGACGATGAATTTGATGGTGAGCGAGAGATAGGCCTTGGCCGAGCCCTGAAACAGGACGCCCGCCGCCGCCGTGCTGCTGTCGGGGCCCTCAGCCAAGGTTCCGGGCTGTTGAAAGCCGAGGAAGAAGTCGAAGGCGAGCGGGGTGATGACGTAGTAGGCGAAGGCCGCGCCGAGGAAGAACATGAACGGCGAGGCGACGAGGAACGGCAGGAACGCGCCCTTTTCCGAGCGGTAGAGGCCGGGCGCGACGAAGCGCCAGAGCTGATAGGAGATCACCGGGAACGACAGCACGAGGCCGCCCAGAAGCGAGATCGAGATGGCGACGAAGAAGCCCTCTTCGAGGGCAAGGAACACCAGATCGCAGGGCTGACCCTCGGCGGCGAGTGCGGTGCAGAGCGGGCGGGTGAGGAAGTTGAAGATCGGCTCGTAGATCGTGAAGCAGAGGATCATCGCGATGAAGAAGGCGATGACGCAGCGGATCAGCCGGGTGCGCAGCTCGGTCAGATGCTCGATCAGCGGCGCGGCGCTGTCGTCGAGATCGTCGGCGTTGGTCATTCGGGCGCCTCGGGGCTCGGCTTCTTCGCCCGGGGCTTGGCGGGCGGTTTCGACCCGGAGGGTGCCTTCGGCTTTGCGGGCGTCCTCGGTTTGGCGGCGGGGCCGGCCGTTTCGGGCGCCGCTTTCGGTGTCGCCGCTTTCGCGGTGGTCGCCTTCGGCTTTGCCGCCTTCGGTTCAGCCGCCGTCGTGGCCGGCGCTGCCTTGTCGGGCGATGGCGCGGTGGCGGCGGCCGCTTCGCGTGCCTTGCGGTCGGTCGCGGCCTTGGCGGTGCTCTCTGCAATCCTTGCCTTGGCCTCGGCGCGGTCCTTCGACAGGGCCTCGGTGGCGCTGCCGGGCTTGTAGGACGCGGGCAGACCGGCTGCGGTGCGCAACTGGTCGGCGCCGAACGCCTTGGGGTTACCGACCGCCTTGCCTGCCGACGTGATCGTCTTGGCGATGTCCTTGACGCCCGCCTCGTCGGCGGCGGCCTCCATGGCGCGCGAGAACTCGCGTGCCATCCCCCTGGCCTTGCCGGTGAACTGGCCGATGGTGCGGAACATGTTGGGCAGGTCCTTGGGGCCGACGACGATCAGCGCCACGATCGCCACGACCATGATCTCGCTCCAGCCCATGCCCAGCATCGCCTGCGCCCTCCGGCCGTTCGGTCCGTGCCCCTAGGTCCGGTCCTTGGACAGGTCGGGGCGGGGACCGGGGGTCACGTCGCGGGCCGCTTCGGCGGCGCGGATCTCGGCGGCGGTGCGCGGCAGGTCGGGCTCGTGCGCCCGCTCGGTGTCGCGGTCCTCGTCGATCTCGCGCTTGCCATCGTCGACGCCGCGCTTGAAGGCGGTGATGCCCTTGCCGACCTCGCCCATGAGCGACGACACCTTGCCGCGCCCGAAGAGCACGAGCACGACGACGGCGATCAGGATCAGACCGGGAATTCCGATATTGTTCAGCATGACGCGTCTCCTCGTCAGTACAGGTTGCGCCCCGGTCGATAGAGCGTCGGGGGGGCGCCGGAAAGGGTAAAGTGGGCGGCGGTGCGCCGCTTTGGTTGCGGGGGTGCGCATTTCTTGTCACTATCCCGTCAACTGACAGGATACTGACAAATGGGCCGTAGCGACCGGTTGATCCGGATGATCCAGATCCTGCGCGACGGGCGGTTGCACCGGGCGCAGGATTTGGCCGATCGCCTCGGCATCTCGCTGCGCACGGTCTACCGCGACATGGACACGCTCATCGCGTCGGGCGTCCCGCTCGAGGGGGCGCGAGGGCTGGGCTACCGGACCACGGCGGCGATCACGCTGCCGCCGCTGAACCTGACGCTGACCGAACTCGAGGCGCTGCATCTGGGGATGGCGGTGGTCGGCGACGGAGCGGACGCGGAACTGAAGGCGGCGGCGAAAAGCCTGTCGGCGAAGATCGACGCGGTGCTGCCCGAGGACCGGTCGAGCCCGCCGCGCGGATTTGGGTTTGCCGTCTATCCCTTTGCCGATGCGGCGAAAGGGTTCCGGCACATGCCGCCGCTGCGCGGCGCGATCCGGGCGCGCCAGAAGGTGCGGGCCGGCGTGCGCGAGGACAGTGCGGGCCTGAGCGAGCGGGTGCTGCGGCCCCTGCAACTCGAATATTGGGGGCGGGTCTGGACGGTCACTGTCTGGGACGAGACGGCGCGGGATTTTGCGGTGGTGCGCGTCGACCGGATCGAGACGCTGGCGGTGCTGCCGCAACTCTTCGTCGAGGAGGAAGGCAAGCGGCTGGTCGATTTTCAGGCGTAGGTGCGCCGGGGCTGGCCGGGGAGCCTCCGGCGGGAGTTGTTGCGGCAACGTGAATGCGGGGGGCCGCGCGCTCAGGCGGCGCGGGGAAAGACGAAGCAGCGGTCGCGGCGGATCATCAGCCAGAGCGCGGTGCCGGGGCCGGGCAGGAAGACGGACGGGACGAGGGCGCGCAGGATCGAGCCGTCGAAGTCCATGCGGAACTCGACGAGGGAACCCGCCCCCATGAACCGCGCCCGGGTGACGACGCCGCGGGCGGGGGTGCCTTCGGCGGGCGTCGGATTGGGGCCGCGGCCCTGACGGTCGAAGTCGATCTTGAGGTGCTGGGGCCGGATCACGATGTCGACCGCGGTGCCGTCCGGCACGCCGGGGGCGAGGAACTGGCCGAAGGCGGTCTCGGTGAGCGCCCCCTGAACCCTGCCTTCGATGACGTTGATATCGCTGAAGAAGGCGGCGGCGGCGCGGTCGACGGGGGTGTTGTAGATATTGTAGGGCGCGCCCGACTGCACGATGCGGCCATCGCGCATCAGGGCGATTTCGTCGGCCATGCGCATCGCCTCGCCGGGCTCGTGCGTGACCAGCAGGACGGCGGTGCCCTCGGCCTTGAGGACGGCAAGGGTCTCGTCGCGGATGTCGTCGCGCAGGCGGTCGTCGAGGCCCGAGAACGGCTCGTCCATCAGCAGGATCCGCGGGCGGGGGGCCAGGGCGCGGGCGAGGGCCACGCGCTGCTGCTCGCCCCCCGACAATTCGTGGGGATAGCGGTCGATGTGGCGGGCCATGCCGACCCGGTCGAGGAGTTCGGTGACACGGGTGCGGACCTCGCCGCGCGGGCCGCGCAGGCCGAAGGCGACGTTGCCCGCCACGTCGAGATGCGGGAAGAGCGCGAAGTCCTGGAACATGAGGCCGATGCCCCGATGCTCGGGTGCGACATGGGTCGCATCGCCGCAGAGCAGCGTGCCGTCGGCGTGGACGGTGCCCGCGTCGGGGCGGTCGACGCCGGCGATGATCCGCAGGGTGGTGGATTTGCCGCAGCCCGAGGGGCCGAGCAGGCAGGTCACTTGCCCCGGCATCACGGTCAGCGAGACGTCATCGACCACCTGGCGCCCGTCGAACGCCCGGACGAGGCCGCGCACGGCGAGGCGCGGCGGTGCGCGGTCTGGGGCGGCGAGGTCGGGCACGATTACCTTAGCGATTGCGTCGGATTTCGTCGCACATAGCAATGCACGCGCCCTGCCACAAGGCGCGGCCTCAGATCGTGGCGTTGGTGGCGCCGCCGTCGAGCAGGATGTTCTGGCCGACGATGAAGCCCGCGTGCTGCGAGCACAGGAACGCGCAGGCGGCGCCGAAATCGGCGGCGGTGCCGTAGCGGCGGGCGGGGATCGTCGCCTCGCGCTGGGTCCGCGCCTCCTCCATCGAGATGTTCTGCGCCCGGCTGACGCCGCCGTCGAGCGCCGTGGCGCGGTCGGTGGCGTGGATGCCGGGCAGCAGGTTGTTGATGGTAACACCCGAAGGTGCGACCTGCCGCGCCGTGCCCGCGACGTAACCGGTAAGGCCGGTGCGGGCGGCGTTCGAGAGGCCGAGGGCGGGGATCGGCGCCTTGACCGACTGCGAGGTGATGTTGATCACCCTGCCCCAGCCCCGCTCGATCATGCCGGGCAGCGTGGCCTTCATGAGCGCGATGGGCGTCAGCATGTTGGCGTCGAGGGCGGCGATGAAATCGGCGCGGTCCCAGTCGGACCAGAGGCCGGGCGGCGGGCCGCCCGCGTTGGTCACGAGGATGTCGAAGGGGCCGTGGGCCAGGGCCGCGGCCTGCACGCCGGCGTCGGTGATGTCGCCGGGCACGGTCGTGACCGCGACGCCGTGTGCCGCGCGGATCGCCGCTGCCGTCTCCTCCAGCGCCTCGGCGCCGCGCGCGTTCAGCACGAGGGCCACGCCCGCCTGCGCCAATGCCTCGGCGCAGCCGCGCCCGAGGCCCTTGGACGAGGCGCAGACCAGCGCCGTTTTCCCCTTGATCCCCAAATCCATAGCCGTTTCCTTCCGAGCACGGATCAGCCCTAGCATCGCGGCGGGTTCCGGGCAACAAGGTGGAACCGGCGCCATGAGCCTGCCGCATTGATCGGGCATATCCGGATGAGGCGCCACCGAGGCGAGAGAATGACCGACGAGATCACCCCTTCGACGGAGCAAAGCCTGCCGGTCTATCTGGCGGGCGACTTCGTCGCGGTCGACGGGGTGGCCGAAGGCGACGCGATCTCTTTCGCGGACGATCTCGTGATGGACGACATCTATGCGCTGGTGCCGCGGGCCGAACGGCGGCGCCTCGCGCTGGCCGCCGACGCCGCGGCGCGGCATTTCACGGTCGCGGCGGGCAGCACGCTGGGTGCACCGGGCAATACCGTGCACCTCGACTGCTGCCTGACGCTGATGGCGCCGGATGGGTCGACCCAGGAGGCGCTGATCCTTGTCGAGGTCGAGGCCGGGACGGCGGCGGCGGTCTATCTGTTGCCGCTGTCGGCATTGCAGTCGGGCGCAATCTACCGCCTTGTCGGCTGTGACCGCGACACGGCCCTGTCGCGTCTGGCCGAGGTCAGTTGCGTGTCGTTCACCCGCGGTACCCACATCACGATGGCGGGCGGCGAGCAGCGGCGGATCGAGGCGCTGGCCGTGGGCGACCGGGTGCTGACCCGCGACGACGGCGCGCAGGCGATCCGCTGGATCGGGCAGACGACGCTGCGGGCGGTGGGCGCCTTTGCGCCGGTCACGATCCGCAAGGGCGCGCTGCACAACGAGAACGACCTGATCGTCAGCCCCGAACACCGCCTTTTCGTCTATCAGCGGCACGACAGCCTCGGCCTCGGCCGGGCCGAGGTGCTGGTGAAGGTGCGGCATCTGGTGAACGGCAGCAGCGTCGTGCAGAAGGACGGCGGCTTCGTCGACTATTTCCAGATCCTGTTCGACGAGCACCAGATCATCTACGCCGAAGGCATCGCCGCCGAGAGCCTGCTGATCGACCCGCGCACCCGGCCCGCGGTGCCCACGGACGTGGTCATCAAGGGCCATGCGCCGCGCGCGCATCAGGGGTTCGAGATCAAGGAGGCGCTGGTGACCGGGCCGGATGCCATCGAACGTTGCGCCGCGCCTCGTCCTCCTCGGACTGAGGGCTCGCGGCAGCGGTTGCGGCCATGGACCGTCAGCCTACCGCCGCCCGCGAAGGAGCCGCTGATCCGATCCGATATTGCGCGCGCCCTCCGCGTCGGTCCATGTCGATCCTGCCACCCACGGCGCCGGACATTGCCTTGCCCCCGGGCGATCGCCGTAATCGCCGTGGCATGAGCAACCGCGCCCCCCTGCCCCCCGAGATCGCCCGCCGTCGGACGTTCGCGATCATCAGCCATCCCGACGCGGGCAAGACGACGCTGACCGAAAAGTTCCTGCTGTTCGGGGGGGCGATCCAGATGGCCGGACAGGTCCGCGCCAAGGGCGAGGCGCGGCGCACGCGCTCGGACTTCATGCAGATGGAGAAGGACCGCGGCATCTCCGGTCTCGGCCTCGGCGATGTCGTTCGACTACAAGGCGTTCCGCTTCAATCTCGTGGACACGCCCGGACACTCGGACTTTTCCGAGGATACCTACCGCACGCTCACGGCCGTGGACGCCGCGGTGATGGTCATCGACGGCGCCAAGGGCGTCGAGAGCCAGACCCAGAAGCTGTTCGAGGTCTGCCGGATGCGCGACCTGCCGATCCTGACGTTCTGCAACAAGATGGACCGCGAGAGCCGCGACACCTTCGAGATCATCGACGAGATTCAGGAGAACCTCGCCATCGACGTCACGCCCGCGTCCTGGCCGATCGGTGTGGGCCGCGAATTCATCGGGTGCTACGACCTCTTGCGCGACCGCCTCGAACTCATCGACCGGGCCGACCGGAACCGGGTGGCGGAGAGTATCGAGATCGCCGGGATGGACGATCCGAAGATCGCGGATCACGTGCCTGCCGACCTGCTGGCGAAACTGCGCGAAGAGGTCGAGATGGCGCGCGAACTCTTGCCGAAACTCGATCCGGCCCGCGTCCTCGAGGGGTCGATGACGCCGATCTGGTTCGGCTCGGCGATCAATTCGTTCGGGGTGCGCGAGCTGATGGACGGGATTTCGACATACGGCCCAGAGCCGCAGGTGCAGGAAGCCGAGCCGCGCCAGATCGCGCCCGAAGAGGAGGCCGTCACCGGCTTCGTGTTCAAGGTGCAGGCCAACATGGACCCGAAGCACCGCGACCGGGTGGCGTTCGTGCGCCTGGCGTCGGGGCATTTCGAGCGCGGGATGAAGCTGACCCATGTGCGCAGCAAGAAGGTGATGGCGGTGACGAGCCCGGTGATGTTCCTCGCCGCCGACCGGGAACTCGCCGAAGAGGCCTGGGCGGGCGACATCATCGGTATCCCCAACCACGGGCAGTTGCGCATCGGCGACACCCTGACCGAGGGCGAGGTGCTGCGCGTGACCGGCATCCCCTCGTTCGCGCCCGAGTTGTTGCAGACCGTCCGCGCGGGCGACCCGATGAAGGCGAAACATCTGGAAAAGGCGCTGATGCAATTTGCCGAGGAGGGCGCGGCCAAGGTGTTCAAGCCCATCTTCGGCTCGGGCTTCATCGTCGGTGTCGTCGGCGCCCTGCAATTCGAGGTGCTGGCGAGCCGGATCGAGCTCGAATACGGGCTGCCGGTGCGGTTCGAGGGGTCGCAGTTCACCTCGGCCCGCTGGGTGTCGGGCGCCAGACCGGCGGTCGAGGCCTTCGTCGCCGCCAACAAACAGCACATCGCCGCCGACAACGACGGCGATGTGGTCTACCTCACGCGCCTGCAATGGGACATCGACCGGGTCGCGCGCGATTACCCTGACGTGGCGCTGACCGCGACGAAGGCGATGATGGCCTGAGGGTCAGCCCAGACGGGCGTCCATCGTGATCTCGGCGCCGGTCAGCACCTTCGACACGGGACAGCCCTGCTTTGTTGCCTCGGCGATTTCCTGGAACTTGGCATCGTCGATGTCGGGGATCGTCGCGGTCACGTCCAGATGGATCTTGGTGATCGCAAAGCCGCCGTCCTTCTCCTCGAGCGAGACCGTGGATTTGGCGTCGATGTTGTCGGCGGTGAAGCCTGCCTCGCCCAGACCGAGGCTCATCGCCATGGCAAAGCAGGCCGCATGCGCCGCACCGATCAGTTCCTCGGGGTTGGTGCCCTTTGCACCCTCGAACCGTGTGTTGAAGCCATAGGGCTGGTCGGACAGCACGCCCGTCTCGCGTCGAGACGTGGCCTTTGCCGTCCTTGAGGCCGCCGCTCCATTTGGCAGAACCTGATCTGCGGATCATGGTAATTTCCTTCGTTTGTTTCCGTACCGAGGACGAACGCGGCGGCTGGCCCCTGTGTTCCACCGGAACCCTGCGGTTTCCTTGACGTTATCCCCACTCTGGCCTAAGAGGCCTGCATTCGACAGACGTTCGCGGCAATTCGGCCGGGACGCGGCCGCGCGATCTTGCGGCCTTTGTTGCCGCAACCTTCGCGAAAGGGCCGAACTTGACCGACACCACCACAGACTCAACCTCCGACACCACCGAACCTTCGGCCGATACCGCACCTGCGGCCGGTGTTAAATTCGCCGACCTCAGCCTCTCGCCCAAGGTGATGAAGGCGATCGAGGAAACCGGCTATCTGATGCCGACGCCGATCCAGGCGGGCGCGATCCCTGCGGCCCTCGAGGGGCGTGACGTCCTCGGCATCGCGCAGACCGGCACGGGCAAGACCGCGGCCTTCGTGATGCCGATGATCACCAACCTCGGGCGCGGACGCGCACGGGCGCGGATGCCGCGCAGCCTCGTGCTCTGCCCGACGCGGGAACTGGCCGCCCAGGTCGCCGAAAACTTCGACACCTACGCCAAATACACGAAACTGACCAAGGCGCTGCTGATCGGCGGCGTGTCGTTCAAGGAGCAGGATTTGCTGATCGACCGGGGCGTCGACGTCCTGATCGCGACGCCCGGGCGCCTGCTCGACCATTTCGAGCGCGGCAAGCTCATCCTCAACGACGTCAAGATCATGGTGGTGGACGAAGCCGACCGGATGCTCGACATGGGGTTCATCCCCGATATCGAGCGCATCTTCGGCCTCACGCCGTTCACCCGGCAGACGCTGTTCTTCAGCGCCACGATGGCGCCCGAGATCGAGCGGATCACCAACATGTTCCTGAGCAATCCCGCCCGGATCGAGGTCGCCCGCGCGGCGACGACGGGCGAGAACATCAAACAGGGCGTCATCATGTTCAAAGGCAGCCGCAAGGATGCCGAACCGGGCGAGAAGCGCGACCTGCTGCGCGCGATCATCGCCGCCGAGGGCGAGGCCTGCACCAACGCCATCATCTTCTGCAACCGCAAGACGGACGTGGATATCGTCGCCAAGTCGCTGAAGAAGCACGGGTTGAACGCCGAGCCGATCCACGGCGACCTCGAGCAGTCGACGCGCACGCGGACGCTGAACGGGTTCCGCGACGGGACGATCAAGTTTCTCGTCGCCTCGGATGTCGCCGCGCGCGGCCTCGACATTCCCGCCGTGTCCCACGTCTTCAACTTCGACGTGCCGAGCCATGCCGAGGACTATGTGCACCGGATCGGCCGGACGGGGCGCGCGGGCCGCAAGGGCGCCACGATCATGATCTGCGTGCCGCGCGACGAAAAGAACCTCGCCGACGTGGAGCGCCTCGTGCAGAACGAGATCCCGCGGTCTGGACAATCCGATGGGCCAGCAACTGGCCCCGACCGGCGAGGTCGAGGACGACGGGCGCGCCTCGCAAGAGCGGGCGCCGCGCACGCGGAGCCGCCGGGGTCGGACGGCGGACAAGCCTGCGGCCAAGGCCGACGCGACAAAGGCAGAGCAGGCGGCGGAGCCCCCGGCGGATGTCGCCTCCGAGGCGGCACCGCGTCCCCCCCACCGCAACGAACGCGGTCCCCGGCCCGCGTCGTCGGAAGGTACCAGGGACGGCGGCGGCAACCGACGCCAGAGCCAGAACGACCGTCAAGGCGAGCCGCGGGACAGGGGCGCCGACGACAAGGGCGCGCGGGATCGGGGCGGTCGGCGGAGCGACGCCAACAAAGTCGTCGGCATGGGTGACGACGCGCCCGCGTTCATCGCCAAGAGTTTCAGCGAGCGCGGCACCGGCTGAACCGCGGCGGCGCGTTCAGGCGCGTTTCGAGGAGCCGCAGGCAACTGAAATGGGCTGCCGCGCGCGTCACGCGACAAGCAGCCCGATCTTCGATATCGGCGCAGAACGAAGTCTTTCAAAGACTTCGACGGCGAATTCTGTGACAGAATTCGTCTTCGTTCAGCTCAGGCGGCTGACGACGACCGTCACCTCGGGCTTCTTGCCGATCTCCGCGAATGCCGACTGACGCGCGATCTTCTTGAGTTCCTTGTCCAGGATCGTCTCGCTGCGCAGTGTCTTCTTCGCCGCGCGGGCCGTGAACTGCGCCAGATCCGCCTCGACCACCTCGGCCAGAGCGGTGCCGGACGAGCCGGTTTCGGGCAGACCCATCGTTTCGACCCAGGGATCCCCGAGCAGATCGTCGTTCTCGTCGAGGATCACGGTGACGAGGAGGTGCCCGTTCAGCGACATGCGGATCCGGTCGCGGACCACACCGTCGAGCGCGCCGACCTGCACCGAGCCGTCGAGATAGGTCCGCCCGGTCTCGACGTATTCGGCGACCTTGGGGGCGTTGCCCGACAGGTCGATCATCATGCCGTTGACGACCACCATCGAGGTGCGTCCGGCGGCCTCGGCCAGCTTGGCATGCTCGCGCAGGTGCCGGTGCTCGCCGTGCATCGGGATCACGACCTGCGGCTTGGTGATCTCGTGCATCTCGAGGAGGTCGGGGCGGTTGGCGTGACCGGACACGTGATATTCGCCGTCGAGATCCTCGACCACGTCGACGCCCTTTTCCGAGAGCTGGTTCATGATCCGGATCACGCCGCGCTCGTTGCCGGGGATGACGCGGGACGAGAACAGGAACGTGTCGCCGTCCTTGAGGGACATGCCGAGGAAGGCGGCGTTGCCGGCAAGTTGAGCGGAAGCCGCGCGGCGCTCACCCTGGCTTCCCGTCACCAGCAGCAACAGCTTCTCGCGCGGCATGCCGGCGGCGTCCTCGGGCGGCACCGTTTCGGGAAAGCCCTTGAGCAGCCCCTCTTCCTTGGCGGTCTGCACCATGCGCTGCATCGACCGCCCCAGCAGACACACCCGCCGCCCGGCGCGGTCCGCCGCCGTCGCCAGCGTCTTGAGGCGGGCGACGTTGGAGGCGAAGGTGGTCGCCGCGATCATGCCGGGGGCGCTGCGGATCAGGCGTTCGAGGTTGTCGGCGATGCTCGCCTCGCTGCGCCCCGGTTTGGGCGAGAACACGTTGGTCGAATCGCAGACCAGCGCCTTGACGCCGTCCTTTGCGACCTCTGCCCAGAGCTTGCGGTCGAAGGCCTCGCCGACGATCGGCGTCTCGTCGATCTTGAAGTCGCCGGTGTGCAGGATGCGGCCCGCGGGCGTGTCGATGGCGAGGCCCGCACTTTCGGGGATGGAATGCGAGATCGGCACGAAGGCGACGCGGAACGGCCCCGCCTCGACGAAGACCGGGTAGGCGCCGTGGATGTTCAGCGCGGTGTCGGGCGCGCCATGCTCGTCGAGCTTGCGCCGCGCGAGGCTGCCGGTGAAGGCACGGGTATGGATCGGCGCGCGCAGCCGGTCCCAGAGGTGGCCGACGGCGCCGACGTGATCCTCGTGACCATGGGTGATGAAGATGCCGTCGATCCGGTCGCGGCGTTTCTCCAGCCAGGAGATATCGGGGAAGATGAGGTCGACACCGGGCGAAGTGTCCATGTCGGGGAACGTCACGCCGAGGTCGACGACGATCAGCCGCTCTTTCCCGGGGCGTCCATAGCCGTACACATAGGCATTCATGCCAATTTCGCCCGCCCCACCGAGGGGCAGGTAGATCAGTCTTTCGGTCGTCATATCTTAGTTCAAGCCTTTGTTTTGTTTGCGATCACGGCTGGCCGCGATCGACGTTGTACTTGTGGATCACGGTCAGCCCGTGAATGGTCAGATCGTCCTCGAATGCATCGAAGAGCTTTTCGGTCTGTTGGAACAACGGGGCCAGACCACCCGTGGAAATCACCTTCATCGGCCTGCCGCGCTCAGCCTTGATGCGAGCGCAGATCTCCTTGACGAGACCGATGTAGCCCCAGAACACGCCCGACTGCATACATGCAACCGTATTCGTGCCGATAACCGCCTGCGGCTTGGTAATATCGACGTGCGGCAACGCCGCGGCGGCCATGTGCAGCGCCTCGAGCGACAGGTTCACACCGGGTGCGATGACGCCGCCGACATAGGCGCCGTCGTCGTCCACCACATCGAAGGTGGTGGCGGTGCCGAAGTCGACGACGATGAGGTTGCCGCCGTGCCGGTCGTGGCCGGCGACGGTGTTGACGAGGCGGTCGGGGCCGACCTGCGTGCCCGCATCGACGCGCACGGCGACGGGCAAGGCGCAGTCGGCCTTGCCCACGACCAGCGGGCGGCAGTTGAAATAGCGGTCGGCGAGGACGCGCAGGTTGAACACGACGCGCGGCACGGTCGAGGAGACGATCATGTCGGTGATCTCGACGTCGAGTTTCTGGAACTGCATCAGCGACGAGAGCCAGACGTAATACTGGTCCGCCGTCCGCTGCCACTCGGTCGAGGTGCGCCAGGTGGCGACGAACCGCGTGCCGTCCCAGATCGCGAAGACGGTGTTGGTGTTGCCGCAGTCGATGGTCAAAAGCATCGCGCGCCTTTCAGAAATGGACGTCGGCGGCGGCGATGATCTTTGGCCCCGCGCCGGTGAGGAGGATGAGGTTGCCTGCCGGATCGACGGTGTCGAAGATGCCGCGCAGGGTGGTGCCGCCGATCCTGACGGTGATCTCCTCGCCGACCTTGGCCGCGTGGCGCAGCCAGTCCTCGCGGATGCGGGGGAACCCGAAGGCGGCGAGCTTTTCCTCTTGCGTGGCGAAACAATCGGCCAGCGCGGTGAGGAAGGCGCGCGGCGCGACCTTTGCCCCGGTGCTCGCGACCGAAATGGGGGCAAAGGGCGCGTCTGCCAGGACCGGGGCGGCGGCGAGGTTGACGCCCACGCCCACGGCGAGCCAGTCGACGAAGCGGTCGCGCGCCGCACTCTCGAGCAATATGCCCGCCACCTTGCCGCCATCCAGAAGCACGTCGTTGGGCCATTTGAGCGCGAGGCGGGTGCGGTCGACCGAGAGGGCCAGCGCCTCGAAGAGGGCGACGGCGGCCATGAACGACCTGCCCGCCGCCTCGGCCAGCGTCGCGTCGGGGCGGTAGATCAGGGTCGCAGCGAGGTTGCCGGGCGGCATTTCCCATGCCTTGCCCTGACGGCCCCGCGCGGCGGTCTGGCGGTGTGCCATGATCCATGTCGGCCGGGTGATCGTCGGCAGCAGGCGCTGCGCCTCGGCCATGGTGCTGTCGACCTCGTCGCGCACGATCAGGTCATATCCTTCGGGCCAGGGCAGGCCCGACGGATCGTCCTTACTGGACAAGCGTTGCCGCCGCCGCGGCGGCCAGCGGCTCGATCCCGAAGAGGTTGACGACGCCGAGGACCATGATCGCCGCCGACCCGAGCAGGACGATGCGCAGCGGCAGCGTCATCCCGGGGTCGAGGGGGTCGCGCTCCTCGCCGAAATACATGAAGTAGACGATCCGCAGGTAGTAGAACGCCCCGATGACGGAAGCGATCACCCCCGCCACCGCGAGCCAGCCCAGCCCTGCGTCATAGGCCGCGCGCAGCACGTAGAACTTGCCGAAGAACCCGACCATCGGCGGCACACCGGCGAGGCTGAAGAGCAGGATCAGCATCGCCAGCGCGCGCAGCGGCTCTGCCCTGGCGTAATTGTGCAGCGCGTCGATATCGGTCACGGGACGGCCATTGCGCTCCATCCCGAGGATGAAGGCGAAGGTGCCGAGGTTCATCGTCACGTAGATCGCCATGTAGATCAGCATCGCCTGCACGCCGAACGCGGTGCCCGCAGCAAGGCCCATGAGCGCGAAGCCCATGTGCGCGATCGAGGAATAGGCCATCAGCCGCTTGATGTTGCGCTGACCGATGGCGGCGATGGCGCCGAGGAACATCGACACCACCGACAGGAACGCCACGATCTGTTGCCAGTCGCCGACAATCCCGCCGAAGGCATCGAAGACGACGCGGGCAAAGAGCGCCATCGCCGCGACCTTTGGCGCGGTGGCAAAGAACGCCGTGACCGGCGTGGGAGAGCCTTCGTAGACGTCGGGCGTCCACATGTGGAACGGCGCCGCCGAGACCTTGAAGGCGAACCCGGTGATCAGGAAAACGAGGCCGAACAGCAACCCGAGCGACGGGTCGGTCGAGGCGGCGACGAGGATACCCGAGAACAGCGTCGTGCCGGCGAAGCCGTAGGTCAGCGACGCGCCGTAGAGCAACAGGCCCGACGAGAGCGCGCCGAGGACGAAGTATTTCAGGCCCGCTTCGGTCGAGCGGACAGAGTCGCGGCGCAGCGAGGCCACGACGTAGAGCGCCAGCGATTGCAGCTCGAGGCCCATGTAGAGGGCCATGAGATCCCCTGCCGAGACCATGACCATCATGCCCACGACGCTGAACGCCACGAGGATCGGGTATTCGAAGCGCAGGAGGCCGCGCCGCTCCATGTAGTCCTCGCTCATCACCAGGACGATGGCGGCGGAGATCAGGATCGTGACCTTGGCAAAGCGGGCAAAGCCGTCGGCAACGAACATGCCGCCAAAGGCGGTGCCGGTGGTGTCGGTGCTCGCGACCCAGAACGCGAGGACCAGCATCACGCCGCCGGTGAGCCAGGTGAGCAGGCGCGCCGTCGCATCCTTGCCGGTATAGACGGCCGCCAGAAGGGCGCCCATCGCAAAGAGGGCGAGGACGATCTCGGGCAGCACCATCTGAAGGTCGGCGGACATAGAGGCTTCCTAGCGGGTTGGTCGCGTTATTCGGCGGCGGCGGTGGCGGTCTCGTTGGCCCAGGCGGCCTGCGCCGTCTCGACCTGCGTAACCAGCGCGCCGGTGCTTTGCTGGATGATGTCGGTGACGAGGGCGGGATAGACGCCGAGGAGCAGGGTCATCGCCACGAGTGGCGCGAAGATCGCCTTTTCGCGCCGGGTGAGGTCGGTGATCGAGCGCAGCGCCTCCTTGATGAGGTCGCCCATGACGACGCGGCGATAGAGCCAGAGGGCATAGGCCGCCGAAAGGATCACGCCGGTCGTGGCGACCGCGGCGACCCAGGTATTGACCTGAAAGACCGCCATCAGCGTCAGGAACTCGCCCACGAAACCGGACGTCCCCGGCAGGCCGACGTTGGCCATGGTAAAGAACATGAAGATCATCGCATAGGCCGGCATCCGGTTCACGAGGCCGCCGTAGGCGTCGATCTCGCGGGTGTGCATCCGGTCGTAGATCACCCCGACGCAGAGGAAGAGGGCGCCCGAGATGAAGCCGTGTGACAGCATCTGAAAGATCGCGCCGTCGAGGCCCTGCTGGTTGGCGGCAAAGATGCCCATGGTGACGAAGCCCATGTGCGCGACGGAGGAATAGGCGATGAGCTTCTTCATGTCCTGCTGCACCAGCGCCACGAGGCTGGTGTAGACGATGGCGATCGCCGAGAGCCACAGGATCAGCGGCCCGAACACCTCGGAGCCGACCGGGAACATCGGCAGCGAAAACCGCAGGAAGCCGTAGCCCCCCATCTTCAGCAGGATCGCGGCGAGGACGACCGAGCCTGCGGTCGGCGCCTGCACGTGGGCGTCGGGGAGCCAGGTGTGGACCGGCCACATCGGCATCTTGACCGCGAACGAGGCGAAGAACGCCAGAAAGAGGAGCGACTGCATCCCCCCGACGACGGTCATGCCCAGAAGCGAGAACGAGTCGGAGGCGAACGGGAACTCGAGGAGCGAGACCATCCCCTCTTCGCAGCCGCCGATGCAGGTGGTGCCCGCCTGACTGAACATCGCGACCATCGCGACCAGCATCAGGACCGAACCGAGGAAAGTGTAGAGAAAGAACTTGAACGACGCATAGATCCGGTTTGCGCCGCCCCAGATGCCGATGATGAGGAACATCGGAATGAGGCCCGCCTCGAAGAACAGGTAGAAGAGCACGAGGTCCAGCGCCATGAATACGCCCAGCATCAGCGTCTCGAGGATGAGGAGCGCGATCATGTATTCCTTGACGCGCACCGACACGTCCCAGCACGACGCGATGACGAGCGGCATCAGGAACGTGGTGAGCATCACGAACAGCACCGAGATACCGTCGACGCCCATGCGATAGCGCAGGCCGAGCAGCCACTCCTGGCTTTCGACCATCTGGAACCCGGACTGGTCGCGGTCGAACTGGAACAGGATGAACAGCGAGACGACGAAGGTGAACGTCGTCGTCGCCAGCGCCACCCATTTGGCATTGCCCTGCGCGTGCACGTCGTCGCCGCGCAGGAACAGGGCAAGGATCGCAGCACCGACGAGCGGAATGAACGTGGTGAGCGAGAGGATATTGCCCATTATTCCGCCCCTCCCGAGAGCGTCATATATGTCAGGAGGAGCGCGAGGCCGAGGACCATCCAGAACACGTAGGTGAACATGTAGCCCGACTGCGCCCGCCCCGCGAGGCGGGTCATGAACGGGATGATGCCCATCGCCACGCCGTTGAGCGAGCCGTCGATCACGTCGCCGTCGCCGCGCGTCCACAGGAACCGGCCGATCGACTTGGCCGGGCGGACGAAGACGGCGTCGTAGATCTCGTCGAAATACCACTTGTTGAGCAGGAAGCGGTAGAGGACCGGCTGCGTCGCGGCGAGGCGTCCGGGCAGGTCGGGGCGGCGGATGTACATCATCCAGGCCGTCAGGAACCCGATCAGCATGGCGACGAAGGGCGACACCTTGACCCAGGCGGGGGAATAATGCGCCTCTTCGACGACGTGGTTGTCTGCGCCCATATAGATCGCCCCCGCACCGGGAAGGGCCGCTGTGCCCTCCTCCATGAGGGCGGCGGCGCCCTCGGGCTCCGCGGTGGTCGCGGCCTCGGTGGCTTCGGTCTGCACGGCTTCGGTCTGTGCGGTTTCGGGGTCTTCGCCTGCGTCCTCGCCGCCATGCTCCGACGCCGCCGCCTCTGCGGGCAGGCCGAAGAAAGCGTTCATGTCCTCGATCTCGCCGAAGAAGGAATTATACCAGATCATCCCCGAAAAGATCGCGCCGAGCGACAGGACGCCCAGCGGGACGAGCATCGAAACCGGGCTTTCGTGGGCATGTTCATGGGTGTGGGTGTCGCCGCGCGGCGTGCCGTAGAAGGTCATGAACATCAGGCGCCACGAATAGAACGACGTCATCAGCGCGGCGACGACGAGGGACCAGAACGCGAACCCGGTGCCGCCCGCCCAGGCGACCTCGATCACCGCGTCCTTGGACAGGAACCCGGCAAAGCCGATCTCGGTCAGCGGGATGCCGACACCGGTGATCGCCAGTGTGCCGATCATCATCGCCCAGAACGTCAGCGGGATCTTCTTTCGCAGCCCGCCATAGTTCCGCATGTCCTGCTCGTGGTGCATCGCGTGGATCACGCTGCCCGCGCCGAGGAACAGCATCGCCTTGAAGAAGGCGTGGGTGAACAGGTGGAACATCGCCACGCCGTAGGCGCCGACGCCGGCAGCGACGAACATATAGCCCAGTTGCGAGCAGGTCGAATAGGCGATCACCCGCTTTATGTCGGTCTGCACGAGGCCGACGGTGGCGGCAAAGAACGCCGTGCTGGCGCCGATGAAGACGATGAACTGCTTGGCCTCGGGCGCGAATTCCATGATCGGCGACATGCGGCAGACGAGGAACACGCCGGCCGTCACCATCGTCGCCGCGTGGATCAGCGCCGACACCGGCGTCGGCCCCTCCATCGCGTCGGGCAGCCAGGTGTGCAGGAAGAGTTGCGCCGATTTGCCCATGGCACCGACGAACAGCAGGAACGCGACAAGGTTGGCCGCGTTCCACTCGGTCCACAGGAACGACAACTCGCGCTCGGCCAGCCCGGGGGCGGCGGCGAAGATGTCGTCGAACCGCACGGACTCGGTGAGGAAGAAAAGCGCGAAGATGCCGAGCGCAAAGCCGAAATCGCCCACCCGGTTGACCACGAACGCCTTGATCGCGGCGGCGTTGGCCGAGGGTTTGCGGTAGTAGAACCCGATCAGCAGATAGGAGGCGACACCCACCCCCTCCCAGCCGAAGAACATCTGGATCAGGTTGTCGGACGTCACCAGCATCAGCATCGAAAAGGTGAAGAACGACAGATAGGCAAAGAACCGGGGCCGGTAGCTCTCGCCCTCGCGGAAATTGTCGTCGTGGGCCATGTAGCCGAAGGAATACAGGTGGACGAGCGCCGAGACGGTGGTGATGACGATCAGCATGATCGCCGTCAGGCGGTCCAGCCGGATGCCCCAGTCGGTCGACAGGAACCCGCTCTCGATCCAGCGCAGGAGCACGATCTGCTCGGTCACGCCGTCGAACGTCAGGAACACGATCCACGACAGCAGGCAGGCGAGGAACAGAAGACCCGTCGCGATCCACTGCGCCGCCTGCTCGCCCAGCATCCGCCAGCCGAAACCGCAGATCAGGGCGCCGACGAGCGGGGCGAAGAGGATGGTGGTGAGCATGTCAGAGTCCTCCGGCGAACAGGCCGAGCAGATCGAGAACGAGAGGCGGCATTGCCATGAAGGCAATCGGTACGAATTGCATCCCGATCAGAAAGTCCGGAAATCCGAGCATCGGAATGAGGTCGACGGGGCCGATGTTGGCTATCATCCCGCTAGCCCTTCATCACGTTGACGTCTTCGACGTCGATGGTGCCGCGGGTGCGGAAGAAGCACACGAGGATCGCCAGCCCGATGGCGGCCTCGGCGGCGGCGACGGTCAGCACGAAGAGGGTGAACACCTGCCCCACCAGATCGCCGAGGAACGACGAGAAGGCCACGAGATTGATGTTCACCGCGAGCAGCATCAATTCGATGCTCATCAGCATGATGATGACGTTCTTGCGGTTCAGGAACAGGCCGAAGACGCCGATCACGAAGAGGGACGCGGCGACGGTCAGATAATGTTCGATACCGATCATGGGTGCGGGTCCGGGGTTGGGGGCGGGCTCTTCATTTCAGCGATCATGCCTGCTCCTGCCTATCGCAGCGCACAGACGCAAGGGGGAACGGACATGGGACCGATCGTCGCGCGCAGGCCCTGCCCGCGGAACACCCCGGCCATGTAGGCAAAGCTGTAGGCCTCGCTCGAGCGTGACATGGCGTCGATCACCCCATGGACGACGAAGCTGTCGAAGGCTGCGCCTGCGGCGTCGACGGTCAGGCTTTGCGCCTCGACGCAGGCGAGCAGCCGGATCGACGTATCGCCGGACGGACCATTGACCTCGGACAACACGAAACCGCCGTAGTAGAACTGCGTCCGGTAGTATTCCGTGCCGTCCGGGTCGGTGCACTCGGGATAGACCGGCAGGGGGACGGCCCGCAGCGCCCCCGGCGCGATGGCACCGGGCACCGCAAGGCAGATCGCCAGCGTTGCCGCCGACCGGTTCATTGCCCTGCCCCGGTCAGCGCGCAGACGCAGGGCGCTGTCGAAAAGCCGATCACCTCGCTTTGCACGCCGAGCGGGGCGACGCGGTCCATGACATCCTGAAATCCATAGGTGTCGGTCGACGCGGCCATTTCCCGCAAGATGCCGAGCGCGTTCCAGCCCGCGTCGTTGCCGCCCGGATTGGTGACGCGGATCTCCTGTCCCGCCGCACAGGCGATGAGCCTGAATTGTGCATTCGCCGACGCCACCCGCCCGTACTTCAGCATCTGTGTCGTCACCACGTCGCCCGGATGCGCCTCGCTGAACATGAAGCTGTCGCCATTCGGGTCGGTGCAGTCGACCGGCGGCACGATGGCGGCGGCGAGGCCGGGCACCAGACACAGCGCGAGGGTGAACGACGGGCGGATCATGGTGCCACCCAAGGCTCTTGCTCGCCGCGCAACTCCGGGTAGTAGAGCGCGCAGGCACAGGCCTCGCGGGTCGAGCGGCGCGGCTGGGCGGGCGCTCCGGCGGCGTTGAACGCGGCGAGGAGGTCGTCGACGGTGAACGTGTCCTCGGATTCGATCGCCGTCTGCATGATGAGCGCGACCTCGTCCGGCGTCCGGCGGCTTCCGTCGGTCAGTTCCGGAAGGGCGACGGCGATCTTCAGGCCGCTCGCGCATTCCGAGAACAGAACGACGCCATCGACCGCGCCGCCGGAACCGGGGTAGAGGTACTGATAGACGATGCCCGACCCCAGATCGACCGGCGCATCGGCGATCCGGAGCGCCTGGTCGGGGTGGCAGGCGACGGGCGACTGCGCGGTTGCCGCCGTGCCCCCGAGCGCGAGCCCGCCGATCAGCGAAAGCTGTAGTAGCCCCCGCCCAGCACGACGATCAGCACGACGACGAGGACGACGATTGTGTTGGTGGACATTTCGGTTCTCTCCCATGGCGGTGAAGGTATTCGGCATCGTCAGATCCCCTGCCCCGGTTTCACGTCCTTGAGTTCCATCGCCTTGGCCGGGTCGCGGAACATCTGTGCCAGCACGTTCTGACGCTTGATGTCGGAGCGGTGGCGGAGCGTCAGGACGATGGCGCCGATCATCGCGACCAGCAGGATGAGGCCGGCAAGCTGGAACAGGATGAAGTACTTGTCGTAGAGCAGCAGGCCGAGGGCCGCGGTGTTGTGCACCTCGCCCGCAGGGGCCGCGATCCGGCCCGCATAGCCCTCGGAGTAATCCCAGACGCCGAACGCGAGCGCGAGCTGCATCAGGATCACGACGCCGATGAGCAGCGCCAGAGGCATGTATTTCGCCATCTCGGCCTTCAGTTCGGCAAAGTCGATGTCGAGCATCATGACCACGAAGAGGAAGAGGACCGCGACCGCGCCGACGTAGACGATGATGAGGAGCATCGCCACGAATTCGGCGCCCAGAAGCACGAAGAGGCCCGCAGAGGACAGGAATGCGAGGATCAGCCACAGGACCGAATGCACCGGATTGCGCGCGAGGACGGTCATCAGGCCGCCCATGATGGTCGAGACGGCGAAGACGTAGAAGGTGAAGGCGGCGACGGTCATTCCTGTCCCTTTGTTTCGAGTGCTTCGTAACGCGCTGTTCGATCTCGTGGACGTGGCCCGCACGCATACCCAGCAGGACGGTCACGCCATTCACGCGCTGGGTGACGTCGTCGAAGTTTGCATCCGTTTCGGACTGGAAAATCTGCAATTCGCCCCGAAGCTCTCCGACTTCGGATCTCATCGTGCCCACCTCTTCTCGAATTTCGCGCAATTGCGTGAGGATCAGGTTTTCCACGTTGTCATTCATCGCCGTCCCCCTCCTGCATCACCGCGTTGGCGAGTTCCATCGCCTTGCTCATCGACGGCATCCCGCCGAAGAGGCCCGCCTGCGCGATGGTCTCGGCGATCTCCTGCCGGGTGGCGCCCGCCTCGCGCGCGTGGCGCACGGTCAGGCGCACCTGCGCCTCGGCCTGCGCGCCCATGATCGTGAGGCCCATGAGCGTCAGCAGCAGCCGGGTCTTGGCATCGAGCCCCTCGGGGTTCACCCCCTTGCCCATGAACATTTCCATCATGTCCTTCGGCATCGTCGGCCACAGTTTTTCAAATCCCTGCGGCGTGAACTGCTCGAGCATCGGATTTGTCTGCCGCATCCAGTCCTGGCTGGCCCGCAGCATGGCCTCGAAGGGGTTCTGGTCGCTCATCGGTAGGGCGCGTCGATTTCGAGGTTGCGCGCGATCTCCGCCTCCCAGCGGTCGCCGTTCTCGAGGAGTTTCTCCTTGTCGTAGTAGAGTTCCTCGCGCGTCTCGGTGCTGAATTCGAAGTTCGGCCCCTCGACGATGGCATCGACCGGGCACGCTTCCTGGCAGAAGCCGCAGTAGATGCACTTGGTCATGTCGATGTCATAGCGCGTCGTCCGCCTGCTGCCGTCATCGCGCGGCTCGGCGTCGATGGTGATCGCCTGCGCCGGACAGATCGCCTCGCACAGCTTGCAGGCGATGCAGCGCTCCTCGCCGTTGGGATAGCGGCGCAGCGCATGTTCGCCGCGAAACCGGGGGCTTAGCGGGCCTTTTTCATGTGGATAGTTCAGCGTCGCCTTGGGCGAGAAGAAGTATTTCAGGCCGAGGCCGAAGCCTTTCCAGATATCCATCAGGAGGAAGTATTTCGCGGCGCGGGTGTAGTCGATCTGGGTCATTGGTCGATCCCTAGTTTCTGCTCGATGTGCTCGACGCGGACATCGATGCCCCGGATATATCCGGCAAGGCCGAACAACATGCCTTCCACCGAAGTCTGGCTCGTCTCGACGTTGCCAAGTCGGTCCTTCACCTCGGAAATGTCGGCGCGGATCAATTTGAGTTGTTCGAGGATCAGGTTATCCACATTTTCGGCCATATCTACGCCCCCACCGCCCAGCGTGCCCAGAACCCGCCGAGCACCTCGAACTTCGCCAGAAAGCTCACCAGCACCACCCAGCCGAGCGACAGCGGCAGGAACACCTTCCAGCCGATCCGCATGAGCTGGTCATAGCGGAACCGCGGGGTGATCGCCTTGACCATGGCGAAGATGAAGAACACGAACGCCATCTTGAGAACCATCCACAGCACCCCGTCCGGCAGGAACGGCACCGGCGAGAGCCAGCCACCGAGGAAGAGGAGCGTGACGAGCGCGCACATCAGCACGACCGCCATCAACTCGCCGATCATGAACAGCAGGAACGGCGTCGAGGAATATTCCACCTGATAGCCGGCGACCAGTTCGCTCTCTGCCTCGGGCAGGTCGAACGGCGGACGGTTCGTCTCGGCCAGCGCCGAGATGAAGAACAGGAACACCATCGGGAAATGCGGCAGCCAATACCAGCCCAGCATCCCGTAGCCGGTGTCCTGTGCGGCGACGATGGCGCCGAAGTTCATCGAGCCCGTGGAGATGATGACGCCGATGATGATGAGGCCGAGCGACACCTCGTAGGAGATCATCTGGGCCGCCGACCGCAGCGAGCCGAGGAACGGGTATTTCGAGTTCGACGCCCAGCCGCCCATGATGACGCCATAGACCTCGAGCGAGGAGACGGCGAAGACGAAGAGGATCGCCACGTTGATGTTCGACAGGACCCAGGTGTCGTTGAACGGGATCACCGACCAGGCGATGACCGGCAGGACGAACGCCAGCAGGGGGGCGATGAAGAACACCGCCCGGTCGGCGCCCGCCGGCACCACGACCTCCTTGACGATATACTTCAGGAAGTCGGCGAACGATTGCAGCAGGCCGAAGATGCCGACCACGTTCGGCCCCTTGCGCATCTGCACCGCCGCCCAGACCTTGCGGTCGGCATACATCAGGAACGCAAGCGCCAGCAGCAGCGGGATCAGCAGCAACAGGCACAGGCCCAGCGTGGTGAGGATGATGCCGGTGTTGGTGGTGGTAAAGAATTCGAACATCTGGTTCCGGCTCCTGTCCCCTTGCGGGGCACCTCGTTTCGCGGTCTTCAGACCGTCGGTATGCCGTTGCGGCCACAGTCGGCGACGGTCACTTCGGCGTCGATGGTCTGCACGCCCTGCGGCAGGGCCGACGAGATCGTGTAAACAGCATCCGCGCGCCAGATTCCACCCCGTTCGTCGACCAATGTGCGCACGTGCCGCGCAAAGCCATAGCCCCGGATGAGGGCGTATTGCGCCGCCGCACAGCGGGCATAGTCCTCGACGGCCCCGGGCCCTGCGGCATCGCGCATCGTGACGAGAAAGCTCACCAGATCGCCGTCGAGCAGGCGCGTCTCGACGCCGTCATAGACCGGCAGGCGCCCCTCCGGCGGCAGGTCTCCGCCGCCCTCGCCGGTGCAGGCGATCAGGGCCAGCGGCGCGAGCAGGGCGGCCGGGCGTCGCAACGCCTATTCCGCCGCCAGTGCCGTGCCGTCGCGGGCCGCGGCATTGGCGCTGAGTTCGGCCATCAGCGGGCTGGCTCGGGCGATCGGGTTGGTGAGGTAGTAGTCCTTGATCGGGCCGAGGAAATCGCCCTTGCCGAGTTTGCCTGCGGGCAAAGGTGCGACCTCGTTCTCGGGCACCTCGTCGATCCGGCCCAGATGCGGGTGCGCGGCGACGATGGCGGCACGCAGCGCGCCGAGGCTGTCCCAGGGCTGCGCCGTGCCGAGTTCGGCCGATAGGGCGCGCAGGATCGCCCAGTTCTCCTTGGCCTCGCCCGGCGCGAAGCTGGCGCGCAGCGCCAGTTGCGGGCGGCCCTCGGTGTTGACGAAAAGGCCGTTCTCTTCGGTATAGGCCGCCCCCGGCAGGACGATGTCGGCGCGGTGCGCGCCGCGGTCGCCGTGGCTGCCCTGATAGATCACGAACGGCCCGCCCGCATCGCGCCCCGCGATCTCGAACTCGTCGGCGCCGAGGTTGTAGAGCACGTCGATCTCGGCCAGACCCTCGAGACCGCCCGTCGTCACGGCACCCACATCCATCGCGCCCACGCGGGAGGCAGCGGTGTGCAGGATCAGGACGCGCGAGGCGCTGTTCTCGGCCAGTTTGAACGCATGCGCCAGCACGGCGGCGCCGTCGGCACCCGAAATCGCACCCTGCCCGACGATCACCAGCGTCGGCTTGTCACGCGTATGGTCCGAAATCTTCGTCGAGGACAGTTTCTCGAGGGCGGCGCGGTCGCTGCCCACATGGGCATATTCGTAGGTCAGGTCGACGGCGGCGCCGACGAGGCCGATCTGCGCACCACGGCTCCACGCTGCGCGGATCCGCGCGTTCAGAACCGGCGCCTCGCGCGCCGGATCGGTGCCGATGAGCTGGATCATCTGCGCCGCGTCGATGTCCTCGATGCAGGCGGTGCCGACATAGGCGCCGCGGTTGCCGGCAGGCAGGGCCGCGCCATCCGTGCGGCACTCGACCGAGCCGCCGAGGCCCTCGACCAGTTGTTTCAGCGCGAATACCGCCTCGACGGGCGCCAGATCGCCGACGATGCCGCCGACCTTGCCGCCCTTGAGCGCCTTGGCCGTGGCGGCCAGCGCCTCGGGCCACGAGGCCCGCCGCAACCTGCCATCCTCACGGATATAGGGCGTGTCGAGGCGCTGGCGCCGCAGCCCGTCCCAGACGAAACGGGTCTTGTCCGAGATCCATTCCTCGTTCACCCCGTCGTGGTTGCGCGGCAGGATGCGCATCACCTCGCGGCCCTTGGTATCCACGCGGATGCTGGACCCGAGCGCGTCCATCACGTCGATGCTCTCGGTCTTGGTGAGTTCCCACGGCCGGGCGGTAAACGCGTAGGGCTTGCTCACCAGCGCGCCGACCGGGCAGAGGTCGATGATATTGCCCTGAAGGTTCGAGTTGAGGGTCTCGTTCAGATAGGACGTAATCTCGGCATCCTCGCCGCGCCCGGTCTGGCCCATCTGGTGGATGCCCGCCACCTCGGAGGTAAAGCGCACGCAGCGGGTGCAGGAGATGCAGCGCGTCATATGCGTCTCGACCAGCGGGCCGAGGTCGAGATCCTCGCTCGCCCGTTTCGGTTCGCGGTAGCGGCTGAAATCGACGCCGTAGGCCATCGCCTGATCCTGAAGGTCGCATTCGCCGCCCTGATCGCAGATCGGGCAGTCGAGCGGGTGGTTGATGAGCAGGAATTCCATCACCCCCTCGCGCGCCTTTTTCACCATGGGCGAGTTGGTCTTGACCACGGGGGGCTGCCCTTCGGGACCGGGGCGCAGATCCTTGACCTGCATCGCGCAGGACGCCGTCGGCTTCGGCGGGCCGCCGACCACCTCGACGAGGCACATGCGGCAGTTGCCCGCGATCGTCAGCCGCTCGTGATAGCAGAACCGCGGGATCTCGATGCCCGCGACCTCGCAGGCCTGAATGAGGGTCATCGCACCGGGCACCTCGACCTCGGTGCCGTCGATGATGACCTTCTTGAGAGTGCTTTGACCGTCTGCCATGGCGCGCCGTTCCCGCAGGGGCGGTCCGCGCGATGGATCGGCGCGGGCCGCGGTGGTTTGCGGGCGTTCTAGCGCGGCAGGCCGGGCGATGCCAGTCGCTTGGCGCGCGGCGGGGCGGCAAATGTGCCGTCCGGGGGCGACAAATCCGCGCCCCCGGACATCGCGCTAGCGCAAAAGCTGTCCCGCGACGGTGTTCTGCGCGATCTGCGCCTGCCCGACCGTGCAATAGGTCGCCCACTGGCCCTCGACGGCACCAAGGTCGCGCAGGCGGGTGCGGGCGATGGCCTCGAGGCGGTCCTGCTCGGCGTCGTCGTCGACGAAGGCGTCGATCTCGGCGTCGGTATAGCCCAGCCGCTCGGCCTCGGCCTTGAGCGAGAAGAGGTAGTTGATCCCCGTCAGCCGCCGCGCCGACAGGTCGTCGCACCGCTCGCCGATCTCATAGGCGATGGCGACGGCGATAAGGCCCTCGGTCACGCTGGGCTCGTTGCGCAACTCGCTGCGCGCGGCGGTGGCGCCCGCCACGACGGCAAAGCCGGTGAGGAGCGCGAGGGTGGCAAGGAGGGAGGTGCGGTTGTTCATTCATCTGGTCCTGTCGGTTCCTGCGCCCGTTCGCCTCAGGGCACGCGGAGGTGCGCCCGGCGTCGGATCTGGTCGTGTTGCCCGTGCAGACCACATCGGCGTAAAGGAAATGCTATTCAATATCGGATCACCGAGAAGCGATACCGATCGGCGGACACTTGCCGCCCGCGTGCCGCACGACAACGCGCCACGCCACGACCGACCGCCTCCGCCGAACGTCCGATTTGCCGATCCCGCCTCTTGCCGGCGGCGCGGGGCGTCAGTCGATCGGGCGGGTGCAGCGAAACCGCATGACGTAATCTTCGTCCTCCTGCACGGCATCGACGGCATAGGGCACGGGCGCGAGGTCGGTGTCCGTGCAGACCGCCGCCATGTCCTGCACTTCCGCCGCTTCCTCGGCCGTCAGCGGACCGCCCTGCACCCGGCGGACCCGAACCGTGACCTCGCGCACCATTGCCGAAAACTCGACGAAGGTGCCGTCTCCGGCGGTGCCGGACGTGACCTCGAGGGTCTCGGGTCCATCGCTGCGGTCGACCGTGACCTCCGTGTCGGTCTGCGCGCTGGCAAGGCTGTAGAAGACGAGGAGAGCGACCGCCGACAGCGGCAGACATGCAGGCAGACGCGACGTCACCATGATGCGGACCTTTCGATGGACTGGGGAAAAGACGGATGGGAAACAGGGCAGACCGGGCCCGCCCGATGGCGGGTCATGCGCCAACAGTGCGCCGGCGAAACCCTCCTGACAAGCAGGTCAATAGCGCGTGCACCGAGCCACGAGATTCCAGCTTTGGTCGCGCGGCTCGAAATAGCCCGGGCGGGCCGGATCGAGGGCGAGGCGCTGACCGCGGCGCAAACAATAGCGGTCCGCCGCGTCGACGGCGTCGGGACGCTCGCCTTCCGTCATGTCGGGAGCGAATCGCCGCACCTTGATGGCGATGGCCGCCACCTCCTCGCCCATGAACAGCGGCGTGCCGTCGAAGAGCGCGAAATCGGCGGCGCCGACCTGCCGCACCTCGCCGACCTCGTAGCGGGTGCAGGCACCGAGGAGCGCCAGCCCAGCCACCCAATGCCAAGACCGCATCAGACGACCCCGTCCGAAACGCCAGCAGAAGTCACCGGGGTAGCGGCACGCAGAAAGCCGAAATCAAAGGCCGCGTCTGTCGGTCCCGCTGCTTCCAGCACCGCGAGCCGGTCAAGGCCCTCCTTCAGACTCGGGCGGTGGCCAACAGGGATCGGCCAGATCACATAGGTGCGGTGATCCTGCGGCCGAAACCAATCCGACCGCCGCCCGACGAAGGCGCCATGCACCGTCTTGAGAACGAAATGTGCAAGATCCTCCGCCGTCTCCCAGACCGACATGGTCCAGAGGCGGCACGGATCGCCACCATAAAGCGTCACGCCTATCTCCTCGCGCGCGGCCTGATCCTTGGGGCAGCGCCAGACGAACCCTTTCGAGCGCTCGGCGATCACATTCACCTTGGCGGTGTTGTCAGTGAACCCGGCGATGCGCGGATCGTTGGGCGGATGCCAAAGCTGCCCGATGTTCAACTGTGCAACGGGGCCGCCTGGCGCTTCCATCATTCCGCCGCCACCGGTACCCGTTTGTGCCGGATCCGGTCCTCGATCTCGTCGCGGAAGTTGCGGATCAACCCCTGGATCGGCCAGGCGGCGGCGTCGCCGAGGGCGCAGATCGTGTGCCCCTCGACCTGCTTGGTCACGTCGAACAGCATGTCGATCTCCTCGACCGCCGCCTCGCCCGTCACCAGCCGCTCCATCACCCGCATCATCCAGCCGGTGCCCTCGCGGCAGGGGGTGCACTGGCCGCAGCTCTCGTGCTTGTAGAACTTTGCCAGTCGCCAGACCGCCTTGATGATGTCGACCGATCGGTCCATCACGATCACCGCCGCGGTCCCGAGGCCCGAGCCGAGGTCGCCGCGCAGACAGTCGAAATCCATCGCAGCATCGCGCATCTTCTCGCCGCGCACGCAGGGCACCGACGACCCGCCGGGGATCACCGCCTTGAGGTTGTCCCAGCCGCCGCGGATGCCGCCGCAATGCCTTTCGATCAGTTCCTCGAAGGGGATGCTCATCGCCTCTTCGACGACGCAGGGGTTGTTCACGTGGCCCGAAATGGCAAAGAGCTTGGTGCCGGCGTTGTTCTGCCGGCCGAAACCGGCGAACCATGATGCGCCGCGCCGCAGGATCGTCGGCACCACCGCGATGCTCTCGACGTTGTTCACCGTCGTCGGACAGCCATAGAGTCCCGCGCCCGCCGGGAACGGCGGCTTCATCCGCGGCATCCCCTTCTTGCCCTCGAGGGATTCCAGCAGGGCCGTCTCCTCGCCGCAGATATAGGCGCCGGCACCGTGGTGCAGATAGATGTCGAAATCGTAGCCCGACTTGCAGGCGTTCGGCCCGACGAGGCCCGCGTCATAACATTCGTCGATGGCGGCCTGAAGCGCCTCTTTCTCGCGGATGTATTCGCCCCGGATATAGATATAGCAGGCATGCGCGTTCATCGCGAAGGACGCGATCAGGCACCCCTCGATGAGGGTGTGCGGATCGTGGCGCATGATCTCGCGGTCCTTGCAGGTGCCCGGCTCGCTCTCGTCGGCGTTGACCACGAGGTAGGAGGGGCGCCCGTCGCTCTCCTTGGGCATGAACGACCATTTCAGGCCGGTGGGAAAGCCTGCCCCGCCGCGGCCCCGCAGACCGGACGCCTTCATCTCGGCGACGATCCAGTCCTTGCCCTTGGCGAGGATGTCCCTGGTGCCGTCCCAGTGGCCGCGCGCCATCGCCCCCTTCAGGGTGCGGTCGTGCATGCCGTAGATGTTGGTGAAGATGCGGTCCTTGTCGGCGAGCATGGGGCGGTCTCCTCTGCGCGATCTGGCGCGTTCTTGGCGTCGGTGTCAGGCGCGGGGTCGCCCGCTCTTGTAGGTCATCCAGAGCCCGAGGCCGAAACCCGCAAGCGCGAACAGATCGAGCAGCGCAAGCCCCCGGTTGCCCAGCCCCGCCTTGGGGCCGAGCCAGAGCGCGAGTATCCAGAACACGCCCGTCCCCGCAAGCACCAGTGCCGCGCGGGCGCGCATCCGGGCACGCGCCTTTTCCGCCCCGGTATCGGGTCCGGTCATCGCCTATCGCCCGGCAGAGGTAAAGGGCCCGGAACGTCGCATCGCCGACTAATAGACCCCGCCCTTGTCGACCTTCTTGGAGAAGTCGGTATCGCCGCCCGCCGCAAGGATCCTCGCCTGCGGCACCCAGTCGTCGCGGCTCGCCCGGCCCTTGAACCCCTCGAGGTTGGCGTCGACCCAGGCCAGTTCGTCCGGGCCCCAGCCGGCGACCTGATCGAAGTGATAGATCCCCATCGCGTGCAGCGTCTGTTCCAGTTTCGGGCCGACGCCCTTGATTTCCTTGAGGTTGTCCGGACCGCCCGTGCGCGCGGCGCTGAGCAGGACCGGCCGCGTGCCGGTGTCGCCATCGGGGTCGATCGCGCCGGCAACACTCCGGCGGGCGTCGGTCATCTTCTGCGTGGCGGCATCGGCGGCGTCGACGACGCTGGTCCGCGCGGACTGCGCCGTCTCGCGCGCGAAGGTCTTCATGTCTTCGGCCTTGCCGGCCGCCGCCGCGCGGTGCGGCCGGGTCGACTCGTCGACGCTGTCTCGGGCGCTCGCGACCGCATCGGTCACGGCATCCTTGGCGCGGGTGGCGGTGTCGGCGATTGCGGCCTTGGTCTTGGCGCCCGCTTCGGCGATCGCCGCCTTGGCCTCGGCAAAGACCCCGCCGGGTTCCGGGTCGGCCTGCCGTTTCTCGATCGCGGGGCCGGTGACGGTCGGGGCGGGCGGTGCCGCGGCGGTGCCCGGTGCACCCGCGGCGCGGCGCGCCTCGATCTCGGTCAGGCTGGGCAAGGGCGCGCCGACCAGTGCCGACAGCAGGACGCCCGCGAGGAGGAACACCAGCGTCCCGACGAGGATCGCGCCGAGCCAGCCGGTGATGCCGAGGACACCCATCACGAGCGCAATGACCGCCCCGCCGACGAGGCCGAGGCCCCAGAACCCGAAAGTGCCCGCCGAATTGTCGTTCGATACAGCCATTGCAGATATCCCTCATGTCCCCGGTTGCAGACGCGGCGCCGCAAAAAAGGGGCGCCTTGCCCGGACAATAACGGAAAACGCCCCCCCGTCACCAGAAAACCTGAGACGGGCCGAAAACCCGGAACCGGTGGCGGGCGCTGCCGGAAGGGTCAGTCGCCGTCGGCCAGCGCCCGGGCCTGCGCCGTCCAGTCGTCCCGCTCGATCCGGCCCTTGAAGGTCAGGCGCGCGTCGACCCAGGCGATCTCCTGCGCGGACCAGGCCGCGATCTGGTCGAAATGCCAGAACCCCAGGTCGTTGAGCAGCCCCTCGAGCTTTGGCCCGACGCCCGTGATCCGCTTGAGGTCGTCGGCACCGCCTGCGCGGGGCTCGGACAGCGTCTCGGGCGCGCTTTCGGCAAGGTTTCCGGTGACGGCGCCTGCGTCCTTGGCGGGCGGCGTCGGCGCCGGGCCGGTCTTGGCGGTGACGGCGGGCGTGCCACTGGCGCGACCGGCCTTCTTGCCGAGCGAGGCCTCGGCCGCCCCCTTCGCCGACTTCGGGTCGGCCTTCGACGGCGGCTTGGCGCGCGAGGTGTCTGTCGCCTCCTGCACCGTCACGCCGGTCTCGTCGGCGGGGGTGCCGTTGGCCGGCTTCGGCCCCGGGGTCTCCGTGCGCCTGGGCTTGCGTTCGGGCACGTCGTCGGTGTTGCGTTGCCACGGCGCCGTCAGCGGCACCTCGGTGCCGTCGATCCGCTTGAGCGTATCGCCGAGGGCGACGGCAAGCGCGACACTGGCGTTATGAGCCGGGCGTCCCTCGGCGTGATCGGCAAGAGAGGTGAGGCCGGACAGCGGTTCGGCGGCAAAACGGCCGTTCTGCGGCCCCGGCACCGGCACCTCGCCCGCCGCCATCCGGTCGAGCAGGGAAACCAGCGTCCCGGCGGTCAGATCCTCGTAGTAGTCCTTGCCGATCTGCGCCATCGGCGCATTGGCGCAGGAGCCGAGGCATTCGACCTCTTCCCAGGAGAACCTGCCATCCGCCGAAACCTCGTGCGCGCGCGGCGCGATCCGGTCGCGGCAGACCGCCACCAGATCCTCGGCGCCGCAAATCATGCACGACAGGGTGCCGCAGATCTGCACGTGGGCCACCGATCCCACCGGCTGCAACTGGAACATGAAATAGAACGTCGCCACCTCGAGGGCGCGGATATACGCGAGGCCGAGCATCTCGGCCACATGCTCGATCGCGGGACGCGAGAGCCAGCCCTCCTGCTCCTGCGCGCGCCAGAGGAGCGGGATGATGGCGCTGGCCTGCCGCCCCTCGGGGTATTTGGTGATCTGCGCCTCGGCCCATGCGCGATTGGCGGGGGTGAAGGCAAAGGCATCGGGTTGGTCGGCATAGAGGCGGCGCAGCATCGGGCAGCTCCAGATTTCATCAGGCCGCAGGGGCCATCAGGATGGCGGCGAGGATCAGTCCGACGGGCTGACCGGGTGGCAGGGCCGCGGCAGCGAGGGCAAAGACACCGAGGCCGGGACCGAATATCGGGGAGAAGACGAAGAGTCCAATCATCCCCGACCATCCCCTGCCGGTCGCAGGACCGGTCCGGCAGGGGATGCGTCAGAGCCAGACATCGAAGGTCAGCAACGAGACCGCCAGCAGGGGCAGCGCATGAAAGAGGTTCGGGCCGAGGGTGACGCCGAGAAACCCGCCCGCGATGTCGATGACGCGCAGGGCGGGAAACATGACGTCGGGCGCGGACACGATCTCCACCTCAGACGCACCGGTCCGTCAGGACGCGGATAGCACCTTCACCCGACACCTCGGCACGGCCCGCCTCGGCCAGACGCGGCGTGATGTCGACGAGTTCGGCCTGCGTCAGGTTGGCCGCCAGCAGGATCGAGCCCACGTTGTCGGCGGTCAGCACACAGCCCTGGGTCTCGATCGCCGCGACGAGGCGCACCTCGGGCGGATCGGGGACGGGGGCGGGCGCGCGGGGCGTGCCGAACTCCGGCGGAGCGGGCAGCGCCGGCGCGCAGGCGGCGAGCGCGAGGCCCGCGATCGTCACGGCAAGAAGACGGGGGGACGTTGTTTTCATGGAATGACCTCGAGGCGCTGTGGCCCCATCGGGCCTTCGGGGGTCATTCTAGCATGACCACCCGCAGGCGCCAGTCGAGTTTGGCGAGACGGCCCGGCGTTCGGGCTCGGGGCGAGTCGCGCGGGCAACAACGGGCGGCATTCTGCGCCCCTGCGGCGTCATCGCTTGACCGCATGGGACGGGCGGTGTGACGTGCCTCCGGATCAACTCAAGACCTTGGGACAGGGACCGGCGGTGCCACGCGACGATCATCCCCATGTGCTGTTCGACGGCCGCGACATGCAGCTCCTGCATCTGCCCGGGGCCACGCCCTACTCGCTGGTCACGTTCCACGCGATGTATGCGCGCGCCAACGGTCGGTCCGGCTTTGCGCTCAATCTGGCGCGCAAGTGCGGCATCGACCTCTACATGGTCGTCCCCACCGCCCCGAACTGGTATCCGGTGGCAGAGGCGCGGGTCTGCGCGCAGCTGATCGCGGCGCGCAAGGACCGCCCGAGCATCGGCTATGGCGCCTCGATGGGCGGCTACGGCGTGCTGAAACATGCGCGCGCGATGGGCACCGACGCGAGCCTCGCCTTCTCGCCGCAGATCACCATCGACCCCGCAGTCACGGGCAACGACGACCGGCGCTATGCGCGACACTTCGACGCCGCCGCGAACGGCGACATGGCGGTGCGGCAGGCCGACCTCGCGCCGCGGACCTATATCGTCTGCGACCCCGATTTCCGCCACGACGTCTATCAGCGCGACCTGCTGGGCGACGGTTTCACCGGCATCGACCTGCCGTCCCTCGGCCACCGCGCCGCTACCGCGATGACGCCGTCCCGCAACGCGACGCAGAACTTCGAGGATGCGCTGGCCGGGCGGACCGACGCCCTCGTGGCCCGGCTGCGGCAGGCGAGCGAGCAGTCGCTGCAATATGCCATCGGCGAGACCGGGCGGGCCCTCGACGACGGGCGGTTCGCGGACGCCGCAACCCTCATCGACGATGCCGCAGAGACGTTCGAGGCGTTCGCGACAAACAATGCCGCACGCATCCTGCGGGCGCGGGCCTATGCCGGCATCGGGCGGCCCGAGGTCGGGATCGGCGAGATGCGGCAGGTCCTCGGGACGCACCCGCATCTGGCGATGAACCGGCGTCTGCTTGCGGATCTTCTGGTGGCATCGGGCCAGCCCGACGCCGCGATCGCCGAACTGTCCGAGGCCGTCGAGCAATCGGACAACGCCGTGCTCGCGGTGTTCCTGTCGAAACTTCTGGTGGCGCACCGGCCCGAACTGGCCGCCGACTTTGCCGTGGCCGCCCGCGTCCGCTGGCCCGAGCGGGCGGCGCAATTCGCGGGCTAGCGCGTCAGCGGTCGATCTCGCCGAAGACGACGTCCATCGTGCCGATGATCGCGGCGACGTCGGCGAGCTGGTGCCCCGTGGCGACATGGTCCATCGCCTGCAAATGCAGGTAGCCGGGGGCGCGGATCTTGGCGCGGTAGGGGCGGTTGGTGCCGTCCGCCACGAGGAACACGCCGAACTCGCCCTTGGGCGCCTCGACGCAGGCGTAGACCTCGCCCGCGGGCACGTGGAACCCTTCGGTATAGAGCTTGAAGTGGTGGATCAACGCCTCCATCGAGGTCTTCATCTCGCCCCGGCTCGGCGGCGCCATCTTGCCACGCTCCATGACCGGGCCCTGCCCCTCGGGCGCGCGCAGCTTGGTCACGCATTGCAGCATGATCTTCACCGATTCGCGCATCTCGGCCATCCGGCACAGATAGCGGTCATAGCAGTCGCCGTTCTTGCCGACCGGGATCATGAACTCCATTTCGTCGTAACATTCGTAGGGCTGCGCGCGGCGCAGATCCCAGGCGAACCCGGAACCACGGACCATGACGCCGGAAAAGCCCCAGTCCTGAATCTCGGCCTCGGTGACGACGCCGATATCGGCGTTGCGCTGCTTGAAGATGCGGTTCTCGGTCAGCAGTCCGTCGATGTCGTCGAGCACCTTGGGGAAGGTGCCGCACCACGTCTCGATATCGTCGATGAGGGCGGGCGGCAGATCCTGATGCACGCCGCCGGGACGGAAATAGGCCGCGTGGAGGCGCGCGCCGCAGGCCCGCTCGTAGAAGATCATCAGCTTCTCGCGCTCCTCGAAGCCCCAGAGCGGCGGCGTGAGGGCGCCGACGTCCATCGCCTGCGTGGTGACGTTGAGAAGGTGCGACAGGATGCGCCCGATCTCGGAATAGAGGACGCGGATGAGGCTGGCGCGGCGCGGCACCGGGGTGCCGGTCAGTCGCTCGATGGCGAGGCACCAGGCGTGTTCCTGATTCATCGGCGCGACATAGTCGAGCCGGTCGAAATACGGCAGGTTCTGGAGGTAGGTCCGGCTCTCCATCAGCTTTTCGGTGCCGCGATGCAGAAGTCCGATGTGCGGGTCGCAGCGCTCCACGATCTCGCCGTCGAGTTCGAGGACGAGCCGAAGAACCCCATGCGCCGCAGGGTGTTGCGGGCCGAAGTTGATGTTGAAGTTGCGGATCCGCTGCTCGCCGGTCAGCGCGTCGGTGCTGCCGTCGTCATAGCGGTTCTGGCGGATGTCACCGTCCATCATGCTTCCTTTACCGTCCGTTCCGCGTCCGGCCAGGGGAGGATCGCTATCACCCAGAGCAGAACGATCATTCCCACCAGCGGAACCGCGCATAGTGCTATCAACATGCGAGGCAATCCAGTCCGCATCAAAAGAAAGTAGACCGGCGTCGCTGCAACGACGATGATCGCGACACCGACGCTGAACATTTGCGAAAGAAGGACGGGATCGTTCACGTCGCCTCTTCCTTCGCCTTCTCATCCCCCGGCATCACGTATTTCGCGCCCTCCCAGGGGCTCAGAAAATCGAACTGCCGGTATTCCTGCACGAGGCTGACGGGCTCGTAGACCACCCGCTTCTGCACCTCGTCATAGCGCACCTCCGTATAGCCCGTCGTCGGGAAATCCTTGCGCAGCGGATGCCCGCGAAAGCCATAGTCGGTGAGGATGCGGCGCAGATCGGGATGCCCCGAGAACAGCAGGCCGAACATGTCGAAGACCTCGCGCTCGAACCAGTTGGCGGACGGATGGATGCCGATGATCGACGGCACCATGTCCTCCTCGCGGACCTGCACGCGCAGGCGGATGCGGTGGTTCTGATACATCGACAGGAAGTGATAGATCACGTCGAACCGCTTGGCCCGGCCGGGATAATCCACCGCCGTGATGTCGACGAGAGAGGAGAACAGGCAGGTGCGGTCGACCTTGAGGAACTCGACCAGCCCGGTGAGCGAGGCCAGCGCCACATCGACGGTCAACTCGCCGTGTGCGACGTCCCAGGACAGCACGCAATCGGGGCGTTTCAGCTCGATATGCTGTCCGAGTTCGGTGAGGGCTTCGGTCATCGGTCTCTCCCGGTCTAGCGGACGATGGTGCCGGTGCGGCGTATCTTGCGCTGCAATTGCAAGATGCCGTAGAGCAGCGCCTCGGCGGTCGGCGGGCAGCCGGGGACGTAGATGTCCACCGGCACGATCCGGTCGCAGCCGCGCACCACCGAATAGCTGTAGTGGTAATAGCCGCCGCCGTTGGCGCAACTGCCCATCGAGATCACATAGCGCGGTTCCGGCATCTGGTCATAGACCTTGCGCAGTGCCGGCGCCATCTTGTTGGTGAGCGTGCCTGCCACGATCATCAGGTCGGACTGGCGCGGCGAGGCGCGCGGGGCGGTGCCGAACCGTTCGAGGTCATAGCGCGGCATCGAGGTGTGCATCATCTCGACCGCGCAACACGCCAGCCCGAAAGTCATCCAGTGCAGCGACCCGGTGCGCGCCCAGTTGATGAGGTCGGCGGTCGAGGTGACGAGGAAGCCCTTGTCCTGCAACTCGGCGTTCAGGGCGCCGGTCGCGGCCTCGCGGTCCGGACCCGCGGCATATTCGGACGTGGTGACGCTCATCGACGGCTCCTCGGTGCGGCTGGTCCCGATGTATGCCGCCGGACCCGGATGGTCAACGCGTTGAACCGCCGCGCCCCTAGGGCCGGTAGAGTTTCAGCGGGCTGCCCGGGCCGCGCGCGATCGTGCCGCGGAATTCGTGGTCGAGCTGCACCGCCTTGATCCACCAGCCCGCCTTGTCGCCGCCGGGAAACAGTGCCTCGTCCAGTTTCGGCAAGAGTGCCGCCTTGGCCTCGGCAAAGGTCAGGCCCGGCGCGCCCTTCGGCAGGACGGACATCAGTGCCGCGTCCATCGCCTCGAACTTTGTGCGATTGACGCGCCAGGGTTTGCCCCTGGCGGTCAGAACTTCCATCGTTTCATCGTTCATGGCCTACCTCCCGGACAACGTAATCGAGTGTCGGCGCGCGGAATCCCATCGCCGCCCAGGCGCGCATCAGGCGCCACATGAACCGCAGGGTATGCGATCTGGCGTTCGGGATGTCGTCCGGCAATGCGGCACCTTTCCAGTCGCGCGCCATGGTGCGGACCTGCATCGCCGGGCGCGCGCCCGGCGGCCACCGATCGGCATAGAGCGACAGCCAATGCCCCTTTGCGAACTCGAGGAACATCGGCGTGTCGCAGCAGGTGGCGACGACCCGCCGCGACGGCGCGTCCGGGCGCAGGCGCATCTGCGCCAGCATCTCGGCTCCGGCGACCGGACGGACCCGGTCCTTGCGGCACAGGACATAGGCCGTCCCGCCGATCTCGGACCGCACCCGCCCTGCCCCGGGCATCGCCTCGAGGCGGTCCGCAGCCCTGAGGCAGCTCGTGCACAGGCACTCGGCCGCCATGATCGGCGGGCCGGTCACTTGCATCCGGCAGGCGCCGCAGCGGCAGGCGATTTCGACGTGTTCCATTGGGCGAGCGGAACATAGTTGGACTCAAGAGTCCAGTTTCTTTGGTATCCGATCCGCCCTATCGTCGCCCGATGACCGATAGCGCCCCCCTCAAACCCCGCGCCCGCCGCACCCAGTCCGCCATCCTGTCGGCGGCGCAGACGCTGTTCCTGTCGCGCGGTTTCACCGAGACCGGCATGGACGAGGTCGCCAGCGCCGCGGGCGTATCGAAACAGACGATCTACGCGCATTTCGACGGCAAGACGGCGCTGTTTCTGGCGATGGCGCAGTCGATGATCGACGCCGCCGTCGCGGCCCAGTCGATGCGGGCGCCGGCACCCGCCGTCGATGCGGACATTCCGGCGTTCCTGCGCGCCCATGGCCGCGGCCAGATCGTCACCGCAACCGACCCGGGCCTGATGCAACTGCGCCGCCTCGCCATCGCCGAGGCCGGACGGTTCCCCGATTTCGGCGTCGCGGTGTTCGAGGCCGGTCCCGGCGGCGCCATCGCGCGGCTGGCGCAGACCTTTACCCTTTGGCACGACGCCGGACGCCTGGATGCGCCCGATGCGGCGCGCGCGGCGGCGACGTTCAACTGGCTGTTGATGGGCGGGCCGACGAGCGAGGCTATGCTGCTGGGGCGTCCGCGGTTCGGCGGCGGCGCCGACATCGCGGCGCATGTGGACGAGGCGGTGCGGGTGTTCCTTGCGGCCTACGGGTCAGACCGACCCTACTGCCACTCCAGCGCGCCCTTCTTCCACTCATAGGCGAAGCCGATGGTGAGCACCGCGAGAAAGACCATCATCGACCAGAAGCCGACCATGCTCACGTCCTTGAACGCGACGGCCCAGGGGAACAGGAACGCCACCTCGAGGTCGAAGATGATGAACAGGATCGACACCAGATAGAACCGCACGTCGAACTTCATCCGCGCATCGTCGAAGGCGTTGAAGCCGCATTCGTAGGCGCTGACCTTCTCGGGGTCGGGGTTGCGCACGGCGAGGACCACGGCGGCGAGGATCAGGAGGATCCCGAGGCCGATGGCGAGGCCGAGGAAGATCATGATCGGCATGTATTCGTTGAGCATGTCGGTCATGACGTCGTCCTCTCGCATCGTGTCGCGACTACCTAGACCGCCCCCCGCGCCGGGTCAACGCTCCCTAGCCGCCGGTGTGGCTCATGTGGCGCGACATCTGGCCATCCGCGCGCTGCCGCGAATAGTCGAAATCGTGGCCCTTGGGCTTCAGCCCGATCGCCGCGCGGATCGCGTCCTCGAGCGGGGCGTCGGCCTCATGGGCACGCAAGGGCGCGCGCAGGTCCGAATGGCCCTCCTGCCCGAGGCAGGTGTAGATCTCGCCGGTGCAGGTGACGCGGACGCGGTTGCAACTCTCGCAGAAATTGTGGGTGAGCGGCGTGATGAAGCCGACCTTCTGGCCGGTATCGAGGCGGACATAGCGCGCAGGCCCGCCGGTGCGCTCGGCCAGATCGGTGAGGTCGTGGCGTGTCGCCAGCCGGGCGCGCAGGTCGCTCAGCGGCCAGTATTGCCCGATCCGGTCCTCGTTGCCGAGATCGCCCATCGGCATCACCTCGATGAACGTGAGATCCATGTCGCGCGCGGCGCACCATTCGGTCAGCGTGAACAATTCGTCCTCGTTGAAGCCCTTGAGCGCCACGGTATTGATCTTGACCCGTATCCCCGCCTTCTGCGCCGCCTCGATCCCGCCAAGCACCTGTGCCAGCCGCCCCCAGCGGGTGATCCGGGCGAATTTCGCCTCGTCCAGCGTATCGAGCGACACGTTGATCCGCCGCAGCCCCGCATCGGCCAGCCCTTGGGCATATTTCGCAAGCTGGCTTCCGTTGGTGGTCAGGGTCAACTCGTCGAGACCGCCGTTTCCATCTGGTCCCAGATGCCGCGACATCGCCTCGAAGAAGGTCATGATGCCGCGCCGCACCAGCGGTTCCCCGCCGGTGATCCGCAGCTTGCGCACGCCGAGGCGGACAAAGGCGGAACAGAGCCGGTCGAGTTCCTCGAGCGTCAGGAGTTCCTTCTTGGGCAGGAAATTCATGTTCTCGGACATGCAGTAGACGCAGCGGAAATCGCAGCGGTCCGTCACCGAGACGCGCAGATAGGTGATCGCGCGGGCAAAGGGGTCGATAAGCGGCTGCATGCCTGTAAACTAGGCTTGCGTGTCCTCCGGCACAAGGCACGACTACGGCATCGCGCGCGCGGAATCCGACGCCGTGCGTGCGCGCTTGCCATCGCCGCACCCCGCTTGCTACTCAGGCGCCATGGACATCCTCCTGCGCCCCGCCCCGCTTCTCCTCGGCCTCGTCGGCCTCACGGTTTCCGCCTGTGCCGAGCTCGGCCTCGAAGGGTTCGGCGAGGTCACGCCTGCCGCGGCCGCCGCAGCGGCGGTGCCGGACGAGCCGGTGGTGACGCTCGACCCGACACCGCCGCCGCGCCCGCCCGCCACGGCGCGCACCGCCGACCAGTTCGACACCACGACCGATGCGGACCGGACCGAGGCGCTGGCCGCAGCACCCGCGCCTGCGGGCGAGGAGCGTCTGGGCACCACGCTGGCGACCCTCGGCTCGCCCGCCGATCCGGGCATCTGGATCGAGACGCCCTATGTCACCGCCGTGACGCCCGGGCGCGTCGAGGTCGCGGGCACCGGCAAGACGATCAACATCGAACTGCGCCCCTCCGGCGGCGCGCCCGGATCAGGCAGCCAGATCAGCCTGCCGGCGATGCGCCTGCTGGAACTGCCGCTGACGGCGATCCAGGAACTGGTCGTTTTCCGGCTCCCCACGGCCGCCTGATTTCAGAGGTATTTTCCCGCTTCCTTGACGGCGAATCGCGCCATGCCGTCGCCTTTCTGGGCCAGAAAGGCGCGCACCCTGTCGGCATCGTGGCGCGACAACTCGCGCAGCCACCAGCCGATCGCCTTCTGGATGAACCATTCCTTTTCAGGAACATAGCCCGCCGCCCAGCCCAGGATCCGCTCGCGGGCGGCGGCATCGGCGGGCGTGAGGTGGTTCATCCGCGCCCAGGGCAGCGTCATCACCAGCGCCGCGCGACGGGTCCAGAGATGGTCGCTGCGGGTCCACCCCTCGACCGCGTCGAGACGCGACGGGTCCGCCACCAGCCGCTTCTGCCCCGAGGTGCAGACATGGTCGGCGATCGCCCAGCCGTCGAAATCGGGCACCCAGCCCTCTATCAGCGCCCAGGCGTTCGCGTCGTCGGGCCGGATGCGCGCCTGTTCCAGCAGCTTGGCGGCGGCGACGCGCGCCTCGTGGATATCGGTCCGCCACAGACCATTGGCCAGCGTCAGTCGCTCCTCGAGCGTGCACTGGGCGCGCCATTCGCGCGCCAAATCGGTGATGACCGGCACCCGGACGCCGAGATAGCGCCGCCCTGCCTTGTGATAAGCCGCCATCCCCGCCGCATCCGCCGCATCGCCCCGACCCTCCAGCGTTTTCAAGGCGATGGCGAGGTCGATGCTCACTCGACCGTAACCGACTTGGCGAGGTTGCGGGGCTGGTCGACGTCCGTGCCCTTGGCGATGGCGGTGTGATAGGCGAGGAGTTGCGCCGGCACCGCATAGAGGATCGGCGCAAGGACGGCAGGGACGGCGGGCATGGTGATCTGCTCCCACGTGCCCTCGCCCGCCTGAGCGATGCCTGCTGCATCCGAGATCAGCAGCACCTTGCCGCCCCGCGCCATCACCTCCTGCATATTGGACACGGTCTTGTCGAAAAGCTCGTCGTGCGGCGCCATGACGATCACCGGCACAGCATCGTCGACCAGAGCGATGGGCCCGTGCTTGAGTTCGCCCGATGCATAAGCTTCGGCGTGGATATAGCTGATTTCCTTGAGTTTCAGCGCCCCCTCGAGGGCGAGCGGATACATCCGACCCCGCCCGAGGAACAGGATATCGCGCGCCTCGGCGAGCTTGCGGGCGATGCGGTGCACGGCGTCCTCGATGGCAAGCGACTGGTGCACGAGGCCCGGCAGCGCGACGAGGGCCGCGTCGAATCCCGCCTGCGCCGCCGTGTCGATCCGGCCGCGCGCCCGTGCCGCGGTGAGCGCGAGGAACGCCAGCGTCAGAAGCTGGCAGGTGAAGGCCTTGGTCGAGGCGACGCCCACCTCGACGCCCGCGAGGATCGGCAGGGCGACGTCGCTCTCGCGCGCGATGCTGCTCTCGGCGACGTTGACGACCGAGACGATGCGGTCGGCCTTGCCCCTGCAATAGCGCAGTGCGGCGAGGGTGTCCGCCGTCTCGCCCGACTGGCTGACGAAGATCGCCAGCGTGCCGGGGCCGATGGGGGGCTCGCGGTAGCGGAATTCCGAGGCGACATCGACCTCGACAGGGATGCCCGCAAGCTGTTCGATCCAGTATTTCGCCGTCAGGCAGGCATAGGAGGCGGTGCCGCAGGCGACCATGACGATCCGCGAAACCGACGCGAAATCAATCCCCTCCAACGCGACCTTGCCGTCGCCGCGATAGTGATCGAGCGCACGCGACAGCACGACGGGCTGCTCGGCGATCTCCTTGGCCATGAAGTGACGGTAGCCCGCCTTGTCGATCTGCGTGGCGTCGATCTGCACCCGCCGCTCGGCGCGGTTCGCAAGCCGCCCCGCCGCGTCGCGGATCGTCGCCCCGGCGCGCGTGACCACCGCCCAGTCGCCATCCTCGAGATAGGTGATCCGGTCGGTCATCGGCGCCAGCGCGATGGCGTCCGATCCGACGAACATCTCGCCCGTCCCGTGTCCGATGGCGAGTGGCGGGCCGTGGCGCGCGGCGATCATGAGATCCGCCTCCCCCTCGAACAGGAACAGCAGCGCATAGGCGCCGGTCAGCCGCGAAATCGTCGCGGCGACGGCATCGGCGGGGGACAGGCCCTCGGCGAGCTTCCTCTCGGCGAACATCGCCACGACTTCGGTGTCGGTCTCGGTCTCCTGCTCGAGGCCCGCCGAGTGAAGTTCGTCGCGCAACTCCTTGAAATTCTCGATGATTCCATTGTGGACCACCGACACCCGCCCGCGCCGGTGCGGATGCGCGTTGCCTTCCGTCGGGGCGCCGTGCGTCGCCCAGCGCGTGTGGCCGATGCCCGCCTTGCCCGCCAGCGGCTCATGCACCAGTCGGTCCGACAGGTTGACGAGCTTGCCCACCGCGCGCCGCCGCTCGAGGCGGCCGTCGTTGACCGTGGCGATCCCCGCGCTGTCATAGCCGCGATACTCGAGGCGTTTCAGCGCCTCGACGAGGATCGGCGCCGCTTCGTGATCCCCCAGAACGCCGACGATGCCGCACATGTCAGTGGCCCTCTTTCTGTCTCGATTTCAGGGCCCTGAGCCGGTCGAACAGGCGGACGGCAAAGCCCGCCTTGTTCACCTGCCGCGCCCGTCCGATCGCCAGATCGGTCGCGGGCACGTCCTGCGTCACCACCGTCCCCGTCGCCGTCATCGCATTGTCGCCGACCCGGACGGGGGCCACGAACATGGTGTTCGAGCCGACGAAGACATCCTCGCCGATCACCGTCCGGTGTTTGAATACGCCGTCATAGTTGCAGGTGATGGTTCCGGCGCCGACGTTGGTCCGCCTGCCGATCTCCGCGTCGCCGATGTAGCTGAGATGATTGACCTTTGCGCCCTCGGCGATGAGCGCGTTCTTGATCTCGACGAAGTTTCCGACGTGCACGTCCTCGGAGAGTTCGGCGCCGGGGCGCAGGCGGGCGAAGGGCCCGACCGTGGCACCGCGGCTGACGTGGCAGCCCTCGAGATGGCTGAACGCGCGGATCCGCGCGCCGCTTTCGACGGTCACGCGCGGCCCGAAGATGACGTTCGGCTCGACCACCGCATCGCGGCCGATCGCGGTATCATACGAGAAATAAACGGTTTCCGGCGCCGCCATCGTAACTCCGTCGTCCAGCGCCTCGGCCCGTTTACGCGCCTGAAACGCCGCCTCGGCGGCGGCCAGTTCGGCGCGCGTGTTGATCCCCAGCGTCTCGGCCTCGGCGCAGCGCACGACCCGCGCCGTCAGGCCCCGGGCGCGGGCGATGCCGACGATGTCGGTAAGGTAATATTCCCGCGCCGCATTGTCGTTGCCGACCGCGTCCAGAAGATCGAACAGAACCGCCACATCCGCGCAGACGACACCTGAATTACAAAGGGTTATGGCGCGCTCTTCATCCGTCGCCTCCGTGAACTCGACAATCCGGGCGAGGTCGTCGCCCTGCGTCACCAGCCGCCCATAACGGCCCGGATCGGCCGCCTCGAACCCGAGGATCACGATATCCGCCCCGACCCGCGCCTCCTGCATCGCCTCGAGGGTCTGCGGCGCGATGAACGGCGTATCGCCATAGAGGACCAGCGCGTCGCCCTCCGCCCCCGCCAGCGCCGCGCGGGCGCTCAGGACTGCGTGGCCGGTGCCGAGCTGCTCCGCCTGCCGCACCGCAACCGCCGCGTCATCGAAGGATATCATCGCCTTTTCGACGAGGTCCGCGCCGACGCCCGTGACCACGACGATGCGCTCCGGTCCCAGCGTCGCACCCGCCGCCATCGCGTGATGCAGCAGCGGCGCGCCGCCGATCTCGTGCAGCACCTTGGGCCGGTCCGAGTTCATGCGGCTGCCCTGGCCAGCCGCCAGGATGACGAGGTTTATCACGATGCTGCCCCTTTTCGCCCACTCTCCACCACATGTCGCCCGCCAAGGCAAGCGTTCGGGGCTTCACACCGGGTGTCAGCAGGTTACAGAAGACCGGGAAAGCGAGGGCCCCATGCACACGGCACCAAGAACCATCGTCTTCGATCTGGACGGGACGCTGATGGACACCAGCGGCGACCTTCTGGCGGCGGCCAACGCCTGTTTCCGGGCCATGGGACATGGCGACGTCCTGCTGCGCGGGCGCGACGACGGGGCGGCACTGAAGGGGGCGAAGTCGATGCTGCGGGCGGGCCTTGCCCATCTCGGGCATCCTGACGAGACGGTCGTCGACCGCTGGTACCTGCCCCTGATCGAGGCCTACGACGGCGCCATCGACCTGCATACGACGATATACCCAGGTGCGATGGAGGCCGTTGCCGCCCTTCGCGCCAACGGCCACAGGCTCGCTATCTGCACCAACAAGCCGGAACGGCTCGCCGTGAAGCTGGTGGCCTCGATGGGCGTGGCGGACGCCTTCGACGCGCTGATCGGCGCCGATACGCTGAGCGTGCGCAAACCCGACGCCGCCCCCCTGATCGAGGCGGTGCGGCGCGCGGGCGGCGATGCGGGCCACGCCTGTCTGGTGGGCGACACCCGGACCGACCGCGATACCGCGACGGCGGCGCAGGTGCCCTGCATCCTCGTCGGTTTCGGCCCCGGTGCGGACGACATGGCGGCCCTGCGGCCCGACGCGATCATCGCCCATTTCGACGACCTCATGGCGGCTGTCGCGGCCCTCGACCGGTCCGCTTGACCGCGGCGGCAACGGCAGAGTAGGCCACGGCAGGAGACCCCCGATGACCCTGCCCCCCACCGCCGCCGACACCATCGCGCCGACGCCCGATCCCGTCGCCCCGCCGCCCTCGCGCCGGGCGGTGGCCTTCGTGTTCGTCACGGTGCTGCTCGACATGGTCGGCTTCGGCCTCATCATCCCGGTGCTGCCCACCCTGATCGAAGAGGTCGGTCACATGGGCCTCGACGACGCCGCGGTGATCGGCGGCTGGATGTTCGCGGCGTTCTCGGTCGCGCAATTCGCCTGCGGGCCGCTCATGGGCAACCTCAGCGACGCCTTTGGCCGCAGGCCGCTTCTGCTGCTGGCCGTGGGCGGTCTGATGGTCGACTACCTCTTCTCCGCCTGGGCGCCGACGCTGACCTGGCTCTTCGTCGGGCGGATCATCGCGGGTGTCTGCGGCTCGTCCTATGTCATCGCCAATGCCTTCATCACCGACGTCACCCCGCCCGAGGACCGCGCCCGCGCCTTCGGCCTCATGGGCGCAGCGTTCGGCGTGGGCTTCGTGCTCGGCCCCGCGATCGGCGGGTTGCTGGGTGAGTTCGGGAGCCGGGTGCCGTTCTACGTCGCCGCCGGCATCTCGGCGGCGAACCTCGCCTTCGGCTGGTTCGTCCTGCCCGAAACCCTGCCCCCCGAGCGTCGCCGCAAATTTCAGTGGCGCCGCGCCAACCCCTTCGTCACCTTTCAGGTATTCCGCACCTATACCGGCGTGCTGCCGCTATGCGGCGTGCTCTTCGTGTTCTTCTTCGCCTCCTCCGTCTATCCCGCCATCTGGCCGTTCTGGGGCATGGCGAAATTCGACTGGTCGACGCGCACCGTCGGCCTGACGCTCGCCGCGTTCGGCCTCATCGCCGCGATCACCCAAGGGGGCCTTGCCGGACCGCTGGTCAAACGTTTCGGCGAGCATCGCGTGGCGCTCTTCGGCCTGATCTTCGCGGTCATCGCTGCGGTCGGCTATGGTGCCGCCCCCGGCCTCGCCGTGGTGCTGATCTTCCTCGTGATCCACGCCCCCGAGGGCCTCGTGCACCCGATGCTGGTGGCGCTGCTGTCCCGCGCGGTGCCCGAGGATGCGCAGGGCGAATTGCAGGGCGGCATCTCGAGCATCATGAACATTGCGATGCTCGCGGGCACGCTGTTCTTCAGCTATGTCTTTCGAACCTTCATGCAGCCGGATGCAGCCTTCGTCTCTGCCTCGGTCGGGTTCTATTTCGCCGCGGCCTTTCTGTGCGTGGCGCTGGCGATGTTCTGGGCGATCGAGCGTCGGCGGGTGCCGCCGCTGGCTCTGGTGCAGGAGGCGGCGGATGCCTGAGGTCTTCACCGGCAGCTTCACCCAGCAGGAACCGATCCCCGAGGCGGGCATCGAGGCGGCGCTGGCCGTCCTGCGGCACGGGCGGCTGCACCGCTACAACACCGCGCCGGGCGAGATCGCCGAAGCAGCGCTGCTCGAAGAAGAGTTCGCGGCGCTGACCGGTGCGCGCTATTGCGTGGCCCTCGCATCGGGCGGCGTGGCGATGACGACGGCGCTGCGCGCCCTCGGGGTGAGGCCCGGCGATCCGGTGCTGACCAACGCCTTCACCCTCGCCCCCGTGCCCGGCGCCATCGCGGCGGTCGGCGCCGTGCCGGTCTATGTCGAGGTGACGGACAGCCTCGTCATCGACCTCGACGATCTGGCCGCGAAACTGCCGCAGGCCCGCGTCCTGCTCCTCAGCCACATGCGCGGCCATATCTGCGACATGGACCGCCTCATGGCGCTTTGCGCTGGCGCGGATGTCGCGGTGATCGAGGATTGCGCGCACACGATGGGGGCATCGTGGAACGGCACGCCCTCCGGGCGGTTCGGGCGGATGGGCTGCTTTTCGACGCAGACCTACAAGCACGTCAACTCGGGCGAGGGCGGCCTGCTGATCTCGGACGACGCCGACGCCATGGCCCGCGCCATCGTCCTGTCGGGCAGCTACATGCTCTATGGCACCCACCGCGCCGCCCCGTCGGCAGAGGCGTTCGAGGCGGTGAGATACGAGACCCCCAACATCTCGGGCCGGATGGACAACCTGCGCGCCGCGATCCTGCGGCCACAATTGCGCGCGCTGCCGGAACAGGCGGCGAGATGGAACGCACGGTATGCACGGGTCGCGGCGGGACTGGCCGCGACACCCGGCCTGACCCTGATCGACCGCCCCGCGGCCGAGGCCTTCGTCGCCTCGTCGTTCCAGTTCCTGCTCGCCGACTGGCGCCCCGAAAGGGTGGCCGATGTGGTCGCCCGCTGCGCCGCGCGCGGGGTGCAGCTCAAATGGTTCGGCGGCGCCGAGCCCGTGGGCTTTACCTCGCGCTACGACACGTGGCGCTATGCGCCGGTCCCGACCCTGCCGCAGACCGACCGGGTGCTGGCGGGCATCCTCGACATGCGCCTGCCGCTGACCTTCAGCCTCGACGATTGCGACCGGATCGCCCGGATCATCCGCGCCGAGGTGGGTGACGGTGTTCCAGTCCTGAAGGAGGGCCGGATCCGTTACCGGGCTGAAGCCCGGCATCGCCACCCTCACGCCGCCGGCATCCGCCGCTCGACGATCTCGGCCCACCACGAACACCCCGCCGGGATCGCCTCGTCGGAAAAGTTGTATTCGGGGTGATGCACCGGCGCCGTCGCTCCGTTGCCGACGAGGATATAGGCCCCCGGCCGCTCGTTCAGAAGGAACGCGAAATCCTCGCCCCCCATGACCAGCGGCGCGTCGTCACACCCGCCCGACACCGCCGTCGCGACCTCGGCGGCAAAGGCCGTCTGGTCGGCGTGGTTCGACATGACCGGATAGCCCTTCATGTACTTCACCCGTGCCGTCGCGCCAAAGGTCGCGCAGACGCCGTCCACGATCTCCTTGATCCGCTTCTCGGCCAGCGCGCGCAGGTCGTCGGCCATGGTCCGCACGGTCCCCTTGATCTGCACCCGCTGCGGAATGACGTTGAACGCCTTGCTCGACGTCTCGAACGACGTCACCGACACCACGATCTGCGCCACCGGATCGGCATTGCGCGACACGATGCTTTGCAGGGCGATCACCGCGTGGCTCGCGACCAGCGTCGAATCGACCACCTCCTGCGGCTTGGCGGCATGGCCGCCCCTGCCCTCGATGGTGATGTCGAACTGGTCGGTGGCGGCAAAGAACGCGCCGGGCCGGATCGCGAAGCTGCCCACCGGGCGGCCCGGCCAGTTGTGCATGCCGTAGACCTCGTCGATCTTCCAGCGCTCCATCAGACCGTCCTCGCACATCTCGCGCCCGCCACCGCCGCCCTCTTCGGCGGGCTGGAATATCAGCACCACCGTGCCGTCGAAATTGCGCGTCTCGGCCAGATATCGCGCCGCCCCCAGCAGCATCGCGGTATGCCCGTCATGGCCGCAGGCGTGCATCGCCCCGTCCGTCCTGGACGCATAGTCCAGGCCCGTCGCCTCGTGGATCGGCAGCGCGTCCATATCGGCACGCAGCCCGATCACCCGCCCCGACCCGTTCGCGCGGCCCCGGATTACGCCCACCACGCCGGTCCGCCCGATCCCCTCCGTCACCTCGTCGCAACCGAAGGCGCGCAGCTTCTCTGCCACGATGCCGCTCGTGCGGTGGGTCTCGAACAGGATCTCGGGGTTTTCGTGCAGGTCGCGCCGCCAGGCGGTGATCTCGGGCAGCAGTTCGGCGAAACGGTTCTTGACGGGCATGGGACGACCTCTGGCTGGGGGATGCCGTCAATCTGCGCCCCCCGTCGTCCCATGGCAAGGCGCCGCCGTGTCGCGCGCCCCTTCCATTCACGTTGCCGCAACAACTCCCGCCGGAGGCTCCGACAATGGCCCTACAATGCCGGCCCCAGCACCAGCGCGCTGCCGTCCGCAAACCGCCCCGACCGGAACCGCGAGATGACGTGCCCGACAGCCCCCCCCGTCGCCAGCGCCGCCGCGATCCGCCCGAACGCCGGGCCAATGCCAAAGCCGTGTCCGCTCATCCCCGTGGCGACGATCAGGCCCGCGGGGCCCATCCGGTCGACCACCGGCACGACATCGGGCATCGCGTCGATCATGCCTGCCCAGGCGACGCGGGCGCGCACGGTGCCCAGTTCCGGAAACAGCGCCGAGAACCGCGCCAATGCCCGCGTCACCCGCCGGGCAGAGGGCGCCGGGTTCAGCACCCGCATCCGCTCGAACGGGCTGACCGTATCCTCGGCCCAGCGACGCGGCGTGCCCCAGGCATCGGGAAACCCGCGCGGGGCTGCGGGAAAGAAGGCATTGCCCAGCGGGTCGCGCCACAGCGCCGGCATATAGGGAAGGAACGACGCAAAGGCGTCGCGCCCGATAAAGAGTTCGCTGCGCCCGCCCGAGGCCAGCGAATAGCCGCCATCGAGGCGCCGCCGGAACGCGAGGTCGGGGGCAGACACCTGCCCGTCGTGGACCAGCGGCAGCGTCAGCGTCGCCACGACGGTCGAGCGCACCGAGAGTTGCGGAAGAGCGCAGCGATGACGCGCCAGCAAGAGCCGAGACCAGGCGCCGCCCGCAACCACCACCGTACCCGCCGCGATCCGTCCCCGCTCCGTCACCACGCCCGCCACCCGGCCCGCCGCGATATCGAGGCCGCGCACCGCGCAGCCTTCGCGGATCTGGGCCCCCGCCGCCACCGCCAGCCGCGCGAGTGCGGGCATGGCAAGCTGCGGCTCGGCCCGCAGATCGGTGGCAGTGCGGATCGCGCCGACCCAGCCGGGCGCCGCCGCCGGGACCACCGCCAAAAGTTCGCGCCGCGACAGCGCCTCGGTCCCGAGGCCGACCGCGCGCGCCATGTCGCGCCAGTCGAGATAGCCCGCCATCGCCGCCTCGGTCGCCGCCACATAGGTCGTGCCGGTCTGGCGCAGCCCGATGTCGCAATCGGCTTCGGCCGCCAGCCTGCGCCAGATCTCCTGCGCCTCGCGCGCAATGGGCAGTTCGGCCGGATCGCGCCCCTGACAGCGGATCCAGCCCCAGTTCCGGCTCGACTGTTCGGCGCCGACGCGGCCCTTCTCGAGCACGACGCAGGACACGCCCGCCTGCGCCAGATGCCAGGCCGTCATCACCCCGACGATGCCGCCGCCGACCACGGCCACATCCACCGCCTTCGGCAGCGGCCCGTCGTGCGCCGGCGGCATCGCCCCTGAGAACGGAAAGCTCACCGCAGGCTCTCGACCAGTCGCGCCATGAACGCCTCACCGGCCACAAATTGCGCGACCGCGATGAACTCGTCGGCCTGATGCGCCTGGGCGATGTCGCCCGGGCCGCAGACGACGGCGGAAAAGCCCGCCGCCTGGAACTGTCCCGCCTCGGTGCCGTAGCTCACGACGTTGACCGAATTGTCGCCGGTCAGACGCCGCGCGAGCGTTTCTGCCGCACCCGCCGTTTCGGGCGCAAGGGCGGGAATCGTGAAATAGCGCGCGACCCCGATCCGCGCCTCGGGGCGGACCGCCTGCATCGCGGCCTCGACGCGCGCGACCTCGGCGGCGAACCTCTCGGCCCAGACCTCGATTTCCTCGCCCGGCACGACCCGGAAATCGAGGCCGAAGCGGCAGTCGCCCGCGGTGATGTTGTGCGCCGTGCCGCCCTCGATCACGCCCACATGCACGCTCGTCCAGGGCGGCACGAAATCGGCGGCGAGCGGTCCCGGCACCGCCGCGCGGTTGGCCGCGTTCGCTTCATTCGCCCAAGAGATCAGCCGCGCCGCCTCCATGATCGCGCTCACCCCCTCGTGGATCATCGACGAATGCACTTCGTGGCCCCTGACGTGCACCTTGAAGCCGACGCCGCCCTTGTGGCCCGTCACGACCTTCATCATCGACGGCTCGCCCACGATCACCGCGCCGCCCTTCGGCATTCCATGGCGGACCATGTGGTCGATCATCACCGGCGCACCGAGACAGCCGACCTCTTCGTCGTAGCTCAGCGCCAGTTGCAGCGGTCGGGTCACGCCAGATCGCTGCGCCTCGACCAATGCCCGGATCGCCAGCGCATCGAACCCTTTCATGTCGCACGTGCCACGGCCATAGAGGCGGCCGTCGCGTTCGGTCACGGCGAACGGATCGCCGGTCCACGCCTGCCCCGTCACCGGCACCACGTCGGTATGGCCCGACAGGACCACCGCCCCCGGCACCGCAGGCCCGACATGCGCATAGAGGGCCGCCTTCTGCCCGGTCGGATCGGGGACGCGGACTGCCGCGATGCCGTGGCCCGCCAGATAACCCTCCACCCAGTCGATCAGATCGAGGTTCGACGCCGAACTGACGGTGGGAAAGGCCACGAGACGCTCCAGAAGGGCGCGGGCGGTCAGGGGATCGGGCATCGCGGACCTTTGCCGGGCAGGGGTTCGTCGGTCAGGCTATGACAGCCGCGAGGCGGGGAACAGCCCCGCTTCTTCGACGGGCGGCGCGACATCGGGCAGCGATGCGCGGCTCTGCCCGTTGTGCGGTCTTTCCCTGACGGCACCTGCCGTTGCGGTGCTGACCTGCCGCCATTTCCGCCTTGCCGGATGCCGGAGAGGTGATAACGTGCCCCTTCAACGGCGGGCCGTCGCCCAATCGACGGACAATCGCCGAAAAACGATGCAATCGGAACCGCCTGGGAGGTTCTCTATGCCCGATGGGGCGCTGCCGGTCCTCGATGTCACGGGCCTTCGATGCGTGTTCCGCACACGGATCGGCGATGTGCATGCCGTCAACGACGTCACCTTCAGCCTCGCCCCCGGCGAGCTCCTCGGCGTCGTCGGCGAGAGTGGGTCGGGCAAGTCCGTCACGATGATGTCGCTCCTCGGCCTGTTGCCGATGCCCCCCGCCGAGATGCGCGGCGGCACGGTGATGTTCGGCGGCGCCGACCTGCTGCGGATCGACGCCAAGCGGATGCGGCAGGTGCGCGGCGGCGAGATCGGGTTCATCTTTCAGGATCCGATGACCTCGCTGAACCCGGTGTTCACCGTCGGCATGCAGATCGCCGAACCGCTGCGCAAGCACATGGGTCTGGGCAAGCGGGCGGCGCGGGCGCGGGCCAAGGAGCTGCTCGACCTCGTCGGCATCCCCGATGCGGCACGGCGTCTGGACGATTATCCGCACCAGTTCTCGGGCGGGATGCGGCAGCGGGTGATGATCGCCATCGCGCTGGCCTGCGACCCCAAGGTGCTGATCGCGGACGAGCCGACGACGGCACTCGACGTGACCATCCAGGCCCAAATCCTCGAGTTGATGAAGGAATTGCGCACCAAACTCGGGATGGGGGTGATCTGGATCACCCACGACCTCGGCGTCATCGCGGGCATCGCCGACCGGGTGATGGTGATGTATGGCGGCACCGTCGCCGAGACCGGGCCGGTCGCCGACATCTTCGCCAACCCGCAGCATCCCTATACGCAGGCGCTTTTGAAAACCGTGCCTTCCGTCACCGGCGCGCGGCAGGCGCGGCTGACCACGATCGAGGGGCAGCCGCCGATCCTGCTGGCGCCGCCCGACATCTGCCCGTTCCGCGACCGCTGCACCCAGCGAATGGAAATCTGCGACCGCGCGATGCCGCAGCGCTATCCCGTCTCGCCCGGCCACGAGGCCGCCTGTTTCCGCGCCGATCCCGGCATTCCGCAGGTCCGCAGCCATGCGTGATTTCCCCGTCTCCCTCGACAAGGACGCGGGCGTGACCGGCAAACCGCTGGTCGAGGTGCGCGATCTCAAGATGCATTTCCCGATCCATTCGGGCCTGCTGAAACGCCGCACCGGCGCGGTGAAGGCGGTCGACGGGATCAGTTTCGACGTGATCGAGGGCGAGACCCTCGGCCTCGTCGGCGAGAGCGGGTGTGGCAAGAGCACGGCAGGCCGCGCCATCCTGCGCCTCTACGACGTGACCTCCGGCGACATCAGGATCGACGGGCACGACATTGCCACGATGGGACAAAATGCCCTGCGCAAGATCCGGCCGCAGATGCAGATGGTGTTTCAGGATCCGCAGGCCTCGCTCAATCCCCGCATGACCGTGCGCGACATCATCCGCGAACCGCTCGACGAGCACACGCGGATGGGCCGCAAGGAAAAGGAGGCGAAAGTCCTCGACCTGATGGACGCCGTCGGCCTGAACCGCCGCTTTGCGGGCCGGTTTCCACATGCGTTCTCGGGCGGCCAGCGGCAGCGGATCGGCATCGCCCGGGCGCTGGCGCTGAACCCGAAGTTCATCGTCTGCGACGAGCCCATCGCCGCGCTCGACGTCTCGATCCAGGCGCAGGTGGTCAACCTGCTCGAGGATTTGCAGCGGAAATTCGGCCTGACCTATCTGTTCATCAGTCATGACCTGTCGATGGTGCGCCATATCGCGACCCGCGTCGCGGTCATGTATCTGGGCCGCATCGTCGAGCTGAGCCCGCGCGAGGCCCTCTTTGCCGAACCGCTGCATCCCTACACGCAGGCCCTGCTGTCCGCCGTCCCGGAACCGGATCCGGCGTCGGCGCAGAAACAGCGCGTGGTCCTGCAAGGCGACGTCCCCTCGCCCGCCAATCCACCCGAGGGCTGCAACTTCTCCACCCGCTGCCCCGCCGCGTTCGCGGTATGCCACCGGATCGACCCCGTTTCGCGTGAGGTGAGCCCCGGGCGCCATGTCGCCTGCCACCTGCATGACCCCGAACACAACGAGACTGCCGGACGAACGGCAGCACAGAGCGCAGTCGCCACAGGCGGAACCGCACAAGAGCACAAACAAGGAGAGATTACATGACTTTGAAGACAGCGCTGATGGGCGCCGTGGCCAGCATGGCCTTTGCGGGCACGGCATTCGCCGAAGCCCACGAGGGCGAGCGGGGCCGTGACGGCAACGTGAACATCATCTACTGGCAGGCGGTTTCGATCATGAACCCCTACCTGTCGGGCGGCACCAAGGACGTCGAGGCGGGCAGCCTCGTCCTCGAACCGCTCGCCCGGTTCGATCCCGACGGCAACATCATCCCCTGGCTCGTGACCGAGGTGCCGACCGTCGAGAACGGCGGCGTGGCCGAGGATCTGACCTCGATCACCTGGAACATCACGCCCGGCCTGCTGTGGTCGGACGGCACGCCGTTCACCTCGGCCGACGTGGTCTTTACCTGGGAGTATTGCACCGCCGACGGCGGCGGCTGCGCGCAGGGTGCCAAGTTCGCGGCGGTGGAATCGGTCGAGGCGATCGACGACCTGACCGTGCGGGTCAACTTCTCCGGCCCGACGCCCTATCCCTATACCGCGTTCTCGGGGGCGGAATCGCCGATCATCCAGGCGGCGCAATTCGCCGACTGCCTCGGGCCGCGCGCGCCCGAATGTACCGACGCCAACTTCATGCCGGTCGGCACCGGACCCTTCGTCGTCACCGACTTCCGCGTCAACGACGTGGTCCAGCTTGCGGCCAACGAGAACTACCGCGTGCCGGGCCAGCCGGCCTTTGCCACGGTGACGTTCAAGGGCGGCGGCGATGCGACGGCGGCGGGCCGTGCGGTCATGGAGACGGGCGAGTTCGACTATGCCTGGAACCTCCAGCTTGCGCCCGACGTGATCGAGGCGATGCAGGCCGGCGGCATGGGCACCACGGTCTCGGCCTTCGGCACGCTCGTCGAGCGGATCGAGATGAACCTGACCGATCCGTCCCCCGACCTGCCCGAGGGCGAACGCTCGACCGTCGCGCACCCGCACCCGTTCCTGTCGGACGGCCGCGTCCGCGAGGCGCTGTCGATCGCCATCGACCGCGAACTTCTGGTCGAGGTCGGCTATGGAACCGCCGGTCGCGCGACCTGCAACCTCGTCCCCGCCCCGGCGATCTATGCCTCCGAAAACACCGCCTGCCTGACCCAGGATCTCGACCGGGCAGCGGCGCTGCTGGACGAGGCCGGGTTCACCCCCGGCGATGACGGCGTGCGCGTGAACGCCGACGGTGTGCGCCTGTCGATCCTGTTCCAGACCTCGACCAACGCCGTCCGTCAGGACTTTCAGGCGCTGATCAAGGAAAGCTGGGAGAGCATCGGCGTCGAGGTGGAACTGCGCAACATCGACGCCGGTGTCTATTTCGGCGGCGACCCGGGCTCGCCCGACACCTTCGAGCGGTTCTATGCGGACGTCGAGATGTATGCCAACAACTTCCCCGGCACCGACCCGCAGGCCTATCTGGGCGCCTATCTCTGCGACAAGATCCCGTCGCCCGAGACCCAGTGGCAGGGCGAGAACATCAACCGCTTCTGCGACGAGGGCTATACCGCGCTCTGGACCGAACTGACCCGCACGGCCGACCTCGACGAGCGGGGCCGGATCGCGCAGGAACTCAACGACATGGTGACGGCGGACACGAATACGATCGTGCCGCTGGTCGACCGTGGCCGGGTGTCGGCACATGCCAATTCGCTTGGCGGCGTCGAGCTGAACACCTGGGATTCTGAGCTGTGGAACATCGCAAGCTGGTACCGCATCCCGGAATGATCCATCCATGATGGGGTAAAACCCCATCCTACGTCCGACCCCGCCAGTCTGCGTTCCGGTGGGGTCGGACACAACAAATTCCCATGTCCGCAGGATGGGGTTTCACCCCATCGTCCCGACCCCATCTTCCCCCCCGTCCGCGAGGCCCTGCCCGGCATGCTCACCTTCACGATCCGCCGCCTGATCCTCGCCGTGCCGACGCTGATCTTCATCGCGCTGGTGATCTTCCTGCTGCTCGACCTCGCGCCGGGCGATCCGCTGGCCAACATGCCGCTGTCGATCCCCCCCGAAGTCCGCGCCCGGATGCGCGAGGCGCTGGGGCTGGGCGAGCCGCTGCCGACCCGCTTCGGCCTCTGGCTCTGGCAGTTCTTCGTCGTCGAGCCGCAATACTGGATCGACGCCGGCTTCGGCACGAATTTCGCCGACGGCGCGCAACGCCTGATCTCTTTCCAGTCGCGCAGCCCGGTCTTCGACATCATCTGGCAGCGGATGCCGCAGACCCTCTGGGTCGTCGGCGGCTCGTTCGTGCTCGGCGTCGCCATCGCCCTGCCGATCGGCATCATCTCGGCCTACCGGCAATATTCGATCTTCGACCAGATCGGCACCTTCGTCTCGATGATCGGCTTTTCGGTGCCGACGTTCTTTTCCGGCGTCCTGCTCATCGTGATCTTCTCGACCATCGTGCCGACGGATTCGGTGTTCTGGCTGCCCTCGATCTACGACACAACGCTGGTCGTCGACGACTGGGCCAGCTTCGTTCAGCAATTGCGGCAGATGGCGATGCCGGTCTTCGTGCTGGCGCTGTTCACCGCTGCGCAGATCAGCCGCTACATGCGCGCCTCGATGCTCGACAACCTCGGGCAGGACTATGTGCGCACCGCGCGCGCCAAGGGGATGAGCGAGGCGACGGTCCTGAAACACGTGATCCGCAACTCGCTCATTCCGGTCGTCACCGTCATCGCGCTGCTCGTGCCGCAGGTCTTCGGCGGTGCGATCATCACCGAACAGGTGTTCAAGGTGAACGGCCTCGGCCAACTCCTCATCACCGCGATCCAGGGGTCCGACATCCCGATGGTGATGACGCTCACCTTCATCTTCGCGGTGCTCATCGTGCTCTTCAACCTCATCGCCGACGTGCTCTACGGCCTGCTGGACCCCCGGATCCGCTATGACTGATCAGCTTACCAACGCCCCCCTGCAACGCGAGACGCGCGCGCTGAAACCCGAGAAGGTGCGCAGCCAGTGGCGCGACGTCTGGTCGCAGTTCCGCACCCACAAGGGGGCGCTGATCGGCCTGTTCTTCCTGGGCTTCATCACCCTCTTCGTGCTCGCAGGTCCGCTCCTGTGGGACGTCGATCCCGGCACCCTCGACCCGCGCAACAAGGATCACCGTCCGATCTATACAACCCTGTGGGACAGTGCCGCGAAGGTGTCGTGGGACCATCCGCTCGGCTCGGACAACCTCGGGCGCGACATCATGGCGAACCTGATGGCGGGCGGGCAGGTGTCGCTTGCCGTGGGCTGGACGGCGATGCTGCTGTCGATCCTGATCGGCACGGTGATCGGCGTCGTCGCGGGCTACTTCCGGAGTGTCGACGGCCTGTTGATGCGGTTCACCGATCTGGTGCTGTCGCTGCCGCTCCTGCCACTCCTTCTGGTGATGATGCTGCTGTTCCGCGACGCGCTGCGCAGCGCCTTCGGCCCCGAGAACGGCATCTTCATCCTGATCGTCGTGGCCATCGGCGCGACCTCGTGGATGCAGACCGCGCGGATCGTGCGCGGCGACGTGCTGGCGTTGAAGGAACGCGAGTTCGTGCTGGCGGCCCGCTCGATCGGCACGCCGTCGCGGCGGATGATCCGGCGCCACATCCTGCCCAACGTGCTCTCGCCGATCATGGTCTCGGCGACGCTCGGCCTTGCGGCGGCGATCATCACCGAAAGCTCGCTGTCGTTCCTCGGCCTCGGATTTCCGTCCGATTTTCCCACCTGGGGCAAGATCCTGTTCGACAGTTCGGACCGGATGACCTCGTTCCCGGAACGGGTGATCTGGCCCGGGCTGTGCATCTCGCTGACCGTGCTGGCGGTCAATTACATCGGCGACGGTCTGCGCGATGCGCTCGATCCGCGGATCCGGGGTCAATAAGCGCAGCTTTCGCCGCGCCTATTGATCTAGATAGGTGGTCTGACGGGGACCGACCGGTCTCAGGCGGCCTTCTTTCGACGCAGGCCGACCGCAGCGGCGCTGACCAACGCCAGCGACAGAAGCACACCTGCGGCCGGCAGCGGAACCGGACTCGGACCGAAGGCCTGGATTTGGTCGATCGAGAAGCCGTCGTTGGCGAAAAAAATTGATCCGCCGGATTGGGTGTAGTTGGCGAAGTTGATCGTCGCGCTCGAAACGAGCTTGTCGAAGAGCACCTCGACCTCCAGGGCGTTGCCGTTGGAGAGCCGTTTGCCCGTGCGCGTCTCGTAGCCATCGCTGCCCAGACTCATGCGCATGAAGCCGCCGACGTCGCTTGCGTCCGTCACCGTGAAACGCAACCGGTCGAACATCGCACCGCCGGCCAGGCCGACGTTCCACACGATACCACGGGTGTCGTTGCTGTCGAGAAAGTAGTTGCCCGGCGACGTCGGGTCGGTTCGGCCGAAAACATTGCCGTTGCGGAGGGCGAGAGACGTGCCGGTGTTGCCGGGTAACTGCTGCACGGTGCCGCCCGATCCGGTCCCACCTAGGGTAGTGAACGTGCCAACCGAGGTCGCCAGCAAGCCGGGAACCTCGCGCGGACCGCCGGCGGTGCCGATGGTCTCGAATGCCTCGGTCGCCAGCGCGTCCTCCCCGAACGACGCTGCATAGGCGACGGGATCGAGAGGCTGGACATTGAATGTCACCGCATGAGCCGCAAGCGGCAGGGCGCTCAACAGTCCAAAGGTTAATAGTTTCGTATACACGGGAACTCTTTCATCTGATGATCCGAACGTTCCATCAAGCCTCAGGATCAAGTCCTGCAGGGCTGAGGGGCGTCGGTTCTTTCTTTCATTACCTATTTAACGGCTCTAACAGCAGTTAAGTTTCATTGCCATAAAATTAACACATTGTGGTTATCGGATGTGACTTCGGACCCGTCGCACCATCATCCAGACCAATCCAATGACAATCGGTGTCGCGAGGGCGCCCAATGCCGGTTTTCCGACCCCCATTGTCTCTTCGAGCGGTGCCAAGACGTAAAGCGCAAGGTTGACGGCATAATAGCTGATCGCGACCACCGAAAGCCCCTCGACGGTGCGCTGCAGCCGCAACTGCAGATCCGCGCGCCTGTCCATCGATTCGAGCAGCGCCTGATTCTGTGCTGAGCGGTCGACGTCGACGCGCGTGCGCAACAGCTCGGCGGCGCGCGTCGCGCGCACGGCCATCGCGTCAAGCCGCCCTGCGGTCGAGCGAACCGTCCGCATCGCCGGATCGAACCGCCGCGTCATGAATTCGTTGAACGTCTGCCGCCCCTCGAACCGCACCTCGCGAAGGACCGCGATCCGCTGGTTCACGATGGTCTCGTAGGCACCCGTGGCACCGAACCGGAACGCGCTCTGCATCACCAGCTTCTCGACTTCCGCCGAGACCTCGAGCAGGCCCTGCAACGTCACCGCAGGCTCCGACGCGGTCTCACCCATCGTGGCGACGAGGCCAGCTAGTTTGGTATCGAGCGCGCCCATCAGGGGCCCCAGCGTGCGCGCCCGCGCGAGGCCCAGCATCGCCATCGCCTTGTAGGTCTCGATCTCGCACAGCCGCTGCACCACACGGCCGGTGCGCCGCGCACCGGTTTCGGGCCGGGCAAAGACCGCGAACCGCATGTGTCCGCCGGTGTCGATGCGGAAATCGCCCGCGATCACCAGTTGATCGTCGAGGACCGAACTCACCGCCAGGCTCTCGCCGACGAACCACCGGTGCAGCTTGTCGGCCAGCCCCGCGTCGGTCTCCGCCACCTCGATCCGCACCAGCGCCGAGGTGATCCGTACGCCCGGTGCCTGCGCCAGCCAGTCGCCCGGAAAGATCGCAAAGGTGCGCGCGTCGAACGGCTGGTCGGCGATGCCGTCGCCGAAGATCGTATAGGTGACGAATTCAGTATGGCTCTCCCACTTCAGGTGATGCTGGCCGATCTCGCCGAAATAATGCGTGGCCCCCGGTGCCGGATGCTTGGCGCCGAACCGGTCGAGGAGCGCCAGAAGATGCGCCCGCTCGGCGTCGCGGTCGCGTCCGGCGGCGTTCTCGGCGGGTTTGAGCGCGAGGTAGGCCGCCCGGCTGGGTGCCTTGACGGTCGGAAAGGGCCGCGCGTGCAACTCGTTGGCGAGTTCGTAGCGCAGCGGGTGGTCGGTGATCTGGTCCATCGTCGCGCCTCGCCCGGGGTTTGCCAGACAGTAGCGCCCGCCCATGGCCCGTAAAGCGGCAAAGGAACGGCCCCCGGGGTTTCCCACGGGGGCCGTGCCCGGATGCCTGCTTTGCAGGCATCAGATGGTGACGACGTCCAGCGGCGGAAAGCCGTTGAAGCAGACCGACGAATAGGTCGACGTATAGGCCCCGGTATTGCGGATCAGCACCCGGTCCCCGGATTTCAGGGTCAGCGGCAGTTGCACGGGCCGCTTTTCATAGAGGACGTCGGCGCTGTCGCAGGACGGACCGGCCATGATGCAGGGCCCCATCGGATCGTCGTCGCGCGGTGTGTCGAACTGATAGCGGATCGCCTCGCCCTCGGTCTCGGCCAGCCCCGAAAAGCGGCCGATGTCGAGGTAGACCCAGCGGTGCATGTCGCGGTCGGACTTGCGCGACACCAGCATCACCTCGGAGACGATGACGCCGGCCTCGGCGACGAGGCCACGGCCCGGCTCGGCCATGATCTGCGGCACATCGCCGAACCGCTCGAGGATCAACTCCATCACCGCGGCGGCATAATCGGTCGGCGCCTGGATCGCCTCGCCATAGAACGCCGGGAACCCGCCGCCGATGTTCAGGAGGGTCAAATCATAACCCGCGTCGCGCGCGTCGTGCCAGATCGTGCTCAGCGCATCGAGCGAGGGCGCCCACATCTCGGCGCGCCGGGTCTGCGATCCTACGTGGAACGAGAACCCGACCGGATCGAGACCGAGTTCGGTCGCATAGCCGAGCAGGCGCAGCGCGGTGTCGCGGTCGCAGCCGAACTTGCGCGTCAGCGGCCAGTCGGCCTGGCTCACCTCGACGATGAGGCGGATGTAGACCTTCGATCCCGGCGCGTGTTCGGCGATCTTCTCCAGCTCTTCCTCGGCGTCCGCCGAAAACAGCGTGATCCCCTGAGCGGCGGCCCAGGAAATATCGCGGGTCCGCTTGATGGTGTTGCCGAACGAGATGTCCTCGGCGGCGGCCCCCTGCGCCAGACACAGCTCGATCTCGCCGCGCGAGGCGGCGTCGAAATGCGACCCGAGGGCGACGAGCCGCGAGATGATCGCCTCGGCCGGGTTCGCCTTGACGGCGTAGTGGATCGTGGCCCGGCCCAGCCCGGCCTTCAGCGCGTCGTATTGCGCCGCGACCCGGTCGACGTCGACCACAAGCGTCGGACGCTCGAACGCGCGGGACGCGACATAATCGTCGAGGCGCGAAGAGACGGGAAGGGGCGACGCTGCCGCGCCGGCGAAGTGAACAGTCATTCTCATCTCCAGTAGACCCGGCCGTAGGACATAGTCCGAGACCGCTCAGTTCCAAGGGAGACGTTACCGTCGCTACGTGAACACGTATCGTGGACTGCTGTGCCAGAGGCGCGTGCGTTGGCGTCTATGGGCGTGGAAGTGGGGCAAGAACCTTGTCAGATCAAGAAGAAATCATTGCCGGACAAGATTTTTTCGAACGATCGCCGTTCTGCCACGCCGCCGCCGATTCACGTTGCCGCAACAACTCTCCGGGGGGCGCGCAGCGCGGGGGGCAGAAGGCCCCCCTCCCCGTCACCTCTTGGCGCACCGTCCGCCGTGCGCTACGCCGCCCCGATGGCCCGCATCATCCTCTTCAACAAGCCCTACGGCGTCCTGTCGCAGTTCACCGATGCGCGGAGCCCCTCGCCGCGCCCGACGCTCTCGGCCCATGTCGACGCGCCGGGCGTCTATCCCGCCGGACGCCTCGACCGCGACAGCGAGGGCCTGCTGATCCTGACCGACGATGGCGCGCTACAGGCCCGGATCGCCGATCCGGCGCACAAGATGGCAAAGACCTATCTGGTGCAGGTAGAGGGCGCGCCGGACGACGCCGATCTCGCGCCGCTGCGGCAGGGGCTGACGTTGACCGACGGGACCACCCTGCCCGCGCAGGTGCGCCTCGTCGCCCCGCCTGCCCTCTGGCCCCGCGATCCGCCGATCCGGGTGCGGCGCGCGATCCCCGATAGCTGGATCGAGATCACCCTGCGCGAGGGCCGCAACCGTCAGGTCCGCCGGATGACCGCCGCCATCGGGTTTCCGACGCTGCGCCTCGTGCGCTGGCGGATTGGCGACTGGGGCGTCGACGGGATCGCGCCGGGCGACTGGCGCGACGATGCTATACCGCGACCCGCCTGACGGGCATCAGTTCTCTCCGAGGATCCCGATCGAGAAGGGCAGTTCCGAGCCCCGGAACGTCGCGACGTCGGTATCCGAGCCGACGCCGACGATGGCGCGCATCGGCAGCGTCGTGTTGGGGTTGTTCACCCGGTTGCCGAGGAAAGCACCCTCGAGCTGCCCGTCGATGGCGTAGGCGCCCTCCGGCAGGCCCAGGGTGCCGGCATAGCGCGCGCGCCACTCGTTGCGGGCAAGGTTGTCGTCCGGATCGCCGATGACGCTGCCATCCGGCCCGCCGCCGCCGATGGTCAGGGCGCCGCTCACACCGAAGACCTCCGCCCGGGCCTCGTCGGGCCCGCGCGCGGCGGTGATGTTGTCGATGGTGCCGGTCACGCGACCGGTCCCCGCGAAATCGGCCCGCAACGTCAGGTCGCCGAGCATCGCGATATCGTCGGCCTCGGTCGCCTCGACCGGGTCGATGATCATGCCCGCGGTGCCCGTGAAGGTGGCGAAACCGCTCGTCGGCATGCTCGCGCCCGCCGTCTGGGCCGTGTTCTCATAGCCCACGAACAGCGCCTCTGCGTCGGTTGCCCTGTCGATGAAGGCGTCGACCGGGTCCGGGCCGCTGCCGCCCCCACCGCCGCCGCAGGCCGCCAGAACGCCAAGAGTGGACAGCGCGAGCAGGGCGCGGCGGGTCGGTATCATCGCAATCTCCGGGAGAGGGGTTTCGTCCCGATCCTTGCGCCAAGCTCCTGAAAGATGAAAGATAAATCTTTCACGAAAAACGGAACCGATGCGTTTCCGGCACCGCAACGATGGTGAGAGCCTGCGGCCCGAACGCCCGCTCAGGCGATCTTCGGCAGCAACTCGTCCAGCGACTTCTTCGCATCGCCATAGAACATCCGCGTATTCTCCTTGAAGAACAGCGGGTTCTCGATGCCGGAATAGCCGGTTCCCTGCCCTCGCTTGGACACGAACACCTGTTTGGCCTTCCACACCTCGAGGACCGGCATCCCCGCGATGGGCGAATTCGGGTCGTCCTGCGCCGCCGGATTGACGATGTCGTTGCTGCCGATGACGATGGCGACATCCGTGGTCGGGAAATCGTCGTTGATCTCGTCCATTTCCAGCACGATGTCATAGGGCACCCGCGCCTCGGCCAGCAGGACGTTCATATGCCCCGGCAGGCGCCCCGCGACGGGGTGGATCGCGAACCGCACCGTCTTGCCCGCCGCGCGCAGCTTGCGCACCAGTTCGCTGACCGATTGCTGCGCCTGGGCGACGGCCATGCCGTAGCCCGGGATGATGATGACGCTGTCGGCCTCGTTCAGCGCGGCTGCCACGCCGTCGGCGTCGATGGCGATCTGCTCGCCGTCGATCTCCATTGCTGGTCCCACGGTGCCGCCGAACCCTCCGAGGATGACGCTGACGAAGCTGCGGTTCATCGCCTTGCACATGATGTAGGACAGGATCGCGCCCGAAGAGCCCACCAGCGCGCCGGTCACGATCAGCAGGTCGTTGCCGAGCGTGAAACCGATGGCTGCCGCCGCCCAGCCCGAATAGCTGTTCAGCATCGACACCACGACCGGCATGTCCGCCCCGCCGATGCCCATGATCAGGTGCCAGCCGATGAACCCGGCGATCAGGACCACCAGAACCATCGTCCAGATGCCCGACCCGTTGACGAACAACAGCCCGAGGATCAGCGAGGCGATCAGCGCGGCGGCGTTCAGGTAGTGCCCCGAGATGAACGCGATGGCATTGTCGTCGTTCGGCAGCATCAGCTTTTTCGGCTTGCCGTCGACCCGCCCCGCGAGCTTGCCGAAGGCGACGACCGATCCGGTGAAGGTCACGGCACCGATGAAGATGCCGAGGAAGACCTCGACCTTGAAGATCGAGATCTCGACGCCGCTCTTTTCATACAGGCTCTGCCCGAACCCGGTCAGCGCCGCGACCGCGGCCTCGATGCCGTCGCCCCGCAGCGGCGCGTCACCCGCGGCCAGCCCTTCGTGAAAGGCGCGCAGATCGAGGACACCCGACAGCATGATGTCGGCATTCAGACCGATGAACACCGCCGCCAGCCCGACGAAGGAATGCAATGCCGCGACGAGTTGCGGCATTTCCGTCATCTGCACGCGGCCCGCGACATAGACCCCGGCAAAGCCCCCCGCCGCGACCGCGATCAGGATGAGGAACACGTTGTAGACCCCTGGTCCGAATATCGTTCCGACCACCGCGAGCGCCATGCCCGCGATCCCGTACCAGACGGCGCGCTTGGCGCTCTCCTGGTTGTTCAGGCCGCCGAGCGACAGGATGAAGAGGACGGCGGCGGCGATATAGGCCGCCGAGGTTATCCCGAGTGAAAACAGCATGATGGCCCCCTCAGGACTTCTGGAACATGGCGAGCATGCGGCGCGTCACGAGAAAGCCCCCCACGATATTGACCGAGGCGATGAGCACGCCGATGAACGACAGGAACACGACGAACCAGTTGCCCGAGCCGATCTGCAACAGCGCACCGAGAATGACGATGCCCGAAATCGCGTTGGTCACGGCCATCAGCGGCGTGTGCAGCGAATGTGCCACGCCCCAGATCACCGAGAACCCGATGAAGCATGACAGCGCGAAGACGATGAAATGCGACATGAAGGACGCGGGCGCAAAGGCCCCGATCAGCAGCATGACGAGGCCGCCGGCGACGAGCAGCCCGACCTGCGACCGGGTCTGCGCCTTGAAGAGGGCCACCTCGTTCGCGCGTTTCTCGACCACCGTCAATTCGCGCGCCTTCGGCTTTTGCGGTGCGGCGGCGATCGCCTTGACCTTCGGCGGCGGCGGCGGCCAGGTGATCTCGCCGCCATGCGCGACCGTGGCGCCACGGATCACGTCGTCCTCCATATCCTGGTCGATCTCACCGTCTTTCTCGGGTGTAAGATCGCTCAGCATGTGACGGATATTGTTGGAATATAATGTGCTGGCCTGTGCGGCCATCCGGCTGGGGAAATCGGTATAGCCGATCACCGTGACGCCGTTGTCGGTGACGATCTTTTCATCCGGCACGGTCAGGTCGCAGTTGCCACCCCGCTCGGCGGCCAGATCGACGATGACGGATCCGGGCTTCATCATCCCGACCATGTCGGCGGTCCAGAGTTTCGGCGCGGGCCGTCCGGGGATCAGGGCGGTGGTGATGACGATGTCGATGTCGGGCGCGATCTCGCGGAACTTCGCCAGTTGCTTGGCCGCGAAGGCGGGCGACGAGGGCGCCGCATAACCGCCTGTCGCCGCGCCATCGGGCAATTCGGAGGCGTCGAACTCGAGGAACACGAACTGCGCCCCCATGCTCTCGATCTGTTCGGCGACCTCGGGGCGCACGTCGAAGGCATAGGTGATGGCGCCGAGCGAGGTGGACGTGCCGATCGCCGCCAGACCCGCGACCCCCGCGCCGACCACGAGCACCTTGGCAGGCGGCACCTTGCCCGCCGCCGTCACCTGCCCGGTAAAGAACCGGCCGAAATTGTTGCCCGCCTCGATCACCGCGCGGTAGCCCGCGATATTGGCCATCGACGACAGCGCGTCCATCTTCTGCGCGCGGGAGATCCGCGGCACCATGTCCATCGCGATCACGGTCGCGCCGGTGCCTTTCGCCTTCTCCAGCAACTCGGTGCTCTGGCCGGGATAGAAGAACGAGATCAGCGTCTTTTCTGCCGTCAGCCGCTTTGCCTCCGCCTCGGAGGGTGGGCGCACCTTGACGATGACGTCGGCGGCCTTCCACAGGGCGTTGGCCGTCTTCACCACCTCGACGCCCGCGTCGGCATAGGCCGCATCGGTGAACCCCGCGGCGATACCGGCGCCGGTCTCGACGACACATTCATGTCCGAGTTTCTGGATATCCCGCGCCGAGGCGGGCGTCAGGGCAACCCGGGCCTCGCCCTCGAAAATCTCTTTCGGCGCGCCGATCTTCATGGTCGTCCCCCTGAGGTGTGCAGCAATCGAGGCGGACGCTAGCGCGCGGGCGGCAGGATCACAAGAACCGGCCTAGAGCCAGCGGCGCGTCCGGTCGGCCCAACCGTCGAAGGCGGCACCGAAATGGCGGTGCAGGCGCGCCTCTTCTGGCCGGATGAACCGCTGCCGCAGGATCGCCACGAAGAGCGGGACGAGAACGAGGCCCGTCAACGTGCCGAGCATCAGCGCACCCCCTGCGAGGATGAGAACATCGCCGAGATAGATCGGATTGCGGCTGAACCGGAACACGCCGGACGTCACCAGCGCGTCGGGCTCCCGATGCGGAATGACCGTGGTCCTCGCCCGCGTCATCGCCGTCACGGCGAGGATCATGAGCAGCAGCCCTACGCCGATGAGGCCGATCCCCGGCCAGCGCGCCAACCCCGTGATCCGCAGCGGATCGATCGGCGCCCAGACCCAGAGGACACCCAGATGCCCCAGAAGCCACAGCGGCGGCAGGTCGAGCCATTTCATTCCGGGGCGTCGGCCCCTTCGGCCTCCTCTGCCCGCTCTGCCGCCGCCGCCCGCGCCACGGCGACCCGCGCGCGCCGTGCGTCGACCTCGGTCAGCACCGCCTGCATTTTCGCGACATGGTCGGGATTGCGGCTGAGGACGTATTTCGACCGGGTCGCCACGAGGGTCAGCCCCTCCTCCTCGGCGAACTCGTGGGCGGCGCGCGTCACCCCCTCCCAGGTCTCGTAGTCGTCGCCGAGCAGGATGCCGTCGTCCGACAGCAGGTCCTTGTAAAGGCGCAGGTCGCGGATGCAGCTTTCGTATTCGTGGCCCGCGTCGACATAGATCAGGTCCGCCTTGACCCCGAGGTTCTTCAGGACGTGATAGCCCATGTCGGACGGCATCGGCATCGGCGTGATGACGTCCTGATGGCCCCGCTCGATGACGTTCTTGAGGAAGGTGAAATACAGCATCGGCCAGCCGTTCTTAAGATGCAGCACCTCGGCCACCTTGGCCTTGTTGCGCCACACCCCGGGAGAGCCGAGCCAGGTGTCGATGCAGGCGATCTCGAAATCCTCGATGCCGCGTTCCTTGGCGAGATCGGCCATGTGCATCGCCGACATCCCCTTCCAGGTGCCGACCTCGACCACCAGACGCGGGCGAAGGTAGTCGAAGATCTCGCGAAAAAAGAAATGCGTCGACCCCCAGCCCTGCATGTCGACCGCGACATCGCCAAGGTCAGCGCCCTCGTAGGGGCTGGTCGCATGAAGGCTGTCGAATATCCGGCTCATCTGGTCCTCGTTTCGTTTTGGGGCGACCCCGGCGACGGGGGTGCCCTTCTCGTTCGGCGCCGAGTCTCGGCTAATTCGAGCGCGATGACAACTCTCGGACCCGACCGACGCGCCGGTCCACCGTTGCCGGTCGGGCAACAGTCGTTGCCGCGACAGCATCAATGACCGCGCGGGAAGGGCATTGTCCCTCGTTTAAGAACGCGCGGCGATCCGGAAAACCAGCAGATTGCGGCAACAAGGCGCCATTTCTGTCTGCAGTGGCGGCGCCGCGCCCCGGCCCGGCCGCAATTCATCACCGTTCCGCCACGACCCGCCCGCACTTGCGCCACCACCGCCGCCTAGAAAATCGCACAAGGCCCCTCCTGCGCGAGGGTGCGGCCCAAGCAGCACCAAGCGGCAGGGCACGAGGCAGACGACCGGGACGAGAAGCCCGCGGCAGAAGGAACGACACGATGGCACGCGGATATCTGGTTCAGCTCGGAAACGCTCAACTCAACACCGCCGACACCGTCCTCGGCCCGACCACCGGCTTCAACATCGGCTCGACCCTCGGCACCGGCACCTGGACCTGGTCGGGCGTGCGCGCCGACACCGGCGCCACCGTCACCAACTTCAGCCAGGGCGGCACCTACTACCTCGGCACCGACGGCAACGTCTATTTCGTGCCGAACTCCACCTATGCCTCCTCGATCACCTCGGCGCAGACCGGGACCACGCCCGCGTTCGACGCGACGGTCTACGGCACTGCAGGCAACAACACCCTGACCTCGGGCGCCGAGGCGGATGTGATCTACGGCGGCGCCACCACATCCCAGACCGGCACCGGCAACGACACGATCCGTTCGGGTGCCGGCAACGACACGATCTTCGGCGGCGACGGCAACGACCTCGCCGTCGGCGGCGGCGGCAGCGACACGGTCTATGGCGGCACCGGCAACGACACGATCTACGGCGACGACGAGACACCGGTCGTGGCGGCCACCGAGACGCTGCGCTGGTCGCTGGCGGGGGGCAACAACGTCAACCTCGCGAACGGCTTCGTGCAGGATACCGGCGGCATGAACGTCGGCGTGAACTTCAACAACGACCTCAACCAGACCGGCGTCACCGGCACCAACGCGACGCAGTTCACCGGCACGCAAGGCTACAGTGCCACCTCGGGCGTGCGCATCGGCGGCAACGAGGGGCCGACGACGACCACCACCTTCTCGTTCAACGCCGAAAACGGCAGCGGCCTGACCGACGAGGTGAGCAACGTCAATTTCCGCCTCAACGACGTCGATGCGGCAGGCTGGACCGATGTGGTCACGGTGCGCGCCTGGGATGCCAACGGCAACGAAGTCACCGTGACCCTGTCGACCGGCACCGGCGGGCCGACGATCAACGGCAATACGACCACCGGCACCACAAGCACCTCGGCCAGTGCGGCCAACGGCTCGGTCCTCGTGCAGATCGCGGGGCCGGTGCATACCGTCCAGATCATCTATTCCAACAGCGGCACCGTGGGGCAGGTTCTCTACCTGACCGACATGAACTTCACAACCGTCCCCGCCACAGACGGCAACGACCTGCTCGACGGCGGCGACGGCGACGACACGATCTTCGGCGGCGGCGGCAACGATACGCTGTTCGGCGGGGCGGGCACCGACAGCCTCTATGGCGGCGCGGGCAACGACACGCTGGACGGCGGCACCGGCAACGACACCCTGTTCGGCGGCGACGGGCGCGACACCCTCTATGGCGGCGACGGCAACGACAGCCTGCTGGGCGACGCGGGCGACGATTTCCTCTATGGCGGCGCGGGCATCGACCGGCTCGACGGCGGCGTCGGCAACGACAGCCTCGACGGCGGCGCGGGCGACGACACGCTGTTCGGCGGTGCGGGCAACGACACGCTCGACGGCGGCATCGGCAACGACACGCTGTTCGGCGGCGACGGCAACGATACGCTGTCCGGCGGCGATGGCGACGACAGCCTGTCGGGCGACGCGGGCAACGACACGCTCTTTGGCGGCATCGGCAACGACCGGATCGACGGCGGCGCCGGCAACGACAGCATCGACGCAGGTGCGGGCAACGACATCGTGTCGGGCGGTGCGGGCGACGATGTGGTCAACCTCGGCGACGGCGACGACATCTTTGGCCTGACCGACGACGCCGGCAACGACAGCATCGACGGCGGCGCGGGCAACGATTCGATCGACGGCGGGTCGGGCAACGACACGATCCGCGGCGGGGCCGGCAACGACACGCTGACCGGCAACACCGGCGACGACACGGTCTATGGCGGCACCGGCGACGACCGGATCATGGTCCTGAACGGCCACAACGGCGACATCATCTTCGGCGGCGAGGATGCGGGCGGCGGCGACATCGACACGCTTATGCTCTACGATTTCGCCGCCACCGGCGGCGTCGCGGTCGTCTATACCGGCGCCGAGGCGGGCAGCTACGGCTATGCCACCGACCCCGCCAGCGGCACCTTCGCCGAGATCGAGCGCCTCGAGACCACCAACCTCAACGACACCGTCGACGGTACGAACGGCGGCACGGCGGGCGGCCCCGGCATCTACGTGAGCACGCGGGGCGGCAACGACAGCGTCATCGGCTCGGCCGGCCACGACTATATCGACGCCGGCACCGGCAACGACACCGTCTCGGCGGGGGCGGGCAACGACACCGTCTATGGCGGCGCGGGCAACGACGACCTGACCGGCGGCGCGGGCAACGACACGCTCTTCGGCGGCACCGGCAACGACATCTTCCGCATCGGCGCGACCGACGGCACCGACATAATCGTCGGCGGCGAGGACGTGGGCAACGGCGACACCGACACCCTGATCCTCGGCGGCGCCACGGGCCAGAACGCCACCGTGATCCTGACCGCCAACGAGGCGGGCACCTATTCCAACACCGCAGGCGCCACCGGCACGTTCAGCGAGATCGAGCGGATCGAAACCGGCGCGGGCGACGACAGCGTGAACGCGAGCGCCACAACCGGCCCGCTGAACGTGTTCACCGGTGCCGGAAACGATACCGTCACCGGCGGCAACGGCAACGACATTATCGACACCGGCACCGGCAACGACACGATCTTCGGCGGGGCCGGCAACGACGTGATCGACGCCGGCGCCGGCAACGACACCATCTTCGGCGGCGCGGGCGACGATACCATCGACGCGGGCGCGGGCGCGGACACGATCCGCGGCGGTGCCGGCAACGACGACATCTCGCTCGGCGCGGGCGGCAGCGGCGGCGGCGACGGCGATCCGACCGACGGCCAGCCCGACCTGCTGATCGTGCGCGACGGCGACGGTCAGGACATCATCCGCGAGTTCGACCTGCCGACCGACAACGGCGACGGCACCTGGACCGGCATCGACCGCCTCGACGTGATCGGCATGCTGACGGCGGGCGGCGCGCAGGTCACGACCGCGAACGTCACCGTCACCGCCGACGCGAGCGGCAATGCCGTGCTCACCTTCCCCTCGGGCGTCACGCTTACCTTCGTGGGCATCCCCGCGGCCCTGCTGAACGATCCCGCCGTCCTCGTCGGCATCGGTATCCCGCCCGCCCCCGATTTCACCGTCGAGGGCACGGCGGGCGACGACGTGATCGACATCAACTATACCGGCGACCCCGAGGGCGACCGCGTCGACAACTTCGACGGCCCCGGCGGCACCCAGGACGACCTGATCTACGGCTATGGCGGCAACGACCTGATCTACGGCGGCACCGGCAACGACACGATCTATGGCGGCACCGGCAACGACAGCGTCATCGGCGAGGATGGCGACGACACGCTCTATGGCGATGCGGGCAACGACTTCCTGAACGGCGTGTCGGGCAACGACGTCCTCTACGGCGGCGCCGGCGACGATTTCATCGAGAGCGGGACCGGCAACGACGTGGCCTATGGCGGCGACGGCAACGACAGCATCAACGGCGATCAGGGCGACGACACGATCTATGGCGGTGCCGGCAACGACTATCTCCGCGGCTCGTTCGGCAACGACACACTCTATGGCGGCACCGGCGACAACTTCGTCTGGGGCGGCTACGGCGACGACGTGCTGGTGGTCGAGGACGGGTTCGGCAACGACACCTATTTCGGCGACAGCGAGCAGGAAACCTACGGCGACACCCTCGACCTGTCGGCCGTCACCGCGAACCTGCGCATCGACCTGACCAATGGCGTCCCCGAAATCGGCAGCTTTACCGACGGCGTCCACACCGCCACCTTCTCTGAGATCGAGCACATCGTGCTCGGCGCCGGGCAGGATACGCTGGTGCTGGCCGACTTCGGCGGTGCCGACCGGGTCATCGGGTTCTCCGTCCCGACACCCAACGGCGACGGCACCTATACCGGCGTCGACCTGCTCGACACGACGCTGCTCACCCGCGATTTCGGCACGACGCCGGTCACGGTCCGCGACGTGGTGGTCACGGCAGACGCCAACGGCGACGCGGTCCTGACCTTTCCCGGGGGCGAGAGCCTGACGCTCGTCGGCGTGACCCCGACCCAGATCTCGGACCCCTACGCCCTCAACGCCATCGGCATCCCGTTCCCGGACGGCACGATTTCCGGCACGGCGGGGGCCGACGTCATCACCGCCGGCTATCTCGGCGACAATGACGGCGACCGGGTCGACGGCAACGACGCGCTGCTGCCCGGCGCCAGCGGCAACGACGACCTGATCGAGGCGGGCGGCGGTGCGGATTATGTCGAGGCGGGGGCCGGCAACGACGAGGTCTATGGCGGCACCGGCGACGACAGCGTCTTCGGCGGCACCGGCAACGACACGCTGTTCGGCGACGAGGGCGACGACACCCTCTCGGGCGACGCGGGCAACGATACGCTGTTCGGCGGCGACGGCGACGACAGCCTGTCGGGCGGCACCGGCGCGGATACGCTCTATGGCGGCACCGGCAACGACACCATCGACGTCTCCGTCGGCGACAGCGCCTACGGCGGCACCGGCGACGACAGTTTCACCCTGCGCGATCTGGGCGAGCCGGGCGGCGGCACGATCACGGTCGACGGCGGCAGCGGTGCCGAAGGGGTCGGCGATACGCTCTATCTCAACGGCCTCGTCTCGCTCGCCGCTGTGCGTGCGGCCGCCGTCGATGACGGCACCGGCAGCTTCTCGGGGTCGGTGACGCTGAACGACGGCACGATCCTGAACTTTTCCGAGATCGAGAACATCGTCTGCTTTACCCCCGGCACGCGGATCGCCACGCCGCAGGGCGCCCGCGCGATCGACGATCTGCGCCCCGGCGACCTCGTCGTCACCCGCGACCACGGCCTGCAAGCCATACGCTGGATCGGCGCCCGGACCGTGCCCGCTCTCGGCGCGCTCGCGCCCGTCCGCATCCGCCCCGGCGTGGTGCCCGGCCTCGAGACCGAGATCCTCGTCTCGCCGCAGCACCGGATGCTGTTCTCGGGCCACCGCGCCGAACTCCTCTTCGGCGAGAGCGAGGTGCTGGTCGCAGCCAAGCACCTGATCGACGGCTTGGCTGTGACGCAGGAGGACGGCGGCCTCGTCACCTATCTGCACATGATGTTCGACGAACACGAGATCGTCTTTGCCGAAGGCGCCGCCACCGAGAGCTTCCATCCCGGCAACGTGGCTTTGGGGGCCGTCGGCGAGGCGTCCCGCGACGAACTGTTCTCTATCTTTCCCGAACTGCGCTCCCTGCCCGAGAGCTACGGCGGCACCGCGCGCCGCTGCCTCAAACGGCACGAGGCGAGCCTGCTTCGCGTCTGATCGAAATCCCACCCTGCTCCTGTAGGGTGGGGTTCCACCCCACCATCCGACCAGGCCTCAGGCGCGCCGTCGCACCTCGGCGCCGCGCCCGGACCACGCCCGCGCCGCAGCGCCGAACGCGGCGAACAGCGGTCGCGAAACCGGATCCTCGGCGGCGCGGTATTCGGGATGCCATTGCACCCCGAGCGCGAACCCCGGGGCATCGGTGAACCAGATCGCCTCTTCGGTCCCGTCCGGCGCCCAACCGTCCACGACGACGCGCGGCCCCGGCACCTTGAGGCCCTGCCCGTGCAGCGAATTGGTCATCACCTGCGCCGCGCCGAAGATGCGGGAGAAGGGTCCGCCGGGGGTCAGCGTCACCAGATGGCGCAGCGCGAATTTCTCGTCCGTGGTGCCATCGGGCGGCATCCGGTGGTTGTCGCGCCCCGGCAGATCGCGGATTTCGGGATAGAGCGTGCTGCCCATCGCGACCGCCATCTCCTGAAACCCGCGGCAGATCCCGAGGATCGGCTGCCCCGTTGCCACGCAGGCCCGCGTCAGATCGAGCGCCAGCCGGTCGCGGGCCCGGTCGAAGGCGCCGTGGGCGGGCGTCTCCTCCTCGCCGTATTCGGCGGGATGGACGTTCGGGCGTCCGCCCGTCAGCAGGAAGCCGTCACAGACATCACATAATTCGGCAACGCTCACCTGTGCCGGATCGGCGGGAAAGATCAACGGTATCGCCTCGCAAACCTGCGAGATGGCGGCGCAGTTCATCTCGCCGGTGCCCTGCGCGGGATATTGGTCGTTGATGAGAAAGGCGTTGCCGATGATGCCGATGACGGGCCGGGACATTGCGGTTCCTCTTGATGCCGTTGCAGCGACTATAGGCGCAGCGGTGCCGTCCGCCATAGCCACCTTCGCACAATGGCCCTGCGCCCTGTGCCCGCGCCGCATCGCCGGGCAGATCGGCGCCGCGATGCCCGGATCCCGGGACGTCCCGGATCAGGCGACCCCGACTAGCCCCGCAGCCTCGATCCCGGCAACGCCCGCCGCCGCGTCGTTGTCGGACGTGTCGCCGGTGACACCGACCGCGCCGATCACCCGGCCCCTGCGGTCGTGCACCAATATGCCGCCCGGAACCGGTATCACCCGGCCTCCGAAGGCTCCGTTAACGGCGGCCATGAAATAGGCCTGTTCCTCGGCCCGCGCCTTTTGCGCCGATCCCGGCATGCCCAGCATCACCGCGCCATGGGCCTTGCCTTCGGCGATGGCGAACCGACCGGGCGCGCTTGCGTCCGCGCGTTCGAAGGCGATGACGTGGCCACCGGCGTCGAGGACGACGACCGACAGCGGCTTCATCCCCGCCTCGGCCCCGTGGGCCATGGTCTTGCGGATGATCGTGCGCGCGCGTGAGAGTGAAATCATGCGATTTCCCTTTTCTTTTCAAGTCTATGTCGGTGCAGAACCGGCTCGGTATAGCCCGATGGCTGCGCCCTCCCGTCGAGCGCCAGCGCAAGGGCGGCGCGCCAGGCGACGCCGTCGAAGGCCGGCGCCATCGGTTCATACAGCGGGTCGTCCGCGTTCTGGCCGTCGACCACGCGCGCCATCTTTTCCATCGCCGCGCGCACCTGATCCGCGCTCGCCACGCCGTGATGCAGCCAGTTCGCCAGCGCCTGCGACGAGATCCGGCAGGTCGCGCGATCCTCCATCAGGGCGACGTCATGGAGGTCCGGCACCTTCGAGCAGCCAACCCCCTGATCGACCCAGCGGACCACGTATCCAAGGATCCCCTGCGCGTTGTTCTCGAGCTCGTGCGCGACCTCCTCGGGGCTGAAGTTCCGCCCGGAAGCCACGGGGATCGTAAGTAAATCCGCCATCGTCCCGCGCACACCGCCGGCCGCGATCCCGGCCTGCCGCGCGGCCACGTCGACGCGGTGATAATGCGTCGCATGCAGGGTCGCGGCGGTCGGCGACGGCACCCAGGCGCAATTCGCGCCCGCCATCGGATGCGCGATCTTGGCCTTCAGCATGTCGGCCATCAGGTCCGGCATCGCCCACATCCCCTTGCCGATCTGCGCCCGGCCGCGCAGGCCGCAGGCCAGCCCGATGTCGACGTTGCGGTCTTCGTAGGCGGCGATCCACGCGGTTCCCTTCATCTCGCCCTTGGGCACCATCGGCCCGGCCTCCATCGAGGTGTGGATCTCGTCGCCCGTGCGGTCGAGAAAGCCGGTGTTGATGAACGCCACGCGATGCCGCGCGGCGCGGATGCACTCGGCGAGGTTGACGCTCGTGCGCCGCTCCTCGTCCATGATCCCGAGTTTCACGGTATATTGCGGCAGGCCGAGAACCGCCTCGACCCGGCTGAAGATCGCGTCGGCAAAGGCCACTTCCTCAGGCCCGTGCATCTTGGGTTTCACAACGTAGACAGAGCCTTGCGCGCTGTTCTTGCGCTCGCCCCGAATGTCGTGACAGGCGATGAGGACGGTCAGCATCGCGTCCATGATCCCCTCGCCGATCTCGGCGCCCTGCCGGTCGAGGATGGCCGGCGTGGTCATCAGATGGCCGACGTTGCGCACCAGCATCAGCGCACGGCACTTGACGGTGAGCGTTCCGCCGTCCGGCGCGATATAGCTCACATCCGGATTCATCCGGCGCGTCACCGTCCTGCCTCCCTTGTCGAACGTCTCGGTCAGATCGCCCTTCGTCAGACCGAGCCAGTTGGCATAGGCCAGCACCTTGTCCCCGGCATCGACAGCGGCGACGGAATCCTCGCAGTCCATGATCGTCGACAGCGCCGATTCCACCCAGACGTCCGAGATGCCGGCCGGATCAGCGGCGCCGATTTCGGTGGTGCGATCCACGCGAACTTCGATCAGCAACCCATTGACGCGCATGAGGACTTGCAATTCGCCCCTCTCGGTCCGGTGCCCGGCAAACTGGCGCGGATCGGCCAGTCCCGATGCCCCGGATGCGAGCGTCACGACCAGAGCGCCATCCGTCACCGCAAGGCCGGTCACGCCCGCCCAGGTGCCCGACGCCAGCGGCGCCACGTCGTCCAGATGCGACCGCACCCACGCCACGACCCGCGCCCCGCGCGTCGCGTCATAGCCCTTCCCCGTGGGGAAATCGCCGAGCGCGTCGGTGCCATAGAGCGCATCGTAGAGCGACCCCCACCGGGCATTGCAGGCGTTCAGCGCAAAGCGTGCATTCATCACCGGCACCACGAGTTGCGGCCCGGCGATCCGCGCGATCTCCGGATCGACGTTATCCGTCCCGACCGAAAACGCAGGGCCCTCGGGGACGATATAGCCGATGTCATGCAGAAAGGCTGTGTAGGCCGCCGGATCGTGCGGCGCCGTGCGGTTGTCCCGGTGCCAGCCGTCGATCCGCCGTTGCAGATCGGTCCGCCGCGCCAGCACCTCGACGTTCCGCGGCATGAGATCGTCGACCAGCGCGGCGAAACCGTCCCAGAACGACCCTTCGGCGACGCCCGAACCCGGCAAAGCCGCATCGGTCACGAAGCGATAGAGATCCGGATCGACCGAAAGCCCTGCACAATCAACCCGGTCTGCCATCGCGATCCCCTCTGCGGTGTCTGCACGGGCGCCATAGCGCAGGGTCGCAGGAATGTGAAGTTTCGGCGGCGGCCTGCCAGCCTGCAAAAAGGGCCGCCCCATGGGGGCGACCCGATGCCGTCGATGGGAACGACGTCTAGGGTTCGACGATGGCCGGGGCAGGCTCGACCGTCTCTACCGCCCCGGTCCGGCCGTCGATGACCTCGGTCGCCCCTTCGACGCCGTCTCCGGCGGCAAAGTTATAGGCGAGATAGGCGACGAACAGAACGGCGACGACGATGATCCCCAGTGACATTCCCGACAGCGGACCCCAATGGTTGCGCTTCTGTCGCTCGATATTGGTATTGGGTGCGGACATCGTCCTCTCCTCATATCTCAGGGTGCCGGTGGCGCGGACGCAGACCGGCTCTCCCTCCCTAACCCCCGGGAACGCGAATGGTTCAACGGTTCCTCAGTCCGGGGTCGGCACGGCATCGAAATCGAGGGTGCCTGCCGCCAGACGGTCCACGACGGCGCGCGGCACGCCGGACGTGCTCACCCGACCGTCGAGCAGCGGCGTCGTCGAGGCCACGGTCGTCGGCGGCGCCGTCACCGGACGCGACGGCGGGCGCGGCACACTGAGAAGCTGGCGGACGCAGTAGTCCTGCCCGCTGACCCAGTCGATCATCTCCTCGCGCTTGCGCGTCGAGACCATCGGACCCCAGTCGGCGGCGATGCCGCGCCAGCGGCCGTCGTTGATCGCGATGGCGTTGTCGCGCGCGACGGTGACGGCCATGATCCGCGTGGCGCAACTCAGGTTCAGGAACGGATCGGTAAGGGCGGCACCCGTCGTCGCCGTGCAGCGATAGCCGCGGGCGGTGGGCGGAAAAATCTGCATCAGGCCGAACCACTGGTTGCCGCCGCCGACCGCGGCGGGGCGGTGCCTGCTCTCGTGCCAGGACAGTGCCGACATCAGTCCGACCCAGAAGGCCCGGCGCCGCGCATCGGTGTTGTGGCGATAGGCCGGGCACCAGACATCGATATCGCGCGGCACCACATCGACGATGCCCGGTGCGTTCCGGCGCAGGGCCGTCAAGGCAGCCAACGTCCACAAATCGCCGTCCGGGCGATTGTCCCATCGGGCATCGGGGATATAGATGTCGCGTGCCATCGGCCGGACCGCCGCACCCGCCTGCACCGTGACGGGATAGCGGAGCATGTAGGCCGGTCGCGCGACCGGCCGAAAGCCCTCGAGGTTCGGTGGCGCACCGTCGAACGCGCCGGCATCCGCGCCCGAAACGCGCAGGCCGTCGATCGGGTCTGTCGCCTGGGCGGGGATCGTATCGTCAAAGGCGCCCGGCGCGACCCCTCCGGACACGACCCCGAGGCGGGCATCGGAGGCCACATCGGGCATCGCGGGGGCCGGGGCCGTCTCCGCCCGGACCATCGTGGCAGCGATGGCGAGGGCGCAGCCGGCGACAAGGTGGGCGGCAGAACGCATGCCCGGAACCTGACCGGACGGTCAGATTAAATCAATCCCGGACAAACTTCATGTAAATCATGGTCTTGGACGAGATATATAAGGCAGTGCGCGAACAACCGCCTACCGAATCGGGCCGCCCGGCAAATCTCAGCCGGCGACGGACGCCCGCGTCAAGGCGGCATCCGCACCCGCCTCGCAGAACGGCTGCGACCGTGTCCAGGCCGCCATCTCCGCCCGTTTGGCCGCGCTGCTGAACGGGCCCCAGTCGGCGGCGAGGCCGCCCCGGTTCGCCGCGACCACACCGTCGCGCAGCACCGTGCGCGACATGATCCGAACCGCACAGGCGAGGTTTGCCGCGCCGTCCTGCAACGCCGATCCGCTGCGCGCGGCACAGCCATAGGCGCGCGCCGTGGCGGGCGATATCTGCACGAGGCCAAACCACCGTCCGCCGCCGCCGACCGCCGCCGGGTTCCAGGTGCTCTCGTGTTCGGCCAGCGCCGACAAGAGGCCCGCCCAGAACGCCGCCCGCTCGTCGTCGGTCGCCGTCGCATAGCCCGGACACCAAGTCGCGATGTCGGCGGGCACGAGGTCGAGGAGCGGCGCGCCCTGATCCTGGAGGGCCAGCATCGTCGCCTCGGTCCAGACCTCTGTCTGCGCCGTATCGCCCCAGGCGAGCGTCGGCCATTCGGGGTCGGTCGAAACGGCAGGCCCCGCGACACCTTGCGCACAGGCGGCCAATGTCGCCAAAGCGAGCAGGCCGATCGCCTTCACGACAGGGGTCCGGGAGAGGGTTTCGCGGCGGGCGGCAGACGCCATCGTGCGCGGCGTCACATTGGAAGAAGTCATTCTGGGGGCCATCCGGCGCTGTTGATCGCAGCCCTGTTGCGCCGTGGCTCGCCGTCGAGTCCATCCCCCCGCCCCGCGACCCGCCCAAAACCGGCAGAGTCCCGCCGAACCGTCGGCAGGGGACCGCCAGTCGGTCCGGCGTTTTGCGCCCGCTTGAAGCGCACCGCACCCGCGACTAGACAGGATCGCGCGCGCTGCGCGCCAAAACGGACGGAGACCGCCATGCTCGACCACCTTTCCCCGGCACCGAAACCGAAGGTCATCGCCGGAGCGACCGGCGACTGGGAGCTGGTGATCGGCCTCGAGGTCCATGCGCAGGTTGCAACCCGGGCCAAGCTCTTTTCCGGCGCCAGCACGCTCTTTGGCGCCGAACCCAACAGCAACGTGGCCTTCGTCGACGCCGGCATGCCGGGGATGCTGCCGGTCATCAACGAGGAATGCGTGGCACAGGCGGTGCGGACGGGACTGGGGCTCAGGGCGGCGATCAACCTGAACAGCGCCTTCGACCGCAAGAACTATTTCTACCCCGACCTGCCGCAGGGCTATCAGATCAGCCAGCTCTATCACCCCATCGTCGGCGCGGGGGAGGTCATGGTCGAGATGGGCACCGGTCCCCATGCGGGCACCGTCCGCCGCGTGCGGATCGAGCGTATCCACCTCGAACAGGACGCGGGCAAAAGCATCCACGACATGGACCCCGCGATGTCCTTCGTCGACCTGAACCGCACCGGCGTCGCCCTGATGGAGATCGTCAGCCGCCCCGACATCCGCGGCCCCGAGGAGGCGGCGGCCTATGTCGTCAAGCTGCGCCAGATCATGCGCTATCTCGGCACCTGCGACGGCAACATGCAGAACGGCAACCTGCGGGCGGACGTGAACGTTTCCGTCTGTCGTCCCGGCGACTACGAACGCTATCAGGAGACGCAGGATTTCGCGCACCTCGGCACCCGCTGCGAGATCAAGAACATGAACTCGATGCGGTTCATCCAGGCCGCCATCGAGGTCGAGGCGCGGCGCCAGATCGCCATCCTCGAGGACGGCGGCAGCGTGGTGCAGGAGACCCGCCTTTACGACCCCGACAAGGGCGAGACCCGGTCGATGCGCTCCAAGGAAGAGGCGCACGACTACCGCTATTTCCCCGATCCCGACCTGTTGCCGCTCGAGATCGAGCAGGCCTGGGTCGACGCCATCGCCGCCGCGCTGCCCGAATTGCCGGACGCGAAGAAGGCACGTTTCGTCGCCGACTTCGGCCTCTCGGACTACGACGCCGGCGTCCTGACCGCCGACACCGCCGATGCAACCTATTTCGAGGCGGTGGCGGCGGGCCGCGACGGCAAGCTGGCCGCGAACTGGGTCATCAACGAGCTCTTCGGACGGCTGAAGAAGGACGACCTCGGGATCGAGGCCGCGCCCGTCTCGCCCGCGCAACTGGGCGGAATCGTCGCCCTGATCGAGAGCGGCGACATCTCGGGCAAGATCGCCAAGGATCTGTTCGAGATCGTCTACACGACAGGCGGCGACCCGGCCGCAATCGTCGAGGCGCGCGGGATGCGGCAGGTCACGGACACCGGCGCCATCGAGGCGGCGGTCGATGCGGTCATCGCCGCAAACCCGGCGCAAGTCGAAAAGGCCCGCGCGAACCCAAAGCTCGCGGGCTGGTTCGTGGGGCAGGTGATGAAAGAAACCGGTGGCAAGGCCAATCCGGCGGCGGTGAACGCACTGGTGGCGGCCAAGCTCGGGCTGTGAGCCGCAGGCGCGACAGGCTGGCCGTCCACAACGAGCGGATGAAGCTCCTCGCGGGCTTGTTCAACGCGATCGGAATCGGCCTGATCGGCTTCGCCGTCCTGCGGCCCTTCGCCGAGAATGCCTTTATCTTCGATCCGGTGACGGCTGTGTCGACGGGCTTCGGCATTGCTTTTCACGGTGCTGCACACGATGTTCTTGCCAGATTGAAAAAGGACGTCACCGATGACACCCCTTGAAATCTACGCCCTTGCAATGCCGATTGCGCTGTTCGTATTCATTGGCGTGCCCGGCACGCTCTTCGCCAACTGGTCCGCCCGACGCCTCGAGCGTGAGGACGACGACACGCACCGCCGCTGAAGCGGCCCGCCAAACCGCGAAACGCTGGACTCGGCCCGCCCCATCGTTAGATTGCGTGCCTGTGGCGAGGTCGTGAGGGGCACATCATGTCGAATTTCGAATACAGGGTCGTTCCGGCGCCAAAGCGCGGGATCAAGACCCGCGGTGCCAAATCCGTCGAGGATCAGTTCGCGCATGCGTTGACCCTGACGATCAACGATGCAGCGGCAGAGGGCTGGGAATACCTGCGCACCGACACCCTGCCCTGCGAAGAGCGTCAGGGCCTGACCGGGCGGGTGACGACGTTCCAGAACATGCTGGTGTTCCGCCGCCTGACCGCCGAGGCCGCCGCCGCCCACCTGCGCGCCGCCGCCGACAGTGCCGACGCCCAGCGCGCGGTGCAGAGCGCCGCGACGGTCGCCACGATGCCGCAAATCACCGCGCCGACGCCCGCTCCCCTGCGCCTCGACAAGCCTGCACCCGCCGAGACGGTCACGCGGGTGCCGACGCCAGAGCTGCGCGCCGATGCATCCACACGAATGGCCGCAGAATAGAGCAACTGCCCGAAATCTTTAAAAGATTTCGACGCCGAATTCTTCGAAAGAATTCGCCTTTCAGGCCGTGAGATCCAGCGTCAGCGCATGCAGCGCGCCGATGATCCCGGGCCCCAGCGCCGCATGCACCGCCCGGTGCCGCGCCAGCCGCGACATATCGCCCAAGGCATCGGCCTGCATCACCACCCGCCAATGGCTCTCCCCCGAGCCGTCATCGCCCGCATGGCCCGCGTGTAAATGCGATTCGTTGATGACGTCGAGGCGCGCGGGCGAAAACCCCGCCTCCAGTGCCGCGCGAATCTGCTGTTCAAGCCCCATTATTTTCCCCCTGCCCCCTTCTCTTGGCCGCCCCACCTAGTAGACTGTCGCGTCCGTAGACGTAAGTCGGCCTGCCGGGATATCCGGCCGGGCCGACAGCAAAGGTGCCGCGATGAACAAGGACGATCCCTTCGGTTTCGACATGTCGGTTTCCGGCTCGAAGAAGAAGAACCCGCGCGGACGCCGCGGCATGTCCGGCGCGTTCGAGACCTCGACCCGCGCCTGCGACCACCCCGGCTGTCCCGAGCGGGGCAAATACCGCGCGCCGAAAAGTCCCGACGTCCTCGACGACTATTTCTGGTTCTGCAAGGACCACGTCCGCGAATACAATCTGAAATGGAACTTCTTCGACGGCGCGACCGAGGCCGAATTCGACGCGCAGGCCGACAAGGACCGCGTCTGGGAACGCCCGACCAAACCCTTCGGCAAACGCAGCGAGGAACAGCGCGCCTGGGCCCGCCTCGGCGTCGACGACCCGCATCAGGTGCTGGGCGAGAACGCGACGCGCAATCCGGGCAAGTCGATCACCGGCGGCAGCCGCAAGCTGCCCCCCGTCGAACGGCGCGCCATCGACATCCTCGAGGCCAAGGACCACTGGACCAAGGCCGAGATCCGCAAGGCCTACAAGAGCCTCATCAAGGTGCTGCACCCCGACATGAACGGCGGCGACCGCAGCCAGGAAGAGCAATTGTCCGAGGTCGTCTGGGCCTGGGACCAGATCAAGGCAAGCCGCAGCTTTCGCGACAGCTAGGCCCCTGTCAGGCGCGCCCGGTGATCCGGCGCCGCCACGTCTCGATGGAGAACAGCGGCTCCGGCGGACGGGCGCCGAAGATGCTGTCGCGTTCCGCCGTCCACGTCAGGACCAGGCGGTCGACGCCAAGCAGCGTGACCGCCCAGAGGGACGCCAGGATCGGCGACGCGGCCAGGATCAGCACGAGCGTGAACGGCCCGAACATCGTGCCATAGAGCGGCAGCGCCAGCGACCCCGCGACGAGCGGCGCAGCGAAGGTCACGACGCCCATCCCGAGGAGCGTCAGCCGCATCGAGCCGGTGCCGAAGAACGGCAACCCGATCCGCAGTCCCGACATGCCGCCCACCGCGCCCGACGCGACGATCCATATCTCATAGAGCGTCAGCGACCGGCGCAGCAGGGCCGTCCCGTCGAGCCGCAGGATCACGATGGTCGCAAAGATCACGCCGAAGCAGGCCGTCGCGAGATAGGCGAGCGCCAGACTTTGTGCACCCGGAGAGGGCAACAGGCGGGAAAGGTGGCGGATCATCGGAGCGTTCTCGGACAGGGCGCGGGACGGGCCTTCGGGGTCAGAGATGCCGTCAAAGCGTGGCAACTCTATGGCATATCGCGACAATTGGCGAAAACGCGCCGACGACGGAACGGACCGTAACGGACACCGCACCCCTTGCGGCTCAGACCTCGCTCACCGCGCCTGCGGCCAGCACCGCACCGGTCGGCGCCCCCGTGGGCGAGCCGCCCGGTGGCTCGTCGCTGATCGCGAGCGTGCCGCCGAGCAGGGCGCCGGCAATCTCGGGCGCAGGCATCAGCGTCGTGACCGCCCCGTCCGAGAGGAGCCCCAGCGACACCGGCGCGGGCGCCTCCGCCACGATCAGCCACAACTCCTGCGCACCGACCCGCCGCCACGTCGCCCGCCGTCCGCTCGAGCGTCAGGGTGCCCGTCGCCACATCGAAGGCGGCGCGCACGACCAGCGAGCGGTCCTCGGCGGCGATGGCGGCGGTATAGACCGGCCCCTGCGGACCCGAGGGCAACAGGGTGTCGAGGTTGACCAGCGTCAGCACGACGACCGCGGCCAAAACCGCCCCGGCAAGGGCGGGCAGCAGGCCGAGACGCCGCCAGAAGCCGCGCGCCTCGCGCGGGAACAGGCGCGCCTGAATCGCGGCCAGCACCCGGGCGGGCGGGGCGACGGGGGCCACGTTCTCGAACAAGCTGGTGAAATGGGCGGCCCAGCGGGCATAGAGGTCGCGAAAGCCCGGATCGACCGACAGCCGCTCCTCGAAGGCGCGGCCCTCTGCACGGGTCAGCAGGCCGAGGACGTATTCCGCCGCCAGAACCTCGTCTTCCTCATAGGGGGTCAGCTCGTCGGTCATAGCGACAAACACTCTTTCAATTTGATCAGACTGCGGCGCAGCCAGGTCCGGATCGTGTTGAGGGGCACGGAATAACGCTCCGCGAGTTCGGCATAACTTTCGCCCTCGACATAGGCGCGGCGCACCGCATCGGCGCGGTCCGCCTCGAGCTTGGCCATGCAGCCGACGATCCGTGCCCGGTCCGATCCCGCGATGGCAAGCGCCTCGGGACCGGGGCGGGCATCGGGGATCTCGGCCGCCTCGTCGAGGCCGTCGTGACGCGCCCGCCGGGTGCGCAGCCGGTCGATCGACTGGTTGCGCGCGATGGTGATGAGCCAGCTCATCGGCGAGAGGCCATTCACCCGGTAGCGGTTCGCCGAGTGCCAGATCTTGATATAGGCTTCCTGCACGACCTCCTCGGCTTCGGCGCGATTGTTCAACACACGCAGCGCCACCCCGAAGAGTTTCGCCGATGTCGCCGAATAAAGCGCGGTGAACGCCGCCCGGTCGCCCAGCGCCATGCGCGCGAGCAGCTTTTCGATCTCTGCGGGTGTGGTCATCTGCGGGGAAACGTCCTCGGTCGCGTTGGCACGGACCGGATCGGCCCCGCGCGGCACAGGATACGGACCTGTAGGGGAAAAAGGCAACTGCCGCCGGAATGGTTCCGCCCGCGAACGGCATCGGCGCCACGGGGGCCGCTCTTGAACCCCTCTGGCATATGCGACATGAAGCGAAACATCACAACGAGGGGTCCGCAGGCACGCATGGGCGGTGCCGTGGACAGGCGCAGAGGATCAGGACATGGCCGAGACGACGGGCGACATGGCGGCGAAACCGACCGAGGAACTCTCGGTCCGCGATGTGTTCGGCATCGACACGGACATGATGGTCAAGGGGTTCGCCGAGGCCGCCGACCGCGTCCCCGAGGTCGATGCGACCTACAAGTTCGATCCCGACACGACCCTCGCCATCCTCGCCGGGTTTTCCCACAACCGCCGGGTGATGATCCAGGGCTATCACGGCACGGGCAAATCGACGCATGTCGAACAGGTGGCCGCGCGCCTGAACTGGCCCACCGTGCGGGTCAACCTCGATTCACACATCAGCCGGATCGACCTGATCGGCAAGGACGCGATCAAGCTGCGGGACGGCGTGCAGGTGACCGAATTCCACGAGGGCATCCTGCCCTGGGCGCTGCGAAATCCTGTCGCGATCTGTTTCGACGAATACGACGCCGGCCGCGCCGACGTGATGTTCGTGATCCAGCGCGTCCTCGAGCATGACGGCAAGCTGACGCTGATGGACCAGAACGAGATCATCACGCCGAACAAATACTTCCGCCTCTTCGCCACGGCCAACACCGTGGGCCTCGGCGACACCACCGGCCTCTACCACGGCACCCAGCAGATCAACCAGGCGCAGATGGACCGCTGGTCCCTCGTGGCGACCCTGAACTACCTGCGCCACGACGCCGAGGCCGCGATCGTCCTGTCGAAGGCGCCGCACTACAACACCGAAAAGGGCCGCAAGACGATCAACCAGATGGTCACGGTCGCGGATCTCACGCGCACCGCCTTCATGAACGGCGAACTCTCGACGGTCATGTCGCCCCGCACCGTCATCAACTGGGCACAGAACGCCGAAATCTTCCGCAACGTCGGCTATGCGTTCCGCCTGTCGTTCCTGAACAAATGCGACGAACTGGAGCGGCAGACGGTCGCGGAATTCTTCCAGCGCTGCTTCGACGAGGAACTCCCCGAGAGTGCGGCGAGCACGGCGATGAAGTGAGCGTCACGGCGCGCCTCGTCCCCATGGCGCTCGCCGCTTGTCTCTCCGGATGCCTGCCGCAGGTCTCGCTCGATTATCCTGCTTCGGATGCAAACACTCTGCCGGGCAACGATGACCGCATCGGATACTTCGGCGCGTCCTGCGTCGGATACACCATCGCCGTTCAATATGCAGCGGACGTGAACGGCGGCTGGAAGTCGCTCGGCGCGCGTCGGTCTGTTCTCGCAGACCTGAACGACGTCTGGGCGCAACAGAAAGGCCGCAGCCGTCTCGAATTGCTCGCCCTTGCCTATGCGTTCGCCCGTGACCGGTTCGCCGGGCCCGCCCTTGTCGTGATCCCGGCCGCGGACCGGGGCGACACCTATCCCGACGCGTTGGCCGATGCCTTGCGACAGGGGCAAAGCGACTGCCAGAATCACGACCGCGAGATCAGGGTCCGGCAAAGCCTTCTGGACCGGCAATGAGCGGCGCCTGTCGCCATGACACCGCCGAAAACCGCATTTCCCCGGCCCGACATCCGGTCTAGGATCGCCGTCATGATCAAACCCACCGACAACCCCGCCGATCCGTTCAAGAAGGCCCTCGCCGAGGCGACCAAGGTGATCGCGGGCGATCCCGACCTCGCCGTCAGTTTCTCGGTCGATCCTGCGGGCCAGACCAACGACAGCATCCGCCTGCCGCAGGTCAGCCGCCGGATGACCCGCGACGAGGTGCTGCTGGCGCGCGGCACCGCCGACGCCATGGCCCTGCGGCACCGACACCACGACGCGGGCGTGAACAACCGCTACCTTCCTCAGGGCCAGATGGCCCGCGACCTCTATGACGCAATGGAAACCGCCCGGATCGAGGCGGTTGGCGCGCGGCACATGCCGGGCACGGCGGGCAACATCGACGCAAAGATCGCGACGGACGCGCGACGCAAGGGCTATGACCAGATCCGCAGCAGCAGCGACGCGCCCCTTCCCGTCGCCGCAGGCTATCTCATCCGCCATCTCGCCACCGGGCGTCCCCTGCCAGAGGGCGCCGACAACGTCATGAACCTCTGGCGCGGCTTCATCGAGGAACAGGCGGGCGCGCGGCTCGACGGCCTTCAGGATCTGCTCGCCGACCAGAAGGCCTTCGCCCGGTTCGCGCGCGATATCATCGGCGACCTCGGCTACGGCGACCAGCTTGGCGACGACCCGGACATGGACGAGGATGCCGACGATCAGGCCGAGGACGGCGCCGACGAGCCGGACGATCCCGACAGCACCGGCGAGGAGGACAGCGACAGCGAGGACGCCGAGGCGGCCCCCGAGCAGTCCCAGGAGGACAGTCAGGACGCCTCCGACGCGCAGGTCTCGATGGACGAGGACGCCGACAGCGAGACCGCCGAAGAGACCGAGATGCCCGAGGGCGAGGCCCCGATGGAGCCGCCGGCCCCCCTGCCCGTTTCCGACGCCGATCCGAATTACGTGATCTACAACAGCACCTTCGACGAGGAGATCGGCGCCGAGGATCTGGCCGAACCCGCCGAACTCGAACGCCTGCGCGCCTACCTCGACCAGCAGCTCGAACCGCTGAAAGGCGCCGTGTCGCGCGCTTGCCAACAAGTTGCAGCGCCGCCTTCAGGCGCAGCAGTCCCGGTCGTGGGAGTTCGATCAGGAGGAGGGCATCCTCGACGCCGGACGCCTGGCGCGCGTTGTCGCCAACCCGACGACGCCGCTGTCGTTCAAGATCGAGCGCGACACCGATTTCCGCGACACCTGCGTGACGCTGCTCCTCGACAACTCCGGCTCGATGCGCGGGCGCCCCATTTCCATCGCCGCGATCTGCGCCGACGTGCTGGCCCGGACGCTGGAACGCTGCGCGGTCAAGGTCGAGATCCTCGGGTTCACCACCAAGGCGTGGAAAGGCGGACAGAGCCGCGAGAAATGGCTCGCCGCCGGGCGTCCCCCGGCACCGGGGCGTCTGAACGACCTGCGCCATATCGTCTACAAATCGGCGGATGCGCCCTGGCGGCGGGTGCGCGACAACCTCGGGCTGATGATGAAAGAGGGGCTCCTGAAGGAGAACATCGACGGCGAGGCCCTCGAGTGGGCGCACCGCCGGATGGTCCACCGGCAAGAGCAGCGCAAGATCCTGATGGTGATCTCGGACGGGGCGCCGGTCGACGATTCGACGCTCTCGGTGAATGCGGCCAATTTCCTCGAGAAACACCTGCGCGACGTGATCGCCATGGTGCAGCGGCGCCGCGCGGTGGAACTCATCGCCATCGGTATCGGCCATGACGTGACGCGCTATTACGAGCGGGCGGTGACGATCACCGACGTCGAGCAACTGGCGGGGGCGATGACCGAACAACTCGCCGCGCTCTTCGACAGCGATCCGCGCAAGCGGGCACGCGTTCTGGGGATGCGGCGCGTGGCCTGAGGTCATTCTCGAGTATTTCCGGCAAGAAAAAGGGGCGGGGCGTGTTCCAGACCTTCGATGTTTCGAGTGATCCGACACAGGGTCCGCCCCGCCTGAGGGCCCTGCGTGCCGAAATGGCGACCGAGGGCCTCGACGCCTCTATCGTGCCGCGCCACGACCGGTTTCAGGGCGAATACGTCGCCCCCTGCGACGCCCGCCTCGGCTGGCTGACCGGGTTCACCGGCTCGGCAGGGTTCTGCATCGTCACGCGCGATGTCGCGGGCGTCTTCGTCGACGGCCGCTACCGGGTGCAGGTGCGGCGCGAGGTGGCGGACGTGTTCACGCCCGTCGACTGGCCCGAGGTGCACCCCGCCGACTGGCTGGGCGAGCATGTGACGAGGGGCGCGGTGATCGGCTACGATCCCTGGCTGCACTCCGTCACCGCCATCGCCGAGCTGACCGCGCAGGTGGAACGGCATGGCCTCGTGCTGCGCCCCGCGGGCGACCTCGTGGGCCGTCTCTGGACCGACCGGCCCGCGCCGCCGGGGGTTCCCTTCTTCGCCCAGCCCGACGATCTCGCGGGCGAAACCCACGCCGACAAGCGGGCGCGCCTGGCCGCACCGCTGGCCGAGGCGGGGACGGCGGCGGCCGTCCTGACGCTGCCCGACAGCATCGCCTGGCTCCTGAACATCCGCGGCGGCGACACGGCCCGCAATCCGGTGCCGCAGGCCTACGCCCTGCTCCGCGCCGATGCCTCCGTCACGCTCTTTGCCCTGCCCGGTCAGGCGGATGCCGTCGCCGACCACCTCGGACCCGACGTCACGGTCCTCGATGCCGCCGCCTTCGAGGCGGTGCTGACCACCCTCGGCGGCCCGGTGCAGATCGATCCCGCGACGGCGCCGCAGGCGGTCAAGGCGATCCTCGAGGCGGCGGGCGGCGCGACCCTCGAGGCCCCCGACCCCTGCATCCTGCCCAAGGCGCGCAAGAACGCCACCGAACTCGATGGCGCGCGCGCGGCACATCTGCGCGACGGCGCGGCGATGGTGCGGTTTCTGGCATGGCTCGACGCGGAGGCCCCGACAGGCAGGCTGACCGAGATTTCGGTGGTCAAGGCCCTCGAAGGGTTCAGGCGCGATACCAATGCGCTTCGCGACATCTCGTTCGAGACGATCAGCGGCGCGGGGCCGGACGGCGCGGTCATCCACTACCGGGTGAGCGAGGCGACCGACCGGCAGGTGAACCTTGGCGAATTGCTGCTGGTCGATTCGGGCGGCCAATACGCCGACGGCACGACCGACATCACCCGCACGATCACCGTGGGCAATCCGCCCGGAGGACGCCGCCGCGTGCTATACCGCCGTGCTGCGCGGCCTGATCGCGATCCACCGCGCGCGGTTCCCCAAGGGGGTGGCGGGGCGCGACCTCGACGCGCTGGCGCGACAGTTCCTCTGGGCGCAGGGCCGCGACTACGACCATGGGACCGGCCACGGCGTCGGCGCCTATCTGAGCGTCCACGAAGGGCCGCAGGGCATCGCGCGGCGCAACATGGTGGCCCTCGAACCGGGCATGATCCTGTCGAACGAGCCGGGATATTACCGCGAGGGGGCCTTTGGCATCCGCATCGAGAACCTGATCGTCGTGCGCGAGGCGCCTGCCCTGCCCGGCGGCGACGCGCGCAGGATGATGGATTTCGAGACGCTGACCTTCGTGCCCTTCGACCGCCGCCTGATCCGCGCGGACGATCTGGCGCCCGCAGAAAGGGACTGGATCGACCGCTATCACGCGGATACGCTCGACCGGATCGGGCCCCGGGTGGACGGCGCGGCGGCAGAATGGCTCCGTGCCGCCTGCGCGCCCCTCTGACATCGCGACCCCGCCAAATCCGCCCCGCCGCATCCCCGAAACGGGCCGGTCGCGGCCAAGGAGAACCACGAATGGCAAGCCACATCACGATCCGCCCGGCGACGGGCACCTGGGTGGTGCGCGCCGCGGGCGCCGTCATCGCCGAAACGACCGATGCCCTCGAACTGGTCGAGGGCGGCGGCGCGCCGGTGATCTACATCCCGCGCGCCGACATCGCGATGGCCTTTCTCGAGCCGTCCGACACCCGCACCACCTGTCCGCACAAGGGCGAAGCCAGCTATTATTCGGTGATTTCCTCGGCCGAGGCGGTCAAGGACGCCGCCTGGTCCTACGAGACGCCGCACGAGGCGGTGGCGCAGATCGCGGGGCATCTGGCGTTCTACACCGACAAGGTGGCGGTCGAGGAACTCTGACCCGCGAACGCCGCCTCAGAACGGCGACAGGAACGGCATGTCGCGGGTGAAATAGGTCTGAAGCAGGCGCTGGTAGCTGCGGTTCATGACGACCGGTGCCTCGCCCGGCGTCGCCTCTGACGCCAGCACCATAGCGAGCGCGGCTGGACTGTCGCCGGAGATGATGAAACCCGGAACGCCGCCGAAGATCGCCTCGTAGGTCATCCGCACGGCGGTCGATTGCGTCGTGACCCAGCGGTCGGCGATCAGGGCCGCGGCCCGTTCGGCATCCGCACGGCTGGCGTAGGCCATGATGAACACGCCGCGACTGTCGCCGGGACGGGCGAGGTCGGCGTAGAGGCCGGTGGTCCAGAGCGGCACCCGCGCGTCGTCCTGCATTTCCAGGGCCTCGCGGATGGCATCAATGTCGGCGCCCTCGGACCCCAGCAGCGGGCGCAGCGGGTCGTAGTAGACCGACGGGTCGGTCACGAGGGCGGCGCGCACGAGATGCATCCCCTCGAATTCCGGCGCGTCGAGAGCGGCGAGAATCGCCCGGACCGGTGGCACACCGGCAAGACCGGAGCCGGCAACGCGCGTCACGCTGTCGAAGTCGGCCCAGGCGCGGGCCTGAAACAAAAGGTCGCCGCGCATGCCGATCCGTGACGCGGCGCCGAAATTGCCGCCGAACGGGTCCGCCGGCTCGCGGTTCCGGATGTCGATCTCGTAATCCTCGCCCCGCCACCACGCGGTACCGACTGCATGGTCACGCGCCTCGTAGCCATTGGCCAGCAACGCCGCACCCACGCTCTTGTCCGATCCTGCCGCCAGGGCGATGACGTTCACGATCTGTGGTGGCCGGATACCCGACACGCCATGCCGGACATCGAGCGGCGCAAAGCCGAGCAGGTCGGGCCACGACGTGTCGATGTCGAGTGACAGCCCGTTGCCGAGCGACGGCGGCAACGAGCGCGACAGGAGCGCGCCCGACGACAGACCGAGCGCGTCGAGGCCCATGCTGGCGATCCCGGCTTCGACGTCGAAGAAATAGACCTCGCCGATCGCGGCATTGGGCAGCGCCGCCGTCGCGGGCAACAGGCCGAACATCTGCGTGATATGGTCCGACCGCGATTGCGCATGGCCGGCTTGCGACGACAGGGCCAAGGCGAGGGCGGCTGCCATCGCGACGGGCCAAAACCTCTTCCGTCCAATGGATTGCATCACGAACCTCACCTGAAACAAACATCCCGGACGCTTCATCGTCGCACAGACCGGTGCCACCCTGCAAGCACGGCACCTGCCCGGCGACCGCTCACGAATGTTCCTCCGCCGCCGCCTGCGCCATCGCCCGGTTCAGCGCCCGCAGCGCATCGACCTGAAACAGCGCGCCCCAGACCTCGGGCGGCGCGTCCCCGCCCGGGAAATGCGCCACCGGGATAAAGGTCGCACCCGTCGTCTCGAACAGCGGCATCGCCGCCTCGAGGGTCGCATCGGAGGCGAGCCAGAGGCCGGTGCGCACCAGTTCCCCGCAGTCCTCGACCGAGGCCGCGCGCGGCGCGCCCACGGCCCGCATGACCGACGCGACCCGGAACGTGCCCAGCAGCCACGCCTGCGGCCCCGCCGCCAGATGCACCCCGCGCCGTTCAAGCTGCGTCAGGAAATACGAGCGGTCGACGAGGCGCGAGGCGAGCGCCGAGGCCAGCGACACCGTGACCATCACCGCAAGGCCGGTCTGCCAGTCGCCCGTCAGCTCGAACACGATCAGCGTCGTCGAGATCGGCGCGCCGAGGACCGCCGCCGCCACCGCCCCCATCCCCGCCATCGCATAGAGCGTGCCCGATCCCGACACCTCGGGAAAGATCGCCGTCGCCGTCAGGCCGAAGGCGAGACCGGTCAGCGCGCCGACCATCAGCGACGGCGAGAACACGCCGCCGCCCATCCGGCCCGCAATGGTGATCGCGACCGCCGTGACCTTGAGGACGACGAAGATCACCGCCTCGTGCACCAGAAGCCCGCCCTGCAATGCCCGCGCCGTCGTCTCGTAGCCGACACCGATGATGTGCGGCCAGTAGAGCGCCAGTCCGCCCAGCATCGCGCCGGTGATGGCCGGACGCAGCCAGCCGGGCATCCGCGTGCGCGCCACGATCCGGTCGCCAAGCGCATCCGCCCAGAAGATCGCGCGCATCATCACCACCGCCACCACGCCGCAGAGCAGGCCGAGGATCATGAACGCCGGCAGTTCGCGGTAGAATTCGAGCATCGACTGCATCGGCATCGCGAATTCCGTCAGATCGCCATAGACGGTCCGGCTGACCACCGTGCCCGCCACGCTCGCGATGGCGATGGGCGCAAAGGCGTGCACCGCGAAATGCCGCAGCACCACCTCGAGCGCGAAGAGCGCGCCCGCGATCGGGGCATTGAAAGAGGCGGATACGCCGGCGGCCACGGCACAGCCGAGAAGGTCGCGCCCGGTGATGCCGTCCATCCGCACCCGCCGCGCCACATAGGACGACAGCACCGCGGCCAGATGCACGACCGGCCCCTCGCGCCCCGTCGAACCGCCCGTCGACAGCGTGACGAGAGAGGCCAGCGCCGAAACGAGCCCCCGCCTGCGCCGCACCTGCCCGCCCTTCAGTGCGGCCGCCTCGATCACCTCGGCCACACCCGAAACCCGCCCCCCGTCGCCAAACCGGTGCACCAGCAGGCCGACCGCCAGCCCACCGAAGATCGGGATCGCCAGCACCCAGTACCAGTCGAGCGTCGCGAGCGCGGTATGCAGGTGCGAGATGTCGTCGGTGCCGTAGAACGTCGCCTGCATCCCCTCGATCGCCACCCGAAAGCCGACCGCCGCCGCGCCCGACAGGATCCCGATCGCCAGCGCGAGGATCCAGAAAAGTGCGGCCCGCGGTCCCCGCGAGGTCGCGGCCCGCAGCGCGCGGAACAACGGCCCGTCGGGGATCGCGCGGGGCGTGGGCGTGCCGGTCATCTTTCGTCCCTCGCGACGCGCAGAGCAGGTGCGCGCCTCCATCAGGCCCCGGCGGGCCGCCGAGGGCAAGGCCGCAGCAGGCACAACCCCCGATTGCGCGGGTCGCAAAGCCACTCCCGGTGCGCCGCATCCGGCGCCATGTCACCCCGATCCTGCACGCCGAAGATGACAAATCCCGTTTGAAATCAATTCAGACTCGCTTTGAGGTCACGATTTTATTACCTCTTGGTCAAATTCCCTGGCCCGCTCTCTGGTGCTGCACCGACCGGGCCCGTGAACGGAGGTTTCGATGGTCACGAACGAAGACACGCCGGATACGGCCGCCACCGAGGACGAGGTCATCGACCGGCTCTACGAGGTCGCCGTCGATCCGACCCGCTACGAGACCCTGCTCGACCATTGGGAGGAGATGATCGCGCCGCGCCGCGCGGTCGCCAACGACGATACCTCGCCCGACCTGCGGATCGGGACGTTCGAGGGTCATTTCCGCCGCGCAGATACGGTGCTGAACGACGTGCTCGGCGGCGCCTCCGGCGAGGCGACCGATCCTGCCCATCTGCTCGGCCAGATCGACCGCGCCGCGGGGTTCGTCGTCGATCGCTCGATGACCGTCACCCACGTCAACGCCGCGGCCGCGCTGACCCTCGGCGTCACCCGAGGTGCGCCGGTGGCCGCACTGGCGCTCGGGCCGGGCGAGGCCGAAGTGCTCGCCCGCCAGATCGCCCGGATGTTGATCGGCAATACCGCCGAACCGACCGTCATCCGCGTCCGCTCGGACCGCGCCGACCGGATGATCCTCATGCACCTGCGACCCGTCCGTCCCGTCCGGGGCGCGGCCTTCGTCATCGCCCTCGCCTCAGAACTCGGCTGGCCCGAAGGCTATACCGAGATGCTGCGTTCCGCCTTCGACCTCACCGAGGCAGAGGGTCAGGTGATGCGGGCCCTTGCCGAAGGCGCGCCGCTGGCACAGATCGCGACCGACCGGGGCCGCAGCATCGAGACGATCCGCGCGCAGATAAAGTCGGTGATGTCCAAGACCGAAACCCGGTCGCAGACCGAACTCGTGCGCCTCACCCTCTCGACGATGGAGATGGCGCAGTTCAGCCAATCGGAAGCGGGCGACATCGCCGTCGCCTCGACCGGGTTCGGCACGCTCGCCGCGCGCCCGTTCCGGACGATGATCCTGCCCGATGGCCGCCGCCTCGACCACCTGATCCTCGGCGATCCCGACGGCGCGCCCTGCCTTTTCCTGCCGCTCGACTACGGCCTCGTGCGCTGGCCCGCAGGCGCCGAGGCCGAGGCGCAGCGGCGCGGCATCAGGATCGTCGTGCCGGTGCGCCCGGGCTATGGCCGCTCGACCCCGCTGCCAAAGGGGACCGCCTATATCCCGCAGGTCGTCGATGATCTGGTGGCCCTGATGGACCACCTTCGGCTGGGCCGCGTCCCGATCGTCAGTCTCGGTGGCGACAGCTTCTACGGCTTTGCCCTGCACGCGGCCTATCCCGAACGGGTTCGCGCGCTGATCTGCGCCGCCGGTGTCCTGCCCCTGACCCGTCCCGAACAATACGAGCGGATGGACAAATGGCACCGCTTCATCCTCGCCGGCGCCCGCTATACGCCGCACCTGCTGCCCTTCATGGTCAAGGCCGGGTTCGCGCTCGCGCACCGTCTGGGCAAGCGCGGCTTCGTGCATGCCGTCTATGGCAAGTCCGAGGCCGACGTCGCGACCTTCGAAATCCCCGAGGTCTTCGAAGCCATGGTCTGCGGCTCGGAGGTGTGCCTGTCAGACAGCAATTCCGCACATGACGCCTTTGCCCGCGAGGTCATCGCCCACGAAACCGCCGACTGGACAGAGGAATTGGCCGCACTGCGCGTCGCGCAGCAGAAGGGAGAGGTCGCCGTCCACTTCCTCAACGGAATGCAGGATCCGCAGGTGCCGCCCGCCACGCTCGAGGAATTCCGTCGCGATTATCCATGGATCGATATTGCCGTCTACCCGGACGCCGGCCAGCTCCTATTCTTCCTCAAGTGGCGCGACGTCCTGAATTGCCTGGGGCGATACCTGTGAAGGGCGAAGATTTTTCGCCGTGCTGCAGGCCCTTACCCCAAATGGGGTATGACCCGGGGGGCCGACTCACCTAGTCTGATGTCATTGGTGGATTTGTTTCTAACCGCCGAAAGGCACCAGATTGCATAGATAAGAGGGCGGTAGGGAGAGGTGAGTGGCTCCTGATCTGCCATATTGATGCCGCCGGGCGACCGGCGCGTCGGGGCGGCGAGGGGTCGGCAATGGCACGAACGTATTTGCGTGCTACACGGACCGTCGTCGCCCTGATGTTGTCGCCCGCAGGTGTCCTGAAACTCTCGATCATGGGCATCGGTCTTGCGGTCTTCGCCGGGCAATATCTGCCCCGGTTGCGCGACGGCATCCGGCGCGACGGAGCCGACGGCACCCCGGACGACGATGCCGGCCTGAACGCCGCGAACGGCACCTCTGACAGCGAGACGGGACGTTAGGCGCGCGGAACCGCGGCTCCGGGCGAGGCGAAGGACACGATCTTTACCCCCCCGAGGACGTTCGGCGCGTGCCCGAACCTCAGGCCGCCGTCCCGTCCAGCAACTCCCGCGCAGCCCCGCGCGCCGCCTCCGTCACCCGGTCGCCGGCCAGCATCCGCGCGATCTCGTTCACCCGCTCGCCCGGCGTCAGGGCCACGACACGACTCGTCGTGACCTCGCCCCCGGCCTGCCGTTCGATCCGCTTCTCCACCCGCCAATGATGCCCGCCCAGCGCCGCGACCTGCGGGCTGTGCGTCACCACCAGCACCTGCCCGCCGGTGGCAAGGGCCGCGAGCCTGCGACCCACCGCATCCGCCGTCGCCCCGCCGACGCCGCGGTCGATCTCGTCGAAGATCATCACCAGCCCCTCGGCCTCGCGCGTCAGGCACACCTTGAGCGCCAGCAGGAACCGCGAGAGTTCGCCGCCCGACGCGATCCGGCCCAGCGGCCCCGCGGGTGCACCGGGGTTCGTCGCCACCTCGAAATTCACCTCGTCGGTCCCCTCCGGCCCCGGCCCGGCAGGGGTCAGGGCCACGGTGAACACCGCCCGCTCCATCTTGAGGGGCGCCAGCTCTGCCGACATCGCCGCCGCCAGCCGCCCGCCCGCCGCGCGCCGGACAGCACTCAGCGCGGCGGCTTCGGCGTCATACTCCGCCTGCGCCGCCGCCACCGCCCGCTTCAGCGTCCCGACGTCGCCCTCTGCGGCATCGAGGGCCACCAGTCGTGCGCGCAGGGTCTCGGCCAATGCCGCCAGATCGTCCGCCCCGGTATCGTGCTTGCGCGCCATTGCCCGGATCGCGAACAGCCGCTCTTCCACGGCCTCCAGCGTCCGGTCGTCATAGTCGAGATCCGCGAGCCCCCGCGCCACCTCCTGCTCCGCCTCGCCCAGCGCGTCGAGCGCCCGGCCCAGCGCCTCGAGGGCCGCGTCGAACCGCCCGCCGGCCTGCGGCGCCGCCCCGTCGAGCCAGCGCAGCGCATCCGCCGCGCGCCCCTCGGCGCCCTTATCGCCGGTCAGCAGCGCATGGGCGCGTGCGATATCGTCACGGATCCGCCCGGCCCCCTGCATCGCGCGCCGCTCGGCATCCAGCCGCGCGTCCTCTCCGGGCTCGGGCGCCAACGCGTCGAGCTCCGCCACCGCGTGCCGCAGATATTCCTCCTCGGCCAGCAGGGCCTGCCGCGCCGCTTCGGCCTGCGCCAGCGCCGCCACCGCGGCCCGCCGCCGTCCCCATGCCGCGCGCGTCTCTGCCACCGCGACCGCCGCACCGGCATATTCATCGAGTAGCGCCCGATGCCCGCGCGGATTGAGCAATCCCCGGTCGTCCTGCTGCCCGTGCAGTTCCACCAGCCGCTCCGACAGGGCCCGCAGCACCTCGCCGCTCGCGCGCACCGAATTGACCCAGGCCTGCTTGCGCCCGTCGGGATGGTTCACGCGCCGCAGGATCAGATCGTCCTCGGCCCCGATCCCCGCCTCCGTCAGCACCGCCCGCGCCGGATGACCCTGCGGCAGGTCGAACACCGCCGTCACCTCGCCGCTGTCCGCCCCCGCCCGCACCAGTTCGGCCCGCCCGCGCCAGCCCAGCACGAAGCCCAGCGCATCGAGCAGGATCGACTTGCCCGCGCCCGTCTCGCCGGTAAGGACGTTCAGCCCCGGCTGGAACGCGAGGCTGAGCCTGTCGATGATGAGCATGTCGCGGATGTCGAGCGAGCGGAGCATCGGGCGCCTTTGGCAGATCGGCGCAACATCATGTGGCGCCGCCCTTCTCTACCACAACGACGACCCAAGGAAACGCCCCGTTTTGGCGCGCCGCCCCCGTTCACGTTGCCACAACAACTCCCCCCTCGGTGCAAAATCAAAGATTTTGTCACCTGAGAGGGTCCGCCGCCTGCCCCGAGCGCCGCCGCTAGAGCCACTCGCCCCGTACGACCTGCCGGTAGATCGCGGCCAGCCAGTTGTCGCCGACACTCCGCGCCTCGAGGCCCTGCCCCGTCAGCAGCGCATAGCTGTCGGCATACCATTCGGTCGCCTGATAGTTGTAGCCGAGGATCGCCCCCGCCGTCTGCGCCTCGTCGGTCAGGCCCAGCGAGAGGTAGCTCTCGACGAGCCGGAGCAGCGCCTCGGGCGTGTGGCTCGTGGTCTGGAAATCCTCGACCACGACGCGGAACCGGTTCACCGCGGCCGCGTAATAGCCGCGCCGCAGGTAGTAGCGGCCGATCTCCATTTCCTTGGCGGCAAGGTGATCGAAGGCGAGATCGAACTTCAGGATCGCGGACCGCGCATATTCGCTGTCCGGATAGGTCTCGATCACGAACCTCAGCGCCTGAAGCGCCTGGAAGGTCAGGCCCTGATCGCGCCCGATCTCGTCGATCTGATCGTAGTAGGAAAGCGCCAGAAGATAGGCGGCATAGGCCGCATCCTCTTCGGCGGGATAGAAATCGAGATAGCGCTGCGCGGCGGCACGTGTGTTGGCATAGTCCCGGTCGCGGTGGTACGAGAACGCCTGCATGATCAGGGCGCGCTTTGCGATCTCGGCATAGGGATACAGGCGCTCGATCTCGCCGAAATAGAACGCCGCATCGTCGGCCTGCCCCTGATCGAGCTCGAATTCGCCGCGCTGAAAAATCTGCTCCGGCGAATAGGCGTCGAGTGCGCCTTCGGCCTTGGGGTCGAACACCGAACATCCGCCCAGCAGAGCCAGCGAGAGGACGAGTGCCCCGAGGCGACGGCCCGGCCACTGGAAACCTACGGAACTGCGGCTCATCTCAGTCTACCCGATCTCACCCTCGCGGGGCGTGCTCCGCCCGCTTTTGATCGACCTACCATGAAAGTCCGGAGGGCAAAATGGCTTTTCGCCCGATCCGCCGATCGGACCCTTGACCCTGCGACCGTGCTGCCGCAGCGCCGCTCAGGCGACGGCGGCAAGGTCTTCGTGAACGAGACCCGCGCCCGGAAGACGGCGCGCGAGGGCCGCGTCGCAGGTCCGCAGCCGCCAGGCCGTTCCGTCGGAGAAAAGATTGCGCAGCAGGGCGTTGGTCGTCGCATGACCGGCCCGCTCTCCGACATAGCGCGCCAGGATCGGGGAACCCGCGGTCGCCAGGTCGCCCACCGCGTCGAGCATCTTGTGGCGCACCGCCTCGTCGCGGTGCCGAAACCCGCCGGGCGACAAGACCCGGTCGCCGTCGACCACCACCGCGTTCTCGAGGGTGCCGCCCAGCGCCTTGCCCTCGGCGCGCATCGCCTCGATGTCGTCCGCACGGCAAAAGGTGCGCGCGCCCGACAGTTCGCGAACGAAGGCACCGTTGGCGAGGTCGAGCGTCAGGCGCTGCCAGCCGATGGCCGCATCGGCGAAGTCGATGGTGAACTCCATGCCCGGGGTCGCCGCCGGAAGCAGCGCGGCGCGCGCGCCACCTGCCTCGACAGTCACCGGCCGCAACACCTCGATCACCGTCAGCGGGGCATCGAGCACCGCGATGCCGGCGTCGAGGATCGCGCGCACGAAGGGACGCGCCGAGCCGTCCATCACCGGCACTTCGGGACCGGAAAGGGTCACTTCGGCATTGTGCAGACCCGTCCCGGCAAAGGCGGCCATCAGGTGCTCGATCGTCGAGACCGAAATGCCGTCGCGGTTCTGGATTCTGGTGTTCAGCGATGAAACGATGACCGCGTCCCAACAGGCCGCGACGCGCCCGGTGCCGGGGGTGACGTCCGACCGGACGAACACGATCCCCGTTCCCGCCGCGGCAGGACGCACGGTCATGCGGATCGGACGGCCCGAGTGAAGGCCCACTCCCGTCAGGGCAAAGGATCGCTGAAGTGTCGTCTGCACGGCAAAAGCCCCGTTTCTTGTTCTTTTGGGCAAGATAGGCAGCAGGGGGCCGTTCGACAAATAACGCTTTGCAACCATCTGTAACGCTTCGGTAACGAAGATTGACGCCGCAACGGCATCGGCGCGGCCAGAAAGTTCAGCCCTTTGTTATTAAACACGAAACGGGCCGCACAGGGCGGCCCGGTCGGTGTCGGTCAGACGTGGTGACGCTGCGTTCAGTTGGCCTGACGGCGCAGGAATGCGGGGATCTCGATCCGCTCCTGATCCTGATCGTCCATCTGCGGCTGCGGCGCCGCGCGCGGCGCCTCGCGGGGCAGATCGCGGCCCGGATCGCGGCTCGACGCGAACGACGGTTGCTGGCGCGAGGGCTGCGGTTCGGCCTCGGGCGCATGACCGCCACCTGCCATCCGGTTGAGGATGTTGCCGATGCCAAAGCGCGGACGCTCGGCCCCTTCGGCATTGCGCGGCGCGTGGATCGGCGCCTGACGCGGCGTGTCCTGTCCCTTGGAAACGGCGGCGCGCAGTCGGGCAAGCGCCTCCGGCGTCGGGGTGCCGGCAGGAGCGGGCGCGCGCGGTGCCACGAATGCGCCGGCCGGTGCACGCTCCGTCGCGCGGGGCGCCGGGTCGTGGCGATAGGCGGGCGGCGGCAGGTCGTCCTCGGCGAGGGCTGCGTGGATATCGGCGAAATCGTCCTCGTCGTCCTGCGCCGCATGGGCGTCGAACAGCGAGGGCTCGGGCCGATGCACCGGCTGCGGCGCGGCAGCGACACGGGGGGCCGGGGCCTCGTAGACCTCTTCCTCGTAGTCGTCGTGCACCGGCTGCGGCGCGGCGGCCCGTGCCGCGACCGGCTGCGGCGCGGGACGGCGGACGGGGGCGGCAGGCTCCGCCTCGAGCGAGGTGCGCTCGGTCAGCGGCTGCGACATCGTCCGGCGCGGCAGCGGCTGTTCGATCTGACGCGGCGCCGCGTCGATACCCGTCGCCACGACGGAGACGCGCATCTTGCCCTCCATCTCGGGGTCGAGCGTGCTGCCCACGATGATGTTCGCCTCGGGGTCGACCTTCTCGCGGATCTTGTTGGCCGCCTCGTCGAGTTCGAACAGCGTGAGATCATAGCCGCCGGTGATGTTGATGAGCACGCCCTTGGCGCCCTCGAGGCTGATCTCGTCCAGCAGCGGATTGGCGATCGCCTTTTCGGCGGCCTGGATGGCGCGGTTCTCGCCCTCTGCCTCGCCGGTGCCCATCATCGCCTTGCCCATCTCGTCCATCACCGCGCGGACGTCGGCGAAATCGAGGTTGATGAGGCCGGGACGGACCATCAGGTCGGTGACGCCCTTGACGCCCTGATAGAGCACGTCGTCGGCCATGGCGAAGGCGTCGGTAAAGGTGGTGTTCTCGTTGGCGAGGCGGAACAGGTTCTGGTTGGGGATGATGATGAGGGTGTCGACGACCTTCTGGAGGGCCTCGATCCCCTCCTCGGCCTGCTTCATCCGCTTGGTGCCCTCGAACTGGAACGGCTTGGTCACGACGCCGACGGTCAGCACGCCGAGTTCGCGTGCGGCCTGCGCGATGATCGGCGCGGCCCCGGTGCCGGTGCCACCGCCCATGCCGGCGGTGATGAAGCACATGTGCGCGCCCGCGAGGTGGTCGACGATCTGCTCGATGCTCTCTTCGGCGGCGGCGGCGCCGACGCTTGGCCGCGCCCCCGCGCCCAGACCTTCCGTGACCTTCACCCCCATCTGGATGCGCGCCTCGGACCGCGACTGTTGCAGCGCCTGCGCGTCGGTATTGGCCACCACGAACTCGACCCCGTCGAGCGCCTGGTCGATCATGTTGTTGACCGCGTTGCCGCCCGCGCCGCCGACACCGAAGACGGTGATCCTGGGCTTGAGTTCTTCCTGTCCGGGGATCGAGAGATTGAGGGTCATTGCCTGTCCGCCTTTTTCATCCGGTTTTTAGCCACTTGGAGATCCTGTCCCAGATCGCCGGGCGTTGTTTCGTCACCTTTGCGCGACCCTAGCGAAGGCCCGCCGCATCGTCACGCCAAAAACGGAGTTTTCCACAAAATGTGGCGTGAATGTGGCAGTATTTCCGCCGTATGTCGGTGGATAGGCGATATGTTGCGTATCACCAGTTGTCCTTGAACCATTTCATCGCCCGTTTCAGGGACCGCGAGGGATATTTCTCGGCCGGAACCTCGAAATCCCACCACTCGTCCTGGGGATTCGTCGCAAACAGCGACAGCCCGACCGAGGCCGCGAACGCCGGCCCCGTCGCGGCCTGCGGCAGGCCCTGCACCCGCAGGGGCCGCCCCAGGCGGACCTGCTGGCCGAGGATGCGGCTGGCAAGCTGGTCGAGGCCGGGGATCTGGCTCGCGCCGCCGGTCAGCACGATCTGCTGGGACGGCAGATGCTCGAACCCCGCCGCATCGAGGCGCAGGCGCACCTCCTCGAGGATTTCCTCGACGCGGGGCCGCATGATGCCGATCAGTTCGGCGCGGCTCACCGTGCGCCGGTCGTGGTGCCAGTCGCCGGTATCGCCGCCGATCTCGATCATCTCGCGGTCGTCCATGCCGGTCGCGTGGCAGCCGCCGTAGAACGTCTTGATCCGTTCCGCCGTCGCCATCGGCACCTGGAGGCCCATGGATATGTCGCTGGTGACGTGGTCGCCGCCCATCCGCACCGCGTCGGCATAGATCATGTGCTTGCGGATAAAGATCGACAGACCCGTCGATCCGCCCCCCATGTCGATGCAGGCAGCGCCCAGTTCCTGTTCGTCCTCCACCAGGCTCGAGATGCCCGAAACATAGGCCGAGGACGCGATCCCGGCGAGTTCGAGGTCGCAGCGGCGGATGCAGAACAGCAGGTTCTCGATCACGTCGGCATCGACGGTGAGCAGGTGCAGGTCGGTGGTCAGCATCTCGCCGATCTGGCCCCGCGGATCGATGAGGCCGGACCGGTGGTCGAGCGCGAAGTTGATCGGCTGCGCGTGCAGCACCTCGCGGTCGTGGCCATAGTCCGGCACGTCGCAGGCGGCCAGCACCCGGCCGATGTCGTTTTCGGTGACGGTGCGGTCCTCGACCTCTACCGCGCCGTCGAGGCCATAGGACCTGGGCCGTGCGCCCGAAAAGCAGGCGATGACGTGGTCGACGCGGACCTGCGCCATCTTCTGCGCCGCCTGCACCGCGGTGCGGATGGCGCGCTCCGTCTCCTGGATGGCATCCACCTCGCCGAAGCGGACCCCGCGCGAACGTGTCGTCGCGGCCCCGATCACCCGGAACGCGGCCTGCCCGGCCATCGTGCCCGCCGCCTCGACGCCCGCCCCCCCCGCCCCGTCGAACCGCAGCACGAGGCAGGCGATCTTCGAGGTGCCGACGTCGAGGATCGCGATCACCCCGCGCTGCATCGCCGCCTTGCGCATGTGCCGCATTGCCCGTTGTGCCTGATAAAGATCCCGCATCGTCCTGCCCGCCGTTCTTTTGAAATCGCCACCTGTTGCCGGTGACTTCGGTTTTCCGTTCCCGTTCCGTCCTATTCCGCCGCCACCTGCACCGGTGGCGGCACGATACTGTCGGCCAGCACCGCCGAGGTGCCCAGGCGCACCGTGGGTCTTGCGCCGTTGCGCATGTCGATCACGTCTATGTCGCGGCTCAGCATGTCCTGTGCCGCCTGAAGCGCCATGACCCGTTGCAGCGCGGCGACCGGATCGTCCGGCGGCAGCAATATCCGCTGCCCGCGATCGAGCACCATGTCCCAGCGCCGCTCGCCCATCCGCACGAGGCCGCGCACCCGGTCGGCCACCGGCTCGGCGGCGGCAAACAGTGCCATCGCCTCGCCGATCGCCTCCTTGGCGCCGTCCCCGGCGATAAGCGGCAGGCCGGGCCGATCGGTGCGTGACGCGATCATCGAGATCATCGTGCCTTCCGCATCCAGCAGCCGCAGCCCGTCGGTATAGCGCCAGACCGCGACCGCCCGCCGCTCCTGAACCGCGACCTCCAGAACGCCCTCCGAGGTGACACGCACCACCGCCGTCTCGACCGCCGTCAGATCCGCGACCTGCGCGCGCAGCCCCTCGAGGTCGAGGTCGAACGACGAGATCGGAAACGACACGTCGATCAGCCCGCTGATCGCGCCCGCGAGCGACACGTTGGCGCCGGTGATCTCATAGCCCGCCACCATGAACTCGGGGCGGTCCTGGAACCGCTGCTTGAGGTCTTCGACCGTCGCCACGAGCATCTCGCGGTTCGCGGCGCGCGACGCCCATGTGCCCGCGATCACCGCGATGAGAAGGAGCGGGATGCCGACGCGGACACCATGGCGGAACGACGGGGTGAGCATCAGGCGCTGATAGCGATAGGCCCAGCGGGTCGGCGCCGGATCACGGCGGACGTAGACGGAGTCCGGCTCGGGGCGAAGTGCGGCAAAGAGGCGGATCAGCGATCGCATGACGCATCCTCCACCAGAAGACGGCACAGATCCGGGAATGCGATGCCCGCATGGGCCGCCTGCTCGGGGGCGAGCGAGGTGGGCGTCATGCCGGGCTGGGTGTTGGTTTCGAGCAGGATGAGGCCGGCAGGCCCCTTGCTCTCGTCCCAGCGGTAGTCCGTGCGGCTCAGACCCCGGCAGCCGAGGATGCGGTGCGCCCGCACGGCCATGTCGAGGCAGGCCGCGAAGATGTCGGCCGGAACATCGGCAGGCACCACATGCCGCGACCCGCCCGGCGCGTATTTCGCCGCATAATCGTACCAGCCGTCGGTCAGGATGTCCGTCACCCCCAGCGCCAGCGGCCCCTCCGGCCCGTCGAGCACGGTCGTCGTCAGCTCGCGCCCCGGCACATAGGCCTCGACCATCACGGTCCGGGGCATCGTGTCCGACAGTTTCGGCGGCGCGTTGGCCCCTTCGGGCACGATATAGATACCGACCGAGGAGCCTTCGTTGCAGGGTTTGACCACATAGGGCGGCGCCATGACGTGGCCCGCCTCGACCTCGGCGCGCGGCGCCAGCAGGCTCTCGACCACCGGCAGGCCGTCCGCGCGGTAGGCCGCCTTGGTCCGCTCCTTGTCGAGCGCCAGCGCCGAGGCGAGCACGCCCGAGTGGGTGTAGGGAATGCGCAGCCATTCGAGGACGCCCTGCACGCAGCCATCCTCGCCCCAGCGCCCGTGCAGCGCGTTGAACACGGCGTCGGGGGCGATCTCCTTCAGGCGCTCGGCCAGATCCGGCCCGGCGTCGAGGTCGATGACCTCGAACCCCGCCGTGCGCAGCGCCGCCGCACATTCCGCGCCGGAACTGAGCGAGACCTCGCGCTCCGCCGACGGGCCGCCCATCAGGACCACGACACGCCGAAAGGCGCGGGATGTGCCCACGCCGTCACTGGAATCACCGGATGTGCCTGACGTCCCGCCCGTCATCTGCCTGCCTTGCCCGCGCATCTTTTTCGATGCGTCTGATTTGTCACCCCTTGCCCCGGGGTCTCGCGTCGCATGGTCCGCCCGGGTGCGCCGGGTCTGGAACCGCCCGCCTCAGCGGGTATCGTCGTCGAAGGCGGTGATGATTTCGGCGCCGAAGGCACCGATCCGCCTGATTTCCCACTCTAGTGCGATGCCGCTGGTGGCGTAAACCTTTTTCCGCACCTCCTCGCCCAATCCCTCGAGGTCCGCGGCCGTGGCGCCACCGGCGTTGGTCAGGAAATTGGCGTGCTTCTCGTTCATCACCGCCCCGCCGCGCCGCGCGCCGCGCAGGCCCGCGTCCTCGATCACCTTCCACGCTTTCAGATCGTGGGTGTCGTCGGCGCGCCCGGTCGACGAAAACCCCGCCGGATTGCGGAACGTCGACCCCGCCGTGCGGTCCTTCGTCGGCTGGGTTTCGTCCCGCTTGGCCAGTTGCTGCGCCATCCGCGCCTCGAGGTCCGCCGGATCACCCTCCGGCGCGCGGAACGTGGCCGAGGTCAGGATCGCGTCTTCGGGCAAGATGCTGCTGCGGTAGCTCAGCGCCAGATCATCGGCGGTCAGCGTCACCCGCTCGCCGCTGCGCAGGACCGCCGTGACGCTCTCGAGGACATCGGCGACATAGCTGCCATAGCACCCCGCGTTCATCCGCACCGCCCCGCCGATGGTGCCCGGAATGGTCCGCAGGAACGCCAGATCGCGCCCCGCAGCCGCCGCCCTGCGCGCCACATGCGCATCGAGCGCCGCAGCCCCGGCAACGACCGTCTCCCCCACCGAAATATCGTTGAACCCCCGCCCCAGCCGCACCGTCACCCCGCCGATGCCGCCGTCCCGCACGATGAGGTTCGAGCCGACGCCCATCGCAAAGACGGGTATCTCCGGCGCAAGCGCTTGCAGGAAATCGGCGAGGTCGTCCTCGTCGGCAGGCTGGAACAGCCATTCCGCCGGACCGCCGACCCGCAGCCACGTCAGGTCCGCCAGCGGCCGGTCCGGGGTCAACGCGCCGCGCGGCACCGGCAGCGGCCTCATTCGGCGGCGGTCCCTTGCGGCGGTGCCGACTTGCGGCCGCGCCGCAGCCACCGCCCGAGGTAGATCACCGGCCAGCGCAGCACGCTCGCCCCGGCGGCGAGGAACAGCAGACCCACGACCGGACCCTGCACCGCCGTCAACCAACCGAGCAACGGGATGCCGAGGGCGATCAGCACATAGGCGCGGCGCCAGTGATGGTCCCGGCTGGGGATCATCGCCGCGACGTTGGCGACGATCAGCCACAGCAGCGCCAGCATCAGCGGCAGGCTCATCGCGCGCCGCCGCGCGTCGCGGCCTGCCGGTCCCAGCGTTCCGCCAGTTCGGGCGGCAGTTGCGGGTTCTGGCCGCGCAGGCGCGCCCAGAGATAGCGCAACGGATTGCGGAACATCGACGCGAAGGCCGCAAGGCCCAGTGCGGCGAGCCACCAGCCATGCGCCGCGCCCAGCCAGACGATCAGCACCGGCGCCGCGATCAGCAGCGGGATACCCGTCAGATACTGGCGCCGCATCGGCATCAGCGCCGTCACGGTGCCGAGGAGAACCCAGAGGCAGGCGGCAAGGACGGGCCAGCTCATGCCGATACCCCCGTCATGGCCGCACCCGCCTGCGGCGTCCCGGATCCGGCCTGCCGACGACGATGAGCACCAGCGCCATCGTCAGGAGGGCCGCACCCTGCCAGCCGTCGAACACCTGCGCGCGCAGCGTGATGAGAACGCTGCCGCCGAGGAAGAACCCCGCCGCGAGCACCACGAACCGCCCGAACAGCAGCACCGCCGCCAGAAACGTGCCCGCCAGCACCGCGCAGGTCGCCCCCAGCAGCATCATGCCTCTGCCTCCGCCGCAAGGGCCGCAGGCAAGGCCTGCGCCCAGCCGGATATGGTGCCCGCCCCGAGGCAGACGACAATATCGCCGGGCCGCGCCTGCTCGCGCACGAGGCGCGCAAGGTCGGCCTCGTCACGCACCGCGCGGGCGTGGCGGTGGCCATGCCGGATGAGGCCGGCGACGAGGGCGTCGCGGTTCGCCCCCTCGATCGGCTCCTCTCCCGCGGCATAGACGTCCGTGATGCCGACCACGTCGGCCTCGTTGAAACAGGCACAGAAATCCTCGAACAGGTCCGACAGCCGCGAATAGCGGTGCGGCTGGTGGACGGCGATGACGCGTCCCTCGCTGGCCTGACGCGCGGCCTTGAGGACGGCGGCGATCTCGACCGGGTGGTGCCCGTAGTCGTCGATGATCGTCACCCCGCCAACCTCGCCGACTTTCGTGAACCGGCGGTTAACGCCGGCGAACGCCGCCAGTGCGGCGCGGATTTCCGCCCGCTTCATCCCCAGATGCCGGGCCACGGCAACGGCGGCCAGCGCGTTCGAGACGTTGTGGTTGCCGGGCATCGGCAGGGTGCAGCCCTCGATCACCGTGCCCTCGGCCTGCAAGGCGACGTCGAAATGCGCCACCCCCTTTTCATAGCGCAGGTTCACCGCGCGGACGTCGGCCTGCGCGTTGAAGCCATAGGTGGTGACGCGCCGGTCGGTGATGCGCCCGACGAGGGCCTGCACCTCGGGGTGGTCGGTGCAGCAGATCGCGAGGCCATAGAACGGGATGTTGGAGACGAAGTCGTAGAACCCCTGCCGCAGGTTCTCGATGCTGCCCCAGTGCTCCATGTGCTCGGGGTCGATGTTGGTGACGATGGCGATGGTCGCGGGCAGCCGGTTGAAGGTGCCGTCGCTCTCGTCGGCCTCGACCACCATCCACTCGCCCTGCCCCATCCGGGCATTGCTCCCGAACCTGTGGATGATGCCGCCGTTCACCACCGTGGGATCATAGTTGCCCGCGTCGAGCAGCGTCGCCACCATCGTCGTCGTCGTCGTCTTGCCGTGCGTGCCCGCCACCGCGACGTTCGATTTCAGGCGCATCAGTTCGGCCAGCATCTCGGCGCGCCGCACCACCGGCAGGCCGCGCCTGCGCGCCTCGTCCAGTTCGGGGTTGCCCGGCTTGATCGCAGAGGAAATCACCACGACCTCCGCCAGATCGAGGTTCTCGGTCGCCTGCCCCTCATAGACCACGGCGCCCAGCGTCTTCAGCCGGTCGGTGATCTTGCTGGCCTTGGCGTCCGATCCCTGCACCGTATAGCCGAGGTTCAGCAGCACCTCGGCGATGCCGGACATGCCGATCCCGCCGATCCCGACGAAATGGATCGCGCCCACGTCGAGGGGGAGTTTCGTTGCAGCGAGCATCAGAGGATTACCGTCCATGGTGTTTTTCCTTGTTATTGGCCTTTTGCCAGCCCCTCCACAAGGGCGGCAAGGCGGGTCGTTGCGTCGGGAATGGCCTGCGAATGGGCCGCGTCGGCCATGGCCTGCGCGCGCGCGGGGTCGCCGAGGATGGCGGCGATGCGGGCCGAAAGGGTCGCGGGCGTGAACCGGTCCTCGGCCATCATCTCGGCGCCTTTGGCGGCGACGAGGGCGGCGGCATTGGCGGTCTGTTCGTCGCGGATCGCACTGGCCAGCGGCACCAGGATCGACGGGCGCCCGATCACCGAAATGTCGGCCACGGAACTGGCGCCTGCGCGGCTGACGATCAGTTGCGCATCGGCCATGCGGGCGGGAATATCGCTGAAGAACGGCTGGATATCGGCGCGCACACCCGCCTCCGCATAGGCGGCGGCGACGCGCGGGGCGTCCTCGGTCCGGGCCTGATGGCTGACGTGCAGCGCGGCGCGCAGGTCCTCGGGCAGCGCCGCGATGGCGCCCGGCACCACGTCCGACAGGATCCGCGCCCCCTGAGAGCCGCCCATGACGAGAAGGCGCGTGACCCCCGCGCCGGGCACCAGATAGGGCGCGGCGGCACGGTCGAGCACGCTCTGCCGGACCGGATTGCCGGTATGGACGCCCGCGACCCGCTTGGGCAATTCGGTCGGCCATGTGCCGCAGGCGACGGCACTGACCCGCCGCGCAAAGATCTGGTTCACCCGCCCCAGCACGCCGTTCTGCTCATGGATCATCCGGGGCAGCCGCAGCAGCCACGCCGCCGTCATCGCCGGGATAGAGGGATAGCCGCCAAAGCCCACGACGACCGCCGGTCGCGTGCGCCGGAACGCCGCGACGGCGCGGGCGACCCCGGCGGTCACGCGGAACGGCACGGCGAGTTTCGCCAGCGGCCCGCCGCGCGCGAACGTGGCCGACGGCACCGTCTCGATCGCAACCGCTTGCGGAAAGCCGCCCGTATAGAGCGCGCCGCGCGCATCCGTCGACAGCGTCACGGTCCAGTTGCGCGCCAGCATCTCCTCGGCGAGGGCCTGCGCGGGGAACATATGCCCGCCCGTGCCGCCCGCCGCGATGACCAGATGCCGCGTCACCGCCCTAGTCCTTGCGCCCGAGGATGTCGCCCAGCCCGCCCTGCGGCCGCGTCCGGGTGAACGCCAGCAGCATGCCCACCGCAATGCCGCTCGCGATCACCGAACTGCCGCCATAACTCACGAACGGCAGCGTCATGCCCTTGGCCGGCAGCAGGCGCACCGCCACGCCCATGTTGATCATCGCCTGCACGCCGAACGCACAGGCAAGGCCGCTGCCCGCCAGCCGGATGAAGGTGTCGCGTTCCTTGGTCAGCCGGATCAGCGAGCGGATCACGATGACCGCATAGAGCGCCATGATGACGAAGACGCAGACGAGGCCGTACTCCTCGGCAGCGACCGCGATGATGAAATCGGTGTGCGCGTCCGGCAGCGACCACTTCACCTGTCCCTCGCCCACGCCGACGCCGAAGAACCCGCCCTCGCGGATCGCGTTCGTCGCATAGCCGAGCTGCGTGTTGGCATCGACCTCCGCCGCCAGAAATCCGTCGATGCGGCCGGCGAAATGGGGGGATGTCTCGTAGAAGAACACCCCCGCGAACGCCGTGATGCCCGCGAGGATCCCGATCAGCGTCATCGGCGCGCCGGCGACGAAATAGAGCACGCCCCAGACGAACAGCACCAGGGCCGCCTGACCGAAATCGGGCTGAAGCGCCAGAAGGCCGACGACGACGACCGCGAGAGTGAAACTCATCGACTTGCCCGGCGGCCCGCCGGCCTCCTGCCCCGCCGCAAACAGCCAGGCCGAGACGATCACGAACCCCGGCTTGAGGAATTCCGACGGCTGAAAGCTCGCGAAGCCGAGCGAGTACCAGCGCACCGCACCCTTGCCGAAGTCGGTGCCGAAGGCCGGCAGCAGCGCCAGCGCGACGAAGGCCGCCACGAACCCCGCAACCCCGAGGCGGCGCACCAGTTGCGGCGACATCATCGATGTGGCGATCATCGCCGCCATCGCGCCACCGCCGAAGATCGCCTGCCGGGTGACGTAGAAGAACGGATCCAGCCCGTTGCGCGCCGCAAGCGGCGGCGATGCCGCAAATCCGAGCAACAGCCCGATGCCGAACAGCATCAGGATGCACGACATCGTCCAGACGTCGAGCGTGCGCCACCATCGCGGCAATACGGGATCAACGGTCCTTAGCGGAACCGTCCCATAGACCATCTCTGTCATGAGTTCTTACTGCCATCTGCCTCGTGTCCGCCCGTTTCCCGGGTCTGCCGACAAGCCTAGCGGATAAGTTTCCGCCGCGCTACATGCAATTCCCGCGTTCGGGGCGCGATCTGTCACCCTTGCGGCGCGGTCCCGCATTTGGCACCCACGCGGCATGGATGTGCGGACCCTGATCCTCGGCGCCGGTGCGGCGGGCCTGTTCTGTGCGGCCCACGCCGGGCCGGGCGTGCTCGTCGTCGATCATGCGTCGGCGCCGGGCGAGAAGATCCGGATCTCGGGTGGCGGCCGCTGCAACTTCACCAACACCGGCACCGGGCCGCACGCCTTCCTGAGCCGGAACCCGCATTTCGCCAAATCGGCCCTGTCGCGGTATACGGCGCAGGATTTCGTGACCCTCGTCGACGGCCACGGCATCGGCTGGCACGAAAAGACCCTCGGGCAGTTGTTCTGTGACGGCAAGGCGACGCAGATCGTGGCGATGCTGACCGGGCTGGTCGCCGCGACCGGTGCGGACCTCTGGCTCGGCACCGGGGTCGGCGACGTGACGCGCGACGACCGCGGGTTTCGCGTCGTGTTGCGCAGGGACGGGCGGGACGTCACCGTGACGGCGCGGAACCTCGTGCTCGCGACGGGCGGCAAGTCGATCCCGAAGATGGGGGCGACGGATTCTCGCCTACCGGCTGGCCGCGCAATTCGGGCTGGGGATCGTGCCGCCCCGTCCCGCCCTCGTGCCCTTCACCTTTGCCGACGGACGCTTTGCCGGTCTTTCGGGCGTGTCGCTCCCGGTGCGGGCGACGGCGGGCGGTGCGTCGTTCGACGAGGCGATGCTGTTCACCCACCGCGGCCTGTCCGGCCCGGCGATCCTGCAAGTCTCGTCCTGGTGGGAGGACGGCGCCGAGATCACCCTCGACCTCGCGCCCGGAACCGACCTCGCGGCCAGATTGCGCGGCGCCAAGGGCGAGGGCGGAAGCAAGGCCCTCAAGACCCATCTCGCGCAGCATCTTCCCGGTCGGCTGGTCGAGTATCTGGGCGCTTCCCACGACCTTGCCCGCCCCATCGCCGAGATGCCGGATGCCGCCCTCGACGCGCTGGCGGCGATGCTGTCGGCGTGGCGCCTGCGGCCCGACGGGACCGAGGGCTACCGGACGGCAGAGGTGACGCTGGGCGGCGTCGACACCGACGGGCTGTCGTCGCGGACGATGGCGGCGCGCGCGGTGCCGGGCCTTTATGTGATCGGCGAGGCGGTGGACGTGACCGGCTGGCTGGGCGGCTATAATTTCCAGTGGGCCTGGGCGAGCGGACATGCGGCAGGCACCGCCATCGCCGCCACCTGAAACGATTTCTGTCACAGAAATCGACGTCGAATTCTTTGAAAGAATTCGTCTACCCCGCCGGAGGAGAGATCAGGGCCGCGACCTGCGCCGCGAAATCCTCGCCCCGCCGCTCGAAACTGTCGTATTGATCGAAACTCGCCGCCGCCGGTGCCAGCAGCACCGTGTCGCCCGGCTCCGCCTCCGCCGCCGCGCGCGCGACGGCCTCGGCCATCGTCGTGCAGACCTCGGCCTCGATTCCCGGCAGTTGCCGCGCAAAGGCCGCCGCCTCGCGGCCGATCACATAGGCCTTGGCGACCGATCCCAGATGCGGGATCAGGCCGCCAAGGCCGCCCTCCTTCTCCAACCCGCCGCAGATCCAGCGGATCCGCGCAAACGCCTGCAAGGCCTTGGCCGCTGCATCGACGTTGGTCGCCTTGCTGTCGTTGACGAAGACCACGCCGCCGCGCTCGGCGATCCGCTGGCTGCGGTGCGGCAGGCCGGGATAGCTGTGCAACGCCGCCTCGATCGCGGCGGGCCCGAGGCCGAGGCTGCGGGCCGCGGCCCAGGCGGCGCAGGCGTTCTGGTGGTTGTGGGCGCCCGGCAGGCCCGGCACGGCGCGCAGATCCACCGCTGCCACCTGCCGCCCCTTGCGCCATTCGGCGAGGAACCCCTTGCGCGCAAAGACCGACCAGCCCGGACCGCCAAGCTTTTGTCCCGCCGACACGCGGATGACCCGGTCGTCGGCGGCACCCGTCGCGAGTTGATTGGCCAGATAGGCCCCCTCGGCCTCGTCGACGCCGATCACCGCGCGGTCCGGCCCGCCCTCGGCGAACAGGCGCCGTTTGGCCGCGAAATAGCCGCCGGGACCGCCGTGCCGGTCGAGGTGGTCGGGCGTCAGGTTGGTGAACACGCCGATATCGGGCGTCAGCGCGCGGGCAAGGTCGGTCTGATAGGACGACAGTTCGAGGACCACCACCTCGCCGTCGCGTGCGGGGGCGATGTCGAGCACACCGCGCCCGATGTTGCCGGCAAGCTGTGTCGGACGTCCGCCCTCGGCGAGGATATGGTGCAGGAGGGCGCAGGTCGTGGATTTGCCGTTCGAGCCGGTGACGGCGACGATGCGGGGGGTCTGTTGCAGCGTGTCCCAGTCGTCCGTCGCGAAGGAGCGGAAGAACAGGCCGATGTCGTTGTCGACCGGCACCCCGGCGGCCCAGGCCGCCGCGATGGCGGGATGCGGCGCGGGGTAGAGGTGCGGAATGCCGGGCGAGGTGACGAAGGCGGCGAGCCCGTCGAGCGCGCCGGGTTTCAGCGGATCGCGGAGTTCGAACCCCTCGGCGGCGGCCCGGTCCCGCGCCTCGGCGCCGTCGTCCCAGACGAGCGGGAAGGCGCCCCCTGCCCGCAATGCGCGCGCGGTCGAGAGGCCGGACCGGCCGAGGCCGAGGACGAAGACGTCGGCATCTGTGTAGCCCTGGACGGGGATCATCGCGTCTCTCCGGCGGGGTCGTCCGGGGGGATCGGCAGAGGGGGCGCTGCCCCCGCCTTCGGCCCCCCGGAGGTATTTATGGCAAGAAAAAACGATTGGACGGGGTCAGCGCACCTTCAGCGTGGCGAGACCGATCATGGCGAGGATCAGCGAGATGATCCAGAAGCGGATGACGATCTGCGGCTCGGACCAGCCCATCTTTTCGTAGTGGTGGTGGATCGGCGCCATCAGGAACACACGCCGACCGGTACGCTTGAAATAGAGCACCTGGATGATGACCGACAGCGCCTCGACGACGAAGAGGCCGCCGACGATGGCCAGCACGATCTCGTGCTTGGTGGCGACCGCGATGGCGCCGAGGGCGCCGCCGAGCGCGAGCGACCCGGTATCGCCCATGAACACCGCGGCGGGGGGCGCGTTGTACCACAGGAACCCCAGGCCGCCGCCGATCAGGCCCGCGCAGAAGATCAGGATCTCGGCGGTGTCGGGCACCGAATGGACACCGAGATAGATGGCGAAGGTCGCCGATCCCACGACGTAGGAAATGATCCCGAACGTCCCCGCCGCGATCATCACCGGCATGATCGCCAGCCCGTCGAGGCCGTCGGTCAGGTTCACGGCATTGGCGGCGCCGACGATGACGATGATCGAGAACGGCACGAACAGGAACCCGAGGTTGACGAGCGTATCCTTCAGGAACGGCACGGCGAGCTGATTGGCCAGCTCGGCGGGATGATATTGCGCGGCCCACCAGGCCGCCGATCCCGCCACCACGAACCCCAGCGCCAGCCGCAGCCTGCCCGACACGCCCGCCGTCGTCTGCCTGCGCACCTTGGCATAGTCGTCGGCGAACCCGATGAGCGCGAACGACAGCGTGACGTAGAGCACCATCCAGATGAATTCGTTGTCGAGCCGCGCCCAGAGCAGTGTCGACGTCAGCAAGGCCGAGACGATCAACAGGCCGCCCATCGTCGGCGTGCCCGCCTTGGCCATGTGGCTGGCGGGGCCATCGTCGCGGATCGGCTGGCCCCGGCCCTGCTTGCGGCGCAACAGGTTTATCATCGAGGGCCCGAACACGAAGCCGAAGATCAGCGCGGTAAAGAACGCGCCGCCCGCGCGGAAGGTAATGTACTCGAAGAGGTTGAAGAAGTCCCCTCCGTCGGACAGCTCGGTCAGCCAGAAGAGCATCGGGGGCGGTTCCTGTCCATATAGTGCGGGCGTAGCGCCATCAACGCGGGGGATGGCCCAATTTGCGCACCGCGTCAACGATCCGGGAGAGGTCCATCGAGAGCGACCCCTTGGCCAGCACCGCGTCGCCCGCATCGAGGCTGGAGCGCAGGTGCCCGAGCATCGATGCGGCATCCGGCGCCCAGTGGCCCTGCTTTGCAGCGGGCAGCGCGGCGTGCAGGTGGCGCATCAGGGGCCCGACACAGTGGACCCGCGCGATCCGGGCCATCGCAGGCAGGGCGGCGAGGCCCGCGTGCAGAGCCGGGCCGTCCGGGCCCAGTTCCTTCATGTCGCCGAGGAACGCGATCCGCCGCCCCTTGCCGATCCGGCCGATATTGTCGTGCACCTCCGTGCCCGCCAGCACGTCGAGGGCGGCGGCCATCGACGCCGGATTGGCGTTGTAGGCATCGTCGAGCAGGGTCAGCGTCAGGTGCCGTTCGACCGGATCGAGCACCACGATCTCGCGCGCGCCGCGCCCCGCAGGGGGCGACCACGCGGCCAGCGCGATGAGGGTGCGCGCCCGGTCGGCGCCGAGCGCCGTCGCGGTGGCCAGCGCCCCCAATGCGTTCTGCGCGAAATGCCGCCCCTCCGACAGCACCTTGAGGTGCAGTGGCGTCCGCCAGGCCCGCGCCGTGGCGACGGTGGTGCCGGCACAGACGCGGATATCGCTCAGGCGGTGGTGGTTTGCAGGCGCCTGCCCGAAGGTCACGATGCGCGCCCCGGCATCGCGGGCCGCCGCGATAAGGACCGGCGTCGTCGCGAGGTCGCCGTTCAGGACCGCCACGCCGTCCGGTTCCAGACCCGCGCAGATCGACGCCTTTTCGCGGGCGATCCCCCCGATATCGTCGAACGCCTCCAGATGCGCGGCGGCGACGGTGGTTATCATCACCACATGCGGGCGCGCCTGACGCGACAGCGGCGCGATCTCGCCGGGGTGGTTCATGCCGATCTCGATCACCGCATATTCGGTGTCGGCGGGCATCCGCGCCAGCGTCAGCGGCACGCCCCAGTGGTTGTTGTAGCTCGCCACGCTGGCATGGGTGCGCCCCTGCGCGGCAAGGGCGGCGCGCAGCATCTCCTTGGTCGAGGTCTTGCCGACCGACCCCGTGATCGCGGCGACGCGGGCGCCGGTGCGGGCGCGCGCGGCGCGGCCCAGCGCCTCGAGGGCGGCGAGCACGCCGGGCACGATGAGGAGGGGCGCATCCGGCGCCACATCGTCGGGTCGGTGCGTGACGAGTGCCGCGCAAGCGCCTGCGGCAAGCGCGCGGCCGACGAAATCGTGACCGTCGCGCGTGGCGGCGAGGGCCACGAAGAGGTCGCCGGGACGCAGCGTGCGGGTGTCGATCGAGACGCCGGTGGCCTGCCACGGAACGGTCGCGGTGCCGCCGGTGGCGTCGGCGGCGTCGGCAGAGGTCCAGAGCGGCGTCATGCGGCGGGGCACCGGGGTGAACCCCGGCCCACGGGGGCGATGCTCGTCGGCCGGGGTTCACCCGGACATCCCGCGCCCCTCATGCCACACCATCCAGTGCCGCCGCGGCGATGCTCGCCTGCTCGGCATCGTCGAACGGCAGCACGGTGTCGCCGACCACCTGCCCGGTCTCGTGCCCCTTGCCGCAGATCAGCAGCGCGTCGCCGGGCCCCAGCGCATCGACGCCGCGCAGGATCGCCTCGGCGCGGTCGGCGACCTCGGTCAGTTTGGTATCGTCCCCGACCCCGCGCGCACCGGCCAGAACGGCGGCGCGGATCAGGGCGGGATCCTCGCTGCGCGGGTTGTCGTCGGTCACGATCACCATATCGGCCTCGCGCGCCGCCGCCGCGCCCATCAACGGGCGCTTGCCCGCATCCCGGTCGCCGCCCGCGCCGACGATGGCGACGATCCGGCCGAGGACATGCGGCCGCAGCGCCCGGATCGCCGTCGCCACCGCGTCGGGCGTATGCGCGTAGTCGACGAAACAGGTGGCCCCGTTGGCCCGCGTCGCGGCAAGCTGCATCCGGCCGCGCACCGTCTCGAGATCGCCCAGCACCCGGAATACCGCCTCGGGCGCCTCGCCCGCGCCGATCACCAGGCCCGCCGCGACCAGCACGTTTTCCGCCTGAAAGCCGCCGATCAGCGCCAGACGCGCCATCTGCGTCTCGCCCTGCCACTCGAAGCGGATGTCCTGACCCGTCGCATCGAACCGCCGCGACAGCAGGCGCAGGCGCGGCGTCGGGTTCATCTCGGCGCCGGTCGACATGCCGGGCGCATGGGCGGTCGCGACCGCGATCACCTCCTGGCCCGCGGCCCCGGCGATGGCCGCGACCTCCGCCCCGCGCGGATCGTCGAGGTTGACGACCGCCACCCCATCCTCGCCCAGAACGCGGGTGAAGAGGCCCATCTTGGCGTCGAAATAGGCCTCGAAGGTCTCGTGGTAATCGAGGTGGTCCTGCGTGAAATTGGTGAACCCGGCTGCGGCCAGCATCACGCCGTCGAGGCGCCGCTGGTCGAGGCCGTGGGACGACGCCTCCATCGCGCAATGGGTGATGCCGTGCGCGCGGGCGGCGGCGAGCGCCCGGTGGAGCGTGATCGGCTCGGGCGTGGTATGGGCAAGCGGATGGGTCCAGGCCCCCTCGACGCCGGTGGTCCCGAGGTTCACCGCCATCCGCCCCATCGCGATCCAGATCTGGCGCGCGAAGGAGGCGACCGATGTCTTGCCGTTGGTGCCGGTGACGGCGACGATGGTTTCGGGACCGGGGCCGAACCAGAGGGCGGCGGCGCTGGCCAGTGCGGCGCGGGGATCGTCGGCGATCACTACGGCAACGTCCGACGCCTTCAGGTCGTCGGCCATCAGGCGCGCGCCCGCAGCGTCGGTCAGGACGGCGGCGGCGTCCATCCGCAGGGCGTAGGGAATGAACGTCGCGCCATGCGCCCGGCTGCCCGGCAGCGCGGCAAAGAGGTGGCCGGGTTTCACGTCGCGGCTGTCGACGCTCAATCCCGTGACCCGCGCCTCGCGCCCTTCACGGGCGCGCAGGCCCAGATCGGCGAGCGTCGATATCTTGCCACCCGCCATTGCCGCCACACCCCATGTTGCGCACCCGTCTAGGGCACGTCGTTGATGGTCATGGTTACACCGGTCAGGTCGGCGACATCAACCTCCGGCCGCAATCCCAGAAGCGGCGCGGTCCGGCGGATCAGTTCGGCGGCCACCGGCACCGATGTCCAGCCGGCGGTGCGACGCGGCTCGGACCCCGAGGTCTCGACCGGCTCGTCCAATGTCACGATGACCACATAGCGCGGATCGCTGGCCGGAAAGGCGCCGGCGAAGGTCGCGATGACGCGGTCGGCGTAATAGCCGCCCGAGGGGCTCGGCTTGTCGGCGGTGCCGGTCTTGCCGCCGACCTCATAGCCCTCGACCTCGCCAAGCGAGGCGGTGCCATAGGTCACGACGCGGCGCAGCATCGCCATGGCCTGCCGCGAGACGGTCTCGCTCAGGACGCGCGGACCGACCACCGGCCCGTCCTGCCGCAACAGCGTCGGCGTGACGCGGGTGCCGCCGTTGACGACCGAGGCATAGGCGGCGGCAAGTTGTGCGGGCGACGTGGCGATGCCCTGCCCGTACGAGATCGTGACGATCGAGATGTTGGACCATTCGGCCGGAAACAGCGGCCGCCCGGCAACCGCCTCGGGGATCTCCAGCGGCGTGATCTCGAGCAGACCGATCGACCCCAGAAAACTCCGCAGCCGTTCTGCGCCGAGTTCCAGCGCGATCCTGCCGGTCCCGATGTTGGAGGATTTCGCGATCACGTCCGAAACGCTCATTTCGGTGCCGTAATTGGAAAAGTCGCGGATCCGGAAGCGCCCGATGGTCAGCGGACCGCGGATGTCGATCACGGTTTCCGGCGACACCAGCCCGGCCTCCAGCGCCGCCGCGATGGTGAAGATCTTGAACACCGACCCCAGTTCGTAGACGCCCTGCACGGCGCGGTTGAACAGCGGACTCTCGGACGGGTCGCCCGATGTCGGGGCGGCGGGGCGGCTGTTGGGATCGAAGTCCGGCAGGCTCGCCATCGCCAGCACCTCGCCGGTCCGCACGTCGAGGATGACCGCCGCAGCGCCGCGCGCGTTCATCAGCGCCATGCCGCCCGACAGCACCTCCTCCATCGCCGCCTGCACCGTCAGGTCGAGCGAGAGTTGCAGCGGCGCCCCCTCGTTCGCCGGGTCGCGCAGGAACGCGTCGAACTGCCGCTCGATCCCGGCGACGCCGATCACCTCTGCCGCGTTCACCCCCTCGCGGCCATAGCTGGCACCGCCGAGGATATGGGCCGCGATCGGTCCGTTGGGATAGAGCCGCATCTCGCGCGGGCCGAACAGGAGACCCGGGTCGCCGATATCGTGGACCGCCTGCATCTGTTCGGGCGAGATCTGGCGGCGCACCCAGAGGAACCGGCGGCTGCCGGTGAAATCCTGTTGCAGTCGGGCGAGGTCCATCTCGGGAAAGATCCCGATCAGGGCCTGCGCCGCCCCGAGCGGATCGACCATCTCCTGCGGCTGGGCATAGAGGGCATAGGTGTCGAGGTTGGTGGCGAGGATGCGCCCGTTGCGATCGACGATATCGGCCCGCTGGCCGATGATCGGATTGCCGCCGGTCTCGGCGCGCGGCTCCTCGGCGTCTGTGCTGGCGAGTTTCGCCATCTCGACGCCGATCGCGCCGAACCCGAGAAAGAACGTGAACGAAATGAGCAACAGCCGCGATTCGGCGCGGGCACGGGCGCGGGTCTGCATCGCCTCCTGCCGCTTGCGCAGGTTCTCGCGCGCGATGGCCTCGGTATTCTCGCCCCTCGCGCGGGCCTTGAGGATGCGGGCCAGCGGCCGCAGCGGGACGCGCAGCACGTCGGAAGGGGTCATAGCGGATCCTCGCCGGGGGTGAACTGGAACGCGGTGTCGACGGGATCGACGATATCGCCCAGCGGCATGATGTCGGGGAACGGATAGGAGACGTGATCGACCGAGTTGAACGCACTCGGCGGCAGCGGGATGAGGCCGAGCCGGTCGAAGTTCAGCATCGCGAGGTCGCGCAGGCGGTCGGGGCGGTTCAGATAGGCCCATTCGGCGTTCAGGACGTTGATCCGCGCATGGGCCGCGCCGATCTGGGCGTTCACGCCCCGCAAATCGCGCAGCGCGCTCTGGGTGCGGTAGTTCTCCTGATAGGTCCAGAAGGCGAGGCCGATCACCGCAAGGGTCGACAGAACATAGAGGATGCCGCGCATCAGCGTGTCTCCTTTGGGTAGGCGTCCGGCAGTCGGGGCATGGCGAGGGCTTCAGGGTCGGCGGTGCCGGGGGCGACGTCGGTCCGGACGGCGATCCGCAACGTCGCCGACCGCGACCGCGGGTTGGCGGCCAGTTCGCCGGCGCCCGCCACGATCCCCTTCTTGCGCGGCACCGTGAAGGCGGCGGGTTCCGGTGCGGTCTCGGGCGCAAAGCGGTTGGCGTTGCCGCCGCCGCCCGACCGAGCCTGAAGGAACCGCTTGACCATCCGGTCCTCGACCGAATGGAACGTCACCACCGCGAGCCTGCCGCCCGGTTTCAGCGCCCGCTCCGCTGCGGCCAGCCCGTCATACAGCTCCTGGTATTCCTCGTTCACCGCGATGCGCAGCGCCTGGAACGTGCGGGTCGCCGGATGGCTCTGCCCCGGTTTCTGCCGGGGCAAGCATTGTTTCACGATATCAGACAGTTGCATGGTGGAGTTGATGTTGCGCGCGGCCACGATGGCGCGCGCGATCCGGCGCGAGGCGCGCTCCTCGCCAAAGAGATAGAGGATATCGGCGAGGGTCTCCTCGCTCGCGCCGTTCACGATATCCGCCGCCGTCGGCCCGTCACCCGACATCCGCATGTCGAGGGGGCCATCCTTCTGGAACGAGAACCCCCGCTCTGCCACGTCGATCTGCATCGACGAGACGCCGAGGTCGAGGGCCACACCGTCGAGCGGGGCGTCCGCATAGGTGTCGAGCGCCGAGAACCGCCCCGGCTGCATCACCAGCCGGTCGCCATAGGCCCCGGCCCAGTCCCCGGCCAGCCGGAACGCCAGCGGATCGCGGTCGACCGCGATCACCCGCGCGGCCCCGGCGTCGAGCAGGCCGCGCGTATATCCGCCCGCCCCGAACGTCCCGTCGAGCCAGAGGCCCTCGATCGGCGCGCAGGCCTCGAGGAGCGGCGCGAGCAGGACCGGAATGTGGGGGTCGGTTCGGGGTGTCGCGGCAGCGGCGGCCATTGCTCAGGTCGCCGGACTGCGGGCGGCCTGCGCGGCATGATATTGCGCCACGAGTGCCAGCGGATCCTCCCCCTCGGGGAGTTCGTCGAGGAACCGCCGCTGGCTCGCCTCGACGGTCGCGTCGAATTCGTCCGACTGCCAGACCTCGAAATAGTCGCCAAGGCCCATCAGGGTCAGCGTCGCGTCCTTCTCGATCCCCAGCTTTTCCCGAAGGCGCTGCGGCAGGACGATGCGCCCGTCCTTGTCCATCGTCACATCGTCGGTCTGCCCGAGATAGAGGCGGCTGAGGTTGATGCGGTCGCGCGAGGCAGACGGCAGACTGTAGACCAGATCCTCGATCGCCTGCATGCCCGCACCGCTGTAGACGCGCAGGTTGTTCTTGAGGTGGCTGCCGTAGTTGACGTGGATCTTCACCGACAGGCCCTCTTTCCAGTCGGGATCTCCGGCCTCCAGGACACGCCGAAAGGGGGCCGGAACGGACGTGCGCCCCTTCTCGTCCACCTTCTGCGGGAACTGGCCGGAAAATCCTCTCGGCATGGCCTCTCGAAAATCCTTATGTGGCGGTCTCGGGGTGTGGTAGAAACAAAGAGGCGGATTGGTCTGCTGCCACTGACCAATCCGCCTGTCCCGTTTCCGGGATCATCCGACTGCGCGCGCCACCTGGGGGGATGTCTGCTCGCTCGCGCGCCGGAATATGAAGATCGAGTAGATGCCTGTTGAAACCTGCCTCTTATTTTTGTTCTTATTGTCTGGTTGCCGTGGCTCTTGATGGCCTTGGCTTGTCTGCTCGTCTTCGTGCCACCCTTATGATCTGGGAGGATGAGGGGAGCAATGGGAAATTTTGGGAAAACCCGCTTCGGGCTATTCGGCCACGGCTCGTTCCACCCATTTGCACGAGAGCGGGTTTTTTCGTTGACCTATCAGGTGGTATGACTCACAGGGTCGTGAACTACATCTTGTGTTTCGAGAGTCGAAAAATCGGTGGATCCACTATCCACAGAAATCAGCATCTAAATTTCGAGCCTGCGGCGAATCCCGCCTGAATCGACACCGGCGACCATTTTGCCCCCCCCGATCCCGGCCCGTTCGACCGCCGGGGCCCCCGAATCGCGGCTGTCGCCGGTCGGAATCGCCCCCGGTTCCAGAGTGCTCGGGACGCGCGGCGGTCAGGCGCCCGGATTGCCGCCGCGATTCCAGTCTTTCCCAGACTGCCCGCGTCCGCTGTCTCAGGCCATGCCACCCGCGATGAGCCCGCGGGCGATCTGGGCATAGGTCCGCGCCATCGGCCCCTCGCCCGCCGCGACCGGTGTGCCGCCATCGCCCGCCAGCCGCGTGTCGAGGTCGATCGGCAGCGCGCCGAGGAACGGCAGGCCCAGCGTCTCGGCCTCGGCCTTGACGCCGCCATGGCCGAACAGATGCGCCTCGTGGCCGCACTCGGGACATATATAGAGTGACATGTTCTCGATCAGCCCCAGCACCGGCGTCGACAGCGTCTTGAACATATCCAGCGCCTTGCGCGCGTCGATCAGCGCCACGTCCTGCGGCGTGCTGACCACGATGGCGCCGGTCAGGTGCGTTTTCTGGCACAGCGTCAACTGCACGTCGCCGGTCCCGGGCGGCAGATCGACGATCAGGATGTCCAGACCTTCCCCGCGGGGAAGGTGATGGGTCCATTCCACCTGCCCCAGCATCTGTTGCAACGCCCCCATGAGCATCGGGCCGCGCCAGACCACCGCCTTCGCGGGATCGAGCATCAGGCCGATCGACATCATCGTGACGCCATGCGCCAGCAGCGGCAGGATGATCTTGCCGTCCGGGCTCTTGGGGCGTTCGCTGACGCCCATCATCCGCGGCTGGCTGGGACCGTAGATATCGGCATCGAGCAGGCCGACGCGCCGCCCCTCTCTCGCCAGCGCCACGGCGAGGTTCGAGGCGACGGTCGACTTGCCGACGCCGCCCTTGCCCGATCCCACCGCGATGATCCGGTCGACGCCGGAGATCCGCTGCGGTCCCGCCCTGCCCTCCTGGGCGGTCGGGTGCCGCCCGATGGTCAGGCTCGGCGGCTCCCCCTGCCCCGCGCCGGGCTTCGGCGCGGCGGGACCATGCGCGGTCAGGATCGCCGAGACGGACGCCACCCCGTCGAGCGCGCGCACGGCGGCCTCGGCACCCGCCCGCAACGGCTCCATCCGCCGCGCCGCCTCGGGGGTCGGCGCCTCGATGACGAACCGCACCGCGCCGCCGTCGACGCCGAGGGCGCGGATCATGTCGCGCGAGACCAGGTCGCCGCCGTCCGGCAGGCCGATGCGGGCCAGGCACGCAAGCACCGTGTCTCGGTCGAGGGCCATGGGATGTCCTTTCCGTGAGGTCGTGTTTCAGAGCGCCGTTCGCACACCGATGCGTTTTGCAGCAGGCATGCGCATTTTGGCGCCCGGGCGCAAGGCGACCGTAGGTAAACCGCCGCTTCGTGCCGCCACGCCCGATAAAAACGCCGCAAAATCAGGCGTTAACCATATGCGGAAACTGCATAGCTGCATTGCAGCAAATCTCCATTGTGCAATCGCAGCATATGCCTATCTTCAGTCTCGAAGGAAGCGAACGGCGACCTTCACGACGCGGGGCCGAAGGACTTGGTCCCACCTACCCCACCTCCGGGCCGAGCAGTCCGGACACAATGAAAAAAGAGACACGACATGGCATACGCAACCGACACCCGCTCCCTCGGCGCCACCCTGGGCCAGAACTTCAGCAACATGCGCACCGCACTGGGCGAGCGCTGGAGCCGGTACAAGACCTACCGCACGACGCGCGACGAACTCTTCGCGCTGACCGACCGCGAGCTTGCCGACCTCGGCATCGCCCGGGCGTCGATCCAGTCGATCGCGACCTTCGCCGCCTACGGCGACAAGTAAGAATTCGAATTCGGCCGGACCCTCCTCCCCTCGAGGTCCGGCCGATCGGATGCCCCGCCTTCCTCCTCCCGAGGACAGGGGCATCCCTCCGAAAGCGGCGGCGTCGCCTCCTCCCTGACGCCGCCGCCTCTTCGGAACAGGTTACGGGCACAGCGCCCGGATGAGATTGCGCCGGGCGCCCTCCCGGTTCCGGCGCAAGACCCGACCCGGGCCTTCCTCCTCCCAGAGGTGTTTCGGGGCGGAAAGTCTGGACCAACGGGGCGTGCCGCCTTTCCTCCCATCGGCATCGCGTTCCTTGGCAAACGGCGACACCCCGACCTCCTCCCTGGGGTGTCGTCCGTTCCAGACACTGTTCGCGCCCAACGGGTCCTCCCCCCGACGGGCGCAGTAGACGACGGCGGCGATGCCCCTCCTCCCGGGGCATCGCCGTTTTCGGTTGTGGATCAGGACCGCTCGTCCTTGGGCGAGGCCATGACGATATAGGATGTGATCGAGCGGACGGCGGGAACCGTGCCGAGAATGTCGGTATGAAACCGCTTGTAGCCCGGCAGGTCGCGCGCCTCGACCCGCAGCAGATATTCGAAGGTGCCCGCGATGTTGTGGCATTCGACCACCTCGCGCGCGCCCGCCATGGCCACCTCGAAGCCGTGCTGCGCGGCCTTGGTATGCTCGGACAGGCCCACCGCGACATAGACCACATAGCCGCGCCCCACCTGCGCCGGGTCGAGCCGGGCGCGATAGCCCCGGATCACGCCGCGCCTCTCGAGGTCCTGGACACGGCGCAGGCAGGCCGAGGGCGACAGGCCCACCCGCTCGGCCAGATGCAGGTTCGAGATGCGGCCATCCGCAGACAGCACCTGCACTATCCGCGCGGAAACGGGGTCAAGATCGCTCATGGATTGCAGCAATAGCAGAAACGGAACGCAGATCGCAATCCACGCGACATCTTTCCGCGCTATCGTTGCGCCATGACCTATGACCTCTTCTCCGGCCTCGTCCTCTTTGCCTTCGTCTCTTCGGTCACGCCGGGGCCGAACAATATCATGCTGATGGCGTCGGGCGCCAATTTCGGGCTGCGCCGGACGGTGCCGCACATGCTCGGCATCTCGCTCGGCCATGCGTTCATGGTGACGCTGGTCGGCCTCGGTCTGGGCGAGGTGTTCCACGCCTATCCGCAGGCGCGGCTGGCGCTCAGGGTGGCGAGTTCGGCCTATCTTCTGTGGCTGGCGTGGAGGGTCGCGACGGCGGCGGCACCGAAACGGGGCGAGGCCGAGGGGCGGCCCTTCACCTTCCTTCAGGCGGCCGCGTTCCAGTGGGTAAACCCGAAGGCGTGGTATATGGCGATCTTTGCCATCACCAATTTCATGGGCGAGGGCGGCGGCATCGCCGCACCGTTCATCGTGGCGGCGGTCTTTGCGGCGGTGAACCTGCCGTCGGTGACGCTCTGGGCGGGGATGGGCACGCAGGTGCGGCGGCTGCTGACGCGACCGCGCCTATTGCGGGGGTTCAACTGGACGATGGCGGCGCTTCTCGTCCTCACGCTGGTGCCGGTCTGGACCGGCTGACGCCAAACCCTTTCCATGGAGGGGGGCCGACTTCTGCAAAAGTCCGCACCGAAGTTCTTGCAAAAATCCGGCGTCGAATTCCTTGAACGAATTCGTCTATCTCAGAACGGCACGTCGTCCGCCGTCTCTGCCGCCACCACATACCGCGCCACCACCTTCTTCTCGCCGGCCTTGTCGAAGGCAACGTCGAGCTTGTCGCCCTCGACGCCGGTGATCGCGCCATAGCCGAACTTCTGGTGGAACACCCGGTCCCCCGCGACGAAGGCGGAACTGGCGGTCAGGTCGATGGTGATGTTGCGGCTCTCCTGCGGTTGCGCCACGCCGCGCTGTTGCGACCGCGATTGCAGGCGGCGCCAGCCCGGCGAATTGTAGACGTCCGCCCGGCTCGCCTTGTCGTGCAGGTCGGACCCCACCCCTTCCTGCACCGCCGGGTTCGCGCGCGCCGCCATGCCCGCGGCACCGTAGCCGCCGCCGTAGAGGCCGGGCGGCGTCAGCACGTCGATATGCGCCTCGGGCAGTTCGTCGATGAACCGCGAGGGCAGCGCCGATTGCCACTGGCCATAGACCCGCCGGTTGGCCGCGAAGGAGATCGTGCAGATCGTCTCGGCCCGGGTGATGCCGACATAGGCGAGGCGGCGTTCCTCCTCGAGACCCTTCAGGCCGCTTTCGTCCATCGAGCGTTGCGAGGGGAACAGCCCATCCTCCCATCCGGGCAGGAAGACGGCGGGAAACTCGAGGCCCTTGGCGGCGTGCAGCGTCATGATCGACACCTTTTCGCCCTGCTCCTCGCTCTCGTTGTCCATGATGAGGGCGACGTGTTCGAGGAACCCTTGCAGGTTCTCGAATTGCTCGAGCGCCTTCACGAGTTCCTTGAGGTTCTCGAGGCGGCCCGGCCCCTCGGGCGTCTTGTCGGCCTGCCACATGCCGGTGTAACCGCTCTCGTCGAGGATCATCTCGGCGAGTTCCATGTGGGTGTCGGCCTCGGCCAGCACCTGCCCGTGCCAGCGCCCGATACCCTGCACCAGTTGGGTCAGTTCTTTCAGGCCCTTGCCGCCCAGCAGCTTGTCCTCGCAGACGATGCGCGCGCCCTGCACGAGGCCCGTGCCGTTGGCCCGGGCAGTACGCTGGATCGTCTGCATCGCCTTGTCGCCAAGGCCGCGTTTCGGCGTATTGGCGATCCGCTCGAACGCGAGATCGTCGTCGGGCGACACGGCGAGGCGGAAATAGGCCATGGCATCGCGGATTTCGAGGCGCTCGTAGAAGCGGGGACCGCCGATCACCCGGTAGGGCAGACCGATGGTGAGGAACCGGTCCTCGAAGGCGCGCATCTGGTGACTGGCGCGCACCAGGATCGCCATGCTGTCCAGACCGATCGCGTCGAGCCCCCGGGTGCCGCGCTGCATCGCCTCGACCTCGTCGCCGATCCAGCGCGCCTCTTCCTCGCCGTCCCAGTGGCCGATCAGGCGGACCTTTTCGCCACCCTCCGCCGCTGTCCACAGCGTCTTGCCCAGACGCCCCTTGTTGCCCGCGATGACACCGCTTGCGGCGGCGAGGATGTGTTCGGTCGAGCGGTAGTTCTGTTCGAGGCGGACGACATGGGCGCCGGGGAAATCCTTCTCGAACTTCAGGATGTTGCCGACCTCGGCGCCGCGCCAGCCATAGATAGACTGATCGTCGTCGCCGACGCAGCAGATGTTGCGGTGCCCCCCCGCGAGCAGGCGTAGCCACATATATTGGGCGACGTTGGTGTCCTGATATTCGTCGACGAGGATGTAGCGGAAGAAGCGGCGGTATTGCGCCAGCACGTCATCGTGTTTCTGGAAGATCGTGACCATGTGCAGCAGCAGGTCGCCGAAATCGCAGGCGTTCAGCGCGGCGAGACGCGCCTGATAGGCAGCGTAGAGGTCGGCACCGCGTCCGTCGTAGGCGCTTGCATCCGCCAGCGGCACCTTGTCAGGGGTAATCGCCCGGTTCTTCCAGCCGTCGATGATCCCCGCCAGCATCCGCGCGGGCCACCGCTTGTCGTCGATGTTCTCGGCCACGATCAATTGCTTCATCAGGCGGACCTGATCGTCGGTGTCCAGAATGGTAAAGTTCGATTTCAGGCCCGCGAGTTCGGCGTGGCGGCGCAGCAGTTTCACGCAGATGGCGTGGAACGTGCCGAGCCACGGCATCCCCTCGACCGCCTCGCCCAGAAGGCGCCCGACGCGGTTCTTCATCTCGCGCGCGGCCTTGTTGGTAAAGGTGACGGCGAGGATCTCGTTCGGGCGCGCCGTGCCTGTCATCAGCAGGTGCGCGATGCGCGCGGTCAGCGCCTTGGTCTTGCCGGTGCCCGCCCCCGCCAGCATCAGGACCGGCCCCTCCAGCGCCTCGACGGCGGCGCGCTGTTCGGGGTTGAGGCCGTCCATATAGGGCATCGGCCGCGCGGCCATGGCCCGGCGCGACAGCGGCAGGGAGGCGGCGGCGCCAAAGGCATCCTCGTCGGAAAAGCTGTTCATCGACTACATCTAGCGTGTCTTGCGCCCCGGATAAAGTATCGTTCCACATTTGTTCCCATGTTGTCCACATCTCATCGCGTGCCGACGCCCCTTTCGGCGGCAATGCCCTCCCGCTAGGGTCGCGCGCATGGCCGCACCTCCGTCCCGTCTCGACGCCCGCGCCCCTGCGATCGCCGACCTGCGGGCCCGCGCGCGGCGGCGGATACCGCATTTCGTGTGGGAATATCTCGACAGCGCCACCGGCGCCGAGGCGACGCAGGCGCGCAACCGCGCGGCCCTCGACGCGGTGCTGTTCCTGCCCTCGATCCTGCACGGCGAGATCGTGCCCGATCTTGGCACGCGCCTTCTCGGCCAGGATTATCCCCTGCCCTTCGGCATCGCGCCGGTCGGCATGTCCGGGCTGATCTGGCCCGATGCCGAGCGGATGCTGGCGCGGCTCGCGGCGACGACGGGCATTCCCTATTGCCTGTCCTCGGTCGCGACGCGCCTGCCCGAGGAGGTAGGCCCGCACGCGGGGGGCATGGGCTGGTTCCAGCTCTATCCGCCACGAGATCCCGCGATCCGCGCGGACATGCTGGCGCGGATCCGGGCCGCGGGGTTCCACACGCTCGTCGTCACGGTCGACGTGCCGGCGCCCTCGCGGCGCGAGCGGCAGGTCCGCGGCGGCCTCACCCAACCGCCGCGCCTGTCGCCGCGCCTTCTCGCGCAGGTGGCGCTGTGTCCTGCGTGGGCGCGCGGCACGGCGCGACTGGGGATGCCGCGGATGCGGTTCATCGAGAGCTATGCCGATACGAAGGTGGCGCAGATGTCGCTGCCCTCGAATGCGCACATCGGCTATCTCATGCGGACCTCGCCCGACTGGCGCTACCTCGGGGAGGTGCGCGCCGCATGGGACGGGCCGCTGATCGTCAAGGGGGTGATGGATGCGGCCGACGCGCCGCGGCTGGCGGCTCTCGGCGCGGATGCGATCTGGGTGTCGAACCACGCGGGGCGACAGTTCGACGCCGCCCCCGCGACGGCAGAGGTGCTGCCGGGCATCCGGGCGGCGACGGACCTGCCGATCCTCTGCGACAGCGGCGTCGAAAGCGGCCTCGACATCCTGCGGATGCGGGCGCTGGGGGCCGATTTCGTGATGCTGGGACGGACGTTCCACTATGGCCTCGGCGCCTTCGGGGCGGCGGGGGCGGCGCATGTGGTGGATATACTTGCGGCGCAACTGCGGGCCGACATGCAGCAACTCGGACTGTCGGACCTGTCGGACGCCGGTGCGCGGCGGATCGACGTGGCGCCGGTTCCCGCCCCCTCCCGGGGTGTCTGACGCCGCGACGCGGCACCCTCTCGACGGCGGTCGACCACGGGGCCGGGCCACTCGGGGCAAACCGGGGCCTCCGGCGGGAGTTGTTATGGCAACGTGAAGGGCAGAACGCCCGACCGTATCGAGACCGGCGCGCAGACCGGCACGCAGACCGGCACGCAGACCGGCGCGGCATTCGCCTGTTGTCCGTCCCGCGGAATGCCCATAATCTTGCTGCACCTGCACAATAGCGTGCGCCCCGGGGGAATATTCGGATGGCCGACTTCAAGAAGATCCTCATCGCCAACCGGGGCGAGATCGCGATCCGGATCATGCGGGCGGCCAACGAGATGGGCAAGCGCACGGTCGCGGTCTATGCCGAAGAGGACAAGCTCGGCCTGCACCGCTACAAGGCGGACGAGGCCTACAGGATCGGCGAGGGTCTGGGGCCGGTGGCCGCCTATCTGAGCATCGACGAGATCATCCGCGTGGCAAAGATGTCGGGCGCCGATGCGATCCATCCCGGTTACGGCCTGCTGAGCGAGAACCCCGCGTTCGTCGATGCCTGCGATGCCGCGGGCATCACCTTCATCGGACCGAAGGCAAAGACCATGCGCCAGCTTGGCGACAAGGCCAGCGCGCGGCGCGTCGCCATCGAGGCGGGCGTGCCGGTGATCCCGGCGACCGAGGTGCTGGGCGAGGACATGAAGAAGGTGAAGGCGCAGGCCGCCGAGGTCGGCTATCCGCTGATGCTCAAGGCGTCCTGGGGCGGCGGCGGACGGGGCATGCGGCCGATCGAGGACGAAGGCGAACTCGAGGAGAAGGTCCGCGAGGGGCGGCGCGAGGCGGAGGCGGCATTCGGCAACGGCGAGGGCTATCTCGAGAAGATGATCCTGCGCGCGCGGCACGTCGAGGTGCAGATCCTCGGCGACCAACAGGGCAACATCTATCACCTGTGGGAGCGCGACTGCTCGGTCCAGCGGCGCAACCAGAAGGTCGTCGAGCGCGCCCCCGCCCCCTATCTGTCGGAAACGCAGCGCGAGAAGATCTGCAACCTCGGCAAGAAGCTGTGCGCGCACGTCAACTACGAATGCGCGGGCACGGTCGAATTCCTGATGGATATGGACGAGGGCGAGTTCTATTTCATCGAGGTAAACCCGCGCGTGCAGGTCGAGCATACGGTAACGGAAGAAGTGACCGGCATCGACATCGTGCGCGCGCAGATCATGATCGCCGAGGGCAAGAGTATCGTCGAGGCGACGGGCTGTGCGTCGCAATACGATGTGCCGCTGAACGGCCATGCCCTGCAATGCCGGGTGACGACCGAGGATCCGCAGAACAACTTCATTCCCGATTACGGCCGGATCGGCACCTACCGCTCGGCCACGGGCCCCGGCATCCGGCTCGACGGCGGCACCGCCTATTCCGGCGCCGTCATCACCCGGTTCTACGACAGCCTGCTGACCAAGGTGACGGCCCGCGCCCAGACGCCGGAAATGGCGATCAAGCGGATGGACCGGGCGCTGCGCGAGTTCCGCATCCGGGGGGTGAGCACGAACATCGACTTCGTCATCAACCTGCTGAAACACCCCGTCTTTCTGTCGAACGAATATTCGACCAAGTTCATCGACACGACGCCCGACCTGTTCCAGTTCGCGACCCGTCGCGACCGGGCGACGAAGATCCTTACCTACATCGCCGACATCACCGTCAACGGCCACCCCGAGACCGCGAGCCGTCCGCGCCCGCCGGTCGACCTCAAGCTGCCGCGCCCGCCCGTCGAGACCCTCGGCGAGGCGCCGGACGGCACCCGCCAGATCCTCGAGCGCGAGGGCGCAAAGGGGCTGGCCGACTGGATGCTGGCGCAGGAGCGGCTGCTGATTACCGACACCACGATGCGCGACGGGCACCAGTCGTTGCTGGCGACCCGGATGCGCTCGATCGACATGATCGGGGCGGCACCCAGCTATGCCGCGCGCATGTCGGACCTGCTCAGCGTCGAATGCTGGGGCGGGGCGACCTTCGACGTGGCCTATCGCTTCTTGCAGGAATGTCCCTGGCAGCGGCTGCGCGACATTCGCGCGCGGATGCCCAACATCTGCACGCAGATGCTGCTGCGGGCGAGCGAACGGGGTGGGATATACCAATTATCCCGACAACGTCGTCGAGGCGTTCGTCGCCCAGGCGGCGGACAGTGGTGTCGACATCTTCCGGGTGTTCGACAGCCTGAACTGGGTCGAGAACATGCGCGTGGCGATGGATGCGGTCGTGGCGAGCGGCAAGGTCTGCGAGGGGACGATCTGCTATACCGGCGACCTGCACGACCCCGACCGGGCGAAATACGATCTGAAGTATTACGTCAGGATGGCGAAGGACCTCGAAAAGGCGGGGGCGCATGTCCTCGGCCTCAAGGATATGGCGGGCCTGATGAAACCCGGCGCCGCGACGGCGCTGATCGGCGCCCTCAAGGACGAGATCGCCCTGCCGGTCCACTTTCACACCCACGACACTGCGGGCGGTGCCATCGCCACGATCATGGCGGCGAGTGCGGCGGGCGTCGACGCGGTGGACGGGGCGATGGATGCGCTTTCGGGAAATACCTCGCAGCCGACGCTGGGCAGCATCGTCGCGGCGCTGGCGCGCACCGGACGGGATACCGGACTGGACATCGGCGCGATCCGCGAGATTTCCAACTATTGGGAGCAGGTGCGCGGCCACTATGCCGCCTTCGAGAGCGGCATGCAGGCGCCGGCCTCGGAGGTCTATCTCCACGAGATGCCGGGCGGCCAGTTTACCAACCTCAAGGCACAGGCGCGGAGCCTCGGCCTCGAGGAGCGGTGGCACGAGGTGGCGCAGACCTATGCCGACGTGAACCGGATGTTCGGTGACATCGTCAAGGTGACGCCGTCGTCCAAGGTGGTGGGCGACATGGCCCTGATGATGGTGAGCCAGGGCCTGACGCGTGCGCAGGTCGAGGATCCGGCGGTCGATCTGTCGTTCCCCGATTCGGTCGTCGACATGCTGCGCGGCAACCTCGGCCAGCCGCCGGGGGGATGGCCCAGGGCGCTGCAAAAGAAGGTGCTGAAGGGTGAAAAGCCGATGACGGAGCGGCCGGGCAAGGCCCTGAAGCCCGTCGATCTGGAAAAGACGCGCAGGGCCGTCGCCAAGGAGATCGGGCGCGCGGTGGATGACGAGGACCTGAATGGGTATCTGATGTATCCGAAGGTCTTTACCGACTACGCCGCACGCCACGACCTCTACGGTCCGGTGCGGGCCCTGCCGACGCGAACGTTCTTTTACGGGATGCAGCCGGGCGAGGAGATTTCGGCCGAGATCGACCCCGGCAAGACCCTCGAGATCCGCCTCCAGACCGTGGGCGAGACCAACGACGACGGCGAGGTGCGGGTGTTCTTCGAGTTGAACGGCCAGCCGCGCACGATCCGTGTGCCGAACCGGACGGCGGCGGCGTCGAGCGCCAAGCGGCCGAAGGCGGAGGCGGGCAATGCCGGCCATGTCGGCGCGCCGATGCCGGGGGTCGTGGCGACGGTGGCGGCGCAGGCCGGAAAGAAGGTAAGCAAGGGCGACCTGCTGCTGACGATAGAGGCGATGAAAATGGAAACGGGGATTCACGCCGACCGGGACGGGACGGTGACGGCGGTGCATGTGACGCCGGGGGCGCAGATCGACGCCAAGGATCTGCTGATCGAACTGGAGTGATGCCGGTGCGGCCGCAGAATGTTCAGCCGAACATTCTGACCGCAAAAGTCTTCGACAAAGACTTTTCGGTATCGATCCTAGCAGATCACCCTCAGGTTGCCCAGAGGTGGTTCCGGCAATCTGAACGGCCGGGATCGGTGGATTTTCCGCGCAACGGCAGCATGTTGCTGCGAGCGAGGAGAAGACCATGGCAAGACGACCACGCCGGAACCACAGCCCGGCATTCAAGGCGAAAGTGGCGGTGGCCGCGATCAAGGGCGAGAAGACGCTGATCGAGCTGGCGCAGGATTTCGACCTCCATCCCAACCAGATCAAGCAGTGGCGTGATCAGCTTCTTGAGGGCGCGACCGGAGTGTTCGGTGTTGGGCCGAAGGCCGAGCCGGAACCCGTGATCGACGTGAAGACCCTGCATGCGAAGATCGGAGAGCTGACGCTGGAGAACGATTTTTTGTCCGGCGCGCTCGGAAAGGCGGGGCTGTTGCCGAGCGCAAAAAGATGATCGATCGCACAGCGAAGCTCAGTGTCGGTCGTCAGGCCAAGGTGCTGGGGATCAGCCGGGGTAGCGTCTACTACAAGCCGCGCCCGGTGTCGGACGCCGATCTGAAGCTGATGCACCGGATCGACAAACTGCACATGGAATTTCCCTTCGCGGGCAGCCGGATGTTACAGGGCTTGTTGGTCCAGGAAGGGTTCAAGGTCGGGCGGCTGCACGTTGCCACGCTGATGAAGCGCATGGGCATCGAGGCACTGTATCGAAAGCCGAACACATCGAAACCGGCGCCGGGGCACAAGATCTACCCATATCTGCTCCGGAAGCTTCCCATCACCCGGCCCAACCAGGTCTGGGCGATGGACATCACCTACATTCCCCCTCTCGGCAGATTGCTGCGCAATCGCCTGCCGGGCAATGGATGGCGCGCGGGTTCATCTATCTCGCCGCCGTTCTGGACTGGTTCACCCGGCGCGTTCTGGCATGGCGGGTGTCGATCACGCTGGAAGCCGATTTTTGCATAGAAGCTGTGGAGGAGGCGCTGGCTCGGCACGGCACGCCCGAGATCTTCAACACGGATCAGGGCAGCCAGTTCACCTCGACCGACTTTATCAAGGTGCTGGCCGCGCGCGAGATCAAGATCAGCATGGATGGCAAGGGCGCCTGGCGGGACAACGTCTTCATCGAACGGCTCTGGCGGACCATCAAATACGAGGAGGTCTACCTGCGGGCCTACGCCAGCGTCTCTCAAGCCCGAGCGGGGATCGGCCGTTATCTCGGCTTCTACAACAGCCGCCGACCTCATTCATCGCTTGACGGCAAAACGCCCGATCAGGCCTACTTCAACCAGCCGATGTCCAAAGCGGCGGCGGCGTAACCGAGGCGGAAATCCACCTAGAAAACGCCCGGAACCAGTTCAGACAAACCGAACCACCTCTTCCCGGCAGCTTGACTCAGTCTCGGTAAACGCCGGGTTAACGCCACATTCCCGGCCAATTTTCCCCTTGCGGCCCCTGCCGCGACTGACTAGATCACCGACACGAAACGGAGTGCGGGCGTAGCTCAGGGGTAGAGCATAACCTTGCCAAGGTTAGGGTCGTGAGTTCGAATCTCATCGCCCGCTCCAGATCATACGAAGCCGAAACACAACACAAACAGAGACTTAGCCGTCGAAGCCACAAGACCTCGGCAACTGTTTGCAAAGCGCCTTTCGTGCAACTTGCACGAGGCGCGTGTTTTGGAGTGATGCATGATGCAGAATCCCGCGATATCGAATTTCCGCCTCTGCCGCCGGTCAGACGGCATCTATGAAGCCCGTTGGGGTGAGGACGGAACGGCGAAGCGCCGGACAACCGGCACTCGCGATAAAGCGGAGGCGGCGGAAGAATTCCGCAGGATCGAAGCTGACATCCGCGCGCCGCGCATTCCCAAGCAACCGACTGTTGGCTGGATCATCGAGCAGTATCTTAATACAAGAACAAAACGAAGCCGTCCCATAGTGTCGCGACGATCAGAACCAGCCTCAACCCGATCAAAGCACGACTAGGGCACCTACGCTGGGAGCAACTGAACCAGCACCATGTAGACAGCTACGTCAGTGCTCGACTTACTGATCCGGTCAAGCGGCGAGCGGAATACTCCACTGACACGATCAAAGAGACGACCGTAGCGTGTGAGATGAGCATTTTCACGGCATTTGTCAACGGCGGAGACAAATCCGGCCACGTGGCGGCGCAAAACCCGGCCAGTGGCGGGGTGCCAGGCGGCATGGCGTGCGCGCTCCTCAGATAGCTGGCGCGTGCCATGGCGCATTGGCCCGCAGGGCCAATTCTGCGACGGGTGATCAGGTGGCGGCTTCGGCTTTGCGGGCGCGGCTTTGGCCGAGCCGATAGCTGTCGCCGTTCATCTCGAGGATGTTGACGTGGTGGGTCAGCCGATCGAGCAGAGCGCCAGTCAGGCGTTCGGTGCCGAATGTTTCGGTCCATTCGTCGAATGGCAGATTGCTGGTGATCAGCGTGGAACCGCGCTCGTAGCGCTGCGAGACCAGCTCGAACAAGAGTTCGGCGCCGGTCTTGGACAGCGGCACGAAGCCCAACTCGTCGATGATGAGCAGCTTGACGCCAGCCAGCTGCTTTTGCAGGCGCAGCAGCCGGCGTTCATCGCGCGCCTCCATCATCTCGTTGACCAGCGTCGCGGCGGTGGTGAAGCAGACCGCCATGCCCTTCTGGCATGCGGCCAGCCCGAGACCCAAGGAGACGTGGGTCTTGCCCGTGCCGCTTGGGCCGAGGGCGATGACGTTCTCTCGCCTCTCGATCCAGTCGCAGCGGGCCAGTTCCAGCACCTGCATCTTGTTGAGCTTCGGGATCGCCTTGAAGTCGAAGCTGTCGAGGCTCTTGGTGGCCGGGAACTTCGCGGCCTTGATCCGACGCTCGATCATCCGCCGCTCGCGATCGATCAATTCCAGCTCGACCAGGCGCGCCAGGAACTGGACATGATCCAGTCCCCCGGCGGCGCATTGGCGGGCGAGCTTTTCATATTCCCGCAGGAACGTGGGCAGCTTCAGCGTCTTGAGATGATCCGCGAGCAGGATCTTCGGAGCCACGGTCATGCTGCATCTCCCGACAGCAGGGACATGTAGCTGGCCACGGACGTGGTCGCGACATCCGCACGCGGCAGGTAGGGGTAATGCACCGGATCGAAGACCATGTCCTCGCGGTCGTAGCAGCGGGGATGGCGCGCGTTTGCCACGGGTCTCGAACCGGTGGCGACCTCGTGGCTCACTCTCGCCACCGCAGCCGATCACGACCTCGCCGACATATCCTCTGATCCAGACATCGCGGTGGCCATAAGCGACCGGGGACCGAGTAATCGTTGGTCTTGCAGCGCATCAATGCCTGAGAGCTGACCCGCCCCGTAGTCTGATCGCAGGCATCGAACGGCGCCGCCGGAAAGTCGGACATCGCAGTCATATCCCGCGCCAGCCGTTGACCGATCGTCTCGGATTGGCCGCGCAGGACATCCGCTTGGCGCCTGTGGCACTGATCCTCCAGGTAGGCGTTGAACGCGTCCCAGGTCGCAAACCGCGGGATCGGCACCATGAAGTTGCGGCGGGAATAGCCGACCAATCCCTCCGCATTGCCCTTGTCGTTGCCCTTGCCGGGGCGGCCATAGCGGTCGCGGAACAGGTAGTGCGACAGGAACGCGCTGAACAGCGTCGCCCGCTGACGCGTTCCATCCATTGCCCGGCAGGCGATTGCGAAGCAATCTGCCGGGAGGGCGGCAGGATCTTCGCCACCAGGCAGCGGTCGTTGTCGTATAGGACCGACGCGGGCACCTTGCCGAAGAACGCGAAGGCGTGAACGTGGCCATCCACCCAGGCTTCCGCTGTCGCCGCCGGATAAACCCGGACGTAACAGGCATCGCTGTGCGGCGTCGCCATTGTCGCTCGGACCAATGGCGCTCCAATGGCGACCATGACGAAGAAATGGGTAGCGTCCACGAACGTGGTGGACTTTTGCGCCGCGCTGGCGGTGTAACCGGGGTGGCCATCGAGGACGTCGGTTATGGTGGAGTTTGGACACTTCAACCACGGACCGATGGAGACCCCCCTCTCGGGACATTGCTTCGCAATGCCCTGCCGGGCAGTGGATGACCGAGACCAACATGACCTTGATCGAGCTGCTGCAAAAGCACGATGAGGGGGATTTTCTACGCGCGGTGACCGAGGCGGTGCTTCAGACGCTGATGGAGCATGACGTCGAAGGCGTGATCGGCGCTGGCCGCTATGAGCGTGGCGACGGGCGACAGACCTACCGGAATGGTTATCGCGACCGCGAACTGAAGACCCGGCTCGGGGCCCTGAACCTGCGGGTGCCGAAGCTACGACAGGGTTCGCATTTCCCCGGTTTCCTGGAGCCGCGCAGAACCTCGGAGAAAGCGCTGGTCTCTGTGATCCAGGAAGCGTGGATCGGCGGCGTTTCGACGCGCAAGGTCGACGACTTGGTGCAGGCCATGGGGCTGTCGGGCATCTCGAAGAGCACGGTGTCGAAGCTGTGCAAGGATATCGACGAACGCGTGGGCGAGTTCCTGAACCGGCCATTGACCGGCGACTGGCCCTATATGTGGCTGGACGCGACCTATCTGAAGGTGCGCGAGGGCGGGCGCATCGTCTCTGTCGCGGCCATAATCGCCGTTGCGGTCAACACCGACGGCCGCCGTGAGATCATTGGCATGACAGTCGGCCCCTCGGAGGCGGAGACGTTCTGGACCGGGTTCCTGCGCAGCCTCAAGGGCCGTGGGCTGGATGGCCTCAAGCTTGTCATCTCCGATGCCCATACCGGGCTGAAGGCCGCGATCGCGCGGGTCTTCGATGCGACCTGGCAGCGGTGCCGCGTTCACTGGATGCGCAACGCGCTCGCCCATGTGCCCGAAGGGTCAGCACACCGTCGTCGCCGCTGCGATCCGCCAGGCCTTCACCCAACCCGACCAGAAGGGCGCACAGGATGTCTGGCGTCATGTCGCCGACCAGCTCCGTCCCCGCTGGCCGAAACTCTCGGCGCTGATGGACGATAGCGAACCAGACGTGCTGGCCTACATGGCCTTCCCGGCGCAGCACCGCACCAAGCTGCATTCGACCAACCCGTTGGAACGCCTGAACAAGATGGGATATCCGGCCGGCGTCGTGCGGTATGGACCTGTTGCGATCCACGCATGACGCTTCTCGGAGGCAATTGGGCCAGAATCGAGGAGATTGATATGCTCTATGCAGGTTTGGATGTTTCTTCAGCGCGCACGGCGGTATGTGTGCTGGACGCCGCGGGAACAGTCGTGCGGCAAAGTTCGGTCGAAAGCGTGCCGGGATCCATAGCGGATGTTCTCGCGCCCTATGCCGCCGAGATCGATCGGATCGGTCTGGAGGCCGGCCCGACATCGGCGTGGTTGGCACGCGGACTGCGCGAGCTGAACCTGCCGGCCGTGGTCATAGATGCGACACACGCCGCGGCTGCATTGCGGACTGGCTTTCGCAACAAGACCGACAAGAACGACGCGCACGGCATCGCTGATCTGATGCGGGTCGATGAATTCCGCGCCGTCTGGGTCAAATCGGTTGGCGCGCAACGGATCCGGGCCATTCTGACGGTCCGCGAGCAGCTTCGGCGTCAGTCGCTCGATCTCCGCAACGGGATCTGGTCGATCCTGCAGGCCGAGGGCCTGCGGCCACCGAAGCTCGCCAGATCGGAGTTCCGGATCGCCGTCGACACCGCTCTCGAGGACACGGCGTTGCGACCGATCCTGCAACCCCTCGTGGATATCGTAGAGCATCTGGCACGCGAGATTACCGCGCTCGACAGACAGATCGCGATGCGTGCGAAGACCAGCGAGCCCTGCCGCCGCCTGATGACGGTGCCGGGCGTCGGACCGCTGGTGGCATTGACCTACGTTGCGGCCGTCGACGACCCATCGCGGTTCCCGAAATCGCGCAATGTCGGAGCCCATTTCGGCCTTACCCCAAGGCGATGGCAGTCCGGCGAAATGGACTGGTCGGGTGGCATCAGTCGCGCCGGAGACGCCGGGGTGCGATGTGCGCTTTACCAGGCAGCGAATGTCCTCATCCATCACAGTCGCGGATGGTGCGCTCTAAAATCCTGGGCCGTTCGCCTCGCCGGGCGCCGCGGGCTCGGAAAGGCGAAAGTCGCGTTGGCGCGCAAGTTGGCGGTCGTTCTCCACCGGATGTGGACCAGCGGCGAGACATACCACTTCGGCGCCGCCGCCTGACGGCTACGCCAACGAAACCGACTGCGTCCTGATCGATACATCGAGGCGCTGTCGGCACGACGTCCCGTCCGGGGACGGGGTCGAGGCAAGTGCGTTCCACTTCTTTGGCGCCCCGCATGCACTGCGCGGGACCAGACGCCGCGAATAAGGAAGCACTCTCGGCTCCTGCCCATACCCCATCCTGAGCCGGACATCGTCCTGAGCTCGTAGAGAAGGCTGCCCCCGGGGGGATCCGACGTGCCGCAATGCGATCAAAGGAGGCTGAAATGAGTGATTGACCGTGATGGCCGGGATAGAGAAGGACAGCATTATCCGCCTGATCGGCGCTGTCCTGTTCGAGCAGAATGATGACTGGCAGGGCCAGCATCGCTACATGCAAGTCGAGGCATTCGGCCTCATCGACACCGCACAGATCGACCCGCTTCTCAGCATATCAACACAGGCCGCCTGATCGATGCCTTCGATTGGCCATACCGGAATTTACACCAGCTTGACGGACGCTACCAAGAAATGCGCCTTCTGCTCGACGCCGCCTATGATGACTACCGCTTCGCCGAAGTCGGCTTGGGCATGTCCGGGTGGATGCGCCAAGGGCACGAACATCTCACGGCCGCGCCGTTCGCGCTCCCGCATGTAGTCCTTCACGATCGTATAGCCGCCGGTGAACCCGTGCTCGTCGCGCAGCCGCTCGAATACGCGCTGCGCCGTGTGTCGCTGTTTGCGATGGACCTCGCGATCTCCCTCCAGCCAGCCGTCGATGATCCCGGTGAAGGCATCCAGCTTTGGCCGCTTGACCGGGGCCGTCCGCCGATAGCCGGGCGGAACCGAGAACGCCATCATCTTGCCAACGCTGTCGCGCGAGATGTTGAAATGACGCGCTGCCTCGCGCTGGCTCATGCCCTCAGCACAGGCCAGTCGCACCTTCCGATACAAGTCCACGGTGAAAATCCTCCCACCCTCCCTGTCGCCAGAAAGGGTAAAGGTGGACAACTTTCACGCCGCCCGCAGCAAACTCATCCCGCCGCTACCGTGGCAGACTTTTGCACCGCCGTTCTCAGCCTGCCCTTCGGTCAGGAGTTATGACCGTCGCGGTGAAATCACGCGGCGCGTTCTCGTGCGGACAAACGATACGACCTTTGGTGCAGTCTTTCACTACGGAACCCTATCGTGATGACGGCTCGGGGCTACAGCATCGCCCTGACATGAGAGGTGAACCTATCCAGCAGTTTCGTCCGCAGCATCGAAAACACGCCGCCGCCGCATCACAGCCAGCCTTGGATCGGCAGATGGCCGACGATCCACGAAAGGGCCCGGCTGTGCCAGCCAGCCTCAGGTTCGACGGTCATGTCCTTAGGCAGGCCGGGGCGCGCGACGGCCCAGTGCAGGGCCTGCGCTTCGAGCGTGACATGGTACGAGTGCTCCGGCGCACACAGGGCGTCGCACATGGCGTTCAGGTCCGCGAACAGCGCCGGTTCCTCGAACAACAGCCCCAGTTCGGTATTGGTGTAGGCCGAGCGCAGATCGAAATTCAGCGATCCGACGATCGCCTGCCGCCCGTCCATCAGAAACACCTTGGAATGTATCACGTCGCGCTTGCGCCTCGGCAAAGCGGGTTTTGCGAATTCGTGGATATGCCCCCCCGCAGCCAGTAACGGGCGGCGATAGTGGCGATAGGCACCGTGGACCAGCACGATATCGATCGACGACAGCGCATTGGTCAGCAATGAAACCCGGACACCCCGCCCCAAAAGCCGGGTCAGGCCCGCGATGCCGATCTCGCCCGGTACGAAATAGGGCGTGACCAGCCGCACGTCGGACTTTACGGTGTCCAGAATGCTCGCGACCGCTGTCGACATCCAGGGCTCGGATCGTCCGCCATAGGCCTTTTCCGGCGGATCGGCCAATAGCTGCACTTTGGATGTCCAGCGCAGGCCTTCGGTCAGAAAGGTGTCGGCGGCGCGCCCCTGAAGGGCCCGCACCTGAAACCGCCGTGACGCGAACGTTCCGACATGGCGTGCCAGCCGTTTGCAGAACGCGGCATTGCTGACCTTGAAGCCGGGCCAGATTGCAGCAATCGGCAGCGACAGGCCGAGGTTCCAGAAGCGGTCGAACACCGCCGAGACCTCGGCCACCCTGTCGCCGACCATCATGACATCGGCGTCCACCGACATCCGGTTGCCCTCGTCGGCGCCGAAATAGGTATTGCCGACGTTGCGCCCGCCCAGAATGGCCAGCCGCCCGTCGGCGATCCACAGCTTGCCGTGCATGCGCCGGTTGAACCGGCTCAGCCCCAGTGCGAATTCCAGCATCCGCCGCAGGCCGTGGCCGTGATGCCGCGTTGGATTGAACAGCCGGATCTCGATCATCTCGTGCTGGCTCAGGGCCAGGAATGCCGGATCGAAGCCCTGGACGTTCACATCGTCCAACAGCAGGCGGATCCGCACGCCCCGGTTCGCGGCGGCGAACAGCGCGTCGATCAGCAGCCAGCCGGTCAGATCGGTGCTCCAGATGTAATACATCAGGTCCAGACTGCGCCCCGCCTGCGCCGCTGACAGGGCGCGGGCCGCGAAGGCGTCGGTGTTGTCCAGCAGCAGCTTCAGCCCGCATTGTCCGGCGTTTTCGGTCTCCAGCGGCGCCAGCAGCGCATCCAGCGGCGTCTGCGGTCCCGCGACCGGCAACGCGGTCGAAACCGGCCCCCGCGCCATTTGCAGAAAGCGGTGATAGGATCGGTGCGCCAGCCACGAGGCACCGGCGATCAGTGCGACACCCCCGGCGATCCAGATCGCGACGACGACTCCGTAGTGGATCATGACAGGCTCGCCCCGGCAACGCCGCCCTGCCGCAGGCGTGCCTTGATCGGGAATTGGTCCGATACACGACGCGAAAGCGGGCAGTCGGGGGCGGTCACATCCAGCGGTTCATCTTGCGTCAACGCCCCGCCGGGCCACCATTCACCCAGATCACCAAGGCACATCATCAGTCGCCCCTCTAGCAGGCCGATCTCGTGGATCGGCGCGCGGGCCCGAGCGGCACGCAAGCCGGGCGACGGCCCCTGATGCGCGCTCGCGGTCCGCAGGCGCCGCCGCGCGACATCCGGGTCGGTCGCAGGCGCCGCGCGCGGTTCGAATTCAGGCAGACTCAGCTGACGCACCTCCTGCTCCAGCGCATTGTGCACCGACAGCATGTCAACATGCCAGCCGTGCGCTACGCCCGCACCCTTCAGCAGGACGACGAACAGACCATTTCCATGGCGACATGGGTTCCGATCGGGCGGGCCGGTGCGGGTGCCGCACCGGGTATCGGTCCCTTCCAGAGCCGAAACATCGGTGTCGACTTCGCCGATCACCCGCGCCGTCCGCGCCAGACCGCACCGCCGGTCGGTATCGACCACCTTGTGGAAATCGTAGGCCGTCACAGACAGACAGCCGGGGCACGGTTCGTGGGGTTTTCGACCGTCTGATGGACAGGCGGTAATCGGCAACCGTGGACCGCGACCGTCGGCACGGCGATACCGGGCGTTCAATCCACTCGGTCAGGTCAGGGACTTCGACAAGGCATGGATCGCCTTGGTGCCGGTCCCGAACCGGGCAATCGCCTCGCGGTTGGCGCGCAGTTCGCTGTAGGATATGTAGCGCAGGTTCAGATGCCCGATACTGCCGAAGGCCGGGCGCAGCAACTGGGCGCGCACGTCCTTTTCCCGGCCATCGGGAGCGACCAGAAACAACCCCTCGGGCGGGGCCTCGCTGCCGCCCATCGCTAGATCGAGCATCCGCACGATGCCGGAATAGATCGAGGTGCTGTGTTCCACCTCGAACGCCGCGACGGCCTGACCGCTGGCCCTGTCGATCCAGATGATGTCGATCAGGCGGACGGTTTCGCTGCCCTGCGCGGCCGCGATGGCGGGCGGCAGGACATTCAGGCAGCCATCGCCCAGCTTGCCGCCGTTCCATATGCGCCCCTGATCGTTGGACGCCACCCACAGATCGAACCCCAGCGCCAGCCCCAGATCGCGCAGCCAGCCCTGAATTTCGGTATGGGTGTGATCGTTCTCGCGGCTGAGCAGTTCGGCCTTGGCAAGCGTCGCGCCCTCATGCCGGACCCGCGCCAGATCGGCCTCCCAGGCGGCGCGGCCCGCACCGTCGGCATCGGGCGACGGCACCGGATAGCGGCCACTGCCGATGTCGAACATCAACCCGGCAATCGCGCCGAAATCGTTCGACAGCAGACTGCGGTATCTGGCGTTGAGCGCGATCAGCCCTGCGCGCATCGCCAGATATTCGTCCCAGCGGCCCAGTTTCGTCTTGGCACCCGTCAGCGCGTTATAGCCGTTGACGATGGCGGTGTTGCAGGGCGGCATGATCGTCGGATGCAGGAAATACAACAGGTTGGCGACCGCCGGCCCCAGCCCCTTGATCTTGAGCGCATCTATCCGCCGGATCGCCGCCAGCAGCTCCGCTTCGGTATTGCAGCACATGCAGGTGTCCAGCAGATGTCCGAAGGCGCGCTGGTTGACCGGGTTTTCATAGATGTCGGGGATGCGCAGCTTGGGTTTCCAGAGGAACGCATGGTCGGCCCCCTTGAAGATCTGGCGCTGTTCAGCGACCGAATGAACGACGGTTTCAAGCGACGATCCGCGATATTGGGTCCCGAACCGATCGGCGGCGATCTCGCTGACGACCGCCTGCAATCCGCGCCGGATCGAGCGGAAATTCTTGATCCGCTCTTCCCACAGGAACCAGGACCGATAGGTGGCCGACGGATCGGCGCGCCAGTTTTCGATCAGGGTGGGCAGGAAATCCGACACTGGCAGCCCCTGAAAAACGCGCATCGCCGATCGGCTTGGGCAATCTCCTAGCTGCGGCCGGAACGGTCGTCAACCGAACCGTCAGGCGAACAATTCCGGACATTCGCGGGCACAGCCGTTGACCCAGATGATATAGACCAGATGCAGCGTCGCCAGCCCCGCCAGCAGGCAGAAGAACGAGATATAGGCGTATTGCAGCAGCGCGAAATCCACCACAACCACCCCGACCAGCGTCAGCGCGAAATGCCGCATGTGCCGGTAACGCGACAGGGCGGGCGGGATGATGATGAGGGCCACATAGATCGTGTTGGTCAACAGGCGCGGCATCATGAAATCCAGCCACATGGAATTTTCGTAGGCCAGCGACTGGTTGTTGATTTCGACGACGACCATGCCGGTAGTGAACCCGTGCGGCACATAGAGCAACAGGCCGAACACCAGACCGACCAGCGCCGTCGCCAGAAACCACGGTTTGCGCGGACTGTCGCGGGGTTCGAGCACATAGACGCTGAACGGGATCCACACCGGCCACATGAACCATGTGAAGAACATGAACCCCATCGCGCCCCAGATCACGGTAAACGGGTCGTTTCCGGTCATGCCGAGCCAGACGAAGCCTTCGGAAAACTGCTGGATCGCCGCGAAGACCGGCATCAGGGCCAGCGGCAGATAGCGCAGGTTGCGCTGCCAGGCGATCCTCGCGATCGCGATGCCCCCGACGCCGAGGACGGCACTGGCGGCAAAACTTACTTGGGCTGAGAGGCACATTGGCGGGATCCCTGAATTCGCGTTCGCGTTCCGGCACGTTTTGCGTCGCGCGTTCCCGCGCTACAGTGTCTGGGTTCTGCTGCGGTGACCGCGCTTGCCGTTACCGGCCATGATATCGGCGTCCGGCCAGTCGTATCGGCACCAGCCTGCAAGGAAGGTGTCCATATCGCCACGATCACCCTATGCCGCGACGAACGCGCGCAAAGCCGGCGGTAGGTGAACTCGGTGACGATGTCGTCACCGACCACGCGGATCTCGGCACCATAGACCGGCGTCCCCGGCGCACCAAACGGAAAGCGCGACACCGACGAGATAGTCCATCGCAACGCGCGGTCCGGGCCGCCGGTTGCGGCGCGGAACGGCCACGACGAGACCCTGAGCAGCCCTGCAATGACCGCCCCGCCGGTATCGGCGGCCTGTTGCCGGGCGGTTGCGGGACCGACCCCACTGTCGAGCGAGCGCCGACAGGCGGCGCTGGTGAACACCGCAAGTTCCACCATCAACCGGTTACCGACGCCGGGCGATGCCACCCGGTCTGCAATCTGGCGCTGTGATGCGGCCCCGTCGGCAGGGTTGCGCAACACGCGGATCGGATCGGCCCGGCGCCGACGGGTTTCGCGTCCATCGGCATACCCAGTTTCATGCCGCAACAGGAAATCGTGGGCGGCGCCTGCCAAAGGCCGCAGCGCCATCTGGCGAAACAGCGGCAGGAGCAGGGCCGTGGAGACGTTGCCGATGGAGTTCACGCTGCCACGGATTCGTGCGCCATATGACTGCCTGAGCGGTGGTTGCGCTCGGACAAGCCGCCGCCGAGATCACTCGGCAATCAAATCCGCAATGTTCTCCGGGATGTCGTCCTGCGAGAAAAGCGCCTGCTCTGCGGGATCGTGGACAAAGGCGATGATGTCGGCCAGTTCCTGCCCGGTCAGCTCGATCGGCTCGCCCAATTCGTCTCTCTGCATCATCACCATCACCTCGGCACCGCGCCACATGCGGGCGGCAAAATCGAACGGGTTCATCGGCGAGTCCATGAACTCGGCATCCAGCATCGGCGCGTCCTGTCCGCCAACGCCGTTGATCGCGTGGCAGACCACGCACCCTTTGGACGCATACAAGGCCCGACCGTTTTCGGGATCCATCTGCGGAATCATCAGTCCGGGGCTCATCATGTCGCTGTCCGCCGTGGCGGCGGTGGTGACGGTCAGGGCGGCAAAGGTGGCGGCAACGATCGCCAGAGTCCTCGTATTGGTGTGGTTCATCTTTTGTCCTCTCTCATATGGGATCGGTCGAGATCCGGGTTCCGGCACGTTCGTCCAGCAGTAGCAGTGCATCCGCGAGTTGGCCAATTGCCGCAAATCCGCCGTTGACGGCGAATGCGGCAGCCGCGCGCAATTTGGGTGCCATCGACCCTTCCGGCGCCACGATACCAAGCGCCGCCTCAGCCGTGACATGCGGAATTCTTGTTGCATCCGCCGTGCCGAAGTCGCGATAGACGGCGTCGACATCGGTCAGCAGCAAAAGCGCATCGGCCTTGAGCGAGCGGGCCAGAAGTGCACTCGAGGAATCCTTGTCGACCACGGCCTCGATGCCGATCAGCCCGCCGTCGGCCCGGCGGATCACGGGAATGCCGCCGCCGCCGGCACAGATGACCACCACGCCGGCCTCGAGAAGCAATTCGATCACCCGTGTGTCGGGGATCTCCTGCGGGACGGGCGATGCCACGACGCGCCGCCAGGCGTCGCCATCGGGCGCGATGTGCCACCCCGCCGTGCGGGCACGGGTTTCCGCCTCGTCACGACCATAGACCGGGCCCACGAATTTGGTCGGCTTGCCGAACGCCGGGTCGCGCGCATCGACCACAACCTGCGTCAGCAGCGTCGCCACCGGCCGGTCATGATCGAGCACGTTTTCCAGCTCTTGCTCGATCAGATAGCCGATCATGCCCTCGGTTTCTGCGCCCAAGACATCGAGTGGATAGGCCTCGTCCGGCTTGTAGGCGGCGCCCTGCAACGCCAACAGGCCAACCTGCGGACCGTTGCCGTGGGTGATGACCAGTCGATGCCCTGCCCGCAGGATCGCCGCCAGTGCCGGAGCAGCCTTCTGCACGTTCTGCCGCTGGTTCTCCGCCGTCAGCGGCTCACCCCGGCGCAACAAGGCATTCCCCCCCAAAGCGGCAACGACCAGCACCGCTCAGCCTCCCAAGGTGGCGACAAGAACCGCCTTGATCGTGTGCATCCGGTTTTCGGCCTGATCGAACACGATCGAGGCCGGGCTTTCGAACACCTCATCTGTCACTTCCATTTCGGAAATGCCGAATTTGGCGGCGATGTCCTTGCCCACCTCGGTGTCGTCATTGTGGAACGCGGGCAGGCAATGCATGAATTTCACGCGGGAATTGCCGGTCTTTTTCATCAGTTTGGCGTTGACCTGATAAGGCATCAGCAGCTTGATCCGCTCGGCCCATTTCGCCTCGGGCTCGCCCATCGACAGCCAGACATCGGTATAGACGAAATCGACACCCTTGACCGCATCGCCCACATCTTCGGTGATGGTGATCCGCGCGCCGGTTTCTTTGGCGATGGCCTGTGCCTCGGATCTGAATCGCCTTGCCGGGCCAGCAGGCTTTGGGTGCGCAAAGCCGCACATCCATGCCCATCTTGGCACCGCCGATCAGCAGGCTGTCGCCCATGTTGTTCTTGGCATCGCCAAGGAACACATAGGAAATCTGGCGAAGCGGCTTGTCGCTGTGTTCCTGCATGGTCAGGAAGTCGGCGAGGATCTGGGTCGGGTGAAATTCATTCGTCAGGCCGTTATAGACCGGCACGCCGGAAAATTCCGCCAGTTGATCAACGATGGTTTGCCCGAAACCGCGATATTCGATGGCGTCATAGACCCGGCCCAGAACCCGCGCGGTATCCTTGACGCTTTCCTTGTGGCCGATATGGCTGCCCGATGGCCCCAGATAGGTGACGGTTGCCCCCTGATCATGCGCCGCCACTTCGAATCCGACGCGGGTGCGGGTGCTGTCCTTCTCGAAGATCAGCGCGATTTCCTTGCCCTTCAGCCCCGGCTGTTCGGTGCCCGCATATTTCGCGGCCTTGAGGTCGGCGGCGAGTTTCAGAAGAAAGCCGATCTCGGCGGGTTTGAAATCGCGCAGGGTCAGGAAGCTGCGGTTCTTGAGGTTGAAGCTCATGGGATGTTCCCTTTGAATCGAGGTCTATTCGGCGTCGCGGATCGTCGGGCAGCTCATGCAATGGCTGCCGCCCCTGCCCCGGCCCAGTTCGGCCCCCGGCAGTTCCAGCACGTCGATGCCGACGGCGCGCAGGGCCGCGTTGGTGTCGTCGTTGCGGTCATAGCCGACCACCACGCCGGGGCGCAGCGCCAGCAGGTTGTTGCCATCGTTCCACTGTTCGCGGGCGCGTTCCGCAGGATCGTTCCCGCCGGTCGGCACGATGGTCAGTTTCGGCAGGCCCAGCACCTCGGCCACCACGGCAAACAACGGGCGCGGATCGGCGCGGAATTGCAGCGGTGCCTTGCCCTCGGCGGGGCGCAGATCGAAACAGGTGATCTCGTCCGCCACCTCTTTGAAGGTGGTCACGACATCGCCGCCCAGCAGGGTGAACACGGTGTCCAGATGCATGGCGGACCGGCTTTTCGGCAGTTGGCAGGCGATCACCCGGTCCGCAGCACCCTTGGCAAACAGTGCCGCCGCCAGCAGCCCGATACCCTGCGGCGACGACCGCTCGCCCATGCCGACCAGCACAGTGCGGTTGCCCACCGGCATCACATCACCGCCCTCGACCGAGGCCAGCCCGTGTTCCAGTGTCGGATCGCCCCAATGCACATGGGCCTTGCCCGCGAATTTCGGATGGAACCGGTAGACGGCAGCGGTCAGCAGGGTTTCGGGCTTGCGCGCCGCCCAATACATCGGGTTCAGCGTCACACCGCCGTAAACCCAGGCAGAGTTGTCGCGGGTGAACAGGAAATTCGGCAAGGGTGGCAGGATGAACCCATGCGGCCCCAGATAGCTGCCGAACAGTCCCACGGGCTTGAACGGCAAATCGCCGACCTCCAGCCCGCCGATCAGATATTCCGCCAGCCTGGCACCCGGCAGTTCCTGCATCCAGGCCAGAAGTTCGTCCAGCATGCCGGTGCCGACGTCATTGGTCGTAATACGGTGGTCCAGCACCCATTTGCGCGCCTTGGGGATCTCCAGCACTTCGGCCAGCAGGGTGTTCACGTCGAGCACCTCGATCCCTTCGGATCGCATCAGGGTCGAGAAAACGTCATGGTCCTTTTGCGCCTGCTTGACCCAGAACACATCGTCGAACAGCAGCGCCTGCGCATTCGACGGGGTCAGGCGACGGTGTGCCAGACCGGGGCGACAGACGATGACCTGCCGCAACCTACCGGTTTCGGAATAAACGCCAAGTTCATGGGTGGTCATGGGGGCTTCTCCGGATTTCAAAGGATGGCGGCGATGCTGAGGACGCCCGAGATGAAGACCGTCAGCACCAGCAGCAGCGGCCAGACAAAGACGATCCAGCGGTCATAGGAGATGCGGCCGATCGCCAGCGCCCCGATCACCACGGCCGAGGTGGGGGTGATGAGGTTCACCAGACCACTGGCCGACTGATAGGCCGTCACCACCAGATCGCGCGTCACCCCGGCAAAATCGGCCAGGGGCGCCAAGATCGGCATCGACAGCACGGCAAGGCCCGAGGATGAGGGGACAAGAAAGCTCATCGCCACCTCGACCCAGAACATCAGGTTGATGAAGGCGAGTTCCGGCAGGCCGCCCACGGCTTGGGCCGCGCTGTTCAGGATGGTGTCGGCGATAAGGCCCTGCTCCATGATCACCACGATGCCGCGGGCCAGCCCGATGATCAGGGCCACGCCCAACAGATCACGCGCGCCGTCGACAAAGGTAGCGGTCAGCCGCTTTTCCCCCAGCCGACCGACCAGCCCGACCAGAATCGCCATGCCCAGAAACAACGCGCCCATCTGCGCCATCCACCAGCCCTGCGAAGATACGCCCCAGATCAGCGCCACGAACGTCGCCGCAAACAGCAGCAGAATAACGGATTGGGTGCCGGTCAGCCGGTCCTTCACGGGGCCGTCGCCGCCCGACAGGAACGCCTGCCGGTTGCTGTCGGCCTGCGCAGCCACCACCGACCGCGCCGGGTCGGCCTGCACCCGCAGCGCATAGCGCATCACAAAGCCGATGCAGATCGCCAGCCCGCCGAACAGCAGGACAAGGCGAAGGATCAGGCCTTGGGTAAACGCGACCCCGGCCGCGTTCGATGCGATCACAGTGGCAAACGGGTTGATCGTCGAGCCGAGCGTGCCGATGCCGGCGCCCAGCAGGATCACCGCCACCGCCGTCATCGTGTCGAACCCGGCGACCAGCATCGCCGGGATCAGCAGCGGATAAAACGCCAGCGTTTCCTCGGCCATGCCATAGGTGGTGCCGCCCAGCGCGAACAGGGTCATCAGGATCGGGATCATCCATATCTCGCGGCCCTTGAGCCTGCGCATGGCCGCCTTGATGCCGGTATCGATCGACCCGGTGGCGTTGACGACCCCCAGAAAACCGCCGAGAAACAGCACGAACAGCGACACGTCGATGGCATTGGCGGCATAGCTGTCAGGGTCATAGAACCCGGCAGTCGGTGCCAGCAGGATGTCGAAGAAGCCCTGCGGATTGGCCTCGACCGTCTGATAGGTGCCGGCGACCGCCACCTCACGCCCGACGGCCTCGTTTTCCACGCGGTCGAACTTGCCCGCCGGAATGATCCATGTCAGCGCCGCGACGACGACGATCAGCGCAAACAGGATCGTATAGGCCGTGGGAAAGCGGGATGCGAGGGAATCGGTATGCGGGTCGGGTGTGGGTGCCATGACATTATGTCCTCTCATGGGCGTGCGTTCTCGGCCGCACGGGCAAGGGTCGGGAAAAATGCCGGAACATGCCGTGCGTAGGCGTCGAAGGCATCTCCGAACCGGGCGCGGGTTTCGCGGTCTTCGGCGCGGGCCAGACGGACGTACATCCAGATCAGGAACGGATACATCGCCAGCGTCAGCAGGGTCGGCCACTGCACCGCAAACCCTGTCAGCACCAAGACAAAGCCTGCATATTGCGGATGGCGCAGCCGGGCATAGAGCCCGGTGACGGCAAGTTCGCCGCGCCGCTGTGCGGCATAGAGCACCGGCCAGGCCGCCGAAATCAGCCAGAAGCCGATCCCGATCAGCACAAAGCTGAAGATGTGGAACGGCCCGAAATGCGGATTTGCCTGCCAGCCGAACATCATCTCGGGCAAATGACCCGAGTCGTGCGCGAACCAGTCGATGCCGGGAAAGCGCGTCTGCAACCAACCGGACATGAGATAGATCGTCAGCGGAAAGCCGTACATCTCGGAAAACAGCGCCACCAGAAAGGCGCTGAAGGCGCCAAAGCTGCGCCAGTCACGCGCTGTTTTCGGCTTGAAAAAGCTGAAGGCGAACAGGATGAAGATTGCCGCATTGATGAAGGCAAAGACCCAGAGGCCATAGCCCGAGGCGACCGAGTTCACGACCTGTCTCCGATGTCGGTGTCAGTTTGCCTTGGCGGATTGACCACAGGAACGCTTTTGCTGCCATGTCCGCTATGACCACCATGCCCGCGATGCATGAAGAAATGCAGCCCGACCCAAACCGCCAGAAACGCAAACCCGCTATAGGTGCTGTCAAAAATGTGCGCCCGGTGTTCGTAGCCAAGAAGGACAGCCGCGATGGCAAGAAAGACGATCAGCGTTACGCCGGTCCGTGACTGCCAAAAGCCGGGTGCTGGCGCAGGTTCATGCGTCGCGTGATTATGATCTTCCATTTCTTTCCCTCCGTTGACGCGCCGGCAACGTCACTGCGGCTGCGGAACCGATCGCTTCAGATCCTCACGGCGCGGCATCTGGCTGCATCGGAGTCATCTGACATGGTTCGACCCGGCATCACCGACTGCATTTCCAGTAGGGCTGCGAGGCGGGTATGTTCGTTGGTAGGGCCGAAAATCTCAGCCTGCGACTGCATGACGATTGAGTCTGACCGATCGTGAATCGTGTCTGGTTGCATAGTGCGGTCCTGCGTGATCGACGCATCGACCTGCCGGACCTTGCCGGCACCGATGCCTCTTGTGTTCGTTAAAGACGCGCGTCGGGCCGGAACATTACAGCGCATGCCGGCCCAATGACGGGGACAGCAACCGGTCGCACGCTGCTCCTGCCGTCGCGGGACTATCTTCGCCAAGCGCGATTTCGGGTCACGACGTTGACCAGGATCGAGGCGAGCAGCGGTGCCGATGGCGAGATGCGACTGCAGAACGCCTCAATCTGATGGTCCGATGCCAACGCGCCCGCGGTCGATAACGCCGATGGACAGAGCCCGTTTTTGGCGCGTTCCGACGCCTATGGCGCTGTGCCCCGGCGTTCCGGGAAATGTCGGTGTCACGTTTCGGAAAACACCGAAACTGGTCTTCGCGCCGACCGCTCGCGCTATCGTTTCGCTGGAGTGTCCCGCCGGACAGACCGGATCGAACCGGCGACCCGGCCAAAGCGCCTCCTCGACCATTGCGGCGAGATGACCGTTTCCCGTGCGGTTCCTGGCCGCCACGGGTTCACGTCTCTGGTGCGCCGGAGTTACGACCTTCGGTCCGGACCCGGTCGCGGGGAGGGTGCTGCGCCCGCGGCAGCGGTTGTTTTCCGTTTCGTGTAGGGCCGCAGTCTGTCGACGCCTGATTTCCGGCTGGCAGGAATTTCTCGGCTACCTGCGACGTCGGCCTTGCAGCCTTGAAGAATCCGACGGCGTGTTGCAGAACTGCAGTGTCAGGGTGGTCCGCAACGATGCATCGGTCCGCCGGAACCAACGCCCGGATCGGACAGATCCGGCGCCGCGCCGATCCGGACAAGGAACCCTGCGCCCGGATTGCGACCGAGATGGGGTTGACAACCAATGCCCGGACCGTTCGGTTGAACCGCGTCTTCAGGCCTTGCGGCGAGAGTTGGAAACATGCTGTTTCGCCTGTCCTGATGCCAACCACGTGGATGGCGCCCATGGCCGACGCGTTCGCGACATCGGCGCGTCGGGCACCGTCAACGACATCTGTGCTATGCGAGTCCTGACATGACCAAAAATCATCACGCTCCTCATGGCGCCGTCACCAATTCGACCTTGGCCGTGCATCGGGCTCTGATCGACAGCCATCGGCACATCATGTCTTACCTGCAACGCCGCCTTGGCAGTGTCGAAGAGGCCCGCGATGTGATGCAAAGTTTCATGTTGCGGGCGATCGACCGGGCCGACGCGCTGCGGGATGTGAACACCGTCCGCGGCTGGCTCAGCCGGATCCTGGCCACCTCCATCGCAGACCACCAGCGCAGTGCGGCGCGGCGCAGACAACGGGAAACCGTGATGAGCCCCGAGTTCTTCGAGACCGGCGCCGCTGCCGATACCGGAATCGAGGCCGCCGTTTGCGACTGTGTTCACCTTCTGATGAAAACCCTGAAACCGGAGTATGCCGAAATTATCCGACGGATTGACCTGAACGAAGAACCCCGGGCGGACGTGGCCGCCGATCTGGGCCTGTCGTCGACCAATCTGACGGTCCGGTTGCACCGTGCCCGACAGAAACTCAAGCAACGGCTGATCGAGATGTGCCTGACCTGCCCTGAACACGGCTTTATGGATTGCGGCTGCGACAAGGCTCGGCGGTCAGAATTGTTGCGTGCTGCGGCGGCTGCCGACGACTGACCTGTAACATCGTCCCTGCTCGGGCGTCTTTAGATCGAGGGCGGGCGTGACGCTGTCACCCCCGTGTCCTCGCACTACTGGCGATCAGGAGGTTGGACCATGACCGAGATTTCAAAACCGCTGCAATCCCAAGACAACCAAAGCCATGCGCAGGGCGGCGGATGCTGCGGCGGCACCAAAGCCAAACCGCAGGCAGTGGCCGCTGACCACGCCAGCGCTGCGCCCAACGACGCCGGCAAGGCCAAACCGGCAGGATCGTCGGGCTGCTGCTGCGGCTGATCGCCGGACCGGCGGCCGCACCCTTCCTTCAGGACCGAGTTCAAGGATACCGCATGACCAGAACCGCAACACTCGATGTCGGTGCCTATTTCAGTGCGCTGGACCATCTTGGCGTCGTCCGGCAACTGGCGGCGGCGGCGGGGGTCAAAAGGGCAACCTCCGGCCCCGGCTCGGCCACTGTAACCGTGCAGTTTGACGACACCGTCACCAGTACCGCCAAACTGCGCAAGGTGATCGAGGATTGCGGCCAGCATTGCCGGGGCGAGGTGATGCCTGCCCATGTCTGTGCGCCTGACGACATGCCGGACATCCCGGTGTCCCCGACGGCCGATATCCACGCAGGGCACGATATGGCCGGCATGGCCAAATCCGCCGCCCGCGACGAGATGGCGGCCGAAATGGGACATGGTGCCGGTGGCGACATGCAGGCGATGGTGCGCGACATGCGCAACCGGTTCTGGGTGGCGCTGGTCTTTGCCATCCCGATCTTCATCTATTCGCCGATGGCGGGCCTGTTCACGCCGCCGCCGCCGCCGTTCGGCCTGCGGCTGGATGTCTGGCTGCTGATCCTTGGCAGCGCCGCCGTGATCTACCCCAGTTGGCCGTTCTTCGTCGCCGCGTTCCGCGCCCTGCGCAACGGTGTGCTGAACATGGCCGTGCTGGTGGTGCTGTCGGTCGGCACCGGCTACGGGTTCAGCGTCGCTTCGGTTCTGTTCTTTCCCGGGGTGCAGTTCTTCGAGGCGGTGGCGGTCCTGCTCGTCTTTATCCTGCTGGGGCACTGGCTTGAAATGCGCGCCCGCGCCGGCGCGTCCGAGGCGATCCGGGCGCTCTTGAACCTCGCCCCGCCCAAGGCGATGGTGCTGCGCGATGGCACCGAGGTCGAGGTCCCCACCGCCGAAGTGCTCGCGGGCGAGATCGTGGTGATCCGCCCCGGCAACAAGATCCCCGTCGACGGCGAAGTGACCGAAGGCACCTCGCTGGTCGACGAATCCATGTTGACCGGCGAATCGATGCCGGTGAACAAATCCGTCGGCAGTCAGGTGATCGGGGCCACGATCAACAAAAGCGGCACCTTCCAGTATCGCGCCACCAAGGTCGGGGCCGACACCGCGCTGGCACAGATCGTCAAGCTGGTGCAGGAGGCGCAGAACTCCAAGGCCCCTGCGCAACTGCTGGCCGACCGCGCCGCGCAATGGCTCGTGCTGGTGGCGATCGTGATCGGGCTGGCTACCTTTGCGGTCTGGTTCTGGTGGCTGGGCCAGCCTGTGCTGTTCGCCATTACCCTGACCATCACGGTCTTCGTGATCGCCTGCCCGGACGCGCTGGGTCTTGCGACACCGATGGCGGTCATGGTCGGCACCGGGCTTGGGGCGGCAAACGGCATCCTGTTCAAGAACGCCGGGGCGCTTGAGGATGCGACCAAGCTCGACATCATCGTGTTCGACAAGACCGGCACGCTGACCATGGGCCAGCCAAAGGTCGTGGATGTGGTGCCCGCCGAGGGCCACAGCGAAGACGACGTGCTGCGCGCGGCGGCGGCGGTCGAACGCGGGTCGGATCATCCGTTGGCGATTGCCGTGATCGAACGTTCCGCGGGGCTGGAGATACCGGCGGTGCAGGCGTTCCTCAGTCTGGACGGCAGGGGGGCGCAGGCCGAGATCGACGGCGCAACGGTTCACCTTGGCAACCGCCGCCTGATGGACGAGCAGAAGATCGAGGTGGGTCGCTTGGGGCCAGAGGCCGAGCGGCTGAAAGGCGCCGGGCGCACCGTGGTGCATGTGGCGCAGGGCGGCAAGATGCTGGGCCTGATCGCCATCGCCGATGCAGTGCGCCCCAGTGCCAAGGCCGCCGTGGCCAAGTTGCGCGAACGTGGTGTGCAGGTCGCTATGCTGACTGGCGACAACGAGGGCACCGCCAAGCGGATCGCTGACGAGCTGGGCATCGACATCGTGCTGGCCGATGTGCTGCCGGGGCAGAAGGCCGACAAGGTCAGGGAACTGCAGGCGCAAGGCAAAAAGGTCGGTATGGTCGGTGACGGCGTGAACGACGCCCCTGCCCTGACCCAGGCCGACGTCGGTTTTGCGATTGGGGCCGGCACCGATGTGGCGATGGAAAGCGCCGATGTGGTGCTGATGAAAAGCGACCCCTACGATGTGGTCGGCGCCATCGTTCTGTCCCGCGCGACACTGCGCAAGATGCACCAGAACCTGTTCTGGGCGGTGGCCTACAACGTCGTGGCCTTTCCGGCGGCGGCGGGCGTGTTCTACCCCTTTGTCGTCAGCCCCGAGGTGGCGGCGCTGGCGATGTCGGGCAGCTCGGCCCTTGTCGCGGTGAATGCGCTGCTGCTGAAACGCACGAAGCTGGAGGGGATTGCCAAGCCTGCCCCCGCCGAAACCTGACCCGGCAAGGATCGGGATTGCGGCTCGCGGCCCGGTCGGCAAGACTGACGGTATCAGCCGGATTGCCCCCGCTCGCTGCCGGGCCGGACCGTCAAGCCGCTCCGATGACAAAGGATCGCCGATGCCTGCCGCCGACAGCACCTGCGACGATGCCTCTGCCTCCGAACGGCTGAACCAATCCTGTTTCTGCGTCACGCTCGACCGCGAAGAATTGGCAGGCGCGCTGGACGCGGCCTCGGGAGAGGCGGGGTTTCAGGACCGGATCGCCGCCAACCAGCCGCATCTGTTTTCCAACGTGCCGCTGTTCTTGCCCGCCATGGCCCTGCACACCATGCAGGATATCGTCGCGGCCATCGAAGAGGTCGCGCGCGTCGCGGCCTATCGGGCGGCAGTTCAGGGCTGGGCCCCGCCGGCAAGCCGCGTCGATCACGGGCCGTTTGGGGCGTTGATGGGTTATGACTTTCATCTGACCGACTCCGGCCCGAAACTGATCGAGGTGAATACCAACGCAGGTGGCGCCTTTTTGAACGCGGTGCTGGCGCAGGCGCAGAGCCTGTGCTGTGCCGGGCGCGTACCGGCGGCAAAGGACGGTCCTGCGGACGGGTTCGAGGCGGCGGCGATTGCGATGTTCCGCGCCGAATGGGCGCTTCAGCGCGGGTCGGCGCCGTTGCGGCGTATCGCCATCGTCGACGACGCGCCGCGGGATCAGTATCTCTATCCCGAATTCGTTCTGGCGCGGGAGATGCTGGTTCGGCACCACATCGACGCGGTGATCTGCGATCCGCAGGATCTGGTTCTGCGCGACGGCGGGTTATACCGGGGCGATCTGCCGGTCGATCTGGTGTATAACAGGCTGGTGGATTTCACGCTGTCCGAACCGCACCATGCGGCCCTTGGCGGGGCCTACCGGACCGGCGCTGTCGTCGTAACACCCAACCCGCACATCCACGCGCTGCTGGCCCACAAACGCAACCTGACGGTGCTGTCGGACCCCGCCGCCCTCGCCGCACTCGGCGTTCCGCAGGCACTGGCGGCGCGGTTGCAGTCGATCCCGCAGACCCGGATGGTCACGCCCGACAATGCCGACGCGCTGTGGCAGACCCGGCGGCAGTTGTTCTTCAAACCTGTCTCGGGGCATGGCGGCAAGGCGGTGTATCGCGGCGACAAGCTGACGAGGTCGGTCTGGGCGGACATCCTGAGCGCCGATTATGTGGCGCAGGCACTCGCCACCCCCGGCCAGCGGATGATCCGGCTGGACGGCGAACCCACGCCGCGCAAGGTCGATCTGCGGCTTTATACCTATGACGCAAAACCGCTGCTGGTGGCGGCGCGGATCTATCAGGGCCAGACGACCAACTTCCGCACCCCCGGCGGCGGTTTTGCGCCGGTTCTGATCGTCTGAACCGTCGCGCTGTTCCGGGGCGTCTTACGGCATCACACCCGTCTCGGGAATCCGCGCGTCGAGGGCATCGTATTCGGCCGCTGTCATCGTCGGCAAATCGGCCAGAAACGCGGTCACGTTCCACAGATCCTCGTCGGACAGTGACGGACCCCAGGCCGGCATTCCGGTAAAGCGGATACCGTTCTTGATGACCCAGAATACCTCGTTTGCCGCCATGACATCTTCTTCATCGTCGAAACCGGGGGCCTGCGGATTGAAACCCACGGCCATCGGGCGCGGACTGCGCCCCACCGGGGTATGGCACATCACGCATTCCCGCCGGTAGATCACGAAGCCGGCGTCGCTGTCGGTCACCATATCCGCCGCCGGGGCCTGCACATCGCGGGCATGCCGGACGATGGACGCCTCGCGGACCGTCACCAGCGCCCAGTTGGTCAGCCGGGAATCGGCGACGGTCGCCGCCACGTTGAACAGGCCGGAATACATGAAGATCAGCCCGCCAATGGCGCCAACAAGAACCAGTGCGCCAACGATCACCAGCGAATGACGCAGCAGGTGGACGCATTTCTCAAACAATGACGACATTGTACCCTCCGTAGGAATTGCGGATCGATCCGCGCGGGATCGACAGGCCGACGATCAGCAGACCGGCCACGACACTGGCCCATTGCGCTGCGGGCGATCCGGCCCCGTCCAGCACCCAGGGGGCGATGATGAGCCACAGGCCCGCTGGGATGTTCAGGAACCGCACCATCCGCGCCACTTCGGCAAGCGCGATGATCGAGAAGGTCACGACCAGCAGCCCGGTTACATGGTCGCTGTTGGTCATCGCCCCCGTGCTGCCAAAGGTCAGCCGGGTAAAGGTCAGCCAGATACCGATGGCGCAGACCGCCAGCAGCACGGGCGGATAGGTGACGCCGCGCCCCGATTGCGCAAACATCTGCGCCTTCGGGGCCAGCACGCCCTTTGCACGATCATCGCTGCCACCCTCCATCGCGCCGCCGGTCCAGAAGGTGCGCCAGAACGGCTTGCCCGCCCGGTGCGACGCGGTCAGAAACTGTCCCATCGCCACGAATTCATCCAGCGAATAGGGGATCATCAGCGCCATCGCCAGCGCCGTCAGCAGACACAGCGTACACCATGTGCCAATCTCGATCGGCTGAATGATGACGAAATAGATGCTGACGACGCCCAGCGGCACGATCAGGAACGCCAGCGCCAGCACCATCCACGGCATCGTCCGCCAGCGGGTCTTGCCCCCCATGAAGGTCATCACCAGTTCCAGCGCATAGACAACCGTCCCGAGGCCCGCATCGGCCACCGGCCATGCCTTCGACATCGGCGAGGTGATGATCGTTTCGGTGCCGTTCAGGCCGGGCCCGCCGGCTGTCGTTCCGGCAAAGAACGGTTCGAACACCGTATCGATATGGCCCATCTGATAGGCCGCCATATAGCGCGAGATCAGCAGGCCGAACAGCGCCAGCGCGCCGATCGGCACCCGTTGCAGCCAGGTCGACGGGTTATAGCCCCATTCGGGCGGCATGTCGGGCCCGCCCATCATCCCTTCCATGCTCATCCCCGGCATCATCGGGATCAGGATAGACAGCGCGATCACGCCGCCGCCGATCAGGGTGCCGTTGGCATAGGCCTCGGGCAGCGGGGTCCAGAGTACCAGTGGCGCGAACAGAAGCCAGCCGCCGACCACCGCATTGGCCCATTGGGCCCAAGGGTATTTCCGCTGCGCATTGGCCGACAGATAGCCGAATATCACCACCAGAATGCCGCTGCCGACATCGCTGTAGGTCATCAGCATGTTGCGCTGCGCGAACGGCGACAACCCGCGGTCGGCCATCACCCGCACCTGATTGGCATCGGGCACGAAATCGCTGAGATAGCCCAGCGTGAACGGCGCGGTGATGAGCCAGAAGCCAAGCATCATCACCACGTAATGTGGCCAGAGCATCGCGCGATGCGCGTCGCCCATCATGTCGCCCATGCCGTCCATATCGCCCGACGCCTTGTCCGCCGCGCCATGCGACATGCCGGACATCGGCGCGGCCGTCGCAGGTTCCGCCTTGGACGTGGTGACGACCGGCACCAGCGTCATGCCGCACTTCGGGCAACTGCCGGGTTCATCGCGCCGGATTTCGGGGTGCATCGGGCAGGTATAGATTTCGCCGTCCGCAGCCTTGTCGGGATGCGCGGCTCCGCCATGGCCCGCGTGACCGGCGCTCATTGCGCCTGCTCCTGTTTCGCCGCTTCGGCGTTGGCCAGCATCCATTCCGCCGGCTCCAGCCCGTTGTCCCTGTAAAAGGCCACATCGTCGGCCTTCAGTGCCGCTACCATCTTCGGGATCGCCTTGCGCAGGGTATGCTGCGGCACCCAGCCCAACACCTCTCTGGCGCGGCTGATGTCGAGGGCGTAGTGGTCGTTGGCGCGGTCGATCATCCACGGTTTGATGAACGGATCCTGATGCAGGATCTTGTCCTGAACCCAGGCGCCGACCTTGGCGATCGGGCCGGGCACGTTGAACTCCTCATAGGACTCGTCGTGAATCTGGCGCATGAAGCTGTGCTGCAACTCGTCATAGCTCAGCGCCTCGGGCTCGCCGATCAGCAGCACGGTCTCAGCGGGCAACGTCGCGCGTTTTTCGACGGCGCGGACGATCGCATCCACCACATCGTCCATATGGACATAGGACGTACCGTGCGACGGCGATCCGGCGTACAGACGCGATTCCAGCTGGCGTTCGTAGATGCGCTGAATCTGGTGCGCCAGGGGCGGCGAATGGCAACCATCGTCGTAGACCCCGGCAAAGCGCAGCATCACCGTCGGCACATCGCCGCGCTCCTCGCGGATCATCGCCTCGGTGCGGACCTTCGATTCCGGGTAGGCCCAGGTCGGCCCGATCGGCCAGTCCTCGTCGAAGAATATTCCCGGCTCGCCGGGCTTGTGGACCAGCATCGTGCTGGAAAACAGGAACTGCTGCACCTCGAAATTGGCGCGCAGGCCCTGCAACAGACGCCGGGTGCCGTTCACGGTCACGCTGTCATAGCGCGGGTCGGGCTTGCCCGAGAAACTGTAGAACGCCGCAAGATGGATCACCGCGGCGACCCGCGATCCATGGTGCGCCAGCAGCACCTTCAGCCCCTCTGCCATACTTTCGTCCGAGGAGATGTCCACCGCGATCCGGGTGCAACCCTCTGGCGGATCAGCGGGGGCTTTCTGGTCGAACCCCACGACATTTGTATAGGTCTTGCGCAGTTCGCGCATCACCTCGGTTCCGATCCGGCCGTTCGAGCCGGTCACAAGAACGATGTCGCCTTCGGGTTTCATGCGGTTTCTCCCACAGATTTTTTCGAATTATGTTCTGCTTTTACTTCTTTTGCCGGCGCTTTTCCAGCCGACGTCCGCACCAGCGTTTTGTCGACCAATTGCGCAATGCCCATATCGCCCAGCTCCGGGCCATACCCCGGGGTCTTGACCCCGCCAAACGGCAGATCGGCGACGGCCCGGTCCAGATCGTTGACAAACATCATGCCGGTCTCGATCTGGCTTGCCACCCGTTTGCCGCGCTCGATGTCCTTGGTGAACACCGACCCGCCGGGGCCGACGTCGAAATCATTGGCCAAGGCAATCGCCGCCGCCTCGTTTCCGACCCTGAAAAACAGCGCCACGGGGCCAAAAGGCGCTTGCCGGACGGCCGGGTTGTCCGTCGTCGGACATGCGGCCCGAGATCGCCCCGTGCAGCACATGGTCGAGGTCGGCATCTTCCAGAACGATGAACGCATCGCTGCCGCCGGGGTCCGGCGACGGCGGCTTCGGCTTCTGCCCCGCGCGCGCCGCGAACTTGCGCCCCGCCGCCGCCGGTCCGGTCAGGGCGACACCGTTGACACGGGGACCGTCGATGATCGCATCGGCCCGATCGGAGGAAATCATGAGGTTGGTAGAGGGACCCGCCGGCGCCCCCCGCCTCGGCCCATAGCACCTCGAACGCCATGGCGCATTGCGGCACGTTGCCTGCGTCGCCGGTGGCGGGGTTCGGGCCTTGAACGGTCATGACGTTGATTTCCCTGTTCTGGCGTTGTCGCAAAAACCCGACGGCGACCCCGCATCCGACAAGTACAGACGCCGGAGGCCGCCGTTCATTACAGCATCGCTCGTATGGCTGCGGCCCCAAGAACCGCGCCTGAGGATTGGTCATCTGGACAGGTATTGTCGCGCAGATAGGATTTGTCCGATCGCACCGCGTTGACATGCGCCTGCGCCGCGCGGCGGTCGACGGCCTCCGGCAGGCACGGCCTTCACCCTTCCTGACGCACCGCGACGGGACAGTGACGCGAAAAGGGGCGGCGGTTCCAGTCTTCTAACGCACCCGGTTGCCGGACTTGGTAAACAGCAGGGCATCCTCTCGCGCAAACCGCACGTCGAAAGCGGCGTCGGCCGGCACTCCGTCGGTCCGTCCAACCGCGACGGTAAGGAGATTGCCGCCCTCCGTCCGACAATAGGCGAATCTGGCGCCGCCCAGATCCTCGAGGAGTCGCAATCGAACCGACACGATGCAGTCACCGGCGGGACCGAAGTGTTCGGGGCGTATGCCGACGATGATCTCGTCCCCGGGCTTCAGGACCGAGGACGTCTGCGGAAAGACGAGTTCGACCGCACCGGCATCCATAAGCGTTACGGAAACGCTGTCACGCGCTACATTTCGGACCACCCCGCCCAAAAAGTTCATCTTGGGCGACCCGAGGAATCCCGCGACGAATGTATCGTCGGGGTCGGTGTACAGATGGCGCGGCGTGCCCGCCTGCGCGACGCGGCCCGCGTTCAGGATCACGATCCGGTCGGCCAGCGTCATCGCCTCGACCTGATCGTGGGTGACGTAGATCATGTTGACCGCCAGCCGCTCGTGCAGTTCGGCCAGCTCGAGCCGCATCTGCACCCGCAACTCGGCATCGAGGTTCGAGAGCGGCTCGTCGAAAAGGAACAGTTTCGGGTCACGCACGATGGCGCGGCCGATGGCGACGCGCTGCTTCTGGCCGCCGGACAGCTCGGAGGGTTTTCTGTCGAGGTAGGGGCCGAGTTGCAGGCTCTCGGCGGCGGCGGTGACGCGGCGACTGACCTCGTCGGCGGATGCGCCATGGACACGCAGGGCGAAGTCCATGTTCTGCCGGACGGTCATGTGCGGATAGAGCGCATAGGACTGGAACACCATCGCGATCCGCCGGTCCGACGGGGCGAGGTTGGTCACGTCCTTGCCGTCGAACACGATCTGCCCGCCGCTGGGGTCGTCCAGTCCCGAGATCAGCCTCAGCAACGTCGACTTGCCACACCCCGAGGGGCCGACGAAGACAGTGAACTCGCCCGGCTCCATCGCAAGGTCGATGCCCTTGATGACCTCGACCGCTCCGAAGGACTTGGTCACGTCTCGCAGTTCGAGGTGCATCATGTCATCGGTCCTTCGCGCGTTCGGTCAGTGCGGTCACGAGGGCCATTTCGGCGGCGTCAAAGGGCGTGCCGTCGGGGCGCAGCACGTCGTGGAACCATTCGCTCGTCGCCTCGTCGTAACCCGGCACCTTGGCCTTCAGCGCGGGCCACGGGATATGCGTCTGGGTGCGGCCATTGACGAAACCCCACTGATAGCAGCCGATCCTGTGTTCCTTCAGGAACGCCAGTTGCTCCGTCAGATAGCTGCCCGCCGTCCGCGCCAGCCATTCGGTGCACATCAGCGGGCGGCCCAGCTTTTGAAGATCCGCTACGACGGCCTGCATCGTGTCGAAGGTGACATAGGCGTGAAAACTGATGATGTCGGAGGCACCCAGCATGAAGCGGTCGATGTCGTTGTCGAAGGGCGTCGGCCCGTTGCCCTCTTCCTTCCAGGCATGGGTCATTCGCCATGCGCCGGAGGTGATCGGCTGGTCGGGGCCGACCTCGCGTGCCCAGCGGAAGGTCTGTCTGCACAGATCCAGCGACGCTGCCTTGAGGGTGTCGCTGAAATCCTCCTCGGTCGTCTCGTTGGAGAACACGCTCATATTGCCGGGCTCGTTGTAGAGATCCCAGTAGAGGACGCGGGCGTCGCGCGCGAATTCGGCGACGATCTGCTTCACATAGGTCTCGAACGCGGGCCAGCGCGACCTGTCGAGCACGGCCTCGCGCCCGGGGCTCGCCAATGCCCGGCTGTTGTGGACACCGGGGATCGGGTCTGGCTGACGGGCGGTGCTGGGCACGGCACCCGAGAATTCGCAATCGTCGAACAGACAGAACACCGTCGAGATGCCATGGCTTTGCGAGATCTCGAGATAGCGGTGCAGACGCGCCATCATGCCCGAAGGATCGTCCTCCCAGAGGATGAACTGGATGTTCACGCGGGTGGAGTTGTAGCCGATGGCCGCAGCCCAGCCGAGTTCGCGGTCGATCGTGGTCTCGTCCCAGGTGTCGGGGTGCCACATGTCGACGAAGTTGACGGCCGTGCTGGGCAGAAAGTTGAATCCGACCGGCCAGCGCTGGTCCGCGTACCAGGCATTGGCCCTTTCGGCGCTCCAGCGGTCGGGGGCGGTGGTGTCTGCGTTCACGATAAGGCTCCGCGGCAAGGAAAAGGGGGCGCGGGCCACGCAGGGAGACGCGCGGCCCGCAGGGACGACATCAGTTGTCGAGGATTTCCTCGACCGCTGCGTCGATATCGGCCAGCGCGTCGTCCACCGACTTGCCGGTCAGCCAGATCGAGCGGATCTCGCGGCCGACCACGTCCTGGATCGCGCCATAGGATTCCGACTGCGGCACGTCGCGGGCCATCATCGCGGTATCGGCATAGTTGGCGCGCTGTGGCAGGGCCGCGTATTCCGCCCCCTCGAGGACGGACGTCCGCACCGATATGTGGCCGGTCTTGGCCCAGGCGAGGTTGTTCTCGTTCAGGAACGCCAGCACGCCGAGGGCTGCCTGATAGCGGGCGGGATCGTTTTCCTTCAGGCTCGCCGGGATCGACCACATGTGGCTGTCGGCCCAGGTCGCCCCTTCTTCGCCGAACAGGACCGGGAACGAATAGGCCGCATAGTTCGTCAGCGGCACATCGGGGTTAGCGGCCTGCGCGGTGTAGGCATCGACGACCCAGGTGCCGTTCAGCAGAATGGCGCTTTCGCCGTTCAGGAACGCGCTTTCGGCGGTGGCATAATCATGCGTGGTGTCCACGGCGCCGGTGTCGATCAGGGCGGTCAGAACCTCGAGCGCGGCGCGCGCCTCGGGGGTATTGAACTGCGCGCCGTCGTCGCTGAACACGTCCGCGCCTTCCTGCCAGACCATCGACAGCATGAACCGCACACCCAGCATTCCGCTGGCGAATTCGGCGGCCAGATAGTCCTGCCCGGTCGCCTCCTGCACGGCGGCGGCCTGGGCCAGCAGTTCCTCGGGGCTCGACGGGATGATCGCCTCGCCGTTCTCGGTCAGGCCCGCGGCCTCGAGCAGGTCAAGGTTCACATGCCAGAGGTTGGCGTGGATATCCATCGGCACGGCATAGATGCGGCCCTCGTAGCTGGCCCCCTCCAGCGCGCGGGGCGTCCAGTCCGAGGTGTCGATGCCGGCGGCGGCCAGATCGTCGGTCAGGTCCGCCAGCGCCCCGATCGAGGTGAACTCGATCAGGCGGCTCTTGTGCATGACGTGGATGTCGGGGGGCGATCCGGCGGCGTAGGCGGCCTTCATCTGGTCGTAGAAGGATCCCCACTCGACCTCGCGGGTCTCGATGGATACGCCGTTGTCCTCGGCGTCGTAGGCGTTGATCATCGACTGGATGATGCAGGCCTCGCCGACGGCGTTGGCAAAATCCGTGCCGGCGTCCTCGCAGGCGCCGAAGAAGCGTGACAGCGTTACTTCCTGGGCATGGGCCGGGACCGACAGCGCGACCAGCGCGGTTGCGGCCAAAAGGGTGCTTTTCATCGTTTCCTCCATTGATGAGTGCGGGGTTGCGTCATCCTTTCGTCCCTCCCAGGGCGACAGCGCGGACGACGTATTTCTGGAACATCAGGAACAGGATCACGACCGGCGCCGAAGCGACGACGCCCGAGGCCATGACCCGGCCCAGCCCCTCGGACTGGGCGAAGTTCGACTGGATGCTGGCGAGACCGACGGTGATCGTGTAGTTTGCGGTCCGCTGCGACGAGACGAGCGGCCAGAGGTAGTCGTTCCAGGAATAGAGGAACGTCAGCACCCCCAGCGTCACCATCGCGGGCCGGGTCAGCGGCAGCAGGATCGACCAGAACACCCGCAACCGGCCGATGCCGTCGATATAGGCGGCCTCTTCGATCTCGCGCGGGACGCCGGCAAAGAACTGCGCCATCAGGAACACGCCGATCGGGGCCGCAAGGCGCGGCACGATCAGGCCCTGATAGGTGTTGTGCCAGCCGAAATCGGCGAACATCGTATACATCGGGATGAAGATCGCCTGTTCCGGCACGGTAAGGCCGAACAGGCAGAACGCCGCGACGACCGCCTTGCCAGGAAAGTTCAGCCGCGCCAGCGCGTAACCCGCCGTCGTCGACAGGATCAGGACGCCCAGCGTCATGACGACCGCGACGATCGCCGAATTGAGGAACCATTGCAGCGTCGAGCCGAAGCGGAACAGGGCCGAGTAATTGTCGACCGTGAAATCTGCGGGAACGAGACCGAGGGCCACGCCGGTCGTCGTCACCATGAGCCGGTCGTTCTCGGTCAGCGACATCGCGATCATCCAGAGGATCGGCACCATCCAGAGGAATGCGGGGACCGCGAGGATCAGGATCACGAAGTGCAGGCGGCGGTCCTTGGTGGACACGGCCCGCCTGGTGGCCCCGATCGTCGTCATCTCGGCGGTCATCGCGATGCCCTCCGCGCCAGCAGGAGCTGCGCGGTCGAGAATGCCATCATGATCACCAGCAGGAACATCGACATCGCCGTCGCCCGCCCGAGGTTGTTGTCGCGGAAGCCCGTCTCGTAGATCAGCCGAACCAGAACCTGGGTGCTGTCGCCGGGCCCGCCGGCCGTCATCAGGTGCACCTGACCGAAGACCTGGAAATGCGCGATCAGGTTCAGGATCACCACCAGCGTGATCGTGCGTGTCATGTTGGGAATGGTGATGGACCGGAACGTCCGGATGGCACCGATCCCGTCGATCCGGGCGGCGTCGTAGATTTCCTCCGATATCTCCTGCAAACCGGCTAGGAACAGCATCATCGATATGCCGATGCCCCACCAGACCGTGACGAGCACCACCGAGGCCATGGCCCACCCTTCGCTCGACAGCCAGGCGATGGGGGCGACACCGATGGCGCTCAATGCCTCGGTCAGCGGGCCGCCGTGAGGCGAGAGCAGAAGTTTCCAGATCAGCGTGGCGACGGTGACGGACAGGACGGTGGTCATGAAGAAGAGGGTGCGCAGCACGGCGGCCATGCGCGTCTTCTGGTTGAGCAGGACGGCAAGCACCAGAGCGAGGGCGGTGATGGCGGGTACCGTGAGGGCGACGAAGAGGATCGTATTGCCGACCGCGGGCCAGAAGCGGCGTGTGTACCAGCGTCCGTCCTCGCCCGGCGCCCAGCCGAAGGCAAAGTAGGCGACGGCGAAGAGCAGCGCGAGGGCCACGAACCAGCCTGTGCCCATCGCCCGGCGCTGAAACATCAGGGCGGTGGCGCCCAGCCCGATCAACGCGGCGATCTGCAACCTCGGATGCGCCATCGCCCCCCAGCCCATTTCGGTGCCCCAGAAAATCCGGACATAGTTCTTCATGCCGACCCACTCGATACTGTCGGGCGCCAGCGCCGCCCCGAGCAGATCCCAGTCGTGCAGCGATATCCAGAACCCCTTCAGGAGCGGGTAGACGAGGAAGAGTGTGTAGACCGCCAGAAACGGCAGCAGAAACAGGACGGCGGCCTTGGTGTCAGCGGTTCTGTTGCGCATGGTCCTCCCCCGAGACCGCCCTGTACCTCCTTCGGAGCCAGGCGGTCCCGAGACAAGAATTGCCTAATATTAGCTAATAGTCAACTGTTCAATCCGAAACATCGTCGCGCCGGAACGCGAACGTCGTGAGCTGTCGATAGATCTCGCGCGGCCTCAGGATTGCCGTCGGATATCCGGGGCGCCCGAACGGATCAGGCCAGCTTTGCGGCTCGAGGGCGATACCCGACCGCACACCGCCCTGGACCGACGGAACGAGGCCATCGAACACCTGTAGGCCGGGCTGATCGGTCGATAGCCGCATCTCGAGCCCCGTCTTCCGGGACCGTAGCAGAGCGACGGTCCGGATCGGCACCCTCATGTCCGAAAGGCAGAAATTGTGATCGATCGGCGGCGCGTGCCGGTCGCGCGGAAGCGATCTGGACGTCCGGAAATCGAATCGGGTGCCATCGACGGCGGCCGGCGCACCGAGCGGGATAAGATCGGCATCCACGGGCAGGTAGCGGGTTGCGTCGATACGGAGGTCGTGCTCGTCCAAGGACGTGTCGCTGCCGAGGTTGAAGAACCCGTGATGCGCGAAACTGCATGGCGTCGGCGCCTCTGCTGTCGCCGTGAAGTCGAGAGCGAGCGTCGCGCCATCCTCGATCCGGTACTCCAGCTCGACGTCGACCGCACCCGGAAAGCCCATATGTCCGTCCGGAAGACGGTCACGAAAAGTGGCGCTGTCCGCCGTCCAGCGGTCGAGGGTCCAGTTGCGCCGACCCGACCCGTCGGACCCGCCATGCAGTGTATGGCGCCCAAGATAATTGGGGTCCAGCGCGTATTCTTTGCCGTCCAGTTGCACTGCCGCGCCACCGATCCGGTTGGCGAACCGCCCGACCGTGACACCGATGTATCGGGTGTCCGCCAGATATTCGGCAAGTGACGGCAGGGACACGACCATGTTGTGATCGTGCCCTTCGAGGCGAAGATCGTGGAGACCGGCGCCGAATGTCATAAGGGTCGCACGGAGACCGGACCCGCCGATCGCGAGACGGCTGACCGGCCTGCCGTCCGGCATGGTCCCCCAGATTTCGGGCCGGGGCGGCCGAGCGATCCGTGCCGACGTCACCACGGCCATCCGACCCCCCTCTGCATGGCACCTCCGGGAGCGAGCCGCCCTAGTCCCCGTTCAGATGTGTCTAGGTTTCGCATCTTTCTTGCCTCACGCCCTCCTTCGATCCGGTTACTGCCCACCGGAACGGCAGCCGCCGGTTCGAATTCGGAAACGATGACAGAAGCTAATATTAGTTGTCAAACTGTGAGTGGATTAGTAGACACTTCCATCGACAGCGCCTTTCCCGTAACCTTCCGGCGCGGTCGACCGATACCGGCACACTCCGGACCGGCGTGGGGGCAAGACGTGAACGAAATTTCCGACACCCAGTCGCCCCGTCGCGTCACCATGGGCGACATCGCCCGCAAGGCGGAATGTTCTCAGGCGACGGTCTCCATCGTCCTGAACGACAACCGTTCCGTGCAGATATCCGAGACGACCCGCACCAGGGTCACTCAGATCGCGCGGGAAATGGGCTATGCGGCCCCTGCCCGTCCGACGGCTCGCACCGCAGCGACCAAGGCCAGCCTCTCGCGGATCGCCTTCGTGATCGACTCGCTGTCGACCAGTCCCGAGGGGATCGTCGCCATCGAAGGTGTCCGGCAAGCGCTCGCCACGACGAATGCCCTGCTCGTCATCACGGAGACCGGCAACGATCCCGATCTCGAACCGCTGACGCTCCAGGCGATGATCGACGATGGTGTGGATGCCATCATCTATGCGTGTATCTTTACCCGCAAGGTCACGCTGCCCCCGGTCCTGCAACGGGCGACGATCCCGGTGATCCTGCTGAACTGCTATACCGACGACTGGACCCGCCCCTCGGTCCAGCCCAGCGAGATCGCGGGCGGCTACAGCGCGACGCAGGCGCTTCTCGACGTGGGCCACCGGAGGATCGGCACGATCACGGGCGAGGAGTTCATGGAGGCGTCGCAGGACAGGTTGCGCGGCTATCGCCGGGCGCTGGCCTCTGCCGACATCGCCTTCGATCCGCGTCTGGTCATGCGTGGCGACTGGTCGGCGAGTGCCGGTTATAGTGGTGCAAAGGCCCTCATGGCGCTGTCGTCGCCGCCGACGGCGATCTTCTGCCAGAACGACCGGATGGCGATCGGTTGTTACGAATACCTCAAGGAGACCGGCCACGCCATTCCCGCGGACGTCTCGGTCGTCGGCTATGACGACGAAGAAATCTCGCGCCATCTGACCCCCACCCTGACCACATTGGTCCTGCCGCATCGCGCGATGGGGCGTTGGGCGATCGAGCAGTTGCAGGTGCGCGCTCCCGGCGACGGCAAACCCGTCCCGCCCCTGAAGCTGGAATGCAAGCTGATCGAGCGGGAATCCATAGGCCCGCCGAAGTAGCGTTCGACCCTGGCGCGGCGGATCCTGCCTCGGACCCCTTCGGCGTTCGGCCAGAAGAATACGCACTCCGTGGCGGCGTTTCGAACTCTCGAACGGCGTCCTCGCGACGGCTGGCCTGGACCGGCTCGAGCGCCCGACCGCTTCGGATATCGACGGATCGCGGTCGGCTTCCGCGATAGGCCGCCGATGGGACACGCGGGACGGGGTGCCGCCAGGCGATGTGCGCGGACTTCGGCGATCGTAGACAGTCTTCCGCCGCCGGATGCCTTCGCTGGCCAATGATCCGGTGTTCCGGGTATGTCATCCGACGCACTCGCCTTTCGATGACCGGAGTTGCCTTCGATCGAGAAGCGGCAGCCCGACCGTGTCACGGGGTCGGTCCGGAAGAAGTGTGTCAATTGCGACCGGCGATCGGTGTTCATGAAACCGGGTGGCCCAACGGGGTGGATGGCCCGGTCCGGCGCCTGGACCGTTGCCGACAGGCAATTTCGGAGAAATCTGCCGGGGGGTCGGCGATCGGACCCGTGGGGCATGGAGAGGCCCAGAGCAGAACTTTGCGGGCATACCGGTCCTTGGCCGTCAGCAAGTGGAACCGCCCCCCCATCCGGGACGCGGGTGACATCGGCATATCCCGCGCCTGGCAGGGTATGCGCGGCGAGCCGGTCGACGGGCGCGGGAGGACATCGCGCCGCGTGCCGCCGTTGACTTGTGGCACGCGGCGGAGTAGCAATTTTTGGAACGTTCCAATCCGTGGCTGCGCCAGATGCTCACCGACCCCCCTGTTCCGCGAACACCAGTCGTTCCCCAACCGATCCTCGACGCACTGACCGACGTGCCGATGCCCCGTCTTGGCCCGCAAGAGCCGATCTCGACACGTCACGACTGTGCCGGTGTCCGCCTTCCCGTGCGACGGTGCGGCTGCGTCGTCCTCGGAAGCGGTGCCGCGGGGCTGCGCGCGGCAGTCGAACTGAAGCGGCGCGGCGTCGATGTCGTGATCGCGAGCCAGAGCGCCTGGGGAGGCACCTCGGCCTGTTCGGGATCGGACAAGCAGACCCTGCACACCGCCAACACCGCCGATCTGGGAGACGACTATCGCGCGATGGCCCGCGCGATCGGGTCGGGCGGCGCGATGGACCACGACACCGCCTATGTCGAGGCGGTCGGCTCGGCTCGTGCGATGGCCTCGCTCCAGTATCTCGGCCTGCCGCTGCCGCAGGACCGCTTTGGCGGGACGCTGCGGTATCAGACCGACCACGACACGGTGGGCCGCGCCACCTCCTGCGGGCCGCGCACGTCGCGACTCATGGTCAGGGTTCTGGCGCTCGAGGCGCTGCGTCTGGGCATCCCGTTCCACAACCACACGACGGGCGTGCGCTTCCTCGTTGCGGACGGGAAGGTTCAGGGCATCCTGTGCGTCTGCGCCAGGAACCGGACACCCGACAATCCCCTCGGTCTCGTCCTCTTGCACTGCTCTGCCCTCGTCCTCGCGGCGGGCGGCCCGGGAGAGCTCTATCGCGACAGCGTCTATCCCAACGGCTGTTTCGGGAGCCTCGGGCTCGCCCTCGAGGCGGGCGCGACGCTGGTGAACCTTACCGAGAGCCAGTTCGGCATCGGCACCCGGCGCGAGGGGTTTCCGTGGAACCTCTCGGGCACCTATGCGCAGGTGATGCCGCATATCTACGCCATCGACGCCGCCGGGCGCGAGCGCCACTTCCTTGGCGGGGTCTACCGCACGACCCGCGAAATGGCCTCGAACATCTTTCGCAAGGGCTATCAATGGCCGTTCCATGCGGACCGGATGCTCGATTTCGGGTCGAGCCTGATCGACCTCGCCATAGCCCGCGAGACCGCGCAGGGCCACCGCGTCTTCATGGATTTCAACCGCAACCCCCTGCCCGTCCCCGGCGACGCGGCCTTTGCGCTGGACCGCCTCGATGATGACGTGCGCGCCTATCTGGCGGGTGCGGCTGCCGGTCAGGCCCTGCCGATCGACCGTCTGCGCCACATGAACCCGCTCGCGATCGAACTCTACCGCCGCTACAAGGTGGATATCGCCGCCACCCCCCTCGAATTCGCGGTCAACCACCAGCACATGAACGGCGGCGTCGCGGTCGATATCTGGGGGCAAAGCACCGTCCCCGGCCTCTTTGCCATCGGCGAGGCGGCGGGCACCCACGGCGTGACGCGCCCGGGCGGCGCCGCGCTGAATGCCGGACAGGTGTTCGGCACCCGCGTGGCGGAGCATATTGCCGTGGGCGGTCTGGCGGCGGTGCCGGTCGCAGAGGCACCGGTGGGCCTCTCCGATGCAGTCGCTGCCATCGGCGCCATCCCACGTCGCGACAGCCCGCTTCACGTCGACGCCGTGCGCAGAGCGGTTCAGGCGCGGATGAGTGACTTTGCAGGCATCTTCTGCCGCCCCGCCGAGGTCGCAGATGCGCTGGCCGAGGCGCGGCGGCTGAATGCCGACATCCGCGCGCGGGGCATCGGCTGTCGCCGCCCGTCCGAGATCGCGCGGGCGCTGCAATGGCAGCAGATGGCGCTTGCGTCCGAGGCGGTCCTTGCGGCCCTGGACCACTACATCCGTGAGGGTGGTGGCAGCCGGGGCGCGCGGACGATCTGCGATCCGGGCGGTATGGCCGTGCCTTCCACGGCGGCGGGCCCGCTCGAGGACTACCGCTTTCGGACCGAGCGCGCCGAGGATCGCGAGACGCAGATCGTGGTGCGCCTGAGGGGGACGGACATGGTCGTGACACCGCGGGCCAACCGGTCTCTCGACGCCGCCCGACCATTTTTCGAGCGCGACTGGCCCGGCTGGCTTACCGGCACCATCCATGACGCCGACGACGGCGGGACCGAACCGCCTTAGGATATCGCCCCGCAAGCGGTTGCGGCGCGGCTAATCCTGCGCTATCCTGCTCGACGGCCGCTCGATGAGGTAGACCGCCGTCCGCGTCACCGGCGCAGGCACCTTGCCCTGCTCGAGCCAGTCCAGCAGACGCCCCGCCGCCATCTCGCCGAACCCGGCAATGTCGCAGCCGACCGAGGTGAGCGCCGGAAACGCCTGCGCCGCCTCTTCGATGTCGTCGAACCCCACGACGCCGAAATCGCGCCCGACCGGGCGCCCGAGTTCGGCAAAGCCCGAGATCATGCCAAGCCCCACCAGATCGTTGAAACACAATGCGGCGTCGACCTGCGCGCCGTCCGCGGCGAACAGGCGCGCCATGTCGCGGCCAAAGGTACGGCTGGGCCGCCCGAAGGCGAGGATCGGCTCGAGACCCGCGTCGGCCAGCACCTCGAGATAGCCGGCCTTGCGTTCCTGTGTCACCGACCGCCCCTCGAGGCCGCCGACGAAGGCGATCCGCCGCGCACCCTGCGCAAGGAGGTGCCGGGTCGCGGCGCGGCCGCCGGACAGATAATCCGGTGCAGCGAAGGGAAAGAGATCGAGACGGTCGTCCACCTGACGCAGCATCTGCATCGCCGGAATACCGGCCCGGGCGATGGCATCGAAGGTTGTCGTCGCCGCGCCATAGGCCGGACAGAGGATGAAGGCGGACACGCCGTGCTCGATCATCGCGCCGACGACCTGCGCCTCAAGTGCGGGATCCTCGTCGGTGTTGGCCACCACCGCCGAATAGCCGCGTCGCGACAGCGACATTTGCAGCGATGTGGCAAATTCGGTGAAGAACGGGTTCCGCAGGTCGTTCAGGACGAGGCCGACGAGGCCGGCGTTCGAGCTGCGCATGTTCGCCGCCGACCGGTTGTAGACATAGCCGAGGTCGGCCATCGCCCGGCGCACCGCGACCCGCGTTTCGTCGCGCACCGACGCGCTGTTGCGCAGGACGAGGCTTACCGTGGACTTGGAAACGCCCGCCCGCGCCGCCACGTCGATGATCGTCGGTCTGCGGTCCGATACCATGAACTTGCCCCCGATTCCCCCCTAGCGGGTTCGCAGCGTCAGGTCGATTGCCCGATCGGCAGATCGAAGACGAGGATACCGTCGATGCCGCCCACCGCATGGGCCACGAGACCCGCGCCGAGGCGCTTGTGGCCCGGATCGGCCTGATAGGTCGCGAGCGCCGCCCAATCCGCGAAGTCGACGACAAAACCGTGCATGTAGCTGCGCTCCATCTGCTCGGGGCTCTCGCTCCGGCCCGCGGTGACGGCAAGCACGCCGGGCAGCCGGTCCCTGAGCGTGTCCAGTTGGCCGAACAGGGCGGCAATATCGGCCTCTGTCACGTCGGGGCGGAACTTCACGAGAACGATGTGGCGGATCATCAGGGGCCTCCTCAGGCATGGGCCTCGCGGATCATGTCGGCGGCCTTTTCGCCGATCATGATCGCTGCGGCATTGGTGTTGGACGAGATGACGGTGGGCATGATCGAGGTGTCGACGATGCGCAGCGCCTCGATCCCGTTGAACCGCAGTTGCGGATCGACGACCGCGCCCGCGTCGGCCCCCATCCGGCAGGTGCCCGCGCAATGGTGCGACGTTTTGGAATGGGTGCAGATGAAGTCGAGATAATCCCGGTCCGTCTGCACGTGCGGTCCCGGCAGGCGCTCGGCGAGGATGAAGCGGCGCAGCGGTTCCTGCGCGAGTATCCGCTGCGTCAGCTTCAGCCCGCGGATCGACATCTCGCGGTCGAGGGGGTCGGCCAGATAGTTCGGGTCGATCAGCGGGGCGGCGGCGGGGTCGGCGCTGCGCAGGCGCACGGTGCCGCGTGACCGGGGCCGCAGGTGGCAGGCGTTCAGCGTGATCCCGCCCTGCGGCATGGCGGCAACCCCGTGCTCGATCCCGGTGCCGAGGCCAAGGTGCAACTGGATATCGGGCGAGCGGGCGTCGGGATCGGCATACCAGAATCCGCCCGTCTCGAAGAGCGAGGAGGCGACGGGACCGCGCCGCGTGAACAGATATTGCAGACCCGCCAGCGCCGCCATGTGTGGTCTGGCATAGCGGTCATAGCTGTGCGGGCCGCTAAGTTCGCTGATGCAATAGAGGTCGAGGTGATCCTGGAGGTTCGCGCCGACCTGCGGCTGGTCGAACACCGCCCCGATGCCGAGCGCCCCGAGGGCGTCCGCCAGGCCGATCCCCGAAAGCTGCAACAGGCGCGGCGAGCCGATGGCACCAGAGGCGAGGATCACCTCGCAGTCGGCGACGAGCCGCGTGCCGTCCGCCAATTCGACCCCCGTGGCCCGCCCCCGCTCCACGATCAGCCGCCGCACCTGCGCCGCCGTCCGCACGATCAGGTTCGCCCGGCCCCGGTTCGGCGCGAGATAGGCCATCGCTGCCGAGGACCGGCGCGCGTTGCGCTGCGTCAACTGGTAGTAGCAGACCCCGTCCTGCGTTTCGCCGTTTACGTCCTCGTTGCGCGGGATACCGAGGGCGGCGGCGGCCTCGAAATAGGCCTCGCAGATCGGAAGCGGTGCGATGGGCTGGCTCACCCCCAGAGGGCCGCCCTTGCCATGGAAGCGGTCGTCGAAGGTATCGTTGTCCTCGGCCTTGCGAAAATAGGGCAGCACGTCGTCATAGCCCCAGCCGGTGCAGCCCATCTGCCGCCAGTCATCATAGTCCTGCGGATTGCCGCGCGTGTAGATCTGCGCGTTGATCGCCGAGCCGCCGCCGATCACCTTGGCCTGCGTATAGCGGAACACCTTGTTCTGCATGTGTTTCTGCGGAACCGTCTCCCAGCCCCAACTGCCGATGCCCTTGGTCATCTTCGCAAAGCCCGCCGGCAGGTGATAGAGCGGATGGCGGTCCGACCCGCCCGCCTCGAGGAGAAGGACGCGCACCGACGCATCCTCGCTCAGGCGCGCCGCCACCACGGACCCGGCGGAACCGCCGCCGACGACGATGAAATCGAACCCCTCGCTCATGCCGCGAACCCGGTGTCGGCGATATGCCGCCCCGTCCGCAGCGCGAGGGCGGCGACGGTCAGCGCCGGGTTCACGGCGGCAGAGGTCGGCAGGACCGAGGCGTCGCAGACGAAGAGGTTGGGATGGTCGTGGCTGCGGCAGAAGGTGTCGACGACGCTCGCGGCAGGATCGGCGCCCATCCGCGCGGTGCCGCATTGGTGCGAGGGCGTCCGCCGGTCGAAGGGCCGCGACAACACCACCGGATAACCGGCGCGGCGCAGCAACCCCTTCAGCCGCGCGACGAGGGCCAGATGCGCGGGCCAGTTCTTTTGCCGCCAGTCCATCACGATCCGGTCGCCGCGCAGCATGATCCGGCTCTCGGGATCGGGCAGGTCCTCGGACATCGCATAGAGGTCGATCGACCGGCGCGCGACGATCCCGGCCAGCAGGCGCGGCAGGCGCGCATTGGCGGCGAGGATCGGGCCGGTGATCTTGCCCAGAAGCTGGATGTTGCCCATCGGCGCGTTTGCGGGGCCGCCCGAAAGGTAGAAGTCGTTCACCATCAGCGTCTTTTGATAGACCGCGCGGTTGCGCCGGAACGGATGCAGCGCCAGCAGCGCCGAGGTGTTGTGGTTCATGAAGTTGCGCCCGACCATGTCCGACCCGTTCGCCAGACACGAGCGCAGCAACAACACCGCCGATTGCACGGCACCGGCCGCGAGCACGACCATCGGTGCCGCAAGCGTCTCGCGCCCGCCGTCAATCTCGACCGCTGCAATGCGCCCGTCCGCCCCGGCGACCAGACGCGTCACCGGACAATCGGTGCGCAAGGCCACGTTCGGATGCGCCAGCGCGGCCGCAAGGCCCACGGTTTCGGCGTCCATCTTGCCCTGACCGGTGTTCGGATAGGCGTCCCAGGCCGTCGGCCCGCCCGCCAGCCATGCCTCGATGTCGACGCCCAGCGGCAGCGACGCCGGATGCAGACCAACCGACACGAGCCTGCGCCGCAGGTCGGCGATGTCCGGCTCGTCGGGCACGGGGGGATGCGGATAGAGGCCCGAATGCGGCGGCTCGGTCGGATCCTCGCCGAGTTGCCCGCGCACCCGGTAGAGCGTTTCGGCGGCCTGATACCACGGCTCCATCGTCTCGTAGGAAATCGGCCAGCCGGGGGTCGTGCCCTCCAGATGCCGGATCGGCGCGAAATCCTCGGCGCGGTAGCGCAGCAGGACCGCACCATAGAACTTCGAGTTGCCGCCGACGTTGTAGTAATTGCCCGGATTGAAGGGCCGGCCCCTACCGTCGAGCCAGGTCTCGTCGGGGCGGAAGTGGCCGCGCCCGAAGATCGCCGCCGCGTCCCGGTCCTGCGGCGCGGGGAGTAGCGCCCGGCCCCGCTCCAGGATCAGAATCCGCCGCCCCGTTCCGGCCAGCGCCGCGGCCAGCGTGGCGCCGCCCATGCCTGAGCCGATGATGATGATGTCGGCATCGCTCACGGGGCGATCCGCGCCTCGGTCGCCGGGTCGAAGGCCACGGCCTTTTCCATGTTCACCGCAAAATCATAGACGTCGCCCGGCCCGACGTTCACGTCCGCCCGCATCCGCGCGACGACATCGCGCCCCCCTAGTCCCATGGTCACGAAGGTATCCGCCCCCGCCGGTTCGGTCACCGTGATCGCGTTGCGCAACGTCGCCACCGTGCGCGAGTTGCGGTCGGCGCCTTCGGGGTCGGTGATCGCCTCGGGCCGGATGCCGAGCAGGATGTCGCGTCCGTCCCACGCCGCCAGATTGTCCTGGGCCAGCCTCAGCGCCTGCTCCGCGCCCCCGGCGTCCGTGACCCGCGCATGGGGCGCCCCGTCGCGCATCTCGACCCGCGCAGGCACCACGTTCATCGCCGGGCTGCCCATGAAGGTCGCGACATAGACGTTGGCCGGGGAGTCGTAGATCTGTTTCGGCGTGCCCAATTGCTGCACGAACCCCTGATACATCACCGCGATCCGCGTCGAGAGGGTCATCGCCTCGATCTGGTCGTGGGTCACGTAGACGAAGGTCGTCTTCAGCCGGTCGTGCAGCTTCTTGATCTCGGTCCGCATGTCGACGCGCAGCTTGGCATCGAGGTTCGACAGCGGCTCGTCGAAGAGGAACACATCGGGGTTGCGCACCAGCGCGCGGCCCATCGCCACCCGCTGCCGTTGCCCGCCCGAGAGCTGTCCGGGCTTGCGCGCCAGCAGCGCCTCGATCTGCAACAGCTTGGCCACCTTGGCGAGGGCCACCTCGCGCTCGGCCTTCGGGACGCCGTGCATCTCGAGGCCGAAGGTCATGTTCTGCGCCACGGTCATGTTGGGGTAAAGGGCATAGCTCTGGAATACCATCGCGATATTGCGCCGCGACGGATGGACCCCGTTCATCACCTGCCCCCGGATGGCGATGTCGCCCGAGGTGATCGCCTCGAGGCCCGCGATCATGTTCAGCAGCGTGGACTTGCCACAGCCCGAGGGCCCGACGAGGACGAGGAACTCGCCCTCCTCGACCGAGATATCGACCTCGTGCAGCACCCTGACCGAGCCATAGGACTTGGTGACGTTTCGGATGTCGAGAAAACCCATCGGACGGTTCCTTGGATAAAGCCGTTTTTGTGGATCCCCGTTCCGGGTCGGACCGGAACGGGGACCATGTCAGAGAGCCTGCGCGATGGCGTCGGCCAGAGTTGCAGCGCCATCCTGCGCACTCATGTCGGTGTTGAAGAATTCCGTGATCGCATCGGTCGCCGCGCCGACGATTGCGGCAGAGGCCGCATGGGTTCCCGCGAACGTGGGCACCGCGGTTCCGGCCGCATCGCTGGACACGAACGCGGCCGCCGTCGCCTGGGCACAATCGTCGAGCCCCGACAGGTCGAGATCGCTGCGCGCCGGGATCGCCCCCTTGGCGATGTTGAACCCGATCTGGACATCCGGCTCCATGATCGCGCTGGCCAGCACTTCCTGTGCGTGGATCTGATCCGCGTCGGTCTGTTCGAACAGCGATAGGGAGTTCACCAGATAGACGAAGGCATCGCCATCGTCCTTTGGGACGGCGATGCAGGCATAGTCCTCGCCCGCGACGAGACCGGCATTGGTGAATTCGCCTTTCGCCCAGTCGCCCATGATCTGCATCGCAGCCTCGCCGTTGATGACCATTGCCGTGGCAAGGTTCCAGTCGCGACCGGCGGCATTTGCGTCGATCATGTCGCGCAGCGTGGCAAGCTCTTCGAATACGGCGACCATTTCGGGCCCGCGCAGCGCCGCGTCGTCGAGGTCGATCAGCGCCCTGCGGTAGAACGCGGCGCCACCGACGCCGGCTGCCACCGCCTCGAACATATAGACCTCCTGCCACGGCTGGCCGCCATGGGCGAGCGGGATGATGCCCGCCTCGATGAACTGCGGCGCAAGCGCATTCAGCTCGGCCCATGTCGTCGGAAACGGGGCGCCGATGGCCTCGAACGCGGCCGTCGAGGCCCAGATCATGTCGGTGCGGTGCACATTGGTCGGCACGCTGACGTAGTGGCCATCGACCTTGGTGAAATCCTGCACCGCCTGCGGCAGGACGCCGTCCCAGTTCTGGCTCTCGGCCAACGCATCGACGTTGCCGAGCAGTCCCTCATGCGCCCAGTCAAGGACGGTCTGTCCCAGCATCAGCATCGCGGCCGGCGGATTGCCGGACGCGATCCGGGCCTGAAGCACCGTGCGCGCCTGATCACCGCCGCCACCGGCCACGGGCGCGTCGATCCACTCGACGCCCTGCGCGACGACCCGGTCCCGGACCGTTGCAAGGGCCGTCGCCTCTCCGCCCGTGGTCCAGAAGTGCATCACCTCGACCGAGGGTTCCGCGAGAAGCGTCGTCGCCGAGGCACACAGCGCCATGATCGCGGATATGGACAAGTTTCTCATTTTGGTCTTCTTTCCTTATGTTCGCCCGGTTCTGGTAACGTGGGGCTTGGGTTGAACAAGATCGCCGGGTGGTTGCCGCCACCCGGCGGTCGACTATCCCTTGACGCTTCCCGCCATGAGACCCCGCACGAAATAGCGGCCCGCGACGATATAGACGACGAGGGTCGGCAGCGCGGCGAGGATCGCGCCTGCGAAGTGGACGTTGTATTCCTTTACCCCGGTCGAGGATTGCACGAGGTTGTTCAGCGCCACCGTCATCGGTGTCGAGTTCAGCCCCGAGAACGAGGCGCCGAACAGGAAATCGTTCCAGATGTTGGTGAATTGCCAGATCACCGAGACGACCGCGATCGGCGCCGAGACCGGCAGCATGATCCGCCAGAAGATCCGGAAGAACCCCGCCCCGTCGATCATCGCCGCCCGCACCAGTTCCGTCGGGAAAGAGGCATAGTAGTTGCGGAAATAGAGCGTGGTGAACCCCAGCCCGTAGACCACATGCACGAGGATCAGCCCCGGCAGCGTGCCCGCCAGCCCCATGATCCCCAGCATCCGCGCCATCGGGATGAGGACGATCTGGAACGGGATGAAGCACGAGAACAGCATCAGCCCGAACAGGATCGTATCGCCCCGAAACCGCCACTTCGTCAGGACATAGCCGTTCAGCGCGCCGAGCACCGTCGAGATCGCGACGGCAGGCACCACCATCATCAGCGAATTGAGGAAATAGGGCTTCAGGCCCGTCGGCTCGACCCCGATCTGCGCCGTCGACCATGCCGAGCGCCAGGGCGCCAGCGTCCACTCCTGCGGCAGGGCCATCATGTTGCCGCTGGTGATCTCGGACAGCGGTTTCAGCGAATTGACCAGCATCACGAAGAACGGCAGCAGGTAGAACAGCGCAAAGAGCAGCAGGATTAGATAGATGAAGGTGCGGGTGATGGCGCCGGTCCGGACGGCGGTGTCCTCGGCGGGCGCGGACATCAGGACTTCTCCCGCAGTTCGGCGTAAAGGTAAGGCGTCATGATCGCGGCGATGGTCATCAGCATGATGACCGCACTTGCCGCGCCGATGCCCATGGAATTGCGGGTGAACGTATAGGAATACATGAACGTCGCGGGCAATTCGGTCGCCCGGCCCGGCCCGCCCCCCGTCAGCGCGATCACCAGGTCATAGGATTTCACCGCCAGATGGCTGAGGATCACGAAGGCGGACAGGAACGCGGGCCGCAAGAGCGGGATGACGATCCGGCGATAGAGGCTCCAGTTCGAGGCGCCGTCGATCTGCGCGGCCTTCAGGATCTCGTTGTCGATCCCGCGCAGGCCGGCCAGAAACATCGCCATCACGAACCCGCTGGTCTGCCAGACGGCGGCGATGACGATGGTATAGATCGCCATGTCGCGGTCCTTGATCCAGCCGAAGGCAAAGCTCTCCCAGCCCCACAGGCGCATCGTGTTCTCGAGGCCGATGCCGGGATCGAGGAACCATTTCCACGCCGTGCCGGTGACGATGAACGACAGGGCCATCGGATAGAGGTAGATCGGGCGCAAGACGCCCTCGCCGCGGATTTTCTGATCCAGCAGGATCGCCAGCGTCAGACCGATCGCGGTGCAGATGACGATGTAGAGCGTGGCAAAGATCGCAAGGTTCGCGATGGCGGTATACCATGCGGAAAGGCCCCAGAGTTTCGCATAGTTCTCGAACCCGACGAGATCGTAGCTGGGCAGCATCTTGCTGTCGGTAAAGCTCAGATAGACGGTGTAGGCGATGAAACCGTAGACGAAGACGAGGATCATGGCGAGCGACGGCGAGAGCACCAGTCGCGGGATCCAGTCCTGAAGGCGGGTGCGAAAATCGACGCGGTGGGCGGTCTGGGCCATGGTCGTTCCTCGGCAAGGTTCGTGGTGCGGCGGCCCCCCGGGTCGGGGAGCCGCCGGCCTTGTTACTGCGCGTCGAGGACGGCGTTCACCAGTTCGGCGGCGGCGGTCTCGGCATCGTATTCGCCGTTGAAGTGGGCTGTCACGACGTCATAGATCGCGTTCTTGACCGCTGCGCGGTTGGCGTGGCCATGCGCCATCGAGCCGAGCAGCGTGCCCGCCTCGGAGGCCGCGGCCAGATCGATCATGCCTTGCCGACCGCAGGCGTCGAAGGCCTCGGGCGACACGTCGGTCCGCGCCGGGACCGATCCCTTGACGACGTTGAACGCCGACTGGAACGCGGGCGACATGATCGCCACGGCCATCGCCGCCTGTGCTTCTGCCGCCTCTTCGGAATCGACCGCGAACATGGCGAACTGGTCGGAGTTGAACGTCACCGACCCCTCGGACCCCGGCACCCGGAAGCACAGGAAGTCTTCGCCCGGCACTTGCCCGGCATTCAGGAACTCGCCCTTGGCCCAGTCGCCCATGATCTGGAAGCCGGCCTCGCCGTTGATGACCATCGCGGACGCGAGATTCCAGTCGCGGCCCGAGAAGTTGTCGTCGACGAAACCGCGCAACGTCTCCATCCGGCGGAATGCCTCGACCATCGTATCGGAGCCCAGCGCCTCGGGGTCGAGGTCGATGAAGGCCGCGCGGTAGAAGTCGGGACCACCCGCGGACAGGACCACGCCGTCGAAGATCGTCGCGTCCTGCCAGGCCTGTCCACCGTGTGCGAGGGCCACATAGCCCGCATCCTGCACGGCCTGCATCGCGGCGACGAAATCGTCCCAGGTCGCGGGCTGGGCCAGCCCGAGCTCGTCCAGAATCGCCTTGTTCGCCCAGACCCAGTTGGTGGAATGGACGTTCACCGGCGCCGCGATCCACTGGCCGTTGTAGGTCGAGAAGGCCTGGAGTGCCGCCGGCACGACATCGTTCCAGCCCTCGGCCTCGGCCACCGCGTCGAGGTTCGCCAGAACCCCCTCGGCTGCCCAGTCCTGAATGTCGAAGCCGAGCATCTGCACGGCGGTCGGCGGATTGCCTGCCGTGACCCGCGCGCGCAGCGTCGTCATCGCCGCCTCGCCACCGCCGCCCGCGACCGGCATGTCGTTCCAGCCGATATCCTGCGCGGCCAGATCGTCCTTCAGGACGGTCAGTGCCGCCGCCTCGCCGCCCGAGGTCCACCAGTGCAGCACCTCGACGCTCTCGGCCTGCGCCAGTGTCGTCGTGGCCATCAGCGCCACGATCGCCGTCAGTCTCGTCTTGTAAAAACCACGCATCTTGTGTCCTCCCGGTTGCTGCGTTGTCGTCCTCCCGGCGGTCAGGCCGGGCCGTCCTTTACCCAAGGTGCGCGCGTGCGGCCGATCCGCATGACGAGCGATTTCACCTCGAGGAATTCCTCGAAACCATAGGTTCCGATCTCGCGCCCGGAGCCCGACTGCTTCATCCCGCCGAACGCCAGTTCGGGAAAGCCGTCCATCCAGGTATTGGTCCAGATCGTCCCCGCATCGACCCCGCGGCCGAAGGCGAGGCAGGTGTGGACATCCTCGCTCCACACCCCCGCCGACAGGCCGTAGGGACCGTCGTTGGCAAGGGCGATCGCCTCGTCCAGCGTGCGGAACGTCTGGACCGTGAGGACGGGGCCAAAGACCTCGTCGCGCGCGATGGCCATGCCCGGCGCGACGCCGGTCAGGACCGTGGGCCGATAGAACCGACCCCCGAGTCCCGGCACCGCAAGCGGTGCACCGCCAAGGCGGACCGTCGCGCCCTCGGCCACCGCGCGCGCGACGAAACCGTCGATTGTCCCTCCATGCGCGGGCGTCACGATGGCGCCGACCTGCGTGGCGGGGTTCAGCGGATTGCCGATCCGGACCCTGCCGATCAACGTCAGGATGCGGGCCACGACCTCTTCTTCGATATCCGCATGGACCAGCAGCCGGCTCGAGGAATTGCAGCACTGGCCGACGTTGAACAGCAGGCCGAAGACCACGGCGTCCGCCGCCCCGTCGAGGTCGGCATCGGCAAAGATCGCCAGCGGGTTCTTGCCCCCGAGTTCGAGGGCGACCCGCTTGAGCGTCCCGGCCGCCGCACGGGTGATGACCTTGCCCACGGCGGTCGATCCGGTGAACGTGACCATGTCGACACCCGGATGCGTGCTCAGGAGGTTGCCGACCGGATCGCCTGCCCCCAGCACGATGTTGCAGACGCCGGGCGGCAGCCCCGCCCGCGCCAGCAGGTCCGCGAGCATCGCGGTGGTGGACGGTGTCAGTTCGGAGGGCTTGACGACGCAGGTGCAGCCCGCGGCAAGCGCGAAGGGCAGCTTCTGGCTCAGGATCCAGAACGGAAAGTTCCACGGCGTGATGATCGACACCACCCCGATCGGCTGTTTCAGGACCACGCCGAGGATGTCGGGGCCAAGGCCGTTGTGGCTGTCGCCGTGGACCGTGCGCGCGAGCGCCGCCGCATGGCGCCACAGAATCCGCCGCTCCGCTGCATTCGCCGCGCGACTGGGTGATCGGCTTGCCCGACTCGAGCGTTTCGATCAGCGCCAGCGCCTCGGCGTTGGCCTCGATCAGGTCGGCGACGCGCAGCAGAACGCCGGCGCGGTCCTTGCCCGACAACCGGCTCCAGCGGCCATCGTCGAAGGCGCGGCGCGCGGCGGCGATGGCGGCCTCGGCCTCGGGGGCGCCGCCGAGGGCCGCGATGCTGACGAGGGTGCCGTGCGACGGCGACAGCCGTTCGGAAACGGCGCCGTCCACACTGTCGCAGGCCACGCCGTCGATGAAATGGCGGACGTGATGGGGGGCGTCTGGCAGCGGGATCGCCGCATCGGGGATCAGGGTCAGGTCTTGCATCGCTCAGGTTCCCGGAAAATTCGGTTTGCGCTTTTCGGCAAAGGCCGCGACGCCCTCGGCACGGTCGTCCGAGGCGGCGATGGCGGCGCTGCCCAGCGCCTCGATCATCGCACCTCGGTCCTCGCCCTGTGCCGCGTGGACCATCGACTTCGCGATCTCGACGGCGCGGGGCGATAGGGTGAGCGCGCGCGCCAGCAGCGCCTCTGCCGCGCCGCGCGCGTCCGCGTCGACCGCCGCCACAAAGCCCAGCGCCAGCGCCCGCTCCGCCGTCACCCGGTGCCCGAAGAGCGCCATTTCCTTGACCACCGCCTCGGGCAGCAGTCGCAGCAGGCGCTGCGTCCCCGACCAGCCCGGCACGATGCCGATGCCCGCCTCGGGCAGCGCGAGGCTGGCGCCCGGCACCATCACCCGCAGATCGCAGGCCGCCGCCAGTTCGAGGCCACCGCCAAAGGCATGGCCGGTCAGCACCGCGATGGTCGGTACGGAGAGCCGCGCGAGTCGGTCGAACAGGCGGTGCCCGTCCCGCACCCAGTGGCGCGCAAATTCCGCCGGGCCGAGGTCGCCCCATGCCGCGATATCGGCGCCGGTGCAGAACGCCCGGTCGCCGGTCGCCGTCAGCATCACCGCGCGCACCGACACGTCGCCGTCGAGCACCTCCAGATGACCGGCGAGGTCGGCCAGCATCGCCGCATCGAGGGCGTTCATCCTGGCCGGATTGTCCAGCCGCAATTCGGCGACCGCCCCCGCCCGCATCAGGTGCACGGCACTCATGCGCCCCACCCCATCGGGCCGGTCGCCAGAAGGGAGAGTGGCAGGGTGATCGCATTTTCCGCCACCGTGACCCGGCCCCCGGACGCCGCGACGATGTCGCGCGCAGGGTCGATCCCGGGCATGATCTCGGTCGCGACGAGGCCCGCCGCCCCCAGCCGCATGACGCAACGCTCGGTGACATAGAGGACGTCCTGACCCTGTTCGCGCGCCCGCTCGCCCGAAAAGGTGACGTGTTCGACCGCCTCGACCATCTTGGTGAACCGCCCCGGTGCGGCGACGCGGATACCCTCGGCGGTCAGCGCGATATCGGCCCCCGCCTCGAACCAGCCGGAAAACACGATCTTCTTGGCATGGGCCGTGATGTCCACGAACCCCCCGCAGCCCGCCGTCAGATAGGGCTTCTTTCCGAGCTTGGAGACGTTCACGTTGCCCTGCACGTCGACCTCGAGGAACGACAGGAACGCCACGTCGAACCCGGCCCCCTGAAAGTAGAGGAACTGCTGCGGCGAGGGCACGTAGGCGTCGGCGTTCGCCGCGCAGCCGAATGCGAACCCGGTCAGCGGCATCCCCCCGACCGCGCCCTGTTCGATGGCCCATGTAACCGCGTCGGGGTGCCCCTCCTCGAGGAGGATACGCGGCACCATCGCCGAGATGCCAAAGCCGAGGTTGGCGGTCATGCCGGGCCGCACCTCCATCGCCGCGCGCCGCGCAATCACCTTTTCGACGCCGTGTTCGGCAGCGGCAAAGCTGTCCCAGGGGCGCATTACCTGTCCCGAGATCGCCGGGTCATAGGGCGTCTCGCAGGTCTGTTTCTGATCGGGGTCGATGACGATGGCATCCACCAGATGCCCGGGCACCCGCACGTCATGGGGCCGCAGGCAGCCGCGCCGGGTCACGCGGGCGACCTGCGCGATCACCACGCCGCCGTGGTTGCGCACGCAGATCGCCTGCTCGAGGCCGCCGAGATAGGCGCCCTCGTGCTCATAGGTCAGATTGCCATGCTCGTCCGCCGTGGTGGCGCGCAGGATCGCGACGTTCGGGACGATGTTGGGAAAATGCAGCCAGGTGTCGCCGTCGAAGTCGACCCGCCGGACGATGGCGTCCCGCGCGGCGGTCTCGTTCATCGCGCAGCCTTCGCGGACCGGATCGACAAAGGTCTTCAGCCCCACCTTGGTGAGCACGCCGGGGCGGTTCGCCGCCGCCTCGCGGTTCATGTCGAAGAGGATCCCCGAGGGGACGTTGTAGGCCGCCACCCGCTCTTCGACGATCATCCGCCAGATCTCGGGCATCGGCCGCGAGGACGGACCGGACGGATAGGAACCGCCGATGATCCGTGACAGGAGACCGTCCCTGGCGATATGGTCGACGCCCTTGACGCCATACATGTCGCCCGCCGCGATCGGATGGATCGTGGTGAGGCCGCGCGGATGGCCGGTCGCCTCGAACCGCTCCCCCAGCGCGCGCAGCACGAGATCGGGACAGCCCAGCGCCGAGGAACTCGACACCGTCACCACCGCCCCCTCGGGGATACGGGCGACGGCGTCGCGGGCAGAGACGACCTTGCTCATGCCGCAGGACCATAGTCGACGTCGACGCGCCGGCCCGTCGCGGCGGCATCGCGAACCGCAAGCGCCACCGCAAGCGATTTCACCCCGTCCCTGCCGCTCGCCGCGGGCCTTCCCGTGCCTGCGACGGCCTCGCAGAACCGCGCCACGCCAAAGGTATAGAGGTCGCCGGTGTCATAGGACACGTCCTCGCGGCCCGCTGCGGTCGTGAGGACGACCTCGCCCACCGGTTCCTGCGTCATCACCCCGCGCGCCACGATGGACCCCTCGGTGCCGTGCACTTCGAGGCCGGATCCCGCGAACGGATGGGTAAAGCTCTCGTGGCTCATCACCATCGCGCCGGAGGGCATCGACCAGACCGACATGGCGCTGTCCTCCACGCCCTGCCCCATGCCGGACGTGGCGGTCTGTGCGATGACCTGGACCGGATCCTCGCCCAGCAGGAACCGCACGACGTCCGCGTCATGGACGGTGATATCGGGCACCACGCCGCCACCCGCCGCCGCCGAGGTCAGGCGCCAGCCGCGCAGCGCCTCGGGCAGCAAGACGGCGTGGAAGATGCGCGCGCTCAGCACCCGGCCGATCCGACCGGCGGCGATCAGGTCGCGGATCGCGCGGTGACTGCCGGCACATCGCAGGTGGTGGTTGGTGGCGAGCACGACACCGGCCGCCTCCGCGGCCTCCGCCATCCCTGCCGCCTCTGCAAGCGTCATCGAGAGCGGCTTTTCGCACAGCACATGCTTGCCCGCCGCAATCGCGGCGCGCGTCTGGGGGGCATGTTTCTCGTTGGTCGAGGAGATGTAGACGGCGTCGACCGCAGGATCGTCGAGCGCCTGTGCGATCTCGGTGCCACTCTGGGCGATACCATGTGCCTCGGCAAAGTCCGAAGCGTGGCTGTCCGAGCCGCTGACGACCCAGCGCACCGCTGCGGCGGGCTGCGCCCGGATGGCCCGGATCATATATTGGCTGGCAATCGTGCTCGCGCCGATCAGGGCCCAGTTCATCCTCGACTCCCCAAAGAATGGAACGTTCCATTTTCTTATGGAACGTTCCAAGCCGAGTCAAGCGACATGGCGCCCCGCCCCTAAGGTCCGCGTTTCAGATACCCTCGACCGAGAACTCCGGCGTGCCCTGCCATTTCAGCATCCACGCGGCACCCGGGCGGACGTTCTGGACGATGCCGGGATCGAAGGCGACGAAACAGCAGCCGCCGGGATGGCGGGCCGAGGGATAGAGGAGGCCGCGGTGCCCCTCGGCGCGCAGCGAAGCCGCCAGCGCCTGCCCCGCCGGATAGCCTGTCGCGGGGTCCGCCCCAAGGGACGGGTGCGCGGGCGTCCCGCCAAGGTCCGGGAAATCGCCGATGAAATCGGCGAGCAATTCGACGTAGCGCGCCGTGTCGTGCCAGACACCGATCGCCGCAAGCTCGCGGGTGCGGTGAAAACCGACCTCGGCGGCACTGGTCAGGACATGGAACGCGCAATACCACGCGCCCCGGTCGCCGGCGTTGAACCGGTTGCCGCCGGGCCGCGTGTAGGCAAAGGCCGCGTTGACGTGGCTTTGCCCGTAGAGCGCGAGATCCCCCGCCCGGCGCGCAAAGGCCAGTTCGCGGCGGTCGAGAGCAGGCGTGCCCTCGCGTTCGGCGATCAGGCGCGCGCTCGTCAGTGCTTCGAGGTCGGCGAGGATCGCGGCCTCCTCGTCGGTATCGACGAGGCCGCGCAACACCGGCGGCTTGTAGTGGGTCTGCGAGATAAGGCGGACGAGGCCGCGCCGGTCGAGCGGCGTGATCCTCACAGGCCGCCGCGCAGGGCATCGACATGGCCCCGCACGGCGATGACCTTGGGGAGCCCCCCCGCGATCATCGCGTCGAGCGGGGTGACGCCGTCGAAGCCCGGCCCCCGGTTCGGCAGTTTCGGCCACTGGCGCGACAGGGGCGCGTCGAAGTAGAGTTCGAGGGATTTGTACAGGCCGACCAGCGCGCTCAGCCGCAGCATCTGATCGCGCCCGAGATCGCCGGCAAAATCCGCCTTTCGCGCCCGTTTCCACGTCGAGACCGACATATCGACGAGGGCCGCCGCTTCGTGCCCCGTCAGCGACCACGCCTCGGCTATCCTGCCATAGGCCTTGAGGGCCGTGGCCTGCACATCGGCGACGGGGCGGGTCCGGACGAGACTTTCCATGCGGCTAACTCCCTACATTACCGCGAATGTAGGTTCATGTGATACAAAAGTCAAGGCCATATGGACCAACTGTGCCCTGCTGCGAAGCCGTCATCGGGTTTCCAGCACAAAGGGCGGACCGCAAGGCCCGCCCTTTCCGACGCCGCGGACAGTGTTCACCCCAAATGTGCGCGCAACATCCAGGCAAATTTCTCATGCACACGGCCCCGGGCGATCAGCAGGTCTTCGGTAAGCCCGTCATCATGGTCGGCTGCGATCTTCGCGCCTTTCGCGACGCCCGCGGCCAGAACCTCCTGCGCCTCGAGCAGGCCCGCAATCATGTCCTTGGCCGACGCCGCCCCCGCGTGTTCCTTGACGTCCGACCGCTCGACCATTCCAGCCAGCGTGGCCGACACGGACACGTCGAGGGCCCGCATCCGCTCGGCCAGATCGTCCTGTCCGACGAAGTGGTCCTCGTAGATCTCCATGAACAGCGCATGCAGCGAGCCAAAGGACATGCCCTTGACATTCCAGTGAAAGTTTTGCGCCAGCATGGTCGCGACGACCGTATCGGCAAGCGATTGCGCGAGGGCGTCCGAGATTTCCTTCTGGGCGCTGTTGGACAGGGCGGCGGCGGGTTCGGTCATGGCGGTCTCCGTTCATTCGACGCGCCGGTCGGCGCGCATCTCGACGGGACAACACCGCGGCGGCCAAAGAGTTTCATCGAGCGCCCCGCGCCGCTATCCGCCGGTCATATAGGGCATCAGCACCACTTCGCTGTCCGGCGGAATCGGCGTGAACCAGGCCTCGCGGTAGATCACGCCGTCAAGGGCCAGCGAAACGCCCCGCGCGATCTGCGGCGCGAGGCCCGGGTGGCGTGCCGCGAGGTTGTCGAGCAGTTCCTTGAAGGTCCGCCCCTCGACCTCGACGATGGACCGTCCGTCGGCGGCCTGTCGCAATGTGCCCCAGAGTTGGACCTTCGGCATCAGCCCCGGTTGGCCTCGAGTGCCGCGAGAATACGTGGCGGCGACATCGGCAGCGACCGCATCCGGACGCCTGCCGCCCGGCTGACGGCGTTGGCCACGGCGGCCAGCGGCGGCACGATCGGCGTCTCGCCGACGCCGCGCACGCCGTAGGGGTGGCCGGGATTGGGGATCTCGAGGATCACCGTGTCGATATAGGGCAGGTCGGACGCGACGGGGACGCGGTAGTCGAGGAAGCCTGCGTTCTGCAACCGCCCGTCCTCTCCGTAGATATATTCCTCGTTCAGCGCCCAGCCGATGCCCTGCACCGCCCCGCCCTGCATCTGGCCCTCGACGTAATCGGGGTGGATCGCCTTGCCCGCATCCTGAAGGACGGTATAGCGCAGCACCTTGGTCGCCCCCGTCTCGGGATCGACCGCGATGTCGCAGATGTGCACGCCGAACGAGACGCCCGCGCCGTCGGCGTTCACCTCGTAGTGGCCCGCGATCGGCCCCCCTGTCTGGGCAGAAACGGCGGCGATCTCGGCCAGGGTCATCGGGGGATGCTTGCCCGCGTTCGGCCCGGCGGGCTGTGCCGCACCGTCCACCCATTCGACGGCATCCGCGTCGATGCCCCATATCTTCGCCGCGCGCGCGCACATCTTCGCCTTGGCGTCGCGCGCCGCCTTGATCGTGGCGAGGCCCACCGCAAACGTCACGCGGCTGCCATCGGTCACGTCGTTATAGCCGAGCGAGGCCGTGTCGGCGATGATCGTGCGCACCTGACCATAGTCGATGCCGAGTTCCTCTGCCGCCATCAGGCTGATCGCGGCGCGGCTGCCGCCGATGTCGGGGTTGCCCTCGACGATGCCGACGGTGCCGTCGGTGTTCACGTTCAGCGAGACGCAGGTGTTGCCGCCGAAGTTGAACCAGAAGCCGCAGGAAATACCCCTGCCCTGCCCCTCCTCCAGCGGCGCCGAATAATGCGGATGCGCCTTGGCAGCCTCGAGCGTGGCGACCAGGCCGATGGCGGGAAACGTCGGCCCGTAGGAGGATTTCGTGCCCTCGCGCGCCGCGTTCAGCAATCGCACGTCGAGGGGGTCGAGACCGAGTTGCTGGCACATTTCGTCGACCACCGATTCCACCGCATAGATCGCCATCGGCGCGCCCGGCGCGCGGTAAGGTATCTCGCGCGGGCGGTTGGTCAGCACGTTCCAGCCATAGCTGCGCACGGCGGCAAGATCATAGGCGGCAAAGGCCGCCTGCGCGCCGAACTCGACGGTGCCGTTCGGAAAGGCGCCGCCCGAATAGCGCAGCGTCGTTTCGGCGGCGGTGATGCGTCCGTCCTTGGTCATTCCGATCTTCACGTCCATCGAGGAGGACACGGTCGGCCCCGTCGCCTTGAAGATCTCGTCGCGGGTCAGCACGACCTTGACGGGCTTGCCCGACTTCTTCGCCAGCATGAGCGCCACCGGCTCGGAAAAGACACTCGTCTTGCCGCCGAACCCGCCGCCGATCTCGGAGGCGATGACGCGCAACTGGCTCGCTTCCATCTGGAGGATCTCGGCGCAGAGCGAGCGCGTGTAGAACTGTCCCTGGGTGCACAACCATAGCTCGGCCTTGCCGTCGGACGTGAACGACGCAAGGCAGGCGTTCGGCTCGATATAGCCCTGATGCGTGGCGGCGGTGGTAAAGCTGCGCTCGAGGATATGGTCCGCCATGGCGAACCCCGCCTCCATGTCGCCATGCCCGAATTCGCAATGCATGGTCACGTTGGCCGACATGCCCGCAGGCACGTTCTCGAGGGCGCGGCCGTCGAGGACCACGGGCGCATCCGGCGCCATCGCGCGGTCGACATCGGTCACATGCGGCAGCTTTTCGTATCTGACCTCGATCAGCTTGAGCGCCGCGCGCGCCGTCGCGGCATCGACCGCGGCCACCGCGGCGACCGCGTGGCCGTCATAGAGCACCTTTCCCCGCGCGATGCAGTTGTCCTGCACGTCGCGCAGGAACGCATCCTCGGGCACGCCGAAATCGGCACTGGTGACGACGGCCTTCACGCCCGGCAATGCCGCGGCCTTCGCGGTGTCGATCGACACGATCCGCGCATGGGCATGCGGGCTGCGCAGGATGCGGCCCGTGAGCATGCCGGGTGCTGTGACGTCGGCGCCATAGAGCGCGCGGCCCGTCACCTTGTCGACGCCATCCGGGCGGCGCGGGCGGGTGCCGACCTGCTTGAACTCGCGGGGGGCGTATTCGGTCGGAACGCTGTCCTTCGGTGCCATGTCAGACCCTCTCCTGTCGCATTTCCCTGGCGGCGATCTGCACCGCGCGGATGATCTTGTCGTAGCCGGTACAGCGGCACAGGTTGCCCGCCAGCCAGTAGCGGACCTGCTCGTCCGTGGGGTCGGGCTCGCGCGCCAGCAGCGCCTTGGCGGCGACGAGGATGCCCGGGGTGCAGATGCCGCACTGAAGCGCCGCGTGGTCGAGGAACGCGCGCTGCAAGGGGTGCAGGTGCTCGCCGTCGGCCATGCCCTCGATCGTCTCGATCCGACCGCCCTCGGCCTCGGCGGCAAGGACGAGGCAGGAACAGACCATTCGGTCGTCGAGCATCACCGAGCACGCGCCGCAGTCGCCGGTGCCGCAGCCCTCCTTGGCGCCGGTCAGGCGCAGCCGGTCGCGCAGCGCGTCGAGCAGGGTCTCGTCGGGGGCGCAGAGGAACTCGACGGGATCGCCGTTGACGGTGGCGGAGACGGGATGGGTCTTCATGACGTTCCTCCGGCCCGGGTATGGGCGATCACGGCCGCGCGCCGCGCCAGCGTGCCCGCCGTTCGGGTGCGGAACGCGACGGTCCCGCGCTTGTCGTCGATGGGCGCACAGAGCGCCTCGCAGGCGGCGGCGAGGGCGGCGAGCGTCGCCTCGTCCAGTGTCTTGCCGATCAGCGCTTCGCTCGCGTCCCTGGCGAACAGAACCGTCGGCGCCACGGCCCCGAGGGCGACCCGCGCAGTGGCGATGCTGCCGTCGGCATTCAGCGACAGCGACACCCCGGCGGAGGCCACGGCGATGTCCATCTCGGTGCGCGGAATGAACCGCAGGTAGGCGTCGGACGCGCGGGCGGGCCGCGCGGGCAGGAACAGCGAGGTCACGATCTCGCCCCGGCCCAGCGTGGTCTTGCCCGGCCCTTTGGGTACCTCGGCCACGGCCACGTCGCGCGTGCCCTCCGGCCCCGCGATGCGCGCGACGGCATCCGCCGCGACCAGCGCGGGCACCGAATCGGCGGCGGGCGAGCCGTTGCACAGGTTGCCCGACATCGTCGCGCGGCCCTGCACCTGCGTCGAGCCGATGAGCTGATGCGCCTCGGCGACGCCCGGCCACATCGCGCAGAACGCCGCGTGGTCGCCCAGTTGGGCGCCCGATACACCCGCCCCGATGCGGAACCCGCCGTCCTCGGCGACGATGTCGCGCATCCCCGGCAGCCGCTTGATGTCGACGACGACCTCGGGCTCGACCAGCCCCGATTTCAATTGCACCAGAACATCGGTGCCGCCCGCGAGCACGCGGGTCAGCCCCTCGGCCGTCGCCAACGCCTCGACCGCCTCTTCTATCGTCCGCGCCGCCAGAAACCGCATGATCGCCTCACGAGAATGATTGCCCGTCAGTTGTGTCACCGCCGCCGACCCTTCGCAAGACCGGCCCGCGCCCCTCAGGCGACGATCAGCTCTCGCAGCGGACGCCGCGCCCGGGGCGGCATCGGTGCCGTGGTCGGGCCGAACCGGATCACCTGCACCAGCCGCCGGTCCGCGCCGATCCCGACCAGCCGACACACCTCGGCATTGCTGTCCGCATCGTCGGCCAGCGCCGCCATCGGCCAGCCCGCCATCCCGAGCGATGTCGCCTCGAGCCACATCCGCAGATAGGCGCGGCCCGACATGACCGGATCTTCCTCCCGGGGCCTGTGAAAACAGGCGACGACGGCAGCGGAATTGGTCGCATCCGCCTCGGCCGTCATGCCCCGCGTCAGGCCGAGCGCGTGGCACAGGCCCCAGAGCGGCCCCAGTGTCAGCCGCGCGCCGAACGCGATCCCGGGGCTCATCCGCAGCGCCGCGCGGCTCATCCCGTCGAGGGCATAGCGGGGGTGGCGCGGAGAGAGGCGCATCCAGTGGAGGAGTTCGCGGCGGAACGGTCGATGGGCCATGATCCTCAGGCTGACTGCGTCGTTCAGCCGCGCGAGATCGGCGATCCGTGTCCGGTCCGTGACCAGCACGGCGTCGGAGCGGGTCCAGCCGACAAGCGGGTGCGGCCCGGCGTCGCAGGGACCGCGATGGGTGAACCGCCGGTCGAGCTGCGCGGCAAGCGCGTCCGGCTCGCCGCCGCGCGTCAGCGACAGCGTTGCCACCGATCGCAGGCCGTCTGTCGCGGCCGGATTGGCCCGGACGGCCTCTGCCGTCCAGCCATGTTCCAAAAGTGCAAGAAACGTCGCCTCGATGGCGGCGCCGACCGACAGCAGGGCATCCCGGTGATCCGGGTCGCCGACCGCAAGGGCCACCGAACTATCCAGAAGGATTTCAATGGTGTCACCATGCAGCCGCCAGCGCGCTGGCTGTGTGTTGTGGACCGACGGTGCCAGGCGCGCCCGCTCGACGATGGTTCGAAATTCACCCTCGGTCATGTCGTCCCCCTCGCCAGCAGGGCCGCGACCCGCTGCACCGCCGCCAGTTCGAGTTCGGTCGACGAGGCCGCCGCGACCGAGGGCATCGACAGCGCCACGAGCTGCAACGGCGTGCCTGAAACCCAGAGGATATGGCTCGCGCCATAGCGCGCGAAGAGGTGTGCGGCATGGTCGCCCGCCTCGCCCTCGGGGCGCGGATCGGCGCGGCGCAATACCGGATGTTCGGCAAAGAGGCGCGCGAGGACGTCCGCGTCGAGGTCGGCGGTGATCTCGTTCCCGATCTCGACCGCCCCCTGCACCGCCGGATGCGATTGCAGCCTGCGCAGAAAGGCGATCGCGTCGCCGTCGGCCCCGGCCAGATGGCGCAGCAGCGACAGGCTCTGCGCTTCATCCGCCTGCCCGCGCGCTTCGTTCACCACGGCGCCGACGGCGCCCGCGGCAAGGATCATGGCACCTGCGACGAGGAAAGCGTCGCGGTCGAACCGCCAGATGATCCCGACGAAGATCGTCGCCGCCAGTGCCGCGACGAGGACGGCGGCAAACGACAGGATCGTGGCGCGGTGCCGCGCCTCGCTCCGCCCGAGCCCGATGGCGAGCCAGCACAGGAAGAGGACGGCCAGCGGCGAGGCCTGCACCGGCACGCCGAGGCGGATGGTGAGAAAATCGACCGCCGCCAAGGGGATGAGCATCAGGAGCGACAAGCCGAGCCGCTCGACCGCGCGATTCTCGGGCACCGAGAGCGAGGCCTTGTCACGGCTCAGCACCAGCCAGCCGCAGGCGGTCAGCGTCAGCACCTGAAACGCGAGCAGACCGTAGAGGTGCAGCCCCGCGGCCCCCGACTCGGAACGAAGGCCGCAAGGCCGAAGATGATTGCCCCCGCGCCCACCGCATATTTCACGCCGCGTGGCGCATGACGGCGCAAAAGCCCCTCGGTCAGCACGAGGACGGCCACCGGGATCAGCGCCGCGGCGAGCAGGACCAGCACCCGAAATCCGGCGAAACCGGTGAGGATTTCGAGCGCACGGCCTGCGAAGAGCAGCATGGTGATGCGGATGCCGCCGATGAAGCGGCGGTTCAGCGGCTCGCGCCGTCCCCGGGCCGAGATGGCGCGGTGCAGCGCGGCGAGGCCGATCAGCGCCGACAGCGACAGAAAGAGGTCCGCCAGCATCGGACCACTTTCGATCATCCTTCTGTACCAGAGCGTTGAGCGGCTCTCCTCATGTCGAAAGACCGTTCAGATAGCGCCGCACGAAGGGCCGCATCAGCGCCGCGATGGGGGCCGGGCGCGGCCGCTCGACCCGCGCGCGATAGGGGTTGAAGAACCAGCCGCGATTGTCCGCGCCGCGCGGCCGCCCCAGCACGGCATTCACCACCTCATAGGCCATGAGTTGCCCGGTCGTCAGCACCATCGGCGCGAACGACATCCGGCTGCGCCGCCCCGCAACCACGTCGCCCACCATCTCGAGGTCGATGTAGTGGCGCGAGGAGGAGTGGATCACCACATGTTCCGCCTCTGCCAGAAAGGCTGCGCTGCGCTGCGCCGCTGTCAGACGGTTCCACTCGGTCCCGAGCGTCGGGTAGCGCAGGCGTTCCTCGTGTGACACATCGTCCGGCGCCGTGACATAGACCGACGGCAGCGGCGAGGCATAGGCGTCGATCACGCTCCGCCCCTCGGCCCGCGCCATGCGATAGAGCAGGAGAGAGGCGCCGAGGTCGTCGGTGCCGTTCACCACCACCGCGCTCGCCGCCACGGAGGTCTGTACGTGGTCAGGCCAATTGTCCCTGAAGACAAGCACTTCTGCCTCGGGGTTGATGTGGAGGACGCCCTCGCGCGAGGCCTCTGCCTTGTGCCGCCCGATGGTCGCCGTGGTCGCGAACACCTGGCGGTTCAGGTTCGACACCTCGAAGTCGTCGATGTCGGCGACGATGAACCGCCCGATCCCGATCCGCGCGAGCGAGGCGAGACAGGCGCCCCCCATGCCGCCGGTGCCGCAGACGAAGATGGTCGCGGCACGGAGCGCCGCCTGCTCGTCGCCTGTGACGAACCCGAGGTTGCGCTTGACCATTTCGTCATAGGAAAAATTCATCGATTCAGCACCCTACCCCCGCCTCCACGGCCGCAGGATCGACCAGTCGCGGCCTGCGTCGAGCCAGTAGACCACCGGTAGCACGACCCTGCTCAGCGCCACCCAGGCGCCCGCGAACACGAGGCCGAGCACCGCCGAGCGCGGCACGTCGCGCGCCAGATAGCGGCGGATCGCGGGCAGGTCCATGCGGCCGAGCTGGATCAGGTCGTCGCCGCGGCGATAGTCGAGCGCCCCGGCGCAGAATGCGTTGAACCTTTCGTCGCGGTGTTTCGGCGCCTGGTCCCACGTCTTCCTGAGGTCGTCGGACCCGCCGGTATAGGCGTCGGTGATGACGAACCGCACCTCGTCGAACCCGGCCTCCGGCCCGACGCCGAACACATGCCGGTGCCGCGCCATGATCCGCCGCGCGAGCAGCACATGCGTCAGGGTCCGCCGTCCCGCGCCACCCGGGCTGGTGCCCGCCGGTGCCGGCCAGATATCCGAGAACATCGTCGTTACCATGCCGACGACGGCGGGCACCTGCGTCACGTTCGAGATCCAGACGGGGCGGAACTGATGGCGGAAGAAGATCAGGAAACAGGTCAGGCCATAGAGCACCCAGGACAGCGACTTCGACCTTTCGTCGGGGTCGACCATGACGAGGCCGAGGTGCAGCACCTCGGTCGGTTCGGGGGCGGTGTCGATGTCCATCACGGCAAGCGCGTTGAAGGCGATGGGGGTGCCATCCCCGGATCCGTCTCGGCGGCTGACGAGAGTGACGATGCTCTCGCGCATCCGCGCGGCGTCGCCGGAGAAGACGCCATAGGTCAGCGTGCCTTCGTCCAGCGTGCGTGCGGCGATGCGCCGCAGCCGGGACGAGAGGTCGGCAAGCTCGGCATCCGTCATCCACAGCCCCGGCCGCTCGACGATGCGCACCACGTGGTCGCGCCCCGAGGCGAGCGTCAGGTCGATGTGGCGTCGCCCGAGCGATCTGATCGCCGCACCGATCATGTCCCTGCCCGTCCCCCGCCGCTTGGATGGCACCGTTCCGGGCGCTCCGGGTCTTTGTAGCAGGCCGCCGGGTGATCTCAAGGCAGGGTTTTCCAGCCCCGCACCTGTTCCGGTCGTCGTGTCTTGGCATTTGACCCGAGGGGGGGAACGTCCTAGAACAAATAAGGAACATTCAGACAGCGAGTCGCCCTTGTCGTGCCCAGCCGCGTCCCCTTCGCCCTCCCCACCGGCCTGCCTGCCGCTGCCGGAGACGCCGACCCTGTCGGAGGTCTTTGCGCAGACGGCGATGGACGGTGCGGGTCCGGCCTTCGTGCTGGCCGCCCTTGCCGTGCCGACGCAATCCGGCGCCCGCGGCCCGGTGCTCTGGGTGCAGGACCGCATGTCGCTGCGCGAAAGCGGGCGGCCCTATCTGGCGGGGCTGAGTGCTGCGGCGATGCCGGACATGCTGCACCTGACGGTGGGACGGGCCGGCGACGTGCTCTGGGCCATGGAACAGGGGCTGGGGTGTCCGGCGCTCTCTGCCGTGGTGGGCGAGATCTGGGGCGACGCACGCGCGCTCGACTTCACTGCGACCAAGCGGCTGGCCCTGCGTGCCGAGGCGCATGGCGTGCCCGCCTGGCTGATCCGGCGGTCGGCCACGCCCGACCTCAGTGCCGCGCGGATGCGCTGGCGGATCGCCTCGGCGCCCTCCGAACGGCTGGCCGAGGATCCGCGCGCGCCGGGGATGCCGCGCTGGACGGCGGAGCTGTTTCGCGCGCGCGGGCTGCGGCCCGGCCTCTGGACGGTGCGGCATGATCCGGGCCGCGACGGGCTCACCTTCGTCGGGCCGCCGCCCGAGGACGGCCACGCGGCGCTCCGCATCAGCGCCTGAGGCGTCGGCGCGCGCGCGGAGAGGGGCCGACGCCCCTGGGTACCCGTGACCGGCGAGGAGGGGCTGCCCCTCGCCTCCGTCCCGACCCCCGACCTTTCCCCGAAGGCCGGTCGGGCGGGTGCCGCCGCAGGCGCAGTCGCCCGCCCGGATACGCGCCCCGACACGGCGCTCCTGCGCCGCATCCTCTGGCTGCACCTGCCGCGTTTCGCCATCGAACGCGCCGCCCGCCTCGCCGCGCGCCAGGGTGCCGCGGTGCCTGACGACCTGCCCTGGGCGCTCGCCACCGAGGGGCCGCACGGCCGCGTCATCCACGCCACCAACCGCGCGGCGCAGGCCGAAGGGGTGCAGCCCGGCGCCCGCGCCGTCGACATGCGCGCGCTCTGCCCCACGCTGCGGCTCGACTATGCCGATACCGGCGGCGATGCCGCGGCCCTTGCGCGCCTGATGCTCTGGGTCCGCCGCTGGTGCCCGTGGACGGCGACGGGCGGCCTCGCCGATCCCGGCGCGGGCCTCGTCATGGACATCACCGGCTCGGCACATCTGCGCGGCGGCGAGGCGGCCCTGATGCGCGAGATCGAGGGGACGCTGGGCGCCGCAGGCTACAGCGCCGCCCTCGCCGTGGCGCCGACGCAGGGCGCCGCATGGGCGCTGGCGCACCATGGCAAGGTCCGCGACACCTGCGGGGCGGACGACCTCGCCCGCCGCCTCTCGCCCCTGCCGGTGCGGGCCCTGCGGCTCGACGCAGGCACCGTGGTCCTGCTCCAGCGCCTCGGCCTCAAGACCGTGGGCGACCTCCTCGACGTGCCGCGCCTCACCCTCGCCCGCCGCTTCGCCCGGGCAGGCCTGCCGCAGAACCCGCTTTTGCGGCTCGACCAGGCCATGGGCCGCCTGCCCGAACCCGTCGCCCCGCCCGAGGATCCGCCCCGGTTCAGCGTCGAGGCCAAGCTCGCCGAACCGGTGCAGGACCCCACCGCCCATCTGCCCGGCCTCTGCGAGGCGCTCGCGCAGGCCCTCGCCGGTCCCGGTTTCGGCGTCCGGCGCCTCGCCCTCACCGTGTTCCGCACCGATGGCGAGGTCTCCGAGGTCCACGCCGCCACATCCGAGCCGACGCGCGACGCGCGCCACATGGTCCGCCTGTTCGACGGCAGGCTCGAGCGGATCGACCCCGGCTACGGCTTCGACCTCATCGTGCTGGCCGCGACCGCCGCCGAAAAGCTGGGCGTCAGCCAGTCGCGCCTCGACGGGCGCCCCGATGCGACCGCCGATCTGGCCCGCCTGATCGACCGCCTCTCGGCCCGCTTCGGCGCGCAGAGCCTGCGCCGCCCCGCCCTGCACGAAAGCCACATCCCCGAGCGCCGCGAGATCTGGACCCCCGCGATGGCGGGCCGCCCGCGCCCGCCCGAACCCGCCGCCCAGCCGCGCCCGCTGCGCCTGCTGCACCCGCCCGAGGAAATCCGCGTCCTCTATGCCGTCCCCGAAGGGCCGCCCGCGCAATTCGTCTGGCGCCGCCAGACCGCCCGCGTCGCCCGTTTCGCCGGCCCCGAACGGATCGCGCCGGAATGGTGGGCCGACCGCCCGGGCACCCGCCTGCGCGACTATTACCGGATCGAGGACGAGACCGGGCGCCGCCTCTGGCTCTACCGCGACGGCGTTCTGGACGACGGACGCGGCGAGATGCCGCGCTGGTTCGTCCACGGGCTCTACCCGTGACGGCGCGCGGAACCGGACTTTTTCAAAAAGTCCGTCTCGAATTTTTGCAAAAATTCGTCCCGGGGCCACGCTGATGCCCGAGAACGACCATCAGCACCCCCGCCGCACGCTGGACGAAGACGGCTACACCCCGAACGCCCGTGCGGGCTTCGTGGAACTCGGCCTCGCCACCTGTTTCTCGTTCCTGCGCGGCGCCTCGGATGCCGTCGATCTGGCGCAGACCGCCTGGGCGCAGGGCCACGACAGCCTCGGCGTGGCCGACCTCAACAGTCTCGCCGGGGTGGTGCGCGTGCATGTCGAGGCGAAGAAGGCCGCGCTTCGCCCGCTCATCGGGTGTCGGCTGGCGCTCACCACGGGCGAGGAGTTCCTCGCCTATCCCGCCGACCGCGACGCCTATGGCCGTCTCTCGCGCCTGCTCTCGAAAGGCAAGATGCACGACCCGGACGGCACCTGGCAGGCCAAGGGGGCCTGCGACATCACGCTGGCGGACCTCGCCGGCGCTGCCGAAAACCTGCACCTCATCGTGATCCCGCCCGGGGACATCGCCCCTTTCGCCGCGGCCCTGCCGCACCTCGCGCGGCACCTGCCGAGCCTGCGCCACATCGCGGCCTCCTATCTCTACCGCGCGGACGACGTGGCCCGGATCACCGCGCTCGACGGCCTCGCGCGCGCCCATGGCCTGAGCATTCTGGCCACCAACGACGTGCTGTATCACGCGCCCGACCGGCGTCCCTTGCAGGATGTGATGACCTGCATCCGTCACAAGTGCACCCTCGCCACCGCCGGGTTCCGCCTGAACCCCAACGCCGAACGGCACCTGAAATCGCCCAGCCAGATGGCGCGCCTCTTCGCCCGCTGGCCGCACGCCCTGCGCGCCACGAGGCTGGTGGCGGACGCCTGCGGGTTCTCCCTGGACGAGCTGAAATACGAATACCCGCGCGAGGTGATCCCGCAGGGTGCGACACCGCAGGAACACCTGACGAAACTGACCTGGGAGGGGGCAGCGGAATATTATCCGGACGGGGTGCCCGAGCGGACGCGGACGACGATCCTCAGGGAACTGGCGATGATCGAAAAACTCGACATCGCCCAGTATTTTCTGACGATCCACGACATCATCCGCTTCGCCCGCGAGGGCGCGACCCCGCCGATCCTCTGTCAGGGCCGGGGGTCCGCCGCCAATTCCGCCGTCTGCTATGTCCTCGGCATCACCGCCGTCGATCCCGCCCAGCACGACCTGCTGTTCGAGCGGTTCATCAGCGAGGAACGCCGCGAGCCGCCCGACATCGACGTCGATTTCGAGCATGAGCGGCGCGAGGAGGTGATCCAGCACATCTATGCCAAATACGGCCGCGACCGCGCGGGCCTCTGCGCCACGGTGATCCATTACCGCCCGCGCTCCGCGATCCGCGAGGTCGGCAAGGTGATGGGCCTGTCCGAGGACGTGACCGGCGCGCTCGCCAAGACCGTCTGGGGCTCTTGGGGCAAGGAGATCGGCGACCGGAATGCGACCGAGGCGGGCATCGACATGAGCGATCCGCTGATGCGGCGCACGATGATCATCGCAGGGCAGATGATCGGCATGCCGCGCCATCTCGGCCAGCATGTCGGCGGCTTCATCCTCACCGAACGGGCGCTGACCGAGACGGTGCCGATCGGCAACGGCGCCATGCCGGACCGCTCCTTCATCGAGTGGGACAAGGACGACATCGACGCGCTGGGGATCCTCAAGGTGGATATCCTCGCCCTCGGGATGCTCACCTGCATCCGCAAGTGTTTCGATCTGATCTCAGGGCATTACGCGCAGGACTTCACCTTGGCGAGCACGCCGAAGGAGGATGCGCGGGTCTATGACATGCTGTGCAAGGGCGACTCGGTCGGCGTGTTCCAGGTGGAATCCCGCGCGCAGATGAACATGCTGCCGCGCCTGCGGCCGCGCACGTTCTACGACCTCGTGATCGAGGTCGCCATCGTCCGGCCGGGTCCGATCCAGGGCGACATGGTGCATCCCTATCTGCGCAGGCGGCAGGGACAGGAGGCGGTGGAATTTCCGTCCCCCGCACCGCCGCACGACCCCTGCGAGTTGCAGAACATCCTCGGGCGGACCCTCGGCGTACCGATCTTTCAGGAGCAGGCCATGAAAATTGCCATCGACGCGGCGCGGTTCAGCCCTGCCGAGGCGAACGAGTTGCGCAAGGCGATGGCGACGTTCCGGTCGCGCGGCACGATCGAATTGTTGCACGACAAGATGGTCGGACGGATGACCGAGCGGGGCTATGACCCGGTCTTTGCCGCGCGCTGTTTCGACCAGATCAAGGGCTTTGGCGAATACGGCTTCCCCGAGAGCCACGCGGCCAGTTTCGCGCAGCTCGTCTATGTGTCGAGCTGGCTGAAATGTCATTATCCGGCAGTGTTTTGCGCGGCACTGTTGAACTCGCAGCCGATGGGGTTCTATGCCCCCGCCCAGATCGTCCGCGATGCCCGCGAGCACGGCGTCGAGGTGCGCGCACCCGACGTGAACTATTCCGAGTGGGACAGCACCCTCGAGCCGACAGGCGACGGGGCCTTCGCCGTCCGCCTCGGCCTGCGCCAGATCGGCGGCCTGCGCACCGATGCCGTCGCCCGCCTGACCGCCGCGCGCGACGCGCCCTATCGCGACGTGGCCGACCTGCACGCCCGCACCCGGATCGGGGCCGCGCACATCCGCCGCCTGGCCGAGGGCGACGCCATGGGCTCGATGTTCATCGACCGCAGGCAGGCCCTGTGGGAGGCGCGCGCCCTGCGCGACGCGCCCGACCTGCCGCTGTTTCGCGGGACCGCCGACGAGGGCCGCGAACCCCTCGTGGCCCTGCCGCAGATGCCGCAGTGCGAGCAGGTGGTGGCCGATTACCAGACCCTGCGCCTGAGCCTCAAGGCGCATCCGATGGCGTTCCTACGCCGCAGCCTGACGAAACAGGGCTTTGCCGCGACGTCCACCCTCGCGGGGGCCGCGAACTTCCGGCGCGTGAAACTCGCGGGTCTCGTCCTGATCCGCCAGCGCCCCGGCAGCGCCAAGGGCGTGTGCTTCATCACCCTCGAGGACGAGCACGGCACCGCCAACATCGTCGTCTGGCCGAAGGTGATGGAGACGTTCCGCAAGGCGGTGATGCAGTCGCGCCTCCTCGTGGTCGAGGGCTATGTGCAGCGCGACGTCGAGATCGTGCATATCGTGGCGCAAAGCCTCACCGACCGCTCGGACGCGCTCCTGAACCTTTCGCCCGACCGCCTGAACCCCGCGATGGCGCGCGCCGACGAGGTGAACCGGCCCGTCCCGCCGGGCACCCGCGGCCACCCCCGCGACGCGCGCATCATCCCCAAGAGCCGCGATTTCCACTGAAGGAGCACGAAGTCTTCCAAAGACTTCGACGTCGAATTCTTTCAAAGAATTCGTCTTCACGATCGCGTTGTAACCCCCGCCGAATAGGTTAACCTTGGCGCATGACAGAACCCACCTTCGACGAGATGTGGGGCACGGACGAGACGCTGCGCCCCCCCTACGCCCGGTTTCACGACTGGATGAAGGATGAAAATCCTTCCCGACTGCGCGCCAAGCAACGCGAGGCCGAAGAGGTGTTCCGCCTGACCGGCATCACCTTCAACGTCTATGGCCGCGCCGAGGCCGCCGAACGGCTGATCCCCTTCGACATCGTGCCGCGGATCATCGGCGGGCGCGAGTGGAGCAAGCTCGCCCGCGGGATCGAGCAGCGGGTCCGCGCGATCAACGCCTTCATCCACGACATCTATCACCGCCAGGAGATCGTCCGCGCCGGTCGCCTGCCGCAGGAGATGATCGCCCAGAACGAGGCCTTCCTGCCGCAGATGATCGGCGTGATGCCGCCCGGCGGCATCTATACCCACATCACCGGCATCGACCTCGTGCGCACCGGCGCCGACGACTTCTTCGTCCTCGAGGACAACGCCCGCACGCCCAGCGGCGTGAGCTACATGCTCGAGAACCGCGAGACGATGCTCCAGATGTTCCCCGAGCTGTTCTCGAAGAACCGGGTGCAGCCGGTGTCGCGCTATCCCGACAGCCTGCACCGCAGCCTTGCCGCCTGTGCCCCCGCCGCCGCCGGAAACGATCCGGTCGTCGCCGTGCTCACCCCCGGCATCTACAATTCGGCCTATTACGAGCACTCGTTCCTGGCCGACAAGATGGGTGTGGAACTGGTCGAGGGGTCGGATCTGCGGATCGTCGACGGCCGCATCGCGATGCGCACGACCGAAGGCTACAAAGCAATCGACGTCCTCTACCGCCGGATCGACGACGATTACCTCGATCCGCTGAACTTCAACCCGGACTCGATGCTGGGCGTGCCCGGTATCTTCGACGTCTACCGCGCGGGCGGCATCACCATCGCCAATGCGCCGGGCACCGGCATCGCCGACGACAAGGCGATCTATTCCTACATGCCCGACATCGTCGAGTTCTATACAGGTGAAAAGGCGATCCTCCAGAACGTCCCGACCTGGCGCTGCTCGGACAAGCAGAGCCTGTCCTACGTCCTCGACAACCTCGCCGACCTCGTCGTCAAGGAGGTGCACGGCTCTGGCGGCTATGGCATGCTGATCGGACCGACGTCGAGCAAGGCCGAGCTGGCCGCGTTCCGACGCAAGCTCACCGCGCGCCCGGCCAACTATATCGCGCAGCCGACGCTGGCGCTGTCGACGGTGCCGATCTTTGCGCGGCAGGGCCTCGCGCCCCGTCACGTCGATCTGCGCCCCTTCGTGCTGATGTCACCCGAGGGGGTCACGATCACGCCCGGCGGTCTGACGCGGGTGGCGATGAAGAAGGGCAGCCTCGTCGTGAACTCGAGCCAGGGGGGTGGCACGAAAGATACCTGGGTGCTGGAGGAATGAGCATGCTAGGCAAGACCGCAGGCGGCCTCTACTGGATGGCCCGCTATCTCGAGCGCATGGAGAACATGGCGCGGATGATCGAGGCCGGGCAGCGCATCGCGCTGACCCGGTCGGACGACGACGACGAATGGAAATCGGTGCTGCAATCGGCCGGCGCCCTCGAAGGCTACCGCGAGGCCTATGAGGAGATGCGCAACGACCAGGCGATCGACTGGATGCTGCGCGACCGCGACAACCCCTCCTCGGTGATGACGGCGATGGAGAACGCGCGCCTCAACGCCAAGCTGGTGCGCACCGCCCTCACCCGCGAGGTCTGGGAGAGCGTCAATTCCGCCTGGATCGCCCTCAAGGAGGTGCTGGCGCGCAAGGTATCCGAGCGCGACCTGCCCGCCGCCCTCATGGTCGTGCGTCAGCGCGCGAGCCTGATCCGGGGCGCGATGCAGGGCACGATGCTGCGCAACGATATCTATCAGTTCGCCAGCATCGGCACCTATGTCGAGCGGGCCGACAACACCGCGCGGATCCTCGATGTGAAATACTACGTCCTGCTGCCGATGGCTGCGGGCGTCGGCACCAGCCTCGACAACGTGCAGTGGCAGTCGATCCTGTCCTCGGTCTCGGGTCTCGGCGGCTACCGGATGACCTACGGCCAGCAGGTGCGCCCGGCCAACATCGCGCAGTTCCTGATCCGCGACGCGCGGATGCCGCGCAGCCTCGCGTTCTGCTGCTCGACGATCGACGCCGATCTGGCGCAGCTCGAGGCCGAATACGGCGCGCCGCGGCCTTCGTCCGAAATGGCGCATGCGCTGTGCGCCCACGTCAGCGGACGCGAGATCGGCACCATCCTCGAACAGGGCCTGCACGAGTTCCTGCAAGAGGCGATGGGCACCGTCGCCGCCTTGGGCAAACAGATCGAAGAGGATTATCGCTTCTATGTCTGAGGATCAGACCGCCAAGCCGCGCAGCGGACCGATGCCGCAAGGCATCCTGCTGCCGCAGACCGACGACGAGACCGAGGCGCCAAAGCACCGCCGCCTCGCGATCCGCCATACCACGCGCTACGACTATGACGCGCCGGTGGACTATGGTGTCCAGCAGGTCCGCCTGACGCCGAAACCGACGGGCGGCCAGAAGGTCATCGAGTGGCGCACCGCCGTGACGGGCGGGCACGAGGAACTGTCGTTCGACGATCAGCACCGCAACCGCGTGAACCTCTTGTCGACGACGCCCGGCACTATGCGCGTCGAGGTGGTGAGCGAGGGCATCGTCGAGATCGAGGACCGCCACGGGATCATCGGCCAGCACGCGGGGTTCGTGCCGCTCTGGCTCTTTCGCCGCTCGACGCCCGCGACCAAGGCAGGGCCACTGACGCGCGCGCTCGTGCAGCGGGTGATGCAGGCGGGCGCACAGAGCCAGTCGCAGTCGCAGGGATCGCAATCGCAATCGCAGACCTCGGGGCGCTCGACATCGACCGACACCCTCGGACAGCTCTACGCCCTTTCCGCCGCCATCCGCGAGGCGGTGCCCTATGAAACCGGCGTGTCCGAGATCGACTGGACCGCCGAAATGGCGCTCGAGGCCGGCAAGGGGGTCTGTCAGGACCACAGCCACATCTTCATCGCCGCCGCGCGCGCGATGGATGTGCCGGCCCGCTATGTCTCGGGCTATCTGATGATGGACGACCGGATCGAGCAGGAGGCGACGCATGCCTGGGCCGAGGCCTATGTCGAGGGCCTCGGCTGGACCGGCTTCGACATCTCGAACGCCATCGCCCCCGATACCCGATACGTCCGCGTGGCGACGGGGCTGGACTATGCCGACGCCGCCCCGCTATCAGGGACGCGGTTCGGCAGCGCCAACGCCACGATGAGCGTTGCGATCCAGGTTCAACAACAGCAGGCATAAATGACCTATTGCGTCGCGCTGAAGCTCGATTTCGGGCTTCTCTTCATGGCCGACACCCGCACGAACGCGGGCGTCGACAATATTTCCACCTATCGCAAGATGTTCACATGGTGCGAACCGGGCGAGAGCGTCATCACCATCATGACCGCCGGCAACCTCGCCACGACGCAGGCCGTCGTCAGCATGATCGACGAGCGGATGAAGGCCCCGGGCGAGCGCAGCCCCTCGATCCTCGGGCTGCCGTCGATGTTCCAGGTCGCGCGCACCATCGGCCAGACGCTGCGCGGCGTCATCGCCGAACAGCGCAAGCGCAGCGGGTCGTCGACCGCCTTCAGCGCCTCGATCATCGTCGGCGGCCAGATCAAGGGCGGCGAGCCGCGCCTGTTCCTGATCTATCCCGAAGGCAATTTCGTCGAGGCGCAGGCCGACACGCCGTTCTTCCAGATCGGCGAGATGAAATACGGCCGTCCGATCCTCGTGCGCGCCTATGACCCGGGGATGAGCCTCGAGGCGGCGATCAAACTCCTGATGGTGAGCTTCGACAGCACGATCAAGGCGAACCTCTCGGTCGGCCTGCCGCTCGACCTGCACTCCTATACCGCCGACAGCTTCGAGGAGGGCTATGTTCGGCGCATCCACGCCGAGGATGCCGACTACCAGAAGATTTCGCTCGGCTGGGGCGAGGCGCTGAAACGCGCGTTCGAGAGCCTGCCGGACGTCACCCTCGACTGACGCGGCGCGGGCGAAGGAGGCCACCATGCGCATCTATGCCATCGGCGACATCCACGGTCAGACCGATCTCTTGCGCGCCGCCCATGCCCGCATCGCGGCGGACCGGCGACACACCGGCGACGACGCCAGCCCCGTCGTGCATCTGGGCGACCTCGTCGACCGGGGACCGGACGGGCGCGGGACGATCGACCTGCTGATGGCAGGCATCGCCCGGGGCGCGCCGTGGATCGTGCTCAAGGGCAATCATGACAACATGTTCGCGCTCTACATGGACGAACCACCCGCGACGGACCCCGGACTGCGAACCGACTACACCTGGGTGCATCCCCGTCTGGGCGGCCTGACGACGCTTGCGAGCTATGGCATCGCCGCGCCCGAGGCGCTGTCGCCCGGCGACCTGCATCGAGAGGCTCGGGCCCGTGTCCCGGCAGAGCACATCGCGTTTCTCACCGCACTACCACTCTGGCACAGGGCGGCAGACGCCCTCTTCGTGCATGCGGGCATCCGACCGGGCGTGCCGCTGGACCGGCAAACGGACACCGACCTGATGTGGATCCGCCGCGACTTTCACGACGATCCCCGCGACCACGGCCCGCTGATCGTGCATGGCCACACGCCCGTCGACGTGCCGACGCATTACGGCAACCGCGTCAACCTCGACACCGGCGCCGCCTATGGCGGGCCGCTGACCGCCGCGGTGATCGAGGACGGGCGGGTTTTCGTGCTGGAGGAAGCCGGGCGGGTCGAGCTCGACCCTCCCCGTCAGTGAACCCACATCCTCCTGCGGCCTGACGCTGCTGGTGCCCCCAGAGAGACTCGAACTCCCGACCCATTGATTACAAATTACTATGAAATCATTGTATATCAATAGCTTGAGACATTTAGCTGTCTTTTGCAAGTCGTTAGATGTCAATGGCTTATGCAGCCCTGCGAGCCCGTCGCGATGGTCGTAGTCGATCCACTACGTCTTGACGAAGCTCGCTTGTGCCGACAGTCTCTGCACGCCCCCTCAGAACAGACCCGGCAGATTGAACCCGTTTGCCTCCCAGCCGGTGCCGAGGGCGACCGAGCGCGGCGTGTACGTGTCCTCGATCCACGACCGCAGCGAGTACCGCGTCCTGAGAAGCGACGCAAAGTCGTTATCGATTATGAGGGATGAGCCGTCGAACGTCAGGCCCGTCATGTTTGGGAACCGGGTCTGATAGCCGGTCGGCGCGTCTATGGCGACGGTGTGGCTCACGATCTCTGCGGGGTTTAGCCCCAGCGCCCACGCCGAGCCTTGCGCGTTCTGGCCGGCCCAATAGAGGCCGATGTCGGTCGTGCCGGCGGGTCTCAGGTCTCCCTGACCGTTGATGTACTGTCGATACGGTCCGCCCGTCCACCCGGTCCCGGATGTCAGGACCGCCCTTGGCAGAGGGGGCCACGCGAACAAATTGCGGGCGATGGTCAATGTCTTGTCAGGTGTCCAGATACCCCGCAGACCGGTGCACAGGAATACATTGTCCCGGAAATCGCCGCTGATCCCCGACGCTGACCCTTCGTTTTGCAGGATTGCGGCGTGGGTCGGGTATTGCCTCGTGGTGTCCCCGATCAGGATATTGCCATAGACCTGCATCTCGTAGAGGTCGCCGGACACATCGGCGGGCACGCCCGTCTGGAGAAAGTCCGGGTGAAATCCGTTGTATGCTGCATTGTCCGCAAAATCGGTGATGATGTTTCGCGCGGCGTAAAGGTAGCAGATGTTTGGCGAGACGGCGCGGACGGTCCCTCCAAAGAAATCATCCACCAGTCCGGTCACGAGGTTATCCTCGAAGTGGTAGCGCCCGGCCCGCGCATCGCAGAACTGGAAAATACTGCGGGCGTCGTTACCCTTGGCGGCAATCTCCCAGCCCGAATTGCTTGATCCTCCGAAGACCTCTGGATAGGTGCTGTCAGCCCCGCCCGCCCAGAAGCGACCGAACCTGTTGCCCGCGAAGGACAGCCGCCGCCCGCCGCCGACCGTCGTAGGGTTGACGCACCGGACCAGTCCGCCGGCATAGTCGGTTGACGACGGCTGGATCTGAAAGCCCCGGAATTTTGTGTCGGAGACGCCAGATCCGATGTTCAGACTGCCGCCGATCGTCGTGTAGAGCGTTGATGGCACCACGAGGATGTAGACTGAGCCGCGTGTCGGTGTCGCCTGCGTGAAGCTGAGGGTAAGGGCGCCAGCGATGTTGCCGCCGGTCCATGTGATCCGGTGATAGCGCGGTGTCCCGACCGTGCCTGCGTCTGCCATCGCCGTCTGGATCGCGCCGTTGAGCGCGCTCTCGGTGCCCGCCGTGGTGTCGGTATTCCACGTCGCCGTGGTGTCGTCGAAGTCCCAGACCGCATATGTCGGCGCGGGATAGGTCAGACCGGGGCCGGGGCCCGGAACGACGAATGATGCCGAGATGTTGAAATCAAGCATAATGCACCGCCAATACCGCTTCTGATTTGAAGCCTTCCGAAAAGTCGACGACGAACGCTTCGGGCGATCCGCCGGTTGTATTGAGATTTGAGGCCGCTCCGAATTGCCGACTATTTATTACTGACGCGGCCTTGCGCAATGCCATGTTGATATAGACAGGCTCGGTCGTCGGGGCTGCGCCATAGCAGGCGAGCACAGCGTCACCCGCCGCTGTCGTGAAGCTGGACGACACATCCGGCGAGGCGGCGTTCGGCGCGAGTTGCGCGACTTCACCCTGATATGTCAGGGAGCCCATATGGTGCGCGGCAATATGCACACGGTCCGAACCGACCGACACTGTGACGACGATAGTGGCCGTTCCGCCGCCCTCAATATCCGCCTCCCACGTTTCAAGAGACTTCGCCGCGCCGTTGTATCCGGCACCTCTCTTGATCGCTGCGGTCCCGTCGATGACTACATTGGTTATGCGCCCGGAACCGTTAAGGTCGGCGGCTTGCACCACCCATTTTCCCGCGTCGAAGGTTGCAGGCAGGGCCACCGTGCCTGCGCTTGACGCATTGAACGTGTGCGTGGTCCCAAAGGGCCTCCCGGATCCGTCTCCCCGATATGTCGGCGCGACCGCAGAGGATGTTACCGTGAACGATCCTGCACCGACGGGGTCGCCATAGGCGCCGCCCGCATCGCCCAGAACGACGGTCACAAACCACGTCCCCGGAGGGGCAACCAGCCCGGACACCGTGACGGCAGGGCTCGCGACAGTCACGGCAAAGCCCGCGTCGTCCTGCGCCGCAGCGCCGGTCGACAGAAGACCGCTCCTGACCTGCGCCGACGTGACGCCCGCCGCGATCTGGTCCGTCGCGGACAGGATCAGGTAGCAGTCGGCTGCATCCTCGCTGAGGTCGGTGATGGTGATCGGGGCGCTGTCTGTTTCGGGATCATAGGCGCCGACCGTGATGGCGGAGGCCGTAGGCGCGACGCCCACCACGACCGGCGTCCGCAGCTTGGCCGTGCTCCACACCCCGTTGCCGACCGCATTGATGGCCCGCACCTCGACGGAGGCCTCTGTGGGTGCCGCCAGCACGGTGATGATCCGCCGCCCGGTGCCGGTGCCGGAGACAGTCTGCGCCGCCCCGCCGCCGACGCGGTATTGCAACGCCGTGATTGTCGATCCGCCGTTCGCGGGCAGGGTGACGTAGCTCAGGCCGAGCTTGTCCCCGGCTTCTGTCGGTTCGTCATCAAGGGCCCATCCTGCGTCCGCGAATGTCGCGGGGACCGTCGCAGCCGCCACGTCAGACAGCAGCCCGTGGCCAAGCAGAACCTGCCCTGCCCCCTCGTAATTGTGCCCGGCCAGGACGCGCATCAGGTGTCTGCCGTAAAGGTGCAGGGGATGGCCCGGCCGTCGCCCTTGACGTAGAGGCGCTCGCCCGTTTCAAGCCGCAACGGCTTGTCTTCTCCGGCTGTCGCTACGTGCCCGGCATCCTCTGGCGGCACGGTCGCGTCATCCCTGAACCGATAGAACGCCGATTGCGTCAGGGGCGTGAACGTCACCTTTCCCGGCCCCGTGGCAAAGAGCTGCCAGCCGGTTCCCGTCTTGTCTACTGTCGCCATTATGACCTCCTATTCCTGCCCGATGATCCGGGCGATTGCGTCGAGCCTGCCGTTGGCGCAGGCGAGGGCGTCGTTCAGGTCGGCGATCAGGATGCCGATGATCCCCAGCGCGCTCACTTGACGCCCCAGCGGGCAAAGATGCCTCCGGTCGCACCAAGGCCGACGACGAGGGCGGTGATGAGGCCACCGACGCTGATGGTCAGGATGTCGGTGTCGCTGTTGTAGGTCACGAAACCGGCAAGGGCCGCAGGGATCATGCCGAGAAGCGTCGACACGGCATAGAGCGCAAGGCGCAGGTAAACGGAATTCATGGGGTGTCCTTTCGGGTTGGGGTTCAGGTGATCTCGGCGAAGGCCTCGTGAGCCGCCACCAGCGCCTCACCCAGCGCGCGGTGCCGGGCGTCGATGTCATTCAGCGCCCGCGCCATGGGCGTCAGGTCCGGCAGGCGCGGCAGGTCGACGGGGGCGGGTTCCGCCCCGAACCGGGCAAGCATTTCCGCGCCGGTGATCGTTTGCATGATGCCGGACAACCGGCCCGCGCCATTGGTGCGCCAGATCGGGATCGTGTCGCCGTTCGCGTCGTAGTCGCCGGTTCGGAAAAGGCTCATCTCGGCCTTGCGCCGCTTGCGTATTTCCGGCGGCCGCAACCAGCCCATGAAGTGTCGTGCCGCATCCGGGTCGCCCCGGTTGATCGCCTTCGTGAGCTGGGCGCGGTGGATCCCGCCGGTGTTGAGGTCGAACGACACCAGCGCGTCGAACTCGTTCTGTTTCAGCGGCACCTTGATCGCGGTATTCACGCGCGCGGCATATTTCACCACGTCGTCGCGGAACGTCTCGATCACGAGATCGATCGCGGCGTCGAGATTACCGGGCATCGCCATCGGCATCTTCGCGGGATCGAGGCCCCCCGCGTTCCTGGTGTGCCCTATTCCCCACGTCCAGACGCCCACGCTGTCGCGGTAGGGCGCAGGGACAATGCCTTCGTGCTCGGCAATTTCGAGGATGCCCTGGTCGCTGATGGTCATCTCTGCCATGTCGTCTCTCCAATGGGTCAGCCCGCCGAAGCGGGCGGTGGTGCGGTCAGTCGCCCCTCGTGTCGAAGGCGTCGGATGGCCTGTAAAGCACGCTCTGCGTCAGCCACGGCAAAGCCCGGTGGCAGTCGTGCCAGACAAAAGCGAAGGCCCCGGTCAAGAATTCGTCGCGGGTCATCGGCAATACCCATGGTCCAACGTCTGCCGTCCCCTCCGGCAGATCGCGGGCACGGCCACGCGATATAGGCGTGATGCGGATGCTGCGCCCGTCGATGCGCCCGAACCGCCATTCAACGCGATCAAGTGGGCAGTCGCGCCATTTATCTATTGTGCCGCTCACGACCACAAAGCCCGGCTCTGCGTCCAGAAGAACTATGTCGCGCATCACAGAGGTAACGGGCCAAATTCGGCCCTCAATCCGGGGGATAGTTTCCAGCCGAACGGAGGGCCATATCAGGGCGATGGCAACAAGAACCCAGCCCCATCGGATCATCGACGGCCAAAGCCGCGCGCCTGCCTCACGCACCATCATCGCCCCCCTTGCCATCGTCGCCGCGCAGCCATTTGAGGATGCCGAGAGGGCTTTCCCCGGATCGGGACTTGATGATGACGCGGCGGATCATATCCTCGCCTGTCAGGCCAAGGAGGCAGGCGACCGCATAGGTCGCGGTCTGCGACTCGAGGCCCGCAAGATCCACGATAAGATCGGTTCCGACGACAGCCGCGAGGACCGACCCCGAGACGGTGGCGATGACGCCGAGAGCCGAGAGCCGTTCCGAAGTGCTGATCTTAAAGACGATCGCGGCAGCGACGACGATCCAGAATTCAATTGATTGCTGGAAAGGGTTCACGGAACCACCCGCCCGCCATGCCCGGTTATGCTTGATGTGGTTCGGCATGGCATCAGGACGCCTCCTTCCACTCGATTTCGGACATGAGTTTCTGAAGGTCGTTGTCGGCGGTGGCCTGCCCGGTGACGCGCAGCAGGATTGCCGCGCCCTCGGTGGTGTTGGTCGTCGTGAAGTCGAAGTCGTACTGCTTCACCGTGCCGCCCTGTCGGAACGTGCAATGGCACCGCTGCGCCGAGACGCCGGTCCGGGCGACCGTGGCCTCGATCTGCCATTCCGACACCTGCGAAACTGTCGGCATGAAGGTGCCGATCACGTTCGCGCCGAAGTAGACCTTGATCGTCTTGGCGTTGGCGTTGTTCGCTGTGGATCCAGTGACTTTCAGCTTAACAGTCTCGCCGCTGACAACCATCGTGCTGGCCGGGATCGAAAGGGCGTAGATGTCTGTCTCCGCAGTGGTGACGTTCCCGACAGCCGCGCCCTCCTGCGCCCCGCGCATCCATGCGTAAGCGCCCGCCCACATGACAACGCAGCCGCGCACGGTGTTGCGCGCGCCGACGGTGCACTTGGCATCGAGGCGGATACCCTCGGTCGAGGCGCCGGTGCCGACGACCTTGTTGGCGGCGACGGTCGTTCCGGTGCAGGTGCTGGCGATCTGGATGCCGCGAAGTGCCGCGTCCTTCACCGTGTTGCCGACAACCTGCACGTCATTTGAGTTCGATGCAGTGATGCCATTGGTCGAGCATATATCGACGCTGTTTCCGGAGACGATTGCAGCATCCGCGTAATCGAGCGTGATCGCGCTTCCGGTCACATTTCGGACCTTGTTGTCGCTGATCGTGATGTTGCGCCCGAGCACCGTGTTGATTAGGCGGATGCCCTGGCTACCCGTCGTGTCGATCGTGTTGTCGGTGACGTTCACCCGCTTGACGAGCCGCAGATAGATGCCTTCACGGGCCGTGCCGGTGATCGTGTTCCCGGTGATGTTCACGAAGCCGGTATCGTTGCCGACATTGTTGGCCCCGGCATAGTCGATGCCGTAGCGGCCCGCGTCGGTGATGATGTTGCCGCTGATCTGCGCGCGGCTGAGGTTGGTGATCCCGATGCCTCCGGGCGAGAGCTGCGACACGAAAGCAACGGGCGCCGAGTGTGTCCGGCTGATCCGGTTGCCGGTAACAACGCTGTCCTCGGCGCCCTGCAGGTAGATGCCCGCGCCGTAGGTATAGGTCCCGCTAATGGAGTTCACGACGTTGCCGGTCACGTTGTCGACGATATTGTTGGCGACGAGGTTTCGCTCGACTTTCTGGTCCTCTAGCGGCGGACTGTCGGAGTTGCGATAGAGTGCGATGCCGTAGGCGCGGGCGTTGAAGATCAGGTTGCCGGTGATGATGTTCTCGTTGCAGTAATCGCCAATCACGACCGACTGCACCAGCACGCCCGCTGACTGTCCGCTGTTGATGAAATTGTTCGTGATCTGGTTACGGGACGATCCACGGATCACCGCGATATCGGCGAAGTCGTCGGTGTCCAGCGGGCCGACGTTGCTGGCGCTGAATGTGTTTTTGTCGACCCTGTTGCCATTGGCACCGACCAGAAGAACAGCCGCGCCCCAATGGTTCTGGAACTCGCAGTCATGCACCTTGCAGCCCGTGACCCCGTTGAGCCAGATGCCGCCGCTGGATGTCTGGTTGGTGAATGCCCCGTTGCCGTAGCAGATCAAGCCACTGATATCGACGTTGGTGAGCGGCGACGACACCTTGAAGCAGAACGTGCTTGCCGTGTTGGTCTGGCGCACCTCGGACCGGGCGCCGGTGACGACGGTGCCGGCAAGCATCACGTTGATCGTGTTGGTGATCCGGTAGAAGTCGCCGGTGTTCGGGAAATGGACCTTTCGCGACAGATTGAACGCGGTCTGGATCGCCAGCGTGTCGTCGGTCTTGCCGTCGCCCTTTGCGCCGAAGTCCCGGACCGAGACCGCGCCGCGATCGCCGCCGCGCAGGCGCACGGCGCCCATGTCCGCGATGTTGACCGGGACGATGTCGTTGGTGAAGTGGTTGCCGTCGACCACGATGTCGGGCCGGGCCGAGGTGGCGCTGATGCCGTACATCGTGTCGCCGGGGAACGGATAAGAGGTGATCTGGACGGTGATCGAAAACCCGGAGCCGGTGCCGCCGATGTCAGGCACCGGAGCGGTGAGGATGTCACCAGCGGTGAAGCCCCCGCCGCGCAGATCGAAGACGCAGCTTGTGACGACACCCCCGGCGATGGTGATGTTCGCAGTGGCGCCTTGCCCCGTGCCGCCGGTGAGGCCAACGCTCGGATAATAGCCGTTGGTGTAGCCGGTGCCGCCGGTGAGATTTCCCGCCTTGCCGACCCGATAGGCCATGTTCTGCACGCCGAGGTAGTTCGAGGTGATGACGCATTTGCCGACCAGGTCGGCGACGGTGATCGCCGCCGAGGAGTTGCCGCCGAGGCCCTTGCGGCCGTTGTCGTAGATGCGGTTGCCATCGACCAGGTGGCCCGATCCGGACAGCAGACCGACGCCGCTGTCGCCGTTGTCGTAGATCTCGACGCCGTTGATCGCCACGCCGAACCCCAGCGCGCCGCCCTTCAGCGGCGGCACCCCGTCGATCACGGTCAGGCCTTGAAGGGCGACACCATATCGCTCGTTGTTCCACATGCGGCCGCCGTTCAGGGGACCGGCATTGCCGTTGAACCCGTCGCGCCCGTTGGCGCCGCCGATCAGCCCGGTGAGGAGGCAGTCGCCGCCGAACATCCGGAACCCGTCGAGGCCGTTCTGCAGCGCGACGACGTTGGACAGGTGGTTGTTGTTGCTCGACTTCGGGCCGATCGCGCCGCCATAGTCGCGCGTCCCCATGTTGATCCCGTGTTCGGCGGCGCGGAACAGGCACACGTCCTCGAGCGAGACATAGGACACCCCGTCGAGAAACACGCAGGAACCGGTGGCGTTCAGATCGGTCTGGCCGAGGTCGTACTTGGCGGTGCGGTTGCCGTGCAGGCCGAACCGCGCGATGCCGGCGTGGATGCGCGGATAGCCGGTGGCATCGAACCCCGACGTGCTGCTGGTAAAGCGGAACATGTTGCGGTTGAACCCGGCCGGCACGGTGAACCACGAGCCGCGGCGGATGACGCCATCATCGACGTAATCGTTGGCAAAGGCGTAGCCCGCGCCCTCGAACATGACGTTCGACATGACCGTGATCGTGTCGGTCAGAAGGTAGTCGGCCGACAGGCCATAAACGATGCCGCCGCCGATGGCCGCGATGTACTCCACCGCGTCGCGCACCGCCCCGGTCATGTCGGTGACGCCCGGCACCGTGTTGGCGCCGAAGTCGTCGATCAGCAGCCAGCGGTTGGGATAGTTCAGTCCCTCGATCGCCGGGCCGTTGATCCAGCCGGTGCCATCGCCGTTGCCCACGAGCGCGCGGCCCACCTGCGGCTCGGGCACGCTCGGGCGTTGCAGCGTCGAGCGCAGCGCCAGGCGCGGCACCCGCTCGAGGAGCTGGCCGATCTCCTGGACGCGCTGCACCTGCCGGTCGAGCTGGCGCTCGAGGCCGCGCTCGCGCACCGACTGGTTGCCGATCCAGCCCTGCTCGAGGACCGTCTCGCGGTAGATGACGAGGGTGCGGCCCTCGAAGGCCGCCGCGATCGGGGCCGCCAGCGTCACGTCGCCGTCGTCGGCGAACTCGGAGGGCGACACCGTCCAGGCCCCCGTCTCGAGCGGTACTGCGTCGTCGCCGTCCATGATCCCCACGACGATGGAACGCGCCTCGACGAAGGCGCGGCCGGTGGCGTAGGGGCCGGTGCCCGCGACGGTGAAATAGACCGGCGGATCGAGTGTCTCTGTGGTCATGGGGTGCTCCTCACGGCATTGGAAAGGTCGGGGGCGCGGGAGGGCAGCAGGGCGCCGCGGGGGTAGAACGGCTCGTTGCCGAGGTTCCGCGTGCGGGTCTGCTCCTGGCGGCGCATGTTGGCGCGCGCATCGGGATCGAGGATTAACTGGATCTGGTCGGCGACCATCCGGTCATAGGCGGCGCGGGCGTACCAGAGCGACGAGGCGACGGGAGTGTTGTAGCGCAGCAGGTTCGCGACATCGCGGCCCAGATGCGTCTCGGCCCCCGTCGCCAGTGCCGTGAGGTTGGTGGCAATCGGCCGGACGATGCTGCTCGCAAGTCCGACGACGGGACCGGCCAGCGTTTCGCCGATGCCGCCGCCCATCCGGTTGCTTTCGGCGGCAAAGAAATCGCCGAAGATGCCAAGGCCGCCGCCCTGGAACGTCGCCGCCAGCCAGAACTTGCCGTCGGTCATCGGGCGCGGATCGCGGCCCTTGGCCATCTCCTTGAGCTGCACCGCCAGCGCGCCCATGATCGTCAGTTGCGCGCCAAGCGTCGCGGCATAGGTCCAGCGGTCCATCCCCGTGGGCATTGCCTGCGCCCGGCGGAAATGGTTGAACATGAGCGACAGCGACCAGCCCCGGTATTTCATGCCCGACCGCAGGAACTCGCCCGTGAACGTGCCGGGCCGCGTATCGCCCAGAACCATCGCCTTGGCCTCGAGGCTGCCGGTCGGCACCGCCAGCTCGAGCTGCTCCTCGACGATCATCTGCACCCGCATCGACAGGCCCTCGGCCTCGGCGCGCGGCACGTTCGTATGCTCGAGCCAGTGGATCGGGTTCAGGAAGACGGCCCCCTCCGTGGGCCGGAAGATACCTTCGGGCACGCGGAACTTGTCCCAGTCGGCGGCGGTGATCCCGCGCGCGCTGAAGATGCCCTGCAACGTCGGCGACAGCTGATCGAACCTGTTGCCGGCATTGAGCGCCAGCTCGGAGGTGAGCTCCCCCATCAGGGCAAGGCGCATCGCATCGGTCCAGAAGGTGAGACCCGAGGCGCGCAGCGTGATCCCGGCCACCCGGTGCGCCATCTCGGGACCGAAGGTGTCCGCCGCGAACCGCGCCTGCGCCGCCCCCATATCGGCGAGGCTGCTCATGATGTAGCCCTGCGACGCCATCATCGACCGCTCGGCGCTCGACCCCAGCAGCTTCACATGTCGCGCCAGGACGTTGGTCGGGCTCAGCCCCATCACCAGCGCGGCCTTGCGCACCGTCGCCACGTCGGTGACCGCCGAAAGTGGGGCAGAGCCGAGCTGGATGCCCGTCAGGACGTTGCGGGTGCCGCCCATGAACGAGGCCCAGAACTCGTTCACCGGCACGTTCACACTGCCGTCCTGGTGCGCCAGCATCGTCGCGGCCAGCGATGCCGCCCTGCGCACCCGGCCTTCGTAGTCGATGATCTTCGCGCCCGCCGGGACCGGCTGCGCCGCCTTCAGCGCCGCGTCCTTCATCGCCACCTGCCGCGCGAACTCGAGGCCGAGGCGCGGGTTCGGCCCGAGGACACGCATCCGCGCGATGTCGCCCGCGATGCCGTTCAGTCCGCTCATCAGCGACGAGAACGGATCGGCGCTGCCGAACTGCTTGTTATAGGCGCGCCAGGCCGCCCCCGATTTGAAATGCAGCACCCGGTGTTCGGCCCGCGTGTTGTAGAGGGCCTTGCCGCCCATCGTCATCGACGGCTCGGTACGGTTCCATGCGCGGGTCGTGATGCTGTCGTAGATCCTCTGAAGGAACACGACGCGATCGGCCCCGCCCGGTCTGCCGCCGGGTTTGGCAAAGGGCTTGCCGGTCTTGTGATTGATGATCCTGCCCCAGTCGATCATGTCGTTGTCGTCGAGGAACTTCCGCCATCCCTCGAACTGGGCGCGGCGGATTTTGGCGACGTTGTGAGTATGGTGCACGCCGAAGTCGGCGAGCTTGCCGATGTTGCCGCCGTGCGCGTTGAAGAGCTGACGCAGCCGCTCCTGCTGGCTCCGGATCGCATCTGCCAACTGGCGGGCCGCGACGTTGCCGGTATTTTCGCCGTGCAGCTCGTCGAGGATCTGGTTCATCAGCGCCGGGTCGCGGGACCGGCCCGAGAACTTCGGTCCGACCGCCTCGAGCGCCTCGCGGATGCCGCCGTGCACCAACCGCACCAGCGCCTCCTCGATCGACCGGATGCTCTCGCCGGTGAACCCGACCACCTTGCCCATGTCGTTCCACTCGAGCAGCAGCTTCAGGGCCCGCGCCGGGTCGCTGACCGCCCGCATGGTCGCCGAAATGCGCACCATCGCCTGCATCTGCGCGATCACCGTGTGACGCCGTTCCGCCGTCGCGGCCTTGGTCGCCGCGCGCAACGTTTCGGCCGCCTGCGCCTCGGCCTGCGCGCGCGGCATCATCGTCTCGTATTTGGCGACGAGATCGGCGAATTCGTCCTGCGCCGCCCGGCCGCGCCCGCGGTCCAGCGCGCCATCGTCGATCGCGCGTTGCAGACAATCGTGGATATTGGCCATCAGCCCGCCCTTCCGATACCGCAGGCGCCCAGCACCGCGTCGAGGTTGAGGTCGTCGTCGAGGTCGTCGAGGATTTCGCGCACCGTCACCGTGCCGCCGTCCGGCAGTTTCAGTTCGAGGTCGTCGATCCCCGCCTCGCGCACGGCACTGTTGGCCGCGTCGAGGTCGGCGCGCAGGCTGCGGATCATCTCGTCGTCGAGGCGTTGCGACGCCGGTCCGAGGGCACCGTCGTCGAAGGCAGCGCGCGCCGCCGGATCGTCGAGCGGCGCGCGCGGACGCGGCGCCGCGACGGTGCGGGCCGTGCCGGTCTCGACCAGATGACCGAACCCCTCCGGCTCGATCGCGCGCAACACGTCGAGCGGGCCGACGATGTCGCCGAAGAGCTGCGCCTCGGTGCCGCCGACCTTGCGCGCCTCCGTCGCATAGCGCGTCAGGAACGCGCCGATGGCGTCCGCCGGGCGCGCCCGGCCCTCGATCTGGAACCGCTTGACCAGCGCCGCAGTGAGCGGCGCCACCGCCCCCTCGAACAGGTCGATGTCCTCGAGCAGGTCCTCGATCACCCGGGCGACCGGCGCCGCCTCGCGTGCGGAAATCTCGCGCGCCGTCGCGATCAGGCGCATCGCGTCGAGGACATGGCCCGAAATGTCCATTTCCGGACGCAGCCGTCCTGCCGCGATATCGGCGCGCAGAGCGGCAAAATCGGGTGCCGCCCGCTCGAGGGCCACGACGAAGGACCGCAACTCGCCTGCGTCCGTTTCCAGCACCCGTGCAAGGATGTCCGGCGCGTCGAAGGCGCGGGCCAGCAGCGCCGCCCGTATCCGTGCGACGCCTTCGGTGTTCAGCGCACCGGTCCTGTCGACGAGGCCGGACCGTTCCGCCTGCGGCAGACTGTCGAGGAACCGCCGCGTGAAGGCGGCATTGCCATCGCCGGTCAGTTTGGCGGCCCCGTCGTAAAGGCGCACGATGTCGTCGGTCAGGGCCGACGCGTCCATCGCCGCGCGTTCGGTCGGTGACATGCGCGCCACGGCGCTGGTATTGGCCTGCCGCACGAACCGGCGGCGCTCGTCGGGCGTGAACTCGGTCCGGCGCCGCGCGACCAGGACCGGGCGTTCCACGTCCGCCGGGATCGTGTAGCCGAGTTCGGTGAGACGGTCGCGATAGGCCTGGTAGCGGTCGGGATGACGCTCGGCGGCGCGCACGATTGCCTGCACCCTGCCGTTGCCGCTCTCGATGATGTTGTCCGGGCCGATGACCGGCGCGCCGCGGTCGGCCTCGGCGGCGGGCAAGAGGCGGTTGGGATCGAGGCGGGCCGCGATCTCGGCGATCTGCTCGTCGCTCGACGGGCGCGACCGGTCGCGCGGCTGCAGGTCGTCGGTAGCACCCCGCAACAGGCTGGCGTCGACGATCTCGTAGTCCACGTCGATCCGGATATCGTCGCCCGCCGTGACCTGCCCCTCGCCGGTATAGCCGCGCGAGGTCGGCCCGCCCGGGCTGCCGGTGTCGGCCCCGGCGGCACCGCGCCGAAAGGCGGGCACGGCGCCGCCCTGATACTGCCCGTAGACGTCCGTCGCATATTCGACGCGCCGCTCGAGGTGTGGGGTGCCGGGACGCTCGTAGAGGCGCGAGAACAGCTCCGCCGCCTCCTGCGGCGTGCGCGCCGCGCGGATCTGCGACCAGGCGCCCGCCTCGGTCGTCTCGAACTCGCGGAACATGAAGGCGATCTGTGTGTCGAGGTCGGTCGCCGCCGTGCCGCGCGACGCCGCGAACGCCTCGAGGGCGCTGCGGCGGGTGTTCCACTGGGCGATGCCGAGCGCCGCACCGCCGTCGCCGATGGCCGAGGGCGAAATGGTCGGGCCACTCTCGACCATCAGGTTGCCGACGATGCCCGCCGCAATGTGCGGCTCGACGCCTTGCCCGATCAGCTGGCCATAGACGTAGCCGACGCGGTTTGTCTCCGGACTGGCGTTGCCGGCGGGCGAGAAGTCGAAGGCGCTGAACGGCGGCGGCGCACTGGGCCGGGCGCTCTGGCCGCGTGGCGTTGCAACCGCTTCGCTTGCCCAGCCGGGCAGGCTCTCGGCACCGTAGGACGGCCCCCAGTGGCGCACCTGACCGACGTCGAAGTGCAGCGAATTCTCGTAGACGCCGACGCCGCCGAACCCGGCCTCGCGCGCCTGACGGATAAGGGCCACCCGTTGCTCTGTCGGCATGCCGCGCACGTCGATGTCGACGGCGGACCCCGCCAGGTGCTGCGAGTTGCGCGCGCCGCCGACCGCGGCGTTCACCTCTGGCGAACGGATCGCGCTGTTGATCGTAAAGGTGCTGTCGGCCAACTGTTCGAGGCGGGCCAGCGCCGTCAGTGCCTCGGGCTGCATGCCCGCCTGATCGAACGTCGAGCGCGGCACCAGCGGCTCGTCAGGCAGCGCCGCTGCCGCCCCGCCCGGCGCGTCACGTGGGGCGGGAGGCACCACCGGCTCGCCGACGCCTGTTTCCCCATCGCGCAACATCCGTTCCATCGCCGCCGAGATCGCTTCGTCCTGCTCGCGCGGGGTCCCTTCGGTGGTGCTGCGCGTCGTGCCGTCGGCCTCGGCCGTCCGGTCGTAGAGCCGTTGTCTGTTGTTCCAGCCGCCGATCCCGCGCAGGGCGGCGGTGATCCCGGTGCCGAGCACCGCACTGGCCGCACCGGAGATGAGCAACTGGCGCAGGATTTGCGGATCGCCGATCCCCAGTTCGTCGGCCATGTCGAACTGGCGCGGCAGGGTCATCCCTTCCCAGGCGACGCCAAGGGCAAACTCGCGCGCGGCAACCCGGCCGAGCGATCCGGCGCCCATCCCGAAAGGCAGGATCGCCAACGTGGCCTCGTCCTGAAGCCCCGCCCACATCGCCCCCATCATCTCGGGACCCCAGCTTCCCTCCGGGGCAAGATCGAGCACATCCCGTGCCTCGGTCCATTCCGCCTGCAGACGCTCGCGCACGCGGGCGTCGAGGTCGGCCTGCGTCATCGGGATGTCGGGGATGAAGTCGTCGGGCACACCGCGAAAGGCGTCCTGCACCGCATCGAAAAGGCCGGTGTTGCCCACCATCCGCAGTTCCGGCAGGTCGGTGTCGACCCGGTTCGGACCGAGACTTTCAGGTGAAAGCTGCCGCAGGATGTCGTCGCGGAACTCTGCCTCGATGGCGCCGCGCCGGTTCCAGCTGTTCAGGCGAATGCGCTCGGCCTCGGCGGCCGCGGCAAAGCGTTCCCCGAACCTGGGCTGCGCCTGTTCGATCGGGGGAAAGAGCGCTTCGTTCCCGGTTTCCTCCAGCTCGAAGATCATCGTTCCCCCACCTCCAGAAGGCGACGGGCGCTGAAGGTGAACGGGTTGCCGGCCGTGTCATAGACAACTGTGAAATGCCCTGCCTGAACCGAATAGCCGAGGACGTAGCGGTCGGGGCCGACGGCACGTATGGAATAGGTGCCGAAGTCATCCCAGAACGCTGTCACGTCCGGATTTTCGGCGCCCATGGGTGGCAAACCGCTTTCGGAAATGTCGGTGATCCGCCGCATCCGCTCTGCGTCGAGACGGACCTGAAACTCTTGGATCGTGCCGCCTTCTTGGACGGCATCTCGCTCGAGCGATGGCGGCGCGGCAATGGCGTTCAGCGCCGCCTGCAAGTCGCCGCCGTTCACGCCACGCGGCAGGAGGGTCAGACTTCCTCCGATCCGCTGAAGTCCACCCGTCGCGTCCCTGTCGTCGAAGGTGCCGGTTCCTCCGAGAACTTCGTGAACTGCCTGCGCATAGAGCGCTGGTTGGAATTCGTCCGTTGGATCAGTGCGCCGGATGCGCGCGGCATAGAGCGCGTCGGCCGAGGAGGTGACACGTCGCTGGCGCGCCTCGCCGCCAGGAATGTCGGCAAAGAACGCCTCCAGAACCTGAAAGCTGGCACTGTTCCGGTCACGAGCGGGGGGCATTACGATAGTTTCGGCCGCAAGAACCTGTTGTCCGCGAAAGACCTCGGCCGCTGTTGACGTCGAGATTTCTCCTTGGACGAGCGACGTGGCCATGCCGACGAAGACAGGATCGTCGAAGACTGCCGCTCCACGGTCTTCGCCCCAGCCGCGAAGTCCGATGAACGCAGCAATCGCAAGGTCGATGCGTTGGAGAGGGTCCTGATCCACCGCCGCAGATGCACGCAACTGGTCGCGCTCGGCGTCCGACAGCACGCGAAGGTCCGTCGTGTATCCCTGAGCGACCGCCTGCTGCGCCCACGCGCCGCGCTGCTGCAGGTCGGCCACGAGGTCTTCGGGGCGACCAACGTCGAAAGGCCGCAGCACCGGCACTGCGAACCCGGCTTCCGCCGCAAAGGCAACGGGGTCCGAGGCCCACCCTTCCCGCGTTGCCTCGGCCCGTTCGCGCAACAGCTCCAGGCGTTCGTTCTGATAGGGGTGGGCGATCGCCAGCCCCTCCTCCTGCGTCACCAGCGCGTCGAGCTGGTCGGGCGTCATCGTCGCCATGTCGGCATAATCGCCGCGCAGCGCGACCGCGGCCTCGGCGCGCGCATAATCGGGGTGCGCCTGCCATTCCGGATCGTCGAGGCGTGCCTCGTCTGCGGCGACCCTTCCGTCGCCCGCGATGGTCGCGATCTCGCTCAACCGCGTGCCGATCACGCGCGCCCGTTCGGTGGCCGCGGCCTCGGCTTCGCGGACCGCCGCGGTCTCGCGGCTGGCGATCTGGCTTTGCGCCTGTGCCTCGAACCGTGCGATCGTCGGCGCAGGCAAGTCGTTGAATACGCCTGCCTGCGATGCGGCCAGAAAGGCGTCCGGATCGTCGCCGATCTGGCGCACTGCCCGCGCCTCGGCCACCGTGCCCCGCAGACCCTGCCGCCGGATTTCGGCCTCTTCGGGCGTAATCACGTTCGCCGCGACCAGCTCGTCGATCTGCGCGTCGCCGTTGGCGATGAGGATCGCACGCGTCTCGAGATCGGCGGTGGCGGCGGCGACCGTCGCTTCCTGCTCATAGGCGCGCCATGTCGCCTCGCGCTGCGACTGCCGCGCCCCCAGCGCCCGGGTGCCGATGGCAAAGGCGTTGCGGTCGGCCAGCTCGTCGAACGCGAGGCCGAACCGTTCGGCATTGCGCGGATCGACGCGCGGCCGGCCGTCCTCGGTCTGCCCGTCCATATAGGTGGCGCGCAAGGCATCGCGCCGCTGGTTCCACGACGCTTCGAGGACGTCGGGATCGCCGATATCCTCGAGCTCGAGACGCAGGTTGTTCATGTCGCGGGTCATTTCGACCTGCAAACGATTGCGTTCGCGCGACAGCCGGTCGTCCTCGAGGCGGGTTCCGACCTGCGACATGACGTCGGCGAGTTGCGTGACGAGCTGGCCGGTTGCATCCGGAACCGCCTGCAACGTGGGCGCGCGCCCGGCGACCGTGCCGCTTCTGGGAACCGTGAGGGTCATGCCAGAAGGTCCGGCCAGACGTCGGGCGCATTGGTCAGGAACCGCCCCGCCGCCGAGAACCCGCCCTGCAGCAGAGCGGCCCGGCCCTGCGCGCGGGCGAGCTGCGCCGAATTGGTCAGCTCGGCCACCTGAGCCGCACCGCCGCTGCGGGTCGCCTGCGAGCCGAACGCGAGTTCCTGCGCCGCCGTCTGGCCCAGCATCACCGCCGTCGGACTGTCGAGTGAGACGCCCCGCGCGGCGAGCTGTGCCGCCTGCTGGCGGATTTGCGAGGCGAACTGCATCCGCTCTCGGTTGTCCTGCACGGCCGTCAGCCGCGCCTGCGTCTCCGCCTGCTGTGTCTGGAACCTGGCCTGCTGGCGCGCCTGCCGGCTGGCGGCGATGCCCTGATAGAGCGATCCGCCCACCCCGGCGACGAGGCCCGCGGTCTGCAACAGGCCGCCCGCGGTGGCGGCGCCAGCGGCGGCACCGCCGGCAGCGGCGGCCGAGCCACCGGCGAACCAGGACCCGAGCGAGGCGAGCGACGCGATTTCACACATCAGGCACCCACCTCCTCGACGCGTGGCGCCACGCTCAGCAGGGTCGCGGGCGCGGCCCCGACAGGCGTGAACGTGAGCGTGATTTCCCGTGCCGTGCCGGTGACGGCCTGTATCTGCGCCATACCGGACACCGCCGTCGTCAGGTCCGACCCGACGGTGCGCGAGACCAGCTCTTCCTGGCGGGACGACACGGGGGACCGGCCGAGGTGATATTCCGTCGCGTGGACCTTCAGGGCCGCGGTGCGGTGCAGCAGCGCGCCCGATCCGTGGTTCAGCCTCTTGTTGCGGCCGATCGACGAGCCGTCCCGCGCCGGCGCCGCAAGGTCGAGCAGCTCGACCGAATGCGTCTCGTCAAAGAGGCCGACGATGGCCGACCGGACCGGTACGGGGGATTGCAGGGCGCCGCCATCCGGCACGACGAGGGGTCCGATCTCGCCCTCGTCAGACCAGATGCGGACGGTTTCGCCGACGAGGTGCGGCACGGCGAAGGTGTCGACCGGCGCGACCGAGGTGAAGGTCAGGGCGGCGAAGAGGTGGTTGGCCGAGGCCAGCGGCGGATCGTCCGAGGCCGTGCCGAAGACGAAGGACTGGTCCTCGATATAACGGCGCACCTCGCCGTCGACGGTGCGGCGAACGACGAGGGTCAGGATGTCGCGAGCGCCGTCGGCACTGGCCGACACGGCCATCGCCTCGACGGCGCCCCCGGCCAGCGAATAGGGCGCCCAGCCCAGAACCTGTTCCTCGGGATCGTAGATCAGTGCGACCAGGGTGCCGTCGCCACGGCGGCACCAGATGACGCGCTGCGGCGCGGCCTGCCAGACGATCTCGGCAAAGCCCTGCGCGCCCAGATGCTCGGACGGCAGGCTGAGCTCGACCGGCTTGTTCGCGTCCGCCTCGAAGGCATAGGCGATCTCGAACACGCGCCGCGCGTCCTTCGAGATGAAGATCGGTTTGCCATCGGGCGCGATCGGCTGCACGGCGCTCGATCCGATGGAACTGTCGAGCCCGAACTCGGTCGTCGTCGGCCCGATCGCCTGGTCGCCCTCGGTGGACCGCGCCGACCACTCCTCGCCGAGCGCGCCGATGTGCAGGCCGCGGCGGCCGCTGCGCAGCCAGAGGATGCGGTTGACGCTGTTCTGGCCCGCGATGTTGTAGGCGAACGATCCGTCGGCCTCGATCGAGGGCTCGAAATCGTCGAAGGCACCGATGGTGCTGAACCAGACTGTGCGCGGATCGGTCGGCGTCGCCGCCGCCACCAGCCGCTGCTCGTAGATCTCGATCGCCCCCGGATAGCCGTATTTCGGCGACCAGGCGCCGAGCGACCAGCGATAGGTCGGCTCGTCGATGACCGGCTGCGGAATGGCCTTGAGGACGGTGGCGCGGACGAGGCCGCTGTTGACGAATTCGGTGATCCGCGCGATCCCGATGCCGTCGGTCACGAACCGCCAGGACGTGCCGTCGTCGCTGTCGTATTTCTCGACGCCGCTAAGGTGGATGGGAGGATTAACGCCGGTGTTGGTGCCCGCGGTCAGCTTGTAGATGTTGCCGCCATAGCGCACCGTGTCGCCGACGGTGACGTCCTGGTTGCCGGTCCAGAGGGCGATATCGCTGTAGTTTTCAGGCTCGAGACGGACGAGGCTGCCGACCATGTCGGCCTCGAACGGCGCGCCGGCGCCGGTCAGGTCGACCGTCCCCATGGCTCCACTGGCCTCGATGGTCTTGGCTTCGTCGAGGTTCTCCAGGCGGAACGGGCCGTTGGTCACGTCGGCGTCGCCGATCTGCCAGTCGTCGAGCGCACTGCGCGCCAGGCGCTGGATCGGATTGCGGCCGTCGACGATGTAGATCACATCGGCCGACTGCACCCACGACAGGTTGCCGAGGTCGCTCTCGACGAACGGCGTCGCGATTTCGTAGGGCACCGCCCCCGACAGGACGAGGGCGCCGTAGCGCCAGACCCGCATGAAACCGTTGGTGAACTCGAGCGTGATCGCGTCGTTCGCGGCGAACTCGAAGTCGATCAGACGCGCCCTTGCGTCATTGCGCGTGCGGCCCCGCCAGATCGTGCCGGGCGCGCGGGTGACGCCGCCCTGGCGCATCGGCAGGAAACCGGGGCACCGGCGCAGGCCGGTCTGGTAGCGGACGTAATCCGTCCGCCCGTAGAGCAGCGGAGAGATTTCGCCGCTCGAGAACGAAAGCTGGGGCGGGCTCGATCGCGTCACCGGACCGCCCCTGCGGCCCAGTCACCGGACAGCGGGCCCGCCCATCCCGACGGCGACGATCCGGCGCGGGCATCGGTGCGACCGCACCGCTCGAGCGCCTGTTCGAGGCTGGCCGCAAGACGGTCCTGCTTGGACGAGACCTCGACGTAGATCGGCGCGAGGAGAACGGCGAGCTGCAGCGCGACCGCCGTCTGGAACGTAGCGGGCAGCTCGGTTTCGTTGGTGATCCGCCGGGTGTAGCGGATCGCGAGGCGCTCCGTCGATGCGGCGGTGGTTCGCAGCACCAGCCCGTCGACGCGCCAGGCCAGCGTCCCGTCCCAGACGTCGCGCAGGACCAGGTGGTCGGCGGGCAGCTCGTAGAGCCCCGGATAGGCGGGATCGAGGGCCGCGAGGACAGGGTCGGCCCGGGGCGGCAGACCGGCGACGGTGCTGGCGAAACTCCAGTCCGCCACCTCCAGGCACATCGCCAGGGCGACGTCGTACTGCTCTGCCGCGTAGGTTGCCTCCTCGCTGTCGTCCCCGAACGAGGCCACCGGGCGCTTTTCCATGAAGCGAAAGGCCTGCTGGACGATCTGGGATGTCGCGATGGCAAAGGTCATGGGCGGTTGTCACCTGTCGGCAAGAGGGGACCGGGCGCCGGAGCGGGCGCCCGGCTCGGATCAGGTGACGCGGATCGTCTGGATCTGGAACAGCATCGCGCCCGCCGCCGTCGCGTTGGCCGAGGCATGGGCATAGATGCCGATGAACCCGCCGGGGTCCGTCGCCAGCCCGAGGATCTGCCAGAGCTCCAGCAGGAACTTGGCATCGCCGAAGACGACGGGCCGGTAGGTGGCGCCCGAGGCCTTGGGGATGGTGCCGAGCGCGTCGATGTCGCCCTGGGTCCCCAGGTTGATCGTGGCAAAGCCCCAGTTCTCGACGTCGAAGGCGGTGTCGGGATGGATGAGGCAGTCGGACGGCAGGTCGATCAGATGATAGCTCGAGGTGTTCAGGTCGGTGGCGAGGTTGGCGACGCTGCCGGTCGCGATGTCGGCGCGGCCGCGCAGGCGCTTGGGATCGACGATACCGCCGCCGTTGAAGGCATCGCGGAAGAGGTCGGATTTCTGGTTGACGATGGGCATTTGCCTGTCCTTCGGTCAGGGGAGGAGCGGGCCGGGCGACGCAAGTGCCGCCCGGCGGTGCGGATCAGCTCTCGGTGCAGAGGAGGACGTGGACGCCCTTGTCCTGCACCCGCACGGCGTCGATGAACGCCTGGACGCGGGCATAGGGCTGGTTGTCGGCGTTGGTGTCGTTCCACATGTCGCCGTGGATGTCTTCCCAGACGCCCTCGATGATGTTGGACTTGGCCCAGATCGGGCACATCCGCGCACCGTTCGCGTCCTTCGGCAGACGGTTGGTGACGATCCACTCATAGCCCATGAGGGTCGTCGGCTTGCCCGACGTGAGCTGCATCTGCTGGAAGGCGTTCAGGCTCTCGCCGTTGCCGTCCGCCAGGGACAGCAGGTCCGTCACCTGTTGCGGCGTGATCGCCGCATACATCTTGTCCATGTCGTCGAGGCCGAATTCGTTCGAGTTCAGCTCCTCCTTGCTCCCCATGAGCTTGGCGAGCGTGAGGCCAAGACCGCCCGACGCGGTATAGCTCGAGGCGGGAAGCGCGACCTTGGCGGTGCCCGGCGTCTTGCCGTCCGACGCGCGCCCGAGGATGCCGCCCTCGCCGACCGAAAACGTGCCGTCGTCGTTCTCGACGATGCCCATGTCGATGTCGTCGACGATCCGCACGACCGCCGCCGTGTGGCCACGGACGTAGATCGACGTCGGATCCTGCGCCCGCTGCATCTTTTCGGCGCTGGTGATGTACTGGCCGGACTTCACCGGGTTCGGAAACACCAGCCAGCGGGCGCTGTTGGTCGGCGGATTGTTGATGTTGCGCAGCTCGACCGGTCCGGTGCGGACCGCCTTGATCGTGCCGACGAGGTCCGAGGCGCGCACGCTCTCGCCGCTGGCGGGCACCGAGGTGACGGCCGGGCGGATACGGCCGCGCATCTGTTGCGCCACCATCATGACGTTGTCGCGATAGGTCTGGATGAAATGCGCTTCCGCGCGGGCCTGCAGGGACATACCCCCTCCTTGAAAACTGGTGTGATGAGTTTTCGGAGGGGTCGCCCGGCGCGCCGGACCCTACCTGACCATATCGCTGGCCTGGGACGCCGGTCTGTTCCCGGTGTCAGCCGGACCCTGAAGAAACGGGTCGCCCGGCGGTGCGCCAAAGGGATCTGTATTTTGCGGGCATTGTCAAGGAAAAAACCACATGTGGCGCGAAGATCGACATGCGGGGTCATCGTGCCGCCGCTATTCCCGCCCGTCGTGTCGCCGCATCCGACGGATACACCGCTTCATGATCCGTTGCCGCTCGTGGACGAGTGCCTCGAGCCCTGCCTTGCGCCGTTCGATCCGCAGGTGCAGCTTGGCGAGACGGCGGAGTTCGGCAACCTGCGCAAACTTCAGCCAAGCTGCCCGAAGACCGAAAAGCGGCACCGGGGGACCGTTGTGACCGATCCCCGGTGCAGCGGGGGCCACTGCACCGGAGTTGTCCGTCCCGTCCCTGCCCGACATGTGCAACCCCCTGTCCAGACTGGCTTGCGAAGGGGTCAGCCCCCCGCCGCGATCTTCGTCAGCCGGTCGATTTCCGGTTGCAGCCGCGCCATCTCGGTCCGGTTGCTCTCGCCGTAGGCCTTGCCATAGGCACCGTCCGGGGCGCGCAGGGCCGCGATCTGCTGGCGCGCCTCGGCGGGCGTGGTCCCGAGCGATCCGCCCCCCTTGCCCGCGCCGACCATGGCGTCGTCGCCCATCATGTCGGCGATCGCCGAGAAGAGGCGGATCACGTTGGCATCGCCGATCTTGGCCGAGAGGCTCTGGGCGAGACTTGCCCGCTGGTCGATGTCGAACCCGGCCTTCGCTGCGATGATGTTTGCAGCCTGCTCCACCATGTGCAGCTTCGCCGGCGTTTCGCGCCCCCAGTCGCGCTCGAGGTCGGCCATCATTGCGGTATTGGCCGTGGCCTGGTCGGTGTCGGCCTTCGTCATCAGGTTCATCACCGCCTTGGCGTGCAGCGCCACGAAGGCATTGGCATCCTGATTGGACAGTCCCCGGTCGAAGGCGATCTTGCGCGCCTCGCCTTCGAGGGCACTGTCCCATTCCTGATCCTTGGGCCAGTCGGCGGGCTTCTCGATCGCGTATTTCTCGGCACTTTCCGGCACTCCGAACAGCGCCGCATTGGCCCGCCGGTATTCGGCGATGTCCTGCCCTTCCTTCGGCTTCTCCATGAGCTGGTCGGCGGGCTTGCCGAGCTTGCGTTGCGCGCTCCGCTCCATGTCGACGAGGCGTTTGACCGCATCGCGCGGATCGTCGACCGTCAGACCCGCCGCCGTCAGCGTCGTGCGCTGGTCGTCGCTGAAGAAATCGCCTTCCCACCACTTGCCCGCTGCGGCACCGGCGGCGGCGGCCGCATCGCTACCCGCCGATCCGGTTTCGCCGGTTCCGGCCGTGGCCGCGTCACCGGCGGCCTTGGTCGCCGAGCCCGCCCCCTCCGATCCGGTTTCCGTGCCGGTAGCTGCCGCAGCGGCCCCGTCCTCGGGTGCCCAGACGGGCCGGGGCAGTGCAAAAAGGAACCTGTTCATTGGTCGTTCTCCATCAGTTGGGTCAGTTGCCAGGGGCCGAGCGATCCCAACGCGAGGATTTGCAGGGCCATGTCCCGCCGCCCGGCCTCATAGGCCAGGCGCGTCGGGTCGATCGGGTCGGGCATTTCGACGCCATCGTCGAACCGCACCGGCTGGTGTTCGAGGATGCGGCCGAGGCGCACCACGTCCTCGGCCATGGCCGGGACATCGCGGAAGGCCCGCGTCCAGCGCCGTGCCGCCTCTGCCGCCGCGCGCTGTTCGACCGGAAACATGATCCGCAACAGGTCCATCGGGTGCCAGATGCTCATTGCACCGCACCCTCCTGCGGCACCATGCCCGCCTGCTGCGCCGCGGAGGCCATGTCCTTGGCGATGGCCCCGCTCTGCGCCGCCATCTCCATCTGTTGCGCCGCCTGTTGCGCCTGCGCGCGCCCCTGGGCGATGGCATCCGCCTCCTCGCGCGACCGCAGGATCGACGCAGGCGCCCCCCGCGCCGCATGCAGCGCTTCGGCGATGTCGTCTGGGCTGAGCCGGTCGAGATAGCGAGGGTCCATCTGCGCCAGCGGCGCGAGGTCCTCGAGGATGCGCACTACCGCCGTGCCCTCCATGCTGCGCTGCGCCATGGCGGCGGCCGACAGATACTCGACCTGCAACGACATGCCCTCGGCCTCTGGCGGCGGCGGCGGCAGTTGACCCGCCTTCCACAGCAGGGCGAACCGCCGGGCGATCTTCGGCGCGAGGTATTCGTGCTGGATCCGGCCCATGTGCGGCGCCATCAGGCGCTGGCGCTCCTCCTGGATCGTCATCACCTCGGTCGCGGTCATGCCGGTGCGCCCGGCAAGGTTCATCAGCGACCAGTTGAAGGCATCGCGCACCTCCTCGATCTTCTGCTGTTTCTCCTGGATGGTCAGGCCGATGTTGGGATGCGTCTCCATGTTGCGCAACGTCGGGCGGCCCTGATAGTCGAGGCCACCCTGGATCACCGCGCCGGGCCGCACCACGCCCTGCGGCTGCCACATGTCCTTGCTGGCCGCGAGTTTCGTGGGATCGGCGGCGAACTGCGCCGCCTTGATCGTCGCCGCATCCATAAGGTTCACCAGACGCGCCGAGGCGAGGGCCACGAAGCCGGGGCCGGTGCCATAGATGCACCCGCTTTCGACCTCCCAGCGGGGCGCGAGGAACGGCATGTCGTCATAGCCGCGCACCCGCACCATGGCGCAGTCGATCTCGCACAGGTAATGCGACAGCCACTTCTTCCCGCGCGGCCCCAGCCTGCCCTTGACGAAATCGTCGTTCGGCAGGACGTGGTGCAGGAACCAGATTTGCTCCTGCGACCCCTTGTCGGCCATCTCGTTGACCTTCGGTGGCAGGTTTTGGGTGCCCAACATCCGTGCCGCCGCCCGCGCCTTGAGGCCGAACCGTCGCACCACCTCGTTGACCATGCCGAAGCCGTCGATGTCGTAGACCACTTCGGCCAGCGACAGGGTCACGTCCATGATCTTCTTTTCGCCCGGCAACAGTTCGTCGTATTGCGCGGCGTTCCCGAACGCCGTGATGTCCGAAAACAGCTGGATCCCCGCATTGTAGAACGGCGAAACCGAGGCGCTGAAGCTGTTGGCGCACCGCTGCGTCACGATATCGAGCCATTCGGCCATCGGCTTGTAGCGGTTCAGGTCCGGGTCGGCGCCCTTGAGCCCGAACCACCGGTTGCTCTCGTTCATCAGCGTGCCGTAGAGGCCCGCCGAGAGGTTTCCCTGCGCCACGATCGGCGCCGACGACAGCGGCTTGTCATGGGGCTGGTTGCGCTCACTGGTCGTGCGGAACCCGCCCCGCTGGGGACGGATCAGCCGGGCGATATCCTCCCAGTCGGCCTCGTGCTGGCTGCGGTTGCCCTTGAGCTCCTGCCAGCGGGTGATCGCGTCCATGGCGCGCGGATCGTCCTTAATCGCGCCGACGCCGCCCAGTGCACCGGAGATAAAGCTCATTGCGACACCCCGCCCATCGTCGGCACGGCACCCGACGGGATGCCCAGGCTCGAGGTCAGGATGTTCGCCGCCGCCCCGGCGCGACGGCGGCGCAGCCGCGCCTCGATCCCGCCCTGGCGGATGCTTTCGGTGTTGTCATAGGCCGCGATCTTCTGCGCCGCGGGGGTCGGCATTCTGGGGGTAATGCACATGTTTCTGCTCCTGATCTGGTTGGTGGGGGGAAAGCTCTGCGACATAGGCGAACTGGCGGACGATCTGGCGGCCGTTACCACCGAAACCGGCCATATCGGCCTCGGCCCGAAAGCCGATGGCCGCAAGGAAGTTGGCGGCGGTCGGGTGCCCGGCCCAGCACCGCGCCTCGATCCGGCGGATACCGAGCTGCGCGCAGGTCGGGCCGATCGCATCCCGCGCCAGCACCGCCGCCGCGACGATCTCGCGGCGGAACCGGACGTGATCGCGCGCGAGGAAGGCCGCCTGCGCCACCCCCGCCTGCCCGGTATTGCCCACGGCCAGCACGGCAAAGGGCAGACCCGTGATGGCACGGGTCCGCAGGACATGGCCGAACACCCACGACGATTGCAGGCCACGCCATTCGGCAAAGAGCTGCAAATGCGAGGGCATCGCCCCCCGCAGCACTGCGGCCTCGATCCGGTCGACCGGATCGAGCTGCGACAGCACCGCCATCGCGCCGTGATCGTCGTAGGGATCGACCGAAATCGTCACCTCACCCGTCCTCGATCTCGTTGGCGCGGCGCCGCGCGGCATTGGCCCAGTTGAACATCGCGGCGCGCAGACCAGCCGTCGAGGTCGAGCTGATCCCGAACAGGCTGAAGCGGACACCGCGCGCCTCCGGCTTCGTCTTCGCCTTGGTCTGCGCGATGAAGTCATCGGCGAAGGCGGCGAACGCCGTTGTCGTGACCCCCATCTGCGCCTCGATTGCAGACGCATGCGCCCACAGCGCGTGGGCAGACACCTCGGCTTTCTTCGGTGCCGCCTTTTTCGGTGCCGCTGCCTTCGGTGCCGCTGCCTTCTCTGGCGCCGTCTTGCTCTGTTCGTCGCTCATCGTATCAACCTCCATAGGGGTTCAGGACGTCATATCCCGTGGTCAGGCCGCCGGGGGTCGCACCCGGCATCGACGACCTGCCGTACTGCCCCATCAGGGGGCTTCTGCCGGCGAAACTGATCGGGCTGGTGCCGTCCGCGCGGTGCTGGCTCAGCGCCAGATACTGCAGCGCGTCGTGCACGTTGGCCTCGGTAAAACTCTTATCGGGAACCTTGCGCTTGTCGCCCGATGGATTGACCTGATCGGTCCAGACATATCGGGCCTCGAACCCGCGGATCAGGAACTTGCATCCCGGGTCGATCAGCAGGCCGGGCCTGCCACCCTCGAGGTATTCCAGCGCTGCCCGCACCGCCTCGAGGCGCGGATTGATCCGGTTGGTGCCGATGCGCTGGGGCCGGATCGTGATGTTCGCGGCCTGGCCTACCAGACGGTTCCAGGTATCGTTCTCGTCCGCCGCCTGGCTGGCGCCGTGCTCGCCCGCCATGTCGGCCCAGCCGCCCTCGATCCGCAGTCCCTTGAACCGGGGATCGTCCTCCAGGAGCATCGCCAGCCGCAGACCGAACGGCTGCGCCATCAGGCGCTCGTCGGGGAAATGCAGCTCGGCATAGATGCGCCAGCCATAGGGCGGCACGAACTGGCCGATGACGGCGGCCCCCTTGAAGCCCTGATCGAGGCCGATCATCAGCGGCAGCTCCGGGATCGGCACCAGAGCGCCGTCGCTGACGTGCACCCGCCGGTTCCACTCGCGCTTGAACACCGGATCGCCGACCCGCAGATAGGTGGTCTTGTTGTAGACCAGCCGGTCGTTCACATCGCCACGTCCGGCGAGCGTGTTCACCGCGATCTGCGTCTCGTAATAGCCAGGTGCGAGGTTCTGAAGGTTCTCGCATCTCGGTTCGCCGAAACCCGGCTGCCGGTAGAATTCGATCGCGATCCGTCGCGCCCCTTCCGGAAGCTGGCGCGACATGAGCTCTGACAGCCGGTTGCGCTCCTTTTCGTTGTGGAACACCCCGAAGGTCCAGTTGTCCTCGTCCGGCGCGTTGAAGTCGCAGACGATCTGCCCGTAGGACTGCAACGCCGGCGGCAGACCGGCGAAATGCTGGCGCCCCGGCCAGCGGTTGATCCGCCCGATGCCCACGGTCAGGATGTCGACGGGCACCGTATCGGCCTCGTTGGGCCAGATGTCGGTGGTCTGGATCCCGCGCATCGACGCGGCGATGTCGTCGCCGAAGGCCATGAACTCGGTCGTGAACTCGATGCGCCCGAATTCGTCCTCGAAGTGGATCACATGGGTGACGGGATCGCCCCGCCCGCCCGACCAGACCCCCATCTCCTTCGGGAACGTCTCGAGGTAGCTGGGGATCGTCGTCGCCCACAGCTCGCGGTAGGTCTGGCGGCAGACCAGCAGCTTGTAGCGCCGCACCCCGTCGATCACCGACTGCGGCATCATGATTGCCCGGCGGATGCGGCTCTTCAGCAGCGTTGTCGTCTTGCCCGACCCGACGGGGCCCTGGATGCCCACCACCGAACTGTCGTCCCAGTAGAACGCCTCCGAGACCGGTCCGGGGAACGTCACCTCGTCCACAGATGGCAGCTTGTCAGCCGCGTTTGCCGGGGCTACGCTATCGACAGCTGCCTTTGCCTCCATCGCATCCAGCCGCGCCAGTGCCGCCTCGTCGAGGCCGTCCGCCGCCGCAGACCCGCCCCGCCCCTCGAGAGCGGGCGAGAGGCAGACCCCCCCACCCCATCCGCCAGTTCCAACGTTCGCGATCACACCGCACCCGCTTTCGGCCCCAAAAGGCTGCATGGGGTCGGACAGAGGGGCAGAGAGGGAGACGCGCGGCTGGCCCCCCCCCCTATCGCCCGGGCCGGGATCGGGCGGGCCGGTGCCTTGCCCAGGACGAGGACGTGCCCGCTTTCCTGCTGATTTCCAATCAGTGGGTTGGCTGCAATTTGTGCCAGCGTTTTCAACACGTTGCTCATTCCGTCCGACCATCGCCGTCCGACTGTCCCGCTTCGGCATCGCCAAGTGCTTGATCTTGCTCCATTTTCCACCGCCGGTTCGCAGGCATCATCCGACCGCTCCGGACCGGCGTCACATCCCGCGCCGAGGCCGCCCGATCCGCAGGCACACCGGGCACCGTGATCTGCACCAGCGGCCCGGCAGGCGCCTCCTGCCCGGCCTTGGGCGTCCCGTAGGGCATCAGCGCATCGAGGGAGCGCAACTGGATCGTGTACTGGTCGCGAAACTCGGCCAGCCGCGCCGACGGCGACGGCAGGACAGGATTGCCCTCTTTGTCCTCGGCCCCGGCATATGCCCATGCGATCACCCGCTCCGCCTTGACCATGGCCGTCGTGATCGCATCTTCCTTGCTTGCAAGGCCCGCCATTTCGACGAGCAGCTCCTCGGGCATCCGGTACCCGCGCGATGCCATGAACTCGCGCATCTGGTTAAGAGCCTTGCCCTTGCCGCGCGCCGGTGTCTCGCCACCGCCCGCCGCCTCATCCGGCAGGAACGTCAACTGTTCGCCCATCGCCCGCGCCTGGTCGAGCCGTGCCGCCGCCTCCCGCGCCAGCTGCTCGTATGAATTCCCCTTGCCCGGCATCAAAAGTGACCCTTTTGAGCGTTTTCAAAGGGTTGATCGTCACCCGCTACAGTAGAGAGGTAGTGTAGCGGGCATGTAGCGCCCTCTGTAGCGGCCTTTTCCGCTGTCTTATCAATAGGATAATATCTATCTGCTACAGTGCTACAGACAAACACACCGTTCCGCATGCGCGCGCGCGCGTGTGTGCACACACATACGGGGGAGGCGTTTTGGTGTAGCGGCGTAGCGGCTGACAGATAAGCGGTTGATCCGGCAGGTAAATAACCCGCTACAGTGCCCGCTACAGTGTAGCGGCACTGTAGCGGCCCGGACCCGCCCGCAAAAGGGGCATCCGTACCGCGAATACTGGCCCTAAAACGGGTCCGGGGCAAGCGGCAACTATCGCGCGCAATCAAGGTGTTGGCCGGCATCGTCATGGTCAGGCAAAATCCTCCGGCGTGATCTCTTCGCCCCGCCGGGTCCGGGGGCCGCGGGCCGCGACGGGCGTGTCCGTCTGAAAGTCCGACAGCCCCGCGATCGAGGCGAACGGCACATAGACGCCGCGCGACTGGATCCCGGCCAGGCGCAGCGGGGTGGGGGGAAACTCGGCACCCGGCAACCGGCGCGACGCCTGCGCCCAGCCGCCATCCGCCCACTGGCTGTCCCGGAACAGGACGCAGAGGGCCGGGATCGGCTTGTTGGGCAGGAACAGCTGGGCCTCGTTGCCGGCGCCCTTGACCCGCAGCCCCACCTTGGCCAGCGTCTCGTTGGCCCGCTTGGCGGCGTCCTCGCCCTCGCCCTCGCTCATGTTCTTGTGCCAGAGGCTGTGCGGCGCCCCGTGCAGCCGGGCCGCCGCCATGATCCACTGCGCGATCGTGTATTGCTCGCCGCGCCGGTAGGGGTCGAAATACTGGCCCATCAGGGTCAGGACCATGTCCTCGGCGTTGGAGCCGACCTCCATCGCGTCCTCGGTGATGCCACGGCCGAGCTTGAGGGCCCAGTTGTCGAGCGTCTCGGCCGAGGGCAGGTCGGGATGCAGCGCCATGTCGGCAAGCGCCAGGACGGTGCCGTAGTTGTCGATACCGCGCTTGGTCTGGTCGTGCCGGGCCAGCGCCGCAAACCATAACTGCAACCGATCCGCCCACGTCTCCCAGCCCTCAAGGATGGATCGGCGCAACGCCTCTCCGATCTTGCGAAGGCGTCGGGGATCCATCTTGAGGCTCGGTTTGTCCGCCGGGATTTGGTCGAGGTTAAGGACGATCATCCGGCTTCGGTCCTGCGCCGGCATCGCCGACACCAGGATCGACGAAAACAGGAAACAACTGAAGGCATTGCTTTGGTGCCCGGTCTGATCCGTGCTGCCCCGGAAAATCTTTCCGCCCGAACTGGCAAGCCGCGCCAGCTCGATCACATCCTTGACGCGCGACCCCCTGTCGCGGTCCGGCTCGAGCTCGTCGATCGCGACCGGCAGACAGGAGTTGCCTACCACGGACCGGATACCCGCGCCCGTGGCATTGGCCGCCTGCAACAGGCCCGCCTCGCCGCCATGCACGTGAAACAGCAGCTTTTGAAACTCGGACTTGCCCGACGCCTTGTCGCCGGTCAGCCACATCACCGGACGCCAATTGAGCGCGCCACCCAGCATCTGTGCCATGATGAACCCAAGCATCAACTGCGGGTCGATGTCGGGCCTCTGCCATTCCCACGTCTGCAACAGCTCGAGGAGGTCGGTCGCCGGATCACCTCGTGGCGCCGTCTTTGCGGGTCGCGGAACAGGGTCTGCCGCGACATAGACCTTGCCGTCATAAATGCCCGGGTGCTGCCACTTGCCATCGATCCAGACCGCATCGCCCGCGTGGATCACCAGCTTGCCGAACTCGTCCGTCCAGCTCCCGGCACCGCGCACCCGGTTGGTCGGCTTCCACACGCCCTTTTCGGAGGTGGCGGCCGTCATCGCCGCCGCGACATTCGCCTGGTCGAACTTGCCGGGGCGCGGCGACCCCTCCTTGTCGAACTGGGGAAAGTGCAGCGCCAGCAGGCGCACGTCGCCGCAGAACACATGCCTGATCTTGTCCAGACTGTGGTTGTCGACGCTCCTCAACTGGCCGAGGCGGTCCAGATAAAACGACAGATCGCCGTAGACCCCAAGAGGAATGACCGGACAGTCCTCGAATATCTCTCCGCGGGGACGTCCTCGCCGGTGCGGCGGCTCGTCACGATCGGTCGCATCCCGGCGATCCGCGTCGTGGCCACCGCCATCTCCTGCGCTGCTCGTGTCTCTGGGTCGCTCATCGGTCGTCTGCTTGTCATAGGGGTTCGGGGGCGCCTCGGGCGCATTCGCCAGCTGCGCGGCCAGGTCCGATGTGGGGCCGGTCATCGCGCATCCATCCGTTTAACCAGCGTCATGACGGCTCCCTCGCCTCAAACAGGACCGCCTTCCAAAGTGCAAAGTCGTTGCTAGTTCTAAACGTCGACCAGTCGCGGCAACTGATCCGGTGCCGCACTTGTCCGATGCGTTTGTTCGCCGCTTGCCAGTCCCCGTCCGGATAGCTCGCGGTATGTTGCTCCAGCGCCAGTGCGAGCTGAACCGAAAGAGGCTGACGGTCTGCGTCGAAATATGCACGACCCTCGCTCTGCGCGCCGTTCATCGCGCATCCACCCGCTTGACCAGCGTCACGACCAACCGCTCGCGCCCGGCCCTCCGGCTTATTGATATATAGGTCATAAGCGCGCAGAAAATCGGACCATATTTTTTCGAGCCGCTCCACCGACGCCCCATCACCTCCCTCTTCGCAATCGGCCAGCGCTCGCAAAAACTGCACGGCAATCGTTCGATCTACGTCGGCCATTGCCCCGGCGGACGAATACATCACCAGATTGAGCAAAGAGACCGGACCATGGTCCGTATCCGCGGCGATGTCCCTCAGTGTCTCGACGACCCTATCCCAGACGAGATTTTCCATTGCGTAAGACTCGGTTTCACTGTGTATTTTAGGCTGCATCATGATCCGCCCTCCCCCGTTTCATCCGCGCACGCAGCGCATCGTTGAGATCCTTGCCGCCCTCGCCGTTTTGCCACAGGCGCACCGTGCGCCCCGCCGCGCGCAGTTGCGCGATGGCCCGCTGGAGCGCCGCCTGCTGGGCGGGCCCGGGGTCGAGGTCGGCGGCGATCGTGACCGACGCCACACGCCCCGGCAGCGCCAGCCCGCCGAGGTTCGCCAGCGATATCCCCGCGATCCAGCGCGCCTCGGGCAACAGCATCACGCCCGACAGCGCGTCCTCGATGCCCTCGGTGACATAGACGTGGGTGCCCGGCGGACAGGTCGACAGGCTCCCCGCCTTGCCGCCGCGCGGCCCGGTGCCGGTCCAGATGTTGATCCAGGCGCCGGCGTAATCGCCCAGCACCTTCTTCGCCGCGGGCAGGTCCGCCTTGTCCCAGCGGCCATCGGCGCCGATCGCCAGATAGGTCCGGTGACAGGCGACCGCCTTGCCCATCCGGTCGTTGACCAGGGCCACCATTGCGGGCAAGTGACGCTCGATCACCTCGCCCGTCTCGGCGTCGATGTGCCGATAGAAACACGCCCGCGCGAACCGGATCGCCCCCGGCTGACGGCCGAGACGGGCAAGGTCGATGCCGCGCCGGTCGCGCAGGTAGAACTCCACCGGCGTGCCCCGGATCTGCGCCTCCGCCGAGAGCCAGAGGCGATGCGCGCTGCGGGCCCGGTTCTCGCGCGCCCGCCGCTCCTGCCGCGCCGCCTCGAGGCGATGGGCCTTCGCCCGTTCGGCGGCGGCCTTGCGCCGCGCGAGGTCGGCGGGGTTCAGCGCCTGCAATCCCAGAAACGACCGCGCCTCGCGGATCGCGTCGGTCAGATTGCACCCCAGCGACAGGGCGATCAGGTCGAGGATATCGCCATGATCGCCCGTCGCGTGATCGGTCCAGCGCCCCGCCTTCGATCCGTCCAGATGGATGTAGAAGCTGCCGACAGATTTGTCCGGTCGCCCGGGGTTGAGCGTGAAATACCGCCCCTTGTCCTCATAGGACTTGCCCCCCGGCGGCGCATAGCGATAGGCCACCTGCCCGACCTGCGCGAGCAACAGGTCCTTGATCCCCTCGATGGGCAGGAGCTGGGCCTCGGCCATGGGTCAGGCGCCCGCGCGCTGCCGCAGGGCCTTGAGGACCTGGGCTTGTTCCTCGGGCGACGGGTGCGGCACCAGCGCCGCGAACCGCGCCTTGCAGGCGTCGACGTCGATCTCGATCTCGCGGGCGACGACGCCCAGTTTCGCGCCACGGGCGAGGCCCTCGAGCAGCTCGAGGTCGGCCTCTACGGTCCACAGGCCAGGATTGCCGAGCCGATCGAGCCGCTGGTGCACCGCCCGTTCGGCGACGGACCTGCCCAACGACGCCCCCGGCGGCGGCGCCGGGGCGAGGTTCACGCGCCCGGTATCGAGGGCGGCGTCGAAAGCCACCTTTTCGAGGTCGCGCGCAATGCGGTCGACCTGATGATAGAACCCGCGCGGATCGCGCCCGAGGGCGGCGGCAATGGCACCGGACGCGGCACCCTCGCCGATCATCCGCACCACGACCGTGCGCTCGCCGTCGCTCAGCGGCGCCGAGGCGGCGATGAGGGGCACGTCGGGTTTTGGCGCCGCCGTGGCATCGGACAACGGCGCCGGTTCGGCCACGGGCTCCGGCTCTGGCGCCGGATCGGCCTCGGGCTCAGCTTCCGCGCCTGCCACCTCGACGGGCGGGTCTGCCGGTATCCCGAAATTAGCGGACGGGGTGCCCTCGCTATCGCCGATCGCCGCGCGCACCGTCGCGAACGCCCGTTCGCGTGTCGTCATGACGGTCAGGTGCATCATGCGACCGTCGCCGAATTCGTCGATCTCGACGTCGGCGATGGTCAGACCGGTCAGATCAACGCGGTCCCGCACATCCTCGAGGAACCGGCGGAACGCCGTCATCTCCTCGATCTCGTCGGTCAGGGCCACTATCTTCTCCGTCGCAATGCTCATCGCTTTTCCCCTTCGGTCCGCAGCCGCTCGAGGGCCTCGCCGAGCCGCCATTTCATGAAATCGGCCAGCGCCGCGCGCAGCCGCCAGGTCGCGCCGCCGTTCAGGCCGGGCGCCGCCGGGGCCAGCAGCGCCCGCAGCTCGGCCACGATCGCGGCCATGAACGGATGATCCGGATTGCCCCGCCCCAGCGCCTCGCGGATCACATCGACATAGAGCGCCTCGTGGGTCTTCACCGGCGCCAGACACAGGGCCGAGGCGGCATTGACGATCACCGTGTCGGCGACCGACAGCCGCAGGTCGTGCCGTACCGCCGTGCCCTGCGCGCCATCAGCCATGGATGTCACGGCGGTGCAGGTCCGGTGGCACCGGCACGTTGATCCCCTCGAGCGCGTCGTGCAGCACGTGGCCCGGCTCCAGGCGCCCGGCGGGTCCGGTTGCGGTCTCCATCGCCACCACGAACGCCGTGATCGCCCGGAACAGCGGGTCGTCCGAGGTCAGCGTCTCCTCGGCCCGCGCCAGCAGCTCGTCGGTCTCGGTCACGTCGTGCTCGCCGATCTTGGCGCGCATCGCCACGGCAAAGGCGTCGAACTTGAGGCGCAGACGCTCGCTCATGCGGCGCACCGGTCGAGAGGTGCGCGCGTCCGGCTCTGCCGGGTTCCGGGAAACCCCCGCACGCGCCCCGCGGCCTGCTGCCAGGCTGCCGCGCCCCGGCACGCCGCACCTGACCGGGAGGAAAGGTCTGCGACGCACCGAAGAGGAAGAAAAAAGGCGGGGCGCTTGCGCCGACCCCCGCCAGGTGGGGCGCACCGAGGGCCATGAGGGCCCCGACAGGTTATGGTGCGCCCGGCGTTCATTCCGCAGCCACCGGCTGCGGGTATTCGGTATCGGTCCCGGTCTGGGCGCCCGTCCGGGCGCCGCGGTCCGCGAGGATCGCCGCCACCTCGGCGGCGCTGGCGCCGCGGATCAGGTGCTCGGCGGTCAGGCCGAGGGCATGGCGGTCGGAATGGTCGAGCAACGCGCGGTTGGCGCGAGGCGGAAGGTCGCCCACATCGCGCCAGCCGGAGCCCGTCCGCCAGCGATAAGGGGCCTTCGAGGACTGACCCGTTATCTCGGCCAGCCGTTCGATTGGCCCGATCAGGCGCTCGCACACAGCAAATGGTGTCAGGTCATAACTCATGACCCTACATCTAGTCTGTCTTGGCGATGTCATTCAAGCACATTTTGCAATTTTTGCATCTTTTTGTGGCGTCACCAGTCACTACCTTGCACCAATGGATGCCAAATGGTTCAAAACGCAGAAGAAGAAGGCCGGTGTCAACGACGGCGATATCGCTGCGGTGCTGAACCGAGACCGCTCCATCGTCTCCAAGATTGCATCCGGCGCGCAACGAATGTCCCTCGATTGGGCGCAGGCCTTTGCCACAGCCCTCAACGTGCCCTTGTCCGAAGTGCTCGAACGTTCCGGCGCGACCGACCCCGCGACGGCGCAGGCCGCAGCGCCCGGGTTTGGAGAGAGCGATGCCGCCCCCTTCTTACCCGCCCCTGACATGGGGGCCGCCGCCAGGTCGCAGCTCGAGATCATTGGCCGGACATTCGGCCAGCGGCCGGGCGTCGATGTCTGGCAGGTCAAAAGCCGCACGCTTGAGTTGGCAGGGTTCTTGCCGGGCGACATGATGCTAGTCGACACCTTCGCGACCGAAAGACTGGCCCCCGGCGACATCGTCGTAGCCCAAGTCTACAGCCGCACCGGCGCCAAGACCGTTCTGCGGCGTTGGTTGCCGCCTGTCCTCGTGGCCGCGACGATGGACAAATCCGATGAACAGGTTTTTGTAGTCGACAACGACAATGTCAGCATCCGGGGCAAGGTCATGGCGCAATGGCGCACCAGTTGAAGCGAGCAATTCTTGTCGCGACTACAGTCTGCGGCGCCCTCCCGCTTCAGGCACAATTCCACGCGAACGAAGACAGTTACCTTTCGGCCTTTTACGACATGTGCCTGACGACCACTTACCACCCCGACCTGCTGAACGAAGCCGGCCGCGATTTCCAATGGGAACGCGTGCCTGATGAACTGCTGGAGCGGATCCGTCCCGATTACTGGAACGCCACGATGCAAGGGTGGGTCGTCGATCGGCCCGACATTGCCACGCCTTTCATGATGGTCGGCGGCGTAGAACCCGCCGATGGCACCTTCCTGTGCATGATGTTCTTTCTTTATGCTGATGGCAGATACATGCTGGATGTCCTGATGGCCGACACGAACGCGGCGATGCTTGAGGCGACAACGTTGCCGGGTGCGACGGCGACTACGATCCTTGTGGGTGATCCGCCCGATACCCGTGTCGATCTGATTTTTTACTACCCCCCGGCATATCTTGACGGCGTGATGCTCGTGGCCGTCCTAGCGGACTAGCTTCAAGATGTGCATTTTTCGCATATTGTGCTTGACAGTCGCAGGTCACAACTCATAACTCTTGTGCGTAACCACCGCACAGGAGCCTTCCGATGTCCCCTTCCGCCGTCCAGTCCGTCGACCGCGCCCATGCGGGTGTGATCGATGACCTCACCCTCGACGCCACCCGCGTCGCCGTCGCCGATCTGCGCGCCGACCGCCTCGACGAAATCGGCGCCCGCCTCCTCCTGCTCTGCCTCGCACCCCTCCTCGAGGAGCTTGCCGCCCATCGCAGCCGCGCCGCCGAGGGCCTCGAGCTGGTGCCGGTCCCGGCCCTCGGCGGCAACGTCGTCGCCCTGCGGGGAGAGGCGTGATGGTCGCCCGCACGCCGCTGCGCACCCTCAGTGCCGACCAGCGCAAGGGGGCCCTCGTCGCGATCCATCAGGTCCGCGTCCGCGCCCACCTCATGTGCCGGTCCGACGGCGCGGGTGTCGTCCGCCCCATGACCCCGGAGGACCGTCTGCGCCTCGACGTCGCCGCCCGCGCCGTGCGCCGGGCCGTCAACATCGTGCGCACCGAACTGGAGGCGTCGTGATGGTGCCGGGCCCGGTCCCCGGCGGCAACGTCGTCGCCCTGCGGGGAGAGGCGTGATGGCGGCGCCCTGCAACACCCCGTCGTTCCGCGACTTCGTCGCCCAGTGCGTCGGCCATCGCGACTGGTACACCCGCCCCCGTCCCGCCCCGGTGCGCGCCCGCGGCAGAACTTACCTGTCGCCACGGATCTGGCGCGACATGAAGGATCGCTACGTCGATCTGTTCGGCACCGCCGCTGCCACCCGGGAGGGCATCTGATGGTGGGCATCCTCGACGGGGCGCTGCCCCCCGCTGTCGTGGTCCGGCAGGCCCTGCGCTGCGGCGACCTGACCCTCGCCGACCTGCTGCGGATGGCCGCCGCCCTGCCCGGCCCGGTGCTGGACGAGAACGTCGACCACCTGGTCGACCTCGTCCGCCGCCTCGAGGCCGACGAGCTCAACCGCCTCGTCGCCCTGCTGACCGACGCCACCTCCCGCGTCACCCACGCCGCGCTGATGTTCGAGGGGCAGGTCTGATGTGTGTCGAGTTCAATTACCTCTTGCACGAGCTAATGCCGCCGACGACCTCGCCATACCAGAACGAATTTCGGTTTCGCGTAGGTGAGGATTTACGGACCTTTCTGAGTGGTCGCGCCCGGATACAGGTCGCCCTCGGCAAGCTGGAGGGTCACACCTTCGACAGAAAAATGATCCGCTTTAATGATATCGTAGCGGGGGCCATGAACTACGGCCGGTGCGGAAAATTCTACAGCGTGCGAGCCGCTATCGATGGCCTGGACGATTGCGTTGCCGCCTGCATCGTCGATGATCCGATGTATGTGAAGGGGTCCGGGCCCGCGGAAGCCGTCTATGACTGGATGTCCGTCTCGGAGGCCCCGACATGAGCATCCACATCCCCTTCGACCACATGACCGACGACGAGCGGCGCGGCGCGCAGGCGATGATGGCGCACATCCGTGCCATCGGCACGAAGATGGCGGGCAACACCCGCGGCATGTCGCCGTTGCAGGCCCGCCGCCTGCGGCTTAGCGCCGCCGCGATCCGCACCGCCGCCGACATTGCCCGCCACGACATGCTCCCCGATCTGCCGGTCCACCTCTGGAAGGACTGACATCCCCACGGGCGCCGTCCCGGTGCGCTGCTCGCCACCGGCCCCCGCCTCACTCTCGCGCCCTGGACGGCTGGCGCGGGGGCAACTCTTCGAAAGGACTGACATGACCCCCACCTTCATCACCGCAGATGTCGCCGCAGAGCTGTTCGGCATTCATCCTGACGAGATCTGCGAGATGGGCTATCGGATATATCCGGTCGGCTACGTCACAGACGGCTCGGCATGGTTCGACAGCTATGCGAACGGCATCTTCATTGGCCCGAAGCGGGAAAACGAGGCTATCTTACCATGACCCCCACCTTCATCACCGCCGACGCCGTCGCCTCCCTCATCGGTCTCGACGATGGCCGCGCGTTCCTCGCCCGCCGCGCCCGCCTCGAGGACGATGCATCGTTCCCGCTGCCCCTGCCGACCTGCCTGCGCCCTCTGAAATGGCGCCGCGACCAGGTGGAGCACTGGGCAAGCCTGCAAGGCCTGCCGCAGGGCCAGTCGATGACCCCCGAGCGCGCCGCCACGGCGGGCCCGAACGTCGTGATGATGGCCGAGGCGCGCCGGGCATGACTGCCCGCCCCATCGACGCCCCGCCGCCGCGCCTGCGCCAGCGCAAGCGCGCCTCCGGCGGCTGGCGCATCTGGTGGGAACCCGAGGCTGCGGTGCGCCCGCTCGGCTTCGACGTCGTCGAGCTGTCGGCCGACCGCCTCACCTGGTCGACACGGGCCGCCGTGCAGCTCAACCGCGACGTCGAGCGGGCGCGCGCCGCCGGTGGCCGACTGCCTGCAACCGGGGGCCGCACGATGGCCGCGCTGGTCGGCCTCTACCGCGCCAGCCGCCAGTTCCGCGAGCTGCGCGAGGCGACCCGCCGCGACTACGACTGGCGCCTCGGCGCGATCGACGCAAAGTGGGGGCAGTGGCTGGTTGTCGATTTCACCAAGCCGGTGATGCACGAATGGTACGAGACGCTCTACCGCCACAACGGCACGCATCAGGCGCTGCAACAGATCCGCATGATGTCGGCGCTGTTCTCCTTTGCCGAGCTGAAGGGCTGGCGCCCCGAACAGAGCAACCCCTGCTTTCGTCTGAAGATGAAGACGCCGCCGCCGCGCGCGCGCCACGCCACCTGGGACGATTACGACGCACTGATCGGCGCCGCCGCCCGCCTTGGCCACCACGCGCTCGCCCTCGGGATCGGGCTCTGCCTGTTCCAGGGCGCGCGCGTGACCGACATGCGCGAGGCGCGCCTCGACGGCTTCACCCGCGGGCCGCTGCCCGCCCCGCCCGGCGCTGCCCCGCAGAGCGGCTGGATCTGGCGCCTCGTCCGGTCCAAGCGCGGCAACGCCGGAGCCATGGCCGTGAACCCGGCGCTGCACGTCCTGCTCGAGGCCGCCCTCGATGCCGCCGTCCCGGGTCAGGTGCACCTGCTGGTCGACGAGGCGACGGGCGAGGCCTATACCGACGACCTCCTGCGCCGGCGCTTCATCGCTGTCCGTGCCGCCGCCGCGCGGACGCGCCCCTCGCTCCTGCGCCCGAACCTGCAACTGCGCGACCTGCGCCGCACCTTCGGTGTCCTCGCCCGCGCCGGTGGCGGTCTGCGCGAGGACGTGGGCGACGTGCTGGGCAACAGCGCCGCCGTCGATCCGCTGCTGAACGAAACCTACATGCCCGCCAGCTTCGAAACGGCGAGCCGCGCCGTCCTTTCGATCGTCCGGCCGGTCGCGGCAAAGAAGGAGGCCGGGTAATGGCCCGCCTCGGCTACGGGCGGCGCGCCGCCCGCGCCGAGCTGCTCGGCTGCCGCACCCCCGCAGCGTCCGACCCGGACAGCGTCGGACGGTCGGACGGCGACGCAAGGTGAATACGCGCAAAGCCCTTATAAAGATGCGTATTCTGGTGCCCCCAGAGAGACTTGAACTCCCGACCCATTGATTACAAATCAATTGCTCTACCAGCTGAGCTATAGGGGCACGCGGGCGGGTTTAGCCGGGCACGTGCCGCCTGACAAGGGATCAGCGGTTGGCACGCGCCAGCAGGGCGACCGCGGCGAGACCGACGAGGGTGATGGTGAGGGCCGCGGGCGCCGCCTCGGCGATGTTCTCGAGGCTGGCCTTGGCATGGACCCGCGTGGCCAGCGTGTCGAACCCAAAGGGCGGGCGCAGCAGCAGCGTCGCGGGCAGTTCCTTGACGGCGTCGACGAACACCAGCAGCAGCGCCGAGCCGAGCGAGGCGCGCAGGAGCGGCAGATGGATCGCGCCGAGCGTGCCCGCAGGGCCGCGTCCGAGCGAGCGTGCGGCCATCGGCAGGGATGGGGCGATCCGGCCCAGCCCTGCGTCGGCCGTACCCTGTGCGATGGCAAAGAACCGCACGACATAGGCAAAGACGAGCGCCGCCGCCGTGCCCGTCAGGATCAGGCCCGGATCCGTCCCGGTCAGCGCCAGCACGGCATCGGCGACCCGCTGATCGAGGGCCGCGAGCGGCACGAACAGGCCGACCGCCAGCACGGCGCCGGGGGCTGCATAGCCGATCGCCGTCACCGGCAGCAACAGGACCGGCAGGCGGCGCCCCGACAGGCGTGCGCCATAGACCATCAACACCGCAGCAGTGACGGTGACGAAGGCAGCCACGCTGCACAGCACCAGCGTCGTCACCAGCGCATCGCGGAGGCCCGGCGCCGCCCACTGGCGCGCATCGAACGCGTGGCCGAGAAGGACGCCGACCGGCAGGACGAATCCGATGAGAACCGGCACCGCCACCGCGCCCGTCGCGAACCAGCCGCGCGCACCGCCAAGCGGTTGCACCGTCACCGGCCGCTGCCCCCGCGCCCCGGCATAGTGACGCCTCTGACGGCGGCTCAGTTTTTCGAGCGTCACCAGCAACACGACGATACCGAGGATCAAGGCCGAGATCTGCGCCGCCCCGCCAAGGTTGCGCGCGCCGAGCCACACCGAGAAGATGCCCGTCGTGAGGGTCTGGACGGCGAAATAGTCGACGGTGCCGAAATCGTTCACCGTCTCCATCATCACGACGGCCATGCCCGCAGCGATGGCGGGCCGCGCCAGCGGCAGGCCGACCCGGCGAAATCGGCCCCAGGGACCGACGCCGAGGGCGCGGGCCACCTCGTATCCCGCGCCCGACTGCTCGCGGAAGGCCGCGCGGGCGAGTAGGTAGACATACGGATAGAGCGAAGCGGACAGTACCAGAATGGCCGCACCGCGCGAGCGGATCGGCGGGAACCAGTAGTCGCGCGCATCCGTCCAGCCGAAGAGATCGCGCATCGCGGTCTGTACCGGGCCTGCGTATTCGAAGAAGTCGACCAGCGCATAGGCCCCGACATAGGCCGGCACCGCCAGCGGCAGCAGCAGCGCCCATTGCAGCCAGCGGCACCCCGGAAAGCGGTACATCGTCACCAGCCACGCCGCCCCGGTGCCGACGACGGCGGCGATCGCGCCGACGCTGAGCATCAAGACCAACGTATTTCCCAGATACCGCGGCAATGTCGTGGACAGCAGGTGCGGCCAGATGTTCTCGGTCGGGAACAGCGCGAACCACAGAACGGCGACGACCGGCATCAGCACCAGCGCCGCGATGACCGAGGCGAGCACGGACCAGCCGCCATTGGCACTGCCCGGGCGCTGGCGCCGCCGGGGGGGCGATAGTTGACTGCTTTGCTCGGGCATGGCGGAGACCTAACCGAAAGCAGTTTCCCTGTCCAGAAATCCGCCTATAGTGTCGCAAAACAACGGCATCCCAAAGCGGGGCCAGAGCGGGCAGGACCGGACCCATGCAGATCGTCTTTCACGTCGGCGCGAATTTCACCGATGGCGACCAGCTCGTGAAGTCGCTGATGCTGAACACCCGGACGTTCCGGCCGCAGGGGATCGCGATCCCCGGCCTCGCCCGCTATCGCAAGCTGATCCACGAGACGATCCTCGGCCTTGCCGGTGCGGCCCCTGCCCCCAACGCCCGCGACATCCTGCTCGACGCGATCCTCGACGATCCGGGCGAGGGAGCGACGCCGATCCACCGGCTGGTGATGAGCAACTCTGCCTTCATCTGCTATCCGATGCGGATCTTCGAGGCGGGGCAGTTCTATGGGCTGACGGTGATGAAGATGCGGGCGCTGGGGCAGCTCTTTCCCGACGACGAGATCGAAATCCACCTCGCCCTGCGCAATCCCGCGACCTTCATCCCCGAGGGCTTCCGCAGCGTCGGGCGCGTGCAGTTCGGCCAGTTCATGGGCGGCGTCGATCCGCGCGATGTGCTGTGGTCGGACGTGGTCGCGCGGATCCGCGCGACCCTGCCGCGCGCGAAACTCGTGGTCTGGTGCAACGAGGACACCGCGCTGATCTGGGGCGAGGTGATGCGGCGGATGATCGGCGTGCCGGGCGGCACCGCCCTCAAAGGCACCTATGACGTGCTGCGCTCGATCATGTCGCCCGAGGGGTTCACACGCTTTGGCGCCTACCTCAAGACGCATCCGCCGAAGTCCGAATTGCAGTTGCGGCGGGTGATCTCGGCGTTTCTCGACAAATACGCGCTGGCCGACGAGATCGAGGAGACGGTCGACCTGCCCGGCTGGGACGACGACCTGATCGAGGACCTGACGGAAGGCTACGAAGAAGACGTAGCAAAGATCGCGGCGAATGCCGGGTGTCACGTTCATTGCGCCCTGACCGTCTCAAAACGATTTCTTTCAAGGAAATCGACGTCGAAGTCTTTCAAAGACTTCGTGACCCGCTCACATCCCCAGCGCCGCCTTGTACATCTCGAGGACCGCCTCTTCCTCGGCGATATCGTCCTTGTCACGCTTGCGCAGAGCGATGACCTTGCGGATCACCTTCGTGTCGTAGCCGCGGCCCTTCGCTTCTGCCATGATCTCCTTCTGGCCATCGACGATATCCTTCTTTTCGGATTCCAGACGCTCGTAGCGTTCGATGATCTGGCGCAGTTCTTCTCCCGCGACGGAGGCGGAGGCTTCGAGGACGTCGGACATCGGCGGATTCCTTTGGAGAGCTCGGTCGATGGGGTGAAACCCCATCCTGTGGGCAGGCGCAAGGCCACAGGATGGGGTTTCACCCCATCACATTGCCCATTCGCCGCCGCGCATGACCGGCGTGCGGGTGCCGTCCGTCGCCAGCCCGTCGATGTCGATGGCGTCCGAGCCGATCATCCAGTCGACGTGGATCATGCTGGCATTACCGCCCTTCGCGGTCACGTCGTCCTCGCTCAGCGTATCGGCGTCCATGAAGCACTCGGAATAGCATTGCCCGAGGGCGATGTGGCTGGCCGCATTCTCGTCGAACAGGGTGTTGTAGAACAACAGGCCCGACTGCGAGATCGGCGAGCCATGCGGCACCAGCGCCACCTCGCCCAGACGGCGCGCGCCCTCGTCGGTGTCGAGGAGTTTCAGGAACACCTCTTCACCCTTCGACGCACTGGCCTCGACGATTTTGCCGCCCTCGAACCGGACCGCGATATCCTCGATCACCGTGCCCTGATGGGCCAGCGGTTTGCTTGCCCTCAGGGTGCCGTCGGCGCGGTGGGCGTGGGGCGTGGTGAACACCTCTTCGGTGGGGATGTTGGGGTTGCAGATCACGCCCTTGCGGCTGGGCGAGGCACCGCCGACCCACTTGTGGCCGTCCGCGAGACCGAGCGTGAAATCGGTGCCGGGGCCGGTGTAGTGCAGCGCGTCGAAGCGTTGGTCGTTGAGCCAGTCCTGCCTGGCGTGAAGGGTCTCGTTGTGCCGCTCCCACGCCGCGACCGGATCGTCCTGATCGACGCGGGAGGCGGCGAAGATCGCATCGGCGAGTTTCGCCGTCGCCGCGTCCTGCTCCATGTCTGGAAACATCTGCCGCGCCCAGGCGGGATCGGGGTAGGCCACGATGGACCAGTTGGTCTGGAACTCGGTGATGAACTTCATCGCCGGTTTCATGGCCTTGGCGTTGGCCTTGGCCGCGCGGCTGACGCGCGCAGGGTCTTGCGCCGCCAGCAACATCGGATCGCCCCCGGCGATCGCCATCCGCGCGGTGCCTTCGGAAAACGCCCGCGCCATGCCGTCGTAGAGCCAGGCGGGCGCCCGGTCGAGGCTCTCGTCGGTGGCGTTCTCATAGCGCGCCAGCGTCAGCGCGTCGTCCGAGATCAGCGTGGTCACGAGGCCCGCACCCTCGCGATAGGCCTCGGCGGCGATCAGGCGGGCGAGCGGCAGGGAGACGGTGGAGGCGGTGAGGAACAGGTCCTGGCCCGGCTGGAGGTTCACCCCGATGCGGACGGCGACCTCGGCGAGTTTGGCGAGGCGGGGGTCGTTGGCGATGGACATGGGCGCGCTCCTGGCAGGGGTGCGGGAGGCGTAGCAATGCAGGATATGAAGGGCAAGGGGCGTCGGTCCCCTTGCCGACCTGCGGCAAGTGGCAAAAAAATCAGTCCCGCTCCCGCCGAGTGAGCGCATTGTGGATCGCCGTGGCCGCGACCGCCCCCTGACCCATCGCATGGGCGATCTGGTCGAGGCCGTTCGTCACGTCGCCGATCGCGTAGAGGCCCGTTACGCCGGTCTCCAGCTCGGCGTCGGTCTTAATGCAGCCTTCGTCATCGAGGGCCACGCCGGGCAGCGGCACGAGGTCCGTCCGGGGCGCCGTGCCAAGCGCGACATAGAGCGTATCGAAGATATGGGTGCCCGCGTCCGCCAGCGTGACGACGACCCCATCGTCCGACAGCGTCAGGGCGCTCATCGGTGCCGCAAGGCCCGCGATGCCGTCGAGGGCCTCTGCGACGGTCCCATCCGCCGGGACCAGGGTGACGTCGGGCGCATAGCGGTGGACGAACGACGCCTCGGCCCGGCCGTGCGCTCCGGACCCGAGGACGGCGACGCGCCTGCCGCGAACCTCGTAACCGTCGCAGACCGGACAATAGCGGATCAGGCCGTGGCGCACCCCCCGATCGTGCTCGGCATCGGACAGCGGGGGTCGGTGATTGACGACACCGGTGGCGAGGATCACCGTTCTCGCCACCTCGATACCGGTCGCGGTGGTAACACGGAACCCGTCACCCCGGGCGATGATTTCTGTCACCCTGCCGGACTCGATCGCCGCACCGTAACGTCTGGCGTGGGCGCGCATCCGGTCGAGCAGGTCGGGTCCGCCGATCCCCTCCGGAAAGGGCGCCAGATTGTGCGTCATCGGGATCATCCGGGCGCGGCCCTCTTCCGCGTCGACGACGGACACGCTGCGCAGGAAACGGGCAAGATAGAGGGCGGCAGTCAGACCCGCAGGCCCGCCGCCGACGATGATGCAATCCTTCATGGCGGGCCATTCTTTGGTTCAGGGGGACGTGGATTTCAGTCTGATGCGCCCCGAGTCGTCGGGCGTCATCGAAGGCCTTTCGTTCGGCCTCCGACGACAAACGCGCCGGAGTGCGCAGGTGTTCCGCGCCACCCACGAAAAGGGCCCCGGCGCTTCTCAGCACCGAGGCCCCACTTCACTCACATTTTCCCGCGACCCTACTCGTCCCGGCTCTCCGGCGTGTCCACCACCAGCGTGTCGAACTCGTCGCCGCCGATGACGTCCTCGACCACGGGTGCGGCCAGTGCCGCCGCCTGTTCCGCCTCCTCACGCCGCGCCTCGATCACGACGTTGTCGCGCTCGCCCGCGATCCGCTTGACGCGGCTCGTGGCGCCGCCGGTGCCTGCCGGGATGAGGCGCCCGACGATGACGTTCTCCTTCAGGCCCACGAGCTTGTCGCGCTTGCCCATCACCGATGCCTCGGTCAGCACGCGCGTCGTCTCCTGGAACGACGCCGCCGAGATGAAGCTGCGGGTTTGCAGCGACGCCTTGGTGATGCCGAGCAGGATCGGACCGCCCGTCGCGGGGCGCCCCTTGCGGGCGATGGCCTTGTCGTTGGCCTCGTCGAACTCGGCCTTGTCGACATGCTCGCCCTTGAGCAGCACCGTATCCCCTCCGTCGGCGATCTCGATCTTCTGGAGCATCTGGCGGACGATCACCTCGATGTGCTTGTCGTTGATCTTCACGCCCTGGAGCCGGTAGACGTCCTGCACCTCGTCGATCATGTAATCGGCCAGCGCCTCGACGCCCATGATGGCGAGGATGTCGTGCGGCGCGGGGTTGCCGTCCATGATGTAGTCCCCCTTCTGCACGAAGTCGCCTTCCTGCACCGGGATGTGCTTGCCCTTCGGGACCATGTATTCGACGCGGGCCTCAGAGTCGTCGCCCGCCTCGATGGCGATGCGGCGCTTGTTCTTGTAGTCCTTGCCGAACCGCACGTAGCCGTCGATTTCGGCGATGATCGCATGGTCCTTGGGACGCCGCGCCTCGAAGAGTTCGGCGACGCGGGGCAGACCGCCGGTGATGTCCTTGGTCTTGGCGCCCTCGCGCGGGATGCGGGCCACGACGTCACCGGCCTGGATCACCTGTCCGTCCTCGACCGACAGGATCGCGTCCACCGACATCGGATAGGTGACGGGGTTGCCGCCATCGGTCCGCACGGCCTCGCCCTGCTCGTCGAGGATGATGACCTCGGGCTTGAGTTCGTTGCCCTTGGGCACCGAACGCCAGTCCGAGACGATCCGCTGGGTCATGCCGGTCGCGTCGTCGGTATCCTCGCGCACGGCGATGCCGTTCACCAGGTCGACATAGCGCACGACACCGCCCTTTTCGGCGATGATCGGCAGGGTGTAGGGATCCCACTCGAAGAGCTTGTCCCCGCGCTCGACCATCTCGTCTTCCTTGACGAAGAGCTTGGTGCCGTAGCCGATCTTGTGGCTCGACCGCTCTTCGCCTTGCTCGTCGAGGATCGCGAGAACCATGTTGCGGCCCATCGAGATGTTCTCGCCGGCGGTATTCTCCAGCAGGGTGGCGTTGCGGAACGCGATCCTGCCGGCCTGTGACGCCTCGAGGAAGGACTGCTGCCCGCCCTGCGCCACGCCGCCGATGTGGAACGTCCGCATGGTAAGCTGCGTGCCCGGCTCGCCGATCGACTGCGCGGCGATGATCCCCACCGCCTCGCCCTGGTTGACGATCGTGCCGCGCGCCAGGTCCCGGCCATAGCAGGCCGCGCAGACGCCGTCGTCGGCCTCGCAGGTGAGGGGCGATCGGATCCGCATCTTGGTCACGCCCGACGTCTCGATCATGTCGGCCTTGCGCTCGTCGATGAGTTCGCCCGCCTTGCAGATCACCTCGTCGGTGCCGGGTTTCAGCACGTCGTCCGCCGATACCCGCCCAAGGACGCGCTCGGCGAGCGAGGACACTACCTCGCCGTCGTTCACCGCCGCCTCGGCGGTGATCGCCCGGTCGGTGCCGCAATCGTGGCTGCGCACGATGCAGTCCTGGGCGACGTCCACCAGACGCCGCGTCAGATAGCCCGAGTTCGCGGTCTTCAACGCCGTGTCCGACAGACCCTTGCGGGCGCCGTGGGTCGAGTTGAAGTATTCGAGAACCGTGAGACCCTCCTTGAAGTTCGAGATGATCGGCGTCTCGATGATCTCACCGGACGGCTTCGCCATCAGGCCGCGCATGCCGCCGAGCTGCTTCATCTGGGTCACGGACCCCCGCGCCCCCGAGTGGGCCATCATGTAGACAGAGTTCGGTTCCGCCTCGGCGCCGTCGACGATGAGGTTGGCCGAAATCGTCGACATCATCGCCGCCGTCACCTTGTCGTTGCACTTCGACCAGGCGTCCACGACCTTGTTGTACTTTTCGCCCTGGGTGATGAGGCCGTCCATGTACTGCTGCTCGAAATCCTTGACCTGGTCGCGGGTCTCATCGACCAGCTCCCATTTCTTTTCGGGCACGACCATGTCGTCCTTGCCAAAGGAGATGCCCGCACGGAACGCCTCCTTGAAGCCTGCGGTCATGATCTGATCGCAGAAGATGACGCTCTCCTTCTGGCCGCAATAGCGGTAGACGGTGTCGATGACCTGCTGCACCTCTTTCTTGCGCAACAGCTTGTTCACCAGCTCGAACGGCGCCTTGGCGTTCAGCGGCAGCAGGCCGCCGATCCGCAGACGGCCCGGCGTCGTCTCGAACCGCTGCATCACCTCGTTGCCTTCCCCGTCGATCTGGGGAATGCGGGCCGTGATCTTGGCGTGCATGTGCACCGCACCCGAGGTCAGCGCATGTTCGACCTCGTCGATGGACGAGAACGACATGCCCTCGCCCGTCATGCCGGTCCGCATGATGGTGGTATAGTAGAGGCCCAGCACCATGTCCTGGGACGGCACGATGATCGGCGCGCCGTTGGCGGGCGACAGCACGTTGTTGGTCGACATCATCAGGACGCGCGCCTCGAGTTGCGCCTCGAGGCTAAGCGGCACGTGCACGGCCATCTGGTCGCCGTCGAAGTCGGCGTTGAACGCCGAACAGACGAGCGGGTGAAGCTGGATCGCCTTGCCCTCGATCAGGATCGGCTCGAACGCCTGGATGCCCAGACGGTGCAGCGTCGGCGCGCGGTTCAGCATCACTGGATGCTCGCGGATCACTTCGTCGAGGATATCCCAGACCTCGGGACGCTCTTTCTCCACCAGCTTCTTGGCCTGCTTGACGGTGGACGACAGCCCTTTCGCCTCGAGGCGCGAGTAGATGAAGGGCTTGAACAGTTCGAGTGCCATCTTCTTCGGCAGGCCGCACTGGTGCAGCTTCAGCTCCGGCCCCGTCACGATGACGGAGCGGCCCGAAAAGTCGACGCGCTTGCCCAGAAGGTTCTGGCGGAAACGGCCCTGCTTGCCCTTGAGCATGTCCGACAGCGATTTCAGCGGCCGCTTGTTGGCGCCGGTGATGACCCGGCCACGACGGCCGTTGTCGAACAGGGCGTCGACGGATTCCTGCAACATCCGCTTTTCGTTGCGCACAATGATGTCGGGCGCGCGCAGCTCGATCAGCCGCTTGAGACGGTTGTTGCGGTTGATGACGCGGCGGTAGAGATCGTTGAGGTCGGAGGTGGCGAACCGGCCCCCGTCGAGCGGCACCAGCGGGCGCAACTCGGGCGGAATGACCGGAATCACGGTCAGGATCATCCACTCGGGGCGATTGCCGCTGTCGATGAAGTTCTCGACGATCTTCAGCCGCTTGATGATCTTCTTCGGCTTCAGCTCGCCGGTCGCCTCCTTGAGGTCCGCGCGCAGTTGCTCGGCCTCGGCGTCGAGGTCGATGCCCGCCAGCATCTCGCGGATCGCCTCGGCGCCGATGTTGGCCTCGAAGGCATCGGCGCCGTAGGTGTCCTGCGCGTCGAGGAATTCCTCCTCGGTCATCAGTTGCCGCTCGGTCAGGTCGGTGAGGCCCGGATTGATGACAACGTAGTTCTCGAAATAGAGGATCCGTTCGAGGTCGCGCAGCGTCATGTCGAGCATGAGGCCGATGCGGGACGGCAGCGATTTCAGGAACCAGATGTGCGCGACGGGCGAGGCCAGCTCGATATGGCCCATCCGCTCGCGGCGCACCTTTTGCAGGGTGACTTCCACGCCGCACTTCTCGCAGACGACGCCGCGATACTTCATCCGCTTGTATTTGCCGCACAGACATTCGTAGTCCTTGATCGGACCGAAGATGCGCGCGCAGAACAGGCCGTCACGCTCGGGCTTGAACGTGCGGTAGTTGATGGTCTCGGGCTTCTTGATCTCGCCGAAGGACCACGAGAGGATCCGCTCGGGCGACGCCAGCGAGACCTTGATCTCGTCGAACGCCTTGGCGGGCGTCAGCGGGTTGAACGGGTTGTTGGTCAGTTCCTGGTTCATGTCGTAACCTTTCGATGTGGCGCGTGGATCGGGTTCGGGAGCCGGAAACTTTCAAAGTTTCCGACGTCGAATTCTTTCAAAGAATTCGTCTCCCTACTCCTCCACCTCCGCGTCCAGCAGTTCCATGTTCAGGCCCAGACCCCGGACCTCCTTGACGAGCACGTTGAACGATTCGGGCACGCCCGCCTCGAAGTTGTCCTCGCCCTTGACGATCGACTCGTAGACCTTGGTCCGGCCTGCCACGTCGTCCGACTTCACCGTCAGCATCTCTTGCAGCGTGTAGGCGGCGCCGTAGGCCTCGAGGGCCCAGACCTCCATCTCGCCGAAGCGCTGACCGCCGAACTGCGCCTTGCCGCCCAGCGGCTGCTGGGTGACGAGGCTGTAGGGCCCCGTCGAACGGGCGTGGATCTTGTCGTCGACGAGGTGGTGCAGCTTGAGCAGGTATTTCACCCCGACCGTCACCTTGCGGCTGAACTGCTCGCCCGTGCGCCCGTCGAACAGGATCGACTGGCCGGAGGTGTCGAACCCGGCCTTGGCCAGCGCCTCGTTGACGTCCGCTTCCTTGGCGCCGTCAAACACCGGCGTCGCGATCGGCACGCCGTGCACGACCGATTGCGCGGCCTCGACCATGCGGTCGTCGGACATGCCCGACAGGCCCTCCTCGTGGACATCGTCGCCGTAGGCGAGCTTCATCGCCTCGCGCACCGGGGTCAGGTCGCCGTTGCGGCGATAGGCCCCCAGCGCCTCGTCGATCTTGATGCCAAGGCTGCGCGCGGCCCAGCCCATGTGCGTCTCGAGGATCTGGCCCACGTTCATCCGGCTGGGCACGCCCAGCGGGTTGAGGCAGAAGTCGACCGGCGTGCCATCCTCGAGGAACGGCATGTCCTCCATCGGCACCACCTTGGAGATGACGCCCTTGTTGCCGTGACGTCCGGCCATCTTGTCGCCCGGTTGCAGCTTGCGCTTCACCGCGACGAAGACCTTGACCATCTTCATGACACCCGGCGGCAGGTCGTCGCCGCGCCGCACCTTCTCGACCTTGTCCTCGAACCGCGCATCGAGCGTCCGCTTCTGGATCTCGTATTGCTCGTTCAGCGCCTCGACGATCTTGGCATCGTCCTCGTCCTCGAGGGCAAGCTGCCACCACTGGCCGCGGCTGAGGTCGCGCACGGAGTCTTCCGTCACGACGGCACCGGATTTGAAGCCCTTCGGCCCCTTCACCGCCTTCTTGCCGCCGATGAGATCCCACAGCCGCGCATAGATGTTGCGGTCGAGGATCGCCATCTCGTCGTCGCGGTCGCGCGCCAGACGCTCGACCTCCTCGCGCTCGATCTGGAGGGCGCGCTCGTCCTTTTCGACGCCGTGCCGGTTGAACACCCGCACCTCGACGACCGTGCCGAAATCGCCCGGCGGCAGGCGCATCGACGTATCACGCACGTCGCTGGCCTTCTCGCCGAAGATCGCGCGGAGCAGTTTCTCCTCCGGCGTCATTGGGCTCTCACCTTTCGGGGTGATCTTGCCCACGAGGATATCGCCCGGCGCCACTTCGGCGCCGATATAGACGATGCCCGCCTCGTCGAGGTTGCGCAGCGCCTCCTCGCCCACGTTCGGGATGTCGCGGGTGATCTCTTCCGGCCCGAGTTTCGTGTCGCGGGCCGCCACCTCGTATTCGTCGATGTGGATCGACGTGAAGACGTCGTCGCGGGTGATCCGCTCGGAAATCAGGATGCTGTCCTCGTAGTTGTAGCCGTTCCACGGCATGAAGGCGACGACGACGTTCTTGCCGAGCGCCAGTTCCCCCATGTCGGTCGAGGGGCCGTCGGCGATGACCTCGCCCTTCGTCACCAGGTCGCCCACCTTCACCAGCGGACGCTGGTTGATGCAGGTGCTCTGGTTCGACCGCTGGAACTTGCGCATGCGGTAGATGTCGACGCCCGCGTCGCCGAGTTCGAGATCCTCGGTGGCGCGCACGACGATCCGGGCCGCATCGACCTGGTCGATGATGCCGGCGCGTTTCGCCATGATCGCGGCACCGCTGTCGCGTGCCACGACCTCTTCGATGCCGGTGCCGACGAGCGGCGCCTCGGCCTGCAACAGCGGCACGGCCTGCCGCTGCATGTTCGAGCCCATCAGCGCCCGGTTCGCGTCGTCGTTCTCGAGGAACGGGATCAGCGAGGCGGCGACGGACACGAGCTGTTTCGGCGACACGTCGATGAGGTCCACGTTCTCGCGCGGGGAGAGCATGTAGTCGCCCGACTGCCGCGTGGAGACGAGGTCGTTGGCGAAGGAACCGTCCTTGTTCATCCGCGCATTGGCCTGTGCGACGGTGTGGCGCATCTCTTCGGTGGCGGACATGTACTGGACGTCGTCCGTGACCTTGCCGTCGACCACCTTGCGGTAGGGCGTCTCGATGAAGCCATATTTGTTCACACGAGCAAAGGTCGCCAGGCTGTTGATAAGGCCGATGTTCGGCCCCTCGGGCGTCTCGATCGGGCACATCCGGCCATAGTGCGTCGGGTGCACGTCGCGCACCTCGAAGCCTGCTCGCTCGCGCGTCAGGCCGCCCGGCCCGAGGGCCGACAGGCGGCGCTTGTGCGTCACCTCGGACAGCGGATTGGTCTGGTCCATGAACTGCGAGAGCTGCGACGAGCCGAAGAATTCGCGCACGGCGGCGGCGGCGGGTTTCGCGTTGATGAGGTCCTGCGGCATCACCGTGTCGATCTCGACGCGGACTCATCCGCTCCTTGATCGCGCGCTCCATCCGCAGCAGGCCGACGCGGTACTGGTTCTCCATCAGCTCGCCGACCGACCGCACCCGGCGGTTGCCGAGGTGGTCGATATCGTCGATATCGCCACGCCCGTCGCGCAGGTCGACCAGAGCCTTGATGCAGGCGACGATGTCCTCGCGGCGCAGCGTGCGCTGTGTGTCGTCGGCGTCGAGGTTCAGGCGCATGTTCATCTTGACCCGGCCCACCGCCGAGAGGTCGTAACGCTCGCTGTCGAAGAACAGCGTGTCGAAGAGGTTCGACGCGGCATCCACCGTCGGCGGCTCGCCCGGCCGCATGACGCGGTAGATGTCCATCAGCGCGGTATCGCGGCCGAGGTTCTTGTCCGACGCCATCGTGTTGCGGATGTAGGGACCGACGTTGATGTTGTCGATGTCGAGGACCGGGATCGTCTCGAAGCCCGCATCCATCAGCGCCTTGAGCGAGCCGCCGATGACCTCGCCGCCCTTGTCCATCTCGAGCGTCAGCTCGTCGCCCGCCTCGACGAAGATCGCGCCCGTCGTCTCGTCGATCATGTCACGCGCCGCGAACTTGCCGACGATCTGGGTATAGGGCACCAGCAGGTTGCTGACCTTGCCCTCGTCGAGCAGCTTCTTGACCGTCCGCGGCGTCACCTTCTCGCCTGCCGCACCGATCACCTCGCCGGTGGCTGCATCGACGAGGTCGAACGTCGGCCGCGTGCCCCGCACCCGCTCGGGGAAGAATTTCGTGACCCAGGCCTTCGCCTTCTTGTCGTAGTTGTAGTCTACGGTCGTGTAATAGGCGTTCATGATCGTCTCCTGGTCGAGGCCAAGAGCGTAGAGCAGCGTCGTCACCGGCAACTTGCGGCGGCGGTCGATCCGGCAGAAGACCAGATCCTTGGCATCGAACTCGAAGTCGAGCCACGAGCCGCGATAGGGGATGATCCGGCAGGCGAACAGCAACTTGCCCGAGCTGTGCGTCTTGCCCTTGTCATGGTCGAAGAACACGCCGGGCGAGCGGTGCATCTGGGAGACGATGACCCGCTCGGTGCCGTTGACGATGAACGTGCCGTTGGAGGTCATCAGGGGCATGTCGCCCATGAACACGTCCTGTTCCTTGATGTCCTTGACCGATTTCGCGCCGGTATCCTCGTCGACATCGAACACGATCAGACGCAGCGTCACCTTGAGGGGTGCTGCATAGGTCATGTCGCGCTGCTGGCATTCCTCGACGTCGTACTTCGGCTTTTCCAGCTCGTATTTCACGAACTCGAGAACGGCGGTCTCGTTGAAGTCCTTGATCGGGAACACCGACTGGAACACGCCCTTGATACCGTCGCCATCCTGCGGCACGTCGCTGTCGCCCGAGCGCAGGAAGAGGTCGTAGGAACTCTTCTGAACCTCGATCAGGTTCGGCATCTCGAGGACTTCGCGGATTTTGCCGTAATACTTCCGAAGGCGTTTCTGGCCGAGAAAGGAGGTTGCCATGATGCGTCACCTTATATGTCTGGCGCGGCGTGTCGCGCGTCTCTCGCCGTCGGTCCCGCCGGGCTGCGGGGCAGAGGCTATGAGAAGATCGTCCGCGGTCTATTCGTGACACCCGTCCCAAAGGGTGCCTCCCGACCTCAAGCGAACCAATCCAGGGCGGGGGCATCGCGATGCCCCCCTCCAAGACAGGTTCGGCTGGACCCGGCACGCGTGCGGATCCAGCCCTCGATTCTATCGGAGCGGCAGAGTTTTCTCGAAGACTCTGCCGGAAAGGCTTTTCGAGAAAAGCCTTCGCTCCGGTGCGCGATCAGGCCAGTTCGACCTTGGCGCCGGCCGCTTCCAGCTTGCCCTTGATCTCTTCGGCTTCTGCCTTGGAGGCGCCTTCCTTGACCTTGCCGCCGGCCTCGACGAGGTCTTTGGCTTCTTTCAGGCCGAGGCCGGTGATCGAGCGCACTTCCTTGATCACGTTGATCTTCTGGGCGCCCGCGTCCTTCAGGACGACGTCGAACTCGGTCTTCTCTTCGGCGGCCTCGGCGGCGGCGCCACCGGCCGGACCGGCCATCATCACGGCGCCACCGGCGGCGGGCTCGATGCCGTATTCGTCCTTGAGGATGGTTTTCAGTTCCTGCGCCTCGAGGAGGGTCAGACCCACGATCTCTTGCGCCAGTTTCTTCAGATCAGCCATTTCAGGTTCCGTTCATACTTGTTGTGTAGGGCCTTCCCTTTCAAGGGGCAGCCGATGGGGGGTCGCTTAAGCAGCTCTCTCTCCGAGGACCGCGCTCACGCAGCGCGCTCCTCGATGGTCGACAGGATGCTCGCGATGTTGCTTGCAGGCGCGCCAATGGCCCCGGCGATGTTTGCGGCAGGTGCGGCGATACAGCCCACGATGGAAGCGATGAGCTCCTCGCGGGACGGCATTGCTGCGACGGCCTTCACACCGGCGACGTCCAGAGCCGTCTCACCCATTGCGCCACCCAGAATGACCAGACGGTCGTTCTTCTTGGCGTAATCGTCGATCACCTTGGCGGCTGCCACGGGATCTTCGCTATAGGCGAGGACGGTCATGCCCGTGAGAAGGTCGGCGATGCTTGCGCAGGGCTTTCCCTCGAGGGCGATCTTGGCGAGCTTGTTCTTGGCAACGCGAACGGATCCGCCTGCGACACGCATCATCGCGCGCAGATCCTGCATCTGTGCAACCGTCATGCCGGCGTAGTGTGCAACCACGACGACACCAGAGCTTTCGAAAATCTGGCCGAGTTCCTCGACCACACCTTCCTTTTGGGCTCTATCCACAGTGTCACTCCAATTCGGGCGGGTTTCCCCGCCCCGCTCATGTTGACCCCCGCGTCCTGGGGGCCGTTCGGGTCCAGCGATATGGTCGCGGTCCCGGATCGCCCGAGGTGTCCCCCGAAATACCGGTCACGTTTCCCATCTCGGGAAGGCCTTAGCGGGGTTCGCCCCCTGCCCTCCGTCTCGGACAGAGACGCGGCGATATCCTGCCGCGCCATTCGCCCTCCGTGCGGGAGGGGGAATTCTTGCCGGTCGCACGGGGCGTCCGGCGGACGATGGGGTCCTACCCCATCGAGGTCACTCGTTGCCGGTCGCCGACGCGAGGTTGAGCGACACGCCCGGCCCCATCGAGGAACTCAGGCTCACCTTCTTCATGTAGGTGCCCTTGGCGCCCGCAGGCTTTGCCTTGGAAACCGCATCGACGAAGGCCAGCACGTTCTCGGCGATCGCCTTTTCATCGAACGATGCCTTGCCGATCCCGGCATGGACGACGCCCGCCTTTTCGGCCTTGAACTGCACCTGACCGCCCTTGGCGGCCTCGACGGCCTCACGCACGTCCATCGTCACCGTGCCGACCCGCGGGTTCGGCATGAGGTTGCGCGGCCCGAGGATCTTGCCCAGACGACCGACGATCGGCATCATGTCGGGCGTCGCGATGCAGCGGTCGAAGTCGATCTTGCCGCCCTGGATCTGTTCCATCAGATCCTCGGCGCCGACGATGTCGGCCCCCGCCGCCGTGGCCTCGTCGGCCTTGGCGCCGCGCGCGAACACCGCCACGCGCACCGTCTTGCCGGTGCCGTTCGGCAGCGTCACCGTGCCGCGGACCATCTGGTCGGCGTGGCGCGGATCGACGCCGAGGCACATCGCGATCTCGATGGTCTCGTCGAATTTCGCCGTTGCGTTGGCCTTCACCAGCGCCACGGCCTCGGACACCGTCACCAGTGCCTTCTCGCCGAATGCCTCACGCGCCGCGCGCGTCCTCTTGCCCAGCTTTGCCATCACTTCACCTCGATGCCCATGGAACGGGCAGAGCCCAGGATTGTCTGCATCGCGCCCTCTACGCTCGTCGCGTTCAGGTCGGCCATCTTCGCCTCGGCGATCTCGCGGACCTGCTTGATCGTGATCGAGCCTGCGACGATCTTGCCCGGCTGGACCGAGCCCTGCGGGCGGTTGCGCTTGCCCTGCGGCTTCAGGCCCGCGGCCTTCTTGATGTAGAAGCTGGCGGGCGGCGTCTTGCAGTCGATGGTGAACGACTTGTCCGCATAATAGGTGATCACGGTCGGGATCGGAGAGCCCGGCTCCATGTCGGCGGTCTTGGCGTTGAACTGCTTGCAGAATTCCATGATGTTGATGCCGCGCTGACCCAGCGCCGGACCGACGGGCGGAGAGGGATTGGCCTGCCCCGCCTTCACTTGCAGCTTGAGCTGCCCCATTACCTTCTTGGCCATCCCGGCCTCCTTGTTTCATCGGTGCCTGCGCACCCATCGCCCGGGATCGCGATCCGGGGCCGTTTCAGCGTGGTGCGGCTCAGGCGCGCGCGCCGTTGCCTCCCACGAACGAACCGGGGTTTCCCCCGGATTGGCGCAATCGGCCTATTGCTTGACCACCTGCGTGAATTCCAGTTCGACCGGCGTCGCCCGGCCAAAGATCGACACCGTCACCTTCAGGCGCTGGTTGTCCTCGTCGACCTCTTCGACCATGCCGTCGAAATCCTCGAACGGACCGTCGGCCACCTTCACCTTCTCGCCGATCTCGAAATGGATCAGGGTGCGCGGCGCCTCCTGTCCCTCTTCGACGCGGCCGAGGATCTGCTGCACCTCGGCGTCCCGCATCGGCATCGGGCGGCCCTGCGGCCCCAGAAACCCGGTGACGCGGTTGATCTGCGAAATCAGGTGATAGCCCTCGTCCGACATCTCCATGTGCACGAGGACATAGCCGGGCATGAACCGTCGTTCGGCCTGCACCTTCTTGCCGCGCCGGATCTCGATGACCTCTTCGGTCGGCACCATGACCTCGTCGATCGCCTCGTCGAGGCCCTGTTCGGCGACCTTCGCGCGGATCTGCTCTGCGATCTTCTTCTCGAAGTTCGACAGGACGCTCACCGAATACCACCGTTTCGCCATGTCGTCCTTCACCTCGCGCGCCGGGGCTGCTCTACCCCGGAAAGTCAATGTATCGCAGATGCTTGCCACATCCGGTCCGGCCAAAACAAAGTGGCGCGCAACCTGATTCGCCGCGCGCCTTGTCCGGGATTTGGGGGCACATACCGCCCCGCCCCCGCGAACTCAAGGGGTCAGGCGGTCAAATCGGACGTCCCCGCGCTGCGCGGACGCAGATGACCATGCGTCAGAAGCCGAAGCCGTTCAGCACCCCGTTCAGACCGAAGCGGATGATCAGATCGACGATGCTGAAGAATACCGCGGCGAGGGCGGCGAGGATGAACACCATGATCGTGGTCAGCACCACCTCGCGGCGGGTCGGCCAGACGACCTTGGCGATCTCGGCGCGGGTCTGCTGGATGAACTGGATCGGGTTGGTGGCCATCGCGGGGCGCCTCTCTGGCAATCGGGTGATGCGTCAGATACGGGTCGGACCGCAAGAAGACAAGCCGCCGGACAACGCGATCTGAGCTGGAACTGGCAGGGGCAGCAGGGCTTGAACCCGCGACCTACGGTTTTGGAGACCGTCGCTCTACCAACTGAGCTATACCCCTAGGGCCATCGTCAGGACCGTGGACCGCCTAGCGCGGATGCGGGCGGCGATCAAGGGGGGACGCGCCCGATTGCCCCCGATTGCCCTTGCGGCGCGGCGGACCGTCGCGCATTTTCGCCGACGATCGCGCGCCCGCCGGGCGCCCCCGGACCCGGAGCCGCCTTGTCCCTTCGCCGACGCCTACGCGAGTCAGCCCTGCTGCGCGGGATCATCACCCGGTCTGTGGCGTTCTGGCTGCGGCGTTGCCTGCGAATGCCGCGCTGGCAGGTCGAGGGGGCCGAGGCCGTGCGCGCCCTCGCGGCCGCCGGTCCGGTCGTCTATGTCGTCTGGCACGAACATTTGATGCTCGCCCCCGCCCATTGGCAGCAGCACTTGGGCACGGCGATGATGTCGGTGCACGACACCTCGCCGATCGGGCGGCTCGCGGGCGAGTTGCAGCCGTTCTTCGGATCCGAACCGATGGCGATGTCGCCGACCATGTCCAACCTCGTCGTCAGCCGCGCGGTGATGCGACACGCGCGCGCCGGCATCACCATCGGGATCACCGCCGACGGCCCCGTCGGCCCGCGGCGCGCCCTCAAGGATGCGCCGATCGACTGGGCGCGGTTCACCGGTCTGCCGGTCGTCGTCTATGCCTTCGACCAGCGGCGCTGCTGGCGGCTCGGTACCTGGGACCGGATACTGCTGCCGGTGCCGTTCGGGCGGTCGGCCTGCGTCTTTGCGGTGGTGAGTGCCGAGGGCTTTTCGCGGCGCGGAACGGCGGACGATTACCGTGACGATCTCGCGTCGGCGCTGAACACCGTCACGGCCCGTGCCGCAGCCCTCGTCGGGCATTGAACTGCGGCTTGCGAACCTCACCGGCCGACGTTAGGGCTCCGGCGAACCAAGGCGGGAGATACCCATGCAGGCCCTCGTATGGACCGGTGCCACACTCACGCTGCTCGGCTTTGCCGGCATCGTCTGGAGCATCGTGGCGGTGCTGCGCGCCCGGCGGGCGGGCCTCGACGATGCGGCGCTGCGCGCGCGCCTCGGGCGGGTGCTTCCCCTGAATATGGGCGCCCTGCTGCTGTCGTTCCTCGGCCTGGCGATGGTGCTCACCGGCGTCCTGCTCGCCTGAACGGCGCGCCTCCCCTCAGACCGTCGCCGCCTCGACCGCCGCGAAACCGCCCGCCAGAAGGGCGGCGCGTCGCGCGACCCCCGGCACCGCCCAAATCCGGTCCTCTCGGGCCCAATCGTCCATCTCGCGACACAGCGACAGCAGCCCCGCGATCTCGGCTCCGGCCATCGGACCGCCCCGCTCGCGCGGGTGGCCCATGCCGTGCACGGCCAGCGCATCGATATCACCGGCGCGTGCGACCGTGCCATCCTCGACCATGCGCCCGCCTTCGGCCATGAGGGCGCCCATCACCCGGCGTTGCAGCGTCGCGGCACGGCCACCGGTCATCGGCTCGCCGCCGCCGAAGGGTCCGGTCGTCAGGCCCCAGGCGACCAGCGCGCCGTCGATCGCGGCCTCCGGCTCGCCCCCGGCGACGAGGGCGACGATGGCGCGGTCCTGCGCGGCCCACAGGCGCGCGATGACCGCCTGCCCCGCGTCCGTCGGCACCCGCCGACCCTCGGGATCGCGGACGAGCAGGTCGGGCGATATCTGCCGTTCGGCCAGAAAGATGTGCCTCAGGGCGCGCGATTGCGGGTCGGCCACGCATTGCGCAAAGGCCTCGCGCTCGAAGACCATTGCCGCCTCGGGCGGCAGCAACAGCGCTGCCTCGACGCAATCGGCGATCAGCGCCCGGGCGCGGCTGGTGCCCGCCTGTGCGCGGGCGACGGCGACCGCCGTCATCCAGGTGGCCCCGTCGCGCAGGTGCGACCGTTCCGCCCCCGACCGGCGCGGCGGGGTGCCGTCGGCGATCAGTTTCCCGGCGAGCGTGAACGCAGCAGAGGCGAGTTCGCCGCCGACGATCCCGTCGATCAGCCCCACCGCCTGCGCCGGATCGGCGCCGAGCGGACGGCCCGACGACATCATCTGGAGCGCGACCGCAGCACCGGCGAGGCGCGGCAGCCGCTGCGTGCCGCCGGCCCCCGGCAAGAGCCCGAGCGCCACCTCGGGCAGGCCGATGACCGCCTGCGGCAAGGCGATGCGATAATGTGCGGCGAGGGCCAGTTCGGCGCCGCCGCCCAGCGCCGCGCCCTGGAGCGCGGCGATGACGGGCGTGTCGCAGGCCTCGATCCGGGCGCACAGATCCGCAAGGCCTGGCGCCTCGACCGGTGCGCCGATCTCGCGGATATCGGCACCCGCCGAGAATTGCGGCCCCTCGGCCATCAGGACGATGGCGCGGACACGGGGATCGGCGTCGAAGCGCACGACCGCCTCCCACAGCGCAGTGCGCAGCGCGGTGCCCAGCGCGTTCACCGGCGGGCGCACCATCGCCATCATCGCCACGCCCCTGACCACGCGCGCACGGATCGATCCCTCAGCCATCGCCTCACCCTCCGGCGACGTCGCGCCGCCTGCCTGTTTTGTGGGTGAGTTATCCACAGCGCCGCCGGTCCGGCCAGCCCCGTGCGGTCCGACGAACGCTTTTGAGGTCGATAGAGGATGAAATGGCGCAATCGCCCTGCGGTTCGGCTGCACGACAGGGGTGGCGCGTCACCCGCAAGGCTCTGGACGCGCCAAACGTGTCACGCTACGCCTGCGGCATGGACATTCGCCCGATCACCGACAGTTACGCCGTCTCGCCGCAGATCGCACCGGCGGACATGGCGGCGATCCATGCAGCGGGCTATCGCACGGTGCTGTGCAACCGCCCCGACGCCGAAATCCCGCCCGACCTCGGCGCCGCGGTCATGGCGGTCGCCGCACGGGCCGCAGGGCTGACCTTCGAGGTTCTGCCGATCACGCATCCCACGATCGAGGACTGCGTCGCGCCGCAGATGGCGATCCTGGCCCGCGCGAGTGGCCCCGTCCTCGCCTATTGCGCCAGCGGCACACGCTGTTCGGTCGTCTGGTCGCTGGGTCAGGCCGGGCGGATGCCGACCGACGAGATCCTCGCCGCCACGTCGCGCGCGGGTTACGACCTGACGGCCCTGCGCGCGCGCCTCGATGAGGGACTGGCCCGACCTTTGCCTCGCTGAACCGCATGCGGAACGTTTACGCCGCGCGCCACGATCAGCCGCCGTCCATCGAACCGCCCGCCGCGCCGCCAGCGAACGAATAATCGCCGGTCTCCCCGGGGCCCGCCACCGACGGATCGGCGTCGGACGGCATCGGCGCGTCCCGCTGCGCACCGCCTTCGGATCCGTCATCGGTCGCCGACAACGCCGCCGCGAATGCAGCCCCGGCATCGGGCGGGGCTGGCGCCGCCGGCGCCTCGGCGGGTCGCAGGACGGGCGGGGTGCGGCGCGCGGCGAGCGATACGTCGGCAATCTCGGCGGCCCCCCGCGTCTCGATCCGTACCGCGCGCAGGCCGGTGATCTGCCCCAGGCGCCCCTCGGCGACGGCGGTGCCGTCCGGCCCCTCGAGGCGGACGGAACGGACGGTGACGCCCGAAAGCGGGATCGCCTGGCCGATCGCGAACCCGTCGATGGCGGTGAGCGGCAACCGCAGGCGGTGCAGCACCGCGGTCAGGACGGCGGGCGCCTGCATCACGTTGGCTTGCAACAGGTCGGCAAAACCCGGCCCAGGGCCGGTCCTTTCGGGCCGAAGGGCGGCGCGCCGCACCGGCAGGGCGAGGGCCAGCATCCCCTGACGGTCGCCCGTCCCGAGGTCGAGCGAGAGCCGCACGAGCCGCATGTCCGCCTCGGGCAGAACCATGCCGACGGCGCGGGCGTCGGCAAAGCGCGCGCCCGCCGCGAGGTCGTCGGTCCAGCCCGACAGCGGGGTGCCGTCCGAGGTGACGGCGAAGTCGCTCAGGAACCGGGCCACGAACGGCGCGCAGAGTGCGGCGTCGCTGGCCGTCACGGGACGGTCGGCGGCAGGGGCGGTGCGCAAGGCGCCGAGCGTCTGCACCTCGACCACCGCGGTCCGCGCCTCGAGGTCGAGGCCCGCGAACCCCAGCAACCGCTCGTCCGCGCCGATCGACATCAGCATCCACGCCGGGTCGACCTGTTTCAGCAGCGCATCGAGCGGCATCACCTCTTCGGTGACACCGATCACGGTAAGGGCGAGACCGACCGAGCGTTCCGCCGACCGCGCCATCGCAAGCCGAAGCGCCCGCGCCGAGGTGACGGGTTCCCGCGCGACCTCCTGCGCCGAGCGCATGAGGCGTTGCAGAACCGATTGCGCGCCCTCCTGCTTCATCTTCTGGCGCCCCCGGCTCTGCCCGCCGGGCCGTGCCGCCCGGATCTGTCCCCCCGGTCTTACAGTCCGACAGTTACCGCAAGACTAACGCCGCCGCTATTCCGCCGCATCGGGCAGATGAGCTTGCGCAAGCGGCAGAATCACCCGGAACGCCGCCCCGCCCTGCCCCGGCAGATAGGCGATCGCCCCGCCGAGCCGCGCCATCACCTCGCGGCAGATCGCGAGACCGAGGCCCGCACCCCCGGCCCGTGCCTGATCGCCGACGCGCGAGAACTTCTCGAAGATCAGTTCCTGCTGCGCTGCCGCGATCCCGGCACCGTTGTCGATGAAATCGACCGCGACACCGTGCGCGTTCTGAACCGCCCGGACCGTCAGGACCGGATGCGGCGCCGCGCAATACTTTTGCGCATTGGCGATGAGGTTGATGAATACCTGGCTCAGCCGGTCCAGATCGGTATGCAGCACCACCGACCCGACCCCCTCGCGCCGCACGGACAGGCCGTGCGCGCGCAGCCCCGCCGCCGCGATCGCCCGGTCGAGGACCGCGTCGAGCGTCCCGATCTCGCGATTCAGGACGACCTGCCCGTTCTCGAGGACGCTGAGGTCCAGAAGGTCGTCGAGCAGACGTGTCAGGCGGATCGCCTCGTCCTCGACGATCCCGGCATAGCGCCGCTGCTCGGGCGCATCGGCGCCGCCGTCCTTGAGGATTGCCGAAAACGCCCGGATCGAGGTCATCGGTGTGCGCAGTTCGTGGCTTATCTGGCTCAGGAACGCGTCCTTCTGGATCGACAGCGCGGTCAGTTTGGCGTTGGCGTCGCGCAGCGCGCGGGCGGTGCGGTCCTGCTCGGCGCTCTTGGCCTCGAGGCGGTTCGAATATTCGAGGATCTGCGCCGCCTCGTCGGCGACCGCGATCAGATCCTCGACCGAGACGGTCGCCCCTTCGGTCAGTTGTCCGACCATGGCATGCGCCGTCGCCGCCCCGACCGACCCGGACAACTCGCGCTCCAGCGACTGGACGAAATCGGGCGTGACATCGGGCAGCAGGCCGGGCTTGCCCTGTGCGGCGGCGGCGGCCTGAAAGATCGCCTGCGCCTGCGGCGCGCCGATGATGCGCTGCGCCATGACCAGCAAATCCTCCGCCTGCGCCGCACTCTGCCCGCCGATCCGCGCGCTCGAATGATCGAAGACGTTAACGAACTGCGCGCCCTGCAACCGCTCGAGCGGCGTCGGAAAGGTGACGAGCGACAGGACGACGAAGGCGCCCGCGTTCAACGCCAGCGACCAGATGACGGCATGCAGCACGGGGTCGATCCCCGCGATCCCGAACAGGGCCCGGGGGCGAAGCCACCCGATGCCGAAGGGGCCCTGCGCAAAGACCTGTGGCCCGATCACGCCCTCGATCCCCGGCAACAGCATCGTCCAGACCCAGATCGCGAACCCCAGGATGAGGCCCGCGCCGGCGCCGATCCGCGTCGCCCCGCGCCAGAACAGGCCGCCGAGCATGGCGGGCAGGATCTGCGCCACACCGGCAAAGGAGATGAGCCCGATGGCGGCCAGCGCCGTGCCGCCGCCCGACACCCTGTAATAGAGATAGCCCAGCGCCAGCACGCCGACGATCGACAGCCGCCGCGCCAGCAGGATCAGCGCCCGCACGTCGCCCGACATGAGCGCGCCGCCCGCCTTGGCGCGCAGCCAGATCGGCACGACGATGTGGTTCGACACCATCGTGGCCAGCGCGATGGTCGCCACGATCACCATCGAGGTCGCCGACGAGAACCCGCCGAGGAACGCCAGCGTGGCGATGCCACCCTGCCCCTGACTGAGCGGCACCGTCAGCACGAACAGATCGGGGTTCGAGCCGGGCGGCAACAGCGCGAGGCCGGTGACGGCGATCGGCACGACGAAGAGGCTCATCGCGAGGACGTAGAGCGGGAACGCCCAGCTCGCCGTCGCCAGATGCCGTTCGTTGGCGTTCTCGACCACCATGACGTGGAACATCCGCGGCAGGCACAGGAACGCGGCCGCCGACAGGAACGTGAGGCCAATCCAGCGGCCATGGTCCTGTTGCCAGCTTGCGATCGGCGAGGCGTCGATCCGCGCCAGCGTCTGCGCCACGCCGCCGCTGACGCCCCAGACGACGAAGATGCCGACAGCGAGCAGGGCCGCGAGCTTGACCACCGCCTCGATGGCGATGGCGAGCACGACGCCGTGGTGCCGCTCGTTGGCGTCGAGGTTGCGGGTGCCGAAGAGGATTGTGAAGACCGCGAGACCACCCGCCGACAGGAGTGCCACGACATTCAGGTCGGCGACCTGCCACGTGCGTCCCGAACTTAATGCAAAGACTGAGAAACTTAGTGTAATGGATTGAAGTTGAAGGGCAATGTAGGGTGTTACGCCGACGACGCACAGGGTCGTGACGATAACGCCGAGGGTCGTCGACTTGCCGAACCGCGACGAGATGAGGTCGGCGATGGAGGTGATCCGCTGCGTCCGGCCGACCCGCACGAGCTTGCGCAGGAGCGTCCACCAGCCAAGCATCACCAGCGTCGGGCCGAGGTAGATGGTCAGATACTCGAGGCCCGAGCGCGCGGCATAGCCGACCGCGCCGTAGAACGTCCAGGCGGTGCAGTATATCGACAGCGACAGCGTGTAGATCAGCGGCGAACGCAGCCAGGCGTCGCGTCCGGCCCGCGCGTTGCGTTCGGCGACGAAGGCGACGCCGAAGAGGAAGGCAACGTAGCCCAGCGCCACGACGACGAGGAGGTTGAACGAGATCACCGCCCGCTTCTCCGAGGATCCGGATCGGTCTGGGCCGGCCCTTCGCCGCCGTCGTCGTCCACATCGCGCCGCAACAATGACGCAAGGCCCGCACCGAGCGCGATCAGCGCCGCCCAACCTCCGAAGAGATAGACGAGGGCGGTACCGTTGGAGGTCGCCGTGCCCGCCTCTTGCGGCCACAGCAACGGCACCGCGAAAACCAGTGCCCCCAGCACCGGCATCAGCCAAAGCGCATCGCGCAGCCGCCTCTGACGATAGCGGCCTTGCGCCAGAAACACCGGAGGCGTGCGCCGCGCCATCAGCCCGGCGCCAGGTCGCGCACTGCCTCGAGGATCTCGGTGTTGGAAAATGGCTTGGTCATGAACCGCGTCGCACCGAGGGCCATGGCGCGCTCACGGTCTTTGGTCTGCCCCTTGGCCGTCAGCATCAGGACCGGCAACGCCGCAACAACGGACGGTTCTGCGCGGATGTCGCGCAGGATCTCGAACCCCGAGCGACCGGGCAGCATCACGTCGAGGATCACCACGTCTGGCGGCGTCGCGCGCAGCTTGGCCATCGCGGTTTCGCCGTCGGCATGGGTGTGGACGGTCCAGCCGTCGCGCACGAGGATGAAGCTCAGCGCCTCGACGATGTTCGGCTCGTCCTCGATGAGCAGGATCCGTCCCGCCATGTGCGCGCCCCCCCGGATCGCGGCCCCTTCTCCCGAAGGGGTCCGGGCCATCGGATCGTATCGTATCGCGCGCGGCGGCGCGCTGTCAAAGGGCGCGGCGTGAGCGGGCGTCAGCGGCCGGTGGTCGGTGGGTGATCCCGGCGACCGGGCGGGTCGGCGTCCGGTGCGTGGGGTTCGGCCGCATCGCGGCCGTCCGATCCCTGTCCGGAGGTATCGTCCCCCTGTGCCTCGCCCAGACGTTCGACATAGCGCATGAGCGCCTCGCTCGCCGCGGCGAGCCGCCGGCTGTCGTCGTGCACGTTGCGCTGAAACCGGCCCTGCCAGTCGGCGTCGAGGCCGCCGCCCGTCAGGATCGCCGCCGTCGACTGGATCGCCGAGGCCGAGGTGACGATCTGGTGCAGCGCCGCGACGAGCGTCGGGTCGCGCGCCATCCGTCCGCGTTGCGCCGCGATCCGCGCCTCGAGGGCGGTGATGGTGCCCTGTTGCTCGGCGACACGGCGGGCCCATGCCGGGTTGCCTTGGGCAAAGGCACCTGCGTCCTCGCCCGGTGCAGCGGCCTCGAGGGCGGCGAGCAGCGTCGCGCCGGGTCGATACGTGAGGTCGGCCTGTTCGACGCCCAGATGCCGGGCGATGTCGGCCAGTCGGTGTCCGCCGATCCTGCGTCTGTCATGCTCGATGAGGTTCAGATAGGATGGCGATATACCCGCCCGCGCCGCAAGATCGGCCTGCGTTAGGCCGAGGCCGTGCCGCATCGCCCGGATGCGCGCACCGATGCCACTGCGCTGCGGCGGGTCGGAAGGATCGGGGTGCACGGGTTCGCTTCGACCTTTCATTGCAACGCGGTGACGACAAATTCACGATAGTCTACGGACTTGTCAATTTTATTGACTCCTTTTCTTCCCTTCGGGCAATGCGCATTGCCCGAACGCCGACCCGACGACACACTCGCCGCAGCACCCCGAGCGATCGCGGTGCCGACCCGACCCGCGAGGAGGCGGAGAGGGCTGCACTTATGGGAGGAACAAGATGACAAGTTCACGCTTCACGCGTCGTGGCGTCCTGAAGACGAGCGCCTATGCGGGGATCGGCGCCAGCGCCAGCCTCGCGCTGCCGACCTATCTGCGCGCCGACGCGCACACCGGCTTTACCAATGCGCCGCAGGGCGACACCGTCACCTTCGGCTTCAACGTGCCGCAGACCGGCCCCTATGCCGAAGAGGGTCTGGACGAGTTGCGCGCGCAGGAACTCGCGGTCGAGCACCTGAACGGGATCGGTGACGGCGGCATGCTGGCGACATTCAGCCAGCAGAACCTCGACGGCACCGGTATCCTCGGCAAGCGGGTCGAATTCGTGACCGGCGACACCCAGACCAAGTCCGACGTCGCCCGCGCCGTGGCGCAGTCGATGATCCAGAAGGACGGCGCGATCATGATCAACGGCGGCTCGTCCTCGGGCGTCGCCATCGCCGTGCAGGGCCTCTGCCAGGAGGCGGGCATCATCTTCATGGCCGGTCTCACCCACTCCAACGACACCACGGGCAAGGACCGCAAGCGCAACGGCTTTCGTCACTTCTTCAACGGCTACATGTCCGGCGCCGCCCTCGCGCCCGTGCTGTCGAACGCCTATGGCACCGAGCGTCAGGCCTATCACCTGACCGCCGACTACACCTGGGGCTGGACCCAACAGGAGAGCATCGCCGCCGCCACCGAGGCGCTCGGCTGGACGACGACCGAGAACGTGCTGACGCCGGTCGGCGCCGGCGATTTCTCGTCCTACATCACGCCCGTCCTGAACTCCGGCGCGGATGTGCTGGTCCTGAACCACTACGGCGGGGACATGGTCAACTCGATCACCCAGGCGGTCCAGTTCGGACTGCGCGACCGTCAGGTCAACGGCAAGAACTTCGAGATCATCGTGCCGCTCTATTCCGAACTGATGGCCGCCGGTGCCGGTGCCAACATCGAAGGGGTCTTCGGCTCGATGAACTGGAACTGGCAGTTGACCGATCCGGGCACGCAGGCGTTCGTGCAGTCGTTCGGCGCCAAGTATGGCCGTCCGCCGTCGAACGCGGCGCACACGTGCTATGTGCAGACGATCCTCTATGCCGATGCGGTGACGCGGGCGAACTCGTTCAACCCCTGCGCGGTCGTCGAGGCCCTCGAGGACTTCGACTTCGATGGCATGGGCAACGGGCCGACCACCTACCGCGGCGCCGACCACCAGTGCTTCAAGGACGTGCTGGTCATGAAGGGCGTCCCCTCGGCCTCGGGCAATGCCGACATGAACGGCTACGACACGCTCGAGATCGTCGAAGTGACGCCGCGCGCGCAGGTCGAATATCCCGAAGATCACCCGATGTTCGCCGGTGGCGAACTGGGCGACTGCAACCCCGGCGCCTGACCCGCGCCAATTCGCTGCCGGCGAGGCGAACTTTCTCAAAAAGTTCGTGCCGGAGTTTTCCAAAAACTCCGCGCCCGGTTGCGGCCCCGCCCCCTTCGTCGGGGGCGGGGCGATTGCTGACACCTTCGTGACGGGGCACCTGACGCCATGGACGCCATCCTCCTGCAAATCCTGAACGGCCTCGACAAGGGCTCGGCCTATGCGCTGATCGCCCTCGGCCTGACACTGATCTTCGGCACGCTCGGCGTCGTGAACTTCGCGCATGGCGCGCTGTTCATGATCGGGTCGTTCATCGCCGTCACCGTATCGCGGCTGATGACCCTCAGCGTCGAGACCATCGACCCCGACCGCCTCGATTTCCTCGGCAATCCGGCCAAGATACGCACGCCCTACGTTCAGGCCTGGTTCGGCGACGACATCGGCCTCTGGCTTCAGGACTGGGCGGTGCCCGTCGCCATCCTCGTCGCGATCCCGGTGATGATCCTCTTCGGCTTCATCATGGAACGCGGCCTGATCAAGCATTTCTACAAGCGCCCGCACGCCGACCAGATCCTCGTGACCTTCGGCCTCGCCATCGTGCTGGGCGAGATCGTGAAGGCGGTCTACGGCGCCAATCCGATCCAGACCCCCTTCCCCGCCGCCTTCGCCGGTTCCATCGACTTTGGCGCCGCAATCGGCATGGACCCCGGTCGCGTCCTCTATCCGGCCTGGCGGCTCACCTATTTCCTGTTCTCCGCCGTCATCATCGCCGCCGTCTTTGCGTTCCTGCAATTCACCACCTTCGGCATGGTCGTCCGCGCCGGCATGGCCGACCGCGAGACGGTGGGCCTGCTCGGCATCGACATCGACAAGCGGTTCACCTTCATGTTCGGCCTCGCCGCCGCCGTCGCGGGCGTCGCGGGCGTGATGTATGCGCCGCTCCTGTCGCCGCACTACAACATCGGCATGGATTTCCTGGTGCTGAGCTTCGTCGTCGTCGTCGTCGGGGGCATGGGATCGTTGCCGGGCGCGGTGCTGGCCGGGTTCCTGCTCGGCATCCTGCAAAGTTTCGCCTCGATGAACGAGGTCAAGGCGCTGTTGCCGGGCATCGACCAGATCATCATCTACCTCGTCGCGATCATCATCCTGCTGGTCCGGCCGCGGGGCCTGATGGGCCGCCGCGGCGTGATGGAGGAATAGAAGATGCTTGGTCTTTCGCGCCGCGACCTCACCCTCTTCGTCATCGTCGTCCTGATGACGCTGGCCGCCCCGATCCTGCTGAACCCGTTTCCGACCGGGAGTGCCGTCGGCCAGAGCTTCAACGCGGGCTACCCCGCACTGATGCAGCGGTTCGTGATCTACGGCATCCTCGCGATCGGGTTCAACATCCTGTTCGGCCTGACGGGATACCTCTCGTTCGGCCACGCCGCCTTCCTCGGCGTCGGCAGCTATGCCGCGGTCTGGATGTTCAAGCTTCTGAGTTACAACGTCGTCCCTGCCATCATCCTGTCGGTGATCGTGGCCGGCATCTTCTCGGTCATCATCGGGTATATCTCGTTGCGTCGCTCGGGCATCTATTTCTCGATCCTGACGCTGGCCTTTGCGCAGATGTCCTATTCGCTCGCCTATTCGGTGCTGACGCCGCTGACCAACGGCGAAACCGGGCTTCAGGTCTATACCTCCGACCCGCAATACCTCCAGGCGGCCGGGTCGCCGACCTCGCCTCACCTGTTCGGACTCGTGATGAACGACAGCACGACCTGGCGCGTCGGGGGGCATGAATTCGTGTTCCAGAACGGCTATTACCTCTGCGCCGCCTTCCTGATCGTCTCGTTCTATCTCTCGATCCGGATCTTCCGCTCGCCCATGGGCCTCATGCTGCGGGCAGTGAAATCGAACCAGCAACGGCTGAACTATACCGGGGTATCGACGCGGCCCTACATGCTCGCGGCCTTCGTGATCTCGGGGATGTATGCCGGGCTGGCGGGTGGGCTTCTCGCCGCGATGGACCCGCTGACCGGGGCGGAGCGGATGTTCTGGACCGCCTCGGGCGAGATCGTCGTCATGTCGATCCTCGGCGGCGTCGGCACCCTGATCGGCCCGGTGCTGGGCGCGGGCCTCATCAAATACCTCGAGAACATCGTTTCCAAGATCAACGAAGGCATCCTGCACACCTGGTTCGCCGCCCTGCCCGACGGGATCGAGGATTTCCTCGTCGCCGTGGTCTATCCGTTCATCGGCAAGGGCTGGCATCTGACGCTGGGCCTGCTGTTCATGGCGGTCGTCATCTTCCTGCCCGGCGGGCTGGTCGAGGGCGGCCAGCGGATCGGGCGCCTGTTCCGGCGTCGGCGGCCCGGGGCCGCGACCGACGCCAAGACCACCCCGGCGGAATAGGAGCGCGCGATGGCCATCCTCGAAGTCAAGGGCGTGAACAAGCGGTTCGGCGGGTTGCAGGCCCTCGGAAACGTGAACCTGAGCGTTCAGGAAAACACCGTCCATGCGATCATCGGGCCGAACGGCGCGGGCAAGTCGACGCTGCTGAACGTGCTGGTGGGCAAGCTGATCCCCGACTCTGGCTCGGTCCTGTTCGACGGGCAGTCGGTTCTGGGCCGAAAGCCCTACGAGATCAACCAGATGGGCATCAGCCGCGTGTTCCAGACGCCCGAGATCTTTGGCGATCTGACGGTGATCGAGAACGTGATGATCCCCTGTTTCGCCAAACGCGACGGCGCGTTCCGCCTGCACGGTATCGAAAGCGTCGGCGCAGAGGTGAAGATCCGCGAACAGGCCGAGGCGATGCTCGCCGACGTCAACATGCTCGAGAAACGCAATGCCCATGCAGGCTCGTTGAGCCGCGGCGACAAGCGGCGTCTGGAGATGGCGATGTGTCTGGTGCAGAACCCGCGCCTGCTGCTGCTCGACGAGCCGACCGCCGGCATGGCGCGCGCCGATACCAACAACACCATCGACCTGCTGAAGGAGATCAAGGCCAAGCGCGACATCACCATGGCGATCATCGAGCACGACATGCACGTCGTCTTTTCGCTCGCCGAGCGGATCACCGTGCTGGCGCAGGGCACCCCGCTGGTCGAGGATACGCCAGAGAACATCAAGGGCCACCCCAAGGTCCGCGAAGCCTATCTGGGCGAGGCACAGGTGTAGGGGCCGAAGTCTTTCAAAGACTTCGACGCCGAACTTTTAGTAAAAGTTCGATCCGATCTTTTTGAAAAAGATCGTTTCGGACCAGAGGAACCGCGATGAACGCCCCCTTCGACAAGAACGTCAACAACGCCGCGACGCACCCGAAATACCTCTCCGTGTGGAACATCGAGGCCTATTACGGCGAAAGCTATATCGTTCAGGGCGTCTCCTTCGATATCCACGAAGGCGAGATCCTCGCCCTGCTGGGACGCAACGGCGCGGGCAAGACGTCGACCCTGCGGGCCATCGCCCGGCTCGACGACCCGGCGCTGAAATCGGGTGAAATCTGGCTGGACCACGCGCCCCTGCACCAGATGCGCGCCCATCAGGCGAGTGCGGCGGGCATCGGCCTCGTGCCCGAGGACCGGCGCATCATCGCCGGCTTGACCGTCGAGGAAAACCTGAAACTCGCCCAGATCGCCCCGCCCATCGGCTGGTCGCTCGACCGCATCTACACGCTCTTTCCCCGCCTGGGGGAACGCCGCAAGCAGGAGGGCGTGACCCTCTCGGGCGGCGAACAGCAGATGCTCGCCATCGCCCGCGCGCTTGCCCGCGACATCAAGGTGCTGCTGCTCGACGAGCCCTACGAGGGCCTCGCCCCGGTGATCGTGCAGGAAATCGCCAAGACCCTCGACATCATCCGCGATCAGGGCATCACCACCGTCATCGTCGAACAGAACGCCGTCGCCGCCCTGAAACTCGCCGACCGGGCCGTAATCCTCGACACCGGATCGGTCGTCTTCGACGGCAGCGCGAAAGAGGTGCTGGAAGACGAGGCGTTGCGGGCGCAATATCTCGCTATCTGAGACGACAAGGACCGACGCCATGACCAAGCTGTTCCCGCCCACCGACGCGCAGATCGCGTCGTCGCACGCCGACCGCGCGACCTACGACGCGATGTATGCCGCCTCGATCGCCGACCCGGAGGCGTTCTGGGGCGAGCACGGGCGGCGGATCGACTGGATCAAGCCGTTCTCCAAGGTGAAGGACACCAGCTTTGCGCCCGGCAGCGTGTCGATCGAATGGTTCGGCGACGGCACCTTGAACGTCGCCGCCAACTGCATCGACCGCCACCTCGAGACCCGCGCCGACCAGACCGCGATCCTGTGGGAACCCGACGACCCCGAGGACGACGCGAAACATATCACCTACCGCGAGTTGCACCGCGAGGTCTGCACCTTTGCCAACGTCCTCAAGGGCCTGGGCGTGACCAGAGGCGACCGCGTCGTCATCTACATGCCGATGATCCCCGAGGCGGCCTATGCGATGCTCGCCTGCGCGCGGATCGGCGCGATCCATTCCATCGTCTTCGCCGGATTTTCCGCCGATGCGCTTGGCGCCCGGGTCGACGCCTGCGATGCGAAGGTGGTCATCACCGCCGACGGTGCGCCGCGCGGCGGCAAGGTCACGAACCTCAAGGACAATGTGAACAAGGCGCTGCTGCGCGACCTCGACGAGGTGAAATGCCTGATCGTGCGCCGCACCGGCCAGCAGATCGCGTTCCGCCCGGAGGGCGACTACTGGCTGCACGAGGAGGCCGAGAAGGTCTGCGCCGACTGCCCGCCCGAAGAGATGGCCGCCGAAGACCCGCTGTTCATCCTCTACACCTCCGGCTCGACCGGCCAGCCCAAGGGCGTGGTCCACACCACCGGCGGCTATCTCGTCTATGCGGCGATGACGCACCAGTACACCTTCGACTATCATGACGGCGACATCTTCTGGTGCACCGCGGACGTGGGCTGGGTGACGGGCCACAGCTACATCGTCTATGGCCCGCTCGCCAACGGCGCCACCACCGTGATGTTCGAGGGCGTGCCCACCTGGCCCGACGCGGGCCGGTTCTGGGAGGTCTGCGCCAAGCACAAGGTGAACCAGTTCTATACTGCCCCGACCGCCATCCGCGCCCTGATGGCGCATGGCAACGAACCGGTGGCAAAGCACGATCTCTCGTCCCTGAAACTGCTCGGCACCGTGGGCGAGCCGATCAACCCCGAGGCGTGGAACTGGTACAACGACGTCGTGGGCAAGGGCCGCTGTCCCATCGTCGATACCTGGTGGCAGACCGAGACCGGCGGCCACCTCCTCACTCCCCTGCCCGGCGCGATCCCGACCAAACCGGGGTCGGCGACTCTGCCGTTCTTCGGCGTCACACCCGTCGTCCTCGACCCGACGACGGGCAAGGAAATGACCGAGACTGCCTGCGAAGGCGTGCTCTGCATCGCCGACAGCTGGCCCGGCCAGATGCGCACCGTCTGGGGCGATCATGCGCGGTTCGAGAAGACCTATTTCTCCGATTACAAAGGCTACTATTTCAGTGGCGACGGCTGTCGGCGGGACGGGGACGGCTATTACTGGATCACGGGCCGCGTCGACGACGTGATCAACGTCTCGGGGCACCGGATGGGCACGGCAGAGGTCGAGAGTGCGCTGGTGGCACACCCGAAGGTCGCGGAAAGTGCTGTTGTCGGCTATCCCCACAAGGTCAAGGGTCAGGGCATCTATGCCTATGTGACCTTGATGAACGGTGAAGAACCGACGGAAGAATTGCGCCGCGAACTCGGCGCCTGGGTCCGCGAAGAGATCGGGCCGATTGCGAGGCCCGACCTGATCCAGTGGGCGCCGGGCCTGCCCAAGACGCGGTCGGGCAAGATCATGCGCCGGATCCTGCGCAAGATCGCCGAAAACGACCACGCCGCGCTCGGCGACATCTCGACGCTCGCCGATCCGGGCGTCGTCGACGACCTGATCGAGAACCGGATGAACCGCTGAACCGGTTCACGATTTCTTAGGGATCGCGTGTCATACCTGCCTGCGGGTGGGGGCTCTTTGACGATCGAGGAGCCCGTGATGGACCGTATCGACCTCTTTCCCGCCAGCCGCGCCCTCGCGCCGCAACTGGTGCCGGACATGCGACCGACGGCGGATGCCGCGGCAATTGCGCGCGACACGCGGCCCCATGTGCCGCTGGCCGTCGCCGCCGTGCCGGGCACCAGCCTGTCGCAAACCGCCGAAGTGACGCGGAGCCTGCTGCGCGCCGATACCGCCGCGACGACCGACCCGAGCCTGCCACTCGACAAGCGGATCGAACAGGTGCAACGCACCCTCAAGCCCTATGGCGTCTCGATGCTCCCCGACAGCCAGAGCGCGCAGCGCGCCAAGGCCGCCGAGGCCCGTGCCCGCACCGCCGAGGCGGCCGCAACCACGGCGCGCGCCGAGGCCGACGATGCGCAGGCGGGCGAGACGGTCAAAGCCAGGGAGGCCGACCGCGCAGACGCGACACAAGCGGCCCGGCCACGCGCAGACGCAGGGGCGGAGAATGGCAGCGGCGAAGTCGCTGACCCCGCTCTGGCCCGCGAGACGCCCGAACCCGATCAAGAGGACGACGCCGCCTGAATAGGCGTCTGGACGGCACCAACGGTAAGGATCGCGTGACCCGGCCCCCGGCGGGCGCCATCTCCCGCGCCTGCCTGCTTTCCCCGCGCGCCGCCTTGGCGTATAAGCGCCCTCAATCGTGCCGCGCCGTTCCCCCGGACCCCACCGTCCGGGCAGGGCAGATCGGCGCAATGCAGGCAACGGCCAGGGGACAAGCATGAGCAAGACGACCTCTCACGACAGCGACGTGAGCTTTATCAAGGCCTTGGCCGAACTCTTGCGCGAGAATGACCTGACCGAATTGCAGGTCAAGCGCGACTATGCCGAAAACGACAGCCTGAACGTCCGCGTCAGTCGCCAGACCCAGATCGTGACGCATGTGACGGGCGCGGCCCCCGCCGCCCCGATGGCCCTGCCCGCCGCGGGACCTGCGCCCGTGGCATCCCCCGCCGCCGCGGCCAGCGATCCCGCGGGCCTGCCCGGCGCCGTAACCTCGCCGATGGTCGGCACCGTCTATCTTCAGGGCGAACCGAGCGCGCCGCCCTTCGTCAGCGTCGGCCAGCAGGTGAAGGAGGGCGACACCCTCCTCATCATCGAGGCGATGAAGACGATGAACCAGATCCCTGCGCCGCGCGGTGGCACGGTCAGGCGGATCCTCGTCGAGGATGGCGGCCCGGTCGAATACGGCGCGCCGCTGATGATCATCGAGTAACGGGCATGTTCGACAAAATCCTGATCGCGAACCGCGGCGAAATCGCCCTGCGCGTCGTGCGCGCCTGCCGCGAGATGGGCATCGCCTCGGTCGCCGTCCATTCGACCGCCGACGCCGACGCGATGCATGTCCGCATGGCCGACGAGGCGATCTGCATTGGCCCGCCTGCAAGTGCGCAGAGCTATCTCAACTTTGCCGCCATCGTCGCCGCCGCCGAAGTGACCGGCGCGCAGGCGATCCATCCCGGCTATGGGTTCCTGTCCGAGAACGCCGCCTTCGTTCAGGTGCTCGAGGATCACGGCCTGACGTTCATCGGCCCGACCGCCGCGCACATCCGGATCATGGGCGACAAGATCACCGCCAAGGACACGATGCGCAAACTTGGCGTGCCCTGCGTGCCGGGGTCGGATGGCGGGGTGCCGACCCTCGAGGAGGCGCGCCGCGTGGCGGGCGAGATCGGCTATCCGGTCATCGTCAAGGCCACGGCGGGGGGCGGCGGGCGCGGCATGAAGGTGGCGAAATCCGCCGCCGACATCGAGGCCGCGTTCCAGAACGCCCGCTCCGAGGCCAAGGCGGCCTTCGGCAACGACGAGGTCTACCTCGAGAAATACCTGACCACCCCGCGCCACATCGAGATCCAGGTGTTCGGCGACGGCAAGGGCGGCGCGGTGCATCTGGCCGAGCGCGACTGCTCGCTGCAACGCCGTCACCAGAAGGTGCTGGAGGAGGCGCCCGGCCCCGCCATCACGCCCGAATTGCGCGCCCGCATCGGCAAGGTCTGTGCGGATGCCGTGGCGAACATCGGCTATATCGGTGCCGGCACGATCGAGTTCCTGTTCGAGAACGATGAATTCTATTTCATCGAGATGAATACGCGCCTTCAGGTCGAGCATCCCGTGACCGAGGCGATCTTTGGCGTCGACCTCGTGCGAGAACAGATCCGGGTCGCCGCCGGTCTGCCGATGTCGTTCGGACAGGACGATCTGGTGATCCGCGGCCACGCCATCGAGGTGCGGATCAATGCCGAAAAGCTCCCTGATTTCCGGCCCTGCCCCGGCAAGATCACCCAATATCACGCGCCCGGCGGCCTTGGCGTGCGCATGGACAGCGCGCTCTACGACGGCTATTCGATCCCGCCCTATTACGACAGTCTCATCGCCAAGCTGATCGTGCATGGCCGCGACCGGCCCGAGGCGCTGGCCCGTCTGTCCCGCGCACTGGGAGAGTTGATCGTCGACGGCATCGACACCACCGTGCCGCTGCACATGGCCCTTCTGACCGAACCGGATGTCCTGTCGGGCAACTACAATATCCACTGGCTCGAGAAGTGGCTCGAAGAGGCACTTCCCGAGCGGTGAGGCCCCGCGGCCACCCTGCCCCCCGGCTTACCCCGGACCTTCTCCTGCATGGGTATTCCATCGGCGTGTTCCCGATGGCGGAGGGGCGCGACGACCCCGAGGTCTTCTGGGTCGAGCCGAAGCGGCGCGGCGTCCTGCCGCTGGGCGGGTTCCACATCTCGCGCTCTCTGGCGCGGAGGATGCGAATGGCCGCCTATGCGATCACCTACGACAGCGCCTTTGCCGAGGTTGTCGCCGGCTGCGCCGCGCGGCCCGAGACCTGGATCAACGGCGCCATCGCCGAGGTCTATGTCGCCCTGCACGCGCGCGGGCGGGCCCATTCGATCGAGGTCCGCGAGGGCGACACCCTCGTCGGCGGCGTCTATGGCGTCACGCTGGGGGCGGCGTTCTTTGGCGAGAGCATGTTCTCGCACCGATCCGACGCCTCGAAGATCGCGCTGGCCTACCTGACGGACCATCTGTCGCGCGCCGGTTTCACCCTCTTCGACACGCAGTTCCTGACGCCGCATCTTGCCAGCCTCGGCGCCATCGAGATCAGCCGCGAGGCCTATCAGGCGCGGCTTGCCAAAGCACTGGAGCAAAGGGCGGATTTTTCGGCAGGCGGGCCGGTGCCGCCGCCTCAGGAGGTGATACAGCGCAGCGCCCAGACGTCGTAGCGCGGGTGTTCCATCGCGCTGACCGCGGGCGCCGAGGCGATCATCCAGCCGCGGAATACCGGGTCTGTCAGGCCGCGATAGGTTATCGTCAGCCATTCATAGGCGTCGCCAGAGGGGTTGTCGGTCGGATATCGGCACTCGTCGAGGCGGATGGTAAGCAGGCCGATGCTGCGCTCCTCCCCGGCGCGCAGTTCGACGTCCGTCAGGGCGCCGGTGTTCTTGTCGAGCACGCGAAGGATGCCGCCCGGCGCGGTCGTCGCCTCCTGCGCGGCAAGCGGCAGGGCACTTGCGGTCAGCAGAAAGGTGCACAGAGTGATGGCCTTCATCGGGACGTCCTTTCGCCTATTCGGGCGTCCATGCCTCATAGTCGCTGCGCGGCGCAGGCTCGGCGCGGCGCAGCGACCCGGCGGGTGCATAGGCGGCGGGCGTGCCGGTCAGGTTCGGCAGGTGCGGCTTTTCCCAAGGCTGACGCACCAGCGGCACTTCCGTCGGCGGATGGTCCCAGGTCCGGTGCAGCCAGCCGTGCCACTCGGGTGCGACGCGGCTCGCCTCGGGTTCGCCGACGAAGATCACCCAGCGGCGGCTGTCGTCGTGGTTGCGGTAGAACACGTTGCCCTGTGCATCCTCGCCCACCCGTGTGCCCGTGCGCCAGGTCCAGATCTGCGTGCCATAGCTCGACCCGTGCCACCAGGTGAACAATCGCGCGATGCCGGTCATGAGGCCCATGGATGTGTCCTTCGGGGTTGGCGTGCGGGGTTTCGATGTCCCCCCGGTCATGCCGCAATCGTCCCGCCGCGTCCAGAGCCCGTTGCGCCGCTCAATCGCCGATATAGGCCGTAACCTCGATCTCGATACGGTATTTCGGATCGATCAGGGGACAGGAAATCATCATCGCCGCGGGCGGGTTGGCGCCGAACGTCTCGCGCATGAGCGGCCAGCAGGGCGCGAAATCGTCCGGATCGGGCACGACGTAGGTGACGCGCACGACATGGCTGAAATCCGCCCCTGCCCTGGCGAGGGCCATGCCGATCACGGCGAGGGCCGCCTGTGCCTGCCCCAGAACGTCGGAGGGGATATCGTCGCCCGGCGCCACTGTGCCCGACACATGCACCCAGCCGCCCGCGACGACCGCCCGGCAATAGCCTGCCTGATCCTCGAAGACCCCGCCCGATCCGATCCGCCGGATGCCGCCCACGGCCTCAGCCCTTGGCGGCACTCGTCGCGAGCTTCTTCGGCGGCTCGCCATGGATCATCAGCGGCTTGGCGGTGTTGCCGACCGCCTCTTCGTTCACTACGACCTCGGTCACGGTATCGAGGCCCGGCAGGTCGAACATCGTGTCGAGCAGGATGTCCTCCATGATCGAGCGCAGGCCCCGCGCGCCGGTCTTGCGCTGGATCGCACGCTTGGCGATGGCGGTCAGCGCATCCTCGGTGAAGGTGAGCTTGGTGCCCTCGATCTCGAACAGGCGCTGGTATTGCTTGACCAGCGCGTTCTTCGGCGCGGTCAGGATCGTGACGAGGGCATCCTCGTCCAGATCGGTCAGCGTCGCGAGCACCGGCAGACGGCCGACGAACTCGGGGATGAGACCGAATTTCAAAAGGTCCTCGGGCTCGAGTTCTGTGAACAGCTCTCCCACGCCGCGGCTTTCGGCGTCCTTGACGTCGGCGCCGAAGCCGATGGCCGACCCCTTGCCGCGGGCCGAGATGATCTTGTCGAGGCCCGCGAAGGCGCCGCCGCAGATGAACAGGATGTTGGTGGTATCGACCTGAAGGAACTCCTGCTGCGGATGCTTGCGCCCGCCCTGCGGCGGCACGCTCGCCACCGTGCCTTCCATGATCTTCAGCAGCGCCTGCTGCACCCCCTCGCCCGACACGTCGCGGGTGATGGTGGGGTTGTCGGACTTGCGGGTGATCTTGTCGACCTCGTCGATATAGACGATGCCGCGCTGCGCCCGCTCGACGTTGTATTCGCTGGCCTGCAAGAGCTTGAGGATGATGTTCTCGACGTCCTCGCCGACATAGCCCGCCTCGGTCAGCGTGGTCGCATCGGCCATGGTGAACGGCACGTCGAGGATCCGTGCAAGCGTTTGCGCCAGCAGCGTCTTGCCGCAGCCGGTCGGGCCGATCAGCAGGATGTTCGACTTCGACAGCTCGATATCGCCGGACTTCGCGGCATGGTTCAGCCGCTTGTAGTGGTTGTGCACCGCGACCGACAGCACCCGCTTGGCGTGGATCTGCCCGATGACATAGTCGTCGAGCACGTCGCAGATCTCGCGCGGGGTCGGCACGCCATCGGCGGATTTCAGCGACGAGGATTTCGTCTCCTCGCGGATGATGTCCATGCACAATTCGACGCATTCGTCACAGATGAAGACGGTCGGCCCCGCGATCAGCTTGCGCACCTCGTGCTGGCTCTTGCCGCAAAAGCTGCAATAGAGGGTGTTCTTGGTGTCGCTGCCCGACGTGGTCGCCATATCGTCCTCCGTGGCCCGCGGGCCGTCTCGCCGTCTTTGCCCCTGCCCGCAAACCTAAGTCAGCCGCCGGGGAGCCACAACGCCAAAGTGCCCGCATCGCGGCCCCGTGACGTGCGGCGCGGGCAACGCTCCGTTTCCCGCCGCACTCCCGCGCCGGTCAGGCAGCGTCGCCCTCGGGCTTTTCGCGCGTCGTCAGGATCTCGTCGATCAGGCCCCAGTCCCTGGCGTCCTCTGCCGACATGAAATTGTCGCGCTCGAGCGCCGCCTCGACCTTCTTCAGGGTCTGGCCGGTGTGCTTGACATAGATCGCATTCAGCCGGTCCTTGAGTTTCTGTGTCTCGGCGGCGTGGATCATGATGTCCGTCGCCTGCCCCTGATAGCCGCCCGATGGTTGATGAACCATGATCCGCGAGTTCGGCAGCGAAAAGCGCATCCCCTTCTCGCCGGCAGTCAGCAACAGCGATCCCATCGACGCCGCCTGCCCGACACAAAGGGTCGAGACCTTGGGCCGGACGTATTGCATCGTGTCGTAGATCGACAGGCCCGACGTCACCACGCCGCCCGGCGAGTTGATGTACATCGAGATTTCCTTCTTCGGGTTTTCCGCCTCGAGGTGAAGGAGTTGGGCGACGACGAGCTGGCTCATCCCGTCGTGGACGGGGCCGTTGATGAAGATGATCCGCTCCTTGAGGAGGCGCGAGAAGATGTCGTAGGCGCGCTCGCCCCGGCTGGTCTGCTCGACCACCATGGGCACGAGATTCATATAGGTATCGACGGGGTTTTGCATGCGGTCTGCCTTTTGCGTACGGGCGTGTCGCCCGCTGATATCGGAAAAATCCTGCGCAAGTCTTAGGGGTGCCGCACAGGGGCTGCAAGGGCGGCTGCCCTGACCCTTGACAGGTCGGTTAGCCTTCACTTACGGTAAGTCATGACTTACGAACATGCAATAGAGGCCCTCGCCGACCCGACCCGTCGCGCGATCCTCGCCGCACTGCGGGGCGGGCCGCTGCCCGTCGGTGCGCTCGCCCGGGGGTTGCCGGTCAGCCGACCGGCGGTCAGCCAGCACCTGCGCGTGCTGTCGGACGCGGGCCTGCTGACGGTGACGCCACAGGGCACGCGCCGCCTCTACGGTATCGACCCCCATGGCATCGACGATCTGCGTGCCTATCTCGATACCCTCTGGGACGACGCGCTCGACGCCTTCGCCCGCGCCGCCCGGGAGCGCGCTTCTCAACGACAGGACAGTAAATGACCCCCACCGTCACCTCCCGCACCGTGCCCCTCGCCCCCGCAGAGGCCTTTGCCCTCTTTACCGAGGATTTCGGCCGCTGGTGGCCCGGCGCGCTGCATTCGGTATCGGCCCGCAAGGGGCAGCGTCCGCGCCGCATCACCCTCGAGCCGCACAGGGGCGGCCGCATCGTCGAGGAGACCCACGACGGTCGGCGCGAAATCTGGGGCCGGATCATCGGCTGGATCCCCGGCGAGTACCTCTCGTTCACCTGGCATCCCGGCGCGCCCGAGGACGAGGCGACCGTCGTATCCATAACCTTCGCCGCCCATCCGGAGGGTGCCCGCGTCGAAGTGACCCAGGGCACCCCCGACATCCTCGGCCCCCTGGCCGATGCGGTCAGCACCGCCTGGCTGCGCGGCTGGCGTCTTGCCCTGGGTTGCTATTCGGACACTGCAACTGCCCGCACCTGCGTGCGCGAGATGGCACTCGCCGAGTGACCAGAAACCAGGGAGGGCGCCCCGTCACCAGCGCGCCCTCCTTGGATTTTTTCTTGCCTGAAATACTTCCCCCGGAGGGTCCGCAACCGCCCCTTGCGCGCCGCCTCACGGCTCGCGCAACGCCTCGCGCGAGCGGTAGAGGGGGCGCAGGAGATAGGTCAGGACCGTCTTGGCGCCGGTATGCAACTCGACCGTCGCCTGCATCCCCGGCCGGACCTCGATGCGGCTTTGCCGTTCGTTCAGATCCTCGAGGTTGACCCGCAGCGTCACCCGGTAGGTTTCGGGCAGGTCGGCACGGCGCTCGTCCTCGAAGGTGTCCGCCGACACCACGATCACCTCGCCCGTCAGCGAGCCGTAGACGGTGTAATCATAGGCCGTGAGCTTGATCGTCGCGCGCTGACCCGGCACCACCGTCGCGATATCCTCTGGCTTCACCCGCGCCTCGACATAAAGTTCGTCGTCGACCGGGATGATCTGGAAGATTTCTTCGCCGGGCCGGATCACGCCGCCGATGGTCGTCACGCCGAGGTTGTTCACGATGCCGCGCATCGGCGAGACGATCACCGTCCGCGCCAACTGGTCCTGTGCCACGCGCAACTCCTGCTCGAGCTGGCTCAGTTCCTGCAAGGTCTTGGAATATTCCGCCGCCCGGTCGAGTTCGGTGCCGGTCACGATCTCGTTGTAGCGGATCTCGGCGTCCGAAAGGGCGTTCCGCGCCCGCGTCACCTCGATCAGCGCAGCGATCTCGCGCGCCAGAAGATCCTCCATCACCTCGAGTTCGCGGCGCGTCTCCGACACGATCCGCGCCGCGCCCTCGGTGCGGCTGATATAGTCGGCCTGCCGCGCCGCCAGCAGGGACGCCTCGGACGTGACAAGAGACGGGCTGCGCTCGACGATGTCGGCGGGCGCCTCGAACGTGCTCTGCCCCGCCAGTTCCGCCTCGAGGCGCAGTTTGCGGATCGTCAGCGCGTCGATCTGCTCGACGTAGTCCTGCACCGCGGACTGGAAATTCGTGCCGCGCAGCCGCGCCAGAACCTGTCCCGGCTCCACCGCGTCACCTTCGGAGACCAGCAGTTCGGCGAGGATCCCGCCTTCGAGGTTCTGCACGATCTGCGGTCGCGCGGACGAGACGATCTCCCCTTGTGCCCGCACGATCTCGTCGATCCAGGCGAATTTCGCCCAGAGGATGAAGACGAAGACCGCCGCCCCCACCAGCCAGATCACCGCCGACGCCCCGCGCGAGCGGGCGTCGAATGCCTCGTCGTATGTCGTGGCCATCACGCGACCTCCTGCTTGCCCGCGAGATGCGCGATCACTTCGCCGGTCGGGCCGTCGACGATCAGGCGCCCGCCCGCGAGGATCGTGGTGCGCGTCGCGAGATCGAGGATCGGCAGGCGGTGCGTCGCGATCACCGCCGTCCGCCCCTCGAGCCAGATCCGCAGCCGCGCGACCAGCGCGCTCTCGAGCGCGGCGTCGAGCGAGGCCGTCGGTTCGTCCAGAAGGCAAATCTGCGGATCCTGAAGCCAGAGACGCGCCCAGCCGATCGACTGGCGCTGCCCGACCGAGAGACCCGCACCGCCGTCGCGGATGTCGAGGTCGAGGCCCTTGGGGTGGCCGCGCACATGGTCGCCGAGGCCCGCGAAATCCAGCGCCGCGATCAGCCGGTCGTCGTCGCGTTCGAGCAGCGTGAGGTTGAGGTTGTCGCGCAGCGTGCCCGCGAACAGGCGCACGTCCTGCCCGAGGTATCCGACCGAACGGCGCACGTCGCGCGGCATGATCTGCGCCATCTCGACACCGTCGATCATCAGGCGGCCCGACGTCGGCTGATAGAGACCGCTCATCAGCTTGAGGAACGTCGATTTGCCCGAACCGTTGGCGCCGAGGATCGCGATCCGCTCGCCCGCCGCGATCTTCAGCGTCGCGATGTCGAGCGATTTGGCGCCCTCTTCGTCATAGGCATAGGTCACGCCGGTCAGCTCGAAATCGCCACGCAGCCGGTCGCGGCGCAGATAGGTCCGCGCCTCGTCCTCGTCCTGCGGCGCATGTGCGATCCCGTCGAGCGCCTCGAGCGCCCCCTTGACGTTCGACCAGCGCGCCATCGTTCCCGCAAGCTGCGTCAGCGGTCCCGAGCGTCCGCGACGTCAGGATGCCGACCGCGATGATCGTGCCGACGGTGAACTGTCCCGCAAAGACGAGGAAGGTGCCCGCCACGACCGCCGATACGTAGGTCGCCTGCTGCACACCCTGGCTCCAGTAGGTGAGCGTCGTCGACATTTTGCGCTGTTCGGATGTCGCCAGCGACGACAGTGCGGTCAACTCGGCCCAGGTCCGGCGGAACCGGTCCTCGCCGCGGCTCGTCTTGATCGTGTCGGCCTCGTAGATCGCCTCCATCAGCAGGCGCGAGGATTTGGTCGAGGCCCCCTGCGTCGCGCGGGTGAGCGCGATCATCTTCTTTTGCATGAAGAACGACGGCAGCACCATCAGGATGCCGCCGACGAACAATACCCACACCACATTGCCACCGATCGAGGCCACGAGGGCAAGGAACAACACGATGAACGGCAGGTCGGTCAGGGTGCCGATGGTCGAGGCGGTAAAGAACTCGCGGATCGAGCCGAATTCGCGCACCGACGAGAACGTGTTGGACGGCGACTGGCCATGCAGCCCCGATTTCATGCCCAGCACCCGGTCCATGAGCAGGGCTTGCACCTTCATCTCGATCTGCCGCCCGGCGCCGTCCATCAGACGCGCACGGGCGATCCGCAGACCCGCCTCGAGGAGCATCGCAAGGCCCGCACCGATGGCCAGCACCCAGAGGGTCGCGATGGACTGATGCGGGATCACCCGGTCGTAGACCTGCAACGAGAACAGGGCCACCGCCACGGCAAGCAGGTTCGCCACGAACGACCCCAGCGCCACCTCGAAGATGTTGCGCCGCATCGCGGTCATGTGGCTCCAGAACCAGTGCCCCTTCGGCGCCACGTCGTCGTGGCGGCGGTGCAGTTCGTCGAGGCCGACGTCGGCCCGGATCACGGTGCCGGCATAGACCGGCAGGAACTCGGCCAGCGCCACGTCGGCGCGGTTGCCCGGACAGGTCGCATCATAGACCGACAGCGACTGGCCCCGCTGGTCGAGGACGAGGACGACCTGCCCGCTCGTCATCTCGCACAGCGCGGGCCAGAGGCGGGCGGTCAGCGTTTCGGTCTTTTCGATCCGGGTGACGAGGCCGCCCTTGGTCAGCGCCTTGGCGATGATCTCGGGCGTCGGATGGTCGCCGCCCGAAATGGCGAGACACTCGAGGATGTCGGTCCGGCTCACATCGACGCCGAGGACGCCCGCATAGACCGCGCCCAGATCGGCGCGCGCCTTGGCGCGGGGCGAGAACGGGTCGGGCGCCGCGTCGGCGTTCGAGGCCGCCCTTGCGACGGGTTTGTCGAGCGTCGGTGTGCGCGGCGTGTCGGCTCCGATACCGGCTCCGGCCTCGGTGGCCGGCGTCTGAGAGCGCGGCACTTCGACCCGCTTGGGCACGATCCGGGCGAGAGCCTTTGCGTCGACCGCATCCTGCGGCGCGAGTTGTCCGGACGGCGCGGCGGCGGGCGACAACGTCGGCGCGACCGGCCCGGCCACCATCACCGGGGACGGCGCGGGCATGTTCACCCGGGCACTGCCAAAGGTCAGGCCAAGGACCGGACGATCCTCGGGATCGGGATAGGGCCGCGCGTCCGTATTGGCGCCGCCCGTCGACAGTGGCGACCGGTTGCTGATCCGCCGTGGCCGCTCGCCGCGCGCGGCAGGCAGGTCGAAGGCGAGGATCGGGGTCCGCTTGGCGGCGCTTTGGGGACTCATATCTGTTCTCCGTCGACGAGCGTGCCGAGAACGGCCGCCATCCTGATTTCCAGCCGCGCGATGTCATAGCGCAGTTCGGCGGCGGCACGTTCGGCGCGGATCCGCGTCTCGAACACGCCGACCGTCTCTGTGACCGAGCGTTGTCCGGCGCGCTGTTGCTGCGCGAAGAGTTCGTAGTTGCCCGCGGCCTGCGCGGCGAGCGCCTGCGCCTCGCCCTCCTGACGGCGCAGCGACACCAGTTGCCCGTCCATCGCCGCCAGCGTCCGCGCCGCCTGCTCGCGCTCTTGCGTGACGCGCGCGGCGGCGGCCTGTTGCTCGGCCTCGATGGCGCGCATCGAGGCGGCATTGCCGACGTTGAGGACATTGGCCGCGTCGATGTTCAGGCCCCAGGAGGTGCCGCCGTCCTGATCGACGCTGCCGCCGACCGACAGCCCCGGCAGAAACCCGGCGCGCGCCGCGACCGCCCCCGCGATGGCACGGTTGCTCTCGGCCTCGGCCTGCATCACCGTCAGTGCCGGTGCCGTCGCCGCCGGGGCGGCACGGGCCGACAGGCCCCCGATCTGACCGATCGGCCGGGCCGACATCGTCTGCAATTCCGCGGTGGCCGAGGCCGCCGTCTCGCGCGCCGAGGCGAGGTCGGAGCGCATCTGGTCCTGCCGCTGGGTCACGACCTGAAGGTCCACCCGGTCGCTGACGCCCGCATTCACCCGCTCGGTCATGACGTAGGCGAAATGGTCCATCGTCTCCATGCCAGCGGCCAGCACCGCGGCATCGGTCCGTGCCGCCTCGGCCCGCAGATAGAGGTCGAGCGCCTGCATGACGCGGTCGTTGCTGTCCTCGGCCAGCCGGATCGCGGCGACCTCGACGTCGTATTTGGCATAATCGCGTTCCGCCCGGCGGGCGCCGTGGTCGACGATGGCCTGATTGAGCACGAGGCTCGCCACGACGGTGCCGAGCGAGGTGAGGGAGATGTTGGGGCCGATGCTCGGCAGCCAGTTCAGCGCCTTGGCGTCGGCGCGCAGAACGGCGGCGCGCAGGTCTGCCTCGGCGGCGCGCGCGTTGGCGGCCATGACCGCGTCGGCGACCTCGCGCAGCGGCCCCGGTTGCAGGATCGAGCGGCGGTTGAGCAGCCCCTCGATCAGTGCCGAATTGGTGCCGTCGCGCATCTGCGCATCGAGCGCGGGTTCTGTTGCACCGGCAAAGTCGGCCGGACCCGCGCGGGTCACACCGTCGGCACCGGAACAGGCCGCCGCCAGAGACAGCAAAAGGGCAGACGCGATTGCGCTCCCGAGGGACGCACCGCGCCTGCCCTTTTTCTGTGCTGTTCCGGCCATCTGCCTGCCCCCTCGTCGGTCCGCCTTACCCGTCCGGGTCACGCGGGGCCGGTTGATCCGCCCTCCACGCAAAGTCGTCCGCCCGGGGAGTATCCCCCCGGGCGGTGGCCGCCGTCAGGTGACGACGTTGATTTCGTCGTCGATGATGAGCATGCCGCCGTTGTCGCCGAGCGTGTAGTGCTCGTAGGTCCGTCCGCCGATCTCGGAGGTCTCGCCAGTCGCCAGCGCGCCGGCGATGTTGACCGTATCGTCGTCGCCGCCATGGATCGTCAGCAGGTTCGAGTGGCGCGAGAGCGACTCGAGTTGCGATGCCGAGAGGGTCAGCGAGCTGTCCTCGGCGAACTGGAGGTCGATCCCCTCGATGTCGAAGGCGTCGAGGTTGGTCCGGTCGACGTTGACGACGTTTGTGCCCGTCTCGTCCACCACGAAGAGGGTGGAGGTGGCGTTGCCCGCCGCGTCCGACGCGGTCATCACCAGATGCGTCCCGGCCGAGATCGGCGTGCCGAAGCGGAAGCTGGTTTCGTTGTAGAGCGGGTCCACCGTCGGCGTCGGCGACACATCGACCGGCGGGCCATTGCCGTTCAGCGAAAAGATGGTGATGTCGTCGTCGGTGAGCGAAGTGGTGAATTCGCGGACCTCGCCGGTGCCGGTGACACGGTAGCTCTCGATCACCGGCGCGACGGGCGGCGTGGTGTCGACCGCGAAAGACCCCTCGATGGTGCGCACGTTGCCGACCCGGTCGGTCGCGGTGATCTGGACCTCGGCGGTATACTCGCCCCCCACGACCGCCGCCGCCGGGATGACCACGCGCCAGCCGCCGGCCGTCGAGATGTTGGCGCGGTAGCTCTGGCCCTCGTATTCAACCATGACGCTGGTGGCGCCCCGCTCGACCAGACCGGTCAGTTCGATGCCGTCCGCGGCCTCGGCCCGGTTCACCAGGTTGTCGCCCTCGACCGTACGCAGGGTCAGCGGGTTGACGATGGTGTCGACCGCAAAGCCGTGCGAGGCGTTCGCCACGTTGCCGGCACGGTCGGTGGCGCGGGCCGTCACCGTCTGGCTGCTTTCGCCAGCCGGGATGTCGGCGGCGGCGAACCCCGCCGTCCAGACGCCCGCGGCGTTCGCCGTGACCGTCCGCGAGGCGGCGCCGAAGCCGACCACGACCGTTGCGGCCGGTTCGGTGGCGCCCGAGAAAACCACGCCATCGCTCGCCTCAAGGGCATTGATGATGTTGTCGCCCTCGACGTTTCCGTTGATCGTCACCGTCAGTTCGGTGTCGATGTGGACCGTATCGCTGACCGATTTGAAGTTGCCGGCCGTGTCGGTGATCGAGGCGGTGATCGGCGCATCATAGGTGCCGCCGGGGATCTCTGCCTTGAGGAACAGCGACGACCAGTTGCCGTCCGCGTCCGCCACCACGACGTGGATTGCCCCGCCGAGCGTCACTGTCACGTCGAAACCGGCGGTCGCGGTGCCATAGATGAGCACACCGTCCTCGCGCTCCACGGCGTTGACGATGTCGTCGATCTCGATCGGGTCGGCGCTGAGGGTGACGTCGCCGACCACCGTGTCGACGCGCACGCCGTGGGTGATGCTGGCGGTGTTGCCGGCCGCATCTGTCGCGTTCACGACGATGTTGGTGTTGTATTCGCCGACCGGCAGGCTGCCGCCCTCGAACGTGACCGACCATTCGCCGGACGCCGTGACCGAGGCCGTGCGGGTGACGCCCTGCACCGTTACCGTGACCGACGATCCGGCCTCGACCATGCCCGTCAGGGCGATATCGGCGGACCATTCGACGCGGTTGATGATGTCGTCGCCCGCCACCGGCACGCTGGTGAGCGTGAGGAGGTTGACGAAGGTGTCCATCTCGACGGTGCCGGTCGCCGTGGCGGTGTTGCCCGCCAGATCGGTCGAGGTGACGGTCACGCCCGTTGTGATCTCGATGTTGCCGGTCGGCAGGTCCGTCACGGTCCAGCTCGCCGTCCAGGTGCCCGTCACGGTTGCCGTTACGGTGCGCGACACGCCTTCGATCGCGACGATCACGGTGGCGCCCGCTTCGGCGGTGCCGGTCAGGGTGATGCCGCCGTTGCGCTCGGTGAAGTTGACGACGAAGTCGCCGCCGAAGTCCTGGCTGTCGAGCGTGACAGTGGTGACGGTGTCGACCACGAAGTCGCCGGTGACGGTGGCAGTGTTGCCGACGTCGTCGGTCGCCACGACGCTGACGCCCTGGACATATTCACCCGGGCTGAGCGTGCTGCCGACCAGTTCGACAACCCATGTCGTGCCGGTGACGACGGCGGTGTAGGTAACTTCGTTCACGGTCACGACGACCGTCGAGCCTGCGTCTGTCGTGCCGGTCAGGGTGACGACGCCGGCGTTCTCGACCGCATTCACGGTGCCGTCGCCGCCGACGCCATCCTCGTCGAAGGTGACGCTCAGTTCGGTGTCGACATGGATCGCGTCGTCGACAGTCAGGCTGTCGTCGCCGCGGGTGATGACAGCCACGACCGGCTGATCATAGGTGCCTTCGGGGATCTGCTCGGGTTCGAAGTGGACGATCCAGCCACCGTCCTCGCCCACCGTCGTGACGACGACCGCGTCGCCGATCGTCACGGTCACTGTGCCGCCGACAGTGCCCGTTCCGGTGATGTCCGTGCCGTCGAGGCGCTCGACCGCGTTGATCGTGTCGCCCGCATTGATGGTGCCGGTCAGGATATCGAGGTCCAGGTCGCCATCGCCATCGCCACCGCCACCACCGCCGCCACCGCCACCGTCAGGATCCGGGCGTTCTTCACTGCCACCGAGGACCGCGGGCACCAGAGCCGCTGCGCCAAGCAGCGGCCAGAGGCCGAGACCGCCGAGCAGGGGGGCGACGCCGAGCATGCCGACATCGTCGTCCGCCGCCCCGACGGGCGCTGCAACGATGGTATCCTGCCCGGGATAGAAATACAGGTCGTCCGAGACCGTGAACTTGCCGTAGCTGTCCTCGGGCACATAGGTCGAGTAGTAGAGACCACCCTGCCCCGGCGCGAGTTCGACCTGCGTCAGAAGGCCGTTCGTCGAGAGGTAGAGGTCCGCCTGCGGCTGCCCGCCCGCGCCGAAGAAGTTGTCGACGACGATGATCTGCCCGTCGGTCAGCGTGATCTCGAGCGCATTGCCGACCCGTCCGTAGGACACGATCTGCGCTTGCGTGAGATTGAGTGAGATGTCCGCTCCGGCCGATGCGCCGATCGGCAGGGCCAGACCGTTGCCGCCGGTCACACCCCTATTTACTGCGCCCGCACCATTGCGGACGACAAATTGTGTCGCTGCCATTGTTCCTGCTCCGCCTCATACGTACCCTCATTGGCGGGGAACGTTTTGTTTGTTTGACGCGAAGCTATCCGGGGAGATTCTCAAATTCCAGCCAAAAGTTGCCGATTGTGGCAAAGTCGTGCCGAAACCGTGAGCACCTGCGCCTTTTGCGCCATGGCCATAGCGCCGTTTGCGGCGGGCCGGTCATCGCCTGCGCCTTATTTTCGGCGCGCACGCAGCAGAACTTGTGGAAAACCCTGTGGATAGACGCCCTCGGTGGTAGGGTTGCAGGTTTGCCACAAAATGCGGCCAATCAGACCGGCGATGCCCGCAGGGCACAGGCCAAATGGCGGGCGACAAACGTGAAAATGCCCCCATGGGTTGCGCACGCCACGTCCGCAGCGGCATGGATCGACGCCCTCGACGGGCTTTCAGGCGTCCTGATCGCTCCTGAGGAGATCGGTCAACCGGGCGCGGGCGCGGTTGGCGCGGCTCTTGATCGTGCCGATGGCGACACCGCACATCTCGGCGGCCTCCTCATAGGAAAAGCCTGCCGCGCCGACCAGGGCCAGGGCTTCGCGCTGTTCGTCGGGCAGTGTCGCAAAGACGGCGAGGAATTCGGCCATCTCGAGGCGCCCGTCATGCGCGGGCAGTTCGGTGAGCTTGGACGCAAAGATGCCGTCCACGTCCTCGACCTCACGGCTCGCCCGGCGGCGGCCCGAATAGAAGATGTTGCGCAGGATGGTGAAGAGCCAGGCGCGCAGGTTCGTGCCGACCTGAAACTTGTCGAAATTCGTCCAGGCCCGCACCACGGTATCCTGCACGAGATCGTCGGCCTGCGCGCCATTGCGCGACAGGCTGAGCGCGAAGGCGCGCAGGGCCGGCAGGTGCGTGACCAGTTCTTCCCGGGGGTTCTGGGACTTCATTCAGGCGCGCTGCCTGTTCCCGAAGCGTCGTCGTCCGGCGCCGACTCCTCGGCCCGGAGCCTGTCGAGGAGGGCCACCAGCCGGTCGGGCATCGCCGCTTCGGTCAGGCTGTCGAAGGCCCGCTTGAGGTGTGCGTCGATGTCGTCCGCCTTGCTCTTGCGCGATTCGTGAGATGGCATTACGTCGAAACGTCCTTCCGTCAAATTCCGGCGAACGACGCCGTTCTGCCCTTGGGCAAAAGGGCATGTCCGACCGCCTGTCGCGAAAAAACCGCGCCGCGGCGCAGATAATCTGGAACCCAACGTAATATCGGATGTTTGGTTCCCAAGAAAGTCAAACAAAGGCGGCCTCCATGACCGACGCTATCACTTCCCCCGATCTGTCGACCCTGATCGGCGCCGAACTTCCCTATCTGCGCCGCTATGCGCGCGCCCTGACGGGCAGTCAGGCCTCGGGCGACACCTATGCCGCCGCCACCCTCGAGGCGATCCTCGACAACCGCGAAATCTTCAGCGCCGATGTCGCACCCCGCGTCTCTCTGTTCAAGGTGTTCCACTCGATCTGGCAAAGCACCGGCGCGCCGGTATCGGGCGACGAGACCGGCCTTGCCGCCGCCGCGCAGGCGCATCTGTCGAAACTGACCCCCAACACCCGCGAGGCGCTGCTCCTGCACACCGTCGAGGATTTCTCGGCCCCCGATGTCGCAACCATCATGGAAACCGAGATCGACGAGGTCGAGCACCTGATTTCGGTCGCCCGGCAAGAGATGGAGGACAGCATCGCGGGACGCATCCTCATCATCGAGGACGAGGCGATCATCGCCATGGACCTGCAAAGCATCGTCTCGGACATGGGGCATGCCATCATCGGCGTCGCCCGCACGCATGCCTCTGCCGTGAAACTCGCCAAGACAGAGCGGCCGGACCTCATCCTCGCCGACATCCAGCTTGCCGACAATTCGAGCGGCGTCGAGGCGATCAAGGAAATCCTCGCCCACCACGGCGATCTGCCGGTGATCTTCATCACCGCGTTCCCCGAGCGCCTGCTGACTGGCGAGCGCCCGGAACCGGCGTTCCTGATTTCCAAGCCCTACAGCGAGGACCAGGTGCGCTCTGCCGTCAGTCAGGCGATGTTCTTCGCCTCGACCGAGACGCTGCACGGCTGATCGGAGGACACCGCCGCCGCGACGCGCCCGCCCGGGGGGAACCTCAGGCGGGCGTTTCGGTGTCGAAGGGCGACACGGCCTCCTTCACGCCCCGCTCCTGACGCAGGACGACGACGTTGAACGCGGCCCCCATCAGCACCAGATAGGCCGAGATATAGAGCCACATCAGCATCGCGATCACCGCGCCGATGGCGCCGTAGATCTCGTTATAGCTGCCGAAATTGCTCAGGTAATACGAAAACCCGTAGGAACCCGCGATCCACAGCACCACGACGAGGAGCGCGCCGGGCGTGAACCAGCGCATCCTGTCGCCGCGCCGGTTCGGGCCGAAGCGGTAGAGCACGCTGAGGGCGGCCTGTACAATGAGGAACGCCACGACCCAGCGGGTCGCCTCGAGGATGAGGCCGGTCGAGGACGAGATCGGCAGGAAGGCGATGACGATCGGGGCCACGACCACCATCAGCAGGGCCGTCACGCAGATCCCGATGAGCGAGACGGTCAGCGTCAGCGCCACGACGTATTGCCACAGCCCGCCCCGGTTCGGCATCCCCGAAATCGCGTTCAGCCCCTGCATGAGCGCCGCCACCCCCGCCCGCGCGGCCCAGAGTGCCACGCCGAGCGAGATCACCGTCGCCAGCCCGAGTGTCTGGGTGCCCGCGCCGAGGAGGCGGGTGAACTGATAGGAGATGAGGTTATAGGTCTCGTCCGGGATGATGTCGCGCACAAGGTCGAGTTGCTCGACGACGATCGCCGGGTCCGCCACCAGACCGAACACCGCGATGAGGGCGGCAATGGCCGGAAAGATCGAGAACATGCCGAAGAACGCCACACCTGCCGCGACGAGGCCGAGGTTGACCTTGTCGGCAAGAATCAGAATGTCCCAGATCACCGACCAGACCTTCTTCATCGCCTTGAACATCGAAACCCCCTCGCCGGTTCGGGCCTGAAGATCGTAGCACGACACGCGGCGCCGCGCGACCGCGCAAAGGAAGCGCCCCGACGCCGACCCAACGCGCCGCCCTGCAAAAGGTTCTGTTCGCAAGCGCTTGCGGGACAGGCCCCATCGGTGGCAAGGTGGCGCCACGACAGATCGCCCGGGTCATGTGTCCCGCAGAAGGCGGCATCGCGCAGTAGATGTTCCGGCCCCACCGTCGGGGCCACCAGACCACAGGCAGGACGCAATGACCCTTACCCTCAAGGACGTGGCGGCAGCGGCAGGCGTGTCGACCGCCGCCGTCTCGCGCAGCTTTACCCCCGGCGCGCCGATCGCCGACGAAACCCGGGCCCGGGTGCAGGAGATTGCGGCGAAGATGGGCTATCGCCCGAACCGCCTCGCCGCGGGCCTCGCCTCGGGACGGACGCGGCTGGTGGCGCTGGTGGCCGAGGATTTCGCCGCGCCGCTGACCGCGCGGGCACTCGACGCGACGACGCGGGCGTTGCAGGCCGAGGGGTTGCGGCCGATCCTGCTCAACCTGGCCGACGACATGACGCCCGAGGCGGTCCTGGCGATGATCCGTGACTACGGCGTCGAGGTGTCGATCCTGCTGACCCCCACCCTGCCGCTGCCCTTCGTGCGCGCGGTGCGCGACGCCGGCGTGCCGATGATCCACGCCTTTGCGCGCCCGACCGAGGCCGCAGGCGTGTCCGTCGCCGCGATCAAGGACGCCGCCGCCGGTCGCCTTGCCGCGCGCACCCTGATCGAACGGGGCTATATCCGCCTGGCGCATATCGGCGGTCCCGAGGCACAGCCCTGCGCGCGCGACCGCCTCGCCGGGTTCCGCAACGGCGCCGCCGCCCTCGGACACGAGATCGTGCCTATCGCCTGCGACGACTGGAGCTTTGCCGCCGGGCGCACCGCGATGGCGGACTTGCTGGCCGGTTCCGCGCCCGACGGCATCTTCGCCGCCTGCGACACCCTCGCCATGGGGGCGCTGTCTCTCCTGAGCGGGCGCGGCCTGCCGGTGCCGGACGCGATAGGCATCCTCGGCTTCGACGACTGCGAGATGGCAGCATGGGAAGGGATCCGCCTCACCACGATCCGCCAGCCCGTCCTCGCCATTGCCGCGGCCTGTGCGCGGATGGCAGCCGCCCTCGCCGATGACCCGGCAATGCCGCCCAGCATCGAGGTCTTCGTTCCCGAAATCGTCGAGCGCGACACGTTGCGGGCGGTCTGACACACCTTCATCCGGCACGATCGGCGGGATCCGGACCATTGCGCGCGCCCCCCGTCGCCCTGACCGCGCCATCCCGCTAGGGTCGGCCCCAACGTCCATCGAGGAACGTCCGTGCTCGACATCACCACCCACGTCAACGCCCTCGCCGAGGCCATCCACGCGCTGCGCGAGGCGCAGCCCCGTGTCGTCGTCGCCATCGCGGGCGCCCCCGCGAGCGGCAAGTCGACCCTCGCTGCCGAGGTCGCCAAGCGGCTGCGCCTGCAACGCTGCCCCACCGAGATCGTGCCGATGGACGGCTTTCACCTCGACAACGACGTGCTCGATGCCCGCGGCCTGCGGCAGAAGAAGGGTGCGCCCGAGACTTTCGATGCCGACGGTTTCGTGCTGACCATCCGCCGCCTCAAGGGTGGCGGCGAGGTCGTCGTGCCGCGGTTCGACCGGCAGCGCGACATCGCCATCGCGGGGGCCGTCGCCATCGCGCCCTCGGTGCCGGTGATCCTGGTCGAGGGGAATTACCTGCTGATGGACGAACGTCCGTGGCGTGACCTTGCGCCCCTGTGGGATTTGTCGGTCGCCCTCGACGTGCCCCCCGACGAGTTGCGCAGCCGTCTGATCCAGCGCTGGCTGAGCCTTGGCCTCAGCCGCGCTGCGGCCACCCGGCGGGCCGAGCAGAACGACATCCCCAACGCCCGGCGCGTTGCCGCAAGGCAGCTTGCCGCCGACCTGACCCTGACGCCCCGCACCTAGGCTGCGAGAGCGTTGGCGGACGGGATACTTGACCGCGCGGCGCCTCGATGAGCCGGCTCTGCCGCGCAAGATGATTGCGCGGGTGCCGCGCCGGGGCTTGCGGTCTTGCGCGCACGCTCTATCGTCGGGGGATGGATACTACGCTCGCGGCTCCGCATCTGACCGACGACGACGTGGCCCGGCTGCTCGATGCCGGGCACCCCGATCCCTTCGCCGTTCTCGGTCCGCACCGGATCGGAGCGGCGACATGGATTACCGCCCTCGATCCCGGCGCCGAGACGCTCGACGCCGTGGTGGACGGCACGGCGCACCCGCTGCCCCGCGTCTCGGGCGCGCTGTTCAGCGGCAAGGTGCCGGGCATCGACGCGGACACGCCCTATGCCCTGCGCGGCACCGGCGCGGACGGCGCAACCTGGGACCATGACGACGCCTATCGCTTTGGCCCGGTCCTCGGCGATCTGGACGAATACCTGCTGGGCGAGGGCAGCCACCGCCACCTCTGGCACGCGCTCGGCGCGCATGTGCGCGAGCATCAGGGCGCGGGCGGCACCCATTTCGCGGTCTGGGCGCCCGCCGCCCGCCGCGTCTCGGTCGTCGGCGATTTCAACGCCTGGGACGGACGGCGCCACGTCATGCGGGCGCGCGGCACCACCGGCGTCTGGGAAATCTTCGTGCCCGGCATCGGCGACGGCGCGGCCTATAAATACGAGATCGTCGGTGCGGACGGTGCCCGCCAGCCGCTCAAGGCCGATCCCGTCGGTTTCGGCGCCCAGCACCCGCCCGAGACGGCCAGCATCGTGCGCGAGATCGCGGGCTATGGCTGGCACGACGCGGACTGGATAGACAGCCGTGCGGCCGCCAACCGCCGCGATGCGCCGATCTCGATCTACGAGGTCCACCTCGGCTCGTGGAAACGCATCTGGGACCAGAACGGCCGGGCGCTCTCCTACAAGGAGCTTGCCACGGACCTCGTCGCCTATGCCGCCGACATGGGCTTTACCCATATCGAACTGATGCCGGTCAGCGAATTTCCCTTCGATGGCTCCTGGGGGTATCAGCCCGTCGGCCTCTATGCGCCCACCATCCGGTTCGGACCGCCGCACGAATTCCGCGACCTGATCGACGCGGCCCACACCGCCGGCATCGGCGTCCTGCTCGACTGGGTGCCCGGCCACTTTCCGACCGACGCGCATGGCCTCGCGCGCTTCGACGGCACGCACCTCTACGAACATGCCGACCCCAAGGAGGGGTTCCACAACGACTGGAACACCCTGATCTACAACTATGGCCGCCGCGAGGTCGCCAACTTCCTGACCGCCAATGCGCTCTACTGGCTCGACGAGTTCCATATCGACGGGCTGCGCGTCGATGCCGTGGCCTCGATGCTCTACCGCGACTATTCCCGCCGCGACGGCGAGTGGATCCCCAACCGCGACGGCGGGCGCGAGAACTACGAGGCGATCGACCTGTTCCGGCAGGTCAACACGCTGGCCTATGCGCAAAACCCCGGCATCATGACCGTGGCCGAGGAAAGCACCTCGTTCCCGGGCGTGTCCCACCCCGTCGACGCGGGCGGCCTCGGGTTCGGATACAAGTGGAACATGGGCTGGATGAACGACACCCTGCGCTACATCGAAGAGGATCCGATCTATCGCAAATACAGCCACGACCTGATGACCCGGCCGATCCTGTGGCAATATTCCGAGAATTTCGTCCTGCCGATCAGCCATGACGAGGTCGTTCACGGCAAGGGCTCGATGCTGGAAAAGATGCCCGGGACCACCTGGGAAAAGTTCGCCAACCTGCGCGCCTTCTACGGCTTCATGTGGGGCCATCCGGGCAAGAAGCTGTTGTTCATGGGGTGCGAATTCGCCCAGCCCGAGGAATGGAACCACGACATCCAGATCGACTGGGACGCCGCCGGGCGCCCGGCCCACAAGGGCGTGCAAAGCCTCGTGCGCGACCTCAACCGCCTCTATCGCGACACGCCCAGCCTGCACGTGATGGACTGCGAAGAGGGCGGCCACCGTTGGATCGACGGCGGCAATGCCGATCAGTCTGTCTATGCCTTCGTGCGGTGGGGCCGGACCGGCGACGCGCCCTGCCTCGTGGTCAGCAACTTCACCCCCGTCGAGCGGACGGGTTTCGTCCTCGGCGTGCCCTGCGCCGGACGCTGGGACGAGGTGCTCAATACCGACGCGGGCGATTACGGCGGCGGGAACCGGGGCAACATGGGCGGGGTTTCGTCCACACCCGAGGGGGCGCACGGACAGGACCAGTCGGTCCGCCTCACGCTGCCGCCGCTCTCGACACTCATCTTGCGCCACGCGGGCGACTGACATCCAAGGGAGATCACCGATGCCGAAAACCAGACGCCTCAGCCAACGCTCCATGGCGTTCATCCTCGCGGGCGGGCGCGGCTCGCGGCTGCACGAGCTGACCGACCGGCGTGTGAAACCGGCCGTGGCCTTCGGCGGCAAGACCCGGATCATCGACTTCGCCCTCTCCAACGCCCTCAATTCCGGCATCCGCAAGATCGCGGTGGCGACGCAATACAAGGCCCATTCCCTGATCCGCCACCTGCAACGCGGCTGGACCTTCTTTCGCGCCGAACGCAACGAATTCCTCGATATCCTGCCGGCCTCGCAGCGCGGCGGCGACATAAGCTGGTATCGCGGAACGGCGGATGCGGTGACGCAGAACATCGACATCGTCGACAGCTACAAGGTCGACTTCATCATCCTTCTGGCGGGGGACCACATCTACAAGATGGACTACGAGGAGATGCTGCGCCAGCACGTCGAGACCGACGCCGACGTCACCATCGGATGCCTGACGGTGCCGCGCATGGAAGCCACCGCCTTCGGCGTCATGGCCACGGACGACACCGGACGGATCACCAGCTTTCTCGAGAAACCTGCCGATCCCCCCGCCACGCCCGAGGATCCGGACAAGGCCCTCGCCTCGATGGGCATCTACGTGTTCTCGTGGCCGTTCCTGCGCGACCTCCTGATAAAGGACGCCGAGGACACCAATTCGAGCCACGATTTCGGCAACGACCTGATCCCCGAGATCGTCCGGAACGGCAAGGCGATGGCGCACAGGTTCGACGTGTCCTGCGTCCGTTCCTCGACCGAGGCACCGGCCTATTGGCGCGACGTCGGCACCGTCGATGCGTTCTGGCAGGCCAACATCGACCTCACCGATTTCACCCCCGAACTCGACCTCTGGGACAAGGACTGGCCGATCTGGACCTATTCCGAGAGCGTGCCACCCGCCAAGTTCATCCACAACGAGACCGACCGGCGCGGCATCGCGGTGTCGTCCATGGTCTCGGGCGGCTGCGTCATATCGGGGACCGAGGTGCGCAATTCGCTGCTGTTCACCGAAGTGCACACCAATTCCTATGCCGTGCTGGAAGAGGCGATCGTGCTGCCCTACGTCAACGTCGCCCGGTCGGCGCGGCTGCGGCGGGTGGTGATCGACAGCGGCGTCCGCATCCCCGAGGGCCTCGTGGTGGGCGAGGATCCGGTCGAGGACAAGAAGTGGTTCCGCGTGACCGAACGCGGCGTGACTCTCATCACGCAGGCGATGCTCGACAAGCGCGCCTCGGAAAAGTGACGCCGCACCGGCGCGCGCGGAAAGGCCAGACATGATCCGCGTCCTCTCGGTCGCCTCGGAATGCGCGCCGCTGGTCAAGACCGGCGGGCTTGCGGACGTGGTGGGTGCCCTGCCCGCCGCGGTCGCACCCGAAGGGGTGGAAATGCGGGTGCTGCTGCCGGGTTATCCGGCGGTTATGGCGGCGCTGAAGGCGCGCAAATGCGCCGACCTGCCGCCGCTCATGGGCAGGCCCGTGCGCCTGCTCTCGGCGACCCACGCGGGTCTGCGTCTCTTCATCCTCGATGCGCCGCACCTCTATGCCCGCCCCGGGTCGATCTACCTCGGCGCGGATGGCCACGACTGGCCGGACAACCCCGAGCGCTTCGCCGCCCTGTGTCAGGCCGCCTCGTCGATCGCGCAAGGCGCCGTGGCGGCGTGGCGGCCCGAGGTGCTGCATTTGCACGACTGGCAGGCGGGCCTCGTGCCCGAGTATCTGCCGCGCGGGGACCGGCCCGGCACCGTCCTCACGATCCACAACATGGCGTTCCACGGCCTTGCGGGGGCCGACAGGATCGAGGCGCTCGGCCTCGATCCGTGGCGCATGAACGCGGACGGCTATGAGTTCTGGGGCCGGATCTCGGCGTTGAAGGCGGGGCTGATCGGTGCCGACCGGATCACCACGGTCTCGCCGACCTATGCGGTCGAACTGGGCACCGAAGCGTTCGGCATGGGCATGCAGGGGATCATCCGGGCGCGGCGAGCGGTCGTCTCGGGCATCCTCAACGGCATCGACGAGGCGGTCTGGAACCCGGCGACCGACCCCGAGATCGCGGCCTTCGAGGCGCCCGGGGGCAAGGCGGCGGCAAAGGCGGCGCTGCAACGCGAACTCGGCCTGCCCGGGGCCACCGGCCCGCTCTGCGTCGTGGTCAGCCGCCTGACCGAGCAGAAGGGCCTCGATCTCTTGCTGAATGCGCTGCCGACGCTGCTCGAACGGGGCGGGCAACTGGCCCTGCTCGGCTCGGGCGACCCCTGGCTCGAGGCGGCGTTCCGCAATGCGGCCCGCAACGCGCACGTCGCCGTGCGGATCGGCTATGACGAGGCACTGTCGCACCGCTTCATCGCGGGCGGCGACGCGATCCTCGTGCCCTCCCGGTTCGAGCCCTGTGGCCTCACGCAACTCTACGGGCTGCGCTATGGCACCATCCCGCTGGTGGCGCTGACCGGCGGTCTGGCCGATACCGTCATCCATGCCTCGCCTGCCGCGCAGGCGATGGGCGTCGCCACCGGCGTCCAGTTCACCCCGATCGACACGTTCGGCCTGCAAACCGCCCTCGTCCGGCTCTGCACGCTTTACGCCGACCGCTCCGCATGGCTTACCCTTCAGCGCAACGCCATGAAACAGCCCGTCGGCTGGGGGCCGTCCGCCGCCGCCTATGCCGCCCTCTACCGAGAGCTTGCCTGACGCCCCGATGATGCCCGTATGACGACCACCCTGACCGTCTCCGCCGGACGTTCTGCACCGCTGGGCGCCACGCCCGACGCCGCAGGCGTCAACTTCGCCGTGTTCTCGCAACATGCGACGCGGATGACGCTGTGCCTGTTCGACGACGCGGGCAACGAGACGCTGCTCATCGACCTGCCCGAGAATGACGGCCACATCTGGCACGGCCACGTCGCGGGGCTGCGGCCGGGCCAGCACTATGGCTACCGCGCCCACGGTCCCTACCGCCCCGACGAGGGGCACCGCTTCAACCCCCACAAGCTCCTGCTCGATCCCTATGCCCGCCAGCTTGCCGGCGCGCGCGGTGGCCATCCCGACTGGCACGACGCGATGATGGGCTACGACGTGCGCTCGATGGCGCTCGACCTCAGCATCGACACCCGCGACAGCGCGCGATGGGTGCCCAAGGCGGTCGTCGTCGAGGACCGCTTCGACTGGCAGGGCGACACAGCCCCCGCGCGCCCGATGTCCGAGACGATATTCTACGAGGCGCATGTCCGCGGCCTGACCGCGGCGCGGCAGGATGTCCTGCTGCGCGGCACCTACGCCGCGATGTCCTCGCCGCAGATCCTCGACCATCTGACCAGGCTCGGCATCACCGCCATCGAACTGCTGCCCGTGCACGCCTTTCTCGACGATCGCCGCCTCGTCGACGCCGGCCTGCGCAACTACTGGGGCTACATGACGACGGCGTTCTTCGCCCCTGAACCGCGCTATTTCGCAACGGCGTCCGGCGGCGCGGGCGCGATCCCCGAGTTTCAGGAGATGGTCCGCCGGTTCCATACCGCCGGCATCGAGGTGATCCTCGATGTGGTCTACAACCACACCTCCGAGGGCAACCAGCTTGGCCCCACCCTGTCGTTCCGGGGCCTCGACAACCTCAGCTACTACCGTCTCGCCGAAAGTCCGCGCTATTACATCAATGACAGCGGCACCGGCAACACGCTGAACCTCAACCACCCGATGGTCCTGCGGATGGTGCTGGATTCGCTGCGCTACTGGGTGCAGGTGATGCACGTCGACGGGTTCCGCTTCGACCTGTGCTCGGCGCTGGGGCGCACCGACAAGGGGTTCGACCGCAATGCGCCGTTCTTTCAGGCGGTCCGTCAGGATCCGGTCCTCGCCCGCGTGAAACTCATCGCCGAACCCTGGGACACGGGGCCCGGCGGCTATCAGCTCGGCGCCTATCCGGCACCCTGGTCGGAATGGAACGACAAATACCGCGATCAGGTCCGCGGCTTCTGGCGCGGCGACCGCGACATGACGCGCAAGCTGGCGACGCGGCTGTCGGGCTCCGCGCTGCGGTTCGACCACGACCGCCGCCCCGCGACGTCCTCGGTCAACCTGCTGACGGCGCACGACGGGTTCACCCTGATGGACGTGGTCAGCTACGGCGCCAAGCACAACGAGGCCAACGGCGAGGACAACCGCGACGGCCACGACAACAACATTTCCGACAACCTCGGGGTCGAGGGTCCGACCGACGATCCCGGCATCCTCGCCGCGCGCGCGCAGCGGCGCCGCAACATGATGGCGACGCTGCTCCTGTCGCAAGGCACGCCCCTGATCCTCGCGGGCGACGAGATGGGCAATACACAGGGCGGCAACAACAACGCCTACGCGCAGGACAACGTGACGGGCTGGACCGACTGGACCGTGCTCGACGAGGGCGCCGCCGGCGACGATGCCCGCGCCTTCCTCGCCTTCTGCCAGCGCCTGATCGCGTTTCGCCGCGACCATCCGATCCTGCGACAGACCCGGTTCCTGCACGCCCGCTCGCGCCTCGTGGATGGCAAGTTCGATCTGGTATGGCGCACCGCAGACGGCGTGCCGATGACCGACCGGCATTGGGCCGATGCCACGATGACCGCCATCGCGGTCGAGGTGATGACCGCCTCGGGCACGCCGGAATACGCCCGCAACGACCATCCGATCTACATGATCTTCAACGTGGGCGCCGCCCTCGCGGCGACCCTGCCCGCGCCGCGCGCGGGCCTGCGCTGGGTCTGCCATATCGACACCGCCATTCCCCAGGCACCGCCCGCCCCCGTCGAGGACACGCTGACGGTCGCCGCCCACGCGGTGGTTGTGCTGTTGCAAGAACCGCGCGAACCCGCTTAACTCCCTGTCACGGCGGAGGGATGCCGGGAAACACCGCGCCGTCACGGCACTGCGTTTCGGGGACGAGCGGGGGGGAACCATGGACATCCACGATATCACGACGAGGCCCATTTCGGGTCAGAAACCGGGGACCAGCGGGTTGCGCAAGAAGACGGCCGTCTTCATGCAGCCGGGCTATCTCGCCAATTACGTGCAGGCGATCTTCGACGGCATCGGCGGGGTGTCGGGCAAGACCCTCGTGCTCGGCGGCGACGGGCGCTATTTCAACGATGTCGCCAGCCAGACGATCCTGCGGATGGCCGCAGCCAATGGCGCGGCCAGGGTCATCGTCGGCCAGGGCGCGCTCCTGTCGACGCCCGCCGCGTCGCACCTGATCCGCAAATACCGGACCGACGGCGGCCTGATCCTCTCGGCGAGCCACAATCCCGGTGGGCCGGACGCCGATTTCGGCCTGAAGTACAACACGCCCAACGGCGGCCCCGCGCCCGAGAACGTGACCGACCGCATCTATGAGGCGACGACGACGATCACCGGCTACAGGACACTCGACGCCCCCGATGTCGACCTGTCGGCGCCGGGCACCCTGGCCCTCGGCGACATGACCGTCGAGGTCGTGGACCCGGTGGCGGATTATGCCGCCCTGATGGAGACGCTGTTCGACTTCGACGCGATCCGCGCGCTGCTCGCCTCGGGCTTTCGCCTGCGCTTTGACGCGATGCACGCGATCACCGGCCCCTACGCTACCGAGATCCTCGAACGCCGCCTCGGCGCCGCCCCCGGTTCGGTCATCAACGCCATCCCGTCGCCTGACTTCGGCGGCGGCCACCCCGACCCGAATCCGATCTGGGCCAAACCGCTGGTCGACGCGATGATGGCCCCGGACGGCCCCGATTTCGGCGCCGCCTCGGACGGCGATGGCGACCGCAACATGGTGATGGGCCGCGGCCTCTACGTCACCCCCTCCGACAGCCTCGCCCTGCTGGCCGCGCACGCCCACCTCGCCCCTGCCTACGCGGGCGGCCTCGCCGGTGTCGCCCGCTCCATGCCCACCTCCGCCGCCGTCGACCGCGTCGCCGCCGCGCGCGGCCTGCCCTGCTTCGAGACGCCGACGGGGTGGAAATTCTTCGGCAACCTGCTCGATGCAGGCAAGGTGACGCTCTGCGGCGAGGAGAGTGCGGGCACCGGCAGCAACCACGTCCGCGAAAAGGACGGCCTCTGGGCGGTGCTCCTGTGGCTGAACATCCTGGCGCACCACCGCACCTCGGTCGCCGACCTGATGGCCGCACACTGGGCCGAATTCGGGCGCAACTACTACTCGCGCCACGACTACGAGGACGTCGAGACCGAAAAGGCCGACGCCGTCTTCTCCGGCCTGCGCGACCAGCTCGGACGCCTGCCGGGCCAGACCCACGGCGCCCTCACCGTCGCCGGCGCCACCGAATTCGCCTACGACGACCCCGTCGACGGCTCGCGGTCCGAGCATCAGGGGCTGATCGTCGCCTTCACGTCGGGCGCCCGCTTCGTGCTGCGCCTGTCGGGCACCGGCACCGTCGGCGCCACGCTACGCCTGTACCTCGAGGCCGTCGAGACCGATCCGGGCGCGCTGGCGCAGGATGCGCAAGAGGCCCTCGCCCCGGTCATCGCCGCCGCGCAGACGATCACCAAACTCGCCTACCACACCGGCCGCACGGCGCCCGATGTCATCACCTGAGCGTGTTCCGCACTTGAAACGACACGCGCCCCACCCCCTTTTCAGGGTCTGACATATCCTTGCCGGAGGCTTGCACGGGCGCTCCCGTCCCGATCTGGCGCGCACCGCCATTCTTCTGGCCCGAAATATCCCCGCCGGAGGCATCCCCTGCTTCCTTTCGGCGTCGACTCTTCCCCGACACGCCCGCGAAAGGCACCGCATGACCGAGTTCACCCCCTTTCAATCGCTCGCCGGCGGCGGGCTCATCGGACTTGCCTCGGTGCTCCTGATGCTCACCCTCGGGCGGATCATGGGCGCCACGGGCGTGCTCGCCGGCTTCGTCGCACCCGCCTCGCTTTCCGACTGGTCGTGGCGCGCCGCGCTGATCGGCGGCATGATCGTGGCACCGCTCGTCTTTCTCGGCCTGACCGGCGGCTGGCCCGAAATCGCCGTCCCGATCTCGACGCCGATGATCGCCATCGGCGGTTTCATCGTCGGCGTCGGCGTCACCTTCGGGGGTGGCTGCACCTCGGGACACGGCGTCTGCGGCATCGCCCGCCTCTCGCCGCGCTCCATCGCCGCGACGGCCACCTTCATGGCGACCGCCGCCGCGACCGTATATGTCGTCCGCCACGTAATCGGAGCCTGAAATGCGCCTTCCCACCGCCTTCCTCATCGGCCTGATCTTCGGCCTCGGCATCACCGTCTCTGGCATGGCCAACCCGGCCAAAGTGCTGAACTTCTTCGATATCGCGGGCACTTGGGATCCCTCGCTCGCCTTTGTCATGGCGGCTGCGCTGGCGGTCACGGCGGCGGGCTACGCCCTCGTCTTTCGCCGCGGGGAACCGCTGCTGGTGGGCGGGTTTCGCCTGCCTACTACGACACGACTCGATGCGCGCCTGATCGGCGGTGCGGCGGCCTTCGGCGTCGGCTGGGGCATCGCGGGCTTCTGCCCCGGCGGCGCGCTGCCGGTCGTCCTCTTCGGCGGCACCGACGTGATGGTCTTTACCGCCGCCCTCGTCGCGGGCATTCTCGTCGCGCGCGCGTTTCCGCGCCCCGCCGCCCGCGCGGCGACCGCCTGACAGGAGTGCCCATGCAGATCAAGGACATCACCCCCGCCTTTGCCGTCACCGGCCAGATCGCGCCTGCCGACATGGCCGAGATCGCCGCCCGCGGCGTCACCCTCGTGATCGCCAACCGTCCCGATGGCGAAGAGGCGGGACAGCCGACCTTCGCCGAGATCGAGGCCGCGGCGCAGGCGCACGGCATCCACGCCGTCCACATCCCGATCGTGCCCGGCCAGCAGACCACGGACGACGTCGCGGCCGAGGACGCCGCCCTTGCCGAGGCAACCGGCCCGGTCCTCGGCTATTGCAAGGGCGGCGCCCGGGCCGAGGCGATGTGGCGGGCCACGGGGCGCGGCTGAATTCCGCGCAGCCTGCGTCCGATTGTCGCTGGCAAACGGGCGGAATATGCTAATCTGAACCCGTTTCAGGAGGGCATCGCCGTGACCGAAGGCATCACAACCATCCTCGTCGGCACCACCAAGGGCGCCTTCGTCGTCACCGGCAAGGGCCGTGCGGACTGGACCGTCAGCGGCCCGTTCTGCGAGGGCTGGCCGATCAACCACGTGGTCGGCGATCCTGCGACCGGCACGCTCTGGGCCGGGGGCGGCGGCGACTTTCACGGGGCGGGTGTCTGGCGCTCTGCCGACGGCGGCGCCTCCTGGGCGCTCACGCGGCTGACGTCCGGGCAGATGGACGACTGGTGCGCGAACGACCCCGATGCCGCGCGGATGCTCGGCTGGACCGACGATCCCCTGCCCTTCGGAGGCGATTTCAAACAAGTCTGGTCGCTCGCCCACATCGACGGCACGCTCTACGCCGGCACCAAACCTGCGCAACTGCTCGCCAGTCGCGATAACGGCGCGACCTGGGCGCGGGTCGAGGGTCTGACCAGCCACCCTTCTGCCGAGAGCTGGAACCCGGGTGCCGCGGGCCTCGTGCTGCACACGATCCTGCACGATCCCGCCGATCCGGCAAAGCTCTGGGTCGGCATCTCGGCGGCGGGCGTCTTTGCGACCGAAAACGGCGGTGAAACCTGGGAGCGGCGCAATCGCCTGTCGAACGCCGCCGCCTGCGGCCACCACGACCATCCCGCCGCCCCGCGCGACGGCGATACCGGGCACTGTGTCCACAACATCATGCGCGCGCCGGGGGTCGAGGACGTTCTCTATCAGCAAAACCACCACGGTGTCTGGCGCTCTGGCGATGGCGGGCGAAGCTGGGACGACATCACGTCCAATCTGCCCTCCACCTTCGGTTTTCCGATCCGCGTCCATCCGCGCGACCCCGACACCCTCTGGACGATCCCGCTGAACGGCGACATGGCGGGACGCTATCCGCCGGACGCCGCCGCCGCCGTCTGGCGCTCACGCGATGCGGGCGCCACGTGGGAGGGGCTGAGGAACGGACTGCCACAGACGGCATGCTTCTTTACCGTGCTGCGGCAGGCGATGGCGGGCGATACGCAGACGCCCGCGGGCATCTACTTCGGCACCAATTCGGGCTCGGTCTTCGCCAGCACCGACGAGGGCGACACCTGGTCCGAGATCGCGCGGCATCTGCCGACGGTCCTGGCCGTCGAGGTGCTGGAACACATCTGACGCCATCTGCGGTGGCGCCCGGCCCCGTGGCCCTGTAGGGTGCCGGGGAAAGTGGCAGGGGTGCCCGAAATTCCGGCCTCGGCAACCTGACCGCCGCCGTCCCGGCACGGAATGGCGCCACGGGTCTTCGTCTGCCACCGGCCACCCCGCAAACTCACGCACAGGCGCGCCGCGCCGCGAGGACAACGGGAGTCCCTCCATGTCGATCACCGCGAGCCTCTATCACCTGACGCACTATCGCTATGACCGCCCCGTAACGCTCGGCCCGCAGGTGATCCGCCTGCGCCCGGCGCCGCATTCGCGCACCCGGGTCATCTCGCACGCCCTGCGCGTCTCGCCCGGCGGGCATTTCATCAACCACCAGCAAGACCCCTACGGCAATTGGCTGGCCCGGCTCGTCTTTCCCGAACCGGTGCGCGAGTTCAAGATCGAGGTCGACCTCGTCGCCGATATGTCGGTCTACAACCCGTTCGATTTCTTCGTCGAGGATTGCGCCAAGGAATTCCCGGTCAGCTACCCCGGGGACATCGCCGGGGATCTGTCGATCTACCTCGTCACCGAGCCTGTGGGGCCGCTGCTGACCGCCTTTCTGGCCACGGTGCCGCGCGAGCCGATGATCTCGGTCGATTTCCTGGTGATGCTGAACGGCATGGTGCAGCGCACGGTCAACTACGAAATCCGTATGGAGCCCGGCGTCCAGACCCCCGAAGAGACGCTGACCCGCGCCGCCGGATCGTGCCGCGACAGCTCCTGGTTGCTGGTCCAGACGCTGCGCCATCTCGGCCTCGCCGCGCGGTTCGTGTCGGGCTACCTGATCCAGCTCAAGCCGGACCTCGTCGCCCTCGACGGCCCCTCGGGCACCGACCACGACTTCACCGACCTGCACGCCTGGGTCGAGGTCTATCTGCCGGGTGCCGGGTGGGTCGGCCTCGATCCGACGAGCGGCCTGCTCGCGGGGGAGAGCCACATTCCGCTCGCCGCCACGCCGCATTACCGCAATGCCGCCCCGATCTCGGGGGCGGCGAGTTTCGCCGAAGTCGACTTCTCCTTCGACATGAACGTGACGCGCACCGCCGAACATCCGCGCATCACCAAACCGTTCTCGGATACTGCCTGGGAGGCGCTGAACGCGCTCGGGCACAAGATCGACGCGCGCCTGACCGCGGGCGACGTGCGCCTGACGATGGGTGGCGAGCCGACGTTTGTCTCGATCGACGATTTCGAGAGCGAGGAGTGGAACTCCGAGGCGGTCGGCCCGACGAAACGCGGCCTTGCGGACAAGCTGATCCGCCGCCTCGACGACCGCTTCGCCACCGGCGGCCTGCTGCACTACGGTCAGGGCAAATGGTATCCCGGCGAGACGCTGCCGCGCTGGACCTTCTCGCTCTACTGGCGCAAGGACGGCGTGCCGATCTGGCACGACGCCGAGTTGCTGGCGCGTGAGGACACGTCCGAGGACGTCGGCCCTGATGATGCGCAGGCCCTGTTGCAGGCGATTGCGGCGGCCCTCGAGGTGCCGACCGAGAACGTTCTGCCGGCCTACGAGGATCCTGCCGAGTGGATCGTCAAGGAGGGCAATCTGCCCGCCAACGTGACGCCGGAAAACTCGAAGCTGAAAGACCCCGAAGAGCGCGCCCGCATTGCCAAGGTCTTCGGGCGCGGCCTGACCACGGCGGCGGGCTATGTCCTGCCGGTGCAGCGCTGGCAGGCAAAGGCCGAAAGCCGCTGGATGTCCGAGGTCTGGAACCTGCGGCGTGGCAAGGTGTTCCTCGTCTCGGGCGACAGCCCCGTCGGCTACCGCCTGCCGCTCGGCACCCTGCCGCATATCCCGGCGACCGATTATCCTTTCGTCTACCCGCAGGATCCCACCGTGCCGCGCGCGCCGCTGCCCGGTGCCCCTGCCGCCGCCCGCGCCGGTCGGACCGGCGCCGACATCGACGCGCTGGACCCGGACGCCGCCGACGAAACTACGCAGGACGTCGCAAGCCGCACCTCGGCACCCGCCGGTCAGGAGGTCGTCGAGCAGACCCTCGGGAGCCTCGACGGCCGCGTCCGCACCGCCATCTCCGTCGAGCCGCGCGACGGGCGCCTGTGCGTGTTCCTGCCGCCCGTCGAGACGCTCGAGGACTATCTCGAACTGATCGCTGCCACCGAGACGGCGGCGAAAAAGATCGGCCGCAAGGTGCTCATCGAGGGCTATGCGCCGCCCTCGGACCCCCGGATCGAGGTGATCCGCGTCGCCCCCGATCCCGGTGTGATCGAGGTCAACGTCCACCCCGCCGCAAGCTGGGACGACTGCGTGCGCACCACCGAAACCGTCTATGCCGAGGCGCGCCAGTGCCGTCTGGGCGCCGACAAGTTCATGACCGACGGGCGCCACACCGGCACGGGGGGCGGCAACCATGTCGTCGTCGGCGGCGCCACGCCGGGCGACAGCCCGTTCCTGCGGCGTCCCGACCTCCTGAAAAGCCTGATCCTCTACTGGCAGCGGCACCCGTCGCTCTCCTACCTCTTCTCCGGCACCTTCGTCGGCCCCACCAGCCAGGCCCCCCGCATCGACGAGGCCCGCCACGACAGCCTCTACGAGATGGAGATCGCGCTCGACCAGATCTGGCCACCCGGCGATCCGCGCAGCGCGTCCGACCCCCGTGACCCCCACGCAGGCGAGGGCAATCCGCCGCCGCCCTGGCTCACCGACCGCCTGCTGCGCAACGCGCTCATCGACGTGACCGGCAACACCCACCGCGCCGAGATCTGCATCGACAAGCTCTTTTCCCCCGACGGTCCCACCGGGCGGCTGGGCCTCGTGGAGTTCCGCGGCTTCGAGATGCCGCCCGATCCGCGGATGAGCCTTGCCCAACAGGTGCTGCTGCGCGCCATCATCGCGCGGTGCTGGGACGCGCCCCTGGGCGGCAACCTCACCCGCTGGGGCACCGCGCTGCACGACCGCTTCATGATGCCCGCGTTCCTCTGGGACGATTTCCTCGGCGTCCTCGACGATCTGGCGCTGCACGACCTGCCCCTCGACCCCGCGTGGTTTACTGCACAGGCCGAGTTCCGGTTCCCGTTCTGCGGCGAAGTCACCTACGAGGGCATGACCCTCGAAATCCGCCAGGCCCTCGAGCCCTGGCACGTGCTGGGCGAGACCGGCGCCATCGGCGGCACCGTGCGCTATACCGACAGTTCGGTCGAGCGGGTGCAGGTCCGCCTGACCGGCGCCAACCCCGACCGCTACCGCGTCACCGCCAACCGCCGCGTGGTGCCGATGAACCTCACCCGCACCACCGGCGAACGGATCGGCGCGGTCCGCTACAAGGCGTGGAAACCGTCGCTCTCGCTGCATCCGGTGCTGAAAGTAGATGCGCCGTTAACCTTCGACCTCTATGACACCTGGACCGGTCGCTCGATCGGTGGCTGCCGCTATCACGTCGCCCACCCCGGCGGGCGCAGTTTCGACACCTTTCCGGTCAACGGCAACGAGGCCGAGGCGCGGCGCCTGAGCCGCTTCGAGGCGATGGGCCACACCGCCGGCGCCTACGACCCGCCGCCCGAGACACCCCATCCGGAGTTTCCGATGACCCTCGACCTGCGTCGCAAACCGGGCCTCTAGGACGTGACGACGCCGCCATCGCTCGCCCGCTCCGGGGCCATGCCGGACGCCGAGGCGCTGCTCGGCCCCTACCGCGCGCTGGCGGGGGACCGCGACGAACTGATGCGGCCGGACGGCACGATGCGCCCGGTCTGGGGCGATTTCGTCGCCCATCTGGCGCGCCTGTCGCCCGCAGACCTCGCCCGCCGGTTCGCGCGCGGCGACCAGTATCTGCGCGATGCGGGCGTCCTCTACCGCCAATACGACGACAGCGTCTCGTCCGAGCGGGACTGGCCGCTCAGCCACATTCCCGTCATCCTCGATGCGCCCGAATGGGCCGACATCTCGACCGGGCTGATCCAGCGCGCCGACCTCCTCGAGGCGGTCGTGGCCGATATCTATGGCGAGAACCGGCTGGTCGCGGCAGGCCAGTTGCCCGCGACGCTGCTCACGCAGAACCCCGCCTGGCTGCGCCCGATGCTGGGCGTGCAACCGGCTTCGGGGCATTTCCTGAACTTTCTGTCGTTCGAGATCGCGCGCGGCCCGGGCGGGACGTGGTGGGTGCTCTCGGACATGGTCGAGGCGCCTGCGGGTGCCGGTTTCGCCGTCGAGAACCGCGTCGCGATGAGCCGGGTGTTCCCCAACTTCTTCTCGCACGCCAACGTCCACCGCCTCGCCGGGTTCTTTCAGGATTTCGAGCAGAACCTGCTCGACTTGCGCGGCAACAAGGACGGTCAGGTCGCGGTCCTGTCGCCCGGCCCCCTGAACGAGGGCTATTTCGAACACGCCTATCTCGCGCGCTATCTCGGCCTGTTGCTGGTCGAGGGCGAGGACCTGATCGTCCGGAACGGCGAGGCGATGGTGCGCACCGTCGCCGGACCGAAACCGCTCAGCCTGCTGTGGCGCAGGCTCGCGAGCGAGGCCTGCGATCCGCTCGAATTCGATGCCGCCTCGCACCTCGGCACGCCCGGCATGGTCGACGCGGTGCGCCGGGGACGCCTCGACGTGGTGAACGCACTCGGCGCCGGCATCCTCGAGACGCGGGCGCTGATGGCGTTCCTGCCGCGCATCAGCCGCGCCCTGCGGGGCGAGGCGCTGCTGTTACCCAACATCGCGACCTGGTGGTGCGGTCAGGCCGCCGAACAGGCGCATGTGATCGCCCACCGCAACACCATGCTCATCGGCTCCGCCTTCTCCCGCGTGCCGCTGACCACCGGCGACGGCGGCGTCCTGCTGTCGACCCGGTTCAAGGACCAGAAGGACGCCGTCATCGCCGAGATGCTCCACACTTCTGGCCGCGAACTCGTCGGCCAGGAGGCGGTGACGCTCTCGACCTCGCCGGTCTGGGAGGACGGCGCGCTGGTGCCGCGACCCATGGTCCTGCGGGTGTTCCTCGGGCGCAGCAAGGACGGCTGGCGCGTCATGCCGGGCGGCTATGCCCGCGTCAGTGCCGGCAACGACCCCTCGGCGATCGCGATGCAGCGCGGTGGCCGCGTCGCCGACGTCTGGATCACCAGCGATGCGCCGGTGCCGCCGACGACGATGCTCTCGTCGCGCCCCAGCGCCGCGCCGCTCAGTTCGGTCCTGCCCAGCCGGGCCGCCGACAACCTCTTCTGGCTTGGTCGCTATGTCGAGCGGGCCGAGATGCACGTGCGCCTGTTCCGTGCCTACTTCGCCCGCCTGCGCGACGGCGCCAGCCACGACAGCCCCCTGATCGCCCACCTGCGGACGCATCTGATGGACGGCGCCGAACCGACCGCCGCGTCGATGGCGGCCCTCTTCGAGGCGCCGCTCGCCTCGGCGCTTCAGGCGGCAGGCAAGGTCGGCGACCGGTTCTCGCCCGACGGCATGGCCGCCCTCAAGGAACTGGCGCGCACCGCCCGCAGCTACCGCGACCTCGACGTGCCGGTCGACGAGAAACCCGGCGTCATGAGCGTCGTGTTGCGCCAGATCACCGGGTTCGCGGGCCTCGTGCACGAGAACATGTACCGCTCTCTCGGCTGGCGGTTCCTCAGCCTCGGCCTCTCGGTCGAGCGGGCGGCCAACATGTGCACGCTGCTGGCGCACCTCACCCGGCCCGACGCGCCCGAAGGGGCGCTCGATCTCGCGCTCGAGATCGGCGACAGCGTCATCGCCCACCGCGTCCGGTTCTCGATCACCGCGAGCGCGCCCTCGGTCCTCGACATGCTGGCCCTCGACAGCCAGAACCCGCGTGCCGTGCGCTATCACATCAGCCGGGCGCGCCAGCACATCACCGAACTGCCCGGCAACGCCGAGACGCATGTCCTTACCGATCTGTCGCGCAAGGCCCTCGAACTCGAGACGCGCCTCGCCATGCTGCGCGCCGACCGGATGGACCCCGCGTCGCTCACGGATTTCCGCACCGAGATCTGGACCCTCTCCGATCTCGTCGCCTCGACGCATCTGGTCTGAGGATGCTCTACGACATCCGCCTCAGCATCCTGCACCGCTATCAGGTGCCCGCGGGCCGCAGCCGCCATCAGATCCGCGTCCTGCCGCGCGCCGACCATCCCGCACAGCGCCTGCACCTGCATTTCGTCGAGACCGATCCCCCGCCCTCCGAGCGGTTCGAGAGCAGGGACTTCTTCGGCAACACGGTCCTGTCGGTCCTCCACACCGAGCGTCACGCGCAGATGGAGATCCGCATGTCGGCGCGCGTCGAGGTCTCCGAGCCGCAGCCGTTCCTCGATACCTCTGCCGACCTCGCCGACCTCGCGCGCGAGATCGGCCTGTGCCGCGACCTCGGCGCCGCCTCGCCGATGCACTTTCTCGGCCCTTCGCCGCTGTTGAAGGCAGCCGCCGAGATCGAGAGCTTTGCCCGCGAGGTCGTGCCGCGCGGTGCCTCGGTGGCGGCACAGGTGATCGCCCTTGGCGCGGCGCTCGACGCCGCGATGGCCTTCGACGCGACCGCCACCACCGTCGAGACGCGCCCGCTCGACGCGTTCCGCCTGCGCCGCGGCGTCTGTCAGGATTTCAGCCACATCATGATCATCGGCCTGCGCGCCCTCGGCATCCCGGCGGGCTACGTCAGCGGCTATCTGCGCACCCTGCCGCCGCCGGGCAAGGCCCGTCTCGAGGGGGCGGACGCGATGCACGCCTGGGTGCGGGCCTGGTGCGGGGCGGCACAGGGCTGGATCGAATACGATCCGACGAACGCGACGCTCGCGAGTTCAGACCACATCGTCGTCGGCTACGGCCGCGACTATGCCGACGTGAGCCCCGTTCTCGGCCACCTGCGCTCCTCGGGCGGACAGGAGACGGCCCAGTCGGTCGACGTGCGGCCGATCGAGTGAGCGGGCGACCGAAATCATCGAGAACGATGGAGACATCGGCTAGATATTGGTGTCGAGCAGGATTTCCACGCGGATTTTCTCTTGCGACCGCAGGATGTCGCGCCGGTCGACCATCGCCTTTAGGCGCCGCAGCGCGCTGCGCACCAGATGGCCCGCGTCCTGTGCGATCACACAATCAAGGCTGCCCGACCGCAGCGCGGCCTCGGTGAACGGCGTGCGTTCGTGGGCGATCCGCACAATCCCGCCCGGCACCGGCATCGCATCCAGAACACTCAGCGGAATCCGCGCCTCCGACGCAAGCACATAGATGCCGGCAAGCCCCGGATTGCTGCGCAGCGTCGTGCCGATGATCTCGGCGGCGCGCACGGGGTCGCCATAGGTCTCGAGCGAGGGGAGCGCGCGGAGGTGGGGAAACCGGGCATTCAGCACCGCGTCGAAGCCCAGACGACGCTCGAGGCTGTCGCGCGACTGCATGCTCTCGGACACGACCATGACCCCGCCCGCGCGCGCGCCCGCGAACCGCCCCATGAGGGTCGCCGCCGTCGCCCCCGCCGCCCGGTTGTTGATCCCGACCCAGGTGTCGTCCATCCGCGTCTGGTTCGAGATGAACGGCAGCGCCGCCACCCCGCGCTCCTGCAACCGCGCGATGGCATCGCGCACCTGCGGCGTCTCGGGCGCCATGATCGCGACGCCCGACACCTCCTCGGGGGTGAGCGACGCAAGGAACGCCGAAATGCTGTGCGGATCGTTCGCCTCGATCTGGTGCAGGTCGCACCAGACGTGATCGGCGGCGAGCACGGTTTCGGCCTCGGCGATATGGCGCACGATCTCGGCCAGGAACTGATCGCCCGAGCGGGGGAGCGCGAAGAGGATGCGGTAGCTCGTCGAGCGGGCGAGGTTCGCAGCCGACAGATTGAGGACGAATCCCAGCCGTTCGATGGCACCGTTGACCCGGTCGACGGTCTTTTGTTTGACCCCGTCGCGCCCGTTCAGAACGCGGTCGACCGTCGCGCGACTGACCCCCGCGGCCCGCGCAAGGTCTTTCGTCGTCGGTCGCAGCATTCCGCCACGGGCCACCTTCGCTTCGGTTTCCATCCTGTTCTCTGACACTTGCACCGCGCTCTTCATCCACTTTCCCCGAGTCTGCGTCAGGGTACACCCGTCACATAGCAGGATATGCGACACGTGCCTCAGAAATCAATTGCGTTGAGGCACGTGCGTCATTACGGTTTGCCCACGGACAGGCGGCGAGGAGGCCGCCCCGAAGGTTTCACAGGGAGGAGACATCCGATGACTTCGAGGTTGCTGATGACGACCGTGACGGGCGCGGCCCTTGCCGCCGCCCTGACCACCACCGCCGCGAACGCGCAGGCGACGGAACTGACGCTGTGCTGGGCCGCCTGGGATCCGGCGAACGCGCTGATCGAGCTGGGCCGCGACTTCGAGGCGCAGTCGGGCATCACCATGAACTACGAGTTCGTGCCCTGGACCAGTTTCGCCGACCGGATGCTGAACGAGCTGAACTCCGGCGGGCAGCTCTGCGACCTGATGATCGGCGACAGCCAGTGGATCGGCGGCGGCGCCGAGAACGGGCATTACGTGCCGCTCAACGACTTCTTCGATGCCAACGGCATCTCGATGGACGATTTCATCCCCGCCACCGTGGTGGGCTATGCCGAATGGCCGAAGAACACGCCCAATTACTACGCCCTGCCCGCGTTCGGCGACGTCGTCGGCTGGACCTACCGCAAGGACTGGTTCGAGCGTCCCGAACTGATGGCCGAATTCGAGGAGACCTACGGCCGCCCGCTCGGCGTGCCTGCGACCCTGTCCGAATTGACCGATATCGCGCAGTTCTTTCAGGGCCGCGATATCGACGGCACCACCGTTTACGGCGCCGCGATCTATACCGAGCGGGGGTCCGAAGGCATCACCATGGGGGTGACGAACTGGCTCTACAACTACGGCTTCCTCTACGAGAACCCGGACCAGCCCTACGACCTCGAAGGGTTCGTGAATTCGGCCGGAGCCGTCGAGGGCCTCGAGGCATACCGGAACCTCTACGATACCGGCACCCCGCCGGGCTCGTCGAACTGGTACATGGGCGAGAATATCGACGCCTACCGCTCGGGCCAGGTGGCGATGCAGATGAACTTCGCCTTCATCTGGCCCGGCGTCGAGGCGGACGAGAACGTCGGAAATGGCGTGTCGGGCTATTTCCCGAACCCCGCTGGCCCCGCAGGCCAATATGCGCAACTCGGCGGTCAGGGCATCTCGGTCGTGGCCTATTCCGACAAGCAGGACGCGGCGCTGCAATACATCCAGTGGTTCGCCCAGCCCGAGGTGCAGGCCCGCTGGTGGGAACTCGGCGGCTACTCCGCGCTGCGCGCCGTGGTCGAGGATCCGGGTTTCGCCACCAGCCAGCCCTATGCGCAGACCTTCCTCGACAGCATGGCGATCGTGAAGGACTTCTGGGCCGAACCCGCCTATGCCGACCTGCTGCTCGCGATGCAGGAGCGGGTGCACAACTATGTCGTCGCCGGCAACGGCACGGCGCAAGAGGCGCTCGACGGCCTTGTCGCCGACTGGACCGAAGTGTTCGAGGACGAAGGCAAGCTCTGACCGTTTCGGGCGCCGCCCCGGCGCGGCACCGATAGCCTCCGGCCGACGCCTCCCATCGTCGGCCGGAGAAATCCCGGCACACCCCGATGAGAAACAGCTAACGTCACGGTCGGGGGCACGCCCCGCCCTGCCGTGAAGGATCTTCCCGATGACCGACACGCCCCTCCAGACCGCGGCACGCCGCACGCCCCCCGGCGTCGCCCGACGGATCCGCGGCCTGTCAGACCGCGCGATCGCCTGGATCTTCGTGGCGCCGACGATCTTCTTGTTGCTGGCGGTGAACATCTTTCCGCTGATCTGGACCGTGCGCCTCAGCTTTACCGATTTCCGCGTCAACCGCCCCAACAACGATGTCGAATGGGTCGGCCTGCGGAATTACGAGCGCATCCTGAACGACCCCGACATCTGGGCCACGATGCAGGCGACGGCGCATTTCCTGATCTGGACCCTGATCCTTCAGGTGTTGATCGGCTTTGCGCTGGCGTTCCTCATCAACAAGAAGTTCCGCGGCAACGACCTCTGGACCACGATCATCGTCTTTCCGATGATGCTCTCGCCCGCCGTGGTCGGCAATTTCTGGACCTTCCTCTACCAGCCGCAGATCGGCCTGTTCAACTATGCCGTCGCCTTCTTTACCGGTGCGGACCCGGCCAGTTTCTCGATGATCGGCGACGTGAACCTCGCCCCCTGGGCCATCGTCATCGCCGATACCTGGATGTGGACGCCGTTCGTCATGCTTATCTGTCTGGCCGGTCTGCGGTCGATCCCCGACAGCATCTACGAGGCCGCCGAATGCGACCGGGCGAGCAAATGGCGGCAGTTCTGGACGATCACCCTGCCCATGGCCCTGCCGTTCCTGATGCTGGCGGTCCTGTTTCGCGGCATCGAGAATTTCAAGATGTTCGACCTCGTCGTGCAACTGACGGGGGGCGGCCCCGGCAACACCACCACGCTGACGTCGATCGACCTCAAGCGCGAGGCCTTCGAGAAATGGCGCACCGGCTATTCCTCGGCCTATGCGGTGATCCTCTTCGTGACGGTGTTCGGGCTGGCGTCGATCTATGTGAAGGCCCTGAACAAGGTGAAGGAACGATGAGCTTTTCCGTCACCGAACCCAGCCGCGGTATCAAGTGGCTCGCCGGTATCCTCGTCGTCGGATATGCTGTCATCACCCTGATCCCGCTCCTCTGGATCGTCGCGACGGGGTTCAAATCCCCCTCCGATTCAATCGCCTACCCGCCGGTCCTCATGTTCGAGCCGACACTCGAAGGCTACGTCAACCTCTTTACCGACCGCACCCGTGCGACCGCCGGCATGGTCGAGGCCGCGGGCCCGCCCGCCACCTGGTACGACCAGATCGCGCGCGACCGCGGCACCATCGTCACCGGCCCCTCGCGCTATGGCGAGCGGTTCCTGAACTCGGTCATCATCGGTTTCGGCTCGACGTTCCTCACGATGATCCTCGGCACTGCGGCCGCCTATGCGTTCAGCCGGTTCCGCGTGCCGCTGAAGGACGACCTGATGTTCTTTATCCTGTCGACCCGGATGATGCCGCCCATCGCCGTGGCCATCCCGATCTTCCTGATGTTCCGCAACCTCGGCCTGAACGACACCCATCTGGGCATGATCCTGCTCTACACGGCGGTGAACCTGTCGCTGTCGGTCTGGCTGCTGAAGGGGTTCATCGACGAGATCCCCGTCGAATATGAGGAAGCGGCGCTGATCGACGGCTACACCCGGTTTCAGGCGTTCACCAAGGTCGTCTTGCCGCAGGCCGCCACCGGCATCGCCTCGACCGCCATTTTCTGCCTGATCTTCGCGTGGAACGAATACGCCTTCGCGGTCCTGCTGACCTCGGGCACCGCGCAGACCGCGCCGCCGTTCATCCCGACGATCATCGGCACCTCCGGCAAGGACTGGCCCGCCGTCGCCGCCGGTGCCACGATCTTCCTCGTGCCGGTCATGGTCTTCACGATCCTTCTGCGCAAACACCTGCTCAGGGGAATAACCTTCGGGGCGGTGCGCAAATGACCCGGTTCCTGCACGGCCTCCTCCGTCTGCGCCGCGGCCCGTGGGAAATGCTCGCGACCATCCTGATCGCCCTCGGCGTGATCATGCTGATGCAGCCCTTCGTCCTCGTCCTCTACACCTGGTCGTTCCTCGTCACCCTCGTCGGCACCGTGATGTTCATCGTCACCAGCCATTTCCCGGAGTAGGCGGATGGCCCAGATACGCATCGAGAACGTGCGCAAGGACTTCGGCTCGTTTAACGCCGTCAAATCCTCGACCTTCACCATCGAGGACGGCGAATTCTTCATGCTGCTCGGCCCCTCTGGCTGCGGCAAGACGACGACGCTGCGGATGATGGCGGGCCTCGAACTTCCGACATCGGGAGAGATCTACATCGACGGCGAGGAATGCGGCATGAAACCCGCGAGCCAGCGCGACATCGCCTTCGTGTTCCAGATGTTCGCCCTCTATCCGCACATGAACGTCCGCCGCAACATCAGCTATCCGCTCGTTTCCCAAGGCATGCCCCGTGCGAAGGTGCGCGCCAAGGTGGGCGAGATCGCCGAGATCCTCGGCATCACCGACATCCTCGACCGCCCCGTCGGCGGCCTGTCGGGCGGCGACCGGCAGCGCGTGGCCCTCGGCCGCGCCATCGTCCGCGACCCCAAGGCGTTCTTCATGGACGAGCCGCTCGGCGCGCTCGACGCCGAATTCCGCGAGCATATGGCCGAGGAACTGCGCGCCCTGCACGACCGGATGGGCGCCACGACCGTCTATGTCACCCACGACCAGCTCGAGGCGATGCAGATGGGCGACAAGATCGTGGTGATGAACCACGGCGTCGTCGAACAGTTCGGCGTGCCGCAGGACATCTACGACTGGCCCGCGACGCGGTTCGTGGCCGAGTTCATCGGCTCGCCGCCGATGAACTTCCTCGATTTTCGGGGCAACGTCGGCGCAGGCGACACCACGGCGATGCTCGGCGACATTCCCCAGGACATCCCCCGCCAGATCGACAGTGCCTCGGGCACCCTCACCTTCGGCATCCGCCCCGAGCACATCCGCCTCGACGATGCCGCCCCCTACCGGGGCGAGGTGATCGCCACCGAATACCTCGGCACGACGCAGATCGTGACGCTGCGCACGGCCCACGGCACCGTCAAGGCGCGCACCGCCTCGAGCGACGCCATCGCCGTAGGCGCCCGCACCGGCCTGCACCTCGATCCGCGCACCGTGACGCTGTTCGACGGCGCCACCGGGCGCGCGCTCCGCAGTGCGGCCAACGAGGGGGTGCTGACCCATGGCTGAGATCACGCTGACCGGCATCACCAAGACCTTCGGCACCGATACCGCCCTCGACGACGTTACCATGACTGTCCCCGACGGCGCCTTCGTCGTCCTGCTCGGACCCACGGGGGCGGGCAAGACCACGATATTGCGCATGGTCTCGGGCCTCGACACCCCCGACCGCGGCACGATCACCATCGGCGGGCGCGACATGGCGGGGCTGACACCGGCGCAGCGCGACGTGGCGATGGTGTTCCAGCAATACTCGCTCTACCCCCACCTGACCGTTCGGCAGAACCTCGAATTCCCCCTCAAATCGCCGATCCTGCGCACCCCGCGCGCCGAGATCGACGCCCGCGTGGGCGAGGTCGCCGAAGTGCTCCAGATCAGCCACAAGCTCGACAACAAGGCGACGGCCCTGTCGGGCGGCGAGATGCAGCGGGTGTCGATCGGGCGGGCCCTCGTGCGCAGCCCCTCGGTCTATCTGATGGACGAGCCGCTGAGTTCGCTCGACGCCAAGCTGCGTTCCGACCTCAGGATCGAGTTGAAGAATATCCAGGCCAACATGGGTGCGACCCTCCTCTACGTCACCCACGACCAGATCGAGGCGATGACGATGGCGACGCACGTCGGCGTCCTCGACCACGGCCGCCTCGTGCAGTTCGGCTCTCCCCGCGAGGTCTACGAGAACCCGGTCAGCATCCACGCCGCGGGCCGCCTCGGCCAGCCGCGCATCAACCTCCTGCCCGCCGACGCCTTTGCCGGCGCGCCCGCCCGCGCCACCCATATCGGCCTGCGCCCAGAACAGATCGTGCAGGGCGAGGGCGAGGCGGCACGGGTCGAGCGCGTCGAACATCTGGGCGACCAGACCCGCCTGCACCTCACCTGCCGCACTCACGCTCTCGTCACCGTGACCGAGGCGCATACGACCCTGAAGACCGGCGACATTATCCGCATCCGCCCCGACAGACCGTTCTACTTCGATGCCACCGGCGCCCGCGTCGCCTGAAGGAGCCTGCCCATGGAACAGTTCATCAACGCCCGCGACGACATCGTCACCGAGGCCATCGACGGCATGATCGCGGCCTCGGGCGGGGCGCTGGCGCGGCTCGACGGCTATCCGCACATCCGCGTCGTGGTGCGTGCCGACTGGGACCGCGGCAAGGTGGCGCTGGTTTCGGGCGGCGGGTCCGGCCACGAGCCGGCACATGCGGGTTTCGTCGGCGCAGGCATGCTCACGGCGGCGGTCTGCGGCGATGTCTTCGCCTCGCCCTCCGCCGACGCGGTGCTGGCCGGCATCCTCGCCGTGACCGGCCCGGCGGGGTGCCTGCTGATCGTCAAGAACTACACCGGCGACCGCCTGAACTTCGGCCTCGCGGCCGAGCGTGCCCGCGCCTTCGGCTGCAAGGTCAGCATGGTGATCGTCGACGACGACGTGGCCCTGCCCGACCTGCCGCAGGCGCGCGGCCTTGCGGGCACGCTCCTCGTGCACAAGATCGCGGGCGCGCTGGCCGAGAGCGGCGCCGACCTCGAGGCCTGCACCGCCGCCGCCCTCCGCGTCATCGCCGCCAGCCGCAGCATCGGCATGTCGCTCGACACCTGCACGGTCCCGGGCTCGCCGAAGGAGAACCGGATCCCCGACGGCATGGCCGAGCTTGGTCTCGGCATCCACGGCGAGGCTGGCGTCGAGCAGGTGGCCGTCGCCAGCGCCGCCGAGGCGGTGGCCAGGGTGGCGGCGAAACTCCTGGTCGGCATGGCCGACGGGCCGCACGTGGCGCTGGTGAACAATCTTGGCGGTGCCTCGGTCCTCGAAATGGCGATCCTGACGCGCGACCTGCTCGAAAGCGAGATCGGCAACCGCCTTTCCCTGGTCGTCGGACCTGCGGCGATGATGACCGCGCTCGACATGCACGGCTTTTCGGTCTCGGTCATGGCACTCGGTCCCGACGACGCCGCCCTGCTCGCCGCTCCTGTCGCGGTGCCCGCCTGGCCTGGCTGCCGGGCGGTGCAGGCGCCGCGTGTCGTGCCCCTGCCCGATGGCCTCAGGCCGGTCCGCGCGCCCGCCTCGGCCCATGCCGCGACCGAGGCGTTCCTGACCGACTGCTGCAAGGTGCTGATCGCCGCCGAGGCGGACCTCAACACGCTCGACGCCAAATCCGGCGACGGCGACACCGGCTCGACGCTGGCCACCGCCGCCCGCGCGCTGATCGGCGCGATGGACACGCTGCCGCTGGCCGATCACACGCAACTCTACCGCGCCATCGGCCTCGAACTCAGCCAGACCATGGGCGGCTCGTCGGGTGTCCTGCTGGCGATCTTCTTCGCCGCCGCGGGCGACGCCTCTGCCTCGGGTCTGCCGACGCGCGCGGCATTGCAGGCGGGCCTCGGTCGGATGCGGCAGGTCGGCGGCGCGGGTCCGGGCGACCGGACCATGGTCGACGCGTTGCTCCCCGCGCTCGACAGCCTAGACGACGGGCTGGATGCCGCGGCCCATGCGGCACGGACCGGTGCGGATTTCACCGCTACGCTCACCACCGCCAAGGCCGGCCGCGCGACCTACATCAACGCCGAGCAACTGGCGGGCCACGTCGATCCGGGGGCCGAGGCGGTCGCGCGCCTGTTCGAACATCTGGCGTCGACGGACCACTAGCCTGTCGCGGGATGGCGGGCCGGCTCCGTGACTGTCAGCCGTGGGACGGCACCGGCACCGCCGATACGGCCCACCGCGACCGCACCGCAGGCGTTGCCCTGCCCGAGGCAGTCGGAGAGGGGTGCCCCGCCGAGCCACGCTGCCAGAAACCCCGCGTTGAACGCATCCCCCGCGCCGGTGGTATCGACGACCTGCACCGATGCTGCGGGCGCCGTCGTCATCGCCCCGCCCGGACCGAGGGCCGACGCCCCCGCAGCCCCCCGTTTCGTCACCGTGACGTGGCGCGCGACGACCGGCAGGGCAAGTGCGGCAAGCCGCGCCGCCTCGTCCTCGTTCGGCAGGAAGACATCGACCGAGGCGATCACCGCCGCTACCTCGGGTCGCAGGAACGCCGCCGCATCCCAGCCGCAGTCCAGCGAGACGCTCATCCCCGCCGCGCGCGCCGCGCCGATCAGGCCGGGATGGTCGAGGGCGGTGGTCAATTCGCCGATGTGCAGGTGCCGGGCGGCGGGCAGGCGCAGGGGCACGGGCAATGCGGCGCCCGGTCGGCGGGTCAGGAAGGCGCGGTCGCCGGCGAAGACGGTGGCGACCGTGACCTGCGGATCGGCACCGGGCAGCGCGGGCGTGACGTGGGCCGTCACGCCGTTGCGCGCCAGATCCTCGCGGACCACCGCGTCGAACGGCGCCGCGGGCAGCACGCCGAAGACCCCGCAGTCAAGGCCGAGTGCCGCGCCGTAGCAGGCGGTGATATGCGCGCCGCCGCCCGCCACGATGGCGAGACCGGCGGCAAAGACCTCGCGCCCCGGTTCGGGTGCGGCATCGAGGCCGGTGAACACCAGATCGGCATAGAGCCGCCCGGCGCAGAGGATGTCGAGCGGGCCGCTCACCGGATCGCGGCGCCAGATGCGGGATCGAACAGGTGGATTTCCTCGGCCTGCGCCGAAAGGCCGATGGTCTCGCCCGGTTTCGGGGCATTGCGGCCCGGTCCGGTCGCGATCACCTCGGTGCCGCCGACATCGACGTAGAGGAGCGTTTCGGCGCCCAGCGGTTCGGCCACGACGACCGTGCCGGTCAGCAGCGCCAACGCCTCGGGCACGGGCGCCAGCGCCTCGGGGCGCAGACCGACGAGCACCGAGGCCGGCGCCCCCTTCGGCGCGAGGATCGGCAGCGCTGCGCCGCCGTCGAGCACGATCCGCCCGGCGTCGAGCCGACCGGGCAAAAGGTTCATCGACGGCGCGCCGATGAACTGCGCGACAAAGGTGTTGGCGGGCGCGTGATAGACCTCTGCGGGCGTGCCGACCTGCTGGATATTGCCGTCCTTCATGATGACGATGCGGTCTGCCATGGTCATCGCCTCGACCTGATCGTGGGTGACGAAGACGATGGTGGTGCCGACGCGGGCGTGCAGTTTCTTGATCTCGAGGCGCATCTGGGTGCGCAATTGCGCGTCGAGGTTGCTCAAGGGCTCGTCGAACAGGAACACCGCCGGATTGCGCACCAGCGCCCGCCCGATGGCGACGCGCTGACGCTGCCCGCCCGACAGAGCGGCAGGCTTGCGCGCGAGGTAGTCGGTCATTCCCAGAAGCTCGGCGACCTCGTCGATCCGCGCCTCCTTTTCCGCCTTCGACTTCTTCGACGTGCGCAGGCCGAAGCCGATGTTCTTGCGCACCGACATGTGCGGATAGATCGCGTAGTTCTGGAACACCATCGCGATGTCGCGGTCCTTCGGCTCGAGGTTGTTGACCACCCGCCCGCCGATCTCGATCTCGCCCGACGTCACCTCTTCGAGCCCTGCGATCATCCGCAGCGTCGTCGATTTGCCGCAGCCGGAGGGGCCGACGAAGACCACGAACTCGCCGTCCGCCACCTCGAGGTCGATGGAATGGATCACCTCCGTCTTGTCGTAGGACTTGACGAGGTCGCGCAGGATCAGGTTGGCCATTCAGGTCTCCAGCAGTCGGTCGAAGGCGGCGTCCCGGGCGGCATCGGCGCGCGCAATGCGGTCGGGGCCCCGGGCGATGATCGTCCTGAGGGCGTCGAGCGTCCTGGCGTAGACATCGAACGCCTCGGTCAGTGCGTCGGGTGCGGGGCCGCCGAAACGGGCGCGGCGGGCGACGAATGTCCGGGCAGAGACGGTGTCGGCATAGGTCGCAGGGTCCATCGCCGGCTGGCGTCCGGTCTCGGCCTCGAACGCGCCTGAAAAACCCTCGTATCCCTGCTCCAGCGGCAACTTTGCGGCAATCACCGCGCGCGCCGTCACCGCGGCGACATGGTGCGCCTGCCGGAACGACAGGCCCTCGTCGCGGACCAGCGTGTCGGCGAGTTCGGTGACGGTGATGCAGGCCGCTGCCGTCGTTGCGGCCACACGGTCGGCGTTGATCGTGACGAGCGGGATCATCGAGGAAAGCAGGGCCGCGACGCGCGTTCCACTGACGAAGGCGGCATATCCCACCTGCTGCGCCTCGCCCTCGCTGTCGTTCATGTCGGTGAACGGCGTGTTGTGCACGATCCCGACCATCGCGTCGCAATGGCCGACGGTGGCGCTCGACAGGTGGCGCAGATGCTCGATAGGCACCGGGTTGCGCTTTTGCGGCATGATGGAACTGATCTGCACGAGGCTGTCCGGCACGTGCATCTGCGCGACCTCGAACGCGGTCCAGAACTGAAAGTCCTGCACGAGGCGCCCGAGGTGCAGGAACGGCAGTTTCAGCGCGGAGTAGAGGCCGGTGATGTAGTCGACCGACGCGATGCAGCCGTAGGAATTGCGTTTCGGTGCGCTGAACCCCAGCAACTCGGCCATCCGGTGCCGGTCGATGGGAAAGCCGCTGGTGGTGATCGCGGCGGCCCCCATCGGGCACAGGTCGAGGGCCTCGCGGGCGTGCACCAGTCGCTGGATGTCGGACAGCAGGGTTTCGAGTGCGGCGGCGAGATAGTGCCCGAACGTAGAGGGCTGCGCAGGCTGGCCGTGGGTATAGGCCACCACCAGCGTCTCCGCCTCGGCGCGCGACTTCTCGAGGATGGCCTGCGCCAGCGCCATCAGCCCGCCAAGCATCGCGTCCGTCCGGGTCCGCAGCGCCATCTTGAACAGCGTGTGGTCCATGTCGTTGCGCGACCGGGCGGTGTGCAGCATACCGCCCAGATCGGGACCGAGGATGCGGCGCAGTTCGGCCTCGACGTAGAAGAAGTAGTCCTCGTATTCGCCGCGATAGGTGAGCGTCGATGGGTCGGTCCGTTCGATCTCGCGCAGCGCGCGGCAGATCTTGCCGGTCTGCTCGCGCGTCAGGATCTCCGTTTCGCCGAGCATCGCCAGATGCGCCCGGTTGATCGCGCCCATGTGGACAGCATAATGCGCCTTGACCCCGTCGAAGAGGGGGCCAAGCACGGTCTCGGCGTAGACCGGGTGCGGAAAAGTATCGGCCAGCGTCATCCCTTGAGACCGGCCATCACCACGCCCTGGATGATATACCGCTGGAACACCAGGAACACGATCAGCGTCGGCAGCACCGAGATCGCGGCACCCGTCATGATGAGTTCCCATTCGACGGCCTGCTCGACGGCAAAGGTCGTGAGGCCGACGGGAAGCGTGTACATCTCGACCGAATTGGTCACGATCAGCGGCCAGATGAACGCGGTCCAGTTGCCCAGGAACACGAAGATCGCGAGCGCCGCCAGCGCCGGTTTCACCAGCGGCATGGCCACCGTCCACCAGATCTGGAACTCGTTCAGCCCGTCGATCCGCGCCGCCTCGAGGAAGTCGTCGGGCACGGACTCGAAGAACTGCTTCATCAGGAACACGCCGAAGGCGGTCATCATGCCGGGGAACATGATCCCCCAATAGCTGTCGAGCCAGCCGAACTGCTGGCTCATCAGATACCACGGGATCACCAGCATCTCGGTCGGGATCATCAGCGTCGACAGGATCGCGATGAAGACGATGTAGCGGCCGCGGAAGGTGAACTTGCACAGGGTATAGCCGATGAGGCTGTCGAAGAAGACGTTCGAGACGGTGGTGGCGACGGCGATCACGAGGGAATTGGCGAACCACGTCGGGAACCGCGAATCCGACAGGACATAGCTGTAGTTCTCGAGCGTCGGTTCCTCGGGGATGAGGTTGAGGTTGAACACCTCGAACGGAAACTTGAACGAGGTCGAGAGCATGTAGACGATCGGCATGACCATCGCGACCCCGCCCGCGAAGAGGATGAGCCAGCGCACGTATTGCGCCCAGCCGGTCGCCCTGCGGCTGCTTGCGCGCATCAGCGCGGCGGAGGAGGCCTTGATCTCGACGTCGGGCGCGGCAACCATGTCAGCGATCCCTCAGCAGGCGGAGTTGCAGCAGGCTCACGATCAGAAGGATCGTGAACAGCACGACCGTCTGCGCAGCGGCATAGCCCATGTCATAGGACGAGAACGCGGTCTGATAGATCATCAGGACGAGCGGTTTGGTGGCATTCAGCGGCCCGCCCGGATTGTTCGAGGTCATGTTGAACACGATGTCGAAGATGCGCAGGAACCCGATCGAGGAGAACACGACGAGGAACACGATGGTCGGGCGCAGGAGCGGCAGCGTGATCTCCCACAGGGTCGTCCAGGTGCCGACGCCGTCGATACGCGCGGCCTCGTAATAGCTCTGGGGGATGGCGCGCAGGCCGGCCATGAAGATGATGATCTGGAACCCCAGCCCCATCCAGATGGCGGGTGCCAGAACCGAGGGCAGCGCGTTGGTGGTCGAGTTCAGGAAGGCGATCTGCTCCATCCCGAAGGACGCGAGGAAATTGTTGAACACGCCGATGGGAACCGGCTGGTAGAACCAGCGCCAGACCCATGCCATCGCCACGGCGGAGGTCATGAACGGCAGGAAATAGAGCGCCCGCAGGGTGTTGTGCATGAACCGCACCTGATCGAGCTGATAGGCGATCAGGAACGACAGCACGAGGCTGACGGGGGTGCCGATGGCGAGATAGAGGAACGTGTTGCCGAACACCTTCCAGAACACCGGGTCGGAGAACAGCGTTCGGTAGTTCTCGAGCCCGATCCAGGATTTCTCGCCGAGCAGGTTCCAGTCCATGAACGACAGCACGAAGGCGTTGCCGGTCGGATAGAACCGGATGACGACGTAGAACACGATCGGCACGGCGAGAAAGCCCCACGCCCAGACCACCTGTTTGTTCTTGATCGAAAGGTCGCGATAGAACGACATGGCAGCCCCGGCGTTGGATGGCGTCGCCGCGCCGGACGGACCGGCGCGGCACAGGCGTTTCAGGGGCAGGTCACTCGGCGTAATAGCTGTCGAGGATCGCCTGTTCTTCGGTCTGCGCCTGCGCCAGGCTGTCGGCGGGCGACTGCCCCTCCAGCTCGATCCGGCTGACCGCGTCGGCCAGCACCTGCCGCTGCGCGCTCTCGTCGGCGAAGATCGTGGTGTGGGCATAGTCGAGGCCGCGGACGAACGGGCCGTAGATCGGATCGTCGCTGGCCACCTCGGCCGCCGACGGCTTGGCCGGCAGCTCGCCCACCGTATCGAGCCAGATCTGCATCGCCTCGTCGGAGGTCACGTATTCCATGAACTTCACCGCCGCATCGTATTCCTCGCCCTGCGCGCCCGAGGTGATGGCGTTGACCCAATAGGAGGCATAGTTCGACCGCTCGCCGTTCGGTCCCACCGGCAGTTCGGTCACGCCCCAGTTCAGGCCGCGGGCATCGGCCAGCGCGCCGATGCGAAACGAGCCGTCGATGTGATAGGCGGCGCGCCCCGCCTTGAACGCGGCCTGCGCCTCGTCCATGAACCCCGACTGCGAGATCGCGTCGTCGCCCATTTGCAGGTCCATATACCATTGCAGCGCGTCGACGCCTTCGGCGCTGTCGTAGGTCGCGGTGCGGTAGTCGTCGGTGTAGGGCACGGCGCCGAACTGCCGGAACAGCACCTCGCGGACCCAGTGGTGGTCCTGGCCGTTCATCCCGGTGGTGATGCCGACGGTGGTGATGTTGCCCGCACCGTCGCGCTCGGTCAGCATCTGCCCCTGCGCGACCAGCTCCTCGAGGGTGGTGGCGGGGCCGTCGATACCCGCCGCCTCGAGCAGGCGCTCGTTGTAGAACAGCGCGAGGCTGCGCACGGCGGTCGGCAACGCCCAGTAGTCGCCGTCGATCTTCATCGCCTGGACCATGGGAAAGAAGTCCGCCTCGATCTCGGCGGCGGGAAACACGTCCGACGGCAGCGGCTGGATCAGGTCGGCCTGGACGTAGTCGTTCAGCCAGCCGTAGAACAATTGCACCACGTCCGGCCCCTCGCCCGCGGGGATCGAGGCCGCGACCTTGGTGCGGTAGTCGGCGTAGGGAAAGGTCGTCATGACGACGGTGATGCCCGGATTTGCCGCCTCGAAATTGGCGATCAGGATATCCATCGCCTCCACGCGCTCTTCGAAGAAATACTGCCAGTACTCGATCTCGACCTGGGCCCGGGCGGTGCCGGCAAAGGCAAGCGTTGCGGTGCCCGCAAGGATGGCGCGTCTGGTCATTGCGATCATTCGATGATCCCCCCTGATGTTGTGGTGCATGTCGACTCGGCGATGGGGTCGAGGTTAAGTCAATCGAATTGAGCTTTCAACCCGCATGGCGTAGTCAGGGGCGATGGATCAGATTGCCCCCCGATTCCCCGGCTCGAACGCCGGACGCAGCCGCGCCTACAACCGCGGATTGGTGCTGCGGCTGGTGCGCAGCGAGGGCGGGGCGGGCCGGGCGGCCATCGCGCGGACCTCGGGACTGACGACCCAGGCGGTGAGCAACATCATCGCCGACCTGGTGGACGAGGGTCTGGTCGAAGAGGTCGGGCGCCGCACCGGCGCGCGCGGGCAACCGGCGGTGCAATATGGCGTGAAGGCCTGCGGCGGCTATGCACTCGGCGTCGAGGTGCGACCCGATGCGCTGCTGGCCGCCCTCGTCGATCTGTCGGGGCGCGCCGTCTGGTCGGACCGCCGCGCCCTGCCCCACGCCGACCCGGAGGCCGTGCTGACCGAGGTCGCGGCGCTGCGGGCCACGGCGCTGAGGGGGGCGGGCATCGCGCCCGACCGCCTGCGCGGCGTGGGCCTCGTCGTGCCCGGACCCTTCGGTGCGACCGGCCTGTCTGACCCGGCGACGGAGCTGCCCGGCTGGTCCGGCATCGCCGTGCAGGACTGGGCCGTTCAGGACTGGTTCCAGGACCGTCTCGGCCTGCCGGTGCTGGTCGAGAACGACGCCAATGCGGCGGCGGTCGCCGAACGGGTGTGCGGCGTCGCGCGCGGTCTCTCGACCTATGCGTTCCTCTATTTCGGCACCGGCATCGGCCTCGGCCTCGTCGCGAACGACACCCTGCTGCGCGGCGCCTTCGGCAACGCGGGCGAGATCGGGCACATCCAGGTCGCCGGTCCGTTCCGCGGCCGCAGCCTGCAATCGGTGGCCAGCCGTCTGGCCCTGGCCGGGAGGCTGGGGGCCGCGGGCATGCCTGGGCAGACGGTCGAGGATATCGCGGCGGCGCTGACCGCGGACCACCGCGCAGTCACGTTCTGGCTCCAGGAGGCAGGTGCCGCCCTCGCGCAGGCGGTGCAGGTCGTCGAGAACCTGTTCGATCCGCAGACCGTGATCCTCGGCGGTGCGCTGCCCGATGCGCTGCTCGACCGGCTCATAGCGCATATCCCGCTGTCGCGCGCCTCGGTCGCGGCCCGCGCCGACCGGCGCCATCCGCGCCTCATGCGCGGCGCCGCGGGCCGGATGACCGCGGCCCTCGGCGCGGGCGCTCTCGTTGTCGACCGCATCTTCACCCCCACCCTCGATCCGCCCGCCTGAGAGGTTTGCCATGCCCCGCACAGACCGCGAACGCCTCGGCCACAGCCGCAGCCATTCCCGCCTGACCGACCTCTGGCTGGCGCTGACCGCGCTCCGGTCGTGCACGTCGCTTCTGCAATCGGGCGCGCACCCCGACGACGAGACGTCCGAGATGCTGGCGGCGCTGCGGTTCCGCGACGGCCTCTCGCTCTCCTACGCCTGCTCGACCCGGGGCGAGGGCGGGCAGAACGACATCGGCACGGCGTCTGGCGCGGACCTCGGCGCGCTGCGCACGGCGGAGATGGAGCGGGCGGCGGAAAGTCTCGACATGCGGCTGTGGTGGCTGCCGTCGGCGCCCGACGACAGCCTCGTGGACTTCGGCTTTTCCAAGTCGGGCGAGGAGACCCTTGAAAGATGGGGGCGGTCACGGACCCTCGCGCGGTTCGTGCACGTGATCCGGTCCGAAAGGCCCGACATCCTGATCCCCACCTTCCTCGACGTGCCGGGCCAGCACGGCCACCACCGCGCGATGACGCAGGCCGCGCATCTGGCGTTCGACGCCGCCGCCGACCCCGGCTTCGACGGCTCTGACCTGCCGGTCTGGGCGGTCTCGAAACTCTACCTTCCGGCCTGGGGCGGCGGTGGCGCTGCCTATGACGACGAGGTGCCGCCGCCCGCCGCCACGGTGACGGTGACGGGCACCGGCGACGATCCGGTCACGGGGTGGAGCTGGGCCGAGATGGGCCAGCACAGCCGCATGTTCCACCGCACCCAAGGAATGGGCCGCTGGGCGGGCGAGGGCCACGACTGGCCGCTGCATCTGGCGCGATCCCGCGTCGGCGACGATGCGGGTGCCCTGACCGACAACCTGCCGCGCAACCTCGCCGATCTCGGACTGGCCGGGGCGCAGGACGCCATGGACGCCGCCGTCGCCGCCTTTCCGGGCGGCCCGCAGGTGATCGCCGCCGCCGCCCGCGCCCTCACCCTCATCCGCACCGCGACCCCCGGCCCGGGCGATGCCCACCGTCTTGCCCTGAAAGAGCGTCAACTGACCCGCGTCCTCCACCTCGCCGCAGGGATCCGCGTCGCGGGCACCGTCGCCGACGACTGGCTGGCCCCGGGCGGAACGACGGCCTTTGCCGTCGAGACGCGGGCAGGCACGGCATCGGCGCTGAATGTTTCGACGGTCCTGCCGGACGGATGGTCCCTCGATGGCGAGCGGCTCGTGATCGGCCCGGACGTGCCCCCGTCCGACCCCTGCCCCGAAACCTACGACCCCCTCGTACCGTCCGCGCCCGCCCTGCGCCTGACGGCCCGGATCGGCGGCCTCGACGTGACCCGCGACATCGCCCTCGACAGCACGCCGCAGGTCGTGCCCACAGTCTCCGCCACGCCCGCCCCTGCGGGCCTTCTCCTCAACCTCGCAGCCCCCACACCGCTGGCCACCACCCTGACCGCCCTGCGCGGCACCGGCCCGACGTTCGACCTGCCGGACGGCTGGACGCAGGACTGGACCGGGAACGACGTGGCTCTCGGCCCACCGCCCGATCTCCCGCCCGGCCTGACCGACCTGCCGCTGCACCTGAGCGGCGCACCCGCCCGCAGTGCCCATCGCCTCTCCGCCCCGCATACCGGACCGCGCCTGCGCACCACGCCCGCCGTGCTGCGGGTGCGCGCGGCGCATATCGCCCTGCCGGACGTGCGCGTGGGCTATGTCGGCGGCGGCAACGACGCGGTGCCCGCAGCACTCGCGGCGATGGGCATGGCCGTGACGTCGATCGACGACGACGCCCTCGCCGGCACTTCGCCCTTCGATGCCCTCGACAGCCTGATCGTCGGGGTCTTCGCGTTCCGCTTCCGTCCCGCCCTCACCGCCGCCCTGCCCGCGCTGCACGCCTGGACCCGCGCCGGCGGCACCCTCGTCACCCTCTACCACCGTCCGTGGGACGCCTGGGACGCCGACGCCACCCCGCCCGCGCACCTCGAGATCGGTCAGCCGTCCCTGCGCTGGCGCGTCACCGACGAAACGGCGCAGGTCACGCATCTGGCCCCCGACCACCCGGTCCTGACCGCCCCGAACGTCATCGGCCCCGAAGACTGGGACGGCTGGGTCAAGGAGCGTGGTCTCTATTTCGCGAAATCGTGGGACGACGCCTATGTCCCCCTCGTCTCGATGGCCGACCCGGGCGAGGCGCCGCACCATGGCGCGCTCCTGTCCGCCGACATCGGCACCGGACGCCACAGCCACGTGGCCCTCGGCCTGCACCTGCAAATGGCCGCCCTCGTGCCCGGCGGGTTCCGGCTCATGGCGAACCTTCTCGCCCGGCGATGACGGCGGCGCTTGCGAGCCGTCGGGACAACCTGCGTGCCAGCGGCTGGCTCCTCGCCGACCTCGGCCTGAACGTCTGGGCGCTGACCATCGTCAAACTGACAGGCGGGGATTTCCCCGCCGTGCAACTCGTGTTCCTGCGCGCCGCGACCGGCCTCGCGCTGCTCGCACCCTGGATCTGGCGCGAGCGTGCCGCCTTCGCGCGTATCGACCGCAAGCGGTTGCACCTGCTGCGCGTCGCGCTCTCGACCGTCACCCTCGCCACCAGCTTCTACGCCGTCTCGCGCCTGCCCTTTGCGCTGTTCACCGCGATCAACTTCACCCGTCCGGTGATTCTGATGGTCATGGCCGCCCTGATCCTGCACGAGGCCATCGGCCCGCGCCGCTGGATCGCCGCGGCCGTCGGGCTCGCGGGCGCCATGGTCGCGATCGGGCCGGGGCTGGCCGCCCCCTCGCCCGGCCTGCTGGCGCTCTGCGTGACCGTGCTGACCGGCACCGCCGCGATTATCGCGACCCGCGCGCTCCGCGGGACGCCGCCCGTGGTGATGATGGCGCTCTATGCGGGCGGTCTGGCGATAGCGACGCTGCCTTTTGCGCTCTGGTCGTGGCAGCCGGTCGCGACCGCCGACTGGCCGCTCGTGCTTGCCGTGGGCCTCTTCGCACAGGCAGCACAGCTCTGTTTCCTGCGCGCCCACTGGCTGGGCGACGCGGGCGTGCTGGGGCCGATGTCCTATGCGAGCCTGCTCCTGACGGCGTCCGTCGGCTACCTCGTCTTTTCCGAAGTGCCGACGCCGCAGATGATCGCGGGCGCCGCAGCGATCGTCGCCGCTGCACTCTGGGTGGCGCGGTCGGGCTGACGGATGACCGGCGAAACGACGCGCGGCAAAGTCCGGCGACGGGCGCGCCCGGTTTCGATCGGCCTGCCGAGCGGCGATTGGGCGCGATGCCCCGACGGGTCGTGGTCTGTGGTGCCGATCCGGGGCTGCCGCGTGAAATCGCACTGGACGAATGTGCCTCGGGATACACAGATGACCTTAGGCAGATCGTGGCCGGCCATGGAACGCCTCCGGGCGCAACGCCGGGGCGGGGCAATCGTAGGCCATACTCGTCGGCGGCGGTCCGGGGGCGCGCAGACGTGGCGCCGCCGGACGCGAAAACGTGGAGGCGCGGCCATGCCGGGTTCCGACGCATCGAAGGTTCCGGCGGGCATGACCCGTCCATCGGCGATCCGCCGGGCCTGTGCATGACGCAGGGCGCGATCAACGCCTTCGATCTTCGAGAGGTGGCGGCAGTCGGTCCCGGTGGCGTACCGACGTTGGGCGGCAGCAACGCAAGCATCCTCACCACCGCCCGCTTTGCGTCCGCCGATATCGGCAGGCAGGCGATCTGCCAGGATGTGCTCGACGCGGAGGAGCCGACGCTGATCGTACTGGGGATCGTGGCCGACGCCGTCCCCCTGCCCGACGACGAAACCCCTCTGGTGCTGCGCACCGGCGCCGCATCCCTCGTGCTGCATCCCGACGGGCGGACACGGATGACCGGCGAAGCGATCGCCATCGACGCCGCTGCGGGACTTACCCTGCTTGCCGCCACGACCGACCTTAACTGACCGCCATGTGGGAGGTGCGGAACAAGACCCCCTTTGCCGCACATGGCGGTGGCTTTCGGGACCATGCCGGCGCCAGCTTCTGGTCGGTCTGGATCGCCGCGACCTTTGCCCTGCGTGCCGACCGGGCGCCCCTCTTCGTGATACCGCAGATGCCGGTGCAGCAAGAACCGCTTTTCGTCGAGAACGACCCCGAGCGTGTCCTGATCCGCGACAGCGACATCACACCACCCCGTGCACGCATCGACCTCACCTTTCGCGGCGCCGCGCCCGAAACGCAGGACGCGGACCGTCCGCTCCTCTTTCGCATCGGCGACTGGCAAAAGCGGCTGACCGTGGGCGCCGACCGCGACGCGCGCGGCACGGTCGCGCTCGACGGCACGACGGCGGCACTGTCGGATGCGACCCCGTTGGGGCGATCGCCGCAGGATGAGGTATCGCCGCGCGTGACGGTGGCAGGGGGCGGAGTGCCCGCGCTTGGCCCCGTGGCCCGGCACTGGGCTGCGCGTTCGGCTCTCGGTGGCACCTATGACGCGGCGTGGCAGCGGTCGCGCGCCCCGCTCCTTCCGGCCGACATGGACCCCGCGTTCTGGCAGGCGGCTCCCGCCGATCAGCGGCTGGGGCGTCCGCTGGCCGAGGGTGCGACCCTCGACATCGGCGGGCTCGCGCAGACCGGACCGGTCTCGGCACCGACGCGCCTGCCCCTGCCGTGGCTGACATACCGCACCACGACCCTCATCGCCGGGCGCTGGCATCCCGCCGCCGCCGCGCTGCAATCGATCGAGGTCGACCTCGACACGGGCCAGGTCCGCCTCGTCCATCAGGCGATATGGCCGATCCTGCGGGCGGCCGACGACATCACCATGACCCGCACGCTCGTCGCACTCGGAGACACACGCGGCTTTCGCGTCGGCACCGACCACGCCGCCCTCTTCGATCGGTACGACATCCCAGCCGAGTCCACGACATGAGCGTCACGATCCGCGCCAACGGCCTGACGATCACCCACCTCGGTTCGGGCGGCAGGCACATGAACTCGGTCCCCGACGTATGCAAGACGCCCGGTAACGGCGTGCCGGTGCCCTATATGATCACCGCCACCAACGGCGACATCGTCAAGGGCACGACCAGCGTCAGGGCCGACGGCGGCAACACCATCGCGCACAAACCGTCCGAATTCTCGAAGTGCACGGGCGACGCGCCGGGGTCGATGAAGGGGGTGGTGTCGAGCACCACCGAAGCACAGTCGAACTGGATCACCTATTCGCCGACCGTCTATGTCGAGGGCGAAAACATCTGCCGCCTGACCGACAAGCTCTTCATGAACAACCACAACCGCATCTCGGGGAACCTCGGTCAGAGAGAGAGGGTCTTCGACACCGGCGATGCGGTACTCGACGCCCTGTGCGAAATCTTCTGCGAGGTGCGCGAGGAATGGCAGGAGTGCCGGAGACGAACCCCCGGCCAATGCGAAAACCCGTCACGGACCGCCGAACCGCGCACCAAGGCGGCACTCGACCGGCCCAATTCGCGCCTCAACGGAGCCGTCCGGCGCCGCTATCCCGGTGCGATCGGCGTCGCGGAACAGCGCTTTCGCGGTCTGGTGGACGACGCCTTCGATGGCGCGCGACGGATATGGAACCAGAGCAACGCCCGCGATGCGATCCGCAACCGGATCCAACGCCTGATGCGAAACCGCGTCATCAGTGCCGGAACCCGCCTCACCCGCCGGGCCTGGATGAAACTGCTGCCCGGTCTCAATCTCTTCGGGACGGTTCTGGACGCCATCGAGCTTGGCACGACCGCCTACGACATCTACGATCTGATGAGCAGGGCGGACGAGATATTCGACAATGCCGTCGAAATCCGACCCGATTTTGCCGTTCAGGACGCCGACGGCGCCCTGCGCGACGTCTACGATTTCAAGTTCGATGCCCCGGAAACACCCGGCGCGCGGGATTATCAGGACACCTGGAATACCGGCTCCGGGCAGGAAGAAGCCTATAGACAACTGAGTGGCGGGCGCGCCCCGCGGGCGGTCAACAATGCGGAGTGCGGATGTGATTCAAGTGCCGGCATCGGTTGACGGGCCCGTCCCTCTCGCGCTTCGTCGCGGCGACCGTGTCATCGCGGTGCCTGCGTTTCGCACCCTCGCTTGGGTCGACGGCACGCTGGCCGACGACGCGACGCGTGCCGAGGCCCTCTCGCTCTTCGATCTCTTCGTGTCACGCTGCTCTGGCGGTTCCGGCTTCGACGGTTCCGGTCCCGACAGTCTGGGCCCCGACAGTCTGGCCAGGATGCATCTGGCCAGCGACAAGGTCGACCAACGGATCAAGAAGTGGAGTGCCGACGCGGCGCGCGACTGGATCGACGCCGCGCGCGCGAACCCCATGACGATGCAGGCCCATGGCGCCGCCGACGAAGTGACCGACATCGCGGGCCCCCCCCAAATCCGGATCGAACAGCGCAACGGGCGACTCAAGATCGAGGTGACGCTGTCGCCGGTTCGCGTGGACACCGCCCTGGCCGACGATCTCGCCAGGTGTCTGACAGGGATGCCGCTGCTCTGCGGTCTGCAATCCCTGGGCTTTTACTTGCCGTCGGCACTGCGTTCGCTCGCTCGCCACTTGCCGCAGAGTTTTCCAAGGTATCGTGCCGCCGTGGAACTCGTCATCGACGACGACCACGGCCTTCGCCGCCTCGAGACCGCGCGGGGGCAGCCTGTCGGCGCCTATGCCGACTTTCCCGACGCCTTGGGCGGCCTTCCCGATCTCGGCTGGCGCACGTTCGTGGGCGCCCCGTACCGCAGTCGCCTGGCCCCACTCGCCGCGACGGAATTCCACGGGGCGGTGACGGTCGAAGACCGGGCAGGCATCCTGACGCTTACCGCCGGTGCGGCGCCGGTCTGGGGCGATGTGAACGATGGCGAGGATATCGGCGCCTACCAGAGCATCGCCGCCTATCTGCGCCCCGTCATGGTCGACCTGCGGGTGGCGCGCCGGTCGATGTTCGGCGGCAAGGAGACTTCGGTCGACGATCGGGAGACGCTGGAACGCTATCTCACCCGCCTGCTGCCACCCGACGAGCCCGGCCAGAGGACCAGATGACCGCGCCGTTCCCCCCCCCGCCCTTCCGCGCGCCCACCACCCTGCCCGGGCGGATCGAGCGGATCGTGATGACGATCGAGCATGCGCCGCGCGCCGAGGAACGCGACTGGCGCGACGAGCGGATGTGGCTCCTCGCGCGCGGGGCCGAGGACATCGAGACCTGCCTGACGGCGGGGTTCCTGCGCATGGCTCCGGGGCCGGCGTCGGTGACGCTCGACGATCCGGGTCGGGGGCCGGCAACGCTCACCGTTGTCGCCGCCGGGCTGACGCCTGCGGTTGTCGTGGTCCTGCTGCGCTATGTCGTGACGCTCTACAGCCCGTCGGGACTGCCCGAGATGCGGCCCGAAACCGCATTGACCGCCGTCACGCTGCGCGTCGAACCGGCAGGCGATGCGACGGAGCGGTTGACCGACGCCCTGACGTGGCCCGAGGGCCCGGGCCCGCGCCCCGCCGTCGTTCCGGACGGCCCGGTGATCCTTGTGCGCGACGGCAAGATCCGCCTGACCGGCGCGGCGACCGGCGCCGAGGGCTTCCTCGAGGCGCTCGGCGCCCTTGCGGCCAGCGACGCGCTCGTGCCACTGGGCACCGACATGGGTGAGGTCGAGACGATGGAGTTCACCGCCTGGCCGTCGCGTGACCCCGACGGCACGCCCACGATCGTCGTCGAGCATCTGGCGATAGAGCCGGTCGCGTTGATGTCGATGATCCGTTGCGCCGCACCCACCCACAGGGGGGCCATTTCCGTCCATGACGCCGACCGCGACGGATGAGACGGCCCGACCCTGCCATGCGCGTTTCGGCCCGCACCCTCCCATGCACCTGATCGGCGCGGGCCTGTGGTCGGCGCTGGCGCCCGGTCTTGCCGGGACGCGCGCGGCCATCGCCGAGGGGCGGCGGGCGCTGCGACGGCAGCGAACGTTCATGGGAACCGATTTCAAGCCGCAGGTGACGGCGTTCGACGGCGATCTGAGCAACGAACGCGCGTCCGACCGCATGTTCCGCATCGCCACCCTGGCACTCGACGACCTGGCCGGCGCCGACGCCACGGCGCCGGACGGCCCCCTTGCGGTGGCGGTGGCGGTGGCGCTGCCGGAACCGGCGTCGGCCGAGGGGCTGGAGGCGCGAGCGCTGTCGGCCTTGGGGCAGCGGATTTCCACGCATGCCGGTGAATGTCCGGCCGCCCAGAAACCCCCTGAGCCGCTGCGCATCCCCGGCGGCGACCGCGTCGCCTACATCGGCCTGACCGCGATACTGGACCGTGGCGGAAAAGCAGCCCGCCGGGATCGGATGGTCCGCGCCGAACCGGCGGCGCAGGGCGGCCCATGGCGCGGAATGCGCCTCGTCGAAGGCATTGCCGCCCGACACCTCCTGCACCAGCACCAGTTCTGCACCCGTGGCGCGGGCAAGCAGGTCGGTATCGTCGGGACGCAGGGGGGATGCATAGAAATGCAACACCGCCTCGTGGTCGCAATGCAGGTCGAGCACATAGTCCGCGTCATGCGAGAACGTCATCAGCGCCAGCCGGAGATCAGATCCGCGATTTCGGTGGCGCGCGGCAGGTCCGCAAGGACCGTGCCGAAGGCGGCGCGGACAAGGGCCCGGTTCGCGTCCGCCGATGAGGTCAGTTGCCCTGCAACGGCGTCGCCTGCAAGGGCGGCGAGATCGGGATAGCCCCGGTTGAAGTTCTGCAAACTCTCGAGGTCTTGCCGTCCCTGCGGCTTGTGCGCGATCCATTGGTCTAGGCCGATCGGATTGGCGACCGGCACCACCCGGATTTCGCCCGCGATCCGCCCCGCCCGTTCCGCCGGGTCCAGCAGGGTCACGAGGTGCTGTGCGACGATCATTCCCGGCATTTCGTCGGCGTGCAGTCCGGCCTGCACATGGACCGTCGGCGCCGCAGCCGCCACGCCCCACACGTGCGCCCCGGGCAGGCGCCGGTTACCGCGGCTGTCCGAAACGAGCGCGTGCGAAACCTTTCTTATGACCGTCGCCTCCGCATCCGCACGGGCCCGGTCCAAAGCCCCGGTCCGGCCCCTGACTGTCCGGCCCCTGACTGTCCGGCCCCTGACTGTCCGGCGCCGGACAGTCGGGGGCCCCTTCGGCCTGTGCCGCGCACCCCGGAGGACCGGCTGGACGATGATTTGGCATCCCGAAGATCCTCGACGCAATTCCAAGGGCGACCGGCGATCCTGCTCTTGAACATCGGTAAAACGCGCGCCCGACACGTCAACGCAAATATTCACACCGGACGCGATCGCGCGCGAACACGAACGGACATTACGCTGGCGCAGCGGACGAATCGCCGTCTCGGCGCCGGCACGTCGACGGTCGCGCGTGGCCGAGGGCCCGCAGCGCGCGCCGGGCGCGTCGAACTGCGGTATCCCCAGTTTCCCGGACACCTGCGCGGTTCCATTTCCGCCGTCTGACTTGAGTATCTTCGCCACATGCCGGTGGCGTCCGGCGCCCCCCCCCAGCCGGACCCCACACCGTCAAAGGAAGGTCGTGTTCTCGAGTTCCCCATCGGATCCATAGGTGGACAGCCGTGTCGTCCACGGTCGACTGTCCGACACATCCTCGAAGAGGACCGACCTGCGGACACCGTCCGCATAGGTCGTCGTCGAGATGTCGCCGTTGTCGAAGTCGGTGACACGCGTCACGATCGATCCCGCATCGTCGAAACTGCGCCGGACCGTGGACCAGACGAACGCATCGGCGGTGTCGGTGCTGTCGGACGTGGCAATGGTTCCGGCGACGAAGCCCATGATCGTATCGACGCCGTTGTCGTCCAGACGATGTCTTGCCGTCCGTTCGCCCCCGGCGAATTCGGTCGTGACGGAGGTCCACGACCGTACGTCGGTGGGGTCGCGCTGCGTTGTCGTCGTGCGGTTTCCGTCGACATACGCCGTATCCGAAGTGCGCCCGTCGTCGAAGATGACGGCACGCGTCAGCAGGGCGCCGGTCGCATCCAGGGTCCGCGTCTGGCGCGACCAGGCCGCGTCGCCGAAATCGCCGATCATCACCAGACGCTCCCAGGGATAGGCGTCGAGCGGATCGACGGCCACGAACGACACCCCCGCCCCGCGCGCCCTGACGGTCCCGATCACCCCGTCCTCGAAGGTGGCGCTGTCGCCCACGGCCACCTGTCGGGCGGTGCGTCCCATGCCGTCGATCAGGGTCGCGACGGTGCCGAGTTGCACCGTGTATTCCGAAAACGCGCCCAGCCCCGGGGCGGTCTGGCCCTGCCCGATCTGCGCCAGATAGCCCCACAGATAGACCGACGACCCCATCGGGTCCTCGACCGTGAATTCGGTCAGCGGCACGGCGTCGAACAACCCCTGCCAGCTTTCGTAGCCGGGCCAGTTCAGCGGGTTCTGCGGATAACCGACCGCCTCGGCCCCCGCATGCCAGTATTGCACGCCATTGCCGACCGCGTCGAAGGTGCCGTAGGCGACCAGACCGGGCGGCAGGATGCCACCCAGCGCCTCGGCATCGCCGACCAGCATCTCGCGCATCTGCTCGTCGCCGAACCCCGACACATAGGACAGGTTGTCGGGGTTCAGCCCGAGGGCAAAGTTGGCATCCATGATCGCACCGATCAGATAGCGATCGTCGCCGGTCAGCGCATGGGCGCGCACCAGCACGTCGGCAGCCCAGTCGGGGTTCGTGGCCGTCGCCGAAAAGAGATAGGGCGCAAAGGGATTGTCGGCCGTGCCGAACCCGCTTTCCAGCCCCCAGTTGAGCAAAACCGTATCGGCCAGTGCCGTGAAATCCGCCAGCATCCGGGCAGCGACGGCCGCGTCCTGCAGGTCCGCGTCCATCGACAGATAGGCATAGGCGGCGTCGGACTGGTGTTCCCAGTATTTCACCGGAGCGTCGGTGGCAAAGCTGGACGTGGTCAGGAAATCGTCCATGAACCGCGTGTCGCCCGTCGTGCGGAACAGTTCCAGCGCGGCCAGGTTGCGGGCGTCGATCAGGTTCTGGTCATAGAGCATCCCCGCAGCCTCGTCGATCACGGGGGTGATCCAGTTGGCCAGGGCCCAGTCGAATGCAGCGACGGCATCGTCGAGATATTGCGCCGCCCGGGCCACGTCGTATGGTTCGACGACCCGCGCCGCGCGGCCTGCCGACCCGGCGAACAGCATCGACGACCATGGGTCAGGCGCATAGGCGTAGAGCGGGCGCGAATTGGCCCAGCTCGCCTCGCCCCCCTGAAAGGTCAGACCGCCCTCGACCCCGCCGCGCACGCCACCGTCGTCGGCCTGAAGGCGTTGAAAGAAATCGAGGTTCCACAGCGCTTCGTCCAGCACATCGGGAACGCCGTTGCCGGATTCAGGGATGTTCAGGTCGATCCCTTCGAAGAACCCGCGGTTGGTCTCGACCAGTTCCATCATCTGGTTGGACGCCGCCAGATGCTGCGGTCGCCGGTCCCAGTCCCCCGCATCGTGCCAGCCACCCCATGCGTCGGGCAGGACGACGCCCGTCGCGTTCTGTTCCAATTGCTGGAAAGTGAAATCCTCGGTGCGGCCGGGGATGAAACTGTTGGCGGTTTGCAAGATCGTCACGCTGGACTGGATCACGGGTGCGGCCTCGGTCGGGACCAGCGACGCCGGGCGAACCCAGTCCGTATGGGGCTGTTCCAGCGCGATGCCGCTGCGCTGGTGATAGAACCCGCGCATCCCGATGACGAATGCGTCGGTCCAGGTGTCGTCGGCGATGCGGAAATCGTAGGACGTGCCGATGCCCTCGACCTCGACCACATAGGTGCCGGGGGTGTCGAAGGCGCTGAAATCCATGACCCAGGTGTCGGCATAGGTCAGGTTGGTGGGGGTGCGACCGCCGTTCGGATAGGTGTTGGGTCGATCGGCGGCCAGCAACAGCGCGATTTCGCCGTCGAACACCCGCAGGCCGGTCGCCGTATCGACGATGTGGAATGGGGTGCCGGGCGTATATTCCACGCCGTTCTGGCGGAACTGCTCGTTTTCGGCGCGGTCCGTGTCCACCCCCAGCCAGGTCGAGAGCACGGCGATTTTCGAAGGATCGTCGGGGCGAAACCCGTTCTGGTTGACGTGCACCGCCTCCGACCGGGTGGCGGTGGTGTCGATGGTCGCGGTCGCGCGGTCGAACATGCCTCCGGGCGAGGTGATCGACACGACATCGCCATCGGCGATGGTCCGGCCGATATCCAGATGGATGACGTGTTCCTGAACATAGCCTTTCTGAAACCCCTCGGTGTTCGCGGATTCGACGATCTTCGACTTGCGGTACAGATCGGTGATGTCGACCTCGACGCCGTTCACCGTGACCGTCCACCCCGCCATCTGGTCGATGATCGCATCCGACGCGATGGCGGCGTCGTTGGTGCGGGTGAACAGGCCGGCGAAGGGACCGGGATCGAATGTATCGACCCCGAAAAGCCAGGCACCGCCCGGCCCCACGACCTTGCCGAGTTCGACATCGTCGCGAAACAGGCGGCCATCCTCGACGACCGTGTCGCCGGGCAAGGCGACGTAGGGCGCCAACCGTCCGTCGACGATATCGCCGGTGAAGAAGCGCAGGCCGAGCAGGCCATCGCCGGACATGAAGATTTCGGGGAGGATCATTGGAGTGATTCCATTTTTTTAAAAGAATCGGGGGCTTAGACAGGATGATCGGACGCGAACTGTCGTCGCGCAATCGGCCGTCGGTTCAGCCACCGGCGCCTCGGCGGTATGTCGCTGTCGGCTGTGAGACCAATCAGCGGCCCGCTGCCAAAAGGGGCATGCCGACCGTTCCCCTGCCGGGTTCTGCCGCCGAAACGGGCATACTGACGAGGCGCAGGCGGATGTGCTGCCGGCCCGGCTTCGTCACGCCGCCTCCGGCACAGATTGCCCGGACAGGCGGGACAGGAGGATTTCCGGCTCGATACCGACGTGATCCTGCGGGCGAGCAGACGGCCCCGTCAACACGACCGCGCCCCACCCACGGTCCGGCCTTCGGGGCATAGGTCACGTGTCGCACGAATTCAGCGCCTCAGACCAAGGCTGCTCGCGGTCTCGGACCGCTCTAGCGTGGCCGGGGGCGGTCGGTGCTGTCCTCCGGTTCGGGCCCGAGGCCATAGCTCATCCGCTGCATCTGGCCGATGACGCGCGCCATCTCGGCGTCGTCGAGGACCGGCGGCGCGCCCAGTGCCAGCGCCTGCACGTAGAGCCGCGAGATCGTCTCGACCTCGATCCCCAGCCACAGAGCCGAGGCCAGCGAGGTGCCGAGCGATATCTGGCCATGTTGACCCAGCAGGCAGGCCATCCGGTCGCGCAGCGCGACGAGGGCCGCGTCCGACAGGGCCTGCGTCCCGAAGGTGGCATAGTCCGCGCAGCGGATCGTGGTGCCGCCCGCAACGCCGACCATGTAGTGGAACGACGGGATCTCGCGGTGATGACAGGCAAGCGTCGTGGCATAGACCGAATGGCAATGCAGGACCGCGTTCACGTCCGCCCGGGCAGCGAGGATATCGCGGTGGAACCGCCATTCCGACGACGGCCGCCGCCCCGGCACCGCACAGTCGAACGTCCCGTCCCAGTCCATCGCGACGAGATCCTCCGGCGTCATCGTGTCGTAGGCCACCGAGGACGGCGTGAGGAGGAACCCGGTGTCGGTGCGCACCGACAGGTTCCCCGCAGTGCCCTGATTGATGCCGCTGTCGTTCATCGCACGGGCGGTGGCGACCATCTGGGCGCGCAGGTCGGTGTCGGTCATGTCCGGTCTCCTTGGGTGGGGGTCTGGGCCGCCCGCCGCCAGTGGCGGGCATAGCCGAAATAGTCGGGTCCGGGCGGCGGCGCCCCGGCGGCGAGGAGATCGAGGGGCACCGGCGCGGTCCGGGTCAGGTGCCCGGCCATCAGCGCCGCCCCCGCCGCGACGCCGCCCGACGCGGGCGATATCGCGACGGCGCGCGGTGCGGCAAAGGCCGCGACGAGGGGGGCCAACAGCGGCTCGGCGAGGAACGTGCCGTCGATCACCAGCCGCTGCGCCGGCGTCAGCGCCTCGGCACAGGCGACGGTCAGCAGGGCGGTGTGGATCACGGCCAGGGCGGTCCTTTCCGCCTGGTCCTGCGGCGGCGGTCCGGTGATCCGGCCCTGCCCGCCCGAACCCGGAAACTGGCCGCCGTCGATGGTGAACCCCGGCAGGGCGAGGGTGCCGCGCGTCACGATCCGGGCGACGGCATCGGGGTCGGCGCGTGCGCCGCGCCAGTCCGCACCCGCCAGCGTGGCGAACGCCCGCCCGCCCATGGTGATCGCCCCGCCGACCGGCGCGCCCTCGGCGTCGGCATTCACCGACAGGCCGCGATGCGGCACGAGGGCGGTGCAGTCGGCCTCGGCGGACAGGGCCACGATCCAGGTTCCCGTCGACACCAGCGTGATGTCGCGGATCGCCGCCGCGCGATAGCGATAGAGGTGCGCGCTGCTGTCGTGCCCGCCGGTATGCACCGCCAGATCCGCGGGCAGGCCGTATCGGCGCACGAGGGCCGGGCGCAGCGGACCCAGCACCTCCCATGCGGCGCGGAACGGCGGCATCAGCCGTTCCCATCCGTTGCGGGTGACGATGCCGGTCCAGCGGCCCCGCGGCACGTCGCGAAAATGGCTCTGCGCGCCCATCATCGTATGCTCGCTGGCCATGACGCCAGACAGCCACCACGCCCAGTATTGCGCGATGTGCAGCAATGCCGCCGCGCCCGCGACGGCCTGCGGCCGCTCGACCTGCATCCGCCACAATTGCCGTGCCGAATGGGTCGACGCCATCAGGATATCGCTGCCCCGCTCGGCGAAGGTGCCGGCCTGCGCCGCATAGCCCGCGTCGATGTCCGGGGGACAGGGCTGTTCGTAGTCCATCATCGGCAGGGCACAGCCGGTGCCGCCCGCCGCCTCCGGGTCCGCCGCGACGAGGACCGCGCCGACGCCGTGGCCGACCGGGATCACGTCTCGGACCGGATGGCGCCGGCACAACGCCGCCAGCGTCCCGCCGACCCAGGGGCCCAGCGCCGCCAGATCGTGGTGGTCCCACGGCGGCCCGGGCAGGACCGGGTTCGGGGTCTGCACCGCCTCGACGACAGCGCCCGCGCGGTCCGTCACCACCAGCTTCACGTTGGTCTTGCCCACGTCGAGGACGGCGATCTCGCCCGGACCCTGCCTCATGCCGATCCCAGGGTCACGTCCGCAGCCCGGCTGTGGTCGCGCACGACGCGCCCGTTCGGCAGGTCGTTGCCGTCGAGCTTCCACGCGACCTCGTCGGGCGTCAGGCGATAGCCCTCCCACCGCGCGGTCAGGCGCCGCCGCAGTTCCGCCTCGGGTACGGCGAGCATCACCGTCAGATCCCACAGCGGCGCGAGCCGGTCCCAGGGCGGGCGGTCGAGCAGCAGGTAGTTGCCCTCGGCCACGATCACCCGCGCCTGCCGCCCGATCAGGCGGGCGCCGGCACGGGCGATCTCGATCTCGCGGTCGAACACCGGCACCGCCACATGCGCCTCGTCGCGCGCCTTCAGGCGGGTCAGCGCATGAAAGAAACCACCGACGTCGAAGGTCTCGGGCGCGCCCTTGCGCGGTTGCAGACCCGCGGGGCCGAGCCACAGGTCGTCGTAGTGAAAGCCGTCCATCGGCAGGAGCGCGGCGCAATCCGCCTCGGCCCCGTTCAGCGCGGCGACCAGCGTCTCGGCCAGCGTCGACTTGCCCGAGGCGGGCGCACCGGCGACGGCACAGACGACACGCGCACCGGTATCGAGCGCCAGCAGGCGCTGCGTCAGCCCCGCGACCTCGGCGTCCATATCCATCAGATCAGCCTGTATTGCCGGGCCTTGTTGCGCAGGAACGGCAGGCCCCTGTCCATCACCTCCTCGAAATTCTTGGCCACCGGGCGCCAGACGGCAAGGCCGTATCCCACCTCGGGCGGCATGTTGATGAAGCTTTCCATCGCAAGGCCGCCGTCGAACCCGATCGCCGCCAGCGTGGCATAGACCTCGTCCCAGTCGCAGGTGCCCTCGCCCGGCGTGCCGCGGTCGCTTTCGGACAGGTGGATATAGCGCAGATGCTCGCGTGCATCGAGGATGCCGTTGCCGGCACCCTTTTCCTCGATGTTCATGTGATAGGTGTCGAGGTGGATGAAGATGTTGTCCATCCCGACCTTCTCGATCATGTCGCGGGCCTGCCAGCCGGTATTGATCAGGTGGTTCTCGTAGCGGTTTACCGGCTCGATCCCGAAGGCGAGGCCGACCTTCTTCGCGTGTTTCGCGGCCCCCGTCAGGGCGCGGGCGATATTGTCGTACTCGGCCATCGTCGGCGGCACGCCGGTGCGTTCGCCGATGCCGCCGTAGGTGACGCCCGACAGCGCCTCGGCGCCCATCTCGGCGGCCTTGTCGAGGGCGGCGACCAGATGGTCGACGGCGCCGTCCGGGTTGACCGAGGCCCAGACGGGTTCCGGCAGGCCGAGCGAGCAGACCGCCCGCATCTCGTGCTGCTCCAGCAGGGCGCGGGTGTGGGGCGCGTCGACGATGGCCGTGTTCAGCAGGGCGATCTCGATGAAATCCATGCCATAGGCCGCGGCCCCGGGGATCGTCCGCTCGGCGCCCGCCCGGTCCCAGTGCATCGTCCACATGCTCGTATGGACGCCAAAACCCTTCATGTCGTTTCCCTTCGTCGACGTTGCGGGGCAAATCGCCCCCAGAGGTATCGCAGGACCATGACCCCGATCAGGAACAGGCCCCAGACGGCGGTGGCAAGATGCTGGTTCGCGCCCATCAGGTTCAGGCCCGAAGAGAGGACCTGCAGGATGAACAGGGCGATGACGACCGGCACCACCCGGCCGAAGCCGCCGAACGGATCGACCCCGCCGAGAAAGCACGCCAGCACCGTGACGAGGAGGAGCGCCTCGCCGTGGCCCATGCGGACCGAGTTGAACCGGGTCAGCATCAGGATGCCCGCGATGGCGCACATCACCCCCGACAGCGTATAGATCAGGACCAGCGTGCGTTTGACGTCGATCCCCGAATAGGCCGCCGCCGCCGGGTTCGACCCGATCATGTAGACGGCAAAGCCGTGGCGCGTCCGCGACAGCATCAGGTGCCAGACGAGCGCCGCCACCGCGAACAGCAGCAGCGGCACCGGCACCCCCGCGACCTCGCCGTATCCAAGCGGGCGCATCCACGCCGGAAAGCCGGAGATATCGCCGCCGCGGGTCAGGAATTCCCCAAGGCCGCGCAGGAAGATCATCATCGACAGCGATACCAGGATCGGATGCGCACCGGTGAAGGCGATGACGACGCCCATCGCCGCGCCAGCCGCCGCCCCCGCCAGGATCGCAAGGCCGCCGCCAAGGACGAAGGCGCCGACGCCCGCGTCGACGCCGCCATACGATTGCAGCACCCACGCCATCGTCAGTCCGGCGACATTCGCCGTCGAGATGATCGCGAGGTTCAGACCGCCAGAGACGATCGGGATCATCATCGCCAGCGTCAGCAGGCCCAGCTCCGGCAACTGGAACGCGATGGAGCCGAAGTTGGCGCCCGTCAGGAACCGGGGCGACTGGACCGAGAAGACGACGATCACGAGGACGAGGAACCCGAGCAATCCCGCGATCTCGGGCCCGAGGTGCCGGCGCAGCGCCCTCATGCCGCGGCCCGCCGCTTGGCCGTCCCGAGGCCGGATGTCGAGATCGCAACCAGGATGATCGCCCCGATCACCATCTGGAACGCGAACGGCGACACCCCCATCAGGTTCAGCCCGTTCTGGGTGATCGCCACGAGGAACACGCCCAGCACGCAGCCCAGCACCGACCCGCGCCCGCCGCCCAGCCGCGCCCCGCCGAGGACGACCGCGGCCAGCACGTCGAGCTCGCGGCCATAGAGGGCGTTCGGCACCACCTCGCGCGCGATGTTCACCTGCATCAGCCCGGCGATGCCCGCCATCGCCCCCATCCAGCAGAACGCGATATACTGCATCGCCCCCGGCCGGATGCCGAGGCGCCGCGCCCCCTCGGGGTTGTCGCCGAAGGCGAAGAGTTGCCGCCCCGTCGTGGTGAAGCGGATCAGGATCCAGGTCGCGGCCATGCACCCCAGCATCACCGCCACCGGCAGGGTCAGTTCCGCCCAGGTGCCGTTCGCGGTCTGACGCTCCCACAGGATGACGCGGTCGCTCCACCAGGACGGCAGCGCGTAGATGCCGCGCCCGGAGGTGAAGTACATCAAGCAGACCGAAGAAGGCGTTGAAGGTGGCGATGGTCACGACGATCGAAATGATGCGGAAATGGTGGATCAGGGCCGCGTTCACCGCGCCCAGCGCCGCACCGACGCCGATGGCGGCGACAAAGCCCAGCAACCAGTTGCCCCCTACGGCCCCGAACATCGTCGCCAGCACGTATTGCACCACCGAAGCCGCCACCGCGAACGAGATGTCGATCCCCCCCGCGATCAGCACCACCAGCAGGCCCACCGCCCAGATCACGTTCACCGCGGAATTGTTCAAAAGCGACGTGACGTTGACCAGCGTGGCGAAATTCGGCGTGGCGACCGACAGGGCGCCGCACAGCAGCACCAGCACGAGGAGCAGCCGCATTTCGGTCGGATAATCGCGCCAGATCCTGCTCATGACGCGCGCCCATAGACCGCGGCCTCGAGGTCGGCGAGGGCCACGCCGCGCGGATCGTAGTCGCCCGCGATGCGTCCGTCCGCCATGTGCAGCACCCGGTCGGCGTTGAACCAGACCTCGGGCACCTCGTCCGAGATCATCAGGATCGCCAGCCCCTCTTCCGCCAGCGCCCGCACGATGCGAAAGATGCCCGCCCGCGCGCCGACGTCCACGCCGACGGTCGGCGCGTCGAGGATCAGCAGTTTCGGCTCGGTCGCGAGCCATTTCGACAGCACCACGCGCTGCTGGTTGCCGCCCGACAGCGTCGAGACCGCGTCGGCGGGCGTGCCGACCTTGACCGCGAGGTCTTGCAGCCACCGCGCCACCAGAGCGTCCCGCCGCCGCCGCGACAGCAGGCCCGACGGGCCGGTGATCCGCCGCAGGACCGGCATCACGATGTTGTCGGCAATGCTCTGCGGCTGGATCAGGCCCAGCGACAGGCGGTCCTCGCTCACATAGGCGACGCCCGCCGCGATCGCCGCGCGGTTCGAGGTGAACTGCACCGGGTCGCCGTGCAGGCGGATCTCGCCGGCGTCTGCGCGCGTCATGCCGAACAGCGTGTGCCCCAGTTCCGTCCGCCCCGCCCCGATCAGGCCGGTCAGGCCGACGACCTCGCCGCGGCGGACGATCAGGTCGATGTCGCTGTATTCGCCGCGCCGCGTCAGGCCGCGCACCTCGAGGACCGGTGCCGCACCCGAACGGTCCTGCGCTGACACCGAGGCGTCGAAGTTCTGTCCCGTCATCAGTTCGGTCAGCCGCGATTGCGTCATGCCGGCCGTCGGATAGACGCCGACGAGGCGGCCGTCGCGGATCACCGTGACCCGGCTCGCAATCTCGAGGACCTCGGCAAGGCGGTGGCTGACGAACACCACCGCCACGCCGCGCGCCGACAGACCGCGCACGATACCCAGCAGGCGGTCGGTCTCGGCCTGGGTCAGCGAAGCCGTAGGCTCGTCCATGAAGATCACGCGTGCCTCGTGCGCCAGCGCGCGGGCGATCGCGACCAGTTGGCGCGCGGCGATCGGCAGGGTCCGCAGGCGCGCCTCGATCGGCAGGTCGACGCCCAGACGGTCGAGGGCGGCGCGCGCGGTGCGGTGCAGCGCGCCGTGGCGCACCAGCCGCGGAACGCTGCCCAGCATCGTCTCGAAGGCGATGTTCTCGGCCACCGTCATCTCGGGAAACAGCGCGAGATCCTGCCAGATCACCGCGATCCCGGCGCGGCGCGCGGCCTCTGGCGTGACCCTGCCCTGCCCGGCCCCGAAATAGGCGATCCGTGCGCCTGCCTCTGGCTGATAGACGCCGGTGACGATCTTGATGAGGGTGGATTTGCCGCAGCCGTTCTCGCCCGCGAGGCAATGCACCTCGCCCGCCGCCACCTCGAACGCGACGTCGTCCAGGGCCCGGACGCCGCCGAACACCTTGGATATCTGCGACAGGGAAATGGCGGCAGGCGCAGCCTGTGCGCCGCCGGGCGCAGGTGTCATGCGGTCAGGATCCCGGGACAGATGGAAAGGGGAGGCCGCGCGCCCAGGGAGAGCAAGCGCGCGGCCCGTGGTGGTGCGGATGCCGCCGGGGTCAGAGACCCATGGCCGCCAGTTCGCCCACCGTCTCGGAGTTGATCGGGATCAGGTTGTCGGTGATGATGTCGCGCCCTTCCACATCGGGCGACACCGCCCCCAGGCCCCGGATCTCGGTCCCTTCGACGATTTCGGTCCCGCCGGCGAGCATGTTGCCCATCTCGACGAACACGCGGCCCGCCTCGGCGGGGTTCCACATGAACCCGCCCGAGATCGCCCCCGATTCGACCAGCGATTGCCCCTGACCGGGCGAGAACGGCCCGAGGACATGGACGGTGCCGATGGCCCGCCGCTCCTCGATGGCGCGCCCGGCCCCGATCGGTCCCTGCGAGCCGAAGGCGAGGAAACCGCCGAGGTCGGGATTGGACGCCATCAGGTCCAGCGCGGTGGTGCGGCTGTCGTCGACGTTTTCGGCCACGCCGTACCGCTCGCCCACGAGGGTCATGTCGGGATAATTTTCGCCGAGATAGGCGATCGCCGCATCGGCCCAGGCATTGTGCAGCGGCACGGTCAGCGATCCGACGAACACCGCGTATTCGCCGGTGCCGCCCATCTTCTGGGCCAGCAGTTCGGCATGCGTCTCGCCGAACCCGGTGGCACTCGCCATCTCGAAGTTCCAGTCGACGTTCTCGAGGCCGGGGCCTTCGTGGCTGATGACGATGATCCCCGCCTCGCGCGCCTTTTGCAGCACCGGCTCGAGAGCGGCCTCGTCGTTGGGCACCACGCCGATCACGTCGACGCCGCGCGCGATCAGATCCTCAATGGCGCGGACCTGAAGGGCGGGGTCGGCACTCGTCGGCCCGATCATCTCGACCTCCATGCCGAGTTCGGCCCCCCGTTCCTGGATTCCGGCCTCCATCGCGTTGAACCACGGGATGCCGCCGATCTTGACGACGACGCCCATGGTGATCGCCTCCTGCGCCACGGCGCCCGTCCCGAGGGCAAGCGTGACGGCAAGGCCGCTGGCGGCCCCTTTCAACATCGTTCTGCGTCCGAAAATCATGTCATCCTCCCAGATGTCCACGGGCCGACGGGCCCTGCGTCATACGTCGTCCGGTGCGCCGGGCCCGCCCCGTCCCACCCTCACCCACCCCCTCCTCGGGGCATCCGGGTGCTGCGGTGCGGCGATGAAACTCTTTGCACAAACGATATTGCACATGCGATCAATGTTTCGGGCTTGCGTCAAGAGAAAACATTGGGCACGGCGTCTTCGAATGGATCATCCCGCCTCTCCCCGGGCCAAGCCCACGCTCAAGGATATCGCGCGCCTTGCGGCCGCGTCGCCCTCGACGGTCAGCGCGGTCCTGAACGGCACGTGGGAGGATCGCCGCATAAGCGCCGAGACCGCCGAGCGGATCCGCGACCTCGCGGTACGCGAGAGCTATTCGGCCAACATGCAGGCCCGCGGCCTGCGGCGCGGCCGGTCCGGCCTGATCGCCCTGATCCTGCCGGTCCACGACAACCGGTTCTTTTCCGCGATGAGCCAGGCGTTCGAGGCGGAGGTGCGCCGCAAGGGCCTGTGTCCGGTCGTCGTCTCGACCCGCCGCGACACCGAAGAAGAGCGTCGCACCGTCGAACAGCTCTTGTCCTATGCCATCGACGGGCTGGTGATCGCGGGTGCCAGCGACCCCGGCGCGCTGGGGGCGCTGTGCCGCGAGGCGGGCGTCGGTCACGTCTATGTCGACCTGCCCGGCCCGGGCGCGCCCTCGGTGGTGGGCGACAACCTCGGCGGGGCGCGACAACTGACCCGTGCCATCCTGTCCGAGGCGCACCTCGACGCGGGCGACCCGCGGGGATCGCCGCATTTCCTCGGCGGGCGGGCGCATGATTTCGCCTCGTCGCGCCGGATCGCGGGCTGGCAGGCCGAGGTGACGGCGATGACCGGCAGGGCACCGGCACCCGACCAGATCCACGCCTGCGGCTATGCGCCGAGGCAGGCCCGCGCGACCGCCGCGGCACTTCTCGACCGGCTGGGCGGGGTGCCGCGCGCGCTGTTCATCAATTCGACCACCGTCCTCGAGGGGGTGCTGGCGCATTTCGTGACCCTGCCGCCCGAGGCCTTCGACGGCTGCGTCGTCGGCTGCTACGACTATGATCCGTTCGCGGCGTTCCTGCAATTTCCGGTGCACATGATCCGTCAGGATTCGACCGGTCTGGTGACGCGCGCCCTCGATCTGTTGCAGGCGCGTGACGGCAGGCCGGTGATCGTCGAGGTGCCGCCTATGCTAGTGCCGCCGCGCACCATCCCGCCAAGCCCGTTCGGGGACGAAGGCTGACCTGTGGGCTCAGGACGCGATGATCGTCAATGCCGGAACAGGGCTGTCGCAGCCGGCGCGACGGCGGCGGCAAAGGTCTTCGCGCACCGTCGCAACGGGTCGCGATACGGCGCCGGTCCTTCGAACGGCCGAACGAGATCTCGATCCGGTTCCGCCTTCCGTATCGGCGCTTGTCGCAGCGAACGGTCTTCGCGCGGGAGGTCCGGTCCTGCCTGCATCGCGTGGGCCATTGTTGCCCGACGCGTCGGCGCCATGGCCCCGATCCGCGGGCATCCCTCCGCCATCTGTGATGGCGTCCAGATCGGTGTTCGTCCCGCCCGTCGAACTCCTGCGACTGCGCATCATAGAGGTGGTTCGGTTTGTCTGAACTGGTTCCGGGCGTTTTCTAGGTGGATTTCCGCCTCGGTTACGCCGCCGCCGCTTTGGACATCGGCTGGTTGAAGTAGGCCTGATCGGGCGTTTTGCCGTCAAGCGATGAATGAGGTCGGCGGCTGTTGTAGAAGCCGAGATTACGGCCGATCCCCGCTCGGGCTTGAGAGACGCTGGCGTAGGCCCGCAGGTAGACCTCCTCGTATTTGATCGTCCGCCAGAGCCGTTCGATGAAGACGTTGTCCCGCCAGGCGCCCTTGCCATCCATGCTGATCTTGATCTCGCGCGCGGCCAGCACCTTGATAAAGTCGGTCGAGGTGAACTGGCTGCCCTGATCCGTGTTGAAGATCTCGGGCGTGCCGTGCCGAGCCAGCGCCTCCTCCACAGCTTCTATGCAAAAATCGGCTTCCAGCGTGATCGACACCCGCCATGCCAGGACGCGCCGGGTGAACCAGTCCAGAACGGCGGCGAGATAGATGAACCCGCGCGCCATCCATTGCCCGGCAGGCGATTGCGCAGCAATCTGCCGAGAGGGGGAATGTAGGTGATGTCCATCGCCCAGACCTGGTTGGGCCGGGTGATGGGAAGCTTCCGGAGCAGATATGGGTAGATCTTGTGCCCCGGCGCCGGTTCCGATGTGTTCGGCTTTCGATACAGTGCCTCGATGCCCATGCGCTTCATCAGCGTGGCAACGTGCAGCCGCCCGACCTTGAACCCTTCCTGGACCAACAGGCCCTGTAACATCCGGCTGCCCGCGAAGGGAAATTCCATGTGCAGTTTGTCGATCCGGTGCATCAGCTTCAGATCGGCGTCCGACACCGGGCGCGGCTTGTAGTAGACGCTACCCCGGCTGATCCCCAGCACCTTGGCCTGACGACCGACACTGAGCTTCGCTGTGCGATCGATCATCTTTTTGCGCTCGGCAACAGCCCCGCCTTTCCGAGCGCGCCGGACAAAAAATCGTTCTCCAGCGTCAGCTCTCCGATCTTCGCATGCAGGGTCTTCACGTCGATCACGGGTTCCGGCTCGGCCTTCGGCCCAACACCGAACACTCCGGTCGCGCCCTCAAGAAGCTGATCACGCCACTGCTTGATCTGGTCGGGATGGAGGTCGAAATCCTGCGCCAGTTCGATCAGCGTCTTCTCGCCCTTGATCGCGGCCACCGCCACTTTCGCCTTGAATGCCGGGCTGTGGTTCCGGCGTGGTCGTCTTGCCATGGTCTTCTCCTCGCTCGCAGCAACATGCTGCCGTTGCGCGGAAAATCCACCGATCCCGGCCGTTCAGATTGCCGGAACCACCTCTACCCTGATCGAGACCGCAAAGCTGAACAGCGTCGACCCGCAGGAATGGCTGGCCGACACCCTGGCCCGTATCCCAGACTACAAGATCACCCGCGTCGACGATCTCCTGCCGTGGAACAAAACCAAGTAGAGCGGTCAGACCGGACGCTTACGCCCGATCAGCCTGCCACGCCCCCTTTTTTTAACCGCAGGCTGGAGGCCGTGTGATGTGCCTTGAGGTAGGTCGCGTCGATCAAGATTGTCCTGTTGTCCGGGGCCTCAGCGGCCAGCCCCGTCATGATCCGTGCAAACACCCCCATGTCGCTCCACCTCTTCCACCGGTTGTACAGCGTCTTGGGTGGGCCATATTCGCTTGGCGCATCGCTCCAGCGCAACCCATTGCGATTGATGAAAATCATGCCACTCAAGACACGACGGTCGTCGACACGGGGCTTGCCATGGCTCTTTGGAAAATAGGGCTGCAGCCGCGCCATCTGCGCCTCGCTCAGCCAAAACAGGTTGCTCATGATGTGGTCTCCTTACGGAACCTGAATCACGCCAACACTCTGAAATCAATGGGTCTGGAGCCTAGACCCTCTCCACCTCGATGGTCGCGCCTGTGCCGCCCAGTGCCTGAAACGCGAGCTGGCGGCACGAGAAGACGAGGATCTGCTGCGCCATCGCGACGCGGGTCAGGGCGGTGAACATGCGCACGATCCGCGCGTCGTCGGAATGCACCAGCGCGTCGTCGAGGATGACGGGCATCGGCCTGCCCTGCCGGGCGAACAGGCGGGCAAAGGCGAGGCGGGTCAGGATCGCGATCTGCTCCTGCGTGCCACCCGACAGCGCGTCGATGTCCTCGCCCGCACCGCCGCGCACGAGGCCGCTGGGCAGCATCGTGTCGCTGTCGAACCGCACCTCTGCCGGACCGTAGAGCAGGGCGAGCAAGGGCGTCAGCTCGGCCTGAACGGGCCCGAAATAGGCCTCGCGCGCTGCGGTCCGGGTGGCGTCGAGCACGTCGCGCAGCCGGGTCAGGGCAGCGACCTCCGCCCCGAGGCGGTCGGCGCGGTCGCGCGCCGCGGCGAGGCGTCCGGCGGTCTCGTCGCGACGCTCCTCGATGCCGCTCTCGGCCTGCGCGGCAATCGTGGCGGTCAGTTCGGCGCGCCGCTCGGACACCTGCGCCCGACGCTCCTGCGCGGCTCTGGCCGCGGCCGATGCACGGGTCATGTTGGCCTGCGCCGACATCAGATCGGGCGCATCGGCGATCAGGGCGTCGCGGTCGGCCGCCCTCGCGGTCGCGGCACTTTGGGCGATCGCGGCGGCGGACGCCGCGTCGGTGCGCCGCGTGTCGCGTGTGCCTTCGGGTCCGGCCTGCACCTCGGCGCGCATCGCGGCGTCCTCGGCGGCGCTCAGCGTTGCCGCCGCTCCGCTGACGGCGGCCTCGGCCCGGGCGCGCGCCTCCGCCGCTGCCGCATGCGTCGCCCGCAGCGCGGCCTCCCGCGGCAACAGGGGCGCCAGCGCCGCTTCGATGTCACGGACGGTCCGGTCATCCGGCGGCACCGCGCCCCGCCCCGCCCCGTCGGCATCGCGCCGCGCGGCAAGCGCCTCGGACCGGAGACGGTCGATCCCTTCCGGCGCCACCGCGTCCATCCGGCTCGCCGCGAGCCTGCGCCGCGTCTCGCCCTCGTCGCGGGCGTGCCCGGCATCGCGCGCCTGCGCCACCGTTTCGACGCCACACGCGGCGAGCGCCGCCGCCAGTGCCCGCTCGGCCCCGGCAATCTCGCGTTCACCCGAGGCCGCGCGATAGCCCGCCCCCGGCTGCACCGCGATCCGCGCCACCCCGGGCAGGTCGAGCACCTGCGGTACCGCGACCGGCATATCGGTGCCGCCGGGCACCGCGTGCCCGTCCATCGTGGCGCGCACCTCGCCGAGATAGTCGATCCGCAGCACCGGCGCCCCGGCGGCAGCGTCGCGGCGCAGCGCCGCACGCGTCGCCTCGGCCGCCTCCACGGCGGCGACCCGAGGCTTCGTCGCCGGGTTGGCCGCAACGGCGGCTGCCTCGGCCTCGGCCTCGGCCCGATAAATCTCCGCACTCTCCAGCCGCTTGCCCAGTTCCGCCGCCCGCAGACCCGCCGCCCGGGCGGTCTCCCGTCGCCCTGCCGAAGCGGCGGCTTCGCGCAGCGTCGTGATCTCGGTAGCGAGCGCGAGAAGTTCGGTCTCCCGCGCCTCCGCCTCTGTTGCCGCCGATGCCGCCCTTTCGCGGGCCGAATCGAGCCGCTCCCCCGCCTCTCTCCGATCCGCCTTGGCCTGCGTAAGGGCGCTCTCCGATGCCACCAGCGCATCGAGCGTGCGCCGGGCCTCGTCCCGCTCGAGGTCGGCGATCCGGGCCGCCTGTTCGGCCCGGGACACCCGTGCGCCATAGGCCTCGGCGGCCCGCAGCGCGGTCTCGGCCTCCGCCAGATCCGCGGCGCGCACCTGCCGTGCATCGGGCGCCTCGAGGCGAGCGAGTTCGTCGCCCGCGGCGGCACGGTCGCTCAGGGCGACCGCCAGCGCGGCGCATTGCTCCTCGAGGCGCGCGTGTTCTGCCTGATGCGCGGCGGCCCGGTCCTGCGCCTCCTTCCAAGCGCCAGACGGCCGCCCGGTCGGCGTGGTGAGGGCGGCCGAGATCCTCGCGGCAGCGGCGCAGCACACGGTCCATCCGCTGGCCGCCGGTCATCGCGTCGATCTCGCCGGCGACCGAGGACAGCAGAATCCCGCCGCGTCTCGGTCAGCCGTTCCTTCCCGGCCCTGTCGCCGCCCCGCGATCCCGCAGGCTCGAGGCCCGGCGCGCCCTGCTTCACCCACAAGAGACCCGCGGGCCCGTCGCGGCTGTCGCCGATCAGCCGCCCGATCCAGGCCTCGGCGTCGCCGTCGGTGGCGACGAGGCGGCCTGCGGCGTCGGTGACGCTGGCGCCCTTCTGGCTCAGCCAGCGCTTTTCCACCGTAAAGAGGCCGTCGTCGGTCTCGATACCCGCCGCCACCCGGACCTGCCCGCCGGCATAGGGCTGCAACGATTTCACCGACTGCGCCGTGGCGCCGAACTTCTCGAAAAACAGGGCGTGGAGCGCGTCGAAGAACGTCGACTTGCCGAACTCGTTGGCCTCGCTGACGACGGTAAGGCCGTCGCCGATCCCCGACAGCACGGCCCGCTGGCCCGCGAACCGGCGCACGTTGGTGAGGGTGATCGAGCGGAGTTTCACGGCGCTTCCATCTGGTAGCCATAGAGCCTCGCGAGCGCCGCCCCGGCGGCGGCACGCTCGGCGTCCGAGGATGCGGTCGCGGCCTCGTGGGCGAGGTGCTCTGCCGCGGTCCGCAGGGCGCCGTGCGGTGCGATCCGGTCGAGGTCGCCGGGGCTCTGCTCGGTGCCAAGGCCGGTGAGATCGGCGCGGTGCCAGAGGAAATCGGGCATCGCGGCGGCGGCGGCGGCCGCGAGAGCGGCGCGGTCCGACAGGCTGGCGCGCCCCGTCACGACGAGGTCGAGGAGCGTCGTCGCCCGCGCGCCCAGCGGTGGCAGGGCGGCGTCATGGCGCAGGACCGGCGCCTCGCCCGGCAGCAGATCGAGCGTCAGGCGCGCCCAGTCGAGGGTGCCGGTCTCGACGGCCATGACCCCGGGCGGTGCGCCCCGGGCCGCGATGGTCACGACGAGGGCGACCGGCGGGCGGGCGCCGAAGGCGTCCGCCTCGGGCGTGCCGGAGTACCAGGTCGCGTCGCCGACCCGGAGCTGTCCGTGCCAGTCCCCGAGGGCGAGATAATCGAGGGCCGCGCGCGTCGCGCGATCCGGCGCGATGACACCTTTCGGCCCCTCTCTCTGTTCCTCTTTCGATGCGAAATCGTGAATTCCCCCGTGGCCGAGGCCGATGCGGATCGCCTCGCCCGTCGCGGCCCCGTCCATCCACTCGGTCAGGTCGCGCCCCGGATGGCGCACCGGCGCGGGCGCCGGCAGAGCGACGACGCCGGGCGCGAGGGTCAGCGGCACCGGGTCGGTGGCGAGGATCACGTTCGGCACCGGGTCGGCGGCGAGGGTCTGCCAGATCTGCGTCGCCGCCAGACTGTCGTGGTTGCCCGGCAGCATGACCCAGGTGATATCCCCGGCCGCGCGCATCGCGTTGAGCGCCTGTCGCAGCACCTGCGGCGTCGGCGTCTGCTGATCGAAGGTATCGCCCGCGAGCAGGACATGGCCCGCGCCGTGGCCCCGTGCCACCTGCGCCAGTCGCGAGATCGCGTCCATCCGCGCCTGGCGCAGGCGCGCGCGCACATCCTCGGGAAAGCGGCCGAAGGTCTTGCCCAGATGCAGGTCGGAGGAATGGAGGAAACGGATCATGCGGTCTCCGGTATCGGCGTGTCCGCCCCTTTTGACAACGCGCGGCGCCGGTTGACCAGAGGCAACCGAACCCGATGCCCGCCTCAGCCGACCTGACGGCCCGCCGCCCAGACGCCGCGCAGGACCGCCGCGTCGTCCAGCCGCGCGAACCGGATCACGTCCGCCCGTCCGCCGACCGACAGCGTGCCACGGTCGGTCAGCCCCACCGCGCGCGCCGGGGTGCGGGTGACACAGGCGATGGCGCGCGGCAGGTCGTCCCAGAGCCGCGCGAGGATCAGCGCGCCGTTCAGCAGGGCGGCGGGCACGTAGTCGGACGACAGGATGTCGACGAGGTCCGCCGCCGCAAGGTCCGCCGCCGCCACATTGCCCGAATGCGAGGCGCCCCGCACGAGATTGGGCGCCCCCATGATGACGGCGATCCCCGTCTGGCGGCAGGCGGCGGCGGCCTCGGCCGTCGTCGGAAATTCGGCCACCGCGACGCCGTGCCCCTTCGAGGTGCGGACCTGCTCGGGCGTGGTGTCGTCGTGGCTCGCCAGGGTCGCGCCATAACGGTGGGCGGCGGCGACGGCGGCGGCCTCGTGCGGCGCGCCGAGGGCGGATTGCAGGCCGGTAAGGTAATCGACGTAGTCGGCGAACCCCTCGCGCGGCAGGCCGTTCTTGCCGCAGACATAGGCCTCGAACTTGCTCACGTCGCGGAACTGCCGCTGGCCCGGCGTGTGGTCCATCAGCGAGACGATGCCGATGCGGTCGTCCGGGCCGAATTCGGCCAATTCGTCGATCAGCGTCTCCGAACAGATTTCGGCCCGCAGGTGGAGGTGGTGGCTGACGCCCAGCGCGCCCGCCGCACGCACCGCGAGGATCTCGTCGGCCATCGCCCTTGCATAGCGGGCATACCGCCGCTTGGCGTTGTCCGAGACGATCGAGCCGACGCGGATCGCGTCGAAGACGGTGGTGATGCCGGCCCCCCCCATCTCGCGGTCGTGGGCGACGATGGCGGCGCGGTGCGGCCAGTCGACGCCGGGGCGCGGGGTCATGTGCCGTTCGAGGTTGTCGGTGTGCAGTTCGATCAGGCCGGGGGCCACGATATCGCCGCCGCAGTCGATGGCGCCCGGCGGCACGCCCGCGCCGGTGCCGATGTCGGCGATGATCCCGCCCGACAGGCGCAGGTGGCCGGTGATCGTCTCGTCCTCGAGGACGAGCGTGGCGTTGGCGAGGATCGTGTCGGCTGATATCGGCATGTCAGGGGGCCCTGTAGACTGGCGGAGATGCGGCATGTTCGAGCGCTATGCGATATTCCACACCGAACGGGCGGGCGCACTCGCCGATTTCGGCGCGGCGTGGCTGGGCTGGGACAGTGCGGCGGGTGCCGCGCGGGCGCATCCGGGGTTGGGCAGCCTCGACGTGGCGGCGCTGACCGGGGTGCCGCGCAACTACGGGTTCCACGCGACGCTGAAGCCGCCCTTCCGGCTCGCGGCGGGCGAGACGGCAGAGGCGCTGGCGGGCGCGGTCGCCGCCCTCGCCGCGCGGCAGGCGCCGGTCGCGATCGACGGGCTGCGGCTGGCCGACCTCGGGAAGTTCGTGGCCCTCGTGCCCGAGGGGGATACGCGCGCGCTGGAGGGGCTGGCGGCGGCGGTCGTCACCGGCCTCGACCGGTTCCGCGGCCCGCAAAGTGCCGCGGACCTGGCGCGACGCCGGGCCGCGGGGCTGACGGCGCGGCAGGAGGCGTATCTGGCCCAATGGGGATACCCCTACGTCCTCGGGGAATTCCGGTTCCACATGACCCTGACGGGTGCCCTGCCCGACGCCCTGCGCGGTCAGGTCGTCGCGGCGCTTGCGCCCGTCCTCGGCCCCCTCCTGCCGCGCCCCCACATCATCGACGCGCTCACCCTGATGGGTCAGGACGCGGACGGCATGTTCCGTCAGATCCACCGCTACGCCCTGACCGGATAGAGGAGGTACGAGAACCCGCGCCACGGTCTCGCCGAGCGGGCCATCGTTGCGGACCTCGTGCACGGCAAGGCCCATCGGCAGGTCACAGCCGATGCGGTCGAGGCGCCCCGCGATGGTCGCGGCATCCTCGCGCCCCCGGGCGGCGAGGCGACCGGCAAGCACGGCGCGGCTCGCGGTCAGAGAGATGACGACGAGGCCGGGAAAGGCCGCGTCCGCCTGTCCCAGAACGCCGCGCGACAGGTTGACCAACACATCCTGCCCCGCCGACAGATCGGTGCGCAGGGTGGCGGGGATACCGTATCCAAGGCCGTGCGCCCGCCAGCACAGCGCGAACGCCCCCGCCGCCTCGCGCCGCGCAAAATCCGCAGGCGTGACCCCGTCGAAATCCTCGCCCCCCGCCTCCGCCGACCGGGTGATGACGCGCCGCGCAAGGCGCAGGCCGGGCCGCGCGGCGGCGACGGCGGCCATGACCGTATCCTTGCCCACACCCGACGGGCCGACGACGGCGATGGCGCGACCGCGCGTCATGCGGCCAGATGCGGCGTGAACGCCGCCACGTCGACCGTCCGGTCGCAGACCCGGTCCCGCGCCGCCGCGTCGTGAAAGATGCCGACGATGGCGGCGCCGCGCGCCTTGGCACCCTCGATCAGCGCCAGCACGACCTCGCGGTTGGCCGCATCGAGGCTCGCCGTCGGTTCGTCGAGAAGCAGCGCCGGATAGTCGTGGGCAAAGCCGCGCGCGATGTTCACCCGCTGCTGCTCGCCGCCCGAGAACGTCGTCGGCGACAGCGACCAGAGGGCGCGTGGAACGTTCAACCGCCCGAGCAGGGCCTCGGCCCGAGCCAGCGCCTCCTCCTGCGGGACGCCAAGCGTCAGGAGCGGCTCTGCCACCACCGTGCGTGTCGGCACGCGGGGCACGACGCGCAGGAACTGGCTGACATAGCCGAGGGTCGCGCGGCGCAGGGCGAGGATCTCGCGCGGCGAGGCCGTCACGACGTCCACCTCACCGATCAGGATGCGCCCCGAGGCGGCGAGGTAATTGCCCCAGATCATCCGCATCAGCGTCGACTTGCCCGACCCCGAGGGCCCGGTCAGCGCCACACATTCGCCCGGCGCCACCGTCAGCGCCGCCCCCGCCATCACCGGGATCACCGCCCCGCCCTGGTTGTGCAGGGTGAACGACTTCGACAGGTTTTCGATACGGATCATGCGCCTAGACCACCAGAACCGAGGACACGAGGAGTTGGGTATAGCCGTGCTGCGGATCGTCGAGCACCTGATCGGTCAGCCCCTGTTCCACGACGCGCCCGTCCTTCATCACCATAAGCCGGTCCGCCAGCAGCCGCACCACGGCGAGGTCGTGGGTCACGATCACCGCCGAGAGGCCCATCCCGCGCACCAGACCGCGCAACAGGTCGAGGAGCCGCGCCTGCACCGACACGTCGAGGCCGCCGGTCGGCTCGTCCATGAACACCAGTCGCGGCCCGGTCACGAGGTTGCGCGCGATCTGCAACCGCTGCTGCATGCCGCCCGAGAACGCCGAGGGGCGGTCGTCGATCCGGTCCGCGGCGATCTCGACCCGGCCCAGCCAGTCGGTCGCGGTCTGCCGGATGGCGCCGTAGTGCCGCGCGCCGGTGGCCATCAGACGCTCGCCCACGTTGCCGCCCGCACTGACGTTCATCCGCAGCCCGTCGCGCGGATTCTGGTGCACGAAGGCCCAGTCGGTGCGGCCGAGCATCCGGCGCTCCGGCTCGCTCATCGTGACGGTATCAATCAGCCCCCGGTCGCGGGTGTCGAAGCGCACGGCACCCGCGTCCGGCACCAGATGCCCGGCCAGACACGACAACAGCGTCGACTTGCCCGACCCGCTTTCGCCGACGATCCCCATGACCTCGCCGGGCCAGAGATCGAAGGCGACATCCGCGCAACCGATGCGCGCGCCATAGCGTTTCGTCAGGCCCTCGACCTGCAACAGCGGCGTCATGACACGGCCCCCGCCACCGGCACACCCTGCGCGCCGACGTGCCCCGCCGCGCGGCGGCTGCGGCAATGGTCCGTGTCCGAACACAGGAACATGCGCCCCCCGTCGTCGTCGACGATCAGTTCGTCGAGATAGCTGTCGGTCGCGGCGCAGAGGTCGCAGGCGGCGTCGGCCTTGGTGGCCTCGAAGGGGTAGTCGTCGAAATCGAGGCTCACGACGCGGGTATAGGGCGGGACCGCATAGATCCGCTGCTCGCGGCCCGCCCCGAAAAGCTGGATCGCGGCCATTTCCAGCTTCGGATTGTCGAACTTCGGGATCGGGGACGGGTCCATGACATAGCGCCCCTCGACGCGCACCGGATAGGCATAGGCGGTGGCGATGGCGCCGTGGCGGGCGATGTCCTCGTAGAGTTTCACGTGCATCAGGCCGTATTCTTCGAGGGCGTGCATCTTGCGGGTCTCGATCTCGGACGGCTCGAGGAACCGCAGCGGTTCGGGGATCGGCACCTGATAGACGAGGATCTGTGCGTCCGTCAGCGGCGTTTCGGGGATACGGTGGCGGGTCTGGATCAGGGTCGCGGCCGCCGTCTCCTCGGTCACGGCGACACCCGCCGTGCGCTGAAAGAACCGGCGGATCGAGACGGCGTTTGTGGTGTCGTCGGCGCCCTGGTCGATGACCTTGAGAACGTCGTCCGGCATCATCACCGCCGCCGTGACCTGCACGCCGCCGGTGCCCCAGCCATAGGGCATCGGCATCTCGCGGCTGGCGAACGGCACCTGATAGCCGGGAATGGCGAGACCCTTGAGGATCGCCCGGCGGATCATCCGCTTGGTCTGTTCGTCGAGATATGCGAAGTTGTAGGCGGTCATATCGGCGCGACCTCGACCTGTGCCAATCGGACGACATCGGAAACCTCGGCATCCATTCGACGCAATTTTGAAAGACTTACCTGCCGCTGGCCGTTGCTTGGCCTTGGCGCGGATGCGTCCCAAATCAAATGACCCGGACCGTTGTAGACTATTTCGAGTGGTCGGCCGCGCGGGCGCGCCAAGACAATGGCGTGGTCAGGGCAATGCCGAAAGCCAACGACCTTCCCCTGCGTAAACTTTACTTCGACCCTCCGCCCATCGGCCGCGACGGCGTCATGTCCCTGCGTGGACGCAGTGTTCAATACGAAACCGAACATATGCGCGGCGACGACCTCGCCGATACTTCCGACGAGATGACCGTCGAGAGTGAAACTGCGTCCCGGAAGATGGCCTTCAAGCGGTCGGTTGCCTCGAAGAGGGAGGCGATGAGGTCATCAACCTCTGTCCAGTCGACGCTCATTCCGCCGCCTCGCCATTGCCGCCTGCGCCTCACCGCGCAACCTTCGCACCAGTTCCAGCTCGGCCTGGAAATCGACGTAGTGCGGCAGCTTGATGTGTTCCAGAAACCCGGTCGCCTGGATGTTGTCGGCATGCATCAGCACGAACTCCTCGTCCTGCGCGGGTGCGCCGACGTCGTCCTCGCCCAGTTCGCGCCAGCGCAGCGCGCGGTCGACGAGCGCCATGGAGATCGCCTTGCGCTCGCTCATCCCGAACACGAGGCCATAGCCGCGGGTGAACTGCGGCGGCTCGGTCTTCGAGCCGCGGAACTGGTTCACCGTCTCGCATTCCGTCACCTCGATCTCGCCGATCTCGACCGAAAACCCCAGCTCGGGGATGTCCATCTCGACCGCGACCGTGCCGATCCGCAGTTCGGCGACGAAGGCATGGGTGCGCGCATAGCCGCGCTGCGTCGAATAGGCGAGCCCGAGCACGAAGCCCTCGTCACCGCGGGTCAGCGCCTGAAGGCGCAGGGCGCGCGACGCGGGCAGTTCCATCGGCGTGCGGGTCAGGTCGGGGGGCGCCGCATCGTCGGCAGGCTCGGGTTCCATCAGACCCTCACGGTCGAGGAACGACATGATGTGCGGTTTGGGGACCGTGTCGGCAGCGCCCATCGCGGCGGCAGGCACGGCGCCGTCGGCGGCGAGGTGAAAGTCCAGCAGCCGGTGCGTATAGTCGAACGTCGGCCCGAGGATCTGGCCGCCCGGCGCATCCTTGAAGGTCGCCGAGACGCGCCGGTCGCAGGCCATGGCGCCGGTGTCGACGGGCGCGGAGTGCCCGAGGCGCGGCAGCGTCGTGCGATAGGCGCGGATCAGGAACACCGCCTCGATCAGGTCGCCGCGCGCCTGTTTGATCGCCAGCGCGGCAAGGTCGGGGTCGTAGAGCGAGCCCTCGGCCATGACCCGGTTCACGGCCAGCGCCAACTGCTCGCGGATCTGCGCCACGCTCAGGTCGGGCACCGACGGGTCGCCCCGCCGCTCCTCGGCGAGCCAGGCGTGGGCCGCGTCGATGGCCTTTTCGCCCCCTTTGACGGCGACATACATCAGGTAGCGTCCCGATTGCGGGCCGCTGGCCCGACCCGCGTGCTGCGCGGCAGGGCCGCGAGCCGGTCGCCGCAGGTGAGATAGGCGTCGAGGCCGAGCGGAAAGCGCGCCTGCCGCAGCGCCGACACGTCGGGCAGCGACAGATGCGCCATCTCGGCGATGCCGGGGCCGCGCAGGGCGGTGCCGTCGTTCGCGAGGCGGGGCAGTTCGGCGATCAGCGTCGTCGAGCGGTCGGGATAGTCGGGCGTGCCGACGGGAAAATCCGCGACCGGCATTTCGTCCCAGCGGCCCACGGCGAACACCGCCCCGGCCGGCCCGGTCAGCGGCGCCCCGGTCTGGAACGCGATCCATGCGCGCACCGCGCCCGTGTCGTGCGAGGGGGCGAGCCAGAGGGGCGTCTCGGGGTCGCAAAGCGTCAGCAGAGCGGCCCCCGCCGCCACCGACAGGGGGGCGGGCGGGGCGGCGACCGTCAGGCAGGCAATCTCGCCCGGGCGGGCCATCGCCGTCATCAGGACGCGGAATGCCGCCGCGGCATCGCGCACCGGGTCGGCGAAACCGCCCTCCACGCCGTCACCGGCCATCGTCATGCGTCCTCTCCCCGGACCATCGTGAAGAAATCCACCTTCGTCGCCGCCGCCTTTGCCGCGCGGTCGGCCCGGCGCCCGGCCTCTTCGCGCCGCAGCGGCGTCAGGATCGCGACCTCGAGCGCCGCGGCGCCGTCGGTCTGCATGACCGCGTCGATCAGGGCCGCGATGCGGGCGTGTTCCCGGTCGCGGCCCTGCACATGGGCGTGGCCCACCGGTCCCTCCCCAAGGCGCACGGCACAGCGCGTCACGCTCATCTCGCCAAGGTTGAACGCCGCGCCGACGGCACCTGTCCGCCCGCGCACCATGACGCCGCCGACCTCGGGGGCGCGGACGACGCGGTGGGCGGGTTCGCGGCCGACGGCCTGCCAGAGTGCGGCGACCCGCGCCGCGGGCGACCGCGCCAGCAGGCCCATCCAGGCGCGGCGGTCGGTCTGCGCCTGCGTCATCGGCGTCTCGGTCGTGGGCATCTGGACAACTCCGCGCGCTTGTCTATTCTACTATACAACTAGACAAATTCATAGACCCGATCCCCGCGACGTTCAATTCCCCAAAGGGTGAAACTTTCATGACAGCGCCCCCCCGCCCTGCCCCGCTCTGGCAGGTGATCCGCGACGCGCTGCGCGAGGAGATCGCGGGCGGCGCGTTCGGTCCGGGCGCGCGACTGCCGACCGAGGCGGTGCTCTCGGCGCGATTCGGCGTCAACCGGCATACCGTGCGCCGGGCGCTGGCCGCCCTCGCCGAGGCGGGGCAGGTGCGCGCGCGGCGCGGTGCGGGCGTCTTCGTCACGCAGGCACCCACCGATTATCCCGTGGGCGCGCGCGTGCGGTTCCACCAGAACCTCGCGGCGGCCGGCAAGGTGCCGGGCAAGCGGGTGCTGGCGCTGGCCACCCGCACCGCGACCCCGCCCGAGGCCGAGGCCCTCGCCCTGCCCCCCGGCGCCGCCGTTCACGTATACGACGGCCTGTCGTTCGCCGACGCCGTGCCCATCGCGCTTTTCCGCTCGGTCTTTCCCGCGCTGCGGTTCGCCGGGCTCTGCGACGACCTCGCGGCCCTCGCATCCGTCACGGCGGCGCTGAAACGGCACGGCGTCGACGATTACACCCGCCGCGCGACCCGCCTGACCGCCGTCACCGCCGACCGGATACAGGCCGCGCACCTCGATCTGGCCGAGGGTGCCGCCCTCATCCTTTCGTCGGGCATCAACGTCGATCCGGACGGAAACCCTGTCGAATACGGCCAGACATGGTTCGCGGGCGCGCGGGTGACGCTGACGCTGGGCGCCTGACGCCCCTATCCGCCGATCAGGCGCCGCCGCAGCCAGCCCGAGAACCAGTCCATCGCCATCACCATGATCAGAATCAGGACGATGTAATACGTCACCTCCTCCCAGTCCTTCTGGGTGATGATCGCCTGCGTCAGCAACAGGCCGATGCCGCCGCCGGTGATCGCGCCGATGATCGTCGCGGACCGCGTATTGCTCTCGAGGAAGTAGAGCACCTGGCTCAGGAGCACGGGCGTCACCTGCGGAATGACGCCGAAGCGGTAGCGTTGAAGCGGTTTGGCGCCGGTGCTCGTCACCCCCTCGATCTGCCGGTCGTCGACGTTCTCGAGCGCCTCCGAGAACATCTTGCCGAACGAACCGGTGTCGGTGACGAGGATCGCCAGCGCGCCGGTCATCGGCCCGGGGCCGAAGGCGCGGCTGAGGACGATCGTCCAGATCAAGCCGTCGACGCCGCGCAGGAAATCGAAGATGCGGCGCATCGCGAACCGCAGCGGCCCCAGCGGCGTGAAATTGCGTGCCGCGAGAAACCCCAGCGGCAGCGCGATCATCGCCGCCCCGAAGGTGCCGAGGAACGCCATCAGCACCGTCTCGAAGATCGCCCAGGCGACGGCACCGTGCCGCCACATCGCGTTGGTCCAGAAGTCGCGCCAGATCGCCCCCGCCTCGCCCGACATCGCGCGGCCCCCGACCTCGCCCCAGGTCATCGCCTGATAGGGGCTGTCGAGGGTAAAGAAGAACAATTCCCACACCGCGAAGTAGCGGAAGACCTCCGTGCGGTTGCGGGTGATGCTGAGGCGGCCCGCGTCGGTGGTCACGGCGAGGCGGTTGGCCGAGGCGTTGATCCAGTCGGGCACCGGGCCGTCCGGCAGGACCGCGTTCACCCCGTCGGCACCGGGCCGCGCGGTGATCGTGCCATAGCCGGGGATGGCGAAGGCGATCTCTTCTGGGCCGAAAGTGACGAGGTATCCGTCCCCGAGGTCGACGGTCGTCGTCGGCCCCAGACCCACCCATCCGGGCGCGGTGCCGTCGGGATAGCGCCCCTTGCGCTCGCCCTCGATCGACACCTCGACGACGCCGGTCCGGTTGTCGCGGGTGACGTGCGTCTTGTAGCTGAAACTGTCGGAGACGAGGATCGCCGCATCCTCGCCATCGGCGCGGGCCAGCACCGTGCCCACGTCGAAGGCGGCAAAGACATAGGCCAGATAGGCGATCACCGCGGCCAGCACACCGAACGCCGTCCGCCGTTTGGCATTCAGGCCGCGGTGTACGCTCGCGACGAGGGGGTGCGGATCGGCGGCGACGCTCATGCCCCTGCCCGCCCGTGGGTCAGGCGGTTGCGCAAGAGCGACGAGGTCTGGTCGACGACGACGATGGTGGCGAACAGCAGCACGAAGATCGCCGCCGCCTCGTCGAACTTGCCCATGCCGAAGGTAATCGTGTTGCGCAGGTCATAGCCGATGCCGCCCGCGCCGACGAACCCCAGGATCGCCGAGGCGCGGATGTTCACCTCGAACCGCAACAGCGCATAGCTGAGGTAGTTCGGCGCCACCTGCGGCAGCACGCCCAAGAGCATCGACTGCGTCCAGTTCGCGCCCGTCGAACGCAGCCCTTCCACCGGGCCGAGGGCGGCGTTCTCGTTGATCTCGGAGAACAGCTTGCCCAGCGCGCCCACGGTATGCAGCGCGATGGCAATCATCGCCGGCACCGGACCGCCGCCGAGCACGAAGATCAGGACGAGCGCGATCACGATCTCGGGGAAGGCGCGCAGCACGTCGAGGAGGCGCCGCACCCAGGGCACCACCCGCGGAAAGAGCGCGAGGCCGCGCGTCGCAAAGAGCGACAGGACGAGGCCGCCGAGGCCGCCGAGCAGCGTCGATGCGGCGGCGATGTTCACCGTCTCGATCAGCGAGGGGAAATAGCGCGCCAGAAACCCGGGAAGCTGGGCGGCGTTCTGCCACGCCTCGGCCACGACGCTGGCCGGAAAGTCGAGGATCCGCGGCAGCCCGGGCAGAAAGTCGCCCGCGTTGCGCTCCTGCGCCGTCAGGAACCCGCCGACCATGAGGGCGACGAAGAGCGCCAGCAGGATGCCGTTCATCAGCCGCCTGCGGCGGGCCATGTCGCGGTAGCTCTCGGTGATCGCGGTTGCGGCAACGGCCATCTGATCGGGCGTCCCTCGGCAAGTGAATGAAAAAGCACCGGCCCCATGCGCAGGGCCGGTGCGAAGGTGCTGAAATGCCGGGGATCAGCCGCCGATTTCCGCGACGCGGGCGGCGATGATCGTGAGGTACTGGTCATGCTCGACCGGGATGAAACCGAGCGTCTCGCCCGCCGCCACGCCGTAGGCACACTCGGGGTCGGTATTGATGAGGTCCGTCACGAGGGCCGTCATCGTCGCCTTCACGTCCTCGGGCAGGGCGGTGCGCAGAACCACCGGACCCTCGGGGATCACCGTGCTGCGCCAGATTTCCACCAGATCGTTCATGTCGACGAGGCCCGCGTCCACCGCCCGGCGCAGCGCGCCCGAGTTGTAGCCGTCCTCCCAGTTGCCCTGCCCGTCGGCCCAGGTCACGCCGCCGTCGACGTCGCCCGCGTTCACCGCGACGATGGTCTGCTCGTGGCCGCCGGTGAACACCACGTCGCCGAAATAGGCGCCGGGTTCCATGGTGATGCCCTCGGCCACCTCGGGGATCTCGACCGAGGGGATCAGGAATCCCGAGGTCGAGTTCGGATCGCCGAAGCCGAAGACCTTGCCCTGCAAGTCCTCGATGCTGGTGATGCCGCTGTCGGCGCGGGCAAAGCCGATCGAGTAATAGCCGATCGAGCCGTCGAGGTTCTGCTTGACCAGAACCGGCGTCACGGCGTCCGGATCCTCGAGGTAGATCGCGGCATAGGCCGAGGCGCCGAGCCAGGCCATGTCGATGGTGCCGCCGAGCAAGCCCTGGATGACGCCGTTGTAGTCGGCGGGGGTAAAGATGTTGACCGTCACACCGCCGAGCGCCTCGGAGGCATAATCGGCAAGGCACTGGTTGGCGGTCATGCGGTCCTGCGCGTTCTCGCCGCCGAGGACGCCGATGTTGAACTCGTCGATGGACTGGGCCTGCGTCGCGGTGGCCAGCGCCGTCGAGGCGAGCAGGGCAAGGGTCAGGGATTTCATCGCGTGGTCTCTCCGGTTGAGGGTCCGCCGCCGGGTTCGGGGGCGGGTCGAAAGGGGGTCAGTACTGCGCCAGCGCCTCGAGGCGACCGGCCTCGGCCGCTGCCGCATGGGCGGGCGCATCCTGTTCGATCTGGGTCGAGGTCGCGGCCTCGCTGAAACGCGCGTCCGCGCCGTAGATCTCGCGCGCGGCGGCGGTGCTGAGCATCTCGGGGGTGCCGTCGAACACGACGCGGCCCGCGCGCATTCCGATGACGCGGTCGCAATAGCGGCGCGCGGTATCGAGGGTGTGCAGGTTGCACACGACCGTGCGCCCGTCCTCCTCGTGGATGCGGCGCAGCGCCTCCATCACGATCTGGGCGTTCATCGGGTCGAGGCTGGCGATCGGTTCGTCGGCGAGGATGATCTGCGGATCCTGCATCAGGGCGCGGGCGATGGCGACTCGCTGCTGCTGGCCGCCCGACAGCGCCTCGGCGCGTTTGGGCGCATGCTCGGCGATGCCGAGGCGGTCGAGGATGGCGATGGCGCGCCCGACGTCGGCGGCGGGCCAGATGTTGAACATCGTGGCCAGCGTCGAGCGGGCGTTGAGCGTGCCGTGCAGCACGTTCGAAACCACATCGAGGCGCGGCACGAGGTTGAACTGCTGGAAGATCATCGCGCACTGGGCGTGCCAGCGCCGCTTCGCCGCGCCGCGCAGCGCCGTCACGTCGGTGCCCTGGAACACGATCCGCCCCGAGGTGGCGTCAGACAGCCGGTTGAGCATCCGCAACAGGGTCGACTTGCCCGCACCGGACCGCCCGATCACGCCGATCATCGACGGCCGCTCGACGGCCAGCGTCACATCGTCGACGGCGGTCTTGCCGGCAAAGCTCTTGGTCAGTTTCTCGATCGTCAGCATGTGCCCCCCAAAGGCCGCTTGGGGGACCATGTGCGGGGCGAACGTCGATGTTGCGTGACGGGAGGGTGAAGGTTTCGTGACGGCCGCCGCGTCCGCGGGGCGACGGGCGGCAGTCAGGTTCATCGGGTGGGCGGTGCCGGAATGGCGCCGCGCCTATCGCCCTCAGCGGCGCCCGGCACCGGACCATCGGTCCTCGCCGCCCCTCACGCCGCGCCGGGGAACGCGATCTGCACCTTGAGGGCGCGGCTGCGGTCGCCCGCCGTCTCGAACGCCACCTGCGCCTGCGCGAGGTCGAAGGTCTGGGTGACGAAGGGTGCGACGTCGATCAGCCCCTTCTGCATCAGGCTGACGCCCGTCGCGAATTCCGCGTGAAAGCGGAACGATCCCTTGAGCACCAGTTCCTTGGCCGTCATCGCCTGCACCGGCAGGGTCATGTCGCCGCCGAGGCCCAGTTGCACGATGCTGCCGCCCGGGCGCAGCACCGGCACGGCACCGGAGAGGGCCACGGCGGCGCCCGAACATTCGAACAGGACGTCGAACGTGCCCTTTTCCTCGGCAAAGGGCGCCATCCGGTCGGCCTCCTGCGCCATGTTCACCGTCACGTCGGCCCCCGCCCGGCGCGCCATGCCGAGGGTGAAATCGCCCAGATCCGTCGCCACGATAAGGTCAGCCCCGGCGCGGCGCGCGGCGAGGATGCAGAGGATCCCGATGGGTCCGCAGCCCGTCACCAGCACCGATTTGCCGATCAGCGGCCCCGCGCGGCGCACCGCATGCAGGCAGACCGCCAGCGGCTCTGCCATCGCCGCCGCCTCGGGCGTCAGGCCGTCCGCGTCCACGCATTGCGCGGCCTCGGCCACCAGCACCTCTCGGAACGCGCCCTGGATGTGCGGAAACGGCATCGCCGAGCCGTAGAACCGCATGTTAAGGCAGTGGTTGAACATCGCCTCGCGGCAGTAGCGGCAGGTGCCGCAGGGCCGCGAGGGCGACACCGCGACGAGTTGGCCGACGCGCAGGCCGGTCACGCCCGCGCCCAGTTCCATGACATGCCCCGACACCTCGTGCCCGAGGATCATCGGCTCTTTCAGGCGGATGTCGCCAAAGCCGCCGTGGTTGAAATAATGCAGGTCGGAACCGCAGATGCCGCCTGCGGCAAGGGCGATCCGCACCTGTCCGGGACCGGGGGCTTCGGTCGGGCGGTCCTCGACCCGCAGGTCTTTCGCGGCGTGGATGACGATGGATTTCAGGGCGTTCACCGGGACACGCCGCGTCGCATCGGGCGTTGACTATCTACGTTATCGGTAACATGACACGGGGGCAGAGAGACTGTCGAGACCGAAAGGACCGCCATGAGCATATCGCTTTTCGACCTGACCGGAAAACGCGCGCTGGTCACGGGCTCGTCGCAGGGGATCGGCGCGGCACTGGCGCGCGGCCTCGCCGCGGCGGGGGCCGAGGTGGTGCTGAACGGGCGCGACGCGGCCAAGCTGTCGGTCGCCGCGGACGCGCTGCGGCAGGACGGGTTCACCGTCCACGACCTGCCCTTCGACGTGACCGAACATGCCGCCGTGCGCACCGCCATCGACGGTTTCGAGGCAGAGACCGGTCCCCTCGACATCCTCGTCAACAACGCCGGGATGCAGCACCGCGCCCCCCTCGAGGAGTTTCCGCCCGAGGCGTTCGAACGGCTGCTCCAGACCAATATCGCCTCGGTCTTTCACGTCGGCCAGGCCGTCGCGCGCCACATGATTTCGCGCGGCGCGGGCAAAATCGTCAACATCGCCAGCGTGCAGGCCGCCCTCGCCCGGCCCGGCATCGCCCCCTATACCGCGACCAAGGGGGCGGTCGCGAACCTGACCAAGGGCATGGCGACCGACTGGGCGAAACACGGGCTGAACTGCAACGCCATCGCGCCGGGATATTTCGACACGCCGCTGAACAAGGCGCTGGTCGACGACCCCGCGTTCACCGACTGGCTCGCCAGGCGCACCCCCGCCGGGCGCTGGGGCCGGGTCGAGGAACTGGTCGGCGCCTGCATCTTCCTCGCCTCGGACGCCGCCACCTTCGTCAACGGCACCACCGTCTACGTCGACGGCGGCATCACCGCCTCGCTCTAGGCGCGTCTCAGCCGTTCACGTCGACGACGACGCGGCCCTTGACCTTGCCCTGCAAGATGTCGGCGCCCAGCCCGGGCAGATCGGAGAGGACAGCAGGCTGCACCATCGCCTCGAGGCGGTCCATCGGCAGATCGCGCGCGATCCGGTCCCAGGCGCGGACGCGGGTGTCATAGGGCCGCAGGACCGAATCGATGCCAAGCAGATTGACGGCGCGCAGCAGGAACGGGATCACCGATCCTGGCAGGCCGGCGCCACCCGCAAGGCCGACCGCCGCGACCGAGCCGCCGTATTTCATCTGCCCCAGCACCCGCGCCAGCATCGCGCCGCCCACCGCGTCGATGCACCCCGCCCATTGCTCCCCCTCGAGCGGGCGCTTCACCGTCTCGGACAGCTCTTCGCGCGGCACGATCCGCGCCGCCCCGAGGCCGCGCAGATAGGTCTCCGTTTCGGGCCGCCCGGTCACGGCGGCGACCTGATATCCCAGATGCGACAGGATCGCGGTGGCCACCGATCCGACGCCGCCCGCCGCCCCTGTCACCAGCACCTCGCCCCGATCCGGCGTCAGCCCGTGATCCTCGAGGGCCATGACCGCCAGCATCGCGGTGAACCCCGCCGTACCGACCGCCATCGCAGACCGCGTCGTCAGCCCCTTGGGCAGCGGCACCAGCCAGTCGGCCCTGACGCGGGCCTTCTGGGAATAGCCGCCCCAATGCGCCTCGCCGACGCGCCAGCCGGTCAGGACCACCTTGTCGCCGGGGGCATAGCGCAGGTCGTCCGACGCCTCGACGGTGCCCGCAAAGTCGATGCCGGGGATATGCGGATAGGTCCGCACGAGGCCCCCGCCCGGGCCGATGCACAACCCATCCTTGTAGTTGACCGTCGAGTATTCCACCGCGACCGTCACCTCGCCCTCGGGCAGCCGGTCGATCCCGATCTGCTGCACCGAGGCGCTCGTCTTGCCGTCCTCGGCCTTTTCCACGATCAGCGCGTTGAACATCGTCTCTCCCGTCTTTTCAGTTTCGGTGCTGTCGGCCTACGCAGGCCCCGCCCAGTCGATCTGGCATATCTCGGCCGACCGCCCCTCGAAATCCCAGACCCGCCCGAACGCCCGCACCCTGCCCTTGTCGGCCTGTGCGATGGTGATGTCGGGGCCCATCCAGTAGCCGGTATTGCTCACCACGACCTCGGTTTCCGCGTCCTTGCCGCCGATCGGCGTTACCGACCCGTTGATCTTCTTGCCGACGCTGAGGTGCCGGGTCTTGCCTTGGGTCTCGTAGCTGACGGGCGAGCGTTCGGCGCCCAGAAACTCGCTCACCATCACGGCGAACAGGCCCGTGGTGCCGCGCGCCTTGCCGGAGAATATCCTCACCAGACCGTCATAGGCCGCCTCGCTCGCCCGTTCGTCGATGAACGCCGCCGCCTTCCAGTTGCCGCGCCCCATGTTGCCGGGGATGTCCATCAGCAGGCCGACGTTCAGGCCGCCGATATCCTCGCCGTCGTAATGCCCGGTGTCGATCCGCACCCCGACCCAGGCCTGACAATAGCCTTCCGTCGGCGGATGCTTGCCCAGCGACACAACGCAGGGGCAGAACACGGTGCAGTTGCAGTTGAGGATCAACTCCCCTTTCAGCGTCCAGTCCGGTAGTGTGGCCATCGGTCTCTCCCCTATCCCGTTGCGATCAGCAGCGCCTGTGCGCCGCCGCCAGCGATCAGTGCGGCACCCATCGGTCCGGTGATCCAGCGCCCGACCTCGGGCAGCTTTTCGGTCACCATGAACAGGGTCGCGGCGCCCATCCACAGCAGATTCATCGTGCCGCCCACGAAGGCCAGCGCCATCAGCGCCCAGCAGCACCCGAAACACAAGACCCCGAGGCGCAACCCCATGCCGAAGGCGGCAGGCGTGCCGGGGCGCCAGCGCTCCATGAAGAAGGTCATCGGCATCCGGCATTTCGCCAGACACGCGGCCTTCAATGCGGTGAACTGATAGAGGCCCGCGCCGATCAGCAGCCCGACGGTCAGCCAGGGGGTGACGCTGGCGCCCAGCGGCGAGACGAGGCCGGCGCGCGACAGTGCGATCTGTGCCGCAGCGCCGAGGCCCGCGACGCCGAGCCAGACCGCGAGGTAGCCGCCGACCAGTGCCACCGCCCCCGCCGTCGTGGCGGCCCCCGCAGCGCGCAGGTCGAACCACGTCCGCAGCGCGGGCACGAAGGTCGGCAGCATCATCGCCGCCGCCATAAGCGCCCACATCGCCCAGACCGCAAGCGGTTGCACCCCCGCCGCGGCGATGCAGAGCGAGGCCCAGAAGCCGTCCGGCACCGCGCCGAGGGCAACGATGTCGTTGCCGCGCACCACCGCGAACAGCGCCCCCCAGGCGGCGAGGATCGACGCAAAGAACGCAAGCCACACCAGCCCCTCGGGCGGCCACCGCAGACGGGGACGCGGCTGCGCCGTCACAGGAACGGCAGCTCGCAGAGACGCCCGATCTGCGGCCCGTCCGGGCGCTGCACGAGCACCGCATCGCCCTGCCGACACGCCACCGAGATCAGCGCGAAACCGATGTTGGCGCCCATCCGCTCGGAAAACGTGCAGTTCGTCAGATCGCCGACCTTGGCCCCGTCCACCTCGATGTCGTTCCACGCGAACGCCGGTCCCGCCCGCTCGCCACTGTCGAGCACAACGCCGAGCTGATGCCGCTTCGGCCCCTCGGCGGCGATCCGGCGCAGCGCGGCGATGCCGACCGTGTCGTCGGGCACGTGCAGGTCGACGTATTTGCCCATCCGCACCTCGTAGGGGTTGGTCCGCGCGTCGGTATCGCCGCCCCAGGACAGCAATCCGCTCTCGATCCGCTCGATCCAGTTGGGGTTGCCCGGCCCGATCCCGTGCGGCGCCCCAGCCTCCCTGACGATGCGCCAGAGGTCCGGGCCGCGCGCGCCGTCGAGCAGGTAGATCTCGAAGCCCCCCTGTTTCGACCAGCCGGATCGCGCGACGACCACCGGGATCCCCTCGACCTCGGCCTCGCGGAACCAGAAATACCGCAGATCGCGCACCCAGTCGCCAAAGATCGCGGCCACCACCGTCTCGGCCAGCGGCCCCTGCACGGCCAGCGGCGAGACGTCCGGTTCGGCCACCGTCACCTCGAGGCCCCGCTCGCGCGCGATCGCCTCGGCCCAGAACCAGATGTTGCTGTCCGCGATCGACAGCCAATAGCGGTCGTCGGCGAGCTTCATCAGGATCGGATCGTTCATCAGGACGCCCGCGTGGTTGCAGACGGGGACGTATTTGCCCTGCCCGACCTTGCACTTGCTCAGATCGCGCGCCGACAGCGCCTGCGCCAGCCGTCCCGCATCGGGCCCGGTCAGTTCCACCTGCCGTTCGACCGACACGTCCCACATCGACACCCCGTTGATCAGGCGGTCGTATTCGGCGTTCGGATCGCCATAGGAGGTGGGCATCAGCATGCCGTTGTAGACGGTCATCGAGACGACCCCCTCCGCCAGCGTCTGGGCAAAGAACGGCGAGGGCCGGATCCGGGCCGATGGCGAAATGGTGAACATGGCTCCTCCCTGCCCCTGTGCCCCCGCCATGGCGGCTTGGCCCGGCACCTGCCGTCCCATGTGCGACACGCCTGTCCCACTGCCGACACGACGTGTCGGAAGTGAACCCCTTTTCCCTGCCCGCCGCTCTGCTACACCCCCGGCGATGCAGTCCACCTCCCTCGACTTCGCCTTCGCGGGCCTCACCCTCACCGCGCGTGCCTCCGGTGCGCTCTGGGTGGCGGCGCACCGCACGCTCTGCGTCTCGGACCTGCATCTGGGAAAGTCCGACCGCATCGCCCGCCGCGCCGGCCTCATGCTCCCCCCCTACGAGAGCCGCGCCACCCTCGACCGTCTCGCCGACGAGATCGCCGCCACCGACCCCGGAACCGTGATCTGCCTCGGCGACAGCTTCGACGACATCGCGGCGAGTGCGGCGCTCGATGCCGGGTGCCGCGAGACGCTGTTGCAGTTGCAGGCGGGGCGGTGCTGGTATTGGCTCGAGGGCAACCACGATCCCGGTCCCCTCGACCTCGGCGGCACGCACCGCGCCGACATGGCGCTCGGCCCGCTCTCGTTCCGCCACATCGCGCAACCGGGCGCGCAGGGCGAGATTTCGGGGCATTACCACCCCAAACTGTCGCTGCCGGGCGGCACCCGGTCCTGCTTCGTCTTCGACGCCGCCCGCGCGATATTGCCCGCCTTCGGCGCCTATACCGGCGGCCTGTCGGCCACCCATCCCGCGATCCGCGGCTTGTTCGCCCCGCGCGCCTATGCGATCCTCACCGGCAGGCGCTCGATCCTGACGGCGCTGTAGGATGGGGTTTCACCCCATCGTCCCCCTCACCCCATCGTCCCCCTCACGCCGTCAGCCCCTCCGGCTCCGCCAGCCCGTTCGCCCGGCAGCACGCCGTCAGCGTATTGGCCAGCAGGCACGCGATGGTCATCGGCCCGACGCCGCCCGGTACCGGCGTGATCGCGCCCGCCACGGCGGCGCAGGACGCATAGTCCACGTCGCCCACCAGCACCGTCTTTCCGTCCCTCTCGATGCGGTTGATCCCGACGTCGATCACCGTCGCGCCCGGCTTGATCCAGTCGCCCGGCACCATCTCCGCGCGCCCCACCGCGGCCACGACGATATCCGCCCGACGCACCACACCCGGCAAGTCCTTGGTCCGGCTGTGCGCAATCGTCACCGTGCAACTGTCGCCGAGCAAGAGTTGCGCCATCGGCTTGCCCACGATGTTGCTGCGCCCAATGACCACCGCGTTCATCCCCGACAGGTTGCCGAGATGCGCGCGCAGCATCATCAGACAGCCGAGCGGTGTGCAGGGCACCATCGCCTTCTGCCCCGTCGCCAGCAGGCCGACGTTCGAGATGTGAAAGCCGTCGACATCCTTGGCCGGGTCGATGGCGGCCAGGACCCTGTCGCTTTCGATATGCGCAGGCAACGGAAGTTGCACGAGAATCCCGTGGACGAGGGGATCGCCGTTCAGCCGCGCGACCAGCGCCAGCAGATCCGCCTCCGGCGTCTCCACATCGCATTTGTGCTCGAACGAGGCCATGCCCGCCTCGACCGTCTGCTTGCCTTTGGACCGCACATAGACCTGGCTCGCCGGATCCTCGCCGACCAGCACGACCGCCAGCCCCGGCGTAATGCCCGCCTCGGCCTTCACCCGCGCCACATGCTCCGCCACCCGGGCGCGCACGTCCGCCGCAAAGGCCTTACCGTCGATCACCGTCGCATTCATCGTTTCATTCCTTTCGCATGCTGTCGGGACCGAGGCGGCTTTCCTCGCGCGCGATCGACCAGTCGATCAGCCGCCGCCACAGCTTTTCCACGAGGTCGGGCGGCAGCCCATGGGTCACGGCGTGACGGCGGACGTTGCCGACCACCTCCTCGACCCGCGAGGTGATCCGGGCGGGCAGATCGGCCTGCGCCTTGATCTCGGCGGCGCGGTCGATATAGGCCGACCGCCGCGCGAAGAGGCGGACGAGCTCTTCGTCCAGCACGTCGATCCCGGCCCGGATATCGGCCATCGTTTCGCAATCTGCCGGTGTGCGCATCGGTTCCCCCTGTGTCGGACCGCCCCCACCGTTAGGGGGGCGGCCGCGAAAGGGCAACGCGGGCTTTTGCCTCAGAACAGCCCCTCGATCTGGCCATCGTCGTTCAGCCGGATGGTCTCGGCGGACGGCACCCGCGGCAGGCCGGGCATCGTCATGATCTCGCCGCAAATCGCCACGACGAACCCGGCGCCGGCACTCAGGCGCACCTCGCGCACCGGCACCGAATGCCCCGTGGGCGCGCCGCGCAGGTTCGGGTCGGTCGAGAACGAATACTGGGTCTTCGCCATGCAGACCGGCAGGTTGCCATACCCCTGCTCTTCCCAGGTCTTGAGCTGCGCGCGCACCGACTTGTCGGCCAGCACCTCGTCGGCATGATAGATCCGCTTGGCGATGGTCTCGATCTTCTCGAAAAGGGGCATCTCGTCGGGATAGAGCGGCGCAAAGGCCGCCGTGCCGCTCTCGGCCAGTTGCACGACCTTGTGCGCCAGTTCCTCGATGCCCGCGCCGCCCTGCGCCCAGTGCTTGCACAGGATCGCCTCGGACCCCTGCGTCTTGACGAAATCCTTCACCGCCTGCACCTCGGCGTCGGTGTCGGTGACGAAATGGTTGATCGCCACCACGACCGGCACGCCGAACCCCTTGAGGTTGCCGATATGCCGCCCGAGGTTGGCGCAGCCCTTCTTCACGGCATCCACGTTCTCGGTCCCGAGGTCGGCCTTGGCGACGCCGCCGTTCATCTTCATCGCGCGGCAGGTCGCCACCAGCACCACCGCGTCGGGCGCGATGCCCGCCTTGCGGCACTTGATGTTCATGAACTTCTCGGCACCCAGATCGGCGCCGAACCCGGCCTCCGTCACGACGTAATCCGCGATCTTCATCGCCGTCGTCGTCGCCGTGACCGAGTTGCAGCCGTGCGCGATGTTGGCGAACGGGCCGCCGTGAACGAAGGCGGGGTTGTTCTCGAGGGTCTGGACGAGGTTCGGCTGCATCGCGTCCTTGAGGAGCACCGTCATCGCCCCGTCGGCCTTGATGTCTCGGCAGAACACCGGGCTCTTGTCCCGCCTGTAGGCCACGATCATGTCGCCCAGCCGCTGTTCCAGATCCTTGAGGTTCTTGGCCAGACACAGGATCGCCATCACCTCGGAGGCCACCGTGATGTCGAACCCGGTTTCGCGCGGGAACCCATTCGCCACACCGCCAAGGCTCGCCGTGATCTGCCGCAGCGCCCGGTCGTTCATGTCGAGCACCCGGCGCCAGACGACGCGGCGGATGTCGATGTCCAGCTCGTTGCCCCAATAGATATGGTTGTCGATCATCGCCGACAGCAGGTTGTGCGCGGACGTGATCGCATGGAAATCGCCGGTGAAGTGGAGGTTCATGTCCTCCATCGGCACCACCTGCGCATAGCCGCCGCCCGCCGCCCCGCCCTTCATCCCGAAATTCGGGCCGAGCGATGCCTCGCGGATGCAGACGCAGGCCTTCTTGCCGATCCGGTTCAGACCGTCGCCGAGGCCCACGGTCGTCGTCGTCTTGCCCTCGCCCGCCGGCGTCGGATTGATCGCTGTGACGAGGATCAGCTTGCCGTTCGGGTTGCCCTGAACAGAGTCGATGAACCGCTGGCTCAGCTTGGCCTTGTCGTGGCCATAGGGCAGCAGATCGTCGGACCCGATGCCCAGCATGGCGCCGATCTCCTGGATGGGGCGCTTTTGCGCATCGCGGGCGATCTCGATGTCGGACTTGTAGCTCATGGACGTGCCCCTGCTCGGCGGGCAGCGGTTCACCTGAACACGGCCCGGATGTGATTGTCGCCCTTCTACGCGGGGTGGACGGGACGACGCAGGGCGTTTCCGACATATCGGGTCGCGAAATCGGCGGGCGGCAGGGCCCCGGGTGGATGAAGGCCGAGAACGCAAAAGGCCCCGCATCCTCTGCGGAGCCTTTCGGTTCGTGTCGCCGCCTTCAGGCGGAGGGTTCGGGCTCCAGCGTGCCGTCGCCCTTGGGCTTGCGGCCCTTGGTCTTCGGGATCGAGGTGACGGACGAACCCGGACCCTTGGGGTCGAGCATGTTGTCGTCGTCGCCCCGGTTCAGCGGCTCTCCCGCGATGACGCGGGTGATCTCGTTGCCGGTCAGCGTCTCGTATTCCAGAAGACCCTGCGCCAGCCGCTCGAGGTCGTCGCGCTTTTCGGTCAGGATCCGCTTGGCGGTCTGATAGCCGGTATCGATCATCTCGCGGACCTTGTCGTCGATGATCTTCTGGGTCGCGGCGGAATGGGTCGTGCCGCCACCGTAGGCACCGAGCGGGCTGTTCTGCTCGTTGGCATAGTCGACGAACCCCAGCTCTTCGGAATAGCCGAACTGCGTCACCATGGCGCGCGCGATCCGGCTCACCTGCTGGATGTCGGACGAGGCACCCGAGGTCACGTGATCCTTGCCGAACACGAGTTCCTCGGCGACGCGGCCCCCCATCGCCATGGCGATCTTCGACGTATACTTGATATAGCTCACCGAGAGCTGGTCGCGCTCGGGGAGGGACAGCACGAGGCCCAGCGCACGGCCGCGCGGGATGATCGTCGCCTTGTGGATCGGGTCGTGCTGCGGGACATTCAGGCCGACGATGGCGTGGCCCGCCTCGTGATAGGCGGTCAGCTTCTTTTCGTCTTCGGTCATGACCATCGAGCGGCGCTCGGACCCCATCATCACCTTGTCCTTGGCATTCTCGAAGTCGATCATGGTCAGGAACCGCCGACCCACGCGCGCCGCCGTAAGCGCCGCTTCGTTCACGAGGTTGGCAAGGTCTGCGCCCGAGAACCCGGGCGTGCCGCGCGCGATGATCCGCAGATCGACATCGGGGCCGAGCGGCGTCTTGCGGGCGTGGACGCCGAGGATCTTCTCGCGGCCCTTGATGTCGGGGTTCGGCACCTGCACCTGACGGTCGAAGCGACCCGGGCGCAGCAGCGCGGGGTCGAGGACGTCGGGCCGGTTGGTCGCGGCGACGATGATGATCCCCTCGTTCGCCTCGAAACCGTCCATCTCGACGAGCAACTGGTTCAGCGTCTGTTCGCGCTCGTCGTTGCCACCACCGTAGCCTGCACCGCGCGAACGGCCCACGGCGTCGATTTCGTCGATGAACACGATGCAGGGCGCATTCTTCTTGGCCTGCTCGAACATGTCGCGCACGCGGCTCGCACCGACGCCGACGAACATCTCGACGAAGTCGGAGCCGGAAATCGTGAAGAACGGCACGCCCGCCTCACCCGCGATGGCGCGCGCGAGCAGCGTCTTGCCGGTGCCCGGTGGGCCGACGAGCAGCGCGCCTTTGGGGATTTTGCCGCCCAGACGGCTGAACTTCTGCGGATTGCGCAGGAACTCGACGATCTCCTCGAGCTCTTCCTTCGCCTCGTCGATACCCGCCACCTCGTCGAAGGTGACGCGACCATGCTTTTCGGTCAGCAGTTTCGCCTTTGACTTGCCGAACCCCATGGCGCCACCCCGTCCGCCGCCCTGCATCCGGTTCATGAAATAGACCCAGACACCGATCAGCAGCAGGAACGGCAGGAGCGAGAGCAGGAACGACGACAGCACCGATTGTTGCTGGCTTTCCGCCTGGAACGGAATGTCGTTGGCGATCAGCAGGTTCGACACCTCGGCATCGGACGGCAGGATCGTCACGTAATCCCGCCCGTCGGTGCCGCGGAACCGCACACGCTCGCCATCCAGCGTCGCCTGCGCGACCGCATTGTTTTCGACGGCGGTAACGAAATCGGAATAGCTGCGGGTGTTGGCACTCATCGTGCCGGTGCTGCCGCTGAACAGGTTGAACAGCGCCAGAACCAGCAGGAACAGCACCACCCAGAAAGCTATGTTGCGCGCATTGCCCAAGTGGGGTCTCCCTTGCGGAACAGGTGTTTGTCGGGGGCCGGGCGCGGACGCACCGGCGTTGTCAATCAAAATAGGGGTTCGGGCGCGATCTTCAATGCGAAACGAGGCTCGAATGGAAATCCGCGACAATCCGCGCGGTCCACGCCGCATTGAACCCCGCAAGCGGCGCCGCGACGAGGGTGTCGCCGCGCCAGACGGCAGGCGACGCCATGAGCGAGGCGCGCGGCAGGCCGGAGGCGCGCCAGTCGGTGCATTGCGACACGGCCTCGCCGAGGGCGGCTGCGTGCAGGTCAGGGGCGTGGGGGCCGTCGAGGGACCAGTGGCGTGTCCCAAACGGCGTCAGTTGGAGCGGTCATGTCCTTTACGGCGTTGAATTCGCGGGTGAACCGTAGTCGTACCCTCTTGAACGACCAGAAACAGCCGCCGACCGTATGTTTGCCCGTGGTGCTGCCAGTCCCGCCAAGAGCGTAGTTTGCGCGTCATGGCGCGGCGGATACTCAAGCCGACCGTGCCACTGCAACCGCCCGGGCATGAAGTCGGCGTTTGATTTCCCCGGGAAACAAGGGCTCTGCGCGATCGAGGGCAGTAGCAATGTCCCCCGCCTGTGTCGCAGCATGGCGGTCAGCCTCCTGACAGACATAGAGACTCGAGGGCCCGCGCGCCATTCACCGCCATTGCCGCGCTCGACAGAGCATCGACGTCGATCCCCAGCGGCGCGAGAAGGTCAATCGCCTGGCGCACCGCGTCCGCTCGAAGGTCTCGTCCTCGTTCGAGGGGTCTTCGATCCAGTCCAGACCGTGTCGGACGAGGTAACGCCGCAGGTCGGCGCGAGCTCGCGCAACAGGGGCCGCACCCAGTCGACACCATGACGTCGAAACCGGATTTCCATCTGCGACAATCCGTCGATCCCGGCCTTGCGCGTCAGCCGCATGACAAAGGTCTCGGCGACATCGTCGCGGGTATGGCCCAGAACGACGCGCCCGACGCCCGGTCGCGCGCGCCCATCCGCGATCAGCGCGTAAGCGTGCGCGACGGGCCTCTGCCGGAAGATTGCCGTGACCATCCCAACCCTGCCAGTTCAGGTGGCATGTGCGATGCCGCTTCGGTGCAGAACCGGGCACGGACCGCTTCTGCCTCTGCCGCAGCGCCGGGTCGGCAGTCCGTGATCGACCGTGACAGCTGTATGTTCTGTCGGTCCCTGCGCGACCGGCGAGGAACAGATGCAGAAGAGACATCGAATCGCCACCGCCCGACACCGCAACGCCGATCTGGGCAGGTTTACCCGGGAGGGCCCACATCGCGACATGCCGAAGGAGCATCGCGTCTCTGCCAGGCGGACGATCGCGTCTAACTGCATCCCGCGCTGATCCGCAGCGCGTTCGCCTCGGCCACTTCCGGCGCTGTCGGGAACCGCACCGACACCTCGCCCAGCGTCACGCAGCCATCCACCGTCTGCCCGAGCGAGACCAGCGACTTGCCCAGACCGAGCAGCGCACGCGGCGCCTGCGCGCCCGACGGATCGGACGAGAACGCATCGAGATAGGCGAGCCCGGCCTGCTGCATCTCGCCCAGACCCTCGAGGGCCTGACCGCGCAGAAAGAACGCCTGCGGCGTCAGCGGTCCGCCCGGATAGGTCTGGACAAAGGCCGCAAGCTGGTCAGCGGCGCCGCGAAAGTCACCTGTGGCGAGCGCCTCCTGCGCCCGCCGAAAGTCGCCTTCTTCGCCGATCGCCAGGGCGGGCGTGCCCGTATCGGTCCCCGTGGCAGGCGGCACCACCGTCGCGCCGTTGTCCACCCCGCCGAGCGACGGCGTATCGCCGAGCGCCCCGATGTCGCAGCCGGGCTCCAGCTCGCACAGCCGGAACTCGAGGTCGCCGATCCGGTTGGTGCCGTCGACGGTGATCCGGTTGATCCGGAACTCCAGTTCCTCGGTTCGCGCGGTCAGCCGCTGCAACTCGGCCTCGATCCCGTTCAGGCGGTCGAGCGGCGTGTTGCCCTGCACGCCTGTCGACAGCGTCCCCGAACTCGCCAGTTCGCCGCGCAGGTTCTGGATGTCGATATAGAGCGCCGACAACTGCGAGCGGATGTCGGCCAGCGTCTCGCCCTGCTGCGCCGATCCGACCCCGGGCAGCAGCATCGCCACGGCGAACGCGAACCCTCTGAAGACGTTCATCGCAGCCCTCCCCGGCCCGATCAGCTCACCGACCCGATCGAGATGATCGTCACCGCGCGGCGGTTCTGGCTATAGCAGCTTTCGCTGGAGCAGGTCGCGACCGGGCGTTCCTTGCCATAGCTGATGGTGCGCAACCGGCCCGCCGGCACCCCGCGCGAGATCAGGTATTCGCGCACCGCATTGGCGCGCCGCGCGCCCAGTGCGACGTTGTATTCGCGGGTGCCCTGCTCGTCGGCGTGACCCTCGATCACGGCGAGATAGCTCGCGTTGGTGAGCAGCCACTGCGCCTGCCCGTCGAGCGTCGCGCGGCCCACGTCCGTGAGCGTCGACTGGTCGACCACGAAGAGGACGCGGTCGCCGACCGTCTGGTTGAAATACTCGGGGCTCGTCGGATCGTTCGGACCACCCGTCGTGCCGACGCCGACACCCGCACCAAGCGGGCCCGCGTTCGGGTCGACGCCACCGGTGGCCCCGAACCGGTCGGGCCGGGTGCAGGCGGACAGGGCGAGGGCGCCGACGATCAGGGCGATGGCGGCGGGTCGGGTGAGGAGGGCGAGAAATGTCATGGCAATGCCTGTTCTTGTATCTGTGCCTGTTGGTTACGCCATATCAGGTTGCGTGCGGCTTGGGAATGCGGGTCTGCGCGCCGCTCACACCCTGTTTCAGGGCTGCAACGGACCCCAGCTCGGGTCCGAGGCGAAGCCCTGGATCGGCAGTTGCCGCGGCGGCACCCGGCCCGAGATGTCGACCATATAGAGCGACGGCCCGCCGCCATCGCCGAGCACCTCGCGGGTGAACATCAGCACCCGGCCATTGGGCGCCCAGGTCGGGCTTTCGTCCAGCGGCGAGGCGGTGAGCAGACGCTCCTCCGAGCCGTCGGTGCGCATCACGCCGATGTGGAACCGCCCGGCCCCCTGCCGGGTGAACGCGATCAGATCGCCGCGCGGCGACCAGACGGGAGAGCCATAACGCGCCCCGTCCTCGAACGAGATCCGCCGCGGCTCGCCGCCCTGCGCACTCATGATATAGAGCTGCTGGGTGCCTGACCGATCGCTCTCGAACACGATCTGGGTGCCGTCGGGCGAGAACGAGGGCGAAGTCTCGATCGAGGGCGCCGAGGTCAGCCGGGTGTGGACGCCGGTCGCCAGGTCCGTGCGCCAGATGTCGGTATTGCCGCCGTCGGCCAAACTGTAGATCACCTGCCGCCCGTCGCGGGAAAAGCGCGGCGAGAACGCCATTTCACCCGGCTGCGTCTGGATCTCGCGCCGCCCCACGGTGGCCACGTCGATCATGTTGACCCGGGGAAAGCCGCTTTCGTAGGAGGTATAGGAAATCCGGTCGCCCGAGGGCGAGAACCGCGGCGCCAGCACGATGCTGGAACTGTCGGTCAGGAATTGCAGGTTGGCGCCATCGTAATCCATGATCGCAAGCCGCTTGAGGCGGTTGTCCTTCGGCCCGCTCTCGGCGACGAAGACGACGCGGCTGTCGAAATAGCCGCCCTCGCCGGTGATCCGGGAATAGGCCGCGTCCGCGACCTTGTGCGCCACCCGGCGCCAGCCCGACACGGTGCCGTTGAACAACAGGCCCTCGCCCAGTTCGGCGCCCGAAAAGACGTCGTAGAGACGGAACTTCACGGTCAACTGGTCGCCGTTCACCGCGACCGCCCCCATGACGAGGCCGTCGGCGTTGACCGCGCGCCAGTCGGCGTATTGCACGGCGGCGTCGAAACTCGCGGGTGTCGAGATGAAGGACGAGGCCGGGATCGCACGGAACAGGCCCGATCCGGCGAGATCCTGCTGCACCAGCGCCGCGATGTCGCGCGCCAGTTGCTCGGCGCCGCCGGTTTCCACCTGAAACGCGGGTACCGCGATATCGAGCGGTTCGATCACGCCGTCGGTGATGGTGATCTCGAGCGGGCCGCCCTGTGCTGCGGCCGGTCCGGCAGGCAGGCCGAACAGGAGGGTGACAGCGGCGAGCGTAGTGGCGATTGCGGTTCTCATCGGGCGTTCGGCCTTCGTTTTTTGGGACCGGTCTGGGCGGTCCGGCGACAGGATCTGCCCCGGAGACGGGGCGCAGCGGGTCGGTATCGGATTAACCCATAGCATCACAATAGGCAGCAGGGGAGAACCAAACTTGCGTTCTTGCGGCAGCGCACCGCCGATGAAGGGAACTGCGTCATCCCGCCGGGGTTCCATCGCGCCCGTCGAAGGTCATGTCGACCTCGCGCCAGATCTCGTATTTCTCTTCCGGCAAATCATAGCCGCGCCCCTCGCAGCGCAGGATCGCGGTGCGCACGGCCTCGTAGGCATTGGCCTGCGCCTGATCGTCGCCACCCCGCGCCTCGACGAGTTCGACGTTGCTGGCGATCACCCGCCCCTGCCGGTTCATCGAAAACCGCACCGTGACCGTCACCATCCGGAACGACGGCTCGACCGTCCAGCACGCGCCGACGGCGCTGGCGAACCCCTCGCGCTCGGCCTCGCTCATCTCCCACACGGTGCCGTCGCCGGTCGCGGTATCCTGCGCCTGCGCGGCCCCGGCGGCCAGCACGACTGCGGCGGCCATCGCTCGGAATATCGTCATCTCACCCTCATCTGTGTCGGATCGAACGTCATCCTCACCTCGCGCCATTGCTCGAACTGCGCGTCGTCGAGCGGGAACCCCCCGCCCTCGCTCTGGCAGCGCAGGATCGCACGCCGCGCGGCCTCGAAGGCGGCATTGACCGCGCCGTTCGAGCCGCCGGAATTGCCGACCATCTCGATCACGTTGCCCACGACGCGCCGGTCGCGGCCGAGCGTGAACGTCACCTGCACCGTCACCCGCGACGCCTCGGACCCGGTGTCGACGCGCCAGCACTGCTGCACGGAGAAGCCGAAGTCGGCGCGCTGCCCTTCGGTCATCGGCGGGCCGGGGTTGCCGGTGGGCGCGTCGGTAACGGCCGGCGCGCTCGTGAGGTCGCTCAACAGGTCGTCGACCGTGCTGTCGGTCGCGGGCGGCGTCGGCGTCTCGACGTTGGCGGAATCCGCCGTCGCCGTCTCGGCGGGCACGGCGGGCGGTGGCGGCGGGCGCAGGTTGGCGGGGCGCGCCGGCGGGCGCGGCGCGCGGTCGAGGGCGCCCGAAGGGATGTCGGCCTCGGTCACGACCTCGCTGGCGGCCTCCTCGGGGGCGGCGGCCTCCTGCGCCTCTTCCTGCGGGGTGACGATCTCGGCGGGGGCCTCGACCACCTCGTCGCGCACCTCGGGGGCCACGTCCGCCTCGGGCGGGCGCGGCGGCGTGGGCACGTCGGCGACGCGGTCGGCGGCTTCTTCCTGAGGGGTGTCGGTCACGATGGGCAGGTCGGGGGTCACGGGGGCGGGCGGCGTGTCGCGGACGGGCGCGTTCTCCTCGACGTCGGCAGGCACCGGCAGCGGCTCGAGCGGCTCGGGCGGCTGTTCCTCGGCCGGGGGCACGGGCGGCGTCTCGGCGGCGGGCGGCGTCACCGGCTCTTCCCCGGCCACCGGCGGCACCGGCTCCTCGACGGCGGGGGCACTGGGGGCGGTCGGCTGGTCGGTGGTTGCGGCCGGTGTCGTGGCCTCGACCAACGCGGCATATTCGGCGCCCGACACGACCGACACCTGCGTCACCTCGAACGGCAGCGGATCGGACGACAAACCCCAGCCAAGCAGAAGCCAGCCGATCAGCCCGGCGTGGCCGACCGCACTGACGTAGGTTCCGGTGGTGAATTCGGCCTTGATCTCCGACATCGCCCGTCCGCGACCCTCCTACTGACCGGGTTCGGCGCCCGGCGCGGGCGCGCCCCCGAACGTCGGCCCGCCGACATCCGTCACCAGCCCGATGTTCGAGAATCCGCCCGCGTTCAGCGCGCCCATCACCTCGGCCACGGTGTTCCAGGCATTGGCCCCGTCCGCCCGCAGAAAGATCCGGTCCGAGGTCCGCTCGGCGGCGATCCCCTGCAACCGGACGATCAACTCACCGGGCGGCACTTCGGTGTTCTGGATCATGATGACGCCCTCGGCGGTCACCGTCACGGTCAGCGGTTCCTCGTCGTCGGCGGGCAGCGCATTGGCCGCCGTCTGCGGCAGTTCGACCGGCACGCCCACCGTCAGCAGCGGGGCCGCCACCATGAAGATGATGAGCAGCACCAGCATCACGTCGACGAAGGGCGTGACGTTGATCTCGGCCATCGGCTGGCTGCGACCCCGCCGCCGCCTGCGCCCGCCGCCGCCGCCACTCGACTTCATCACGCCTGCGCCCATTATACGACCCCCGCCCCCATCTCAGCTATCCAGCTGACGGCTGAGGATCGTGGCGAACTCGTCGGCAAAGGCCTCGTAGCCCGCGATGATGCGGTCGCTGTCGGCACTCAGCTTGTTGTAGAAGATGACCGCCGGGATCGCGGCCAGCAGGCCGAGGCCGGTCGCCAGCAGCGCCTCGGAAATGCCGGGTGCTACCGCGGCAAGGCTCGTGTTCTGGGACTCGGCGATTTCGATGAACGCGTTCATGATGCCCCAGACGGTCCCGAAGAGGCCGACGAAGGGGGCGGTGGACCCCACCGTCGCCAGCACCGGCAACCCCTTTTGCAGGCGCGCGGCCTCCTTGGCGATCGCCACGTCCATGCTGCGGTCGATCCGCGCCTGCGCGCCCGCGATCAACCCGCCGTCGTCGCGGTGGGACCGGCGCCATTCGAGCATGCCGGCCACGAATATCTTCTCGCTCGGGCCCTGCGGCGCCGTGCCGATCTTTTCGAACAGGCCGTCGAGCGGCTCGCCCGACCAGAACGCGCGGTCGAACACCGCCGCCTCGGACCGGGCGCGCCGGTACTGAAGGATCTTGTCGACGATGACCGCCCAGCACCACACCGATGCCACGATCAGCATCAGCATGACGAATTTGACGATCAGAGTCGCGCGGGCAAAGAGTGCCCACATCGTGAAATCGGTGGCTTCCATCGTCCTGCTCTCGTCCCGGGGCGGCGACCTCTCGGGGGCGCGTTCCGGCTGCGTTACCTGTCCACGTGGCCTCTCTGTGGGCGCACTTGGACGCAGGTTAGACGATTGCGCGCGGCAAATCCATGGGATCCGTCCAATGTTGTGCAAAACGCCGTGAGGCGGCGCCTCATGCGCGAAACACCGCCCGCGCCGCCTCGGGCAGGCGCACCGGACGCCCGGCGCCGTCGCCGCGCAGGCGCACCGCAACCAGAACGACCACCGCGTCGAACAGCACCGTCCCGTCCCGCAGCACCCGCTGTCGCAGGGTCACGCGCGAATTGCCGGGCGCCCCCTCGACCGCGCTTCGCACGTCGAGCAGGTCGTCGAGCCGCGCGGGGGCAAGGTAATCCGCCTCGATCCGCCGCACGACGAATCCCGTGTTCTCCTGCGCCAGCAGCGCCACCTGATCCACGCCCGCGTCGCGCAGCCACGCGCTGCGGCCACGTTCGATGTATTTGAGATAATTGGCGTAATAGACGATCCCGCCAAGGTCGGTGTCCTCGACATAGACCCGGACCGGCAGATGGTGGGTCATTGGCCGCCCGCCCGCGCCGTCGACCCTGCCGCGGCGATACGCGCATCCAGCCGCAGCGCAAAGGCCGCATCGTGCGACATCTGCGGCAGCACCGGATCATAGGCCGCGCGCACCAGTGCCGCGACCTCTGGCCGCAGCAGGGCCACGCCCTCGGCCCCGACGGCCAGAGCCGATGTCCCGGCGAACGCAACGTCCGACCACAACACGATCACCTGCACCGCCTGATTGAGCGCCAGCGTCGCCACCGGCACCGGGGCGAGATCCGCGTCCACCCTGACGAACGCGAAACACGCCCGGATCGCCCCCATCGCGTCGAAGCGAAAAATCCGGTACTGGTTCGCGCCGGCCGCCTCGAGCCGTGCAAGAAGCGACGGCAACCCGGGGATCAGCCGGTCCAGATGCGGCACCTGCGCCACCTCGTCCCATTCCCTGACAAAGAACAACATCAGGTTCGCGCCCAGTTCCACGTCCACCTCGGCCATGCGGTGCCCGGCAAGCGCCACCATCGCCTCGATCGCGCCCTTGAACACCGGCAATTGCGCGTCGTCCAACCCAAAGATCACCGGCACGATCGGCCGTCCCCAGCGCGCGAAGAGAAACGTCCCGTCGCCCCGCGTGAACCAATCGGCCGCCGTCACACGCCAACCCCGGGCACAGGTGCTGCGCCCCCCGTTCTTCCGGCCCGAAATATCCCCGCCAGCGGCATCCGCCCTCTCAATCGAACAACCCGCCCTGCCCCTTGGGCGCCGCCAGCCCCAGATGCGCCCACGCCCTCGGCGCCAGCATCCGGCCGCGCGGCGTCCGCTGGATCAGCCCCTGTTGCAGCAGATAGGGCTCGATCACCTCCTCGAGGGCATCGCGGCTCTCGCTCAGCGCCGCCGACAGCGTCTCGATGCCCACCGGCCCCCCGACATAGCTCTCGGCGATGAGCCGCAGATAGCGCCGGTCGCCGTTGTCGAGGCCGAGCGCATCGACCCCGAGGCGCGTCAGCGCCCGGTCGGCGATCGCCCGCGTCACCGTGCCGTCGCCCTCGACCACGGCGAAATCGACGACCCGCCGCAACAGCCTTCCGGCGATCCGCGGCGTGCCCCGCGCCCGCCGCGCGATCTCGCGCGCGCCGTCGTCGGCGGCGGGCGCCCCCATCAGGCGCGCGCCGCGCGTCACGATCTCGTGCAATTCGTCCTCGGAATAGAACTCGAGCCGCGTTGGTATCCCGAACCGGTCGCGCAGCGGCGTCGTCAGCAGGCCCATCCGCGTCGTCGCCCCGACGAGCGTAAACGGTTGCAGCTCGATCCGCACCGTCCGCGCCGCAGGCCCCTCGCCGATCACCAGATCGAGCTCGAAATCCTCGAGCGCGGGATAGAGCACCTCCTCGACCGCCGGGTTGAGGCGGTGGATCTCGTCGATGAACAACACGTCGCGGCGTTCCAGATTGGTCAGGATCGCCGCCAGATCCCCCGCCTTGGCGAGCACCGGCCCGCTCGTCATGCGGAACCCCACGCCCAGTTCGCGCGCCATGATCTGCGCCAGCGTCGTCTTGCCCAATCCCGGTGGTCCGTGGAACAGCGTATGGTCCATCGCCTCGCCGCGCATCCGCGCACTCTCGATGAACACCCTGAGGTTGGCGCGCGCGTCCGCCTGGCCGATGAATTCCGACAGCATCTGCGGCCGCAGGGCACGATCCTCACCCCCGGCTTCGCCGTCCTTCTCCTGCCGCTCCGGGCTGACCGCGCGCTCCTCGGTCATCCTTTGGGCGCCAGCAGGCGCAGCGCCGCCCGGATCAGCGCGCCGACCTCGGCGTCGGGCGCCGCCCCCGCCGCCTCGGCGACCGCCGACACCGCCTCGCCGGGCGCATAGCCGAGGTTGGTGAGCGCCGACAGCGCCTCTGCCTGCGCCGCGCCAGCGGCGCCCCCGCCGCGCCCGGAGGGCGCGGCCACCGCCCGACGCGGAGCGGAGGGCTCCAGAACCTCATCCGAAACGTCCGCCACTCCCCCCGCCATCGCCATCACCGACGGCGCCTTCGACTTCAGCTCGAGGACCACCCGCTGCGCCGTCTTCGGTCCCACGCCCTTTGCCTTCGCCACAGCCGACCAGTCGCCGAGCGCAATCGCCCGGCCCACGCCCTCCGGCCCCAGCGCGCCGAGGATCGCCAGCGACGCCTTGGCGCCCACCCCCTGCACGCCCATCAACAACCGGTGCCACTCCTTCTCCATCAGCGTCGGAAAGCCGAAGAGTTGCAGGATATCCTCGCGCACCAGCAGATCGGTATAGAGCGCCGCCGCCTCGCCCACGGGCGGCAGCGCAGCCAGCACCCGCTCGCTCACGAACACGATATATCCCACGCCGCGCACGTCGAGAAGGACGTGGTCCGCGCCGCGATGCTCGATCCGCCCCGAGAGCTTGCCGATCATGCCCGCAGACCCAAGGCTGCGTCCGCCCGCGCGACGGCCCGCGCCAGATGCCCGGCCGATTGCAGATGATGCGCATGACAGATCGCCACGGCGAGCGCGTCGGCGGCATCCGGCCCCGCCACCGCGGCACCGGGCAGGCACAGCTTTACCATATGCATCACCTGATGCTTGTCCGCGTGCCCGACCCCCACCACCGCCTTCTTCACCGCGTTGGGCGCATATTCCCCGACGCTCAGTCCCGCCTGCGCCGGCACCAGCATCGCGATGCCGCGCGCCTGACCCAGTTTCAGCGTCCCCGCCCCATCCCGGTTCACGAAGGTCTGCTCCACCGCCGCCGCATCCGGCGCATGGGTGCGCACCACCGCACTCAGCGCGAGATAGAGCGACAGCAGCCGCGCACCCAGATCGTCGCCCTCGGAATGGATCACCCCGTTCGCCACGTGCACGATCCGCGACCCCTGCACCTCGATCACCCCCCAGCCGAGGTTGCGCAGCCCCGGATCGACCCCCAAAACCCGCATCGACCCGCTCCCTGCCCTGTCCTTTGTCGCTTGCTGCGACATTCTTGCACGGCATTTAGCACAAAATGCGAACACGCGCCAAGCACGAACCGCGACCCGACGCACCCGCCGCCGCTGCTGCGAGTGCGAAATCCGCCATTCCAGAGGCCGCCCGCGACATGCCGGTGCGTCACGGGACACCTTTTTTCGTTCACGATCATGGCAACTTTGCGACATGCTGCGGACGCATAGGAGCCTTGCACAAATGCGACTTCTCATGGCGTTCGCTTGCGACTAGATGCCCCTCATACGCAAACAGCCCAGTGAATGGGCAAACAGCTCAGGACACAGGCAATGACCACCCTCGACACCACCCGCTCCGCCGCCCCCGCCGTCGCTTTCGGCACCATGTTCACCACGTTCTTCGGCACGATGCGCACCTGGAACGATGCCCGCGTGACGCGCAAGTCGCTGAACAAGCTCTCTGCCCGCGAGCTCGACGATATCGGCCTGTGCCGCGGCGACATCGACGCCATCGCGACGCGCGGCGGCCGCTTCTGATCGGGGGCGCCTTCGGGCGGCCCTGCCCCCAAAACGCCGAACAGGCCGCGCCGGGACATCCGGTGCGGCCTTTTGCGTATCAGACGACCACGACGGACCCGACCGGCTCCGGTGCGCCGACGGGATCGGATCCGGCACCAGGGGCGCCGGACCGGACCTCAGTTGACGATGCGCGACAGGACGTCGCCGAGAAGTTGCGTCGCCGGATCGACCTGCATCATCCAGGCCCCCGCCTTTTCGACCAGGTTGCCCGAGGCCAGCAGGTCGACGCGCGCCTGATAGACACCCGAGCCGAGCGAGGCGAACACGAACGACTTGTAGAGAAGTGCGGCGAGGAACAGGATTGCCAGCCCCCTGAGCGGGAACCGCGGCAACCGGCGGCGGGGATGCGCCGAGATCAGGCCGTCGCTGCCCATGCGGGCGACGATGCCGTTCTGATACATGCGCGCATGGCGCCGGCCGAGACGGCGCAGGCGGGTTTCGAAAGTGTTGATCTGAGACATGGCAGCCTCCCGTGAAACGCCCCCGCCTCACTGATGTCCCTGATCGCGCCAAAATGTGGCAAAAGTGGGGCGAACGTCTAGAACCGGATGAAAATGCGTGGCAATTCAGAGGCTTCTCTGCATGATTAGCGTCGTCCAGTCGCCAATCCGGCGCCGCGCTCCTGCTTTGATGCCGTGCCGGGCATAATTGTCGGCGATCGCCTCCGCCTGCTCGTTCAGGATACCCGACAGAATCGCCCGCCCCCCCGGCGCCAGATGCCGCGCCATCTGCGGCGCCAGCGCCATCAGCGGTCCCTTGAGGATGTTGGCGAAGATCAGGTCATAGGGTGCGGCCGCCGCGATCGGCGGCGCGTCGAACCCGGCGGCGGCGAGGCAGGCGATCCGGTCCCCGAGGCCGTTGGCCGCGACGTTCGTGCGCGCCACCTCGACCGCCACGTCGTCGATGTCGCTGGCCAGCACCCGCGCCGCAGGCCAGACCCGCGCTGCCGCCATCGCCAGCACCGCCGTGCCGCAACCGACGTCGATCACCGTCCCCGGTATCACGCCCTCGTCCGCCAGCGCATCGACCGCGAGGAGGCACCCGAGCGTCGTGCCGTGGTGCCCGGTCCCGAACGCCATCGACGCCTCGATCAAGAGCGCGACCTTGTCCCCCGGCACAGAGTCCGCATCATGCGCGCCGTAGACATGGAACCGCCCCGCCGCAACCGGCGCAAGCTCGCGCCGCACATGCGCCACCCAGTCGATATCGGGCACCTCGGACACCGCAAAGGGACGCGCCCCATGCGCCGCAGCAAGCAGCGCCAGCCCGATCCCGTCCGGCACCGCCTCGAAATGCGCGCCGACCTCGTAGAGGCCCGAGCCGTCCTCGACCTCGAACACCCCGATGCCGTAGGGCGCGGGGTCCAGCGTCTCGACCGCATCGGCGAGGGCCTGCGCCGAGGCCCGGTCGGGCAGGACGGTGGTGGCGGAATGGATCGGCATGGGATTCCTTCGCGGCTATTCCGCCGGACGCGCGGTGTCGGCAACGCCCGGATAGGGTGCGCCGGGATCGAGGTCGCGGGCAAGGAACGGATCGGTGGCAGGCTGGACCGGCGGCCCGGCCCAGGGCGGCTGGAACACCGTCTCGTGCCCCGGTGCGGGATGGCGCGGAATGAGGAGTGCCAGCGCGAACGACCCCGCCGCCATCGCCGCCGCCGCGACGAACACCGCCGCCGGCGAGGCGAGCCAGAGATAGCCCAGCGCCGCGGGCAGGAACACCGCCGCGATGTGGTTGATGGTGAATGCGACGGCGGCGGTCGGCGCGATGTCCTCGGGTGCTGCGATCTTCTGGAAATAGGTCTTCAGCGCGAGGGCCAGCGCAAAGAAGATATGGTCGATCACATAGAGCGCGCTCGCCACCAGCACCCCCCAGCCGAACCAGTAGAGGCCGCCGTAGGCGAGAAAGACGCACACGAGGCCCGAATATTCGAACAGCAGCGCCCGCCGCTCGCCGAACAGCGTCACGATCCGCCCCATCAGCGGGCCGAACACCATGTTCGCGATCAGGTTTATCATGAACAGCGCCGTGATCTCGTGTACCTGAAAGCCGAATTTCTCGACCATCATGAACCCGGCAAAGACGACGAAGATCTGCCGCCGCGCGCCCGACATGAATTGCAGCGCATAATAGAGCCAGTAGCGCCGCCGCAGCACCAGTGTCTTGAGCTGCGGATGCGGCGCCTCGAACTGCGGATAGGCCAGCGCCGCGAACAGCGCCAGCGCGAGGGCTGCACCGCCCGAGGCGAGATAGACGAAATCGTAGGACAGGTCGAACCGCCGCCAGGTCAGCACGATCAGGACATAGGCGATCAGCGTCGCCCCCGACCCGGCCGCCATCAGCCAGCCGAGCATCTGCGGCGCCCGCGCCCGGTCGATCCATTGCAGTTGCAGCGACTGGTTCACCGTCTCGTAATAGTGGAACCCGATCGACGACAGCATGGTGATCGTCAGGATCCCCGCCATCGACGGAAACCAGGCGGTAATCGCGGTCGCGACCGCCAGCAGACACAGCGCCACCACGGCCAGCACCTGCTCGCGCACGAACAGCAGGATCGCGATGACCCCGATGGCGAGAAAGCCGGGGATCTCGCGCACCGTATGCAGCCAGCCGATATCGCGGCCATCGAAATCGGCGACTTCGATGACGAAGTTGTTGAGCAGCGCCGACCACGTCGAAAAGGCGATCGGCATCGCGGCGGCCATCACGAACAGCATCGTGACGGGCCGCTGCCAGAACGGCAGGGCATGGGCATCGGCGAGGCGGACGATCTTCATGGCAGGTGCCATACGCCGGTTCGCGAACGCTGCCCAGCCCCGCAGGATGGGGTTTCACCCCATCTTCGTCCGGGTGCCTACAGGACGTTTCAGGCCATCCGACGCGCCTGACCCGACGAAGGGGTGAAACCCCATCCTGCGCCATTCCCCCGCCGGCCCCGCCAAGCCATCTTGCGACCCGCCCGCCTTTGCGCTCCTGTCCGCCCGACGCCCCCGACCGGACCCCGCGCCATGCCCCTGCCGATGTTCGCCGCCGCCCTCGTCGCCACCCTCGTCGGCTTCGGCTCGACCATCGCGCTGGTGCTCGCCGCCGGCGCCGCGCTCGGCGCCACCGGGCCCGAGATGGCAAGCTGGGTCGCGGCGATCAGCGTCGGCAAGGGCGCGGGCTCGATCCTCCTCAGCACCTGGTCCCGCGTCCCGGTCGTGCTCGCCTGGTCTACCCCCGGCGCCGCCCTCATTGCCGGCAGCACCGGCTTCGGCATGGGCGATGCGGTCGGCGCCTTCGTCGCCGCGGGCCTGCTCATGGCACTGACGGGGGCGCTGCCGCAGCTGACCCGTGCCGTTTCGCGCATCCCCCAGACGATCGCCGCGGCGATGCTCGCGGGCGTGCTGCTGCCGTTCTGCCTCGCACTCGTGCAGGCGGCGGCGGGCACGCCCGGCCTCGTGCTGCCGCTGGTGGCGGTCTTCGTCGCCGTGCGCCTCGTCAGCCCGCTCTACGCCGTCCTCGCCGCCCTTGGCCTCGGCCTCGGCCTCGCCGCCGCTCAGGGCGGCGCACTCCCGCCCCTCGTCTTCGACGCGCAACCCTTCGTCTTCATCGCCCCCGCCTTCACCGTCCCGGCCCTGCTCGGCCTCGGCGTGCCGCTCGCCCTCGTGACCATGGCCTCGCAGAACCTGCCGGGTTTCGCGGTCCTCAAGGGTGCGGGCTATACGGCCCCCGTCGCCCGCGCACTGGGCGTCACCGGTGCGGGCTCCGCCCTCGCCGCGCTCTTCGGCGCCCATACCTTCAGCATGGCCGCGATCACCGCCGCGATCTGCCTCGCCCCCGAGGTGCATCCCGACCCCGCCAGACGCTGGCGCGTCGGCCTCGTCTACGGCGCGCTCTGGATCGCGCTCGGCCTCGCGGGTTCGCTCGTCGTGCCCGTCATCATGGCCCTGCCCGCCGCCCTCATCGCCGCCATCGCGGGCCTCGCCCTCATCGCGCCGATGTCGGCGGCCGCCGCGACCGCGCTGACCCCCGAGGCGACCCGCTTTCCCGCCGCCGCGACCCTGATCGTCACCGCCTCGGGCGTCTCCGCCTTCGGCATCGGCGCCGCCTTCTGGGGCCTCGCCGCAGGCCTCGCCCTCCTCGCCCTCGACCGCCTGCGTCGTCCATAGGCGCGCCCCCGGCATTTTCTTGCTCCAAATACTCATCCCGCCGCCCGCCCCGCGCGCGTCACAGGAAACTCTGAGGATCTATATCCACACTCAGCCGCAGCGACGCCGGCACCCGGAACTGCGCGATCCACGCCGCCAGCGCGGGTTGCAACGCCACCCCCTTGCCCGCCTTCACCAGCAGGCGCACCCGGTGCCGCCCCCGGATCCGCGCGATCGGGGCGGGTGCCGGGCCGTAAACCTCTGCTCCCACGCGCGCCAGCGGCCCCGCGTTGCGCGCCATCGCCTCGCCAAGGTCGAAGACCTCGGCCACGTTCTCGCTCGACAAAACGATCCCCGCCATCCGGCCATAGGGCGGGACCCCCGCCGCGCGCCGCTCCTCGGCCTCGGCGCGCCAGAACGCCTCCTCGTCGCCGCCGAGGATCGCCCGGATCACCGGATGCTCCGGCTGGAACGTCTGCAACAGCGCCTCCCCCGGCGCCTCCGCCCGCCCCGCGCGCCCCGCCACCTGACGCATGAGCTGGAACGTCCGTTCGGCGGCGCGCAGGTCGCTGCCCTGCAACCCCAGATCGGCGTCGATGACCCCCACCAGCGTCAGCAGGGGAAAATTGTGCCCCTTGGCCACCATCTGCGTGCCGATGACGATATCCGCCCCGCCCGCCGCGATCCCGGCGATATGCGCCTTGAGCGCGCGGGCCGAGCCGAACAGATCGCTCGACAGCACCGCGATCCGCGCCTCCGGGAACAGCGCCGTGGCCTCTTCGGCCAGCCGCTCGACGCCCGGGCCCACCGGGGCCAGTTTGCCCGTCACCTCGCAGGACGGGCATTTCACAGGCATCGGCTTCGTCTCGCCGCACTGATGGCACATCAGGCGCTTGAGAAACCGGTGCTCGACCATCCGCGCGTCGCAGTGGTCGCAGCCGATCTGCGCGCCGCAGGCCCGGCAGAGCGTTACCGGCGCATAGCCGCGGCGATTGAGGAACAGCATCGCCTGCTCGCCCCGTTCCAGCCGCTCCGCCACCCCGCGCCGCAGCGTCGGCGATATCCACGTCCCCGCCGCCAACGCCTCGGTGCGCATGTCGATGGCGCCCATCTTCGGCAGCACCGCCGGCCCGAACCGCGAGGTCAGCTCGAGGCGCGCGTATTTCCCCGCCTCGACGTTCGCCCAACTCTCGAGCGAGGGCGTCGCCGACGCCAGCACCACCTGCGCGCCCGCCAGCGAGGCGCGCAGCACCGCCATGTCGCGCGCGTTATAGAGGACGCCGTCCTCCTGCTTGTAGGAGGTGTCATGCTCCTCATCGACGACGATCAGCCCCAGATCGCGGAACGGCAGGAACAGTGCCGATCGCGCCCCCACCACCAGTTGCGCCCCCCCCGTCCCGACCATCCGCCAGCAGCGGCGCCGTTCGGTCATCGTCACACCCGAATGCCACTCGGCGGCCTTCGCCCCGAACCGCGCCTCGACCCGCTCGAGGAACTCGCCGGTAAGCGCGATCTCCGGCAGCAGGACCAGCGCCTGCCTTCCTTGCGCGAGGCACGCCGCCACCGCCTCGAGATACACTTCCGTCTTGCCCGACCCGGTCACACCCTTCAGCAGCGTCGTGCCATAGCCGCCCGTGCGCACCGCCCCGCGCAGCACCTTCACAGCCGCCGCCTGATCCGCGGTCAACGCCTTGCCGTCGCGCGTGGGGTCCAGCGGCGGATAGGCGGTATCGCGGGGCGCCGCCTCCTCGCGCACCGCCCCGAGCTTCGCCAGCCCCTTGACGACCGACGTGCCGACCCCCGCCATCTCGGCCAGTTCGCCCAAGGTGAACGACAGCCCGCCATATTCCTCGAGCACCGCGAGCACCTTCTCGCGCGCGCCGGTCAGCCGCCCGGGCACCGTGTCGCCCAGCCGGTAGACTGTCCGCACCGCCAACCCGTCGCCCAGACCCGGCGCCCGCGTCGCCAGCCGCAGCATCGCGGGCATCGGCGTCAGCGTATAGTCGGCGGCCCGCCCCAGAAACTCGCGCATCCCCGGCAGCATCGGCGCGGCATCGAGGACGCGGAACGCGGCGCGCACCTTGGCGGGGTCGAAATCGCCCTTGCCCGGCCCCCAGACCACCCCCATGACCTTGCGCGGCCCCAGCGGCACCTCGACGTAGGCGCCCGTCACGCAGCCCCCGGCGGGCGCGCGATAGTCCAGCACCCGGTCGAGCGGCTGCGTCGTCAGCACGCCGATCAGCGCGCCTTCCTCATGGAAATCAGCGTCTTGCGTCATGGGGCCGGGCGGGCGTCGCGGGCATCGGGCGATCCGGGATTTGGGGGGCGGCAGAGGCGGCATGATGCCGTCGAACCGGCCCCGCCTTCAACCCGCCTTTTCGCGCCCGCGCAACTGCGCTAGACACCCACCGAGACACTGACGGGAGAGCGCACATGAAATTCTTCGTAGATACCGCCGAAATCGACCAGATCCGCGAGCTGAACGACCTCGGCATGGTCGACGGCGTCACCACCAACCCCTCGCTGATCCTCAAATCGGGGCGCGACATCCTCGAAGTCACCAAGGAAATCTGCGACCTCGTCGACGGACCGGTGTCCGCCGAGGTCGTTGCGCTGACCGCCGACGAGATGATCGCCGAGGGCCGCAAGCTCGCCGCGATCGCCGAGAACATCGCCGTCAAGGTGCCGCTCACATGGGACGGCCTCAAGACCTGCAAGGTGCTGTCGGGCGAGGGGATGATGGTCAACGTGACCCTTTGTTTCTCGGCAAATCAGGCGCTTCTGGCGGCCAAGGCGGGGGCGACGTTCATCTCGCCGTTCATCGGGCGGCTCGACGACCTGAACATCGACGGCCTCGACCTGATCTCCGACATCCGCACGATCTACGACAACTACGGCTTCTCGACGCAGATCCTCGCCGCCTCGATCCGCTCGGCCAACCACATGAGCGAATGTGCCAAGCTCGGCGCCGATGTGGCGACCGCTCCGGCGAACGTCATCAAGGCGATGGCCAACCACGTGCTGACCGACAAGGGCCTCGACCAGTTCCTGAAGGACTGGGAAAAGACCGGCCAAAAGATCATGTGATACATGAGGATCGGCGCACAAGCGACTGATCTTTCTATGATCCGGTCGACCCAACCCAAAGGCCACAGCCGGGACGCTTCTTCGCCGTCCCGGCACCTTTCGCTTGCCGCGCCCGCCACCCCTCGCCGATAGTCCTTGCGATGCGCGCCCGCCAAGAGGCGCGTCCCAAAAACGCGAGACGAGGCAGATGAGCAGCATTTCCCCCCAGACGACGGGCCCCATCGACGCGGGCCTGCGCGAACGGCTGATCGCCGAACCCGATGTCCTGCTCGAGGATACCGGCATCATGCGCGCGTTGGTGGCCGCGAACGAAAAGGCGATGGGCCACAATATCGTCGACCTGCGCGGCATCGCGATGGAACGCCTCGAGGCGCGGCTCGACCGTCTCGAGGACACCCACCGCTCGGTGATCGCGGCGGCCTATGAAAACATCGCCGGCACCAATCAAATCCACCGCGCGATCCTGCGCCTGCTCGAACCGGTGAAATTCGCGGATTTCCTGCATGCCCTCGAAAACGACGTCTCCGACATCCTGCGCGTCGATGCCATCCGTCTGGTCCTCGATTCCGCGACCCCCGGCGACGACATGAAAGACCGGCTCGGCGACGTGCTGACCGTCGGCGAGCCCGGTTTCGTCGACGGCTATATCAGCATGGGCCGCAACCTGCCCGTGCGACAGGTGACGCTGCGACAGTCGCGCCCCGAGATCGGCGCCGTCTACGGCGACAGGGCGCAGTACATCCATTCCGAGGCCTGCCTGAAACTCGATCTGGGCGAGGGGCGCCTGCCCGGCATGCTGGTCATGGGCTCCGAGGATCCGCATCAGTTCACACCGCAACAGGGCCCCGACCTGCTCGCCTTCTTTGCCGGCGTCGTCGAGCGCAGCCTGCGCCGCTGGCTCGCGTCGGTGGCGTGAACGCCCCCGCCCCGATCGGCCCGGGCCTGACGCCCGCGCTCACCGACGCGCTGGCCCGCTGGCTCGACCACGAGCGGGCGCTGAACGGGGCTGCGGTCAATACGATCAAGGCCTATCAGACCGATGTCCTCGGGTTTCTGGCGTTCATCGGGCGGTATCACGGCGACGCGCAGGGCCTCGCACCGCTGTCGCGGATCACGGTCACGGACATGCGCGCGTGGATGTCGCACGAACGGGGGCGGGGCATCGTCGCGCGCTCGCTTGCGCGCAGCCTTTCTGCCGTCAAGACCTTCTACCGCTGGCTGTCCGAGCGCGAAGGGTTCGAGCCGACGGCGGTCCTGTCGACGCGCGCGCCCAAATTCCAGAAGAAACTGCCCCGGCCCCTCGACGTTGCGGGCGCGAAGGCGATGATCGACCGTGTCGAGGTGCAATCGGAGGAACCCTGGATCGCCGCCCGCGATGCCGCCGTCGTCACGTTGCTCTACGGCTGCGGGCTTCGGATATCCGAGGCGCTGGGGCTGACCGGTGCGCAGGTGCCACTGGCGCAAAGCATCGTGATCCGCGGCAAAGGCGGCAAGGAGCGCGTCGTCCCGGTACTCCCCGCGGCGCGCGATGCCGTCGACGCCTACCTGAAGATCGCCCCGCATCCCGTTGATCCAAAAGGCCCGGTCTTTCGCGGTCGGCGCGGTGGCCCCCTGAACCCCCGCGCCATCCAGAAGGTGATGGAGGGCGCACGCCTGCAACTCGGACTGCCCTCCACCGCGACGCCGCACGCGATGCGGCACTCGTTCGCGACGCACCTTCTCGGTGCCGGTGGCGACCTGCGGGCGATCCAGGAACTGCTCGGCCATGCGTCCCTGTCCACGACGCAGGGCTATACCGCGGTCGACGCCGCACAGCTCATGGCGGTCTACGACCGGACCCACCCCAAGGCATAGACGGCGCGATCGCCACATATACCAGATACGCCGCGTCCCGATGGCCCCAAACCGATTGAACCGATCCCCCCGATCCGTCATGAAGACGTCATGAGATTGACCCACAAAGCCCTTGGCGTTCACCTGCTCACCGCCACCGGCGCCGTCTTCGCGATGCTGGCCCTGCTTGCCGCCGTCGAGCAGAAGTGGGCGCTCATGTTCCTCTGGCTCGTCGTGGCCTTTGCCGTCGACGGCATCGACGGCCCCCTCGCGCGGCGCTACGACGTCAAACGAAATGCGCCGGAATTCGACGGCGTGCTGCTCGACCTCATCATCGACTATCTCACCTACGTGTTCATCCCGGCCTATGCGCTGTTCAAGCATCCCGACCTGTTGCCGGGCTGGACGGGCTGGTTCGTCATCATCGTCATCACCTTTGCCTCGGCCCTCTATTTTGCCGATACCCGCATGAAGACGAAGGACAATTCCTTTTCCGGCTTTCCCGGCTGCTGGAACATGCTGGTCATCGTGCTGTTCGCGATGGTCGACAATTACTGGCTCATCCTGCTCATCGTCACGGTGCTGGCCATCGCCATGTTCCTGCCGATCAAGTTCGTGCACCCGGTCCGCACCGAACGCTGGCGCCTCGTCACCCTGCCCATGGCTTTTGCCTGGGTGCTCTTTGCAGGTTGGGCGGCCTGGGTGAACTTCGACCCGCAAAGCTGGGCGCACGCAGGACTTTTGCTCACCTCGATCTACCTTCTGACGGCTGGCGCGGTGCAGCAGCTCATCCACGGGCCGAACGGCTGACGCTGTCCGCAGGGTGGGGCTTCCCCCCGTCGATCCCTCAGATCAACAGCCCCGCCGCCCCCTCGAGGCGCAGCAGCGCCACCTTCGTCTCGACCCCGCCCCGCCCCGAATAGCCGCCGAGGCCGCCGGTCCCAAGAACCCTGTGACACGGGATCAGGATCGCGATCCGGTTCGCGCCGCAATGCTGCCCCGCCGCCTGCGCCGGGATGCCCAGGGCGCGCGCCAACTCGCCATAGGTCCGCGTCTCGCCATAGGGAATGGCGGCCATCGCCGCATCGAACCGCGCCTGCGCAGGCGTGACGCGGGGAGCGAGCGGCAGATCGAAATTCTGTAACTCCTGCGCGAAATAGGCCGCCAGTTGCCGCGCCACCGCGCGCGCCAGATCGCTTTCCGGCAGTTCACCGCTATCGCCCCAATCGAGCCCGGTAATGGCGCCGCCCTCGATCTCCAGCGTCAGGGGTCCGAAAGGCGAGGCAACCGTGACGCGTTCGATCATCGGTGGAAGATGGGGTGAAACCCCATCCTACGCTGCACCGTAGGGTGGGGTTTCACCCCACCATCCCCGCATCCGCGGGCAAATCGCTCAAGGCCTCGTCGCACCGCCCGCAGACCCCCGCGTGCGCGTGGCTCCCGACATCGGGCAGGATCTTCCAGCAGCGCTGGCATTTCTCGCCACCCGCCTCGGCAAAGACCACCGCGACATCCGCCGTATCGGCGAGCCGGAACGCCGTCCCGGGCGCAGCCCCCGTCCGAACCTCGATGCCGCTGGTGATGCAAAGGTCCTCGAACGCCACACTCACCAGCACGACGGCGGCACCTTCCGTCACATAGACGACCGGCGCCGCCTCGAGGCTCGCCCCGATCACCTTGTCACGCCGCGCAAGCTCCAGCGCCCCGTTCACGACCCGCCGGACACTGCGCACAACGGCCCACTTCTCCGCCAGCGCCGCATCGCGCCAGCCCGCCGGCGTCGCCGGGAAATCCTCCAGATGCACCGAAGCATCCGCCCCCGGATACCGCTCCAGCCAGACCTCTTCCATCGTGAACACCAGCACCGGCGCCAGCCAGGTCGTCAGCCGGTGGAACAGCAGGTCGAGGACCGTCCGCGCCGCCCGCCGCCGTGGCGTATCGCCGTCGCAATAGAGCGCGTCCTTGCGGATATCGAAATAGAACGCCGACAAGTCCACGGTGGCGAACTGAAACACCGCCGAGAACACGCCGTTGAAATCATAGGCCGCATAGCCCGTGCGGACCACCTCGTCCAGCTCGCTCAACCGGTGCAGCACCCAGCGTTCCAGCTCCGGCATCGCCTCGGGCGCCACCCGGTCGGCCTCGGCGAAATCCGCGAGCGACCCCAGCAGGAACCGCATCGTGTTGCGCAACCGCCGATAGCTGTCGGCCGTGCCCTTGAGGATCTCGGGCCCGATCCGCTGGTCGGCGGTATAATCGGTCTGCGCCACCCAGAGCCGCAGGATATCGGCGCCGTATTCCCTGACGATGGTTTCGGGCAGGATCGTGTTGCCGAGCGACTTGGACATCTTCATGCCCTTTTCATCCAGCGTGAACCCATGCGTCAGCACCCCGCGATAGGGCGCGCGCCCCAGCGTCCCGCAGGCCTGCAACAGCGACGAATGGAACCAGCCGCGATGCTGGTCGGTGCCCTCGAGGTAAAGGTCGGCGATCCCGTCCGGCGCCCCGTCCGCCCGGTCGCGCAGCACGAAGGCATGGGTCGAGCCGCTGTCGAACCATACATCGAGGATGTCGAACACCTGATCGTAGTCCTCGGGGTTGGCCGCCTCGCCGATGAACCGCGCCTTGGCGCCGTCCGCATACCACGCATCCGCCCCCTCCGCCTCGAACGCCGCAACCACGCGGGCGTTCACCGCATCGTCCCGCAAAAGGAAATCCGCGTCGGTCGGCAGCGCGCCCTTTCTGACGAAACACACCAGCGGCACCCCCCAGGCGCGCTGCCGCGACAGCACCCAGTCGGGCCGCTGCTCGATCATCGCATGCAGGCGGTTGCGCCCGCGCTGTGGCGTCCAGGTCACGAGGTCGTCGATCGAGGTCAGCGCCCGCTGCCGGATCGTGACCCCATGCGTATCCAGACCGTCGCCCACCGGCTTGTCGATGGCGGCGAACCACTGCGGCGTGTTGCGATAGATCACCGGCGCCTTGGACCGCCAGCTATGCGGATAGGAGTGTTTGATGACCCCCCGCGCCAGCAGCCCGCCGACCTCCACCAGCTTCTCGATCACCGCCGTATTGGCATCCCCCTCCCAGGGATTGCCCTTGTTCTTCTTGTTCGGCTTGTCGCGCAGGATCGCCTTGCCGCCAAAGAACGGCAGGTCGTCGCGGAAACGCCCGTCCGGCATGACGTTGTAGGTGATGACCTGTTCGAGCATTCCCAGATCGCGATAGAGCTCGAACTCCTCCATCCCGTGCGATGGCGCGCAATGGACGAAGCCTGTGCCCTCGGTGTCGGTGACGAAACCGGCGGCGCGGAAATCGCGCGGGGCGTCCCACTCGCCCGTCGCCCCTTCGGCCCTGGCAAGCGGATGGCGCAGCGTCATCCCCTCGAGTTGCGCCTGCGTGACGTCGCGGACGCGGCGGTACATGCCCGCCTCCAGACGCGCCTTGCCGAGGACGGACGCGGCAAGCCCGTCCGCCAGGATATATCTCTCCCCCACCTTTGCCCAACTCTGTTCCGGCGTCCCGGTCACTTCATAAAGACCGTAGGAGATTGATTTTCCGTAAACGACCGCCTTGTTGGACGGCAGGGTCCACGGCGTCGTCGTCCAGATCACGACGAAGGCCCCTTCGAGGTCGCGCGTCACCTCCGCCTTCGCCTCGACGACGGCCTCGCGCACCTCGTCGGTCTCCTCCTCGTCCGACAGGATCAGGTCCGGCAGCGCGAACCCCACGACCTCGAACTTCACCCAGACCGTGAAACTCTCCTTGTCCGCATATTCCACCTCCGCCTCGGCCAGCGCCGTCTCCTCGACCGGCGACCACATCACCGGCTTCGATCCCCGATACAGCGTGCCGTTCATCAGGAACTTCTGGAACTCCCCCGCAATCGCCGCCTCGGCGTGGTAATCCATCGTCAGATACGGATCGGCCCAGTTGCCCGTCACGCCCAGCCGCTCGAACTCCGCGCGCTGCACATCCACCCAGCCTGCCGCGAACTTGCGGCACTCCTGCCGGAACGCCACGACATCCACGTCGTCCTTGTCGAGCCCCTTTTCGCGGTACTGCTCCTCGATCTTCCACTCGATCGGCAGCCCGTGACAGTCCCACCCCGGCACATAGCGCGCGTCGCGGCCCAGCATCTGCTGGCTGCGGACCACCATGTCCTTGAGCACCTTGTTCAGGGCGTGCCCGATGTGCAGGTGCCCGTTGGCATAGGGCGGCCCGTCGTGCAGGATGAACGGCGCCCGCGTCTCAAGGCCCTCGCCCGTCCGGGCGAGGGCTTTCCCCCGCAGGCGCCCATAGATATCCATCTGCGCCCAACGGTCGAGCCATCCCGGCTCGCGCGCAGGCAGGCCCGCGCGCATCGGAAACTCGGTCCGCGGCAGGTTCAGGGTGTGTTTGTAGTCGGTCGTCGGGGCAGTCTGGTCTGGCGTGTCGGCACACATCGGCGCGCATCCTTGCGGCAAAATTCGGGATCGGGGGGCGGTGCGACGGATCGGACACCTTTGTCCGGCGCGGCCGAGCGTTCAGCCCGCCGGGGCGGTAATTCGAAAGGTCTGGGCGCGGGTCCGGAACATGGCGAGCCTTATAGGCGCGGTCCCGTCCGGGGTAAAGCGACGAGGCCGGCCCCCCGGTCGCCGCATCGCCCCATTGCGCCCGCCCCCGCCGCACCCTAGGCCTGCGGCCCATGGTGCACCCGCTTCGCTATCGTTCCGACGGCCCGCTGCGCATCGCGGTCGCGGGCGCGGGCATCGGCGGACTTGCCGCCGCGATCCTGCTCGCGGGCGACGGCCATGCCGTGCGCCTGTTCGACCGGTTCACAGCACCCCGGCCCGTCGGCTCCGGTCTGGTGATCCAGCCGGTCGGTCAGGCGGTGCTTGCCCGGCTGGGACTATTACCGGCGGCGCAGGCGCGCGGCGCCCGGATCGGTCGCATGGCCGGGCACGAGGCGCTGCGGGGCCGCCCGGTCCTCGACGTCACCTACGACGCGCGCGGGCGCGGCACCCATGGCCTCGCGATCCACCGCGCTGCGCTCTTCGCGCTCCTGTGGGACGCCGCTGCGGCCACCGTGCCCTTCACGCCCGACGCCACCGCCGTCGCCGTCACCCGCCGCGCCGCCGACATCGTGCTCACCACGACCGACGCAGGCGGCACGCGCCACGACCACGGCCCCTTCGACCTCGTGGTCGACGCCACCGGCGCCGCCTCGCCGCTCTCGCCGCTGGCCGCGCGCGCCCTGCCCTATGGTGCGATCTGGGGCACCGTCGACTGGCCCGCCGCGACCGACCTGCCTCAGGGCGCGTTGCGCCAGTGCTACCGCCGTGCCGACCGGATGATCGGTGTCCTGCCGCTGGGCCGTCCAGACCCCGAAGGCCCCGAAAAGGCGGCCGTCTTCTGGTCCCTTCCCGTGGGCCACCACCCGGAGTGGGTCGCGCAGGGCATCGACCGCTGGCGCACCGAGGCGACCGCCCTCTGGCCCGCCTTCGCCCCCTTTGCCGCGCAGATCACCGACCCCGCGCAGATGACCTTGGCGCGCTATACGCACGGGACGCTGCGTCGTCCGTTCTCCGAACGGCTGGTCCACATCGGTGACGCGGCCCACCGCGCCAGTCCGCAACTCGGGCAGGGGGCGAACATGGCGCTGCTCGATGCGCTGGCGCTCTCCCGGGCGATCGGCGCCGCGGACGGACAGGATCCCCTCGCCCTCTTCGCCGCCGCACGGCGCGCGCACGTCTGGGCCTATCAGGCGTTCAGCCGCGCCTTCACCCCGCAATATCAGTCCGACAGCCGGTTCCTGCCCGTGCTGCGCGACCGGGCGCTGTTCCCGTTCAGCCAGATCGCACCCCTGCCCCGCGTCCTCTCGGCGCTCGTCTGCGGCACCATGCTGCCGCCTCTCGGCCCCCTCGGGTCGCTCTGACGCCATAAGGCTATGTCGTCTCGCCCGCGTCCCCCGACCCGAACAATCCCGTCAGCGCCCGCCGCACCAGCCCCGTCACCGTCGGCCGCGGCAGCGCCCCGAACGGCAGCGGACGGCAGACCTCCATCGCCGCGACCCCGACCCGCGCGGTCAGCGCGCCGTTGACCACGCCCTCGCCGAACCGGCGCGAGACCTTCGACAGGATCCCGCCCCCCGCGACCGAGGAAATCAGGTCGTCGCCCACCGCCACCGCCCCCGTCGCCACCAGATGCCCGAACACCGCCCGCGCCATCCGCCAGCTTCCCAGCGTGCCCGCGCGGCCGCCATAGATCTCGGCGATGCGCCGGATCATCCGCAGGTTCGAGGTAAGCGCGACCGCCACATCCGCGAACGCCAGCGGCACCACGGCGGTAACGGTCGCCACCTGCCGCGCCGCCGCCTCGACCTCGCGGCGCGCGCGACCGTCCAGCCCCTCGAACAGCGCCCGCTCGGCGAGGCCCAGCAGCCCGTCGGCATCGAACACCTCGTCCTGCCGCTCACGCAGCCGCGCCAGCCCCCATTCCATGTCCGCCCGCCCGGCATAGAGCGTCCCGAGCCGCGCGATCACGTCCAGCGCCGCCTTGCGCTCGCCCGACACCAGCGCCGCCACCGCCGCCCGGTGCACCGCGTCGAGGCGCGCCAGCCGCCCGATGGCGCCGAGTTCGCGCAGGGCAACGATGAGGAGCACCGCGACGAAGATGCCCAGAAGGACGCTCGCGATCCACCCCAGCACCGGCGCCGCCGCCAGAAGGCCCGTGACATAATTCCACGCCGCCAGCGAGAGGACGAACCCGAACAGTGCCGTGAACGAGCCGACGAGCCACCGCCCCAGCCGCGACGGCCGCGCAGCGGCCAGTGCCACCGCCGCCTGCATCGCCCGCCCCTCGGGCACGGGGCCCACATCGGGCACCGGCGGCGCCGTCTCGGGGGCGGCGGGCGCGCCCGCGTCCATCTCGATAAGGACCGGCCCGCGCGGGCCCTCCGGCGCGCTCACAGCCGGTCCCCGAACAGGAATTCCGCTGCCCGGTCGAGGCGGATGTGCGGCGGCCCCTCGCCCGGCTTCAGGGTCAGCCTCGCCGGCGCGAACCGCGCCGCCCGGTATTCCGCCGCCGCCCAGTCCGCCGCGCCCGCGCGCGCCGGCGCCAGCAGATGCGCGGGATCCGACGGCAGCACGCCGGGATGCGCCGCGATCTGGCGCCCGCCCTCCTGCGCGCGCCCCCGCACCACGTCGAGCGGCGAGCCGTCGTGCTGCACCGTCTCCTCCACCGTGGTCCGCAGCGCCGCGATCGACATCGCCTGCGTCTTTGCCCCGGCAAACCGCGCCCGGTCCCGCGCCTCGCGCAGCAGCGCCTCGGTGATCGCGGTCAGCGCGCCATGTTGCGTGTGGTGCAGATGGTCGGCCTTGGTCGCCGCGAACAGGATCCGCTCGACCCGCCGCCCCGCCATCAACCGCGAGAGCCAGCCGTTCCGCCCCGCCTTGAACGCCCCCAGTATATCGGCCATCGCCCCGCGCAGATCGTCGAGGGCGCGCGGCCCGTCGGCGATCGCGCCCAGCACGTCGACCAGCACCACCTGCCGGTCGATCCGCGCGAAATGGTCGCGAAAGAACGGACTTACCACCCGCGCCTTGTAGGCCTCGAACCGCCGCGCGAACTCGCGGCCCAGCGATCCGCGCGGGTGCGCGCCCGGCGGCAGCGGCGCGAAGGTCAGCACCGGCGAGCCCGCCAGATCGCCCGGCAGCAGGAACCGCCCCGGCGTGCAGTCGGCATAGCCCGCCGCCCGCGCCGCCGTCAGATAGCCGGTGAACGCCTGCGCCAGCCGCCGCGCGGTGCTTTCGTCGAGGCGCGCCGTCGCATCCGCCGCCGCCAAAGCCGCGCGAAACTCCTCCGCCTCCTCCCGCAATTCCGTCCGCGCCAGCACCTCCGCCGACCACACCTCGAAACTCTTCTCCATGAGCCCGAGGTCGAGCAGCCACTCGCCCGGATAATCCACGATATCGAGGTGCACCGTCTTCGGCCCCGACAGACCCGACAGGATACCGCTCGGCTGCACCCGGAACGACAGCCGCAACTGGCTGATCTGGCGCGTCCCCTCGGGCCAGTCGGGGGCGTCCCCGGTCAGCCGGGCGATGTTCTCCTCATAGGCAAACCGCGGCAGCGTATCGTCGGGCTGCGGCTGCAACCAGACCGTCGATATCCGCCCCGACGCCACGGCGCCCAGTTGCGGCATCCGGTCCCGGTCGAGCAGGTTGGCGACGAGCGAGGTGATGAACACCGTCTTGCCCGCCCGGCTGAGGCCGGTGACACCCAGCCGCACCACGGTATCCGAGAACGGCGCCGTCAACGCCTCGCCGACCCGCCCCACCTGCCGCCCGACGCACGCGAACGTGCCGTCCACCAGTGTCGCAAGTCCCACGCGCCGCACCCTTCCGCCGCGCGGAACGCCTCCGCTCGTCTCGGTTAGATAGGCGAGTGCCGCCGCGATGACGAGGCCCCTCCCAAAAACCGCGCCCCCCGTTCACGTTGCCATAACACCTCCGGGGTGAGGCCGCAGGCCGAGGGGCAGCGCCCCTGCCCGATTGATTTCAGGCGCCGCACCCCCTATCCGCGCCCCATGCCGCGCTTCGCCCTCCTCGTCGACTACCACGGCGGCCCCTTCGCGGGCTGGCAGCGGCAGGACGGCCCGCCCTCGGTGCAGGCCGCCATCGAGGCCGCCCTCGCGCATCTCGAACCCGGCCCGCACACCATCGCCGCCGCGGGCCGCACCGATGCGGGCGTCCACGCGACCGGTCAGGTTGCCCACGCCGACCTCGCGCGCGACTGGGATCCGTTCCGCCTGTCGGAGGCGCTGAATTTCCACCTCAAACCGGCACCCGTCGCGATCCTGCGGGCCGCGCGCGTGCCCGACGACTGGCACGCGCGGTTCTCGGCCACCGGTCGGCGCTACCTCTTCCGGGTGCAGGCACGCCGCGCGCCCGCGACCCACGAGGCCGGGCGCGTGTGGCAGGTCCGGCACCCGCTCGCCCTCGCGCCGATGCAGGCGGCGGCGGCGCATCTGATCGGCAACCACGATTTCACCACCTTCCGCGCCGCCCTCTGCCAGGCCAGATCGCCGGTCAAGACGCTCGACACGCTCGACATTTGCGCCCACGCCGTGCCCGGCGGGACCGAGTTCCGCTTCGATCTGACGGCGCGGTCGTTCCTGCATTCGCAGGTCCGCTCGATCGTCGGCACCCTCGAACGGGTCGGCGCCGGGGCCTGGCCGCCAGAGGCCGTGGCCGCCGCACTCGGCGCCCGCGACCGCGCCGCCTGCGGCCCGGTGGCGCCGCCCTCGGGCCTCTATCTGACCGCGGTGCGCTATCCGGTCGATCCTTTCGCGGCGCCGGACCACGGGATCGGACACGAATAGGTGAATTCGCGCTCATTCTAGTGGCGCGATTGTCTTGTGACACTACCCCTCGGCGACAATCGCCTATAGTGTCGGAACCAGACGACCCCACCAAAGGTTGTCCGAGGGGCCGCCGACACAAGAGCCCAAGCCGACAGGGGAACATCGGGGTGACACCGAAACGATTTGCCGTGGCGCTCGCCACATCGGTGCTTGCCGCCCCCGCCCCGGCGCAGACCGTCGAGATCGTGCTGCCGCAGAACGCCGACGATGCCCTGCGAACGGTCCTCGAGAACGCGTCGCTCGCCCTGTCCCTGACCACCCTCGACGAGGGGCAGGATCCCGCAACGCCGGTCGATTTCATCGCCGCCGCCCGCGCCGACTATCGACGCCTCCTCACCGGCCTCTACGCCGAGGGGCGCTACGGCGGCACCATCTCGATCCGCGCCGACGGCCGCGAGGTCTCGGAAATCGCCCCGCTCGACGCGCCCCGCACCCTCGGCGCCATCGTCATCACCGTCACCCCCGGGCCAGAGTTCCTGTTCGGTCAGGCAGAGGTCGTCCCCCTCGCCCCCGGCACCGAGATCCCCGACAGCTTCGCCACCGGCGAGGTCGCGCGCGCCGAGGCGATCCGCGCCGCCGTGCGCGCCGCGACCGCCGAATGGCGCACTCAGGGCTATCCCCGCGTCGCGGCCGGCGAGCAGCAGATCACCGCCGTCCATCCCGCCAGCCGCCTCGACGCCCGCGTGGCCATCGCTGACCGGCCCGCAACTGCGCTTCGGCCCCCTCACCGTCACCGGCAACAGGGACGTCCGCACCCAGCGCATCGTCGAGATCGCGGGCCTGCCCGAGGGCACGGTCTATTCTCCCGGGGAACTGGACCGCGCCCAGACCCGCCTGCGCCGCACCGGCGCGTTCAGTGCCGTCGCCCTGATCGAGAGCGAGACCGACGGCCCGGACGGCACCCTGCCCGATCACCGCCCAGATCACCGAGGCCGCGCCGCGCCGCATCGGCTTCGGTGCCGAATATTCCACCCTCGACGGCGTCACGCTCTCGGCCTACTGGCTGCACCGCAACCTCCTTGGCGGCGCCGAACGGTTCCGTATCGAGGGCGAGATTTCCGGTATCGAGACCGGCAACATCGACGCCGCCGCCGACGGCGAGGACGGCGTCGACTACCGCATCGCCCTCGCGTTCTCGCGTCCCGCGACGTTCCGGCCCGACATCGACCTCACGCTGAACACGGCGATCAGCCTCGAGGACGAGCCGACCTATTTCCTCGAACAATTCACCGCCGACGCGGGCCTGATCCAGTATTCCTCGGACCGCCTCACCCTCGAGGCCGGCCTCGGCGTCCTCGTCGCGCGCGAGGAAACCGCGACGCGGATCCGCGACTATACCCTCGTCACCGCCCCGCTGTCGGGCACCTACGACCGGCGCGACAATGCGCTCGACCCGACGAGCGGCTATTACCTCGACCTCGACGTGACCCCCTTCGTCGGCGTCGCGGGCGATGCCGGCACCGGCGCGCGGCTCCTCGCGGATGCGCGGGTCTATTATTCCTTCGGCGCCGACGACCGCTTCACCCTCGCCGCGCGCGGCCAACTCGGCTCCGTCGTCGGCGCCAGCGTCACCGAGGCGCCCGCCGATTACCTGTTCTACTCGGGTGGCGGCGGCACCGTGCGCGGCGTCGCCTATCAGTCGCTGGGCCTCACCTATCTGGCGGATTTCGGCGAGGGGACGGTGCTCGTCGACTCGGGCGGTGCCTCCTTCGTCGGCGCACAGCTCGAGGCGCGGGTCGGCGTGACACAGGCGATATCCGTCGTCGGGTTCTACGACTTCGGCATGGTCGGCGCCGAACCGTTCCCGCAGACGAGCGACGAATACCACGCAGGGGCCGGGCTCGGGGTGCGCTACGACACCGGCATCGGGCCGATCCGCCTCGACGTGGCGACGCCCGTGACCGGCGACGACGCCTATGGCCGCGTCGAGATCTACATCGGCATCGGACAATCGTTCTGATGCGCCTCATTCCCCTCGCCCTGACCGCCACCCTCCTCGCCACCCCGCTCGCCGCGCAGGAAACCGAGGAGGACCGCGACGTCGGCTTCATCCAGGGCCTGATCGAGGACAACCTGTCGAACGAGGGCACCACCGTCCGGATCGAGGGCTTTACCGGCGCCCTCAGCAGCCGCGCGACCGTCGGCCTCCTCACCATCGCCGACAGCGAGGGCATCTGGCTGCGCGCCGAGGATCTGGTGCTCGACTGGAACCGCTCTGCCCTGCTCGGCGGCCGCGTCGACGTGCAGGAGATGTCGGCGGGCGTCATCGAGGTGATCCGCGCGCCCCTCGGCGCCGAGACGACCGAACTCCCCGACCCCGAGGCCGCACCGTTCAGCTTTGCCCTGCCCGACCTGCCCGTCGGCATCGACATCGCCGAGATCCGCGCCGACCGGATCGTGCTGGGCGAGGCGCTGCTCGGCACCGAATACGCCTTTTCCGTCGACGGTCAGGTGGCGCTGTCGGGCGGCGAGGGCAGCGCCGACATCACCGCAGAGCGCCTCGACGCCACGGTCGGCAGCTTCGAGGTGGCGGGCGCCTACTCCAACGACACCCGCATCCTGTCGCTGACCCTCGATCTGGCCGAGGAAGCGAACGGCATCGTCGCCCGCGCCCTCGGCATCCCCGGGCGCCCCTCGGTGCGGCTGGTCCTGAACGGCGAGGCGCCGATCGACGACTACGCCGCCACACTCTCGATCGCGACCGACGGCGCCGAACGGATCGCCGGCGAATTCGGCCTCGTCACCGTCGAAACCGACGCCGGGGCCGCGCAGGATCTGCGGCTCGACATAACCGGCGATCTCACCGCCTTCACCACCAGCGACTATGCCGAGTTCTTCGGCACCTCCTCGCGCCTCGCGGTGCAGGGCGGACGCGACGCGACCGGCGCCCTCTCGCTGCGCGCCCTCGAGATCGAGGCGCAGGCGGTGCAACTCTCCGGTTCCGCCGAAATCGCGCCGGACGGCTGGCCGCTGTCGCTCGACCTCACGGGCCGCATCGCCGGGCCGGACGGCACGCCCGTCCTGCTGCCCGGCGCCGGGCCGCGCACCTTCGTGAACGCGGTCGACCTCGACGTGACCTTCGATGCGAGCGCCGGCGACCAGTGGCAGGGCGCCTTCACCCTCACCGATTTCAGCAGCCCCGCCGTCACCATCCCCTCCCTCACCCTCGACGGCGCAGGCGTCATCGTCCCCGCCCGCGACGGCGCCGACGGGCGCTTCACCGCCGACGTTCGATACGCCGCCGACGCCCTCTCCCTGACCGACGCAGCACTTGCCGAGGCGGTCGGCGCCAGCATCTCGGGCCGCCTCGCCGTCGCCCGCGTCAGCGACGGCCCGTTTCAGATCGAGGCGCTGACCCTCACCGGGCCCGGCGTCGACCTGACCAGTGCGGGCACCGTGCAGGGCCCCGCAGACCTCTTCGCGACAGAGGTGACGGCCACGCTCACCGCCGACGACCTCGGCCGCTTCGGCGCGCTCACCGGCCTCGACCTCGCCGGGCGCGCCGACCTCGACATCGCCGCGACCGTCGGCCCGCTCGAGGGGACGTTCGACGTCACGCTCGACGGCGCCACCGCCGACCTCGCCCTCGGCATCGCCGAACTCGACCCGCTGCTCGCGGGCGCGGGCAGCATCGACGTCCGCGCCGCCCGCGACACGGCGGGCACCCGCCTCGAGGAGCTCCTCGTGACCACCGACGAGGTCACGGTCTCTGCCACCGCCGACCTGCAAAGCACCGGCGTCCGCGCCGCCTTCGACCTCGACATCGCGGACCTGGGCGTCTCGCTCGACGGCCTCGACGGACCGGCCACGATCACCGGCACCGCCACGACCGGCGCCGACGGCTTTACCGAGATCGCCGCCACCGCCACCCTGCCGCGCACCGAGCGCCGACATCCGCGCGACCCTGCCCCCCTCCGAAAGCCCGCTGCCCGCCAGCATCGAGGTCATCGCCGACATCGCCGATCTGGCGCCCTTCGCGCCGCTCGCGGGCCGCGACCTCGGCGGGGCATTGTCGCTCATGCTGACCGGCACGGCGGCGACCGACGCCTCCGGCTTCGACATCGCCATCACCGGCAACAGCACCGATCTCGCCCTCGGTATCCCGCAGGCCGATCCGTTCCTCGCGGGGGCGGCGACCCTTCAGGGCCGCGCGATCCGCACCGGCCCGCTCAGCGGCGCCCTGCGCGATCTCGCGCTGACCACGCCGACCCTCTCGCTGACCGCCGACGCCAGTGTCATCGACGGCATCGGCAGCGCCGACTTCGCCCTCGCCCTCGACGACGTGGCCCCGGCCCTGCCGGACCTCGCGGGCGCCCTCGACCTCTCGGGCACCGTGACCCGCGACGCGGCGGGCGTCGTCACCGCCGACGTCACCGGCGACGGCCCCGGCGGCGCTGCGGTCTCGCTCGCGGCGACCCTCGGCGCGGGTTTCGACCTTGCCGCCGACATCGACGCCACCGTCGATGACCTGTCGCCCTACAGCGCGCTGGCCGGACAGGATCTGGCGGGCGCCCTGACCCTCACCGCGACCGGCACGGCCGGCAATATCTATCAGCCGATGGCGACCGACTTCGACGTGGTCTTCGACGCCTCGGTCCGCGACCTCGTCGCGGGCCCCCGTCGCCTGACCGGCACCCTCGCCGCCAACGGCATCGCCGCCCGCGCGCCGGCGGGCGACCTCACCCTCTTTGCCGCCGTCACCGGCCCCGGCGCCCTCGACCTGAACGTTCAGGGCACCATGGCACCGCGCGACGCGGGCAGCGAGGTGGCGGGCACGCTCACCCTGTCCGCCGCCGACCTCGGCGCCTATTCCGCCCTCGTCGGCGAGGTGCTGTCGGGCGCCCTCGACGTGTCGGCCAGCGGCGCTGCCCTGCCGGATCTGAGCACCCTCGACCTTACCTTCGACCTCTCGGGCCGCGATCTGTCGGGCTATGGCTACGGCCTCGACGGCGCTGTGACCGCGCGGGGCACCGCGACCCGCGACGCCACCGGCGCGGCAACCGCGGCGGTCGACGCGACCGGCCCCGGCGGTCTGGTGGCGCGCCTCGACGGCAGCATGGCCACCGAAGCGCAGGGCAATGAAATCACAGGACAAATCGACCTCGCCGCGAGCGACCTCTCGGCCTATTCGGGCCTCGCCGGTCAGCCCTTCGCCGGATCCGTCGACCTGACCGCCAGTGGCAACGCGCGGCCCGATGCGACCACCTTCGACCTCGCCTTCGATCTTGCGGGCGAGAACCTCGCCGGTCTCGGATACCGCCTCGCGGGCGCGCTCGAGGCACAAGGCACCGCCACGCGCACGCCCGATGGCGTCACTGCCATCGACGCCACGGCGAGCGGGCCGGGCGGTGCGGCCATCGACCTCGACGCCAGCCTCGCCGCGCCCGCCGACGGCGGCCAGATCAGGGGCGCGCTGCTGGCGCAGGTCGCCAGCCTCGCGCCCTGGTCGGATCTGGCGGGCCGCTCGCTCGCCGGATCGCTCGATCTCGACGTCTCGGGCATGGCCTGGCCGGATCTCTCCGGTTTCGACGTGGACTTCGACGTCACCGGCGCCGATCTCTCTGCGGGCGGCATTGCCCTGCCCGGCGGCCTGAGCGCGCGCGGACAGGCCCTGCGGCAGAGCGACGGCGTGACCTCGATCGACATCGACGGCACCGGCCCCGGCGGCGCAGAGTTCCGCGTCACCGCCGGGGGCACCGATACCGTGACCGTCGATGCGCGCGCCAGCGTCGACAGCCTGTCGACCTATGCGGGCCTCATCGGACAGCCCATCGCGGGCGGCGTCTCGGCCGCGGTCAGGGGCACCACGGCGCTCGATTTCTCGACCTTCGATCTGGCACTCGACGCCGAGACCCGCAGCCTCGACGTCGGCGTGCCCGCTGCCGCACCCCTGCTCGCGGGCGTGGGGCGCATCGACGGTCAGGTCAGCCGCAGCGCGGACGGCACCCTGCGCGCGCAGGGCCTCGACGTGACGTTCCCCGGGTTCTCCGTCTCGGGCGATTTCGACAGTGTGAACGGTGCGGGCGGCGGCACCTTTCAGGCGCGCCTGAACGACATCGGCCAGTTCGTGCCAGATTTCTCCGGCCCCGTCACCGCCGACGGTTCGGCCCGTCTGCAACCGGGCGGCGGCATCGGCCTCGACATCGACGCCACCGGCCCGGCGGGCATCAGCGCCACGGTGCGCGGCGAGGTGGCGCCGGGCGGCGCGCTGGCCCTGACGGTGGACGGCCAGGCGCCGCTCGCCCTTGCCGATCCGTTCATCGAGCCGCGCACCCTGACGGGCAACGCCGGTTTCGCCCTCTCGGTGAACGGCCCGCCCGCGCTCTCCTCGGTCACGGGCACCGTGACGCTGACCGACGGACGCCTCTTCGCGCCGACGCTGGGCCGCGCCCTCGAGGATATCGGCGGCACCATCCAGTTGACCGGCGGTCAGGCAATCCTCGGCCTCGGCGCCTCGCTCGACGCGGGAGGGCGGCTGAACGTCACCGGCCCCGTGGGTCTTGCGGCACCGAACGTCGCCGACATCCGCATCGCCGCCGACCGCCTGATCGTGCGCGATCCGAACCTCTTCGAGACGACGGCGAACGGCCTCATCACCATCACCGGCCCGCTGGCGGGCGGTGCGCGGATCGCGGGCACCATCGACATCGGCGAGACCGAGATCCGCGTGCCCTCGTCCGGCATCTCGGTGCTGGGCGACCTGCCCGAGGTCGAGCATGTCGGCGCCCCGCCCGCCGTGCGCGCGACCCTGAACCGCGCCGGCCTCACCATCGCGGGCGTCGAACCACGGGTGGCGGGCGGCGGCGGGCCTGCCTATGTCCTCGACCTGCTGATCCGCGCCCCTGCCCGCATCTTCATCCGCGGCCGCGGCGTCGACGCGGAACTGGGCGGCGAACTGGCGATCACCGGCACCACGGCGAACGTCATTCCGGTCGGTCAGTTCGAGCTGGTCCGGGGCCGTGTCGACATCCTGCAACAGCGCTTCGACCTCGACGAGGGCGGCGCCTATCTGCAAGGGGATTTCGTGCCGTTCATTCGGCTGGTGGCGACCACCGAGACGACCGACAGCACCAAGGTCAGCGTCATCGTCGAAGGGCCCGCCGACGACCCCGAGGTCCGCTTCGTCAGCGAGCCGGACCTGCCGCAGGACGAAGTTCTGGCGCGCCTCATCTTCGGTCGCGACCTGTCGTCGATCACGCCCCTTCAGGCGGTGCAACTCGCCGCCGCCGTCAGCACGCTGGCCGGGCGCGGCGGCGGTGGCCTCATCGACGACTTCCGTTCCGGGTCTGGGTCTCGACGACCTCGATATCGTGACCGACGACGACGGTGGCATCGGCGTGCGGGCGGGCGCCTATCTGACCGAGAATGTCTATACCGACGTGGTCGTGGGCAGCGACAGCACCGAGATCACCCTGAACCTCGACCTGACCGACGACATCACCGTCACCGGCACCGCCGGATCGGACGGCGACACCGGGATCGGCATCTTCTTCGAGCGGGATTACTGAGTGCGCGGCGAAAGTTGACAGCTGTCAACTTCGGCCCATCGCCTTGATAGTCCATGTGGTAACGGACCGTGCCGAGGGTTGCGCGGCGCGCAACGGCGCCGGGCCGGATCAGGCGTTGGCCAGAACCTCCATCGGCGCCGGGAAGTGGCAGGCGATGCGATGGCCGCGGTCCTTTTCGATGACGGGCGGCAGCTTATCGGCGCAGATGGATTCGGCCTTGGGACAGCGGGTGCGGAACACGCAGCCCGAGGGCGGGCGCAGCGGCGAGGGCAACTCTCCCTGCAACACCGGGCGCGCGCGCGCCGCCTCGAGGGCCGGGTCGGGGATCGGCACCGAGGAGATCAGCGCCTGCGTATAGGGATGCTCGGGGCGGCGGCAGAGCGTCTTTGCCTCGGCCTCCTCCATCAGGCGGCCGAGATACATGACAGCGATCCGGTCCGAGATGTGTTTGACCACCGAGAGGTCGTGCGCGATGAAGATCATCGACAGATCCATGTCGCGGCGCAGTTCGGCGAGCAGGTTTACCACCTGCGCCTGCACCGAGACGTCGAGCGCCGAGACCGGCTCGTCGCAGATCAGCAGTTTGGGGCGCAGGATCAGGGCGCGGGCGATGCCGATGCGCTGGCACTGGCCGCCCGAGAACTCGTGCGGATAGCGGTTGATGAGGGTGCGCAGCAGGCCCACCCGCTCCATGCCCTCGGCGACGCGTCTCTTGACCTCCTTGCGCGGGGTCGAGGGGTAATGCGTCACCAGGGGTTCCGCGATGATGTCGCCCACCGTCATGCGCGGGTTCAGGGCGGCGAGCGGATCCTGAAAGATCATCTGCACGTCCTTTGCGTGCGCCCGCCGTGCCCGTGCCTCGGTCGAGACGGGCTTGCCCTCGAACGTCAGATCGCCCGAGGTGGTGGGCACGGTGCCGACGATGGCGCGCGCCAGCGTCGACTTGCCCGACCCGCTCTCGCCCACCACGCCGAGACACTCGCCGGAGGCGAGGTCGAAGGAGACGTGGCTGACGGCATAGAGCTTCAGGAGCGGCGTCCACGGCCAGGCGCCGCGCGGTTTCACGTCGAAGACGACGGAGAGGTCGCGGACGGCGAGGAGCGGCCCATCGGTTCGGGGGGCGGTCTTGGAGAGGGTGGTCATCGGGCGCTCACTTCCGGACGGGAGGCGCGCGGAGGAACGGCAGAGCCTCCGGCGGGAGTTGTTACGGCAACGTGAACGGGGGCGGCGCGCGTCATGCCACGGCCCCGACGGGTCTGGCGGAGCGCACCGCCCCGAGTCTGGCGTCGCTGGCACGGCGGCGGTCGGCGAAGGTGATCATCGGGCGCTCTTTGCACGGAGGGCGCGGACGGGATGCCGGGGTTTCCGGTCTACCGGCGGACCCTCCGGGGGGAGTTTTTGGAGCAAGAAAAAACCGCGACGCGGCGCGGAGGGGCACGGGCGGCGCATCATGCGACGGCCTCGGCGGCTTTGGCGGCGCGCACGGCCTCGAGGCTGGCGTGGCAGGCGCGGCGGCGGTTGCCCTCGAAGTGTTCGTGCGCCGGTTTCGTGCCGGCGCAGGGGTCGAACGCGAGGGCGCAGCGCGGCGTGAACGGGCAGCCGGCGGGCAGGCGCGACATGTCGGGCGGCTCGCCGGCGATGGTCTGAAGCGTATCGTCGTCTCGGTCGAGGCGCGGGACGGCGCGCAGCAGCCCTTGGGTATAGGGGTGGGCCGGTTTCTCGAAGACGTCGCGGGTCGCCCCCTCCTCCATCAACTGGCCGCCATACATCACCAGCGTGCGGTCGCAGAACCCGGCGACGATGCCGAGGTCGTGGGTGATGAGGATGATGCCGGTGCCGAAATCGCGGCGGATGTCGCCCAGCAGTTCCATGATCTGCGCCTGCACGGTGACGTCGAGCGCCGTCGTCGGCTCGTCGGCGATCAGGAGGCGCGGTTTGCACAGGAGGGCCATCGCGATCATGATGCGCTGCCGCATGCCGCCCGAAAATTCGTGCGGATACATGGTGATGCGCGCCTTTGCGTCGGGGATGCGCACGGCGTCGAGCATCTGCGTCGCCTCGTCCACCGCCGCCCGCTTGCCCAGCCCCTTGTGCAGCATCAGCACCTCGGCCATCTGGTCCGAGATCCGCATGTAGGGATTGAGCGAGGTCATCGGATCCTGAAAGATCATCGCGACCTGGCTGGCGCGCACCTTGTTCAACTGGCGCGGCGACAGGGCCAGCAGGTCGGTCCCGTCGAGCATCACCTTGCCCGTCGCCCAGCCGTTGCGCGCAAGCAGACCCATGGCGGCGAAGGCGGTCTGACTCTTGCCCGAGCCGCTTTCGCCGACGATGGCGAGCGTCTCGCCCGCGTCGACGCCGAGCGAGAGGCCGTTGACCGCGTTCACCTCGCCGTCGCCGGTGCGGAAGGTGACGCGGAGATCTTCGATTTCGAGGAGGCGGGGCATCAGCGGTCCTTGGGATGTGTCATGTTCACCGATCCTTCGGATCGAGCGCATCGCGCAACCCGTCGCCGACGAAGAAGAAGGCGAAGAGCGTGACGATGAAGAAGAACAGCGGAAAGGCGAGTTGCCACCAGGCGCCATCGGTGAAGGCGGCGGCGCCCTGCGAGATCAGCATCCCGAGCGAGGTGTTGGGTTCCTGCACGCCGAGTCCGAGGAAGGAAATGAAGCTCTCGGTGATGATCATGCCGGGGATCAGGAGGGTGGCGTAGACCACGACGATGCCGAGGAGATTGGGCACGATATGGCGCAGCACGATGCGGAACGGGGCGACGCCGGTGGCGACGGCGGCCTCGACGAACTCCTTGTTCTTGATGGTCAGGGTCTGGCCGCGCGCGATCCGTGCCATGTCGAGCCACGAGATCAGGCCGATCCCGAGGAAGAGCATGAACATGCTGCGTCCGAACATCACGAGGAGCAGGATCAGAACGAACATGAACGGGATCGACATCAGCACGTCGACGGTGCGCATCATGATCCCGTCGGTGCGGCCGCCGAGATAGCCCGCCACGGCGCCATAGAGCGTGCCGACGATCACCGCCACCAGCGCGCCGACGACGCCGACGAGCAGCGAGATGCGCGTGCCCTGCACGGTGCGGGCGAACATGTCGCGGCCCGAATTGTCAGTGCCGAAATAGTGCCCGGTCTCGATGGAGGGCACCCCCTTGTAGGCGTTGGCGCCCATCAGGGAAAAGTCGGTGAAGTCCCTCTCCCACTCGGCGAAGTAGCCGCCGAAGAAGGCGAAGGCGGCGACGAGGAGCAGGACGAAGCTGGACGCCATCGCCGCCTTGTTGGCGAGGAACCGCTGGCGCGCATCGGCCCAGAGCGAGCGGCCCCGCACCTCGGCCACGGCCATCGCTCCCGTGATGCCATCGGTCGTCGCCTTGTCGGGATAGACCATGACGCGCCCCCTCAATACCGGATTTTCGGGTCGATCCAGGCGTAGAGCACGTCGACCAGAAGGTTGAACAGGATCGTGAGCGCGCCGACGAGGATGGTGATGCCCATGATGACGGAATAGTCGCGGTTGAACGCCGAATTGACGAAGAACTGGCCGATGCCGCCCGTCGAGAAGAACACGTCGACGACGACCGAGCCGGTGATCATCAGCACGAAGGCGGGGCCGAGGTAGGACAGCACCGGCAGGAACGCCGGCTTGAACGCATGACCCCAGATGATGCGGCGCATCGGCAGCCCCTTGGCGCGCGCGGTGCGGATGAAGCCCGAGTTCAGCACCTCGAGCATCGACGACCGCATGATCCGCGCGATCGACGCCATGTAGGAGGTCGAGAGGGCGATGACCGGCATCACCATGTTCTGCCACGCGCCGTTGTTCCAGCCGCCGCCCGGCAACCAGCCGAGCCAGAGGGTGAAGACGATGAGCAGGATCGGCGCCATGACGAAGTTCGGCAGCACCTGCGCCCCGATCGAGATGCCGACCGCGAGATAGTCGAGCCAGGTGTTCTGCCGGATCGCCGCGGCGATGCCGAGCGAGACGCCTGCGACCACGGCCACGACGAACGACCAGAACCCGTAGGTGAGCGTCACCGGAAAGCCCTGCGCGATCACGTCGTTGACGGAGCGGTCGCGATACTGGAACGACGGGCCGAAATCGAAGTGGACGACGATGTTCCAGACATAGCTGAAGAGTTGCACCGGGTAGGATTTGTCGAGGCCGTAGCGCGCCTCGATGTTGGCCTGCACCGTCGCGGGCAGCGCCCGCTCGCCCGAGAACGGGCCGCCGGGGGCGGCGAACATCAGCACGAAGGAAATCACGATCAGGATCAGCAGCGTCGGGATCGCGACGAGCAGCCTGCGGGCGATGAAACTGTACATGGGCGGTTCCGGTCCTGAGGGGGTCTGACGGTGGTCCGGGCGCGTCCCGGAGGGGTGCGGCGCGCCCCCGGGTCAGGGGGCGCGCCGGTCAGATCGGGTCCGGTTACTGATCGGCCGTGATGTAGAGGTTCCGGCTGTACCAGTTCTGAAGCAGGTTCTCGGTCGGCCAGTTCGCGAGCGCGGGGTTCATCATCCGCACGCTTGCGTAGTGATAGATCGGGATAATCGCGGCGTCCTCGGCGGCGATGACCTCGACCTGCTGATAGAGCGACAGCGGATCCTCGGCGAGCTTGGCCTCGTCCATCAGGGCGTCGATCTCGGCGTTGGAATACTTGCCGTCGTTGTAGGCCGAGGCGGTGGTCAGAAGGTCGAGATAGGTCGAGGGTTCGGCATAGTCCGCGCACCAGCCCGCACGCGCCAGATCGAAGTTCTGGCTGCCGCGGGTGTCGAGGAAGGTCGACCACTCCTGATTGGCGAGCGTCGCCTCGACGCCGAGGGTCTGCTTCCACATCTGGCTGATCGCGACGGCGATCGCCTGATGGCTGTCGGAGGTGTTGTAGACGATCTCGAGGGTGAGGGGATTGTCGGGGCCATAGCCCGCCTCGGTCATCAGTTCGGCGGCACGGGCATTGCGGTCTGCCTGACTCATCGCGGCGGCCTCGACGGCGGGAACCTCCCAGCCGGGGATCGCCCAGTGGGTATAGGTATAGGCGGCGCGCTGACCTCCGGCGAGGACGTTGTCGACGATGATGTCGCGGTCCACGGCAAGGCTCAGCGCCTGCCGCACGCGCACGTCCTGAAGCGCCTCGGGGCCGCTCTCGGACAGGTTGAACCAGTAGTAGTAGGAGCACGAGTTCGGAAAGCTGATGGCCTGATCGGGATATTCCTCGGCCAGGCGCGGATACTGGCCCGCCGGGATGTCGGTCATGTCCAGCTCGCCCGCCAGATAGCGCGTGAGGGCGGCGTTCTCGTCGTTGATGACGAGGGCGGTGACGGTATCGAGGATGGTGTTCTCGTTGTCCCAGTACATCTCGTTGCGCACCCGGGTGATCTCTTCCTGCGGGGTCTTGCTTTGCAGGACGTAGGCGCCGTTGAACACGCCATTTTCCGGCGTCAGCCAGTCGTTGCCGAATTCCCCGATCACGTCGAGGCGGGCGGGGAACAGCGTCGGGAACGTGCTGGTCTGCGGGAAATACGGGCGCGGCGCGTCGATGGTGATCTCGAGCGTGAGGTCGTCGATGGCGCGAACCCCCAGATCCTCGAGCGGCATTTCGCCCGCCGTCACGGCGCCGGCGTTCACGATGCCCGCCACCTCGAGATACCAGGCGTATTCCGAGGCGGTCTCGGGATCGGCGGCACGGCGGATGCCGTCGACGAACTGCTGCGCCGTGACCTGCACGCCGTCCGACCACATCGCGTTGTCGCGCAGGGTAAAGGTATAGACGAGGCCGTCGTCGGACACGGTATAGCCGGTCGCCACGCCGGGGATCACGTTGCCCTCCTCGTCCTCGTTCATCAGACCCTCGAACAGGTCGCGGGCGATGGCGCTGCCGTCGACGTCCTCGACCAGTTGCGGGTCGATCGACGGGCTGTCGTCGCCGACGCGGTAGGTGAACGACTGAACCTCGGCGAGCGCCTCGCCGGTGACGGGATGGGTCGCATGGGCGTCGGCCATGGCCTGACCGGCGAAAGCGAGGAGCGCGGTGGCGGTCCCCGCCATGAGAGTTGCGCGAATGGACATGAGAGTTCTCCCTGTTGGTGTGCCGGAACGGGGCCGCAGCGGCGCCGGACCGGTCGTTGTTTTCAGGCCCCCTGCCGCACCGGGGAATATGCCGTGGCGCGGCCGGGGAAAGATGCTCGATCCTTCAATCTGACGGCTCGAATGGCAAGGGCGAAGCGGACTGACCTTGCGGAATCTGCGCTGCGGATCGGCAAAGCGGCGGATCGAACGGGAGGATGCCGCCCGGCATCGCCGCACGGTGCGCACAAATGCGCCGTCCCCTGCACGAGGCGCCTTTTCGATGCCGCAGGGCGGGCAGGCCCGGGGTGCGCGGAAATCCCTTTCCCCCGGCGCCGCAGATGCAATGATGGGCCGATGATCGACAAACTCGAAATGTTCCTCGCCCTTGCGCAGGCCCGCCACTTCGGCAGGGCCGCGCAGGCCGTCGGGGTGACGCAACCGACCCTGTCGGCGGCGATCAAGCAGCTCGAGGAACAGCTCGGCGTCATGCTGGTGCTGCGCGGCTCGCGCTATCAGGGGCTGACGCCCGAGGGCAAACGCGCGCTCGACTGGGCGCGGCGGATCGTCGGCGATACCCGCACCATGCGCGAGGAGCTGCGCGCCGCCCGCACCGGCACCGACGCGGGCCTCTCGGGCAACCTGCGCCTCGCCGCGATCCCCACCGCCCTCGCGGCGATGAGCCGCCTCACCAGCCGGTTCGCCGCCGCCCATCCGGGCGTGCGCATCACCGTGCACTCGGCCAGCAGCATCGACATCCTCACCATGCTCGAGGATTTGCAGATCGACGCGGGGCTGAGCTATCTCGAGGGCGAGCCCTTGGGCCGCGTCACCACGGTCCCGCTCTATGACGAACGCTATGTCCTGATCTGTCACGAGGGGGCGCCGCTGGCGCAGGCGGCCTCTCTGCGGTGGGCCGATCTGGCCGATGTGCCGCTCTGCCTGCTGACGCCGGTGATGCAGAACCGCCGGATCATCGCCGGGCATCTGGCCGACGCGGGCGTCGCCGTGGCGCCGCAGATCGAGAGCGACAGCCTGATCGTGCTCATGTCCCACATCCTGCACGCCGCCCCTGCCCGCGGTCTGGCCACCATCCTGCCGCTGCGCGCCGCCGAGATCTTTCTGCGCCACAGCCCGCTGGCCGCGATCCCGCTGACCGAGCCCGACGCGGCGCACCCCGTCGGCCTCATCGCGCCCTACCGCGAGCCGCACACGCCGGTCCTCGCGGCGCTTTTGCTCGCGGCGAGGTCGCAGGCGGAACAGCCGGCATCTTCATAGGTGTCTTCTATCGAATAACGGATCTTCGATATTGAATCGGCAGGCAAAAGCGGCCATGCCGCGTCTGCACGCCCCCTGCCCGTCCCCGCCCGGAGCCCGCCCATGCCGCCCGACGACCTCGCCGTCCGCATCCCGCAGATCTGCGCCGATCACGCGCATCTCGAGGGGCCGCTGCTGCCGATCCTGCACGCCGTGCAGGCCGAATACCGACATATCCCCGAGGGCGCCGTGACGCCGATCGCGCAGGCCCTCAACATCTCCCGCGCCGAGGTGCATGGCGTCATCACCTTCTATCACGATTTCCGCGAGGTGCCGCCGGGGCGCACGGTGGTCAAGCTCTGTCGCGCCGAGGCCTGTCAGGCGCGCGGTGGGCAGGCGCTGGGCGAGCTTGCGCGCAAGCTGCTGAACCTCGACTGGCAGGGCACGACGCCGGACGGGTCGATCACCTTCGAGGCGGTCTACTGCCTCGGCCTCTGCGCCTGCGGCCCGGCCGCGATGGTCGTCACCGACGAAGGGACGACGCTGCACGCCAATCTGGACAAGGCCGCCCTCGACCTGATCGCCATCGGGGCGCAGACATGAGCGTGCTGACGATCTATGTCCCCCGCGACGCCGCCGCCCGGGCGATGGGCGCCGATGCGGTGGCGCGCGCCATCGCCGAACATGCGACGAAGGCGGGGCAAGAGGTGCGGATCGTGCGCAACGGGTCGCGCGGGATGATCTGGCTCGAACCGCTGGTCGAGATCGCGACCTCCTCGGGCAGGCTCGCGTTTGGCCCGATGAAAGTGGGCGACGTGCCTGCGCTGTTCACGGGGCTGGCCGATCATCCCAAGGCGCTGGGCCTGACCGAGGAAATCGCGTTCCTCAAGCGCCAGACCCGCCTCACCTTTGCCCGCGTCGGCGTGATCGACCCGCTCGATCTGGCCGATTACGAGGCGCACGGTGGACTGACCGGCCTGCGCCGCGCCCTTGCGATGAGCGGCGCCGAGGTCGTGGCCGAGGTGACGGACTCGGGTCTGCGCGGGCGCGGTGGCGCCGGGTTCCCGACGGGGATCAAGTGGAAGACGGTGCACGACGCCGTGGCGCGCGACGGATCGGGGCGGAAATACATCGTCTGCAACGCCGACGAGGGCGATTCGGGCACCTTTGCCGACCGGATGCTGATGGAGGGCGATCCGTTCTGCCTCATCGAGGGCATGGCCATCGCGGGCATCGCGGTGGGGGCGACGAAGGGCTATGTCTATCTGCGCTCGGAGTATCCCGACGCCATCGAGGTCATGACCGAGGCGGTCCGGCGGGCGCAGGCGTCCGGCCTTCTGGGGGTCTCGGTGCTCGGCACCGGCCCGGCCTTCGACATCGAGGTCCGCGTCGGCGCGGGCGCCTATGTCTGCGGCGAGGAGACGTCGCTGCTGAACTCGCTCGAGGGCAAGCGCGGCGTGGTGCGCGCCAAGCCGCCGCTCCCCGCCCTCGAGGGGTTCCTCGGGCGGCCCACGGTGGTCAACAACGTCATCTCGCTCGCCACGGTGCCGGTGATCCTCGAGCGGGGGGCGGCGTTCTACAAGAACTTCGGCCTCGGCCGGTCGCGGGGGACCATCCCGCTCCAGATTGCGGGAAATGTGCAATTCGGCGGCCTGTTCGAGACTGCTTTCGGTCTGTCGTTGGGTGAAATCGTCAACGACATCGGCGGCGGCACCTATACGGGACGGCCCGTCAAGGCGGTGCAGGTCGGCGGTCCGCTGGGCGCCTATTTCCCGCCGTCGATGTTCGATACGCCGTTCGGCTACGAGGAATTCGACGGTCAGGGCGGGTTGATCGGCCATGCAGGCGTCGTGGTGTTCGACGAGGCCGCCGACATGCTGTCGATGGCGCGCTTTGCGATGGAATTCTGTGCCGTGGAATCCTGCGGCAAATGCACCCCCTGCCGCGTCGGCGCGGTGCGCGGCGTCGAGACCATCGACCGGATTGCGGCGGGCGACGCCGCCGCAATCCCGCTGCTGACGGATCTGTGCGAAACGATGAAGGACGGCTCTCTCTGCGCGCTGGGCGGGTTCACCCCGTTCCCGGTGATGTCGGCGCTGACGCATTTCCCCGACGATTTCGCCGCCGCGCGCAAGGCCGCCGAATGAAACCGATTTCTGTCACAGAAATCGACGTCGAAGTCTTTGAAAGACTTCGTGCCCCCGACTGGAGAACCGCGACATGAAGGACTTCATCCTCCCCACCCACGACGACCGCGACATGGGCACCAAGGTCGGCACCGGCGCTCCGGTGACGCTCACCATCGACGGCTTTCCGGTCACGGTCCCGGCGGGAACCTCCGTGATGCGTGCCAGCGCCGAGGCGGGGATCATGGTCCCGAAACTCTGCGCCTCCGACAACCTCGAGGCCTTCGGCTCGTGCCGCCTCTGCGTCGTCGAGATCGAGGGGCGGCGCGGCACGCCCGCCTCCTGCACGACGCCGGTGGCCGAGGGGATGGTCGTCCGGACCCAGTCCTCCAAGGTAAAGAAGATCCGCAAGGGCGTGATGGAACTCTATATTTCCGACCACCCCCTCGATTGCCTGACCTGTGCGGCCAACGGCGACTGCGAGTTGCAGGACATGGCGGGTGCGGTCGGCCTGCGCGACGTGCGCTATACCCCGGGCGAGAACCATTTCGAGGTCCGCCAGAACGGCGAGGCCAATCCCGCCTATATCGCGAAGGACGATTCCAACCCCTATTTCTCCTACGATCCGGCCAAATGCATCGTCTGCTCGCGCTGCGTGCGGGCCTGCGAGGAGGTGCAGGGCACCTTTGCGCTGACCATCGAGGGGCGCGGCTTCGACAGCCGGGTGTCGTTCGGGGCAAAGTCGGACACGGCGCTGGCCTCGGACTGCGTGTCCTGCGGCGCCTGCGTGCAGGCCTGCCCGACCGCGACCTTGCAGGAAAAGAGCGTGATCGAGATCGGCACGCCGGAACGGTCGGTCATCACCACCTGCGCCTATTGTGGCGTCGGGTGCAGCTTCAAGGCCGAAATGCGCGGCGACGAGGTCGTGCGGATGACGCCGTGGAAGCACGGCAAGGCCAACCGGGGCCATTCCTGCGTCAAGGGGCGGTTCGCCTGGGGCTATGCGAGCCACAACGACCGGGTGCTGAACCCGATGATCCGCGACACCATCGACCAGCCCTGGCGCGAGGTGTCCTGGGACGAGGCCATCTCCGAGGCGGCGCGGCGGATGCGCGATATCCAGGCGAAACATGGCAGACAAGCCATCGGCGGCATCACCTCGTCGCGCTGCACCAACGAGGAGACCTACCTCGTCCAGAAGATGATCCGCGCCACCTTCGGCAACAACAATACCGACACCTGCGCGCGGGTCTGCCATTCGCCCACCGGCTATGGATTGCGCAACACCTTCGGCACCTCTGCGGGCACGCAGGATTTCGACAGCGTCGAGCATACCGACGTCGTCATCGTCATCGGCGCGAACCCGACCGACGGCCACCCGGTCTTTGCCTCGCGCCTCAAGAAACGGCTGCGCGCGGGCGCGGATCTGATCGTCATCGACCCGCGCCGCATCGACCTCGTGAAGACGCCGCATGTCGCGGCGGCGCATCACCTGCCGCTGCGTCCGGGCACCAACGTCGCGGTCCTCTCGGCCCTGAGCCATGTCATCGTGACCGAGGGCCTGATGGATGAAGAGTTCATCCGAACCCGTTGCGATTGGGACGAATTCCAGGAATACGCCACCTTTATCTCGGACCCGCGCCATTCGCCGGAGGCCACCGGGATGCTGACCGGCGTGCCCGCCGAATCGGTCCGTGCCGCCGCCCGCCTGTTCGCCAGCCGCAAGAACGGCGCGATCTACTACGGCCTTGGCGTGACCGAACATTCCCAGGGCTCGACCACCGTCATGGCCATCGCCAACCTCGCGATGATGACCGGCAATCTGGGCCGCCCCGGCGTCGGCGTGAACCCGCTGCGCGGCCAGAACAACGTGCAGGGCGCCTGCGACATGGGCTCGTTTCCCGCACGAGCTGCCGGGGTATCGCCACATCTCGGACGACGCGACGCGGGACATCTTCGACAAGCTGTGGGGCACGAAACTGGACCCCGAACCCGGCCTGCGCATCCCCAACATGCTCGACGCCGCCGTCGACGGCACGTTCCGGGGCATCTACATCCAGGGCGAGGACATCCTGCAATCGGACCCCGACACCCATCACGTGAGCGCGGGTCTGGCGGCGATGGACTGCGTCATCGTGCAGGACCTGTTCCTGAACGAGACCGCGAACTACGCCCACATCTTCCTGCCCGGCTGCACCTTCCTCGAAAAGGACGGCACCTTCACCAACGCCGAACGGCGGATCAACCGCGTCCGCAAGGTCATGCAGCCCCGCAACGGCCACGCCGACTGGCAGGTGACGATGCTGCTCGCCAATGCGATGGGCGCGGGCTGGACCTATACGCATCCCAGCCAGATCATGGATGAAATCGCCGCCACCACGCCCGCCTTCGCGCGCGTCAGCTATGAGTTGCTGGAGGAAATGGGGTCCGTCCAGTGGCCCGTGACCGACAAGGCCCCCGAGGGGACGCCGATCATGCACGTCGACGGCTTCGTGCGCGGCAAGGGGCGGTTCATGATTACCGAATATATCGCCACCGAGGAACGCACCGGACCACGGTTTCCGCTGCTGCTCACCACGGGGCGGATATTGTCGCAATACAACGTCGGCGCGCAGACGCGGCGGACCGCGAACGTGGTCTGGCACGATCAGGACGTGCTGGAAATCCACCCGCAGGACGCCGAGAACCGGGGCGTCAAGCACGGCGATTTCGTCCGCCTCGCCTCGCGTCAGGGCGAGACGAGCCTGCGCGCCGACGTCACCGACCGGGTGTCGCCGGGCGTCGTCTACACGACGTTCCACCACCCCGATACGCAGGCGAACGTCATCACCACCGATTTCTCGGACTGGGCGACGAACTGCCCGGAATACAAGGTGACGGCGGTGCAGGTGGCGCTGTCGAACGGGCCGTCCGACTGGCAGAAGGACTATGCCGAGCAGGCCGCCAACGCGCGCCGCGTCCTGCCCGCGGCCGAGTGAGGCGATGAGCATCGTAGCCCACGACATGACCGCCACCCGCCGCGTCGTCGCGACGGCGGGCGGCGCGCACCGCGTCCTGCCCGAGGAGGTGCCGGTCGCCATCGTGGTCAACGGCTCGACGCTTGCCGTGATGATGGCCACGCCCGCCGATCTCGCGGATTTCGCCCGCGGGTTCCTGCGCACCGAAGGGATCGCGACCGACGCGGGCGAGGTCGAGATCGTGGCCCATGCGGACGGGATCGAGGCGCGGCTCTGGCTCCCCGACGCTGCCGCGGCCGCCCTCGACGCCCGCCGCCGCGCCGCCGTCGGCCCGGTCGGCTGCGGCCTCTGCGGCATCGACAGCCTCGCCGCCGCGACGCGCGCCCTGCCGGTCCTCCCGGACAGCGCCGTCACTCTTGCCGCGACCGACATCGCCCGCGCCCTCGACGCGCTGCGCGCCCGCCAGCCGCTGCACGACGAGACCCACGCGGTCCATGCCGCCGGTTTCTGGCAGGACGGCGCGATCCTCCATGCCCGCGAGGACGTCGGGCGCCACAACGCGCTCGACAAGCTGGCCGGCGCTCTCCTGTCGGCGGGCATCGCGCCAGATGCGGGAGTGGTCGTCCTCACCTCGCGCCTGTCGCTCGACATGGTGCAAAAGACCGTCCAGATCGGCGCGCCGATCCTGATTTCCGTCTCTGCCCCGACCGCCCATGCGGTGCGGGTGGCCGATGCGGCGGGCCTCACCCTCGCGACCCGGACCCGGGGCGAGACGCATGTCTACACCCACCCCCACCGCATCGAGGCCGCCCGATGAGTGCCACCCTCTCCGACCAGACCCGCGACAAGCTCGTGCGGATGGCCAACCAGATCGCCACCTTCTTTGCCACGCAGCCGGGCGAGAGCCAGGCGCAGGACGTGGCCGACCACATCCGCGCGTTCTGGGATCCCTCGATGCGCGCACAGCTTGCCCGGCACCTCGACGCGGGCGGCGACGGCCTCTCGCCGCTCGCCCGCGCCGCCGCCCTGCGTCTCGCCGCCTGAGCCCGAACGCACGCCGGTCGCTGCACCGCGCTGCCCTCCGTGCCGCCAAAGGGCTACGTGACGCGCCGCCGCAAACGTGGTTGGGTGGCCCGATGCCAGGCGGGACCGGATGACCGACAAGATCGACAGCAGCGGCCCCGCGCCCGGCACCCCGAACGACAGCCGTGCCCGCACGGCCCTGCGCCATGGCCTGCGGCTCGCGCTGATCGTGGTCGCGGTCTGGCTGATCCGGACGCTGATCGGCTGGCTCGGCGCCCAGACGGCGGTGCCGGACGCGCTGGTCACGCCGTCATGGCCCCTGTTGCTGACGATCCTCGCCGCCTACGGCATCCTCATCGCCGTGCCCTTCGTCCCGGGGGTCGAGATCGGCGTCGTGCTCCTGATGATGGAGGGTGCGCGCGTCGCGCCGCTCGTCTACCTCGCGACGCTCATCGGCCTGTCGATCGCCTATCTGGCGGGCTGGTTCCTGCCCTACGCGACGCTGCACCGCCTCGCCCTCGACCTGCGCCTGCGCCGCCTTGCCGGCTGGATCGCGCGCATCGCGCCGCTCTCGCCGCCCGAGCGTCTGGCGCTGCTCTCGGACCGCCTGCCCCGCCGCCTTGCGCCGCTGGCCCGGGGGCAGCGCTATCTGGTGCTCGGTCTGCTCATCAACCTGCCCGGCAGCAGCCTGATCGGCGGCGGCGGCGGCCTGGCCCTCGCCGCGGGTCTCACCCGCCTCTATCGTCCGGCCGCCACGCTGCTGACCTTCGCCATCGCCGTGGCGCCCGTCCCCGTCGTCGTCTGGCTCACCGGGGCGCCGAAGTTCCTCGTTGCCCTCTAGGCACCCGGCCCCGCTTCACGGTGCCGCAACACCTCCCCCCGGAGGCTCCGCCGGCGCGCCACGCGCAACGCCCCCGATGCAGCACTACACCACCACCTCGATCGCCTCCTGCGCGCCGACCCCGAACACCCGCTTGTAGCGCGCGATCTCGTCTTCCGGGCCCATCGCCTTGACCGGATTGTCCGACAGCTTCACCGTCGGCCGCCCGTTCGCACGCACCGCCTTGCACACGAGGCTGAACGGCGCCAGCGCGTCGCCCGCCGTCAACCCGATGAAATCGTTGGTCAGCATCGTGCCCCAGCCGAACGAGACCTTGACCCGTCCGGCGAATTGCGCGTGCAGCGCCAGTATCTTGTCCTCGTCGAGGCCGTCCGAGAAGATCACCAGCTTCTCGCGCGGATCCTCGCCCCGGTCCCGCCACCACCGGATCGCCAGTTCCGCGCCCGTCGCCGGGTCGCCGCTGTCGATGCGGATGCCGGTCCAGCCCGCCAGCCAGTCGGGCGCGCGCTCGAGGAACCCCTTGCTGCCGTAGGTATCGGGCAGGATGATCCGCAAGTTGCCCTCGTGCTCGACATGCCAGTCCGACAGCACCTCGTAGGGCGCGCGGCTCAGCGCGGCATCGCCGTCGGCCAGCGCCGCATAGACCATCGGCAATTCGTGCGCATTGGTGCCGATCGCCTCGAGGTCGCGGCTCTTGGCGATCAGGCAGTTCGAGGTGCCGGTGAACGAGGCCCCGAGCCCCTCCTGCATCGCCTGCACGCACCAGTCCTGCCAGAGGAACGAATGTCGCCGCCGCGTCCCGAAATCGGCGATCCGCAGATCGGGATGGGCCCGCAGCCGCTCGATCTTCTGCCAGAGCTTGGTCATCGCGCGGGCATAGAGCACCTGCAACTCGAACCGCCCCATCGTGCCCAGCACGGCGCGGCCGCGCAGTTCCATCAGCACCGCGAGCGCCGGGATTTCCCACAGCATCACCTCCGGCCAACTGCCCTCGAAGGTCAGCTCGTATTGCCCGTCGCGCCGTTCCAGGGTGTAGGGCGGCAGGCGCAGCTTCTCGAACCAGTCCATGAATTCGGACGAAAAGATGCTGCGCTTGCCATAGAAGGTATTGCCGCGCATCCAGGTGCTCTCGCCGCGGCTCAGGCTCAGGGTGCGGACATGGTCGAGCTGTTCGCGCAGTTCGCCCTCGTCGACGAGGTCGGCCAGCCGGATCGACTTGCTGCGGTTGATGAGCGAGAACGTCACCGTCGCGTCGGGCCGGTTGCGATAGATCGACTGGCACATCAGCAGCTTGTAGAAATCGGTGTCGATCAGCGAGCGCACGATCGGGTCGATCTTCCAGCGGTGGTTCCAGACGCGGGTGGCGATGTCGGCCATGCGGCGCTCCTCGATCGGCGTTGCCGCGCCGTTAGAGCAACGCAGCGGCACGCTTGCCAGAGGCGCCGCCGCGCGGAAGCCGCCGTAAACCCGGGCTTATGCGCGCTCTGCTAAGCCATGGGCAATCGCTCCTTCGGGATCGCGCGGTCATGTCGGTGCCGTTGCCGCCCGGCATGTCGCCGGTGCCGCTCCGACGCCGAGCAACGCCCGCCGGCCAACCCCAAAAGGAAACTTCATGAAACTTCTCCCTTTCGCTGCCGCCCTCGTCGTCGTCGTCGCCGGGCCTGCCCTTGCCGAACCGTCGTGCACCGGCGCCGAACATGCCTCGCCGGTCTGGCAGGCGATCCAGTCCTTCGAAGAGGCGGGCGGTGTGGTCGTGTCGTTCAAGATCAACGACGGCAACTGCTACGAGATCTACGGCTCGGTCGATGGCACCAACATGGAGGTGTTCTTCGATCCCGCCACCGGCGCCGAGCTTGCCGGATCGAACAGTGACCTGCCCTCCGGCGGGACCGACCGGCGTCACCGTCGCGCCGCCCCCGACGGGGGAGCCGGTGGCCCGTGCTGGTCTGCGATCCGCTGGTGCGGATGTTTCACTGGTCGCTCGTCATCTCGGTCAGCCTCGCCTGGCTGGTCGCCGATCCCAGAACGTGCACCGTGCCCTTGGCTCGCCGTCGACGGACTGCTCGCGCGCGGATCTCTGGGGCCTCGTCGACAGTCTGCGGCCCGGTTCCGGTGCTTCTCGTCGATCCCCGGCGCACGGTCGCCTATCTCCGGGCGATCCTGCGGGGCCGAGAAGCGCGCCACCTGGGCCACAATCCCGCCGGGGCCGCGATGATCGTGGCCCTGATCGCCCTGCTGGGTGCGATCAGTGTCAGCGGATACATGATGGGCATGGACCGCTACTTCGGTCAGGTCTGGGTCGAGACCCTGCACAAATCGCTGGTGGATGCGCTGCTCGTCCTGGTCGCGCTGCACATCGGCGGTGTCGTGCTGGCCAGTCTGCGGCACCGGGAAAACCTTGTCGCGGCGATGATTACCGGCCACAAGCCGGTGGATGACGCAGCCCATCCCGAGAACCGCTGACCCGCGCAGGGCCGATACCGGCTCGGCCCTGCGCCGCCGCTTCTTTCTCGCAGCGGCGATGTTGCAGGTCGTCAGTCTGGCCGTCTTCGTCAGCGATGTGCTGTCGGAGCTTTCGGAATTCTCGATCCATTCGGTCGCCGAGTTGATGGGTGTCGTGGCACTGTCGGTCGGGATCTTCGTCACGCTGCGCGAGTATCGCACCCTCGCCCAGCGCAACCTGTCGATCAGCCGCACACTCGACGCGGCGAGTGGATCGTTCCATGGTGCCTGGTCGAGTATTTCGAACAATGGGGCCTGACGGCGGCCGCGGGACGTCGCGCTCCTCACCGTGAAGGGCCACGACCACCGAGATCGCGGCCCGGCACACAGTCCCGGCACCATCAAGGCGCAACTGCCGCGATCTACGCAAGGAGGCGTCGCGGCCGCGCCGAACTCATCTCGTGGTCATCGAGGATTCATCCGGCATCGGCCTGACGGTGGGCGCGTCAGACCGACCGCGTCTAGGCAACGACCCCCGCCGCCCGCATCCCGTCCCGCGCCGCCGCAAGCGACCCGTCGACGTCGATGGCGCGGCAGAGGTCGGTGCGAACCGACACCGCGAACCCGAGCCGCGCCGCGTCGACGGCGGAAAAGTTCACGCAGAAGTCGAGCGCGAGGCCCGCCATGACCAGCCTGTCGATCCCCCGCGTCCGCAGATAGCCCTCGAGGCCGGTGGGCGTCACATGGTCGTTCTCGAAGAACGCCGAATAGCTGTCGATGGCGGGCCGGTATCCCTTGCGGATCACCAGATCGGCGCGGTCGGTGTCGAGGCCCGTGTGAAACGCCGCCCCCGAGGTGCCCTGAATGCAGTGATCGGGCCACAGCACCTGGGGGCCATAGGGCATCTGCACCACCGACATCGGCGCGGCGCCGGCGTGGGACGACGCGAACGACGAATGACCCGCCGGGTGCCAGTCCTGCGTCAGGATCACCGCGTCGAAATCGCCCATCGCCGCATTGATCCCCGTCACGACCTCGTCGCCGCCCGCCACGGCAAGCGCGCCGCCGGGGCAAAAGTCGGTCTGCACGTCGATCACGATCAGGGCCGTCGGCATGGTCGGTTCCTTCCGATCCGCCCCGAAGTCCTACCCCGCTGCCCCGCCGCACAAAACCCCGAAAATCGCGCGCCGCCCCGTTCACGTTGCCGCAACAACTCCCGCCGGAGGCTCCGCGCCTTGCCCCGTGCGCCACCGCTTGACCTATCCGGCCCCATCGCCTAGGCCGCGCGTCCCACGCAGAGGACCGTGCAATGCCCGAACTCGCGATCGACTTCGGCACCTCGAATACCGCCGCCGCGGTTCTGGTCGGGGGACGTCCGCATGTGATCCCGCTCGAGGGCGGCGACGAGACGCTGCCGACCGCGATCTTTCTCGACTTCGCTGCGCGGCGCACGCTCGTCGGTCATGCCGCCGTCGCGGCCCTCGTCGACGGCCGCGAGGGGCGGTTCATGCGGGCGCTGAAATCGGTCCTCGGCACGCCGCTGATGCACGAGAAACGCCAGTTCCTGAACGAGCGCCTTACCCTGATCGAGATCACCGCCCGGTTCCTCTCGGCGATCCGCACCACCGCCGGGGCGCACTGCGGCACCTTCTTCGACGGGGTGCTCTCGGGCCGCCCGGTCCGGTTCCATTCCCGAAGCGCCGAGCGGGACGCGCAGGCCGAACGCGACCTCGCGCAGGCCTACCGCGCCGCCGGGTTCTCGTCGGTGCGGTTCCTGCCGGAACCCGAGGCCGCGGCCCTTGCCGCACAGGTCGACGCGGGCGACACGGGCGGTGCCGCGACCACCGGCCTGATCGTCGACATCGGTGGCGGCACCTCGGATTTCACCCTGTTTCGCAAGAGCGGCGCGGCGGGCGCCCGGCAAACCGGGATCCTGGCCAGCCACGGCATCCGCCTCGGCGGCACCGATTTCGACCGCACGCTGTCGCTGGCGCACGTCATGCCGCTCTTCGGGCGCGGGTCTGGCCTGAAGGCGGAACTGGGCACCGACGTGTTCGATGCGCCTGCCGCACTCTTCAACGATCTGGCGACCTGGGCGCTCATCCCGTTCCTCTATACCGGCGCGATCCGCCGCGACGTGGCCCGGATGCGCCGCCGTGCCGTCGCGCCCGAAAAATTCGCCCGCCTCGAAACACTCCTCGAAATGGAACTCGGCCACGATGTCGCCTTTGCGGTCGAACGGGCAAAGATCGCCGCGAACAGGCCCGGCACCCCCGGCGCGCGGATCGGCCTCGACCTCGTCGAGACGGGCCTCGGTGCCCGCCTCTCCCCTGCCGATCTCTCCGCCGCGCTGGCGCCCGCCGCCGCCGAGATCGCCGGGGCCGCCCTCGAGACGCTGACGCGCGCGGGCCTTGCCCCGGGCGCGGTCGACCGCGTCGTTTTCGTCGGCGGATCGAGCCTGCTGACCGCTGTCACGGATGCCGTCGCCGCCGCCCTGCCCGGCGCCGAACTGCACCACGGCAAGGCGTTCACCGCCATCGTCGACGGTCTGGCACTGGCGACGGGGCGGCCCTGACACCCCCTTGACCCGGGCCGCGCCGCACATTCACCTGCACCGGGACAAGCGAAAGGCGCGCCATGCACCCCGGCCCCCGCAACCTCATCACCGACGTGCCCGGCCTGCGCGTCGGCAATGCCGCCGATGCGTGCCTGAAATCCGGCGTCACGGTGCTGACCGCCGCCGCGCCCTTCACGGCGGGGGTTCACGTCATGGGCGGCGCGCCCGGCACCCGCGAGACGGACCTGCTGGCGCCCGACAAATCGGTCGCGGCGGTGGATGCGCTGGTCCTGTCGGGCGGCTCGGCGTTCGGTCTGGACGCCTGCGGCGGCGTGGTGCAGGCGCTGCGGGATGCGGGCCGGGGGGTGCGGGTCGGCGCGGCACGGGTGCCGATCGTGCCCGGTGCGATCCTGTTCGACCTGCTGAACGGCGGCGCCAGCGACTGGGACGTCAATCCCTATCCGGCGCTGGGACAGGCGGCGTTTGCCGCCGCCGCGGCGCAATTTGCGTTGGGAACCGCCGGGGCGGGCACCGGTGCGCTGACGGCGATGCTCAAGGGCGGGCTGGGGTCGGCGTCCTTCGTTCTGGACGGCGGCATCACGGTCGGCGCTCTGGTCGCGGCAAATCCGGTCGGCTGCGTCACCACCCCGGGCGAGCGCCATTTCTGGGCCGCCCCCTTCGAGCAGGGTGCCGAGTTCGGCGGCCTCGGGCCGGACCCGGCGACCGGCCTTGGAGGTCCGCGCGAGAACCGCAAGCTTGCCGCGATGCTGGCCGGACCGCAGCGGAGCAACACCACCATCGCCATCGTCGCCACCGATGCGGCCCTGAGCAAGGCGCAGTGCCACCGCCTCGCCGTCGCCGCGCACGACGGCCTGGCGCGGGCGATCGTGCCGTCGCACACGCCGCACGACGGCGACCTGGTGTTTTCGGTCGCGACCGGCACGGCGGCGGTCGGCAACGGCGCGGGCCTCTTCGGCCCGGCGGCAGGCGTCGACGACCTCCTCCTGTCGGAAATCGGCCATGCCGCCGCCCTGTGTCTGGCGCGCGCCATCGCCCGGGCGGTGTTCGAGGCGACCCCGGCGCCGGGCGACCTGCTGCCGGTGTGGGGCGCGGGCGGCTGATGCAGTCGGGGGGCCTCTGGCCCCCACACCCCCGAGGATATTTCGGGCCGGAAGTAGGGGTTTTAACCGGGCGCGAGGATGCCGAGGTCGGTCAGCCTCTGCCACGCCCATTCCACATAGGCCAGCCGGAACGTGTGGCCGCCGTCGAACAGGCACAGATCGAGGTTCTGGCCCGTCGCGTTGCGGCGCATCTGGCAGGTCATGTCGAGGACCGTCTGCTCCGTCGCCTCGGCAAAGCCGCCGAATTCGGCATACATCGCCAGCGCCTGTCCGAGGTCGCCCTGCCGCGCCGACCCGATCGCGCGGCCGCCGATCGGCACGGTCGTGTCGGCGGTGCCGTGGGTGTGGATGATCGTGGCGGGCGGGCCGTCGCAGGCGGCCGGGACCGGATCCCAGAACGTGCCCGACATCGGCATAAAGGCCGCGAACAGCGTGCTGCGGCGGCACGCCAGTTCCCATGTCATCATGCCGCCGGCCGAAAAGCCGGTCATCAGGGTGCGCGCCGGATCGACGCCGAACCGCGCCCCTGCGTCGGCCATGAGCGCGTCGAAATAGGCGTATTCGGCCTCCCCCGAGACGTCGGTCTGGTGCGGTGTGCCGGGGATCAGCCAGTCGCCCTCGCCGCCCTGAGCGGCAATGAGCGCCACGCCGAGATCATTGGCGAGCCTGCGAAAACCGGCGTTGCGCATGGTCCCCGCCGCGGTGCCGCCATAGCCGTGGGCGAAGACGATGGCACCGATCGGCCCGGTTCCGTCGTAGCCGTCGGGCAGCGCGATGCGGTAGGTCCGGTCGCCGATGACGCAGTCCGTATCGGCACCGCAGGCGGCGGCGGCGCCGGCCCAGAACAGGAGGGCTGCTGTCGCTATCAGACGTCTCATCGCTGCATTCTCCGGTAGGGGGCAGGGCGCAGCGTGGCAGAGCCGGGCGCGGGCGCAATGCCGAAGCCGCGGGCGGGCGTCACAACCGCGTGAGGGCGGCGCCGGGCAACCGGACCGGACAATTCCCGTGACACCGCGCCCGCGCCGGTCCTAGGGTGCTGTCACACGCCGGAGCCGCGATGACCCTGCACCAGCCCCCCCGCACCCCCGTCGACGCGTTGCGCGCCGCCTGCGACGTGCCCTTCGCGCGCGCCCGGGCGATGCCGAAGTCGGTCTATGCCGCGCCCGAGTTCGCCGATCTCGAACGCCGCGCGATCTTTGCCCGCGACTGGATCTGCGCCGGTCGCGCCTCGGCCCTGCCGGCGCCGGGCGACTACCTCACGATGGACCTCGGGGGCGAGCCGATCGTCGTGCTGCGCGACGGCGCGGGCACGTTGCGGGCAATGTCGAACGTCTGCCGCCACCGGATGTCGGTGCTGCTGACCGGGCGCGGCAATGCCCGCGCCATCGTCTGCCCCTACCACGCCTGGACCTATGGCCTCGATGGGCGCCTGCGCGGCGCGCCCGCGATGGCGCGCAACGAATGTTTCGACAAGGGCGATATCGCCCTGCCGCAGATCCGCTGCGAGGACTGGCAGGGCTGGATCATGGTATCGCTCGACGCCGACGCGCCCCCGCCGCAGACCGCACTGGCCGGGATCGACGCGCTGGTCGGCGATTTCGGGATGGCGCATTACGTCGAGGCGTTCCGCGAGGAGTTCCGCTGGCACACCAACTGGAAGGTGCTGGCCGAGAATTTCATGGAGAGCTATCACCTGCCGGTCTGCCACGCGGGCACCATCGGCGGCACGGTCGATCTGAACGAGATGACCTGCCCCGAGGGGGAGGCCGCGTTCAACTATCACTGGATCCTGAAGAACGACGCGCTGGATCTCACGCTGGCGCATCCCGCGAACACGACGCTGACCGGGGACGCGCGGCGCACGACCTGGCTCATTTCGGTCTATCCCTCGCTGCTCATCACGCTGACGCCCGGCTATTTCTGGTATCTGTCGCTCACCCCGGACGGGCCGGGACACGTCAACGTCCTCTATGGCGGGGGCCTTGCGCCCGACTGGGCCGCCGACCCCGACGCCGAGAGACATTTCGCGCGGCTGCGCGCCCTGCTCGCGGAGGTGAACGCCGAGGACAAGGGCTGCGTCGAGCGGGTCTATCAGGGCATCCTCGCGGGCCTGTCCGAGCCCGGGCCGCTGTCGCATCTGGAGCGTCCGAACTACGATTTCGCGCGCTATATCCTCGGCCGCGTCGGCGGCTAGACCCGCCCCGGGCGGCCCGACACCTCAGGCGATCTGGCGCATCTCGCTGATCGTGGCCGAGGCCACGGCACCTTCGGTCGCCGCACGGTGGGCGGCGATGTGCGGCGTCGCCATGTGCGCCAGCCAGTGGGCGCGCGTCTCCCAGATCTCGAAGAACAGGAAATGGCCCGGGTCGGCGTCGTCGCGGTGCAGGTCGTATTGCACGCACCCCGCCTCGGCGCGGGTCGGCGGGATCAGCCGCTCGAGGGCGGCCCGCAGGTCGTCGGCCCTGCCAGGGCGGGCGTGGATGTCGGCGACGATGGTCAGTCTGGTCATCGGGGGTCTCCGGTTGCGCGCTGCCCCTGCCTAGCGCGCGCCATCGCCCGGATAAAGCGGGTTCGGGCGGCGACGCCGGGCGCGTCGGTCGGTTGACACACCTGCCGCACTGTGACCGACTGATCCCGAGAGCGTGTCCGCACCGGGACGGGCCGCGCCGCTGCGAACACCAGAACACTCAACGGGAGAACGACATGTACGGATTGAAGACCCTCTACGCGGCGATTGCCGCCACCGCGCTGTTCGGCGCGGGCGCCGCCACGGCGCAGGAACTGACCTTCTTCACCATCGGCACCGGCGGCACCGCGGCGACCTATTACCCGGTCGGCGGCGTCATCGCCAACGCCATCTCGAACCCGCCCGGCTCCCGGCCCTGCGACGAGGGCGGCTCGTGCGGCGTGCCCGGCCTGATCGCCAGCGCCGTGTCCTCGCGCGGGTCGGTCGACAACGTCAACGCCATCGTCTCGGGCCTGCGCAACTCGGGTTTCGTGCAGTCGGACGTGGCCTATTGGTCCTACACCGGCACCGGCACCATGGAGGGTCAGCCCGCCGCCACGGACCTGCGCGCCATCGCCGCCCTCTTCCCCGAGCATATCCACCTCGTCGCCCTCGCCGACAGCCCGATCGCCTCCGTCGCCGATCTCGCGGGCATGCGCGTCTCGCTCGACGAGCCGGGGTCGGGCACCTATGTCGACGCCAACCTGATCCTTCAGGCGGCGGGCCTGTCGGCCGAGGACGTCACCGCCGAGGCGCTGAAACCCGATGCGGCGGCGGACGCGCTGCGCAACGGCCAGATCGACGCCTTCTTCTTCGTCGGCGGCTATCCGACCGGCGCCATCGTCGAACTGGCCTCGTCGGCGGACATCAAGCTGATCCCGATCGACGGCGACGTCGCCGCCACACTGACCGGCGACTACGGCTTCTTCGCGGCCTCCGACATTCCGGAGGGCGCCTACGAGGGCGTGCCTGCCGTCAGCACCGTCGCCGTCGGCGCGCAGTGGATCACGTCGGCCAACGAGGACGAGGAACTGATCTACCAGATCACCGCAGCCCTCTGGAACGCCAACACCCGCACCCTGCTCGACGTGGGGCACGCCAAGGGGGCCTCGATCACCGCCGAGACGGCCCTGAACGGCATCGGCATCCCGCTGCACCCGGGCGCCGAGCGGTTCTACCGCGAAGCGGGCCTGATAGAGTAGATGGTCCGGGGCCGGGTTCGCCCGGCCCCCACGCCCGACGACGAAGTCTTGCAAAGACTTCGTTCCGGACTTTTTGAAAAAGTCCGCGTCCCCGCCGCCCGCGTGGCGCCCCCGATCCGAAAGTTCCGCGCATGGCGACGCCGCTGACCGATACCGACCTCACGCCCGAGAAACTCGCCGAGATCGAGCGCAAATACGACGCAGAAACCGCGTTCCGCCCGACCGGGCCGCGCATCGGACTGCTCATCGCCTGCGGCCTCGCGGCGATGTCGCTCTATCACCTCTACGCCGTCTATGCGCTGGTGCCGCAACTGATGCACCGCGCGACGCATCTCGCGTTCGTGCTCGGGCTCGTGTTCCTCCTGTTCGGCTGGCGGCGCAGCGACACGCTGACCACCGCGTTCTACGCCCCCGGCGGCATTCCCCTGTGGGATTATGCGCTGGCCGCCCTCGGTATCGGCGCCGCCCTCTACCTGCCGCTTCTGCCGGTGGCGCAGGTCGCCCAGCGCGTCGGCAACCCCAGCCAGATGGACGTCTTCATGGGCTCGGCGCTGCTGATCCTCGTCCTCGAGGCGACACGCCGCGCCGTCGGCTGGACGCTGCCGGTGATCTCGCTCCTGTTCATGCTCTTCGCGCTCAACGGCCCGTCGATGCCCGGCGCCCTCATCAACCCCGGCGTGTCGTGGACCGGCCTCATCAACCACCTCTACATGACGGGCGAGGGCATCTACGGCATCGCCATCGGCGCGATGGCGAAATACGTCTTTCTCTTCATCCTGTTCGGCGTCCTGGCCACGCGCATCGGCCTCGGCCAGCTCTTCATCGACGTCGCCATGGTCCTCGCCGGGCGCTATGCGGGCGGCCCGGCCAAGGTGGCGATCTTCTCGTCCGCCTTCATGGGCACGATCTCGGGCTCGTCCATCGCCAACACCGTGACCACCGGCGCGCTGACGATCCCGGCGATGAAGAAGGTCGGCTATTCGCCCCGCTTTGCCGCCGCCGTCGAGGCCACGTCCTCGACCGGCGGCCAGATCACACCGCCGATCCTCGGGGCGGCGGCGTTCATCATGGTCGAATACCTCGAACTGCCGCTGCGCACGATCCTCGCCGCGGCGCTGTTTCCGGCCCTGCTGCACTACTTCGGCATCTTCATCATGGTGCATCTGGAGGCCAAGCGCCTCGGCCTGCGCGGCCTCACCCCCGAGGAAATGCCGCGCCTCGGGCCGACCTTGCGCAACCATCTGCTCGCCCTGATCCCGCTCGGCATCCTCGTCTACATGATCCTCGCCGGCTGGACGCCGGATTATGCGGCGGCGGTCGGCATCCTCGCCTGTATCGCCGTCGGGTTCCTGAACCCGGTCAACCGCCTCACGCCGCGCGACCTCTTCGACGCCTTCGCGGCGGGCGCGCGCAATACCCTGGCGGTCGGCGCCGCCGCCGCCGCCGTCGGCATCGTCATCGGCGCCATCACCGTCACCGGAGTCGGCTTTCGCCTCGGGGCGGTGATCGTGCAATCGGCGGGCGATTTCGGCGCGGTGCTGGGCACTGTCTGGCCGTTCTCGTTCTTCGACGTGGGCCAGTGGACGCTGTTCTCGATGCTGGTGCTGATCGCCATCGCCTGCATCATCATGGGGGCGGGCATCCCCACGACCGCCACCTACATCATCGTCGTCACCGTCGCGGGCGGCGCGCTCGCGATCTATCAGATCGAGCCGATCGTCGCCCATTTCTTCGTCTTCTACTACGGCGTGCTCGCCGACATCACGCCGCCCGTCGCCCTCGCCGCCTATGCCGCCGCGGGCATCGCCGGGTCGAACCCGTTCCAGACCGGCAACACCGCGTTCCGCCTCGGCATCGCCAAGGCGCTCGTCCCCTTCGTCTTCGTCTACTCGCCGTCTCTGCTGCTCGTGACCGCCGATTTCACTTGGGTTTCCTTCGCCGTCACCCTCACCGGCGCCGCCCTCGGCATCGCCGCCCTCGGCGTCGCCTTCTCGGGCTTCCTCGTAGCACCGCTGCCCCGCTGGCAGCAGGTCTACACCGGCCTCGTAGCGCTCCTCTTCGTCGCCCCCGGCCTCGCGACGATGGGCATCGGCCTGATCCTGCTCTCCCCCATCGCCCTCCTGCAATGGCGCGCCCGCCCCGCCCCCGCATGAGAAACCGGCGCGTCCTCTGCCAAAAAACGCGCGCCCCCGTTCACGTTGCCGTAACAACTCTCGCCTCGGTGCAAAATCGACGATTTTGTCACCTGAGAGGCTCCGTCCCCTCCACGCGCACCGACGCCCGGTCTATCCGACCAACCGCCCCGCGATCCCATCCTCGATCAGCGCCACGCTCTCTGCCGATCCCATAGAGCGCCACGAACCCGCCGAACCGCGGCCCGTCGCTGGCGCCGAGCAGCACCTCGTAGAGCGCCTTGAACCAGTCGCGAAGCGGCTCGAACCCATGCGCCTTGCCGACCGCGAACACCTCCGACTGCAAGCCCTCTGCATCCGTGTCGTCCCTTTCGGGATCCGCCGCCCAGAGCTTCAGCCGCGCCACGAGATCCGCCATCGCCGCCGCCTCGCGCGCATCCGGCGCCCGGAACACCCGGCCCGGTTTCACGAAATCCCGGAAATACCGCACCGCGAACCCGGCGGCGGCATCGAGCCCCGGATGCGTCCCGGCCGAGGCGTCCGGCGCATAGCGCCGGATAAAGCCCCAGAGCGCCGCCTTGTCCTCGGCCCCCGACACGGACGCCAGATTGAGCAGCATCGCGAACGGCACCACCATGTCCGAGGCCGGCACATCGTGGCCATGGATATGGAACACCGGATTGGCCAGCCGCGCGGCGGTGTCCTGACCGGCATAGGCGCGCAACTGCTGGTGATATTCGTCGACCATCTTCGGGATGACGTCGAAATGCATCCGCTTGGCAGTCTTCGGCTTCAGGTACATGAAATACGAAAGGCTCTCGGTCGCGGCATAGGTCAGCCATTCGTCGATCGTCAGGCCGTTGCCGGAGGTCTTCGAAATCTTGTGCCCCTCGCTGTCGAGGAACAGCTCATAGCTGAAATGGTTCGGCCTGCGCCCGCCCAGCACCTCGCAGATCGCGTCGTAGATCGGCGTATTGGTGGAATGATCCTTGCCGTACATTTCGAAATCGACGCCGAGTGCGGCCCAGCGCGCGCCGAAATCGGGCTTCCACTGGAACTTCACCTGCCCGCCCGTCACCGGCAGCGTCCATTCGCGCCCCGTCTCGTCATCGAAGGTGATCGTGTAATCGGCGGCGTTCACCGACTTCATCGGGACATAGAGGACGCGGCCCGTCTCGGGGTGGATCGGCAGGAAACACGAATAGGTCTCGCGCCGCTCGTCGCGCAGACTGCGCAGCATGATTTCCATGATCGCATCATACCGCTCGCAAGCGAGCCGCAGGATGTCGTCGAAGCGTCCGGTCTCGTAGAATTGCTTGGCCGACACGAACTCGTACTCGAACCCGAAGGTGTCGAGGAACCGGCGCAGCATGGCGTTGTTGTGATGCCCGAAGCTCTCGTACTGGCCGAACGGATCGGGCACCGAGGTCAGCGGGCGCTGCATGTGTTCGGCCAGCGCCCCGGGGTTCGGCACGTTGCCGGGGATCTTGCGCATCCCGTCCAGATCGTCCGAAAAACAGATGAGCCGCGTCGGAATGTCCGAGATCACCTCGAACGCGCGGCGGATCATCGTCGTCCGCAGCACCTCGCCGAAGGTGCCCAGATGCGGCAGGCCCGACGGGCCATAGCCGGTCTCGAACAGGGCCGATCCGCTGACGGGGGGCTTCTTGTCGAACCGCTTGAGCAGCGCGCGCGCCTCCTCGAACGGCCACGCCTTGCTGGCCATGGCCAGCGTCCTCAGGTCCGACATTATCCACCTCACACCGCAAAACAGGCGTCCTCCCTATTGCGGCGCAGGCGTGCGGTCAATAAATTGCCCGTCGTTACCCGTCGGGCGCCCCGGCACATCTGGAGGCCCCATGTCAGACACCCCGCCACTCGACGCCCTCGACGCGCTCTGCGCCCTGATGATCGCCGTTTCCGCCTCGGACGCCGACATCCGCACCGCCGAACTGGTGCAGATCGCCAATATCGTGAACAACCTGCCGGTCTTCGCCGACTACGATGCGGGCCACCTGCCGCGCGTCTCGGGCGTCGTCTTCGACCTGCTGGAACAGGAGGACGGCCTCGACGCCCTGTTCGGTCTGATCCGCGACGCAGTGCCCGAACGTCTGTGGGAGACCGCCTACGCGCTGTCGTGCGACGTTGCCGCCGCCGACGGCCACATCAGCCCCGAAGAGGCGCGGATGCTCGAGGAGATCCGCGACGAACTCGAGATCGACCGGCTTGCGGCAGCCGCCATCGAACGCGCCGCCCGCGCCCGGCATCTGACGCTCTGAAATCGAATTCTTTCAAAGAATTCGACGTCGAAATCTTCGAAAGATTTCGTTACCCCGCAAATACCCGCGCCCACCGCTGCAACAGACGCTGCTGCAACCGCTTGGCATCCGCATTCCACTCCCAGGTTCCCGCCGGCGCCTCGTCGGGACTGTCGCGCACCGCCGCGCGCCGCCCCTCCTCGGCGCTGAGGATGACGAACACCAGATCCGCGCCCTCGGCGGTGCGCAGATATCCCGCCAGCGCACTGACGAAATTCAGCGTGCCGGTCTTGGCCACCACCGTCCCCGGCGGGTTCGCCAGCGGCTCGCGGTTCTCGTCGACGAGCGCGATCGTCCGCAGGAGTGGACGGAGCAGCCCCTCCTGGCGCGCCGCCACCAGCACCCGCGCCATCTCGCCCGCCGAAATCCGGCTTCCCTCCTCGAGGCCGGAATGGTCCACGAACGCGCAGCGCACGCCGTATTTCGCCGTCAGCCAGCCGTTCATCGCCTGCGCCGAGGCGGCCAGCGTCACAGCCGATCCGCCGCGCGCCCGCGTCGCCGCGCGCCCGATCACCTCGGCGGTCAGGTTGGTCGAATAGAGCAGCATGTCGCGGATCAAGCCGTCGAGCGGCGCGCTCTCGATGCGCGCCAGCTCCGCGCCCTCCGCCGCCGCCGCCATCTGCGGTGCGTCCAGCACGATCCCGCGCGCCCGCGCGAACGTGCGGAACACATCGCCCGCGTAGATCGCCGGGCGCCGCACCGGCAGCCAGCGGGTGCCGCCCGTGCCCAAGCGCCTCGCGCGCGACCGTCCAGGTGTCGACGCCGCCCGCATCCTCGTAGGTATAGACCGGCCGCGAGCGGTCGGCGACGCGCATCGTGGCCGACGACACCGGCGGCCGCTGCGTCTCGGACCGCGCGTCCATCGACACCGTGTAGCTGCCGTTCTCGCGCTTCCACTCGAAATGCACGCGGTTGAAATTCAGGTTCAGCGAGGACACCGCCGGATCGTAGGAGATGTGCGGCAATTGCGCCGCGTCGATCTGGAACAGCTCCTCGCCGCCCCAGACCCGGAACGCGCCCCGCACCTCGCGCACGCCCGCCGCCGCCAGCCGCTCGGCCAGCGTGGCCAGCCCGTCGGTATCGAGGGCCGGATCGTCGCCCCCCGCCAGGATCAGATCGCCCGACAGCACGCCCGCGTCGAGGGTGCCTGTCCCCAGAACCCGCGTCACGAACCGGTGCGACGGTCCGAATGCGTCGAGCGCATAGAGCGCCGTCATCGACTTCGTCGTGCTCGCCGGCAGCATCGGGGTGGCCCCTTCCCGCTCCTCCAGCACCTGCCCCGTGGCTGCGTCGGCGATCACCACCGCCGTGACACCGCCCAGTCCCGCACCCGCGATGATATCGTCGAGCGAGGTCCGCGCACGGATCCGGTCCTCGGGCCGGGGCGGCCCGCCGCTGCCTTCTTCGAACGGCGCCTGCGACCCGCCGCCATCCCGCAAGGGGCGCGCGTAGGGCCGCAGCGCCACCAGCGGCGCCTCGGCCAGCGCCGCCCCGCCCAGCAGCGCCAGCCCGCCCCCGAGAAGGCCGCGCCGCGTCAGAATCCCTGTCCGTCCCGCTCATCGCGCCTCTCTAGCCGCGCCCTGCCGCGACCACAACGCGGGCCGCGCCGCCACCGCTCACTTCCGCGTCAGCGCCGCCTTCGGGTTACTTTGGTCCCGAAATAGTCCCCCCGGGAGGGTCCATGATCGCCGCGCACGAAACCCTGACCGTCAGCCACCCCATTCCCCCCGCGCCCGGATCGCGCTCGACGAGGCGGCACTCAGCGGCAGGTTCACGAAACACCACGCTGGCGGCTTGCGCCGTCCCAGCACCTCGGACCCCGGCCCGAGGATCCGGGCGCGGCGATAGACCCGCGCGGCCAGTGCCGAGCGCGCCGCCAGCCGGTCGCCCGGCCGCGCCAGCACGCCGACGGGTACCGTCTCCATGATCGAGCGCCAGTCCTGCCACGCGTCGAACTGCACCAGATTGTCGGCCCCCATCAGCCAGACGAAATGCACGCCCGGATAGATCCGCACCAGCGCCGCGACGGTCTGCGCGGTATAGCGCGTGCCCAAACGCCCCTCCAGATCGGTGACGGTGACTTTCGGATGCCGCATCAGCGCCCGCGCCTGCGCCAGCCTCACGTCGAGGGGTGCGGGCCCGCGCGCCTTCAAGGGGTTGCCCGGCGACACCAGCCACCAGAGCCGGTCGAGCCGGAACCGCACCAGCGCCGCCTTCGAGATATGGACGTGCCCGGCGTGCGCGGGATCGAACGACCCGCCGAGCAGACCCACGACCTGCCCGCGCGCCGCGACCGGAAACCCGGCCCTCATTCGGCGCGCCCCCCGTCGCAGCGGGCGCCGATCTCTTGCAAGAGGTCGCTCCGGACGGTTGCAAAAGTCCGACCCGGGCAGCGCCACGCGGTCCGGAGGCCAGCCACCGTGCCGGTCATGCGATATACCGCATGAACGCGAACGCCGACCCGTCCGCCGCCCATGACGGCACGTTCAGGCAGCCTTGCCCGCCGAAGATCCGCGTGCGCTCGCGCACCCGCCCTCCCGCCTGCGGCATCAGGCACAGACCCACCTCGACGCCGAAGGGATGCCCCTGCGTCCCCGCCGGATAGGCGATGAACGCGACCCAGCGCCCGCAGGGCGACGGGTGCGGAAACCAGTCGACCGTCCCGCCGTCCGTCATCCGCTCGGGCGCGCCCGCCGCGCGGTTATCCCTCAGCGGCACGCGCCAGAGGTCGACGCGGCCCTCCCGCTCGCCGTTGAACCAGACGAAATCGCCCCCCGGCGTCACGTCCGGGCCGTCGACGTGGTCGAACCCCTCGGCCAGCGGCCATTCCTCGCCCGAGTCGACATCGCAGACGAAGGGCCGCACCACGCGGTCGACCCGCGCGCCGACATAGACCAGACCCGTCCCGTCCGCCGTCCAGCCGTGGAACCACGACGGGACCGCATCCGTCACCCGCCGCGGCGCGCCGGTCGTCTGCCGCCCGTCCCAGGGCACGACATGGATACAACTCTCCCTCGTCTCGACCTTGTCCGAAAACGCGATCCACTTCCCGTCGGGGCTTATCCCGTGATCGTTATTGCAGCCATCGTGCCGCCCCAGATCGAGGGCCGCCATCGCCCCGTCCGCCGCCACCCGCCACAGGCCGCCGCCGCCGTTGACCAGAAAGCCACCGTCCGCCCCGCCGATCCAGTTCGGCGCCTCGAGCCGGTCCTCGGCCCTTTCGGTCTCGTGCCGCAGGACCACGCGCGCAGCGTCGCGGTCCATTTCCCAGACGCACAGCTCGCCGATCATCGCGCCCTCCCGCGCCGCGGCTCAGTCCGTCGCCGACGAGCGCGCCCAGAGGTTGATCTTCTCCTCGTCGGCGTAGCGGTCGATCTCGGTCAGTTCGGCGTCCGTGAACTCCAGGTTCTTCACCGCGCCTGCGCAATCCACCACCTGGCTCGCCTTCGACGCGCCGATCAGCGCCGAGGTGATGCCATCGCCGCGCAAGCACCCAGGCGATCGCCATCTGCGCCAGCGTCTGGTCGCGTCCCTGCGCGATTTCGTCGAGCTTGCGGATGTTGTCGATGGCGCGTTCGGACAGCATGTCGGGGTCCAGGCTCTTGTCCTGCGCGGCGCGGCTGTCGTCCGGGATACCGCCGAGATACTTCTTCGTCAGCATCCCCTGCGCCAGCGGCGTGAACGCGATCGAGCCGATCCCCAGCTCTGCCAGCGTCTCCTTCAGGCCGTCCCGCTCGACCCAGCGGTTGAGCATGTTGTAACTCGGCTGGTGGATCACGCAGGGCGTGCCCAGATCCTTCAGGATCGCCGCCGCCTCCCGCGTCTTTTCCGAATTGTAGCTGGAGATCCCGACATAGAGCGCGCGCCCCGACCGGACGATATGGTCGAGCGCGCCCATCGTCTCCTCGAGCGGGGTGTCGGGATCGAAGCGGTGCGAATAGAAGATGTCGACATAGTCGAGACCCATCCGCCGCAGCGACTGGTCGCACGACGCGATCAGGTATTTGCGGCTGCCCCATTCGCCGTAGGGGCCGTCCCACATCAGATAGCCCGCCTTGGACGAGATGACGAGTTCGTCGCGCAATGCGCCTTTGGCGCCGCCGAAATCCTCGGCCAGGATCGAACCGAAGGCATGTTCGGCGCTGCCCGGCGGCGGGCCGTAGTTGTTGGCCAGATCGAAATGCGTGATCCCGTGGTCGAACGCCGCGCGGCAGATCTCGCGTTTGGTCTGGTGCGGCGTGTCGTGGCCGAAGTTGTGCCAGAGGCCGAGGCTGATCGCGGGAAGACGCAGACCCGAGGCGCCGCAGCGGCGATAGGGCATGGCATCGTATCGGGCGGGATCGGGAACATAGGTCTGCATCGTCGCTTCCTTTCGGCGGTCTACCGCCCCGAAACTGCGCCGAACCGGCCGTGGGGCACAAGGGGCGCCTGCGTCGCGCGCGGGTCGCCGACGATATCCGGCCACCTTGCGGCTTCGGCCATTCGCGGTTCGGCCCCCCGGCCATTAACCGCACTTTCGCGTTCTTGGGCTATCGCTCGTGTGGCATACCGCGCCCCCGACCAACGGAGGCGCCGGGGCACGTGGAGTCGAATGTACGCGACATGAGGGTTCAGCTCTTCATACTGGGCGACGATCCGCCGGGCTGGCTGATCGCCGTGGTGTGCGCCCTGGCGGGGCTGCTGCTCGGCATCCTCCTTGCCGCGGCACGCCATCGCAGGGACGCCGCCTCGCGCGCGGATGGCGTGGCACAGGCACTCGCACTCTCGCAGCCCGTCGATGGCAGGTCCGCCCCGAACGTTGCCGGTGCAGACTTTCCGCCCCTGAATCTTCGTGCCCTCGGCGACGATTTCTTTTCCAGGATCGTGGCGCAGACGACGTCGGACGGCCTCGTCGTGCAGCGTCTCGACGGGCGGATCCTCTGGGTCAACGATGCCTATTGCGCCCTCATGGGGCTCGACCGGCGCCTGATGATCGGCCGCAATCCGCTCGAATTCTGCCTGCCCCCCCATCTGCGCCCCCCGCCCGCCGAGATCGCGGCGTTCCGCTATGACCCGACGGACCCCTCGACCCGGGGGCTGCACCTGCGCGAGAACCGTCGCGCCGACGGGACGCCGATCTGGCTCCAGATCAGCGTGACGTTCCGCCAGACCCCCGACGGCCGGATCTTTGCGGTGCTGGTCTGCCGTGACGCGACCCAGCAGGTGACGCGACAGAACGAGATCGAGGATGCGCGCGCCCGCCTCGAGCATCTGGCCAGTCACGACACCCTGACGGGTCTGCCCAACCGTGCCGCCCTGATGGCCTTTACCCGGGACGCCAGCGCGGGCGACGGCGATTTCGGCCTCATCCGCATCGACCTCGACCATTTCAAGGGGGTCAACGACAGCCACGGCCATGCCGCGGGCGACGCCGTGCTGATCGAGGTGGCGCGGCGGATGCGCACGGCGGTCCGCGCCGACGACATGGCGGCGCGCACGGGGGGCGACGAGTTCGTCGTGGTCTGCCCCGCGCTGCGCAGCCTCGACGACCTTCGCGGCATCGCGGCGGCGGTTTCGGCGGCGGTGAACGGCCCCTTCGTCTGGGAGGGGCGGACAGTGCAGATCGGCGCCAGCATCGGCGCCGTCCTGTCGGACGCCACCACGACCGATCCCGACGAGATGCTTCTCCGGTCGGACTTTGCGCTCTACGCCGTCAAGGACAGGGGGCGCGGCGCCGTGGCCCTGTTCGACGACGGGCTGCACCGGCGCTACCGCGAACAGCAGCACCTGTCCGACCGTCTGACGCGGGCGGTCGCCGAAGGGCACCTGACATACCTCTATCAACCGATCATCGGCCTCAGCCGGGGCGGCACCATCGGCGTCGACGTCGTGCCGTCGTGGACCGACGGGGCCCACGGCGTCGTGGCACCCGAGGTGTTCCTGCCGCTCGCCGGCCGCCTCGGCCTGATGGTCGACATCGGTTTCGGCGCGATCGCCGCGGCGATCGCGGCCAAACAGGCGATCAATACCCTGCCGCATCACGCCGAGTCGCGCGTCGACTTTGCCGCCGCCCCGGAACTGCTGACCTGTCCCGACTTCGTCGACCGCCTGATCGCCGCCGTCGAGGGCGCCGGCCTGCGGCGGCAGGACATTCCGGTCGAGGTGGTCGAAACCGTCATCGTCGGCCCGGGCGCGACCGCGGCGGCGGCCGTGTTCAACGAGCTGAAGGCCGCCGGCTTCAAGACGGTGCTCGACAACTTCGGCACCGGCTATGCCGGCCTCGCGAGCCTGTCCGGCCTCGACATCGCCGGGGTCAAGATCGCGCCCGCGATGGCCGCTGACATCGCCACAGACGCGAACAGCGCCCGCATCGTCGAGACCATCGTAGCGCTCTGCGTCTCGCTCGACATCTTCGTCATCGTCAAGGGCGTCGAAACCGAGGCGCAGGTCGCCTGCCTGCGCGCCATGCGCGCCTACGTCATGCAGGGCGACGCCTTTGCGCCGCCGATGCCGCTCGACACGCTGATGGACTGGCTGCGGACCCGGGACGGTGTCGCCAACCATCCGCTCCTGGCGCGCCATGTCGTCGCCGACCGTCACTCCGGGTCGCCGGAACCGCGCAGCGCCGCGTCCCTGCGGCAGGTCGGCTGACCGCCCCCTGACATCGGCCCCACCATTGCCCCTCCCCCGGCGCCGCACTATCAGGTGCGGGTTCGCAACACCGGAGGAACCTCATGGCCGCCTATCAATACGTCTACTTCATGGACGGCGTTTCCAAGGCCTGGCCGGGCGGCAAGAAGGTGTTCGAGAACATTCGCCTGAATTTCCTGCCGGGCGTCAAGATCGGCGTGGTCGGCGTCAACGGCTCGGGCAAGTCGACCCTGCTCAAGATCATGGCCGGCCTCGACAAGGATTTCACCGGCGAGGCCTGGCACGCCGAGGGCGCCCGCGTCGGCTACCTGCCGCAAGAGCCGCATCTGGACGAGACCAAGACGGTGCGCGAGAACGTCATGGAGGGCGTCGCCCCGAAACAGGCGATCCTCGACCGCTACAACGAGCTTGCCGTCAACTACTCCGACGAGACCGCCGACGAGATGGCGGCACTTCAGGACCAGATCGACGCCGCGAACCTCTGGGATCTCGACGCCCAGATCGACGTCAGCATGGAGGCGCTGCGCTGTCCGCCCGACGATGCCTCCGTTGCCACGCTGTCCGGCGGCGAGGCGCGGCGCGTCGCCCTGTGCAAGCTCCTGCTCGAGGCGCCCGACATGCTGCTCCTCGACGAGCCGACCAACCACCTCGACGCCGAGACCATCGCCTGGTTGCAAAACCACCTGATCGACTATGCCGGCACCATCCTCGTCGTCACCCACGACCGCTATTTCCTCGACGATATCACCGGCTGGATCCTCGAGTTGGACCGCGGCCGCGGCATCCCCTACGAGGGCAATTACTCCGCCTGGCTGGAGCAAAAGGCCAAGCGGCTGGAGCGCGAGGCCAAGGAGGACAAGTCCAAGCAAAAGACCCTCGAGCGCGAACTCGAATGGATGCGTCAGGGCGCCAAGGCGCGGCAGGCGAAGTCCAAGGCCCGGATCAACGCCTACGAACAGATGGCCGGGCAGTCCGAGCGCGAAAAGATGGCCTACGCCCAGATCATCATTCCCAACGGCCAGCGCCTCGGGAACAAGGTGATCGAGGTCGAGGGCCTGAAGAAGGCGATGGGCGACAAGCTCCTGATCGAGGACCTGACGTTCAGCCTGCCCCCCGGCGGCATCGTCGGCGTGATCGGCCCGAACGGCGCCGGCAAATCCACCCTCTTCTCCATGCTCACCGGCCAGACCCAGCCCGACGCAGGCACCGTCGAATACGGCGACACGGTGCAACTCTCCTACGTCGACCAGTCCCGCGACGCCCTGTCCGCGGACGCGACCGTCTGGGAGGAAATCACCGGCGGCGCCGAACTCATCACCCTCGGCGACGCCGAAATGAACTCCCGCGCCTACTGCAGCGCCTTCAACTTCAAGGGCGGCGACCAGCAGAAGAAGGTCGGCTCCCTCTCGGGCGGCGAACGCAACCGCGTCCACATGGCCAAACTCCTGAAATCCGGCGGCAACGTCCTGCTCCTCGACGAGCCCACCAACGACCTCGACGTCGAAACCCTCCGCGCCTTGGAGGACGCCCTCGTCGACTTCGCCGGCTGCGCCGTCGTCATCTCCCACGACCGGTTTTTTCTTGATCGAATCTGCACGCATATTCTAGCATTTGAAGGTGATGCGCATGTGGAGTGGTTCGAGGGCAACTTCGAGGACTACGAAGAAGACAAGAAGCGGCGTCTAGGGGTTGACGCGATGCAGCCGAAGCGGGTGAAGTTCAAGAAGTTTGTGAGGTAGGAATGGCCGGGAAACACCAACATCATGTTTGGCAGTTTTTCCAACGTGGTTTTGGTGTCAAACGGGGTAAGCATCACCACGTCTGGATATACGAAAAAGGCCTAGAACCAAGGCAAACGTCAACTTATGCATATGGAGCGGAAGACAACTTCTACGCTACTGATGGAAACAATGCAGCGGACGACGTTATAACCGAATTCGAAAATGGCGTTCAGTCTTATCTTCAAGAATTGCGGATTTCTGATGATGGGACAGTCGCCAATCCCGCAATCCTTGCCCCTGTGGTCAGTCACTTAGAAATCAGATCACTGTTTCTTCGGCAGGAAGCATCTTTGGTTGTGAACCGACTTGTAACTGCCCTCGCCAATGCCATGTCTGATCCTAAGAAGATGACCTTGTTTGTTCGAGCCCATCTGGAAAAGAACCCGCAGATAATCAAAGATAAACTTGACGAGCTTTGCCTAGGTCCAGAGGATCGGAAACTTGCGGAAGCGGCCGTTGAAATTTATCTTGGCGAACTGTTGATTAAGGAAGCACCCAAATTAGCGGGCCAGGCATCCAACGCACTTAGAGAGTTTTTGTCAGGTCTCACAGATTTTGCTAAGGCCGGACAGAACAAGGCAATCCTAAGCGGCTTTTCTGAGAGCCAGAGAACCACGATGCACTTGGAAAAGGAATATAGGCTTCGCTATACAATCGAGGATATCATCCTACCGGATACTGGTGTTGCCTTCTTAGGAGATACTATCTCTCCTATTTCTAGTAGAGGTGATGGCCGATCAGAGTTGATAATTCCACTCTCCTCAAGCCAGTATATCCATGGGTATACCAAAAGGCCTACAGATCGAACATCCGAAACAATTCGTAGCATTCTGGCTGGATGTTCATATAGATCGTTCGTTGGTCGTACAAGCAATCTCAATAAGCTTTGTAGGCATATAGGAAAGAACGCGAAGCTTATTTCTGATAGGGAAGTCGAGAAGATGATGCGATTTGAGAACTTATTGTCGTAACTCGCGAATTTTAAGACGAGATTTACCCCACCATCCGATGCCCAATACCGGGCCAAACCCTATCCTACTCCCCGAACGCCCCCTTACTCTCCGCCCCAACCCATTCCGCCTCCACCCGCCCCGCCCGGATATCCCGGTGGATCGACGAGTGCGGCCAGTCCACCGCCCGGCTCACCAACCCGTGCTTCACCGGATTCCGCAAGCAATACCGCACATGGTTGTCGTAATCCCGCTCGTCCCGGATGTGATGCTCCCAGAACCGCCGTTGCCAGATGCCCGCATCGCCCTTCGCCACCTTCGACGGCGTCCGCCTGACGCCCGACCTCTCCGCCTCCCGCAGGATGGGGTCATACCCCATCGTTGCACCGTCGGCACCGGGCGCCACCGTCACCTCTTCGCCGACGGGTCGGTCGATGGGGTGAAACCCCATCCTACGTCCCGGCCATCCGGCGGCCCGCAAGACCGACCGCGAGAACCTGGACTTGATCGCGCCCCACCGCGTGCCGAAATCGCGGTCCCCGGCGGGCAGGGTCCACACCGCATGGAGGTGATCGGGCAACACCACCCAGGCGTCGATGACGAAAGGCCGCTCGGCCATCGCCTCGCGCACCGCCAACCGCAACTGGGCAACCTCCCGCACCAACAGGTCCGACGACCGGTCCGCGAGGCAGACGGTGAAGAAGATCGGGTTGCCGGTCACGGCAGGGCGGCGATAACGGGTCATCCCCCACCTTCGGCACATCGCGGTTAACACCACCCTAACGCCCCGAACGCCTTCCCCGCGGGGAAGGTCCGCATCCGCGACGCCCCTTGCCCCACCCCGCAAACCCCTGCATATCCGGCGGATGACCGACATCTCACACATCCGCAATTTCTCCATCGTCGCGCACATCGACCACGGGAAATCCACGCTCGCCGACCGCCTCATCCAGGAGACGAACACCGTCGCCGCGCGCGACATGAAGGCGCAGATGCTCGACAGCATGGACATCGAGCGTGAGCGGGGGATCACCATCAAGGCCCAGACGGTGCGGATCGACTATGTCGCGCAGAACGGCGAGGCCTATGTCCTGAACCTGATCGACACCCCCGGCCACGTCGATTTCGCCTATGAGGTGTCGCGTTCGATGCGGGCCGTCGAAGGGTCGCTGCTGGTGGTGGACTCGTCGCAGGGTGTCGAGGCGCAGACGCTGGCCAACGTCTATCACGCGCTGGATGCCGACCACGAGATCGTGCCGGTCCTGAACAAGATCGACCTGCCTGCAAGCGATTGCGCCGCCGTCGCCGCCCAGATCGAGGACGTGATCGGCATCGACGCATCGGACGCGATCAGGGTCAGCGCCAAGACCGGCGTCGGGATCAAGGAGACGCTGGAGGCCATCGTGCACCGCCTGCCCGCGCCGAAGGGGGACGCGGACAAGCCGCTGAAGGCGATGCTGGTCGATTCGTGGTACGACAGCTACCTCGGGGTCATCGTGCTGGTGCGGATCGTCGATGGGCAGATGCGGCAGGGCGACCGGGTCAGGTTCATGTCGAATGGCACCCTGCATCAGATTGACAAGATTGGTGTTTTCCGGCCGCAGATGGTCGATGTCGAGGTGCTGGGGCCGGGCGAGATCGGGTTCATCACGGCGTCGATCAAACAGGTTCGCGATACGCGCGTGGGGGACACGATCACCTCCGAGCGCAAGGGGACCGATACGGCCCTGCCCGGTTTCAAACCCGCGCAGCCGGTGGTGTTCTGCGGGTTGTTCCCGGTGGACAGCAACGAATTCGAGGACTTGCGGGATGCCATCGAAAAGCTGGCACTGAACGATGCGTCGTTCTCGTTCGAGATGGAGACCAGCGCCGCCCTCGGCTTCGGCTTTCGCTGCGGGTTCCTCGGGCTGCTGCACCTCGAGGTGATCCGCGACCGCCTCGAGCGGGAATACGACATCGACCTCATCACCACGGCGCCGTCGGTGGTGTATCACCTGCACATGAAGGACGGCACCGAGAAGGAGCTGCACAACCCCGCCGACATGCCGGACCTGACGTACGTCGACCACATCGAGGAGCCGCGGATCAAGGCGACGATCCTGGTGCCGGACGACTATCTCGGCGACGTGCTGAAGCTGTGCCAGGACCGGCGCGGGGTGCAACTGGACCTCACCTATGTCGGCGGGCGGGCGATGGTGGTCTATGATCTGCCGCTGAACGAAGTGGTGTTCGATTTCTACGACAGGCTCAAAAGCGTTACCAAAGGCTACGCGTCGTTCGACTATGCGTTGACGGGATATCAGGAGGATGCGCTGGTGAAGATGTCGGTGCTGGTCAACGACGAGCCGGTGGACGCCCTGTCGATGATGGTCCACCGCGACCGGGCCGAGATGCGGGGGCGGGCGATGGTGGAAAAGCTGAAGGATCTGATCCCGCGGCACATGTTCAAGATCCCCATCCAGGCGGCGATCGGCGGCAAGGTGATCGCGCGCGAGACGCTGAGCGCGTTGCGCAAGGACGTGACGGCGAAATGCTATGGCGGGGATGCGTCGCGCAAGCGCAAGCTGCTGGACAAGCAGAAGGCGGGGAAGAAGAAGATGCGGCAGTTCGGGAAGGTGGATATTCCGCAGGAGGCGTTTATTTCGGCACTGAAGATGGATACTTAAATGGCTCAAGTAGCCGGGGCAACAAATCCTCTAGTGCTTTGATGCTGATTGATCGAGCCTCTCAAAAAGCTTTTCCTGGATCGCATACGAACCACCTTTCGGGTGTATGAGTGTTTTGCAACTCGACAACCTAAGCGCTTCGAACAGTTCTTTGTTTTCGCCCGTGCAGTCGACCGAGCTCGAGACACTACCAGAAATATTGAATTTTGAGAACTGCTCGCAAGATATAAGTGCCCCGATGCCAGATATGGGATGCCCTTCCCCATCCAACCCACAGAACGATGTGGGAACAACTGAGTACGACATATCTGAATTCGAGATTGCAAAAATCTCAAGACCAACCTCATTTCTTGATGAACAGCGATCAAGGACCTTAATATCAAAGGTGTCAAGTTCAAGAAACTCCTCGTCAGTCATCAATTCATGTACCGAGTATGCGATGCCGGAGAAGTAGGTATTGTTGAGAGTAAAGGAAACATCTCCAATCACTACTCTACGACGCTTCTGCGACCCAGTTATCTTCATTGTGAAGAAGTGTCCGCTTCCAGACTGAACAATTTCAACAAGAATGATTATCATCTTGTTGGATCTCTCAATACCTTCAGGACGGCCAAACCTAACAAACGCGACTTGTGGCGGGAGATAAGCGACCGGACTTTTTCCTTTAAGGGCGCTAAATCTGCTAGAAAGCTCCTCCTTGAGTTCGGTGAACGAATATTCTCGGTCCTTTCGCGCAATAAGACTTGACATCAATTGATATTCGAAAGGAGTCAACGAACTCTCTCCAAGAACTTCGCTCAGCCTGTCAACAACGATTTCAGCAAGCAACACAAGCTTTGGAGTAATTCTCGGGACCTTGTCACGGTGAACAAACTGCTTTATCGAATTTTCGGACCACTCGCGTTCACCGACCAAATGGCTTATTTCGGAGTATGAGGTACCGGACCGCGACAGCCTTTTAAGCAGGTCCTTCAAGAGTATTGCTGCTTTGGTTGCGCTATCTTCAAGCATAGGTCTCACAGATTCCTACTTGACGGTGACGAATATTGGGGATACGAAGCGGGACGGCGGGTATGCACCGCCGTCCCATCTTGCTAGTTTGGACCCAGCAAGACGACCACTGTGCCGAGGAACACTAGTCCTGTCCCGACACAGATCAGCAAGTTCGCCATTTAACCTCCTTTACTCCTGGTCGGCGCGTAATTGCGCCGACTACGGTCTTTGTGCTTCACGTGACCGCCCCCGCCTACGGTGGAATGTATTTGGGGTCGATGCGGCAACGTAACGTCAGGTTACTCAGTTACGCAGGTTATTCAAGTGTTTTTTCAGTATTGTTTACGCTGCAGGAACAATTTGCCGAAAATTCTTGACTTAGAGCCAATAAAGCCAAATTTTGACCTCATTCGCAGTAACTTACATGTCAAGGGCGAGAGTTGCGAAATGGCAACAGTCCGCGCCTTCGGTTGGGTGATCTTCGATATCGAGAACTTTGACTGCCTTGTCTGGTCATACCCCCCCCCCCTCACACCACCCCACTCTCCGCTCCCCCATCTCCACCCCCGGAAACACCACCCCCTCCACCTCCGCTCCCGCCACCCCGAACAGCCGCCGGATCACCCACCCCGCGTGCGCCCGCACGTCCCGCACCGGCATCAGGTCGCGGTCGGCATACAGATCCGTCAGCCCCGGCCACGGCCCCACGACCTGCCCGCCGCGCAGCGCCCCTCCGGCGAACAGCATCGCCCCGCCCGTCCCGTGGTCGGTCCCGCGCGAGCCGTTCTCGCGCGCCGTCCGCCCGAACTCGGTCATCATCAGCACCGCCGTCTGCCCCCAGAGCGGCCCCAGACCCTCGCGCAGGGCCAGCACGGTGTCCGACAGCGCGCCGAGCGCGCGGGTCAGGAACTGCCGCTGGTTGCCGTGGGTGTCCCAGCCGCCGAGGGAGAAGGTGGCGATGCGGGTCTCGCCGGCCAGACGTTCCGAGACGAAGCGGGCGAGGCGCAGGGCGTTCGCCTCGCGTTCGGGGCGGGTGCCTTCGGTCTCGGACGGCGATGCGCAGGGCGTCCTGGGCGGCCTCTTCGAACAGGGGGTCGCCTTCGTAGACGAGGGAGAGGAGGCGCTCGGCCTGGGGCGAGAGGGCGAGGCGGGCCTCGGGGGACCACGACGCGACGCGGGCGGCGCCTTCGAGGATGAGCATGCGGTCGCGGCCGACGGCGTAGGCGACCTCGGGCGGCGCGCCGTCGAAGGTGGAGACGAGGCGGTTGAGCCAGCCGTCGCGGGCGGAGGTGGGCAGGAGCGCGGGCGTGCCGGCCTCGAGGATGTCCTGACCGTCGAAATGGCTGCGCTTGTCGCGGTAGGGCGTCGAGACGGCGTGGGCGGCGCCGAATTCGCCCGTGTTCCAGAGCGGGCGGAGGGGTTCGAGGGCGGGGTGCAGCGACCAGAAGCCGTCGAGGGCCGCGCCGGTGCCGGCAAGCGTCGGGCGCAGGGCGGCAAAGGCGGGATCGCCCGTGGGCTGGATCGCGTCGAGGCCGTCCATCGCGCCGCGCAGCAGGATCACGATCAGGCGGTTGTCGCCAGGGGCGGCGGCAAAGCTGACCGGGGTGAGGAGCGGCGAGGCGGCGAGCGAGCAGCCCAGTCCGGCGAGCAGCGTGCGGCGTGTAAGCGGTTGCATGGGCGTCCCTAGCGGCGTTGGAAGGCGGCGGAGGAGAGGATCACGCCGATACCCTCGGCAGGGGTTTCGGCGGCAGAGGCGGCAAAGACGACGGCGGCATCGGCCCCGGCGCCGAGGGCGGTCAGGACGAAGTCGCGCGGGTCTGGGAGGTCGCCGAGAAGGCGCGCGGGTATCGCGAAGGCCCAGGAGATGCGGGCGGCCATCGACTGCGGCGTGACCCAGTCGGCCGCCGCCTCGGGCCAGCCGTCGGGACCGCCCGGCGCCTCCCACGACTGACCCATGGCGGTGAGGGGCGCGCCGAGGATATGGCGCATGCCGCGGGTGTCGAGGGCGGTGAGGGCGCCCGGTGGCACGGCGAGGGCGCGGAGGGCGGATGTGAGGAAATCGAACGGCGGCTTTACCTTGGCGCGCGCGGGCGCCCAGCTTGCCGGGTGGGCGAGCAGCGTCTCGACCAGCGGCAGCAGCGCGCCGTCGGTGGCGGTGAAGGTCGCCGTCAGGGCGTCGATCAGATCGGGATCGGGCGTGTCGGAGACGAAGTGCACCGCGAGTTTGGTCGCGATGTGGCGCGCGGTGGCGGGATGACGGGCGAGGGCGTCGAGGGCGTCGGTCACGGTCGTGAGGCTGGCGTCGGGCGAGAAGGTCTGGCCCAGCACCGTCTCGGCCCCCGGTTCGGCATAGTTCGGCACGTATTCCACGCCCCGGTTGGCGTTCCACGAGAGGCCGGTGAGCAGTTCGGCGAGTTCGCGCACGTCGGTCTGGGTATAGGGCCCGCCGACGCCGAGGGTGTGCAGTTCGATCAGTTCGCGGGCGAAGTTCTCGTTCAACCCGTTGCCGGTGCGCAGGCCTGCCGGACTGCCGGGACCGATCGAGCGGTTCTGGTCGAGGTAGGTGATCATCATCGGGTGCAGGGCGACGGCGCGCAGCAGATCGGCAAAGCGGCCGGTCGCGACCTGCGGGCGGATCGTGTCCTCGACGAAGGGGGAGACGAGGTGGCGGTTGAGCGCGTTGCGCCCCAACACGGTGAAATGGTCGGCCCAGAACCGGGTCAGCCGCTCGCGCAGCCCGTCGGCGGTGGCGACCCCCCGCGCCATCGTGCCGGTAAGGGCATCGCGGACGACGTCGAGAGAGGCGCGTTGCGCCGCGGCGAACGCGGCGTTTGCGGCCGCCTCGCCGTCCGTGCCCCGGGCGTCCCGGCGGGCGACGTTCAGGGCGAAAAAGTCCTGAAAGGATGGCACGACCTGCGCCGTCGTCGGCAGCGGCACGAGGGCGGCGGCAAGATCGGGGCCGGTGAGCCGGGCGAGCATGTCGGCGGCAGAGTCCGGTGGCGGCACCAGCGGCGACAGGCCGGTGCCGAAGCGGATGGCGGCGGTGGTGGGATCGAAGGGCATGGTGGCTCGCACAGGGGATGCGAAAGGGATGACAGGTGCGTGGCGGGTTGTCATCCGGTTCGTGGCGGGGCGGGTATGGCCACAGGCGGGATGTTGCGGGGTCGGCGGTGACGATGCGGTGAAACCCGATCCGACGATAGGGGCGGCGTCGATGGGGTGAAACCCCATTCTACGGGCAGGTTCAGGACGGGGTTTCACCCCATTCTCCGCAGGTTTGCCGATCCGGGCGGCAGGCCGCCGTCAGCTCTCGGGCGGCAGCACCCGCAGGCGCAAATCGCGCAACTGCTCGTTCGCAGGCTCGGAAGGCGCGCCCATCATCGTGTCCTCGGCGCGCTGGTTCATCGGGAACAGGATCACCTCGCGGATGTTGGCCTCGTCGGCCAGCAGCATGACGATGCGGTCGATACCCGCGGCACAGCCGCCGTGGGGAGGGGCGCCGTACTGGAACGCGTTGACCATGCCGCCGAACCGCTTGCGCACCTCGTCCTCGCCATAGCCCGCGAGTTCGAAGGCTTTGAACATGATCTCGGGCTTGTGGTTGCGGATCGCGCCGGAGATCAGTTCGTAGCCGTTGCAGGCGAGGTCGTATTGATAGCCGAGCACCTTCAGCGGGTCGCCTTGCAGGGCGTCCAGACCGCCCTGTGGCATCGAGAAGGGGTTGTGGGAGAAGTCGATCTTGTCCGTCGTCGGTGCGCTCGTACATCGGGAAATCGACGATCCAGGCGAAGGCGAAGCGGTTTTCGTCGGTGAGCCTCAGCTCGCGGCCGATCTCGGTGCGGGCGCGACCGGCGATGGCCTCGAATTTCTCGGGCTTGCCGCCGAGGAAGAAGGCGGCGTCGCCCACGCCGAGGCCAAGTTTCTGGCGCAGGGCCTCGGTGCGCTCGGGGCCGATGTTCTTGGCGAGGGGGCCTGCGGCTCCAGACCATCATCAAGTATTCGCTCAACGCGACTTTGCTTGCCTAGTAGCACTAGAAGTCTGCAATTCTGGCAAACTGCCTCGCCATCTCAACCGGCTGCTCACAATGTGTCCGCACTTAGCGCATCGATTGCCGCGTCGAACTCCGAAGTTCCATGCTTTTTCAATTTTCGAGTTAGCTCCCGCCAGAAGATATACCCCATCCCCGGCAGCCCTTCCTTCTGGGCAAAGGCGTTCATCCGGTCGCAGAACTTGCGGCTGCCGCCGCCGGGGGCGGGAATGGCGCGGATTTCGGTGCCCTTCTGCTCCAGCAGGCTGGCGAAGATCGCAAAGCCGGATCCGGCGAAAGTGCTCACTTACCACCTGCATCCGGATCGGATTGCGCAAGTCGGGTTTGTCGGTTCCGTACCAAAGGGCGCTGTCTGCGTAGGAAATCTGCTCCCAGGTCGTATCGACGGTCATTTCGATACCGAGTTTCTGCTCTTTAACCCACTTAAAATCCTCGAAAACCCCCTGCACCACCGGCTGGATCGTGTCGAACACGTCCTGCTGCTCGACGAAGCTCATTTCCAGATCGAACTGGTAGAAATCCGTGGGCGAGCGGTCGGCGCGCGGATCCTCGTCCCGGAAACACGGCGCGATCTGGAAATACTTGTCGAACCCCGAGACCATCAGCAATTGCTTGAATTGCTGCGGCGCCTGCGGCAGGGCGTAGAATTTGCCCGGATGCAGGCGCGACGGCACGAGGAAATCGCGGGCGCCCTCGGGCGCTGCTGGCGGTGATGATCGGCGTCTGGTATTCGCGGAAATCCTGATCCCACATGCGTTGCCGCATCGAGCGCACCACGTCCGAGCGCAGCTTCATGTTCTTCTGCATCGCCTCGCGCCGCAGGTCGAGGTAGCGGTAGCGCAGGCGCGTCTCCTCGGGGTACTCCTGATCGCCGAACACCTGCAACGGCAGTTCGCCCGCCGCCCCCAGCACCTCGAGGCCCCGCGCATAGACCTCGATCTCGCCGGTCGGGAGTTTGGGGTTCACGAGGGCCGCGTCGCGCGCCTTGACGGTGCCGTCGATGCGGATGCACCACTCGGCGCGCACCTTGTCGAGGGCGGAGAACGCCGGGCTGTCGGCGTCGCAGATCACTTGCGTGATGCCGTAGTGGTCGCGCAGGTCGATGAACAGGACGCCACCGTGGTCGCGCACCCGGTGGACCCAGCCCGCGAGGCGGACGGTATCGCCCACATCGGCCGACGTGAGGGCGGCGCAGGTGTGGGAGCGGTAGGCGTGCATCTGGGTCATCGGGGGCGTTCCTCGGGGCGGGCGTCGGGTCGCGCCCGGATACACTCTGCCCCGCGCGGAAGGCAAGGAGAGGCGATTTCTTTCAAGGAAATCGACGGCGAAATCTTCGAAAGATTTCGCCCCCCGGATCGGGCCGGGCGCCCCCCTTGCCCCTGTGCGCCCCATCCCTATAACACAGACACTTTGCACATCAGGGGGCCGCGATGCCGAAGCGCACGGATATCTCATCCATCATGATCATCGGCGCGGGCCCCATCGTCATCGGTCAGGCCTGCGAGTTCGACTATTCCGGCGCGCAGGCGTGCAAGGCGCTGCGAGAAGAGGGGTATCGCGTCATCCTCGTGAACTCGAACCCCGCGACGATCATGACCGATCCGGGGCTGGCGGATGCGACCTATATCGAGCCGATCACACCCGAGATCGTGGCCAGGATCATCGAGAAGGAGCGGCCCGACGCGCTGCTCCCGACGATGGGCGGGCAGACCGGGCTGAACACCGCGCTGGCCCTCGAGGAGATGGGGGTGCTGGCGAAATTCGGCGTCGAGATGATCGGCGCCAAGCGCGAGGCCATCGAAATGGCCGAGGACCGCAAGCTGTTTCGCGAGGCGATGGACCGGATCGGCCTCGAGAATCCGAAGGCGACCATCGTGACGGCACCGAAGCTGGAGACCGGCAAGCGCGACCTGAAGGCGGGCGTGGCCGAGGCGGTCGCGGCGCTGGACTACGTCGGGCTGCCCGCGATCATCCGGCCCGCCTTCACGCTCGGCGGCACCGGCGGCGGCGTGGCCTATAACCGCGAGCAATACGAGCATTTCTGTCGATCCGGCATGGACGCGAGCCCGGTGGGGCAGATCCTGATCGACCAGAGCCTGCTGGGGTGGAAGGAGTTCGAGATGGAGGTGGTGCGCGACCGGGCCGACAACGCCATCATCGTCTGCGCCATCGAGAACGTCGACCCGATGGGCGTGCATACCGGCGACAGCATCACCGTGGCCCCGGCGCTGACGCTGACCGACAAGGAATATCAACGGATGCGGACCGCCAGCATCGCGGTTCTACGAGAGATCGGCGTCGAGACGGGGGGATCCAACGTGCAATGGGCCGTGAACCCCGCCGACGGGCGGATGGTGGTGATCGAGATGAACCCGCGCGTGTCGCGGTCGTCCGCGCTGGCGTCGAAGGCGACGGGGTTCCCGATCGCCAAGATCGCGGCGAAGCTGGCGGTGGGCTATACGCTGGACGAACTCGACAACGACATCACCGGCGTGACGCCTGCATCCTTCGAGCCGACCATCGACTATGTCGTGACCAAGATCCCCCGCTTCGCCTTCGAGAAGTTTCCGGGCGCCGAACCCTTGTTGACCACGGCGATGAAATCGGTGGGCGAGGTGATGGCGATCGGGCGGACGATCCACGAGAGCCTGCAAAAGGCGCTGGCCTCGCTCGAGACCGGGCTGAGTGGGTTCGACGAGATCGCGATACCCGGTGTTTCCAGGGAGGGCGCCCCCGACCGCGCCGCGATCACCAAGGCGCTGGCGCGCCAGACGCCCGACCGGATCCGGGTGATCGCGCAGGCGATGCGCCATGGCCTGCCCGACGACGACATCCATGCCGTGACGAAGTTCGATCCCTGGTTCCTCGCCCGCATCCGCGAGATCGTGGAGGCCGAGGAGGACGTGCGCCGCACCGGCCTGCCGGTGACGGAACATGGCCTGCGCCGCCTCAAGATGATGGGGTTCACCGACGCGCGGCTGGCCGCCCTGACGGGCCGCGACGAGGACAATGTGCGCCGCGCGCGGCTCAACCTCGGGGTGCGGGCGGTGTTCAAGCGGATCGACACCTGCGCCGCCGAGTTCGAGGCGCAGACGCCCTATATGTATTCCACCTATGAGACGCCGGTGATGGGCGAGGTCGAATGCGAGGCGCGGCCCAGCGCGCGCAAGAAGGTGGTGATCCTGGGCGGCGGGCCGAACCGGATCGGTCAGGGGATCGAGTTCGACTATTGCTGCGTCCATGCCTGCTATGCGCTGACGGCAGCGGGCTATGAGACGATCATGATCAACTGCAACCCCGAGACGGTGAGCACCGATTACGACACCTCGGACCGGTTGTATTTCGAGCCGCTGACCTTCGAGCACGTCATGGAAATCCTGACCCGAGAGCAGGAGAACGGCATCCTGCACGGCGTCATCGTGCAGTTCGGCGGCCAGACCCCGCTGAAACTGGCGAATGCGCTGCACGAGGCGGGCATCCCGATCCTCGGCACGACCCCCGACGCCATCGACCTGGCCGAGGACCGCGAGCGGTTCCAGCAGCTCGTGCAGCGCCTCGGCCTGAAGCAGCCCGTCAACGGCATCGCCCATTCGGATGCCGAGGCCCTCGCCATCGCCGGCGACATCGGCTTTCCGCTGGTGATCCGCCCGTCCTATGTGCTGGGCGGCCGCGCGATGGAGATCGTGCGCGATCAGAGCCAGTTGGAACGCTATATCTCCGAGGCCGTCGTGGTGTCGGGCGACAGCCCGGTCCTGCTCGACAGCTACCTTTCGGGTGCGACCGAGGTCGACGTGGACTGCCTCTGCGACGGCACCGATACGCATGTCGCAGGCATCATGCAGCATATCGAGGAGGCGGGCGTCCATTCCGGCGACAGCGCCTGCTGCCTGCCGCCGCATACCCTGTCGCAAGCCGTGCAGGAGGTGATCCGCACCCAGACCCGGCAACTGGCCCTTGCCCTCAACGTCGTCGGCCTGATGAACGTGCAGTTCGCGGTCAGGGTCGAGGACGGCGCCGAGGTGGTCTATCTGATCGAGGTGAACCCCCGCGCCAGCCGCACCGTGCCCTTCGTGGCCAAGGCCACCGATAGCGCCATCGCCAGTATCGCCGCCCGGATCATGGCGGGCGAGAAACTGAGCGCCTTTCCGATGCGCCCCGCCTACGGACAGGTCGACTACGACACCCCCCTGCCCTACGCCGATCCGATGACGCTCGCCGACCCGAACATGCCGTGGTTCTCGGTCAAGGAGGCGGTCCTGCCCTTCGCCCGTTTCCCCGGCGTCGACACGATCCTCGGGCCCGAAATGCGCTCGACGGGCGAGGTCATGGGCTGGGACCGCAGTTTCGCGCGCGCGTTCCTGAAGGCGCAGATGGGCGCCGGCGTCGACCTGCCACGCACCGGGATCGCGTTCCTGTCGATCCGCGACGACGACAAGACGGCAGCCATGCTCGAGGCGGCGGAAATCCTCACGGCGCAGGGGTTTGCCCTGCTGGCGACGCGCGGCACCGCGAAATGGCTGGGCGGTCATGGCATCGCCTGCGAGACGGTGAACAAGGTCTACGAGGGCGGGTTGACCATCGCCGACCGGATGAAGGACGGCCACGTGCATCTGGTGATGAACACGACGGAAGGCGCGCAGGCGGTCGAGGACAGCCGCTCGATCCGCGCGGTCGCGCTCTACGACAAGATCCCCTATTTCACGACGGCTGCGGCCAGCCACGCGGCGGCGCTGGCGATCCGCGCAAGGACCGAGGGGGATGTGGGCGTGCGCAGTTTGCAGGCCTAAGGCCGCCATATCGGGGTCATTTTTTGCAGGCATGAACCACTGGCAACAGTCGAGGAACCAACATGCCCTTCTTCATCCCGCTTTATATCGTCTTCATCGTCATCGGCTTCGTCATCGCCCACGACGCCCGCGAGCGGGGCATGAACGGCCTCGGCTGGGGCGTGTTCACCTGCGTGGCGCCGGTGATCGGCCTCGCCCTCTACCTCGTCGTGCGCAAACCGCGCGTCGAGACCGCCAAGACCTGAGGCGCGGGCCCGGCGGATCCCTGCCGGGAACGACCGAAATGTCACGAAAGACCGGGCATCCGTGCTAGGGTCGCCGCAGGCGATCCTGCCCGGAGGTTCGACATGTATCGTTCGGTCCCGCTTTTGCCCTGCGCCGCCATCGGCCTTGCCGCCTGCATGCCCGCGACCACGGTCCCCGAGCCGCTGCCCTTCTTCGGTGGCGGTTATCGCGCCGAGGGGGATGTCTGTCGGCGTGTCGGCGAGACCGAATTCACCAACCGGTTCCTCGACGACGCCGCCGATCTGGTGGGCTGTCCGGCGGATGCCGAGAACCTCGGCGTGTTCGTCACCGAAACGAACGCGCGGCTCGTCGCCCGGTACGGCGGAACCAACCTCTACTCGGTCCCGCTGCGCTAGACGCGCGGCAGGTTCACCCGGCGGCTCAGGGCCTCCGCACTCTCCACCCGCTCGGAATAGCGGTCGACGAGACCCGCGCTGCGCCCGCGCACCATCCAGGTGAACCGCGCCAGTTCCTCCATAACGTCGACGATCCGGTCATAGAGCGGCCCGGGTTTCATCCGGCCGCCCTCGAACTCTCCCCACGCCTTGGGCACCGAGCTTTGGTTGGGGATCGTCACCATCCGCATCCAGCGGCCGAGGATGCGCATCTGGTTGACCGCATTGAACGATTGCGAGCCGCCCGAGACCTGACACAGCGCCAGCACCTTGCCCTGCGTCGGCCTGACCCCGCCGATCGGCGCCAATGGCAGCCAGTCGATCTGCGTCTTCATGACGCCTGTCATCGCCCCGTGTCGTTCCGGGCTGGACCAGACCATCGCCTCGGACCAGAGCGCCGCCGCGCGCAGTTCGGCCACCTTCGGATGACTCTCGGCGCAATCGTCCACGAGGGGCAATCCGCGCGGATCATAGGTCCGCGTCTCGCACCCCAGCACGCGCAGGATCCGCGCCGCCTCTTCGGCCACGGCGCGCGAATAGCTGGTGGCGCGCAGCGAGCCATACAGCAACAGGACGCGCGGCGGATGCCCCGGATCGCCGGGCGCGGCCAAAAGCGTCGGGTCCGGCGGTATCAGGTGCCCCGGCGCGATGTTCGGCAGATCGCTCAGGTCCACCCTCACCGCCCCTTTTCCTCCTCCAGATGCAGCTTCATCTCGACCAGCACCTTCTGCAATTCGAGGGTCTCGCGCAGCAGCCGCTTGGCCTCGTTGATCGAGATCACGCCGTCCTGGATCGACAGGTTGTATTCCCCCATCAGCGTCGCGAACCGCTGCGACAGGGTGATGACGTCGCTGTTGATGCCGCCACTGTTGCGCCCCGATCCGGCGGCGGTATCGAGCCGCGCGCCCTTGAGTTCGGCGAGAGCCGAGGTGACGTGCGGATAGCTTGCCGCCGCCTCGAGGGCGGCGACCGCATCGACCGGCATGAACCGGTCTGCGTGCTCGTCGTCGGCCGAGTAGTACCGCCCCAGCGTCGCCTTCGATTTGCCCGTGAGCTTGCAGGCGGCCTCGATGCCGACGTCCTTGACCAGCGCCTCGGTGTGCTTCTTCAGATAGCCGTTCACGTCGTATCTCCCGACCCGGATGGGGACGTCCGGGGCCACTTTCCCATATTTCGCGCGCCACGCCAATGTCATCCGACATCGGACCCGGCGGCGCTCCGCGCACCCTGCGCCGGCCCGGCGGGCGCTGCGCGCCGGCGGTGTCGGGGAAGGGCGCCCCCCGCCTTCCGGCGTGCCTTGCGCGGCCCGGCCCGGCCCTTGTAGGAACGGCGCATGGCCAAGCTCTACTTCAACTATTCGACAATGAACGCGGGCAAGTCGACCGTGCTCCTTCAGGCATCGCACAACTACGTCGAACGCGGGATGCAGACCTATCTCATGACCGCCCGCCTCGACGACCGCGCAGGCACGGGCCGCATCGAGAGCCGGATCGGCATCGGTGCGGACGCCGACACCTACGGGCCCGAGGACGACCTTTTCGCGATGATCGCCGCCCGCCGCGACGCCGCCCCCTGCGCCTGCGTGTTCCTCGACGAGGCGCAGTTCCTGACCGGGGTTCAGGTCTGGCAGCTTGCCCGTGCCGTCGACGACCTCGGCGTCCCCGTCATGTGCTTTGGCCTGCGGGTCGATTTCCTCGGGCAGCTCTTTCCCGGGTCCGCCGCCCTGCTCGCCATCGCCGACGAGATGCGCGAGGTGCGCACGATCTGCCACTGCGGGCGCAAGGCGACGATGGTGGTGCGGCGCGGGGCGGATGGGGTGGCGCTCACCTCGGGCGACCAGATCGCGGTCGGCGGCAACGACCGCTATCTGTCGCTGTGCCGCCGCCACTGGCGCGAAGCGATGGACGCCGCCCGAACCTGACGCGCCGCCCTCGGGTTCACGTTGCCGTAACAACTCCCCCCTCGGTGCAAAATCGAGGATTTTGTCACCTGAGAGGGTCCGCCCTCACCCCGCCCCGACCGCCTGCGGCAGCGCGCGCCCTTCGTCCCAGGCGATGATGTTGTCGAGCGCCATCTGCCCCATCGCCGTGCGCACCTCGAGGGCGGCAGTCCCCAGATGCGGCAGCAGCACGACATTCTCGAGGGCGCGCAGCGCCTCGGGCACCAGCGGTTCGGCGGCATAGACGTCGAGGCCCGCGCCCGCGATCCGGCCCTTGGTCAGAGCCGCGATCAGTGCGCCCTCGTCCACCACGTCGCCGCGCGCGACGTTCACCAGCACGCCCGTCGGCTTCATCGCGGCCAGTGCATCCGCGTCGATCAGGCCCGATCGCCGCGCCGCCGCCGGGCACGCAGATCACGACGATGTCCGCCTGTGCCATCAGGTCGGCCAACCGCGCGACCCGCCGTGCAGGCACGGCGCCCGCCCTTTCGGACCGGTTGAAATAGAGCACCTGCATCCCGAATCCGCCGTGACAGCGCCGCGCGACGGCCTGTCCGATCCGGCCATAGCCCACGATCCCCACGGTCCTGCCGGTGACATGCAGCCCGAGCATCTGCGTCGGCGCCCAGCCGGTCCAGGTGCCCGCCCGCACCAGCCGCTCGCCCTCGCCGGCGCGGCGGCACACCGCAAGCATCAGCGTCATCGCGATGTCCGCGGTCGCCTCCGTCACCACGTCGGGCGTGTTCGACACCGCCACCCCCGCCGCCCGCGCGGCGGCCACGTCGATGTGGTTATATCCGACCCCGAAATTCGCGAGCACCCGCGTCCGCAGCATCGCCCCCGCCGCGGCGAAGGCGTCGGCGGTAAAGCCGTCGCCCAGCGTCGTCAGGATCGCGTCGTAGGCGCACAGCGCCTGCGCGGCCTCGGCAGGCGTCAGCCCCGCGTCGGCATCCCGCGCCGTCACCGCGAAGCGCGCCCGCGCCGCCGCCAGCGTCGCGTCCGGAAACGCGCGTGTCAGCAGCACCTTCCTCAATGCATCCGCCCGCCGTCGACCGCGCCCAGCGCATCGGGCGCCACCAGCACGATCCCGCCATCCGCATCCGACACGCCCAGCACCAGCACCTCGGAGAGGAACCTGCCGATCTGGCGCGGCGGAAAGTTCACCACCGCGAGCACCTGACGCCCGACCAGCGCCTCGGGCGTATAATGGGCGGTGATCTGCGCCGAGGATTTCTTCTCGCCGATCTCGCCGCCGAAATCGATCCAGAGCTTGATCGCGGGCTTGCGCGCCTCCGGGTAGGGTTCCGCGCGCACCACGCGACCGGCGCGGATGTCGACCTTCAGGAAATCCTCGTAGGTGATCTCAGCCATGCGCCAGCTCCCGCGACCGGGCCGCCGCCGCCGCCACCGTCCGCGCGATCAGCGGCGGCAGGCCGGCATCTTCGTCCATGAGCACCGCGAGCCCCGCCTGCGTCGTGCCGTTCGGCGAGGTCACGTTGGCGCGCAACTGCGCCGGGGTCTCGTCCGCCGCCTCGGCCAGCGCGCCCGCGCCGGCCACCGTCGCGCGGGCCAGCGTCATCGCCAGATCCGGTGCGAGGCCCTGCGCCGCGCCCGCCGCCGCCATGCACTCGATCAGGTGGAACACATAGGCCGGGCCGGAGCCGGACAGGCCCGTCACCGCGTCGATCTGGCCCTCGTCCCCGAGGCGCACCACCTGCCCCACTGCCGAGAGCAGCGTCTCGGCCAGCGCAAGGTCGCCCTCGCCCGTGCGCGCATTGCCGATGATCGCGGTGATCCCGCGCCCGATGGCGGCGGGCGTATTGGGCATCGCCCGCACCACCGGCACGGCGCCGAACGCCGCCTCGAACGCCGACATCGGCGTGCCCGCCGCCACCGATATGAACAGGGTGCCCGTCCCCAGCGCCTGCACCTGCGGCAGGGCGGCGCCCATCATCTGCGGCTTCACCGCGATGAGGGCCACCGCCGGGCTGTCGGGCAAGTCCTCGTTCAGACGCACGCCCTGCGCCCGCAGCCACGCCGAGGGTGCAGGGTCGATGACCCAGACCGACCCGGGCGGCAGCCCGCGCGCCAGCCAACCCGCCAGCATCGCCGAGCCCATCTTGCCGCAACCGAGCAGCACGAGGCCGCGCGCCGCGAGGTCGCCGGTCGCGAGCGTCCTGTCCGTCATCGAAGTCTCCCCGAAATTTCCCGCGAGACTAGGACGCGCCGCCGGGACAGACAACAGCAGCAGGCGCGCCGCCCCCGAGAGACGTCGCCTCCCGTGCTTCTGGCTCCAATTATCCCCGTCGGAGGCTCCGCGACCTGCCTCAGGCGCGCCCGTAGGCCTCGGCCATCGCGACCTGAAGCGCGTCGGCGGGCGTGCGGTCCGCCCATGTAACGAGTTGAAACGCCGGATAGAACCGCTCGCAGGCGGCGACCGCGCTGCCGATGATCGTGTCGATCTGGTCGGTCTCGACGCCGTGCTCGGCGCCCATCACGAGGCCATAGCGGAACACCATCAGGCGCTGTTCCTCCCACCAGGTGAAATTGCCCGACCAGCACAGGTCGTTGACCGAATTGAGCATCTCGAACAGTTCGGCCATCCGCTTTTTCGGCGGCTCCATCTCGAACGTGCAGATCAGCCGCAGCGTCTCGTCGCAGGACGACCAGGCCAGCGTGATCGAATAGGTCCGCCACTGGCCCACGACCGCCATGGCGATCTGGTCCTCGGCGATGCGGTCGAATTCCCAGGCGTGATGTTCCGCCAATGATTCAACGATATCAATCGGATGAAGTTCATCCGTCCCATAGGCCCGGCTCGTGAGTGCCATCTGCTCGCCCTCATCTGTTTCGCCTTTTTATGTCGTCCGGTCCGTGAAGCGGCCCCTCGGGGCGGCTCCCTCCTGTCGGGCCGGGCGCTAGGAACGGTGGCGTTTTCGGTCCGTTCCTACCCTATATTGTGCGCCGACGGCACCCTTCTGTAAAGCGGTTTTCTGGGGATAAGCGTTGCGGTGCAGGGATTTGGCCGCCGGGGCCGCAGCGCGCCGCCTCTTGCGCCCGGACGGGCGGAGTTCCACATTGGTCCCGTCCCCTTCCCAGCCGGAGCCGCCCGCCATGAACATCGACCTGCTGAAACGCCTGTGCGAAACCCCCGGCGTGCCGGGCAACGAGGGCCGGGTCCGGTCGCTGATCGAGGAAGAGGTCAAGGGGCTGTTCGACGCGGTCACGGTCGACCCGATGGGCTCGCTGCTCTGCCGGCGCGATGCCGACAGGAAGGTGAAGAACCCGTTGCGCGTCATGCTGCTGTGCCACATGGACGAGATCGGGTTCCTCGTCAGCCACATCACCGACAAGGGCTATCTGCACGTCCTGCCGGTCGGCGGCTTCGATCCGCGCAACCTGTTCTCGCGCCGCGTGCTGGTGTGCACGGATACCGGCGACTATCCGGGCGTGATGAACCCCGGCGGCAAGCCGATCCACATCTCGTCACCCGAGGACCGCAAGAAGGTGCCGGAGGTCGGCGAGTTCTTCATCGACACCGGCATGGGCGAAAAGACGGCGGACCATATCCGGATCGGCGATTTCGTGGTGATGGACGAGCCGTTCCGCAGGATGGGCGACAAGCTGGTGAGCAAGGCGCTCGACAACCGCGTCGCCTGCTGGCTGGGGATCGAGGCCATTCGCGGTCTGGGAAAGAAGGGGCGCGGGGCAGAGATCCACGTGGCGTTCACGGCGCAGGAAGAGGTCGGCCTGCGCGGCGCGCGCACCGCGTCCTATGCGATCAGGCCCGACATCGGCCTCGGCATCGACGTGACGCTGGCCTGCGACACGCCGGGCATCCCCGACAAGGACCGCACGACGAAACAGGGCGACGGCTTTGGCCTGCACATCCGCGACGGCTCGTTCATCGCCGACAAGGCACTGGTGGGCGAGATCGAGGCATTGGCGGTAAAGAAGAAGATCCCCTACCAGCGCACGATGCTGGCCTCGGGCGGTCAGGACGGGGCGGCGGCGCAACAGGCGGCAGCGGGCGCGCGCGCGATCGGTATCACCGTGGGGACGCGCTATATCCATACCGTGACCGAGATGATCGACGAGGGCGACCTCAAGGCGGCGCGGGATATTCTGGTGGCCTATCTGGCGGAATTCTGAGGACGGCACCCGGGGGCGGGTCGTGGCAGAGGGGGGCCAGCCCCCCTTTGGAACCCCCCGGAATATTTCGGACCCAAAGAAGGAAAGGTGAGGCAATGGCAGGCGGATGGGCACGCGACGGCGCGGTCGAGGAACAGATCGCGGCGTCGATCGCCGACGAGTTGAAGCGGATGCAGGCGCGGCGCGGGCCGGTAGGCGCCAGCCGCGAGACCTGTGCCGAATGTGACGAGCCGATCCCGCAGGCGCGGCGCGCGGCGGTGCCGGGTGTCAAGATCTGCATCGACTGCCAGAAGGAGCGCGACGCGAGGTTCGTCGCCCGTGCCGGGATCAACCGGCGCGGCTCGAAGGACAGTCAGCTCAAATAGGCGGCTCAGCCAGCCCTGTTTTCCATCGCGTCGAGCCGGGCCCTGAGGGCATCGTTCTCTTCGCGGGCCTTTTGCGCCATGGCGCGGACGGCGTCGAATTCCTCGCGCGTCACGAAATCGCGGTCCGCCAGCCAGCGGTCCATCAGCGACTTCATCGCCGTATTCGCCTCGTCGCGGGCGCCCTGGGCCACGCCCATGGCATTGGTCATCAGTTGGCTCAGATCGTCGAAGATGCGGTTGCGGCTTTGCATGGGAACCTCGGTGTTGCTCCGGGGTTAATATGGGCGTGGCGGCCATCGCGAACAAGTGGTCGGCGGCAGGTTGACTTCGCCGCGACCTGCGACCAAGGCTCTGCGCCATGCAGACAGGTATCCCTTTCCCGAACATCAGCCCCGAGATCTTCAGCATCGATCTCTTCGGCTTCGACTTTGCGCTGCGCTGGTATGCGCTGGCCTATATCGTCGGCATCCTGATCGGGTGGCGGATCGCCAATGCGGCCCTGAAACGCGCGGCACTCTGGCGCGACGGCGTGCCCGCGATGAGCCCCGAACAGCTCGAGAACCTGCTGACCTGGATCGTGGTCGGGATCATCGGCGGCGGGCGGCTGGGCTATGTGATTCTGTACAAGCCTGCCTATTACCTCGCAAATCCGCTCGAGATCCCGATCATCTGGGAGGGGGGGATGTCGTTTCACGGCGGGTTCATCGGCGTCGTCCTTGCCATCTGGATCTTCTCGCGCCGTCACGGCATCCCGCTGGGCTCCGCCGCCGATACCATCGCGCTGGCCACGCCGCCCGCCCTCCTGCTCGGGCGGATCGCGAATTTCATCAATGCCGAGCTGTGGGGGCGGCCCACGACGCTGCCCTGGGGCGTGATCTTTCCGGGCGAGGCGGCGCAGTCCTGCGCGACGGTCGCGACGCTGTGCGCGCGCCATCCCTCGCAGCTTTACGAGGCAACACTGGAGGGGCTGGTGCTGCTCGTGGTGCTCTGCTGGCTCGCGTTCCGGGGCGGCGCGCTGAGGCGTCCGTGGCTCCTGTCGGGGGTGTTCTTCCTGGGCTATGGCCTGTCGCGGTTCGCGGTCGAGTTCGTGCGTCAGCCCGATGCGCAATTCCAGGGCCCCGGCAACCCGCTGGGGCTGGCGGTCCAGTGGGGCGGCTGGGGCCTGACGATGGGGCAACTCCTGACGCTACCGATGATCGCGGTCGGGATCTGGGTGATCGCGCGGGCGCGGACGCGGTGACGCTGGCCGCGCGGCTTGCGGCGCGGATCGTGCAGACCGGGCCGATGACGGTCGCCGACTATATGCAGACCTGCCTCTTCGATCCCGCCGAGGGATACTATGCGACGCGCGATCCGCTCGGGGCCGGAGGCGATTTCGTCACCGCCCCCGGGATCAGCCAGATGTTCGGGGAACTGCTGGGCCTGTGCATCGCGCAGGCTTGGCGCGACCAAGGCGCGCCCGGGCGGATCGTGCTGGCGGAACTTGGGCCGGGGCACGGGACGTCCATGGCCGACGCGCTGCGCGCCGCAGCCGGGGTTCCGGGATTTCTGGCGGCGGCAGAGGTGCATTTCGTCGAGGCGTCGCCTGCGCTGCGCGCGGTTCAGAAGGTGCGCCATCCGGGGGCGATCTGGCACGACACGGTCGCCACCCTGCCCGACGCGCCGCTCTATCTCGTCGCGAACGAGTTCTTCGACGCGCTGCCGGTCCGGCAGTTCGTGCGCGACGGTGCCGGCTGGCGCGAGCGGGTGGTGGGGCTGTCCGGGGGCGCCCTGTCCTGGGGCCTGACCGAGGCCGCGCCGGTGGCGATGCTGGCGCACCGGCTGGACGATACGCGGGACGGCGATCTGGTCGAGCATTGCCCTGCCGCGGGAGCGGTCGCGGCGGAAATCGCGCGGCGGATCGCGGCGCGGGGGGGGGTGGCACTCGTCGTGGACTATGGCGATTGGCGCAGCCTTGGCGATACCGTGCAGGCGCTGCGCGGCCATGCGCGTGCCGACCCGCTTATCACGCCGGGGGCCGCCGACCTGACGGCGCACGTCGATTTCGAGGTGCTGGCCGGGGCCGCCACGGCGGCAGGGGCGGCGCACAGCAGGTTGGTGCCGCAGGGGATTTTCCTGGAGCGCCTCGGGATCGGGCAGCGGGCGCAGGTTCTGGCGCACGGCTTGCGCGGTGCGGCGCTGGAGAACCATGTCGCCGCACATCGGCGGTTGACCCACCCGGGCGAAATGGGCCAGATTTTCAAGGCGCTCGCCTTTTACCCCGTCGGCGGCCCGGTGCCCCCCGGCTTTGCCGCTTGAAACGGACCGCGGCCCGCGTCCCCGAATGCCAGAGGCCCCGATGACGCTCGACATCATCACCTCCGACTGCCTGTTTCCGCTACGCCACGGGTTCTTCGGGCGCGCGGGCGGCGCCTCGTCCGGCGTGTTCCAGGGGCTGAACTGCGGCACCGGCAGCAGCGATCAGGCACAGGCGGTGGCGATCAACCGCGCGCGGGTGGCCGCCGCGATGGACGTGCCCCCCGAGGCGCTGGTCGGCGTGCATCAGGTGCACTCGGCCGAGGTGGTGGTGCTGCATGAGGCGCCCGCGCCCGGTGCACCGCGACCGCGCGCCGACGCCCTCGTGACGGCGGTGCCGGGCGTGGCCCTGTCGATCCTCACCGCCGATTGCCAGCCGGTCCTGCTCGCCGACGCCGAGGCGGGGGTGATCGGTGCCGCGCATGCGGGCTGGAAAGGGGCGAAGGCGGGCGTGCTGGAGGCGACGGTCGCGGCGATGGAGGGCCTCGGCGCCGACCGCTCGGCGATCCGCGCGGTGATCGGCCCCTGCATCTCGTTCGGGGCCTACGAGGTCGGGCCCGAGTTCCTCGACGAGATCACCGGCGACGACCCCGATGCCCTGCGCTTCTTTACCCAGGGTCAGGGCGACCGCCTGCATTTCAACCTGCCCGGTTATGGCCTGCGCGCCCTGATGGCGGCAGGGGTGGCCGAGGCCGACTGGACCGGGCATTGCACGTTTTCGGCCCCGGAACGGTTCTACAGCTATCGCCGGGCAACGCATGCGCGGGCGGCGGACTATGGCCGGCTGATTTCGACGATCCGGCTCTGACGGCGACCGCAACGCCCTGAAACGTGGCGGCGGTGCGGCGGCCGGACCGGGCGACTCCCGGAACAATGTCGACAATTCAGGGATATTTCTTCGCAATTGCAAGACAATCGGCGTGACCCTCCGGTGCGCGACCTAGTGACCCGCCCCGCTGCGCCTGCCCGAATAAACCCGAAACCTCTCCGTATTCCTGCCGGTCTTGGGGGGCACGATGGTCGGGAAACGGGCCCGCACCGGCCCGCCCGAGGAGAGCGTCATGACCGAGACCCCCCGCTGGATCGCCGAAACGCGGCGCGAGGCCGCCGCCTGCAAGACCAAGATGCCGTGGGAACGCGGGTTGCGCCGCAGCGCCCTGATCTCCCGGCGTCGGATGCGCGAGGCGGCAGATGCGGCGTTGCGCCATGCACAGGGCGCCCCGGCAGAGGCGCCGCGCGCCGCCTGACATCCGCAGGCGGCTGCGGACGCTCCGCAACCCACGTCCCCGGGGCCGCCCACCTGCGGCCGGAGCGCGACCCCGTCGTTTCCGGGGGGCGCAGAGAATCGGATTGTGGCAGGTTTCCCCGTCGCCCCGGCAACAATCCACGGCTGGCTGCGCGCATTGATCCGGCGCCGGACCCGCATGGCACGTCGATTTTGACAACCGCCCCCGGCACGACCATCTTCGGATCAACAGCAACCATCTCCTCAGATGTTGTCGGTGGGGGCCGACAGATGATGTGACCAGCCGCAAGGTGACGCACATGACCTACGCTCCCGATCCCGTCGCGGGGCCAGCCGGCCTCGATGGCTCTGCGACGGCACGCCTGTCCACCATCGGTCCGGCCCTCGGACGGTTCGGTTCACAGACCGGGCGATCTCCGCGCGTGATGCCTCTCATGCGCAAGGTGGAGATCGCCCATCTGTGCCCCCGGAACCCCGGCGACACCGCCGAATTCACCCGTATCGTGCCCGCCATCCATGCCTTCGACGAGGCCTTTGCCGCCTTTGCCCGCGGCACCCTTCTGGCGACCGCCCGCGGCCTCGTCGCGGTCGAGGATCTCTGGCCCGGCGACAGCGTCCGCACCGCCGACGCCGGGTTTCAGCCGCTGCTCTGGCGCGGCTCTACGGTCGTCACCGGCGCCGCCAGGGGGCAGGAACCCGGCATGGGCGCCCTCACCCGGATCGCGGCAGACGCGCTGGGGATCACGCGGCCGATGCCCGATCTGATCCTCGGGCCGCGCGCGCACCTGTCGCACCGCTCTGCGGGTGTGCGCAAACTGACCGGCGCCGAGGCGGCGTTCGTGCCGGCGCGCGATTTCCTCGACGGGGTGAACATCGTCGAACTGGCACCGCAGACGGCGGTTCAGGTCTATCACGTGGGCTTTGCCCGCCAGCACCGGCTGGTGGCCTGCGGCGTCGAGGTCGCCTCGATGCATCCCGGCGCCCTGCACCAGTTCGGTCTGCGGGGCGAGATGCTGACGCTCTATCTGTCGTGTTTTCCGCACATCCAGCGGCTCGAGGATTTCGGTGCCCCGGCCCAGCCCCGGCTGCGGCTGGCGGACCTCGACCTCTTCGACGTGGCCTAGACCGGCGCCCCGGGGGCGGAAACTTTCAAAGTTTCCGACGTCGATTTCTTTGAAAGAAGTCGGGCGAAAGGCGCGCGCCGGGGCAGCCTCGCATGCCGCGTCAGCTCATCACGCGTGCTGCGCCAGCCGCGCCTCGAGCACGTCGAAGGGCACGCCCGGCTCGTCCTTGGCGTTGCGGATCACGAGGCTTGTCTTCACGCTCGCCACGTTCGGCGCCGCGGTCAGGTGTTCGGTCAGGAAATTCTGGAACGACCGCAGGTCGGGGGCCACGCATTTGAGGATGAAATCCACCTCGCCGTTCAGCATGTGGCACTCGCGGACCAGCGGCCAGGTACGCACCCGCGCCTCGAACGCCGTCAGATCCGCCTCGGCCTGAGAGACGAGGCCGACCATCGCAAAGACCGCGACGTCGAAATCGAGGGCGCGCGCGTTCACCACCGCATGATAGCCCGCGATGAACCCCTGTTCCTCGAGCGTGCGGACCCGTCGCAGGCAGGGCGGTGCCGAAATGCCGACGCGGCGCGCCAATTCGACGTTGGTCATCCGCCCGTCCGCCTGAAGTTCGGCCAGTATCTTGCGGTCGATCTCGTCCAGTCCGTGCATATCCGTCCCCATTCGCGGCTCCGGCCGGAACCGTCATCACTTCGGGTCGCACCCCGCTACCGGCGTGACGACCGTCCGCAGGAGCGATACACGCAATTATATTTCGTTGCACGTAGATTTAGCCAAATGTGTGAACAATAGCCCGCCATCCTGACCATCGTTGTCCGAAGCCCACAAAGTCACGCTTGAACGTGGCGCATTAAAACCAAAATCTTGCCACGATCATTAACTTCGGGTTAAGCTTTTTTCTTCACGGCGGCTTTTCCGTCCTGATTCTTCTGCGGGGGTTTCTTCAATGCTCGATCGACTTTCAAGATTTGCCATGGCCGGTGCGGCAGCTGTCGCCATACTCGCGTCCGCCGCCACCGCGGCGACCGTTTCCAACTTGGGCAACGCCAACGATGTCGACCCGTTGATGAGCACAGCCGTCGTCGGCGGTTCGTTCATCATCGCGCCGGACATCCGGACCGGCAGCCTCGTCAACCAGTACCGTTCGCCTTTCGAAGGCACCGCCGCCTTCGCCGGCACGTCCTATTTCAACATCCTCGGCGGCCAGGCACGGGTGCTGATCCTCGACCAAGTCTCCAATACGCTCGCGTTTCTGTGGGGTTCGCCCGACACCTACAACTACGTCGATCTGATCCTCGGCGGTATCAACGTGGCCTCGCTGTCGCTTGGCGACATACCGCCGGCCGTGACCCCCGGTCGGAATGCCAATCTCGTCAGCATTTTCGAGGGCGGCGGGTTCGACTCGGTCGTGTTCACTTCGAACACCAACTCGTTCGAACTGTCGAACATCGCGGTTTCTGCGGTGCCGCTGCCTGCGGGCGGGTTGCTGCTGATATTCGGCCTCGCCGGCCTCGCCGCCGTTCGCCGCCGCAAGGCCTGACGGCCCTTCTCCGCCGGTTTCGACGAAAGGGCGCCCCTTGGGGGCGCCCTATTTCGTTAACAGTCACCCACCCTCCGCACCTTTCGCCGCCGAACGTCCGTCGCTATATCGGTCGGGATCACCGACAAGGGAACCGACATGACGACGACGCGACATACCCGACTGCTTATCGTCGGATCCGGCCCGGCGGGCTATACCGCGGGCGTCTATGCGGCGCGCGCGATGCTGTCGCCGGTGCTGATCCAGGGGATCGAGCCGGGCGGGCAGTTGACCACGACCACCGAGGTCGAGAACTGGCCCGGCGACACCACCGTGCAGGGCCCCGACCTCATGGTGCGGATGGAGGCGCATGCGCGCGAAATGGGCTGCGAGATCATGGGCGATATCGTGACCGCGCTCGATCTGACGCGGCGCCCCTTCACCGCGCAGACCGACAGCGGCGCGGTCTGGACGGCGGATGCGATCGTGCTCGCCACCGGCGCGCGGGCGAAATGGCTGGGCCTGCCCAGCGAGGAGAGGTTCAAGGGCTTCGGCGTCTCGGCCTGCGCGACCTGCGACGGCTTCTTCTATCGCGGGATGGAGATCGTCGTCGTCGGCGGCGGCAACACGGCGGTCGAGGAGGCGCTGTTCCTGACCAACTTCGCCTCCAAGGTGACGCTGGTGCACCGCCGCGACGAACTGCGTGCGGAGCGAATTCTGCAAGACCGGCTGTTCAGACACCCCAAGATCGAGACCCTGTGGTTCCACGAGGTTGCAGAAGTGCAAGGCGTCGACAGCCCGCGCGGTGTCGAGGGCGTCGTCGTCCGGCATGTGACCACCGGCGCCCTGACCACGATCCCGGCCAAGGGCCTGTTCGTCGCCATCGGCCACGCGCCGGCGTCCGAACTGGTCAAGGATGTCCTCGAAACGCATCACGGCGGTTATGTCGTCGTCACCCCCGGCACCACCCGCACCTCGATCCCCGGTGTCTTTGCGGCGGGCGATCTGACCGATCACGTCTACCGTCAGGCCGTCACCAGTGCGGGCATGGGCTGCATGGCCGCGCTCGACGCCGAGAAGTTCCTCGCCGAGCACGGCCAGCAGCCGGGCGTCGATACGACGTTGCCGCTGGGATACGGCGCGCCTGCGGACGCCTGAGGCGAGCCCCCGAAGCGACAGTTGCCCGATGCCGAAATCCCAGCATAATCGCCCATTATCGACGGACCGGCAGGGCGAGGGTTGGACATGACGGACTATGCAGCGCTTGCCGCGGGCGATCCGGCGCCATGGTTCTATGGCGTGACGCCGCGCAACCCGCGGTTCGTGTTCGATTCGACCGCCGGGCGCAACATCGTCCTGTGCTTTCTGGGCACCGCGAGGTTGCCCTCGACCGCCGCCGCCCTCGCCGCCATCGCGGCGCGGCGCGCGGTGCTCGACGACACCCACGCCTGCCTGTTCACCGTCACGACCGACCCCGCCGACATCGCGGACGGCCGCCTGAGCGAGTGCCTGCCGGGTATCCGGGCATTCATCGACTCCGACCATTCCCTGTCGCGCCTCTACGGTGCGGCGGCCAGGACCGAAGGGCTCTACCGCCCGCGCTGGATCCTCATGTCGCCCGACCTGCGGATCACCGCCGTCGTCCCGTTCCGGCAGGATGGCAGCGACGGCGCGGAGGTGTTCGACCGCCTCGCGGCGATGCCGACGCCCGGAACGCTTGCCGGTATGTCGGTCCACGCGCCGATCCTGATGCTGCCGGACGTGTTCGAGCTCGCCCTCTGCGCCGACCTGATCGCCCGCTACGAGGCGCACGGCGGCGAGATCTCGGGTTTCATGCGTGAGGTGAGCGGCAAGACGGTGCCGGTCCACGACAGGGGCCACAAGGTGCGCCGCGACTTCAACATCGAGGACGAGGGCCTGATGCGGGCGCTACAACAGCGCGTCGTCCGCCGCATCGTGCCGATGATCGCGCGCGCCCATCAGTTCCACGTCACCCGGATGGAGCGCTATATCGTCGCCTGCTATGCCGCCGAGGACGGCGGCCATTTCAACGCGCACCGCGACAACACTACCAAGGGCACGGCGCACCGGCGGTTTGCGGTCTCGATCAACCTGAACGACGACTTCGACGGCGGCGAGGTCGGGTTCGCCGAATACGGGCCGCGCCGCTACAAGGCGCCGGCGGGCGGCGCGGTCGTCTTCTCGTGCTCGATGCTGCATTCGGTGTCGCCGGTGACGCGCGGCGCGCGCTATGCGTTCCTGCCGTTCCTCTACGACGATGCGGCGGCGGCGCTGCGGGCCGAGAATCTGAAGTTCCTCGAGACGGCGCCGAAGCCTGCGGTCCCGTCAGGCCTGACCGGCGCCCGAATTTGCGTGATCGGCCCCAATGCCCTTGATCTTCCGGCGCTGCGCGGTCTAGGTCCGCCGAGAATCATCCGCCGCCCGGCAGAAGCAAAGAGTAGCGCCCCATGACCCTCGCCCCGATCCCCGAACTCTACGTCAGCCACGAGAGTGCCCTCAAGCTCAAGGTCGAGGCCGCGTCGCTGCCGAGCCACGACCTCACGCCGCGCCAGATCTGCGATCTGGAACTGTTGATGAACGGCGGGTTCAGTCCGCTCAAGGGGTTCCTCTCACAGGCCGACTACACCTCGGTCGTGGACGACATGCGGCTGGCCGACGGGACGCTCTGGCCGATGCCGATCACCCTCGATCTGAGCGAGAAGGCCGCAGAGGGGATCGAGGTCGGGCAGGACATCGCGCTGCGCGATCAGGAGGGGGTGATCCTCGCCACGATGACCGTCACCGACAAATGGTCGCCCGACAAGGCGCACGAGGCGAAGATGGTGTTCGGCGCGGACGATAGCGCCCATCCGGCCGTCAATTACCTGCACAATACCGCCGGTGCGGTCTATCTCGGCGGGCCTGTGACCGGCCTGCAACCCCCCGTGCACTACGATTTCCGCGGTCGTCGCGACACCCCGAACGAATTGCGCGCGCAGTTCCGCAAACTCGGCTGGCGCAAGATCGTGGCGTTCCAGACGCGCAACCCGCTGCACCGGGCGCATCAGGAACTGACGTTCCGGGCCGCGCGCGAGGCGCAGGCGAACCTGCTGATCCATCCGGTGGTCGGCATGACCAAGCCCGGCGACGTGGACCATTTCACCCGCGTGCGCTGCTACGAGGCGGTGCTCGGCCAGTATCCCGCATCGACCACGACGATGTCGCTCCTCAACCTCGCGATGCGGATGGCGGGCCCGCGCGAGGCGGTCTGGCACGGGCTGATCCGCGCCAACCACGGCTGCACCCATTTCATCGTCGGGCGCGATCATGCCGGACCCGGCAAGAACAGTGCCGGCAAGGATTTCTATGGCCCCTACGAGGCGCAGGAGCTGTTCGCCAAACATCAGGCCGAGATCGGCGTCGAGATGGTAGACTTCAAGCACATGGTCTACGTGCAGGAAAAGGCGCAGTATTTCCCGGCCAACGAGGTGCCCGAGGGCGATACGATCCTCGATATCTCCGGCACCGAACTGCGCCGCCGTCTGGCCGAGGGCCTCGAGATCCCCGAGTGGTTCTCGTTCCCCGAGGTCGTGACGGAACTGCGCCGCACCCGGCCTGCCCGCAGCAAGCAGGGGTTCACGGTATTCTTCACCGGCTTTTCCGGATCGGGCAAATCGACCATCGCCAATGCGCTCATGGTCAAGCTGATGGAGATGGGCGGCCGCCCGGTGACGCTGCTCGACGGGGACATCGTGCGCAAGAACCTGTCGTCGGAACTCGGCTTCTCCAAGGAGCACCGCGACCTGAACATCCGTCGCATCGGCTATGTCGCGAGCGAGATCACCAAGAACGGCGGCATCGCCATCTGTGCGCCGATCGCGCCCTATGCGACCACGCGCCGCGCCGTGCGCGAGGACGTCGAAGAGTTCGGCGCCTTCATCGAGGTGCATGTCGCGACCAGCATCGAGGAATGCGAAAAGCGTGACCGCAAGGGCCTCTACAAGCTCGCGCGCGCGGGCAAGATCAAGGAATTCACGGGCATTTCAGACCCCTACGACGTGCCCGCCGACCCCGAACTGCGGGTCGAGACCGAGGGGACAGAGGTCGACAATTGCGCGCATCAGGTGATCCTGAAGCTCGAGTCCATGGGCCTCGTGAAAGGCTGAGGCCGGTGGCGGCGGTGCCTAGTGCACCGTCACCGGCCGCATGTCGTGCTGGCGCGCCAGCGCAAAGGCCAGCGCCCGGTCGGCGACGAGCGCCAGTTGTTCGCCGTCGGCGTTGTGCACCGAAAAGATCGTCTCGAGTTCGCCTGCCTGTTCCTGCAAGGCATCGGACAGGTCGGCGACGGCGATCGGTTTGACGTAGACGATCTGTCCCGTCATCTTCGCGAAATCCACTTTCTCGTTCATGTCCCGCTCCCTGTTCTGCTGCGGATCTTCGGCGCCGGGACGGCGCCTTTCGGCCCCGTGTTGATCGCGATCGTCTGGATGACGCTGTCGGGCACCCGGCGGTTCAGGTCGACGTGCAGCAGCCCGTTCTCCATCCGTGCTTCACCGACCTCGACGCCCTCGGCCAGCACGAAGCTGCGCTGGAACTGACGCGCGGCGATGCCGCGGTGCAGGAACAGGCGCCCCTCGCTGTCGTCGGTCTGACGGCCGCGGATGACGAGGCTCTGTTCCTCCAGCGTGATCGACAGGTCCGCGTCGGCAAAGCCCGCCACGGCAAGGGTGATCCGATAGGTCCGGTCCGAGGTCTGCTCGATGTTGTAGGGGGGATAGCCATCGTTACCGCTCTTGGCGGTGCGCTCGACGAGCCGTTCGAGCTGCTCGAACCCGAGCAGGAACGGATGCGTCCCGAGGATCGGTCTGGTCACGGGTTGATGTCCTTTTCCAAGCGACAGTCGTGAGCGGTCCCATGTCGGCGACCGCGTATGAGAGGAATATGGGCAGGCACGGCGCATCGCGCAAGGGTTCGCCCTAGCCGGAACGCCCCGCCGCGCCTATGTATCGCCGGGCGGTCATGCTGACCGTGCGTTTGTGGGCAGAACGATGAATACGTCGGCACGCATGGATGAGGTCGAGGTGCTGCGAGTCGAGCTTGCGGTGCTGCGCGCCGAGCACCGCGACCTCGATCTGGCCATCGAGGCCCTGCATGAGCGCGGCGGGCGCGATGTCCTGACGCTCGGCCGGCTCAAGAAGCAGAAACTGCGGCTGAAGGACCGGATCGTCTCGCTCGAGGACCGGATCCTGCCCGATATCATCGCGTAACCACAGACGTCCGGCGTCGACCTTTTTCTAGAGGTTCGGTCCGAAGTCTTTCTAAAGCTTCGCCTCGCGACGCAGCCGATTGCCCCCGAACATGACCCCGCTATAGTGCCGCCTTTGTGATCCGCAGAGAGGCGCCCCATGACCGACACCTCCGTCCCGCCGCACGTCGGCATCGTCATGGGCAGCCAGTCCGACTGGACCACGATGCGCGCCGCAGCCGATATCCTCATCGACCTGGCCGTGCCGCACGAGGTCCGCATCGTTTCGGCCCACCGGACCCCCGACCGCCTCTGGGACTATGCCAAGGGGGCAGCGTCGCGCGGCCTGCGGGTCATCGTCGCAGGCGCGGGCGGGGCGGCGCATCTGCCGGGTATGCTCGCGTCCAAGTCGCTGTTGCCGGTCATCGGGGTGCCGGTGCAGACCCGCGCGCTGGGGGGCCTCGATTCGCTCTATTCCATCGTCCAGATGCCGCGCGGCTTTCCCGTGGCGACCATGGCCATCGGCGGCGGCGCCAATGCGGGGCTGATGGCGGCGGCGATCCTTGCCCTCACCGATCCCGCCCTCGCCGCCCGCCTTGCCGACTGGCGCGCGGCGCTCACCGCCTCGATCCCCGAGGCGCCCGAGGATCTGCCCGGGGATGAGCCGGGAGATCGGGCATGACCCCCCTCCTGCCCGGCCAGACCGTCGGTATCCTCGGCGGCGGGCAACTCGGCCGGATGCTGGCGCTCGCCGCCGCGCGTCTTGGCCTGCGGGTCCATATCTTCGAACCGGGTGCCGACTGCCCCGCGTCGCAGGTCGCCGCCGCGACGATGACGGCACGCTACGACGACGCTGCCGCGCTTGGCGCCTTTGCCGCCTCCGTCGACGTCATCACCTATGAGTTCGAGAACATCCCCACCGCCGCCCTCGACATCCTGGAGGCCGCGCGCCCGGTCCACCCGAACCGTCGCGCGCTGGCGACCTCGCAGGACCGGCTGACCGAAAAGACCTACCTCCGGGGCCTCAGCCTCGCCACCGCACCCTTCGCCGCCGTGTCGGACGCCGACAGCCTCGACGCGGCGCTCGCGTCGGTCGGCACGCCCGCCATCCTCAAGACCCGCCGCCTCGGCTATGACGGCAAGGGGCAGGCGCGGCTGAAATCTCCGTCCGATGCACCGGCGGCAATCGCCGCGATGAACGGCGCCGACGCCCTCCTCGAGGGGGTCGTCGCCTTCACGGCCGAGGTGTCGGTGATCGGTGCCCGCGGCGCCGACGGGGCCGTCGCCTGCTATGACCCCGGCGAGAACGTGCACCGGGACGGCATCCTGCACACCACCCGCGTGCCCGCGCGCCTGACGACGGCGCAGAACGCCGACGCCGTCCTGATCGCCGCGCGGATCCTGACCGCGCTCGACTATGTCGGCGTCCTCGGCGTCGAGCTGTTCGTGACGCCGCAGGGCCTCGTCGTCAACGAGATCGCCCCGCGCGTCCACAATTCCGGCCACTGGACGCAGAACGGCTGCCTCGTCTGCCAGTTCGAGCAGCACATCCGCGCCGTTGCGGGATGGCCGCTGGCCGACGCCACGCGGCATGCCGACATCGAGATGGAGAACCTGATCGGCGACGACGTCGCCCGGGTGCCGGACCTCGCCGCGACCGGCGCCGCCCTGCACCTCTATGGCAAGGCCGAGGCGCGTCCCGGCCGCAAGATGGGGCACGTCAACCGCCTGATCCCCCGGGTGATCGCAAGGGGATAGCCTTCACTCGAACCCGAACAGGACGCCGGCCATCGACAGGTCCGGGTCGAACCGGCCGTCGCGCAGGAAGGTCAGCACCTCGGCCATGACGAGGGGGTTGTTCATCATGAACGTATGGCTCACCGGCAGGACGATGTGGTCTGCCATCCCGTCGAGCACGGTCGAGGCGACGGACACCTTGCCGTCGTCCTCGCCCTCGATCAGCGCCGAATAGACCGGGTTCAGGGACGCCGTGCCCGCGATGATGCCCACCGGATAATCCGGCACCGGCAGGACGTTCGGCAGGCTCGACGGATCGGTGCCGAGTTGCATGCCCGCCGGGCCGTTCACCCACTCGAACGGCGCAAACTCGCCGAACACATCGACGATCTCGGACCCGCCGTTCGGCGGCGCCAGCATGACCACGCGGCCCATCTCGGCGGGCCGGTCATAGGACAGCCACGCCCGCAGCAGGATCGCGCCCATCGAGTGGGTGACGAAGTTCACCCGCCGGTCGCCGCAGGCGGCCACGTCGCGCGGCAGGGTCTCGGCGACGAGTGCCTGGATCGTCGCCTCGGTCGAGGGATAGCCGGTGTTCACGACGAGATAGCCCTCGGCCTCGAGCACCTCCTGCAAGGCAAGGAACGAATATTCGCTCCGCGCGAGGCCATGCAGCATGACGACGCATTCCTCGGCCGCAGCCGGATTCGGGAGCACCGTGCAGCCGGCGGACGCCAGCAGGAGCATGTGGGAGAGGCGGCGGAAACGGGTCAGCATGACGTCAACATAACGCGCAAACGCGCGGCCGTCAGGTCGGGTTCCCCGTAACCTCGCGTCCGCTGCGATTTTGCACCGCTTGCCCTTCGTCCGCCCCCGCGCAACAGTCCGCGCCATGAAGCGCCGCCCCGTCCGCCTCGCCGTCCGTGCGATCATCCTCGAGGCGGATCGCCTCCTCCTCGTGAACGCCTATGCCGGGCGGACGGACCTCTGGTGCGCGCCCGGCGGCGGCGTCGACCCCCACGCCAGCCTGCCCGAAAACCTGGCCCGCGAGGTGAGGGAGGAATCCGGCCTCGCCATCCGTGTGGGCGCGCCCTGTCTGGTGAACGAGTTCCATGACCCCGACCGCGATTTCCATCAGGTCGAGATCTTCTTTCGCGCCACACTGTTCGGCGCCGCCCCGCCCGGTGACTGGACCGACCCCGAAGGCATCGTCAGCCACCGCCGCTGGGTCACGCGGACCGAGGCCGAGGCGCTGCTCCTGCGCCCCCAGAGCCTCGTCGCGATCGCCTGGCGCGACCCCGGCGCCCCCGTCTACGACCCGCTGGAACGCCTTCTGCCCTGACCCGGGTGCGCGCCGCCCCCATTCACGTTGCACTAACAACTCCCGCCGGAGGCTCCGTCGCCGGAAACCGGCGCACCGCCCGCCTATTGCCCCGCCATCACCGCACTCGCCGCCTCGAGCGCGCCGGGCCCATGCGCGATCCCGAGCGCCTTCAGCCCCGCGTCGATCGCCCCGAGCGCGCCCATCACCATCTGCGCGCTCACATGCCCCATGTGGCCGATCCGGAAATAGCCCTCCGGCGGTGTCCGGCCCAGCCCGATCCCGAGCGTCAGGCCCGCATTGGCCTCGACCCACGCCCGCAGCCGCGCGCCCTCGGGCGCGCCGAGGCCGATCGCCGTCACCGCCGCCGACCGCTTGTCCGCGTCCCCGATGTTCAGCACCATCGCCCCGCCCTGCCCCCAGGCCCCCACCGCCGCCCAGATCGCCCGGGCGAGCATCGCGTGCCGTGCCCAGACCGCCTCGATCCCCTCGGCGTGGATCATGTCGAGGGCGGCGCGCAGGCCGTAGAGGTGATGCGTCGGCGCGGTGCCGGCAAAATACTGGAAATACTGCTCCGGCGCGAACCGGGGCCGCCAGTCCCAGTACATCGACACCCGCTCCATCGCGTCCCGCACCGTGCTGGCGCGGTCGTTCGCGAACACGAACCCGAGGCCGGGCGGCGTCATCAGCCCCTTCTGGCAGGCCGTCACCATCACGTCGACGCCCCAGCGGTCCATCTCGAACCGGTCGCAGCCGAGCGAGGCGATGCAATCGACCATCAGCAGCGCCGGGTGCCCCGCCGCGTCGAGCGCCGCGCGCAGGCCCGCGACATCGTTGCGCACGGAGGTCGAGGTATCGACATGCACGGCCAGCACCGCCTTGATCTCATGGTGCGAATCGGCGCGCAGCGCGGCCTCTGCCCGCCCGAGGTCGATGTCGTCCTGATTGCCGAAGTCGATCACCTCGACCACCGCGCCCAGCCCCCGCGCCATCTCGCCCCAGCCGAGGCAGAACCGGCCCGTGGCGAGGACCAGCACCTTTTCACCGGGCGCCACGACGTTGGCGAGCGCAGCCTCCCAGGCGGCGTGGCCATTGCCGATGTAGATCGCGGCATGGCTCTCGGTGCGGGCGACGCGTTTGAGGTCGGGGATCAGGCTCGCCGTGACCGCGTGCAACTCGCCTTCGTAGATGTTGGGCGCGGCGCGGTGCATGGCGCGCAGCACCGCATCGGGCATGACCGAGGGGCCGGGAATGGCGAGGTAGGGGCGGCCGTTGGCAAGCATGGGAACTCCGGTGAGGATGGCGACCGCACGACCGTATTCGCCTGTCCGGCGCGGTCAAGGCGGCGCGGTGTCGTGGTCCTGGCACCGGACGCGCGAACCGGTCCCCGGCCGGGATGTCCGCCGGTGCAACGTCGCTGCGCCGCCTTGTCATTTTCGAATGTCAGGCGCCTATATCCGACGTCATGGGGCGCAGGAATATCCCTTTTTCAATCCATGCCCGCCAGCGACCGGACACGCTCTTCCAGCCATTCGAGATCGGGATCGACGATGCCCATCCCGCGCAGGTGGGCGGCGGTGTTGTAGAGATAGTCGGTGTTGGCACCCCGCCCACCGACTGCCCGGGCGATCCGGCGGGCCTGCTCGGCGAGATCGAATTGGCAATACTGGACGTGCCCCGGATCGATCACATAGGCCAGTGCCTCGACGGTGCGCCCGTCGTGCAGCGCCAGCGGCACGTGCCGCTCGACATAGGCCGAGGAGATCAGCTCTCGCGCCCGCAGGTCCGCGAGCACCGCATCACGGTCGGGCGCGCCGACGCGCAGCGCGATCCCGGTGCAGACCTCGCCCGCGTCCGCGTCGAGCGCGAGGACGAGGCCGGGGTCGGATTCGGTGCCGCGGTGGTGGATCGACAACATGCAGAAGGACCGCCGATAGCCCGACAGGCGCGCCGTCACCGCCTCGGCAGGCACGAAACCGGGATTCCACAACAGCGATCCATAGGCAAACACCCAAAGGTCCATCGGCATCCTCCTGCGTTGCGGGCTGGTTCTTCACATCCGGCAGGGTATAGACGGAGCGGCGGCACCATTGCCAGTGCCGTGCCCCGATGTCCTCCGGCCCCGAAAGCCCGCACCATGCTCAAACGCCTTACCATCCTCGTCGTCGTCGTCGCAGCGATCTACGGCGGCTACTGGTTCATCGGATCGAGTGCCGTCGAACGCGGCGCCGCCAATGCCGTCGACGACCTGCGCGCCGAGGGGTGGGACATCGCCTTCGACGACCTGTCGACCCGCGGCTTTCCGAACCGGTTCGACACCACCGTCACCGCGCCGCGGATCGGCCTGCCGGGGGTGGCCACGTGGTCGGCGGACGCCTTCAAGGTCTATGCCCTCAGCTACCGGCCCAACGAGGTGATCGCCGACTTTCCGCCCGTACAGGAGGTCGTGCTGCCGGATCAGACCATCGCGCTGTCGACGCAGAACATGCGCGCCTCGGCACGGGTGCAGGCCGCCCTTGCGCTGCCGCTCGACAACCTGACGCTCGAGACGGGGCCCTTCTCTGCCGCCTCGACGCAGGGCTGGGAGGTGATCTGGGAGCACGCGATCGTTGCCTTTCGCGCCGGCGGGCCGCGCGCCGATGCGTATGATTTCTATGTGAATTTCGAGGCGCCGGGTGTCGATGGCATCGGCGTGCCCGGGCTGACGCTGGAATCGGTCAGCATCGACGCGCAGGCCCTGTTCGACGCCCCCCTCGACCGCAACGCGGATCGGCCCGCCCTCCTCGAGGTGACGTTGCGCGACGCGCGGATCGTGCAGGGCACGGCGCGGCTTATGGCGACCGGCTCCGTCGCGTTCGGGCCCGACGGCGCGGGCGAAGGCGCCGTCGAGGTCACGGCGATCGAGTGGGAGAGCCTGATCGCGACCTTCGAGGCGGCGGGCGTCCTTGCACCGCCGCAGGCCGAGACCCTGCGCAATGCGATGCGGGGCATGTCGGGCGGGGCGGCGGACGTGACGATGCCGATCACGGTCGCGGGGGGCATCGCGCGGTTCGGTTTCGTGCCGCTGGGCGAGGTCCGCGTCGCGCCACGGCCCTAGCGGCAATAGCTGCCGTTGCGGGACCGCGCGGTGTCGAGATGGAAATGGTTGCGGTGCTGGGCGTCCGAGGCGGGCCCGAGGACGGTGCCGAACAGTCGACAGGCCGCGCGGTGCAATGCCCGCAAAACGTCGCCCCGCGCCGAGTTCCAGCCGTTCAGGACCGTCAGCGTCGTGCCGTCGCGAAAGGTGAACCCGCCGATGTCGATGGCGCGCCCATAGGCATGTTCCGACAGCCGCGCGCCCGCCACGCCGTTGCGCCCCCGGCACGAATAGGCGCCCATGACCGACAGGCCCTCGAGACCGCCGCCTGTGCCGGAAAAGGCGGGGGCGGCCGAGTTGACCACCCAGTCGCGCAGGGTTTCGGCGGTGCGGCAGTCCATCACCGATGGCGACGACAGACGCACACCGGCGATAGAGCGCACCTCGACGGCGTTCTCGACGCCGCAGGCACCGGGGCCGGGCACGGAGCCGAGCGCGACACCCTGGATGTCGATCACGCCGCACACGGACCCGCGGGCGAGCGAGGCCAGACGTTCCGAGGCCGCACGCTCGACCCCGGCCGCGATGGCGGCGATGCTGTCGGGCCGGTCGGGCGGGCGGAACGCGGCGGCAACGGCGAGGTCGGAGGCGTCGGGCGACAGGATCGCCATCGGCGCGCCGGAGAGGAAGCGGGCGACGAGGTCGTCGGAATAGCCTGCGGGCGCAGCCTCGGGGACCGTGACCTGCGCCGCCGGGCGCGACCGGGGGCGTGCGGGCGCCTCGTCGCGGATCGGGTTGGCGGCATCAAGGGGGTCGGGGCCAAGGGTGTCGAGGCCAAGGGGGTCGGGGTCCGGTCGGGCTGCGGGGCTGGCGGGCGGCGTCGGACCGGCGGTAACGACGGACGCGGCCGCGGCCTGCGCCGCGCGGGCACGCGTGACCGACCCGAGGATGAGGGCCGACAGCGCCGCCGTTTCGGCAGACACGGCGATGCCGTCGTCGAGGCGCCGCTCGTGGAGCGGAACCGGGGTCCGGATCAGCGGCAGCCGCAGCGGGCTTGCCGGCAGGAACGCGATGGGCGACGCGGGCGCCGCGAGGGGGGTGAGCGGCGGCAAGGGGGCCATCGGACTGGCCGCTGCGGCCGCGAGCGGCGACACCGGCGCCATCCCGGTGCGCAGGAACAGGCTTACCGGTTGCGGCAGAACGTCCGCGGGGCGCGGTTCGGGACGACCGGGCGCGCGCACGAGACGTGCGCGGGGGCGTTGCGGTTCGGTCAGCAATGTCGTCGTCGGCGCAGGCCCGGGCGTCGCCAGCGCCGCACCGGGCCGCGCGAGCGGGCGCAACGCTGCATCGAGCGGCGCAACTTGTGACGCGACCACCTGCGGCAGCGCCATTGCCACGACGAAGGAGAAGGTGCGCAGCGGGATCATTCGGCGGCCTTGCGCGGGGCGGGGGACGGTGCCGCGTCCTCGGGCGCACTGCGGCCGAAATTGGCGGCGGCGGTGTCCTGACCGGCCTCGATGATGCCGCGGCGGATCGCTCGGGTGCGGGTGAAGTAGTCGTGCAGCAACGGCCCGTCGCCCTGCCGGATCGCGCGTTGCAGGGCAAAGAGCTCTTCGGTGAACCGCCCGAGGATCTCCAGCGTCGCGTCCTTGTTGTTCAGGAACACGTCGCGCCACATCACCGGGTCCGAGGCGGCGATCCGGGTGAAATCGCGGAAACCGGCGGCGGAAAACTTGATGACCTCGCTGTCCGTGACCCGCCCGAGGTCGTCGGCGACGCCGACCATCGTATAGGCGATCAGGTGCGGCGTGTGGCTGGTGACGGCGAGGACGAGGTCGTGGTGCGCCGCCTCCATCTCGTCGACGTTCGCGCCCATGCCGCGCCACAGGGCGGCGAGGCGGTCGGTCGCGGCGCGGTCCGCGTCCCCGGGAACGAGAACCGTCCATCGGTTGCGGAAAAGTTCGGCAAAACCCGACCTTGGCCCGGAATGCTCGGTCCCCGCCAAGGGGTGCGCCGGAACGAAGTGAACGCCGTCCGGCAGGTGCGGCGCCACCGCCGCGATCACGGCGCCCTTCACCGAGCCGACATCGCTGACCGTCGCACCGGGCGCCAGATGCGGCGCCATATCGCGTGCCACGGCCTCCATCGCGCCCACCGGCACGCACAGCACGACCAGATCCGCACCCGCCACCGCCTCGGCCATCGTATCGACGATCCGGTCGCACAAACCGATCTCGCGCGCCACATCGCGCGTCGCCGCCGACCGCGCCGTCCCCACCACCTCACCCGCCAGACCCGCGCGGCGGATCGCGAGCGCCATCGACCCGGCGATGTGGCCCAGACCGATCAGCGCGATCCGGTCATAGAGCACCATCAGCGCAACCCCTTGAACTGGCCGATGGCATGGGCGACGCGGCGGCAGGCGCTCTCGTCGCCGATCGTGATGCGCAGGGCGGCGGGCAGTTTATAACCCAGGACACGGCGCACGATGATCCCCTCGGCGCGCAGATGCGCGTCGCAGGCCTCGGCTTCCTCGGCGCTCGCGAACCGCGCGAGGATGAAGTTCGCCTCGGAGGTATCGGACGGCACACCCATTTCGCCCAGTGCATGGGCGAGCCAGTCGCGCCGCTTGGCGTTGTCGATCCGGCAGCGCTCGCGGAACGCGGTATCGCGCACGGCGGCCTCGGCTGCGGCGAGCGCGGCACTCGACAGGTTGAACGGACCCCGGATCCGGTTCAGCACGTCGATCACCTCCTGCGGGCCATAGCCCCAGCCGATGCGCAGCCCGCCGAGGCCGTAGATCTTGGAAAACGTGCGCGTCATGAAGACGTTGCTTCGCGCCGCGACGAGGGCGGCACCTGCGTCGTAGTTCTCGACGTATTCGGCATAGGCGCCGTCGAGGACCAGCATCGCCCGCGCAGGCAGACCCTCGGCCAGACGCGCCACCTCGGCCGCGCCGATCATCGTGCCCGTCGGGTTGTTCGGGTTGGCGAGGAACACCAGCCGCGTGCGGCCCCCGCAGGCGGCAAGGATCGCGTCGACGTCGACCACCCGCTCGCGCTCGGGCACCTCGATGGGGGTGGCACCGGCGCTTTGCGCCGCGATCGGGAACATCGCGAAACCGTGCTCGGTGTGGATCACCTCGTCGCCGGGGCCTGCATAGGCCTCGCACAGCATGTGGATGATCTCGCCCGAGCCGACGCCGCAGAAGATGCGCGCCGGATCGAGGCCCCAGACCTCGGCGATGGCGGCGCGCAGCCCTGCATGGTCGGTGGACGGATAGCGGTGGAGGTCGTGGACGGCGCGGCTGAACGCCTCCTTGGCGGCATCCGACGTGCCCAGCGGATTCTCGTTGGCCGAGAGTTTCAGGACGTTGCCCACGCCCGAGATATGGCTGTCGCCGCCCTTGTAGAGCGCAATGTCCATGATGCCGGGCTGCGGCGTGATCTTCGTCATCGTGTCGGTGCCCCCTAGGCGTGGTCCGGTTCTAGCGTCAGGCAGGCATCAAGGCCACCGGGAATCGCGCCCGCGCGGGGCGCCTCGGAGGCGGGCCGCGAGGGCGGCGGTGTGGACGCGGACGTCGTCGCGGACAGGACCGGGCCGGGGCGGATCGCGCAGCGTGTCGAGCCAGTGCGGCTCCGGCGCCAGCGGTCGCCCGCGCCGGTCCCAGGCAAGCGCGCGGAGCACGTCCTGCGCCGGTCCGGGCAGGACGCCGGGGATGTCGTGGCCGTTCAGCGTGGCCCAGACGCCGGTCCACAGACGCCCCACCGACCACGGATTGTAGCCACCGCCGCCCAGCACGAGATAGCGCGGCGAGAGGGGCCCGAGGGCGGCGACGACCGCCCAGTGGGCGTTGTTCGACAGGGCAAGACGCGACTGCGGATCCTCGAGGACGGCATCCGCGCCGCATTGCAGGACCACGGCATCGGGCGCGAAACGGGTGACGGCGGGCAGGATCAGGGTGTCGCGGATATGCGCCATCTCGGTGTCGTTCAGGCCGCGCGGCACCGGCAGGTTGAACACCTGCCCCGCCCCCTCGTCGGTCAGCGCGCCGGTGCGCGGCCAGCGGTTCTCCTCGTGGACCGAGATCATCAGCGTGTCGGGATCGGCGCCGAAGCCATGCTCGACGCCGTCGGCATGATGCGCGTCGATGTCGACATAGGCGATGCGCCGCACCGGATCGCTGGCAGGGCCATGGTGACGCAGCGACAGGATCGCGAGTGCGGGATCGTTGAAATAGCAAAACCCGTTCGCCCGGTCGGGCATCGCGTGATGCGTCCCGCAGCCCGGCGCATAGACGGTGCCGCCCCCGCGCAAAAGCTCGCCCGCGAGGATGGCGCCGCCCGACGAGGTGGCGGGACGGCGGAACATCTCGGGGAAGACCGGATTGGCCACGGTGCCGAGGGCATGGCGGTCGCGCACCGCGTCGGAGACGGTCTGCGTCCGCTCGGCCTCGGCGAGGGCGGCGATGTAGTCGGGCGTGTGAAAGGCGGCGATGGCGGCAGGCTTCGCGCGCGGGCTGCGGATATATTGCGCATCCGGCAGCCAGCCCATCGCGCGGGACAGATCCATGACCGTCGAGACGCGCGGCACCCGCAGCGGGTGCCAGCCGCCATAGCTCGAATGGCGGTAGATCTCGTGGCCGATGAACAGGGGCGCGCGCATGGGCGCCCTATAGCGTGGACGCACCCGCCTCTGCACGGTGCGGGATGGCGACCATTGCGCGCATCCCATTGCCCTGCCGTGCCAAGCGGATAGGGTGGAACGATGATCTCCTTCACCCTGCGCTGCCGCAACGGCCACCGCTTCGAAAGCTGGTTCGCCTCGGGGGCGGCCTGCGACGGGCTGCTCGCGGGCGGACGGGTGACGTGCATCGACTGCGGCACCGCGTCGGTGGAAAAGGCCCTGATGGCGCCGAGCGTCTCGACCGACAGGGCGCCGGTGGTGGTGGCGGCCGCGCCGGAGAAGGCCGCCGACAAGACAGACCCCGGCAGCATGGTCTCGGTCCGCGCGCTCGCCGCGCTGCGCAAGCATGTCGAGGAGACGGCGGACTATGTGGGCAAGGATTTCGCCGCCGAGGTCCGCGCGATGGACGCGGGCAGCGTGCCCGAACGGCCCGTCTGGGGCGAGGTCACGGGCGCCGAGGCCCGCGCCCTGATCGACGAGGGCCTGCCCGTCGCCCCCCTGCCCTTCGGCCCGCGCGCCAAGGCCAACTGACCCATCCTACAGGAGTTTTCGCCATGCACGTCCTCATCACCGGCGCCTCGCGCGGCATCGGCAAGGCGCTGGCCGAGGGATATGCGGCAACCGGCGCGCAGGTGACGGCGACCTCGCGCAGCGGTCCCGTGTCGCTCGACGTGACGGACCCCGCATCGCTGCGCGCGCTGGCCGCGCGGCTTGGGCGAGGCGCCGCTCGACGTGCTGATCTGCAACGCGGGCGTCTACCTCGACCGCGACGACGCCCTCGAACGGGGCTATTCGCCCCGCAAATGGGCCGAGACGATGGCGGTCAACGTCATGGGCGTGTTCGGGACGGTGCAGGCGCTGCTGCCCGCGCTGCGGCGCAGCGAAGGCGCAAAGATCGCGATCATCTCGTCGCAGATGGGCTCCTCGGCGCGCGCCACGGGCGGCGCCTATATCTACCGCGCGTCCAAGGCGGCGGCGCTGAACCTCGGGCTGAACCTCGCCGAGGATCTCAAGCGCGACCGCATCGCGGTCGGCATCTATCACCCCGGCTGGGTCACGACCGACATGGGCGGCCCCTCGGCGGCGATCGACGCGGTGGCCTCGGCGCGCGGCCTGATGCAGCGGATCGAGGCGCTGTCGGCGGCGACGACGGGGTGTTTCGAGACCTGGGACGGGCGGGCGCATCCGGTGTGACGGTGGCGCAGCCTCAGCTTGTCGGATCGTACATGAACTCGCGCACCTCCTGCGCGCAGCGGCAGGCCCTTGCGATCCTGCCCGCCCAGATCGCGGCCTCCGCGCGGCCCGGCAATTCGAGGACCGTGAACCCGCCGTTCAGCCTGCTTCCCGGATGGGTGCCCGGCGACACCTCGCCGGTCTCCGAAACCAGCACCGGCCCGACCCCCTCGTGGATGCCGCCTGCGAACACATAGACACCCGCCTCCTGTGCCGCGACGATCACCGCGCGGGCCGCGTCGCCCACGGCTGGCAGGTCCGCCTCGCTCACCTGCATGGCCTCGCTCGGAAACGAGATGAGATATTTGGTCATGCGACGCCCTCCGGATGCGACCACTTTCACCGATATCATCGCGCAGGGCCCGGTCCCGCTCAAGCGTCCACCGATTGCCCTTCCCTCCCGGTCCGGCTAAGACGCGCGGGCAGCGCACTCAGGCAATCCCATGTCCGTTCTCGTGATGAAATTCGGCGGCACCTCGGTCGCCACCCTCGACCGGATCGCCCGCGCGTCCAAGCGGGTGGCCGTCGAGGTCGCCAACGGTCACGACGTGATCGTCGTCGTGTCGGCGATGTCGGGCAAGACCAACGAGCTGGTCGGCTGGGTCAACGAGACGGCGCCCCTGTATGACGCGCGCGAATACGACGCGGTGGTGTCGAGCGGCGAGAACGTGACGGCGGGCCTGATGGCGCTGCGGTTGCAGGAGATGGATATCCCGGCGCGGTCCTGGCAAGGGTGGCAGGTGCCGGTGCGGACGACGAACGCCCATTCCAGCGCCCGGATCGAGGACATCCCGCCCGCCAACATCCTCGCGAAATTCGCCGAAGGGATGCGCGTCGCCGTCGTCGCGGGCTTTCAGGGGGTGTCGCCCGAGGGCCGCATCACCACGCTGGGCCGTGGCGGCTCGGACACCACCGCCGTCGCCTTTGCCGCCGCGTTTGGCGCCGTGCGCTGCGACATCTATACCGACGTGGACGGCGTCTACACGACCGATCCGCGGATCTGCGACAAGGCGCGGCGGCTCGACCGGATCGCCTTCGAGGAGATGCTGGAGCTTGCCTCGCTCGGCGCCAAGGTGTTGCAAACCCGGTCCGTGGAACTGGCGATGCGCTACAAGGTGCCGCTGCGGGTGCTGTCGTCTTTCGGGGAAATGTCCGACCATGCCGGAACGCTGGTCTGCGATGAGGATGAGATCATGGAAAGCAATGTGGTGGCCGGCGTCGCCTATTCCCGCGACGAGGCGAAGATGACGCTCATTTCGGTGGCCGACAAACCGGGCATCGCCGCCGCCATCTTCGGCCCGCTGTCTAAGGCGGGGGTGAACGTCGACATGATCGTGCAGAACATCTCGGAGGACGGGCGCACGGACATGACGTTCTCGTGCCCCGTCGATCAGGTGCTGCGGGCGCAAAAGGCGATGGAGGCGGCGCAGGCGGCGGGCAGCATCTCCTATCACGACCTCGTCGCGGACCGCGACGTCGCCAAGGTCAGCGTCGTCGGCATCGGCATGCGCAGCCATGCGGGCGTCGCGGCGCAGATGTTCGAGGCGCTGCGCGACGAGGGCATCAACATCAAGGTCATCACCACCTCCGAGATCAAGATCAGCGTGTTGATCGACCGCAAGTACATGGAACTGGCGGTGCAGGCGCTGCACGATACGTTTCAGCTTGACAGGGTTGCCTGAGGACGGCGGGCACGCCGGGGTCGGCGGCCGGGCACCGGGCGACCCGCGCGACCTGACCCCCCCGCCGGTGGCCGACGCGGCGGCGGCACCCCGGGGGATCGACGTCGACGCTCCGCGCGACGCCGTGCCGCCGCCGCCGGGGCAATAGTCACCGCCGGCTTCGTGCAATCGATCCTCCCCATCCGCGCCAAACTCCCCTATAGGGTGCAACTGACCGGGATCTGGGCCCGGATTTGGGGGGCTGCATGCCCGAACGCAAAGAGACCGAGAGCCGCAAGCTCCTTGGCCGCCTTCAGGCCGCCCTCGCGCAGGACAGCGCGGGGCAGGCGCGGCTCGACCGGATCGTCGAGATCATCGCGTCCTCGATGCAGACCGAGGTGTGCTCGATCTATCTGTTCCGCGACGCCGAAACGCTGGAGCTCTGCGCGACGGAGGGGTTGCAGGCCGAGGCGGTGCACCAGACCCGGTTGCGGCTCGGCGAGGGCCTCGTCGGGCGGACGGCGCGCGAGCGGCGGGTCATCAATGCCGCCGATGCGCCCAGGACGCGCGGCTTCCGGTTCATGCCCGAGACCGGCGAAGAGCGGTTCTCGTCGTTCTGCGGCGTGCCGATCCAGCGGCTGGGCGATGCGCTCGGCGTCCTCGTCGTCCAGAGCAAGGACGCGCGCGAATATACCGCCGACGAGGTCTACGCCCTCGAGGTGGTGGCGATGGTGCTCGCCGAGATGACCGAACTCGGTGCCTTCATCGGCGAGGGGGCGGCGCTGTCGGCGCTGCACCAGCGACCGGCGCTGTTCCGGGGTATTTCGGGGCAGGAGGGCGCCGTCTCGGGCCGGGTGTTCCTGCACGAGCCGCGCGTGGTCGTGACCAAGCCGATCTCGGACGACCCCGAGGCCGAGATGATCCGTCTGCGCGACGGCATCGAGGTGCTGCGCGCCAGCGTCGACCGGATGCTCGACGATCAGGGCGCGTTCGGCGATCAGGCAGAGGTCCTCGAGGCCTACCGGATGTTCGCCCATTCGCGGAGCTGGCTGCGGCGGATGGAGGCGGACGTGGACACCGGCCTGACCGCCGAAGCCGCGGTCGAGAAGGAACAGGGCCTCGCGCGGACCCGGCTGTCGAAGGCGGGCGACGCCTATATGATCGAGCGGCTGAACGACCTCGACGACCTGTCCAACCGCCTTTTGCGCATCCTGACCGGTCAGGGCAACACCACCTCGGAACTGCCCGAGAACCCGGTGCTGGTCGCCAAGACGATCGGGCCGGGCGAACTCCTCGAATACGGCAAGGCGCTGAAGGGCATCGTCCTCGAGGAGGGCTCGGTCGGCAGCCATGCGGCGATCGTCGCCCGCGCCTGGGCGATCCCGCTGGTGATCCGTGCCAAGGGCGTGCTGACCGAGGCGCTGAACGGCAACGAGATCCTCGTCGACGGCGATCAGGGCATCGTCCATCTGCGCCCCGACGAAACGGTCCACAACGCCTTTCGCGACAAGATCGCGATGCAGGCCCGCGCCCTCGAACGCTATGCCTCGATCCGCGACCTGCCCGCAGAGGCGAAATGCGGCACGGTGATCGGTCTGCACATGAACGCAGGGCTCATGGCGGACCTGCCGTCCCTCGTCGGATCGGGCGCCGAGGGGGTGGGCCTGTTCCGCACCGAGTTGCAGTTCTTGGTGCGCAACAAGATGCCGCAGCGGGGCGAACTCTCGCAGCTCTACAAGAAGGTGATGGACAGCGCGGGCGCCAGACGGGTGCAGTTCCGCACCCTCGACATCGGCTCGGACAAGGTGCTGTCCTACATGAAGCCGAACGACGAGCCGAACCCGGCGATGGGCTGGCGCGCGATCCGGGTCGGCCTCGACAAGACCGGCGTGCTGCGGATGCAGTTGCAGGCGCTGATCCGGGGGGCCGAGGGACGCGCGCTGTCGGTGATGTTTCCCTTCGTCGCCGAAGCGGGCGAGTTCCGCGCCGCGCGCGCCGAATTCGACAAGGCCCTCGCGCGGGAGCGCATCCTCGGCCATCCGGTGCCCTCGGACGTGAAGGTCGGCGCCATGCTCGAAACCCCGAGTCTCGCCTTCGCGCCCGATGCGTTCTGGCGCGAGGTCGATTTCATCTCGGTGGGCGGCAACGACCTCAAGATGTTCTTCTTCGCCGCCGACCGCGAGAACGAGCGGGTGCGGCGGCGCTACGACACCCTCGACCCCAGCTATCTCGCGCTGCTCGACCAGATCGTCGCGCGCTGTGCGGCCGCCGATGTCCCGCTCAGTTTCTGCGGCGAGGATGCGGGCCGTCCGATCGAGGCGCTGGTGCTGGCCGCGCTGGGGTTCCGGATGCTGTCGATGCGGCCGGCGTCGATCGGCCCGGTCAAGCACCTGTTGCGCCGGGTCGATCTGACCGAGGCGCGGGCGGTGATCGACGCGGCGCGCGATGCAGGGGCGTCTTCGGTCCGGGGCGCGATTACCGACTGGCTGGCGACGCAGCGTTAGGCGCGTTTGACCGGCCGCTGCCCCTCGGCCAATACGGCATGGAAATGCTCGAGCACCGGCCCCTCGCCATGCGTCCGCGCCAGCGCGCGCAGGCCGAAATGGACATGCGCCATCTCGATATAATAGCCGACGAAGGCATAGTTCGTGCCGGCCCCGGCGGCGGCGCCGAGGACCGGGATCGCCTGTGACGCCAGTTTCTGCCCCAGAACGGCGGCAAACCGCGGCGCCACCGTCTTGATGAGACCGTTCAGCGCGGTGCCCGACAGACTCAGCCGGGCGCCGATGAACGTGGTGTCGATCCCGTCGTCCTGTGTCCCCGGCCCGCCCGCACCGAACACCCGCAGACATTCGAGGCGCGCCGCCTCGGTCGCCAGATCCTCGCCGTAGCTCTCCGCCACGCCCTGCACCGCGCGAAAGATCAGCGTCGTCGCCACAGGCAGTTCGGCGAGCGCCGTGGGCAACCCGCCCAGACCGCCGAGCGCACCCGAGATCGTCGCGACCACCCGGTGCGCCCGGTCCGTCGCCAGCCGCGCCGCGATCTGCGGCAACATCCCCGGCCCGCGCGACCGGGCGGCCAGCGCATAACTGCGCTCGAGCGCCGCGCGCGCCGATTTCTCGATCTGCGCGCGCGCCCCCTTGGGCAGCATCTTCATGCCGTCCTCGACCTGCCCGCCCGCCAGCGAGACCGCCTTCATCAGCAGACCACCCGCCCGCCGCTGCCGCAGCGCGATCGCGCGCACCGCGGCGGCGGCCTCGGCATCGAAGGGGGCCATCCCGGCGTCGGGGTCGGGGTTCACGGTCTTCATCTCTGGATCGGGCATCGGCAACTCCGCACGTTCTTCGTCGAAATGTAGACTCGGGGCGGCAAATTCAATGTGCTGCACCGTCCTTTGCCTTGCGGACGTGCCCCTTGATCCCCTTCCACGCATCCGCCCGCAGCGCGATCCCCAGCACCCTGTCGGGGTTCGTCGGCGGCGGCATCACGACATGCGGCAGTCTGGCAAAGCCGAACCGCCCGTAATAGGGCGCGTCGCCCACGAGCATCATCCGCCCCCAGCCCGCCGCGCGCGCGATGTCGATGCTGCGCCAGATGAGCCAGGCACCCAAACCCTCGCCCTGCCGCGTCGGGTGCACCGCGACGGGGCCGAACAGGATCGCCCGCGCCGGTCCGATCCGCACCGGCCACGACCGGCAGACGCCGCCCAGCACCCCGTCCCCGTCCCGCACCAGCAGGCACATTTCGCGGATCGGCGCCACGCCGTCGCGCAGCCGATAGGACGACAGCAACTCGCGCCCCGGCGCGAAACACAGGTCATAGAGTGCCTCGACCTCCCACCAGTCGTCGGGGGTCTCGATAGAGGTGTCCTGATCCACCGCATGCCTCCCGCGCCGCCCCCGTTACCGGGGCTGGCGCCCTGCGCACCATGCCGCTACCCCTGCGCGTTGACAAGAACGCCCGAGGAGACGCCATGTTCTACCGCCCCGAGGATGGCCACGGCCTGCCGCACAACCCGTTCAGCGCCATCGTGGCCCCCCGCCCGATCGGCTGGATATCGTCCCGCGGCGCCGACGGCGCCGACAACCTCGCGCCCTATTCCTTCTTCAACGCCGTGGCCTATACGCCGCCACAGGTCATGTTCGCCTCGACGAGTGCCAAGCCGGACCGCGGCGACACCAAGGATTCGGTCGCCAACATCCGCGAAACCGGCGCCTTCTGCGTCAATATCGTGGCCTACGACATGCGCGCGGCGATGAACGAGACCTCGGGGCCCTGGCCGCGCGGCGACGACGAATTCGCCCGCGCCGGCCTGACCAAGGAAGAGTGCCGCTCGATCCCCTGCGCCCGCGTCGCCGGGGCCCCCGCCGCCCTCGAATGTCGCCTGAGCCAGATCGTCGTGCTGCGAGGGCAGTCGAACTTCATGGTGATCGGCGAGGTGACGGGCGTGCACCTGCGCGACGACTGCATGGCGGACGGGATGCTCGATCTCACCCGCTATCAGCCGCTCGCCCGGCTCGGATACACGGATTACACCCGCGTCTCAGAGGTCTTTTCGATCCGCCGCCCGGGCGGATGACCGCAGCGGGACGCGCGCGATGACCGCATTTGTCACGGCCCCGGGGCTTGTCACGCGCGGGGCCATTTGGTCAACTGGTCCGGCGGGTCGAAAAGGACGGGGTCATGCAGCGCCATCTTGCGGTCATCGGCGGCTCGGGCCTTTATGACATCCCCGGCCTGACGGGCGCCGAATGGCGCGCGGTCGACAGTCCGTGGGGCACGCCTTCGGACCAGATCCTCACCGGCACCGTCGAGGGCGCGCCGTTCAGCTTTCTGCCCCGCCATGGCCGCGGCCACGTCCATTCCCCGACCACCGTGCCCTACCGCGCCAACATCGACGCCCTGAAACGGCTCGGCGTAAGCGACATCGTCTCGATCTCCGCCTGCGGCTCGTTCCGCGAGGACAGGGTGCCGGGCGATTTCGTGCTGGTGGACCAGTTCATCGACCGCACCGTCGCGCGTGACAAATCGTTCTTCGGCACCGGCTGCGTCGCCCACGTGAGCCTCGCCAAACCCACCTGTGCCGACCTGCGCGCCGCCTGCCTCGCGGCGGCAGGCGTGGCGGGGGTCAGGGTCCATGACGGCGGCACCTATCTGGCGATGGAGGGGCCGCAGTTCTCGACCATCGCGGAATCGCGCCTCTACCGGGCGTGGGGCTGCGACGTGATCGGCATGACCAACATGCCCGAGGCGAAACTCGCCCGCGAGGCCGAGATTCTGCTATGCCTCCGTCGCGATGATCACCGATTTCGACAGTTGGCACCCCGGTCACGACACCGTCGATATCGGCGCCATCCTCGCCACGCTCTCGGGCAACGCCGACCGCGCCCGCGCGCTGGTGGCGGCCCTGCCTGCTGCTGTCGCGGGCCACCCGCATCCCTGCCCGCAAGGGTGCGACAGGGCCCTCGACCATGCGGTGATGACCGCCCCCGACCGCCGCGATCCGGCCCTCGTCGCCCGCCTCGACGCTGTCGCGGGGCGCGTGTTGTGATCCTGCGACGGCTCGCGCTGGTGCTCACCTGCCTCGCCGCGGCCCCCGCGCATGCGCAATACGAGGATTTCGTCGTCACCGACGGCCCACTCTCGGACGACGATTTCTACATGCTGGTCGCCTGTGCGACCCCCCCCGGCCAGCGGTGTCCCGGCGGCATGGTCCGCTGGTCGCCCCTGCGCGCGCAACGCATCACCGTCGGCTTCGCCCCGCCCGACCCCGGCTATTCCCCCGACCTCGCCCGCCATATGTCCGACAGCCTCGATCTGGCGATCCGCGCGATCAACGACGCAGGCGCCGCCCTGCACCTCGAACGGGCCGGCAAGAACGGCTGGGCCGATATCCGCATCTACCTCGCGCCGATCCACGCGGGCGAGATCGTGACGCAGACCGGCCTGTCCGAGGTCGACGGCGCCGAGATCGGCGCCGCCCTCTTCCAGATCTGGTGGAACCAATACGACGAGATCACCCGCGGCGTCATCGTCATGGCGGGCGACATTCCCCTGTCGGACGCCTATCCGGTCATGCTCGAGGAACTGACCCAGTCGATGGGCCTGACCACCGACATCCGCAATCCGTATTACGAGACGCTTTCGGTCTTTTCCGAGGACAGCAATTCCGTCACCAAGCTGGGGCCGCAGGACGTGATGGCCCTGCGCCGCCATTATCCGCCGCTATAGCGCGGCCCGCGAAGGATGCCGATGAAGACGGTCAAGGACTATATCCGCACGATCCCGGACTTTCCCCACCAGGGGATCCTGTTCCGCGACGTGACGACGCTCTTCGCCGACGCCCGCGGCTTTCGCCTCGCCGTCGACCAGTTGCTGGCGCCCTATGCGGGCATGCGTTTCGCCGCCGTCGCGGGCCTCGAGGCGCGGGGGTTCATCCTCGGCGGGGCGGTGGCGCACCAGCTCTCGACCGGATTCGTGCCTTTGCGCAAGAAGGGCAAGCTGCCGGGTGCGACGATCGAGCAGGCCTATACCCTCGAATACGCGCAGGCCGTCGTCGAGGTGCACGAGGACGCGCTGTCGCCCGGCGACCGGGTGTTGCTGGTCGACGACCTGCTGGCCACCGGCGGCACCGCCGAGGCCGGCATCCGCCTGATCGAGCGGCTGGGCGCCGAAGTGGTCGCCTGCGCCTTCGTCATCGACCTGCCCGATCTGGGGGGGCGCAAGCGGCTCGAGGCGCTCGGGATGGACGTCCATGCGCTGTGCAGCTTCGAGGGCGAATAGACACGGAACCACTTCCACCGAGGACCTGCGCCCGGAACCGGCAGCGGAGGGGGCGCCGCCCCCGCCCGTTTCACGGGCCCCCCGGAGGTATCGAGGCAAGAAAAAACCCGTCGTCATGCGCCCATCCAACAAGGGTGCACCCCGCCGCCCTGATACCCGTTACGGCAGGGCCTTGTCGGCCGACGGCGGGGCGGCTTTTCCTTGCACGGTCATCGACTCTCCAGCCTGTACCGTCTTTTCAGACTCGCCGAACATGGTTAAGAAAGGGTTGTCTTGGGTTTTTTCTTGCCGAAATAACTCGCCCCGCAGGGTCTGCGGATGCACCGGGCGCCACGTTGGCGCGTCATGCCGGACCTGCCCTGCGCCGTAGGATGGGGTTTCACCCCATCATCCGTCCTCGCCGAAGAGCGCCCCCGGGTTCATGATCCCCGCCGGATCCAGCGCCGCCTTCACCGCCCGCATCATCGCCAGCTTCGCCGGATCGCCATAGCGCGCCAGATCGCCGGTCTTGAGCCGCCCGATGCCGTGCTCGGCGCTGATCGATCCGCCCAGCGCATGGGCGAGGTCGTGCACGATTTCCTTCACCGCCTCGCGCTGGTGCACGTGGTCATCGCGGCTGCGGCCCGGGCGGGGGAAAACGTTGTAATGCAGGTTGCCGTCGCCCAGATGGCCGAAGCAGTTGACGCGGAAATCGCCCAGCGTCGCCAGCGCCGCCCCGGCCCGGTCGATGAACTCGGGCACCGTCGACAGCGGCACAGAAATGTCGTGCGACGAGACCGAGCCGATGCGGCGGTTCGCCTCGGGGATGCTCTCGCGGATTGCCCAGAGGTCGGCGCGCTGGCCGTCGCTCTGCGCGACCACGCCGTCGCTTGCCAGCCCGGCATCGAGGCCGCGCGCGAAGATCGCCTCGAGCATCGCCGCGCCGTCGATCCGGGCGGGCAGGCCGAGGTCGATCAGGACCATCCACTCGGGCACATCGGCAAAGGGCGCGCGGACCTCGGGGCCGACCTCGCTCAGGAAATCGAGGCCCTGACGGTGGATCAGTTCGAATGCCGAGAGCATGTCGCCCGCCTCCTCGCCCGCGACCCCCAGCAGGTCGAGCGCGGCGGCGGGCGAGGCCACGGCCAGCATTGCGGTCGCATGGCTGGCGGGCCGCGGGACGAGGCGCAGGGAGGCCGCGGTGATGATCCCCAGCGTCCCCTCGGCGCCGATCATCAGGTCGCGCAGGTCGTAGCCGGTGTTGTCCTTGCGCAGCCGTGAAAGGCCATGCCAGACCGACCCGTCCGGGCGCACCACCTCGAGGCCGAGGCATTGGGCGCGCGCGTTGCCATAGCGCAGCACGTTCACACCGCCGGCGTTGGTCGACAGCAGGCCGCCGATGCGCGCCGAGCCTTGCGACGCAAGCGAGAGCGCAAAGAGGCGGCCCACGTCGCGCGCCGCGTCCTGCACGTCCGACAGGATCGCCCCCGCCTCGGCGATGAGCACGTTCTCGGCGGCAAAGACCTCTCGGATCGCCGCCATCCGGTGCAGCGACAGGATCACCGGCGCGGGGCCCTCCGCCATGACCTGTCCGCCGACGAGGCCGGTGCCGCCGCCATAGGGCACGATGCCGACGCGGGCGGCGGCGCAGGCGCGCACCACGTCGGCCACCTGCGCCGTGGACGCCGGGGCCACGACGACCCCGTGGCCCTGCCAGCGGCCCCGCGTCTCGGTCATGTAGGGGGCCGGATCGGGAAAGGCGCGCGGCCCGAGGGCGGCGCGCAGCGGTGCCACGAAGGCCTCGGTGGCGGGGGCGAGGGTCATGGCAAGCCTCTCATCCGACATCCGTGCGCCCGCGCCGGTCATGGCGCAGGTTGGCGTAGAGCACATGGTTGCGCCAGCGCCCGTTGATCTGGAGATAGCTCTGCGCCACGCCCTCGTATTTGTACCCCGCCTGTTCGAGCAGGCGCCGCGAGGCGGCGTTCTCGGGCAGGCACCCCGCCTCGACGCGGCTGAGGTCGAGCGAGGTGAAGGCGTGGTGCACCACCGCGCGGATCGCCTCGCGCATGTATCCCTCGCGCGCAAAGGCGGCACCGGTCCAGTAGCCCGTCGTCGCCGATTGCGCCGGGCCACGGCGGATGTTGTCCAGCGTGATCGCGCCGACCAGCACGCGGTCCTCGCGCCGGATCAGGAACAGCGGCACCGCGGTGCCCGCCGCGACCGACCGCTGCGCCCAGTAGACGCGGTTGGTGAACGACTTGCGCGTCAGGTGATCGGCGGCCCAGGTCGGCTCCCAGGGGCGCAGGAATGCCTCGGAGGCGCGGCGCAGGGCCGTCCAGTCGACGAAATCGCCGTGCTCGGGCGGACGCAGCACCAGCCGTTCGGTGTCGAGGGCGAGGCGCCGCCTTGGCCGCCACATCATTCCCGTCCCTATGCCGCGAGCCTGGCGCGGATCTCCTCCAGCCCCGGCGCGGCGGCGGCGGGACCGTAGAGCGCCATCGCGGTGCCGGTGCCGCCGGCCATCGCGGCACCGTGGGCGCGCACGTCGGCGACCGTCACGGCGTCGATCTTGGCCACCGCCTCCTCGACGCTGGGCACCCGGCCCCAGATCGACAGCATCCGCGCCAGCCGCTCGGCCCGGTGCGACGGCGACTCGAGTCCCATCAGCATGCCCGCCTTCATCTGGATCTTGGCACGCGCCACCTCGGCCGCGCTCATGTCGTCCGCCGCCCGCCTCATCTCGTCGAGCGTGACGCCGATCAGCCCCTCGATGTCCTCGGCCGAGGTGCCCGCATAGATCGTGGTGAGGCCGGTATCCTCGTAGGCGCCGGCCTGCGCGAAAATCGTGTAGCACAGGCCGCGCTTTTCGCGGACCTCCTGAAAGAGGCGCGAGGACATGCCGCCGCCCATCGCATTGGCCCAGACCTGGGCGGCATAGATATCCGGCGCGCGGTAGTCCGGCCCCTCGAGGGCGAGGGCGAAGTGGACCTGTTCCAGCGCCTTGATCTCGCGCCGTTCGGTGCCGGCAAAGCGGGCGGGCACGATGAGGGCGGGGGCGGCGAGGGAGGGCATGTCGCCGAACAGGCCCTCGGCGGCGCGGCAGATCGCCGCGTGATCGACGCCGCCCGCCGCGCACAGCAGCATCTGGCCCGGCGCATAGTGGCGCGCGACAAAGGCCGCGAGATCGGCGCGGGCGAAGCCCTCGACGCGTTCGGCGGGGCCGAGGATGGTGCGGCCCAGCGGCTGATCCGGATAGGCCGCCTCCTGCAACCAGTCGAAGACGATGTCGTCGGGCGTGTCGAGGGCCTGCCCGATCTCTTGCAGGATCACGCCGCGCTCGATCTCGATCTCTTCGGGCGCGAACACCGGATTGCGCAGGATGTCGGCGATCACTTCGAGGGCGAGGGCCACGTCGTCCTCGAGCACGCGGACGTAATAGGCGGTCATCTCGCGGCTGGTATAGGCGTTGATATAGCCGCCGACGTCCTCGATCGCCTCGGCGATGGCCAGCGCGCTGCGGGTCGCCGTGCCCTTGAATGCCATGTGTTCGAGGAAGTGGGCGATGCCGTTCTCGGACGCAGCCTCGTGGCGCCCGCCCGCCAGCACCCAGACGCCGATGGAGGCGGATTTGAGGCCGGGCATCGCCTCGGTCGCGATGCGGAAACCGTTGGGCAGGGTGTGGAGCTGGACGGTCAAGATGCGATCCGGTCTGTGATGAGGGATTGGAGGGCGGCGAGGTCGTTGGCGACGCGGGTGACGCGCTCGGGCCGGTCGAAGAGGTCGGCCATGCGCGGCGGCAGGGCGGGGCGGATGCCGGTCGCGGCCTCCACGGCGTCGGGAAACTTGGCCGGATGCGCGGTGGCGAGGGTTATCATCGGCTCGGGGCCAAGGCTCTCCTGCGCCACCTTCACGGCGACGGCGCTGTGCGGACACAGAAGCTCGCCGGTCTGCGAGAGCGTCGTGCGGATCGTGTCGCGGGTCTCGTCCTCGGACGCCCGGCCGGAGGTAAAATTGTCCTTCAGGAACCCGAACGCGCCCTGACCCACCGAAAACCCGCCCTGTTCTTTCAGTTCTGCCATCTGCGCCGCCACCACCGCGCCGTCGCGGCCATAGGCGTCGAACAACGCCCGCTCGAAGTTGGACGACACCTGGATGTCCATCGAGGGGCTGATCGTCGGTTCCACGCCGTGCTTGACATGGGCGCCGGTCTGCAAGGTCCGGTGCAGGATATCGTTGCGGTTGGTCGCCACGATCAGCCGCGCGATGGGCAGGCCCATCCGGCGCGCGATGTAGCCGGCGAAGATGTCGCCGAAATTGCCGGTGGGGACCGTGAAGCTGATGGCGCGGTGCGGCGCGCCCAGCGCCGTGGCGGCGGTGAAGTAATAGACCACCTGCGCCAGCACCCTGCCCCAGTTGATCGAGTTCACCCCGGCGAGCGACACCGCATCGCGAAAGGCATGGTCGTTGAACATATCCTTTACCGCCGCCTGACAATCGTCGAAATCGCCGTCCATGGCGAGGGCGTGGACGTTGGCCTCGACCGGCGTCGTCATCTGGCGGCGCTGCACCCCGGAGATGCGGCCGTGCGGGAACAGGATGAACACGTCGACGCCCGCCAGCCCCCGGAACGCCTCGATCGCGGCGGACCCGGTATCGCCCGAGGTGGCGCCGACGATGGTGATGCGCCGCCCCGAGCGGGCGAGCGATGCCTGGAACATCTGGCCGATGATCTGCATCGCGAAATCCTTGAACGCGAGCGTCGGCCCGTGGAACAGCTCGAGCAGGAAATGGCCCGGCGCCAGTTGCACCAGCGGCGCGCGCGCGGCGTGGCCGAAGCCGGCGTAGGCGCGCGCGATCAGGTCGCCGAACCGCGCGTCGTCGAAGGCGCCGCCGATGAACGGGCGCATCACGCGGAACGCCACCTCCTCGTAGGGCAGGCCCGCCATTGCCGCGATCTCGTCTCGGCTCAGGACCGGCACGCTCTCGGGGACGTAAAGGCCGCCGTCGCGCGCCAGCCCGGTCATCATCGCTTCCTCGAACGACAGGACGGGGGCCTGTCCGCGGGTCGAGATGTATCGCACGTCAGACCGCCTTTCGCTGCCGTATCACCAGCGCCACGCTCATCGCGGCCCAGACGGCGGCAAGCGAGAACCACGTGATCGCATAGTTCAGGTGGTCGTTCGGCACGGTGGAAGAGTCAACCGGCATGACCATGGTGCCCGTCGCGGCGCCGTCGATCCGCCGCGCCACCACCAGCACCGCCTCGGTGCCGAGGGTGGCGGACATGAGGTCTACGTCGCGGGCGAACCAGATGTTGGCCGGGTCGGGGGGCGGGGTCCAGTCGTCGGTCTCGTCGGGCCAGTGCAGGTTGCCGGTGATCGTCACCGCCGCGGCGCTGCGGTCCGCGTCCTTCCGGTCCTGCGGCACGAACCCGAGATCGGCGAGGATGCGGCGCCCCCCGTCCGTCTCCATGACCGCGACGATCCGGTATCCCGGCCCGGTCTCGCGGGTCGAGGTCAGGACATGCGCCTCCTGCCCGGTCAGCGCGCCGGCGACGGTCACGGGCAGATAGCGGTCCGCCCCGGGATCGGGCCGCGCAGGCAGCGCGACGGGCACGGCACCGATCCGCGCGTCGATGCTGTCGATGATCGCGGTCTTCGTCGCCAGCCGCTGCACCTGCCAGAGGCCGAGGCCGCACAGCACGGCGACGCCGACGATACCCATCAGGATCGGAAAGATCAGCCGCATCGGCCCTCGCTCATCACAAAAGGGCGCCGCGCCGATGCAGCGCCGCGCCCGATATCACTTCGGTCCCGAAATACTCTCGCCGAAGGCCGGGGCCCCGCGCCGGAGCGGGCGCCGTCCGACCGTCGCGCATCCCTCAGGTAGAGCCCCAGATGTAGATCGCAAAGAACAGGAACAGCCAGACCACGTCGACGAAGTGCCAGTACCAGACCGCCGCCTCGAAACCGACGTGCCGTTCGGGGGTAAAATCGCCGCGCAGCAGCCTCAGGTAGCACACGAAGAGAAAGATCGTGCCGATGATGACATGGGCGCCGTGGAACGCCGTCGCCATGAAGAAGGTGTCCCAGTAGATCGACCCGGTGCCGATGGCCTGCTGCGCCTCGCTGTATTCGAATGCCTGAAAGGTGGTGAACAGGACGCCCAGAACCACGGCGAGGATCAGGCCCCACTTCATGTCGCGGCGGTTGTTCTCGTGGGCGATGGCGTGGTGCGCCCAGGTCGCGGCCATGCCCGAGCACAGCAGGATGAGCGTGTTGATAAGCGGCAGGTGCCAGGGGTCGAAGACCTCGGTGCCGACGGGCGGCCAGACGCCGTCGACCGCGGACTCATCGGGCCCATCGGATACATCGCGTTCTTGAAGAACAGCCAGAACCACGCGACGAAGAACATGATTTCCGACATGATGAAGAAGATCACGCCATAGCGCAGGCCGATGCGGACGACGGGCGTGTGGTCGCCCACCCGGCTTTCGGCCACGACCTCGGACCACCATGCGTACATGACGTAAAGGACGACCGCGAGGCCGATGAGGAACATGTAGGGCCCCTGCCCCTGATTGGGCATCCACAGCACCGCGCCGAACAGCATCACGAAGGCGCCGACCCCGCCGAGGAACGGATAGAGCGACGGCGTCAGGATATGGTAGTCGTGGTTCTTTTCGTGGGCCATGGCCGAGCCTTTCAGCGGGTTCTTTCGGGGTCGCGGGATCAGTTCTGTTCTATGACGGGGCCGGGCGCACTTGTCAAAGAGGGCGCGAGAGAGGCCTGCTCGTCCGTGCCCGGACCCGCGTAATCGTCCGGCAGTTCGGTCTGGTGGAACGTGTAGCTCAGGGTGATCGTGTGCACGAACTGCCCCTCGGCGTCGTCGGCGATGGCGGGATCGACGAAGTAGCTGACCGGCATCTCGACGGTCTCGCCGGGCTCGATGATCTGCATGTCGAAGCAGAAGCACTGGATCTTGGTGAAGAACCCCTGCGAGGCATAGGGCGCGATGTTGTAGGCGGCAAAGGCGGCGATCGGGCGGTCCGAGGTGTTGGTGGCCTCATAGATGGCGAGGCCCGTCTCGCCGAGGCGGATCTCGTGGACCCGTTCCTGCGGCACGACCGTCCACGGCAGGCCAAGGTCGACCGTCGCGTCGAAGCGGATGCGGACCGTCTGCTCCAGTATCTCGTTGGCGTTGGCGTCCGCGCGCAGCGGCGTGCCGCCGAACCCGGTCGTGGCGCAGAACCAGTTGTACATCGGCACCGCGGCGAACCCCAGCGAGGTCATGACCACGACGAGGGCGCTGGTCTGCACCAGCGTGCGGTTGTTGCCGGTGAGGCCCGGGAACAGTTTCACTCGCTCGCCTCCGGTGCCGCGCCGTCCGCGGGGATGAGTTGCGGGCGCACGACATAGTCGAAGGCCTCGAACTGACGAATGTCCTCAAGGCCCAGAACCTTGACCACCGTCAGACCGAAGACGATGGCGACGAGACCGAGCAGCAGCACGCCCACGCCCCAGTTGCGGCCCCGGCGGCGGCCATGCAGTTCGTGCTCGACCCTGAGCTTTTGCGGCGCGGCCACGTCAGAGGCCCGCCGCGCGCAGGGCCGCCTCGGCCATCAGCGCGCCGAAATGCAGGAAGAGATAGGACAGCGAGATGCGGAACAGCCACTTTTCGGTGGCGTAGCCATCCGCCTCGGCCGCCGCCTCGTCGCGGTTCCAGACGAGCCACGCGCCCCAGAGGAAGCGGACGTTCAGCAGGACCGACACCGCGAGGTAGAGCCAGCCGCCGATCGAGGTGAAGCCGATGCCGATGGCCACCGGGACCAGCAGCAGCGTATAGGCGAGGATGTGGTGGCGGGTGACGCGCCGGCCATGCGTCTCGGTCAGCATCGGCACCTTCGCGTCGCCGTAGTCGGTCCGCACGAACAGCGCCAGCGCCCAGAAATGCGGCGGCGTCCACATGAAGATGAGCGCGAACATCAGCGCCGGTTCGACGCCGAAGCCGCCGGTGACGACCGCCCAGCCGATCATCGGCGGGAACGCCCCGGCGGCACCGCCGATGACGATGTTCTGCGGCGTCGCCCGCTTGAGCCACATCGAATAGATCACGGCGTAGAACAGGATGGTGAACAGAAGCAGGCCCGCCGCCAGCGCATTGGTCGCCAGAAACAGCAGGATCACCGAAAAGAACGAGAGCGCGACGCCAAGGCCCAGCGCCTCTCCCGGCTCGACCCTGCCGGCGGGGATCGGACGGCGCGCGGTTCGCTTCATCAGCGCGTCGATGTCGGCGTCCCACCACATGTTCAGCGCGCCGGACGCGCCCGCGCCGACCGCGATGCACAGGATCGCCACGAGACCGACGAACGGATGCACGCCGCCCGGCGCAACGATCATGCCCGCCAGCGCGGTGAACACGACGAGCGACATGACGCGCGGCTTCATCAGGGCGAAATAATCGCCCATCCCCGCCTCGCGGGCGATGGAACTGCCCAGACCTTCGGTAAGGCTCGCGTCGGTCATCGGTGCCTCCCTCATCGGCCCACAGGATAGCGCCGGACCCGCCCGGCGCTATGCGAAATCCGGTCCTCCGCCGGAACGGCGGCCCCCGGCCCTACCACGAGGTCGGTCCTACCACGCGGTCGGCGCGTCACCGCCCTGCATGGTCGCGACCCAAGCGTCGTAGGCCTCCTGGCTCACCACCTTGACGGTGATCGGCATATAGGCGTGGAACATGCCGCAGAGTTCCGAACACTGGCCGAAGTAGATGCCCTCCTCCTCGGCCACGAACCAGGCCTCGGCGGTGCGGTTGGGGATCCCGTCCTGCTTGATGCCGAACGCCGGTATCGCGAACGAGTGGATCACGTCGCCGCCCGTCACCTGCACCACCACGGTCGCGCCGACCGGCACCACGACGGCGGTATCCGTCGCCAGCAGCCATTCGTCGCGGGAATAGCCGTAGGAGGCGAGCACCTCCTCCATCTCGGGCGTCAGGACGTATTCCTGCGTCGCCTCGGGTGCGCCGACCAGTGTGGCCGGCTGGCCGATCATATAGCTGGAAAAGGCGATCCCCTCGTCGGGGTATTCGTAATCCCAGAACCACTGCCGTCCGATCACCTTGATGACCACGTCGCCCTCGGGGATCTCCTGTTGCTTGAACAGGATCGGCAGCGAAAAGGCGGTGATGAACACGAGGATGATGATCGGCACGACGGTCCACGTCACCTCGAGCGGCGAGTTGTGGGTGAAGGTCGCAGGCTTGGGGTTGGCGCGGGCGTTGAAACGCACGGCCACATATGCAAGCAGGCCCGTCACGAAAAGGGTAATGCCGCCGATGATCCACAACAAAAGGCCGTCGAGAAAGTGGATGTCCCGCGCCAGTTCGGTCGCCGCCGGCTGCCAACCCATGGCGCCGTCGACGGGGCGGCCCATGATCGGCAGGTCGGGCAGGACCGCTTGCGCGACCGCAGGCAGCGCCGCCAGGGTGGCGCCCGCGATGACGCTCAGGGATGCAAATCTGCGGCAAAACTGCATGGCGGTTCCTTGTCTCTCGCGCCCCCGACCCCATCTGGACCCAAGGGCGAATTCCGTTTCCTGTCCTGCGCCTCTTCCCATATCCTGCCCGCCACCACAAGAAGCGCGGTTGCGGCAATGGGTCGCTCGCTTCCCGCCGCGCGCGCGCCCCCCCGCGCCCCTGCCGCACCGCCCCGAGAGGACCACGCCATGCCCGACACCCCCCCCGACACCCCCCGCGACGCCCCGTTCCGCCCCTTCGAGACGATGCTCGACCCCGCAACCGCGCTGACGCTGCTGCGCGAGGCCACGGCGGGCGCCGACGACGGCGAGCTGTTCCTCGAGCGGCGGCGTTCCGAGGTGCTGTCGTTCGACGACCGGCGGCTGAAGACGGCGAGCTACGATGCCGCCGAGGGGTTCGGCCTGCGGGCGGTGCGCGGCGAGACGGCGGGCTATGCCCATTCGACCACCATCGACGAGGCGTCGTTGCGCCGCGCGGTCGCGACCGCGCGGCTTGCCGTAGGCACGGGCGGCGGGACGATGTCGACGGCGCCGGTGGGCACCAACGTCCGGCTCTATACCGACGAAGACCCGCTCGCGGGCGCGGCCTTCGGGGTGAAGGTCGACATCCTGGCCGAGATCGACGCTTTTGCGCGCGGCCTCGACAAACGGGTCGTGCAGGCCTCCGCCACCCTTGCCGCCAGCTATCAGGAGGTGGTGATCCTGCGCCCCGAGGGCGGCGTGGTCGGCGACGTGCGCCCGATGGCGCGCCTCAACGTCTCGGTCATCGTCGAGCAGGACGGGCGCCGCGAGAGCGGCGGCACGGGGGCAGGCGGACGACACGGTCTGACCGGGCTGATGGACCCCGCAATCTGGCAGGCGCAGGTCCGCGAGGCGCTGCGGATCGCGCTCGTGAACCTCGACGCAGAACCAGCCCCCGCCGGCGTGTTCGACGTGGTCCTCGGCCCCGGCTGGCCCGGCATCCTCCTGCACGAGGCGGTGGGCCACGGCCTCGAGGGGGATTTCAACCGCAAGGGCACATCCGCCTTCGCCGGGCTGATGGGCAGCGAGGTTGCGGCAAAAGGGGTCACGGTCCTTGACGACGGCACGATCCCCGACCGGCGCGGCTCGCTCTCGGTAGACGACGAGGGCACGCCGTCGGGCCGGAACGTCCTGATCGAGGACGGGGTGCTGGTCGGCTTCATGCAGGACCGCCAGAACGCCCGCCTGATGGGCGTGGCGCCGACCGGTAACGGACGACGCGAGAGTTTCGCGCATATCCCGATGCCGCGGATGACCAATACCTACATGCTGGCGGGCGACGCCGAACCTGCGGCGCTGGTCGCGGATGTAAAGGACGGGATCTATGCCGTCGGCTTCGGCGGCGGGCAGGTCGACATCACGTCGGGCAAGTTCGTATTCTCGTGCACCGAGGCCTACCGGGTGCGCAACGGTGTCGTCGGGGCGCCGGTAAAGGGCGCCACGCTGATCGGCGACGGCGCGACCGCGCTGCGCCGGATCCGCGGGATCGGCAACGACCTGGCGCTCGATCCCGGCATCGGCAACTGCGGCAAGGCGGGCCAGTGGGTGCCGGTGGGCGTGGGCCAGCCCTCGCTGCTGATCGGCGGTCTGACGGTCGGCGGGGCGGCGGCCTGAGCCGGGAGGGGCCGATCGAAAACGGTGCGAATCCCGACTTGCGTGAACGCGCGCGCCGTGATGAACCTGCGGCGGCTTAACCAAGACAAGGGTCCGAAAATGCGCCTCCTCCCGACACTCGCCCTGATCGCCACCGCCCTGCCCGCCCTGTCGCAGGAGGTCTCGGACGAGGCCACCGGCAATTTCGCCGGACCGGCGCGGGATGGCTACTTCTACAGCGCCGAGGTCTACCGCAATGCCGAATACCTCGCCCTGCGGATCTGGACGGGCACCGGCGGCGATCCGTCGGGCTATACCCTCGTCCTCGACAATCCGCGTTTCGCCTATACTCCCATCGGCGGGCGAGAGTGGCTCGAGGCGATGCCCGAGGGGCCGCTGGTCCTGATGACCTCTTCGGTAAACGACGGTTATCTCTACACCACGCGCACGATCCTCACCCAGATCGACACGATGATCGCGGTGACGCGGCAGGACGCCTACAACAACCGGTTGACGGCGGGTGCGCCCCTGCCCGGCGACACGATGCGCTGCTTTGGCGAGGATTGTTATTCCTGCGAGGCCGATGTCCTGAACGGCGCGGGCCTGGCGGGGGGCGTGGCAATCGCGGCACCGGTCGCCTACGCGGACCTGAACGCGGCCCTGTGGGGTCCGGAGCGGACGACCGACCTCGGATTGTGCCCGGCACCGGATTGACGGATGCCGCCGGGGCGCGTTCACCACTCGTTAACCTCGATGCCCTAATCCTGATTCTGCAGACAGGCGGAGCCAAGGATGACCGGGGAAATACACGCTTCCACTCACCCCCCACTCCCACCCACCACGGAAGATGATCGGTTCACCTGGCTTCGTCTGCTGCGCTCTCGCCGGGTCGGTCCCGCAACGTTCTGGCGGATGCTGGCCGAACACGGGTCGGCCGCCGCCGCCCTCGCGGCACTGCCGGGCGTCGCCCGCGACGCCGGGATCCCCGATTATGCGATCTGTCCCGAAGGTGTGATCGCCGCCGAGATGCGCGCCGCACGCGCCGTCGGTGCGGTCCTGCTGACCGGCGCCGACCCGCTCTATCCCGACGACCTGCGCGAGATCGTCGATGCCCCGCCCGCGCTGTGGTGTCTGGGCGACATCGCGCTGCTGGCCCGGCCCATGGTCGCCCTCGTCGGGGCCCGCGCGGTCTCGTCTCTGGGTATCCGCATGGCGCGCAAACTCGGCGCCGGGCTGTCGGAGGCGGGGGTCGTCGTCGTCTCGGGCCTCGCGCGCGGTGTCGATGCCGAGGCCCATTCGGCCGCGATCGCCGGCGGCACCATCGCGGTGATGGCCGGCGGGGTCGACAGCATCTATCCGCCCGAGAACGGCGGTCTGGCGCAGCGGATCGCCGAAAACGGCCTGCGGATCAGCGAACAGCCGATGGGGATGACCGCACAGGCGCGCCATTTCGTGGCACGCAACCGCATCGTCTCGGGCCTGAGCCGCGCGGTCGTCGTCGTCGAGGCCGCCGCCAAGAGCGGCAGTCTGATCACCGCGCGCATGGCCCTCGATCAGGGCCGCGACGTGCTGGCCGTGCCGGGGCACCCGTTCGACGGCCGCTCGGCGGGGTCCAACATGCTCTTGCGCGACGGCGCCATCCTGGTGCGCGGGCCCGAGGACGTGATCGAGCATCTGGGTCTGGCGCAAGCGGTTGCGCGCGGGCCGGCGGACATTTCCGAAACGCCGCCACTATTCGACGCCCCCCCGGCGCGATCCCGCCCGGCCGTCCGGGCAGATGTGCCGGCCGTTCCGGTGGCCACCCTCGCCGCGCAGACGCCGCACACCGACCCGGCTGCGTTCGCATGGCACGGCGCCCCGCGCCGCGACCCCGCCCCCGCGATCCCGCCGGCCGCGCCCGAGCGCCGCTCGCTCGCCCAGACGGCGGCCCTGCATCAGGCGATCCTCGACCGCGTCGCAATGGCGCCCGTCGCCGAGGACGACCTGATCCGCGACCTCGCGACCCCCAGCCAGCAGGTCGCCCCCGCCCTCGTCGCCCTCGAACTCGACGGGCGCATCGCGCGCCGCGCCGGTGGCCTGCTCACGGCCGGCTGACCCCGCCCGGAACGACACCGCGAACCGGGGCGGCGGTGCCCCTCCATTGACAATGCGGTCCGCTCTCCCACATCAAGCGGCCTCAGAGCCGCCCCCGAACGCGGCCCAAACGTCAGGAACCCCATGCCCGTCGTCGTCGTCGAATCGCCCGCCAAGGCCAAGACAATCAACAAGTATCTGGGTTCCGACTTCACGGTCCTCGCGTCGTTCGGCCATGTCCGCGACCTGCCGCCCAAGGACGGGTCGGTCGACCCGGACGACGGTTTCGCCATGCTCTGGGAGGTGGCGTCCGACAGCAAGAAGCACCTCAAGGCGATCGCCGACGCGCTGAAGACCGATAACGAACTGATCCTCGCCACCGACCCCGACCGCGAGGGCGAGGCGATCTCCTGGCACCTGACCGAGGCGCTGCGCGACCGCAAGGCGATCAAGGCGGACACGCCGGTCAGCCGCGTCGTGTTCAACGCGATCACAAAGAACGCCGTCACCGAGGCGATGAAGAACCCGCGTCAGGTCGACGTGCCGCTGGTCGACGCCTACCTCGCGCGCCGCGCGCTCGACTATCTCGTCGGCTTCAACCTGTCGCCGGTGCTGTGGCGCAAGCTGCCGGGTGCCAAATCGGCAGGCCGCGTCCAATCGGTCTGCCTGCGCCTGATCGTCGAGCGCGAGATGGAGATCGAGGTGTTTCCGGCGCGCGAATACTGGTCGGTGCGCGCCGAACTCACGACGCCGAGGGGCCAGAATTTCGAGGCGCGCCTGACCACGCTCGCGGGCAAGAAGGTCGACAAGTTCGACCTGCGCGACCGCACCGCCGCCGAGATGGCCGTGCAGGCGGTGGGCAGCCGCGCGCTCTCCGTCGCCTCCGTCGAGGCGAAACCGGCCACCCGCAACCCCTCGCCCCCGTTCATGACCTCGACCCTGCAACAGGAGGCGAGCCGCAAGTTCGGCATGGGTGCCAAGGCCGCGATGTCCTCGGCCCAGCGCCTGTATGAGGCCGGGCACATCACCTATATGCGCACCGACGGCATCGACATGGCGCCGGAGGCGGTGATCGACGCGCGGGGTGCCATCGAAGCGCGATACGGCGCGACATACCTGCCGAAAGAGCCGCGGACCTACAAGAACAAGGCCAAGAACGCGCAAGAGGCGCACGAGTGCATCCGCCCGACCGACATGACCCGCGCCGCCGCCGACCTCGGCCTCGCCGACAGCGACCAGCGCAGGCTCTATGACCTGATCTGGAAGCGGACGCTGGCCAGCCAGATGGAGAGTGCCCGCCTCGAGCGGACGGTCGTCGAGATCGAGAGCGGCGACGGCCAGGTCGGCCTGCGCGCGACGGGTCAGGTGATCGCGTTCGACGGCTTTCTCGCCGTCTACGAGGAGGGCCGCGACGATACCGCCGGCGACGACGGCGAGGACGGCGCCCGCCTGCCGCAGATCGCGCGCGGCGATAAGGCGGCGTTCGCGACCGGCGCCCTGCAGGCGCGGTTCGCCGAACTGGCCGCAAAGGAGGACGATGTCGTCGAAGGCAAGGATGCGGCCCGCGCCGACAACGCCCTGCTGTCCCCGAACGGTGCCGTCCTCGGCCAGCAGCACTTCACCCAGCCGCCGCCGCGCTATACCGAGGCGACGCTGGTCAAGCGGATGGAGGAACTCGGCATCGGGCGCCCGTCGACCTATGCCAGCATCGTCACCACCATCCAGGACCGCGGCTATGTCGAAAAGGACCGCAACCGCCTGATCCCGCAGGACAAGGGGCGGCTGGTGACGGCGTTTCTGTCGAACTACTTCCGCCGCTACGTCGAATACGACTTTACCGCCGACCTCGAGGATCAGCTCGACAAGGTCAGCGCCGGAGAGGCCGACTACAAGGAACTGCTGAGCCGGTTCTGGCGCGATTTCTCGGCCGCCATCGCCGAGACCAGCGAATTGCGCATCACCGAGGTGCTCGACAAGATCAACGAGGTGCTGGCGCCGCACCTGTTCCCCGATCCGGGCGACGGCACCGATCCGCGCCTCTGCCCGAACTGCGGCGCGGGGCGGCTGTCGATGCGCACCGCGCGGTCGGGCGGCGCGTTCATCGGCTGCTCGAATTATCCCGAATGTCGCTATACCCGTCCCTTCGGTCCGCCGAACGCAGAGGCCGAGGCGAGTGCGATCCCGCCCGAGGGCAAGGTTCTGGGCACCGACGCGGGCGACACGATCCGCATCTTCAAGGGGCGGTTCGGCCCTTATGTGCAGCGCGGCGAGGCGACGGGGGACGACCCCAAGCCGCCGCGCCAGTCGGTGCCGAAGGAATGGCCCGCCGAGGATCTGGACCTCGCGCAGGCCGTAAAGCTGCTGTCGCTGCCGCGCGAGGTCGGGCCGCACCCCGAGGACGGGGTGATGGTCTGGGCCAACATCGGGCGCTATGGCCCCTACCTGAAACATGCGCCCAGCACCTCGGATCGCGGCGGCACGAACGCCAACCTCGAGGGGCTGGACGAGGTGTTCACCGTCGGCATGAACCGTGCCGTGCAGCTTCTGGCGGAAAAGCTGGCCAGTCGCGGCGGACGTGGCGCGGCGGCGGCCCCCTTGCGCGAGCTGGGCGATCACCCCGAGGCGGGCGGTCCGGTCAACATCTACAGCGGCAAATACGGCGCCTATGTGAAGTGGGAAAAGCTGAACGCCACGATCCCCGACACGATCGAGCCCGATGCCCTGACGCTGGCGCAGGCGGTCGATCTTCTGGGTGAGCGGGCGGTCAAGGCGGGCAAGAAGAAGCCGGCCAAGCGGGCGGCGCCGAAGAAGGGTGCGGCGAAAAAGGGCGCCACGAAGAACGCACCGACAAAGAAGGCCGCGACGGGTAAGGCCGGGGCGAAACCGACGTCGCGCACGTCGTCATCGGGCAATGCCGCCGGGGACGTGATCGAGTAGCGCCGCGCGCCCACGGGGAACCATTTCCGCCGGAGCCGGTTCTCCCTGCAACTCAGCAAGGAGCACATCATGCCCATCCTACTCTGGTTCCTCGGCGTCCCCGGTATCCTCATCATCATCCTGCTGTTGATGGGGTTCTTCTAGGGCCATCGCCGACCCGACCGCGACGAGGCCGCGCCCCAGGGTGCGGCCTTTTTGCATGGTTTGACATTGCCCGGCGCGCGCGGGAAAACAGGCCCGACACGCCGGGGGAAAGTTCGCATGAAGAAGATCTACGACAGCGCGCACGACGCCCTCGACGGCCTGCTGTTCGACGGCATGTTCATCGCGGCGGGCGGGTTCGGCCTGTGCGGCATCCCCGAACTGCTGCTGGCCGAGATCAAGGAGGCGGGGACGAAGGATCTGACGTTCGCGTCCAACAACGCCGGCGTCGACGATTTCGGGATCGGCATCCTGTTGCAGACGCGGCAGGTGAAAAAGATGATCTCGTCCTACGTCGGCGAGAATGCGGAATTCATGCGTCAGTATCTGTCGGGCGAACTCGAACTCGAGTTCAATCCGCAGGGCACGCTGGCCGAGCGGATGCGCGCGGGCGGCTGCGGCATTCCGGGGTTCTATACCAAGACCGGCGTCGGCACGGTGATCGCCGAGGGCAAGGACGTAAAGACCTTCGACGGTCAGGACTATATCCTCGAACGCGGGATCGTCGCGGACCTGTCGATCGTCAAGGCGTGGAAGGCCGACGACACCGGCAACCTGATCTTCCGCAAGACCGCCCGCAACTTCAACCCGCCCGCCGCGATGTGCGGCAAGGTCTGCGTGGCGGAGGTCGAGGAGATCGTGCCGCGCGGATCGCTCGACCCCGATGGCATCCACCTGCCGGGGATCTATGTGCACCGGATCGTGCAGGGGGTTCATGAGAAGCGGATCGAGCAGCGCACGGTGAGGTCGGCATGAAGACGACGGCGGACCGCATGCGCGCGCTGCTGGTCGAAGCGAATGCCATTGCGCTCGATCACTTCGGCAAGGAGGCGGTGGCGAACGTGCCGCTTCTTGTGACGCATATCGCGTTGACCATGACCCAGATCGAGGAAGGGAACCGCGTGTCCCCTGCCGGGATCGGGGATCCGGTTGCCCACAAACAGTCGAAGGACGAATAGATGCCCTGGGACCGCAACCAGATGGCCGCCCGCGCGGCGCAGGAACTGCAAGACGGCTGGTACGTGAACCTCGGCATCGGCATCCCGACGCTGGTGGCGAACTATGTCGGCGACAAGGACATCACCCTGCAATCCGAGAACGGGATGCTGGGGATGGGCCCCTTCCCCCTCGAGGGGGAGGAGGACGCCGACCTCATCAACGCGGGCAAGCAGACGATCACCGAACTCGACCGGACCGCCTATTTCGACAGCGCCACGAGTTTCGGGATGATTCGCGGCGGCAAGATCGCGGCGGCGATCCTCGGCGCGATGGAGGTGGCCGAGAACGGCGATCTGGCGAACTGGATGATCCCGGGCAAGCTCGTGAAGGGGATGGGCGGGGCGATGGATCTCGTCGCAGGCGTCGGGCGCGTCATCGTCGTGATGGACCACACCAGCAAGCACGGCGAATCGAAACTGTTGAAGGAATGCACCCTGCCGCTGACCGGCAAGGGCGTGGTCGACCGGATCATCACCAATCTGGGCGTCCTCGACGTGGTGCAAGGCGGCCTCAGGATCGTCGAATGTGCGGACGGCGTGACCGAGCAAGAGCTGCGCGCGGCGACCGAGGCCACCATCGTCTAGCTAGGGCATCGCATTGTTGACCGCGAACACGCAGCCGTCGCCGATCAGCATCGGCGGCGTCTGGCACAGCCCCCGCGCCACCGTCCACGCGGCCAGCACCTTGGGCACATAGCCCCGCGTTTCGGCGAACGGCGGCACGCCGGCGTTGTCGCGCACCGAACCCTCGCCCGCGTTGTAGGCCGCGATGGCGAGCACCGGGTCGCCCTCGAAATGCCCGAGCAGCCAGTCGAGGTAGGCGACGCCGCCCCCGATGCTCTCGGTCGCCGACAGCCGGTCGTCCACGCCGAACCGTTCCGCCGTCGCGGGCATGAGCTGCATCAGGCCCGCCGCCCCTGCCGAACTTACCGCGCCGGTCTGCCCGCCGCTCTCGACGGAAATGACGGCGAGGACGAGGGCAGGCGACACCCGCGTGCCGACCGTCGCCATGAGGATGTCGCGACCGTGGACCGCCGCGATGTCCTGCATCGCCTGCACCCGCGGTTGCGGCACCGTGCTGCCCGTAGGGGCCGAGTTCAGCGCCTGCACCGCCTCCTCGAGGCGCCCGTTCGAGCGGGCCTCGATCGAGGGCGAGATGATGTCCCAGTACCATTCATAGCCGCTGGGCTGCGGCGGTGCGGCAGGGCGTGGCACGGCGGCGGCAGAGACCGGCACGGATCCGGCGGTGGCCGGTGCCGCCGGGGCCGCGGGCGCGCGGATTGCACTCGGCGCCGAGGGGTCGATCTGCACGTTGATGCGGCTCGTGGTGCCCGCCGTCGGCACCGTCACGGTGCGAAAGGTGAAATCCGGCTGATAGCGGTCTGTGGTCTGCGCCGCGGCAATCGTCGTGCCCGACGCGAGAATGGCGAGGACCATGCCTGCCTTCCGGGATGCCGCCCGCCCCGCCGCTCGAAGTGTTCGCGTCATTGCGCGCCTGCCTGCTCTTGTTGGTTTTGCCCTGCCTATCATGCCACCCGCCCGTCTGGCGCCTGTCGCACGACAGTGTTGGTCAGATTTTTTCCAACTGTTGCAGACGGATAGACGCCTCCCCTGCCGCGCGACCCCGCCGGATGCCCGGAGACGTTGTTTCCAAGGCTGAAACCCAGTGTTTCGCCGAACAGGCTAACAAAAGACTAATCGCCCAAAATTCGATAAAGTCGTGCCCCATTCCTGCCGCACACGACCGCCATAACGTCCTCATCCAACGCGGGGATCGGGCCAAACAAGAGGCCGGCCCGAGACGATCCGCCGGATATGACTGCAACAACTGAACCCCTCTGAGGAGAGACCAACATGCTGAACTTCATCCAGAACTTTGCCCGCGACGAAGACGGTGCCGTGACCGTCGACTGGGTCGTGCTGACCGCCGCCATCGTCGGCCTCGGCATCGCCGTTCTCACGTCCGTCCGTGGCGGCGCCGTCGACATGGCCGAGGGCATCGAAACGCAACTCGGGACCGCTGTGTCCGACGATTTCTTTCGCCCCCGCAAGCTAAATCTAACGTATCGATCGCCGTGTATTCGATACAGATGGGCCGCACCGAAGGGTGCGGCCCATTCTCGTATCAAAACCTAGGAAGCATATCACGAACTGCAAGAATCGAAATGCCCCGATCTGCCAACTAGTTTACAAAATCGCTTTCGCTATCGTTTGGCACTTTAGGAGAGTTCGGCAACAGACGCCGGTCTTCTCGAAACCTGGCGCGGTGGCTTTCCTCCGCCGCCGACGAGGGAACAATCAATTTTATGCAAACCGCAGAAATTCTTTGGTCAACTGAATTTGTCGAAACCGCTGCCGCATTTGCGCCACGAACCGATGGCACAATGACGAGATCGAAAGCGGAGACAACCCACTGAAAGATCTGGCCCGGTCATTCCGCAAGACATCCGCAACCTGAGGAAATCTAGGAGGCAAACCTGCCATGTTCAAGTTCGTCAAGGAGTTTGCATTCGACGAAGTCGGTGCCGTGACCGTCGATTGGGTCGTTTTGACCGCCGCCATTGTCGGCATCGGTATTGCCGTTCTGGCATCCGTCCGCGGCGGCGCCGAATCAATGGCCGTCGGAATCGAAGCGGAACTTGGAACCGCAACGCCGGCGATCACATTCTAAATTTTCCACCTCATATTTCTGCTACGGCCCAACCAGGTTCAGGTATCTAGGGTCACACAGTGAAGTGCGGCTCTTTTCCATGCCGCGCCCCACAACTACGCCGATCTGGCCTCATTAAGGCCAAAATCCCACGTCAGGAATAGACATCACTTGAAGACTGCGAGGGCTGCCATGCCCCGCCTTAATGGAGAACCAGGGATGTTTGCTCACCTTATCGCATTTAAGAAGTCCGAAGAGGGCGCCATTACTGTCGACTGGGTGGTCCTGACCGGAGGCCTGATCATTTTCGGCGTTCTGGTTGCGTCCTCGATTGCGAGCGGCGCCACCGAAGTGTCTTCGGGTACCGGTGCGGTTCTAAGCGCGGCTCCGGTACCGGTAGTCGCGTTCAACTAGTACGACCCGGGGTCCACCGAACCGACAACCCGGCCCGCAAGAGGCCGGACGACACCATGAGGTATCACTCATGCGCGCAGTCTTCGGTCTTGTTCTTATCATCGGCATGGGGCTGGCGGGTTTCGCGGTCTACATGGTGAAGGGATATTTCGAACAGCAGAACGCGACCCTGGCCCAGGCCCGTGCCATCGCGGCCCAGCAGATTCCGACCGTCGAGGTCTATGCCGTCAACCGGCTGATCAACTTCGGCGAACGATCACCGTCGACGACGTCGACGCTGATCCGCTACGCCGAGCCGTTCCTTCCCGAGGGCGTGTTCCGCACCGAGGCAGAACTCTTTCCGCGCGGCACCGACCTGCCCCGCACCGCGACCCGCCAGATGGAGGCCAACGAGCCGGTCATCGCCGCCAAGGTCACGGCACCCGGCGAACAGGTCGGCATCACCACCCGCCTGTCCGAAGGGATGCGCGCCTTTACCATCGAGGTCGACGCGGCCTCGGGCGTGTCCGGCTTCCTGCGGCCCGGCGACCGGGTCGACGTCTACTGGTCCGGTCAGGTCGGCGTCGGCCTCGAGGGGCGGCAGGACATGACACAGCTCATCGACACCGGGCTCACCATCATCGCGATCGACCAGAGTGCGGACGCCAACCGCTCGGGCACCGCCATCGCCCGGACCGTCACCGTCGAGGTCTCGCCGCAACAGGTGGCCCGCCTCCTTCAGGCGCAATCCTCTGGAGATCTGGCGCTCAGCCTGGTGGGCTATTCCGACGAAACGGTGGCCACGGCCAGCGAAGTGAACCAGCGCAGCCTCCTCGGGATCGTCGAGAGCGCACCGGTCGTCGAGGTCGCCCCCGAGCGGGAGCAGGTCTGCACGACGCGGGTCCGCCGGGGTGCCGAAGTGGTCGACGCAGAGATCGCCTGCACCAACTGATCCCGCCCGACACCGAAACGACAAGGCGCATCCCGGTCCCCCAGGGTGCGTCTTTTTACGTGGCGGTTCAAACAGGTGGCGAATTGGTGCGACTTATCCACATCACTTTGGCGCCACAAGACTTTGATTCTTGCAATAAATGAAGGCTCAGGGCACCTTACCGCCAAATCTCGGGCAACAAGACCCGAAAATCGAGGCGTGGTCGGAGAGGCAGTTACTATGAAAAGCATCACTATACTTCGGTCCGCGGTTGCGGGCCTCGCGTTCGGCGTTGCGGCCGTTCCAACGATGGCACCGGCACAAATGCTTCGCGTGTTGCAGGGAGCGCCCTCGGCGGCGCTTCAGGTGCCGATGAACCGCGCGGTGGTGGTCGAGAGCGACACGCCGTTTGCGGAACTCTCCATCGCCAACCCGGGCATCGCCGACATCTCGTCGCTGTCGGACCGCACGATCTATGTGCTGGGAAAGGAGCCGGGGCGCACGACGCTCACGATCCTCGCCGCCGACGGCACGCTGATCTCGAACGTCGAGGTCCAGGTCACGCCGGACGTCGCCGAATTCCGTGAGCGTCTGGCACAGATCCTGCCGGGCGAGCCGATCGAGGTGCGCACCGCGAACGACGGCATCGTGCTATCGGGCACCGTTTCCTCCATCGCGCGGCTCGACAGGGCCCTCGAACTGGCCGAACGCTATGCCCCCGAGCGGGTGTCGAACCTGATGAGCGTCGGCGGCACGCAGCAGGTGATGCTGCGCGTCCAGTTCGCCGAAATGCAGCGCACGGTCAGTCAGGCGCTCTCCTCCTCGGTCGCCCTCGGCGGCGCCGCCCTCGGCGACAGCCTCGGCATCTCGGCGGGCACCAACACCCTTGTGGGCAACGGCGGCGTCAGCAGCAGCCTGCCCACCGCCAGCCAGAACAACGGCGCGTTCCTCTTCGGGTTCAACGCCGGGGGTGTCGAGGTCGGCATCCTTCTCGAGGCGCTCGAATTGCGCGGCATGGTCCGCACGCTGGCCGAACCGAACCTGACGGCCCTCTCGGGACAGGAGGCGCGGTTCCTCGCGGGCGGCGAATACCCGGTGCCCGTCAGCCAGGAGGACGGCCGCATCTCGGTCGTCTACAAACCTTTCGGTGTCGAGCTCAGCTTTACCCCGCGGGTCGTCGACGGCGACCTCATCAACATCGAGCTCGAGGCCGCGGTCTCCTCGATCGACCCCGGCAACGGCTTTACCCAGGGCACCTTCACCATCGACGCCTTCCGCCGCCGCGAAACCTCGACCACGGTCGAGATGCGCGATGGCGAGAGCTTTGCAATCGCGGGCCTTTTGTCCGACGACTTCCGCGACCTTTCGGGTCAGGTGCCATGGCTGGGCGACATCCCGGTCCTCGGCGCCCTGTTCCGCTCGGCCGAGTTCAGCCGCAGCCAGACCGAACTCGTCATCATCATCACCGCCCATCTGGTGACGCCGACCCGCGGCAATTCCTACGCGCTGCCGACCGACCGGGTCCGCCCGCCGACCGAACGGGATCTTTTCCTCTTCGGCCGGGTTTCGTCGGACGAGGCGCCGCAGACCGGCGGCGCGGGAGAGGTTGCCAGACAGGACTTCTCCGGCTCATATGGCTACGTGCTCGACTAGGGAGATGACGCGATGAGACTATTGGCACTTACGGTGGCCGCTGGCACCGCCCTGACGGGCTGTGCGGCACAGGGGCCGGTGGTCTCGTCCTTCAACCGGGAGGCGGGCCTGCCCACCGAGCAGGCCGCCTTCGGCTCTGCGGTCGCCGCCAATGCGGCGATCAACAACGGCGACGAGACCTACCGCGTCAACCTCGCCCGCCGCTTTGCCGCCGAAGTGCAGACGATGGTGAACTTTCCGTTCAACTCCTATGCCCTGGACGATCAGGCGCGCGCGATCCTGCGCCAACAGGCCAACTTTATCAATCAGTTCCCCGAAGTGCGGTTCAAGGTCTACGGGCACACCGACCTCGTCGGATCGACCGCCTACAACCGTGCGCTGGGCCTGCGCCGCGCCGAAGCGGTCGTCCTTTACCTCGGCACGCTGGGCGTCGACCGCAGCCGCGTCGAGGCCGTCGTCTCGTTCGGCGAGACCCAGCCGCTGATCGTCACCGAGGGGCAGGAGCGCGCCAACCGCCGCACCGTGACCGAGGTGTCGGGTTTCGTCGGGCGGCATCCGACGGTTCTGAACGGCCGATATGCCGAGATCATCTTTCGCGAATACGTCGAATTGGCCACCGCCCCGCGGGCGACCGAAGGCATCACCGGCGACGATTTCGCCGTCACGAACTGACATAGCCGCCCGCAAAGGGGGGCGACGGACACCAAAAGGCCCCCGCACCGCCGGGGGCCTTTTGCGTCAACGATGATGCCCGATGCGGATCATCGTTCCCCCTGACCAAACAATTACAGCTTTTCGGCCCCATTCTCGCCGCCTTCCTCGGGCAATAGTCGGTCCAAAGGGACAGGTCCGTTTGCCATTTCGGCCGGACCCTTGGGCGACATGCCCGCCCGAGAACCATTGAGGACGCAAGGTCATGAGCATGACAGCCGCATTGCAACCCGAGCCGCAGCCGATTGTCGCGTGCACCATCAGCCGGGACGTGCAGACGTTCGATCTGCTGATCGAGGACATGGAGGCCGCCCTCGGCGAGAGCTGGGGGGATCTGACGTTCACCGATGCGCTCGCGTTCCTCGAACAGCCCGATGCCGCCGCCCTCGAGTTCGTGGCCATCGCGCTCGACAGCGAGGACGAGAAGGATCTCGCCCTCGTCACCGACATCATTTCCGCGGCCAAGGCACGCCAGATCAAGGTGATCCTGATCGCCGAGGACGTGAGCCCCGCCTCGCTGCATCAACTCCTGCGCGAGGGCGGCGACGAGTTCGTCCCCTACCCCCTGCCGGAGGGCGAGCTGAAGCGCGCCATCGAGCGGGTGCAGGCGCCCGCCGAACAGGCGCCCGTCGCCGACGAGATCCGCAATACCCTGAAACCCACCGGCGACCGGTCGGGCGTGGTGATCCCGGTGCACGGCATGGCCGGCGGCACCGGTGCCTCGACGCTGGCCGTCAACCTGGCGTGGGAGCTTGCCAACATCGACAAGACCGACCCGCCGCGCGTCTGCCTGCTCGACTTCGACCTGCAATTCGGCGCGACCGCCACCTACCTCGACCTGCCGCGCCGCGAATCGGTGATGGAGCTGCTGAGCGACACCGAGGGCATGGACAGCGAAAGCTTCATGCACGCGCTGCTGGCCTATAACCAGAAGTTGCAGGTGCTGACCGCGCCGACCGACATGATCCCGCTCGACATGATCACCAGCGCCGACGTCAGCCGCATCGTCGAGATGGCGCGCGTGAACTTCGACTATGTCGTGATCGACATGCCGACCACGATGGTCGAATGGACCGAGACGGTCCTGAACGCCGCGCACATCTACTTCGCGACGCTCGAACTCGACATGCGCTCGGCGCAGAACACGCTGCGCCTGAAACGCGCGCTCCAGTCCGAGGGGCTGCCGCTGAACAAGCTGCGGTTCGTCCTCAACCGCGCGCCGGGGTTCACGGATTTGTCGGGCAAGAGCCGGGTCAAGCGTCTGGCGGAATTGCTCGGCGTCGCCATCGAGGTGCTGCTGCCCGACGGCGGCAAGCAGGTGGCGCAGAACGGCGACCACGGCATCCCGATGGCCGAGGGCATCGCCAAGAACGCGCTGCGCCGCGAAATCGCCAAGCTCGCCAAATCCGTCCACGACGTGAATACCGCCGAAGCCACGGCCGCCAAGAGGTAGACCCATGTTCTCGAAGTTCAAAAAGCCGGAGCCGGGCAAGGCCGCCGCCAGTGCAGCACCCAAGCCCGAAGGCAACGTCACGCCCATCGCCGCGGCCAAGCCGTCGCTGATGAAGGCGCCGCAAAAGGCACCCGCCCAGGCGGCGCCGCAGGACAAGGAAAAGAAGCGCAAGGAGCGGATGTTCGAGATCAAGCTCGACCTGCACAAGGCGCTTCTCGATAACCTCAACCTCGCCGCCCTCGAAAAGGCGACGGAGGCAGACCTGCGCACCGAGATCAACGCCATCGCGACCGAGACCCTCGAGGAGATGGGGGTCGTCCTGAACCGCGAGGAACGCCAGTCGCTCACCCAGGACCTCTACGACGAGGTCAAGGGGCTCGGCCCCCTCGAGACGCTGCTCAAGGACGAGACGGTCAACGATATTCTGGTGAACGGCCCGCAGCAGATTTTCGTCGAGCGGGACGGCAAGCTGATGCTGACCGACGTGACCTTCAAGGACGAGCGGCACCTCTTGCGGATCATCGACAAGATCGTGTCCGCCGTTGGCCGCCGCGTCGACGAGAGCAACCCCTATGTCGACGCCCGCCTTGCCGACGGCTCGCGCTTCAACGCGATGGTCGGGCCGATCGCCGTCGACGGATCGCTCGTCTCCATCCGTAAGTTCAAAAAAGACAAGCTCGGCATCGAGGATCTGGTGAAATTCGGCGCCTTCACCGAAGAGATGGCCGCATATCTGCAAGCGGCCGTCGCCACGCGCCTGAATATCATCGTCTCGGGCGGAACGGGTTCGGGCAAGACGACGACGCTGAACGCGCTGTCGGGGTTCATCGACAACGCCGAGCGGATCCTGACGATCGAGGATACCGCGGAACTCCAGCTGCAACAGACCCACGTGGGCCGGATGGAAAGCCGCCCGCCCAACGTCGAGGGCAAGGGGGCGGTGACGCCGCGCGACTGCCTCAAGAACGCGCTGCGGATGCGCCCGGACCGGATCATCGTCGGGGAAACCCGCGGCGAAGAGGTCATCGACATGCTTCAGGCGATGAACACCGGCCACGACGGCTCGATGACCACCATCCACGCCAACTCGGCGCGCGACGGCGTGAGCCGCCTCGAGAACATGATCGCCATGGCCGGGATCGAAATGCCGCTGAAAGCCGTGCGCTCGCAAATCTCGAGCGCCGTCAACCTCATCGTGCAGGCCAGCCGCCTTCAGGACGGCTCGCGCCGCATGACCTCGATCACCGAGATCACGGGCATGGAGGGCGAGGTCATCTCGATGCAGGAGGTGTTCCGCTATCAGCGGGTCGGCCTGACGCCGGACAACAAGATCATCGGGCACTTTACCGCCACGGGCGTGCGCTCGCACTTTTCCGAGCGGTTCCGCCTGTGGGGCTACAACCTGCCCGCCTCGATCTTCGAACCCTTTGCCGCGGAGTAGCGCCTCATGGAAATCTCAGCCGAACCAATCATCTACGGCCTGATCTTCATCGCCGTGCTGCTGCTCGTCGAGGGGATATACCTCACCGTCTTCGGCAAGAGCATCAGCCTCAACAGCCGGGTGAACCGCCGCCTCGACCTGCTCGACAAATCGGCGGGCCGCGAGCAGGTGCTCGACCAGCTCCGCAAGGAGATGACGCAGCACATCCGGTCGAAGTCGATCCCGCTCTATTCGATCCTGGCCGAAAAGGCGCAAAAGGCGAACATCGCCTTCTCGCCGTCGCAGCTCATCATGGTCATGGGTCTGCTGATCGTCGTGGCCTTCGTCGGCCTGACCGTCGGCACCACCACCGACCTGCCGGTGCGGATCGCGGTCGCGATCATCATGGGCATCGGGTCGGTGTTCTTCTGGGTCACGTCCAAGGCGAAAAAGCGGATGAAGATGTTCGAGGAACAGCTTCCCGATGCCGTCGAACTCATGGTGCGCTCGCTCCGCGTCGGCCACCCCTTTGCGGCCGCCATCGGCATCGTCGCCAAGGAGGTGCCCGATCCCGTCGGCACCGAAATGGGCCTGATCGCCGACGAGGTCGCCTATGGCGGCGACATGGGCGACGCCCTCAAGGCGCTGGCCGAGCGGCTGGACATGCAGGACATGCGCTTTCTCGCCGTTGCGGTGACGATCCAGGCCACGGCGGGCGGCAACCTCGCCGAGATCCTCGACGGCCTGTCCAAGGTCATCCGCTCTCGGTTCAAGCTGTTCCGCCGGGTGCAGGCGATCACGGCGGAGGCGAAATGGTCGGGCATGTTCCTGTCGATGTTCCCGCTCGTCGCCCTCGTCGCCATCAACATCATCCAGCCGGGCTATTACGACGACGTCAAGGAAGAGCCGATCTTCATCACCGCCTGCCTTGCCGTCGCTGCCTTTCTCGTGGCCAACATCATCGTGATGCGCCGCCTCGTGAACATCAAAGTCTGAGGGGAAGACCATGCAATTGCTGACCAAAGCCGAAGACTTCCTGATCTCGATCCTGGGCCCGTTCGGCCCGCTGATGGCGGTCGGCCTGCTCGGCGTCCTGATGATCCTGCTGACGCTGCCGGTCCTGATGAACCGCCGCGCCGATCCGCTCGACAAGCTCAACAAGGCCAACAAGGCCGCCGCGGCCGGTGCGGCCAAGGGCGACAGGCTGCGCTCGGGCAAGGGCGGCAAGGACAAGCTCGAGAAATATTCCAACTTCCTCGAGCCGCAGGACGAGGCGGAATATTCCGCCGTCCGCCTCAAGCTGCTTCAGGCGGGCTACCGCGAGAAGAAGTCGGTGCGCATCTACCACTTCTCGCAGTTCGCGCTGGGTGTCCTGTTCCTGATCGGCGGCGTCGCCTATGCGATCTATGCCAGCACGCAGGGCGAGGTGCCGCAGGGCAAGCTCATCGCCTATGCGCTGGGGCCGGGTGTGGCGGGCTACATGCTGCCGCGCTACTGGGTCAATTCGCGTCTGGGCAAGCGCAAGGAGGCGATCACCAACGGCTTTCCCGACAGCCTCGACATGATGCTCGTCTGCGTCGAGGCCGGCCAGTCGCTCGACCAGTCGATCCTGCGCGTCGCGGGAGAGTTGAAGTCGGGCTTTCCCGAGCTGGCCGAGGAATACGCGATGGTCAGCCACGAGATGAAGGCGGGCAAGGACAAGACGAGCGTGCTGCGCGACATGTCCGAACGCTGCGGCGTCGCCGACGTGGCGAGTTTCGTCACCGTGCTCATCCAGTCGCAGCAGTTCGGCACCTCGATCGCCGACGCGCTGCGGGTCTATGCGGGCGAAATGCGTGACAAAAGGGTCATGCGTGCCGAGGAAAAGGCCAACAAGCTGCCGACCAAGATGACGCTGGCCACCATGATGTTGACGGTGCCGCCGCTTCTGATCATCCTGATCGGGCCGTCGCTGTTCGAGATCTCGACCATCCTCGGACCGGGCGCGCTGCCCTAGACCCCGGGACCACGGGGCCGCAATACCCGAGGCCCGATGACCGCACGATCCTTACCGGCGATCCTCGCCCTTTCCCTCACGGCTCTGGCCGCCTGCGCGTCGGGCGGCCTGAACCGTTCGGCGGGGGGGGTCTACGCGCCCGGTCAGGCCCCCGGCGCCGATGTCGACGGCCTCGAGGTCGGGCACCGCCTGATGGCGGCGGGCCAATACGAGCTGGCGTTGCAGGCCTATACCCGCGCCGCCGGGCAACAGGGCCTCAACGTCGACACCCTCTCGGCGCTGGGGTCCGCCAACCTGCGGCTGGGACGTCTCGGGCAGGCAGAGCGCCTGCTGCGCCGCGCCGTCGCCGAGGACGGCAGCTTCGCGCCCGCCTGGAACAACCTCGGCGTCGTGCTCATGGAACGGGGCGAGGTGGCCGAGGCGGCCGAGATCTTCCGTCGCGCATTTGCAACGGATAACGGCAATAGCGACGAAATCCGCGACAACCTGCGCGCGGCACTCGCCCGGTTGGAAAATCCCGGCTACGCTCCGGTGCAAGAGAACGCAGAGTTCCAACTGGTGCTGACCGACCCGGCCGACCTTTCGTCCGACGAGATCGAGCCCCTGTAGAGGCACAGAGCAGTAAAAGGACGCAAAAACATGCGCCACCCGATCCGTTTCATCGCGCCCTCGCTGGCGCTTCTCCTGCTTGGCGCCTGCGGTGCCGGTTCCGACGAGGCCGAGGTCAACCGCGCCATCCAGGACGCGGCCGTCGCCGACAGCAACATCAACGACATCTTCCTCACCGTCGCCGATCCGAACGAGGCGATCGGCTATTTCACCCGCAGCCTCGCGGTCAGCCCGGACAATATCGCGCTCCAGCGGGGCCTCGCAGGCTCTCTCACCCGCGCCCAGCGGCCCGCCGATGCGCTGCCGGCCTGGCAGGCCGTGGCCGCCCATCCGCAGGCCACCGACGACGACCGCGTCGAACTCGCCGGCGCCTATATCCGCACCAACAACTGGGATCAGGCCGAGGCGACGCTGAACGCGATCCCCCCCACCTTCGAGACCTACGAACGCTACCGCCTCGAGGCGGTGGTCGCCGACGGCAACGAGGACTGGGCGCGGGCCGACAGTTTCTATGAAACCGCCGTGGGCCTGACGACGACGCCCGCCAGCATCCTCAACAACTGGGGCTTTTCCAAGCTGACGCGCGGCGATTATCCGGGCGCCGAGCGGCTGTTCACCGACGCCCTGCGTCAGGATCCGACGATGTTCACCGCCAAGAACAACCTCGTCCTCGCGCGCGGCGCACAGCGCAACTACGACCTGCCGGTGATCCAGATGAGCCAGGTCGAGCGTGCCCAACTGCTGCACACGCTGGCCCTGACCGCGATCAAGCAGAACGACATCGAGATCGGCCGCCGCCTCCTCACCCAGGCGATCGAGACCCATCCCCAGCACTTCGAAGAGGCCGTCCGGGCGCTTGCCGCGCTCGACAGCGGCGCCGCAGCGCTCTGATCCGGGCGTCGCTGCAATGGGACTGACACCTTTCGCCGCCCTTTGGTTCCTGCCGTTCGTCGTGCCGGTCTGCCTCTGGGTGGCCTGGTCGGATCTGCGCACCATGCTGATCCCCAACCGGGCGGTGCTGGTGCTGGTGGCGATCTTTGCGCTCGTGGGCCTCTACGTCTTTCCGACCTGGAACGAATACCTCTGGCGCTGGTCGCATCTGGGCATCGTGCTGGTGATCGGCATCGGCCTGAACGCCGCGGGCCTCGTCGGCGCGGGCGACGCAAAGTTCATGGCCGCAAGCGCCCCGTTCATCGCGCTGGGCGACCTCTTCTTCCTGCTGATCCTGTTCATCGCCTGCCTGATCGCCGGCTATGCGCTGCACCGGATCGCCAGGAATTCGCGCCTGCGCGCGCTGGCCCCCGACTGGAAGAGCTGGGACAGCGGCCGCCGCTTTCCCATGGGGTTCCCGCTGGCCGCGACGCTGGTGGCCTACCTCGTCGTCGCCGCCCTTTCGACGCCCGTGGTCTGAGGCCCCTGCCCCACAACCGAACGGGCGCCACCGCTTTTTCGCCACGTTTGTCGTGTTTCCTGCTGCCGAGAGATCCCGACGACAACCGGCAAATTCGGCCCCGGCAAACCGGGCCCCGGCAGGCAGCGAGCGAGCAAGCACATGAACATGCAAGTCCAGGGCGTCATGGCGCCCCCCCCGCCCAAGACCATCGCCGAGATGCAACTTCCCCTCGTGATGATGCGCGACATCCTTCTGAAAACCATGTTCCGCAAGAACGAGACCATGGTGTCGCTCATCGCCAAGGCGATCTGCCTGCCGGTGCGCGTGACACAGGAACTGGTCGACATGGCGCGCGGCCAGAAACTCCTCGAGGCGATGGGCACGCTCAACGCGCTCGACAGCACCGAGATGGCCTATCAGTTGACCGATGCGGGCAAGGCGCGCGCGCTCGATGCGCTGGCGCAGTCGGAATACTTCGGCGCGATGCCGGTGCCGCTGGCCGTCTATGCCGAGCAGGTGAAGCGTCAGTCGATCCGCAACATCCACGTCACCCGCGACCAGCTTCTCGCGGCGATGGGCCACCTGATCCTGCCCAAGGACCTGCTCGACCAGCTTGGCCCCGCCGTCGGTGCCGGTCGCTCGATCCTGATGTACGGCCCGCCGGGCAACGGCAAATCCTCGATCTCGAACGGTATCCGCGACGCATTGGGCGACCGCATCTTCATCCCGCGCGCCATCGAATATTCCGGTCAGGTCATCACCGTGTTCGACCCGATCGTGCACGCGAGCATCGACGACGATCAGGACGACCCCAACGTCCTGCGCCGCACCGGGGGCAAGTTCGACAGCCGCTATGTGAAATGCGAGCGCCCGACCGTCATCACGGGCGGCGAGTTGTCGCTCGTCATGCTCGATCTCGTCTACAACCCGGTCGCGCGGACCTATCAGGCGCCGCTGCAGCTCAAATCCACCGGCGGCATCTTCATCGTCGACGACCTTGGTCGCCAGAAAGAACCGCCGCAGGCCATCGTCAACCGCTGGATCGTCCCGCTCGAAGAGGCGCGCGACATCCTCGCGCTGCAATCGGGCGAGAAGTTCGAGGTGCCGTTCGACACGCTCGTCATCTTCTCCACCAACTTTCACCCCAACGAGATCTTCGACCGCGCGGCCCTGCGCCGGATCTTCTTCAAGATCAAGATCGACGGCCCGAATCAGGAGGATTTCCTCAAGATCTTTGCCATGGTCGCCCGCAAGCGCAAGATGCCGCTGGACGAGGCGACGCTGGTGCACCTGTTGCAGGAAAAATACCCGACCATCGACAACGTCTATGCCAACTATCAGCCGATCTTCCTCATCGACCAGATGATCTCGATCTGCGAATTCGAGGGCATCCCCTATCAGATGACGCCGGAGCTGATCGACCGGGCCTGGGCGAACATGTTCGTCCGCGAGGAAGAGATCATCCACTAGTCTCGTCGGACGCCGACGACCCGCCCGGATCGTATGTCACGACCCGGTAGAGATAGATTGCGATCAGCAGGACCAGAACCGCCGTCGAGACCGGGTTGAGCCAGTCCGCGACGGCGGCATAGTTCGACCCGAGCACATATCCCGCCAGCGCGAGCAGCGTCGTCCAGACGGCGGTGCCGAGCGTCGTATAGGCCATGAACGACCACAACGGCATCCGCGCGACACCGGCGGGGACAGAGATGAAGGTGCGCACCGTCGGGATCAGGCGCCCGATCAGCACCGCCATGCCGCCATGACGGTCGAACCACGCGCGGGACCGCTCGATATCGTCGGGCGAGAGCGTAAGCCAGCGGCCATGCCGCGCCGCGAGCCGTTTAAGACGTTCCTCGCCGATCCGCAGGCCGATCCAGTACCACAGCATCGCCCCGGCCAGCGACCCCGCCGTGCCCGCCACCAGCACCGCCCAGAGCGGCACGCTCCCGCTCGCGGCGCTGAATCCCGCCAGCGGCATGATGAGTTCCGAGGGGATCGGCGGAAAGACGTTCTCGAGGAACATCAGCAACGCGATGCCGGGCGCGCCGACGGTGTCGATCAGGCCACTGATCCAGTCGAACATTTCGGGCGCCTTCCGGTCGGATGCAAAGGTAATCGCCGGGCGCCGCGAATGTTCCGCCCCGTGCGACTTCTGCCCGCAGGCCGCTTGCGCCGGTGCGCCGCAGCCGACATATCCCCGATGTCTGCCGCCCCATGCGAAGGCCCGCGCCGTGCCCCTCCCCGCCGCCTTCGACGACTGGTTCCGGAACCGCGGCTGGTCGCTGCATCCGCATCAGGACCGGATGCTGGAACGGGCCGATGCCCCCGCCCTGCTGCTGATCGCGCCGACCGGGGGGGGCAAGACGCTGGCCGGGTTCCTGCCGACGCTGTCGGAACTTGCGGACGGCGGGCACCAGGGGATGCACACGCTCTACGTCTCGCCTCTCAAGGCGCTGGCGGCCGACATCCGGCGCAATCTGCGCACCCCGGTCGAGGAGATGGGCCTTCCCATCCGGATCGAGGACCGGACCGGCGACACCTCCTATACCCAGAAACGCCGCCAGCGGGGCGATCCGCCGCACATCCTGCTGACGACACCCGAAAGCCTTGCGTTGCTGGTCAGTTACGAGGACGCGCCGCGCATCTTCGCCGGTCTGCGGCGGGTCATCGTCGACGAGATCCACGCGCTCGCCGAGAGCAAGCGGGGCGACCAGCTCATGCTGGCGCTGTCGCGCCTGCAAGCGCTTGCGCCCGGATTGCGCCGGGTCGGCCTGTCGGCGACGGTCGAGGATCCGGCGGCGATTGCGGCAGGGTTGGCGTGTCATCCGGCACCCTGCGAGATCCTCTACGCCGATCCGGGGCCAGAGCCGGACATCGCGATGATGGTGACGGACGAATTGCCACCCTGGTCGGGGGGCGGCGGGCGCTATGCGATCCCGGCGGTCCTGCGCGAGGTGAAGCGCCACCGGACGACCCTCATCTTCCACAACACCCGCGCGCAGGCGGAAATCTTCTTTCACACCCTCTGGCTCGCCAACGACGAGGATCTGCCGATCGGCATCCACCACGGCTCGCTCGACCGCAGCCAGCGCGAGCGGGTCGAGGCGGCGATGGTGGCGGGGCAGTTGCGCGCCATCGTCTGCACCGGCTCGCTCGACCTCGGCATCGACTGGGGCGACGTGGACCTCGTGATACAGGTCGGCGCACCAAAGAACGTCAAGCGTCTGATCCAGCGGATCGGGCGCGCCAACCACCGCTACAACGCGCCGTCCAAGGCGCTGCTGGTGCCCGCCAACCGGTTCGAGATCGTGGAATGCGTCGCGGCCCTCGAGGCGGCGCGCGCCCATGCCCTCGACGGCGATCCCAAGGGGCCGGGGCCGCGCGACGTGCTCTGCCAGCACATCCTGATCCGCGCCTGTGCGGGGCCGTTTTCAGAAGACGACCTCTTCGCCGAGGTCCGCACGGTGGGTGCCTATGCGGGCCTCTCCCGCGCCGCCTTCGACGATTGCCTCGATTTCTGCGCGACCGGCGGCTACGCCCTGCGCGCCTACGACCGCTGGCAGCGCCTGATGCAGACCGAGGGCAAATGGCACCTGCGCGACCCGCGCGCCGCCCAGCGCATCCGGATGAACATCGGCACCATCCAGGACACCGACACCCTCAAGGTGCGGCTGCGCGGGGCGTTCAAACCGCTGGGCGAGGTCGAGGAGGCGTTCGCCGCCACGCTCTCGGTCGGCGACACCTTTCTCATCGGCGGGCAGGTCGTGCGCTACGAGGGCCTGCGCGAGATGGCCGTCGAGGTGACGCGGCGGGCCGACAAGCAGCCGAAACTCGCGACGTTCATGGGGACGAAGTTCGCCACGTCGACGCAACTGTCCGCCCGGATCCTCGCGATGTTCCGGCGCGAGACCTGGCCGGAACTGCCCGGCCATACCGCCGAATGGCTCGACCTGCAGCGCAAGGTCTCGAAACTGCCCGAGGCGGACACGATCCTCGTCGAGAGTTTCCCCTTCGACGGGCGGCCCCATACGGTGTTCTACGGCTTTGCCGGGCGCAATGCGCAGCAGACGCTGGGCCTGCTTCTGACCAAGCGGATGGAGGAACAGGGCCTCGACCCGATCGGCTTCGTTGCGACCGACTATGCCACGATGGTCTGGTCCCTGACCCCCGTGACCGACCCCGCACCGCTGTTTCGGGGCGACGACCTGCGCGCCGGGTTCGAGACGTGGCTGTCGGGCAATGCGGTGATGAAGCGGACGTTCCGCGCGTCGGCGACCATCGCCGGGCTGATCGAGCGCAACCTGCCGCAGGCCCGCAAATCCGGGCGTCAGGCGACGTTTTCCTCCGACATCCTCTATGACACACTGGTCGAAATACGACCCCGACCACCTGATGCTGCGGATCACCCGCGAAGAGGCGCTGCGCGGCCTCGTCGATTTCGGCCGGATCGAGGAGATGATCGCGCGCACGGCGGGCCGCATCGACCATGTGGTCCTCGACCGCGTCTCGCCGCTCGCCGCCCCCCTCTGCCTCGAACCCGGGCGGGTGCCGATCGTCGGCGAAGGGCGCGAAAAGTTGCTGGCCGAGACGGCCGAGCGTCTGCTGGCCGAGGCGGGTCTGGCCGACAACGGCAAGAAGCCCGAGCGCAGGGCACCGTTCCTGCTCCGGCGTTAGTCGCGGTCGATGCGGTCGGCGAGTTTCTGCACCCCCGTCAGCACGACGAATGCCCCTGCCGCCCAGATCAGCGCCTCGAACGGTGCCAGCGGCGTGCCCCGCAGCCAGCCTGCGAGGAGGCCGCCCTGCGGTGGCAGAACCGCGTTCCGGGGCCAGAGGGACACGAACCAGAACCGCGAGACATAGAGGAGGGCCGCGCCGGTCAGCACCGTCAGCCCGATGATCGCCGCGCGCCTCATTCCGCAAGCGCCAGTGTGGCGGGGTCGATGGCAAAGACCAGCAGGCTGCCGTGGCGCGACAGCAGCCCCTCGACGGTGACGAACTGGCCCACGAAATCATAGGCCGCGAGCGGCAGTTCGGTGCCATCGGGGCCGGTCATCAGCATGAAGTCAGAGCCTTCGACAGGCTGGCTCGTCACGAACACGGGCGGCACCTCGCCCAGCAGGCACAGGTTCGCACAGGCCTTGTGGGCAAGGCCCCGCCCGGGGCGCATCGCTCCGGCGAGGCACTTGCCGTCATTGATCTCGCCCGCCAGCAACCAGCGACCCAACGGCTCGACGGCGATTTCGGGCACGTCGCCCGCCGCCGCCTCCATCAGCCCGTTGGCCCCGTTCCGAAGTTGCAGCATGTCGAGGGCGCCGCGCTCGAGCACCGCGCCCGACGCGAGGGCCAGTCCCCCCGCCAGCGGCGCGGCGGCGGCATCGACGCCGGACTTGTCGGCGGCGACCATGAAGATGGTCTGGCCGGTGGGCAGGCGGTCGGTGCCCGCCGTGATGTGCAGGATCGGATAGGGGGTGAGTTCGACGACGCCGGTCACGTCCTGCCGTCCATAGTCGAACCGGAACGCAGCCGCACCGGGATCGTCCTGCGTTGCGCCGATGGTCAGGCCGGTAAGGGCAAAGGTCGCCAGCAGCGCCGCGACAGCGACGAACAGGAACCGGCGCAACTCGTCGGGACAGGCGAGATAGCCGACGAAGAACGGTTTTTCGGTCATGCCGGGGCCTCTACGGGATCGACGGGGGTGCCGGGCGGATTGGCGTGCGGATCGACCAGCACCCGGCCCGCATCGAGGCGCAGCCGGTAGGTCGGGACGGTCTCGGTGAACGGTGCCGGGGACCGTCCGGTTCTGACATCGTATTGAAATCCGTGCCACGGACAGGTGACGAGGCAATCGAGAATCCGCCCCTCGCCCAGCGGACCGTTCTGGTGCGCGCAGGCGTTGGAAATGGCGCTGAGCCGCCCCTCGTGGCGGAACACCGCGACCCGCGCGCCGCCGGGCAGGACGCCGACGCGGGCCCGGCCCTCGGCGATGTCGGCGGCGGCGCAGATGTCGACCCACCCGCCGGTCGCGGTCCCGGCCTCGTCCCCGTGGCGACGTTCCGCCAGTGCCGCCGCCAGATGGAGGGCGCCGACCGTCAGCGCCCCTCCGATGAAGATCGCCGTCGTGACGTGGTTCTGCTGGTCCTGCAAGACGCCGAGTGCCACATGCGCCACCACCGCCACATAGGCCAGATAGATCAGCGAATGCAGCCGCTTCCACACCGGCGGGGTGAGGAACTTCATCCAGAAATCGTGGCTGGTGGCGGCTAGGATGAGCAGGACGAGGAGGGCGAAGATGCCGAACACCTCGAACGGGAAACCGGCGATCTGCAAATACGAGGTATTGGCGAAGAGCAGGTTCTCGACCGCCGGCGCGTCGGAAAAGGCGAAATACCAGTTCAGGATATAGCTTGCATGGGTGATCGCCACGAAGAGGGTCATCACCCCGAAATGGCGGCGATTGTAGAGGAGCGGCAGAAACCGCGTATCGAGCCGCGCCAGAGGGCCGATGCACAGGATCACCGTGAGCATGAGGAACGCGGCGGCGCCGAAGGCGCGGGCATTGTGGACCTGGGTGTTGATCGGGCGTTCGAAACCGAGCACCTCGGGCGCGACATAGAGGAACAGCCACAGGAACGCCCCGACTGCCGCCAGCATCGCCGCGTCATATATCCATTTGGCGCGGTTCCACTGGACGGGGATGTATTTGACGCTCATCGCGGGGTCATTCCGGCGCCTCGAGGCGGACCGGCGCAAAATCGGCGGGCCAGGTCTGCCGCGCACCGAGGCCCACGACGAAGGCCGCCGCGATTCCGACGCACAGCGCCGCGGCAATTGCCAGATGGCTGTCGCGCCGCGGACGATGCCGGGCCTGCGGATCGTCGGCGCCCGTGGCCAGCATCCGCCAGCGCCACAGGACCAGCGGCCAGAGCACGAGGATGCCGGGGACCAGCAGCGGGCGGAACACATAGGCCCGCGCCGCATCCGCATCCACCCGGCCGATCCCGACCGTGAGGAACGCCAGCGCCACCGCCGTGCCCGCCCCGGCCCAGAGCCTTGCGGCCCAGAGGATCGCCTCTGCCTCGTTCACCGGACGCCACCGAATGACACACCCGACAGGTCCGCCATCCCGCGTTTCCACGTCGTAAGATCGCGCGCCTCGAACTTCGCCAGATGGTCGTGGCCGCAGGCGCGCGCCATCACCTTCATCAACTCCGTCGAGGCGGTGAGGAAATTGGTCAGCCGTTCGGCGGACTTCTCGACCACGATCCGGCTCACCAGATCGGGCCGCTGCGTGGCGATGCCGACGGGGCAATTGTTGGTATGGCAGGCCCGCATCGCGATGCAGCCGATCGCCTGCATCGCCGAATTGGCCACCGCCACCGCGTCGGCGCCCAGCGCCAGCGCCTTGATGAAATCGGCCGCGGTGCGCAGCCCGCCGGTGATGACCAGCGTCACGTCGCCGCGGTCGAGCCGGTCCAGATGCGCCCGCGCGCGGGCCAGTGCCGGGATCGTCGGCACCGAGATATGGTCGCGAAACAGCGCCGGTGCCGCCCCCGTGCCGCCGCCGCGTCCGTCGAGGATGATATAGTCGACGCCCACCTCGAGGGCCGCGTCGATATCGTCCTCGATATGCTGGGCCGAGAGCTTGTAGCCGATCGGGATCCCGCCCGTCCGGCTGCGCACCTCGTCGGCGAACTCCCTGATCTGCGCCACGTCGGTCCAGTCCGGGAACCGCGCGGGCGAGATCGCGTCCTCGCCCGGCGCAAGTCCCCGCACGTCGGCGATCCGCGCCGTGACCTTGGCCCCCGGCAGGTGCCCGCCGGTGCCGGTCTTGGCGCCCTGCCCGCCCTTGAAATGGAACGCCTTCGAGGCGCGCACCCTGTCCCAGTCGAACCCGAACCGGGCCGAGGCCAACTCATAGAAATAGCGCGAATTCTCCGCCTGCTCCTCGGGCAGCACGCCGCCCTCGCCCGAGCAGATGCCGGTCCCGGCGCGCTCGGCGCCCATCGCCAGCGCCACCTTGGCCGGTTCCGACAGCGCCCCGAAACTCATGTCCGACACGAAGAGCGGTATCTCGAGGCGCAACGGCTTTTGCGCGTTCGGCCCGATCACCACCTCGGTGCCGACGGGATGATCGTCCAGCAGCGGCATCCGCGCCAACTGCCCGGTCAGGATCTGGATGTCGTCCCAGTCGGGCAGGCTCTCGCGCAGAACCCCCATCGCCTCGACGGTGCCGTGATGCCCCGTCTTGCTCAGGCCATTCGCGGCGTATCGGTGGATTTCGCCGGTCTTCGGCTCGCCGGTATCGGCATGGGTGGGGTCGGCATAGAGGCCGAGATAGGCGTCGCGGTTGTAGGGCTGCGGATGGTCCTGACCCCAGGCCGCGATCTCGTCGGCGTCGACGCAGATATCCCCGCCCTCGACCCAGGCCGCGAACTTCGGCAGCACCTCTTGGTTGGCATAGGCCGAGACGCCGCTGTCGAGCCGGTAATCCCAGTTGTGCACCCCGCAGATCAGGTCCTTGCCCCGCACGAACCCGTCCGACATGAGCGCGCCGCGGTGCAGGCACCGCCCGTAGAACACCGAGACCGCGTCGTCCCAGGCGACCACCACGAGGTCGACCTCGCCCACGATCGCATAGGTCGGGTCGCGGTCGGCCAGATCGGCGCGCTGCATCAGGGCGTGTCGTCGCATGGGCATCCTCGGCGGGTCAGGGGCAGTGCGGTCACCAGAACACGATCCGCCGCGTCCACCTACCCCTTTCACGTCCAAGTGAAGCGCCCATGGACGCCGCCCGGCAAAGCGGCCATCTTGGCGCCGACTCTGCCGCGCATCCCGAGGACGCCATGAACAAGATCACCAACCACCTGCCGACCGCCGACCTTCAGGCCCTCGACGCCGCGCACCACATGCACCCGTTCACCCATGGCGACGACCTGGCAAAGGTTGGCGCCCGCGTCATCACCCGGGCCAAGGGCGTCTGGCTGACCGACAGCGAAGGGCACGAAATCCTCGATGCCATGGCCGGCCTCTGGTGCGTGAACGTCGGCTACGGCCGCGAGGAGCTTGCCGAGGTCGCGGCGCGCCAGATCCGCGAATTGTCATTCTACAACACGTTCTTCCAGACAACCCATGTTCCGGCCATCGCCCTCTCGGCGAAACTTGCACAAATCGCACCCGGCGACCTGAACCACGTGTTCTTCGCCGGATCGGGGTCCGAGGCGAACGACACCAACATCCGCCTCGTCCGGCACTACTGGTCCGAGATGGGCAAACCGGAAAAGACGATCATCATCGGTCGCAAGAACGGCTACCACGGCTCGACCATGGGCGGCGGCAGCCTCGGCGGCATGAGCTTCATGCACGAACAGGGCGGCCTGCCGATCCCGGACATCGTCCACATCGATCAGCCGCACTGGTGGGCCGAGGGCGGAGACGCCACGCCCGACGACTTCGGCCGTGCCATGGCGCAGCAACTCGCCGACCGGATCGCCGAACTCGGCGAGGACCGCGTCGCGGCCTTCATCGCCGAACCGATCCAGGGGGCCGGCGGCGTCATCATCCCCCCCGAGAGCTACTGGCCCGCCGTGCAGGCGATCTGCGACGCGCACGAAATCCTGCTCATCGCCGACGAGGTGATCTGCGGCTTCGGACGCACCGGCAACTGGTTCGGCTCGACCACCGTCGGCGCGCGGCCCGACATCATGACCGTCGCCAAGGGGCTTTCGTCCGGCTACGTGCCGATCGGCGGCTCGATCGTCAGCGACAGGATCGCCGCCGTGATCGGCGCCAGCGAGTTCGCCCACGGCTACACCTATTCCGGCCACCCGGTCGCCGCCGCCGTCGCGCTCGAGAACATCCGCATCCTCGAGGAAGAGAACATCGTCGACTATGTGGCGAACGACATCGGCCCCTACCTCGGCGCGAAATGGGCCACGCTCGCCGATCACCCGCTGGTCGGCGAGGCGCGGACCGCCGGCATGATGGGCGCGCTTGCCCTGACGCCGCACAAGCCATCGCGCGCGCCCTTCGCCGTCGACGCGGGCACCATCGGCCTCTACTGCCGCACCCGCTGTTTCGCCAACGGCCTCGTGATGCGCCACGTCGGCGACCGGATGATCATCTCGCCGCCGCTGGTCCTGACCCACGAAGAGGCGGACCTGCTGGTCGAGCGCGCGACCAGGGCGCTGGACGAGACCCACGACTGGGCCCGCAAGGAGGGGCACATGGACATCGCCACCGACCACAGCACCTCGCCGCTGGGCTGACCCCGCGCCTTCTCCGACATGCGCCGCCCCCCCGTTCACGTTGCCGTAACACCTCCGGGGGGCGCGCAGCGCGGGGGCAGCGCCCCCTCCCCACTGGCACCGGGCGCGCCCTTGGGCTAAGGCCACCGGCAACCCCAGCGAGGACGCCATGGCCCGCCACCTCATCACCTCCGCCATTCCCTACATCAACGGGATCAAGCACCTCGGCAATCTGGTCGGCAGCCAGTTGCCCGCCGACCTCTACGCCCGCTATCTGCGGCTGCGCGGCCACGAGGTGCTGTTCCTCTGCGCCACCGACGAGCACGGCACGCCCGCCGAGCTTGCCGCCGCCAAGGCGGGCCAGCCGGTCGCGGAATATTGCGCCGAGATGCACGGGGTTCAGGCCCGCATCGCGCAAGGGTTCCGCCTCTCCTTCGACCACTTCGGTCGCTCGTCGTCACCGCAAAACCACGCCCTCACACAGCATTTCGCCGCCCGCCTGGACGATGCCGGGCTGATCCGCGAACAGGTCGAGACGCAGATGTATTCCCCCACCGACGGCCGCTTCCTGCCGGACCGCTATATCGAGGGCACCTGCCCGAACTGCGGCTTCGAGCAGGCGCGCGGCGACCAATGCGACAATTGCACCAAGCAGCTCGACCCGACCGACCTGATAAACCCGCGCTCGTCCGTCTCCGGCGCCACGGATCTCGAGGAACGCGAGACGACGCACCTCTACCTGCGGCAGTCCGAGATGAAGGGGCAGATCGCGGACTGGATCGGGAGCAAGACCGACTGGCCGCTCCTGACCACCTCGATCGCGAAGAAGTGGCTGACCGACGGCGACGGGTTGCAGGACCGTGGCATTACCCGCGACCTCGACTGGGGCGTTCCGGTGAGGCGCGGGACAGAGCCGTGGCCGGGGATGGAGGGCAAGGTGTTCTACGTCTGGTTCGACGCGCCCATCGAATACATCGCCTGCGCGCAGGAATGGGTGGATGCGGGCAAAGGCGAGAATTGGGAACGCTGGTGGCGCACCGATCAGGGCGGGGGCGACGTGCGCTATACGCAGTTCATGGGCAAGGACAACGTGCCGTTCCACACGCTGTCGTTCCCGGTCACGATCCTCGGCTCGGGAGAGCCGTGGAAGCTCGTCGATTACATCAAGTCGTTCAACTACCTCACCTATGACGGCGGCCAGTTCAGCACGTCGCGCGGGCGCGGCGTGTTCATGGATCAGGCGCTCGGGATCCTGCCCGCCGACTACTGGCGCTGGTGGCTCCTGTCCCACGCCCCCGAAACCTCGGACACCGAGTTCACCTGGGACAATTTCCAGACTTCCGTGAACAAGGATCTGGCCGACGTTCTGGGCAATTTCGTGAGCCGGATCACCAAGTTCTGCCGCTCGAAGTTCGGCGAGGCGGTGCCGGAGGGCGGCACGCCCGGGGCGCGCGAGGCTGAACTGATCGCGGCACTCGACACGCGCCTGACCGCCTATGTCGCCGCGATGGACGCCATCGAGGTGCGCCGGGCGGCGGGCGAGTTGCGCGCCATCTGGGCGCTCGGGAACGAATACCTGCAAGGGGTGGCGCCCTGGACGACCTTCAAGTCCGACCGAGACACAGCCGCGATGCAGACCCGGATCGGCCTGAACCTGATCCCGTTCTATGCCCGCCTGTCGGCGCCGTTCATCCCCGACGCGAGTGCGGAACTGCTGGCGGCGATGAACGTCGACGCCACATGGCCCGACGGCGTCGCGGCCGCCCTGACCGCCCTGCCCCCCGGCCACGCCTTCACCGTGCCCGAGGTGACGTTCCGCAAGATCACCGACGAAGAGCGCGCCGACTGGCAGGAGCGGTTCGCCGGCACCCGCCCGTAGGATGGGGTTTCACCCCATCGTCCCCGGCCGCCGCAAATGTAAACATTTGATTAACGGATAAAAAAACCTTCCCCGCGGGGAAGGTTTCCGTCGTCCGGCACCCGGTCCCGGACCTTCCCCGCGGGGAAGATCCGCCGGTCAGAGGTCGGTGTCCATCTCGCCCTCGAGCAGCGCGCGCTCGTTCAGCCACGGGTTCAGCCGCAGCGCCTCGCGCAATCGCAATTGCGCCTCGTCGTCGAGGTCGAGACCCATGAGCGTGAGCGCGAGACCCGCCAGTGCGGGCACGTGGCGCGGATCGAGGTCCATCACCCGCTCGAGGTCGACGCGCGCCGCCTCGTAGTCCTGTTGCAGATAGCTCGCAAAGGCGCGCTGGTTGTAGCCTTCGGCATACTCGGGGCAATAGTCGACCAGATCGTCGAAGATCTCGCGCGCCCCGGCGAAATCATAGCCTTCGCGGGCGCGTTGCCCCTCTTGCAGAAGCGACAGCGCCCGGGCGTCAGGCGCATCGAAATAGATCGCCCAGAGGCGAGCTTGGATCATCTGCGCGTCGCCCGGCGTGCGGGCAAAACGCATCTCGGCAAGGATCGCGTCCTTCTCGGCCTCATGGTCGGCGACCGGCGGGCAGACCTCCTGCGCGGCCAGCGGCGTGGCGAGGACGAGGGAGAGGAGTGCGGTCTTCATACAGCCATGAGGCCCGGCGCGCGCACGTCGGTCAAGTCACGTTTAGCCTACCAAGGGCGGTCCCGATGTCGCACCCGCCTCCTTGATCGCCTGCATCGCCACATAGGTCGAGGTGCTGGCGACATGCGGCAGCGTCGAAATCCGCTCGGCCAGCACCCGGCGATAATCCACCATGTCGCGCGCCCGCACCTTCAGGAGATAGTCGAACGCACCCGCGATCATGTGGCACTCTTCGACCTCGGCGACCGCCGCGATGCCTGCGTTGAAGGCGCCGAGGGCCGATTCGCGCGTGTCCGACAGCTTTACCTCGACGAAGGCGACGTGGTCGCGCCCCAGCCGCACCTGATCGACGAGCGCGCGGTAGCCGCGGATCACCCCCTGCGCCTCGAGGCGTTTCAGCCGCGCCTGCACCGGACTCTTCGACAGACCGACGCGCCGGGCGAGTTCGGTGACGGGCAGGCGTCCGTCGATACTGAGTTCGTCGAGGATCCGGCGGTCGAACCGGTCGAGGGGAGAAGTCGGATCGTCCACGAATGGCCCCTTCTTCGTGCGGATTGCCTGCATAGCATCGCATCGCAGGCAGATCGGATCAATCGCAGATGCTATAGAGGGTCTGCCCGTCTGGGGCCGATGACCCAGCGTCACCCCCCTTTTCGGAGCACGCCCATGTCCTGTCCCGCCGTCCGTCCCGCCCTCGACGCCCGCCTGCTTGGTCCCGAGGCCGGGGTCATTTCGGCGCTGAAGGCCGAGGCGGCGCTCTCCGATGCCGACCGCAGCGCGATAGTCGCGCGGGCGACCGTTCTGGTCGAACGGATCCGCGCGGCGGGCTCTCCCGGTCTGATGGAGGTGTTCCTCGCGGAATATGGCCTGTCGACGGACGAAGGGATCGCGCTGATGTGTCTGGCCGAGGCGCTGTTGCGGGTGCCGGACGCCGACACCATCGACGCGCTGATCGAGGACAAAATCGCCCCCTCGGACTGGGGCCGTCATCTGGGACAGTCGACGTCGAGCCTCGTTAACGCCTCGACCTGGGCGCTGATGCTGACGGGCCGTGTGCTCGACGACGAAAAGCCGGGTCTGGCGCGCGCCCTGCGCGGTGCCGTCAAGCGGGTGGGAGAGCCGGTGATCCGCGCCGCCGTCGCGCGCGCGATGAAGGAGATGGGGCGGCAGTTCGTGCTGGGCGAGGATATCGGCAAGGCGATGAAGCGCGCCGAGGGGATGCAGGCCAAGGGGTTCACCTATAGCTACGACATGCTGGGCGAGGCGGCGCGGACCGAAGCCGACGCGCGCGGCTATCACCTCGCCTATTCGAAGGCGATTTCCGCCATCGCCGCCCATTGCCACAAGGGGCCGAACGCGAGCGTCGCCGACAATCCCGGCATCTCGGTCAAGCTCTCGGCGCTGCATCCGCGCTATGAGGTGGCGCAGCATGGCCGCGTCATGGAGGAGCTGGTGCCGCGCCTGCGGGCGCTGGCGCTGCTCGCCAAGGCGGCGGGCATGGGCCTGAACATCGACGCCGAAGAGGCGGACCGCCTGTCACTGTCGCTCGACGTGATCGAGGCGGCGCTGACGGATCCGGCGCTGAAGGGGTGGGATGGATTCGGCGTCGTGGTGCAGGCCTATGGGCATCGGGCGGGGCCGGTGATCGACTGGTTGGGCGCCCTTGCGACGCGACTGAACCGGCGGATCATGGTGCGCCTCGTCAAGGGCGCCTATTGGGACGCGGAGATCAAACGCGCGCAGGTCGAGGGGCTGGCAGGCTTTCCGGTATTCACCGACAAGAACGCGACCGACGTGTCCTATATCGCCAATGCCCGCAAACTCCTCGGGATGACCGACCGGATCTATCCGCAATTCGCCACCCACAACGCCCACACCGTCGCCGCCGTCCTGCATCTGGCCAAGGCGATGGGGGTGACGCCCGCACAATACGAGTTCCAGCGGCTGCATGGCATGGGCGAGTTGCTGCACACGATGGTTCTGAAAGACGAGGGCACGCGCTGCCGGATCTATGCGCCCGTCGGCGCGCACGAGGATCTGCTGGCCTATCTGGTGCGCCGCCTGCTCGAAAACGGGGCCAATTCGTCGTTCGTGAACCAGATCGTCGATGCCGAGGTGCCGCCGTCCGAGGTTGCCGCCGATCCGTTTGCGGCAGGCCCCGGACGGGGGATCACGACGGGGACGGAACTGTTCGGCGCGCGGGCGAATGCGCGTGGCTGGGATTTGACCGATGTGACGACGCTGGCGACGCTCGACGCCGCGCGCGGGGCCTTTGCGCAGGCGCACTGGCAGGCGGGCGACGGCGCGGGCGAAGAGGTTGTGGCGCCGGACGGGTCCGGGCGCGTCGGCACCGTCGTTCCGGCAACGGCGGCCGCCGTGACGGCGGCCTTCGATGCGGCGGCGCCATGGACGGCGCCCGTGGCCGAGCGCGCCACGGCGCTGCGCCGGGCGGCGACCGCCTATGAGGAGAACGCGCCCGAACTCTTTGCGCTGCTCGCGCGCGAGGCGGGCAAGGTGCTGCCCGATTGCGTCGCCGAAGTGCGCGAGGCGGTGGATTTCCTGCGCTTCTATGCCGCCGGGGCGGAGGCGGCGGCGGGCGACACCGCCGTGGACCCCGGCCCCTGGGCCTGCATCAGCCCGTGGAACTTTCCGCTCGCCATCTTCACCGGCCAGATCGCGGCGGCGCTTGCCGCAGGGCACGCCGTCCTCGCCAAACCGGCGCCGCAGACGCCACTGATCGCGGCGCGGGCGGTGGCGCTGCTCCATGCGGCGGGGGTGCCGGAGGCGGCGCTGATCCTGTTGCCGGGCGGGGCCGAGACGGGCGCGGCGCTGACCGGGCAACCGGGCCTGCGGGGGGTGGCCTTCACCGGATCGACGGCCACGGCGCGGGCGATCCGCCGGTCGATGGCGGAAAACGCGGCACCGGGCACGCCGCTGATCGCCGAAACCGGTGGCCTGAACGCGATGATCGTCGACAGCACCGCCCTGCCCGAACATGCGGTGCGTGATATCGTGATGTCGGCGTTCCGCTCTGCCGGACAACGCTGTTCGGCGCTGCGCTGCCTCTATGTGCAGGAGGATATCGCCGACAAGCTCCTGACGATGCTGAAGGGCGCGATGGACGAGTTGAGCCTCGGCAACCCGTGGGCGCTCGCGACCGACATCGGGCCGGTGATCGACGCTGCGGCGAAGGCAAAGATCGACGCACATGTCGCGCGGGCCGAGGCGGAGGGGCGGCTGCTGCACCGTCTCGTCGCGCCGGAGGTGGGTCATTTTGTGGCGCCGACGCTGATCCGCATCGGCTCGATCGCCGAGATGACGGAAGAGATCTTCGGGCCGGTGCTGCATGTGGCGACGTTCAAGGCATCGCACCTCGGTCAGGTGATCGACGCGATCAACGCGACCGGCTATGGCCTGACGTTCGGCCTGCACACGCGGATCGACGACCGGGTGCAGACGGTCGTGGACCGCATCCACGCGGGCAACATCTATGTGAACCGCAACCAGATCGGCGCGGTCGTCGGCAGCCAGCCGTTCGGCGGGCACGGGTTGTCGGGCACGGGGCCGAAGGCGGGCGGGCCGCTCTATCTGCCAAGGTTCCTGGGGCGGTCCGGGGCAGCGGTATCACCGCAGGACATGCCGGGACCGACGGGAGAGTCCAATCGGCTGACCCTGATCCCCCGGACGGCGCTGCTGTGCTGCGGGCCGGGGGCCGAGGTCGCGGCGGAGCAGGCGGCGGCGGTGCGGGCATTGGGAGGGCTAGCGGTCGAGATGCCGGACCTGCCGGGCGATCTGGCGACGCGGGCAGGTCTTACGGGTGTGCTCTGGTGGGGCGACGCGGCGGCGGCGCGGATGGCGGATATGGCGCTCGCTTCGCGCGAGGGGCCGCTGGTGCCGCTGATCACCGGGCGACCGGACGTGGGACATGTGTTCGAGGAGCGGCACGTGTGCATCGACACCACGGCGGCGGGCGGCAATGCGCAACTGCTGGCGGAGGTGTCGCGGTAGGGGAGGGCCGATGGGGTGAAACCCCATCCTACCCCGTGGGGTGGTGGTGTTCTGCCCGTCGGGCGGCAGTGCCGGGCAAAGCGACGGACCCTCCGGGGGGAGTTGTTGCGGCAACGTGAAGGGGGACGGCGCGTTTTGGCCGCCCCGCTGCGTCAGGCCCGGACGGCGGCCATGAAGCCGTCGCGGATCGTGACCGGATCGCGGGTGATGACCGGCACCTTGACGTTGCCGCTGGCGCATTTGCAGACGATGACCGTCATGCGGCCGCCGTCGATGGCGGATTGCAGGGCGGCGGGCGTGTCCTCGGCGCGGCATTCGACGACGTTGTCGCAGCCGCAGGCGCGGGCAACCTCGGTAAGCGAGGTCTTGCGGCCCGCATAGGTCGGCTGGTCGCCGGTCGAGCCATAGCTGCCGTTGTCGACGATCAGCAGGATGTAATTGTCGGCCACGTTGTTGGCGATCGTCGGCAGGGTGCCGAAGTTCGTCAGGACCGAGCCGTCGCCATCGATGACGATCACCGTCTTGGGCTGGTTCAGCGCGAGGCCGAGGCCGATGGAACTCGCCAGACCCATCGTGCCCAGCATGTAGAAGTTCGACGGTTGGTCGGCGATCATGTGCATTTCCTGGCTGGGCAGGCCGATGTTGCACACGACCAGGCGGTCCTTCAGGAGGGGGGCGATCTCGCGCAGGACGTCGGACCTTACCATGGCGGGGCTCATTCCTTGATCTCCTGCTGCGATCTGGTCCAGAACGTCGCATCGGCGAGGATCGCGACGGGTTTGTTGCACATGAAGGTGTATTTCAGGATCGCGTCGAATTCGTCCACGTCCGACGGCGCATGGAAGTGGTAGGTCGGGATGTGCAGTTGCGCCAGCAGCGCCTTGGTGTGCACCGCCATTTCGACCTGGCAGGCGACCGGCTCGCCCAGCTCGCCCCGGTAGGAGATCAGCATCGGCAGCGGCAGGCGGTAGAACTGCGTCAGCGTGACGAGGGTGTTGATCGTCACGCCGATGGCGGTGTTCTGCATGATGATCGCGGGGCGGACGCCGGCCATGAAGGCGCCGGCGCACAGGCCCATGCCCTCGTCCTCCTTGTTGGCGGGGACGTGGCGGATTTCCTGGCGGTTCTCGACCGCCTCGATCACGCCGGCGAGCTGTTTGCACGGCACGGTGGTGACGAAACCCACGCCGTTGGCGACGAAATCGTCGACGATCCGTTCGTTCACTGACATCTTCGGCCCTTTCATGGGGTCACGGCGGATTGCGGTTCGGCCTCTTCGGTGCCGCTCAGGTCGAAGGTCTCGCCGGGGAAATACTTGGCCAGCCGCACGTCGGCGGCGCGGGCGTGGCCCTCCATCCCCTCGAGGCGGCTGATCCGGGCGGTGGCCTCGGCGACGGGGCGTGTGCCTTCCCGGGTGCTGCGTTGCCAGGTCACGACCTTCATGTATTTGTGCACCGAGAGGCCGCCGGTGTATTTGGCGGCACCGCTGGTCGGCAGGACATGGTTGGTGCCCGACGCCTTGTCGCCGAAACTTACCGTCGTCTCCTCGCCGAGGAACAGCGAGCCGTAGCATTCGAGGCGCGAAAGCCACCAGTCGAGGTCGGCGGCCTGCACGGTCAGGTGTTCGGGCGCGTAATCGTCGGAACAGGCGGCCATTTCCTCGCGGTCCGCGCAGACGATCACCTCGGCATAGTCGCGCCACGCGGCCCCGGCGTTCTCGCGGTTCAGGTCGGGGAGATCGGCGATGAGGGCGGGGACGCGGGCCATGACGTCGCGGGCGAGGGCCTCGCTGTCGGTCACGAGCCAGACAGGGGAATTATAGCCATGCTCGGCCTGGCTGACCAGATCGGTGGCGACGATATGGGCGTCGGCGGTGGCGTCGGCGAGGATCAGGCTGTCGGTGGGACCGGCGATCATGTCGATGCCGACGGGGCCGTAGAGGATACGCTTGGCCTCGGCGACATATTGGTTGCCGGGACCGACGAGGATGTCGGCCCGCGGCAGGCCGAAGAGGCCGTAGGTGAGGGCCGCGACGCCCTGCACGCCCCCCATCGCGAGGATCTGCGTGGCGCCGCACAGATGTGCCGCATGGATGATGGCGGGGGCGATGCCCTCGCCCGCCCGTGGCGGCGAACAGGCGGTGATGTGGCGACAGCCGGCGACGGCGGCGGTGGTGACGGTCATGATGGCGCTGGCGACGTGGCTGTAGCGGCCGCCGGGGACATAGCAGCCCGCGGCGCGGACCGGGATCACACGCTGACCGGCGATAAAGCCGGGCACCACCTCGATCTCGACGTCGCGCAGCGTTTCCTTTTGCGCCTGCGCGAACCGGCGGACGTTGTCGTGGGCAAAGGCGATGTCGTCGCGCAGGCGCTGCGACAGGCTGGCGCTCGCGCGGGCGATGTCCGCGGGGCCGAGAAGGACGGGACCGTCATAGCCGTCGAGGCGCCGGGCGATGCCGAGGGCCGCGGCGTCGCCGCCCGCCTCGATGTCCGACAGCATCGCCTGCACCGTCGCCGTTACGTCACCCGCACCCGTCTGCGCGGTCCGGGTCGCCTTTTTGAGATAGGTGCGCGTCATCGGTCCTGCCCCCGGGGTGCTTCGGCAGGGGTAGAGGCTCGGTCCGGGGCGCACAAGGGCGGGGGCTCGCTGGACTTGGCGGTTGTGGCAACTGGACCGACGCGCCGTTCCGCCGGGTCAGGCGGCGGCCGTCATGTCCCAGCGGCCGGTGCGCATCCGCTCGCACAGCTCGTCGCCCGGCATCGGCCGGGCGAGGCCGTAGCCCTGAAGATGGTGGCAGCCCATCGCGGTGAGCAGGCGCACGTGGTCGGGCGTTTCCACGCCCTCGGCGATGACGGTGATGCCGTGCATGCAGCCGATGTCGATGATCGAGCGCACGAGGATGCCCTGTTTGTCGCCCTCGACCAGCGGTCCGACGAGTTGCTGGTCGATCTTGAGGCGGTCTGGTTGCAACCGCAGCATGCCGACGATCGAGGCGTGGCCGGTGCCGAAATCGTCGATCTCGATCTCGATGCCCATGGCGCGGATCGCGGCGATGTTGGCGGTGATGATCGGGTTCGGCGTGTCGAGGAACACCGTTTCGAGCAGTTCGAACGCGATCCGCCCGGGCAGGATGCCGAGGTTGCCGAGCAGGTGCGGCAATGCCGGATCCTCGAGCCTGCGGGCAGAGACGTTCACCGAGACGCGCGGCACCGCGACCCCCGCCGCGGCCCATGCCGCCTGATCGGCGAGGACATGGCCCAGAACCGCCTGATCGAGGCGGTCGACCACGTTCAGCTCTTCGGCGACGCCGAGAAAGCCGCCGGGCGCCATCACCGATCCGTCCGCGCGATACCAGCGCACCAGCGCCTCGACACCGCTGATCTGCAAGGTGCCCGCGGCGAATTGCGGCTGATAGACACAGCGGAATTCGCCCCGGTCGAGGCCGCCGAGGATGGCGTCGGCCAGCACCCGCTTGTTCTGCGCGGCGGTGCGCATCCGCTCGGAAAAGACGACGAAATGCCCGCGGCCCGCCCCCTTGGCCTCGTAGAGGGCCATGTCGGCGTTCGCGAGCACCTCGTCGGGCGTGTGCCGCGGCACCCTGCCGGTGGCGATCCCGACCGAGGCGCCGAACCGGCAGCCCTGACCGTCGATGTCGAACGGCACCGAGAGGCGGGCGATGATCCGGTCGGCAAGGCCGACGAGCACCTCGCGCGGCGGGGCGATGTCGAAGAACACGACGAATTCGTCGCCCCCCACCCGCGCGACGAGGGCCGCGGCGGGGACGAGGGCGCCGACGACACCGGCGACGTGGCGCAGCACCGCGTCGCCCGCCGCATGGCCGAGGGTGTCGTTGATCTGCTTGAACCGGTCGAGGTCGAGCTGCATGACGGCGATGTCGCGCCCGTCGGGACGCGCACGGCGCATCTCCTGGTCGAGGTAGCGGCGGTTGGGCAGGTCGGTCAGCGCATCGTGCAGCGCGCGGTGTTCCATCTCGGCGCGGGCCTGTTCAAGCTCGTCGTTGCGGCGGCGCGCGAGTTCGTGGGCCCGGCGCAGCTCCTCGGCCGCCTCGACGTCGGCGGTCACGTCCCAGTCGACGCCGACGAGGCCCTTGCCGCCGCCGTCGGTGAAGATCTGCGTCGACACCGCCCGGATGTGCCGCACGCCGCCGTCCGGCAGCAGGACGCGGTATTGCGCCGCGAACGCCGCATCGTCCCGTGCCACGGCATCGGCCTCGACCATGACTCGGTCGAAATCGTCGGGGTGGATCGCATTCTCCCAGGCCATCGGCGGAATGATCCCCGGGGCGGCGTCGATCCCGTAGAGTTCCATCATCCGGGCATCCCAGACGGTCCTGCCGTTGGTCAGGTCGACCTCCCAGATGCCGACGCGCGACGCCTCGATCGCAACCTCGAGACGGCGCGACATACGCTCGATCTCCTCGCTCGCCGCCTTGATCTCGGTGATGTCGGCGTCGATGCCGATGATCCGGGTGGCGACACCCCGGTGATCGCGCGCGATGACGCGGCCGCGCGACAGGATCGAGATATAATGGCCGTCGCGGTGCCGCTCGCGGTATTCCTGAAACACGGTGTCGATGCCGCCGTTCACCGTTTCCTCGATTTGCAGGCGCAGGGACTCGCGGTCGTCCGGATGGGTCCGCTCGCCCAGCGCCTCGCGGCTCTCGTCGAAGGCGTCACCGGGGCCATAGCCGCGCATCTGCCGCCAGGTCTGCGAGACATAGCGGCTGCCGCGCACGGAATCGTTGTCCCACAGGCCAAGTTTTCCGTATTCGGACGCGATCAGCCACCGCTGCTCGAGCTGCGCCATCTCGCGTGTATAGCCCTCGGTGGAATGCGAGGCGCTGATATCCACATCGGTGCCCGCGATGCGCCGCGGTTTGCCATCGGCACCGGTCTCGATGACGGCACCGTGGGTCAGGATGGTGATCCAGTGGCCATCGGCATGACGTTCGCGGTAGATCGACGGGCGAAAGTCGGCGGTGCCGTCGTAGAGGTCGCGGGCGTGGGCGAAAAGCGCCTGCCGGTCTTCGGGGTGGACCCGCTCGCGCCAGACATCGGGGCTGTAGTCGAAGTGGACGTTCGCGGGCAGGCCGCGCATCGTGCGCCAGGTTTCGGAGGTGACGTGGGTCGACCGGTCGATATCGACCTCCCAATACCCGTGCGACAGGCGGGCGAGGATCTTGCGGGCGGCATCGCGTTCGCGGGGTGCGACGCGCCGGACGTTGGCGGCCGGATCGTCGGTGACGGGATGGGGTATCTCCTGCACCAGATAGCCCAGAAACCCCCCGCCCGGTCCGACGAAGGCCGAGATCCGGGCGCTCAGGGCGGGGCGGTCGAGGTCGACCTCGACGAAACCGGTGGTCGTGTCCCAACCGACGGTCGCACCGCCCGACGCGACGACCGACCGCAGCATCAGGGCCAGCCTGCGGCCGGCGTCCCCGTCCGAAAAGCACGCCGCGAACGGCGTTCCGACCGGGCCCGCCGCCCCGAATCGGCGCACGAACCCCTCGGTCGCGTAACGGATCACCAACCGCGCGTCGAGAATGGCGCCGTCCACGACGAGCGCCTTCATCAACTGCACCGCATAGTCGTCCTTGGCGGCAAAGCGGGGGGCGTTCACGGGGGCCTCGTATCTGGTCACGGCTGCGCCTTCCGGACTAACAGCCCGGCGTGAACATATCGGTAACGAAGATGCCGCCGCGCACTGGCGCGCACGGTGCCGCCGGCAACGCCCGCCTGTCCGCGGTCCGGCGTTCCAGACGCCCGCTCCGTCACGTCCCGTCGCCCATCCGCATCCCCTCGGATCGCCTGTGCACACTCAACCTGTGGGCGAGCCTACCCATTGCCGTCCCCCGAGTCTTGCCCCAAAGTCGCGCCATGACGACTTCTCCGGCACCTGTGTCCAAAGCACCCGACCCGGGGGGCCTCTCTCCCGACCTTGCCAAGGCGCTGTCCGCTGCCATAGCCGCCCGGCGCGACGACCTGATCGCGCTGACCCAGGATCTCATCCGGATCCCGACGCTGAACCCGCCGGGCGAGAACTATCGCCTGATCTGCGAGTATCTCGACACGCGCCTGCGGGCTGCCGGGTTCCGGACCGAGCTGATCCGCGCCGAGGGGACGCCGGGGGACTGCACGGCCTATCCCCGCTGGAACGTCGTCGCGCGGCGCGAGGGGCGGCGGCCGGGCGCCTGCGTTCACTTCAACAGCCATACCGACGTCGTCGAGGTGGGCGCCGGCTGGACGCACGATCCGTTCGGCGCGGCGCTGGTGGACGGCAGGATCTATGGCCGCGGCGCCTGCGACATGAAGGGCGGGCTGGCCGCGTCGATCATCGCTGCCGAGGCGTTCCTCGGGGTCTGCCCCGATTTCGCCGGCGCCATCGAGATTTCGGGCACGGCGGACGAGGAATCGGGCGGCTATGGCGGTGTCGCCTATCTGGCGGAAAAGGGATACTTTTCGCCCCAGCGCGTGCAGCACGTCATCATCCCCGAACCGCTGAACAAGGACCGCGTCTGCCTCGGCCACAGAGGCGGCTGGTGGGCCGAGATCGAGACCTTCGGCGAGATCGCGCACGGCTCGATGCCGTTTCTGGGCGATTGCGCGGTGCGGCACATGGGGGCGGTCCTCGAGAAATTCGAAAGCGACCTCTTTCCCGCCATGGCCGCGCGGCGGACCGGGATGCCGGTGGTGCCCGAGGGCGCGCGGTCGTCGACGATGAACATCAATTCGATCCATGGCGGGCAGGCCGAAAAGCCCGCCGGGTCGACCGCCCTGCCCTCGCATTGCGTCCCCGATAGCTGCCGCATCGTCATCGACCGGCGGTTTCTGGTCGAGGAACCGCTCGACGCGGTGCGGGACGAGGTGACGGCGCTGCTCGACGGGCTGAAATCCACCCGCCCGAATTTCGACTATGCGCTGCGCGAACTGAACGCCGTCCTGCCGTCGATGACCGACCGCGCGGCACCCGTCGTCCGGACCCTTGCCCGCCAGATCGAGGCGGTGCTGGGCCGTGCGCCCGAATACGTCGCCTCGCCCGGCACCTATGACCAGAAACACATCGACCGGATCGGCAGACTGAAGAATTGCGTGGCCTATGGGCCCGGCGTCCTCGAGCTGGCGCACAAGCCCGACGAATGGATCGGCGTCGACGACATGGCTGATGCGGCGCTGGTGATGGCGCGCAGCCTTGCGGAATTGCTCGTCGCGCCGCAGGATTGACGCAACCGACGCACCTCCTGGGGGAACGACATGACACGCACACTTCTGACGGCAGGGCTTACGGCCGGCGCGCTGACCCTGCTCGCCGGCATGGCCGCGGCGCAGAACACCGGCATCACGGTGGCGATCCAGCTCGAGCCGCCGAACCTCGATCCGACGGGCGGTGCCGCGCAGGCGATCGATTCGGTCCTCTATTCCAACGTGTTCGAGGGGCTGACCCGGTTCATGGCCGACGGCTCGGTCGTGCCGGGGCTGGCGGAAAGCTGGGACATTTCGGACGATGGCCTGACCTATACGTTTCGGCTCCGCGACGGCGTCACCTTTCACGACGGCACGACGATGGACGCGGAGGACGTGAAGTTCAGCCTCGACCGGGCGCGCGCCGAGGACAGCACCAACGCGCAGAAGGGCCTGTTCGCGGGCATCGTCGACGTCGCCGTGATCGACCCGGCGACGGTCGCCGTCACCCTCTCGGCGCCGAACGGCGCGTTCCCGTTCAACATGGCCTGGGGCGACGCGGTGATCGTCGCCCCCGAGAGCATCGACGACATCGCCTCCAACCCAATCGGGACCGGCGCTTTCCGGTTCGTTGACTGGGTGCAGGGCGACCGCCTCGACCTCGCGCGCTACGACGCCTATTGGGGCGACGCCCCCGCGCTCGAGACGGCGACCTTCCGCTTCATCTCGGACCCGACCGCCGCCTTTGCCGCGATGATGGCCGAGGATATCGACGTCTTCGTAGGCTTTCCCGCGCCCGAGAACGTGCCGCAGTTCGAGGCCGACCCCCGGTTTCAGGTGCTGATCGGCAATACCGAGGGCGAGACGATCCTCGCGATGAACAACGCGCTGCCGCCTTTCGATGACCTCCGCGTGCGCCATGCGGTGTCCGTCGCCATCGACCGAAACGCCATCATCGACGGCGCGATGTTCGGCCAGGGCACGCCCATCGGCACCCATTTCGCGCCGCACAACCCCGATTACCTCGACCTGATCGCGCTGTCGCCCTACGACCCCGATCTGGCGCGGCAATTGCTGACCGAGGCAGGTTATCCCGACGGATTTTCCACGGTCATGAAACTGCCGCCCCCGTCCTATGCCCGTCGCGGCGGCGAGATCATCGCGAGCCAGCTCGCCCAGGTCGGCATCGAGGTCGAGATCGTCAACGTCGAATGGGCGCAGTGGATCGAGGAGGTCTTTACCAACAAGGATTTCGGCCTGACCATCGTGAGCCATACCGAACCGATGGACATCGGCATCTATGCCGATCCCGACTATTATTTCCAGTACGACGGGCTGGCCTTTCAGGAGGTGATGGCCGACCTCGACATCACCACCGACCCCGCCGAGCGGACCGATCTGCTGCATCGCGCCCAGACCATCATCTCGGAGGACTACGTGAACGCCTACCTGTTCGAGCTGGCCATCGCGACGGTGGCAAAGGCGGGGATCGAGGGTCTCTGGGTCGATCAGCCCACGGCGGCCGTCGACCTGACCGGCGTGCGCTGGAACTGATACCATGGCGCCGGGGATGCCCGCATTGCCCTCCGGCGCCGTCGTCGTGCTCACGGAACCGCCGTCCGCCCCCTCTGTCGGCGCATGACCCGTTTCATCCTCGGACGCCTCCTGTCGCTCGTCCTGTCACTGATCGTGGCGTCGCTGCTCATCTTCACGGTGATCGAAGTGATCCCCGGCGATCCCGCCGCCTTCATCCTCGGGGTGAACGCCCGGCCCGACACTTTGGCGGCACTTCAGGCCGAACTCGGCCTCGACCGCCCTTTTGCCGTCCGCTATCTCGCCTGGGCGGGCGGGTTGCTCACCGGCGATTTCGGGCAGAGCGTCACCTACCGGACGCCGGTCGCCGCCCTCATCGCGGACCGGATCGTGGTGTCGCTGCCGCTGGCGCTGATGGCGCTGGTCCTGTCCACGTTGATCGCCTTTCCCGCCGGTCTCTACGCCGCCGCGCGCCGGGGCGGCACCGGCGACGTGGCCGTCATGGGGGCCACGCAGATCGGCGTCGCGGTCCCGAACTTCTGGTTCGCGATGCTGATGGTCGCGCTCTTCTCGATCAAGCTGCGCTGGTTTCCCTCGGGCGGCTTTCCCGGCTGGGACCGCCCGCTCGCCGCCCTGAACGCCCTCATCCTGCCCAGCGTCGCACTGGCCCTGCCGCAGGCCGCGATCCTCGCCCGCGTGCTGCGCTCGGCGCTGCTCGACACCCTGTCCGAGGACTACATCCGCACCGCGCGGGCCAAGGGGCTGAGCCGCCGCCAGACCCTGTGGCGCCACGCGGTCCGCAACGCCCTCATCCCGGTGCTGACGATCATCGGCCTGCAATTCTCGTTCCTGCTGGCGGGCGCCATCGTCATCGAGCAGATCTTCTACCTCCCCGGCCTCGGGCGCCTGATCTTCCAGTCGATCTCGGCGCGCGACCTGATCGTCGTCGAGAGCACGGTGATGCTGCTCGTCTTCCTCGTCATCGTCGTGAACTTCGCCGTCGACCTCACCTATGCCGCCGTCGATCCGCGCCTGCGGCGACGGTCATGAGGCGGCGCGCATGACCCGCGCCCTCGGCCTCGTGCTGACCGGCCTCATCGCCGTGCTCGCCCTCACCTCCTTCGTCTGGACGCCCGCCGACATCACGGTCCTCGATGTCCCGAACAAGCTGCACCCTCCCGATTTCGTGAACCTGCTCGGCACCGACCACTTCGGGCGCGACATGCTGTCGATGATCATGCTCGGCGCGCGCACCTCGCTGGCCGTGGCCGTCGTCGCCGTCGGCATCGGCATCGTCCTTGGCGTGCCCCTCGGCCTCGCCGCTGCCGCCACGCGCGGATCGCTGCTCGACGAATTCATCATGCGCACCAACGATCTGGTCTTCGCCTTTCCCAGCCTCGTCATCGCCATCCTCATCACCGCGGTCTTCGGTCCCTCGGCGCTGAACGCGATCCTCGCCATCGGCATCTTCAACATCCCCGTCTTCGCCCGCCTGTCGCGCGGTGCCGCCCTCTCGCTCTGGGAGCGGGACTTCATCCTCGCCGCCCGCGTCGCCGGAAAATCGCGCGCCCGGATATCGGCCGAACACATCCTGCCCAACATCGCCAACCTCCTGATCGTGCAGGGCACCATCCAGTTCTCGCTCGGCATCCTCGCCGAGGCGGCACTCAGCTATATCGGCCTCGGCGCGCAGCCGCCCACGCCGTCCTGGGGCCGGATGCTCGCCGACGCGCAAACCCTCGTCTCGATCGCGCCGCACGTGGCCCTCGTGCCCGGCCTGACCATCGTGCTCACGGTTCTGGGCCTCAACCTGCTCGGCGACGCGCTGCGCGACCGCCTCGACCCCCGTCTGGCAGGGGTCCGCACATGACGACCCTCGCCAAGACCCCCGTTACTTCAGTCTCCAGATACCCATCCGAGCCGCTCCTCACGCTCGACGGCCTGTCGTTGCGCATCCACGACATCCCCATCCTCCACGACCTCGACCTGGTGCTGAACCCCGGCCGGATCACCGCGCTGACCGGCGAAAGCGGTTCGGGCAAGTCCCTGACCGCACTTTCCATCATCGGCCTCCTGCCCGAGGGCGCGCAGACCACAGGCGCGATCCGCTTCGAGGCGACCGACCTCGCTACGGCCACCGAAGCCGCGCTCTGCGCCCTGCGCGGCAACGAGATCGGCATGATCTTTCAGGAGCCGATGACCGCGCTGAACCCGGTGCAGACGATCGGCGCGCAGGTCGCCGAGACGATCCGCCTCCATACGCCGGCGACCCGCGCCGAAGCGGCCCGCAGGGCCAAGGAGGCGCTCGCCCGTGTCGGCCTCGACGGCATCCCGCCCACCCGCTACCCCCACGAACTCTCCGGCGGACAGCGCCAGCGGGTCTGCATCGCCATGGCCACCGCCCTGCGCCCGCGTCTGCTGATCGCCGACGAGCCGACGACCGCCCTCGACGTGACGACGCAGGCCCGGATCCTGACCCTCCTGCGCGGGTTCGTCGCGACCGAAGGCATGGCGCTCCTGCTCATCACCCACGACCTTGCCGTCGTGGCAGATGTCGCGGACCGTATCGCCGTCATGGAAGGCGGCCGCATCGTCGAGAGCGGGCCGACCACGGACGTGCTGGGCCGCCCCTCGCATCCCTACACCCGCGCGCTCCTCGCCGCCTCGACGCACCGCGTCGACCTGCCGCCCGCGCCGCCGCCGGTGCCGCTGCTCGAGGTGCGGGGGGCCACCCGCACCTACCGCCTCGCCCGCCCGACCCTCTTCGCGCCGCCGCGCACCTTGCGCGCGGTGGACGACGTGACCTTCACGCTGCATCGCGGCGAACGCCTCGGCCTCGTCGGCGAGAGCGGCTGCGGCAAGAGCACGCTGACCCGCGCACTCCTCGGCCTCGAGCCGCTGAGCGCGGGCACCGTCACCCTCGACGGCGCGCCGATCGGCCCGGGCCTGACGGCACCGGCCACCAAGGCGCGGATGCAGGTCGTGTTTCAGGATCCCTACGGGTCGTTCAACCCCCGCCACCGTGCCGCGCGCCTCATCACCGAACCGTTCCACCTGAGGCGCGACGCGCCCACCGGGGCGGCCCGCGATGCCGCCGTCGCGCGCGCCCTTACCGATGTCGGCCTCACGCCCGGCGACGCGCGGAAATATCCGCACGAGTTCTCGGGCGGGCAGCGCCAGCGCCTCGCCATCGCCCGCGCGCTCATCACCGAACCGGATCTGATCCTCTTCGACGAGGCGGTCTCGGCGCTCGACGTGTCGGTGCGCGCGCAGGTGCTCGACCTCATCGCCGATCTCTGCCGCAAACGCCCGCTCAGCTATCTCTTCATCAGCCACGACCTGACCGTCGTGCGCTCCGTCACCGACCGCGTCATGGTCATGCAGGCCGGGCGCATCGTCGAGCAGGGGGAGACGGAAACACTGTTCACCGCCCGCAGCATCCCTACACGCAGGCGCTCCTCGCCGCCGCCCCCACCTCACCCTTCCGGAGCCCGCATGACCGACCCCGACCTCTGGTTCGACCCTGCCCTCTGCCTGATCGGCGGCGCACTGGGTGCCGCCCGTGTCCGGCGAAACCCTGCCGCTGACGAACCCCTCGGACGGCACGGCCCTCGCGCGGATCGCGCGCGGCACGGCCCCCGACATCGACGCCGCTGTCGTCGCCGCGCAGGGGCCCGCGATGGCGCGTGGGGCGCGCATGACCGCGACCGAACGCGGCCGGCTCCTCGCCCGCCTCGGGCGGCTCGTCGCGGACCGCGCCGGGGATCTCGCGCGGATCGAGGCGCTGGACGTGGGCAAACCGCTCAGCCAAGGCCGCGCCGACGCGCTGGCGCTGGCGCGCTATTGCGAGTTCTACGCCGGCGCCGCCGACAAGATCACCGGCGAGACGCTGCCCTATCTGGACGGCTATACCGTCTACACCCTGCGCGAGCCGCATGGCGTGACGGGGCATATCGTGCCGTGGAACTATCCGATGCAGATCATCGGGCGCTCGGTCGGCGCGGCGCTGGCCATGGGCAACGCCTGCGTCCTGAAACCCGCCGAAGAGGCCTGCCTCACCGCCCTCGCCTTCGGGGCGCTGGCGCTCGAGGCGGGGCTGCCGCCCGGCGCGCTCAACATCGTGCCGGGCACCGGCGCCGAGGCGGGGGCGGCGCTTGCGGGGCATCCGGGTGTGCAGCACGTGAGCTTTACCGGGTCGGTCGCGACGGGGCGCGCGGTGCAGGCCGCGGCGGCGCGTAACGTCGTGCCCGTCACGCTGGAACTCGGGGGGAAATCGCCGCAGATCGTCTTTGCCGATGCGGATCTCGACCGGGCGCTGCCGTTCCTCGTGAACGCCGGCATCCAGAACGCGGGCCAGACCTGTTCGGCGGCCTCGCGCATCCTCGTGCAGCGCCCCGTCTATGACGCGGTGCGCGCGGCCATGGCGGCGGCCTATGGCGCGCTGACGGTCGGCCCGGCGCTGGACGACGCCCGGGTGGGGCCGCTGATCTCGGCACGCCAGCACCGGCTGGTGCAGGGCTGGCTCGACCGGGGCGCGGACCTCGCGGTCGCGGCGCGGACGCCGCTGCCCGCCGGACTGCCGCCGGGCGGGCATTACCTCGCGCCGACCCTCTTTTCAGAGGTGCCGCCGGGGCATGTGCTGGCGCAGGAGGAGATTTTCGGCCCCGTCCAGTGCCTTATCCCCTTCGACACCGAGGCCGGGGCCCTCGAGATCGCGAACGGCACCGCTTATGGCCTCGTGGCCTCGGTCTGGACGGCGGACGGCGCGCGTCAGATGCGGCTGGCGCGCGGGTTGCGGGCGGGGCAGGTGTTCCTCAATACCTATGGTGCCGGCGGCGGCGTCGAGTTGCCGTTCGGCGGCACCGGCCTGTCCGGGCACGGGCGCGAGAAGGGGTTTGCGGCGCTTTACGGGTTCTCCGCACTCAAGACCGTGGCGGCATGGCATGGGTGAGCGGCGCGGCAGATGAGTATTTTTGGCAAGAAAAAACGGGGGGTGGCGCGGTGAGTGGACGTCTGGAGGGCAAGCTGGCGGTGGTGACGGGGGCGGGATCGGGGTTCGGCGCGGGCATCGCGCGGAAATTCGCCGCCGAAGGGGCCCGCGTGGTGGTCGCCGACATCGCACCGGGCGGGGCGGCGGCGGTGGCGGACGAGACCGGCGGGGTGGCGCAGGTCTGCGACGTGGCGGACGCGGTCAGCGTGGCGGCATTGGCGGAGGTGGTGGCGGGACTGGGGCCGCTCGATATCCTGGTGAACAACGCGGGCGTCACGCATCTTCCGGCCTTTATGGAGGATGTGTCGGAGGCGGATTTCGACCGGGTCATGGCCGTGAACATGAAGGCGGTGTTCCTCATGGCGCGGGCGTTCGTGCCGGGGATGAAGGCGCGGGGCGCGGGGTGCATCCTGAACATCGCGTCGACGGCGGGCGTGTCGCCGCGGCCGCGGCTGAACTGGTACAATGCCTCGAAGGGCTGGCTCATCACCGCGACCAAGGCGATGGCGGTGGAACTGGCGCCGTTCGGCGTGCGGGTGAACGCGATCAACCCGGTGGCAGGCGAGACGCCGCTGCTGGCGTCGTTCATGGGGGAGGATACGCCGGAGATGCGGGCGAAGTTCCTGGCGACGATCCCGCTGGGGCGGTTCTCGACGCCGGCGGATATCGGCAATGCGGCGAGCTGGCTGTGCTCGGACGAGGCGGGGATGGTGACGGGGGTGGCGATGGAGGTGGATGGGGGGCGGTGTGTGTGAGGGGGGGAGTAGGGATATCCCGACCTGACGGTGCCGGTTTGCCGCGATAGGGTCGTAATGCACCTAAGACTTTCTGACCGTGCTGGAACGGGACGCTTGCGGTGCGCCGACGGGAGGTTTCGGGATGCTATTGGCATATTTCTTGTGGACCATGGCCGATGTCGTCGGTTCGAGGCTCGGTGCCATCGCTCTGATTTTATAGACGGGTCCACCGGTCTTCACGCCCGACGTAGCTTCGTCCGGGAATGCAGCAATCTTCCGGATTTCGGTCGACGCTATTTCTGCGGATAACGAAACGGTCAGGCGGGGCGGATACGAAGTCAACGATTTCCATCCCGCGCCAGACAATTACCGGGTCAGGCCTTTGGCGGAGGCAATGTCTGAGTTCACGAATGCGGGCGATTGTCTGGAAATAGACGAGGGAGCAGACACGGTCGATCTTCGCTCCCTTGCGACCTATCGGATAGACAACCTGCGTCAATTCGAAGTCTGCCTCCAACGCATATTCTCGTACCTCGATGGACCTGAAGAAGTCAGGCAATGGCTCGTCGATATTGGATTCGAAGCCGTGTACGACGCGAGGCCGGAAAAACTCTACTTCTGGAATTTCGTCGATCAAACCGAAGGGTTTGTCATAAATGCTTCTTGGCGAGATTCCGCTCGACGCGGGACCGACTACCCTTTGAGCAGGTCGTTCGGCTTGGGAGCGTTCCTCGCGTACAACTTAAGTATCCAGATCAAGATCGATAGCAATGGAGAGGTCTTCGATCTCGACGCAGGATTGTCGTTCTTATAAAAATAATTGGGCGAGGCTGTGTCTTTTTGCGTGATGTAGCCCCGTAGGGTGGGGTTTCACCCCACCATCCGACATCGACAAATGGAAACGCGTTCGCATTGAGGCACCGGCGATGTTGGGGTGAAACCCCACCCTACGGACGCATGCGGCCAGATCGAAAAAGAGGCGCCCCGGTTTCCCGGAGCGCCCCTATCGACGGTGTGGCTCTCGGCATCTTTTCACCCCGGGAGGTGAAAAGAGCCTGCCGCCCCGTAACTGTTTGCTCTGCAAACAGTTACATCATGCCGCCCATGCCGCCCATGTCGCCCATTCCGCCCATGCCGCCGCCGCCGCCGGCGTTTTCCTTCTGCGGCTTGTCGGCGATCATCGCCTCGGTGGTGATGAGCAGCGAAGCGACCGAGGCCGCGTCCTGGAGCGCCGTGCGCACGACTTTCGCCGGGTCGATCACGCCGAACTTGAACATGTCGCCATATTCCTCGGTCTGCGCGTTGAAGCCGAAGGTCGGGTCGTCGCTCTCGCGGACCTTGCCTGCGACGACGGAACCGTCGACGCCGGCATTGTCGGCGATCTGGCGCAGCGGCGCCTCGAGGGCGCGGCGGACGATGGCGATGCCGGCGTCCTGATCGGCGTTCTCGCCCTTCATCCCGTCGAGCTTCTTGCCGGCCTGCACCAGGGCCACGCCGCCACCGACGACGATCCCCTCCTGCACGGCCGCGCGGGTCGCGTTCAGCGCGTCATCGACGCGGTCCTTGCGCTCCTTGACCTCGACTTCGGACATGCCGCCGACGCGGATGACGGCAACGCCGCCCGCCAGCTTGGCGACGCGCTCCTGCAGCTTTTCCTTGTCGTAGTCGGAGGTCGTGTCCTCGATCTGGCCGCGGATTTGCGTGACGCGGGCCTCGATCTCGGCCTTGTTGCCGTGACCGTCGATGATCGTGGTCTCGTCCTTGGTGATCGTGACGCGCTTGGCAGAGCCGAGCATGTCGATCGTCACCGACTCGAGCTTCATGCCGAGGTCGTCGGAGATCACCTGACCGCCCGTCAGGATCGCGATGTCCTGGAGCATGGCCTTGCGGCGATCGCCGAAAGCCCGGTGCCTTGACGGCGGCGATCTTGAGGCCGCCGCGCAGCTTGTTGACGACGAGCGTGGCAAGAGCCTCGCCCTCGACGTCCTCGGAGATGATGAGGAGCGGCTTGCCCGACTGGATGACGGATTCCAGCAGCGGCACCATCGGTTGCAGCGACGAGAGCTTCTTCTCGTGCAGCAGGATGATCGCGTCCTCGAGTTCGACGGTCATCTTCTCGGCGTTGGTGACGAAATAGGGCGAGAGGTAGCCGCGGTCGAACTGCATGCCCTCGACGACATCGGTCTCGGTCTCGAGGCCCTTGTTCTCCTCGACGGTGATGACACCCTCGTTGCCGACCTTCTGCATCGCGTCGGCGATCTGGCGGCCGATCTCGGATTCGCCGTTGGCCGAGATGGTGCCGACCTGCGCCACTTCGGCGCTGTCGTTGACCGGGCGCGAGGCGGCCTTGATCTCTTCGATGACCTTGGTCACGGCCATGTCGATGCCGCGCTTGAGGTCCATCGGGTTCATGCCGGCGGCGACCGACTTCATGCCGCCCCGGATGATGGCGGCGGCGAGGATGGTGGCGGTGGTGGTGCCGTCACCGGCCTCGTCGTTGGTGCGGTTGGCCACTTCCTTGACCATCTGCGCGCCCATGTTCTCGAACTTGTCCTCGAGCTCGATCTCCTTGGCGACGGTGACGCCGTCCTTGGTGATGCGGGGCGAGCCGAAGCTCTTGTCGATGACGACGTTGCGGCCCTTGGGGCCGAGCGTGACCTTCACCGCATTGGCGAGGATGTTGACACCCTTGAGCATGCGATTGCGCGCATCGGTATCGAATTTGACGTCCTTGGCAGCCATTTTCATGTGCTCCTTAGATTGGTTTCAGGGGGAAAGAGGGACAGGGCAAAGGCCCGGCTCAGGAGATGATCCCGAGGATGTCGCTCTCTTTCATGATCAGCAGGTCTTCGCCGTCGATCTTGACCTCGGTGCCCGACCACTTGCCGAACAGGACCTTCTGGCCGGCCTTGACGCCCATCGGGATCAGGTCGCCGGTTTCCTTGCGCGCGCCTTCGCCGCAAGAGACGATCTCGCCTTCGGCGGGCTTTTCCTTGGCGGTGTCGGGGATGATCAGACCGCCCTTGGTCTTTTCGTCGCCTTCGACGCGACGGACCAATACGCGGTCATGAAGCGGTGTAAATGCCATCTTTGCAGCTCCTCGGCTCAAAGCAGTTTCGGTGTTCGCCCGGCCCGGCGGATCCGCCGGTCGGCGCGATTATCACTCACCCAAGGCGAGTGCTAACGGCGGACAGGTAGGCAATGCGCCCTGCCCTGTCAACAGGCCAAAGCGCCGGAAATTTGCGCAACTGGCCCTGCTGTGCTGTCACAGGCCGTGGCGCCGCCGCAACAGATCGGCCGATGCGCGCCCCGCGCACCCGAATCGCTTGCGTCACAGGCGACCGTCGCTATCGTTTGCGGACTGACAGATCGGCCCGAACCGGGTCCGGACGAGGAGACTGCTATGACGAGAGGACTTTCCCGGCGCACCTGCTGACGCGCCCCTAGCAGCCCACCCTGCGCGGCCCGAAAGGTCCGTGCCCCGTGACCTCCAGACAATCGACGCCGCAGCTGCCTGCGGTCGTCCCGGTTATCATCAGGAACCTGTCATGAGCACTCCGTTCTATCTCGTCGATCACCGCGCCCCCGTGCGCGAGACGCTCCCCTACGAGGAGCGGCATTTCATCCGCCGCACGGCACCCGGGGCGCTGCGCCTCAGCCTGCCGTCGGTGGAAGCGCCGCTGATCCACTACGCGCCGCCGGTCCTGCCTGCCCCGGCGCGCGAAAACCCCGATCGCGCGGGCGGCGGCTGGCTCGCCCGGCTGTTTCGCGGGCCGCGCCCTGCGCCCGCCTGAGGGGGTGCGTCATCGTGGCACCGGCGGCCAGCACGTGGTCGCCGGTGATCCCGCCGGGCGGTGCCTCGGTTGACCGCCGCCGCAACCTGTGATGCGGGTGCGGGCCTGCCGCGACCCCTTTGCATCCGACAGCCGGTCCCGGGCCCGGGTCTGGCGCAAACCCTCCTGAATCGATCCGGCTTCACGTTGCCGTAACAACTCCGGGGGAGCGCAGCGGGGGCAGCGCCCCCTCCGCCGCGGGCCGCACGCGCCTCACTCGACATCGCCCCAGTCCGCCAGCCCGCGCCGTCCCGCCGCCGTCAGCGCATAGGTTCCCGTCGCGACCCTCTCGAACCAGCCATAATGGTTGTCGCGCATCACCGTCGTCGCCGTCGCCACCTCGGCCCATTGCGCGACCTTGGCGCCCCTGCTGGCGCCGTGCACCGCAAGGAACCGCGCACAGGCGAGCGCGTCCTGCCGGTAGCCGGTAACGAGGCCGTGGCGCGTCGCACCGCCGTCGTTCGGATCGCCCCGCAGCCGCCCGAACGCCTTCTTCAGGCGGGCGGCCTTCTTCTTCGACGGACGCGGTCCGGCACCGCCGGGATCGCAGTGCACCTCGAGCAACAGATCGCCCGCCCGCACGCTCATCACCCCCAGACCGGCCGCCCGCGCCAGCGCCAGGTTGTCCTTCAAGGCGCGGGCGCCCGGCCGCATGACCGCCAGATAGACCGACGGCGAAAGTGCGAGCCGCGCCGCCCCCTGCTGGAACAGCCGGAGCGAGAAGCCGAGCTTCAGTTCGACGATCACCGGCGGCTCTGCCCCGCGCACCCCGACGACGTCCGCCGCCCCCACCTCGCCCTTCACGACATAGCCCTGCCCTTCGAGAAAGGCCTTTACGGGGGGGTAGAGGTCACGTTCCTGCATGGGGCGATGCTGCCGCGCGTGCCCGCCCGGCGCAACCCGGCCCTGCGTCCGGCGCCGGGTGACAGCCCGGCGGCCCCCTCCTATAAGGCGTCGAACAGCCCCCGGACACAAAGGCCCCGCCCATGACGACCCTCATCTTCGGCCACACCTCCCCCGACACCGACAGCACCGGATCGCCGCTGATCTGGGAGTGGTTCCTGAACCATCAGGGCATCGACGCCCGTGCGCAACTGCTCGGCACGCCCAACACAGAGGCGCTGTTCGTCGCCGACCGCTGGGGGTTCGCGCTGCCCGCCGTCATCGACGACGTGGCGCCGGGGCAGGACTGCATCGTGGTCGACACCAACAATCCCGCCGAACTGCCCAAGGGCATCGACGCGGCGAACGTGACGGCGATCATCGACCACCACCGCCTCGTCGGCGGCCTCGCGACGCGCGGCCCGGTCGACATCACCCTGCGTCCGCTCGCCTGCACGGCGACGATCATGCATCAGCTCATGGGCGGGCATGCCGCCGGGATGCCCGAGGGGATCAAGGGCCTGATGCTGTCGTGCATCCTGTCCGATACGCTTCAATTCCGCTCGCCCACGACGACGCCGACCGACCGCGCACTGGCCGAGGCGCTGGCCGCCGATCTGGGTATCGATATTCCCGCCTATGCGTCCGAGATGTTCGCGGCGAAATCCGACGTCTCGGCCTTCTCCGAGGCGGAACTCCTGCGGATGGACAGCAAGGAATACGAGACCGGCGGCGTCACCTTCCGCGTCTCGGTCCTCGAGACGGTGTCGCCGCAGGCGATCCTCGCGCGCAAGGCGGCGCTGATGGCGGCGATGCCGCAGGTCGCGGGCGAGGACCGGGTGAACGAGGTGCTCCTCTTCGTCGTCGACATCCTGCGCGAGGAGGCGACGATGCTGATCCCGAACGACCTGTCGCGGCGGGTCGCCGAGGCGAGTTTCGGGGCGACGGTGACGGGCGACACGGTCGTCTTGCCGGGCGTGATGAGCCGCAAGAAGCAGATCATCCCGGCGCTGAAACTCTGACCGGATCCGATTTCTTTGAAAGAAATCGACGTCGAAATCTTTGAAAGATTTCGTTTCCCCGAGAGGCCGAGACCATGACGCAGATCATCCACCGCTTCGCCGAGATCGGCGCCGCCTATGACGCCCTCTTCGTCGACCTCTGGGGCTGCCTGCACGACGGCATCGTGGCCTTTCCCGCCGCCGTCGCCGCGATGCAGGATTTTCGCGCGGGCGGCGGCAAGGTCGTCCTCGTGACCAACTCGCCGCGTCCGCGCGCCTCGGTCGAGGGCCAGATCGCGGGCTTCGGCATCCCCGCGGACGCCTACGATGCCATCGCCACCTCGGGCGACAGCGCCCGCGCGGCGATGTATCGCGGGGCGGTGGGGCAAAGGGTCTGGTTCATGGGCGAGGATCGCGACCAGACGTTCTTTTACCCGCTCGCCCTGGATACCGACCCGCTCGAGATCACCTGCGTTCCGCTTGCGGAGGCCACCGGCATCGTCTGCTGCGGTCCGTTCGATCCGCTGGCCGACCCGGGCGTGAACCGGCCGCAGCTCCTCCTCGCGAAACAGCGTGGCCTGAAACTCCTGTGCGCCAACCCCGACATCGTCGTCGACCGGGGCGAGACGCGCGAGTGGTGCGCGGGCGCCATCGCCGCCCTCTACGACGAAATGGGCGGCACCAGCCTCTATTTCGGCAAACCGCACGCGCCGATCTACGACCTTGCCCGCCGCCGCCTGATGGCGCTGCCGGGCGTGCCGGCGGACCCCGCGATCCTGTGTATCGGCGACGGCATCCTGACCGACATCCGCGGCGCGATGGGCGAGGATCTGGACGCGCTGTTCATTACCGGCGGCCTCGCCGCCGCCGAGACGGGCACGGATGCGGCGCCCGATGCGGCACCGGACCCGCAACGGCTCGCCACCTACGCCGAAGCCCACGCGCTGACGCCCCGCTATGCGATGGGATACCTGCGCTAAGGCAGCGCCCGCCCGTCTTGCGCCCCTCTGGCCACCACGCTACGCAGCCGCCATGCGCATCGTCCGTGACAGCCTCTATATCGACCCGCAGGACCGTGGCGCCGCCGTCGCCATCGGCAATTTCGACGGCGTGCATCTGGGGCATCGGGCGGTCATCGAGGTGGCGCGCGACTGTGCCCGCGCGGCAGGCGCCCCGCTCGGCATCCTGACGTTCGAGCCGCATCCCCGGCAATTCTTCGTCCCCGAGGCACCACCCTTCCGGCTGATGAACGCCGGCGCCCGGGCGCACAGCCTCGCGGCGCTCGATGTTCGAAAACTGTATGAACTGCCCTTCAACAAGGCGATGGCGGCCCTTACTGCGCAGGAATTTGCAAGCCTGATCCTGCACGAGCGGCTCGGTCTGGCCCATGTCGTGATCGGTGCGGACTTTCGTTTCGGCCACGACAGGATCGGCACCGCCCCCGATCTCGAGCGCTTCGGCCGCGACCTCGGGTTCGGCACCACGATCGTGCCGCTGCTGACGGCGGGCACCGGGGCTGTCTCCTCGACCGCGATCCGCGCCGCCCTGAGCGAGGGGCGCCCGGCGGACGCCGCCGCCATGCTGGGCCATCCCCATGCCCTCGAAGGGACCGTGATCCGCGGCGACCAGCGCGGCCGCGACCTCGGGTTTCCGACCGCGAACATGTCGATCGACGGCCTGCACCCGCCGCGTTTCGGCGTCTATGCCGTGCGCGCCGAGGTGCTCGACGGGCCGCACGCCGGCGCCTATCTCGGCGCCGCGTCGATCGGCACGCGTCCGATGTTCGGCCAGAACCGCCCGAACTGCGAGACCTATCTATTTGATTTCAAGGGCGACCTCTATGGCGCCACGCTCTCGGTCGCCCTGATCGAGTGGCTGCGCGGCGAGGAGAAATTCGCCTCGCTCGACGCGCTGATCGCACAGATGGACGCCGATTGCGCCCGTGCGCGCACCCTGCTGGAGGCGCCATGACCGACCTGCGCCCCCGCTTCTGGGACCGTCCGCTGACCGACCTCACCCGACCCGAGTGGGAGGCGCTCTGCGACGGCTGCGGCAAGTGCTGTCTCAACAAGCTCGAGGACGAGGACACCGCCGAGGTCGCCCTGACCCGCGTCGCCTGCCGCCTGCTCGATGGCGCCACCTGCCAGTGCAGCCGATACGAGCGGCGCCACGAGTATGTCCCCGAGTGCATCGTGCTGACGCCCAAGACATTGAAGAAGAACCTCTACTGGCTCCCCGTGACCTGCGCCTACAAGCGCCTGTATCAGGGGCGCGGCCTGCCCGACTGGCACCCGCTGCTGACCGGCGATCCCGAGAGTCCGCACCGCGCGGGCGTGACGATGCGCGGCCGCACCCTGTCAGAGATCGAGGTGGCCGACGACGACTGGGAAGACCACATCATCGACGAGCCGACCTGAGAGGGCCCGCACATGCACTTTGCCTCCGACAACACCGGCCCCGTCCACGCGCAGGTGATGGCCGCGCTCCTGCGCGCCAACGACGGCTTTCAGCTCGGCTACGGCGCCGAGGACGCGATGACGCAGGTCCGCGACCGGATCCGCGACCTCTTCGAGGCGCCGGACGCCGAGGTGCACCTGACCGCAACCGGCACGGCGGCCAACGTGATCCTGCTCGGCACGATGACGCAGCCGTTCGAGACGATATTCTGCGCCGAGGCGGCGCATCTGGTCGACAGCGAATGCAACGCGCCCGAGTTCTATACCGGCGGCGCGAAACTGACGCTGGTGCCGACGCAGGACGGCAAGATCGGCGCGCAAGCCCTGCGCGACCGCATCGCCAGCATCGCCCGAAAGGACATCCACAACGCCCGGCGCGGTCCGGTATCGCTCACGCAGGTGACGGAGACGGGCAGCGTCTATGCCCTCGACGACTTGCACGCCCTGACCGCCATCGCCCGCGAGTATCGCCTGCCGGTGCACATGGACGGCGCGCGGTTCGCCAATGCGCTGGTGGCCCTTGGCTGTTCGCCCGCCGAGATGACGTGGAAGGCGGGCGTCGACGCGCTCTCGTTCGGGGGCACCAAGAACGGGCTGATGGGCGTCGAGGCGATGATCCTGTTCGCGCCAAGGGACGGTCAGGGGATCGAACTGCAATACCGGCGCAAGCGGGGGGCGCATCTGTTCTCCAAGCACCGGTATCTGTCGGCGCAGATGCAGGCCTATCTGACGGACGACCTCTGGCTGCACTCCGCCCGCGCCGCCAACGTGAAATCCGCACGCCTGCGCGCGGCGTTCCGCGCGGGCGGCCACGAGATCCTCGGCGATCCGCAGGCGAACCTGTTCTTTGCGATGCTGCCCCGCGCGACCCATGCGCGCCTGCATGCGGCGGGCGCGCATTACTATACCTGGGGCGACATCGACGCGGGCGACCCGGCGGAACGGATCAAGGGGCGATTCGTCACCGACTGGTCCTTGCCGGATGCCGAGATCGACCGCTTTGTCGCGTTGCTCGGCGACGGTTGAGCGACCCGCCTTGAACTCCGGCGCCTCGCGGGCCTAAACGGGGGCATGGTCACGATTGCCGCCTTCTACCGCTTTACCCCCTTTGCCGATCCTGCCGCGCTGAAACCGGCGATCCTCGCCGTCGCGACGGCCGGTGACGTGCGCGGCACCCTGCTGCTGGCGCGCGAGGGTTTGAACGGGACGCTGGCCGGGCCGCGGGCGGGGATCGACGCGGTGATGGCGCACCTGCGGACCCTGCCGGGATGCGCCGATCTGACGTGGAAGGAGAGCGCCGCCGAGGTGCAGCCGTTCAACCGCCTGAAGGTGCGGCTGAAGCGCGAGATCGTGACGATGGGCCAGCCGCAGGTCGACCCGCGCGCCGCCGTGGGCCGCTATGTGGCGCCTGCCGACTGGAACGCCCTGCTCGCCGACCCCGGGACCGTCGTGATCGACACGCGCAACGCCTATGAAAGTGCGCTCGGGACATTCTGCGGCGCCGAGGTGCCGGGGACGGCCCGGTTCGGGGATTTCCCGGGCTGGTGGGCCGCGAACGCCGCCCGCTTTGCGGGCAAGCGGATCGCCATGTTCTGCACCGGGGGCATCCGCTGCGAGAAATCGACGACCTATCTGATCGGTCAGGGCGTCACGGAGGTGGTCCACCTGCAAGGGGGTATCCTGAAATACCTCGAGGAGGTGCCCGAGGCCGAGAGCCGCTGGGACGGCGCCTGCTTCGTCTTCGATGGCCGCGTTTCGGTCGGTCCCGGCCTGACCCCCGGCGGCCATATCCTGTGCCACGCCTGCCGCCGCCCGCATGCGCCGGACGCCACCCTCGATCCCGCCTGGGAAGAGGGCGTCGCCTGCCCCGCCTGCACGGACGAGACCAGCGCCGCCGACAAGGCGCGGTTCCGTGAACGCCAGCGCCAGATTCTGCTGGCACGCGCCCGCAGCGACACGCATCCGGGGGCCGCATGAGGCTGCCTGTGCCCCGGCGCGCGCTCCCCCTGCGCGCCCCCATCCGATGAAGGGTGTCGCAGCACAGGGCGCGACCCTCGGGATCGGCATCGCGGCGGGCGTCCTGGCGTGGCTGGCCCATGTGCCGCTGCCGTGGATGCTGGGGCCGATGATCGGCACCACGGCGCTGTCGGTGATGGGCGCGCCGCTCGCCTCGCCGAACCGCCTGCGGCCGCTGATGATGCCGGTGATCGGTGTCCTGCTGGGCAGTCGCGTTACCGCCGAGGTGCTCGCATCGGTCGCCGACTGGTGGGGCGTCGTCGCCCTGCTGGTGCCGTTCCTGCTCGTGACGGCGGGCGTCTCGTATCAGTTCTACCGCCGCGTCGCCCGCTTCGATCCGGTCACGGCCTATTATTCGGCCATGCCCGGCGGCCTGTCGGACATGATCATCATGGGCGGCGCGCGCGGCGGCGACGAGCGGCACATCGCGCTGGCCCACGCCACCCGGATTCTCATCGTGATCGGCACCATCGTGCTGTTCTTCGGCACGTTCCTCGGCGTCGCGGCGCAGCGGGGCGGGGCGAACTGGGTCGGGCTGGGGGCCATCGGGGCGGTCGACGGGGCGGTCCTGCTCGCCTGCGCGGTGATCGGCGTGCCGATGGGGCGCCTGCTGCGCCTGCCCGCCGGGGTGATCCTCGGGCCGATGCTCCTGTCGGGTGCGGTCCATGTGCTGAACGTCGTCGAGGTGCCGCCGCCCTCGCTCTTGGTGATCGCGGCGCAGATCGTCATCGGCACCACCGTCGGCTGCCGGTTCGCCGGCACCGCGGCGCGCGAGGTGGGGCGCGACATGGCGCTGGGCGCGGCCTCGTCGGTCCTGATGATGGCCTGCGCGCTGGGCTTCGCGGCACTCGCCGCGCTCACCGTCGACATCGACCTCAGCCAGCTCTTCCTCGCCTATTCGCCCGGCGGCATCACCGAGATGAGCCTGCTGGCGCTGGCCATGGGGCAGGACGTGGCGTTCGTCACCGTGCTGCATGTCCTGCGCCTGTCGATGGTGCTGTTCGGGGCGGGGCCGGTCTATCGGATCACGATCGGGCGCGGCACTTGAGGGTGGCGCGGCGCCCTGCCAAGGTGGCCTGAAACGGGAGGAATGGGATGTATATCGGTCTCGATCTGGGCACCTCGGGCCTCAAGGCGCTGTTGATCGACGGGGATCAGCGCATCGTCGCCGAGGCGCAGGCGCCGCTGACCGTGCAACGCCCGCACAGCGGCTGGTCCGAGCAGGATCCGGCACGCTGGCTGACGGCCTGCGACGCGGCGATGCGGGCCTTGGCGGGCAAGGCGCGCCTCGATGCGGTGCGCGCCATCGGTCTGTCGGGCCACATGCACGGCGCGGTGCTGCTCGACGCCGAGGACCGGCCGCTGCGGCCCTGCATCCTGTGGAACGACACCCGCTCGGCGGCGCAGGCCCGCGCGCTCGACGGACAGGCGCCGTTCCGCGCGCTGACCGGCAACATCGTCTTTCCGGGGTTCACGGCGCCCAAGGTGGTCTGGGTCCGGGATGCGGAGCGCGAGATCTTCGACGCGACGCGCCGGATCCTGTTGCCCAAGGACTACCTGCGCCTCTGGCTTACCGGGGCTGCCGTCACCGATCCGTCCGATGCCTCGGGGACGAGCTGGTTCGACGTCGGCGCGCGGGCCTGGTCGGACGACTTGCTCGCCGCGACCGGCCTCGACCGCAGCTTCATGCCGGACGTCGTCGAGGGCAACGCCGCCTCGGGCACGGTGCGCGCCGCCCTGGCGCAGGACTGGGGCCTGCCCGCGGGCGTCGTCGTGGCGGGCGGTGGCGGCGACAATGCGGCGAGCGCGGTGGGCGTCGGCATCGTCGCCCCGGGGCAGGCCTTCGTCTCGCTCGGCACCTCGGGCGTCCTCTTTGCCGCCACCGCCGAATACCGGCCCGACCCGGCGAGTGCGGTGCACACCTTCTGCCACGCGCTGCCGGACACCTGGCACCAGATGGGCGTGATCCTCGCCGCCGCCGACGCCGTGAACTGGTTCGCGGGCACGGTCGGCGAAGAGGCGGCGGCCCTGACCGGCGCGCTCGGGCCGGTGCAGGCGCCGGGGCGGACGCTGTTCCTGCCCTATCTGGGCGGTGAGCGGACGCCGCACAACGACGACGAGATCCGCGGCGCCTTCCTGCACCTCGACCACGCGACGGACTGCGCCGCCCTGACCCGCGCGGTCCTCGAGGGCGTGACCCATGCCTTCGCCGACAGCTTTGCGGCACTCACCGGCACCGGCACGCGGATCGACCGGCTGATCGGGGTGGGGGGCGGCACGAAGTCCGACTATTGGGTGCAGGCGATCGCCACGGCGCTGGGCCTGCCGGTCGAACTGCCGGTGGCGGGCGATTTCGGCGGCGCCTTCGGGGCGGCGCGTCTGGGGATGATGGCGGTGAACGGCGGCGACCTCGCCATTGCCGCAACGCCGCCCATCGCCCGGGTGATCGAGCCCGTCGCCGCCCTCACCCCCGCCTTCGCCGAGGCGCACGCGCGCTACCGCGCCGGATACGCGGCGCTGCGCGGCCTCGACTGATCCTGCCCACCGGCTGGGTCGACGTGAAGGTCCGCGCCCTCGATGCCGACTGGTCGGGGCTGACGTTCCTGCGCCGCCGGAACGGGCCGCTCGCTTGACCCGACCGGCGCCCGCTTCTATCAGCGGCGTCTGACCAGAGGGGGCCGCATGGCGCGCAGGAAGAAGGGCCGCGAGATTTCCGGCTGGCTGATCGTGGACAAGCCTGCGGGGATCACCTCGACGGCGGTGGTGAACAAGGTCCGCTGGGCGTTCGATGCCAAAAAGGCCGGGCACGCGGGCACATTGGATCCCGAGGCGACCGGCGTTCTGGCCGTGGCGCTGGGCGAGGCGACCAAGACCGTGCCCTATATCACCGACGCACTGAAATGCTATCGGTTCGAGGTGCGCTGGGGCGCGCAGACGAATACCGACGACGCCGAGGGCGAGGTCGTGCAGACCAGCGCCGCCCGCCCCGATGCCGCCGCCATCGAGGCCGCCCTGCCCGCCTTTCGCGGCGGGATCATGCAGGTGCCGCCCGCCTTTTCGGCGGTCAAGATCGACGGCGAGCGGGCCTATACCCGCGCCCGCGACGGCGAGAGTTTCGAGATCGCGGCGCGGCCCCTCTGGGTCGAGGCCCTGGTGCTGATCGACTGCCCGGATGACGATACCGCGCTGCTCGAGATGACCTGCGGCAAGGGTGGCTATGTGCGCGCCGTGGCCCGCGATCTGGGCCGGGCGCTTGGCTGTTTCGGCCATGTCGGCTGGCTGCGGCGGACATGGTCGGGGCCGTTCGATGCGGCGGACGGGGTGGTGATGGAAACCGTCGAGCGGCTGGCGCGCACGGACGAGATCGACGCGCTGCTCCTGCCGCTCGAGGCCGGGCTGCACGGCCTGCCGGAGGTTACGTGCGACGCCGCCGCCGCCGCGCGGCTGGCGCATGGCAATGCCGCACCCGTGCGGACCGCGGGCCTCGACTACGGCAGCGAATGCTGGGTGAGCTTCGACGGACAGGCCGTTGCGGTGGGCCAGATCTTCGGCGCCGAGGTGCGGCCCCTGCGGGTCTTTGCACGCGGCGAGGCATGATCGAGCGCCAGCACCAGAAGGGGGACGCCGCCTCGGTCGCGGTCTATTCGCCCTGCGAGCGGTATCGCTATCTGCTCACCCGGACCTGGGACGCGCAGCGCGCCCGTGCCCTCTTCGTGATGCTGAACCCCTCGACCGCGACGGAAACCCAGAACGACCCGACCGTCGAGCGGTGCGAGCGGCGCGCCCGGGCGCTGGGCTTCGGGGCGTTCCGTGTGACCAACATCTTCGCCTGGCGCGACACGGATCCGCGCGGCATGAAGGCGGCGCCCGATCCGGTCGGCCCGGCCAACGACGCCGCCATCGCCGAGAGTGCGCGCGACTGGCTGCGGGACGGCGCCGACCGCGCGATCTGCGCCTGGGGCACGCATGGGGCGTATCTGGGGCGCGGCGCGCAGGTCGAGGCGTCGCTGCGCGCGACGGGGCGTCCGCTCTGGGCGTTCGGGATGACGCTGGGCGGCCATCCGAAACACCCGCTCTACATCGGCTACGACCGCCTGCCGCTCCCCTGGCCCGCACCCCCGTCCTGACCGTGCCCCGTTAACCTTGCGACCCGATTGTTCGCCCGCGGTCGCGCCGGAAATGGTAGGCAGGCGGTGGTGGAGTGACGTGCCCCTGCGGGGCCTGCCATGCCCTGTGGGGCAGGGCGGATGAGGGTGAGCGATGTTCGAAATTCTGGGCCTGCTGGGGATCGCCATCGCCGGGATGATCATGACCCCCTCTATGCGGGGCGCCACGTCGGAAGACGAGGCCGCACCGGACGAGACCGACGAGGACGACCCCCTGCCCCCGATCCCGCTGAACCTGATCGGCGCGGCGGCGGACGGGCCCGGCGACGATGCTCCCGACGACGATGCGCCCGACGACCATGTGCCAAACGACGATGCGCCCGGCGACGATGCGCCCGGCGACGATGCGCCTGAAATCGATCGGCCGGATGTGCCGTTCCTCGGGATCGAGGACGACGATCCCGGCGTCCTGCCGGGGCCGCAGGCTGCCCTGGGCGAGGTCTTCGAGGGGGGGGAGGCGGACGACGACCGCAGCGGCACGGGTGACGCAGATTTCTACGACGGCGGCGACGGCGACGATCGCCTTTCGGCCGGGGCCGGTGCGGACGAGCTGCACGGGGGCGCAGGCGACGACGTACTGAGCGGCGGCGCGGACGACGACCGCCTGTTCGGCCACGAAGGCGACGATACGCTCGATGGCGGCGACGGCGAGGACGATCTGACGGGCGGCGGCGGCGACGACGGCCTCGCGGGCGGGGCGGGCGACGACACGCTGTCGGGCAACAGCGGCAACGACCGCCTGACCGGCGGCACCGGCGCGGACGTGATGATGGGCGGCGAGGGCGACGACACGCTCGACGGACGCGACGGCGAGGCGGGTGCCGAGGCCGATTTCCTCAACGGCGGCGCGGGCGACGACATCCTCTGGGGCGACGCGCTCGACACGCTGAACGGTGGTGCGGGCGCCGACATCTTTGCCGTCACCGGGGCCGGACCCGGCCCGCAACAGACCACGATCGACGACTATGACGAGGGGGAGGACACGCTCGTCCTGCTCTATCCCGGTGCGCAGGTGCCGGTTCTGACGCAGGTCGCCCAGGCCGACGGGGTGATGATCTATGCCGACGGTGCGCCGGTGGCGATGCTGCGCGGACTGGCGAAGATCGACCTCGGGCGGATCGAACAGGTCGCCTCCTGACGCGGCGTCAGGCCCTACATGAGAGGTCGGATCGGCTCTGACTCGGGGTCCGACCCGGCCAGTTTCGCCAGTGCCGCGACCGACCGCACCCGCAGGGTTCCGTCCTTCCAGACAGCCACGTCGCGTTGCCGCAGGGTCGCCAGCGTCTTGTTGGTATGGACCAGCGACAGGCCCAGAGCATCCGCCAGATCCTGCTGGCGATACGGCAGCGGCACGCCGCCGGCCGATCCGAGGTCGAGGGCGAGGATGTGCTTGTAGAGGCGCAAGAGCGCCCAGCTCACCCGCTCGAGCCCGGTTCGCTGACCGAGGGACACGAGCGTCTCACCCAGAAAATGCTCTTCGACCGCCGCCACCCACGTCAGATCGAAAGCCCGGTCCGGTTCGTGGCGATACATGTCCCACAGGGCCGAGCGGTCGAACACGCAGAGCGTCATCGGCGTCGTCGCCTCGACCGAGTGGCCCATCTCGCCCATGATCCCGGCCTGAAGGCCGATGAAATCTCCGGGCATGACGAAGCTGATGACCTGCCGCTCTCCGCCGGGTAGCGACTTGGTCCGCAGGCCCATGCCGCTCAGCGCGGTATAGAGTTGCGGCGTGCTCGACCCTTCGGCGAGGATCGGGGTGCCGGCCGTGACGTTCATCTCGCCTTTCTTGAATTCCTTCATGAAGGCGAGGGTGTCGCGGGTGAAGGCCTTGAACAGGCGCTTGCCGCGCAGCGGACAGCGGGCACAATCCGTCGTCGACCTGCGACGCAGGGTCTGAGTCGCGTCGCCTCCCGCTGCGGCAGCGTCGTCGCGTGTCATCCGGCCTCTCTTCGCGCGGTCTCGACAATCCGGACCGCGTTTGAACCCAACGGGTGCCGCCCGAATTTGGTTCCCGGCGACCCGGGCCGCAGGGCGCGGCGGCCGCCGCGGATCGCGCGCGTCGGTCGCGCCGACTGGGAACCTTTGGGGCTGCGGGCCGTTCTGTCTGCAACCCGATAGTGGGCCCGACGACGTGCGACCCCCTGCTGCGGACGGCCCCTGAAATCACCTGATCGACGAAAGGCGCAGCACCCGCAAGCTGCGACGAACGACGTATGCCCGACCGATATGACGACGGCGATCCCGCACGACGAAACTGTTCCGATCCCGGCCGCGACGACAGAAGCCGCGAGAAGATGATCCACCGCAATCTGCGGCGGGCGTTCGACCTCATCGAGGCAGAACCCCTTCCCGCGCATCTCGTCGACCTGCTCGACCGCCTGAAACGTGACCGCCGCGAAACCGAGGCCCGCCATGACCAAGATTGATCGTCGACCCAAAACCGCCGCCTCCGCCGACGCGACCGCGCCCCTGACTGCGGACGCGACCGACGGACCGGTGCCCGACCCGCGCGAGGAACTCGTGACCCACCTCGGCGCGTTGCGCGCGTTCGCGATAAGTCTGTGTCGCAATCCCTCGGCCGCCGACGATCTGGTGCAGGACACCGTGGTCCGCGCCTGGCGTGCCATCGAATCGTTCAGGCCGGGCACCAACATGCGCGCCTGGCTCTTCACGATCCTGCGCAACGCCTATTATACCCATCACCGCAAGGCCCGTCGCGAGGTGTCGGACACCGATGGCCTGCTCTCCGCGACCCTCTCGGTCAAACCGGATCACGACGGCAGGCTGGCGATGAACGATTTTCTCGGCGCCTTCGGCAAACTGCCCGACGAACAGCGCGAGGCGCTGATCCTCGTCGGGGCGAACGGTTTCGCCTATCACGAGGCGGCCGAGATGTGCGGTGTCGCGGTCGGCACGATGAAAAGCCGGGTGAACCGCGGGCGACAGCGTCTGGGCGAACTTCTCGACCTCGGCGAAGGGAACATGGAGATGACCGACAAGGCGACGATGGCGATCCTGACCGCCGACCTGCCCGTGTTGAGATCTTGAGCGACGCGGCCCGCCGGGTGGCATGGTGACGACCCCGCCGCGCGACCCCGACATACTGATCACCGCCGCCGAGGCCTATCCGGCGCTCGAACGGCTGTTTCTGGGTGCACGGGACGACATCGTCGCCGGGTTTCGGGTCTTCGATCCGACGACACCCCTGCAATCGGCCGAGGCGCTGGCAACCGGCGACCGCTGGATCGACCTGATGGTCGACACGCTGAACCGCGGCGTGACGATCGATCTGACCCTGTCGGACTTCGATCCGGTGATGGCGCACCGGATGCACGCCCGGGCCTGGGCGCATGTAAAGGCGTGGACGGCGGCCAACGAGATGACGCGGGCCGGTGCCGCGCGCCTTGCGGTGCGGGCGTTCGCGCATCCGTCCGCGGGCGGACCGGTGCCGCGCCTCGGGTTCGGGGTGCGGACCCGCCGCACGTTGCGACAGGTCATCCGGGGCCTACCGACGGACGAGGCCAGCCGCCGGCGCGCGTTGCTGACCTCTCCCGGCCTTGCCGGCCTCGTCAAGGAGGGCTCCCGCGGCCTGCGGATGCGGGCGGGCGCCCTGCCGCACCTGCTGCCGATCACCCTGCATCACAAGATGGCGGTATTCGACGGTCGGGCGACCTATCTCGGTGGCCTCGACGTGAACGCGCGCCGGCTCGACGATACCGCCCATGCACGCCCTTCTCAGGATACGTGGCACGATCTGCAACTGATCGTGCACGACCCCGCGGTCGCGCGCGATGCGGCGGCGTTTCTGCGGGCGCTTCCCGACGTGGTTCGGGGCAAGACGGCGTTGCCGCCGCCCGACTCGGCGTTCCGCGCGACCCTGTCGCAGGCGCGCGCCGCCCCCATCGTGGCGCTGCGTCCGCGGCGCCATGTGACGGGCCTCCTCGACGCGCATCTGGACGCCATCGCCGAGGCGCGCGATCTGATCTACCTCGAGACGCAGTATTTTCGCGACCGGCGCATCGCACGCGCGCTCGCCGATGCCGGACGCGCACGGCGCGACCTGCACTGCCTGCTGCTGGTGCCCGGCGCCCCCGAGGACGTCGCCTTCGGGCCACGCGCGGGCCTCGATGCGCGGTTCGGCGAATATCTGCAACTGCGCGCGATCCGGCGGGTCCGCCGCGCGTTCGGCACACGTTTCTTCGTGGCGAGCCCGGCACAGCCCCGCCCGCTCGGGCCGCAGGACGCGACGGGCAAACGTGCGCAACTCGGCGGGGCACCGATCGTCTACGTGCACTCCAAGGTGGCGATCTTCGACGACAGCCGCGCCATCGTGTCCTCTGCCAACCTCAACGGACGCAGCATGTCGTGGGACGCCGAGGCCGGTGTGATCCTCGGGGCGCCCGAGGTGGTGGCGACCCTCAAGGCGCGGGTGATGGGCCAATGGTTCGAGCCGGGCGCCGGTCCTCTCGACCCGGTCCCCGCGACCGCCGACCTCTTCGGTGCCTGGCGCGACCGTGCCCGCGACAATGCCCGGCGCGCGCCCGCCGACCGGACCGGATTTCTTCTGCCCTACGACCTGCGCGGTGCCGCCGACAAGGCGCAGGCCCTGCCCGGCGCGCCCGAAGCGATGGTCTGAGGCGGCCTAGAACACCCCCGCCGTCTCGGCGCGCGTGTTCAGCGGTTCGGCCTCGAAGTCGACGGTGACGACATAGATGTCGCCCTCGGTCCGCTTGTCCAGCGTGGCATTCAATTGCTGCGAGAACGCGGTGAGGAGTTGCGAGCCGAGGCCGGTCGGCCCCTCGGGCGGCCGGGTCTTTTCCGGGGCCAGCGTGTTCGAGATCACGACCCGCACCTGCCGTCCCTCGCCCGTCTCGAGGCGCAGGACCAGCTCCGACGTGCCGCCCGGCGCGTGGCCCACGTATTTCAGCGCATTGGTCAGCGCCTCGGTCACGAGGAGCGTCAGCGGCACGGCCTGTTCGGGCGAGAGCTTGAGCTTGTCGAGGTGCTGTTCGACGGCGATCTCGCCGCTGCCCAGCGACCCCATGTGGGTGATCTGGCGGACGATGTCGGCGATCAGCTCATCGGCCTGCACATCGGCAAGGCCCGAGGTCTGATAGAGCCCCTTGTGCACCGTCGCGAGGCTCATCACCCGGTCGTGCAGGCCGCGCATCAGGGACCGCGCCTCGTCCGAGCGCGACTTGCGCATCTGCATGTTCATGATCGAGGCGATGAGTTGCAGGTTGTTCTTGACCCGGTGATGCACCTCGCGGAGAAGGATGTCCTTCTGGCGGACGATATCCTCGAGTTCGGCCTCCTCGCGCAGGATCCGGTCGGTCATCTCGTTATAGCTGACCGCCATGTCGCGCAGTTCGACCGGGGCGATGGCGAAGGCGTCGGCGGCGACGCCGCGCCGGTCCTGCGTGAACCGGGTGATCGCGCCGTGCAGCCGCCGGACAGGCCGCGTCACGAAGAGTTCGGCAGCACTGTAGGCGGCAATCAGGCTCGCGAGCCACATCAGTGCCGGGAAGAGGGCCGGAAAGCGGTAGAACAGGGTCTCTTCGATCACCTGGCTCTCGGACCAGGTGCCGATCGCAAAGAGGTCGCCGCCCAGCACCGGGACCACCGCATAGGTGCGCAACTCGCCCGACTGCGATCTGGCCGAGAAGGCGGTGCCACGGGTCATGACGTCGACGACGTCCAGATCGGCGGGCATCAGGGCCGCGGCATCGTCGATCCCGGCACCGGTGGCCGTCAGGATCGAACCGGCCCCGTCCACCGTAAAGAAGGCGACGGTGGGCACGAAGTCGCCCCGCATGCTCTGTGGCCGGAACTGATCCCGTCCGCCGATGGCGCTGTGCGGCATCGACACCCCGACATAGCCCATAAAGGTTCCGTCCGGATCATAGACCGGGTGAGAGGCGGCGATGATCGAGGTGCGCGAGATCTGCGGCGACTGGTTGATCTCGATCAATGGCGCCGGGTCGGTAAAACGGTCCTCGAATCCGTCGGGTTGGACGAGCGAGAATGCACCCGCGCTCGAGCAGATGACCTCGCCGTCGGCGGTATAGAATCCCGCGAACGTGAAGCTGGACCCCTCCACGACCCGCGCAAGGTCCGTCGAACAGGTATCGGCCGATCGCAGCAGCGACGGCATGACCGCGGCAAGGGAGAGGGCGACGCCGCGCAGTCTCTCGATGTTGCCCAGTTCCATCGACAGGGCGCGCAGGGTCTCGCCCTGAAGGGCGGATTCCGATCTTTGCTGCGACTGGCGGATGATGGTGTTCGACCGGACGATCGACACGATGGCGAGCGGCAGCAACGCGACGGCGAGAACGAAGGCCATACGCACGCCGATGCGGTCGAATACGCGGCGGCGCAGCGTCGAAATCACATCCATCCCCGATACCGGTCCTCTCGGCCGACGCTTCGTCGCGCTCGGCATCGGCCGAGGCGTACCCGTCGTTGGCCGCATTCGCACACAACACCGCCAGAGCCGGATTGGTTCCCGACGGGTTGCACGAAAGATCGTGGTCCGCGGCGCCGTCCGGCCGCACCGAAGCGAACCGCCCCTGCCTGCCCGGACCGGCAGGCCATACCGACGACCCCCGGACCGGACCTGTCAGAACAATGTGGCGCGTCGTGTTCCGATGAAGACGAGGTGGCGGACCGGGGAGCCGCCTTCCGCCACCTGCAATCCCAAAGAGGAACGGGCGATCCTTCCACTTCACCACATGGAAACCTGATATCGGAGACAGCCTCTACTTGCAGCCGGGCCAGAGAGAGCGATGAAGATTTAAGTTGCCGTCCACCAGACCGGCAGCAGGCCACCCTGCCAATAAATTGAGCAGTCCCGGCTTGGACGCGGTGCGCGCCACACGCGCCCCTTGACCGCCTGGGCAGGCCAGGCTCATGATCGTGAAACATCCGGCTCGACGCCGACTGGCACCCGCGCCCCGACCCGATCCCCTGCACAGGGCGCATCGGGGCGGGGCTTTTCGTTTGGGGATATCTTGAGACGCACCCACGCCCTTGGCCTGCTCTACTCGCGCAGCGGCAGCTATGCGCGCATCGGCACCGCCTGCCGCAGCGGCGCACTGGCCGCCATCGCCGCCGTCAACGCCGACCCTGCGCGCCGCGTCGCCTTTCAGGCCCACGAACGCGACCCCGGCGGCAACATCGACCTCTACGCGCCGCTCTGCGCCGATCTCCTCCATGCGACCCCGGCCCGTCACATCGTCGGCTGCGTCACCTCGTGGAGCCGCAAGGAGGTGATTCCGGTCCTCGAAAAGGCGGGCGGGACGTTATGGTATGCCGTCCCCTACGAGGGGTTCGAGGCGTCCGACCGCGTCGTCTACCTCCACTCCTGCCCCAACCAGCACCTGATCCCTTTGCTCGCCTGGGCGATCCCCACCTTCGGGCGGCGCGGCTACCTCGCCGGGAGCAACTATATCTGGGGCTGGGAGATGAACCGCCTCGCCCGGGAGCGCATCGGTGCCGCCCGTGGCTCGGTTCTGGGCGAGCGTTATCTGCCGATCGGGTCCGAGGATGTGGCCCGCATGATCGACGAGGTCGAGGCGACCGCGCCCGACTTCATCCTCAACTCCCTGATCGGCCCCTCGTCCTACGCCTTCCTGCGGGCCTACGCCGCCCTCGGGGCCCGCGATCCCCGGTTCCGCCCCGAGCGCTGCCCGGTGCTGTCGTGCAACCTCACCGAATGCGAACTGCCCGAGATCGCCGCCGACGCCGAGGGCCTGATCTCCGCCGGTCCGTTCTTCCGCGCGAAAGACGGATTCGCAAACAGCTTCGAAGCGGCGGCGCAACGGGCGGTCATGGTCCTCGCCGACCTGCTGGAACAGGCGCCCGAGGCCGGAGCCGACGATCTCACCGCCCTCCTCGCCAGCCCGGCCGGCGCGGCGAGCGGCATCGACCCCAAGACCCACCACATGCCCCAGCCCGCCCTCGTCGCGCAGGTCCGGAACGGGGCGTTCGAGGTGGTCCACGATGCGGGCACCCTGCCCGGCGATCCCTACCTTACCCTGCCCGCCCCTGCCCGCGCGCCGGGCCTCTTGCGGGTGGTGTCGTGACCCGCGCCACCCGCACCCCCGACCTCGGCGGCGCCCGCGCCGTGGTGCTGCACCGTCCCCACGCCACGGTCACGGCCCTGACCCGGCAACTCGTCGCCGTCGGCCTGCACGTCGCAGCGCACTGGCCGGACCTGCCGCCCGAGGCGCTGGCCGCCGATTTCTTGTTCTTCGACGCCGACATGGGCTTTGACGAGCAATTCCCCTGGTCCCCCGGCACCGCCCCGATGCCGCTGATCGCGCTGATCGGGTCCGAGGCACCCGGCCGCGTCGCCTGGGCCCTCTCGACCGGGGCCACGGCGCAATTGCTGAAACCCGTGGGCGATGGTGGCGCCTACAGCGCCCTGCTGATCGCCCGCACGGCGTTTGAGGCGCGGCAGGCCCTCGTGGCCGAGGCCGAAGACCTGCGCCGGCGTCTGGGTGAACGCCAGACCGTCGTCCGCGCCGTGCTGCACCTGATGCAGCGGACCGGCTCCGAATCCGCCGCCTACGACGCGCTGCGCGCCGAGGCGATGGCGGCGCGCATAACGCTCGAGGAAGCGGCGGCCCGTGTGCTGGCGCGGGGCGAGACCGTCAGACCCCGGACCACGCGGCCATGACCGCCACGCCGCTCCTCCGCCGCCCCGGCGGCACATGGGCCCGGCTACGACGGCGCAAGCTGGCCCTCGTCGGCATGACCCTGGTCGCCCTCATCGTCGGCGCCGCCGTGCTCGCCCCGTGGATCGCGCCGCACGACCCGTTCGAGCAGTTCTTCGATGGCCTGACGCTCTACGGCGAGCCCCTGCCCCCCGGCGGCGCCTACCCCCTCGGCACCGACCTTCTCGGGCGCGACCTCCTGAGCCGTCTGCTCTACGGCGCGCGGACCTCGCTGATCATCGGCGTCGTCGCGAACGGCATCGCCCTGATGATCGGGACGGTGATCGGCCTGACGGCCGGTTTCTTTCAGGGCTGGATCGGCGCGGTCCTGATGCGGTTCACCGATCTGATGATGGCCTTTCCCGCGTTGCTGCTGGCCATCTGCCTCGCCGCGATCTGGCAGCCGTCATTGTGGATCGTGGCCGTCGTCATCGCCATGGTGAACTGGGTCCAGACGGCGCGGGTGATCTACACCGAGACCACGGCGCTGGCCGCCCGCGATTTCATCGCCGCCGAGCGGACGCTCGGCGCCTCCACGTCGCGTATCCTGTTCCGCCACATCCTGCCGCATCTGGTGCCGATGATCATCGTCTGGGGCACACTCGGCATCTCTACGACCGTGCTCCTCGAGGCGACGCTGTCCTATCTCGGCGTCGGCGTGCAGCCGCCCACCCCGTCGTGGGGCAACATCATCTTCGAGAACCAGACCTATTTCCAGTCCGCGCCCTGGCTCGTCTTCCTGCCCGGCGCCGCCATCGTCGTGCTGGCGCTGGCGTTCAACCTCGTGGGCGACGCGCTCCGCGACGTCCTCGATCCCACCCTTCGGGGGGCCGACTGATGGCGGCCTACACCCTCCGCCGCCTGATCCAGGCCGCGCTCATCCTGCTTGGCGTCTCCTTCATCACCTTTTTCCTGCTGTTCGTCCTGCCCGCCGACCCGGTGCGCCAGATCGCGGGCCGGTCCGCCACGCCCGAGACCGTGGCCAACATCCGCGCGCAACTGGGCCTCGACCAGCCGTTCCTCGTGCAATACGGTCGCTACCTCTGGGCCTTGCTGCACGGCGACATGGGGCGCAGCTATCTGCAACGCTCCGAGGTGGCGGACCTCATCGCCGCCCGCCTGCCCGCCTCGCTCCTGCTCATGGCCGCAGGCATCGGCGCAGAGCTGATGATCGGCCTTGCCATGGGCGTCATCGCCGCGCTGCGTCGGGGCCGCGCCACCGACACCGCGTTGATGATGACCTCCTTCGTCACCGTCTCGGCCCCGCAATTCATCGTGGCCCTGCTCTTGCTCTACGTCTTCGCCGTCTGGCTCGGCTGGTTTCCCATCGGCGGCTACGGCACGCCCGCGCACCTCGTGCTGCCCGCGCTGACGCTCGGCATCCTCGGGTCGGGCTGGTATGCCCGCATGATGCGGTCGAGCATGATCGAGGTGCTGCGCACCGATTTCATCCGCACCGCCCGCGCCAAGGGCCTGAGCCGCGCCCGCGTAATCCTGCGCCACGCCATGCCCAACGCCATCCTGCCCGTCATCGCCATGATCGGCATCGACATCGGCATCTTCATGGGCGGGATCGTCGTGGTCGAGGGCGTGTTCGGCTGGCCCGGCATCGGCCAGCTCGCCTGGCAGGCGATCCAGCGCATCGACATTCCCATCATCATGGGCGTCACCCTCGTGTCCGCCTGCGCCATCGTCCTCGGCAACCTGCTCGCCGATCTCGTGGCGCCCCTCATCGACCCCCGTATCCGAATCCGCTGACCCCAAAAGGAGAGAACCATGAAGCATCTGCTCACCACCACCGCCCTTCTCGCCGCCCTCGCGCTGCCCGCGACGGCACAGGAAACGCTCGACCCCGACGCCGTGCAGGGCGGCAACATCACCGTCACCTACAAGGACGACGTCGCCACCCTCGACCCGGCCATCGGCTACGACTGGCAGAACTGGTCGATGATCAAGTCGATCTTCGACAGCCTGATGGACTACGAGCCCGGCACAACTACCCTGCGCCCCGGCCTCGCCGAGAGCTATGACGTGTCGGACGACGGCATGACCTTTACCTTCTATCTGCGCCCCGGCGTGATGTTCCACAACGGGCGCGAGATGACCGCCGAGGACGTCAAATACTCCCTCGACCGCGTCACCAATCCCGAGACGCTGTCCCCCGGAGCGGGCTTCTTCGCCTCGATCGACGGCTATGACGCCATGACCGACGGCTCGGCCACGTCGCTGTCGGGCGTCACGGTCGTCGACCCGCTCACCGTCCAGATCCAGCTCTCCCGCCCCGACGCGACCTTCCTGCACGTGATGGCCCTGAACTTCTCGTCCGTGGTCCCGCAAGAGGCCGTCGAGGCCGCAGACGGAGACTTCGGCCACATGCCCGTGGGCACCGGCGCCTTCCAGCTCGGCGAATGGACCACCGGCCAGCGCCTTGTCCTCACCCGCAACGAAGATTACTGGCGCGAGGGGCTGCCCTACCTCGATTCTGTCACCTTCGAGGTCGGACAGGAGCCCATCGTCGCCCTGCTGCGCCTTCAGAACGGCGAGGTCGATGTGCCCGGCGACGGCATCCCCCCCGCCAAGTTTCAGGAAGTTATGGCAGATCCCGACCAGGCGGCCCGCGTCGTCGAGGGCGGCCAGTTGCAGACCGGCTACATCACCCTCAACACGACGATGCCGCCCTTCGACAACGTCGACGTGCGGCGCGCGATCAACATGGCGATCAACAAGGACCGCATCGTACAGCTCATCAACGGCCGCGCGATCCCGGCGACACAGCCGCTGCCGCCGTCGATGCCCGGTTATACCGAGGGCTATGCGGGATTCGCCTACGACCCCGATGCGGCGCGCGCGCTTCTGGCCGATGCCGGGTTCGCCGACGGGTTCGAGACCGAGCTCTATGTCATGAACACCGACCCCAACCCCCGCATCGCGCAGGCGATCCAGCAGGATCTGGCGGCCATCGGCATCACCGCGTCGATCCAGTCGCTCGCGCAGGCCAACGTCATCGAGGCGGGCGGGGCGGGCACCGCGCCGATGATCTGGTCGGGCGGCATGGCCTGGATCGCCGACTTCCCCGATCCGTCCAACTTCTACGGGCCGATCCTCGGCTGTGTCGGCGCGACGGACGGGGGCTGGAACTGGGCACGGTTCTGCGACCCGGCCATCGACGCCGAGGCGACGGCCGCCGATTCGATGATCGACCCGGCGGACCCGGCCCGGATGCAGATGTGGTCCGACGTCTACATGCAGGTCATGGAGGCCGCGCCCTGGGTGCCGGTATTCAACGAACAGCGCTACACCATGCGCTCGGCCCGGATGGGCGGCGACGACGCGCTCTACGTCGATCCCGTGTCGATCCCGGTCAACTACGACTACGTCTACGTGACGGACTGATCCCATGTGCAAGGCGTGCGACTACACGATCCACGGCGCGCAGCACCATTTCGGCTGGGACAATTCGCTTGTCCCCGCCGAACGGGTGACGCCGGGGTCCAGCATCCTGTTCCGCTGCCACGACAGTTCGGCGGGCCAGCTTGGCCCCGCGTCCACCGTGGCCGACGTGACGGCCCTCGACTTCGGCAAGATCAACCCGGTCTCGGGTCCGATCTACGTCGAGGGGGCGGAACCGGGCGACGCGCTCAAGGTGACGCTCGACAGCTTTGCCCCGCAGGCGCAGGGCGGCAAGGGGTGGGGCTGGACCGCCAACATCCCCGGCTTCGGCCTGCTGGCCGATCAGTTCGCGGACCCGGCCCTGCATGTCTGGACCTATGACGCGGACAGCATGGCCCCCGCGATGTGGGGGTCCGAAGGGGCGGTCCCGCTCAAACCCTTCGCAGGCACCATCGGCTGCGCGCTGGCCGAGCCGGGGCTGCATACCGTCGTCCCGCCCCGGCGGGTCGGCGGCAACCTCGACATCCGCGATCTGTCGGCGGGCACCACACTGTGGCTGCCGGTCGAGGTGGCGGGCGCCCTGTTCAGCGTGGGCGACACCCACGCGGCGCAGGGCGACGGCGAGGTCTGCGGCACGGCGATCGAATCGCCGATGGACGTGGTCCTGACCCTCGACCTCGTGAAGGCCGCGAACCTCAAGACGCCGCGCTTCACCACCCCCGGCCCGGTCACCCGCCACCTCGATGCCAAGGGCTATGAGGCGACCACCGGCATCGGCCCCGACCTCATGTCCGCCGCCCGCGACGCGGTCTCGGCCATGGTCGACCACCTCTGCGCCACCCGTGGCATGGCGGCAGTCGATGCCTACATGCTGGTGAGCACCTGCGGCGACCTGCGCATTTCCGAGATCGTGGACATGCCGAACTGGGTCGTCAGCTTCTACTTCCCGCGCTGCGTCTTCGAATGACGCAAGCCCTGCACCTGTCCGGGGCGGCCCCCGCCCCGGACCTCTGCCCCCTCCTCTCCGTCCACGACCTCGTCGTCACCGCCCGCACCCCGGATGGCCCTGTCCCGCTGCTGCACGGCATCTCCTTCGACCTGCACGCAGGCGAAACGCTGGCGCTGGCGGGCGAGAGCGGATCGGGCAAATCCATCACATCGCTGGCGATCATGGGCCTGCTGCCCCCGCCCTCCGTCACCGTCACCGGCGGCACGATCACCCTCGACGGCACAGCCCTCACCGCCCTGCCCGAGCGCCTCATGCGCGACGTGCGCGGCCGCCGCATCGCGATGATCTTTCAGGAGCCGATGACCTCGCTCAACCCGGTGATGACCGTCGGCACCCAGCTCATCGAGGCGATCCGCGCCCATACCCCCCTGTCCCGCGCCGCCGCCCGCCGCGCAGCGCTCGACGCGCTCGCCGCCGTGCGCCTCTCCGAACCTGCCCGCCGCATGACCCAGTTCCCCCACGAACTCTCCGGCGGCATGCGCCAGCGCGTCATGATCGCCATGGCGCTGGCCCTGAAACCCGACGTCCTCATCGCCGACGAGCCGACCACCGCCCTCGACGTGACCGTCCAGCGCGAAGTCCTCGACCTGCTGCGCGACCTGCAAAGGGCCCAGGGCACCGCCATCCTGCTCATCACCCACGACATGGGCGTCGTCGCCGAAATGGCCGACCGCGTCGTCATCCTGCGCCATGGCCGGATCGAGGAGACCGCCCCCGTCCGCCAGATATTCGCCGCCCCCGCGCGTCCCTATACCCGCGAGCTGCTGGCCGCCGTGCCCCGCATGGGAACAGGCGGTGCGCTTGCGCCTGCCTCCACCGCCCCCGTCGTGGCGCGACTGCGCGACGTGACCGTCCGCTACGACATCCGCCGCGGCGTTCTCAACCGTGTCACCCACCGGGTCCACGCCGTCGAAGGCGTCTCGCTCGACATCCGTGCGGGCGAGACCCTGTCGCTCGTCGGCGAATCCGGCTGCGGCAAATCCACCGTCGCCCGCGCCATCGTGGGCCTCGTGCCACATACCGGCAGCATCGAGGTCGCGGGCCACATTGTCGGCCCCATGACCGCCGCCGCCCGCCGTACCCTCAGCCGCTCGGTGCAGATCGTCTTCCAGGACCCGATGGCCGCCCTCGACCCGCGCATGACCGTCGGCGCGCAGATCGCCGAACCCCTGCTGATCCACGGGATTGGCAACGCAGCCGCCCGCCATGCCCGTGCGTCCGATCTGATGTCGCGCGTCGGCCTCGACGCCGCCCAACTCGACAACTACCCCCACGAATTCTCCGGCGGCCAGCGTCAGCGCATCTGCATCGCCCGCGCCCTGTCGCTGACGCCCAAACTGGTGATCGCGGACGAAAGCGTCTCGGCCCTCGACGTCTCGGTGCAGTCCCGCGTCCTCGACCTGCTCCGCGCGCTCAAGGACGAGTTCGGCATCGCGATCCTGTTCATCAGTCACGATATGGCGGTGGTCGAGAACATCTCGGACCGCGTCGCCGTGGTGCACATGGGCCAGATCGTCGAGATCGGCCCCCGGGCCCGGGTTTTCGGAGCGCCGCAGCATCCCTATACCCGCCGCCTGATCGCCGCCGTCCCGGTCCCCGACCCCAACCACCCCCGCACCCCGGCGCCGCGTCTCACCGGAGAGATCCTCTCGCCCGTCCACCCGGTCGGGGCCATCGTGCCGCGCCACAGCTTGCGTCAGGTCGCCGAGGGCCATCTCGTGGCGGGAGACGCCACCTCGCCCTCGGGGGGCTATTGATCCCGGCAGGAACCCAGAGACCGGCTGTGGTTGTTCAGCCCGCCACGTGGTGGCGTGAGATCCTGACGAAGATCGCCGGGTCCCGAGATCAGGACCGGGAGCCATGGTCCAAAACGAATGCTGGCGTTCAAGTGGTGGATCGGATGAGGTAGCCGCAGGGTCCGCCGCTCATGGAGTGGCCGAGCTTGATTTCGGATCCATCAAGGAAGAACCCAGTCGATCGGGATGATCGACGACGGTCTGAGCAAGGAACATCTCGATGTCCAAAGGCGACAAGCAGCGCGGAAGCAAGGAAGCCAAGAAACCCAAGAAAGAAGCGGTGAAGGTCCTGGCAACGGCCGACTTCAACAAAGGCAAAACCCCGCTGAACATCAACGAGAAGAAGAAAAAGTAAGGCGAGGCACCCGGGATAGGAATGTGTTTCCGTCTCCGGCAGCGGGCCGATTAATGCTCGTGCCCCCCCCCCAGAAAGTCGGACAACTCGGACAGCAAGACTGGCGTCCGACGTCGTGAGATGGGCGCAGTCCCTGATCTCGTTGGAGAAGAGACCGCGCCCATCCTACTCTGATGTCACCTGTAGCGAGCCATCCGCATGAGCGTCGCAGCGTCCGGCCGGATGCGCGGCCGGTAGCCGATCACGTCGCAGAGCCGCTGGAGGCGCTTCCAGCGACGCATGGCGTTCTCGCGCATGCGGCGGTAGCTCCCGCGCGGGTTCATGCGATTGAGCTTCGCCCAGGTGGTGAACCTGCGCCAGACCGTCAGGGCATGCCGATCGAGGATATGCTCTTGGCTGCCCCGGTCGAGCCGGAGAAACCTGTTCAGGTGCGGAAGAGGGGCCGGGATGCGCGGACGCATGCGGAGCTGCGAGATTACCAAGGACGCCTCGATACCAGCAACGTTGTGGGGCAGACCGATCCGGTGCTGAAGCAGATCCGAGTGGTCGCTTTGGTTATCAGTAAGCGCTACGCTGACCCCCTCCTGCCATTCCTCATCTGATCCGGCCATTTTGTCCCAGTGATTGAGCGGGAGGGTTTGGCTTTGGAGAGAGACGGCAAAATGGGTGTCCATTTGGACGGCTCGACGGGCTCCGGGGTTTCCCGGCCGGAAGTGATCGAGGGGCCAAGCGGCCGACGACAGCGCACGAAGGCACAGCGCGCGCGTATCGCGGCTGAAAGCATGATGCCGGGGATGAAGGTGGCCGACGTTGCGCGCAAACACGGCACGACCAGCTGGCAGATTTACGATTGGCGCAAGCAGATTCGCAAAGGCAACCTGGTTGTGCCCGAGAGCGTGGCGGCCCTGCCGATGTTCGCCGAACTGGTCGTCGCGGATTCTGCGACTACAGCATTGCCGCCGGGTGGCAGGTCCGACCTCGAGATCATCGTGGGCGACGTCGTGATCCGCGCGGGTGCTGGTGCCGATGAAGGCCAGCTGACGCGGGCCATCCGCGCGGCACGGGCGGCGGCATCGTGATGTTCGGCCAGGGCGGGCCGATGAAGGTCTTCGTGGCGACGCGGCCGGTCGACTTCCGCAAGGGCATCGACGGCCTGGCGCTGGCGGTGCAGGAGATGTTCGGCTTGGACCCGTTCTGTGGAGCAGTCTTTGTGTTCCGATCGAAACGCGCGGACAGGATCAAGTTACTGGTCTGGGATCAGACCGAAATGGTGCTGGTTCACAAGCGGCTGGAGGGCGGCAAATTCGTCTGGCCGCAGGTGCGGGACGGGGTGATGCGGCTGTCCGGTGCACAGCTTTCGGCGCTGTTCGAAGGGCTGGACTGGCGGTTGGTCCAGCCGGAACGCGCGCGCCGTCCTGTGACGGCAGGATAACCGGGAAAACGCGTTAAAAACACCTGTTTTTACTGGCCAGATAGGGTGCGTCGTGATTCACTTCGCTCCATGGATGTCACCACTCTTGCCCACGAAAACACCCTCCTGAAAGCCCGTCTGGCCGAGGTCGAGGCGGCGCTGGTTGAGGTGCAGGAAGCCAATCGTCGGCTAGAAGATATGCCTCACGCACATCGCAGTGCGAGAAGTTCGGCAAGCGCTCCGAGAAGCTGTCGCCAGACCAGTTCAACCTGCCGCTCGAGGATGCCGAACTGGCCCAGGGCGTGCTCGAGGCTGCGCAGGAGAAGGCCGAGGCAGCGCTGCGGGGCACGGGGGCGCAGACGAACCGCAAACCCAAGCGCAACCGTGGCCATCTGCCGCCGCATCTGCCGTTGGTCGAGCGCATGATCGAGCCCGCCAGCACGCAATGGTTGCCAATGGAGTGCCATTGGTCCGAGCGACAATGGCGACGCGGCTGTGGCGAGATGACGAAGATCGGCGAAGTCGTGTCCGAGCGGCTGGACGTGATCCCGGCCCAGTTCCGGGTGCTGGTGACGCAGCGACCGAAATACGCCTGCCGCCACTGCTCGCAAGTCATGGCGCAAGCGCATGCGCCCGAACATGTTGTGCCCAGCGGGCTGCCCGACAAATTGACGCCGCTATGGACTCCCTCTTCACCGGCGCTGAGGTAGCGTCCGTCAAGCTGGTGTAAATTCCGGTATGGCCAATCGAAGGCATCGATCAGGCGGCCTGTGTTGATATGCTGAGAAGCGGGTCGATCTGTGCGGTGTCGATGAGGCCGAATGCCTCGACTTGCATGTAGCGATGCTGGCCCTGCCAGTCATCATTCTGCTCGAACAGGACAGCGCCGATCAGGCGGATAATGCTGTCCTCGTTCGGGAAGATTCCGACCACGTCAGCGCGTCGCTTCACCTCCTTCTCTATCCCGGCCATCACGGTCAATCACTCATTTCAGCCTCCTTTGATCGCATTGCGGCACGTCGGATCCCCCCGGGGGCAGCACGTCTGGTTCGCTATCGTCCATCAGCGCCGAGAGTTTCGGCCAGCGGGGACGGAGCTGGTCGGCGACATGACGCCAGACATCCTGAGCGCCTTTCTGGTCGGGTTGGGTGAAGGCCTGGCGGATCGCAGCGGCGACGACGGTGTGCTGACCCTTGGGCACATGGGCGAGCGCGTTGCGCATCCAGTGAACGCGGCACCGCTGCCAGGTCGCATCGAAGACCCGCGCGATCGCGGCCTTCAGCCCGGTATGGGCATCGGAGATGACAAGCTTGAGGCCATCCAGCCCACGGCCCTTGAGGCTGCGCAGGAACCCGGTCCAGAACGTCTCCGCCTCCGAGGGGCCGACTGTCATGCCAATGATCTCACGGCGGCCGTCCGTGTTGACCGCAACGGCGATTATGGCCGCGACAGAGACGATGCGCCCGCCCTCGCGGACCTTCAGATAGGTCGCGTCCAGCCACATATAGGGCCAGTCGCCGGTCAATGGCCGGTTCAGGAACTCGCCCACGCGTTCGTCGATATCCTTGCACAGCTTCGACACCGTGCTCTTCGAGATGCCCGACAGCCCCATGGCCTGCACCAAGTCGTCGACCTTGCGCGTCGAAACGCCGCCGATCCACGCTTCCTGGATCACAGAGACCAGCGCTTTCTCCGAGGTTCTGCGCGGCTCCAGGAAACCGGGGAAATACGAACCCTGTCGTAGCTTCGGCACCCGCAGGTTCAGGGCCCCGAGCCGGGTCTTCAGTTCGCGGTCGCGATAACCATTCCGGTAGGTCTGTCGCCCGTCGCCACGCTCATAGCGGCCAGCGCCGATCACGCCTTCGACGTCATGCTCCATCAGCGTCTGAAGCACCGCCTCGGTCACCGCGCGTAGAAAATCCCCCTCATCGTGCTTTTGCAGCAGCTCGATCAAGGTCATGTTGGTCTCGGTCATCCACTGCCCGGCAGGGCATTGCGAAGCAATGTCCCGAGAGGGGGGTCTCCATCGGTCCGTGGTTGAAGTGTCCAAACTCCACCATAACCGACGTCCTCGATGGCCACCCCGGTTACACCGCCAGCGCGGCGCAAAAGTCCACCACGTTCGTGGACGCTACCCGCGCTGAAGCTGACCAAGAGCCGAATGAATGGGATTCTATCCATGCGCAGACCCAGTAAAGCACCTAAGTATTGCCAAGGTTTCGTTGACCGCCATGGCCGAACCCGCTGGTATTATCGCCGCCCCGGCAGTCCCCGTGTGGCGCTTCCGGGCTTGCCGTGGACGCCTGAGTTCATGGCAGTCTATCAAAGCGCCGCTGAAGGCCGTGACTCACTGGGCTGAACTGGCCCCCCTTTCAACCGGACACTCGAGCACAACCATGGAGGCTCAGGGGTAGCCCTGAGCACGTGCTTATGTCTGACTATGAGATCATCACCGATGGTGGCCGGAGACGCCGCTGGTCATCGTCCGAGAAGCTGCGGATCGTCGAGGAGACGCTGGACGAGACCGCCAGTATCTCCATCGTCGCGCGCCGGAATGGTGTGGCCCCGAACCTGCTGTATCGTTGGCGGCGTCTGATGCTGGAGGGAGGGGCCGTGGCCGTGTCTGGAGACGATGACGTCACAAGCAATCGCGCGGTCCGGCAGATGGAGGACCGCATCCGCGAGCTGGAGCGCCAGCTCGGGCGCAAGACCCTCGAGGTCGAGATCCTGAAAGAGACGCTGGACAAGTCCCGCTCAAAAAAACGGACGTGGCTTGCGCAGTCGCAGCGACCGGACGGTTCCCGATGAGTGCCGTGGCCCAGACCCTGGGCGTCTCCAGATCGAACCTGCACGCCCGCGTGGTGGGAAGCGCGAAGCCGCGTCGGCGCTATCACAAGGCGCAGGATGCGGTGGTAGTGCCACTGATCACTGCACTGGTGGCGGCAAGGCCGACCTACGGATACCGGCGCATCACAGCTATCCTGAACCGGAAACGACGGGCTGAGAGCGCGGAACCCGTCAACCACAAGCGCGTCTATCGCATCATGCAGGCGCAGAACCTGCTGCTGGCGCGGCGCTACACCGAACGGTCCGACCGCGCCCACAACGGCAAGGTCGTGACCCTGCGCTCTAACCTCAGATGGTGCTCCGACGGCTTCGAGTTCACCTGCTGGAACGGCGACATCGTGCGCGGCGCACTCGACCATTGTTCTTGAACCAATGGCGAACAAGGTCTCGCTCATCGATGCCCATGACCGCGAGATCATCGCGTGGTGCGCCGTCGTGAACGCGGGCATCAGCGGCTCCGACGTGCGCGACATGATGCTGGCAGCGGTGGAGGCGCGGTTCGGCGGCCATCGCGCCCCGCACCAGGTCGAGATGCTCAGCGACAACGGCTCGCCCTACATCGCCAAGGACACCCGCATCTTCGCCCGCCAGCTCGGCCTGAAGCCCTGTTACACACCGGTGAAGAGCCCACAGAGCAATGGCATATCGCTCGCCATCGTCCTCGAACCGATGGCGGACAAGGCTCGCCCTTCGTGAATACGCTAAAGCGCGACTACGTGAACGTGACGCCGCTGCCAGACGCCGACACTGTCCTCGGATTGATTGCCGGGTGATTCGAGGATTACAACGACAACCACCCGCACTCGGGCCTGAAGATGCGCTCACCTCGCGAGTTCATCGCAGCTCAAACCGCAACTGCCTGAATGTCCGGTGAAACGGGGGCAAGATCACAGGCGCGTCAAAGACGATCCCCGGCACGTTCAATGACCTTGTGGCCCGCTCCTATCAGACGCCGGAATACCTGAGCCTGTCTGACAGCACGAAAGCCACCTATCGGGGCATAATCGAAGGCTTCCGTGCAGCCCACGGCGACAAGCACGCGGCGATGCTGCAACGCGATCACGTCCAAACGATCATCGGGGCCAAGAGTGCCACCCCGTCGGCGGCAAACAATCTACTGCGCATGATCCGAATGCTCATGCAACACGCCCTCGACATGGGACTGGCGCGGGAAGACCCGACTAAAGGAATCCGCCGCTTCAAAGCAAAGACCACCGGATTCCGACGTGAGAAGAAGAGCATATCGCTCAGTTCACTGCGCACCATGCCGACGACACGCGAGCGCACCTTGCCTTTTCGCTTCTACTTCACACCGGGCAGCGACGATCCGATGTGGTCCGCATGGGGCGGCAGCACATCCGCAATGGTGCCATCGTGATCGCCCAACAGAAGACGGGCCAGCCTGTCGCCGTGCCAATCCATCCCGTCCTCGCCCGCGCCCTCGATACCGTCAAGGACCGCATGAACTTCCTTCAGACAGCGCAGGGCAAACCCTTCACGCCCGCCGGGTTCACAAACTGGTTTCGGGATTGCGTGAGGGAAGCCGGTCTGCCCGACGGTCTGTCGCCACATGGGCTGCGCAAGGCCACTTGTCGCCGCCTTGCCGAAGCCGGATGCAGCCCCAGTCAAATCATGTCTATCAGCGGCCACAAGACCCTGAGCGAAGTCACCCGATACACCGAAGCTGCCAACCGCGAGGCGATGGCGATTCAGGCGATGGATACTCTGGGGGAGGTCGAAACAAGAACAAAAACTGTCAAACCTCTACGCTAGGTTTGACACAATGGCCCGTAGGTCTTTGGATTCATTGATGCCGTAAGGCAAGGTGGCGGACTGGGGAGGATTCGAACCCCCGACCCTCTGATTCGTAGTCAGATACTCTATCCAACTGAGCTACCAATCCGCACTAGAGTGGGGGCGATGTAGCGGTGCGGGTCGGGGTTTGCAAGGGTGAATTGGGTCCGGTTCGCGCCGCTGTGCCGCAGGTCGGCCGGTATCGCCGGGGTCGTCCGGTCGCGCGGGCCGCGCGGGGGCGCGCGGTCGGCGGGAAGCGGCCGGCACCGCGGCGTCGGTGGCGCTGCGCAGCGGCGCTGGCGGGCGCGGATGTCGGCTTTGGGTGCGACGTCCCGGCCGAGGTCATGGCTGCCTCTCCCCGGCCCACCCGGCTACTCCGGACCGGGTGACGTCCAGGCGGCCGATGCCGACAGAAACCGCGGGGCGCAACGCCTGCACGGACCGACGGGTCGCCCCCCGGCATCGTGCGACGGACCTGTTGCCGACCGGGTTTCCGGTCCGCTCCGGAGGGGACGGGTCCGTGTCGACCAGGCCGGACCCCGTGACGGACCCGTCCGGCAGCCTTGCGCCGCGGCGGGCACCCGGCTGGCGTCATGGCCTGTGGTCCGCAACGTAGGCAAGGAGAAGTCCGTGACCCGTTTCCTCCCGATCGCCATAATCCTGGGCGCCGTCCTGGTCCTTGCGGCCTTTCGCGGATCCTCGGGCGGTGGCGCAACGCCGCCGGATCCGACCCGCGTACCTCATCCGTGCCGCCGACAGCGTCTTCGCCGTCCGCGATATCCAGCTTGCGCTCGACCGCACGGACCCGCCGCGATGGCGGCGACGGGCGCGGTCTCGTATTCCGGCCCTGCCCTAGCGAACCACATCGAAGGCACCGGCGCCGACGAAGAGGATGGCACGGCGACCTTCGCCGTCGATTTCGCGACCGGCACTTCGACCCGCACGATCGAGACCGCGACCTTGGCCCGCGACCGGCGGATTGCCGGGGCCACGGTGTCCGGCAAAGACCTCGTGATCGACGTGACCGGGACCGTGGCCACCGGTGACGCGATCGATTCCTCCGTCGTCGGGCGGTTCTACGACGACGCCGGCTCCGTCCTCTTCGGCAACGGCACCGATGACGTGCCGTCCCGGTGCAATTTCGAATGTTCGGTCGGCCCGATCCGGTTCCATACCGGCACCGACCAGCCGGCGGCGCGCTGACGACCGGTCACGGCACCGGCACAGGGGCCAGCACCTCTGGGGGCACCAGCGCGAGGTCGGCGCGCGGCAGGCGGATCAGGAACTCGGTGCCGCCCGCGTCGCTGCGCACGAGGTCCACCCGTCCGCCGTGGCCGCGGATCAGGTCGGAGGCGATGGCGAGGCCGAGGCCCGAACCGCCCTTGGTGGCCCCGCCCTGGAACGGCTGGAACAGGTGTTCACGCGCGCGCGGCGGCAGGCCGGGGCCCTCGTCGGTGACGCGGATATCCCAGGTGTCGTCGGTCTCGGCGGCGGCGACGACGATGGCGCCCTCGCGGTGCGCGCCGGTCATCGCCTGGCGCGCGTTGCGCACGAGGTTGGACAGCACCCGGTAGAGCTGTTCGCCGTCCGCCCGCACCCGCATCCCGCGCGGCACGTCGGCGACGATGTCGATGCCCTCGCCCTCGGCGGCCAGTTGCTCGCTCTCGACCACATCGGCCACGACTTCGGACAGGTTCACACGCGACAGCGTCGGGGGCGGTTCCTCGACGCTGCCGAAGGCCAGCGTGCTCTCGCACAGATGCACCGCGCGCCGGATCGAGTTCACCAGCTTGGGCGCCATCCGCCGCACCAGCGGATCCTCGCTGCCCTCGATCCGGTCGACGAAGAGTTGCGCGGAGGTCAGGATGTTGCGCAGGTCGTGGCTCACCTTCGCCACCGCCCCGCCGAGCAGGGCCAGCCGCTCCTTTTGCTTGAGTGCCGAGGTCAGCTGCGTCTGGAGCGAGCGCAGCGCCTCTTCGGCATCGCGCAGTTCGGTGACGCCGGCGGTGGGCACGATGATCCGGCGCGCATCCTCGGGGGCGTCGGCATACCGCTGCATGTGGCCGACCACGCCGGCGATCGGGCGCACCAGCAGGACGCGGACGGCAAAGAACAGCAGGGCGGCGGTAAAGACCGAGATGACCGCGGACAGGAGCAGGATGCGCAGGCCATAGTCGATCATCGCGGCACGAAGCGGAGCGGTATCCAGCGTCACCTCGATCAGCAGGCCGCCGTCGCGCACCGGATTGCCGATGACGCGGATCACCTGCGGCTCGGTGTCCCAGAGCGTCATCGCGGCGTCGGCGATGAGTTGCGTCGCGGTCGGCATCCGCAGGTCGTAGGTTGCCGAGATCGGCGATGGCATGTCCGAAGACAGCGCCAGTTGCCGCACCTCGTCACGCCGCAGCACGACGTTGAAGACCTCGGCATTGGTGAGCAATTCCCGCTCGAGTTCGGGGTCGATCATGTCGGTTGCGAGAAGTGCCAGGCTCGCGATCTGCGCCCGTTCGAGGCGCTGCATCAGATAGTTCTCGCGGAACCGGGCGACGGAGGGGACGAAGATCAGCACCTCGGCCAGCATGACGAACACGGTCGTCAGGATCAGGAACCGGCCCGACAGCGTGTTCAGCGACCGGCGCAGCAGGCGCATCAGGGCAGCCACCTCTGGACGGCGCGCACCACGCGCTTGACCAGCGCGCTCTCGAACAGGCGGGGCGCGTAATAGGCGCCCGCGGCGCGTTTGCTGACCTCCGAGATCGTCGGATAGGGCATCACGGTATTGGCCACGGCCGACATCTTGAGCCGGTTGGCGATCGCCATGGCCCAGATCGAGATCAACTCGCCCGCCAGCGGCCCGACGATGGTGGCCCCGACGGGGCGGCCCTTCACGACCATGACCTTGATGCGGCCCGTCGCCTTTGCCTCGGCGATGGCGCGGTCGTTGTGGCCGAGGTCGGCACGCACCACCTCGAGCGATGCCCCGTGCTTCTTGCGGGCCTGCGCCTCGGTCAGGCCGACCTGCGCCAGTTCGGGATCGGTATAGGTCGCCCAGGGGATGTGGGCGGTCCTGGCCGTCACGAACGGCAGCGCAAAGAGGAGGGGGCGGATGATCACGCCGGCATGATAACCCGCGACATGGGTGAATTGCATCCCCCCCGCCGCGTCGCCGATGGCATAGACGTGCCGGTTCGTGACCGACCGCAGGTCCGGCCCGACCTTGACCCCGGCCTTTGTGAACGCCACGCCGCCCGTCTCGAGGTCGAGCTTCTCGAGGTTGACGCGGCGCCCGACCGCGACCAGCAGATGCGAACCGGTGAAATCGCCCTTCGGCGTGTGCACGGTGATCGCGCCGTCCGTGCCCGATACCTTCTCGGCCTGCGCCTCCTCGACGATCTCGACCCCCTCGCCACGCAACCTGTCGAGCACCACGGCGGCCATTTCCGGATCGTCCTTGCCGAACGCCTTCGCGCCCTCGATCACCGTCACCTTGCTGCCCAGCCGCCGGTGCGCCTGCGCCATCTCCATGCCGATCGGGCCGCCGCCGATGATGAGGAGGTGGTCGGGCCGGGTGCGCAGGCCGAAGATGGTCTCGTTGGTATGGACCTCCACCCCGTCCAGCCCCGGAATCGGCGGCACCAGCGGGCCCGAACCCGTGGCGATCACGATGCGCCGCGCCTTGATCGTGGTATCGCCCGCCTGCACCTCGGTCTTCGAGATGAAGCGCGCAAACTCCCGGATGACCGTCACGCCCAGCCCCTCGAACCGCTCGACGCTGTCGACCGGCGCGATAGTGGCGATGACGCGGTCGACGTGGTCCTTGGCGGCGGCGAAATCCACGTCCGGCACCGCGTTCGCCACGCCCAGCGTCTCGCCATGGGCAAGTGTGTAGGCCTGTTTTCCGGCGGCGATCAGCGACTTGGACGGGATGCAGCCATAGTTCAGGCAGTCGCCGCCCATCTTGTGGCCCTCGATCAGGACGACGCGCGCGCCCATCTGCACGGCGCCGGCGGCGAGCGACAGGCCGGCCGACCCGGCGCCGATGATGCAGATATCCGTCGTGATCCTTGGCATGGGCTCAGAGACCTTTCCTGCCGCGCACGGCCTTGAGGACGATGGGCAGGGCCGCCAACAGGCACAATCCCAGAATAGGCAACAGGAACTGCGGCTGAAAGATGATCCCGAGGTTCGGCATTTCGCCCCGCTCGAACACCGTGCCGAGTCCGGCCCCGACCGACGTATAGACCAGCCCGCCGGGAATGATCCCGAGGAACGTCGACACCGCGAATCGCAGCAGCGGCACGCCGACGAGCGCAGGCACGAGGTTGGCGACGAAGAACGGCACCGCAGGCACCAGCCGGATCAGGAACAGCATCGACCACTGGTTCTCGTCGATCCCGTCCTTGATCCTCCTGATCACGCCCTCGCCGCTCTCCATCCGTGCGGCCAGACGTTCGCCGAAGCCGGCGCGGGCCGCGAGAAAGATCGCGATGGCGCCCAGCGTGGCGCCGGTTACATTATAGAGAACGCCCGGAAAGGTGCCGAACAGGAAGCCGCCGGTCAGCGTCGTGATGGTCGCACCGGGCAGCGAGAAGCCGACGATCACCAGATAGGTGCCGACGAAGGCCAGCACCGCCAGCAGATAATTGTCGTCGCGGAATGCGGTCAGGGTCTCGCGCTGGTCGCGCAACGTCTCGAAACTCAGGGTATCGCGCAGAAAGAACGCGCCCGCCGCCGCCGCCACGAGGATCGCGACGAGTGGCAGGCGTCTCGCGATCCGCTGCATCGGCGTCGCCGTCACCGCACGTGCGGCGTCGTCGCCGGTCTCGCGCAGCCTCTGGTCGGTCATCCCGGTCATCCTGACGTCTCTCCCGCGCGGTCGGCCGGCCCGTCGCTGCCGGGGCCGATGACACCCTCTGACGTCTAGATGAGGCCACGGCCAGCGCCGCACAGCGCCGATCACGGCGGCTTGATGCGAATCGCCCGTGCGGTGCCGGGCGGGGCGAAACTGTAACAATTTGCGTGATCGACAGGTCAGGATGTTGCAGGCGTCGACCCCGATATTTCCCGCTCCCCCGGCCCCGACAGGCGTTGACAGCCCATCGGACGCCCACTATTGGCAGGGCTTCGAATGAAGAGGCCCATGGCGAGACCACCGTGCACCGGCACGGGCACGGGATCCCGGATGGCCCCAGAACGACGGAGAAAGCGCGATGAAACGCACGTTCCAACCCAGCAACCGGGTGCGCAAGGCGCGTCACGGTTTCCGTGCGCGCATGGCGACCAAGGCGGGCCGCAAGATCCTGAATGCGCGCCGCGCCCAGGGCCGCAAGAAACTCAGCGCCTGAGACCGGCGCCCGTCGCGATGACCGGCGCCCCCACCTTTCCCGATCCCGCAGCGACCGCCCCGGGGGCCCCTCCGGCGGCGGCGTCGTCGTTTCCGGTCGTGCTCGACAAACGCGCCGACTTCGTCCGCGCCAGCCATGCGTTGCGCCACGGCACGAAGGGCCTGAACCTTCAGGCGCGCGAGCGCGGGCCGGACGAGGCCGCAACCGGCATCCGCGTCGGCTTCACCTGCTCCAAGAAGGTCGGCAACGCCGTCGCCCGCAACCGCGCCAAGCGCCGCCTGCGAGAGATTGCGCGGATCGTCCTGACGGCGGAGGGACGTTCCGGCTGGGATTATGTGCTGGTCGGCAAGAATACCGCGACGGATCAGCGCCCCTTCGACGCCCTCGCAGGCGACCTGCGCGCCGCCCTCGCCCGCATCCACGCGGACACGTGACCCCCCTCGCGCACCTGATCGCCCTGCCGGTCCGCGCCTATCGCCTGCTGTTCAGCCCCTGGGTCGGCCACGGCTGCCGGTATACGCCGACCTGTTCGGCCTACGCCCTCGCGGCGCTGGCGCGGCACGGCGGTATCCGGGGCGGCTGGCTTACGCTGCGGCGGATCGCACGTTGCCACCCCTGGGGCGGTCACGGCATCGATGATGTCCCCGACTGAGGCACCGGTTCCGCACCCGTCGGAAGGCGGCGCTTACTCCAGCCGCTCGAACGAAATCGACACGTCGCCGATATCCACGCCGTATCGCTGCATATAGGCCCGGTTGAACAGACGGTCCTCGCTCAAGAGCCACATCCAGTCGTCGAACACCACGCGCACCGTCTCGGCGGTGCCGTCGGCACTCGGCACCGGCAGGTCGATCTCGTATTGCCAGTTGAACCGGTTGTCGCGCTCCTCGCCCACCGCCTCGCCGATCACGCCCGGCGCCGTGCCGCGCCAGCTATCCTCGCCGGTCTTGACCAGTGTCCAGACACGGCGCTCGGTCGAGCCGTCCTCGTAGACGAAATTCTCGTCCAGCAGCAGCCGCTCTCCGTCCCAGTCGCCGGTGATGTTGACCACGAACGACCGCCGCACGGTGCCGAGCACGTCCTGGAACTGGCCATAGGCCACCAGATCGCCGTCGAAGAATTCCTCGAGGTTCAGGCGCCGGTCGCTCAGCGGGGGATCCTCGAACGACGGCTTGCCGGTGCAGGCCGCGACCAGCGCGAGGGCGGACAGGGCAAGCGTTCTGGTCATTTCCGACTCCATGGATGGCCTCGTGGCGAACCTAGTCCGCGGCCCGGCGGCGTCCAGCCGTCTTGCCCGAACCGGGTCGACCGGTTAAAGCCGGAGCATGCTGGACGACGACGTCGACGACATCCACCCGCTCTTTCACGGTGCGCCAAAGACCGCATCGTTCAAAAAGCTGCGCAAGCGTATCGTCCGCGACTGTCGCGCGGCCATCGACCGATACGGCATGATCGCGCCCGGGGCGGACGGGGCCCGCCCCCGCTGGCTCGTGTGTCTGTCGGGCGGCAAGGACAGCTATACGCTGCTCGCGGCCCTTACCGAACTGCACTGGCGCGGGTTGCTGCCGGTCGACCTGCTCGCCTGCAACCTCGATCAGGGCCAGCCGGGTTTTCCCGCGACGGTGCTGCCCGCGTTCCTTACGCGCATGGGCGTGCCGCACCGGATCGAGTTTCGCGACACCTATTCGATCGTGATCGACAAGGTGCCGGCGGGCCGGACGATGTGTGCGCTCTGCTCGCGCCTGCGCCGCGGCAACCTCTACCGGATCGCCCGCGAAGAGGGCTGTTCGGCGATCGTGCTCGGCCATCACCGCGACGACATTCTCGAGACATTTTTCATGAATCTGTTCCACGGCGGCCGCCTCGCGACGATGCCGCCACGTCTCCTGAACGAAGAGGGCGACCTCTTCGTGCTGCGCCCGCTGGCCCATGTCGCCGAGGCCGATTGCGACGCGTTTTCGCGCGCCATGGGCTATCCGATCATCCCCTGCGACCTCTGCGGCAGTCAGGACGGCCTGCAACGCCAGCAGGTAAAGGCGCTGATCGACGGCTGGGAACGGAATGCCCCGGGCCGCCGTCAGGTGATGTTCCGCGCGCTGATGAACGCGCGGCCCTCGCACCTGCTCGACCCGGCGCTGTTCGATTTCGCCGGGCTGATGCGGAGCGGCGTCGGGGCGGAGACGTCGGTCGGCGCGGAAATGCCGCCGGACCTGCGGGCGCATTAACCGGCGACATACCATTGCGCGGCTAGGGTGATTCCGAACAGCGCGGACTTTGGCAAGGCCACGGTCGGCGCCCTGAACGGGATTTTGCGGTGCCGCACCACGTGAACGACCTCTGCGACACCGCTGTCGCGCCTGCGCCGCTGCTCCGGCACGGCGCCGCTCTTTCCCCGCTCCGGCTGACGCTCATGGGCGTCTATCTGCTTGGACTGGCGGCGACGGGTGTGGCGGTGGGGCGTTTCGTGGTGACGCAGGGGCACGCGGTCCATGCCACCGCCATCGGGATCGGGATCGTCGGCCTCGGTGTGATGGTGCTGGTTGTCGTGTTGCTCCTGTCCCGTCCCGGGCAGGTCCACGGCACCGAACTGACCCGCGCGGGCATCGTCGCCGCCCTCGACGCGGCCCTGCGGACGGCGCGCGCCCCGGGGCAGGTGTCGGGCGTCTTTGCCGTCGAGCTCGACCACTACAAGCAACTCGAGGAACGCCAGTCCCACGATGCCCGCGCCGCCCTGCTCGCAACCTGTCGCAACCGGTTGACGGGCCTGCTCGACCATCGCGATCTTGCCGTTCGTCTCGAAGGGCCCTGCTTTCTCATCGCCGCGGCGCCCGAACGCTGCGCCACGCTCGAGGAGGCGATCCGTTTCGCCAGTTCGGTGCAGGCCACGCTGAGTGCGCCGATCCGGCTGCCGTCGGGCAACGTCTATCCGTCGTTCTCGATCGGCTTCGCGCTGCCCGACCGTCTGGATGCGGACCGCCTGCGCCCGGAAGGCGTCGCCGCGGCGCCGACCGCGGCGTTTCGCAGCGGCGAGGCGCTGGTTCAGGCCGCGATGAGCGCGATGATCGAGGCGCAGCGCAGCGGGCCCGGCGCGGTCCGCAGCTTCTCGCGCGCGATGTTCGACCGGATCGAGGGCCGTCGCCGCCTCTCGGGACAGGTCGCGGACGCCCTGCGCGACGGCCAGATCCGCCCGTTCTTTCAACCACAGACCGCCACCGCCACCGGCAGGCTGACCGGATTCGAGACGCTGGCCCGCTGGCACCACCCCGAGCGGGGCATGATCCCCCCGAGCGAGTTCCTGCCGGCCATCGAAGAGGCGGGGCTCATGGACGGCCTCGGCCACCTGATGACGCGCGAGGCGCTGTCGGCGATGCGCCACTGGGAGGATGCGGGCCTCGTCGTGCCGCAGGTCGGGGTCAATTTCTCGACCCACGAACTCTCCGATCCCGACCTTGCCGACCACATCGCCGCCGAACTGGCCGCGCAGGGCCTCGCGCCGGCACGCCTGACCATCGAGGTTCTGGAAACCGTCGTCGCCGGTCAGCGCGACGATATGGTGGCGCGCAACCTCTCGCGGCTGGCGGCGATGGGGTGCCGTCTCGATCTGGACGATTTCGGCACCGGACACGCCTCGATCACCTCGATCCGCCGCTTTTCCATCGCCCGGATCAAGATCGACCGCACCTTCGTCAGCCGGATCGACGAGGATGCCGAACAGCAGGACATGGTCGCCGCGATCCTGACCATGGCCGAGCGTCTCGGCCTCGAGGCGCTGGCCGAGGGGGTCGAGACCGACGCCGAACACGCGATGCTGCGCAAACTCGGTTGTGCCTATGTGCAGGGCTTCGGTATCGCCCGGCCGATGCCCCTGTCCGAGACCGACGCCTGGATCGCCGCCCACGCCGGACGGCTGCCGGATCCCGTTCAGCTCCGCGCCCGCTCGGCGTGAGGGCGGCGCCGCCCCGCCGGCGTCGGGCGGGCGACACGTCGACCCACGCGCTCGCCCCGAGACGCCGCGGCAAGCGGCAGTCGGGGCCGCAACTCGCGCGCGCCGCCCTGTCCCCGCGGGCCAAAACCGCTTGACCTTTCACCCCTGTCCCTGTTGAACCGCCCCTGATCCCCCATAGCATCGAGACGGCGGCTGTCATGGACGACCAGAACAAGAACCTCATCCTCGCGACGGCGCTCAGCTTTCTCGTCATCCTCGTGTGGTTCCTGATTTTTCCTCCCGAAGAGGTCTCACCCGCGCTGACCCCCGACAGCCCCGTCGCGGCGGGCGAAACGACGCCCGACGCGACCGGCGTGGCAACCCCGACGGCGACGGCGCCCGGCGAGACCGCGCTGCCCGCAACCGGGGAGACGCCCGCCGCCGACCTGCCCGAGGCCGCCCGCGTCCCGGTCGAGACGCCCTATCTGACCGGCTCGATCTCGTTGCGCGGCGGACGGATCGACGATCTGGCGCTCGCGACCTACCGCGAGACGCTCGACCCCGGATCGGATCTGGTGCGCCTGCTCGACCCCGAGGGCGGCGTCGACGCCTATTACGCGCTCTATGGCTGGGCGCCGAGCGGCGGCCTCGACGGCGCCGCCGTTCCCGGCCCGAACACGCTCTGGTCCCTCGAGGATGGCGAGACGCTGACCGCCGCCACCCCGGTGACGCTGTCCTGGGACAACGGCGCGGGCCTCGTCTTCCGGCGCGAGATGGCGGTCGACGAGGAATACATGTTCACCGTCACCCAGACGGTCGAGAACACCACCGACGCGCCCGTCGCCCTCGCCCCCTACGGCATCATCGCGCGCCACGGAGAGCCGGATGGCCAGGGCTTCTTCATCCTGCACGAGGGCGTGGTGCGGATGTCGGACGGCGAATTGCAGGAGATCGACTACTCCGACATGCCCGATTTCGACCCGACCGCCGACGGCCGCCTGATGGACCGCATCGACGTCGCCGAGAACGGCTGGATCGGGTTTACCGACAAATACTGGATGACGACGCTCATCCCGACCCCCGGCGCCGCCTTCACCTCGACGGCGCGCTATGTCGCGGCGACCAACATCTATCAGACCGAGGCCGTCTATCCGGTGCAGACCGTGGCCCCCGGCGAAACCGCCTCGAGCCAGAGTCAGCTCTATGCCGGTGCCAAGGAATGGGCGACGATCCGCGCCTACGAGGATGCGGGCGTTCAGGGATTCATCGATTCGATCGACTGGGGGATGTTCTTCTTCCTTACCAAGCCGATCTTCTGGCTGCTGCACTTCTTCAACGGCGTGATCGGCAACATGGGCTGGGCGATCATCCTGCTGACCCTGACGATCAAGGCGATCCTGCTGCCGCTGGCCTACAAGTCCTATGTCTCGATGGCCCGGATGAAGGAACTCCAGCCGGAGATGGAAAAGCTCAAGGAGCGGACCGGCGACGACAAGCAGGCGATGCAGCAGGGCATGATGAAGCTCTACAAGGACAACAAGGTGAACCCGGCCTCGGGCTGCCTGCCGATCCTGTTGCAGATCCCGATCTTCTTCTCGCTCTACAAGGTGATCTTCGTCACCATCGAGCTGCGCCACGCCCCCTGGCTCGGCTGGATCCGCGACCTGTCGGCGCCCGATCCGTCGTCGATCCTGAACCTGTTCGGCCTGCTGCCCTGGGGCACGCCGGAACCGGGGTCGATCTTCTTCCTCTTCTCGCTGGGCGTCCTGCCGATCATCCTCGGCATCTCGATGTACATGCAGCAAAAGCTGAACCCGGCACCGACGGATGCCACGCAAAAGATGATCTTTGCCTGGATGCCCTGGGTCTTCATGTTCATGCTCGGCAGCTTCGCCTCCGGTCTCGTGCTCTACTGGATCGCCAACAATACGATCACCTTCGTCCAGCAATACCTCATCATGCGCAGCCACGGCTCGCGGCCCGACATCTTCGGCAACATCCGCGGAAAACCGAAGGCCGTGGAGGCCGTCAACAGCAACAAGCGCCCGAGTCTCGCCAAGCCGGGCGACAAACCCGCACCCAAACGCTGATGAACGCGCGCGTCGCCGCCCTCTGGCGCCATCCGATCAAGGGCCACGGCTTCGAGGCGCTGCGTTCCGTCGCCCTGACCGCTGGTCAGACCGTCCCCGGCGACCGCCTCTGGGCGGTGCTGGTCGAGGGGGGCAAGGCCGACGGCACCGCCTGGGCGCCCTGCATGAACTTTGCCCGCGGCGCCAAGACCGGCACGCTCATGGCCATGGCCGCGACCCTATCGGAAGATGGCACCGGGGTCACGCTCACCCACCCCGATCTGGCACCGCTCTCCTTCCACCCCGAGAGCGATGCGCAGCGCTTCTTCGACTGGCTGGCCCCCCTCCTCGACCCCGCCCGCGCCGCCCCCGTCCGCATCCTGCGCGCGCCCGCCGTCGGCTGGACCGACAGCCCCTTCCCTTCCGTCTCGATCCTGTCGACCAGCAGCCTCGCGGCCCTGGCGGAGCACATCGGCACGCCGCTGGAACAACAGCGGTTCCGCGGCAACATCTGGCTCGACGGCGCGCCCGCTTGGGCCGAATGGGACTGGATCGGCAGGACGCTGCACATCGGTGACGTCGAACTCGAGGTCCGCGAACGCATCACCCGCTGCGTCGCCACGCAGATCGACACCGCGACCGGCGCCCGCACCGCCGACACGCTCGCGGGCCTGTCTTCCGGCTGGGGCCACATTGATTTCGGCGTCTATGCCGTGGTGACGAAATCGGGCGCGGTGGCCCCGGGCGACGAAGCACGGGTGCTCTGAATGTTGCCGTTCCCCTTTGCAGATGAGCCGGACGAGGATGCCCGCGAGCGCGGCCGCAAGCTCTTCGCGGGCGAGACGACCTTCGTCAAGGGCGTCGTCGCGATGTCCGGCCTGCCCGACGCCGACCGCGCCGAGGTCTGCTTTGCCGGCCGCTCCAACGTCGGCAAGTCGACGCTTATCAATGCGCTGACGGGGCGCAAGGCGCTGGCGCGGGCGTCGAACACACCCGGCCGGACGCAGGAGATCAACTTCTTCGCCCTGGCCGAGGCGCACTACCTCGTCGACCTGCCCGGCTACGGCTTTGCCAACGCGCCGCTGGCCGTCGTCGAGAAATGGCAGAAATTGCTGAAATCCTACCTCGCGGGCCGCCAGACCCTGCGCCGGGCCTTCGTCCTTGTCGATTCGCGACATGGCGCCAAACCGGTCGACGAGGAGATCATGGCCCTTCTCGACAAGGCCGCCGTCACCTTTCAGGTGGTGATGACCAAGATCGACAAGCCGGGTGCCGCCGACCTCGAGACGAGCATCGAGATCACCCGCGCGGCGCTCCGCCGTCACCCCGCCGCCTTCCCCGAGATCGTGCTCACATCCTCGGACAAGGGCGACGGCATCGAGACCTTGCGCGCGATCATCGCCGCCATAGACTGATCCCCCAGAAGACCCCTCGAACCGGAGGCACGCATGAGGACGCAGGACATGAACCGCGACTGGATGGCCACGGCCAAGACCCTCTCCGAGGCGCTGCCCTATCTGCAACGCTACTCAGGCGCCGTCGTGGTGGTGAAATTCGGCGGCAACGCCATGGGCGACGAGGCCGCGATGGCCGAATTCGCCCGCGACATCGTCCTGATGAAACAGGTCGGCATGAACCCCGTCGTGGTCCACGGCGGTGGCCCGATGATCAACGAGATGCTCTCGAAACTGGGCATCAAGTCCGAATTCGTGCGCGGCAAACGCGTGACCGACAAGGCCACCGTCGAGGTCGTCGAAATGGTGCTGACCGGCCTCGTGAACAAGCGCATCGTGCAGGCGATCATGGACGAGGGCGGCCGCGCGGTCGGCCTGTCGGGAAAGGACGACGACATGATGGTCGCCGAACCGGACGATCCCGAACTGGGCTTCGTCGGGCGCCCCTGCGAGATGAACGTGCAGGTGCTGCGCGACCTCTACACCGCCGGAATCATTCCCGTCGTGGCGCCTGTGGCGACCGGGATGAACAGCAACGAGACCTACAACGTGAACGGCGACACCGCCGCGGGCGCCATCGCGGGCGCGCTCCAGGCCGATCGCCTGCTGCTCCTGACCGATGTGTCCGGCGTCAAGGATGCGTCGGGCGAGGTCGTGACGCAACTCTCCCCCGAACAGGTCCGCAGCATGATCGCCGACGGCCAGATCGCGGGCGGCATGATCCCCAAGACCGAGACGGCGCTCGCCGCCCTCGAACAGGGCGTGCGCGCGGTCGTCATCCTCGACGGCCGCCTGCCCAACGCCACGCTGCTCGAACTCTTCACCGAACATGGCGCAGGCTCGATCATCCGCTCGACCGAACCGCGCGTCAAAGGGCGCCAGTCCTGACCCAAACCCTGATCCTGATCCGGCACGCGAAATCCGACTGGGCCGACCCCACCGGGGGAGATCACGCCCGGCCGCTGAACGCCCGGGGCCGCCACGACGCGGCCCGGATCGGCCGATGGCTCGCCGCGAACGCCCCCGCCCCCGATCTCGTGCTCTGCTCGGACGCGGCCCGCACGGCACAGACCTGGGCGCTGGTCGCTGCCGCCTTCGACGCGCCGCTGCCTTTGCAATATCTCTCGGCCCTCTACCACGCGACGCCCGCCACGATGCAGACGCTCATCGCCGTGGCCGACGTCGACACACTCGCCCTCGTCGCACACAACCCCGGCATCGGCGAACTCGCCACTGCGCTCGGCGTCTCGGATCATCCCCGCTTCGCCGATTTCCCCACGGGCGCCACCGCGGTCTTCGACCTTGGCGGCCCGAAACCGCGCCTCGCCGCCTTTACCACGCCGCACGACCTGCCCTGACGCGCGCGCCCGCATTCACGTTGCCGCAATAACTCCCCCGCGGGAGGCGTCCCGAAAACGGCAAAGGGCGCACCGCCCGCCAGCGATGCGCCCCTGTCTGCCGACATTCCCTTCAGTGCCCGAGGATCTGGCTCAGGAAAAGCTTGGTCCGCTCCGACTTCGGATGGTTGAAGAATTCCTCCGGCTCGTTCTGCTCGACGATCTGGCCCTGATCCATGAAGATCACGCGGTTCGCCACCTGCCGCGCGAACCCCATCTCGTGGGTCACGCAGATCATCGTCATCCCCTCCTCGGCGAGGCTGACCATGGTGTCGAGCACCTCCTTGATCATCTCGGGGTCGAGGGCGGAGGTCGGCTCGTCGAACAGCATGATCCGCGGCTTCATGCACAGGGACCGCGCAATGGCGACGCGCTGCTGCTGGCCGCCCGACAATTGCCCGGGATATTTGTTCGCCTGCTCGGGGATCTTTACCTTTTCGAGAAAGTGCATCGCCGTCGCCTCGGCTTCCTTCTTCGGTGTCTTGCGGACCCAGATCGGCGCCAGCGTGCAGTTCTCGAGGATCGTCAGATGCGGAAACAGGTTGAAATGCTGAAAGCACATGCCGACCTCGCGCCGGATCTTGTCGATGTTCTTGAGATCGGACGACAGTTCCGTCCCGTCGACGAGGATCATGCCCGCCTGATGTTCCTCGAGGCGGTTGATGCAGCGGATCAGCGTCGACTTGCCCGACCCGGACGGGCCGCAGACCACGATCCGCTCGCCGCGATAGACGGTGAGGTCGATGTCGCGCAGCACGTGGAACTGTCCATACCACTTGTTCATGTTGGTGATCTGGATCGCCACCTCGTCCGAGATCGCCATCCCGCCGGCGTCGGCGCCGCTCTTCTTGGCCAGGTCTGCCATGATCTCTCCTTACCGGTTTTCGCGTTGGAGCTTGCGCTCGAGATAGAGGGAATAGCGGCCCATCGAAAAGCAGACGATGAAGAACATCAGGCCGATGAAGATGAACAGCTCCCAGTAGATGCCGTTCCAGTCGGTCGTCGCACGGATCGCGCCGGCGATGCCCAGCGGATCGTAGAGGCCGATGAACAGGACCAGCGTCGTATCCTTGAACAGGCCGATGAAGGTGTTGACGATACCGGGGATCGAGATCTTGAGGGCCTGCGGCAGCACGATCAGGCGCATCGACTGCCAGTAGTCGAGGCCGAGGCTGTCGGCGCCCTCGTATTGGCCCTTGGGCAGGGCGGCGAGGCCGCCGCGCACGACCTCGGCGATATAGGCCGAGGAAAAGAACGTCACCATGATGATGACCCGCAGCGTCAGGTCGAAGTTGGTGCCGGGCGGCAGAAAGTAGTTGAGCAGAAGCTGCGCGGTGAACAGCCAGACGATCAGGGGCACGCCGCGGATGATCTCGATGAAGCCGACCGAGAGCTTCTGGATGATGAACATGTCCGACTGCCGCCCCAGCGCCAGCAGGATGCCCAAGGGCAGCGAAAAGATGATCGCGGCAAGGCCGATGATCGTCGACAGGGCAAAGCCGCCGATCTCGCGCGAGGAGACCGATTGAAGGCGGATCGGGATCAGACGGCCGATATCCCCCGAAAGCGAGCCCTGCGCGAACCAGAAGTAGAGGAGCGCCAGAACCACCCCGGCAAGGCCCGCCAGCACCGGCGACATCCGCGTCGCGGCGAACCGGTACGCGACATAGCCGATCACGAGGCCGAGCAGGATCGTCGCCGCATACCAGACCGATCCGCCCCAGATCAGCCAGAAGCAGACGAAGGGCATCAGCGCCGTCAGGATCAGCATCCTGCGCGGCAGCGCCGAAAACAGCACCGGCAGCGCGCCGACGAGGAACACCCCCAGCGCCAGCACCGGGCGCCAGTACTGGCCTGCCGGATAATAACCGAAGACGAGCTGATGCCAGCGGTCGGTCAGCACCGCCCAGCAGGCCGCCGATCCGTCCGGCCCCAGCGTCGCGTCGCGGACCTCGCGGCACTGCGACAGCGAATCGGCGACCCAGATGCCATTCCACATCCACGGGAACGTATGCGACACAATCCACCAGATCGCGGCGAGGGCGAGGACGGTCAGGATGGCGCTCAGCCAACTCGAGAACAGGTTGTCGCGCATCCATTTGACGGCGCCGGACTGCATGTTTGGCGGTGCGGCCTGCGGCAGCATGCTCTCGCGGACATAGGCCGCGGTCTGTGCGTGGGTATCGCTCATCTCAGCGCTCCTTCAACCGGGTGCGGTTGTTGAACCAGTTCATCCCGAGCGAGATCACGAGGCTGATCGCGAGGTAGGACAGGCCCAGCAGCAGCATCCCCTCGAGTTCCTTGCCGGTCGTGGTGATCGCCGTGCCGCCCAGCGTGGCGCGGATGTCGGGATAGCCCACGGCGATCGCCAGCGACGAGTTCTTCGTCAGGTTCAGGTATTGCGAGATGAGCGGCGGCACGATCACCCGCAGGGCCTGCGGCAGGATCACGAGGCTCATCGTGCGGCCGGGCGGCAGGCCGAGCGAGAACGCGGCCTCGGACTGCCCCTTGGACACCGCGAGGATGCCGGCGCGCACGTTCTCGGCGATGAAGGCGCCGGTATAGAGCGACAGCGCCAGCCAGAGCGCGATGAGCATGTTGGGCACGTTGAGCCCGCCGGTGAAGTTGAAGCCGCCGAGCGCCGGATAATCGAGGGTGATCGGCCGTCCGAGGACGAAAAAGGCCAGCACCGTCGGCACGATCAGGACGCCGAGGGCGGGCCAGAGCACCGGCACGACGCGGCCGTTGTCGAACAATTGCCTGCGCGCATGGGCGCGCCACAGGAACACGCCGATGACCGACAGCAGAAAGACGATGACGACCGCCCATCCGCCCGGGCCGAGCACGGGGGCGGGAACATAGGTGCCGCGGTTGGTGATCGCCACCGTATCGCCCAGCAGCATCGACGAGGCGGCGACACCGGCATCGTCGGGCCGGAAATCGCGCGGCGAGGGCGTGGCCTCGGTCACGAGGGCGAATATCAGCAGGATCCACAAAAGCAGGGGGACGTTGCGGAACCCCTCGACATAGACGGCCATCAGGCGGCTCACGACCCAGTTGCTCGACAGGCGCAGCACGCCGACGAAGACGCCGATGACCGTCGCCAGCACACAGCCGAGGAACGACACCAGAAGGGTGTTGAGCAATCCCGCGAGCGCCATGCGGCCATGCGTCGAGTTCGCGTCGGCAGAGATCAGGGCGAACCCGATGTCGTAACCCGCGCGCTGTCCCAGAAAGCCGAAGTCGAAGTCGCGGCCAAGCTGGTTGAGGTTGGCGATGAGGTTGTTCACCAGAAATGTGAACCCGAGCATCAGCAGGATCATCACGATCACCTGAATGGTGAGCGACCGATAGCGGGTATCGTAGATGAGCTGGCTTAGCCGGAAACCCCCGCGTTGCGGGTCCGTGATGGTGGTCATGGTTCTCTCCCCGACGACGGTTCCGCTTGCGGTGTCATGCCGGTTGGCCCGGCTATGCCCATGGTGGCGGCGTCGCTGATTGTCTCGTGTGGCGGATCATGACCCGCAAAGCGACCGGGGCGCGGGAGTGACCCCGCGCCCCGGCATGTTCGTTTAGCGGAAGGGCGGCGAGTAGAGCAGGCCGCCGTCGGTCCACTGCGCGTTCAGGCCGCGCGCGAGGCCGATCGGCGTGCTCTCGCCGATATTGCGCTCGAACGATTCGCCGTAGTTGCCGACCGCCGCGATCGCGTTCGCGGCCCAGGCGTTGTCGAGGCCCATCATCGCGCCCAGATCGCCTTCGCTGCCGAGCAGACGGTTGATCTCGGGGTTGTCGCCCGGCGTCGCCGCCATTTCCGCGACGTTCGCCTGGGTAACGCCCAGCTCCTCGGCGGCGATGAGCGCGTTCAGCGTCCAGCGCACGATATCGCCCCACTCGTTGTCGCCGTGACGGACGAGCGGACCGAGCGGCTCTTTCGAGATGATCTCGGGGAGCAGGATGTGATCCTCGGGGTTCTCGAAGGTCGCGCGCGTCGAGGCGAGGCCCGATGCGTCGGTCGTATAGGTGTCGCAGGCACCGGCGAGGTACTGCTGCTGGCCTTCGGCGTTGGTTTCGACCGGGACCGGCACATAGGTGATGTTGTTGATCCGGAAGAAGTCCGACAGGTTCAGTTCGGTCGTCGTGCCGGTCTGGATGCAGACGGTCGCCCCGTCCAGATCCTTGGCCGAGGCCACGCCGAGTTCGCGCGGGATCATGAAGCCCTGGCCGTCGTAGTAGTTGACGCCGACGAAGTCGAACTTGAGGTCGGTGTCGCGGCTGAAGGTCCAGGTGGTGTTGCGCGCCAGCACGTCGATCTCGCCAGAGGCGAGTGCGGTGAACCGGGTCTGGCCTGTCGTCGGGATGAAGGTGACGGCATCGCCGTCGCCGAGCACGGCAGCGGCCACGGCCCGGCAGATGTCGACGTCGAAGCCTTCCCAGACACCTTCCGCGTTCGGCGCGGCAAAGCCGACGAGGCCGGTGGTGACGCCGCAGTTGAGCGTCCCGCGGGCCTGGACCTCACCGAGGGTTTGCGCGGCGGCGGCGCCGGCGACGATGGTCGCCACGGTCAACGCGCCGAAGAATACTGTTCTTTTCATGGATTACCTCTTCCTGAGTGTGGCGCCGCCGATTGTCTCCCTCGCGGCGCCTTTTTCTGATTGGCCACCCCCCCAAGGTTGCGGTCGGCCATCGTGGAGGGCCCGGGAGTGACCCGGGCCAGCGAACAGAAGATGGGCGGAATCATGCCGCAAGGTCAAGGCAAACATCACGGATGGAAATGGAGGTGACGTCGCGAAATGCCCATCCAAAGCGGTTTGAAACCGCTTTGGAGCGCAATCAGCCGTCCAGAGAGACCAAAAAGGCGGCAGCGTCGAGGAAAGCTGCCTTTTTTAGGGCGGCCTTGGCCGCGGCCTCCGCGTCGTCGCCCCAGGCCTCGGTCTGGAAATCCTCGTCGATGCGCGAGGTTGACCACCCCGCCTCGGGGGCGAGTTGCCCGCGCCTCACCGCCAGTCCGAGGACGAGCGATCCCGACAGGCTCACGAGATCATGGAATGCCGCGAGGCGGAACGGATCGAGCGCCGCGACCTCCGCCCGCAGTCCGGCGAGGGCCGCGCCGGGTTGGGCCACCGGCATGACACCCGTGGTGACGACGAGCCGCGGCGCCCAGACCGTCGCCGCCCAGTCGAGCAGCGGATCCCATGCCGCGTCCTGCCGCTCAACGAGTGCCGCGGGCCCCGGCGCGCGGTGGCACATCAGATCCGTGCCGCCGTAATCCGACAGCAGGCCCGCCACCTCGACGGCCTGGAACGCCACCTTGTCGATCGCCGAATTGGCGGTGCGGGTGAATGGCATCGAGCCTGCATCGACCTTGCCGGTCTGCGCCCGCCACTCCGCCGCGACGAGGTCGGCGCAGGCCCGCGTCGGCAGGGTCAGCGGCGCCTTGCCCGGCGTTCTGACCCTGCGCCCGTCGAGTGCGACGTCAAAGCCGCCGGGGGCCGAGACGACGCACACCTCGGACCAGAACACCTTCGGTGTCCAGCCGCTCACCGGGGGAACCCGCACGCGGCGGAGGGCATGAAACTCAACGTTTGCGGCACGGCATCATTCAGGCATGTTGAACGGATCGACCGGCGCATGGCTCACGTCCCAGCCGACGAAATCCCAGGTCTTCTGCATGTGCTCGGGCAAGGGCGCCGTCAGGGTCAGGATCTTGCCGGTTTCTGGATGCTCGATGATGAGGGTGCGGGCATGCAGATGCAGCTTGCGCCCCAGTTCGCTGCCCGCCCCGGCGCCCCAGCCGTCGCCCATGTTCTCCTGTGCGCTGCCGCCATATTTGCCGTCGCCCAGCACCGGATGCCCGATCTCGGCCATATGCGCGCGCAACTGGTGCGTGCGGCCCGTGATCGGTACCAGCGCCATCCAGGCGGCGCGCTTGGCGAGGTTGGTGAGCACCGCATAATCCGTCACCGCCCGCTTGGCGCCCGGTGTCCTGTCGACCTCGGTCGGATGCAGACAGCGCATCTTCTCGCCTTCGCCGGCCTTTCCGTGACCTGCGGCCTTGATCAGACCGAACTTGATCGTCCCCGCCCGCGGGAACGGCACGCCGGCGACGGCGGCCCAGTAGATCTTGCGCGTCGCGTGATGCTTGAGGTTCTCGGTCAGCGCCCGCGCCATCGTCCGGGTCCGCGCCAGCAGCAGGACGCCGGACGTGTCCCTGTCCAGCCGGTGCACCAGCCGCGGCTTGTCCTCGTAGCCGAAGCGCAGCGCCTCACTCAGGCCGTCGACATGCAGCGACACGCCCGACCCCCCTTGCGTCGGCAGGCCCGCAGGCTTGTCTATCGCGATGATGTGATCGTCACGGTAGATCACGCAGCCCTGGATCATCCGCGTATCGGCAGGCGTGATCGCGCGGTTAACGGCCTGTGCGGCGATCTCGCCCTCGTCGGGAAGCGGCGGGATACGCACCTTCTGGCCGATCCCGACCCGGGTCGAGGACTTCACCCGCCCCGAATCCACCCGGATCTCGCCCTTGCGGCACAGCTTTTCGATGCGGCCCTGGCTCAGATGCGGGAACAGCCTGCGCAGATAGCGGTCGAGGCGCTGGTCGCCCTCGTCGGGACCGACCGTGCGGGTCTGGACGCCGCTCATGACGTGATCCCCGACGCGAGCCAGAGTCCGAGGGCGCAGGCCGCGAGCGAGAGCGCCACCGAGGCCGCGACGTAGGCGAACGCGGCACCGGTGCGCCCGGCCTCGATCAGCCGCAGCGCGTCGAGCGAGAACGCCGAGAAGGTCGTGAACCCGCCGAGAACGCCGATCATCAGGAACGGGATCCACTGCTCCATCCCCTTGGACACCAGCAGCGACCAGAGCAGGCCGATGGCGAAGGAGCCCGCGACGTTGACGGTCAGCGTGCCGTAGGGAAACGCGACCGCGAGGCCGGTCAGGAACCGGGCCACGGCGCCGAGGGCGCCGCCGAGGGCAACCTGTGAGAGGGTGAGCATCATCGCCGTCCCTTGCGGGATAAGTTGACAGCTGTCAACTTTGCACGGTGCGTCAGGACTTCGGCAACTTTTGCCGTTTCGCCCGCAGGCAGACGAAGAAATCGAGCCGCTTCTTCAGGTCCCGCTCGAAGCCACGGTCGGCGGGCACGTAGTAGACGCCGCGTTTCATGGTGTCGGGAAAGTAGTTCTGGCCCGAGAACCCGTCCTCGGCGTCGTGGTCATAGGCGTATCCGGCGCCGAATCCCTGCTCCTTCATCAGTTTCGTCGGCGCGTTCAGGATATGGGCGGGCGGCGGCTCGGAACCCGTGGCCTTCGCCGCCTGACGCGCCGCCTTGTAGGCGACGTAGGTCGCGTTCGATTTCGGCGCGAGGGCGAGGTAGGTCAGTGCCTGCGCCAGCGCCAGGTCGCCCTCGGGACTGCCGAGGCGTTCATAGGTTTCCCAGGCGCTCAGGCAATGGGCCTGCGCCATCGGGTCCGCGAGGCCGATGTCCTCGACCGCCATGCGGGTGATGCGCCGCGCCAGATAGCGTGGGTCTTCGCCCCCTTCGAGCATCCGGGCGAACCAGTAGAGCGCGGCGTCGGGATCGGAACCCCGGACGGATTTGTGCAGGGCGGAGATGAGGTTGTAATGCTCGTCGCCCGATTTGTCGTATTTCGCCGCCCGTTTCATCAGGCGGGTGGTCAGCGCATCGCGGTCGTAAGGCCCGCCCTCCCTGGATTGCGGCCACGCGGCCACCTGTTCGATGAGGTTGAGGAGCGCCCGCCCGTCCCCGTCCGCCATCGCGATGAGGGCAGTCTGCGCGTCGGGGGTTAAGGGCAGGTTTATGCCCACCTCCTTTTCGGCGCGCGCGTAGAGCAGGCGCAGGTCCGCATCGGTGAGGCGCGTCAGGATCAGCACCTGCGCCCGGCTGAGAAGGGCGGCGTTCAGCTCGAAACTGGGGTTTTCGGTGGTGGCGCCGACCAGCAGGATCGTGCCGTCCTCCATATAGGGGAGGAAGCCGTCCTGCTGCGCCTTGTTGAAGCGGTGGATCTCGTCGACGAAGAGGAGCGTGCCGCGGCCGTTCTGGCGCCGCAGCTTTGCGGCCTCGAAGACCTTTCGCAGGTCCGGCACGCCGGTGAAGATCGCGGAAATCTGGACGAAGTGCAGGTCCGTCTCGGCGGCGAGCAAACGGGCGATGGTCGTCTTGCCGACGCCGGGCGGGCCCCAGAAAACGAGGCTCGACAGGGATTTGGCGGCGAGCATCGCGCCGAGCGGACCTTGCGTGCCCAGAACCTGTTGCTGGCCGATGACCTCGGACAGCGCGCGGGGCCGCAGCCGGTCGGCCAGCGGCCGGGGCGCGCCGGTGCCCGCAGGCGTCGCATCGGGGGTCTGGTCGAAAAGGTCCGGCATGGGATGACAGTATGGCGTGGCGCGCGCCGCGCAAGGGGTGCCGGGCTGAAGCCCGGCCTACCAACGCAGAACGCCCCGCCGGTGAGGGCGGGGCGCTATGTCTGACCGGCAGTAGGCCTATTCGTCGGCGTCGACCAGATCGCCCTCTTCTTCCATCCGGGCGTGGTCGGCCGACCCCTTGGCGCTCTCGTCGCGGTCGACGAGTTCGATGATCGCCATCGGCGCCATGTCGCCATAGCGGAACCCGGCCTTGAGGACGCGGCAATACCCGCCGGTCCGCTCCTTGTAGCGCGGGCCGAGCACCTCGAAGAGTTTGGCGACGTGCATGTCCTGCTTGAGCTGGGCGGCGGCCTGACGGCGGGCGTGCAGGTCGCCGCGCTTGCCCAGCGTGATCAGCTTGTCGATGACCCGCTTGAGTTCCTTGGCCTTGGGCAGGGTGGTCTTGATCTGCTCGTGCTCGATCAGCGAGCCGGACATGTTGGCGAACAGTGCCTTGCGGTGTTCGTGGGTGCGGTTCAGGCGGCGATAGCCTCTGGCGTGGCGCATGGGTCGTCTCCGTTACGTTTTTATGAATGGCCCATGCGCTGCGATGACGCCGGGTCCGTTATTGGGGCGGCATTGCCCGGGGTGGTCGGGTCGAGGGGGTGGAGCCCCATCCTACGGATCGTCGGGATCGAAGGATGGGGTTTCACCCCATCGTCTTCAGAACTGGTCCTCGAATTTCTTGGCCAGATCCTCGATGTTGTCGGGCGGCCAGTCCTCGACGTCCATGCCGAGGTGCAGGCCCATGCCCGACAGCACTTCCTTGATCTCGTTCAGGGACTTGCGGCCGAAGTTCGGGGTGCGAAGCATCTCGGCCTCGGTCTTCTGGATGAGGTCGCCGATGTAGACGATGTTGTCGTTCTTGAGGCAGTTGGCGGAGCGGACCGAGAGTTCCAGCTCGTCCACCTTCTTGAGGAGCAGCGGGTTGAACTCGAGGCCGTCGTCGTCGCCCCCGGCAGAGGCCGATTCCGGTTCGTCGAAGTTGACGAAGACCTGCAACTGGTCCTGAAGGATGCGCGCGGCATAGGCCACGGCGTCGTCGGGGGTGAGCGAGCCGTCGGTCTCGATCTTCATCGTCAGCTTGTCGTAGTCGAGCACCTGCCCCTCGCGGGTCGGCTGCACGTCGTAGGACACCTTCTTGACCGGGGAGTAGATCGCGTCGATCGCGATCATGCCGATCGGCGCGTCCTCGGGCTTGTTCTTGTCGGCGGCGACATAGCCTTTGCCCTGGCTGACCGTCAGTTCCATGTAAAGCGCGGCGCCATCGTCGAGGTGGCAGATGACGTGGTCCTTGTTCAGGATCTCGATGCCGTTGCTCTCGGAGATGTCGGCGCCGGTGACGACGCCCGGGCCCTTGGCCTGCACGGTCAGGCGCTTGGGTCCGTCGACCTCCATCTTGATGGAAATCCCCTTGAGATTCAGGACGATGTCGGTGACGTCCTCGCGGACGCCGGAGACACTCGAGAACTCGTGCAGGACGTTGTCGATCTGCACCGAGGTGATCGCGGCGCCCTGGAGCGAGGACATGAGCACGCGACGCAGCGCGTTGCCGAGGGTGAGGCCGAAGCCCCGCTCGAGCGGTTCGGCGGTCAGGGTGGCCTGACGCGCGGGGTCGTTGCCGAGTTTGACGTCAAGCTGGGCGGGCTTGATCAGTTCGGCCCAATTCTTGTGGATCATCTTGGTCCTCCATTCTTGTCAGCCGGGATGATCGGCGGGGCTGACGCTCGAGGTGACGGGATCTTGGGGGCGGAAACGGCCACGGGACCGCCCCCCGGAGGGGACGATCCCGCAGGTCGGGGTCGGATCAGACGCGGCGGCGTTTGGGCGGGCGGCAGCCGTTGTGCGCCATCGGAGTGACGTCGCGGATCGAGGTGATGTTGAAGCCGACGGCGGCGAGGGCGCGGAGTGCGGATTCACGGCCCGAACCCGGGCCCTGCACCTCGACCTCGAGGGTCTTGACGCCGTGCTCCTGCGCCTTCTTGCCGACGTCTTCGGCGGCCATCTGGGCGGCGTAGGGCGTGGATTTACGGCTGCCCTTGAAGCCCATCGTGCCGGCCGAGGACCAGGCGATGGCGTTGCCCTGGACGTCGGAAATCAGGATCTTGGTGTTGTTGAACGAAGAGTTCACATGCGCAACGCCGGCGGCGATGTTCTTGGAAACCTTCTTCTTGCCACGGGTGCGGGTATCGCGTGCCATATCTCAGCCCCTCCTATTTCTTCTTGCCGGCAATGGCCTTTGCGGGGCCTTTGCGGGTGCGGGCGTTGGTGTGGGTACGCTGGCCGCGGACGGGCAGGTTCCGGCGGTGACGCAGGCCGCGGTAGCAGCCGAGGTCCATCAGACGCTTGATGTTCATCGTCGTCTCGCGGCGCAGGTCGCCCTCGACGGTGATGTTGGCGTCGATATGCTCGCGGATCGCGAGGATTTCGGCGTCCGACAGTTCGTTGACGCGGCGCGACGTGTCGATGCCGACCGCCTCGCAGATCTGCTGGGCGATCGAGGTGCCGATTCCGGTGATGTAGGTCAGGGCAATGGGAACCCGCTTGCCCGTGGGGATGTTGACGCCGGCGATACGTGCCATGGCGGTCTCCTTTCGTTGCGGGTCCGTAGATCCGGACCCTTTTTTCACAACAGAAGGCCCGGAGGAATGTCCTCCCGGGCCCCGCGTCGAGGTGATCTGCACGGCGGGGGGCGACCCCGGATGCGACTGATTCCCCCGTTGGGGGACGGTGCTCAATAGGGGGGTCGCCGGGGGCCGTCAACCCCAAGTCAACGGCGCGATCTACTCTCGCAGTCTGTAGCCGAAAATCGCTCCGACGAATGCCGTAACAAGGCCAGATCCAAACGCTCGCCCGCTGTCGAAGCGAAGCTCTGAGCCCCCGATCGGATCCGGGATAACAAATGGATAAACGAAACCAATGATGAGAACGCCTGATATCGCGCTACCGAAGGTCGCAAGGGGCACAACCACAAGAGCGGCCATCCGAAACTTCAGGTATCTGGCAAGATAGAACGCGCCAAAGCCGCCAAGCGCAAATGATTAAAGGGCGGCGGGCATTTCCGACCCTAATCAGACATGACGGAAAGGATATCATTGCTCACGTCGTCCATCGCGCCCATGCCGTCCACCCCGCGCAAGAGGCCCTTGGCGTAGTAATAGCCGATCAGCGGCGAGGTCTGCTTGTGATAGGCGAGCAGGCGGGTGCGCAGCGCCTCTTCGGTGTCGTCGGCGCGGCGCTTGAAGTCGGTGCCGCCGCAGGTGCTGCACTTGCCGTCGGCCGGGATCGGGGCGGTCAGGTCGTTGTAGACCGCGCCGCAGGTGCCGCAGGTCGAGCGGGCGGTGATGCGCGCCACGAGGGCGGCGTCGTCCACCTTCATCTCGATGACGTGGGCGAGGGCCTCACCCTCCTCCTCGAGGAGCGCGCCGAGCGCGTCGGCCTGCGCCAGCGTGCGCGGAAATCCGTCGAAGATATATCCGTCGTTCTCGTCGCCCCGTTCGATCCGTTCGCGGATCAGGCCGATCACGATCTCGTCGGTGACGAGGTCGCCGCGGTCCATCACCGCCGCCACCCTGTTGCCCATCTCGGTCCCCGAGGTCCGCGCCGCGCGCAGCATGTCGCCGGTCGAGAGCTGCACCATGCCGCGCCCCTCGACGAGGCGGTGCGCCTGCGTGCCTTTGCCGGCGCCGGGCGGCCCCAGAAGTATGATGTTCACGGATGTCCCCCCGAATGTCGTATCAGCGGCGCGCGGGCGCCTTGGGCTTTGCCCCTTTCGTGCCTGCCTTGGTGCCAGAACGCCTCCCGCGCAACTGGCTCTTTTCGATCAGGCCCTCGTATTGGTGCGCCAGAAGGTGGCTCTGCACCTGTTGGATAGTGTCCATGCCGACGCTCACGATGATGAGGACCGAGGTGCCGCCGAAGTAGAACGGAATGGCAAGCTGGCCGCGCAGGATTTCGGGCAGCAGGACGACGAGCGCGAGGTAGGACGAGCCCAGCACCAGCACGCGGTTGACGACGTAGTCGAGGTATTCCGCCGTCCGCTTGCCCGGCCGGATGCCCGGGACGAAACCGTTCTGGTTCTTGAGGTTGTCGGCGACCTCGTCGGTCTTGAACGCGACCTCGCGGGTGTAGAAGTAGGTGAAGAACACCACCATCGCGACCATGAAGAACAGATAGAGGGGTTGGCCCGGCCCGAAATAGGCCAACAGGAACGACATGACGCCGCCGGTGGCGCCCTGGCTGAACGTGCTGATCGTGGTCGGCAGCAACAGCAGGGCGCTGGCGAAGATCGCCGGGATCACGCCCGCCGGGTTCACCTTGATCGGCAGGTGCGACGAGCCGCCGTCATAGACCTTCATCCCCACCTGACGGCGCGGATACTGGATATGGATCTTGCGCAGGCTCCGCTCCATGAACACCACGAAGGTCAGCGTCACGACGACCATGAGGATCATCGCGACGATGGTGCCCGCGCCGATTGCCCCGGTCCGGCCGCTGGCAAAGAACTGCGCCAGGGCGGCGGGCACCTCGGCGATGATGCCGACGAAGATGATGAGGCTGATGCCGTTGCCGATGCCGCGGTTGGTGATCTGCTCGCCCAGCCACATCAGGAACATCGTGCCGCCGACGAGCGTGATGATCGTCGAGGCATAGAAGAACGGGCCGGGATCGGCGGCGAGGTTGCCGGCCGACAGACTGGCCGCGAGGCCGTAGGACTGGAAGGTGGCCAGGACCACGGTGAAATAGCGGGTATATTGGTTGAGCTTCTTGCGGCCCTGTTCGCCCTCTTTCTTGAGGTTCTTGAGCGGTTCCCACATCGAACCCAGCAACTGGACGATGATCGAGGCCGAGATGTAGGGCATGATCCCGAGGGCGAAGATGCCCATCCGGGCTGAGCGCGCCGCCGGTGAACATCGACAGGATCCCGCCGATGCCCGCCGCCGCATCCTCCATGAACGAGCGCAGGGCGCCCGCGTCGATGCCGGGCACGGGAATATAGGTGCCGATGCGATAGACGATGAGCAGTCCGAGGGTGAAGAGGATGCGGCTGCGCAGCTCGGTCGCCTTGCCGAAGGCGCCCCAGCTCATGTTTGCGGCCATCTGTTCTGCTGCGGATGCCATTCGGGCTCACTTCTTGTGGAGCGTCGCGATGCGGCGACGACTTCATGGAGGCGCCGCCGGGCCGGTTTTGCCGGGCGCGGCGGCGCTGATGATACGGAATGAATGTAGGCGCGGCTTGGCCGCGCCACAAGCCAAAGTTCGGGGACTTACTCGGCGGCGACCTTCGGGCCTGCGACGGTCAGGGTGCCGCCGGCCTTTTCGACCGCCTCGATCGCCCCCTTGGACGCTCCGGTCACGGTCAGCGTGAGTTTCGACGTGACCTCGCCTTTCGCCAGAACGCGGATACCGTCCCGTTTGCGGCGGATCAGGCCGCAGGCGATGAGCGCGTCCTCGTCGAGCGCGGATTTCGCGTCGAGCTTGCCGGCGTCGATGAACTTCTGGATCAGGCCGAGGTTGACGACGGCGAAGGTCTTGGGGTTGGGCGGGTTGAACCCGCGCTTGGGCAGACGCTGATAGAGCGGCATCTGGCCGCCTTCGTAGCCCTTGATCGCCACGCCGGAGCGCGACTTCTGGCCCTTGATGCCGCGGCCGCCCATCTTGCCCTTGCCCGAACCGGGGCCGCGGGCGACGCGCTTGCGCCGGTGGGTGGCGCCTTCGTTGTCGGAAAGTTCGTTCAGTTTCATGTCGCTTCATCCCATCATAGGGGCCGGAAGACTGCACCCAGCGACGGGAAAGGCAGCACACGGCGTTTCTCGGCGGCGCAGATGCGCCGACTGTAGTGGCGGCGGCGCGGCTGAGCCGACTGTAATGGCGGCGGCGCGGCTGAGCCGACTGGCGGCGTATAGCGGCGGCGGGGGCGCGGTTCAAGCCCGGATATGGGCATCCGGAAAGGCGCACATCGTGCTGGAAAGCCCTTTCGGGCAGGGGGTGCTGCGCGCCGATCGGGACCGGTTGCGACCCCCACTCCCCGCGACCGGCCGGACGATCGCGACCGACAACCTCGCGGCACGTCACGGACGCAAGCCCCTCGGCCGACGGGACCGCGCGACCATGTCGTCCGAAGGCACCGACGATCCCGCCTGCGCACCCGTCCCGGATCGGCGCCGACCGCGTCAGGCGCACCTGTCCAGTGTGGTCGCGATGGCGCGGTCCTGCGACGTCACCTCGACCGGGCCGAACCGGGCGGCGAATGCGGTGCCGTCGAGTGTCAGGGGGTAGCGCATGTCCATCATGTCGGCACGGTCGGCCATCAGGCCGCGCGCCCCGGGCGGACAGGGTGCGATGCCGCCCGGATGCCCCGCGACGGCGGCGAACACCGTCGCCCACTCGGCCATCGTGCGGTGATGCGGCGTCGCGACGTGAAGTGTCCCGGGCGGCCCATCGGTCATGGCCGCACGGGCGACGGCATCGGCGGCGTCGTCGATATAGACGAACGACTGGCGCCAGGCAGCGGCGCGGGCGTCGATGCGGATCGGGGCACCGGTGGCGAGCGTCGGCAGCAGCCACGCGAACCGCCCCTGCCGGTCGCCGGGACCATAGATGGCGGGCAGCCGCAGGATCAGCGCGCGCAGGTCCGGATCGGCCCGCGCGGCGTCCTCGATGGGCACCTTGTCGTAGTCGCGCAAGAGTTCGGGGTCGATGCCTGCGGGCCGCGCGGACAGGGTACGGTAGGGATAGAGGGCCGTGCGGCGCGGATCGTCCTCTCGCGTCGGGCGGTCGAGGACCGGCGGCGTCTCGAGGCGGGCGAGGCCGCCGTAGTTGGCGGTCACGTCGATGGCGGAGATCATCACGTAGCGCGCGCCCGCGCGGGCGGTCGCGGCGAGCAGCGGCGTCGTGGTGGCGAGTGTGAGGGTCATGACGTCGATGACGTCGGTGACGCCGTGCGCCGCGAAGAGGCGGCCCAGCGTTGCCGCATCGGACCTGTCGGCCACCGCGAACCGCGCGCCGGGCACCGGCGTCTCCGTCATCCGGCCCCGCGCGATCTGAAGGGTATCCGCGCCCCGCGCCACCAGCGCGCAGGCGATCGCGGTGCCGAGAAAGCCGGTGCCGCCGACGATCGCCACGGTCATTGCGGGCCCCCGTGGCCGCTGGCGGCGATCAGGGCGCGGGTATAGTCCATCTTGGCCTCTCCCCGCGCGAGCGACGCGCGGTCCATGGTTTCGACGATCCGGCCCTGCGCCATGACGGCCAGCGTGCTGCACATGTGGCTGATGACGGCAAGGTCGTGGCTGACGATCAGATAGGTCAGGCCCCGCTCGGCGCGCAGCCGTTCCAGCAGGTTGAGGATCTCGGCCTGGATCGAGACGTCGAGGGCCGATGTCGGCTCGTCGAGAAGCACCACCTGCGGCTCGAGGGCCAGCGCGCGGGCGATGGCGATGCGCTGGCGCTGCCCGCCCGAAAGCTCGTGGGGATAGCGAAAGCGGTGCGCGGGGGTCAGGCCGATGTCGGCAAAGAGGGCGTCGGTGCGCTCGGCGATGCGGTCCATGCCGTTGATCTGCATCGGTTCCGACACCGCGTCGCCGACGAGGCGTTTGGGGTGCAGCGAGGCGAAGGGGTCCTGGAACACCATCTGCACGGTGCGCCGGAACCGCGCCCGCCCGGCACCGCCGTGGCCCGCGCGCGCGTCGATCCCCGCCACGCGGATGTCGCCCGACCAGTGCGGCACCAGCCCGGCGATGGCGCGCAGGATCGTGCTCTTGCCCGACCCGCTCTCGCCGACGAGGCCGAAACTCGCGCCCTTGGCGACGTGCAACGACGCCCCCTGCACCACATGCGCGGCATCGCGTCCGCTGCCGTACCAGACATCGAGGGTCTCGACGGAAATCATGGCGCGGGCCTCGACCAGCTTGCCTCGCGGGCCAGCACCGGCAGGGGTTCCTGCGCACCGTCGATCGTCGGCATGCAGCGCAGGAGGCCCTGTGTATAGGGGTGCCGGGCGTTCGAGAGGTCGCGCGCGGCGATATCCTCGACCACCCGGCCCGCATACATCACCAGCACCCGGTCGCAAAAGCGGCTGACCAGCGGCAGGTCGTGGCTGATGAAGATGAGGCCCATGTCGCGCCCGGCGACCATGGTATCGAGGATTTCGAGCACCCGGGTCTGCACGGTCACGTCGAGGGCGGACGTGATCTCGTCGGCGATGAGCAGGTCGGCGGACCGGACGAAGGCGATGGCGATCATGACGCGCTGGCCCATGCCGCCCGACACCTCGTGCGGATAGAGGCGCAGGACGCGGGCGGGGTCGCGGATGCCCGTCGCCTCGAGCATGTCGCGGGCGGTGTCGCGGGCGGTGCTGCGGGACAGGCGCTTGCCTGCACTGGCCGCGCCCAGCAGGACCGATTCGACGATCTGGTCGCCGATCCGGTGCACCGGGTTCAGGGCGTGGCGCGGATCCTGAAGGATCATCCCGATCCGGTCGCCGCGCAGGGCGCGCCACCGGCGTTTGCCGATGGCTTGCAGGTCGATGCCGTCGAAGGTCATCCGCCGCGCCGAGACCCGGGCCGATCCCGGCAGGATGCCCATGACGGCGCGCGCGGTCAGGCTCTTGCCAGACCCGCTTTCGCCGACGATGCCCAGCTTTTCGCGCCCCATGGTCAGCGTGAGGTCGCGGATCGCGACGCTCTCGCCCCCCGCGTCGGACGGAAAGGCGACCATCAGCCCCTCGATCCGCAGGAGGGGCGCGGACTTCGCGAGCGAGGTCATCGACCGCCGCCGGTGTGCGGGTCGAGCAGGTCGCGCAGCGCGTCGCCCAAGAAATTGAAGCCGAGCGAGACGATGAAGATGGCGGCGCCGGGGGCTGCGGCGACCCACCACTGCTCGAAGATGAAGCGCCGCCCCGAGGCGATCATTGCGCCCCATTCGGGCAGCGGCGGCTGCGCGCCGAGGCCGATGAACCCGAGGCCCGCGGCGATCAGGATGATGCCCGCCATGTCGAAGGTGACGCGCACGAGGGTGGAGGCATAGCAGATGGGAAAGATGTGGCGGCTGATGATCCGCCAGTGCGAGGCCCCGGCAAGGCGGACGGCGGCGACGTAGTCGGCATCGCGGACCGCCAGCGTCTCGGCCCGCGCGAGGCGGGCATAGGGCGGCCAGGCGGTCAGGGTGATGGCCAGTGCGGCGTTGACGATGCCGGGGCCGAGGACGGCGACGAAGGCCAGCGCCAGCAGGAGTTTCGGCACCGCGAGGAACACGTCCGTCACCCGCATCAGCACCGCATCCACCCAGCCGCCGAAATAGCCCGAGACCACGCCGACCAGCAGGCCGATGGGCGCGGAGGTGAAGATCACGAGGGCCACGATGAAGATCGTGATCCGGCTGCCGTAGAGGATGCGGGTATAGATGTCGCGGCCAAGCTCGTCGGCGCCGAGCCAATAGTCGGCGCCCGGAGCCGAGAGGCGGGCGGCGAAATTCGGCGCGTAGGGGTCGTGCGTTGCCAGAAGGGGCGCGAAGATCGCGGCGAGGATCAGCAGCGCCCCGATCCCGAGGCCCACCATCCCCAGCGGATTGCGCCGGAACCGCCGGGCAAAGCCGCGCGCGGCGTCGAGGCGGGCCTGCGCGACCGAACGACGCTCGCCTGTGGTCGGGAGCACGGCGGTCATGCCGCGCGCCGCGTGCGCGGGTCGAGCAGGCCATAGAGCAGGTCGGCACCAACGTTCAGCAGGACGAAGATCGTGCCGACGACGAGGGTGCCGCCGAGCACCGCGTTGATGTCGCCCCCCAGCAGCGATTGCGCGATATAGTTCCCGAGGCCCGGCCAGGAGAAGACCGTCTCGATCAGCACCGACCCCTCGAGCAGCCCGCCGAACGACAGCGCCACGATGGTGACGAGCGGGATCGCGGCGTTGCGCAGGGCGTGGTGGACGACGATGGCATATTCCGACGCCCCCTTGAGGCGGGCGGCCAGCACGTATTCGGAATTGAGCTGTTCGAGCATGACCGAGCGGGTCATCCGGCTGATGTAGGCCATCGAGTAATAGCCGACGAGCAGGGCGGGCAGGACGATATGGCTGACGGCGTTGGCGAAGACCTCCCATGACCCTGTCAGCGCCGTGTCGATCAGGATAAAGCCGGTGACGCGGGAATAGGAATAGGCATAGCCGATGTCGATCTGCCCCGGCCCGCCGACCCATTCGAGGCGGGCGTAGAATACGAGGAGCGCCATCAGGGCGAGCCAGAAGATCGGCACCGAATAGCCGATCAGCGCCACGACGCGGACGACGTGATCGACCCAGGTGTCGCGCCTTACCGCCGCGATGACGCCTGCCGGAACGCCCAGGGCCACGCCGATGACGATGCCGAGGATCGCAAGCTCGAACGTCGCGGGAAAGAACCGCAGGATGTCGGCGCCGACCGAGCGGCCCGAGGTCATCGAGGTGCCGAGGTCGAGGCGGATCACGTCCCAAAGGTAGGTGGCGAACTGCACGATCACCGGCCTGTCGAGGCCCATTTCCTGGAACACGCGGTCATATACCGCCTGCGACGCATTCTCGCCCACCACGGTCAGCACCGGGTCGATCGGCACGATCCGCCCGATGAAGAAGGTGAGCGCCACGAGGCCGAGCAGCGTCAGCGCGACGCTGAACGCGACCGAGTTGAGCCGCAGGGCGAGGCGACCCGCGAGGGAGCGGGCGACGGGGGCGCGGGAAATGCCGGGGTTGGTGGTCATGAGGCGTCCGGTGAGGGGGCCGACCGGGGGTCCGGTCGGCCCGTTGGCCTACTTCGTGACGTTCCAGTAGCGGTCGTCGGCAAAGGTCACGCCGAGAACGAGGCCCTCGACATTGCTGCGCACGCCGATGGCGCGCTGTTCCTGGAACATGAACAGGAACGGCGAGATGTCGGTGTGGTCGATCTGGATCGCCTCGTACATCGCCTGCCGCGTCGCCGCGTCCGTCTCACGCAGGGCCGCCATCGTGCGCGGCGACAGGTCGCCGGGGGCAAAGCCGAAGCGGTCGGCGAGCGTCTCCTTGTCGCCGGTGGTGTCCGCCGCCGTCACCGCGAAGGCCAGCGCGTTCGAGTGCGGATCGGGATAATCCGGACCCCAGAGGCCCATCCAGCCGTCCAGATCGTGGCTGCGGTAGCGGTCGAGCCACTGGCCGCCGTCGACCACTTCGAGGTTCAGCTCGATCCCCGCGGGCGCCATCGTCGCCTGCAACGCCTGCGCGAAATCGACGTAAGGGGCGTTGTTCCAGACGACGATATCGAGGGTCAGCGGCAGGTCGACGCCGGACTCGGCCAAGAGGGCCTGCGCGCGCTCGAGGTCATAGCTGTAGGGGGTGTATTCCGACGCGCCGAGGAAACCGCCGGGGATCATCGTCTGGTGCACCGACACGGTGCCCTGCGCGAGCGTATCGGCCATGCCCTGATAGTCGATGAGCCATTTCATTGCTTCGATCACCTGCGGACTGTCGAGGCCCGGGGTCCGCTGGTTCATACCCATGTAGTAGATCACCGAGGACGGCCCGGTGATCGTGGTCACGTCCGCATTGTCGGCCATGGCGATATGGTCGTCCGGCGACAGCTTGTTGGCGATGTCGATGTCGCCCTGTTCGAGGAGCAGGCGCTGCGTCGCACTCTCGGCGACCTGCCGGATCACGACGCGGGCCATGGCGGGGGCGTCGCCCCAGAAGTTTTCGTTGCGCTCCATGACGATGGCGACCGCCGGATCCCATTGCGCGAGCTGGAACGGACCCGAGCCGACCGAGGTACCGCCCGATTTCAGCCAGGCATTGCCCATGTCGCCGTCGACCTCGTTCTCGACCAGCGGCGCGCGTTCGACGATGGCCGCGACATAGGCCGACAGCACCACGAGGAAGAACGACGGCGAATAGGCCTCGGCGATGGTGACGACGAGCTTGCCGTCCTCGACGCGGATCATTTCGTCGACGTTGTCGGCGGTGAACCCGAACTGCGTCAGGATGAACGCCGACCGCGAGTCGAGCTTGACCGCGCGTTGCAGCGAATAGGCCGCATCCTCGGCCGTCACCGGGTTGCCCGACGAAAAGGTCGCGGCGTCGTTCATGGTGAACGTATAGGTCAGGCCATCGTCGCTGATGCTCCAGTCCGAGGCCAGTTGCGGCTGGATGTCGGTGGCATCCTCGATGTTGACGGTCACGAGGTTCTGATAGACCTGCGTCGTCACCAGAACGCCGCCCACCTCGCTCACCTCGTGCGGGTCGAGCGAGAGGACGTCGTCGATCACGTCGGCGATCACCAGCGTGTCGGCGGGGGTTTCGGCATAGGCGGGGCCTGCCAGCACCAGCGCCAATGCTGTGGCGGCTGCGGTGGCGAGGCCGGTCGTGGTCATGCGGATGGTCATGGGGTTCTCCGTGTCGGGGGGCTGTTGATTGGCATGTCCGGCGGTTCTGCACCGCCGGAGCTGTCGGCTTATTCGGTCATGGTCACGTCGCGGAAGTAGGGCACGTTCAGTGTCGAGCGCCAGAAGCCCTGCACGTCGGGCGACATCATCATGTAGTTGTAGCGGTGATACATCGGCAGGATGACGTGGTCGTTCATCAGGATCGCCTCCGCGGCGCGCATGTCGGCGAGGCTTTCGGCCGCGTCGCCGGTCGATTTCGCCGCCTCCAGCATGGCCGCATAGTCGGCGTTCTGCCAGTGGGCGAGGTTGTTGGGGCTGTCGGGCAGATAGATGTCGAGGAAGGTCATCGGGTGGGGATAGTCGGCGCCCCAGCCCATCTGCGCGATCTGGTATTCGACCTTCTGGACCTCGGGGTAATAGACCTGCCATTCGGTCGCCTGGATCTGCACCTCGATGTTCAGGTTCTCGCGCCACATCTGCTGGATCGCCTCGAGCAGCTTTTCGATGGGGGGTGAGGAATAGGTGATGAAGAGGGTTTCGGGAAAGCCCTCGCCGTTCGGATAGCCCGCCTCGGCGAGCAGGGCCTGCGCCGCCTCGGGCTGGGCCTGCGCCGCCAGGCCGAAGGTGTCGGTGCCGTCGCGGAAATCCTCGCCGTTCAGGGTGATGCCGTAGGGCACGAGGCCGAGGGCGGGGCGGTCCGCCGATTGCAGCACGAAATCGACGATGTCCTGCCGGTCGATCGCCATCGACAGCGCCTGCCGGACCCGCACGTCGTCGAGCGGCGCCTGCGCGGGGTTGAAGAAGGCGTAGGTGGTGCCGAGGGCGGGGACGATCATGAAGGCATCGCTCTCGGCCATCAGACGCGGGATCTCGGGGGCGGGCACCGCCTCGATGCCGTCGACCTGACCGGATTCCATCGCCGTGAGGGCCGTCGCCTGATCGGGGATCAGCCGGAAGGTCAGCGTGTCGAGCGAGACGGCACCGGCGTCGTAATACTCGGGGTTCTTCGCGAAGACGACCGACTCGCCGAAGTTGAATTCCGTCACCCTGAACGGGCCGTTGCCGATGAAGGTCGCGGGGTTGCGGGTCCAGCCGTCGGGGTCGGCCTCGACCATGTCCTGCCGGACGGGGAACCAGTTCGTGTAGGTGATGAGTTGCAGCATGTAGGGCACGCGGTTGGTCAGGGTGAAGGTCAGCGTCAGGTCGTCGGGTGCGGATATCGCCACGTCGCCCACACCGGCGGCGTTGTAATGCGCCTCGGCCCCCTCGATCAGGTAGAACTGCGAGGGGTTCATCGCCCCCGCCGCCGGGTCGAGGACCCGCATCCAGGCATAGACGAAATCGCCCGCCGTCACCGGCTGACCGTCCGACCAGTTCGCCTCGCGCAGGTGGAACGTATAGGTCAGCCCGTCGTCGGAGACTTCCCAGCTTGTCGCCATGGCGCCCTCGATCTCGCCGGCCTGATCGAACCGCACCAGCCCTTCGAAGGTGTTGCCGATGATCGGGGCGGCGAAGGTTTCCGAGGTGAGGCCGGGGTCGTAGGTCGCGCTCTCGTTGTTGACGACATAGGTGAGGTCGCCCGCGGCAAGCGCGGGACCGGCGACGAGGGCGGCGACGAGGGCGGGGAAGGCCACGGAAATCATCAGGTTACGCATGGGTCGTTTCCTTTTCCAGGGTGGGGCTGCCGGGCAGCGGCAGCGGGTGGTGGCAGGCGACGGCATGGCCGTCTGCCGGGGTGTCCAGGGTCGGTTCTTCGTGCGCGCAGAGCGCCGTGGCGCGCGGGCAGCGGGTGCGGAAGCGGCACCCCGAGGGCAGGTCGAGGGGGCTCGGCACCTCGCCGGTCTCGACGGCCCCATCGCGGCGCGCCGCAGGGTCGGGCACCGGGATCGCGGACCACAGGAGTTGCGTATAGGGGTGGCGGGGTGCTGCGTGCAGCGCCGCGCAGGGCGCGATTTCCACGAGCTTGCCGAGATACATGACGCCGATCCGGTCGGCGATATGGCGCAGCATCGACAGGTCGTGGGTGATGAACAGATAGGCGAGGCCGAACTCTGCCTTCAGCGCCGAGAGCATGTTGACGATCTGCGCCTGGATCGACACGTCGAGCGCCGAGATCGGCTCGTCGCAGATGACCAGATCGGGGCCGGGGGCCAGCGCGCGGGCGATGCCGACCCGCTGGCGCTGGCCGCCCGAGAAGGAATGGGGATAGCGGTCGGCGGCGTCCGGGCCGAGGCCGACGCGGACCAGCAGGTCGGCCACGCGGGCGCGGCGCGCGTCCCTGGTGCCGATCCCGATGATCTCGAGCGGTTCGGCGATCAGCTCGCCCACCGTCATCCGTCCGTTCAGGGCCGCGACGGGATCCTGGAAGATCATCTGCATCCGGCGGCGGTGCGGGCGCAGGGCGGCGTCGGAGAGTGTCGTGATGTCGGTGCCGTCGAGGATGACGCGCCCGCCGGTGGGCCGATAGAGCCGGATCAGGGCGCGGGCGAGGGTGGATTTGCCGCAGCCGCTCTCGCCCACCAGCCCCAGCGTCTCGCCGGGACGGATCGCGAGGCTGACGCCGTCGACGGCGCGCAGGATGCCGCCGCGGGTGGCGAAATGCATCTTCAGGTCGTCGAGTTCGAGGATCGGCCCGCTCATGCGACCGCCTCCGCCGCCGGGGCCGCGGGGTCGACCAGCCAGCAGCGCACGCGTTGCGCCGCCCGCAGGTCGGCCGTGCCGGCATCGTAGAGCGCGGGCAGCGTCGCGCAGAGCCGCATCGCCTGCGGACAGCGCGGCGCGAAGGGGCAGCCGGGCGGCGGGGTGCGCATGTCGGGCGGACTGCCGGGCACGGGGCGCAGCGGGGCATGGGCAGCGCGCGGGTCGGGGATCGCGGCGAGGAGGCCGCGGGTGTAGGGGTGGCGCGGGGCGGCGAAGAGGTCGGCGACGGCGGCCTCCTCCATCACGAGGCCACCATAGAGCACCAGCACCCGGTCGGCGGTCTCGGCGATGACGCCGAGGTCGTGGGTCACGAGGATGATCGCCATCCCGAGCCTGTCGCGCAACTCCTTCAGCAGGGCCAGGATCTGCCTCTGGATCGTCACGTCGAGGGCGGTCGTCGGCTCGTCGGCGATGAGGATGTCGGGCTCGCAGGCGATGGCGATGGCGATCATCACGCGCTGGCGCATGCCGCCGGAGAACTCGTGCGGATAGCTGTCGATGCGGCTGGCGGCAGAGGGGATGCGGACCAGTTCCAGCAATTCGACGGCCCGGGCGCGGGCGGCGGCGGCACCGATCCGGCGATGCCGGCGCAGCACCTCGACGATCTGGCGGCCGACGGTCATCGTCGGGTTCAGCGCCGACATCGGATCCTGGAAGATCACCCCGATCCGGTCGCCGCGCACCCGCGTCAGGCGGGAGTCCGACAGCCGCAGCAGGTCGTCGCCATCGAACCGCGCCGTCCCGCCGGTGATGTGCCCGCCGCGTTTCAGCAGCCGCAGGATCGACATGCAGGTGACGGATTTGCCCGACCCGCTCTCGCCCACCAGCCCCAGTATCTCGCCGCGTCTCAACGTCAGGTCGACGCCGCGCACCGCCTGCACGGTGCCGCGCGCCGTGCGGTATTCGGTCCGCAGGCCCTGCACCTCGAGGACGCTCATGACGCCAGCCGCGGGTCGAGCGCGTCGCGCAACCCGTCGCCGAGGAAGTTGAAGGCGAGGATCGTCAGGCTGATCGCCACGGCGGGAAAGAAGAGCTGGTGCGGATAGGCGCGCAGCGTCTCGACCGCCTCGGAGGTCAGCGTGCCCCAGGAGGCCAGAGGCGGCGTCACGCCGAGGCCGATGAACGACATGAAGCTCTCGATGAAGATCGCCGAGGGGATCAGCATCGTCAGCGTCACGAGGATCGGCCCGAAGGCATTGGGCAGGAGGTGCCGGAACAGGATCCGCGACGTCGACGCACCCATGGTCCGGGCGGCGGCCACATAGTCCTGGCTCTTCAGCGTCAGGATCTGTCCCCGCACGATCCGCGCCATGTCGACCCAATAGACGGTGCCGATGGCGATCACCACCGACAGCAGGCCCGATTGCAGGACCACCATCATCAGGATCACGTAGAGCGTCAGCGGGATCGTCGCCACCACCTCGACGAAGCGCATCATCAGGGCGTCGGTGCGCCCGCCGAGCAGGCCCGAGAGGCCGCCATAGACGACGCCGATGACGAAATTGGTCAGCACCGCGGCGGCGGCGACCATGAGCGAGATGCGCGCGCCGTAGAGTTGCCGGACCAGCACGTCGCGGCCCAACTGATCGGTGCCGAAGGGGTTGCGGGTGTTCAGGGACAGAGCGCCGGGACGGGCGACCGACCCGTCGACCGTCAGGACCGGCGGGCGCTGCGCGAAGTCGAGCACCACCGTGCGCCCGTCGATGTCCCAGGTGCTGCGGCGGTTCACCATGTCGCGCGCGTCCGGGCGCAGCAGGCCGTCGATGCCGCCGTCCGGGGCAACGGTATAGAGGCCGAGGTTGCTCGTGTTCACGTAGACCCGCGCGTCGCCGACCCGGTGGGCGCGGTAGACGGGCGGCAGGTTCGACAGCTCGAGGTTCTGCGCGAAGTAACTGTAGGGCGAGGCCATCGGGCCGAAGATCGCGGCGAGGATCAGCAGGACGATGAACGCGAGGCCCGCCATGGCAGGCCGGTGCCGGAACAGGCGCTGCCGCACGCCGGTCCAGAACCCGACCGTCGCCATGCTCCGCGCCGGATCGGGCAGCGCGCCAGCCGCGGCGTCGACGGGGATCCACATCTCGGGGGCGATGGCCGGTTGCGTCACGGGCGGGGTCACTGCCGCCCCCCGTAGGAAATGCGCGGATCGAGGACGAGGTAGAGCAGATCGACGATCAGGATCATCAGCATCAGGAAGGCCGCGTAGAAGATCGTGATGCCCATGATCGCGGTATAGTCGCGGTTGGTGATCGACTGCACGAAGTGCCGCCCGATGCCGGGCAGCGCGAAGATCTGCTCGATCACGAAACTGCCGGTCAGCAGGTTGGCGACCACCGGGCCCAGCACCGTCACCACCGGGATCAGCGAATTGCGCAACCCGTGCCTCAGGATCACCGCACCCGCGGGCAGACCCTTGGCGCGCGCGGTCATGATATGGTCCTGCTCCATCGTCTCGAGCAGGGACGACCGCGTCAGCCGCGCCACGAACGACATCCAGAACCCCGACAGCGCCGCGACGGGCAGGATATAGCCGCGCCAGTCGTCCAGCCCGAAGGCCGGCGTCCAGCCGAGGCGCAGCGAGAAGACATAGATCGACACCGTCGCGATCACATAGGACGGCACCGCGATGCCGAGCGACGCCACCACCATCGCCGCCGTATCGGGCCAGCGCCCCCGGTTCAGCGCCGCGACGAGGCCGGCGGGCACCCCCAGCGCCACGACGCAGATCACCGCCAGAAGGCCGGTCTGCGCCGTCACCGCCAAACCGTCGCGGATCATCGAATTGACGCTGACGCCCGGATATTTGAACGACGGCCCGAGGTCGAAGGTCAGCACGCCGCCGAGATAGCGCAAATATTGCCACCACAGCGGCTGATCGAGGCCGAACTTGGCATCGAGCGCCGCCTCGATCTCGGGCGCCAGCATCCGTTCGGACACGAACGGCCCGCCCGGCACCGCGTGCATCAGCGCGAACGTCAGCGTGACGATCGCCAGCAGCGTCAGCCCCATCATCCCGATGCGCCGGGCCAACCAGTCGAGCGGCAGGCGACCGGTGCCCGTCATTCCGGCACGTCGATCTTCAGGGCGATGTCGGGGCGCTGGCGAAACGTCGGCCCGTTGCCGAGCCAGAACACCAGCGCCTCCTGCTGCGTCGTGTTGCGCGCCTGATGGCGCATGTCGGACCGGAAATGCAGCGTGTCGCCCGGCCCGAGATCGTGGTCGATGCCGTCGATCTCGAACGTCACCCGGCCCGCACGGACCTCGACGAATTCCTCGCCGGAATGCCGGTCGATCTCGGTGTCGAAGCCGGCCGGCAGCGTGATGAGGAACGCCGAGAACGAGGCGCCGATGAACTCGCCGTGCAGCCGCTGATAGGTCATGCCGCCCGCACGCACCCATGTCGTCTCGCGGTCCGCGGCGCGGCCGACGAGGCCGCGGGCGTTCGGCACATGGACGAAATGGCTCAGATCCAGCGACAGCGCCGCGGCCAGCCGGTTCAGCGAGCCGAGCGAGGGCGTCGCGATGTCACGCTCGATCTGGCTGAGATAACCCACCGACAGATCCGCCCGCGCGCTCAGTTCCTGCAAGGTACAGTCCTGCCCACGCCGCGCCGCACGCAAAAGGGCGCCGACAGCAGGCGGGGCAGACAGGGGATCGGGATCGGTAGAGTTGCTCACGCAGCATCACTCCGGGGCGCGTGACGCAAGCCTATCTAAAAAAGTTAGATGAAGGCAAAGTTTCTTTTGCACGTTAAGGATGGGGTCAGCGCGGCGGTCCGGCCGGCGGACCGGGGCCCATGTCGGGGTCAGGCCGCACCCAGGTTGTCGTTGCCGCAGCCGATGACGTGCTGGTCGAGGTCGATGATCGCGCCGGTCATCATCGCGGCGGCGTCCGAGGCGAGGAACGCCGTCAGCGTCGCGGGATCGTCGGGCATCAGAAGGCGCCCGAACGGCTGGGAGGCGCCGACAGTCGCGCGCCAGTCGTCGGGCAGGCCGTGGACCTCGGTCTGGGTGCGCTGCTCTCCCGGTGTCCAGGTCCAGCCGAGGTTGATCGCGTGCACGCGGATGCGGTCACGTTTGAGGGCGTTGGCGGTGTTGCGGGTGAGGGCGACGAGGGCGGCCTTGCTCGCGGCATAGGTGGCGAGGAACGGCGGGCCGCCGTAGGCCAGCATCGAGGCGATGTTGACGATGGTGCCGCCCGCCGGGCGCATCGCGGGTGCCGCGAGCTGCATCGTCAGGAGGGGCGCGCGGACGTTGATTCGAAAGACCGTGTCGAAGAGGTCGGGCGTGGTGTCGACAAGGCCACCGCGCGCGGTCGTTCCCGCCGCGTTCACCAGCGTGTCGATCCGTCCGAGGCGCTCGATGGACGCGCCGATGTCGCGCAGCAGGGCGTCGGCATCCGACAGATCGAGGGTGAGGGTGTCGACCTCGGCCCCCTGCCCGCGCAGGTCGGCGGCGGTCGCGGCCAGCGTGTCCGCGTCGCGGTCGATCAGCAGCAGGCGGGTCGCGCCGCCCTGCATGAGGTGCGCGGCACAGGCGGCGCCGACGCCCTGTGCGGCTCCGGTGACGATGGCGGTCGTGGCGGTCATAGTGCTCTCCTCGTTCGGTGTTTCAGCCGGCGAAACGGGGTTCGGGGCGGCCCTGCACGCCAAGGCCGTCGATGCGGAAGGTCGCCCCGCGCAGCGGACCGTCGCCGGGGTATTTCGGCAGGGGCGGTTCGGCCATCGAGGTGACGTAGAGCGTGGCGAGATCCGGCCCGCCGAAGGCGAGAGAGGTGATCTTGCGCACCGGCATCTCGATTACCCGGTCGACGACGCCGTCGGGCGCGAGGCGCAGGATCCGGCCGTCGAAGACGAGGGCGGTCCAGACGCAGCCGTCGGCATCCACCGTCGCGCCGTCGGGCGCGCCGCCCCGGTCGGCGGGCATGACGGCAAAGGCACGCCGGTTCGTGGCGGCCCCCGTCGCGGGGTCATAGTCGAAGGCGTCGATCGTGCCGGTGAAACTGTCGGCCAAATAGAGCGTGCGGCCGTCCGGGGCAAAGCAGGGGCCGTTCGAGCAGATGATCCCGGTAGCGAGTTCGTGAACGCTTCGATCGGGATCGAGCCGCCAGAGCGACCCTGTGGGCGCCACCTCGCCCGTATCCATCGAACCGCAGAGGAACCGGCCCCCCGGGTCCACCTTGCCGTCGTTCATCCGGTTGTGGAGCCGGTCCGGTTCCGGGTCGACCAGATGCACGGTCTCGCCGGTGTCGAGGTCGAGGGCATGGAACCCGTCGGTCAGCGCCACGATGGCCCCGCCGCGCGCGCGCAGGCACATCGAGCCGATGGCCGAGGGAACCGTCCAGGCCCGCATCTCGGCGCCCTCCGCCGTGCAGCGGAAGAGGCGCGCGCCGAGGCTGTCGATGAACCACAGACGCTCGGTCTCCACGTCCCAGAGCGGCCCCTCGCCCAGGAGCGGTTTCACATCCGCGAGCACCGAAATCCGCATCAGAACCCGACCTCCCCCGCCCCCTTGAGGCCAAGGATGCCGCGCGCCTCGTCCGGCGTCGCCATCGCGAGACCGAGGCCCGCGAGAACCTGTGCGGCGAGGGCGATCTGTTCGGCGGCACTCGTGGCCAGCCGCCCCGGTCCGGCCCAGAGCGAATCCTCGAGGCCGACGCGGATATGCCCGCCCATCGCCGCCGCCATCGCCGCGAGCCGCAGTTGCGCGGACCCCGCCCCCAGCACCGACCAGTGATAGCCGCCGGGCAGCAGCCGGTCGGCGACGCCGCGCATCACCGTCACGTCCTCGGGCTCGGACCCGATGCCGCCCAGCAGGCCGAAGACGGTCTGCACGAACGGCGTGCCGGTGACGCGGCCGCGCCCGATCATGTGGGCGAGGTTGCGCAGGTGGGCGGTGTCGTAGCATTCGAATTCGAACCGCGTGCCGTTCGGTGTGCAGGTGCCGAGAACATATTCGATATCGGCAAAGGAATTGCGGAACACGAGGTCGCGCGAGCCTTCGAGGTGGTCATTCTCCCATGCCTGCGGCAGGTCGGGAAAGCGCGACTGCATCGGATAGAGGCCGAAGTTCATCGACCCCATGTTGAGCGAGGCAAGCTCGGGGCGGAAATGCGCGGCGGGGGCGACGCGCTCGGCCACCTTCATGAAGGGGCTGCCGCCGGTGGTGATGTTGATGATCGCACCCGTCTCCTTCAGGGCGGGCAGGATCCGGGCGAAGGCCTCGACCGACTGGTCCGGGCGGCCGGTGACGGGGTCGCGGGCGTGGACGTGCAGGATCGCGGCACCGGCCCCCGCGGCGCGGCGCCCCTCGGCCACGATCTGTTCGGGCGTGACCGGCAGGTGCGGCGACATGCCCGGCGTATGGATCGCGCCGGTCAGGGCGGCGGTGACGATGATCTTGCGGGTCACGGCGTCCCTTTCGGATCTGTGGCGGCGAGGCGGGCGATGGCGGCGAGCCTTTCGTCGCGCCAGCGGAGACGGGCCGCACGCTCTGCCTCGGGCAGGAGTTGCGCGCGGCCGGCGCAGATGGCGTCGCGCAGCGCGCCGGTCCATTCCGGCCGGGTCGGGCGGGCGGCGCCGATGGTTGCATAGGCGGCGCCGTAACGGTCGATGAAATCGGCAACCCCGCGCGGCGCGTTCAGGTCGATGGTCTCGAACGGCCCCATGAACGCCCAGCGCCGCGCGAGGCCGTCGCGCATCGCGGTGTCGATGTCCGCCATCGTGGCGATCCCCTGGTCGAGCAGGGAAAACGCCTCGTCCAGGACCGCGCCTTGCAGGCGGTTCATGATGAACCCCTCGATCTCGCGCGTGGTCTCGATCGGGCTCTGGCCGATGGCGGTCATGAGGGCGCGGGTGCGGGCGACGGTGTCGGGGGCGGTGTCGGGACCGGGCACCAGCTCGACCGCCGGGATGAGGTGCGGCGGATTGAGGGGGTGGGCCACGAGGCAGCGCGCGGCACCGGCCAGACCGGCGGTGAACGCCGAGGGCAGCAGCGCCGAGGTCGAGCTTGCGATCACCGCGTCGGGCGGGGTGGCGGCGTCGAGCGCGGCAAAGACCGCGCGCTTTACCTGCGCGTCCTCGGGCGTGTTCTCCTGCACGTGGATAGATCCCGAAAGGGCCTCTTCCAGCCGGTCGGCGCCGTGGATCCGCCCGGCCACCTCCTGCGGCGTCTGGCCGTGCAGCAGATCGAGGGCGGCGAGCGCGCGCACCATCTCGGGCAGGGCACCGAGGGCTGTGTGCATCACCTCCGGGTGGGTATCGTGCAGCATGACCCGGTGGCCGCCGCGCGCGAAGGCGAGGGCCCAGGACCGGCCGATGATGCCCGCGCCGACGACGGCGATATGGCGCGCCCCGCTCATCCGATCCGCCGCCCGGTGCCGGGCGCAAACAGCAGCACGCCGACCGGGTCCACCGAGACGGTGACGGCCATGCCCAGCGTCAGGTTGGTGTCGCCGGTGTCGATAGCCCGCACCTCGGCATCGCCGCGCGCGACGGTGACGATGGAAAACGCGCCCAGCCGTTCGATGTCGCGCACCGTGCCGTTCAGGTCGCCGCCGGTTCCGGGCGTCAGGCGCACCGCCTCGGGGCGCAGGGCGACCGTCGCCGCACCGGGCGACCCGCCGGCCCGTGGCAGGTGCCCCAGTGCCGTCTCGATCCCCTGCCCCGTCACCGTCGCGGCCAACACCGAGGGGCGCGGCGCGCCGAGCAGGGTGGCGACGGCAAGCGTGACGGGATCGGCATAGACCGCGTCCGGCGCGCCCGCCTGCACCAACCGCCCGCCGTCGAGGACGGCAAGGCCGTCGGCGACCGCCATCGCCTCGTCGCAGTCGTGGGTGACATAGATGAAGGTCTTGCCGAGGTCCGATTGCAGCCGCCCGAGTTCGACCCGCATCCCGTCGCGCAGCCGCGCATCCAGCGCCGCGATCGGCTCGTCCATCAGATAGGCCGCCGCGTCGCGCACCAGCGCGCGGCCGATGGCGACGCGCTGCCGCTCGCCGCCCGACAGCGCGCCGGGCTTCTTGCCGAGGATGTGGCCGATGCCGAGCACGTCCGACAGCGCCGCGATGCGGCGGTCGATCTCGGCCTCGGGGACGGCGCGGCGACGGAGCGGAAAGGCGATGTTGTCGCGCGCGCTGAACTGCGGAAAGAGGGCGAGGTTCTGGAACGCCATCTCGAGGTCGCGCGCGATGGGGGCGGCGCGGGTCAAGTCGCACCCGTCGATGGGGATGCGTCCGGCGTCGACCTGCTCGAGGCCGAGGAGCAGGCGCAGGAGCACAGATTTGCCTGCCCCCAGCGGCCCGAAGACCGAGGTGAACGAACCGTCGGCGAAGGTCAGCGACACGTCGGTCAGCGCGGGCTTGCCCCTGTAGGACTTGCTGACGTTCTCGAGGCGGATTTCGGCCATCTCAGCCCGCCTCGCCGTGGGTCAGGCGCAGGCCGGTGGCCGGATCGAACAGATGCGCCTTGGCGAGGTCGGGTGCCAGGTGCACGGGTTCGCCCGTCGTCAGAGGCAGCGTGCGCGGATAGGTTCCCAGAATGCGGCACCCGGCGCCGTCGAAATGCGCGATCCGCCTGCGGCCCACCGTCTCGACGAGGGCGATGCGCGCGCCGATCCCGACCGCCGCAATCGCCACGTCCTCTGGGCGCACGCCCAGCAACAGGTCCGGCGCATTGTGGGCACGGGCCTGCGCGGCGAGGCGGCCGTCGAGGGCGATGTCGCCGGTCGGCGTCTCGGGCCGGCCGCCCGCGATGCGCACCGGGATCAGGTTCATCGACGGCGCCCCGATGAACCCGGCGACAAAGGTGTTGCGCGGGCGGGCATAGATTTCCGCAGGTGTCGCGAACTGTTGCAGCACGGCGTTGTCCATCACGGCGATCCGGTCGGCGAGGCCCATCGCCTCGATCTGGTCATGCGTCACATAGACCATGGTCTGCCGCAGGTTGCGCTGCAACTCCCGCAGTTCGGACCGCATCCGTTCGCGAAAGGCGGCGTCGAGGTTCGACAGCGGCTCGTCGAGCAGAAGGATCGCGGGCGCGACGATGGCAGAGCGGCCGATGGCGAGCTTTTGCATCTCGTTCACCGAGAGCGCGGCGGACGGCGCGTCGAGGCGGTGGGTCAGCGCCATGAATTCGGCCAATTCGCCGACCCGGCGGTCGACTTCGGCGCGCGGTGTCCCCGTCACCTCGAGGCCGAAGGCGAGGTTGGCGCGGACCGTCAAATGGGTAAAGATGGCATAGTTCTGGAACACGAAGCCGACGCCGCGGCGCGCCATCGGGACAGCCGTCACGTCGCGCCCGTCGAACCGGATTGCCCCCGATGTCGGCGCCTCGATGCCCGCGATCATGTTCATCGTCGTGGACTTGCCACAGCCCGAGGGACCGAGCAGCGCCACGAATTCGTCGTGCTGCACGCCGGGGGAATATAGGCGCTGAGTATGCCGGCGGCCAGGCTCGCCGGGTTGCCGTTCTCGTCCAGGCGGTCGACAAATTTGGTGACGTTGGTATGGGTCGTCAGATGCGGCGTCTGGCCGCTGCCGATGCCGGAATAGCCCTCGGCATAGGTCGACGACAGGGCGTCGGGGTGCGCCCATTCGCGCGATCGCACGTAGTCGGTCGCCGCCTTGATCGCCTGATCGGTATCGAGGTTCGGGCGGCCGTTCTCGTCGAACCAGTACATGTTCGGCACCGCTTGCGCCGCGAACCGCGCATAGAACCGCGGCAACCCCCAGAACGGCGCCATGTCGTTGCCGTTGCCATAGATCGTCGCACCTCCGAGGCCGGTGCGCCCGGTGAAGAAGGCGCTGATGCGGTCGCTCTCCTCCCATGTCGTGGGCAGCCTGATAGTCCGCCGAATGTTCGTCGAAATACTGTTTGTTGTAGACCCAGGTCTGGAAATCGCCGTCGAGCGAGGCGCCGTAGTAGCTGCCGCCGTATTTGCAGAGCAGTTCGGCAGTCTGTGCGGTCGGCGTGCCACGCTCTTCGTCGGCCCAGTCGGGCCGGTGGGCGGCGACGTAATCGTCGAGGTTCGCGGCGCCGCCCGCCTCGACCAGATCGCCGAGGCTGTTCCAGGGATGGGTATAGATGTCGAAGGCGCCCGAGTTCGTGGTCACGTCCTGCAAGACCCGCGCCCAGATGTCGCCCGCGGGCGCGCCGATGATCTCGAGTTCGACGCCGGTCTCGGCCTCCCAGACGTCCTTGACCGAGGGGCCGGAGGGAAACGGCTGGGTGATCTGGCCGATGGCGCCGTCGGTCAGCAGCATGATGATCCTGGCCGGCGCGCGGCCCTCGGCGACCATGCGCTTCATCGCCTCGATGGCGCGGCCCTCTGACATCGATTCGTCGTACTGGAACCGCTCGGCCCCCGCAAAGCCGGACGGCCCGCCGGTCATGCCCGCGGCGAGGCCCTGCGCAAAGGCAGGCCGCACGAATCGCGGATTGATGCCGACGGCGCCAAGTGCCGTCATCGCGGCGGCGCCGCGCAGCAGGCTGCGGCGTGTCGAAGTGAGTTTCATGTGGCCCTCCCGGAGCGTGATGGTGATTGCGGCAACCTCTTTTGCCGAAACGTGCTAGAAAACGTTTACAAGAGTCAAGCCTGTTTTTGGAGACATCTCGTCGACGCCGTTGAAAACGGAACCACCGGCAGGATCCGGAGTGACCCACAGGCCCTGCTTCGCATCACTCTACCGGCCATCCGGGAATGCAAGACGCAGAAAGCGTCTTGACACGACCGGCGACAATCGCATGAAATGCGTCCGTAAACGTTTTACATTTTCTGGTTCCTGCGGCGCCATCGGGGCGTGAATGCCGCCGGATACGCGCTCAAACCGGGAGGAATGCGATGCAGACGATCAAGGGACCGGGCCTGTTTCTGGGCCAATTCGCCGGCGATGCGGCGCCGTTCGACAGCCTTGGCGCCATCTCGAAATGGTGTGCCGACAGCGGGTTCGAGGCGGTGCAACTGCCGATGTGGGACGGCCGCTTCATCGACGTGAAGAAGGCAGCGGATTCCAAGACCTATGCCGACGAACTGATCGGCACCGCAAGCGAGAACGACGTCGTGATCTGCGACACCGCCAGCCATATCCAGGGCCAGCTCTGCGCGGTTCATCCCGCCTACGACGTCTCAATGGACGGCCTGTGCCCGCCGCAGGTGCGCGGCAACCGCAAGGCGCGGCAGGACTGGGCGACAGACCAGCTCAAGGCCTGCGCGAAAGCATCGAAGAACCTCGGCCTGACCGAGCACGCGACGTTCTCGGGCGCGCTCGCGTGGCCGTTCTGGTATCCGTTCCCGCAGCGCGACCAGAACCTGATCGACGAGGCCTTTGCCGAACTCGCCCGCATCTGGACCCCGATCCTCGACGTGTTCGACGAGAATGGCGTCGATGTGTGTTTCGAGCTGCACCCGACCGAGGATCTCTATGACGGCACGACGTTCGAGATGTTCCTCGAGCGGGTGAAGAACCACCCCCGCTGCAAGATCAACCACGATGCCAGCCACTTCGTGAAGCAGGGCCCCGACTATGTGCAGTTCATCGACTTCGACCACGAACGGATCGGCATGTTCCACGTCAAGGACAGCGAATTCAATCCGACCGGCAAGCAGGGATTCCTCTCGGGCTATCAGCCGTGGCTGAAACGCGCGGCGCGCGACCGCAGCCTCGGCGATGGGCAGACCGATTTCGGGGCGGTGTTCTCGAAGTTCACCGAATATGACTTCAAGGGCTGGGCCGTCTACGAATGGGAGGATTGCATCGAGCACCCCGAGGATGCCGCGCCCAAGGGTGCCACCTTCATCCGCGACCACATCCGCCGCGTGACCGACAAGACCTTCGACGACTTTGCCGGCGGCAGGGGCGAAAAGTCGGCGGCCCGCGCGATCCTCGGGCTGGAGTAGCGGTATGGCAATCGAGAGTTTCGGCGCCGCGGGGTCGGCCAAGCGGCTGCTGCTGGGGATGGTGGGCGGCGGTCAGGGGGCGTTCATCGGCGCGGTGCACCGGATGGCGGCGCGGCTGGACGACAAGTATACTCTCGTCGCGGGCGCCCTGTCGTCGCGCCCCGAGACGGCGCGGGCGTCGGGGGCCGAGTTGGGCCTGGACCCCGCGCGCGCCTATGGCTCGTGGCAGGACATGCTCGCAGGCGAGACGTCGCGCGACGACGGCATCGACGTGGTGTCCATCGTGACGCCCAATCACCTGCACTACGAGGTCGCCAAGGCATACCTGCAAAAGGGCATCCACGTCATCTGCGACAAGCCGATGACGGTGACGCTCGATCAGTCGCTCGACCTCGTGAAGACTGCCGACGCCTCGGGTGCGGTTTTCGTGCTGACGCAGAACAATACCGGCTATCCGCTGGTCCGGCAGGCGCGGCGGATGGTGGCCGACGGCACGCTGGGCGAGATCCGGGTGGTCCGTACCTCCTACGTGCAGGACTGGCTGACGACCGCCGTCGACGCCGAAGGGCAGAAACAGGCCGCCTGGCGGACCGATCCGGCACAGGCCGGTGCCGGCGGCTGCATCGGTGACATCGGGGTGCACGCCTTCAACCTCGCGGCGTTCATCACCGGCCTCGACCTCGACGCGGTCTGCGCCGACCTGCAAAGCTATGTCCCGGGCCGCAAGCTCGACGACAACGCCAACGTCCTTTTGCGCTACAAGGGTGGGGCGAGCGGCACCCTCTGGGCGAGCCAGGTGGCGCCGGGCAACTACAACCGTCTGTCGATCGGCGTCTACGGCACGAGGGGCGGGATCGAATGGGTGGGCGAGGACAACGACAACCTCTATTATACCCCCTTCGGCGAACCGACGCGCTGCATCACCCGGGGCGGGCCGGGTGCCCTCGACGTGGCGAATGCCGCCACCCGGATGCCGCCGCGCCACCCCGAGGGCTATATCGAGGGGTTCGGCAACGTCTATTCCAACGCCGCCGAACTGATCTGGGCCAAGAAGGAGGGGCGCGATCCCGATCCGATGGCGACGGACGTGCCGACGGTGCGTGACGGCGCCCGGGGGCTTGCCTTCATCGAGGCATGTGTGCGTTCGTCGACGGGCGGGGCCGCATGGGAAACGGTGGCCCCCGTCGCCTGAGCCGAAGGACGCGCCATGGGCACCGCCGATCTGTTTCGCCACTCGGCCCATGGCCGCGCCCTCGCCGACCTGCGCCTCGTCACCATCGGCGACGGTCCGGGCACCGGCGGGCGGCTGCTGCAACTGCGCACGCCCGCGGGCCTCGCCGCCGACATCGCGCTCGACCGGGGCGAGATCGTGCTGCGGGACCGGGTGCGCAACGCGGGCTTTCGTCCGTCGCGGCACGCGCTGCTCTATAATTGCAACGTCGGTTTTCCGGTCCTCGGCGCGGACGCGCGCCTCACCGGCGCCGACTGGTCGTTACGCGATCGCCTCGACGCGGGTGACGCGGTGCCGCAGGACGACCATGTCGAGATCGTCGACAGTGCGCCCTCGCCGGCGGGCGGACGGATCGGCATCGCCGGCGCAGGCGTGTCCCTCGACCTCGCGTTCGATCCCGCGGCCCTGCCCGTCACCGCCCTCTGGCGCGCCTATCAGTCGGGCACCTTCGCCCTCGGCCTCGAGCCGCAGACCGACCTGTCGGATCCGGCGTCGGCGACACTGGCCCCGGGCGGCACGAGGGACTATGCGCTGACGATCACCCTGGCCGACGCCGCTCCGGAGGCGGCCGCAACCTGAGGCCGCAGACACCGATGACCACCTCCCGACGCAGGGTCTCGATCAAGGATGTCGCCCGCGTCGCGGGCGTCTCGATCGCGAGCGTGAGCCGGGTGATGAACGACGGCAGCGGCAACGTCTCGGCAGGCGTGCGTACGGCGGTCGAAAAGGCCATCGCCGACCTCGACTATCGCCCCAACTGGATCGGTCAGGCGCTGCGCGGACAGGCGAACGACACCTTCGCCATGGTCGTCTCGTCGATCCAGAACAACTTCTACGCCGCCGTCGCCTGGGAGATCGAGCGCCGCCTGAACGACCGGGGGGCGGCGATGCTGCTGTTCCACTCGAACGAGGACGCGGCGTTGCAGGACCGTTGCCTGCGCGAGATCGGATCGCGGCAGGTGGCGGGCATCTTCATGCTCTGCGCCGTCGACAGCCCCGGGCTCGTCTCGCTCGCCCGGGAAGTGCCGGTGGTGTTCATCAACCGCCGCATCGCCGCACTGCCGCAGGTGCCCTTCGTCGGGATCGACGACCGCTCGGCCGCCGCCGAACTGGCCCGCGCGATCCTGCGCGAACGGCCCGGGCGCATCGGCCTCATCCACGGCCCCGTCCGCTCGATGACCAGCGCCGCGCGGCTGGCCGGGTTCCGCGAGACGTTTGCCGCCGCCGGGCGCCCGGTCGACGCCGACGACTGCGTCGAGGCGGGCCTGTCGATGGAGGAGGGCTATGCCTGCGCTGTCCGCCTGCTCGACCGTGCGCGGTTCGATGCCATCGTCTGCGGCAACGACCAGATCGCCTATGGCGCCTATCGCCGCTGCCGCGAACTGCATCTCGCCATTCCCGGCGATACCGCGATCTACGGCTTCGACGACAACCCGCTGAACCAGTGGCTGGCGCCCTGGCTCAATACCGTGAGCGTGCCGCACGTCCGCTTTGCCGAGGCGGCGCTCGCCGGTATGGACCGCCTTGGCGCGGGCGAGGCACCGGGCGACGCGATCCTGCCCTATGATCTGGTGCTGCGGCGCTAGGCGGATTTCGGGCAGTCTGGGCGCAGGACGGAGGCGTCCGAAAGGGCGTCCCAGAACGCAGGCGGGATGGTCCGGTGCAGGTTTGCGACGTTGCCCGCGACCTCTGCCACGCTCGCCATACCGGGGACTACGCTGGCCACGGCCGGATGCGACAGCGGGAATTGCAGCGCGGCGGCGGCCATCGGCACATCGAATGCCGCGCAGATCCGGGCGAGCGCGCCGACCTTGTCCCGCACCTCGGGCGGCGGCGGCCGGTTCCAATAGCGCGCGCCCGGCCCGTCGCCGGTGGCGAGGATGCCAGAGTTGAACGGCGCGCCGATCACCAGCGACAGGCCCTGCGCGGCGGCCAACGGCAGCACCTCGTCGAGACCGCTCTGGTCGATGAGCGTATAGCGCCCCGCCAGCATCATGCAGTCGAGATCGGTTTCCCGCATCAGGCGCACGGCGGCATCGCATTCGTTGATGCCCGCACCGATGCCCCCGATCACCCCCTGATCGCGCAGTGACGCGAGCGCGGGCCACATCCCCGCCATCGCCTCGGCAAAGCGGGCGTCGTAATCGGTGCCGTATTCGCGCGGTTCGAGGGCGTGGATGTGGACCATGTCGATCCGCGACAGGCCGAGGCGGTGCAGGCTCTGTTCAACGCCGCGCAGGGTGCCCTCGTGGCTGAGGTCGGGCACCTGACGGAACGGCAGGCCGAGGCGTCCCGGTTCGGCGGGCGCGGTGTCGGGCACGAGGGTGCGGCCGGACTTGGTCGAGAGCACGAAGTCGCCGCGCGGATGGTCGCGCAGGACCGACCCGATCCGGTGTTCGGACAGGCCGCTGCCGTACCGCGGCGCGGTGTCGAAATAGCGGATGCCGTGGTCCCAGGCGGCGGCAATCGTGGCGCGGGCATCGGCCTCGGGCAGGCGCACGAAATAATCGCCGACCTGGACGCCGCCGAACCCGAGGACGGTCACGACAAGGCCGGTCCGTCCGATCCGTCGGACCGGAAGTTCGGCCGCATCTGGCGGGGCGACGATCATCCACCTACCTCCCCCGCGACCCTCGGCCTGGTCTGACAGGCTGTCAATGGCCGGAATTGCCGGGGACGATACCGCCCTCTGCGAGCGGCTGGTTTCGTTTGACCTGTCAGACCAAATCTGCGAGATCCGGTCCGACAGGGAGCATCCGGACGTGTCCGCAACCTTCGCCATAGAGCTGGTCCAGCAGGCCAACGCCCATTGCGGCGAGTGTCCGGTCTGGGACGCGCGCGCCGGCCTCCTGTATTGGGTCGATATCGACCGCCCGGCAGTCTATGCCTTCGATCCGGCGCGCGGCGAGCAGGTCGGGAACTGGCCCGTCGACAGCAGGATCGGCTGTGTCGCGCTTGCGCAGGACGGACTGATGATCGCGACGCAACGGGGCGGGATCGGGCGCCTCGATCCTGCGACGGGCGATGTGGCGCCGCTGGCCCATCCGGCGCGAGACGCGGGCCCCGGTGCCTACAACGACGGGTGCGTCGACCGGCGCGGACGGTTCTGGGTCGGCTGGATCACCGAGGACCGGGTGGACCCCGGCACGATCTGGCGGGTCGGCGCGGACGGCACGACCGGCGCCGCCATCGACGGCATCCATGCCTCGAACGGCATGGGATGGAGCCCGGACGACGGCACGATGTATTTCACCGATTCGAAGTCGGGCATCGTCTGGGCCGCCGGTTTCGATGCCCAAAGCGGCTCCATCGGGCCGCGTCGCGCCTTCCTGACGGTCCCCCGCGACGCGGGTATTCCCGACGGCCTGACCGTCGATGCACAGGGCTGCGTCTGGATCGCGCTCTATCTCGGACGAAGGATCCTGCGGCTCGACCCGGACGGCAGCGTCCTTGCGTCGATCCCCGTGCCGGTCCTCAACCCGACGAGCCTGACGTTCGGCGGCCCGGACCTCGAGACGCTCTACATCACCTCCGCCGTGCGCCGCCACAGTGCGGCGGACCTGCGGGACCAGCCCTGGGCGGGGGCGCTTCTGGCGCTCCGCCCGGGCGTCGCCGGATTGCCAGAGGCGATATTCGGACCAACGAAATAGGGAGTTATCGATGCCCGCCACCGTCGACACCTACCGCGCGCAGGGCGTCGTCTTTCCGCTCGACATCCTCACCCCCGGCGAGGCCGCCGATATGCGCGCCCGCCTCGAGACGTTCGAGGCCGGCCAGGGCGGCCCGCTGCGCCGCGACCAGATGAACAAGATGCATCTGGTCTTCACATGGCTCGACGGGCTGATCCGACACCCGGCGATCATCGAGGCCCTGTTGCCCGTCACCGGGCCGGATATCCTGTGCTGGTCCAGCAGCTTCTTCATCAAGGAACCCCGCGATCCGGCCTTCATCTCGTGGCATCAGGACGCGACCTACTGGGGCCTGAGCGAGCCCGATGCCATCACGACGATCTGGGTCGCCCTGTCGCCCTCGACGCGCGACAGCGGCTGCATGAAGGTCGTCCCCGGCAGCCATCACGTCCAGGTGCCGCATGTCGAGACCTATGGTGCGGACAATCTGCTCAGCCGGGGGCAGGAAGTCGCGGTCGAGGTGGACGACGCGCAGGCGGTGTCGGTCGAGTTGCGCCCCGGGCAGGCGTCGATGCACCATGTCCTGATCTTACACGGCTCGGCGCCGAACCTGTCCGACGACCGGCGGATCGGCGTGGCGCTGCGCTATCTGCCGACGCGGGTGCGTCAGACCGGCACGGCGCGCGATTGCGCCACATTGGTCGCGGGCAAGGATATGTTCGGCAACTTCGACCTCGAACCCCGCCCCGCCGGGGACAACAGCCCCGAGGGGTGGGCCGCGCACCGCAAGTCGAACGAACAGACGGCGCAGATCATCTTCAAAGACGCGAAGACCGCCATGTAGGATGGGCAATCCTGCCCATCGCCCCCCCACGACCGGAGGCGACAATGCTAAACCCCCTGCCCCGACGCCGCATCGGCAAGACCGACGTGGAGGTGAGCGTGCTCGGCCTCGGGGGTGCGCCGCTCGGCAACCTGTTCGAGCATATCCCCGAGGACCGCGCGCTGGCGACTGTCGAGGCGGCCCATGACGCAGGCGTCGGCCATTTCGACACCGCCCCGCAATACGGCCACGGACAGGCCGAACACCGGTTCGGCCATGTCCTGCGAAACAGGCCGCGCAAGAGTTTTACCCTGTCGACCAAGGTGGGACGGCTGCTGGTGCCCACGCGCGAGCCGGTAGATGTGGTCTGGCGCGGGCCGGTGCGGTTCCGGATCGAGCATGATTATACCTACGACGGCACGATGCGCTCGATCGAGGCCAGCTATCATCGTCTGGGGATGAGCCGGATCGACATCGCCCTTATCCACGACGTCGACGTGGCGCATCAGGGCGACGACTATGACCGGCAGTTCGACATCGCCGTGACCGGCGCCGTCCGCGCGCTCGAGGAACTGAAACGCACCGGCGAGATCGGAGCCATCGGCATCGGCGTGAACGAGGTCGGCCCGTGCGAGCGGTTCGCGCGCGCCTGCGCGCTCGATGCCTATATGCTCGCCGGGCGTTATACGCTGCTGCACCACGCCGGGGCGGACGCCTTTCTGGCGATGGCGCGGGACGCAGGGGTTTTCGCTGCTGATCGCGGGGCCGTTCAACTCCGGCATCCTCGCCACCGGGGCGACCGGGGCGGCAAAGCACAACTACAGGCCGCAACGCCGGAGATCCTCGACGCCGTGCGCCGGATCGAGGCGATCTGTGCGGCGCACGACGTGACGCTGGCGGCGGCGGCGGTGCAGTTTCCGCTTGCGGTGCCCGAGGTGGCCTGCGTCGTCACCGGCGCGGTGCGACCCGAAGAGATCGTCCAGAACGTCGCGCTGATGCAGACCCCGATCCCGCAGGCGTTCTGGCGAGGCGCTGGTGGCGATGCCGGTATCGTCGCGCCTGAACGGATGCCGCGACGGCACCTGACGATGCGGCGGCAATGCCGCTTTACCGACGACGACCACCTGTCATACCATTCTCGACGAAGGAGCGCTCCATGGCAGATTATCCCACCGCATCCTCGGATCGGCGCGTCGATCACAAGGCCCTCGGTGCGGCGGTGCGCGCGGTCTTTGCCACGGTCGGGATGGGCGACGGCGACGCGGACCTGCTCACCGCCTCGCTGGTCCATGCCGATCTGCGCGGCGTGCATTCGCACGGGGTGCTGCGGGTGCCCGACTACGTGGCCAAGATGACGACCGGCGGCGTCGATCCACGCGGCACCCCGCGCCTCGTCTCGGCGACCGGCGGGGCCATCGTGGTGGACGGCGGCAATACCATGGGCCAGATCGGCGGCCGGTTCGCGATGGACGCGGCGATCGACGCCGCCCGAGCGCAGGGCATCGCGCTGGCCGCCCTGCGCGGATCGAACCATTGCGGCGCGCTCGACTGGCACACGCTGCATGCCGCCGGGCAGGGCATGATCGGCATCGCCGGATCGAACGCGCTGCCGACGATGGCGCCGGTCGGCGGCGTCGACAAGATCGTCGGCATGAACCCGATTTCCTTCGCTGCCCCGCGTGCGAACGGGCCGCCCTTCGTGCTCGACCTGGCTCTGGGCGCGACGGCGCACGGGAAAATCCGGGTCTATCATCAAAAGGGCGAACCGATCCCCGGGGGCTGGGCCACCGATGCGGACGGTATTCCCACGACCGACGCCGGCGTGGCGCTCGACGGCCTCATCCTGCCGGCGGGCCAGCACAAGGGCATCGCGCTGGCGATGATGGTCGGGATCCTGTCGACGCTGCTGTCGGGGGCTGCCTATGGCACGCGGCTGGGCAACATGATCGACGGACCGCGCCCGGGTGTCGACGGCCAGTTCTTCCTCGCCATCGACATCGCCGCGTTCCTGCCCCTCGCGGAGTTCGAGGACGCGCTGACAGGCGTCGTCGACGAAATCCACCGCTCGCGGCCCCGCACGCCCGGACTGGCGCTTCTGACACCGGGCGGGATGGAGGAACGTTTCGAGGCCGAATACTCCGCGACGGGGATCGTCCTGCCCGGCGACACCGTCGACGACATCCTGCGCATCGGGCGCGCGCGCGGCGTGGCGGCAACCCTGCTCGACCGGTTGCCCGGCGGATGACCGCGCCGCCGCCGATCGAGCCGGAATTGCGCCGCTACCTCGACGCGGTGACGGCGGATGCGCAGCGCCATGGCTCGGTCCTCGGTGACATCGGACGGATGCGACACGGCGCCGCCCTCGCGCGTCTGCCGTGGCAGAAGGGTGGCCCCGAGATTGCCGGGGCGTGGATCGACGGCCTCGGGATGTCCGTCCGTCTGTATCGGCCCGAGGGAGTCGTGCGGCCCCCGGTCATGGTCTATCTGCACGGCGGCGGCTGGTCGCTGCTGGGCGTTGGGACCCACGACCGCCTAGTGCGCGAATACGTCGCCGCCTCGGGCTGGGCGGTGCTGGCGCCCGAATATCCGCTGGCCCCCGAGGCCCCGTTTCCTGCCGCGCTCGATGCCTGCGCCGACCTGCTCGTGCGCCTGCGCGAAAAGGCTCCGGACCTCGGTCTCGACGCGGACGCCGTCGTCCTCGGCGGCGATTCCAGCGGTGCCAATCTCGCTCTCGGGATGGCCATCGCGGGCGCGCGGCCCGACGGCCTCGTCCTTACCTATCCCGTTCTCGACGACGACCTTGCACGCCCGTCCTATGGCCGGTTCGGCACCCCGCCGCACCTCCTCAGTGCCGAACGGATGGCGTTCTTCTGGGAGTGCTACTGTCCCCCGCAGGCCCGCGCCGATCCGCGCGCCGCCCCCCTGCGGGCGACGGACGCGCAACTCGGCGGGTTGCCGCCCTGCCTGCTGACGATCGCGGCGCAGGATGTGCTCGCCGACGAGAACGAGGCCTTCGCCGAACGCCTCGCCACACTCGGTCACGACACAACGGTCCTGCGCTTTGCCGCCGCAACCCACGGATTTCTCGAAGCGGTTGCCGTTTCGCCGTCGGCCCGCGCGGCGGTCGACGGGACGGCACGATGGCTTGGCGCCCTGCCACGGGCGGCCCGGCCCATGACACCAGACGACCACACCCCCCACCCGTCGTTCACAACAGGAGGATCAAGATGACCACCGGACTTCTTCGCGGCATCGCCGCCGCACTCACCCTGACCGGCGGCACCGCCGGTGCCCAGACGTCCCTGACCTTTGCCAACTGGTTCTACGAGGGCGAGTTGCGCGACGCCTTCGAGGCCTATCGCACCTCGTTCGAAGAGGCACACGAGGGGGTCACGCTAGGGATCGAGACGACGCCGTTCCCGCGTTATCTCGACACGCTGAACATCAAACTGGCCAGCGGCACGCCGCCCGACATCGCCTGGATCCACGCGGGCCACGGCCCGGCGTTCATCGCGGCGGGACGGCTCGTGGACCTCACGCCCTATATCGGCGAGGAGTTCGACCTCGCCGATTTCGGCGCGGCGATGGACCCGTGGACGCGCGACGGCGCAATCTATGGCATCCCGTTCACCAACGCAGGCAACGTCCTGTACTACAACGAAGACCTGTTCACTGCCGCCGGTGTCCCGACCCCTCGCGACCTGATGGACCGGGGCGAGTGGACGTGGGAGAGGCTGTCCGAGATTTCGCGTGACCTGACCGCAGACGGCGACGCGCGCTACGGCTTCGTCTTCGGCAACAACATCTTCACCGTCGGCTGGCAGAACCTCGTCGATATCCTGCCGTCCTATGGCGGCGCGCCGTGGTCGGCGGACGGCAACACCTGCCTGTTCGGCGATCCCCGCACCGTCGAGGCGATCCAGCTCGTCCACGACATGATCTACGTCGACCGGACCCACCCCGAACCGGGCGTCGAGGCGGATTTCGCCGCGGGCGATATCGCCATGTCGCTGACCCGGCCCAACTTCGCCTACCGCCTCTCGGACGTGGGATTTGCCTGGGACGTGGTGCCCGCCCCCGCCGGACCCGAGGGCTATGTCCCCTCGCGCGCGCAGAACGCCATCGGCGCCTTCGTGGGCACGGGCAACGAGGATCTGGCCGCCGCGTTCGTGCTCTGGGCGACGAACCCCGCAAACGGCGCACTCTGGACCGCGTCCGCCTCGCCACGGATGTCGCTGCAATCGCTCGCCATCCTCGAGACCAACAACGCGCTGAACGCAGACCAGTTGGAGCGGGCGGTGATCCCGGCAATGCAGAGCGAGACGTTCCAGCTCGAATACACGCACCGCAACTATGGGCCGCTGACGGCCGAGGTGCAGCGTCTGTTCGGCGGGCTGATCTGGTTCGAGGACGCCGACATCGCGCAGGCGACGACGGATTTGTGTGCGCAGATCGCGCCGTTGATGCGGTAGCGCGGGCATGGCCGACGCCGTAATTCCCCGCAAGCGGCGTCCGCGCAGGCGGCGGCGCCGTGCCGTCGACCTCGCCGCGGGATACCTTCTGATCGCCCCGCAGGCTCTGGGGTTCGGCCTCTTCGTGGTGCTGCCGCTGCTGGCGGTGTTCGGGGTGTCGTTCTTCGAATGGAACCTGATCGTCAATCAGGTCGATTTTGCGGGCCTGCGCAACTATGCCGAAACGCTGCCCGCCGACACCCGCCTGCCCGGTATCCTGCGCAATACCGCGCTGTTCGTCGCGGGCTTCATGCCGCTGACCGTGGTCAGCGGCCTTGCCCTCGCGATCCTGACGGACCGGCCGAAGCCCGGAATGGCGCTGTTCCGGGCGATCTTCTTCATCCCCGTGGTGGTCAGCCTCGCCGCCTGGGCGGTGATCTGGAAGGTGATGCTGCAACCGCAGGGGCCGGTGAACGCCTGGCTGCGACTGGTGGGGATCGACGGGCCGAACTGGCTGGTCGACCGCGACGTCGCGATGGCCGCGGTGATCGTCGTGGCCTACCTCAAGACCGTGGGGTTCACGATGATCCTGTTCCACGCCGCGCTGAAGAACGTGCCGCGCGACGTGGTCGAGGCGGCGCGCATCGACGGGGCGGGGGAATGGGCGATCTTTCGGCACATCACCCTGCCGCTGATCGCGCCCTTCACCTTCCTCGTGGTGATCCTGACCACGATCAACTCGTTCAAGACCTTCGCGCTGTTCTACGTGATGACCCAGGGGGGGCCGGGCGACGCGACCCGCACCCTGTCGCTCTATATCTACGACATGGGGTTCAAGTTCCTCGAGCTTGGCTATGCCGGCACGCTGTCGGTGATCCTCTTCGCGATCATCCTCGCGCTGACGCTGGCGCAATTCGCGGTGCGGCGGCGCTGGGTGCATCATGAGGCGTAGCCGCAAACCCCGGGTCGGGGCGCGCGACGCGGGCCTCTACGCGATCCTGATCGTGGCCGCCGTGCCGTTCGTCGTGCCGCTGGTGTGGATGGTCTCGGCCTCGCTGAAACCCGCGTCCGAGATGTTCGCCTTTCCGCCCGCCCTGATCGGGTCCGAAATCCGCTGGCAGAACTATGTCGACGTGTTCACGGGCTATCCCTACGCGCGCCAGTATTTCAACTCGCTCTACATCGCGGGGTTCACGGTTCTGGGCACCGTCGTCGTCTCGACCATGTCCGGATTTGCCTTCGCGCGCATCCGGTTCCCGTGCCGGGATCTCATCTTCGTCTCCATGCTCACCGGCCTGTTCCTGCCGATCGAAACGGTGATCGTGCCGCTGTTCCAGATCATGAAATGGCTGGGCCTGTCGGGCACCCACCTGCCCCTCATCCTCGAGCCGGTGTTCGGCGCCCCCTCCATCGTCGGCGCGTTCATCATGCGGCAGGCGTTCCTGTCGCTGCCCTCCGAACTCGAGGATGCGGGCCGGGTCGATGGCCTCGGCTGGTTCGGGATCCTGTGGCACATCGCGATCCCGCTGGCCTGGCCGTCGATCGCCACCGTCTGCCTGCTGACGTTTCTGGCAAGCTGGAACATGTTCCTCGAACCGCTGGTGTTCACGGGGGGAACCGCGGACCGCTGGACGGTGCCGCTCGGCCTCGAACAATTCATCGACTTCATGGGCCTGCCCTACTGGACGTTGCAGATGGCGGCGACGACGCTGGCGGTGCTGCCGTTCGTGGTGATCTTCCTCTGGCTGCAACGCCAGATCACCGAAGGCATCGCCACCAGTGGGCTGAAATAGGGGCGGATATGGCAAGCGTGGACCTGATCGGCATCTGCAAGGACTATGACGGAACCGAGGTCATGACCGACCTGTCGCTGTCGGTGGCGGACGGCGAGTTCCTCGTCCTCGTCGGTCCGTCCGGCTGCGGCAAGTCCACGCTGTTGCGGATGATCGCGGGGCTGGAGGAGATCAGCGACGGCGACCTGAAAATCGGCGACCGCATCGTCAACGACCTGACACCGAAGCAGCGCGACATCGCGATGGTGTTCCAGAACTACGCGCTCTACCCGCACATGACCGTTGCCCGGAACATGAGTTTCGCCCTGCGCCTCGACCGCCGCCCGCCCGGCGAGATCGGCACCCGGGTGGGGCGCGCCTCGGGCATTCTCGGTCTCGACGACTACATGGCGCGCTTTCCCCGCCAGCTTTCGGGCGGCCAGCGCCAGCGCGTCGCCATGGGCCGCGCCATCGTGCGCGATCCGGCGGTGTTCCTGTTCGACGAACCGCTGTCCAACCTCGACGCGAAATTGCGCCTCCAGATGCGGGCCGAAATCAAGAAGCTGCACCGCCTGCTTGGCACCACGACGATCTACGTCACCCACGATCAGGTCGAGGCGATGACGCTGGCCGACCGGGTGGTGGTGATGCAGCACGGGAAGATCGAGCAGGTCGGCACCCCGCTCGCCCTCTACGACCGGCCCGACACGCTGTTCGTCGCGGGCTTCATCGGTGCGCCGCCGATGGGGTTCCTGACGGCGCAGGCGGCGGGCGGGGTGGTCACGTTTCAGGGCACGCCCCTGCCCGTCACCGCCCCCGCCGGGCTGTCCGGGCCGGTCACGGTCGCCGTCCGCCCCGAGGATATCCGCATCGACCCCGACGCCCTCGCCAAGGGACTGCCCGTCACCGTCGATTTCGTCGAGCCGACCGGCGCGGATACGATCGTCGGCGTGACGATGGGTGGCGAAACTTTGCTCGTGTCGGCGCGCGAGCGTCTGTCCGTCGATATCGGCGATACGGTCCATATCGCCTTCGCACCCGGCAGGCTGCACCTCTTCGATCCCGCGACGGGGCGGCGCGTCGACTGAGGCGCGCAGCCGCCCCGGCACCGTCCGTCAGCGGCTGTTGCCCGCCGCGGATCCGCCCGCGACCTCGTTCCAGTAGTTGTTGGAAACCGACGTCAGATGCGCCTCCATCGCGGTCTGCGCCGCAGCATCGTCGCGCGCGGCGATCGCGTCGAAGATCGCGGCGTGCTGTTCCGCCACCGCCTCGTAGGACACCGCCGCCCGCGCCGAAACACGGCGCTGTTCGGCCAGCCAGTCGGTCAGCGCCAGGTTCAGCGCCGTGAAGATCTGGTTCCCGCCGATCTGCGCGAGCGTGTAGTGAAAGAGCATGTCCGTCGACTGGAACGTCGCATCGTCGGTCGCCGAACGGTTGGCCCGAAGGGCGGCGCCAAGCCTGTCGATATCCTCGTCCCGCGCCGTCCGCGCCGCGGTCCGCGCCAGCCCCACCTCGAACAGGAGGCGCGCGTGCTGAAGGTCGCGGATACCTTCGGGGCGCGCCAACAGATGGCGGACGGCGCCCGAGAGTTCGGCGACCATGTTGCCCGCCGTCGGCTGCGTGACGCGCGCCGTCGTGCCCGCCCGCGCCGAGACGAGGCCCTTGCGCTGCAACGCGAACATCGCCTCGCGCACGCTCGACCGGCCCGCGCCGAACCGGCCCATGATCTCACGCTCGGACGGCAGCCTGTCGTCGACGCTCAACTTGCCGGCAAAGATCTGCAACTCGAGCCAGTCTGCGATCTCTTCGTATTTCTTGCGCGGTTGCATGAAGGGCCTCGTTGCATCCCCGGTCGATCCCGGCGTGGTCGTGCCGTCGCTTTGCGCGGCTTTGACCAAGGGACAGGTGGTATGACAGATTCGCCGTTCGTGACCGGGAAGTAAAGGCGGCAGGACGCGAGCCGTCACCGGCTGCGCCCCGACCGATCCGTCGACGGCATTGCATCAGAACCGGAAATTGTTTATGATATTATAACATTTAATGGAGCATCCTGTGTCTGCCACACCCAAACGCATCCCGCTCGACGACGGCAAGTCGATCCCGCAGATCGGCTTTGGCGTCTGGCAATTGCCCGAGGACCGTGCGCCCGAGGTGGTGGGGCACGCGCTGCGCGCCGGTTATCGCCACATCGACACCGCGCACGCCTACAACAACGAGGCGGGTGTCGGGCGGGCCGTGCGCGCGGCGGGGATCCCGCGCGAGGAGATTTTCGTGACCACCAAGCTGTGGAACACGTTCCACGGCCGCGACGCGACGCTGAGCGCCTTCGACGGGAGCATGGAACGGCTCGGCCTCGACATGGTGGACCTGTATCTGATCCACTGGCCGGTGCCGATGGAAGACAAATACGTCGAGAGCTGGCGCGCGATGATCGAGTTGCGCGATGCGGGACGGATCGGCTCGATCGGGGTGTCGAACTTCGACGCCGCGCACCTCGACCGCCTGATCGGCGAGACCGGCGTGGCGCCCGTGGTCAACCAGATCGAACTGCACCCGAGGTTCCAGCAGCGCGACGTGCGCGCGGTCCACGAACGGCTCGGCATCCGGATCGAGAGCTGGTCGCCGCTGGGTCAGGGCAATGTGATGGAGGACGCGGGCCTGCGCGCGATTGCGGACAAGCATGGCAAGGGCGTCGGCCAGATCATCCTGCGCTGGCACCTCGAACAGGGTCTGATCGTGATCCCGAGGTCCAAGACGCCCGCGCATATCGACGCCAACCTCGAGGTGTTCGATTTCGCGCTGGACGCGGACGACATGGCAGCGATTGCCGCGATGGACGACGCGGGCGGGCGGATCGGACCCCTCCCGAGCGACCTCGGTGTCGTCCCCCTCCCAAAGAAGACCTGAGCGCAGGCGTTACAGCGTCGCGCGCAGAAAGTCGAGCTGCCGCAGGGTCTGGTCGATGGCGCCGCCCTCGTGGTGGGCGAAGGGCCAGACGGCGATGTCCTTTGGCCCGCCGTAGTGGTTGAAGGCGGCAAAGACGGTGCGCGGCGGGCAGATATCGTCCATCAGCCCGACGGAATAGAGGGCGGGTGCGGTCGCCCGCGCGGCGAACCCCACGCCGTCGATATGCGCCAGCGTGCGCGTCACGTCCGCCTCGGCGCCGCGGTGGCTGCGCATGTAGCGCACGATCTCGAAATAGGGGTCGCGGTCGGTCATCCGGATGGCTTCGGCGATATGCGTGAGGAACGGCACGTCGATGCAGGCGGCCGCGACCGGCTCCAGCCCGGCGACGGCCTGCGCGATGGCACCACCCTGGCTCGCCCCCAGCACGGCGATGCGGTCGGCGTCGACCGTATCGAGGCCGCGCAGGTCGCGCACGAGGCGGACGGCATCGGTAAAGAGGCGGCGGAAATAGCTGGTCTCGGGGTCGCGGATGCCGCGCGTCATCATGCCCGGCACCTGCGCGCCGCCGCCGACTGCGTCGATGTCCGACGTCGCCCCCGCGCTGCCGCTGCCGCCGCCCCACCCCGCCCCCTGCCCGCGGCTGTCCATGACGACATGGGCGAACCCGGCGCAGGCCCAGAACAGGAACTCCTGCGGGACGCCGCGCCCGCCGCCATAGCCCTGGAACTGCACCACGGTCGGCAGCGGCCCCGTGGCCCCGCGCGGCAGGTTCAGCCAGGCGCGCACCGGCTGGCCGCCGAAGCCGGCAAAGGTGATGTCGTGGCTCTCGACGGTGACGAGTCCGGTGTCGAACGTCTCGACGCGAATGGGCGTCGCCGCAGCCTCGGCCTCCGCCAGCGTGCGTGCCCAGAAGGCGTCGAAGCCGGGGTCGACGATATCCCCCAGATCGGGGCGATAGTCGCGCAGGCGGTCGAGCGGCCAGTCGAACTGCATCAGGATTTGCCTGCGAAAGCCGCGAGTTTCACGAAGAAGTCGCGGAAGATCGGGTTGCGGTGCAGGTGGCGGACGTAACGCATCTGATGCCGCGCCGCGTCGACCGACCATGTGGCGTTGTCGGTCAGCACCGGGGTGGCGCGGATCACGCTCGGCGCGCAATCGGGGTTCACCAGCCAGGCGATGACGGCCATGTCCCAGATCTCCTTGGACCAGCCGAGGTGGTCGTCGGAATATTCCTTGAACCGCATGGCGAGGAAGCGTCCGATCTCGCCCATCGGCTCGACATAGCGCTCGATCTCGGCGGGGGTCGAGGTGAGGTGCGTCGTCACCCCCTCGCACGGAACCATGACCAGCGGCACGCCGCAGTCGAACAGGACCTGCGCACCGCCGATGTCCTGGCGCAGGTTGAACTCCCAGGTATGCGGCCAGTCCAGCGCGTGGCCGCCCAGCCAGACCACGACGATGCGGTCGGCGATGTCGGGCGCCTTGAGCAATGCGGAGGCGACGTTGGAGATGGCGGCGATGGCCACGACATAGAGCGGATCGTCCGGCGCGCTGGCCCGCGCGCGGGCGATCAGGTCGTCGACGGCGGGGGCGTCCTGCGGCTGCTTGGTCGCGCCCACGTAGTCGGTCACGCCCTTGAACACGAGGCCGTCGGGCGACCGGTCCATGCGGTCGAGGAGGCGCAGGATCTCGTCGTAGCTTTGCTGCATCCCCTCGCCCGGCGTGGCGGCGCGGCTGTTGGCGAAGGGGGCGGCATAGACCGCCTCGACGGTCACGGCCTCGGGCGACAGGAGGGCGTAGACCAGCGCGAACTGATCGTCGATCTCGTTGAAGGTGTCGGTGTCGAGGACCATGCGGACGCCGCGGCCGGGATGGTCGAGACGGGCGAGGCGTTGCGGCGGGCGTCAGGGTGCTGACGGGCGCGGTCGGTGCGCGGCGGATGATTTCGGTCATGTTAGGTCCACTCCTGCTTCTATCGCGGCGGCGCGCAGCACGGCGAGCGAGGCGCGCGCCTCGGCCAGATCGGCGCAATGTTCGAGGATGAGCCAGCCATCGTCGGGCATGTGCGGCGCCATCATCCGCAGCACGGACGCCCAGTCGGTCGGCGACGTGCCGAGCGGCGCCAGCCCCATGTTCAGGTGAAAGCCGTCGTTCAGGCCGATATCCTTGACGTGGCCAAGGCCATAGGCACCGGCATAGCCCTCGCAGACGGCGGCACAACGCGGGCCGGGGTCGGCATAGTCGCGGAAGTCGTAGTGCGAGGTGACGTCGAGGTTCGCGACCAGCGCGTCCGGGTGGGTCATCCGGGACCGCAGGCGCATGAACGCCTCGGGGGAGTCGATCGCTGTCTTGAGATAAGGCTCGATGGAGAGTTTCGCGCCATGGTCGGCGGCCAGCGTCACCAGCGGGTCGAGGCGCCCGGCGATACTGTCCATCGCGGCGTCGGTGCCGTTGCGCGCGTCCCACGCGCCGAAGCCGCTGGGGTGATGATTGCCGCCGCAGATGACGATGTAGGGGCAGCCGGTTTCGGCGGCGAGCGGGATCGCCTTTTTCAGAAAGTCGGTCTGCATGGCCCGCGCGTCCGCGTCGTCGCTGAGGGGGTTGTAGCCAAAGGCGCCGATCTGGCAGACCTCGAGGCCGTCGAGCGCGGCCAGCGTCGCCGCCACCCCGTCGCGCACGAGGTCGCCGATGTTCACCGGCACACCGCGCACGCCCAGCTCGCGGGCCGCCGCGTGGGTGTCCTTGCCGGCCTCGATCCCCAGTCTCAGTGAAAACCGGCTCATGTCGTCTCTCCCAGTGTCACGGCGGCGCCGCTGTCGATCGAGCGATAGATCGCGTCGGCCACCGTCACGGCGGCGACGCCATGCGCCGGGGTGGCGTCGAAGGGTTCGCCGTCCGCGAGGCGGGCGAAGAAATGGTCGAAGGCGGCGGAATAGCGGGTGCGGGCGAGCGTTTCGGGGTCGTGGCGCAGGATTTGTGTGGTGCCGCCGCGCGGGCCCCATTCGAGCGCGGTCCACATATGCGCCCTGCCCTGCAATTCGGCGCGGCCATCGGCGCAGGAGAGGTGCAGGCGCGGCGTCGCCCCCACCGCGTCCGATCCGCGGATGCCCCCCAGCGTGAGCGCCGCGACCGAGCCCGAGGCGTAGCGCAACGTCACCGCCGCGCCAGTCGCCGAAGGGCGCGCGCCATTGTCGAAGGCGAAGGCAAAGACCGTCTCCGGCGGACCCATGATCGCGTGGACCACGTCGAACAGATGGCAGGAGTTCTCGGTGAAGAATCCGCCGCCCTTGTCGGGGTTCCACAGCCATTCGGCGTCGGGGAGCCAGTCGAAGAGGTATTCGCCGTTCAGCAGTCGCGGCGCGCCGAGGGCGGGGAGTTCGGCGAGAAGGCGCTGGACGGGTGCGTGAAAGCGGAAGGAGAAGGCGAGGAAGACCGGGTGGCCGGCGCAGCGGGCCGCGATGTCGCGCGCCTGCGCCAGCGTCCCGGCGAGCGGTTTTTCCATGAATACCGGAATGCCTGCCGCGATGGCGGCCTCCAGTCCCGCGCCCCGCACATGCGGCGCGGACGACAGGACCACGGCATCCAGCGCGCCCTCGCGGATCATCGCCGCGTCGTCGGTCCATGTGGGCAGGCCGCGCGACCGGGCGAAGGCCAGCCGGTCGTTTCGATGATCCGCCACGCCCGCCACGACGCAATCGTCGCGCACCAGCAATGTGTCGAGCAGGTGCCGCCCGAACCCCTGACCTGCGACGCCGACGCGCAGCACCTACCAGTCCACCGTGGTCTGCATCATGTATTTTCTCCCGGTTTCGGCGCTCTCCTGCGCGCCAGACAGCATCTCGTTGATATGCGCGCCCCAGTCCTCGTCGATCAGGATGGGCGCGTCGTTCAGGATCGCCTCGCACATCAGCTTGCTGCTTTCGTGGTAGTAGTGGAACCCCCCGGGCGTCGGTTTCGGCCATTGGCCCTTTGCCAGATCGCCCTCCTTGGGGATCTCCATCCAGCCGTGCTCGTCCGGCGCGTCCAGCATGTCGCGTTTCGTGGAATAGACCGTCGCCATGATGCCGGGGCGCGGGTCGAAGTAGATGTTGCCTTGCGTGCCGAAGATTTCCATCGAGCCGCCCCGCACCCCCTTGGGGATCGGATGGAACGGGCGGCCGACGTGGAACATGCCGATCCAGCCCGAGTGCATCTCGTAGAGGATGTTGAACGTGTCGGGCGCCTCCATCAGGGCCTTGTCGGTCCTGGGCGCCTTGACCACGGCGTCCCAATAGTTCGCTTCCCAGGGGTCGGTGACCTTGCTCAGGTATTCGGTGTAATCGCTTTCGGGCACGATGCTCCGCTCGGGCATCTGGAGCGCGCTCATCGCCATCACCGACTTGCAGGGGCCGAACATGCTCACGATCTGGTTCGGGCCATAGGCGTAGTCATAGAGGATGCCGCCCGATTCCCTGGTCAGGAAGGCCGCCGCCCCGTAGGGATTGTGGCCGAGGCCGCCCATGTCGTGATCGGGGCCGGTCCAGATGAAGGTGAAGTAGTAGGGATCGCCCAAGGCGCCATCGCGGACGAGGCCCCGCAGCTTCGAGAACGGGCGTTGCAGCGGCGATTGCTGGCTCGGCTCGACGAGGCATTTGACGCCTGCCTTCTTCACCGCCGCCTGGATCGCGTCGCAATCGGCCTTGGTCGTGGCCATCGGCTTTTGTAGCAGGATGTGCTTGCCCGCCTCTGCCGCGGCCACCGAGAACGCCTTGTGCGTGCCGGGGCCGGTGAGGATCCAGACGGCCTCGATGTCGGATTTCGCCAGCATCTCGAAATAGTCGGTATAGCCCTCGGGCGCGCCGAACAGGCGCTGACAATCGTTCACGCGGGATTGCGACAGGTCGCAGACGGCCACGAGGTCGGCCTGGGGGTGGTCCATCAGGAACGGCAGGTAATAGGCCGCAGCGACCACCCCGCATCCGACTACGCCGATCTTTACCTGTCTCGTCATCTCGTCATCCTTTCTCATATCCGGCGATGCGCAGGACCCATTGGTCCTGCGCCTCGATCCGGTCTGCATCGGCGATCATCGCCTCGTAGTCCCTGTGGGGCAGGAAATAGCGCCCCGAGAGCCTGTCGGCCCGGCCAGACGCGAGAGCGACCACGCAATCGGCAACCACGACGGGCGGGAAATCCTCGCCCCTCTCGAAGATTTCCTTGATGAGGGGGCGGTATTTGCGCGCCTGCGGGTCGTTCACCAGCCATTGCGTCATCGGCGAATTGATCGCCGGCGGGCCGACGCAAAATGCCTGGCACCCGTGCGGCGCGAGTTCCATCGCCAGCCCCTCGGTGATGCGGGTCACGCCGGTCTTGGACGCCGCATAGGAGGTGCCGAAAGGGTGCCCGTCCAGCACCCCGCCCGACGACACGATGTTGACGATCCGCCCCGCCCTGCGCGCGACCATGCCGCCCGCCACGCGGTTGCACATCAGGAACGTGCCCTTGAGGTTCACGTCGATGTCGCGCGCCCACAGGTCGGGGTCGCATTCCCACATCGGCGCGCAGACGCTGAAGGTGCCGGCACAGTTCACCAGCAGGTCGCAGGGGGGCAGGTCCGCCTCGGCACGTGTCACCGCCGCGTCGACGCTGGCGCGGTCGGTGACGTTCATCGCGACGATGCCCGGCGCGGCGGTCAGGTCGAACCGGGCGACGGTGTATCCCGCGCCCTCAAGCGCCTCCGATATAGCGCGGCCAAGGGCGCCCGCGGCGCCGGTGACATAGGCGATCGGCATGGATATCCTCCTCAAGCCTTGACGGCACTTCCGGCGAAGCCTTCGACGATCTTTTCGCGAAAGAAGATGAACAGCGCCACGATGGGCACGCTCGCGATCACCATCGCCGCCATCAGCGCGGGATAATCGGTGGCGTATTGCCCGCCGAAGGTGCGCAGCCAGAGCGGGATCGGCTTGAAACTCTCGTCGCGGATCAGCGTGGTGGCGAAGGCGAACTCGTTCCAGGCGTTCAGGAACGACAGGAGCGCCACCGTCGCCACGATGGGGCGGCAGATCGGAAAGACGATGAAGAACATCACCGTGAACAGCGACGCGCCGTCGATATGGGCCGCCTCGTCCAACTCGACCGGCACCTTGCGGATGTAGCCCTCCATCAGGAACACCGCGAGCGACAGGCCGAAGGCGGTATAGGGGACCAGCAGGGTGAACTGGTTGTCGAGGATGCCGAGCGCGCGGTATTGCAGGAACACCGGCACCAGCAGCGCCGGGATCGGGAGGAGCAGGCCGAGCAGGAAGAACGAGAACACGAGGCCGCGCCCCCGAAACTCGAACCGGGCGAGCGCATAGGCGATGGAATAGGCGAGCACGACGATGAGCGCGGTCGACACCACGGCGTAGAACGTCGAGTTCCAGACGGCGGTCCAGACGGTGCCCGCCTGAAAGATCGTCGTATAGGCCGCCAGCGTCGGATCGGTCGGCAGGGCAAAGATGCTCTGCGTGAACGCGGCCTTGGTCTTGAGCGAGTTGTAGATCACCCAGATCAGCGGAAAGACCGTGGTGATCGCGAACAGGATCAGCAGCGCGTTGATGAGGATGCCCGAGAAGGTGAGGCGCCCGTTCATATCCTGTCCTTCACGACGAAGCGGTTGAACCCCCAGACGGTCAGCGACACCAGCGTCAGCGACAGCACCACGATGGCCACGGCGATGGTGTTGCCGTAGCTGAAATTGGCGCGCAGGAAAGACTGGCTGTAGGCGTATTGCGCGACCACGGTGGACGACAGGCCGGGCCCGCCGCCGGTCATGACGAAGATATGCTCGAAGATTTTCAGCCCGCCCGAGATCGCCAGCACGATGGCCACCGACCATGTCGATGCCAATTGCGGGAAGATCACGAAGATCGTCTTCTGGAAGGTCGAGGCACCGTCGACCTCCGCCGCCTCGATGGTCTCCTGATTGATCGCCGAGAGGCCGGACAGGAAGATCACGAGGAAGAGGCCGACGTATTGCCAGATCAGCGCGGCGGTGACGGAATAGATCACGATGTCGGGGTCGTCGAGCCAGCGCTGTTTCAGCCCGTCGAGGCCCACAGCGCCCAGCGTGGTATTCAGCAGGCCGGTGTCGATGTTGAACACGAGGATCCACACGAACGACGTGACCACCGGCGACAGGATGACGGGAAAGAAGATCGCCGTGCGCAGGAATTTCGGCGCGATCACCAGACGGCTGTTCATCAGGACGGCGATGATGAACGCGGTCGTGACCTGAAAGATGACGCTCAGCAGAATGATGATGAAGTTGTTGCGCAGGGTGAACCAGAAGCTGTCGTCGGCCCAGAGGCGAACGTAGTTCGACAGGCCCGCCCAGGTGAACTGGTAGTTGCGCGTCTCGAACAGCGAATAGTAGACCCCGCCGATCAGCGGCGTCAGCACGACGCCGCCATAGACGATCAGCCCCGGCAGCAGGAACAGCCAGATCGCATAGGTCTGCGGCTGAAAGGCGCGGGGGCTTGCCATGAACGGCGTCTCCGGGGTCGGGGTGGGGTGCGGCGGGCACAGGGGCCCGCCGCACCGTTCGGATCACAGGTTGTTGGCGAGGTCGTCCTGAAGGTCGGCGGCAACCTCCTCGGGTGTCTTGTTGCCGACCATCATGTCCTGCAACGCCTCGCCCGACAGATCGAGGAACGAGCGCGGCAGGTTCGTCGCCGGGATCGGCGCCACCACCCAGTCGCCCGAACTGATGTTCTCGACCAGTTGCGCCAGAAGCGGGTGCACCTCGATCCCCTCGGCCAGATCGCCGAGGTTCTGCGCCGGCAGCAGGCCGATCTCGAGGCGCGAGCGCGAGTATTCGACGCTGGACAGCTCGCGCAGCAGGTTGATCGCGGCCTCGCGCTCGGCCCCGTCGAGACGTGCGGCCAGCGCATAGGACCAGCCCGCACCGCCCGAGACGATGTCGGCATAGTCGGCGTTGCCGTCGATTTCGGGCCAGATCGCCATGTTGGTGGCCGCCAGCACCTCGGGCGTGGCGTTCTCGATGATGCCGGGCACGGCCCAGGACCCTTCGACGAACATCGCCGCCTCGCCGTTGAAATAGGCGGCGCGCTGCTGCTGGTTGTCGAGGGAGTTCATGTCGCCGTTGAACGCGCCCGCGTCGACCAGTTGCTGCATGTTTTGCAAGGCCGCGACATAGCCCGCGTCGGTCAGTGCCGCGTCACCCGACAGCAGGTCCGACACCATGTCCGGCCCTTCGTGGCGATAGGCCAGCGTGCTCATGTAGGGGTCCACCACGACCCAGCGGCCCTTGTTGCCGAGGCTGATCGGCTGGATCCCCGCGGCGTTCAGGGCGTCGATGGCGCCGAGAAAACCGTCCCAGTCGGTGGGGAATTCCTCGATGCCCGCCTGCGCGAACAGGTCCGCATTCCAGTAGATGACGTGGGTGATGATCTGGCCGTAGGGCACGGCATAGATCTCGCCGTCGCGGCTGAACTCGAAGGTCATGCCCTCGGGGGTGATGCCACCCCACTCGGGATCGGCCATGAAATCCTCGGTGATCGCGCCGACGAGGCCCGCGGCCACGAGTGCGGTGGTGTCCGACCCGTTCATCATGAACACGTCCGGCACCTCGCCCGAGGCCGCACCGACGTTAAATTGCGTCAGGTATTCGTCGGTGCCGCTGATCTGCTCGTTCACGGTCACGCCCGGATATTTCTCGCGGAACCGGGCGAGGGCGTCGGCGACGTTGGGCGCCTCGGTCGAGGCGTTGGCGAGGAAGTGGGCGAAGGTGATCTCCACCTCCTGGGCCGTGACCGCCGAGGCACCAAGGGCCGTGCCGATGGCGAACAGGGCGGTAAGGGTCAGTCTGGTCTGCATTGTCGTCCTCCCGTTATGCCCTGCCGACAACACGTCGGCGGGGAAATCCTCAGTTTTCGATGCGCAGGCCGGTGGCGGCATCGAACAGGTGCATCAGGCCCGGATCGACGGCGAGGTTCAGCACCTCGCCCGGCCGCGCGGTCAGGCGCTCGCGGACCACGGCGACGAAGGGCGCGTCCCCGACACGGCCCATCACATGCGTCTCGGACCCCGTCGGCTCCATCACGTCGATCCTCAGCGGGATGGTGTCCTTGCCAAGATTGCCGACGCCGAGATGCTCGGGGCGCAGGCCGACCGTTACCGGCGTTCCCGCCGCGAGGCCGATGTCCTGCGGCATCGGCAGCGTCGCGGCCCCCGGCACCTCCAGCTTTCCCGTGGCACCCACCCGCGCCTCGAGGAAATTCATCGACGGCGAGCCGATGAACCCCGCGACGAAGCGGTTGCGCGGCCGGTCGTAGAGGTCGAGGGGCGTGCCCACCTGTTCGACGGCGCCCGCGTTCAGGATGACGATCTTGTCGGCCATGGTCATGGCCTCGATCTGGTCGTGGGTGACGTAGATGATCGTGTTGCCGAGGCGCTGATGAAGCTGCTTGATCTCGCTCCGCATCTGGACGCGCAGCTTGGCGTCGAGGTTGCTCAGCGGTTCGTCGAACAGGAACACCCGCGGGTTGCGCACGATGGCGCGGCCCATCGCGACGCGCTGCCGCTGCCCGCCCGAGAGCTGTTTGGGATAGCGGTCGAGGTAATCGGTGAGGTTCAGGATGTCGGCGGCCTTGGCCACCCGCTCCCTGATCTCCTCTTTCGGCCGCTTTTGCAGGCGCAGGGCGAACCCCATGTTCCGCGCGACCGTCATGTGCGGGTAAAGCGCGTAGGACTGGAACACCATCGCGATGTCCCGCTCCTTGGCCTTGAGGTTCTTGACCTCGCGCTCGCCGATACGGATCGACCCGGAGCTGACGGTCTCGAGGCCCGCGACCATGCGCAGCAACGTCGACTTGCCGCAGCCCGAGGGGCCGACGAGGATGACGAATTCACCGTCCTCGATCTGCACGTCGACGCCCTTGATGACGTCGATTGCGCCGAACGACTTGCGGACACCGGTGAGGGTGAGTTGCGCCATCTAGGGGCGCAGCAGCGGATAGAGGTCGCTCGGCTCGCAGTTGCCGCGCATCCAGTTGTAGACCTGTTCCTCCGCCCCGTCGAAGTCGTTCATCCGCGAGCGGTCAGTGCGGATCGTCACGGTGAGGTTGATCCGCGGCTCGGCCAGCGTGTTGGCGGCACTGGCGTGCAGCGCAAAGGCATGGTGGATCGCGGCGTGCCCCTCGGGCATGTGGGCCACGGTTTCGGTCCACTCCTCGCCCTCGGGCACCGCCAGCGACTTGCGGTTCTCGGTCAGGTCGCTGTCCTCGCGGTCGTGAAAGAAGTTGCCGTCGGCATCCGCCGCCCAGTCCTGCGAACGGGGCACATAGCGCAGCGCGCCGCGGTCCTCCTCGCAGTCGGTCAGCGACACGAAGACGGCGTTCGTCTCGACCGGGTTCTGGAACCAGCGCCAATAGGGCCCGTCGCGGTGCCAGCCGAAGGTGGACTTGCTGCCCTTGGCGGGTTTGATGGTCCCGAGGATGCCCCAGACCTGCACCCACTCGCAGTCGAGCACATCGCAGAGCCATTCGACGAAGGCAGGCTCCTTCGCCACGTCGAGGATTGCGGTATCGGCGCGGTGCGCCTCCTGGATGGTGGCCATGATCGTCGTATCCTGCCCCGGATGCCAGCCGTGCATCGGCAGCGGGGCGTTGCCCGTCGCATACTCGCCCCGGCTGACCGCAAGCAGCGCCTCGCGCGCGGCGGCACAGATCTCGGGGCGGATCAGGCGGCGGCCCGACATGACGACGCCATCGCGGGCGTAGTCGGCCTTGTGCGTGCTGACGACCTTTGTCGTTGCCTGAGACAGCATTCCGTCCTCCCGCTCATCCGGCGACCTCAATCTCCGAGTCGCGATGTATAAAGATATGACTTTTGCACGCCGCGCCCGCAAGGGCAATCTGTCGAGGCCGTCAGGGTCGGCCGACTTTGGCCCTGACGCCTGCGCGCGCGATGGTGCGGCGCAGGGCGTCGGGCGCCGCATCTTCGGCGAAACCCATGGTGAACCGCGCGGGGGCATGGTCCATCGTCATCGCGGGCCCCACCCTGCCGAACCCGAAGACGGTCATGTTGCCCTCCATCGCATAGCAACTGTCGCGGCGGTCGCGGTGTTCGGGCGCGTGGCTGTGCAGCCAGAGGGCGCGGTCCTGCCCCTTCTTGCCGAAGGCGAGCCATTTGGGATCGGGCAGCGCCTCGTCCCAGCGTTCCGAGATCGACCGGCGGCGCCCGTCGGAGGTGAGGGTATAGTCCCTGTCCTCCTCCAGCACCCCGCCCGGCGTGCCTTCGTAGAGGAGCCAGTAGGGGTGGCCGTATTTCTCGACCGTCAGTTCGGCGTGGTCGGGAAAGATGTCCCAGCGGGCGGCCCATTTGCCGTCCCTCGACCGGCTGCGCCACGTCGCGCGCAGCGGGCCGAGGCGGGGGGCGTCGGTTTCGCAGGTCTTGTGGCCGGGGTGGAACACGTTCTCGGGAAAGCCGAGGTTGGGGATGCCGCGAAAGATGCCGTCCGACCCGCCCCAGGGGCGAAAGCTGATCCAGTCCCTGTCGTCGGGGTCGATGAGGCTGGCGAAACCGCCGGCCTCGGTGTGGTAGACCCACGTCGCGGTCGGGCGTCTGGATGCGCAACGCCTCCTGCCCCTGCCAGTCCTTCAGGGTGTCGAGGCCGATCCGGGCGACCGTCTCGGACGCGCCCGCCGCGACGTGCAGGTCGCCGCCCGCCCCCTCGACGTCCACCACCAGTTCCGCGCCCTCGCCCGTCAGATCGAGTTGCGAGGGCAACGCGGCCCCTGCCCCGTCCGTCACCCGGACCTGCGCGCCGATGCGGGCCACCTCTTCGGGCGTCAGGGTCACGACGGCCCAGCGGCCGCCGTTCGGGGCGAGGGTCAGGGTAAGGTCGGTCATGCGGTCGTCTCCGTCCGGGGCTGTGTGATGTCGGGGTGGCCAAGGTCGAGGGCATCGGCATGATGGCACGCGACCTGAGGCTCTCGGGCCTGCGCGCCCACGCGCGCAGAGGCGGCGCGTCGGTCCGGCAGATGTCGGTGCCGTGCGGACAACGCCCGGCAAAGACGCAGCCGCGCCGCGCAGCCGTAGGCCCGCCGATCTCGCCCACCGGCACCCGCCGCTTGCGGTGCTTGCCCCCCACCCGCGACGGCATCGCATCGAGGAGGGCGCGGGTATAGGGGTGCGCGGGGGCGGCGAAGAGCTCGTCGCGCGTGGCCAGTTCCATGACCGTGCCGAGGTAGAGCACCATGATCCGGTCGCTGATATAGTCGACGACGCCGAGGTCGTGGCTGACGAAGATATAGGTCAGGCCCAGTTCGGCCTGAAGGTCGTCGAGCAGGTTCAGCACCTGCGCCTGCACGCTCACATCCAGCGCCGACACCGGCTCGTCGCAGATCAGCAGGCGGGGATTGATCGTGAGGGCGCGGGCGATGCCGACGCGCTGGCGCTGGCCGCCGGACAACTGATGCGGATAGCGGTTGATCGCATCGGCGCCGAGGCCGACCCGTTCGAGCAGCGCGCGCACCCGCTCGGTGCGCTCGGCCTTCGTGCCGACGCGATGGATTTCCAGCGGTTCGGCCACGATGTCGCCGATCCGCATCCGCGCGTTCAGCGAGGCGTTCGGGTCCTGGAACAGCATCTGGATATCCTGCCGCACCGGGCGCAGTTGCGCGCGGGTCAGCGTGGCGAGGTCGACCTCGCCGGTGCCGGTGCGGAAGAACATCTGCCCGGTCGTCGGCTGATAGAGGCGGGCGATGCAGCGGCCGATGGTGGTCTTGCCCGACCCGCTCTCGCCGACGATGCTGAGGGTCTCGCCCGACGCCAGATCGAAGTTCACGTCGTTGACGGCCAGCAGACCGCCGGTGCCGTCGCGTGCGGCGCCGAACCGCAGGGTCAGGTTGCGCACCGAAAGCAGGATGTCATCCCGCATGGCGCGCACCCTCCCCGGCGTAAAGCCAGCAGGCCGCCGTCGTGCCCGGCGCCACCTGCACCGTCGGTGGCGGAGTGGCGCAGATCGGCATCGCATGGCCGCAGCGCGGCGCGAAGGGGCAGCCTGTGGGCCGCTCGTGCGGGCCGGGCACGGTGCCGTCGATCGGTTTCAGGCGGGTCGCGGCGACCGATGGAGGGCAGGCTGTCGAGCAGCCCCTGCGTATAGGGATGGGCGGGCGCGTCGAACACGCGGTCCGCGGTCGTCGTCTCGACCACCTGCCCCAGATACATGACGATCACCCGGTCCGCGACCTCGCCCACCACGTTCAGGTCGTGGGTGATGAGCATGACCGACATGCCGCGCTCGGCCTTGAGGTCCGCGATCAGGTCGAGGATCTGCGCCTCCACCGTCACGTCGACCGCCGTCGTCGGCTCGTCGGCGATGAGGAGCGCGGGGTCCGACGACAGGGCCATGGCGATCATCGCGCGCTGGCGCATCCCCCCCGAAAAGGCGTGCGGGTATTGCCGCGCGCGCTCGGCGGGCTGGTTGATGCCGACGCGGTCGAGGAGATCCACGGCGCGGTCCAGAGCGGCGCCCTTGTCCATGTCCGAATGGGTGCGGATCGCCTCGACGATCTGCGCGCCGATGGTCTGCACCGGGTTCAGCGAGGTCATCGGCTCCTGGAAGATCATCCCGATTTCGCCGCCGCGAATGGCCCGCATCCGTGCCCCGCGCGGATCGAGGGTGGCGAGGTCGACGGTGCCGCGCTGGCCCGTCGAACATCATCTCGCCCTGCGCGATCCGCCCGATCCGCGGCGGCAGCAGGCGCATGATCGACCGCGCGGTGACGGACTTGCCGCACCCGCTCTCGCCGACCACGCCCAGCGTCTCGCCCTTGTGCGATGGTGAACGACACATCCTCGACGGCGCGCAACAGCCCCTGTTCGAGGTGGTAGTGCGTCGACAGGTTGCGGACCTCGAGGAGCGCGCTCATGCGAAGGGGTCCACCATGTCGCGCAACCCGTCGCCGAGGAAGTTGAACGCCAGCACCGTGACGAGGATGAAGGCGGCGGGGAACAGCATCCAGGGGTAGAGCGCGATCACCTGCACCCGGAAGGCGTCCGACAACAGCAACCCCCAGGAGATCATCGGCGGGCGCACGCCGATGCCGAGAAAGGAGAGCGCGCTTTCGCCGAGGATGGTGACGGGGATCGCCAGCGTCGCCGTGACGATGATGTGGCTGGCCATGTTGGGGATCAGGTGCTTGCGCACGATCCGCGCGGTGGACGCGCCCGACGCCTCGGCGGCCAGCACGAAATCGCGTTTCTTGAGGCTGAGCGTCAGCCCCCGCACCTCGCGCGCCAGCCCGGTCCAGCCGATGAACGCCAGCACCACGACGATGCCTGCATAGACCCATTCCGGCGGCCAGAGCGGCGGGATCGCCGCCGACAGCGCCATCCACAGCGGGATCTCGGGGAACACCCGCAGCGTCTCGATGAACCTTTGCGTCACCGCGTCGAACCAGCCGCCGAAATAGCCCGACAGCGTGCCGATGACGGACCCCAGAAACACGAGGATCGCCACCCCGAAGAGGCCGACCGAGAGCGACACCTGCCCGCCATAGACGATCCGGCTGAACAGATCGCGGCCCGCGCTGGTCGTTGCCCATCAGGCTGACGCGGGCGTCGTCGGTGCGGGTGGAGAAGAGGTGCAAGTTCGCGGGGATCAGGCCGAGGATGCGGTAGTCTGCCCCCCGCTCGAAGAAATAGATGAAATGCCGCTCGCTCCGGTCCTCGACGAATTCCAGCAGGAACGTCTGCGGGTTCCGCTCGGACGTAAAGGCGTAGACGAAGGGGCGCAGCGAACACCCCGCCTCGTCGTCGCACCAGCGCACGACGGTGGGGGGCGCATAGGACAGGCGCGACTGGCCGTCCTGCGGGCCATAGGGGGCGACGAAGCCGGCGAATACGGTGGCGAGGTAGAGCACGATCAGCACCACGCCCGAGACGACGGCGAGGCGGTTGCTCAGGAACTTGCGCCACATGAGCTGGCGGACGGACAGCAGGCGGTAGTCGCCCTTGGCGGGGATTGCGGCCTGCGGGATGCCGCCGGAGATGCGGGGGGTTGCGCCGGTTTCAGCCATTGCGCACCCTCGGGTCCGACCAGGCCAGCAGCAGATCGGCGAGGATGTTGCCGATCAGCAGCGTCACCGCGAGGATCATCAGGATCGTGCCCGCCAGAAACATGTCCTGCGCGATCAGCGCGCGGTAGAACGGCGGGCCGAGCATCGGCAGGTCCAGCACGATCGAGGTGATGATCGAGCCGTTCAGCAGCACCGGCAATTGCATCCCCAGACGCGAGATCAGCGGGTTGATCGCGATCCGCGCGGCATGGGCATAGATCACGCGCCGCTCGCGCAGCCCCTTGGCCCGCGCGGTTTCCACGAATTGCTGGTCCAGCACGTCGAGCAGGTTGGCCCGCATGATGCGGAACGTCCCCGCCATGCCGCCGAACGACAGGATGAACAGCGGCACCGCGAAATGCTTGGCGAAATCCCACAGCCGTTCGAGGCTCCACGGGGCGTTGCGGAACTCGGTGCTGAACAACCCGCCGACATAATTGCTGTCCATCAGGAACACCGACACGAACAGGAATATCACCGCCATCAGGAAATCCGGGATCGACAGGCCGATGAGCGAGACGTTCGACATCAGGTAGTCGCCGAACCGGTTCTTGTGCGTTGCCGCATAGATGCCCAGCGGAATGGCGAGGCCCCATGAAATCAGCAGCGCCATCACCACCAGCAGGAACGTCATTCCGATCCGCGCGCCGACGATCTGCGCCACCGGGGCGCCGTCGTAGAGGACCGAGAACCCGAAATCGCCGCGAAAGAACCCGCCCACCCATTTGAGATATTGCACCACCATCGGCTCGCCGAAGCCGTAGCGGGCGCGCAGAAGCTCCATCGTTTCGGGCGGCAGGGACGCGCCCGACACGATCTCCTGCTCCTTGACCCAGTTCGAGATCACGTCGCCGGGCGGCAACTGGATCACCACGAAACTGATGATCGAGATCAGGACCAGCGTGAACAGGGCCGATGTCAGGCGACGCAGGGCGGGGTGCAGGCGCATGGGGGCGGGGCGGCCTTTGGCGGAGGTGGAAAAAATGGCCCCGACCGACGGGAGGGATCGGGCGGGGCCACCGGGTAAGGATGCGGGCCTAGTTGGCCGGCGCCTCGTTCGCCGGATAGAGTTCGTACAGGAGTGCGGCCTGCCACGCCGGCTGATCGTTGACCTGATCGGACCGGGTGATCGCGTCCGGCGCGTTGCCGAGCCGGTTGGAATGCACGAACGGTCGGTTGAAATAGCCGATGTGCAGGATCCAGACGTTGTCGGCCATCAGGTTCGACGCCTCGGCCATGGCCGCGTTACGCTCGTCGGTCGGCAGGCCGGTGGCCGAGTTCATCAGCTCTCCGTAGCGGGTGAAATCCGCGTCCACGTCGCCCGTGGTCTCGGCCTGCGCATGCCAGGGCGGCATGTTCGGGGCACCGGGGGCAAGCTCGTCGAAGTTCTGCGCCAGCGGGAAGGACGACCCCTCGTAGTCCCAGACGTGCATCTGGAAATCGCCCGCGTCGAAGCGTTCGCGCACCGCGGTCTGGTCGCCGACGTTCATCGTGGCCTTGATGCCGACGGCGGGCCAATGGACGGTGGTGATCAGCTCGACGATCGGCGTGTAGAGGTCGTGCTGGCCGACGTCGACGACGATGTTGATCGCGTTGCCCGCCGGATCCTCGCGGAAGCCGTCGCCGTCGATGTCGGCATAGCCCGCCTCGTCCAGCATCGCGTTCGCCGCCTCGGGGTCGTAGTTCGCCCAGAGCGCATAGTCCTCGTCCGAGTAGAAGGCGTTGGCGGGCGAGAAGGCGGCGCCGCCGGGCAGCAGGAGGCCGTTGTAGAAGACGTTGTTGATCTCCTCGCGGTCGATGGCCATCGACATCGCGCGCCGCATGTTCACGTCGCGCAGCACGGCGCGGAGGTTTTCGTCGGGGCTGTCCATGTTGAAATACATCGCCATCCCCGGCACCTCGCCGAAGATGATCGAGATGTCGCGCCCGCTCTGGATCGCCTCGGAGAACAGCGCCAGATGTTGTGGGCCGACGAACATCGAATCGAGGTCGAAGCGGCCGGTGACATTGCCGAGCGCCACGGCCTGCCGGTCCTCGACGTGGATCACCTCGGCCCGGTCGAAATAGGGCAACTGGTTCCCGGCTGTATCCACCTGGAAGTAATAGGGATTGCGCACGAGGTTGTAATAGTCGGCCTCGACGTAGTCATCGAGCATCCACGCCTGCAACGTCACCCTGCCCCGCCCCGATTGCAGGGTCAGACGGGTGTTGAGATCCTCGTAGGTGGCCCCGTCGGTATAGTCGGGGTGGAACTGCGCCATGTAGTGCTTGGGCCAGGCGATCTCCCAGATCGAGGCCATCGCCTCCTCGAAGAAATAGAACGGCTTGCCGAAGTCGAACCGTATCTCGGTCGAACTGAGGGCGGTCACTGTCGGCGCCACCCCGTCGACGAGCAGGATGCCGGGGAACGGCTCTGCGACGTTCTCGTTGAGCATGATGTCGTTCCAGTAGAACACGATGTCCTCGGTGGTGAACGGTTCACCGTCCGACCAGCGCATCCCCTCGCGCAGCGTCACCGTCGCCGAGGTGCCGTCGTCGGCATAGGTGATGCTCTCGGCGAGGTTGGGCACCGGCGGTCCGGCACTGGTCAGCGGCAGGGGCCACATGAACAGCGCCTCGCGGGTAAAGTTCTCGGTCAGGTAGTCGATCATCAGATAGCTGCCCCGCGTCAGCGTGCCTCCATAGGTGCCCGGCTGGTCGAGCGGGGTCATCACGCGCGGATTGACCGGCAGACGCTCTGCCACGGGCGGCAGGTCCATGTCGTCGAGCATCGGGGCCTGCTGATACTCCTGCGCGAAAGCGGGCCCCACGCACAGGGCCGCGACGGCAAGGGTCGACAATAGGTATCTCATCTTCGGATTTTCCTCCCATGAACCATCGCAGGGGCCCCTCCCGGCCCGTTGCGAAAAACATCATACTTTATATTGTTATATCTTTTCAGGACGAGTCAACGCCCCATCGGCCCGGCGCCCCTCAGACGATGCGCTTTTCCGCGCTGCCCCAGATGATCTCCTGCCGCAGGGCGAAGATGTCGCTGCGGTAATACAGGCGCCGCACGTCGAGGGGGTGGTTCGCCGAGGAATAGCCGATCCGCTCGATGAACAGCGCCGGTGCCCCGTCCGGCAGGCCCAACTCTCGCCGCCGCTCTTCCGAGAGCATGACGGCGTTGACCGTCTGGTCGCATTTCATCACCTCGATCCCGAACCGGCGATAGGCCTCGGTCAGGGTTTCGCGTTCGGCGATGACGGCGTCGAAGAACGCCGGATAGGTGTCGATCGACAGCATGATCCATTCGAGGCAGAACGGCACCCCGTCCGACAGGTGCAACCGCTTGAGGATGCCGACCTGCGCACCGCTGTCGATCTCGAGCTGGCGGGCCGTCACGTCCGAAACCGGGTGCACCTCATAGCTCATGTGTCGATGGCTGGCGGTGCCGCCGCGCGCCGCGATCTCTTCGGCGACGATGCGGTGGTTGGCCTGCGCCCCCTCGCGCGGCAGGTTGCCGACGAACGAGCCGCGGCCGCGAAAGCGGACGACAAAATTGCCGTCGACGAGGTTCGCCACCGCCTGCCGGACCGTGATCCGGCTAACGCCATAGGTGTCTTCGATCTCTGAATCCTTGGGGAACACGTCGCCCGGCTTCCACTCGCCGCCGAGCAGGCGCCGCCGCAGGTCAATGAACAACTGGTGATAGAGGGGCATCGCGCTGCTGCGATCGAGCGTATAGGCGTTGTGCAGGGTCGGCTTGTCCCGGCCGGACGTCGCGCTCACTCCCCGTTCCTGCAAATCCACCTCCTAAATTGGTATGTCATTATGACAATATGATTTATCGTTCAAGACGTTTGCGCAGGGCCGGGATGGCGCGCACCCCGGGCGGCCTGCCGGGGTATCGCAATGTGCAAGGTGCCGACCGATCACGGTTTGCGGCACGTGGCACCCGGGCGAAGGCCAAAGGCCCCGCGCCGGTCATTGCGCGAGGAGCGCGTCGATCTCGGCCCGGGTTGGCATCGCCGGTGCCGTGCCCGGTCGCCCGATCGCGATGCTCGATGCGGCGATCCCGAACGATACCGCCTCCGCCGCCGCCCTTCCCTCGGCCAGCGCGGTGGCGAAACCCCCGAGAAAGGCATCGCCCGCGCCCGTGGTGTCGACGACACGTGCAACGTCGCGTGCGGGAAAATGCAGGCTCTGCCTGGCATCGTGCAAGAGTGCACCGCGCGCGCCCAGCGTGACGACGACGGCCCGGGCGCCGCGCGAGAGCAGCACGTCCGCCGCGCGACGCGCCGTCTCGATCCCCGTCACCCCGATGCCCGTCAGCGCGCCCGCCTCGCTCTCGTTCGGAACGATGTAGTCGCACAGGGGATAGATCGCGTCGGGAAAATCCCCCGCCGGGGCCGGGTTGAAGACCGTCACGACCCCTGCCGCGCGCGCGAGTTCGAGGGCGCGCAGCGCCGCTGCGGCGGGTTGCTCGAGTTGCGTGACGAAGACGTCCGCCGCAGCGATGGCGTCGCTGTGCCGCTCGGCATCTTCGGGCGACAGGTGGCCCGCCGCACCGGGACAGACGATGATCGCATTGTCGCCGGTCCTGTCGTCGATGAAGATGAACGCCGCCCCCGTCGCCGCGTCAGCCATCCGCTCGACGCGCACCTCGATCCTGTCAGCGGCCCAGGTCGCGTCCGCCATCTGCCCGAAGGTATCGGCCCCGATCCGCGAGATCAGGCTCACCCGGGCCCCGGAGCGCGCCGCCGCGACCGCCTGGTTCGACCCCTTGCCCCCCGGCCCCACGACAAAGCCGGTGCCGAGGATGGTCTCGCCGATGGCCGGCAGGCGCGGCGCGGAATAGGCGGTATCGGCGACGAAGATGCCGAGGATGCAGACCCGCCCGCTCATGCCGGGATCGCCGGTGCCGCCGCACCCTCGCTCGGGGCCACGCGGCCGCTCGACGGTCTCGGGCCCGCGGCGATGGCGCGAACGGTGGGATGCACGACGCGGCGCAATAGCGCGATCACGTCCGCAATACCCGGCATGTCGACCTGTCCAGGTGCCTGCGGCACGTCTTCGTTCGATGGCATATTCGCGTCCTCTCTCGCCAGACCGCCTGACGGCGCCGGACGTCACGGCGGATCTTCCGCGCCTAGGATTGCGATTTCTGACGGCATGAGACAACGGATTTCTGGTCGCGCCGCCGAACAGCACGGCAGAGTTGCGTTTCGACGGCGCCCGTCGTGGCCGGGCCGACGATGGCGATTGCGTCACCGAGCCCGCCGGAAATCCCGATGGCATGGTGCTCATGACACCGGCGATGACGACCTGACCGCTTCTCGCGCCGATATCGCAGTCGGGCAACTTCGGGGCGCGGAAGGAACGATCCCGCCCGACATTGCGCCGAAATCCGCGGGATCGCGCCGGCAGGGCAACGGGCGACGACGCCCCCAGGCCCGGCAAGGTCCGGGCCCGGGCGCAGGCCCGCTACTTGCCACCGCCCGCCGTCTCGGACCCGCCGCGCGTGAGGTAATAGGCGAGCAGGATCGGCAGGGCAGTGGTGGCGAAGACGACGATGGCGACGACGTTGGTGACGGGGCGCTGGCGCGGGCGGACGAGTTCGTTGAGCATCCAGATCGGCAGCGTCGACTGCTGGCCTGCGGTGAAGGTGGTCACGATCACCTCGTCGAACGACAGCGCAAAGGCGAGCATCCCCCCCGCGAGCAGCGCCGAGCCGAGGTTGGGGAGCAGGATGTGGCGGAACGTCTGGAAGGCGTTGGCGCCGAGGTCGGCGGAGGCCTCGACCACCGCGCCCGAGAGGCGGCGGAACCGGGCGACGGCGTTGTTGTAGACGATGACGATGCAGAACGTCGCGTGGCCGAGCACGATGGTCAGCGTCGAGAACGGGATGTCCATGATCGAGAACGCCGAGCGCAGCGACATGCCGGTGATGACCCCCGGCAAGGCGATGGGCAGGATGATGAGGAGCGAAAGCTGGTCCCGCCCGAAGAACCGCGTCCGGGCCATCGCCGCCGCAATCAGCGTGCCGAGCACCATCGCCAGCGCCGTCGAGATCGCCGCGACCCGCAGCGACAGATAGAGCGGCGGCCAGATGTCGGCGCGGTTCCAGGCGACGGCGAACCATTGCGTCGTGAGGCCGGGGGGCGGGAACTGATAGGTCCGCTCTTCGGTGGTGAAGGCATAGAGGAAGATCAGCAGGATCGGCAGGTGCAGGAACAGGAGGCCCGCGACGGCGGCGACCCTGAGGCCGAGGGGCGCGCGGTCAGAGAGCATCGAAGGCCCCCATCCGTTTCGCGATCGTCAGATAAATCAGCATGATGACGATGGGCACCACCGAAAACGCGGCGGCCAGCGGGATGTTGCCCGCCGTGCCCTGCTGCTGGAACACCGCCATGCCGATGTAATTGGCCGAAGTGCCGATGATCTGCGGAATGATGTAGTCGCCCATGGTCAGCGAGAAGGTGAAGATCGACCCCGCGATGATGCCGGGCAGCGCCAGCGGGAACACCACCGTCCGGAACGTCTGCGCCCGGCTCGCGCCGAGGTCGGCACTCGCCTCGAGCATCGAGGCGGGCACCCGTTCGAGGGCGGCCTGCATCGGCAGGATCATGTAGGGCAGCCAGACGTAGACGAAGACGGTGAAGGTGCCGATGTAGGAGGTCGAGAGCGAGTTGCCCCCGACGGTCGGCAGCGACAGGAGGGCGTCGAGCACGAACCCCGCGCCGATACTCTCGGCGGCCCAGCCGATGATCCCCTCCTTGGCGAGGATCAGTTTCCAGGCGTAGACCTTCACCAGATAGGAGGACCAGAGCGGCAGCATGACGCCGAGGTAGAACAGCGCCTTCCATTTGCCGCGTGCGTACCTTGCCGCGTAATAGGCGATGGGCAGGGCGACGATGGCTGACGCGATCGTGACGCAGGCGGACATCACCAGCGTGCGGACGATGATGTCCATGTTCGAGGCGCGGAACAGTTCGCCATAGGTCTTGAGGGTGAATTCCTCACGGACCATGCCCGAGAATTCGTCGATGCTGTAGAAACTCTGGAGCAGGAGTGCCGCGAGCGAGCCGAGATAGACGACGCCGAGCCAGAGGAGCGGCGGTGTGACCAGAAGCGCCAGCAGCACGCCGGGCCGACGCCAGAACAGGGCCGAGAGGCGGTCGGCGATGCCGTGCGACGGCAGGACGGCGCCTTTGGTGAGGGCCGTGTCGGTCATGCCTCTGCCATGACGTGCAGGTCGGCGGGGGCGAAGGAAAACGGCGTTGCGGTGCCGACCTCGGGGACCGGCCTGCCCGAGGCGGCGATGGCGGCGATCTCGGCGGCACCGAAGACCAGTGTCACCCGGGTGCCCGCGCCGAGATAGCGCAGGGCGGTGACGGTGCCGGTCTGCGGCCCCTGCCCCAGCGCGATCGCCTCGGGCCGCAGGCTCGCCCATGCGGCGGGACCGCCGAGTGCCTGCGTCACCTCGGGCGCCAGAACGTTCGACGAGCCGACGAAATCGGCGACGAAACGGCTTTGCGGGCGGGCATAGATGTCCTCGGGCGTGCCGATCTGGGCGATGCGCCCCTCGTTGAACACCGCCAGCCGGTCGGCCATCGACAGCGCCTCGTGCTGGTCATGGGTGACGAAGACGAAGGTGATGCCGAGGCGGCGTTGCAGCGCCTTCAACTCGTCCTGCATCGCCTCGCGCAGTTTCAGGTCGAGCGCGCCGAGCGGCTCATCCAGCAAGAGCACCTTCGGTTCGTTCACCAGCGCCCGCGCCAGCGCCACCCGCTGCCGCTGGCCGCCCGAGAGTTGCGCAGGTTTGCGGTCGCCGTAGGTGTCGAGCTTGACCACGGCCAGCATCTCCTCGGCCCTGGCATGTCGCGCGGCGCGGCCCATGCCCGCGATCATCAGGCCGTAGGCGACGTTGTCGCGGACGTTCATGTGCGGAAAGAGCGCGTAGTCCTGGAATACCGTGTTCACGTGGCGCCGGTTCGGCGGCACCCGCGCCACGTCGGCGCCGAAGATCTCGATCCGCCCCGAGGTGGGCCGCTCGAACCCCGAGATCAGGCGCAGGCAGGTCGTCTTGCCCGACCCGGATGGCCCGAGCATGGCAAAGAAGACGCCTTCGGCAATGGACAGGTCGACGCCGTCGACGGCGCGGACGCTGCCGTAGAGGCGCGACACCGTATGAAAGGTGACGGCGGCGGTCATTTCGGGTCCGGGGTTTGGAAGGTGGAGTCCGGCCCCCGCAGAGGGACCGGACGATGAGGGATCAGCGGCCGCCGATCACGCCGATGTAATCCGACACCCAGCGATAATAGGGCACGCAGGTGCCCTGCGCGCAGGTCGAGACCGGCGTGGTCCAGAACCGGATCAGGTCGAAATTGTCGAGGCCGTTGGCGGTGCAGCCCTCGGCGGTCTGCATGCCGCGCCCGTCGGTGCAGGCGGCGGGCACGGCGGGATTGGCGCCGAACCAGACCGACAGGTCGGACTGGAGGTTGGAGGCGAGGCTGTGCTCCATCCACATATAGGCGCAGTTCGGGTTGGCCGCGTCGACGTGCAGCATCGAGGTATCGGCCCAGCCGGTCGCGCCCTCCTCCGGGATCGTCGAGGCGATCGGCAGCCCCTCGGCCTGCAACAGGTTGACCTGGAACGGCCACGATCCGGACGCCACGACGCCCTCGTTCTTGAAGTCGTCCATCTGGATGAAGGCGTCGTGCCAGTAGCGACTGGTCAGCGTCCGCTGCACGCGCAGCAGGTCGAGGGCGGCGGCATATTGGTCGTCGTTCAGCTCGTAGGGCGAGGTGATGCCGAGGTCGGGCTGATGGAACATCAGGTATTGTGCGGCGTCCGCGACGTGGATCGGGCCGTCATAGGCCTGCACGCGGCCCACGTTGCTGATCCCGTCGGGCAGGATCATCTCCTCGAACACCACGTTCCACGAGGTCGGCGGTTCGGGGAAGACGTCGGTGTTGTACATCAGGACGTTGGGCCCCCACATATAGGGCACGCCGTAGCGCACGCCGTCGACGGTAAACCACGGCGCATCCTGAAGACGCTCGTCCACCGTGTTCCACGAAGGGATCAGGTCGGTGTTGATCGGCTGCACCCGCCCGCCCGCCACGAGGCGCAGCGAGGCATCGCCCGACGCCGTCACGAGGTCGAAGCCGCCCTCGTTCATCAGGGCCACCATCTCGTCCGAGGTATTGGCGGTCTTGACGTTGACCATGCAGCCCGTCGCCTCCTCGAACCCCGTGACCCAGTCGAAGGCGGGATCGGTCTCGCCCCGCTCGATATATCCGGCCCAGGCGACGATGTTCAGCGCCCCTTCGCCCTCGCCGATCTCGGTGATCTGGGCAAGGGCGGGGGTCACGGCGAGGACGGTGCAGAGGGCGGTGACGGAGATGAGTTTAGGCGAGGTCATCGGCAGGCTCCCATGATGTGAATGCCCCTCTCACGGGGGCTGGTTCGGATCGCTCCGGATCAGAGTATTGAGGTTGCCGCAAAGCACAATACGAAAACCGTGGCGCCTCAGGCGACGATGGGCAGCGCCGCCGCCGCATAGTCGAGTGCGATCGACCGGTCCCGCACCGGATCGTGCAGGTCGGCGCGGAACCGGGGCGTCGGGCGGACGCCGCCAAGCGCTGGCAGGGTGCCGCCAAGCATCGCCGCCCCGTCGCGCAGACCGGCGGCGGCGACGAGGTCGTGCAGCGGCAGGATCTGCGCGAGGCTGCCGTCCTGATAGGGCACCCAATCGCCGCCCTCATGCGTCCAGGACCGCAACCGCAGGGTATCGAGGCGCCCGGAGAGGTCGTCGAAATCCCAAAGTTCCGTCGCGCAGGGCTTGGCACAGGCCTGTTTCGAGGCGGCGACCGAATGTGCCTCGAGGGCGCGGTCGGTGTGGTCGGATGCGAGGCCGAGCCAGAGCCTGCCGCCCGCCCGGATCACCAGCGGTTCGGCCTCGCCCGAGGTGTCGGGGCCGAGCACGTCGATGGCGGACGCATGGGTCAGGAGCGATGCCGAGACCCGGTAGAACAGCGGCGTCCGCGACGGTGGCGCCACGCCGAGGACGGCGAGTTCGTCGATGTGGTGCCGGACGGCGGCCTTGTCCCGTCCGGTCCAGCCGGCGATGATCAGGGCGGTGACGGCGATGTCCAGCGGCGCGCCGTCAGGGGTTGCGAAACGCATCAGCCCTGTCCCTGCGCTGTGCCATAGCCGCCGCCACCCGGCGATTTCAGGACGAACACGTCGCCGGCGGCCACCTGCACCTCGTCGTTGCCACCGAGCGTCTCGACGGTGCCATCCGCCCGCTCGACCGAATTCTCGCCGGTCCTGCCGGGCCCGCCGCCGGCGGCACCATGCGGCGCCACCTCGCGGTGCGACGACAGGACCGTGACGGTCATCGGCTCGAGGAACCGCAGGCGGCGCACGATGCCGTTGCCGCCATGCCACTTGCCCGCGCCACCCGACCCCTGACGGACCCGGAATTCGTCGACCCGCACCGGAAACCGCGTTTCCAGCACCTCGGGGTCGGTCATCCGGGTGTTGGTCATGTGGCTGTGCACCGCGTCCGTGCCATGGAACCCGTCACCCGCGCCGGTGCCGCCGCAGATCGTCTCGTAGTTCTGGTGCGTGTCGTTGCCGTAGACGAAGTTGTTCATCGTGCCCTGCGATCCCGCGATGACGCCGAGCGCGCCATAGAGCGTGTCGGCGATGGCCTGTGACACCTCGGTATTGCCCGAAATCACGGCGGCGGGCGCGCGCGGGTTTATCATGGACCCTTCGGGCACGGTCAGGATGAGTGGTTTCAGACACCCCTCGTTCATCGGGATGTCGCTGCCGACGAGCGTGCGGAAGACGTAGAGGACCACGGCGCGGCAGATCGCCAGCGGCGCGTTGTAGTTGAACTCGGACTGCGGCGACGTGCCGGTAAAGTCGATGTGGGCCTGCCGCGCCGCGTGATCGACGGTGATCGCCACGTCGATATGCGCGCCACCATCCAGCGGATAGGTGAAGGCGCAGTCGCGCAGCACGTCGAGGACGCGGCGTACGCTCTCTTCGGCGTTGTCCTGCACGTGGGTCATGTAGGCGTGGACGGTGTCGAGGCCGAACGCCTCGGTGATCCGGGTCAACTCGCCGACGCCGGTGGCGTTGGCGGCGATCTGGGCGGCCAGATCCGCCATGTTCTGGCCGACGTTGCGGCACGGATATTTCCCCGACGCAAGCAGCGCCCGCGTTTCCGCATCGCGCAGGGTGCCCTGTGTCACCAGCAGGAAGTTGTCGATCAGGACGCCCTCCTCCTCGATCACCCGGCTGTCGGGCGGGGCGGAGCCGGGCGTCTTGCCGCCGATGTCGGCGTGGTGGCCGCGCGAGGCGACGGTATAGACGATGCGGTCGCCGTCGAAGACCGGCGTGATGACGGTGACGTCGGGCAGATGCGTGCCGCCGTTGTAGGGGTCGTTCATCATGTAGACGTCGCCGGGCCGGATGCGTCCGGCGTTCCGGCGCAGGACGGTGCGGACGCTTTCGGACATGCTGCCCAGATGCACTGGGACGTGGGGGGCGTTAGCGACCAGATCGCCCGCCTCGTCGAAGATCGCGCAGGAAAAGTCGTAGCGTTCCTTGATGTTCACCGAATAGGCGGTGTTGGCGAGCGTCGCCCCCATCTGGTCGGCGATGGACATGAACAGGTTGTTGAACACCTCGAGCATGACCGGATCGACCTGCGTCCCGATCGCCTCGGTCCGCGCCAGCGGCAGGTGCCGGGTGAGGACGAGGTTGCCGCCGGTGCGACACTCGGCCTGCCAGCCGTCCTCGAGGATGTTGGTGCCGGTGGGTTCGGTCAGGATCGCGGGGCCGGTGAGGGTCTGCCCCGGCGCAAGGCTGCGGCGGTCGACCACCGGCACCTCGCGCCAGGCGCCTGCGGACCACATACGGGCGGTTCCGGGGACCAGATCGTCGCCGGTATCGGGCAGTGTGACGCTCTCGCCCGTGCCGCCGATGGCCTCGGCGGTCAGCACGTCGATGAGCAGGGTCGCGTTTTCGGGGACGAAGCCGAACCGTTGGCGATGCGCCTCCTCGAAGGCGGCGGTCATCGCGGTGGCGTCGCCGAAGGGCACCGGCAGCGTCTGTTGCGCGCCGTCGGGGCGGATGTGGGCCATCGCCACGACTTCGATCCGGTCCGCCGGGATGCCCTGTTCGGCGACCTCGGCGCGGGCGTCGTCGCCCAGCCGCGCGACGACCTCCTCCGCCTCGGCCAGCGCATCGAGGCCGCGCCCGAACTGGTGCTCGCGCAGGGCGCGGACATCGGCGAGGCCCATGCCGAAGGCGGACAGGACGCCGGCGAAGGGGTGGATGAAGATGCTTTGCATCCCCAGCGTATCGGCGATGAGGCAGGCATGCTGTCCGCCCGCGCCGCCAAAGCAGTTCATCGTGTATTTCGTCACGTCATAGCCGCGCTGCACGCTGATCTTCTTGATCGCGTTGGCCATGTTCTCGACGGCGATGCGCAGGAATCCCTCGGCGATGTCCTCGGGGGTGCGGTCGGCGCCTGAGTCTCTGGTGATCTCTTCGGTCAGCGTGTCGAACCTTTCGCGCACGGCCCCGGCGTCCAGCCGTTCGTCCGCATCGGGGCCGAAGACCGCGGGGAAGAGGTCGGGCTGCAACTTGCCCAGCAGGACGTTGCAGTCGGTGACGGTCAGCGGGCCGCCACGCCGGTAGGCGCAGGGGCCGGGGTTGGCGCCCGCCGATTCGGGGCCGACCTGCATCCGTCCGTCGCGGTAGGTCAGGATCGACCCGCCCCCCGCCGCGACCGTATGGATCGACATCATCGGCGCGCGCATCCGCACGCCGGCCACCTCGGTCTCGAAACTCCGCTCGAAGTCGCCGGCGTAGTGGCAGACGTCCGTCGAGGTGCCGCCCATGTCAAAGCCGATGAGGCGGTCGAACCCCTGTTCGGCGGCGGTCCGCACCATGCCGACGACACCGCCCGCAGGGCCCGAAAGGATCGCGTCGCGCCCCTCGAACAGCGACGCATCCGTCAGCCCGCCGTTCGAGCGCATGAACATCAGCCGCGTTTCGTCGCCCGTGCCCAGCGCGTCGGCGACCTGCCGCACGTAGCGGCGCAGGATCGGCGAGAGGTAGGCGTCGACGACCGCCGTATCGCCGCGCGCCACCAGCTTGATGAGGGGACTGGCCCTGTGGCTGAGCGAGACCTGCGTGAACCCCGCCGTCTCCGCCATTTCACCCAGCGTCTTTTCGTGATCCGGATAGCGATAGCTGTGCATGAGGGCGATGGCGACCGACCGGTAGCCCTGCGCATGGGCCGCCTCGAGCGCGGCCCGTGCCGCGTCCGCATCGAGGGGCGTCACCACGTTGCCCTCCGCATCCAGTCGCTCGTCGACCTCGATCACGTCGGAATAGAGCAGTTCCGGCAGCACGATCTTCAGATCGAAGAGCCGGGGGCGGTTCTGATAGCCGATGCGCAACAGGTCGCGCAGGCCGCGTGTGATCATCAGGACCGTGCGCTCGCCCTTGCGTTCCAATAGCGCGTTGGTGGCGACGGTGGTGCCCATCTTGACCGCGCCGATGGCGCCTTCGGGGATCGGCACGTCGGCCCCGAGGCCAAGCAGCGACCGGATGCCGTGCACGGCGGCGTCGCCATAGGCTTCCAGGTTCTCGGACAGCAGCTTGTGGGTATGCAGCGCCCCGTCCGGTGCCTTGGCGACGATGTCGGTGAAGGTGCCGCCGCGGTCGACCCAGAACTGCCACATGTCGGATACTCCTGTCCCGCGGCGGACCGCGACGGTTGCGATTGGATGAAGGGGCCGTGTTACGGCGTCAGATAGGCCGGCAGGAACAGCGCGATGGACGGGAACGCGATCAGCAGGACCACCATCAGCAGCATCATGCAGACATAGGGGATCGTGCCCAGCATCACCTCGGACAGGGTGCCCGATTTGCGCGCCCCCTGCACCACGTAAAGGTTGAGGCCGACGGGCGGCGTGATGAGGGCCATCTCGATCAGGACGATCATCAGGATGCCGAACCAGATCGTGTCGAACCCCTGTTCGACCACCAGCGGCACGATGATCGGGATCGTGACCACCATCAGCGACAGCGTCTCGATGAAGAACCCCAGCACGATGTAGAGGACGACGACGACGAGGATCGTCTTGAGCGGCGTGAGACCCAGCCCCTCCATGAACGCGGTCAGTTCGCGCCCCAGACCGGCGGAGGCGAGGGTGAAGTTCAGGAACGAGGCGCCGATGACGATGAGCATGATCATCGAGGTGATCTTGACGGTGCCGAGGATGCTTTGCGTCATCATGTCGCGCGACACCCCGCCGAAGGCGAGCGCGATGAGCAGCGCGCCGGCGACACCGACCGCCGCCGCCTCGGTCGGTGTCGCCCAGCCGCGATAGATCGAGCCGACGATCATGCCGAACAGCAGGATGATCGGCACGAGGTCGACCAGCGCGCGCATCATCTGTGCCAGCGGAAAGGTGCGGCGGGTGCCGCCGAGGGAGGGGCGGACGACGCAGATGGCGACGGTGACGCCCATGAACATGAGCGCGAGGGCAAGGCCGGGGATCAGCCCCGCGAGGAACAGTTGCGGGATCGAGGACTGGGTGAGAAAGCCGTAGACGATCAGGTTGATCGACGGCGGGATCATGATCCCGAGGGTGCCGCCCGCCGCGATGGCGCCCGAAAAGAGCTTTGGGTCGTAGCCCAGCTTTTCCGCCTGCGGCATGGCGACGGTGGCGACGGTGGCCGCGGTGGCGACCGAACTGCCCGAGGTGGCCGAGAACATCGTCGCCGTCGCGATGTTGGCATGGACGAGGCCGCCCGGCAGCCACGAGACCCAACGGTCCAGCGCGGCATAGGTGCGGGTGGCGACGCCGGAGCGGACCAGCACCTCGCCCAGCAGGACGAAGAACGGGATCGCGATGAGGGTGGCGGAATTGGACGAGGACCACACGAGGTTGCCGAGGCCCCGGCTGAGCGGAAAGCTCGACCAGAAGATGTCGAGACCGAAGCCGAGGAGGAACAGCACGATGCCCACGGGGATCGACAGGGTGAGCAGGCCGAGCAGGCCGATGGCGACGGCGGCGATCATTGCAGCATGTCCTGTTCGGCGAAGGCCCCGGCGATGGCCTCTGTTTCGGTGGCACGGCCACGCGCGATCAGCGACAGGACGCAGAGGGTGACGATACAGGACATGGCGGCGAACCAGACCCAGCCTGCGAACCAGGGCAGTTGCACCCATGTCAGCGGCGTCTCCAGCGGCGTATTGGCGCGGCTGCCGTTCTGGATCGACCGGGCAAGGACCGGCCAGGCCATGATGGCGATGAAGGTCACGGTGCCCGACAGGACCACCATGGAAAAGAGATCGAACAGCGCGCGCCCCATGGTGCCGGTGCGGGACCGCAGCAGGTCGATGCGCACATGCCCCAGCTCCAGCAGCGTGAACGCCATCCCCCACGAGGTCGCGAGCGCCATCGCATAGCCCGCGATCTCCTCGGTGCCGCCAAGGCCGCGGCCAAGCTGGCGCAATACGATGTCGAGGACCACGAAGGCGGCGCAGCCGAACAGGCCGAGGCCGACGACGATGGCGACGCCGCGGTTCAGCCGCCGCAGCCTGTCGATGATCGCATGTTCCATGTCGGTCCGTCCCCGTCTTTGAAGGTCAGGTCGGGGCCGCGCGGGATGCGCGGCCCCGTCTGGTCCTATTCGATGGTCACGCCGACCACGGCGCCGACACTCTCGTTCCAGCGCGCGGCCCAGTCGTCGCCGGCACGCTCGGCCCATTCGGGCAGCACCTCGGTCGTCAGCACCTCGCGCGCCCGCGCGAAATCGGCGTCCGACACCTCGACGAGGACCATCGAGCGGACCTCCCCGCTCGTGCACTCCCCGACGCCGGTCAGGCAGGCGATGTCGTTGTCGAGGGCGCCCTGCGCGCCGGCCCATGCCGGATCCTCGAAGCCGGTGACGATCTCGGAGCGGATAAGCTCCTGCATCTCGGGCGCGAGGCCGTTCCAGCGGTCGAGGTTCATGGCCGTCACGACCGGATCCCAGCCGCCCAGCGGCAGGGGCAGCAGATGGGTCGACACCTCCCACCAGCCCGCCGAATAGCCGGACCCGGCTCCCGTGACGGCGCAATCGACGACGCCGTTCTGCAATGCGCCCGGCACCTCGGCAAAGGAGACGTTCACCCCCTCGGCGCCCAGCGCCTCGAGGAGTTTGGCGGTCATCCGGCCGCTCGCGCGCACCTTGAGGCCCGCGAGGTCGTCGAGCCCCGCGATCTCGGCGTTGCAGAACACGACCTGCGGCGGATAGGGTGCGACGGCCAGAACCTCGGCGTTGAACCGGGTGCGGAAGATGTCGGTCAGCATCGGGCGCGCGGCGTCGACCATGGCGCGCGCCTCGTCGGCGGTAAGGGCCACCAGCGGCACGTCGAGCCCCTCGAGTTCCGGCGCGTCGGCGACGGCATAATCGGCCACCGTCATCGCGACGTCGTAGACCCCCTGCCCCAGCAGCGGATAGACGTCGCCGAGGCCGAGGCCCATCTCGTTGTGGGTCGTCACCTCGGTGGTGATCTCGCCGCCCGAGGCCTCGGGCAGGATCTCGGACCAGAACGGCACCTCGTAGGCGTTGTGCAGCGGCAGGCTCGACCAGGAACCGACGACGGCAAAGTTTTCGGCGAAGGCGGGCGTGGCCAGCGCCGTGGTGGCGGCGAGGATGCTCAGGGTCTTGCGCATGGTAGTCTCCTTGTTGGGAACGTTTCGGATCGGGTGAACTCAGGCGTCGTGAAGGATCGGCGTCTCGGCGTCTTCGGCCACGTCCGACAGGAGCATGTGGCCGGGCGAATGGGTGATGCAGAGCGGCAGGCGGGCGCGCAGCAGGACGTTCTGCGGGGTGACGCCGCAGGCCCAGTAGACGGGGATTTCGTCCGCGCGGATCTCGACCGCCTCGCCCCAGTCGGGGGCCGACAGGTCGGCGATGCCCAGTGCCGCCGGATCGCCATGGGCGACGGGCGCGCCGTGCGCCTGCGGGAAACGCGCGCTGATGGCATAGGCATCCTCGACCCTGTCGACGGCGACGGGGCGCATCGTCACCACCATCGTGCCGCCGAACGGCCCGGCGGGCACCAGTGCCCGGTCGGTGCGGAACATCGGCACGTTGCGCCCCGTCTCGACGTGGCGGACGGGGATGCCGTGGCGGATAAGCGCGTTCTCGAAGGTGAACGAACAGCCCAGCGCCACAGTGACGAGGTCGCGGGTCCAGAGTGCCGCGATGTCCGTCACCTCCTCCGCCAGCACGCCGTCGCGAAAGACGCGGTAGCGGGGAACGTCGCTGCGGATGTCGATGTCATGGCCGAGGGTCGGCAGGTGCGGGTTGCCGGTATCGCCGACACCCACGACCGGGCACGGCTTGGGGTTGCGCTGGCAGAACCGCAGGAAGTCGAGGGCGAAACGCTCCGGCAGGATCGCGAGGTTGCATTGCAACCGCCCCGCCGCAAGGCCCGAGGTCTGACCGGCGTAGGCGCCCGACCGGATCGCGGTGCGCACGTCCGCCACGGCGGCGCCGCGCAGGTCGCGGTGGTCGATCGGGGTGGACGGACGCACGGACATGGACAGGCTCTCCCTTGCCCCGCAGTTTTCCACATCCGCCGACATTCAGGCAAATTGTCATTATGGATCGAAGTCGATAGATTTTCGTTCTAGTCTCCGTTCTCGCGGCTCCACTCGGTCGCCACGTCCCGGGCGATCCCGGCACTGGTCTCGATCAGGAAGCTGCGCGGCTCTGCGAGGAACGAGGCGGTGAACTGCAAGGGTTGCGGCCGGAAACCGGCGTCGAATTCGACGATCCGGCCGCTGTCGAGCAGATCGCGCGCCAGCGCCCGCGGATAGGGGCCGACCGCCACGCCCGCCGCGATCATCCGCAGGCTGGCAGACAGCGAGGCCGACGAGAACACCCGCACGCCGGGGCCGTGCCTGCGGGTGAGTTCCGACATCAGTTCGCGATAGGGCCGCGTCCGGGCGGCGTAGGAAATGACGGGAATACGGGTGAGGTCGGTCTGCGGGTTCGACGCGGCGCGAAACCAGTGCAGGTCGAACGACGGCAGAGCCACGTTCTCGACGGTGAACTCGGACACCGGCCCCATGAGGAGCGCCAGATCCAGCCGGTTCTCGAGGATCGCGGCACGCAGGTTCAGCGAGATGTCGACGGTCAGATCGACCGTGACCCGCGGATAGCGCTCGGCGAGGGCCATCAGGAACGCGGGCAGCCACGACTGGGCGATGGTCTCGGAGGCGCCGACGCGGAACAGGCCCTCGGTCTCGGTCGGATTGGCGACGCGGGCGCGGATCTCTTCCTCGACGAACAGCATCTGTTCGGCATAGGCCATCAGTTGCACGCCGTGTCTGGTAAGGACGAGCGCGCCCGGTCCCCGCTCGAACAGGGTGACGCGCAGGTCGGCCTCGAGGGTGGCGATGCGCGTCGAGACGGCGGGCTGCGACAGGTTCAGCCGCTCGGCGGCACGACGGAACCCGCCAAGGCGGGCAACCCAGAGAAAGGTGCGGATCTGATCGAAGGTCATGGGCGGGGCCCGACATCCAGGGTTCCTGTGCCGCAGCAATAGGGCACCGGGCGCGCCCCCGCCAGCGCGGTCCCGCCGGGGATCGTCACCGGCGTGCCGACCCGTTCACGTTTACCTTGCGTAAACGAATCTTCGATAAATATTTAGGATGAATCGTCTCATTTCAGGAGATGCCGCCATGACAGCCATCGCTTCCGCCCAGACCGCCGAGGACCTCACGGCGCGGACCTTCGAGATCGCGTTGCGGTGCAGTGCCTTCGGCGACGTCACCGTCCTGTCCTGCGACATCACCGGGCGTCATTTTCGCAATTCCACCTCCTTCGGCAGGGGCGCCCGCCTCGAAAAGGTTTTCTGCGGGCGGGTGTGCCATGCATTGCAGACCCGGTTGCGCAGGCTCGACCGGGCCGACGACACGATCTCGGAGGCTGCGTTCCTGCTCGAACTTCCCGGCCTCATACTCGGCGACCTGCACCTGACGGCGCAACCGGCGCAGGGCCGGGGCACGGACGTCACGGTCCGGTTCGGAACGTTCATCGGCGGCATCAACCGGATGTTCCGCGAGGATATCGGCTTCGACGATCCCCTCGCCGAGGCCACGTCCGAACTCGCGGTACGGGTTATCGGCGAGGTGGCGGTGCCGCTGCTCGACCTCTGCGCCGCCGCCGAGCAGGATCTGGCCGGCATCGGCGGTCCGTTCGGCGCCTTCGGCCGCCGGGTCGGCGAACGCGGGCACGAGATCCGTTTTCAGGCCGAACTCCTCAAGCGGTTCGTCGGCAGCCGCAACAAGACGACGGGACCGGTCGTGGATACCGGACATCTGAAGGCGGTCCTGACGGGAACCTGACCGCAAGATGGCGGCGCGTCCCTCAGACGGACACGAGGCCCAGCAGGTCGTCGCGCACCACCTCGTCCCCGGGTCGGTTCAGGACGACGGAACCGCAGTTCATCGCGACGAAACGATCGCCAAGGTCGAAGGCGAAGTCGAAGAACTGCTCGACCAGCACGATCGCCATGTCGCCGCGGTCCCGCAGGGTGCGGATCACCGTGCCGATCTGGGTGATGATGTTGGGCTGGATGCCCTCGGTCGGCTCGTCCAGCAGCAGGACACGCGGGCGCGTGATGATCGCGCGCGCGATGGCGAGTTGCTGCTGCTGTCCGCCCGAGAGGTCGCCGCCGCGCCGGTGCGTCATTTCGCGCAGCACGGGAAAGAGGTCGTAGATGTGGTCGGGGATCCGGTGATCGGCCTTGCCGGGCAGGCAGGCAAATCCGGTGGCGAGGTTCTCGGCCACGGTCATCATCGGAAATATCTCGCGGCCCTGCGGCACATAGGCGATGCCCGCGCGTGCGGCACCAAAGGCGGTCAGGTGGCCGAGAGGTCTGCCATCGAGCGTGATCGTGCCGCCCGCGTGCGGGTGCCGTCCGGCGATGGCCCGCAGAAGGCTCGTCTTGCCGACGCCGTTGGTGCCCATCACGGCCGTCACCTGACCGGGGCGCGCGGTCAGGCTCACCCCGTTGAGGATCTGGCTCTGCCCGTATTTCAGCGTGAGGTCCGCGATCTCGAGCATCTCAGCGCCCCAGATAGACGTCGATGACGTCCCTGTTCTGGGTCACATGGTCGAGGCTGCCCTCGGCCAGCACCGAGCCTTCGTGCAGCACCGTCACCTTGCAGTTCAGGCGGCGCACGAACTCCATGTCGTGCTCGACGACGACGACGGCGCGGGTCTGCGCCGCGCGCCTGAGCAGGTCGGTCGTATGCGCGCGCTCGGCGGGCGTCATGCCGGCGGCCGGCTCGTCGACCAGAAGGAGGCGCGGATCCTGCGCCAGCAGCATCCCGATCTCGAGCCATTGTTTCTGGCCGTGGCTGAGGGCGCCAGAGGGACGGTCGAGGTCGGGCGTCAGGCCGATCTCGTCGCTGATCGCGCGCACGCGGTCCTCGCGGTCGTCGGCACGGCGCCGCAGCAGCACGTCGAACGGCCCGCGCGGGTTCTTGAGGGCCATCGCGATGTTCTCGCGCACGGACTGCGCCTCGAACACCGTCGGTTTCTGGAACTTGCGCCCGATGCCCGCCTGCGCGATCCGGCTCTCGCTCATCCCGATCAAGGAGATGGACCTTTCGCCAAAGATCACGCGGCCCTCGTCGGGGCGGGTCTTGCCGGTGACGATGTCCATGAACGTGGTCTTGCCGGCCCCGTTCGGGCCTATGATCGCGCGCAGTTCCGGCTCGGCGATCTGGATCGACAGGTTGTTGATCGCGCGAAATCCGTCGAAGGTCTTCGACACCCCCGACACCTCGAGAAGGGTGCTCATTCCTGCCCCTCCGCGCGCCGCTGCGCGCCCGTGTCGGGGCCGAAATCGCCGACCCGCGCGGGCACGGGGCGCAGCCGCGTGAACAGGTCGAAGAGGCCGCCGATGCCCTTGGGAAAGAACAGCGTGACGGCGACGAAGGTGAGGCCGAGCAGGACCAGCCACCAGTCGGTCCAGCGGATTTCGGTGAAGCCGAGATCGACGTTGGGCGCCGCACCGCCGGTGAACCACGACGACAGCAGCGAGACGAGCGGCCGCCCCGATGACCGCGCCATAAAGCCTGCCGCGCCCGCCGATGGCGACCCAGACCGCCAGATAGATCGAGGCGATGGGCGCGATTTCCGCCGGGTTGATGATCCCCGCCTGCGGATAATAGAGCGCGCCCGCGATGCCCGCGACCATCGCCGTGACGGTGAACACGAAGAGCTTGTAGCGCTCGACCGGATAGCCGAGGAACCGCACCCGCGCCTCGTTGTCGCGGATCGCGCGGATCACCGAGCCGAGCTTGCCGCTCACGATCCAGGCGAAGAACAGATAGCCGAGGCCGAGCGCCGCGGCGGAGGCCCAGAAGAACCACAGCGAGAGGCGCGCCTGACCGACGGCCTCGAGGCCGGGGATGTTCTGGAGGCCCGACAACCCGTTGTTGCCGCGCAGGCCGGTGTCGTTCTGAAAGAAGTAGAGCGCGAGCGCCAGCGTCATCGCCTGCGTCAGGATCGACAGATAGACGCCGGTCACGCGGCTGCGGAACGCGAGCCAGCCAAAGACGAGGGCGAGGAGGCCCGGCACGAGGACCACGGCGATCAGTTGAAGCGGCAGCGAATGGGCAAAGGCCCAGATCGGGGGAAATTCCGACGAGCCGACGACGCCGAAGATCTGGTTGCCGATGGCGGCCGTGACCTCGCCGCGCGTCGGCGGCAGGGGTTGTGCGGCAAGCGAGGCCGCGACGAGGCCCTCGGTCCGCGCATACATGAGCCACATGCCGATGGCATAGCCGCCGATCCCGAAGAAGGCGAAATGGCCGAGCGACAGGATGCCGCAATAGCCCCAGACGACGTCCATCGCGACGGCGACGAGGCAGAGGCAGAGCGTCTTGCCCAACGTTTTGAGGAACGAGGTCGAGACGAGGCCGGTGCCCATCGCCTCGGACAGGAACGTCACCGTGATCGTGAAGAGGGCGAGGGCGGCGAGGAACCACAGGACGGAGGGGTTTCGGGCGATGAAGCTCTGTCTCATGGGGTGCTGCCATTGAGGTGTTGCGCCGCGCGGTGCGCGTCGCGACGCTGGGTGCTCTGCCCCCAGACCCCCGGGATATTTCCGACCCAAAGAAGGAGAACGATGGCGCTACTGGTCATCGTCAGTCTCCTGCCGCGCGGCCCTTGAGGGCGACGATTCCCTTGGGGCGGAACTGGATGAAGAGGATCACGAAGAGGATCATGAAGGTCTGCGCGGCCAGCGTGTTCGAGGGGTTGAACCATTCGATGCCCTTTTGCGTGAACCCGATGAGCGTCGCCCCCGCCAGCGTGCCCCAGACGTTGCCGACGCCGCCGACGACCACCGTCATGAAGGACTGGACGATATAGTCGGCGCCCATTTCCGACGTGACCTTGGCGTAGAGGCCGATGGCGACGCCCGCGATCCCCGCGATGCCGGAGCCGAGACCGAAGGTGAGCATGTTGATGCGGTCAGGGTCGATGCCCATGGACGCGGCCATGCCGGGGTTCTGCGTTACCGCGCGCACCTCGAGGCCGAGGCGGGTGCGTTTGAGGATGTAGAGAATCAGGCCGAGGAAGATCAGCGCGAGGACAAAGATCGCGATGCGGATATGGCTGATCTGGATCACGTCGTTGACGACCCAGGCGCCCGCGAGCCAGTCGGGCGAGGTCAGCGGGCGGGCCTGCGTGCCGAAGAGGTTCTTGGCGATCTGTTGCAGCGCGATGGAGATGCCGAAGGTCGCCAGCAGCGTCTCGAGCGGGCGGTGATAGAGCCACCGGATCACCAGACGCTCCATCGCCACGCCCGCACCGAAGGTGACGGCGAAGGCCAGCGGCAGGGCCAGAGCGATGGACAGGGTGTAGTCGGGCACGAAAAGCTGCACGACATAGCCGGTATAGGCGCCCATCATGATGAACTCGCCATGCGCCATGTTGATGACGCCCATGACGCCGAAGGTGATGGCAAGGCCGATGGCGGCGAGGAAATAGATCGAGGCGAGCGACAGCGCGTCGAGCGTGAGGTCGATCCCCTGATCGCGGGCGAGGCGAGTGGCGATCGAGCGTTCGGCGGCGCGGGCGGCGTCGGTGATGGCGGGGTCCGGCTCGGTATAACGGACGTAGAACGTATGCGCCTCGAGGGCTGCGGCGCGGTCCCCGGGCGGGATGAAGGGCGCGGCGGTGCCTGCCGCGACGAGGGTGCGGTAGGCGTCGATGCGCGCGGCGTCGGTGTTCAGGGAGGCAACGGGCACGCCGGCGACGGTGCCCCCGTCGATGGCGGCGATCAGCGCGGCGTTGAGGTCGGCGCTCTCGACGGTCGCGGGGGCGAGGTCCGCTGCGACGAGCAGGCCATAGGCCTCGGCCTCGGTCATGTCGGTCGCCGGGGGTGAGGGTGCGGGCGAGGTTGGTGTCTTCGGGGATCTCGGTCGCGACATCGGCCCGGGTGGTCAGGATCTGGCTGATGACGCCGCGGACCTCGACGCTGAGGTCGCCCGACAGCGCGTCGATGGCGGCGATGCGTTCCTCGGGCGTGGCGCCGAAGCGGGCGGTGAGTTGGCGTTCGAGTTGCACCTTGCGGGCGAGGATCGCGGCGATGGGCTCGCCCTCGATGCTGGCGCGGAGCGGCGCGAGCTGATCCTCGGCGGGGGCGCGGGAAATGGCGTCGAGGGCGGCGCGGCGGCGGGCAGGGTCGTCGTCCGACAGCAGGAACTGCACGAGGGCCACGTCGATGACGCGGCGCACCCCGGCGTTGGGCTTGATCTGGTCATAGCCCGCGTCGTCGGCGACGGCGGTTTCGGCGCCGGTGTCGAGGTCGGTCAGGATCAGGCCGTCGCCGTCCGGCACGGCGGCAAAGAACAGGCCGTCCAAGGTGCGCTGCCAGAGGTTCTTGTCGCGCCAGACCTCGAGGAAATCGGGGGTGCCGGGGGGTGGATCGGCGGCGAGTGCCGCGATCACCGCGTCGACGGTGCTGCGCGACGGATTGGCGACCGCGTCGGCATTGTCCTGAAGGACTGCCTGCAACGACTGCGCATGCGCCATGGGCGCCGTGAACAGGACGGCGCAGCAGATGAGCAGGGCGCGCAGCATGGGCGGGGGCTTTCGCAGGGGCATTGGCAGGATTGGCAGGGCGCGCCGGGCACGCCCTGCCGTCACCTCAATAGTTCGAGGTGCGCTGCACGCAGGTCTCGGTCTCGGTGTTGTACATGCCGCAGTCCCAGGCGATCCAGTCGGACTCGAGCACCGCACTTTCGGGCAGGAAATCGGTCCAGGCGTCGCCCGGCACCGGCTCGGTCTGGGAGATGATGTCGAACTGGCCGTCCGCCGTGATCTCGCCGATCAGAACCGGTTTCGTCAGGTGGTGGTTCGGCAGCATTTCGGCGATGCCGCCTGTCAGGTTCGGGAAGGTCTGGCCGACCATCGCGTCGATGATCGTATCGACGTCGGTGGTCCCCGATTCCGTCACCGCGTTCACCCACATGTTCCAGCCGATGTAATGCGCCTCCATCGGGTCGTTCGTCACGCGCGTGTCGTCGCCGATATAGGCCTGCCATTGCGCGATGAATGCCGCGTTTTCCGGCGTATCGGCGGACATGAAGTAGTTCCACGCCGCCAGATGCCCGACGAGGCCCGAGGTGTCGAAGCCCGACAGCTCCTCCTCGCCGACCGAAAACGCCACCACGGGGATGTCGTCGGCGGAAACGTCCGCCGCCGCCAGTTCCTTGTAGAACCCGATGTTGGCGTCGCCGTTGATCGTCGAGATGACGCCGACCTGCTCGCCGGTCTCGCCCAGCGCCACGACGTCGGCGACGATGGTCGCCCAGTCGGACTGGCCGAAGGGGGTGTAGTTGACGAAGATGTTCTCTTCCGGGATGCCCCGCGAGATCAGATAGGCCTGGAGGATGTTGTTGGTCGTGCGCGGATAGACATAGTCGGTGCCAAGGAGCGCAAAGCTCGTCACACCCAGTTCGTCGATGAAATAGTCGACTGCCGGGATCGCCTGCTGGTTCGGGGCGGCACCGGTGTAGAACACGTTCCGGCTCGATTCCTCGCCCTCGTATTGCACGGGATAGAACAGCAGGCCGTTCAGCTCCTCGATCACGGGCAGGACGGATTTGCGCGAGACGGACGTCCAGTTGCCGAAGATCACGTCGACCTCGTTGACGGTCAGCAGCTCGCGCGCCTTTTCGGCGAACAGCGGCCAGTCCGACGCGGGGTCGACGACCACAGCCTCGATCTCGCATCCCAGAAGGCCGCCGGCTTCGTTCTGGGCGGCGATCAGCATTTCCATGGTCTGCGACAGCGTGGTTTCGGAAATCGCCATGGTGCCGGAAAGGGAGTGCAGGACACCGACGCGGATCGGGCAGTCCTGCTGCGCCTGGGCGGCGCTGGCCGCGACGATGGCGGCGGCACTTGCAAAGAGAGTTTTACGGATGGTCAATTTGATTTCCCCATGATGGACCACGGCACCGGCATCGTTGCCGCCTGTTCAAGTGCAGGCGAAACGGATAGCTTTGGGGCCGCAGCATTCGTGTTGCAGCCATGCGGGGGGCGTTTTCTGCCAGGATCACCCCCCCGCGTGGCACTTTCGTCCCGTGCTCGGGACAGGCGGAGCATTCACCGGCGGGACATCGGGTTTCAAATCCTGAGGGCGCTCCGGGAGCGGACGCCGAACCACTGCACAAATTTTAGCCGCAGTGCAGCATTACGCCCGATCCTCGGGCGGTGCGCGACCGATCCCGTGTTGCAGACGCGGCAGAACGGGTCGGCTCGCCTTCATGAGCGGCGAATCGTATCCCGGCGCCCGCCTACCCGCACTTCGAATAGCCGCAGGACGCGCAGGTCATGCAGCCCTCGACCATCCGCATCTCGTAGGAGCCGCAGGACGAGCACGCCTTGCCACGCTTCTGCCCGATGCTGACGACGTCCGCCTGCGGATCGGCCTTCAGGCCCGCGCCCTCGGCATGCAGGAACCCTGTCGCGACCATGTGACGCTCGATCACGCCGCCGATAGCCGCGAGGATGCTGGGCACGTATCTGCCCGCCATCCAGGCCCCGCCACGCGGGTCGAACACGGCCTTCAGTTCCTCGACAACGAACGACACGTCGCCGCCGCGCCGGAACACCGCCGAGATCATCCGCGTCAGCGCCACGGTCCAGGCGAAATGCTCCATGTTCTTGGAATTGATGAACACCTCGAACGGTCGCCGCTGCCCGTTCACCACCAGATCGTTGACGGTGATGTAGATCGCGTGTTCACTGTCCGGCCACTTGAGCTTGTAGGTGGCCCCGTCGAGTTCGCCGGGCCGGTCGAGCGGTTCAGCCAGATAGACGACTTCCCCGCCCTCCGACGCCACCGGTGCTGCCTCCGAGGTCTCGCTCACCGACAGCACGGATCCCGTCACCGCATTGGGCCGATAGGTGGTGCAGCCTTTGCACCCCTGATCCCAGGCGGCCATATAGACCTCCTTGAACGCCTCGAACGGGATATCCTCGGGGCAGTTGATGGTCTTCGAGATCGAGCTGTCGACCCACTTCTGCGCCGCCGCCTGCATCCGCACGTGGTCGAGCGGGGCGAGGGTCTGGGCGTTGACGAAATGCTCCGGCAGGGGTGCTGCGCCGTGCAGGTCGCGCCACATCTGGACGGCATAATCGACGACCTCTTCCTCGGTGCGGCTGCCGTCCTTTTGCAGCACCTTGCGGGTATAGGCATAGGCGAACACCGGCTCGATCCCCGACGACACGTTGCCGGCATAGAGCGAGATCGTCCCCGTGGGCGCGATCGAGGTCAGCAGCGCATTGCGGATGCCATGCTCGGCGATGGCGGCGCGCACGTCCTCGTCCATCGCCATCATCGTGCCCGAGGCGAGGTATTTCCCGGCGTCGAACAGCGGGAACGCGCCCTTTTCCTTCGCCAGATCGACCGACGCCAGATAGGCCGCGCGCGCGATCCGCTTCATCCAGCCTTCGGTGACGGCGGCGGCCTCTTCGGACCCATAGCGCTGCCCGACCATGAGCAGCGCATCGGCGAGGCCGGTGACGCCGAGGCCGATCCGCCGCTTGGCCAGCGCCTCGGCCCTTTGTTCCGGCAGCGGAAAGCGCGAGGCGTCGACGACGTTGTCCATCATCCGCACCGCGACCGCCACGAGGTCGTCGAGCGCCGCCCCGTCCAGCGCCGCCGCCGCGCCGAACGGGTCCGTGACGAGCCGCGCGAGGTTGATCGACCCGAGCAGGCAGGCACCATAGGGCGGCAGCGGCTGTTCGCCGCAGGGGTTCGTGGCGGCGATGGTCTCGACATAGTTCAGGTTGTTGGCCGCGTTGATCCGGTCGATGAAGATGACACCGGGTTCGGCATAATCGTAGGTCGCGCGCATGATCGCGTCCCAGAGGTCGCGCGCCCGCAGCGTGCGATAGACCGTGTCCTGAAACACCAGATCCCAGGGGCCGTCCGCCTTGACCGCCGCCATGAACGGATCGGTGATCAGCACCGACACGTTGAACATCCGCAGCCGCGCGGCGTCCGATTTCGCCGCGATGAATGCCTCGATATCGGGATGATCGCAGCGCATCGTCGCCATCATCGCGCCCCGGCGGCTGCCCGCCGACATGATCGTCCGGCACATCGCGTCCCAGACATCCATGAAGCTAAGGGGGCCCGACGCATCCGCCGCCACGCCCTTGACCACCGCCCCCTTGGGCCGGATCGTGCTGAAATCATAGCCGATCCCGCCGCCCTGCTGCATCGTCAGTGCCGCCTCCTTGAGCGCCTCGAAAATGCCGCCCATGCTGTCGGGCACCGTGCCCATGACGAAACAGTTGAACATCGTCACCGACCGCGCCGTGCCCGCGCCGGCGGTGATCCGCCCGGCGGGCAGGAATTTGAAGTCCTCGAGCGCGGCATGGAACCGCTCCGCCCAGACCCCGGGTTCGGCCTCGACCTCGGCCAGAGCGCCCGCGATCCGGCGCCAACTGTCCTCGACCGTGCCGTCGATGGGGGTGCCGTCCTGCGCCTTGAAGCGGTATTTCATGTCCCAGATGGCCTCGGCGATGGGGGCGGCGAAACGGGACATGGGTCGGCTCCTCTGGCGCGGATCGGGACGAGTGCGGCGGGTATTTTCGGGATACCGACCGACTCGGCCGGACACTCACCCTAGTGGCGGTCCCCGGGCCGGTCAACGACATGTGGATAACTTTGGCCGCACTGAGGCTTGCGCGCCGCACTGCGCGCCCTAGGTTGGCCCTCACGGGAACGGAGGATTCGCCATGCCAGAGAAACTCCACATCCTGAAGCTCTCGGTCGGGACCGAGGATGTCGCCGACCTCGCCGCCTGGCAGGCCAGCAAACGCGCCCAGACGCCCGACGGCCTGCCGCGTCACGTGACGCGGATGTGGCCGCGCCGCGAGCAAGAGGTGCTCTCCGCGGGGTCGATCTACTGGGTCATCAAGGGCGTGATCCTGTGCCGACAGCGCATCCTGCGCCTCGACCCCTACGTAGGTGCCGACGGCATTTCGCGCTGCGCCATCGTGCTCGACCCGGCGCTGATCCGCACCGCCGCCACGCCCAAACGCCCGTTCCAGGGCTGGCGCTACCTGCCCGGCCCCGACGCGCCCCCCGACCTGCCCGAGGGGCGCCAGTCCGAAGAGGCGCTGCCGATGGACCTCACCCGCGCGCTCGCGGACATCGGCGTGCGCTGATCCGGCCCCCCGCTTTTTCTTGCCCGAAATACCTCCCCCCGGAGGGTCCGCAGATGCCGCCGCCGCGACGACGGGATCAGAGCGCCAGCCGCCCCACAAGGCCCGCGAAGGCCGCCGTCTCCGCCGCCGTCCACCCCGCACCCGACCCCGCGAAAAGCGTCGCCTGACTGGCGTGGATCACCGGCCCGCCCAGCACCTTGAGGCCATTGGCGCGCAGCGTGGCGCCGGTCGAGGTGATGTCGGCCACGGCCTCGGCGGTCTCGTTCTTCACCGTTCCCTCCGTCGCCCCCTGACTGTCGACGAGGGCATAATCCGCCACCCCATGCTCGCGCAGATACTCGCGCACCAGTCGGTGATACTTCGTGGCGATCCGCAGTCGCATCCCGTGCCGGGCGCGGAACGCAGCACAAACCGCGTCGAGGTCGTCGAGCGTTTCGACGTCCACCCAGCCCTGCGGCACGGCGAGCACGAGGTCCGCGTGCCCGAACCCCATCGCCGCCAGCGCGCGCAGACGGCGGTCCCATCCGGGCACCTTCTCGTGCACCAGATCCGACCCCGTGACGCCCAGATGCAGCCGCCCCGCCACCAGTTCGCGCGGGATCTCGCCCGCCGACAGCAGGACCAGCTCGACCCCGCCGATACCCTCGACGGCACCCGCGTAGTCCCGGTCCGACCCGGCGCGCCGCAGCACCACGCCGCGCGCGGCGAACCAGGCGAACGTCTCCTCCATCAGCCGTCCCTTGGACGGCACGCCGAGCTTGATCATCGCGCGCCCTCCCGTGCCGCGAGCGACAGCGCCGGGCGGATCACACCGCCCACCGCCGGCACCGCGCGCCCGTCGCCAAGGTGCCGCGTCAGCGCGTCATAGCGACCCCCCGTCGCCACCGGCGGCAGACCGTCGGCGACGAACCCGAAGACGAACCCGTCGTAATATTCCAGCGTCGTGCGCCCGAACGCCCCTTCGAACGACACCGCGTCGACGTCGACGCCGCGCGCGATCAGTTCCGCCCGGCGCGCCCGTCCGCGCGCGAGGGCAGGTTCGAGGGCCGACATCTCTCGCGCGGCTACCGCCAGCGCCTCGAGCGCCTCGTGCAGCGGCGCCTTCAGGGCCAGCAGCCGGTCGATGAGGGCGATCTCGCCCTCCGGAACCGGCGGCGCCGCGCTATCCTCGCGCAGCCGGTCAAGCCGCTCGGCCACCTCGGCACGGCTGCGCAGGCCGATCTCCGGCCCCGCCTGCGCGAAGGGATCGGTCAGCGCCAGCAATTGCGCGCGCCCCCGGGGCAGAGCGGTGCGCCCGGCGAACCGGTCGAGCAGCGCGCGGAACCGCGCCGGCCGCCAGATGTGGCGCAATAGGGCCGCCTTGCGCGCGTCGCTCGCCGTCAGCCCGGCGATGGCGGCGGTCAGCACGCCGAGGTCGCCCGTCACCGCGCGCACCGGCACGCCGCGCAGACCCTCGGCGATGACCGCGAAGACCTCGGCATCGGCGGCGGCCGGATCGCGGCCATCGAACACCTCGTAGCCTGCCTGGATGTATTCGACGGGCCGGTCGGCGTCGGTCTCCTGCTTGCGGAACACCTTGCCCGCATAGGCATAGCGCGCGGGGTCGGCCATCGTCTCCATGTGCCGCTGCACGATCGGCACGGTGAAATCGGGGCGCAGCATCATTTCGCCGCGCAGCGGATCGGCGGTGATGTAGGCGCGCGCGCGGATATCCTCGCCGTAGATGTCGAGGAGCGTGTCGGCAGATTGCAGGATGTCGGGCTTCACGATCTGCGCGCCATGGCCGGCAAAGAGGTCGCGCAGGCGCCGCGCCTCGGTTCGGATGGCGTCGGGGGCAGGGCCGGGGGTGGCGCGGGGGTGCGTCACGGATCGACCCGGAATTCCCAGACCATGGCGAGGATCCCGAGGGCGGCGCCGAGGCTGCCGAGGGTCCACGACGGCCAGAAGATCCCGATCAGCAGCAACACGGCGGCGAACAGCGCCAGAGTGCGCGGCCCGAACACGTGCAAGAGCACGCGGATCCGGTTGCGCGGGCCGGGGGGGCCGTCGTCCGCCATGCCTCAACCCTGCCCGTTCAGGATCGCGCGCACCCGCGCGACCAAATCGGCGCGCGGCACCTCGTATTGGCTGGGGCGGTCCTTCCATTCCTCGAGGCTGGCGTTTTCGGCGATCTTCGCGCCGAGGATCAGATCCTTGATCTGCACCGTGCCCGCTGCAAACTCGTCGCCGCCCGCGATCACCGCCACCGGACTGCCGCGCTTGTCGGCGTATTTCATCTGGTTGCCGAAGTTCTTCGGGTTTCCGAGATAGACCTCGGCGCGGATCTTTCCGTCTTCGGGCCTGTCGGGATCGAGATAGGCCGTGCGCAACTCCGACGCCATCGCCTGATACTCGGCCATCCGGTCCCGGTCCATGACGGTCACGACCACCGGCCCGTCGGCCTGCCTCGTCTCCCCGCGCCTTGCCCGCAACGCCGCCAGCAGCCTGTCCACCCCGACCGACACGCCCGTCGCCGGCACCTCCTGCCCGGTGAACCGCTTCACGAGATCGTCATAGCGCCCGCCGCCCGCGACCGAGCCGAAGTTGACGCTGCGGCCCTTCTCGTCCTCGACTTGGAACGTGAGTTCCGCCTCGTAGACCGGGCCGGTGTAGTAACCGAGGCCGCGCACGACGGAGGGGTCGATGACGATGCGGTCGGGGCCGTAGCCTTGGGCGTCGAGGAGGCTGGATATTTCGGATAGCTCCTCGACTCCTTCTTCTCCCCGAGGCCATGCAGCGGTCGCAACTTTGAGGTTCTCTATTGTCTCAATATTCGTTTCACCTTTCGAAGAAAGAAAATTTACGACATGCGCCGCTTGAGCTGGAGTTGCGCCTAGACCATCAACGTATGCGCCGGAAACATCCCTCCGCCCATCGGTCATCAACTCTCGGACTCCTTCGGCGCCGACTTTATCATATTTATCTATTGTTCGAAGAATGTCGTCGTGAGAGATACTCGCTCCGAGACTCGAATTTGGATCGTTCAAAGTCGACGCTGTCGCCATTTGACCGAAGTTGAAGCCAAAGGGATTGTCTGGACTCTCATTCGACTTATCGTTTGTTACGAAATCGCTCGACATCACCCTCGCGAGCAGCCCATTCAAAACCTTCCGGTTATTCACCCGCACCACATAATCGCCGCGCTTAATCCCCACCGCTTCCAGCACATCGCACAGCATCGCGCAGATCTCGGCGTCGGCGGCCACCGACCCGGTCCCCACCGTATCCGCATCGCATTGATAGAACTGCCGGAACCGCCCCGGCCCCGGCTTTTCGTTGCGCCACACCGGCCCCATCGTATAGCGCCGATAGGGCGTCGGCAGGTCGTTCCGGTATTGCGCATAGACCCGCGCCAGCGGCGCCGTCATGTCATAGCGCAGCGCCAGCCAGTCGCCCGGTTTCTCCGACTCCGGCGCCTCCTGCCACGCGAACACCCCCTCGTTCGGGCGGTCCACGTCGGGCAGGAACTTGCCCAGCGCCTCGACCGTCTCGACGGCAGAAGTCTCGAGCGCGTCGAAGCCGTAGCGGTGATAGACCTCGGCGATCTTTGCCAGCATTGCGGTCCGTTCGGTCACGTCCGCGCCGAAATGATCGCGGAACCCTTTCGGCGTTTCAGCCCGGGGGCGGGGGGCTTTCTTGTCCTTGGCCATGGTCCTGCCTCTTGCGGTCCGGTGCGCGTGCCGCCGGGGTCACTCTGTCCGGGGCAGGCCATAGCCCGCGCCGCCGCGCCGCGCAACATCGCCCGCCCCTTGCATCGCCCCGCCCGATCCGGGCATCTGTCGTCCATGACCGATGCCATCGCCCTTCAGGAACGCCTCGCCCATCTGATCCGCACCGTCGACGACCTGTCCGAGGTTGTGGCGCGTCAGGACGCCGAGATCGCGCGCCTGACGCGACAGGTCGCGATGCTGATGGCGCGCGAGGCGAGCCGCGAGAGCGATGACGGCGGCGTGCTGGTGGGCGATACCCGCCCGCCGCACTGGTGACGCCTCAGAAGTCGTCGGCGATCACCCGCCCGTCACTCAGCAGAATGTCGGCCCAGCCGTTCTCGGTGCCGAAACTCTCATAGACCGTCAGGAACGTCGTCCGCGCCGCCAGCGCCTCGAGACGCGCACCGCAGGGCACGCCCTCGGCCACCCCGCAATAGGCGGCCTTGAGCGTCTCGTAGGCGCGGTCGGTTCCGGAATAACCGTCGCCCGCCGCCTCGGAATAGCGCACCAATTCGTGGGTGCCGATATCGCCGAAGATCGCGAGAGCGGCATAGAACTGCCGCGCGCAGCCGTCCTCGAACCCGGTGATGTACTGGGTGCGCGGCGCGGTCGTCGTGGGATCGGTGTCATAGACGGCATAGCCCGAGGCACTGGCGACGGGGCTGCCGAGGCTCGCGGCATCGACGCCACACACGGTGGCGAGCACACCGTAGGGCACCGTCGCGCCGGGCGGCAGCGGCGCGGCACCGGCGATCACGACCGAGGCGGGCGTCACCGTCGCATCGCCGCTCCCGCCGCCGTCGCCGAACAGACCGGCGAGAAGACCCGGCAGGACCGGCGGCGCGCCCGCCGCATCCGAAGCCCCGGGAACGACCGTCGCCGTCGCGGTCCCCGCAGCGAGCGGCACGTCCGACAGCCGGTCGACCCCGGAGAGCGGGTCCGAACAGGCGCCCGCCAGCAGGAGCGCCACAAATACCAAGGATTTCCGTAACCGGATCATGTCGTCCCCCTAACCCATGCCCGACCCGCACCCTGCGGGCCCCATCGTGCAGCGGGCCTCTTGGGGCGGGCCGCGTCCGTCGCGGCGGTTCTAGCCTGCGCTGCCGCGCCCGTCCAGAGACGCGCGCACGACTGCGGCGCGCCGTTTCAGATCTCCTCGACCTCGATAACCCCGTCGAGCGACCGCAGCGCCCCCTTTATCTGAGGGTTTACAGGGTATTCCACACCGCAGTCGATCTCGACGTCGCCGGGCAGGCCGTCGGCCATGACGGTGAACAGGATCGGCCCCCTGCCGCCGCGCACCTTGTCGCGCAGCGCGCCTTGCAGGACGCCGGCGACATGGGCGATGGCCGCCTCGGCCTCGACATAGATGCGCAATCCCACGGCGCCCGCGTCCGCCACCACGTCGTCCAGCGGCGCCACCGACCGGCCCAGCAGCTTCAACTGGTCCGCCTCCATCGTCGCCTCGACCTGCACGACGACGCGCCCCCCCGCCACAAGGTGATCGCGCGCCGCCTCGAGGGTGTCCGAGAACAGCGTGACCTCGTATTGCCCGGTCGGATCGGACAATTGCGCAAAGGCGAACCGGTTGCCGCGCGCCGACTTGCGCTCCTGCCGGCCCAGCACGGTGCCCGCCATCCTGCCGATGAAGGCGCCCTGCGCCGCGCGCTCCGTCACCTCGTCGAGGGTCAGGATCCCCTTGCGTTTGAGGGCCGCGCGATAGTCGTCGAGCGGGTGGCCGGAGAGGTAGAAGCCGATTGCCTTGAACTCTTCGGCCAGCCGTTCGGCGGGCGCCCAGTCGGGCAGGCCCGCCAATCGCGGCTCCGGCAGATCGTCGCCCGCCTCGCCGAAGAGCGAGACCTGGCTTGAACTTTTCTGCTCGTGGATCGCCCCGGAATAGGCCACCAGCCCGTCCAGACTTGTCAAAATACGATGTCGATTGCCGTCGAGCTGGTCGAACCCCCCGGCCCGCGCCAGCATCTCGAGCGGCCGCTTGCCGACCCGCTTGAGGTCGACGCGGCGCGCCAGATCGAAGACCGAGACGAAGGGCCTTTCGCCGCGCCCCTCGACGATCAGTTTCATCGCGTCGACGCCGACGTTCTTGAGCGCGCCGAGCGCATAGACGAGGCGTCCCTCGGCCACCGAGAACGTCGCCTGCGAGCGGTTCACGCAGGGCGGCACATACGACAGGCCGAGGCCCTTCTTGACCTCCTGAAAATAGACGCCGAGCTTGTCCGTCAGGTGGATGTCGCAGTTCATCACGCCGGCCATGAATTCGACCGGGTGGTTCGCCTTGAGCCATGCGGTCTGATAGCTGACGACCGCATAGGCGGCGGCATGGCTCTTGTTGAAGCCGTAGTTGGCGAATTTTTCCAAGAGGTCGAAGACGTCCCGGGCCTTCTTCGCGTCGACCCCGTTCGCCTTCGCGCCCGCCTCGAACTTGGGCCGCTCCTTGGACATCTCCTCGGCGATCTTCTTGCCCATGGCACGGCGCAAGAGATCGGCACCGCCGAGGCTGTAGCCCGCCATGACCTGCGCGATCTCCATCACCTGTTCCTGATAGACGATGATGCCCTGCGTCTCGGACAGGATGTGGTCGATCGAAGGGTGAATGGATTCAAGCGGTTTCAGCCCGTTCTTCACCTCGCAATAGGCCGGGATGTTTTCCATCGGGCCGGGCCGGTAGAGGGCGACGAGGGCGACGATGTCCTCGATGCAGGTCGGTTTCATCCGCTTGAGGGCGTCCATCATGCCGCTGGATTCCACCTGGAACACGGCAACGGTCCGCGCGGCGGAATAGAGCGCGTAGGACTTCTCGTCGTCGAGCGGGATCGCCCCGATGTCGTATTCGAACCCCGCTGGCGGCGTGTAGAGCTCGACGCCCTCCGCCGTCACGTTCAGCGGCCTGCCTGCCGCGCGGATCAACGCCACGGCATTGGCGATCACGGTCAGGGTCTTGAGGCCCAGAAAGTCAAACTTCACGAGGCCCGCCGCCTCGACCCATTTCATGTTGAACTGCGTCGCGGGCATGTCCGACCGCGGATCGCGGTAGAGCGGCACCAGCTCGTCCAGCGGCCGGTCGCCGATCACCACGCCCGCCGCGTGGGTCGAGGCGTTGCGCAACAGCCCCTCGACCTGCCCCGCGTAGTCCAGCAGGCGCGCCACAACCTCCTCGTTCTTCGCCTCCTCGCGGAGCCTCGGCTCGTCGGCCAGCGCCTTCTGGATGCTGACCGGCTTCACGCCCTCGACCGGGATCATCTTCGATATCCGGTCGACCTGGCCGTAGGGCATCTGCAACACCCGGCCCATGTCGCGCACCGCAGCCTTGGACAACATCGCGCCGAAGGTGATGATCTGCCCCACCCGGTCGCGCCCGTATTTGCCCTGCACGTAGCGGATCACCTCTTCGCGGCGGTCCATGCAGAAGTCGATGTCGAAATCGGGCATCGACACCCGCTCGGGGTTCAGGAACCGCTCGAACAAGAGCGAATAGCGCAGCGGATCGAGATCGGTGACGAGCAGCGAATAGGCGACGAGCGACCCCGCCCCCGACCCCCGCCCCGGCCCCACGGGGATGCCATTGTCCTTCGCCCAGCCGATGAAGTCGGCGACGATCAGGAAATAGCCGGGGAACCCCATCCGTTCGATGATGCCGAGTTCGAATTCGAGCCGCGCCTCGTAGTCCGCGACGGGCGCGGCGTGCGGGATTACGGCAAGACGCGCCTTCAGGCCCTCGACCGACTGTCGGCGCAATTCGGCGACCTCGTCGTCGGCGAACTTCGGCAGGATCGGATCGCGCTTGAACGCGCGAAACGCGCAGCGCCGCGCAATCTCGACGGTGTTCTCCAGCGCCTCCGGCAGATCGGCGAAGAGCGTCGCCATCTCGCGCTCGGACTTGAAATAATGCTGTGGCGTCAGTCGCCTGCGCGCGCCCTGCTGGTCGACATAGGCACCGTCCGCGATGCACAGCAGCGCATCGTGCGCCTCGTAGAAGTCGGGTTTGGGGAAATGCACGTCATTGGTCGCGACCAGCGGCAGGTCCATGGCATAGGCCATCTCGACGAACGCCCGCTCGGTCGCGGACTCCGCCTGCGGCAGGCCGTCCTCGCCGGGATGGCGCTGCAATTCCACATAGAGGCGCCCCGGAAATGCCGCCGCCAGCGCCTGCACCAGCGCCTCGGCGCGCGCGCCCTGCCCCGCCCGGATCAGCCGCCCGACCGGCCCGTCGGCGCCCCCCGTCAGGCAGATCAGCCCTTCGGCGTGGCTCCCCAGTTCCTCCAGACTGATCTGCGCCACCTCGCCGCGCGCCTCCAGATAGGCGCAGGAGTTCAGTTTCATCAGGTTCCGATAGCCGCCCTCGCTTTGCGCCAGAAGGACCACGGCGGCGGGCGGCTCCGCCCGCTTGCCCGGTTCCGGCGCGAGGTAGCCCAGCGCCATCTGGCACCCGACGATCGGCTGCACGCCCGCCTTGGCGGCATATTCCGAGAATTCCAGCGCGCCGAACAGGTTGTTGGTGTCGGTGATCGCGACCGCCGGCATCCCGGCCTTCGCGGCCAGCCCCGGCAGCGATTGCAGGGGCACGGCCCCCTCGAGCAGCGAATATTCGGTGTGGACGCGCAGGTGGACAAAGCGGGGATCGGTCATGGCCCCAGACTACGCGCGCACCGCCGGGGGGGAAAGCAGACGCTCGGCTTTTTCTTGCCCGAAATACCTCCCCCCGGAGGGTCCGCCCGGTCGACCGGGCCCGTTCGCCGGAAGGATGCCATACCTGGCCATTCGAACAACCGCCTTGACCCAGTCTTCGCGATCCCGTTACCTAGCTACATGACTAACCATCTGAGCGCCTTCTTTGCCGCCATCGCCGACCCGACCCGTCGGGCCGTGGTCGAACGGCTGACCCTCGGCCCCGAAACCGTCAGCGCCCTGCACGCCCCCCACGACATCGCCCTGCCGACGTTCCTGCGCCATCTCAGGGTGCTCGAGGCGGCGGGACTGGTGCGGTCGGAAAAGGTCGGGCGGGTGCGGACGGTGCATATCGAGGCGGCGCCGCTGGCCGAGGCCGAGGACTGGCTGGCCCGGCAACGACAGCTCTGGGAGGGGCGGCTCGACCGTCTCGATGCCCTCGCTATTACTCTGGACAGGAAACGAGAATGACCGAAACCCACACCCTCGCCTTCACCCGCACTTTGGCCGCCAGCCCTGCCGCCGTCTGGCGCTGCTGGACCGAGCCGGACCTGCTCAAGCAATGGTTCGCCCCGAAACCCGTCGAGGTGCCCGTCGCCGAGATAGAGGCGATTCCGGGCGGGCGTTTCAGGATCGTGATGATCGTGCCGGACCATGGCAGGATGGACAACGCGCCCGGCTGTATCCTCGTCGCCGAACCTGCGCGGCGGCTGGTCTGGACCAACGCTCTCGGCCCGGATTTCGTGCCCAACACATTCGGGACCGGGCCGATGGACTTTGCCTTCACCGCCGACATCACGATGGCCGACGCGCCGGGCGGTGGCAGCACCTACGACGTGAAGGTGCACCACGCGACGGCGCAGGCCGCCAGGTCGCACGAGGACATGGGCTTTTACGACGGGTGGGGCACTTGCGCGACACAGCTTGGCGAACTTGCCGCCTCTCTTTAGGTCAAATGCCCGACCTCTGGGCCCATCTGTCGTCCCCAGACCCCGAATCGGCTTGCCAAGGGTGCCGTCGCTCTCTTTCATGGGCAAGGACAGAGGGCCGCGCGGTCTACGCCGCATCGACCGCGCACCGGCCCCGGGGACGCATGGTATCGCGGCGGATAGCTTCATGGAGATCGCGTTTCGCCTCAACGGCGAGATCGTCCGCACCGACGTGGGTGCGACAGAGACCCTGCTTGACTGGCTGCGCGAGCGGCGCGGCCTGAAGGGCACCAAGGAAGGCTGCAACGAAGGCGATTGCGGTGCCTGCACGGTGATGGTGACGGGCGACGGTGCCGCCCGGTCGCTGAACGCCTGCATCCTGTTCATGCCGCAGGTCCACGGCAAGGCCGTCCGCACCGTCGAGGGGATCGCCGCCCCCGACGGCACCCTGCATCCGGTGCAGCAGGCCATGGTCGACCATCATGGCAGCCAGTGCGGCTTCTGCACCCCCGGCTTCGTCGTCTCGATGGCGGTGGCGCATCTGAATGGCCGCACCGACCATGACGATCAGCTTGCCGGCAACCTGTGCCGCTGCACCGGCTATGCGCCCATCGTCCGCGCGGCGCGCGCCGCGGCGACAGCCCCCGTTCCCGACTGGCTGCACGACGTGCCGCCCACCCCCGATGACGCGCCCCGCGCGGAAGAGGGGGCGCCCTTTCTACCCGACAGCGCCGATGCCCTCGCCGGGTGGTATGTCGCGCATCCCGACGCCACGCTGATCGCCGGGGCGACAGACGTGGGCCTCTGGGTGACGAAGCAGTTTCGCAACCTGGGCGAGGTCGTTTTCCTCTCTGGCTGCCATGATCTTGCACAAATCGAACATGACGGCGACACCCTGCGCGTCGGCGCCGCCGTCACCATGACCGCGCTGGCCGAGGCGGTGGCCCCCGGCCTGCCCGCCTATGCCGAGGTGATCAGGCGCTATGGCTCGGTGCAGGTGCGCAACGCCGCGACGCTCGGCGGATCGCTCGCCAACGGCTCTCCGATCGGCGACAACGCGCCGGTGCTGATCGCGCTCGGGGCGGTGCTCCACCTGCGGCGGGGCGAGGTGCGGCGCGACGTGGCGCTCGAGGATTTTTTCATCGCCTATGGCAAGCAGGACCGGCAGACGGGCGAGTTCGTCGAGGCGGTCAGCTTTGCCGCCTCCGCGCCGGACCTGCGGGCATGGAAACTGTCGAAGCGGTTCGACCAGGACATCTCCGCGGTCTGCGGCGCCTTCGATATCGGCATCGACGCCGGCACCGTGACCCATGCGCGAATCGCCTTCGGCGGCATGGCCGCCACACCGAAACGGGCGCGCGCCGTGGAAACGGCCCTCACGGGGCAGCCCTGGACAGAGTCGACGGTGCGCGCCGGGATGGCCGCGATGGCCGAAGAATTCGCCCCGCTCACCGACATGCGCGCCTCGGCGGCCTACCGCTTGCAGGCGGCGGGCAACATGCTCTGGCGCTATTGGGCCGAAACGCAGGGAAGTGCCATCGACGTGCTCGCGGTGCGGGCATGACGGCGGGGGACACGACCGTGGGACGGGCCCTGCCCCACGATGCCGCACCGCTGCACGTGACCGGCGCCGCGCGCTATGTCGACGACCTGCCGCTGCCCGGCAGCGCGCTGCATCTGGCGTTCGGCCTGTCGACGGTCGCGCGCGGGCGCCTCGCAGGCATGGATCTGACCGCCGTGCGCGCCGCCCCCGGCGTGGTCACGGTCCTCACCGCCACCGACCTGCCGCATGCCAACGACGTCTCGCCGTCGGCCCACGACGAGCCGCTGCTTGCGACCGACCGTGTCCACTATGTCGGCCAGCCGCTGTTTCTCGTGGTGGCGACCAGCCACCTCGCCGCGCGCGCCGCGGCCCGGCTGGGCACGCCCGACATCGCCCCCGAAACCCCCGTCCTCACCATCGACGAGGCCCTCGCCTCGGACAGCCGCTTCGAGGGAGGGCCGGTGATCTGGACCAAGGGCGACGTCGATGCAGCGCTGGCGGGGGCCGCCGTCACCGTAGAGGGCCGGTTCGACATCGGCGGGCAGGAGCATTTCTACCTCGAGGGGCAGGCAGCGCTGGCGCTGCCGCAGGAGGGGGGCGACATGGTCGTCCACTCCTCGACCCAGCACCCGACCGAAATCCAGCACAAGGTCGCCGAGGCGCTGGGCCTGCCGATGCACGCGGTCCGTGTCGAGACGCGCCGGATGGGCGGCGGGTTCGGCGGCAAGGAGAGCCAGGGCAATGCGCTCGCCGTCGCCTGCGCCGTCGCCGCACGCGCCACGGGCCGAGCGTGCAAGATGCGCTACGACCGCGACGACGACATGATCGTCACCGGCAAGCGCCACGATTTCCGCATCCTCTATCGCGCGGGGGCCGACGCGGACGGCCGCCTGACCGGCGTCGAGTTCACCCAATATGCCCGCTGTGGCTGGGCGCAGGATCTGTCGCTGCCGGTCGCCGACCGCGCGATGCTGCACGCCGACAACGCCTATCTGCTGCCCGCCGCGCGGATCACCTCGCACCGGCTGAAGACGAACACGCAGTCGGCGACCGCCTTTCGCGGGTTCGGCGGACCGCAGGGAATGATCGGGATCGAGCGGGTAATGGACCATCTGGCGCATGTCCTCGGACTCGACGGGGCCGAAGTGCGCCGCCGCAACTATTACCGCGAGATGGCCGGCGTCGAGGGGGGGTCTCGCCCCCCCCCGCCTTCGGCCCCCCCCGAGGATATTTCCGGCCAGAAGAACGCGGGCGCCAGGCGCGGGGTCCGGTTCGGCGGCGCCCATTCGCCGAAGGGGGCCGCGAATACGACGCCCTACGGCATGGACGTGACCGATTTCATCCTCGGCGGGATGACCGGGGCACTGTTGGACTCTTCGGACTACGCCGCACGCAAGGCGGCGATCGCCGACTGGAACGCGGGCCAGCCAATCCTGAAACGCGGCATCGCCTTTTCGCCGGTGAAATTCGGGATCTCGTTCACGCTCACCCACCTCAATCAGGCGGGCGCACTGGTGCATGTCTATCAGGACGGCTCGGTGCAGTTGAACCATGGCGGCACCGAGATGGGACAGGGCCTGTTCCAGAAGGTGGCGCAGGTCGCCGCCGCCGCCTTCGGGATCGGCATGGACCGGGTGCGGATCACCGCGACCGACACCGGCAAGGTGCCCAACACCTCGGCCACGGCGGCGTCCTCGGGCACCGATCTGAACGGCATGGCGGTGCTGGCCGCCTGCGAGGCGATCGCGGCGCGGATCGGGGCGGTGGTGGCGGGCGGCGGCGCGGCCCGCGGCACCAATGGCGATCTGGCGAGCCGCGGCGACGGGCCCGGCGAGCGGGCGACCGGCGACATCGACCCCGGCGGCGCCGCGACGTTTGGCGGCGGCCGGGTCCGGGCGGGCGGGCACGAGATGGCCTGGGAAGAGGCGGTCGCGGCGGCCTATCTGGCGCGCATCTCGCTCTCGGCGACGGGGTTCTACGCGACACCCGGCCTGAAATGGGACCGGATGCGGGGTCAGGGCACGCCGTTCTTCTACTTTGCCCAAGGCGCCGCCGTCACCGAGGTCGTCATCGACACCCTGACCGGCGAGAACCGCATCCTGCGTGCCGACATCCTGCACGACGCCGGGCGCTCGCTGAACCCCGCGATAGACATCGGCCAGATCGAGGGCGGATACGTGCAGGGGGCGGGCTGGCTCACGACCGAGGAACTGGTCTGGGACGATGCGGGCCGCCTGCGCACCCACGCGCCCTCGACCTACAAGGTCCCCGCCTGTTCGGACCGGCCCGACACCTTCAACGTGACCCTTTGGGGCGCACCGAACCCGGCGATGACGGTCGGGCGGTCCAAGGCGGTGGGCGAGCCGCCGCTGATGCTCGGCATCTCGGCGTTCCTCGCCCTCGGTCAGGCCGTCGCTGCCAGCGGCCCCGCATGGCCCGATTTGCAGGCGCCCGCGACGCCCGAGGCGGTTCTCGCCGCCATCGGCAGGGCGCGCGCATGACGGGCATCCGGGTGACGGTCCTGCGCACTGCCGGCTCTGTCCCGCGCGCGGCGGGCACGGCGATGATGGTCTGGGACGACCGGACCGAAGGGACCATCGGCGGCGGCGCCCTCGAGTGGGAGGCGATGGCCGAGGCGCGGCGGATGCTGCGCGACGGCGGCGCGGCGCGCGAGCGGGTGCTGCCGCTGGGACCGACGCTGGGCCAGTGTTGCGGCGGCTCGGTGACGCTCGGGTTCAAACGCGAAACGGCGCTGGCACCCGAGCCGGCGGTGCCGGTCTGGATATGGGGGGCCGGTCACGTCGGGCGCGCCATTGCGACGGTGGTGGCGCCGCTGCCCGGCCGGGCGGTCACGCTGATCGACGTGGCGGCGGCGCGCCTGCCCGACGTGATGCCGGAGGGGGTAATGCCCATCGTCGCCGCCGACTTGGCCGCCCTCGTGCCGTTTGCGCCACCGGACGCGGACCATCTCATCGTCACCCACAGCCACGCCCTCGACCTGGCCCTCTGCGACGCGCTGCTCCGCCGTCCCTGCGCCAGCATCGGCCTGATCGGTTCGGCGACGAAACGGGCGCGGTTCCGCAAGCGGTTGCAGGCACTCGGCCACAGTCCCGAGGCCATCGCCCGCATCGCCTGCCCGATCGGCGACCCTGCCCTGGGCAAGCATCCGCAACAGATCGCCATCGGCGTCGCCGCCGCCCTGATCGGCGCGCGCGGCGCCTCGGCGCAAAAGGTGGCCTCATGAGCGACGTCCTGCTGCACCTCGACGGCCTGACCAAGGCCTATCCCGGCGTCGTCGCCAACAGCGACGTGAGCTTCGACATCGGCACGGGCGAGGTCCACGCCCTGCTGGGCGAGAACGGCGCGGGCAAGTCGACGCTGGTCAAGACGATCTACGGCCTCGTCAGCCCCGATGCGGGCACGATGACGCTGGGCGGCGCGCCCTATGCTCCCGCCGAGCCGAAGGCGGCGCGCGCGGCAGGCGTGGCGATGGTGTTCCAGCACTTCTCGCTCTTCGACGCGCTGAACGTGGCCGAGAACATCGCCCTCGGCATGGACAAGTCTCCCTCCCCCGCCGCCCTCGCTCCCCGCATCCGCGAGGTCAGCGCCAGCTACGGCCTCGCCCTCGACCCGTTCCGCACCGTCGGCGGCCTCTCGGCAGGCGAGCGGCAGCGGGTCGAGATCGTGCGCTGCCTGTTGCAGGAACCCAAATTGCTCATCATGGACGAACCGACCTCCGTGCTGACCCCGCAAGAAGTCGACCAGCTCTTCGCGACGCTGCGCAAGCTCAAGGGCGAGGGGCGGTCGATCCTCTATATCTCGCATAAGCTCGAGGAAATCCGCGCGCTCTGCGAGACGGCCACGGTGCTGCGGCACGGCAAGGTGGTGGGCACCTGCGATCCGCGGAACTGCTCGGCGGCGGAAATGGCCGAAATGATGGTGGGCAGCGCCCTGAAACCCGCCGCCCGGACGGCGGGCGCACCGGGTGAGGTGGTCCTGAGCCTGGCGGGCCTCAGCCTGCCTGCGGGCCACGCCTTCGGCACGCCGCTGCGCGACATCGGCCTCGACGTGCACGCGGGCGAGGTGCTGGGGATCGGCGGCGTGGCAGGCAACGGGCAGGACGAGTTGCTGCTGGCGCTCTCGGGCGAGATGCGCGCCGGGCCGGGGATGGTCATGTGCAAGGGGCGCGACATCGGCGCGCTGGGGCCGACGGCGCGGCGCGCGCTGGGGCTGCTCGCCGCGCCCGAGGAGCGGCTGGGCCATGCCGCGGCCCCCGAGATGAGCCTGACCGAGAACGCCGCGCTGAGCGGCACGGTGCGCCGCCACCTCGCGCACCGCGGCTTCATCCGCTGGGGCCGGGCGCGCAACTTTGCCGAGGAGATCATCAAGGCCTATGACGTGCGCACGCCGGGGCCGCATGTGGCGGCACGGGCGCTGTCGGGCGGCAACCTGCAAAAATTCGTGATCGGGCGCGAGATCCTCCAGGCGCCCGAGGTGCTCGTCGTGAACCAGCCGACATGGGGCGTCGACGCGGCCGCCGCTGCCGCGATCCGTCAGGCACTCATCGACCTTGCGGCCGCCGGGGCGGCGGTGATCGTGATTTCGCAGGATCTCGACGAGCTGATGGAAATCTCGGACCGTTTCGCCGCCCTCGTCGCCGGCCGTCTCTCGACGCCGCGCCCGGCGGTCGGTCTGACCGTGGCCGAAATCGGCATGATGCTGGGCGGGGCGGATGCCGCGCGCGTGGAGGCGCCGGTCGATGTATAGCTGCGCCGACGCGGAGAGTGTCACCTGCGGTTATGTCGGGATGCCTCCGGCGGGGATATTTCCGGCCAGAAGAATAACCGACGCAGGCGCGAGAAACCGACTTCGGGTTTTTTCTTGCCCCAACAACTCCCCGCGGAGCGTCCGCCGCCAGACCGCAAGGACCGCACGATGATCGTCTTCGAACGCCGCCCGCAGCCGTCGCGGCTGTGGGCCTATCTCACCCCGCCCGTCGCGGTCGTCGCCACGATGATCGCGGGCGGGCTGTTGTTCTGGGGGCTGGGCAAGGATCCGCTCGTCGCGCTGCGCACGATCTTCTGGGATCCGCTGTTCGGCGAGTTCGCGTTCTACTACCGCCAGCAACTGCTGGTGAAGGCGGGGCCGCTGATCCTGATCGCCACGGGACTGGCGCTCGGGTTCCAGGCGGGCGTGTGGAACATCGGCGCCGAGGGGCAGTATATCGTCGGCGCGCTCTGCGCCGCGGCGGTGGCACTTTCGGTCTATCCGGGCGCGCCGGTGATGGTCTCGCTGCCCGGCTGGCTCGGCGGCGCGGATCTCTTCACCTGGTCGCTGGCGCTCGAGGCGCGGTGGATCGTCTTTCCGGCGATGGTGATCGCGGGCGCCATCGGCGGCGCGCTCTGGGCGCTGATCCCGGGGTTCCTCAAGGTGCGGTTCGGCACCAACGAGATCCTCGTGTCGCTGATGCTCGTCTACGTCGCCGAGAACCTGTTGTCCTGGGCGTCGATCGGCCTGTTGCGCAACCCCGAAGGCATGGGCTTTCCCGGCAGCCGGGATTTGTCGCGCTGGGCGCCTTCGGCGAACCGGGAACTCATCGCGGGCACCGGCATGCACTGGGGCCTCGTCGCGGCCTTCATCACCGTGATCTTCGCCTACGTGATGCTGTCGCGCCATCTCCTCGGGTTCCACATCCGGCTGGCCGGGCAGGCGCCGCGCGCGGCGGCCTTCGGCGGGGTGAACCCCGGGCGCCTCATCCTCATCTGCATGGGGCTGGCCGGCGCCCTTGCGGGCCTCGCGGGCATGTTCGAGGTGGCGGGCCCGGCGGGCAAGATCTCCATCGATTTCAACGTCGGCTACGGCTTCACCGCGATCATCGTCGCCTTCCTCGGCCGGCTGCACCCCCTCGGCATCGCGGCGGCGGGTCTCCTCCTCGCGCTCACCTATATCGGCGGCGAGACGGCGCAGCAGTCGCTGGGCCTGCCGGTGGCGGCGATCCAGATCTTCCAGGGGATGCTCCTGTTCTTCCTGCTCGCCTTCGACATCATGACCAATTTCCGGCCGCGCCTGCGCCGCCGGACCGTGGCACTGGGAAAGAGCTGATGGACCTCACCGCGATCAACTGGCTGACCCTCGTCGCCTCGCTCATGGTCGCGTCGACCCCGATCCTGTTCGCGGCGGTCGGCGAACTCGTGGTCGAGCGGGCGGGCGTCCTCAACCTCGGGGTCGAGGGGATGATGATCACCGGCGCCATCGCCGGGTTTGCGGCGAGCGTCTGGCTCGCGGACGTGACCTGCTGGGAATGGCTGCCGGGATGGCTCTGTTCGGGCGCCACCTCGCCCTATGCGGCCTTCGTCGCCGCGGCCCTCGGCGGGGCGGCGCTGGCCGCGCTGTTCGCGCTCCTGACGCAGGTGTTCCTGTCCAATCAGGTGGCGACCGGACTCGCGCTCACGCTGTTCGGCACCGGCCTCGCGGCACTGGCGTCCGACCCCTACGAGGGCGTCCGCGCGCCGCAGTTCACGCCGCTCATCCTGCCCGACGTGCTGCGCGACATGCCGGTCCTCGGGGTCGCGATCTTTCGCCACGACCCGCTGGTCTATCTGTGCCTGCTCATCGTGCTCGCCGTCTGGCTGGTCCTGAAATACACCCGCGCCGGTCTGGTCCTGCGCGCGATCGGCGAGAGCCACGACGCCGCCCACGCGCTCGGCTATAACGTCCGCCGGATCCGCACCGTCGCCATCCTCTTCGGAGGCGCCTGCGCGGGCCTCGGCGGCGCGTATCTGAGCCTCATCCGGGTGCCGCAGTGGACCGATGGCGTGACCGCGGGCGCGGGCTGGATCGCGCTGGCCATCGTCGTCTTCGCCTCGTGGCGGCCCGGCTGGCTTGTCGTGGGTGCCTATCTTTTCGGCGGACTGGGGGTGCTTCAGATCAATCTTCAGCTCGGCAACGTGCCGATCCCGGTGCCGGTCCTGTCGATGACCCCCTACATTGCCACCATTGCGGCGCTGGTGATACTCTCGGCGCGCAAGGATGGCGCAGGCCGGGCGCCGGGATCGCTTGGCCAGATCTTCCACGCGTCACGCTAGGGGTGCAGCACCCCGGCATCTGCCACATTCACAACAGGGAAACGGACATGAAAAGAAGAACACTCCTCGCCACCGGTGCCGGTGCCACGTTCGCCGCGTCGTTCGGCCTGCCGGTGCGGGCCCAGGACGGCCCCGTCAAGGTCGGCTTCATCTATGTCGGTCCGGTGGGCGACGGCGGCTGGACCTATCAGCACGATCAGGGGCGCCTCGCCGTCGAGGAACATTTCGGCGATGCCGTCGAGACGATCTTTCAGGAGACCGTCCCCGAGGGTGCCGACGCCGAGCGTGCGATCACCCAGATGGCGCTTCAGGGCGCGAACCTCATCTTCACGACGTCCTTCGGCTATATGGAGGCGACCAACAACGTCGCCGCCCAGTTCCCCGACGTGAAGTTCGAGCATGCCACCGGCTTCATGCGCGAGCATCCGAACGTGTCGACCTACGACGCCCGCTTCTACGAGGGGCGCGCCGTCCTCGGCCACATCGCGGGGCGAATGACCAAATCGAACAAGATCGGCTACATCGGGTCCTTCCCGATCCCCGAGGTGATCCAGGGCATCAACTCGTCGTTCCTGCACGCGAAAAAGGCCAACCCGGACGTCGAGATGGTCGTCGCATGGGCCTACACCTGGTTCGACCCCGCCAAGGAGGCCGACGCGGCCAAGGCGATGATCGAGCAGGGCGTCGACGTGATCCTGCAACACACCGATTCGACCGCACCGCAGGCGGCGGCTGCCGAGGCGGGTGACGTCTATACCTTCGGTCAGGCCAGCGACATGATCGCATTCGCGCCCTCGCCCCGGATCGCCTCGATCATCGACAACTGGGCGCCCTATTACATCGACCGCGTGCAGGCCGTCATCGACGGCACCTGGGAACAGCAGGCAAGCTGGGGCGGCATGGCCGAGGGCGAGGTCGTGATCGGCGAGATCACCGAGGCGGTGCCCGCCGATGTGAAGGCCGAGGCGGAGCAGATGATCGCCGACATCACCTCGGGCGCCTACCACCCGTTCACCGGCCCGATAAACAGGCAGGACGGTTCGGTCTTCCTCGCCGAGGGCGAGGTGGCGACCGACCTGCAACTGGTGACGATGGATTTCTACCTCGAGGGGATGGCCGGCACGATCCCGAGCTGATCCGGCACCGCGCGACACGACAAAGGCCCGCCAATTGGCGGGCCTTTCTTCATTCCCGAACCGAAGGCCCGACCTTAGCCCGGCACGACTGGTCTCAGCCCTTGGCCTGACCGCCGATATCCACCTTGCCGACGATCCGCGCACCCTTTTCGCTCGACAGCACCTCGGCCGTCACGTCCGCATCGACGAAGGCCTGAGAATGCAGCTCGACCTCCTTGGCCTTCAGCGCGCCCTTGAGGTGTCCGCGCACGTGGGCCACGTCCGAAGCCACGTTGCCGTCGACCCGACCGCCGGTCAGGATGTCGATCGACTGCGTGCTGATGTCACCCAGAACGGTGCCCTGCACCACGATGGTGCCGGTGCCCTTGATGTTGCCGGTGATGGTCAGCTCTTCGCTGATCGTGGAGGTCGACATGGCGGGGATTCCCTTTTGCGCAAGCATACCGCCGCACCATGACACAGGCCGCAGTCCGCCGCGACTGGTTTTCTGTGCGGCGCGCGCGAACCTGCCGGACCGTGTTCATGCAGGCGCTATCATCCCCGGCCCGGCCATGTCAGAACGGCGTCATGACCGACGCAACACTCTCCGACGGCACCCCCGTCGCCCGCTTTCCCTTCGGCACGATGCAATGGGGCGGCACCGCCGACGCGGACGCGTCGCGCGCCCTCTATGACGCCTGCCGCGCCGCGGGCATCGCCCATTTCGACACCGCCGTCGCCTATACCGAGGGCCGCGCCGAGACGCTGCTGGGCCGGTTCGCCGCCCCCGAGCGCGACCGCCTCTATATCGCGACCAAGGTGGCCTATGCGGGCGGCGCGACCCGCACGAACATCCTGGCGCAATGGGACAGGTGCCGCCGGCAATTGAACATGGATGCCGTCGATCTGCTGTATCTGCACCGCTTCGACGCCGAGACGCCGGTCGAGGAAACCTTCGAGACGATGGCCGAACTGCAATCCTCGGGCGCCATCCGCCACATCGGCGTCTCGAACTATGCCGCCTGGCAGGTGATGAAGGCGCAGGCCGCCTGCGCCGCCCTCGGCACCCGGATCGACGCGGTGCAGCCGATGCTGAATATCGTGAAGCGGCAGGCCGAGGTCGAGATCCTGCCGATGGCCGCCGATCAGGGCATCGCGGCCTATTGCTATTCGCCGCTCGGCGGCGGCCTGCTGACCGGCAAATACGGCGCTGGCCAGAGCGGACGCCTCGACACCGACGAGCGATATGCCACCCGCTATGGCCAGCCCGCCATGCACCGTGCCGCCGCCGACCTCGCCCGCCTCGCGGCGGCGCAGGGCCACGACCCGGCCACCCTCGCCGTGGCATGGATCGCGGCCCACCCATTGCGCCCGCAGCCGATCCTGTCGGCCCGTTCGACGGCGCAACTCGCCCCCTCGCTCGCCGCGATGACCCTCGGTCTCACGCCAGAGCTGCACGCCGCCCTCACGGCCCTCTATCCCGCGCCGCCCCCCGCCACCGACCGGATCGAAGAGGCGTGACCGGCCCATTCCCCCAACCGGAAGCGACACCGATGCTGCACCGCCGCACCTTTCTTGCGTCCACCGCCGCCCTCGCCCTGACGGCCTGCGGCCAGCGAACCGGCGCACCCGGGGGTCCCGTTCTGGCCGCGGCCCCCGGCAGCCTGCCGGTCAACGCGCCGCGCTTTTCGGATGCCAACCCGACCGACTGGCAGGGCCTGCGCCCCGAAAACTACCCGGTCCACGGCATCGACATCTCGCGCTATCAGTCGGGCATCGACTGGAACCGTGCCCGCGACAACGGCGTCTCGTTCGCGTTCCTCAAGGCGACCGAGGGTGGCGACATCGTCGATGCCCGTCTGGAAGAACACTGGAACGCCGCCGCCTCTGCCGGGGTCGCGGTCGGCGCCTATCACTTTTATTACTTCTGCCGTCCCGCCGCGGAACAGGCCGCCTGGTATATCCGGAACGTCCCCCGCCGCCCCGGCGCGCTGCCGCCGGTCCTCGACATGGAATGGACGCCGTTCTCGCCCACCTGCACGGTCCGCCCGCCCGCCGCGCAGGTCCGCCAGGAGATCCAGATCTTCCTCGACGCCCTGCATCAATGGTATGGCACCCGGCCCGTCGTCTACACGACGATCGAGTTCTACCGCGACATGAACCTTGGCGATGTCACCGATACCGACCTGTGGCTGCGCGCCACCGCGCGCGACCCGGTCGACCTCTACGGCCGCAGCGACTGGCGGTTCTGGCAGTATTCCGGCACCGGCCTGGTGCCCGGCATCCCGGGACAGGTGGACCTGAACTGCTTCAACGGCTCGGCCGCCGGATGGCGCCAATGGGTCGCGGCGCGGCGACAACCCTGAGCCGGTGGCCCCCGCATGATCCCCCTGCGCCTCATCGACACCCTGCGGTCGCGATGACACCGGACGAACAGTCCCGGCGACTGGCGCAGCGCCGTCGCCGCTTCGACCGCCAGTTCGAGGCGCTCTATCGGCTCATCCCGGCCCTGCGGCGTCCGATGGGCCGGATGCAGGCGCGCGGCTGGTGGATGGTGCGGGTGCCGCTTGCGATATTTCTCATCGCCGGGGCGTTCCTCGCGATCCTGCCGGTGTTCGGGCTCTGGATGCTGCCGCTCGGCCTGCTGCTGCTCGCCGTCGACGTGACGATGCTCCAGGGGCCGCTGGCCGCCGCGATGGTCCGCGTCCGGCACTGGTGGCGGTTGCGGCGGCGCGGTGGCCGCCGCTGAAGACGCAGCCTAGCCGTCCACCCGGATCGCGGCGTTCGCCGGATCATAGGGGCTGTCGGGGGCGATCTCGGCATCCCACAGCTCGCGGAACATCCGCACCTTGAGCTTCGTGCCCGGCACCGCCAGATCGGGCCGCACATAGCCCATGCCGATGCTCTTGCCGAAGGCCACCGAATAACCGCCCGAGGTCAGGCGCCCGACGCGCGTATCGCCATGGAACAGCACCTCACGGCCCCAGGGGTCCGCGTCCGCCGGTCCGTCGATCAGCAGCGTGACGCATTTGCTGCGCACGCCGATGGCCTCCAGCGCCGCCTTGCCGTGAAAGTCCTTCCCGAGGTCCACGAACCGCGGCAGGTCCGCCTCGAGCGGGGTCGCGTCCCGCCCGAGTTCGGTGCCGAACGCGCGATAGCTCTTTTCCTGCCGCAGCCAGTTCTGCGCGCGGGCGCCGACGAGCTTCATCCCATGCGGCGCGCCCGCCTTTTCCAGCAGGTCGAAGAGGTAGTTCTGCATCTCGATCGGGTGGTGCAGCTCCCAGCCGAGTTCGCCGGTATAGGCGACACGGATCGCGTTGACCGGGCACATGCCGAGTTCGATCTGGCGCGCGCTCAACCACGGAAACCGCTTGTTCGACAGCGCCGTCGCCGGGTCCGCATCCACGATCACCGATGCCAGCACGTCGCGCGATTTCGGCCCGGCGATGGCGAAGACGCCCCACTGGGTCGTCACGTCCTGCACCTCGATCCGCCCGAAATCGGCCTCCTTGTCCTCGACGGCCTTGAGCAGAAAGTCGCGGTCGTAATCCGACCAGCCGCCCGCCGAGACGAGGTAAAACCTGTCCTCGGCCAGCCGGACGATGGTATATTCGGTCCGCGTGGTGCCCGCCGCCGTCAGCGCATAGGTCAGGTTGATCCGCCCCACCTTTGGCAACTTGTTGGTGGTGAACCAGTCGAGGAACGCCGCCGCCCCCGGTCCCTTGACGATGTGCTTGGTGAACGCCGTCGCGTCCACCAGCCCGACGCCCTCGCGGATGGCCTTTGCCTCCTCCACCGCATAGTCCCACCAGCCGCCGCGCCGGAACGAACGGCTGTCGTGATCGTCGAACCCCATCGGCGCAAAATAATTCGGGCGTTCCCAGCCGTTGACGTGCCCGAACTGCGCGCCGCGTGCCGCCTGCCGGTCGTAGGCGGGCGAGGTGCGCAGGGGCCGCGCGGCGGGGCGCTCCTCGTCGGGGTGGTGCAGGATGAAGACGTGGGAATAGCATTCCTCGTTCTTGCGGGCGGCGTATTCCGTGGTCATCCACGACCCATAGCGCTTGGGGTCGAGGCTCGCCATGTCGATCTCGGCCTCCCCCTCGACCATCATCTGCGCGAGGTAATATCCGGTGCCCCCCGCCGCGGTGATCCCGAACGAGAACCCCTCGGCCAGCCACATGTTGCGCAGGCCCGGCGCCGGCCCGACCAGCGGGTTGCCGTCGGGGGTATAGCAGATCGGGCCGTTAAAATCGTCCTTGAGGCCGACCTCCTCGGACGAGGGCAGGCGGTGGATCATCGCCATGTATTCCTTTTCGATCCGGTCGAGGTCGAGCGGGAAGAGATCCGCACGGAAGCTGTCGGGGACGCCATGTGCGAACCGCGCGGGTGCTGCGTCCTCATAGGGCCCGAGGATCCAGCCGCCGCGTTCCTCGCGGACATACCAGCGGGCGTCGGCGTCGCGCAGCACCGGGTGTTCACCGTTGGTCTTGCGCCAGTCGACGAGCGCGGGGTCCGGTTCGGTGACGATGAACTGATGCTCGACCGGGATCGCGGGCGTCTTGATCCCCAGCAGCCGCGCGGTGCGCTGCGCGTGGTTGCCGGTCGCCGTCACCACATGCTCGGCGTGGATCACGCGGGTCTCCTCTGACGGCACCAGGTTGCCGCCCTTCTCCACCATCTTCACGCAGGTCACGGCCCAGTGGTCGCCCTGCCATTCATAGGCATCCGCCTGCCAGCGCCGCTCGATGGTCACACCCCGCTGGCGCGCGCCCTTGGCCATCGCCATGGTCACGTCGGCGGGATTTATATAGCCGTCGGTCGGGTGATAGATCGCCCCCTCGAGGTCGTCGGTCCGCAGCAGCGGCCAGCGGTCCTTCATCTGGCCGGGCGTCAGCCACTCGAACGGCACATCGCAGGTCTCGGCGGTCGTCGCATAGACCATGTATTCGTCCATCCGGGCCTTGGTCTGCGCCATCCGCAGGTTGCCGACGACGGCGAACCCGGCATTGAGGCCGGTCTCGGCCTCCAGGCTCTTGTAGAAATCGACCGAATACTTGTGGATGTGGGTCGTGGCGAAACTCATGTTGAAGAGCGGCAGCAGGCCCGCCGCATGCCAGGTCGACCCGCTCGTCAACTCGTCGCGTTCGAGCAGCATGACGTCCGACCAGCCCGCCTTTGCCAGATGATAGGCGATCGACGTCCCCACGGCGCCGCCACCGACGACGAGGGCCTTTACGTGGGTCTTCAGGTCGGTGTCGGACATGCGGGCTACTCCTGCGGCAGGCGGACGGATTGGCCGCAATCTGTCACCTCGCAGGGAACCTCGCCAGAGCCAGCCGACCTTGCGACGCCCGAAAACGACGCCGGGCCGGGTGCGGGAAACCGCCGTTGACAGGCGGCAGCCGTCGACGCGAGGCTGGGCCATTGCACCGGATCACCGAAACCATTGCCACGCCCCGTGAAAGGCCTTTTCCCATGTCCGTCTCGATTTCCCCCGTCCATGCCACCCATCTGCTTTGCGCCGCCTACGGCCATCCGGGCTTTACGCTGCCCCCGCTGAAGGTGCATCGGCGCCCGAAGTATGCGCACAGCTATTTCATCCAGAGCGACATTCTCGTCATTCCGGGGGTAAACGAGGATTTCGACAAGCAGAGCATCGTCTATGGGCTCAGCCATCGCTATGGCAGGGACCGGGGCTGGAACGCAGTGAACGAAACGATCGCCAACACCCGATGGCTCGAGTTCGTGATCCGCTATTGCTTCGAGATTGCCCGGGTGTTCGCGCCGGAACGGCCACGGCTCATCGTCGGCCATTCGCTCGGCGCCTGTTGCGCGCAGCTATTGGCGCATCACTGGGACTGTCCCGCGATCACCTTCGCGACGCCGGCGGTGTTTTCCAGACTGGGGCCGGATCTGCCGGACCGGATGGATACCCTGTGCATCAACACCCAGGGCGACTGGCTGCCGGCCATCATGGGCGGCGGTCACAATCTGCGACGCTTCGGTATCGTAAAGACCATCGCACTGGCGCAGGCCGCCACCGGCGATCCGCACGAAATGCGCACCTACCGCGACGCCGTCCATTCCCAGTCGCACCTCTTGCCGAAACTCTGGCCGGCCTGAGGCTGAACAGCGAAAAAGGGCCCGTGCATCCGGCACGGGCCCCGATCCGGTAGACGGTCGGTCAGCGCATCAGTGGCGCGCGACCCAATCGTCGACTTCCTTCCTGGCCTCTTCCTTGGTCTTGCCGTACTTGGCCTGAATCTGCCCTTCGAGCTGATCGCGGTTGCCCGCGGCCTTGTCCAGATCGTCGTCGGTGAGCTTGCCCCACTGCTCCTTGGCCTTGCCCTTGAGCTGCTTCCAGTTGCCTTCTACTTGATCCCAGTTCATGTGAATTCTCCTTTCAGATTGCATGGTGGTCTTCGGTGGTCATCTCCGCCCGGTCAGACCGGCGGCTGGCCCCGCAGCGCCCGCGCCAGCATGGCGACGACGAACAGGGCGAGGAACACGAAGAAGATGATCTGCGCGATACCCGCAGTGGCCGAGGCGACGCCGCCAAAGCCCAGGGCCGCCGCAATCAGCGCGACGACGAGGAACGTGAGAGCCCATCCGAGCATGGTATTTCTCCTGTGGTTGTGTTGTCGAAGGAGCAACCGGGAGAGGGGGAGAAACGTTCCCGGGCAGGACGCAAAAAATGCTAACGCACCGGAACGAGGAAGGTAATTTTCAAAGGCGCGCGATGCCCGGCGCGATCAGAGCATGCCCGGCACGACCAGATCGGGCGGCCGGTGGCCGTCGGCGAAGGTCTGGATATTGAGGATCGTCCGCTCGCCCATCTCGATCCGCCCCTCGAGTGTCGCCGAGCCCATGTGCGGCAACAGCACGACGTTCGGCAACTCGCGCAGCCGCGGGTTCACTTCGGCGCCGCGTTCATAGACGTCGAGGCCGGCGCCCGCGATCTCGCCCGCGCGCAACATCCGCGTCAGCGCGTTCTCGTCCACCACCTCGCCGCGCGAGGTGTTCACGATCACCGCCGAGGGCTTCATGAGTTTCAGGCGCCGGGCGTTCAGAAGATGGAACGTTGAGGGTGTATGCGGACAGTTGACCGACAGGACATCGACCCGCGCCACCATCTGGTCGAGGCTTTCCCAATAGGTCGCCTCTAGGGCGTCCTCGACCTCGGCGCGCAGGCGTTTGCGGTTGTGGTAGTGGATCTGCATCCCGAACGCGCGCGCGCGCCGCGCCATCGCCTGCCCGATCCGGCCCATCCCGAGGATGCCGAGCCGTTTGCCGCCGATCCGCCCGCCGAGCATGGCGGTCGGCCGCCACCCCTCCCAGCCGCCCTGCTGCATCACCGCCATCCCCTCCGGGATCCGGCGGATCACCGCCAGCATCAGCGCCAGTGCCATGTCGGCGGTGTCCTCGGTCATGACACCCGGCGTGTTGGTCACGAGGATGCCGCGCTGCCGCGCCGTCGCCACGTCGATGTGATCGACGCCCGCGCCATAGTTGGCGATGACCTTGAGCCGTTCGCCCGCCTGCGCCAGCAGCGCCGCGTCGACCGGATCGGCCAGCGTCGTGACGAGCACGTCGGCCTCGCGCATCGCCGCCGCGATCTCGTCGCGGGTCATGCCGTCGTCGCCGGTGCCGAGGCGGACGACAAAGAGTTCGGTCATCCGCGTCTCGACCGCCTCGGGCAACCGTCGCGTCACGACAACACTCAGACGTTTCCCCGGCATGGCGCGCACCTCCCGCTTTGCAAATCGGCGTCGTCCTGCCAGATTGGACGCAAGGGACCAGGACCACAAGCCAGAGCACAATAAGGTCATGCCGGCAGCGGCGCGGTTCCACGGGAAAAGAGCAGGGGCAGTTCAGAATGGTGAAGGCGTTCGTCCGTCGCGGCGCGATTGTCTGGGTCTTGGCGATGCTGGCCGTGCCCGCCCTCGCCCAGCAACTGCGCCCGCAGGTCCGGCCCGATGCGCTGATCGTACCCGAAGGTCTGACGACGGTTGCCGCCACCGCCCCCGTCGAGCCGATGGCCGACCTCGCCGCCGTGCCGCCCGAAATCCTCGCGGCCCCCGTGCCTGCGGCGTTCGCCGCGCCGACCATCGGCCCCGAAACCAATCTGCCGTTGCCACGCTTTGTCTCGCTCAAGACCGACGAGGGCAACGTGCGCCGCGGCCCGTCGCTGTCGCATCGCATCGACTGGGTGTTCCTGCGCCGCGGCATGCCGTTGCAGGTCGTCGCCGAATACGGCCACTGGCGCCGCGTGATCGACCGCGAGGGGATCGGGGGCTGGATCAACTATGCGCTGATCTCGGGCCACCGCACCGTCATCGTCGACGCCGAGAACCTGATCGTCCGCGCCCGCGCCGACCTTACCTCGGTCGGCGTCGCCGAGTTCGAGCAGGGCGTGATCGCAAGCCTGTCGGAATGCACCCTCGCGTTCTGCTATATCGAGGCCGGCGGCTACGGCGGCTGGGCCCCCAAAGAGGCGATATGGGGTGTGGGCCCCGACGAGGTGCTGGACTAACCCGCCAGCCCCCGCCCCCTGAGGAGTGCTGTCGCATCCGGCATCGCCCCGCGGAACGCCACATAGGCCTCGGCGGCATCCCGGCTGCCGCCGATCGACAGGATATTGGCCTCGAGCTTTCGCCGCCAGCGCCGCGTCGAACGGATCGCCCTCCGCCTCGAACGCGGCAAAGGCGTCGGCGTCCATCACCTCGGACCACATATAGCTGTAATACCCCGAGGAATAGCCGTCGCCCGCGAACACATGCGCGAAATGCGGCGTGCCATGCCGCATCCCGATGGCCCGTGGCATCCCGATCCGCTCGAGCACCTCGGCCTGTTTCTGCATCGGGTCGGCAGGTGCCGCGCCATCGTGGAACTCGAGGTCGACCAGCGCCGAGGCGATGTATTCCACCGTCGAGAACCCGGTGTCGTAGGTCGCGGCCGCCAGCACCTTTTCCAGCATCGCCTGCGGCATCGCCTCGCCCGTCGTCGCATGGGTCGCGAATTCGGTAAGCACCTCCGGCACCTCGAGCCAGTGTTCATAGAGCTGGCTCGGCAGTTCGACGAAATCGCGCGCCACGGAGGTGCCCGAAATCGACCGATAGGTCACATCCGACAGCATCTGGTGCAGCGCATGGCCGAACTCATGGAACAGCGTGCGCGCGTCGTCATAGCTCAGCAGCGCAGGCTGCCCCTTCGGCGGCCTGGCGAAGTTGCAGACGTTGAGGACGAGGGGCCGGACCTCGCCATCGAGCGCGCTCTGGTCGCGCATCGTCGTGCACCAGGCGCCCGACCGCTTCGATCCCCGCGCGAAATAATCGCCCATGAACACCGCCAGATGCCGCCCGTCGCGCGTCACCTCCCACAGCCGCACGTCCGGGTGATAGGTCGGCGCGTCGAGCGGCGCGAAATCGAGGCCGAACAGACGCGTGGCGCAGGCGAACGCCGCCTCGATCATCCTGTCGAGTTGCAGATAGGGCTTGAGCGCCGCCTCGTCGAGATCGTGTTCCTCTTGCCTGCGCTTTTCCGAGTAATACCGCCAGTCCCAGGCCTCGAGCCTGCCGTCATAGCCGTCCTGATGCAGCATCCGCTCGAGCACCTTGGCGTCCGCCTCCGCCGCTGCCTTTGCCGGCACCCAGACCTGCATCAGGAGGTCGCGCACCGCATCCGCTGTGCCCGCCATCTCGGTCTCGAGCTTGTAGGCCGCGAAACTGTCGTAACCGAGGAGCGTCGCCCGCTCCGCGCGCAGCCGCAGCGTCTCTGCCGCGATGCCGCGATTGTCGGTCGCCCCGCCCCGCGCCCCGCGCGCGGTCCAGGCCGCATAGGCCTTTTCACGCAGGTGCCGCATCGGCGAGAATTGCAGGAACGGCACGATGAGCGAGCGCGACAGCGTCACCACCGGCCCCGACACTCCCGCCTCTTCGCCCGCCGCCCGCGCCGCGTCGATCACGAAATCCGGCAGATCCACCAGATCGTCCTCCGCCAGCGGCATCGACCAGTCGCGTTCGTCGGCCAGCAGATTCTGCGTGAACTCGGTCCCGAGGACGGCCAGACGCGCCTTGACCGCCGTCAGCCGCTCGGCCTCGGCACCGGTCAACTGCGCCCCCGACCGCACGAACCCGCGCCGCGTCAGCATCAGCACCCGCGCCTGCTCATCGGTCAGATCGAGGTCCGCGCGCCCCTCCCAGACAGCCTCGATCCGCGCGAAAAGCGCTGCGTTCGATGTGATCTCCGAGGAATAGGCCGAGAGCTTCGGTGCGAAGTCGCGCTGCAACGCCTCGCGCGCCGGCGTGCTGTCGGCGCCCGCCACGCCATAGAACGCGCCCAGCACCCGGTCGAGGTCTGTGCCCGCCCGCTCCAGCGCCTCGATGGTATTGGCGAAGGTCGGTGCCTCGGGATCGCCCGCGATCGCCGCGATCTCGGCGCGCCCGCGCGTCAGCGCCTCGTCCACCGCCGGACCCCAGTCGTCGTCGGCGATCTGGCCGAACGGCGGCACCCCGAACGGCGTCTCCCACTCCTGCAACAGCACGTTCATCGCCTCGTCTCCCTGCAACGGGACATCCATGTTGCTTTAGTCCCCGAATACTCGAATTCCGCCCTCACCGCGCCGTGCGCCGCCGCAGTCGCTCCTCGACGCGCCGCAACAGCAGGCTCAACCCGATGGTCATCGTCAGATAGATCAGCGCCACGACATTGTAAGTCTCGAAATACCGGAAATTGCCCGCCGCCGTCACCTTGCCCAGTTGCGTGATGTCGGTGACGCCGAGGACCGAGACGAGGCTCGAGTCCTTCACCATCGCCACGAAGTCGTTGCCGAGCGGCGGCAGGACCGTGCGGAACGCCTGCGGGAACACGATATGGCGCAGCCGCTGCCAGCGGGACAGGCCCAGCGCCTCGGCCGCCTCGATCTGCCCCTCGTCGACCGACAGGAGGCCCGCGCGGAACACCTCGGCCAGAAACGACGCATAGGCGAGCGTCAGCGCGATGGCCGCGCGCCAGATGTTGGGAAAGTCGCGGCCCCGCAGTTCGCCAAGGCCGAGGGGTTCGGCGATCCAGTTCCACGCCGACACCATCCCCGGCGCCAGCACGAACGCGACGTAGAGCAGAAGGACGATGATCGGCACGCCGCGCATCACCTCGACGTAGAGGCGGCAGGCCTGCCGGATCGCGATCCGGTCGGACATCGATCCCAGCGCCAGGAGGAGGCCGAGGATGCAGGCACTGGCGTAACTCGCCAGCGTCACGATCACCGTGATCCTGATACCCTTGGCCAGCGTGTCGAGGACGCCCGCATAGACCTCGGACGAGGCCACGGACCAGAACATCCACGCCAGCGTGCCCCCGACGACGACCAGCCACCAGGGAAAGTCGTCGTCGCCCTTGCCCTTGCGGCTCATTCAGGCGCCAATCCGCAACGATGCCTGCGAAGACGCCCGCCGGACATCATACACGGGCGGATGAGCCGGCCCGCCTATTCGCCCAGCTTGTACTCGAGGAACCAGCGGGTGTTCAGCGTCTCGAGCGTGCCGTCTGCCGCCATGTCCGCGATCGCCGCGTTGATCGGCGCGACCAGCTCCGATCCCATCGGAAAGATGAAGCCGAAATCCTCGGTCCCCAGCGGATCGCCGACCAGCTTGAGCGCGCCGTCGGACGCCTCGACATAGCCGTTGCCCGCCGTGCCGTCGGTCAGCACCATGTCCACATCGCCCGCGCGCAGCGCCTGCACCGTGGCGCCAAAGGTCTCGTAGGGCTTGATCCGGGGGTTGGCCTCGTCGCCGTCGAGGACGTCGTAGACGCCGACGTAGAACGGTGTCGTGCCGGGCTGCGCGGCCATCAGCAGGTCTTCGCCCGCAGCAAAGGAGGCGGCATCGGTGAACCGTTCCTCGTCGCCGCGCACCATCATGAACATCTGGCTGGTCATGTAGCTGTCCGAGAAGTCGACGACCTCGGCCCGGTCCTCGCGGATCGTGATGCCGGTCATGCCCATGTCGTACTGGCCCTGGCTGACCGCCGGGATCATCGCGTCCCAGGACGTGTTCTCGTAGACCACGACGAAGTTGAGCCGCGCCGCGATCTCGGCCATGGCGTCGTATTCCCAGCCGACGGAATTGCCGTCGCCGTCGAGGAACTGGAGCGGCGGATAGGCGTTCTCGACCGCGACGACGACCTCCTGTCCCGACAGGTCGGGCAGATGCGCGTCTGCGGCGGCAGCCGTCGCCGCGGCGATACCGGCAAGCGTGGCGATGATGGTTCTGAGTGTCATGGCAGGTGTCCCTTGCTGTCCCAAGTGGAGATGCGCGTCACTATGGCAGCGCGCACCGGGGACGCAAGCGCGCGTGGCGGGCGTCGGTGCCTCCGGCGGGGATATTTGGGGCCAGAAGAACCTGACTTACGCATCAGAGGAGACGTGGCCGCAGACTGCGCAGTCCGTACGTCGCGCCGCCCCGATCACCCGCGCATCGGCATAGAGGCCATCCCAGAGCATCAGTCGCCCGCGCAGGGCCTCGCCCGCGCCGGTGATGACCTTCACCGCCTCGAGCGCCATGATCGCGCCGATCACGCCCGGCAGCGGCCCCGCGACCCCCGCCTCGGCACAGGTCGGCACCAGCGCGCGGTCGGGGGCCTGCGGGAACAGGCAGGCATAGCAGGGCGCACCGCGGGCGGGGTCATAGACCGAGACCTGCCCCTCCCACTGGGTCAGCGCCCCGCCGATCAGCGGCACGCCCCGCGCGGCGCAGGCGGCGTTCACCGCATAGCGGGCCTCGAAGCTGTCGGTGCCGTCGAGGACGAGGTCGTAGTCGGCGATCAGATCCTCGGCGATGTCGGCAGTCAGGGCGCGGTGATAGGGGCGCACCGTCACGAAGGGGTTGATCGCCCGCATCCGGGCGGCGGCGGAATGTACCTTGGGCATGCCCACCGTGCCGCCATCATGGATCACCTGCCGGTGCAGGTTCGTCGCGTCGACCGTGTCGGGGTCGATGACGCCGAGGGTGCCGACACCCGCACCGGCGAGATAAAGGAGCGCGGGCGAGCCGAGCCCGCCGGCACCCACGACCAGAACCCGCGCCTCGCGCAGCGCACGCTGCCCCGGCCCGCCGATCTCGTGCAGGACGATGTGGCGGGCATAGCGGTCGAGTTCGGCGTCCGAGAACCCGGCGCGGCTCGGCGCGGTGGCGGTCTCGACCGGCGCGGCACCGGCCCGCGCCTTGGCACCCGCGAGGATGCGGCGATAGCCGACGACGAGCGCCGCCCCCCCCGCCAGCATCAGCCACAGCCGGATATCGCCGCCCAGCGCCTGCCGCACCGGATTTTCCGTCGGCAGCGCCAGAAGTGCCACGCCGACGGCAAGCGCCAGAACGCCGATCATCGTCCACCGCTGCCGCTGCGGCGCGCCCATCGCGGCACCCACCCCCCACAGGACGCCCGCCATCACCAGGACGGGAATCATGCCCTGTCCGTCGCGGTCGGCCCGGTCCCGGTCGATCCGAACCCGCCCGCCCCGCGCAGCGTCGTGTCCAATGTCTCGACCACCGTCAATTCGGCCCGCACCACCGGCGCCAGCACCATCTGCGCGATCCGCATCCCGTGCGTCACCTCGAAGTCCGTATCCCCGAGATTCATCAGGATCACCCCCACCGGCCCGCGATAATCGCTGTCGATGGTCCCGATCCCGTTGACGAGCGCGATCCCGTGCTTCAGCGCCAGCCCGGATCGGGCACGGATCTGCACCTCGAAGCCGTCGGGCACCGCCATCCCGAAGCCCGTCGGCACCAGAGCGCGCGCCCCCGGCGCCAGCGTCACCGATCCGCCGCCACGCCCGAAGTTGGCGCAGATATCCGCCCCCGCAGCGCCCGCCGTCTGGTAGACCGGCAGCGGCACCGCCCGGTCCGCGCCTTCGACGAAGGCCACGGGCAGGGCGACCGCCTCCCCATTCTTCTGGCCGTCAAGTATCCCCGCCGGAGGCATCTCACTCTTCCTCAAGCGTCGCGGCGATGCGTTGCGCCAGCCGCATTGCCACCTGGTCCTTGCCCATCCGCGGCCAGATATCGACACCGGCACCGTCGATCAATGTCACCGCGTTCTCCGTCCCGCCCATGATCCCCGTTCCGGGCGACACGTCGTTGGCGACGATCCAGTCGCAGCCCTTGCGCGCCCGCTTGGCGGTGGCATGGGCCAGCACGTCGTCGGTCTCGGCAGCGAACCCCACGACCAGCCGCGGCCGCCCGGCGCGCATCTGCGCCACGGTGGCGAGGATGTCGGGGTTTTCGGCAAACGTCAGCACCGGCAGCGCCGCCCCGTCCTTCTTCATCTTCGATGTCGCGGCCTGCGCGACCCGCCAGTCCGCGACGGCAGCGGCAAAGACCGCCGCATCGGCGGGCAATGCCGCCTGCACCGCTGCCAGCATCTGCACCGCCGTCTCGACCCGCACAACAGCCACGCCGCCCGGCGGCGGCACGATAGCGGGGCCGGTGACGAAGGTGACGCGCGCGCCGAGTGCGGCGCAGGCGCGCGCGATGGCCGTGCCCTGCGCGCCCGACGAGCGGTTGGCGATATAGCGCACCGGGTCGATCGGCTCGTGCGTCGGCCCCGAGGTTACGAGGACGTGCCGCCCGCTCAACGGGCCGCTGCCGAAGGCCGCCTCGATGGCCGCCACGATCTCCAGCGGCTCTGCCATCCGTCCCGGCCCGTATTCGCCGCAGGCCATGTCGCCCTCGTTCGGACCCACCGTCAGGATGTTGTCGCCGCGGAGCGTCGCCAGATTGCGCTGCGTCGCCGCATGCTCCCACATCCGGACGTTCATCGCGGGCGCGATCAGGACCCGCTTGTCGGTGGCGAGCAGCAGCGTCGTCGCCAGATCGTCCGCGATCCCCGCCGCCATGCGCGCCATGAGGTTGGCCGTCGCGGGCGCCACCACGATCAGGTCGGCGGCGCGGCTCAACTCGATATGCCCCATCTCCGCCTCGGCGGTAAGATCGAAGAGGTCGGTATAGAGCCTCTCTCCCGCCAGTGCCGACACCGACAGCGGTGTGACGAACTCCGCCCCCGCGCGCGTCAGGACCGGAACGACCGACGCGCCTCGCTCGCGCAGGCGGCGGATCAGGTCGAGCGCCTTGAAAGCGGCAATGCCGCCACCGATCACCAGCAGGATCTTCTTGTCGGCGAGCATATTACTGTCCATCGCGATGTTGCCGCCAAGGCTATGCCCGGCGCGCCGCGATGACAATGCGGGCCTCAGCCGAGCAGCACCCGGACCTCGGCGCTCTGCCCCTCGAGGGTGCGGCGCATCTTGCCGAAGGCCGCCGCCTCGAGCTGTCGCACCCGCTCCTTCGACAGCCCCAGTTCATCGCCGAGGCTTTCGAGGGTGCGCGGCTCCTCGCGCAGCTTGCGCTCGCGCACGATGAACCGTTCCCGGTCGTTGAGCGCGCCGAGCGCCGACAGGAGCCATTCGCGCAGCGTCTCGCGGTCGTGGTTGTTGGCGACGGTCTCTTCGGCCTGCACGCCGTCATCCTCGAGGACGTCGATCCACTCGCGCCCCTCGTCCTCGGCCGACTGCGTCGCGTTGAGCGAGAAGTCCGAGCCCGAGAGCCGTCCCTGCATCATCTCGACGTCGTGCAGCGGCACGCCGACCTCGGTCGCGATCATCTGCCGCAGGACATGCCCCTCGAGGGCGGCACCGTTCGCCTCGGCCTCCCGCTCGAGCCGGGCCTGCACCCGGCGCATGTTGAAGAACAGCGATTTCTGCGAGGACGTGGACCCGGTGCGCACCATCGACCAGTTGCGCATCACGTGATCCTGGATCGACGCCTTGATCCACCAGACCGCATAGGTCGAGAACCGCACGCCGCGGTCCGGATCGAACTTGTCTGCGGCTTTCATCAGGCCAAGGCTCGCCTCCTGGATGAGGTCGTTCATCGGCGCGCCGTACCGCCGGAACTTCGACGCCATCGAGATGGCGAGCCGCATGTAGGCGGTGATGAGGCGGTGCAGCGCCTGCTCGTCCCGGTCGTCGCGCCAGGCATAGGCGAGGCGCAGCTCCGTCTCTGCATCCAGAAGTTCGGCCTTCATGGCCTTGCGCGACATCGTCCTGTCCGCGTATCCGTCGATTGCCATGTCGTCGCTCCCTGTGTCGAGCCATGCGATCCATCGGCCTCCGTCGGGCGATGCCCGCATCCGTGCCTGGTCGTTGTTACGTTCGGGTAACGCGCCCGGATCATAGAAAGTTTCGTCATGACCTTGCCTCCTCTCACTTTGGTGCTAGGCGGCGCTGCCTCCGGCAAGTCGGCCTTCGCCGAAAGCCTCCTCCTCCGGGCGCCGGTCACGCCGGTCTATATCGCGACCGCTCAGGCGTTCGACGCTGAAATGACAGCGAAAATCGCAGCCCACCGGGCAATGCGCGGCGACGGCTGGACGACGGTCGAGGCGCCGCTCGACCCGGCAGGGTCGCTGCCGAAACTGCCCAAGGGTTCGGCAGTGCTCATCGATTGTGCGACGTTGTGGCTGTCGAACCTGATGCACGCGGGCGCCGATCCGGACGCCGAGGTGGCGCGCCTGCTGGCCGCCATCGCGGCTCACGCGGCCCCCGTCGTCGTCGTCTCGAACGAGGTCGGCCAGGGCATCGTCCCCGAGAACCGGCTCGCCCGCGCGTTCCGCAACGCGCAGGGGCGGCTCAACCAGCAGATTGCCGCCGAAGCGGCCTGCGTCGTGATGGTGATCGCCGGGCTGCCGATGGTCCTCAAGGGGACGCTGTGATGCGCCACCTCTGGCTGGTGCGGCACGGCCCGACCCATGAACGCGCGTTCACCGGCTGGCGCGACGTGCCCGCCGATCTGACCGATACCGCCGCCCTCGCCCGCCTCGACGCGGCCCTGCCGCGCGGCGCGGCGCTGGTGTCGTCCGACCTGGCGCGCGCCACAGCCACGGCCGATGTCCTCGGCGCCGGTCGCGCCCGCCTGCCGCACGACCCGGCGCTCCGCGAGTTCGACTTCGGCCTCTGGGACGGCCTCACCTTCGCGCAGGTCGCAGCCCGCGACCCCGCCCTCAGCCGCCGCTACTGGGAGGAACCGGGCGACGTCGCCCCGCCCTCGGGCGAAAGCTGGAACACCGCCGCCGCCCGCATCGGCGCCGCCATCGACGGCCACCTTGCGGGCACGGACGGCGACCTGATCGTCGTCGCCCACTTCGGCGCCATCCTGACCCAGATCGCCCGCGCCACCGGCGCCACCCCGCAGGCCACCCTCGCGCAGGACATCGCGCCGCTGTCGCGCAGTTGCATCCGCATCGGGCCGGACGGCTGGCACCTGACGGCTGCGGGTGTGCCCGCCTGACCATCGCGCCCCGTGATGCGCACCGCCACGAAATAGCGTTTCCGTGAGGGGCCGCCGTGCCGCTATCACCCCCGTCACGACCACCGGAGACCTCGATGACCTACGACCTCTTCCTCGGCGACCGCACCTTCTCGAGCTGGTCGCTGCGCGGCTGGCTCATGCTCGAAAAGTTCGGGATTCCGCACGACGTCACGATGGTCGGGCTCTACGGCGGCACCCTGGCCGCCGATCTCGCCCCCGTGTCGCCGGCCCGGACGGTTCCCGTGCTGCGCACACCCGAGGGGCACGTCCTGACCGACAGCATCGCCATAGCCGAGACGCTTGCCGAGCGGTATCCGGAGGCGGGCCTCTGGCCGCGCGACGCCGGCGCCCGCGCTTTCGCCCGGTCGATCGTGGCCGAGATGCACAGCGGTTTCACCGCGCTCCGCGCCGCCTGTCCGATGATGCTGGCGCATCGCTATGCCGGGTTCGCGCCCTCGGACGCCGTGCGCGCCGATCTCGCCCGGATCGAGACGCTCTGGTCCCTCGCCCGGTCCCGCCACGGCACCGACACGCCATGGCTCTTCGGCGCCTACAGCCTCGCCGATGCGTTCTATGCCCCGGTCGCCACCCGGATCGTGACCTATGGCCTGCCGGTATCCGAGGCGGGTGCAGCCTATGTCGCGGCCCATCTCGCCGACCCGGCGCTCCGCGACTGGCGCGCGGCGGGCCTCGCGCAGAGCTACGATCCGATACCCTACGCTCTCGACCTGCCGATCCTGCCCTGGCCGCGTTAACCTTTCCTAAACCACCCTGCGGCTACGTTAACCATCGGGAAACGGGAAGCGGCGGGAATGATTTCACAGGCCTATACGGTCGCGTTCGAGGGGGTCGACGCCCGCCTCGTCGAGGTGCAATGCGCCATCAGCCCCGGCATGCCCGCCTTTGCCATCGTCGGCCTGCCCGACAAGGCGGTATCCGAGGCGCGCGAACGGGTGCGCTCGGCGCTCAACGCGCTCTCCATCGCGCTGCCGTCGAAACGCATCACCGTCAACCTCTCGCCCGCCGACATGCCCAAGGAGGGCTCGCATTTCGACCTTCCCATCGCGCTGGCGCTTCTCGCCGCCCTCGAGATCATTCCTCGGGACGAGGCCGCACAGACCGTCGCCCTGGGCGAATTGTCGCTCGACGGCACCCTCGTGCCGGTCGCTGGCGCCCTGCCCGCCGCCATGGCCGCCGCCGAAGAGGACCGGCGGCTCCTCTGCCCCTACGCCTGTGGCGCCGAGGCGGCCTGGGTCGATGCCGTGGAGGTCATCGCCCCCCGCACCCTCGGCGATGCGATCCGCCATTTTACCGGCGCCCACGTGCTCGCCCCCGCGACACCGGGCGAAGTCACCGCCGACCCGATGGCGCGCGACCTGCGCGACGTAAAGGGGCAGGAGCGCGCCAAGCGCGCGCTCGAGATCGCGGCGGCCGGGCGGCACCACATCTTCTTCGTCGGCCCACCCGGTTCGGGCAAGTCGATGCTCGCCGCCCGCATCCCGGGCATCCTGCCGCCGCTCTCGGCGACCGAGGCGCTTCAGACGTCGATGATCCATTCCCTTTCGGGCCTGCTGACCGAAGGCGGCATCAGCCGGACGCGCCCCTTCCGCGAACCGCACCACACCGCCTCGGTCGCGGCCATCGTCGGCGGCGGGCGCGGCGCGAAACCGGGCGAGATTTCGCTCGCCCACAACGGCGTCCTCTTCATGGACGAATTCCCCGAATTTCCCCGCACCGTCCTCGAAACCCTGCGCCAGCCGATCGAGACCGGCGAGGTCGTGGTGGCGCGCGCCAACGCCCACATCCGCTATCCCTGCCGCTTCCTGCTCGTGGCGGCAGCCAACCCCTGCCGCTGCGGCCATATCGCCGACGCCAGCCGCGCCTGCCCGCGCGCGCCGTCCTGCGGCGACGACTATCTGGGGCGCATATCGGGCCCGCTGATCGACCGCCTCGACCTGCGGATCGAGGTGCCCGCCGTCGCCTTCTCGGATCTGCACCTGCCCGCCTCGGGCGACAGTTCCGCCACCGTCGCGGCCCGCGTCACGGCGGCACGGGCCGTCCAGGCGACGCGCTTTGCGGGACACGAGGGCCATAGCGTGAACGCCGACGCCGAAGGGCAACTCCTCGAGGAAATCGCGGCGCCCGACGCCGAAGGACAGGCCCTGCTGACGCGCGTGGCCGACCGCTTCGGCCTTACCGCGCGCGGCTATCACCGCATCCTGCGGGTCGCCCGCACCATCGCCGACCTCGACGGCGCGGCATCGGTCCACCACGACCACATCGCCGAGGCGGTCAGCTTCCGCCTCGCGTTCCGGCGCGAACTCTAGGCGCGGGGGGCGGCGACGCGCGCCTCGACGGCCTGCCAGATCATCCCGGCCACATTGATGCCGTCGAACCGCTCGAGTTCCTGGATTCCGGTGGGCGAGGTCACGTTGATCTCGGTCAGCCAGTCGCCGATCACGTCGATGCCGACGAAGACCTGCCCCCGCTCCTTCAGCAACGGACCGATGGCGGCGCAGATCTCGCGGTCGCGGTCGGTCAGTCCGACCTTTTCGGGCCGCCCGCCGACATGCATGTTCGACCGCGTCTCGCCCTCGGCAGGCACCCGGTTGATCGCGCCGACCGGTTCGCCGTCGACGAGGATCACCCGCTTGTCGCCCTTGGTCACGGCGGGGACGAACTTCTGCATGATGAGCGGCTCGCGGTTGATCCCCGAGAACAGCTCGTGCAGCGACGACAGGTTGCGGTCCTCGGGCGTCAGGCGGAACACGCCCGCGCCGCCATTGCCATAGAGCGGCTTGACGATGACGTCGCCGTGGCGCGCGCGAAAGGCACGCAGCGTCTCGAGGTCGCGGGCGACGGCGGTGGGCGGGGTCAGGTCGGGGAATTGCAGCACCAGCAATTTTTCGGGCTGGTTGCGGACCCAGAACGGATCGTTCACGACGAGGGTTCCGGGGTGCACCATGTCGAGCAGATGGGTGGTGGTGATATAGCCCATGTCGAACGGCGGGTCCTGGCGCAGCCAGATCACGTCGAGCCCGGCCAGATCGACCTCCTCGACAGCGCCGAGCGTCACGTGGTCGCCCCGGGTCCGCCGCACCGTCGCGGGACGGGCCCGCGCGACGACCCGCCCCTCGACGAAGGCCAGCTTGTCGGGGGTGTAGACATGAACTGAATGCCCCCGCGCCTGCGCTTCCTCGGCGAGACGAAAACTGCTGTCGGCGTCGATGTCGACCTTTTCGATGGGGTCCATCTGAAAGGCGACCTTAAGCGACCCGCGTGCACGTTCGACCATCGACATCGTCCCATCTGCCGTTCCGCCCCCACAGATGTCCGATGCCGGAACGGGGTGCAATGGCTTCAGGCGTGACCGAAGGCATTCTCGATGATGTGAACCGCGCCGATCCCGTCGACGAGGGCCAGATCGAACCGCATCTCGGTCATCTGGCCGCGCGGTTCGCCTGCCACGAACTCCTCTGCCGCATTGCAGATCCGTGCCATCTGTCGCGGCGTGAGCCTCTCAGCGGCCATGGCGAAACTGCGGCTCTTCTTCACCTCGATGAAGACGACCCGGTCGCCTTCGCGTGCGATCAGGTCGACCTCACCGGCGCTGCCGCGCCAGCGCCGGTGCGCGATGGTGCCCGCACGGCGCATATAGTCGCGCGCCACGATATCCTCGGCGGCGCGCCCTGCATGATAGGACACCTGCCCGCGCCGAACCCTCGTCTGACATGCCGTCTGCATTCCGATCCCTTTCCCTCATTCCGGACTGTCCGCCGGTCCCGCCGTGTCCAGCGCCAGACCGATCTGATAGACCCGCCGCCTGGTCACGCCGAGCGCCTCTGCGACGATGCCCGCTGCATCGCGCAGCCGCTCTGACCGAAGCGCCACCGTCAGTGCCGCAACGATGGCGCCGTCCGACACCTCGCCCGTCACCGGCTTGCCGACCACGACGACATATTCGCCCCGTGTCGTCCGCCCGGCAAAGGCCCCGGCCAGATCGGACAGGCTGCCACGCTCGACCTCTTCGAAGCGTTTCGTCAGTTCCCGGCACACCGCCGCCACGCGATCCCCTCCCCAACTCTCCGACAAAGAAGCTAACAATTCGCTAACGCGCTTCGGACTTTCATAGAAGACGACCGTCATCGCCAGATCCTTCAACGCCGCGATCTCGCCGCGCCGTGCGGCGCCGGCGGACGGCAGGAAGCCGACGAAGACGAACCGGTCGGTCGGCAGTCCTGCAACGGAGAGGGCGGCAAGCAGCGCCGAGGCGCCGGGGGCCGCGCGCACGTCGAGGCCCTCGGCGATCGTCGCGCGGCCCAGCGCAAAACCCGGATCGGCGACCAGCGGCGTACCCGCTTCGGAGACATAGGCCACCGACTTGCCGTCCCTCACGGCCGCGACGAGGCGTTGGCGCGCGCCCTCGCCGGAATGGTCGTGATAGGCCACGACCTGCCGGCCGTTCAGCGCGATCCCATGAATTTCCATCAGCTTGCGCGCCGTCCGGGTATCCTCGGCGGCGATCAGGTCGGCCTGAGCGAGGATATCGAGCGCGCGCAGCGTGATGTCGCGCGCCGCCCCGATCGGCGTCGCCACGAAATAGAGCGCGGCCTCGAGCGGTTTCGCCGCACCCCGATCGCCCGAATGCCGCGGGGAAGGATCGTCGAAATTCATCCCTAGACCCCCGATGTGCTTGCCCTATGATCGGTCGCGAGTGACGCGACGGCGACAGGGCACCGCCAAAGGATGCCCCCGTCGCACGAGGGGAGTGATCCGATGTTTGCCCGAACGCAAGGCCGCCGCACGGCCGTGGCCCGCCTTTTTGCCTTTTGTTCGCTGCTGTGGGTCGCCGCCTGTGGCGATGTCGGCCTGCCCGGCGCGGCGGGCAACCCGGGGCCGCGGATCGATCCCGGCGCGCCGGTGCAGGTGGCCCTTCTGCTGCCGCGCGGATCCTCCGACCCGGGCGACGCGATCCTCGCGCGCGACCTCGAGAATGCCGCCCGCCTCGCGATCTCGGACCTGACGGGCGTGACCATCGACCTGCGCGTCTATGCGACGGGGGCAGGCGCAAGTCAGGCCGCCGCCGCCGCCGTCTCGGCGGTGAACGACGGCGCCAAGATCATCATCGGGCCGGTCCGGGGCGAGCAGGCCAATGCGGCAGGCGTCGCCATCGCCGGCACCGGCGTCAACCTGCTGGCGTTCTCGAACAACCCGACCATCGCGGGCGGCAACGTCTATATCCTCGGCCCGACGTTCCGCAACACCGCCGAGCGCGTCGTGCGATACGGCGCGCGCAACGGCATCGACAGCTATGTGATCGTCCATGCCGACGACCTTCAGGGCACCATCGGCCGCGATTCCATCGCGAGTGCCGTGCGCGCCAACGGCGCCTCGGTGCTGGGCATCCAGAGCTATCCGCTCTCGCAACAGGGCATCGCCGCCGCCGCCCCCGCCATCGGGCAGGCCATCGTCGCCTCGGGGGCAGACGCCGTGTTCCTGACCGGCGGCGTCAACGCCGACCTGCCGCTGATCGCCACCGAACTGCCGCGCAACGGCGTGAACCCGGGCGCCATCCGCACCCTCGGCCTTACCCGGTGGGACGTCGCGCCCGAGGCGCTGAGCATCCCCGGCCTCCAGAACGGTCTGTTCGCAATGCCCGACCAGCAGACCATCGCCGTCTTCGAGAACCGCTATGCCCAGGCCTATGGTGCAGCACCGCACCCGCTCGCCGGGCTCGCCTACGACGGGATCGCGGCCATCGGCGCGCTCGTGGCACAGGGCAATGCCGACGCGCTGTCGCGCCGGTCGCTGACCCAGCCGCAGGGCTTTCAGGGGACGGCAGGCATCTTTCGCCTGCTGACGGACGGCACCAACGAACGCGGCCTGTCGGTCGCGACGATCCGGTCGGGCAGCGTCATCGTCCTCGAACCGGCACCGCGGAGCTTTGGTGGCCAGGGTTCCTGAGGCCGCGACCGGCCTGAGCGCCCCGAAAGACACCGGTCCCGAGGGCGGCCTCCGGCGCCGGTTCCGGCCCGAGGCGGTGGCGGGCGACGGCCCGGTGCATCCGACGGTCCGCGATCCCGCCGACGAGATGATCGCGCCGATGGCGGCGATCTTCGACGATCTGGCGATTCGCACCGCCCTCGACACCGCGATCGCCGCGGCCCCCGACGACCGGGCGATCCGGGCCGCCACGGTCGAGGTTCTGGGGGCGGCGCGCACCACCGGCATGGCCGCGATCCGCGCCGCCTTCGAGGCCGAACCCCACCGCTCCCGACCGACGAAATACGCGGTGTCCTGGCTCTCGGACCGGCTCGTGGAAACCGTGCTTGAGGTCGCGCTGACCCACCTGCACCCGCGGCCCAATCCCACGTCCGGCGAGCGGATCGCCCTCGTCGCCGTCGGCGGCTATGGCCGGGGCGAGATGGCGCCCTATTCGGACATCGACCTGCTGTTCCTGACGCCCTGGAAGGTGACGCCCTGGGCCGAGAGCCTGATCGAATCGATCCTCTACATGCTCTGGGATCTGAAGCTGAAGGTCGGCCACGCGACGCGCACGATTTCCGACTGCGTCCGCCTCGCGCGCGGCGACTTCACCATCCGCACCAGCCTCGTCGAACACCGCCACCTTGCGGGCGACGAGACGTTGACGGCAGAGCTGCGCGGCAGGCTCTGGAAAGGGCTGTTCCAGTCGACGGGCCCCGAATTCCTCGAGGCCAAGCTCGCCGAGCGCAGCGAACGGCACCGCAAGCAGGGCGGGCAGCGCTATGTCGTCGAACCGAACGTCAAGGAGGGCAAGGGCGGCCTGCGCGACCTGCAATCGCTCTACTGGATCGGCAAATACGTCTACAACGTGCAGGCCGCCGACGAACTGATCGGGGCCGGCGTCTATACCCGCGAGGAATTCGACACCTTCATCCGCGCCGAGGATTTCCTCTGGGCGGTGCGCTGCCACCTGCATTTCCTGACGGGCCGTGCGACCGACGTGCTGTCGTTCGACATGCAGGTCGAGGTGGCCGCGGCGATGGGATATGCCGACCGCGACGGACGGCGCGGCGTCGAGCACTTCATGCAGGACTATTTCCGCGAGGCGACGCGGGTGGGCGAACTCACGCGCATCTTCCTCACCGCGCAGGAGGCGAACCTGACCAAGGCCGAGCCGGTGCTGCAACGCCTGTTCGCGCGCCGCAAACTGACCAAACCTCCCTATGCGATCAAGCAGAACCGGATCACCGTCGCCGACGAGGCCGCGTTCCTCGCCGATCCGGTCAACCTGCTGCGCCTCTTCGAGGAGGCGCTGCGGACCGGCACCCTGCTGCACCCCGACGCGATGCGCCTGCTGGCCGCGAACCTCGACCGGATCACGCCCGCGATGCGCGAGGATCCGGTCGCCAACCGCATCTTCCTCGACCTGCTGCTGAAACACGGCAACCCCGAACGGGCCCTGCGGCGGATGAACGAACTCGGCGTGCTCGCCGCGTTCATCCCCGATTTCGCGCCCATCGTCGCGATGGTGCAATACAACATGTACCATTCCTTCACGGTCGACGAACACATCATCCAGTGCATCAGCCAGCTCAGCCGGATCGAGCGTCACGAGCTGACCGACAGCCTGCCGGTCGCCACCGATATCCTCGACCGCGGCATCAGCCGCCGCGTCCTCTATATCGCGCTCTTGCTGCACGACATCGGCAAGGGCCGGACCGAGGACCACTCCGTCCTCGGCGCGCAGATCGCGCGGCGGCTGTGTCCGCGTCTGGGCCTGACGAAGAAAGAGGCGGAGACGGTCGAATGGCTGATCCGCTATCACCTGCTCATGTCCGACATGGCGCAGAAACGCGACATCTCGGATCCGCGCACGGTGCGCGATTTCGCCAAGGCGGTGAAGACGCGCGAACGGCTCGACCTGCTCACCGTCCTCACCGTCTGTGATATCCGCGGCGTCGGGCCGAACGTCTGGAACAACTGGAAGGCGATGCTGCTCCGCGGGCTGCACCGCGCGACGGCCGCGGCGCTCGAGACCGGCCTGGAGGATCTGAACCGCGACGCGCGCGAGGCGGTGTCGCGCCGTGCCCTGCGCGAGGCGCTCGCCGACTGGGATCCCAAGGCGCTGCGCACCGAGACCCAGCGCCACTACGGCCCCTACTGGCAGGGCCTGCCGACCGCCGCCCACGTGACCTTTGCCAAATTGCTCCGCAATCTCGCCGACGATGCCATCGCCGTCGACGTGACACCCGACACCGACCGCGACGCGACGCGCGCCTGTTTCGCCATGGCCGACCATCCGGGCCTGTTCAGCCGGATGGCGGGCGCGCTGGCGCTCGTCGGCGCCAACGTCGTCGACGCGCGCACCTATACCTCCAAGGACGGCTTCGCGACCGCGATCTTCTGGATCCAGGACGCCGACGGCAGCACCTACGACGTCGACCGTCTGCCCCGTCTGCGCCGGATGATCGAGCGGACGCTGCACGGCGAGGTGCTCCCGCGCGAGGCGCTGCGCGACCGCGACCGCACCCCCAAACGCGAACGCGCGTTCCGGGTGCCGACGTCCATCGCCTTCGACAACGACGGCTCCGACATCTACACCATCATCGAGGTCGACACCCGCGACCGTCCCGGCCTGCTCTATGACCTCACCCGCGCGCTCGCCGAGGCGCATGTCTACATCGCCAGCGCCGTCATCGCGACCTACGGCGAGCAGGTCGTGGACGCCTTCTACGTCAAGGACATGTTCGGCCTGAAATACAGCGGCGAGGGCAAGCTGAAGTCGCTCGAGGGCAAACTGCGCGAGGCGATCGCCCGGGGGGCGGAACGGGCGAAGGGATGAGGGGGGCGAGTCCGGCCCTGCCTGACATGGTGTCAATTCGATGCGGTTGCACCAATGTCCTTTATGGCGTCAGCTCCGGCCAAGGAGAATGTCTGCACGTGTCCAGAGAGCAAAGCAGAGTAGAAGGATCGCGCTTTGCGCTTCACTCAAGCCAAAATCCGTACCGGAGATTGCTGTTGCGCCTAGACCGAAGACCAGTGCGCCGATGGCTGGGATCCGGCTTAGAACAACCGCCAGGCGGAAGAGATCGAACTTCAGGGTCTGGGTCGTCGCAATTCGCCCTCTGCTTTCGATTCTGACAGGCCAGCCTTGTGCGGGGCCGATCGCGCTTCCAAGCTTCCCGCCCGCCAGCAGAACCGTAGACGTGATCGCAAGCCAGATATCGCCGAAATATGCCAGTGACACCGCAAGCAACAACGCACCGATCGCTGATACGAAATCTGCCCGCCGATTCAGCCGGGCATCCGGCTTGTCACCGGCATCTTTCCATGCGCGATGGTAGAGTTCGCCCGCGCCGAAGAAGACGATCATCGCGAACGTAAGGGCCGTGGCACCCGGACTTCCGATAAAATAGACCGACGCGGCCTCGGAAAAACCTGACGATACCCCTTCGGCATTGCGCATTGAAAGGATTTGCAGACCTAGGCCAGAGACCAGTCCAATGAAATTTCCAACATTATAGTAACCACCCGGCCCTCGCATCCGATCGAATATGATGGAAAAGCTGGAAGGCAGGATAATTCTGCGTGTTTCGAGATTGTTCATTCGAATCTCCAATATGGCGCTAGCAAACGTTGGATAAGTGAAGGTAAACGTCAATTTTCAAAGTGGAATAATCAAAGATAGGAAGGTCGGGCGTCCGCAATTGTAAACGTTGCCTCGGAAGGCGCGGATTGGTCGTTGCAGCCTTTATCAACAACGTCCTGCGACGAAATCTCTCGGATCAGCGTGTCCGATTGCGCGGCACAAGCGATCATCACCCCGCTTGCCCTCCAAGACTATTCGTATAGTCTCGTCGCGCAACCACCTCAAAGGTTCGGTTTTCCGAAGGTCCTTGAAAACTCCGCTTTCAACACTTCCAAGAGTTTTCGACGGTGCCCGTAGCGATATGGACAAAGGCCACCTAATGTTCACCGAACGAATAAAAACGATAGTTCGCGACAGCAAATCCATACATCAAGCGCTGAGAAGGATGGTCTTGGAGTTTGGAGACGGTCGGCTGGATCACCTGTTCTGGGGGTATTCCGTACACCTTCATGGTGTCGCAAGGAACGACGCCTTGATTGCCGACACTTTCGAAAGCCCCGATTTTATCCAGGCATTCCTGGCGGCCGGCGGCACTTCGAATGATGTGGTCGGAAATCAGATCGAGACCATAAGGCAGCCGTTTGAGATCGATATTGTCCGACTTGCGGAACGCCAACGCGAAGCGGGCGATACGCGACATACTTTTACCGAAACAATCCTGGAATTTGGCCTCAAGACTGCCTGGATTTGCCCACTCAATGAACCTTGGATTGGAGGAGCCGGCGTTTTCAACCAATTCTACGCCGAAAGAGGCGCCAAGTCGGCAATCCCTTTGAGCGACATCAGTAAGATTGCCCATATTTTTCATGATGAAATCAAGCGTCACCGCCTGATTGCCAAAGAGATCAATTTACGATCAAGTCAGATCGCGTTTCTCTCGGAAGTAGCCAAGGGCAGATCGGCAAGAGATCTGGCGGACAAATATCAGATTTCGAGTCGTTCCGTAGAAAAGAGGCTCGAGAGTATTCGAAAGGCACTCAAATCCCGTAGTACACTGGAGGCGGTCTACAAGGCAACGATGTACGGCGTTTTACCCTACACGGATCGAAAGAAATGAGATCGACCTGATTGATCACGAGAACTACAATCCGAACCGACTTGGCGGAATCCAAATGCATCAACAGTTTCCGGAAGGCCGACATTCGCCGCTGTACGGATTGCACGAAATTCTGGCTCCATGCGGACATCGGCTACGACATCGCATATCGGGGACCAGCCCCTCGAAAAGACACGGTGTCACCTGCCCATCCCCTGCACGGCCCCCCACTTCCCCCCCTTCCCCCCATCCGCTACACCCGCGTCAAACAGGCGCGGACCTCCATGAAACCCATCTCCCTCATCGGCGGCTTTCTGACCGTGGGCGTCTGGACGCTGCTCAGCCGCGTCATGGGCTTCGTGCGCGACATCATGATCGCGGGCTACCTCGGCTCGGGCGTCATCGCCGAGGCATTCCTCGTGGCCTTCAGCCTGCCCAACATGTTCCGCCGCTTCTTCGCCGAAGGCGCGTTCAACATGGCGTTCATCCCGCTCTTCTCCAAGAAACTCGAGACCGGCGACGGGCCGGAGAAATTCGCGCAGGACGCCTTCGTCGGCATGGCGTTCATCCTGACCGTGTTCACCGTGCTCGGCATCCTCGCGATGCCGGGCCTCGTCTACCTCATGGCGTCGGGGTTCGCAGGCGACGAGCGGTTCGATCTTGCCGTCGAATACGGACGGCTGGCGTTTCCCTATATCCTGTTCATCTCGCTGGCCGCACTCGCCTCGGGCGTCCTGAACGCGACGGGGCGGTTCATGGCCGCCGCCGCCGCACCGGTGCTGCTCAACATCGTGTTCGTCATCGCCGTCCTGATCGGCGCCGCGCTGGGGCGGCCCGCGTCCGAGGCGCTGGGGGTCGGCCTCGATCAGGCCCTCGGCCTGCGGGTCGGCGACAGTCTGGCGCTCTCGGTGCCCATCGCCGGGGCGGCGCAACTGGCGCTGGTGTGGTGGGCGGCGCACCGGGCGGGGTTCACGCTGCGCCTCGGGCGGCCGCGCCTGACACCGGAACTCAAACGCCTCGCGATCATCGCCGCCCCCGCAGCACTTGCGGGCGGCGTCGTGCAGATCAACCTGCTGGTGGGCCGTCAGGTGGCGTCGTTCTTCGACGGGGCGGTCGCCTGGCTCAACTATGCCGACCGGCTCTATCAACTGCCGCTCGGCGTCGTCGGCATCGCCATCGGTGTGGTGCTCCTGCCCGACCTGTCGCGCCGCCTTGGCGCGGGCGATACCAAGGGCGGGCGGGATGCGTTCAACCGGGCGGCGGAACTGTCGCTGGCCCTCACCGTCCCCTCTGCCGTGGCCCTCATGGTCATCGCCGTGCCGCTGGTCTCGGTGCTGTTCGAGCGGGGCGCCTTCACCTCGGACGATACCGCGTTCACCGCGCTCGCGGTGATGGTCTACGGCGCGGGCCTGCCCGCGTTCGTGCTGCAAAAGGCGCTGCAACCGCTCTATTTCGCGCGCGAGGATACGCGGCGGCCGTTCTACTTCGCCCTCTTCGCCATGGTAGTGAACGCGGGCGTCGCCATCGGCCTCGCCCCCTACATCGGCTATATCGCCGCCGCCCTCGCCACGACGCTGGCAGGCTGGGCAATGTTCGCCGCGCTCTACATCGGCGCGCGGAGCATGGGCGAGGCGGCGCGGTTCGACGACCGTTTCCGCCGCCGCATCTGGCGGATCGTTCTGGCGTCCGTCGTCATGGGGTTCGTGCTCTGGACCGTGCAGGTCTCGATGCTGCCGTTCCTGATGTCGCCGACGGTGCGCTATCCGGCGCTGGCGATCCTCGTCCTGATCGGCATGGCGACCTATGGCGCGGCAGGCCAGTTCCTCGGCGCGTTCCGCCTGTCCGAATTCCGCCGCGCCCTGCGCCGGGGCCGCTAGCGCCGCGACTGCCGCGACTGCCGCGCGCGGCGCACGATGGCGCCCCAGCCGCCTGGTGCCACGAAGGGCGACAGGGCGAGGCCCGCGAAGAAGCCGGTGATCTCCGGCAGGGCGAGCGACAGGCGGAACAGGAACCCTCCTTCGCCCGCGAACAGCACCGCGAACACCAGTTGCAGCGCCATGAGAAACGCGATGAGGCGGAAGGCGGACACCTGGTTCCGCCCCTGCGCGCCGAGGTTCATCCAGGTGATCCAGGTGAACGCCCCGATGAGGCCGTAGACCCCCGGCCACACGCCGATCAGCGGCACCGCCCCGTCGAGCGCGATCGCCGAAGGCAATCGCACCCAGGATCGCCGCGCCGAAGAACACGACGAGAAGCGCCGCCCAGTGGAACACGTCGCCGACGAACTTGCCCAGGGCCAGCAGCATCGCCGCCCCGAACAGCGCGTCGGTGAAACTGCCGTGAACGAAGAGGTAGGTCACGAACCGGCGCAGGATCTCGGGCGTCCAGCGGCCCTGCACCGCATAGTCCCAGACCGCGGCGAGAAGGCATAGTCCTGCATCAGCGCCAGCCGCCAGCCGACCGCACGCGCCCCCCCGACGAGGCCCGCCTCGCCCGCCATCAGTGCCACCTCGACGCCGAACACCGCCAGCGCCAGCACCCAGACGACGCCCGGCACCGCGTTCACCGGGCTTTCGTATCCGCTCTCGCTCATGCGCCGCTCCCGTTGACGATCCCGCGCCCCCTCGCTAAGCCAGCGGACGCCCGAATGCCATGAGGTTCGCACCATGTCCGCACCGACGACGCCTGCCTTTGCCCCCCGCGTGTTTTCCGGCGTCAAGCCGTCGGGCGGGTTGCAACTGGGCAACTACCTTGGCGCGATCAAGCGGTGGGTCGACATGCAGGGCCCCGATTTCGAGACGATCTATTGCGTCGTCGACCTGCACGCGATCACCGTCTGGCAGGATCCGGCGGATTTGCGCAACGGCACCCGCGAAGTCGCCGCCGGCATGCTCGCCGCCGGGATCGACCCCGCAAAGTCGATCCTGTTCAACCAGAGTGCCGTGTCGATGCACGCCGAACTCGGCTGGATCTTCGACTGCGTCGCCCGTCTGGGCTGGATGAACCGGATGACCCAGTTCAAGGAAAAGGCCGGCAAGAACGCCGAACAGCAGTCGCTGGGCCTCTATGCCTATCCCGCGCTGATGGCCGCCGACATCCTCGCCTATCACGCCACCCACGTGCCGGTGGGCGAGGACCAGAAGCAGCACGTGGAGCTGACCCGCGACATCGCGGCCAAGTTCAACCACGACTTCAAGGTGGATTTCTTTCCCCTGACCGACCCCGTGATCGACGGCCCTGCCACGCGCGTGATGAACCTGCGCGACGGGACGAAGAAGATGAGCAAATCCGGCGATCAGCGACATGGAGCGGATCAACATGCTCGACGACGCCGATACGATCGCCAAGAAATTCAGGAAGTCGAAGACCGACCCCGAGCCGCTGCCCGAAACGCTCGCCGGCCTGAAGGACCGGCCCGAGGCGCGCAATCTGGTGGATATCTACGCCGCTCTCTCCGACACCACCCCCGAGGCGGTGATCGCCGAGCATGGCGGCGCGGGCTGGGGCACGTTCAAACCGGCGCTCGCCGATCTGGCGGTGGCGAAACTGGCACCGATCTCGCACGAGATGCGCCGCCTGATGGCGGACCCCGCCGAAATCGACCGCACGCTGGCCAAGGGCGCCGAACGGGCGCGGGCGATTGCGGCGCCGATCCTCGAACGAACCTACGAGATCGTCGGTTTCCTGCGCTAAACGAATTCTTTCAAAGAATTCGACGTCGGAAAATTTCAAATTTTCCGACTATTCCTCGATGTCGGTCAACCTGATCTCGGTCCGCGCCACACAGGACGCGCGCAACGGCTCTGCGGCCTGCAACTTCGGGTGGCTGCGATAGCCCCTGAACACCTCGCGGCTGGGAAAGTGCAGCACATGCACCTCATGCGGATCGTCCGGCCCGGTGCGCAGCGGCGAGCGGACCTCGACCATCCGCGCCCCGAGCTCCGCGACCACCTCCGCGGCGATCGCCTCATAGCGCTCGAAGGCGGGCGTCTGACCTTCGATCAGCCACAGCGACGCCTCGACCAGCAGCACGCCTAGACACCCGCCGCGACGATGGCGCGGGCCAGCACCGGCACCGTTTCGGCATTCAGGCCCGCGATGTTCATCCGGCTGTCGCTGACCATGTAGATGCCATGCTCGGCGCGCATCTTCTCGACCAGATCGGGCGTCGTCCCGAGGAGCGAGAACATGCCGCGATGGTCGCCGAGGTAATCGAAGCGGTCCGAATTGGTCAGCTTGCGCAGCTCATCGGCGAGCGCCTTGCGCAGGCCCAGCATCGAGAGGCGCACCTCCTCGAGTTCCGCCTCCCAGTCGGCGCGGAGGTCCGGATCGTTCAGGATCATCGTCACCACGCGGGCACCGTGGTCGGGCGGAAAGGAAAAGTTCTGCCGGTTCAGGAACGCGAGCGTCCCCTGCGCGATCTTTGCGCCCGCCGCGTCGCGGGTCTGCACGGCGAGGAGGCCCGTCCGCTCCCGGTAGAGGCCGAAGTTCTTCGAGCATGACGCCGCCAGCATCCATTCGTCGAAGGCGCCGCAGATGAACCGCGTCGCCCAGGCGTCCCGTTGCAGCCCGTCGCCGAACCCCTGATAGGCGATGTCGACCAGCGGCACCGCCCCCTTGGCCCGCAACAGCGCCACGACCTCGCGCCATTGCGCCTCGCTCAGGTTGGCGCCGGTCGGGTTGTGGCAGCAGCCGTGCAGCAGGACCACGTCGCCCGGTGCCACGCCGTCCAGATCGGCCATCATGCCCGCGAAATCGACGCCGCGCGTGGCGCCATCGAAATAGCGGTAATCGGCGCGCGTCAGGCCGACATACCTCGTGATCGCCGGGTGGTTCGGCCAGGTCGGATCGCTCATCCAGACCGTTGCGTCGGGCGAGGCCAGCCGGATCAGCTCGAGGCACTGACGGATCGCCCCCGTCCCGCCGGGCGTCGCCGCCGCCGCGATCCGCGCCGCCTCGTGCCCCTCTCCGAGGATCAGGTCGAGCATCGCGGCGGCATAGTCGGGATCGCCCGCAGGCTTGGTATAGACCTTGGTCGTCTGCTCCGCGACCAGCCGCCGCTCTGCCTCCTTGACGGCGCGCATCACCGGCGTGTTGCCCGTCGCGTCCTTGTAGACGCCGACGCCAAGGTCGACCTTCGCCGCCTTCGGATCGGCGGCATAGGCCGCCATGAGGGCGAGGATCTTGTCGGCGGGCTGGTCTTTCAGGCTCTCGAACATCAGGCGTCTCCGGTGGCGATGGGAAGGTCGGCATAGCTGCCCCATTCGGACCACGAGCCGTCGTAGACCGACACGTCGGTCTTGCCCATCCGCTCGAGGGCGAGGGCGAGGATGGCGGCGGTGACGCCGGACCCGCAGGTGGTGATCGCAGGCTTGGCAAGGTCGACGCCCGCCGCCTCGAACACGGCGCGCAGCGCGTCCGGCGCCTGCATCGTGCCGTCCGCGTTCAGCAGGGCGCCGAACGGCACGTTGCGCGAGCCGGGGATGTGCCCCGCGCGCAGGCCGGGGCGCGGTTCGGGCACGTCGCCGCGAAACCGCGCGGCGGGGCGCGCGTCGATGATCGCGTGATCGCCGAGCTTGGCGGCCCGCGCCACCTGTGTGACGTCACGGACCAGATGGTCCTGCCGGTCGACGATCATGTGCCGGTCGCGGATCGACGGCGGCTCTGCCGTCACGGCCCGCCCCTCGGCCCGCCATTTCGGCAACCCGCCGTCGAGGACCGCGACGTCGCGATGCCCCATCAGGCGAAAAAGCCACCAGACCCGCGCCGCCGAGAACAGGCCCGCACCGTCGTAGACGACCACGCGGTGCCCGTCGCCCACGCCCAGCGCGCGCATCCGGACGCGGAATTTCTCGACCGGCGGGACCGTGTGGGGCAGGCCGGACCGCAGGTCGGCGATTTCGTCGATATCGAAGAACCGCGCGCCGGGGATGTGCGCCGCGTCGTATTCGACGCGCCCGTCGCGGCCCGCGTCGGGCAGATACCACGAGGCATCGAGGATCCGCAGATCGGGATCCTTGAGGTGCGCGGCAAGCCAGTCCGTCGGGACGAGGGTGCGCGGATCCTTGCCGGCGTCGTCGGCGGCGGCGGCGGTCGTCGGGTCGGTTGGCATGGCGGACCTCTCGGGACAGACCGTGCACCCTGCGCCCGTCGTGAAGCGGTCGCGGCGCGTCGGTGCGCGACCTTGCTAGTCGCGGCACCGGACCGAGGCAAGGGCGAGTTTGCCGCAAAGCCAACGGCAGGACGCCACGCCCCGGTCCCCCCGGGGCGCGGCGCCTGCGTGCGATCGGCCCGGCGCTGCCGGGCCACCGGCGTTCAGCGGGCCATCATCTTCTTGACGATGCCGACGATGGCCATCAGCGCGCCGCCGCCAAGACCGCCGGCGGCGATCTGCGTCAGGATCGTGCCGATATCCAGCCCGCCCGCGGCCTCGGCCGTCGCGGCAAGATCGCCCGCACCCCCCATCAGGCTGCCAGCGATCTGACCGCCGGCAAGACCGCCGATCGCACCGATCACGCTGTTGACGATGGGCCCGAGCGACAGGCCCCGCCCCGCTGCACCCACGGCATTGCCGCCGATGAGGCCCGAGACGACCTGAATGATGATTGCCATGATATCCATGTGGTTCCTTCCGACGGGGCCGATTGCATTGCGCCTTGGATCGGGCCTTCGCCCGGGGGCGGCCCCCACCCCCGCAAGCTGTGCCCAGCGTTACGCGGCAGATTCCGCCCCGAATACGGGGAATCCGTTCCGAACCTGCGCAATTATCAGGCGTTGTCGCGCAAAAGCCGCTGTTTTTGCCGTCCCCAGTCGCGCTGCGCCTCGGAGGCGCGCTTGTCGTGAAGCTTCTTGCCCTTGCCGATCGCGATCTTGAGCTTCACGAGGCCCTTGTGGTTGAAATACATGACCAGCGGCACGATGGTCATGCCCTCGCGCTGGGTCGCGTTCCACAACTTGGACAGTTCCTTGCGCTTTACCAGCAGCTTGCGGCGGCGCCGCTCCTCGGTATGGCCCCACGTCTTCGCCGGTTCGTATTTCGCGATATAAGCGTTGGTCAGCCATAATTCGCCGTTCTCGACGCTCGCATAGCTTTCGGCGATGGCGGACTGGCCGATGCGCAGGGATTTGACCTCGGACCCTTCGAGGATGATGCCGCACTCGAGATCGTCCTCGATTGCGTAATCGTAGCGCGCGCGCCGGTTCTCGGCGACGACCTTGTAATTTGCGTTGTCATCCTTGGCGGCCATCGCCCGGAAATAGGCATCGCAGGCCGCGATGTCCAGCAGGCGGTGCCTTGTCAACGCCGCATCCACCGCGCGATAACGCGGCCATGACGGCCCGTATCCGGCTCAGCGTTCTCTTCGGCGGCGGCATCGCGTCGTTCCTGATCGGCTGCGTGCCGGCGGACATCACCACGGCGCCGCCCGTCTCCCCTCTCGTCTTCGATGCGTCAGAGGTGGCGGCGGCGTCGAAGATCGCGCTCTTCGTGCCCGGCGCTTTCGCCTCGGTCGACATCTTCGACGCCGCCGCGTTCTGGGCGGACGAGGGCTATGCGCTGGCCTTCTACCGTTTTCCGGGGCGCGACGGCATGGCCGGGGACCACGCGCTCGACATCGACGTCGCGGGTGGCATCGTGGCGGACTTCGTCGCCGATCATCCGCACCACGACGTCGTCCTGGTGGGCTATTCCACCGGCGGGCCGATCGTGCTCACCGCCGCCGACCGCGTCCGTCGGGCCCCGCCCCGGACCGGCGGCCTTGCCGTCGCGCTGATCTCTCCCGCGGTCGAGCGGGCGGGCGGCGTGCAGACCCGCCTGCGCGGGTTCGGCGATGTGGTCCGGGCGGCCTGGCGCGCCCGCTCCTTGCGGGCCGATGCGGTCTGGCGGGCCTATTGGCAGGTGCTGCTCTTTGGCCGCGACAACCTGACGAACCCCGATTTCGCGCCGCGCATCGACGGGTTCATGGCGGCCGATTTCCCCCTCCTGACGCCGCCGACACCCGAGGTCGCCGAACTGCACACCCGCGCGCTGGCCCGCTGGACCCTGCCCCGGGATTTCAGTCTTGGGGACATCCCCGTCGGTATCTTTCTGGGCGCCGCCGATCCGGTGTTCACGATGGACCAGAGCCAGACCCTCGCCCGCCGTCTCGGCGTCGGGCGGATCGTCGCCTACCCGGATGACGGCCACATGCCGTTCCTGACGCAAGAGCGGCTGTTCCCCGACATCCTCGCCTTCGCCGACCGGGCCCTCGCCCGATGAGCCTGCACACCCTGCCCAACGCCCTCGCGCGGCGCCACTTCCTGCACACCCACGACCTGCTGGCGCCTCCCTCGGGGCGCGGCAAGGGTGCCGATCTGGCCGCCCTGATCGACCGTCTCGGCTTCGTGCAGCTCGACAGCGTCAACACCCTGGCGCGCGCCCACGACCTGATCCTGTGGTCGCGCTGCAACGCCTACCGGCCCGCCGCCCTCGGGCACCTGCTGTCGCGCGACCGCCTCCTGTTCGAACACTGGACCCACGACGCCGCGATCCTGCCGATCGCCCATTTCCCGCACTGGCGCCTGCGGTTCGAGCGGGCGCGCGACCGCCTGATCGCCCGCTGGACCGAGGGGCGCCGCGCCGGGTTCATGGACGAGATCGACACTGTCCGCCGTCAGATCGCCGACCACGGCGCCTGCTCGAGTTCCGACGTCGGCGGCGATGAGCCCAAGGGCTCGGGCGGCTGGTGGGACTGGCATCCGTCCAAGACCGCGCTCGAGTTCCTGTGGCATACCGGCGAACTGTCCGTCCTCCGCCGCGACGCCTTCCGCAAGGTCTACGACCTGACCGAGCGGGTGATCCCGCCCGCCCTGCTGGCCGCGCGCGTGCCCCCCGAGGAGACCGTCGACTGGGCCTGCACCGAAGCGCTCGCCCGCCTCGGCTTCGCCACCTCGGGCGAGGTCTCGGCCTTCTGGGCGCTGGTCACGCCGCCCGAGGCGAAGGACTGGTGCGCCCGCGCCCGTGCCGATGGCCGGATCGAGGAAATCGCCGTCGAGGCCCATGACGGCACATTGCGGACCTCTTTCGCCGTCCCGGGCCTGATCGACGCCGCCGCCACCCTGCCCGACCCCGGCCCCCGCGTCCGGATCCTGTCGCCCTTCGATCCCGCCCTGCGCGACCGCAAACGCGCCGAGCGGCTGTTCGGCTTTCGCTACCGCATCGAGATCTTCGTCCCCGAGCCGCAGCGGAAATACGGCTACTACGTCTTTCCGGTCCTCGAAGGCGACCGTCCGATCGGCCGCATCGACGCAAGGGCCGACCGCGCCTCGGGCACCCTCGCCGTCACCGCGTTCTGGCCCGAACGCGGCGTCCGCATGGGTGCCGGTCGCACCGCCCGCCTCGACCGGGCCCTCGAACGCACCGCGTCTTTTGCCGGCTGCACCGCGATCGACCACGCTCCCGGCTGGCTCCGCCCCGCGCCCGCCTGACGAACCGGCACCGGCGCGCGGCGCCCCCGTTCACGTTGCCGTAACAACTCCCGCCGGAGGCTCCGACGCCGCCACGCCCGAAACCGTCCCGGGCGGCCTCAGTCCATCAGCCCCGCATGCACCATGCCCGCGCGCACCGCATCCTTGCTGGCCTCGCTCAGACCGACGAGCGGCATCCGCACCGCGTCCGAGCACATCCCCAGCAGCGACATCCCGTATTTCGCCCCCACCAGCCCCGGCTCGAGAAAGATCGCCCGGTGCAGCGGCATCAACCGGTCCTGCCAGTCCAGTGCCCCGGCGAAATCGCCCGCCGTCATCGCCGCCTGAAACGCCGCCACCGCGCGCGGCGCGACGTTCGCCGTCACGGAAATGCAGCCCTGCCCGCCCATCGCCCGGTGGCCCAGCGCCTGCGCGTCCTCGCCCGACAATTGCACGAAATCGACGCCGCAGGTGATCCTCTGAAGCGATACCCGCGCCACGTCGCCGGTCGAATCCTTCACGCCCGCGATCATCGGGTGGCGCGACAGCGTGCCCATCGTCTCGGGCGACATGTCCACGACCGACCGGCCCGGGATGTTGTAGATCACGATCGGCAGGCCGACGTCGGCGACGGCGGTATAATGCGCGATCAGGCCGCCCTGTGTCGGCTTGTTGTAATAGGGCGTCACGACGAGGGCGGCATCCGCGCCCGCCGCCTTTGCGGCCTGCACCAGACGCACCGCCTCGGCGGTGCTGTTGGACCCCGCCCCCGCGATCACCGGCACCCGGCCCGCCGCCTGCTCGACCACGGTCGCCACGACCAGATCGTGTTCCTCGTGGCTCAGCGTCGGGCTCTCGCCCGTCGTGCCGACCGGCACCAGACCGTTGCTGCCCTCCGCGATATGCCAGTCGACGAGCCTTCGCAGCCCCCCGACATCCACGGCGCCGTCCCGGAACGGCGTGACGAGGGCCGGCAGGCTTCCCTGGAACATCGGCTGCGGCATCTGTGATCCTCCGGGCATCGGTGCTGCCGTCCTCCTAGCCCGGCGCGGCGCCCTTGCCAAGTTTGTGAGTTGCAACGGCGCGGCCCTGCGTTACCTTCGCAGCACCCTCCCCCTTGCCATGTTGACCCGCCGATGCGCCGCCTCGCCCTCTGTGCCTGCCTGATCCTGACCTTCGCCGGTCCCGTCCGCGCGCAGGGCTTCGCGGGCGTCGAGGCGGCGATGGCGGCGAGCGACTGGGACATCGCGCTGGTCCTTGCGGCGGACCTGCCCGAGGCCCGGGTCGCCGAGACCCTCGTGACCTGGACGCGCCTGCGCGAGGGCGACGGCAGTTTTCCCGATTATGCGGCGTTTCTCACCGCGCACCCGGACTGGCCCGCCCTCGACCAGATCCGCGCGCGCGGCGAACCGCTCATCGTGCCCGAAACGCCGCCCGACGCGGTTCTCGCCTATTTCGACGGCGCCGCACCGCAGACCGGGACAGGCGTGGTCCGCCTTGTCGCCGCCCTCGATGCCCTTGGCCGCGACGCCGAGGCCGAGGCGGCGCTGCGCGACGCATGGCTGACCCTCGGCCTCGACGACGACGGCTTTGCGGCCCTCCTCCTGACCCACGCCGCCGACCTCTCGCCGCTGCATGCCGCGCGCGCCGACGCGCTGCTCTGGCGCGGGCGCACCACCGATGCCGCCCGCCTGCTCCCCCTCCTGCCCGACGACCGGCGCCTGCTGGCCGAGGCGCGCATCGCCCTCATCACCAACGCGGGCGACCGTGCCGCGCGTGTCGCCGCCGTGCCCGCCGCCCTCGCCGACGATCCGGGCCTCGCCTACGACCGCTTCGACCGGCTGGCGCGGGCGGGCGATTACGCCGACGCGACCGCGCTGCTCACGGCCCGCACCGCGAGCGCCGACCTCCTGGGCCAGCCGTTTCGCTGGGCCTCGTGGCGCGCCGCCCTTGCCCGCTGGGCGATGCGCGAGGGCCGCCCGGAAGAGGCCTATGCGCTCGCGTCGCAGCACCACCTGAGCGGGGCCGACGCCACCACCGAGGCCTATGCCGACCTCGAATGGCTCGCAGGCTACATCGCGCTGACCTACCTGAATACCCCCGAGCGGGCGCTGGAACACTTCGGCAGGGTCGAGGCCATCGCCACCGCCCCGATCTCGCGCGCGCGCGCCGGTTACTGGATGGGCCGGGCGCACGAGCGGCTGGGCGAGACGGCTCAGGCAGAGGCGGCATTCGCCCGCGCCGCCGCCCACCAGACCGCGTTCTACGGCCTCCTTGCCGCCGAACGCCTGGGCCTGCCGCTCGATCCCGTGCTGGCGGGGACCGAGGCCTTTCCCGACTGGCGGACCGCCGACTGGCGCGGCACGGAAATCGCGCGCGCCATCGACCTGCTGCTCGACGGCGGCAGCCGTGTCGACGCCGTGCGTTTCGTCGCCGCCCTTGCACAGACCCTCGACCGCACCGGGGTCGCGCAACTCGGCCTGATGATGGCCGACCGCGACGAGCCGTTCTTTGCCGTCCTCGTCGGCAAGACCGCCACCGCGCGCGAGATGGTCCTGCCCGCGATCTACTTTCCGCTGCACCCCATGGCGCGGACCAACCTGCCCGTTGCCCCCGAACTGGCCCTGTCCATCGCGCGCCGCGAAAGCGAGTTCAACTTCGCCATCGGCTCGCCGGTCGGCGCGCTGGGGCTCATGCAACTGATGCCCGGCACCGCCGAGGAGGTCAGCCGCCAGCTTGGCCTGCCGTATTCGCGCGCACAGCTCACCTCCGAATGGCAATACAACGCCATGCTCGGATCGCGCTACCTCGCCACCCTGACCGAACGGTTCGGCGACAGCCCGGTGATGATCGCCGCAGGCTACAACGCCGGGCCGTCGCGCCCCGGCACCTGGATGGCGCAGCGCGGCGACCCCCGGCGCGGCGAGGTCGACGTGGTCGACTGGATCGAGCACATTCCGTTCACCGAGACGCGCAACTACGTGATGCGGGTAACGGAATCGATCCCCGTCTACCGTGCCCGCCTCGGCGCCCCCTCCGGTCCGATCGGGTTTACCGCGCTCCTGAACGGCAATCCGCCGTTCAGGCGTCCCTTCAGCCGCGAAGATGCGGCGGCCCGCGCAACCGACACCCGACCCGAATCGCGCCCCGACATCGAGCCTGCGGCCCAGGCCGGGCCGTCCGGCCCCGCCACCCTGCGTCCGCTGGCGCGACCGGGCGGCTAGACCCCGATACTCAGGGTCGCCCCTCGGGCATGTCCGACGGCACGGCCGAGGGGGCGGGCGGCGTATCGGGGCGCTGCGCCCGCCAGAGCGTGAACAGGCCCGCCGCCACCACGATGGCCGCGCCGATCGCCGTCGTCGGGCGCAGGATGTCGTCGAAGAAAAAGAGGCCGATCAGGCTCGCGAACACCAGTTGCAGATAGGCGAAGGGCTGCACGGTCCCCGCCTCGGCGACCTCGTAGACCTTGATGAGGAGGAAGTGGCCAAGCGCGCCCGTCACGCAGAGCACGGACATGATTGCCCAGTCGGGGCCGGACATCGGCTCCCAGAACCATATTCCCACGGCGGTCATGGCGACCGCACCCGTCGTGCCGGTCCAGAAGAACGAGGTGGCCGCGGAATCCTGGCGGGCCGCATAGCGCGTCGCGAGGCCGTAGACCGCGAACATCAGGGCGGCAAGCAGCGCCAGCAGGGCCGCGGGCGACACCGAATCCGCGCCGGGGCGCAGGATGACGAGGACGCCGACGAACCCTGCGCCCACCGCCGTCCAGCGTCGCCAGCCCATCCGCTCGCCCAGCACCGGGCCCGCAAGGGCCGCGATGACGAGCGGGTAGACGGCAAAGATCGCATGCGCCTCGACGAGGCCGAGATAGACGAAGGCCGCCACGGTCACGCAGATCTCGGCAGCGAGGAGCACGCCCCGGAACGCCTGCAACAGGGGCTGGCGGGTGAACGCCGCCGCCCGGACCGAGCCTGCCTGCCGCCGCGCGACGGCGATCACGAAGGCAGCAAAGAACCAGTAGCGGATCATCACGATCATCAGGACCGAATAGCTCTCGGCCAGATGCCGCGACAGGCCGTCCTGGGCGGAAAACACCACCATGGCGAGGACCATGAGCGCGATGCCCCGGCGGGGATCGTTACCGGCGGCCATCGGCGCCCCCCGCACTCAGAACGCCGCGCGTCATGTGCCGCTTGGTCCCGAACCCGGGCACGCGGGCGACCTCGAACCCCGCCTCGGACAGCGCACGCCGCACGTGACCGGCGGCGGTATAGGTGGCAAACGTGCCGCCCGGCACGGTATGGCGCGCAACCTCCTGCATCAGCGGGGGCGCCCACATCGCGGGGTTCCTGGCGGGCGCAAAGCCGTCGAGATACCAGGCCTCGGCCCGCCCCGCCCAGAGGGGCAGCGTCGCGTTGGCGTCGCCGTGCACCACGGTCAGCACATGATCGGTGGAGACGGCGCCGCCGAGAAGGGCATCCGTCGGCAGGTCCGGAAAGGCGGACAGCGCCCGCGCGAGGTCGGGCCGCGACAGCGGCCAGGCCTCGAAGGCGGTAAAGTGCAGCCGCGCGCCGGGACGGGCCTGCGCCCGAAAGGCCGCGAGCGTGGCAAGGAAATTGAGACCGGTGCCGAAGCCAAGCTCCGCGACATGGAAATCGCCCGGCCCGAAACGCGCGGGCAGATCGTTGCCCGCAAGGAACACGTGCCGCGTCTCGGCCAGTCCGCCGCCCAGCGAGAAGTAGGGATCATCGAAGCGGCGCGACACCGGCACGTCACCGGGCCGCCAGTCGAGGACCGCGTGGTCCCCGGCAGCCGTATCGCAAGAAGAATGGTGCATCGGCGGCCGATCCGGGGTTGGGTGCCCGGACCATTGCCCGGCACCCGAGATACGTGCAAGGGGCGAATGGGACAGGCTGAGCGCGGGGAGCGGCCATGCAGCCAGACGTGATCGTCCGCGGTGCGGGCATCTTCGGCCTCGCCTGTGCCTGGGCGATGGTGCAGCGCGGCGCGCGGGTCGAGGTCGTCGATCCGCACGGCCCCGGCGCGGGCGCCTCGGGCGGGATCGTCGGCGCGCTGGCGCCGCATGTGCCGGAGAACTGGAACCCGAAGAAGGCGTTCCAGTTGGCGAGCCTCCTCATGGCGCCGGACTGGTGGGCCGGGATCGCGGCGGCGGGCGGGGTCGAGCCGGGCTATGTCCGCGCGGGGCGGCTTCAGCCGCTCGCGGATGCCGGGGCCGTTGCAAGGGCGCAGGAACGGGCCGGAACGGCGACGGACCTGTGGCAGGGTCGTGCCGACTGGCGCGTGGTGGCGGGCGCCCTTCCCGACGTGCCGCGCGACTGGCACCCGACGAGTCCGACCGGCGCCTTCATCCTCGACACGCTGTCGGCGCATCTGCACCCGCGCCGCGCCGTCGCATCGCTGGTCGCGGCCCTCGCCGCGCGGGGCGTCGCGGTGGTGACGGAGGCGCCGGAAAGCGCGGTCCCCGTCCTCTGGGCCACCGGCGTCGCGGGCCTGCGCGCCCTCGGCGTGGCGCGGCCGTCCGTCAAGGGGCAGGCGCTGCTCGTCGCGCACGACGCGCGCGGCCTGCCGCAGATCTTCGCGGACGGCCTGCACATCATTCCGCATCTGGACGGCACGACGGCGATCGGCTCGACCTCGGAGCCGGACATCGAAACGCTGACGACGGACGCGCAGACGGATACGCTTCTGGCGCGGGCCGTCGCCGTGCTGCCGGTCCTCGCCACGGCCCCGGTCCTCGACCGCTGGGCGGGCCTGCGCCCCCGCGCCCCTTCCCGCGCGCCCCTCCTCGGGCCCTGGCCGGGACGGCCCGGGCATTTCGTCGCCAACGGCGGCTTCAAGATCGGATTCGGGATGGCGCCGATGGTGGGCGAGGCGATGGCGGATCTCATCCTCGGGGGCGTGGACAGGGTGCCGGAAGGGTTCGGCCTTGCGACAGGCGACGGCGCAGGCTGACGCTGCGGACCCTCCGGGGGGAGTTGTTACGGCAACGTGAACCGGGGGCCGCCCTTGTTCCCGACCTGGGGCGGGTCCATGGTCGCACCGAGCGGCAACGGAGCGACGACATGCGCCACGGCGGACAGATACTGGCCCATCAGCTTGCACTGAACGGGGTGCGGCGCGTGTTCTCGGTGCCGGGCGAGAGCTTTCTCGCGGCCCTCGACGGCCTTTATGACAGCGGCATCGCCAACGTCGTCTGCCGCCACGAGGGCGGGGCCGCGATGATGGCCGAGGCGCAGGGCAAGATGACGGGGGCGCCGGGCGTCGCCTTCGTCACGCGCGGGCCGGGCGCGACCAATGCGGCGGCGGGCGTGCACATCGCGCGACAGGATTCGACGCCGATGATCCTCTTCGTCGGCCAGATCGACACGCGTCACCGCGACCGCGAGGCGTTCCAGGAGGTGGACTATCGCGCCATGTTCGGCCCCCTCGCCAAATGGGTGGCCGAGGTGGACCGGACCGAACGCCTTCCGGAATACATCGCGCGCGCCTTTGCCGTCGCCACATCCGGGCGTCCGGGGCCGGTCGTGCTCGCCCTGCCCGAGGACATGCTGAGCGCGGTCGCAGTGGTCGCCGACGTCGCCCCCGCCCGTCGGTTCGCGGCGTCGACGCAGGGGATCGCGAAGGATGCGCTGAAATGGCTCGGCGCTGCCTCCCGCCCGATGGTCGTCGTCGGCGGCCCGCATTGGTCGGTGGCGGCGGCGGACGCGCTGGCCGCGGCGGCGCGGGTCCAGGGCTTTCCGGTCGCCCTCGGGTTCCGGCGGCAGGATTACCTCGACAACCGCCACCCCTGCTATGCGGGCGATCTGAACGTCGGCGCCAATCCCCGCCTCACGGCCCGGATGCGCGAGGTGGATCGCCTGCTGGTCATCGGCTCGCGCCTCGGCGACATCGAGACGCAGGGCTATACCGTGCCCGATCCGGCGGCGATGACCTGCGAGATCCTGCACATCCACGCCGACCCCGACGCGCCGGGACAGGTCTATCCGACCGCCTTCCGCGCCACCGCGACGGCGCCCGAGGTGGTCCTCGAACTGGCGAAACTGCCGCCCTGCGGCGCCGACTGGGCCGGTTGGACCGCCGCCGCGCGCGCCGACTACGACGCCTGGATCACGCCGCAGGCGACGCCGGGGGACGCGAAGCTCGAACAGATCGTGCTCTGGCTCTCGGCAAACCTGCCCGAGGATGCGATCCTGACCAACGGGGCGGGCAATTACGCGGGCTGGCTGCACCGCTACTTCTGCTTCAAACGTTTCCGCACGCAACTGGCACCGACCTCCGGTTCCATGGGCTACGGCTTTCCGGCGGCGGTGTCGGCGGCGCTCGAATACCCAGGGAAAACGGTGGTCTGCCTCGCCGGTGACGGCTGTTTCCAGATGACGCTGAACGAGATGTCGACCGCCGTGCAGCACGGCGCGGCCCCCATCGTCGTCGTCGTCAACAACGGCCGCTACGGCACGATCCGCATGCATCAGGAGCGGCACTATCCGGGCCGCGTCTCGGGCACCGACCTGGCCAACCCCGACTTCGCCGCCCTCGCCCGCGCCTATGGCGGCCACGGCGAAGTGGTGACGCGCACCGCCGATTTCGCGCACGCCTTCGCCCGCGCGCGGGCCGCAGGCACCGTCGCGGTGATCGAGGTCCGCGTCGACGCCGAGGCGCTCAGCACCGGCCAGACCCTCTCGGCGACACGGCAACTGGCGCTGGCCAGAGATGGACTGGGGGCGGGCGGCTAGAACTCCACCCCGATCTGCGCCTTGATGCCCGACCGGAACGGATGCTTGACGAGTTCCATTTCGGTCACGAGGTCGGCCACGTCGATGAGGTCGTCATGCGCGTTGCGCCCGGTCAGGACCACGTGTGTCATCGCCGGCTTTCTCGTCGCGCAGGAACGCCACGACCTCAACGATGTCGACATAGCCATACCGGATCGCGATGTTGATCTCGTCGAGCAGCACCATGGTGTTGGCCGGATCGCGGATCAGCTCCCTCGCCTTGGCCCAGGCCGCCTGCGCCATTTCGGTATCGCGCGACTTGTCCTGCGTCTCCCAGGTGAACCCCTCGCCCATGGTGTGGAATTCGCAGATGGCGCCGAACTTCTCGAGGATCAGGTCGCGCTCGCCGGTGCTCATCCCGCCCTTGATGAACTGCACCACGGCGCATTTCATGTCGTGCGCGATGCAGCGGAATATCATCCCGAAGGCCGCCGAGGACTTGCCCTTGCCCTTGCCGGTATGGACGATCACCAGACCCTTTCGGTCGGTCTTGGTCGCCATGATCTTGTCCCGCGCGGCCTTCTTCTTTGCCATCTTGGCGTTGTGGCGGGCGCTGTCGTCGGGGGCGGGGGCGGGCGTCGGGGTCTCGTCGGTCATGGTCTCTCCTCGGACGGGCAGGGTCATCGTCACGCTCGTCGGCCTGTCATAGCCCGGATGCGCGGTGCGCGCGACCTCGGTGAACCCCAGCGCGGCGAACGTGCGGTGGTTTTCGACAGTTCGATCCGTGTCTGCAATTGCACCCGGTCGAGACCCAGCGCCCGTGCGCGCCCTACCGCAAGCGATACCAGCCGCCGCGCAAGGCCCTGCCCGCGCGCGCCCTCTGCCACCGCCAGTTTGCCCAGATAGAGCGCGCCCCCTTTCGGCGTGAGCGTCACACAGGCCACGACCGGCACCCCGATCGCCCAGACCTCGTCCGCCCGGGCCGCATCGTCCAGCGTGCGGTGCGTCAGCAGATGCACCGACGACGGCGGATCGACCCGCCCCGCCATCCCGGCAAAGGTGCTGCGCACGAGGGCGAGCACCTGCGCCAGCGCCGGATCGCCGGGCATCGCGCGGCGCGGCTCAGCCATGCCTCACCGCCCCCAGTCCTCGCCCTGCATCTCCTCCAGCCGGCTCGCCGTGCGCCCGAACTCGAACGCGCCCTCGCCCTCGACATAGAGCATCTCGGGCCGCGCCGCCGCCGAGCAGATGATCCGCACCCTTGCCTCGTAGAGGGCGTCGATCAACGTCACGAACCGCTTGGCCTGATTGAAGTTCTCCGAACTCAGTTGCGGGATGTCGTCGATCAGCAACACCCGCGCCGCCTCGGCCAGTGCGAGGTAATCCGCCGGTCCGAGGGGCCTGCCGCAGAGGTCATAGAACGTCGCCCGCGCCACGCCGTTGTAGAACCCGGGGATCTCGACGTCGCGGCCCAGCACGCGCAGCACCTCCGGATGGCCCTGCCCGCCCGTCAGATCCTGCCAGAGCGCCTCCATCGCCGCCCGCGCCTCGGCGTCGACGGGCGTGAAATAGCGCCCCGCCCCCTTCAGCCGCCCCTGCCGGTGATCGAGGGCGCCGCCCATCTCGACGACGCGCAGATGGTCCTTCAGCATCGCGATGAACGGCACGAACAGCGCGCGGTTCAGGCCGTCCTTGTAGAGGTCGTCCGGCACCCGGTTCGAGGTGACGACCACCGTGACGCCGCCCTCGAACAGCCGCTGGAACAGGCGGCCGACGATCATCGCGTCGGTGATGTCGGTGATCTGCATCTCGTCGAACGCGAGGAACCGCACCCGCGCCACCAGCGCCTCGGCCACGGGCGCGATCGCGTCGCTCACGCCCGTGGCGCGCGCCGCCGCGATCCCCTTGTGCACCTCCTGCATGAAGGCGTGGAAATGCCGCCGCTCCTTGGGCACGGACACCACCCCGAACAGCAGGTCCATCAGCATCGACTTGCCGCGCCCGACCCCGCCCCAGAGGTAGAGGCCCGGCACCGCCTCGGGTGCGCGCCGGAACAGGCCGCGCCGGGACGGGGCGGCGGCCAGCGCCTCGGCCACCCGGTCGAGGTCGGGCAGCACGGCCACCTGCACCGGATCGGACACAAGCGCGCCAGACGCGACCCGGTCCGCGTAGGCCTCGCTTACCGCGCCCAAATCATCCTCCAGCCCCAATCCGTCCTGCCCCGTTCCGGTCCCGATAAACGCCCGCCCGGGGCGCTGCCCTCTGCACTACGGCCACCGCTAGTCCTCGCGCAGCAACCGCCGCAACGCCACCGCGATCGCGTCGGGGTGGGTCTGGAGGAGGTCGTGGCCCGCACCCTCGATCGTCTCTTGCCGGGCATTTCGGTTCCACTGCGCCAGCGTGCCGAGTGCCGCGATCGGCACGATGGTATCGGCGGTGCCCCAGACGGCGAGGACGGGCACGTCCTCGGTCCCGATCCGGCGGTGCGCGTCCTTGAGTGTGCGTGACAGGATGCCCCGCCTGCTCGCCAGCAGCGACGGCGCATGACCGCGCTGCCCGGCCTGCGCGCGTTTCGCCTCCGCCACGGCGCCCGCCCCCGACGCCCCCGCCCGCGCCCGGCGCGGCCCGAGGATGCCGTGCAGCCAGTCGCCAAGGACCGGCACCTGCCGCATGAAGGCGTCGAGCGCCCCCTCGCGCCGTTCGATCCCCGACGCGGCGACAAGGACCAGCCGCTCCATCCGGTCGGGGCGGGCATCGGCAAAGGCGGTGGCGATGGCGCCGCCCATCGAATAGCCCACCAGCGTCAGGTCATGCGCCAGCCCCTCGTGGTCCAGCAGTTCCTCGAGCTGCCGCACGAAGAAGGCCGCGTCCTGCCGCCCCGTCGGCGCATCCGACAGGCCGCGCCCATAGAGGTCGTAGACCAGCACCCGGAACGAGGTTTCGGCCAGACCGGCGGCCACCTCTTCCCAGACCTGATGCGGCGTCGAGATGCCGTGGATGAGCACGGCGACAGGCCCGCGCGCCGGGCCGATCCAGCGATAGAACGTCTGACCCGAGGGCAGATCGGCGAGCTTGCCGCCCGCCGCCCGGATCGCCGCAGGCTTGCGCGGCGGGCCGGGGCGCAGGCGTTCGAGGACGAAGGGCGCCGCGAAGACCGCCGCCAGCACCGCGAGGAGGAGCCACGCGCCCCCGCTCATCGTGCGCGCCATTTCCCGAGGATGTGCCGCGCGACCATCAGGTCGAGGTGCGCGCCACCGCCGTTCTTGCACAGCGTGATCTCGTCATCCGCGCGCCGCCGGAACAGGTCCGGCTGATAGAAATCGGCAACGATGTCGGCCTCGGTCATCGCGCCCGAGGCGAGCGGGGCGATCAGGTCGCCGATGTGGTGCACCGTGGTCTTGCGGCTGTCGACGAAGACGCGCGCGCGGGCCATCGCCGCGTCGTCGGCCTCGCGCATGTCGGCGCGGTAGGCGCCGATCAGGTCGAGGTGCTGGCCCGGGCGCAACCAGTCGCCGTGGATCACCGGTTCGGTCGACATCGTCGCGGTGCAGACGATATCGGCGGCACCGACCGCCCGCTCCAGATCCTCCGCGACCGCCGCCCCCGTCGCGTCGGCGAACCGCGCCGCCCCCTCGGGCGAGCGGTTCCAGATCGTGAACGCAGCCCCCGGAAACGCCGCGCCATAGGCCACGACCATCGACCGTCCGACGGTGCCCGCGCCGACGATGAGGATGCGTCGCGCATCCGGCCGCGCCAGCCGGCGCGCCGCCAGCAGGCTGTCGGCGGCGGTCTTCCACTTGGTGACGAGGTGAAAGTCGACCACCGCATCGAGGGCGCCCGTCGCGTCGTCGAACAGCATCACGCCGCCATGGATCGCGGGCAGGCCCTGCGCGCCGTTGCCCGGAAACACCGTCGCCGCCTTGACCGCGAGGCCGAGGCCGTCGATCCACGCCGAGCGGTTCAGCAGCGTGTCGCCGCCCCGCCGCAGGACCACGTCCTCGACCAATGCGGGGGGCAGCGCGTGCCCCGCCGCGATGGCGTCCGATACGTCTATCCAGTCGAGCAGCGCGTCGGCGTCGAAGGGCACGATCTCGGTCACGCCGCCGCCTCGGCAGCCAACAGGCCCTCGGCGACCAGCCGGTCGGCCCAGCCCTGTGGCGTCGTGAACAGATGCCCCCGCCAGCCGCGCGCCTCGGCTGCGGCGATATTGTCGGGCCGGTCGTCCGCAAAGAGGAGGGCCGACGGGGCGATGCCGCTCTCTGCCTCGACGGCGGCATAGATTTCGGGCGCAGGTTTGGTCACGCGCATCTGCCCCGAGATGAAGCGGCGGTCGAATTCCTCGAGGAAGGGATAGTGCTTCTCGGCCAGCGCGAACGTCTCGACCCCGAAGTTCGAGAGCGCGAAGACCGGCACGCCCGCGCGCCGCAGCGCCCGCAGCAGCCGCACCGAATGGTCGATGACCGGGGCCGCCATGTCGAGCCAGCGGTCGTGCCACATCTGGATCTCGGGCGCGAAATCGGGATAGGCCGTGACCGTTTCGGCGACCATGGCGGCAAAGTTCTCGCCCCGGTCGACACGCTCGTTCATGCCATGCAGGTCGACGGCAGCGAACATCGCGGCACGCCTGTCCGCGCCCACGACGCCGTCGTAGAACTGCTCGGGCTGCCAGCCGATCAGGACGTTGCCGATGTCGAAGACCACCGCGTCGATATTGCTCATGTCGGCTCCTTGCCTGTCCGGGTCGATCCTAGACGCCTCGCCGTGCGATGGGCAACATCGCCCGTCCTACGCCTCGCGCGCCGCCGCGCTCACCTCCTGCTCCATCGCGTCGAGGAACCGGGCGCGATCCGCCTTCGAGAACGGTCTGCCGCCGCCCATGCGGAACGGATCGGCGGCGCGCAGGTCGCTCATGAGATCCCGACTGGCCAGCACATTGCCGATATTGGCCTGCGTCAGCTTTTCGCCATTCGGCTTGACCACGCGCGCGCCCGCCGCCACGCATTTGGCGGCCAGCGGGATGTCTGTCGTCACGACCACATCGCCGCGCCCCGCCCGCTCGGCGATCCACATGTCGGCCACGTCCGGCCCGTCCGGCACGATCACCGTCTCGACCAGCGCAGCCGCACTCGGCCTTATGCCGCCGTTCGAGACGACGAACATCCGCAGCCCGTGGCGCAGCGCCACGCGTTCGGCCTCGGCCTTGACCGGACAGGCGTCGGCGTCGACGTAGATCATCCGCTCAGGCCCACAGCGCCTCGGCGTGGAACTGCACGTGGTCCTCCATGAACGACGCGACGAAGAAATAGGAATGGTCGTAGCCCTTCTGCATCCGCAGGCTCGCGGGCTGGCGCCGCTCTGCGATGGCGCGCGCGAGGTGCTCGGTGCCCAGCAGGTCGCCGAACTGGTCCGCCGTGCCGGTGTCGATCAGCATCGGTCCGTCGAACCCGCGCGCGACCATCATCTGCGTGGCGTCGTATTTCGCCCATGCCGCCTCGTCCTGCCCCAGATAAGCCGTGAACTGCTTGCGGCCCCAGTCCGACTGCGACGGCGCACAGATCGGCGCGAAGGCGGACACCGACCGGAACCGCCCCGGCAGGCCCATGGCCAGCACGAGCGCGCCGTGCCCGCCCATCGAATGGCCGGTGATGCCCTGCCGCGTCGGGTCGATGGCGAAACTCTGCGCGAGCAAATCGGGCAGCTCCTCGCCCACATAGTCCCACATCTGGAAATGCGGCGCCCAGGGCGCCTCGGTCGCGTTCACATAGAACCCGGCCCCCTGCCCCAGATCATAGGCCTCGTCGTCGGCCACGCCCTCGCCCCGGGGAGAGGTATCGGGGAACACCAGCGCGATCCCCTCCTTGGCGGCCCAGCCCTGCGCGCCGGCCTTGTCCATCGCGTTCTGGTGCGTGCAGGTCAGCCCCGACAGATACCACAGCACCGGCACGGCGGCGTCCTCGGCCACCTCGGGCAGGAACAGGCCGAAGGTCATCTCGGTCCCCGTCGCCTCGCTGGCGTGCGCATAGACGCCCTGCACGCCGCCGAAACACCTGTTCTCCGAGATCGTGCGCATGGGAAGTCCTTTCGCGGTTTCACCCGGGGGATAGGGGTTCCGGCGCCGGGATTCTAGCCCTGCACCAGCGCGATGACGCCGGTAACGGTGACGATGCTGAACCCGGTCGACAGCAGGATCGCAGCCGAGACGCGCATCGGCGCGGTGCGGTAGTGGCTGGCGATGATATACACGTTGCCCGCCACCGGCAGGGCGGCGCAGGCGACCATGACGCCCGCCGCATAGGGTGCGACCTCGAACAGGCGGAACGCGGCGACGGCGACGGCCAGCGGATGCAGCACCAGCTTGGCGAACGAGAGCCAGCCCGCGACGGCCAGCCGCTCGGCCGATTTGCCCGCAAGGCTCGCGCCGATGGCGAAGAGGGCGCCGGGGGTCGCGGCCGCACCCAGCGTCGTGAGGAACGCATTCGCCACCTGCGGCAGCGCCACGCCCGAGGCCGACCAGCCGAGGCCGAGCAGGATCGACACGATCATCGGATTCGCGATCAGGCCCCGCCCGACCGTGCCCAGCACCCGCCACGACACCCGCCCGTCGCGCGACCCGGTGATGAGGATGACGATGAGCGCGCCGAAGACGACGAGATCGACGGTCAGGACCGCCATCACCGGCCCGATCGCCGCCTCCCCGAGCAGCAGGACCAGCATCGGGATACCGAGGAACCCGACGTTGCCGATCACCGCGCATTGCGCCTCGACCGCCGCCTCGGCCACGGGCAGGCGCCGGATCATGGCGACGGCCGTGGCGAGGAGATAGACCGCCGCCGTGCCGCTCAGATACGCCAGCATGAAGGTCGTATCGAACACCTGCGCGAAGGGCAGCGTCGCCGCGAACCGGAACAGCATCGCCGACAGCGCGAAATAGAACACGAATTTCGTGAGCCATGCCGTCGCCTCGGGCGGAAAGAACCCGGTCCGCCCGGCGCCATAGCCGAGCGCGATGATGGCAAAGAACGGCAGGACCTGGAAAAGGACATCGAGCATGGGGAGGGATCCGGGCGGCCTAGTCGACCGCGCGGATCGCCGCCTTTTCGAGGACGCGCAGCACGACCCGCAGGTCCGCCCCCCGCCTGAGCACCTGCCCCTCCATGCCGATCACCGCGAATTCCTGTTGCTTCAGGCGCAGGCGCGGGCGCTTTTCGACGCGGTAGAGCGGGTTTTCGCCCGCCCGGCGAAAGATCGAGAAGACCGCGACCTCGCGCAGGCACGAGATGCCGTAGTCGCGCCATTCGCCCAGCGCCACCATCCGGCCATAGATGGCAAGGATCGGGGCGAGTTCGGTGCGGTGGAACGCCGCCTGTTCGGGCAGGCGGACGGCAGAGGCCGGCGCGGACTGCGGCAGGGGATGGACTGTCATATCCCTACAGTTGCGACAAACGTCGCCGCAATCAAGCGGTGCCGCGACGGCGCCCTCATCCGCAGGAGATCCGGTTGATGCGCCCCGCCGCGTCGATCGAGAAATTCAGCCGCTCGGCGCGGAAATCCGCCGTCACCGGACGGCCCGGCCGGATCAGCCGCACCTGCCGCAGGATCAGCTCGCGCTCGAGGGCGGTGGCGTCCTGACCGATCAGTCGCAGATAGGGCGCGCCCTGACAGGAGGCGAGGTCGGCGGCAGCGGGTTGTGGCAGGCTCGCGGGAGCGGCGGCTGCGGGCGCGGTGCCGACCGGCGTCGCGCCACAGGCGGCAAGGGCGCCGGTCAGGACGGCGACAAGGGCGAGCCGGACGTGCCGCACCCTCACCCGCAAGCCAGTTCTCGCACCGTGCCGCCGCCGTCGAGGATCAGGTTGAGGCGCGCGGGGTTCACGTCGAAGGTGATCGCGTCGTTCGGCCCCGCCACCCGCGCGGGCAGGCCGCTGGCGTTGCGCTGCGCCGCAAAGGCGTCCGCGGTGCGCCGGTCGGTGCCCAGCACCGACTGGCTGCCCCCGACCCCGCAGGCATCGCCCGTGCGCAGCACGGTGCTGCCCGCGGTGCAGGCGGCGAGCAGGGTCGAGAGGGCGACGCAGGACAAGACGAAGGAACGGGTCATCAGAAGCAATCCAGTGCGGTTATGGTGCCGATGGCGTCGGCATAGACGTTCAGGCGCGCAGGGTTCGCGTCGGTGCCCACGTCGTCGCCGGGATAGATCACTCGGAACGTCGCCCCCGCCGCCCGCAGGGCCGCTCCGTCGCCGACGGGCTGGCCGACCAGCGGCTCGTAGGCGGCACGGCCGCACGTATCCGGGCCGCCGAAGGCGGGAGGCGGGATGCCGTCGAGGACAATCGGCGGCGGCGCGGCAGCCTCGGGGGCCGGAACGGCGGCGCAACCGGCGAGGACGAGGGCGGGGAGGGCACAGGCAAAAAATCTGTTCATGCGCGCATCCTGCCGCAGCCACCCCCGATGTGGCAAGGCGCTTTGCCCGCCCCGGGGTGCGGAAACTTTCAAAGTTTCCGACGTCGAATTCTTTCAAAGAATTCGCCCCCGCCATTTGGGACATTGAAATCGGCGCGCCGTTGTCCCAGCCTTGCCCAACGGATGATCCAAGGGAGAGACCCATGCGCACACGAGCCGCCGTCGCCATCGCCGCCGGAAAACCGCTCGAGATCATGGAGGTGAACCTGGACGGGCCGCGCGCGGGCGAGGTACTGATCGAGGTGAAGGCCACCGGCATCTGTCACACCGACGAATTCACCCTGTCAGGCGCCGACCCCGAGGGCATGTTTCCCGCGATCCTCGGGCACGAGGGGGCCGGCGTCGTGATCGAGATCGGCGAGGGCGTCACCTCGCTCGCCGTCGGCGACCACGTGATCCCGCTCTATACCCCCGAATGCCGGACCTGCGATTATTGCCTGAACCCCAAGACGAACCTGTGTCAGGCGATCCGCACGACGCAGGGGAAGGGCGTCATGCCCGACGGCACCAGCCGCTTTTCCATGCCCGACGGCACGCCGATCCTGCACTACATGGGCTGTTCGACCTTCGCCAACCATACCGTCCTGCCGGAGATCGCGCTGGCAAAGGTCCGCCGCGACGCCCCCTTCGACAAGATCTGCTACATCGGCTGCGGCGTCACCACCGGCATCGGCGCCGTCATCAACACCGCCAAGGTCGAGATCGGGAGCCGCGCGATCGTCTTCGGCCTCGGCGGGATCGGCCTCAACGTCATCCAGGGCCTGCGGCTGGCAGGCGCCGACCAGATCGTCGGCGTCGACCTCAACCCCGGCAAGATCGAGATGGCGACGCGCTTCGGCATGACCGATTTCGTGAACCCCAAGGACGTGTCTGGCGACCTCGTGGCGCATCTGGTCGAGCTGACGAGAGGCGGCGCCGACTATACCTTCGACGCCACCGGCAACGTCGGCGTCATGCGCACGGCGCTCGAGGCCGCGCACAAGGGCTGGGGCGAGAGCATCATCATCGGCGTCGCCCCCGCCGGCGCCGAGATCAGCACACGCCCCTTCCAGCTCGTCACCGGACGGTCCTGGCGCGGCACGGCATTCGGCGGCGCGCGGGGCCGGACGGACGTCCCGAAGATCGTCGACTGGTATATGGACGGCAAGATCGAGATCGACCCGATGATCACCCACAAGCTGAAGCTCGAGGACATAAACCGCGGGTTCGACCTGATGCACGCGGGTGAAAGCATCCGGGCGGTCGTGGAATTCTGATCCGATGGCGGTGCCCGGGGCCAAGGTCGGACCCTCCGGGGGGAGTTGTTACGGCAACGTGAATGCGGGGGGGTGCGCGTGACCGCAGGCGTGCGGCGGCCGGTTCAGGCGCGGTTCGACGCGGTGGCGCGGGACATGGTGCCGCCGTTCGGGTTCTGCGGCGTGGCGCTGTGGCGCGACGGACGGGCCGCGTTCGGGACCGCGCTGGCGCCGGGCCTCGCAGCGACGCACGACGGCGCTGCGGAACATCGGCTGTTCCGGGTGGCGTCGGTGTCGAAAATCGTGACGGGGCGCACGGTCGCGGCGGCGGCGGTGGCGGCGGGGGTCGGCGATCCCTGGGCGATGGACGCGCAGGAGGTGCTCGGGTTCGGCCTGCGGCACCCGGACTTTCCTGACGCGCCGGTGACGGTGGGGATGTTGGCAGCGCATGTCGCGGGTCTGGACGAGGCGGGTGGCTATGCCGTGCCGCCGGATGGGGCGCTGGGCGGCTGGATCGCGGCGACGCCCGGCCTCTGGCGGGCAGGAACGCGGCCGGGGACGCAGTTTTCCTATGCCAATCTGGGGTATATCCTTCTGGCCGGGATCGCCGAACGCTGGGGTGCTGCACCATTCGGGGCGCTGGCGGGGGCGCACCTCGACGCGCTGGGTCTGGCGGGCGGGTTCAACTGGGACGGGGTGGACGGGCCTGCGCGGGCCGCGGCGCTGCCGACCTGTCGGCGGGACGGCGCGGTTCTCGTGCCGCAGATCGACGGCGCGGTGCCGCCCGGGGGGGTGGCCTTGGGTGATCGCGTGGTTGTGCCGCGCGCGGACAATCCTGCCGTCTGGTCGCCGCAGGGCGGGTTGCGGCTGTCGCTGGCGGGGATGCTCGGCCTTGCCCGGTCGCTGGAGCACGGCGCCGGGCCGCGCCTGTGGCGCCGCGCGGACGGCGGAGGCGACTATCTCGACGGCCTGTTTCAGGACTATGGCGCCGGGGTACAGTTCCTAGATGCGCCGCCCTTCTGGCCGCGCCCGCTGATCGGCCACTTCGGCAGTGCCTATGGTTTCAATGGCGGGATCTGGTGGGACGGGGCGGCGCGCGTGGCCATGGCCTATGCGCTGAACGGGGTGCCGGTCGGCGACGAGGGCGATGACCTCTCGGGGGCAGAGCGGGCGATCCTCGACGGGATCGCGGCCCTCGTCCAGACCCACATCTAGCGCGCCACGATCCTAGCGCGCGCCGTAGCGCGCCATGAACATCGCCACGGCCCCGTCCAGCGCCCGGTCGATGGCGGCGGGATCGGGGGCGGCATCGACCTTGAAGATCAGCCGGTCGAAGAACCCCGCCTTGCACAGCGCCTGGAACTGATCCGCCGCGAGACCCGCGTCCTCGACGACCAGTTCGCCCCGCGCGGCGGCCACCGTCAGGAATTCGGCCAGCCGGGCCCGCGCGAGGCCCGGGCCGCTGTCGTAGAAATCGCGGGCGATCTGCGGAAAGCGGTCGGCCTCGCCGACGCAGGTGCGATAGATCCGCTGTCCGACCTCGGATCCCAGAAAGTGGACCATGTGTCCGGCCGCCGCGCGCAGAACCTGCGCCACCGGGGCGGCGACGTCGATCATCGCCATCGCCTGATCGGCCTGTGCCACGCATTCGGTCTTGGCGACCTCGAGGAACAGCAGCCGCTTGTCGGGGAAATAGCTGTAGAGTGTCGCCTTCGACACCCCCGCCGCACGGGCGATGTCGTCGACGTTCGCGCCCTCGTAGCCGGCGCCCATAAAGATCTCGCGGGCGCCTTTCAGCACCTGATCGAACTTGCGTCCGCGCCGGATCCGGGGTTCTGCGCCGTCGGGCATGGTACCTCTCATCTGGCCCCCGGGCCGGGGACATGCAGGGGACAACTCTAAACTGCTCCGTTCAGTTCCGGCAAGGGCGCGTGTGTCACGGCCTTCGTCAGGCCGTTTCAGCGACGGCATATCCCAGTGCCGCGAGGTCGGCGCGCCATGCTGCGCGTTGTTCCGCCGTGAGGGGCACCAGCGGCGGCGCCATGCGCGTCCAGGCGGCATCGCCCGTACGCCAGGCCTCGGCCTGTTTCATCGCCGCCATCAGCGGGTATTTCGACGCCGCCGTCCGCGCCGCGCGCACCGCGTCCATCGCGGTGTCGCGCGCCGGGCCCTCGGCGGCAGCGCGCGCATCCTGCACCCGCGCCGCAAAGACGTTCGTCGACCCCGAGATGACGCCCGCCGCGCCCAGCGCGAGGCCGTCCCAGAGCATTGCCTCGGACGAGGGATACACGTCGAACCCGCCGTCCACGCCGCCTGTCGCCGCGATGAACGCCGCCGATTGCGCGAAATCGCCGCTGCTGTCCTTGAGGCCCGCGATCACCGGGCCGAACGCCGCGCGCAGGCGCAGCACCAGATCGACCGAGAGGGGCACGGCCGACATCTGCGGGAAATGATAGAGGTAGACGCGCAGATCCGCCGACCCCGCCCCCTCGATCAGGCGGGCGTAATGGGCAAAGAGGCCGTCGTCGGTCGGCGCCTTGTAGTAGAACGGCGGCAGGACGAGCACGTTGGGATAGCCTGCGTCGAGCGCTGCGCGGGTCAGGGCCGATCCGTCGCCCGTGGACGCGGCCCCGGTGCCGAAGATCACCCGGTCCGGCGCGATGCCCGCCGCCGCGAAGGCCCCCGGCAGGGCGAGGCGGTCGGCCAGCGCGATCGACGTGCCCTCGCCCGTGGTGCCGGTCGGCGCCACGCCGTCGCAGCCGCCCTCCCCCAGCAGATGCCGGCAATAGGCCACGAGCCGCGCGGTATCGAGCCCGCCGTCCGCGTCGAACGGCGTCACCGCCGCTGCATAGATGCCCCGTCGTGCGGCCATGGCCTGCCCTCCCCTGTCGCGACCCCTCTGGACCGCGTGTTCCCGTTTCCCCATCATAGGCCGGTATGCTGCGGAACGGCAATTCCGCCCCTCCGCCCGAAAGGCACGCGATGATCGACCTCTATACCTGGACCACGCCGAACGGCCGCAAGGTGTCGATCCTCCTCGAGGAACTGGGCGTGCCCTATACGGTGCACGCCATCGACATCACCCGCGACGAGCAGTTCGCCCCGGACTTCCTCGCGATTGCGCCCAACAACCGCATCCCCGCGATCGTCGACCGCGAGACCGGGGTGACGATGATGGAGACGGGGGCGATCATGCTCTACCTCTCTGACAAATATAAGAGATTCCAGTGCGAGGGTGAGGAGTACTGGCGCATGGTCGAATGGCTGATGTGGCAGATGGGCGGCCTCGGGCCGATGCTCGGGCAGGTCCACCACTTCGTGAAATACAATCCCGGCAAGTCGTCCTATGCCGAGGAACGCTATGCCACCGAGGCCCGGCGCCTCTACCGGGTGCTGAACGCGCGGCTGGCGGGGCGCGACTATATCGCGGGCGCGGACCGGGGAATGTATTCGGTCGCCGACATGGCCTGCTGGCCCTGGGTCTCGCGGTTCGAGTGGCAGGAGATCGACCTGAACGACTATGCGCACGTGCGCGACTGGTATCTGCGCATCGCGGCCCGTCCCGCCGTGCAGCGGGGCTATCAGGTGCCGGTGTTCACCGCCGACGTGCCGATGCCCTAGGGCGGGGCCGGCGGGTCGGGGGCGTTCAGCGCTCCATCGCGCCCTTGCCCGCGAGGATCCGGTCACGGAACCCGGCAATCCGCGACACCCGCGTTTCGGACTTCTTGGCGCCGTTCAGGTTGATGACATAGCTCCTCTGCCGCCCCGGGGTGAGGCCGTGGAATGCCTCGGCCATGTCCGCGTCCGCGTCGAGCGCCTCGACCAATTCGTCCGGCAACGCGATCTCGATGGCTTCTTTCACGGGCTTGATCCCCGCGTCCGCATAACCGATCGCCTCGGCGAGATAGGCCGCGATCGCCTTCTCCCGCGCCGCCACCTGCGCGGTATCGGTAAAGCGCATCATCCCGGCGTGCCGCGTGTTCGGGCCGTTCGGCTCGAGGAGGCCCTGCGGGTCCGTCATCAGGGCGGGGTTGAAGAAGCTGAGGCGGAAGTCGCCGCGCAGTGCACCGATGAGGGCGATGTTGCGGTCGCCGCGCATATAGCAGGGGTGGCCCCATTTTACCGTCTCGGACAGGCCCGCGTCGCGGCAGATCCGGCGCAGACCGTCGAGGCCCACCGCCCACTGACGCGTGACACACTCGGGCGTGTCGAACCTGTCGCACCGGCCACAGCCCCTCGTAAAGAAGTCCTCGACGTCGGTAATCATCGCGTCCCTCACAGCTTCGGGCCCTGAATCTATCGCGTTCCCCCTCGCAGGCCAAACGGTTTTCGCATCCCCCCGTCGGCGCGCACGACCGGCCAGGCCGCAAAATTCAAGGCCGGAAGACTTCACTTTTTCCGACGTCGAATTCTTTCAAGGAGCCCGCGCCCCGCGCGGCCGGCCTTGCATCCCCGCCCGATCTGACCTCCTGTCCGCTGCACCCCGCCCGGCCAATAGGATCCCTCCATGCTGCGCCGTCTCGACCCCGGCTTTGCCCTGCTGGTGCTGGCCTATATGCTGTCGCAGTTCTACCGCGCCTTCCTAGCGGTCCTGACGCCCGCGCTGAAGGCCGACCTCGGTGCCTCGGCGTCCGACCTCGCGACCGCCTCGGCGCTGTGGTTCGCCGCCTTTGCGGTCATGCAGATCCCCGTCGGCGCCGCCCTCGACCGGTTCGGCCCGCGCCGCACCTCGGCGCTGATCCTCGGGGTCGGCGGCGGCGGCGGTGCGGCGCTCTTCGCGCTCGCCACCTCCCCCGCCCACGTCTGGACGGCGATGGCGCTGATCGGCGTCGGCTGTTCGCCGGTCCTGATGGCGTCCTACTACATCTTCGCCCGCACCTATCCGGCGGCGCGGTTCGGGCATCTCGCCGGTCTCGTCATCGTCTGGGGCCTTCTGGGCAACCTCGCCTCGGCCGCGCCGATGGCCTGGGCGGCCGAGGCGTTCGGCTGGCGCGGGGTGCTGACGGGTCTTGCGGCCCTCGGCCTCGCCACGGCGGCGGGCCTGTGGTTCACGGTGACGGACCCCGCACCCGCCCCCTCGGACACCCGCGGCTCGGTCCTCGATCTGCTGCGGATGCCTGCCCTCTGGCCGATATTCGCGGTCATGTTCGTGGCCTATGCGCCTGCGGCGGGCATCCGCGGCCTCTGGGTCGGGCCCTATGCCACGGACGTCTTCGCCGCCGACACCGGCCTCATCGGCCGCGTCACGCTGGTCATGGGCCTCGCGATGATTGCGGGCACCCTCGCCTACGCCCCGCTCGAACGGCTCTTCGGCAGCCGCAAATGGCTGATCTTCGGCGGCAACGCGCTGGCTGCGGGTGCCCTGCTGGCCCTCTGGGCAGTGCCGGCGCAGAGCCTCTGGCTCTCGACGGCGCTGCTGGCGCTCCTCGGGGCGGCAGGCGCCTCGTTTCCCGTGGTCGTGGCACATGCGCGCGCCTTCTTTCCGGCCCATCTGGCGGGGCGCGGCATGACCCTCATCAACCTCTTCGGCATCGGCGGCGCAGGCATCGTGCAGTTCGCCTCCGGCCCGCTGCACCGCAGCCTCGCGGCAGGCGCGACGGACCCGGCCACCCCCTACGCGGGCCTCTTCCTCGCCCTCGCCGCCCTCGTCGTCCTCGGCCTGCTCGCCTATCTCGCCGCACCCGACCGCACCGACTGATCCCAATCGCCGCCGCCCCCTTTCGCCACCGGGGCGCATCGGCTAGACGCAGGCAAATTCAATTCAGGAGCCAGTCCCATGGGCTACAAAGTCGTCGTCGTCGGTGCCACCGGGAATGTCGGGCGCGAGATGCTGAACATCCTCGACGAACGCCAGTTTCCGGTCGACGAGATCATGGCCCTCGCCTCGCGCAGGTCGCTGGGCACCGAGGTGAGTTTCGGCGACAGGACGCTGAAGACCAAGGATCTCGACACCTTCGACTTTACGGGTTGGGACATTGCACTCTTTGCCGTGGGGTCCGAGGCGACGGCGAAATACGCGCCCAAGGCGGCCGCCTCGGGCTGCGTGGTGATCGACAATTCCTCGCTCTACCGCTACGACGCCGACGTGCCGCTGATCGTGCCCGAGGTGAACGCCGACGCGGTCCTCGGCTATGCCAAGAAGAACATCATCGCCAACCCCAACTGCTCGACCGCGCAGATGGTCGTGGCGCTGAAGCCGCTGCACGACCGCGCCCGGATCAAGCGTGTCGTCGTGTCGACCTATCAGTCGGTGTCGGGTGCCGGCAAGGAGGGGCTCGACGAGCTCTGGGACCAGACCAAGAGCATCTACAACCCCACCTCGAGCGTGCCGCCGAAGACGTTCCAGAAGCAGATCGCCTTCAACGTGATCCCGCAGATCGACGTGTTCATGGACTCGGGCGAGACCAAAGAGGAATGGAAGATGGTCGCCGAGACCAAGAAGATCCTCGACAAGTCCATCAAGGTAACGGCGACCTGCGTCCGCGTGCCGGTCTTCGTCGGCCATTCCGAGGCGATCAACGTCGAGTTCGAGGAATTCCTCGACGAGGACGAGGCCCGCGACATCCTGCGCGAGGCGCCCGGCGTCATGGTGATCGACAAGCGCGAACCGGGCGGCTACGTCACCCCGATCGAATGCGTCGGCGACTACGCCACCTTCATCAGCCGGATCCGGCAGGACAGCACCATCGACAACGGCCTGAACATGTGGGTCGTCAGCGACAACCTGCGCAAGGGCGCCGCCCTGAACGCGGTGCAGATCGCGGAAGTGCTGGGTCAAAGGTGCCTGAAGAAGGGCTGACGTTCGATCACGTCGAAGTCGTCCGACACTTCCGCCCGGCCCGATCCTCCGGACGTCAGGATGTGGGTCATCGCGTGCGGGTGGCCGGGCATCGGGCACCGAAACTTCCTGACGAACCGGGCATAGGCAAAGCCGATCTCCGACGATTTGCACAATCGCGCGCCCGCAACGTCGTGCACCGTCAGCCCGCCGCCCGCCGGGCGCAGCGTATGCCCAAGCGCGAGAAGCCTTCTGTCCAGATCGTCCCAGTCGGTCGCGAGCGACATGGCCGGGACGAGGAGCCGCTGAAGGCGCGCGACGAGTGCCTCCTCCGCCCGGTTGGGCGTCTTCGGCGCGGCCCGACGCCGCATCTCCCCGAGCACGGCATCGCGCAGGATCTGCCCGACGCTGACAACTTCCGCAGATGCCCGATCGGCCAGATAGTCAGCCTGATCGCGCGGCAGCAGGATTTGGATCCCGACGTTCTCCATGGCGACCTTCTGGGACACTCGGGGTTAACACCCGGTTAACCAGATGCGGCATATTTCGCGGGGGCCGGGGCCTTCCCAATCGACCCACGTTTGGCTAGGCGTTGTCCGACCCTTCAGGATCCCGACCATGCCGGCCTTCCTCTCCGCCCCGCAGCGCGTCTACGCCGGTTTCGCGGTCTATTCCTTCGCGATGGGCAACATCTTTCCGCGCCTCGGCGCGATCCAGACGCAGATGGGCGTCGAGGAGGGCGCCCTCGGCCTCGGGCTTATCGGCGCGCCGGTCGGAACGCTCATCTCGCTGTCGCTGGCGCCGCCGCTGATCGAGCGGATCGGGTTCCGTCCGGTGCTCCTCGCGTCGATCCCCATCCTCGCCATCGCCTATGCCGTGGCCGTCCATGCGCCGACGCCGCTGGCGCTGTTCGCGATGCTGGTGCCCATCGGCCTGCTGCTCGGCGTGATCGAAATCATCCTCAACACCGAGGCCGACCGGGTCGAGGCCCTGGCGGGCCGCCGCATCATGAACCGCGCCCATGCGTTCTGGTCCATCGGCTTCTTCGCGGCGGGGATGTTCGGGGCGGCGATGGCGGGCTGGGGCGCCTCGCCGCAACTGCACCTCGCATTGGTTGTCCCGATAACCCTCGCGGGCACCTGGATATTCCTGCGACATTTCGACCCTGCGCCGCACCGCGCCCGCAGCCACGGCAAGGCGGACGCGGCTCCGCCCCGGTTCTCGATGCCGACGGGTCCGATCCTCATCCTCGTCTGCGTCACCCTCTCGGCGATGATGATGGAGGGGGCGAGCATGGACTGGTCGGCGATCTACCTGCGCGACACCTTTGCCGCGACGCCCTTCACCATGGGCCTCGGCGTCGTGACCTTTGCGCTGGCGCAGGCGACGGCACGGTTCTTCGCCGACAGCTTCGTCACCCGCCATTCGCCCGCGGGCGTGGCACGGGTGCTGATCCTGCTGCTGTTCGCCGGCTGCCTGCTGATCTCGTTCCCGCCCTCTCTCGGGCTGTCGCTGGCGGGTTTCGCGCTCATGGGGATCGGCTCCTCGGCGCTCTTTCCGCTGGCGATGTCGGCGGCGGCACAGCGCGAGGACCGCTCGGCGGCGGTCAACGTCGCCTCGCTGGCGCAGATCAGCTTCGTCATCTTCCTGCTCGGCCCGCCGCTGCTCGGCTATGTCGCCGAGCATTTCGGCATCCGCGCGGCCTACGGCCTCGGCCTGCCGCTGATCGTGCTGAGCTTCCTGACTGCCGGATCGCTCGGCGGGCGGGCGCCGATGCTGACATCCGATGCCGGGCGCCCCTAGAACCGCTCGGCCCGCAACACCTCGCAATCGGTGACGCTGACGACACCGATATGACGCTCGACCACGGCAAAGGCCGCCGACAGCAACGTGTCGAGCCGATCGGGCCGGATGAGACAGACGACGCAGACCATGCCGGACCGCCCGACCTGCCCCTCGCGGCTCCACTGCCCGGACCGGCCCGATCCGCCCAACACGGGAAGAACCGTAAACCCGGTCACACCCGCCTCGGTCAGCGCCTGCGTCAGCCGCCGCTCCAGCGGGGCCTCGATCACGATTTCGACGCGCTTTGCGGCATGGGTCTGCATCATCGACCTCCCGTCATCATGCTCGCCACCGCCAGATAGAGCGGGATCCCGATGGTCAGGTTGAATGGAAACGTGATGCCGAGCGAGAGGGTGAGCGAGGTCGAGGGGTTCGCCTCGGGGAGGGCGACGCGCATCGCGGCAGGGACGGCGATATACGAGGCAGAGGCCGCGAGCACCATCAACAGCGTCGTGCCGCCGGTCGACAGCCCGATGATCAATGCCATACCGAGGCCGAGGGCGGCGCCGATCGGCGGCATGATGACGGCAAAGGCGACCGGACCGGCCGTCAGCACGGCGCGCGATTGCAGCAGGCCACGCCCCGCGACCAGCCCCATGTCGAGCAGGAACAGGCACAGCACACCCTGAAAGGGCGAAACGATGAAGCTCTCGATCCTGGCCAGCCCGTCGGCACCGGTGATCGCGCCGATCGCGAAACTGCCGACCAGCAGCACGATCGAGCCGTTCATCAGGATTTCACGCATCATCCCCGGTTCGCGCGGGCGTCCCGACGCCACGAGCCAGAGCGCCGAAAGGATCGCCGGCGCCTCCATGATGGCGGCGACGGCGACCATATAGCCCTCGGCGGCGATGCCCTGCGATTGCAGGACGGACGTTGCCGCGACGAAGGTGACGATCGAGATCGACCCGTAGTGCGCCGCGGTCGCGGCAGCGTCGATCCGGCTGAACGCGGTAAGGGCGCGCAACAGCGCAAAGGCCACGAAAGGCAGGCCGAACGACAGCAAGAGGCCCGCACCCAGCGTGGCAAGAAGCGTGGCGTCGACCCCGTTGCCGACGAGGGCGGCACCGCCCTTGAACCCGATGGCGAACAGAAGATAGATCGACAGTCCCTTGGCGACCGCCTCGGGCACCGAAAGGTCCGATCGGGCGAGCGCAGCAGCGAGGCCGAGCACGAAGAACAGGATCACCGGCGACAGCAGGTTGGCGACGGCCAATGCAAAAATGTCGGTCATGCACGGCCCCGCCCACATCCCAGTTGTGCCGCCGGTATAGGGAGCGCGCGGCGGCTTGCCAAGAGACCGGCGGGCCGTTCCTTGCATCGTCGAAACCTCGGCAGCGTGCCCTGCCATCGGATATCCCGAGGGCGCGCACCGCCTCTGTCCGGACCATGGCCCGCCCCGATCCGCATCGCGACCCGCGAACGCCCGGACGGCCCATCCTCCGCCGTGCAATCGCGAGCCATCGGCGGCAGTCGCGGATCCGGCCGCCGCGCGCAATTCGTCCTGCCGCGCGCCGGACCGTCCCGAGATCCGGTCCGGTCGACATCCCGTGGACGATCGCACCATGCGTCGTCGCGGCCTCGTCGGCGCCCTGCCCCGTGACCTCATCGTCCGTTCGCTTCAGCCGACCTTCCGTCGGACTTCTCTGGCCGACCGGGCCCCGTCGCCCGGATCGGCGGCGCCGCGGCAACCGCCGCGAGAGCAGGCCGGCAGCGATTCGCATCGGCCTTTCGCGGCCGGTCATCCGGCAACCGTGCGGTCGCTGCGGTCAACGCCCGGCGAACCCGGCGCGAACACGCGTGCCAATCAGATCGGCTCGAATATCCCTTCGGCTGCCGTCGAAGGCCTCGAGTCCGCCCGCGCCGATGTCGTTCCACAGGCCGTGCAGCGTCAGATCCTCGGCCTCGACCGCCGCGCGGACGAAGGGGAACGTCATCAGGTTCTCGAGGCTGACGAGCACCGATTCCTTTTCGAGCGCGGTGACGCGCGCGGCCTCGTCGCCGACCGCCAGCCGCTCGAACCCCGGACGCAGGATGTCCATCCAGCGACCGATGAAACTCGTCGCCTCCTCCAGATCCGGCGCCTGCCCGGAACACATGTCATAGCACCCCCGCACCCCGCCGCAGTTCGAGTGGCCGAGCACGATGAGGTGGCTGACCTTGAGGGCGCGGACCGCGTATTCGACGGCGGCGCTGGTGCCGTGGTGGTCGGAATTGGGCGCATAGGGCGGGACGAGGTTGGCGATGTTGCGGTGGATGAAGAACTCGCCCTGATCGGCGCCGAAGATCGAGGTGACGTGCACCCGGCTGTCGCAGCACGAGATCACCATCGCCCGCGGCCGCTGCCCGTCCTCGGCCAACCGCTTGTACCAGCTTCGGTTCTCGGCATAGGTCGTGGCCTTCCATCCGGCATAGCGGCGCACGAGATAGTCGGGAAGCGGCCGGGCATAGATCATCTGGTTCCCTTTCCGGGGCGTGTCGCACCCGGCCTAGGACGGAAGTGCCCGGATATCGAGACAATATTTCCCCACACGGCCGCTCCTGCGCAAGGTTTCGTTCACGTCGTGTCCGCTAACTGCCACCATGAGCGACGGCGCCGACAGACTCCGCTATGGCCGGTCCGGTCACATCGCCTGGCTTGTGCCGGGCGAACGGCTGGCGCGCGACGACGATCAGCGTCAGCGCCTGATGACGTTGCTGGGCGAGGGCGGGCCGTCGATGGCGCTGGCCCGGGCACGCGAGGAACTCGCCTACCGCATGGCGCGTGCGGCACATGCCATCGCCGACTGCGACTTCGACGAGGTGCGCGAGGCCGCGCGGCAGGTGCGGCGGATCGGCCTGCATCTGGGGTTTCCCGCACTGGCGCAGGCCGCCGACAACGTGATCGACTGCCTCGAACGGGCCGACGCGGCGGCGCTGTCGGCGACGGTTGCGCGGCTGCACCGGCTGGGCGGGATGGCACTCGACGATCTGTCGCGCTGAACGGCCCCCTGTCCGGGGGCGGCGCGGGCCTTGCGGCGGGGCCGGAGGGCGTTAGACTCGGGCGGTAACGGCGCCGCCATCGGGGTGCCGAACCCTTGCCAGACCGGAACCCCGCGATGACCCTGCACTTTGCCGACCCCGCCGCCGACGCCGTCCCGCTCCATCTCGTGACGCCCGAGACGAGCGGTGCGGCCCTCGCCGCCCTCGGCGAGTGGGCGGTCGCCTGGGGCGCACGGCAGGGGTTCGCGGCGGGCGCGGGGTCGGTGCTGACGGTGCCGGATGCGACCGGCGGGCTGGCCGCCGCGCTGATCGGCATGGGCGGCGCCGAGGCGCAGGCGCGCGGCCGGTTCGTCGCGGCGGGCGGGGTCGCGAAACTGCCATCGGCGGTCTACCGGCTGACGGCCCTCGACGCGGCCCCCCTGCCGACCGGCGCCGCTCTCGACGAGGTGGCACTGGGCTGGCTCCTCGAGAGCTATCGTTTCGGACGCTATCACGCGGCGCCCGCGCCCGAGGCGCGACTGATCGCCCCCGATGGCGTGGACGCGGCGCGCCTGATGGCGATCGCGGCGGGCGAGGCGCTGACCCGCGACCTCATCAACACGCCCGCCAACGACATGGGGCCCGCCGACCTCGAGGCGGCGGCCCGAAAACTGGCAGAGGCGCATGGCGCGGGCATCGTGGTGGTGACGGGCGACGCGCTCCTCGACGAGAACTTTCCGATGATCCACACCGTCGGCCGCGCCGCCGCCCCGCACCGCGCCCCGCGCCTGATCGACATGACCTGGGGCAGCGGGGGGCCGCTGCTGGCGCTTGTCGGCAAGGGCGTCTGTTTCGATACCGGCGGTCTGAACATCAAGCCGGGATCCTCGATGGGATCGATGAAGAAGGACATGGGCGGCGCGGCGGCGGTGCTGGGCCTTGCGTCCATGATCATGACGCTGGGCCTGAAACTGCGCCTCCGGGTGCTGATCCCGGCGGTCGAGAACGCCATCGGTTCCGACGCCTTCCGCCCGCAGGACATCCTGACCTCGCGCAAGGGCCTGACCGTCGAGATCAACAACACCGACGCCGAGGGGCGCCTCGTCCTCGCCGATGCGCTGGCGCTCGCCGCCGAGGGGGCGCCGGACCTCACCGTGTCCATGGCGACGCTCACGGGGGCGGCGCGGGTCGCGGTGGGGCCGGATCTGGCGCCGTTCTTCGCCAGCGACGACGCCGATGCGGCGGCTCTCGCGCGCGGCGGCGCCGAGGCGCGCGATCCTCTCTGGCGGCTGCCGTTCCACGATCCTTATGAAAAGCTGATCGAACCCGGCATCGCCGATCTCGACAACGCCCCCTCGGGCGGCATGGCCGGCGCGATCACGGCGGCGCTGTTCCTGCGCCGCTTCGCGCCCGCGCGCTACGTCCATTTCGACATCTTCGGCTGGCAGGCTGCTGCCGCCCCCGCCCGGCCCAAGGGCGGCGCGGGTCAGGGCGCCCGCGCCCTGCTCGCCGCCCTGCCCGACCTGCTCTAGGGGCGCCGCGCCTTGGACCCCGACCGCCGCCTCACCCCCGCCAACGCCCGCGTCGCCGCCACCCATCTGCGCGGCATCGTCGAGGCACCGAAGTTCGTCGACGGCGAGGCGGCGAGCGTCGTCGTCCCCGTCGCCGACCTCCTGCCCGCCCCGGGCAAACGGCGCGAGCGCCAGGTGCAGTTCGGCGCGGCCGTGACCGTCTACGAATGGCGCGCGGGCCATGCGTTCGTGCAGGCGGCAGACGGCTATGTCGGCTATATCGTGCAGACCGCGCTCGGGGATCCGGCGCAGCCGACGCACCGGGTCGGCACGCTGGCGACGCATCTCTACGAGACCGAGAGCATGAAGTCCGCCGATCTCATGCGCCTCGGCTTCGGCGCGGCGGTCATGGTGACGGCGGAACTGCGCCACTTCTGGGAGACGCCGCTCGGGTTCATCCCCAAAAAGCACCTGCGCCCCCTCGACCGGCCCTTTGCCGATCCCGCGACCGTCGCCGCGCTCTTCTTCGGCACGCCCTACCTCTGGGGCGGCAATTCGGCGCTCGGGATCGACTGTTCGGGGCTGGTGCAGGCGGCGCTGACGGCCTGCGACATCACCTGTCCCGGCGACAGCGATCTGCAATGCGCGGTGCTTGGCGAGACGCTGGCAGACGGGGTGCCGCCCGCGCGCGGCGACCTCTATTTCTGGAACGGGCACGTCGGGATGCTGGTCGATGCCGAAACGATGATCCACGCCAACGCGCACCACATGGCCGTGGCCTACGAGCCCATCGCGGCGGCGATCCTGCGGATCTCGGCGCAGGGCGACGGCGCGGTGCTGCGGCGCGCTCGATTGTAACGGGGGCGGAGTTTTTCAAAAACTCCGGGTCGAACTTCTACAAAAAGTTCGATGCCAGATTCTTGTAAAAATCTGGCAAAGAGCGCCAGCCGTCAGGATTTCGCCCGCAAACGCCGCCCGCCGATGAAGAGGCCCGCGACGACATAGATCGCCAGCATCAGCACCGCGAGGCCCGCCGCAAACACCCCCAGCGCCATCGGCAGCGCGGTCGGCACGCCCGGCACCTCTGCGAGCATCGCCCACGACGCCCCGGTCAGCATCAGAGGCAGCACCAGCGCCGCAAAGAGCGCCGCCGCCCCGGACGCCGCCACCGCCACGGCCCCCGTCACCGGCGCCGCCGTGCCGCTGCGCCCGCCGCGCAACAGTGCCAGCGCGCGTTTGGCCGCCCGGGTCTGGCGCGCCACGTCGGCCTGCATCGCGATGATCGCGGGCACCACGCACAGGACCAGCACCATCCCGAACGACAGACCGTAGACCAGCGTGATGACCGTCGGTTTCAGGAACTCGGCCTGCGTCGAGCCCTCGTAAAGGAGCGGCGCCAGCCCGAGCACCGTCGTCGCCGTGGTCAGGAACACCGGCCGCAGCCGGTCCGCCGCGCCGTCGACGATCGCCGGGAACAGGCCGCGTTTCTCGGCGTATTCGTCGATCGTCGAGACCAGCACGATACTGTCGTTGATGATGATCCCGACCATGCCGATCATCCCGACGATCGAGAACATCGACATCGGAATGTCCCAGTAATTGTGCCCCCAGATCGTGCCGACGAGGCCGAAGGGGATGATCGCCATCACCACCACGGGCCGCGTCCAGGACGAGAATATCCACGCCAGCGTCAGGTAGATGCCGGTGAGGCACAGGATCAGGCCGGTAAGCGCATCCGACAGGAACTCGCCCTCTTGCTCCGACAGGCCGGTGAGGGCGGTGCCGACGCCGTAGTCCTCGGCCAGCCGCGGCAGGATATCGTCCTCGATCAGGGTCATGATGTCGGAGGCGCGGTCGGCGTCGTCGTCGTCCAGATCGGCGGAAACCGTGATGAGGGCCACGCCGTTCTCGCGCCGGATCGCGGAAAATCCGGTGCGCCGTTCCACCGTCACGATATCGGCCAGCGGCAGGTAATCGCCCGCCGCCGTGCGCAACAGCGTCCGGTCGAGGAAATCGGCGGTCAGTTCATCCTCGGGCAGTTCGACCCGGATCGAGGCCGAGCGGGAACCGTCCGGATAGGTCGCCGCCTCGATCCCGCCGAGGCGCTGGCGCAGCACCGCGCCCAGCGCGTCGATGGTGAACCCCAGCGCCTGCCCCTGCGGCGTCAGGTTCAGGATCAGCTCTTCCTTGTCGTAGGCCAGCGTATCCTCGGCGCCCGTCACCTCGGGGAACTGCGCCAGCGCCCGCTTGAGCGCCTCTGCCGCGTCCTTGAGGACGGCGGGTTCGGCGCCGAAGATCTGGATCGAGACGGCGTCGCCACCCGGGCCGGACCCGAACGACCGGAAACTCACCGTCTCGGTCAGGGGCGACTGGCGGACGCGGTCCTGCAAGGCGGTGGTGAACTCGCCGCTGGTATAGGGCCGGCTGTCGGCGTCGATGAGCGACAGCGACAGCGCGCCAAGCTGGTCTGCGTCCTTGGTCTCGGACCCCGAGATCGGGCGCCCGGCATTCGCCCCGACCTGCGCTGTGGCGAAAGTGATCGGGTTCACGCCGTATTCCGCCTCGTATTCGGCGCCGAGTTCCTCGGCAGCGCGCTGCATCTCGCGCATCATCGCCATCGTGTCGGCGCGCGTGGCGCCGGGCAGCATCGCGAAATTGCCGGTCACGGTGCCCTGCTCGGGCGCCGAGAAGAACCGCCATTGCACGTCGCCCCGCACGAAGAGGGCGACCTGCGAGGCGAGGATCAGGATGGTGAGTGCCACCACCGGATAGCGCAGCACGATGACCCCCGCGATGAACGGCCGGAACAGCGCGCGGCGGACCCAGTCGAACCCCCGGTTCACCAGCCGCGAGGGCAGGTCGTACCAGCGGTCGCGGACCGAGAGCGCATGGGCGAGGTGGTTGGGCAGGATCAGGAAACATTCGACGAGGCTGGCCAGCAGGATCGCGATGACGGTGAACGGAATGTCCGAAATCAGATCGCCAAAGCGCCCGCCGATGATGACGAGGCCGAAGAACGCGATGACCGTGGTGAGCGTGGCCGAGAACACCGGCGAGAACATCCGCACGGCGGCACTCTCGGCGGCGGTCGTCGGATCCTCGCCGAAGCGCCGCGCCCTGTCGTCGGCATATTCGCCGACCACGATGGCGTCGTCGACCACGATCCCGAGCGTCAGGATGAGCGCAAAGAGCGAGATCATGTTGAGCGTCAGGCCGAACGCATACATGACCGCAAGGCCCGCGCAGAGGGCCACGGGAATGCCCGCCGCGACCCAGAGGGCGGTGCGCGCGGACAGGAACAGGAACAATAGCGCCACGACCAGCAGCAGGCCGGTCAGGGCATTGTCGAGCAGCAACTCGAGGCGCCCGGCGATGATCTCGGCCCGGCTGTCGACGATCCGGAGGCTCACGCCCTGCGGCAACGTCGCCTCCATTTCCGCGATGACGCCGCGCACCTTGTCCTCGAGCGCCAGCGCGTCGCCCTGCGCCGACCGGTCGACGCGGACCTGCATCGCGGGATCGCTGCCCACGAAGAACGCCGTGTCGCGGTCGATCCCGAGCGACCGGACCTCGGCCAGATCGCCGATCGTCAGGGTCGAGCCGTCGGGGTTCTGCCGCAGGGTGATCGCCGCGATCTCTTCCGCTGACCGCCGCGCCGTGCCGGTGCGGACCCGCGCCGACCCCGCCACGTCGCCCGCCGGATCCGCCGTCACCTCGCGCGCGATGGCCTGCGCGATATCGGCCATGGCGATGTCGTGCCGGATGAGCGAGAGCGAGGGCACCTCGACGATCGTGCTGGGCGAGGCGACGCCGCGGATCGTGGTGCGCGTCACCCCGGCCTCGAACAGGCGCCCGACGAATTCGTCGGCAAAGCGGCCAAGCTGATCGACCGACACCGGCCCGGCGATGACCACATCGGCCACCCGGTCCGACCAGCCGCCGCGGCGCAGTTCGGGATCCTCGGCGTCGCCCGGGAACGTGCCGATGCCGTCGAGCGTCGCCTGCACGTCATCGACCGCGCGGTCGATGTCCTGCCCCGGCTCGAACTCGAGGCTGACCGAGGCGCGCCCCTCGGTCGACGTCGCATAGGACGCGGTAACGCCCTCGACGGTCAGGAGGGCGGGTTCCAGGGTCTGGATGATCGCCGCGTCCACGTCCTCGGCCCCGGCACCGGGCCAGACCACGCTGACCGAGACGCTGTCGACGATCACATCGGGAAAGAACTGCGCCCGCATCTTCGGGATGGTCACGAACCCGGCGGCGAGCATCAGGACGAGGAGCAGGTTCGCCGCCGTCCGGTGCCGGGCGAAATAGGACAGCAGGCCGCCGACGGGCGAGAGGCCGCGGGGCGGCTGCGGCCGGCCCGGACCCGCCATCAGCCCTCCATCCCCTCTTCGAGGCGGGCGACGGTGGCCGCGCGCACCTCCGGCTCGTTCAGTTGTGCGACGAGGCGCTCGCGCACCTCGGCGGGCATCCGGGTATTGCCCTCGACGAAGGCGATGAGGCGCGCGCGCCGCTCGGGATCGAGGGCGAGCATTTCGGGCGCCTCGGGCGCTGCGGCGGCAAGGGCACGCTCTTCGGCGCCGAAGGGCCGCACCTTGATCCCCGCCCCGAGGAGCGGCGTGCGTTCGGCGACGATGGCCGCACCGGCAAGGGCGGCGGCGCGGACGATGACGTCGTTGCCCTGACGGCGCAGCACCTCGACGGTCGCCTCGGTCAGCCGCTCATCCTCGCCCACGACGAGCACGGTGCCATCCGCCGCGACGGCGGTGGCGGGCACGAGGGCGACGTCCGCGATCTCGGGCTCGGTGATCCGCACGGTGACGAAATCGCCCGCCCGCAGGCCCGGCGCGGGGTCGAGCGCGGCAAAGATCAGGCGCCCGGTCTGCCCCTGCCCGACGGTCGCACTCTCGCGGGTGATGCGGCCCGTGGTCTCGATCGCGAACCCGCCCGCGTCGAGCGAGACGGTCAGCGGCGCCCCTTCCAGCGCGCCTTCGGACAGAAGCGTCGCATATTGCCCGGTCGACACGCGAAACGCCGCCTCGAGGGCGGCGGGGTCGATCAGTTGCGCGACCTGCTCGTTGCCGGTGACGCGGGCGCCCTCGCTCGCCGTCACATCGGTCAGCGTGCCGTCGAACGCGGCGCGGATCGTGGTCTCGCCCAGCGCCCGTTCCGCCTCGGCCAGCGCGATGCGCTGCCGCGCCAGTGCCGTCCCGGTCGAGGCGATGCGCGCCTCGGCGTCGGCGATGGCCTGACGGCGCGCGAGCACCGCCTGATTGGCCGCCGACGCGGCAAGCTCGGCGGCCTCGAGTTCGGGCGCCGTGCCGATGCCGCGCGCCTGCAAATCACGCTGGCGCACCAGCGCCTGATCCCGCAACGCGCCCTGCGCCTGCGCCGCGGCCAGTTCGTCGCGCGCCAGCGCCAGCGAGGCCGTGGCCTCGCGCACCGCCGCCTCGGCATCGGACAGATCAGCCTCGACGCGCGAAACGGCACTCTGCGCCTCGAACGGGTCGATGGTGAGAAGCACCTCGCCCGCCGCCACCACGCCCCCGTCGACGAACGAGGGCGATACCGCCGTCACGATGCCCCCGGTGCCCGCCCGCACGGCGAGCGAGCGCGACGACCGCAGTTCGCCGAAGACCGTCAGTTCGGGGGTGATCGTCCCCGGCACGACGGTGACGACGTTGACCGACACGACGCGCTCGCGCTGCGGGAAGGTGCGCGGCTCTGCATTCAGGCTCGCGGTGACGGCGCCCTGCACCGTGAACACCGCCCAGCCCAGCAGGCCGAGGGTCAGCGCCATCAGGAACAATCCGGTGAGGGAGCGGCGGAGAAAGCGCATCGGGTGTCCTTGGGGGCCGGCGGCACCGACGCCGGGTTTCGTGGAACGGCGCGAACGCTGTCGGGACGGGGCACGGAAGGGTTGCGGTGAAACTAGCCTGTCGGGGGTCAGGGTCAATCCGTTGAAACGGCGCGTGAGTTCGGTCGCAAGGTGTCGCAGGAACGGGTCAGGGAAGAGGCCCTTGGCGTGCAACGGTCGCAACCCGTGTCGGTCGGTCGTCACCTGCGGCGCGCAGACGCGCGTCCGGCCCTATTTCCGGCGCAGGTGTTCGTCCAGACGCGGCATGATCTCGACGAAGTTGCAGGGTTTGTGGCGGTAGTCGAGCTGGTGGACGAGGATCGCGTCCCAGGCGTCGCGGCAGGCCGACGGACTGCCGGGCAGCGCGAAGAGGTAGGTGCCCATCGCGACGCCGCCCGTCGCGCGGCTCTGCACCGCACTCGTCCCGATCTTCTCCATCGAGACGATGGCAAAGACGGTGGCGAAGGCCTCGATCTCCTTTTCATAGACGTCGCGGTGCGCCTCGATGGTCACGTCCCGCCCCGTGAGGCCGGTGCCGCCGGTGGTCAGGATCACGTCGATGTCGTCGCGCGCACACCAGAGGCGCAGCCGGTCGGCGATGGCCGCGCGGTCGTCGGGCAGGATGTCGCGCGCGGTCAGCACATGGCCCGCCGCGGTCAGCCGGTCGACAAGCGTATCGCCCGAGCGGTCGTCGGTCGCGGTGCGGCTGTCCGAGACGGTGAGGACGGCGATACGGACGCGAACGAAGGCGCGGTCGGTCATGCGGTCCCGTCCAGCCGGGCGCGCAGCGCGAGCAAATCCGCCCAGGCCTCGCGCTTGGCCGCGGGCGTGCGCAAGAGATAGGCGGGATGGAACGTCGGCAGCGCCGGGCGCCCCCGCGCCTCGGCCCAGGTGCCCCGCAACCGGGTGATCCCGGCGCGCCCGAGGAGTGCCGAACAGGGCGTATTGCCCATCAGGAACAGGACGTCGGGTGCCGCAAGCGCGATATGGCGCACCAGAAACGGCAGCATCATCGCGATCTCGTCGCCCGAGGGCGTGCTGTTGCCCGGCGGCCGCCATGGCAGGACGTTGGTGATATAGACCGAGGACGCGGGGTCGTGCGCCTGCCGCGACAGGTCGATGGCCGCCAGCATCCGGTCGAGCAGCTGCCCGGCGCGCCCGACGAAGGGGCGGCCGTCCTTGTCCTCCTCCTCGCCCGGCGCCTCGCCGACGATCATCACCCGCGCCGCCGCGTCGCCATCCGAAAAGACGAAGTTGCGCGCCCCCTTGCGCAGGTCGGAATGCGGATAGGCGGCCTGCGCGGCGGCGAGCGCCTCGAGCGTGTCGGCCCCGGCGGCCATCGCCTCGGCCGCGGCGACCGGATCGGCGGTCGCGACCAGCATCGGCGTCTTGAGGGCCCTCGCCTCGGGCTTCGGCGGAGCGGCGTCGAGCGCATAGCGGTCGACGGGCACATCGCCGATGGCCTCGTCGGCCCCCGCCTCGAGGTGCCAGTCGAGGAGCGCGCGGGCTGTGGCGGGGTCGAGGGTGCTTGCGCGGGAGACAGGCGATTCCATGCGCCGAACATAGGGCATCGTGACACCCGATAGTAGAAAGGATTGGACCTGACCGGCGGGCGCCAGAGCATTGCCGGGGCCGGCGCGCGTCCCTATACCTTCCGCAGTCCGACCCGGAGACCGCGCCCATGTCCTTCCGCCAGAACCACCTCCTCGGGATCGAACCGCTCGCGCCCGACGAGATCACCACGCTCCTCGACCTCGCCGACCGCTATGCCGAGATGGGCCGCAAGGGGCAGAACCCGCGCGACGTGCTGGCCGGGCTCAGCCAGATCAACATGTTCTTCGAGAATTCGACCCGCACGCAGGCCAGCTTCGAGCTGGCGGGCAAGCGGCTGGGGGCGGACGTGATGAACATGGGCGTCGCCTCCTCGAGCGTGAAGAAGGGCGAGACGCTGATCGACACCGCCCTGACGCTGAACGCGATGCGGCCCGATCTTCTGGTCGTGCGGCATCCGTCCTCGGGGGCGGTCGACCTGCTGGCGCAGAAGGTGAACTGCGCGGTGCTGAACGCGGGCGACGGGCGGCACGAGCATCCGACGCAGGCGCTGCTCGACGCGCTCACGATCCGGCGGGCCAAGGGGCGGCTGCATCGCCTGTCCGTCGCGATCTGCGGCGACATCCTGCACAGCCGGGTGGCGCGGTCCAACATCCTGCTGCTGGGCAAGATGGAGAACCGCATCCGCCTCATCGGCCCGCCGACCCTGATGCCTGCGGGCATCGAGGAGTTCGGCTGCGAGGTCTACGGCGATATGGCCGAGGGACTGGCGGGCGTCGACGTGGTGATGATGCTGCGCCTTCAGAAAGAGCGGATGGACGGCGGGTTCATTCCCTCGGAGCGGGAGTATTTCCACCGCTTCGGCCTCGACGCCGCGAAACTGGCGCACGCCAGACCCGACGCCATCGTCATGCACCCCGGCCCGATGAACCGCGGCGTCGAGATCGACGGCAGCATCGCCGACGACATCAACCGCAGCGTCATCCAGACGCAGGTCGAGATGGGGGTGGCGGTCCGGATGGCGGCGATGGACCTGCTCGCCCGCAACCTCGCGGTGCGGCGGGCGAACGAGGGGCCGGCGGTCTACGCCTGAGCGCCGCCGCCCGATCGCCCCCGCCGCCCGCTTCCTCCGCCGCCGGGGTTGAACCGGGGCGCCGGTTTGTGCAGGGTGTGTTCAGGTCTACAGATTTTCCGCTCCCGGCATTGTCCCTATCCCTTTCGGTTCACGGTCCTTTTCCATGTCCCCCGCCCTCCCCGATCCGCTGTCCCCGGCGCAGTTCGTGCCCGCCTCCGAAACCCTGCTGTGGGAGGGCCGCCCCGCGTCCGCGATGCCCGCGACCCGGGTCGAGCGGGCGCTGCGCCTCGTCGGCGTGCTGATGCTGGCGTGTTTCGCGCTGGTCGCCGCCATCGGCTGGGCCAACCGGGACGAGATGGAGGGGGCGGCGGGGTTCCTGATCGGGTTTCTGGTGCTGACCGGCGGCACGGCGGCGTTCTTTCTGTGGGGGATACAGGCGGTCGGCCGCGCCGCGCGGGCGCGCACGCGCTATGGCGTCACCGACACCCAGGCGCTGATCGTCCACGGCCTCGGCGGGCGGCGCGTGACGCGCATCCGCCCGGCCAGCGACCGCAAGGTGCACGTGACGCCCCTGTCGCCCGCGCTGTCCACCGTCACCTTCGGCGTCCTGAAGGTGCGCACCCGGACGCGCCGGGCCGGCAGCGCGGTCGACCGCAACGTCGACATAGACCGGCCCCTTCGGTTCGAGGGTCTGGAGGCCGTGGACGCCACCGCAGCCGTCGCGGCCCTGCGCCGGATCGAGGGCGTGCCGAACGGCCCGCTGGTCGGGCAGTCCCGCGCCTGAGCGCATCGGACCCAAGCACTTCGGACACCACGCCGGAAAGGAGCCATCGGATGACCGACGACACCACCGCCACCGCAATTGTCCCGGTCGCCGAGGGATGGGACGGTATTCTGGAGCCGGGCGAGCGCATCCTCTGGCAGGGCCGGTCCGACGGGCGTATCCGCTGGGGCGACATGGTCAGCGTCCAGACCGTGTTCGGCGTGGTCTTTACCGCGTTCGCAGTATTCTGGATCACTGGTGCCGCCTCGATGATGTCGAACAGCCGGATGAGCAGTCCGGGCATCTTTGCGTTCTTTCCGCTGTTCGGCATCCCCTTCGTATTGGTGGGTCTGAACATGGTCATCGGGCGGCACCTCACCGACGCGTGGACCCGACGAAATACCCACAACACGCTGACGGACCGCGCCGCCTATGTGGCGTCGAAGGCCTGGGGCAGACGCCGCCTCGAACGGACCGGATATGACGAGATGACGATGCTGGAACTCGAGGACGGCGACCCCGGCTCCGTCTGGTTCGGCGAAAAGGTGACGACACATTCGACCTCCAGACGCCAAGGGCGCCGGCGCCATTACACGCACCGCCGCAAACTCGGCTTTCGCGAGGTGACGGGCGCGCGGCAGGTCTTTGGCGCCCTGCGCAGCGCGCGCGGCAAGACCGGGGACTGACGCAGCGGCACCTTGCCTGCCCCCGCTCTGCCCCCGCTCTGTCCCTGCGGCGGAGGTTCACGCTTGATTGTAGCGACGCGGGCGCGCTAGGTCGAAGGCAACCAGCGAAAGGCCCGAACTTGCCCGCAATCCGGTTCATCGACGCGGTTCTGGTCGACCCGCAGGCGGGCGGGACGCGGCGCGGCGAGATCTGCGTCGTCGACGGGCGCATCGCCGAGAGCGTGCCGAACGGCGCGCAGGTCGTCGACTGCGGCGGCCTGCATCTGGCCCCCGGCATCGTCGATCTGGGCGTCAAGGTCTCCGAACCCGGCGAACGGCACAAGGAGAGCTTTCGCTCTGCCGGACGCGCGGCCGCCCGCGGCGGCGTGACCACCATCGTCACCCGCGCCGACACCACGCCCGCCATCGACACGCCCGAGGTGCTGGAGTTCGTGGCCCGGCGCGGCGCGGCCGATGCCCTCGTCCACGTGCGCCCGATGGCGGCGCTGACCAAGGGCCGCGCGGGCCGCGAGATGACCGAGATCGGGCTCCTGATCGACGCGGGCGCCGTCGCCTTCTCGGACGGCGATCTGGTGGTGACGGACACCAAGGTCTTTGCCCGCGCGCTGACCTATGCGCGCAGCCTCGGCGCCCTCGTGATCGGCCATTGCCAGGATCCCGGCCTCTCGGCGGGTGCGGTCGCCACCAAGGGCAAGTTCGCCTCGCTGCGCGGCCTGCCGGACGTAAGCCCGATGGCCGAACGCATGGCGCTCGACCGCGACATCGCGCTGCTCGAGATGACCGGCGCGCGCTATCACGTCGACCAGATCACCACCGCACGGGCGCTGCCCGCACTGGCGCGCGCCAAGGCCAACGGCGTCGACATCACGGCGGGTGTCGGCATCCACCATCTGACGCTGAACGACCTCGACGTGGCCGACTACCGCACCTTCTTCAGGCTCAAGCCGCCGCTGCGCAGTGAGGACGACCGGATCGCCACGGTCGAGGCGGTCGCCTCGGGCCTGATCGACGTGGTCTGCTCGATGCACACGCCGCAGGACGAAGAGAGCAAACGGCTGCCCTTCGAAGAGGCGGCATCGGGCGCCGTGGGTCTCGAGACGCTGTTGCCCGCAGGCATGCGGCTGGTGCACGCAGGCATGTTCGACATCGCGGTCCTGTGGCGCGCCTGGTCGCTGAACCCGGCGCGCAGGCTGGGCCTCGATTGCGGACGGCTTGCCATCGGCGCCCCCGCCGATCTGGTCCTTTTCGATCCGCATGCACCGTTCGTCATGGACCGCGCGACGCTGGCGTCGAAATCGCGCAACACGCCGTTCGACGGGGCGCGGATGCAGGGGCGGGTGCGCGGGTGCTGGGTGTCCAGGGACGGCGTTTGCCGGGATGTTTACAAGGAGGCGATGGATGCCTGAGATGGTGACGGGCGTGCCGATGCTGCTGGTCTGGGCGGTGATCGGCTATCTGGCGGGGTCGGTGCCGTTCGGCCTGATCGTGACGCGGGCGATGGGCCTCGGCGATGTGCGGGCGATCGGTTCGGGCAACATCGGCGCCACCAATGTGCTGCGCACCGGCAACAAGGGGGCGGCGCTGCTCACCCTGCTGCTCGACGGCGGCAAGGGGGCGGTCGTGGTCCTGGCTGCGCGGGCGCTGGCGGCAGAGGACGCGGTGCAACTGGCGGCGCTGGCGGCCTTCCTCGGCCACTGCTTTCCGGTCTGGCTCCGCTTTCGCGGCGGCAAGGGGGTGGCGACGTTCCTCGGCCTCCTGCTGGCGCTGTCCTGGCCCGTGGGCCTCGCGGCCTGCGCCACATGGCTCGTGGTGGCGGTGCTCTTTCGCTATTCCTCGCTCGCCGCCCTCATGGCCGCCGGATTCGCGCCGGTCTGGGCCGCGATCCTGAACCACGGGGGCATCTTCTTTCTGTGCCTGACGCTGGCCGTCCTCATCTACTGGCGCCACTCGGCCAACATCGCCCGGCTGCGGGCCGGCACCGAAACGAAGATCGGCGCAAAGGGCTGAGGGGTCAGCGGTCGTCGGCGAGCAACTCCGCCGTCCGCTTGGTGTTCTGATAGATCCCGAGGCCGAGATAGGCGAGGCCGGCGACGAAGACGACACCGAGCAGCCCAAAGATGAGCACGACGAGGCCCGCGACGGGGCCGCTCATCCCCTCGATCACCGGCGTCACGCCGAACGCGGCGACCCCCGCGAGGGCGACCACCGCGACCAGCATCAGCACCACGAGGACATGCACCAGCGCCTCGAACCACTGGATGAAGAAGTCGCGCATCGTCCCGTCCCCTGTCCCGCTCCCGGCCCCGCAACCTTTGCCATGCGGGGTCCGGGCGTCAACCGGCGCTCAGTAACTGTAATCCGCGAAGATGCGCGTCAGGTCGCCATTCCAGTCGCCGTGATACCGCTCGAGAAGTTCATCGGCAGGCGTCTTGCCGGTCTCGACGGTCTCGCGCACGGCGTTGAGGAAATGCGTCTCGTCCGCAACCAGCCCCCCCGCCCCCGGCATCGCCCGCGCCTTCAGGCCCGCGTCGGCGATGGCGAGGCACTCGCGCGCCAGATCGTGCATGTTCACGCCGTGCGTCTCCGCCGCCAGACCGTCGACCGACGCCGCGACCCGCAGCGCCTCGCGCGTCTCCGCGTCCCAGCCCTTCGCCAGATCCCATGCCGCATCGAGGGCGGTCTGGTCATACATCAGCCCGACCCAGAACGCCGGCAGCGCGCAGAGCCTGCGCCACGGACCACCATCCGCCCCCCGCATCTCGATGTATTTCTTCACCCGCGCCTCGGGGAACACCGTCGTCATGTGATCGGCCCAGTCCGACAGGGTCGGCTTTTCTCCCGGCAGGGCAGGCAATTCGCCGCGCAGGAAATCGCGGAACGACATGCCCAGCGCGTCGATATACTTGCCGTCGCGATAGACGAAATACATCGGCACATCGAGGACCCAGTCGACCCATGCCTGAAACCCGAACCCCTCCTCGAAGATGAACGGCACCGTCCCGGTCCGCGCAGGATCGAGGTCGCGCCAGATCCGGCTGCGCCACGACTTGTGGCCGTTCGGTTTGCCCTCGAAGAACGGCGAATTGGCAAAGAGGGCCGTCGCCACCGGCTGCAACGCCACGGCCACGCGCATCTTCTGCACCATGTCCGCCTCGGAGGCGAAATCGAGGTTCACCTGCACCGTGCACGTCCGCCGCATCATCTGGCGGCCATGCGTGCCGACCGTGCCCATATAGGCATCCATGAGCTTGTAGCGCCCCTTGGGCATCAGCGGCATTTCCTCGTGCGTCCAGATCGGCGCCGCGCCGAGGCCGATGAACCGCACGCCGATGTCGTCACTCACCGCCTTCACCTCGGCCAGATGCACATTCACCTCGTCGCAGGTCTGGTGGATCGTCTCGAGCGGCGCGCCCGACAGCTCCAGTTGCCCCCCCGGCTCGAGGCTGACGTTGGCGCCATCCTTGACCAGGCCGATCAGCTTGCCCTGCTCCTCGACCGGCGCCCAGCCGAAGCGGTCGCGCAGCGCCGACAGCACCGCGTGGATCGAGCGGTCGCCTTCGTAGGGCAGCGGCTGGAGGGTATCCTTGCAATAGCCGAACTTCTCGTGCTCGGTGCCGATCCGCCAGTCCGCCTTCGGCTTGCACCCGGCGGCCATATATTCGGCAAGCTGGCCCTCGTGCTCGATGGGGCCGCCGCCGGACTGGGGGATGGACATGGGGAAGGCCTCGTCACCTGAGAGATTTTCGAAGGCCAGACGTGGCCCCAATCGCCGCGCGCTGTCAACCGATCATCGGTCCCGTCCCGCCGGGCAGCACGGCTGCGCCAGCGCACAATGCGATTGCCCGTCGCGGCACGTTTGCCCTAGCATGGCCACCATTCAGTCGCCGCATTTGCAAGGAGTTTTCGACCATGGGTCCGTTTGCCGTCCGTCCCCGCCTGTCCGCCCTCGCCCTCGCCCTGCTGCTCGCCGCCTGCGCCGATACGCCGCCCCCCGCGCCCAGCGCGGAAATCACCGGCAGCGTCAGCCCGACGGCCCCGCCGCGCGCGGCTGCCGACGGTTTCGCGTCGGTGATCGAGGAGTTGCCGGTGGTGGTGGCAGAACCGTCGCCCGCGCCCTCGCCCGCCCCGGCGGCAGGCACCGGCCTCGTCCGCGCAGGCGTCCTGACCGCAGGCGACATCGACGACGGCCTGAACCTCGCCGCCTTTGCCCGCTACGCGCGTACGATGCGCACCGACACCGGCCTGCCGCTGGCGAACTTCGCCGACCCGGTGCTGGCGCAGATCGTCGGCGCGGACGGACGGCCCGCGGCGGGCCAGCGGGTGACGCTGCGTCTGCCCGGTCAGGCCGAGCCGTTCTATGACGGCTACGCCGGCGTGAACGGCATGGTCACGGTGTTCCCCGCCATCCTCGGCGCCGGGCGCGCGGGCGACGTCGAACTGCGCGTCTTCCCCGAGGGGCAGGCCGAACCCGTCGTCCGCACCCTGCGCACCGGCGCCGCCCGCGCCGTGGTGCAGTTGCCCGCCGGAGGAGCGGTCGCACCCGGCTTCCTCGATCTGGTGTTCGTCCTCGATGCCACGGGCAGCATGGGCGACGAGCTCGACTGGCTCACCACAGACCTCGCCTCGATCGTGGGCTCCGCGACGCGGGGGACCGGCGTCGACGCGCGCTTCGGCCTCATCGTCTACCGCGATTACGGCGACGCATACGTCGTGCGGCGCTACGACTTCATGGACTCGGTCTGGACCATGCGCTCGACCCTGCGGGCGCAATCGGCGGACGGCGGCGGCGATTACGAGGAGGCGGCGGACGCGGCCCTCGCCGCGGCGATGCAGATGCCGTGGCGGCGCGGCGCGGGATCGCGGCTCCTGTTCCACATCGCCGATGCGCCGGCGCACGACTACGACGCCCGCGCCTACCTCGCCGCCGCGCGCGATGCGGCCCGCGCCAACGTCCGCATCTACGGCCTCGGCGCCAGCGGCGTCGGCGACGAGGCCGAATTCCTGATGCGTCAGGCCGCGGCCCAGACCGGCGGGCGCTATCTCTTCCTGACCGACGATTCGGGCGTCGGCGGCGGCCACGCAGAGCCGCGGATCGCGTGCTACCGCGTCACCACGCTCACCTCTCTCATGACCCGCGCGATCCGGTCCGAACTGACCGGCGTGCGCATCGAGGCGGCAGAGAGCGAGGTGGTGCGCGACGTCGGCACCTATCGTGGCGGCATCTGCCTGAACTGAGGTCTAGCGCGGTCCGATCCGGGCAAGGTTCGGGTCGGCCCCGCGCGACCACAGCGGCGTGACGGTGCCGCGCGGCCCGTTCAGCGCCGCGATCAGACGCTCCGCCCGCAGCCCCGGCAAGGCGGCGAACGCATCGAAGAGCGCATCCGCATTCTCGGCGTCGACCGGAATGTCGAGCGTGTCGCCCCCCCGCGCCAGCAGGCGCCAGTGCGCAGGCTTGCCCGTCCCGTCGAGCGCCAGCGTAGCGAGGTCGTCCAGATCCACGACGCCGCCCGTCAGCGGCCCGAAATAGGCGACCCGCCGCTCGTCGATCTGCACCACCCCCGCCCCGCCGCCGCCCCGCGCGAACCGCAGGCGCTGCACCGCGCCAAGGGTCAGCGCCACGCCGACCAGCGCCACCGCCCCCCCGACCACCGGCATGATGCCAAGGCCGAACACCGCCCACCACAGCCCGAACGCCGCCACCGCCACGCCCACGGCAACTTCCCGCCAGCGCCAGAGCAGCGTCCGTACCTCGGGGCGCAGGGACTTCATGCGCCCACCCGCTGCGGGCCATCGAAGAGGCAGATCGACCACAGACCCGCCGCGCGATAGCCCAGCGCCTCGTAGGCGCGGCGCGCGGCGTCGCTCGCCGAAAAGAGGACCGACCGGGTGACGCCGGTCTCGCGCGCCTGCGCCAGATGCAGCGCCAGCGCGCGGCGCGCATGGCCCCGCCCGCGCAGCGCAGGCGGCGTGTAGACCCCGCCGATCTGGACGATCCCCGGCAGTTCGGCATTGAACCCCGTCATCGCCAGCGGCACGGAGCCGTCCATCAGGACCACATGGCTTTGCCGGTCGCCGTAGGACCGCAAACGGTCCAGCGCGTCTGCGGCGGCCCGCTTCGGCGATGCGCCAAGCGCCTCGATCAGATAGTCGGCAAGCCAGCGCAGGACCGTTCCCTCGGGCGCTTCGGCGATGGGCAAGAGCGAACCGGGGCCGTCCGGGACATTCAGGTCCGCAAGGGTCAGCCGCAGGAATGCCTCGTCGCAGTCGGTCTGCACCGGCGCATCGGTCAGGCCGAGGGCCGCGAGCATCGGACGCACCTGCGCCGCCGGACCGACCGCCCCCGCGATGTCGCGCCCCGCCAGCGCCCGCGCCGCCGCGTCCCAAGGGGCTGTCGGACATTGCGGCAGCAGGTTGCCACTGCCGCTCAGGCTCAGCACATCGGTAATCGCCCCCTGCCCGTCCCGCCGCGCCCACACCTCGACCGCATGCGGATGCCCGCCCTGCATCCCGTGGTGGCGCAGGCTCGAGAGCGGGAACATCGAGGTCTCGACGTGACGCTCGAGGAAGGCCGCGATCTCCCCCGCCTCCGCCGGGTCCGCAGGCGTCACCGCCAGTCCCCCAGCGTCGCCTGCCACAGCGTCAGCGCCGCCACGGCGGCGGTATCCGCGCGCAGGATGCGGGGGCCGAGCGAGACCGTCGTGGCATGGGGCAGCGCGCGTCAGCCGGTCACGTTCGGAGCCGGAAAACCCACCCTCCGGACCGATCAGGATCGCCCACGGGCCAACGGCGGCGTCATCTGGTCGCGACGACAGGCCCGACATCCGCCCCACCTGCTCCTCGTCGCAGAACATCAGCCGCCGACCGTCCGGCCACCCGTCCAGCACTTTCCCGAGCTTCATCGGCTCGGCCACCTCCGGCACATACGTGCCCCCGCATTGCTCCGCCGCCTCGACGGCATGGGCCTGCAAACGGTCGACCCGCACCCGCTCGGCATTGGTGAACTCGGTCAGCACCGGCACGATCCGCGCCGCCCCCATCTCGGTCGCCTTCTCGACGATGAAATCGGTCCGCGCCTTCTTGATCGGCGCGAACATCAGCCACAGGTCCGGCGGCATCTGCACCGCCCGCGTCTGCGCGCGGCAGGCCAGCAGGCCACGCTTGCGTCCTGCCTCGACCACCTCGGCGTCCCATTCGCCGCTGCTCCCGTCGAAGACCGAGATCACGGCGCCGACGTTCAGCCGCATCACCCCGAACAGGTAATGCGCCTGCGCCGTCCCGAGCGGAACGGTTTGCCCTTCCCCCAGGGGATGTTCTACGTAGAGGCGGACCTTGGATGCCATGGGCGGACCATATGACCGGCACGCCGGACATTCCAGAGAGCGGCAGGATCGCCGACGCGCCGGGCAACTGGGTCGATACCTTCGCCCCCCGCTGGTCGCGGCCGTGGCTGCGGCTCTCCCGCGCCGACCGGCCCATCGGGACGTGGCTGCTGCTCCTGCCGTGCTGGTGGGGCCTCCTGCTGGCGATGCTCTCGGACGGGCGCGCGGACTGGGGCGATGCGTGGATCGCGGGCGGCTGTGCGGTCGGCGCGTTCCTGATGCGCGGTGCCGGCTGCACCTGGAACGACATCACCGACCGCGACATCGACGGCGCCGTCGCCCGCACCGCCCGCCGCCCGATCCCTGCGGGCGACGCGAGCGTGCGCGGCGCCCTGATCTGGATGGTGCTTCAGGCCCTCATCGCCTTCGCCATCCTGCTGACCTTCAACGCCACCGCCATCGCCCTCGGCATCGCGGCCCTCCTCCCGGTCGCGGTCTATCCCTTCGCCAAGCGGTTCACCTGGTGGCCTCAGGTCTTCCTCGGGCTCGCCTTCAACTGGGGCGCCCTGCTCGCCTGGGCCGCCCATACCGGCACGCTGGGGGCCGCCCCGGTCGCCCTCTACCTCTCGGGCATCGCGTGGACCCTGTTCTACGACACGATCTACGCCCATCAGGACGCGACGGACGACGCGCTGATCGGGGTGAAATCCACCGCGCGGCTGTTCGGCGAGCGGACGCCGCTGGCGCTGCGGATGTTTCTCGTGCTGACCGTGCTGCTCATGGGCCTTGCCGTGCTGCTGGCGCTCCTGCCCGCGCGGCCGGGCTCGATCCTGACGATCCTCGCCGCCCTCATCGGCCCCTGGGCGCTCGGCTGGCATCTCGCGCTGCAACTCGCACGCTTCGACGCAACCAAAGGCCCCCGCCTCCTGCAATTGTTCCGCTCGAACCGCACCGCCGGCCTCCTGCCTGTGCTGTTTTTCGCTGGTGCCCTTTTCGTGTGATTGAACCCTGCGCCCCCTGCGCCTAGACAGGCCGGACCCGAAACGACTCCCGGCCCCCTCATGCGCCTCAAGACCCTCCTCGTCCCGATCGCCGCCTTCGTTCTGGCCGCCCTCCTGTCGGTCCTCGCCGCGCGGGCGACCGTCACGGTGGTCGAGGAGCGGTCGGTCCTCGCCGTGCGCGAGGCGCTGACCGACAGCGGCCATACCTGGGCGAGCGTCGTCGGCGACGGCCTTCAGATCATCCTCGAAGGGCAGGCGCCGTCCGAGGCGCGCGCCTTCCGGGCCGTCTCGACGGCGGGCAGCGTCGTGGACGCGAGCCGGGTGATCGACAACCTGCACGTCGTCCAGCGCGAGGCCATCGCCCCGCCCGACTTCGCCATCGAGATCCTGCGCAACGAGGGCGGCATCACGATGATCGGCCTCGTCCCCGCGACGACCGACCGCGAGGCGCTGTCGGCGGCGCTGGCCCTGATCGCGGGCGAGGCGACCGTCGCCGACCTGCTCGAGACGGCGGATTACCCCGTGCCGCAGGGCTGGACCCGGGCGCTCGACTTCGCGATCGCGGCGCTGGGGCGGTTGCCGCAGTCCAAGGTGTCGGTCGAGGCGGGCTATGTCGGGATCACCGCCATATCGGCCAATGCGACGCAACAGCGGGTGCTCGAGGCCGATCTCGCGCGCGAGGCGCCCGACGGCGTGCGGCTGGCGCTCTCGATCTCGGCGCCCCGGCCGGTCATCACACCGTTCACGGTGCGCTTCATCCTCGACGGGCGTGGCGCCCGGTTCGACGCCTGTTCGGCCGATACCGTCGAAACCCAGCGGGTCATCGTCGCCGCCGCCCTCGACGCCGGCGCCGAGGGGCGCGTGACCTGCCGCCTCGGACTCGGCGTGCCGACACAGACCTGGGGGGCGGCGGTGGCGATGGGCATCGCCGCGGTCGCCGACCTCGGCGGCGGCACCCTGACGCTGACGGACGCCGACATCTCGCTGGTGGTGCCGGAAACGGTGTCGGAGGACGACTTCGACCGGATCGTGGGCGCGCTGTCGAACCGCCTGCCCGACGTGTTTTCGCTCGACGCGGTGCTGACGCCGCCGCAGGAGGCGCAGCCCGAGGGGCCGCCGCAGTTCACCGCGACCCGCAGCCCCGAGGGCGTCGTGCAGTTGCGCGGCCGGGTGCCCGACACCCTGATGAACGATACCGCGCACAATTACGCCAACGCCCGCTTCGGCACCGCCAACGTGGTCATGGGCACCCGCATCGTCGACGGGCTGCCGCGCGGCTGGTCGGTCCGGGTGCTCGCGGGCCTCGACGCGCTGTCGCGCCTCGACAACGGCTCGGTCGTCGTGCAGCCCGACCGGATCACCGTGCGCGGCGTCACCGGCATCGAGGACGCGAGCGACGAGATCGCGGCGCTGATGATCGACAAGCTGGGCGCGGACGCCGATTTCGTCGTCGAAGTGACCTATGACGCGGCGCTCGACCCGATTGCCGCGCAGCCGTCGCCGCAGGACTGCCTCGCCCGGATCCGGCAGATCGGCGAAAACCGCAAGATCACCTTCGACGCAGGCTCCGCCACGCTCAGCCCCGACGCGCGGCCCATCGTCGACGAGATCGCCGAAATCCTCCGGCTCTGCCCCGACCTGCCCCTCGAGATCGCGGGCTATACCGACAGCCAGGGCGGCGAGGACGGCAACCGCGGCCTGAGCCAGTTGCGCGCCGATGCGGTCCTCGACGGGTTGCGGTCGCGGCGCGTCCCGGTAGGTGCGTTCGTCGCCACCGGCTATGGCGAAGAGGCGCCGATCGCCGACAACGACACCGCCGAGGGCCGCGAGGCGAACCGCCGGATCGAGTTCCGGCTGATCCCCGGCACGGTTCTCGCGACCGCCGCGGACGACGACGGTGCCGCGCCGGGCGTGCAGTTCACCGTGAACGGCGAAACCTATGACTTCGACCCCGAGGTCGGCGGCGCCTTCGCCCCCGGCGACAGTCCCGGCAGGGGGCCGCAGGCCCGCCCCGACGAGATCAGCGATGCGGCCCTCGAGGCGGTGGCCGACGCCGAGGCCGAGGCCGAAGCGGCGGGGACTGCGCCGTCCGACCCGCCCGAAGCGGCGCCCGGGGACACCATCGACGATGCGGAACAAGGGGTGCCGCCGGAGGCGACGGACATCGGCGACGCGGGCACTGGCGACGAAGGCACTGGCGATTGAGGCTCTGGCGACCAAGGCCCGAACGATCGAGGCCCGAACGATTGAGGCCCGGGCGAACGGGGCGTCGCGCCCGCGGCGCTGCCGGTTGCGATGCACCATTTCCCCGCCCGGCCCGTCCTGCTAAGACGCCCGCAGGATTTCGGCGCCTCGCCCGGACGGATCGGCCCGAGGCGCGCAGGACGAGGGCCGGGAACAGGTCCGCAGAGCGGGAAGCGACGTGAACAGAACCGAGTTCATCCTTGCCACGGCGGTAATCCTCTTCGTCGCCTTCGCCCTCGGCTGGTTCGCAAGCTGGCTGGTCAACCGGTTCACCCGCGTGACCAAGGCCGAGGTGGGCGAACTCGACCGCATGGCGCAGGCGCTGCACGAGGCCGAAGAGACCCGCGATCAGGCCATCACCTACCTGCAACAGCGCGAGGCCGAGATCTCGAACCAGTTGACCCAGACCGAGGCGGAACTGCGCGCCACGATGGACGGATTGCGCGACGCGCGGCGCGAGGCCGAAGAGCTGCGGACCTATATCGAGCGGACCAACAACGGCTGACGCGGATTGCGCCGCACGGTCCGTTACCACATGCCGTTTCAAGGGCTTGCGCCAAAGTTGACAGCTGTCAACTCTTCGGGCGCCGCCTGCCCCGCCGGGGGCCGGCCCTCAGCGCCGCGTTCCGTCCTCGCCCGGCACCGCCCGCGGCGCCGCCGCCCGCCTCAGCCGGTCGTTGATCGCCCGCCCCAACCCCTCGTCCGGGATCGGCGCGACGGCGATGGCGTCGGCCCCCATCGCGTCGAGCCGGTGGAGATGCGCAAAGAGATTTGCCGCCGCCTCGGTCAGGTCGCCCCTCTCCGAGAGATTGAGGTCGCAGGCGACCGCGCCGAACCCCAGCATGACCTCGCCGGGACGGGCGGATGTGGCCCCCAAGCGGACGCTCCCACGGGGCGCATAATGCGACAGCAGTTGGCCGGGCGCGACACGCGGCGCATCGGGTGCGGCATCGCCCTCGGGCAGCCGCAGCGGCACGCCGACAAGCGCCGCCACCGCCTCGGCCGCAACCCCGCCGGCGCGCAGCAGGACCGGCGCGTCCCCGGTCAGATCGAGGATCGTCGACTCGACCCCGACCGCGCAGGCGCCGCCGTCGATCACCGCGTCGATCCGGTCGCCGAGGCCCGCCACCACATGCGCCGCCGTCGTCGGGCTCACCCGGCCAGAGGGGTTGGCCGACGGCGCCGCGACCGGCCCGCCGAACGCGCGCAGCAGCGCCAGCGCCACAGGATGCGCAGGCACCCGGACGGCCAGCGAGGCCAGGCCCGCCGTCACGAGGGACGAGATGCCGCCGCCCGCCCGCAGCGGCAGCACCAGCGTCAGAGGGCCGGGCCAGAACGTCCTCGCCAGCGCCTCGGCACGGGCCGGCACGGCGCAGAGCGTGCGGACCGCATCGAGGGTCGCGACATGGACGATCAGGGGATTGAACGCGGGGCGACCCTTGGCGGCATAGAGGGCCGCGATGGCCGCACCGTTGCGCGCGTCCGCCCCGACGCCGTAGACCGTCTCGGTCGGGAACGCCACGAGGCCGCCGCCCGTCAGCAGGCGCGCAGCCCCGGCGATACCGTCCGGGTCCGGCGCGAGCCGGTGCAGCCGGGTCATCGCCTGCCCCGGCACGGCGCAGCACCGGGTGGGTCGGATCGGGGCACTGGGATTCTCACGATGCGGTGGCGCGATGACGTGGCGTTCCGTTGGCGGGGCAGGTCCGCGCCGCCTAACCTTGTCACCAATTCACCCGCGTCATATCCCGCGCGGATGCCGCTGCCAAGGTGCCGCCCCCCCGGTGCCGCGATACCCGATTGCCGAAGTCTCGATTTCAGGAGTGTTTCCATGGTTTTCCGCGCCCCCGTCGACGATATCCGGTTCGTCCTGCGCCACGTCGCGGGCCTTGCCGCCGTCGCCGCGACCGAGCGGTTCGCCGAGGCCACCGACGAGACGGTCGACGCCGTCCTGACCGAGGCGGCGCGCCTCTGCGACGACATCCTCGCCCCGCTGCAACGGCCCGGCGACGTGCATCCCGCCACGCTCGAGAACGGCGTCGTGCGCACCGCGCCCGGCTATGCCGAGGGCTACCGCGCCATCGCCGAGGGCGGCTGGGTCGGCATCGCGGCGGACCCCGAGCATGGCGGCATGGGCCTGCCGCTGACCGTCGCGATGGCGGTCAACGAGATGATGGCGGGCGCGTGCCTGTCGCTGCAACTGAACCCGCTGATGACCCAGGGGCAGATCGAGGCGCTGGAACACCATGCCAGCGACGACCTCAAGGCGCTCTACCTGCCGAACCTGATTTCGGGCGCCTGGAACGGCACGATGAACCTGACCGAACCGCAGGCCGGATCGGACGTCGGCGCCCTGACGGCCAAGGCCGAACCGAAGGGCGACGGCACCTATGCGGTGACGGGGCAAAAGATCTACATCTCGTGGGGCGACAACGATTTTACCCAAAATGTATGCCACCTCGTCCTCGCCCGTCTGCCGGGTGCGGCACGCGGAACCAAGGGCATATCGCTTTTCATGGTGCCCAAGCTGATCCCCGATGCGGACGGTGCGCCCGCCGAGCCCAACGCTTTGCGCGTCGTCAGCCTCGAGCACAAGCTGGGCCTGCATGGCTCGCCCACGGCGGTGATGAGCTATGAGGGGGCGACCGGCTGGCTCGTCGGCGAGGAGAACGGCGGGATGGCGGCGATGTTCACGATGATGAACAATGCGCGGCTCGGCGTCGGGCTTCAGGGCATCGGCGTGGCCGAGGCCGCGACGCAGGCGGCGACGCAATATGCCGCCGACCGCAAACAGGGCCGCACCGGACCGGATGGCGGCGGCACCGGCGCGATCATCGAGCACGCGGACGTGCGCCGGATGCTCGCCACGATGCGGGCCGAGACCTTTGCGGCGCGGTCCATCGCGCTGCAATGCGCCGTGGCCCTCGACATGGCGCGCGCCACCGGCAAATCGGACTGGGAGGCGCGGGCCGCGTTCCTGACGCCGATCGCCAAGGCCTTTGGCACCGATACCGGCGTCGACATGGCCTCGGTCGGTATTCAGGTGCACGGCGGCATGGGGTTCATCGAGGAGACGGGGGCGGCACAATACCTGCGCGACGTGCGGGTGACGGCGATCTACGAGGGCACGAACGGCATCCAGGCCCTCGATCTGGTGGGCCGCAAGCTCGCCGATGGCGGGGCGGCGGCGCAGGCGGTCCTCGAGGAGGTCTGTGACCGGGCCGAGGCCGCGAAGGCAGACCATCCGGCGCTGGCCGGCGCCGTCTGGGAGGCCGCCGAGGGCCTGCGCGAGGCGACCGAGGCGCTGGTTGCGGTGCCGGTCGACGAGCGTGGCGCCGTCGCCGCCGCCTATCTGCGCGCCTTTGCCCGGGTGCTCGGCGGGTCGGCGCATCTGGTCGCCGCCGTAAAGGGTGACGCCCGCCGCGCCCGTCTGGCCGCGTTCTATATCGAGCGGCTGCTGCCCGAGAGCGACGCGCTTCTGGTGCAGGTCCGCGCCGGGGCCGCGAGCCTGATGGCCGTCACGCCGGAAGACCTCTGCGCGTGAACGCCGGCGCCCTGCGCTATCCCTTCGAGGTGCCGCCCGGAGAGGGCGAGGCCGTCGAGGTGGCGCCGGGTGTGCTGTGGCTGCGGCTGCCGTTGCCGATGGCGCTCGATCATGTGAACGTCTGGGCGCTCGACGATGGCGAAAGCTGGACGGTGGTGGACACCGGGTTCCATTCGCGGCGCGGCGTGGCGCTGTGGGAACGCTTGCTCGCCGGGCCGTTGGGGGGCAGGCCGGTCGGCCGGGTGATCGTGACGCATCATCATCCGGACCATGTGGGGATGGCGGCGTGGTTCACGGCGCGCGGGGCGGAGTTGTGGATGCCGCGCACCGGCTGGCTGATGGCGCGGATGCTGACGCTCGACGTGCAGGAGAGCTATCCGCCCGAGACGGTGGACTTCTACCGGCGCAGCGGCATGGCGGCGGAGGTTCTGGCGAAACGTCTCGGCGAGCGGCCCTTCAACTTTGCCGATTGCGTCCTGCCGCTGCCGCTGGGGTATCGGCGGCTGGTGGAGGGGGAGAATGTGCGCTTCGGGCGCCGCGACTGGACCGTGCGGATGGGCGACGGCCACGCGCCGGAACACGCGACGTTCTGGAGCGGGACCGACGATCTGGTGATCGGCGGGGATCAGCTCCTCCCGTCGATCTCGCCCAACCTCGGCGTCTATCCGACCGAGCCGGAAGCGGACCCTGTCGGCGACTGGCTCGACGCCTGCGCCCGGCTGGCGCCGCATGCCCGCGCGGCACATCTGGTGCTGCCGGGCCACAAGCTGCCGTTCACCGGCCTGCCGCACCGGATGCGGCAGTTCGTGGACAACCACCACGGCGCGCTGGGCCGCCTGCGGACGCATCTGGCAGAGCCGCGGCGCGGCGGGGAGTGTTTCGGCGCGCTCTATGGCCGCGCGATCGGGGCGGGGGAATACGGGCTCGCGCTGGTCGAGGCGGTGGGGCATCTGAACCACCTGCACAGACGGGGCGAGGTGCGGCGCTGGCTGGACGAGGACGGCGCCTGGCTCTGGCAGATGCGGTGAGCCATTGCAGGCCGCGCGCCGGTGGAACGTCCGGACCCTGCCGGGGGCGAGTTATGGGGGCAAGAAAAAACCATGCGCGGTAAGATGCCCTGACGGGAGCGTGTGTGGCAATCCGGGCGCGGGTTTGGCATCCTTGGGGCGGGAGGCGCGCATGGACGGGATCGAGACGACGGCGGAGGCAGAGGAGGCGGCGGTCCTGCCGCGCGTGCGCGAGGTGCATACCGACCCCGATCGCACCGCCCCCTGCGACGAGACCCTGCCCGCGACGATGCAGCAGGACGCGGCGGCGAAGAGCCCGGCGCGCTGGGCCTACGAGCGGCTGATCCTGTATATCCGGAACTTCGAGGCGCAACTCGACGCGCAGCACGAGGTGGCGATGGGGTTCACCGGCGGTGACGCGGGCGTGATCCGGATCGAGGGCATGGGCTATTTCGATCCCGACATCGTGACGTTCTATGGCAGCGACCCGGCCGGGGTGCGGACGCAGCTCATCCAGCATGTCACGCAACTCAACGTCATGCTGCGCGCCCTGCCGAAGGAGGCCGACGTGCCCGAGGCACGGCGCATCGGATTTCGCCTCGGGCAGGAGATCGAGGCGGGGCGCCGGGCGCGGGCACGGGCGCGGGGGCGGGCACGGGGGCGTGACAGCGCCCTGCCGATCGGCTAGAGCCGGTGGCGAGCGCGCCGCGCCCGTTCCGGGATGCGGCGGCACGGCAATGCGACTGGAGGACGAGCGGGATGGCAGAGCATCACGAGCACGGCAGCATGGACACCACAGACCACGAGCGGACCTTTGCGACCTTCGTCACGATCGTCGGTCGGGCCATCGTGGTGATCCTCTTGGCGCTCGTATTCCTTGCGCTGGTCAACGGCTAAGGATGGCGGGGGCGTCGACCCGATGAATCGCCGGTTCTTTGTCCTGTCGGCACCGCTGGCCGCACCCGTCCTGCTGGGCGGTTGCGCCGCAGAGCCGGTCTGGGCGCCCGAGGCCGAGGTGGCCCGTGCTGTCTATCGGCACGACGGCCCGGCCGCCCTCACGCTCTATACCGTCCGCAACGTGAGTTCCGGCAACGGCGCGCACACCGGCCTCCTCATCAACGCCGACCAGCGGGTGCTGTTCGATCCGGCCGGCACCTTCGTCAGCGCCTCGCTCCCCGAGCGCAACGACGTGATCTTCGGCATGTCGCCGCGCGCGGTGGATGTCTACGTCAGCTATCACGCGCGCGAGACCTATTATGTCGTCGAGCAGGAACTCGTCGTGACCCCCGCGGTGGCGGTGGCCGCGATGCGCGCGGCGATGGACTATGGCGCGGTGCCAAAGGCGCAGTGCAGCCGCGCCACGAGCGCCATCCTGCGGCGCCTGCCGGGCATCGGCAACGGCATCGGCAGCACGTGGTTCCCCGAAAGGCTCGAGGCCGCGTTCGGCGAGATCCCCGGCGTGCGCCGGGCCGAGTACCGCGAGAGCGATCCGGACGACCGCAGCGGCGCGGCGGCGGCGATCGAGGCGGGCCTCGGGAACTAGACCCCGGTCAGCGCGCGCAGGACCGCCACGCCGTAGAGGGCGGCCAGCCCGGCGCCCATCGCCCAGAGCACGCTGCGCCGCCACAGGCCGACGGCGAGCGTCACCAGAGCCGCCACGGCACGTGCGGCATCGGGCACGCCCCCGGTCGCGGCGGGCCACAGGACCAGCGGCGCCACGAGGCCGGGCAGGACCGCGACGGCGGCATAGCGCAGGTGGCGCAGCAGCCATTCGGGCATCGCGCGCCCGCCGATCATCCCCAGAAACGAAATGCGGATCAGGAACGTGCCGGCACCCAGCACGAGGATGATGGTCCAGACCTGCGCCGCGCTGAAATAATCGGTCACGGCACCGACACCCCGCGCGGGCGGCCGCGCCGCGCCTCCTGCCAGAGTTCGACGCGCGCGCCGACCGCCATGGCGACGGCGGCGGCGATCAGCAGGCCGAGGCCGTAGGGAACGACCGCCAGCGCCAGCGTGCCCACGATCGAGGTCAGCGCCGCCGCGACATGCGCGGGCGAGCGCAGCATCGGTCCGACGATCGCCAGAAAGCAGATCGGCACCGCGAAATCGAGTGCGAGCCAGCCCGGGATCGCCGTCCCGACGAGGGCGCCGGCGACGGTGAGGGCAAGCCAGACCGGATAGATCGGCGTGGTGACGCCGAAGTAATAGGCGGTGCGCTGCGCGAGGGTCCAGTCGGGGCGCTGCTCGAACCGCGTGAGCGAGAGCGCATAGGTCTGGTCGACGAGGAAATAGGCGATGAAGACGCGCTGCCAGAACGGGGCCGCACCGAGGTGCGGCGTGAGCGAGGCGGAATACATCGCCGTGCGCAGGTTGACCGCCAGTGCGGTGGCCAGGACGACGAGCGTCGGCGCGTTGTCGGCCATGAGTTGCAGGGCGGTGAACTGCGAGGCGCCGGCAAAGACGGTGATCGAGAAGCCGAGGACGGCGGCCAGATCGAGGCCCGCGTCGCGCGCGACGACGCCGAAGAGGAACGCGAAGGGGGCGACCATGACGACGAAGGGCAGCGCGTCGAGGACGCCGCGCCGAAAGGCGGCGCGCGGTGCGGGGTTTTCGGTGGTCGCGGTCATGGCGATTGCCTAGAGTTCCGCGCGGACGAGGGCAAGCGGGCGGCGACGGGCATGACGACGGACGACCGGGCGGACCGGGGTGCACGCGGACAGGGGCCGCTCGCGGTCATCCTCGCCGGGGGCGCCGCACGCCGGATGGGCGGCGGCGACAAGGGGCTGATGCCGCTGGGCGGCGGCACGGTGCTGGGGGCGGTCGTCGCGCGTCTGGCGCCGCAGGTGGTGGCGCTGGCGCTGAATGCCAACGGCGATGCGGCGCGGTTCGCGCGGTTCGGGATGCCGGTGGTTTGCGATCCGGTGATCGGCGGTGACGCGGAAGGCGCGGGGCCGCTGGCGGGGGTTCTGGCGGCGATGGTCTGGGCGAGAGAAACCGGCGCGGACCATGTCGTGACGGTGCCCGGCGACGTGCCGTTCGTGCCGGGCGATCTCGTGCCGCGGCTGCTGCTGGCGGCGGACGGCGGCCTTGCCGTGGCGTCGAGCGGCGGGGTGCTGCATCCGCTGTGCGCGCTCTGGCCGGTGTCCCTGTCAGACGACCTTGCCGCGGCACTGGCGGCAGGTATGCGCAAGGTGCGGGACTGGACTGGCGGGCATGGCGCTGTGGTGGCGGAATTTCCGCTGACGGAGCCGGACGGGTTCTTCAACGTCAATACGCCCGGCGATCTGGCGCGGGCAGAGGCATGGCTGAGCCATGGCTGAGGCGCTTGACGGGATCGTCCCGACCGACCGCCCGGGCGGGGGCGACCGGACGGCACGACCGACGCCGCACCGGAGCGGGGATGCGCCGGCGTCGGGTGTCGCACAATGCTGATTGCAAAGGGATTTCAAGACGGCGAGCGGGCGGCGATCGCGGCGCTCTACTGGGAGGCGTTCGGGGGCAAGCTGGGCCGCGTCCTTGGCCCCGCGCGCAAGGCGCTGCCGTTCGTCGCCGGGGTGCTGTCGCCCGAGCACGCCTATTGCGCGCGCACGCCGGACGGGACGCTGCTGGGCGTGGCGGGCTTCAAGACGGCGCAGGGCGCGCTCGTCGATGCCGACTGGCCGGACATGCGGCGGCACTATGGCCTCTGGGGCGCGGGCTGGCGGGTGCTGGCACTCGCACTTCTCGAGCGGGATCTGGACAACGAGCGGTTCCTGCTCGACGGGATCTTCGTCGACGCCGCGGCGCGCGGACAGGGCGTGGGGTCGCGCCTGATCGAGGCACTGGCGGGCGAGGCGCGCGACCGGGGCTACGGCGCGATGCGCCTCGACGTGATCACCGGCAACGACAGGGCGCGGGCGCTCTATGAACGGCGCGGCTTTGCGGCGGTGGGCGAGCAGAAGCTCGGGCTGTTCGGGCCGCTGTTCGGGTTCGCCGCAGCGACGACGATGGTGCGCCGGATCTGAGGGAAGTGCCTTGGCTGGCTATCGTCGAGGCGGCTCTGCCCCCGCTTCGCTCCCCCGGAGGTATCTGAGGACTAAAATAACCCTGGGCCGGAAGGATCAGTCGAAGGCGCCCGTCACCCGGCCGAGCAGCATGAAGGCGCGGGCGGTGCGGGTTTCGGAGAAATGGGCCAGATCCTCGTCGCTCGCCTCGGGCTCGAAGGCGATGAGCTGGCGGTCGAAGAGGCGCAGGAAATGGTGCGCTGTATCGCGGAAGATCGTATCCTCGCGCATCCGGACGGTGGCGAGGGCGAGGCTCGAGCGGTCGCGGATGCCGCCGAGCTGCGCGATGGCGCGCCCCCGCTCGCCGGCGGCGAAGCGGCGCCAGAGTTCGGGGCGGGCACGGTCCGGGCGCAGGTCGTCCATGTAGATACCGTCCTGGCTCAGGAGCGTCAGCACGTCCTGTCCCGCCTGGATCAACTGCCGCAGGGTCCGGTCCCTGAGCGCGCGGCGGAGCGCGGCGAACCCCGCCTCGTCCTTGTCGTTGTCGGGAAAGTTGAGCGCCCGGACCGTGTCGGCACGCGACAGCGGCGGCGCGACATCCTCGGCGCTGGTGCCGAAGGCGAGCGACGGTTGTTCGTCGCTTGCGCTCTTGCGGCTGTCTGGCAACGGCTTGCGGGGTGCGGAACGGGTGGTGGCAAAGGTGGCGACCACGCTTTCGGTCTGTTTGGTGGCCTGCGCGATCTCGTTCAGTTTCCGTTCGACCGAGGCGGCAGCGGATTTGCCCAGGCCAAGCGCCGTGCGGTCGGCGACATAGCTCTCGCGCAGCCCGTCGATCGCGGCCTGGAGGCGCCGCCCCTCTTCGCGGACGATCCGGGTCGAGCGGGCGGCGGCGGCGGCGACCCAGATCATCGCCACGGGCAGGAAGATGGCGAGCAGCGTCATCACGAAGCGCAGGCTGTCGAAGGGGGTGTCGGCGGGGGCGGCGGGCGCGAAGAGGAAGAAGAGGCCGGTAATCACCAGCCACAGGACCGCGACACCGGCCGCGATCATCTCGCCCCGGCCCAGCACTTCGGGCATCGCCGGGGCGGCGGGACGGGTCGATTTGGCGAGGAACGACGGCTCTGTCATGGGGCTCGGAGATGTGCGGGCGCGCGCCCTGCGGGGAGGGGCGCGCTATTTGTAGGCGATCTCGAGGATCTCGTAGCTGCGCTGACCGCCGGGGGTACGGACCTCGACGCTGTCGCCGGGCGTCTTGCCGATCAGCGCGCGCGCGAGGGGCGACTTGATGTTCAGGCGACCGGCCTCGATGTCGGCCTCGTATTCGCCGACGATCTGATAGGTCCGTTCCTCGTCGGTATCCTCGTCGACGAGCTTGACGTGAGCGCCGAACTTGATCGGTCCGGACAGTTTCGACGTGTCGATCACATCGGCAAGCGAAATCGCGCCTTCGAGCTCCTTGACCCGGCCCTCGATGAACGACTGCTTTTCCTTGGCGGAATGATATTCGGCGTTCTCGGACAGGTCGCCGTGCGCGCGCGCCTCGGCGATGGCGGCGATGATCGCGGGCCGCTCGACCGACTTGAGCTTCTTCAGCTCGGCGTTGAGCGCATCGTAGCCGGTGCGCGTCAGGGGGATCTTGTCCATTCTCGTCTGACCTTTTGGCGTTGGCCGTTTGGCGTTGGGTGCACGGTATGTAGCAAGTCGGCAGCGCGAACCCAAGGTGCAACGCGCGCAGGCGCGTTTTTGGGCGGTTTGCCTGTGTCGTGGGCGCGCAAGGCGCGGTTCGGGTGCGGAATACCCGACCAGTGGCGCCTCGACCCTTGCGCGCCGGGGTCCGGGCCATCTACTCAGTCGTCATTGACAGGCGCGCCGCGTCGCGCGGCGGCCCGACACAGGATTTGAAATGCCCCGAGGGAGGGGCGATGGAGGTTTGGGGTGATGGATTTCAGCACCGGCACGGCCTTTGGCCTGATGCGGCGGACGGCGCCGTTCGTGATATTCCGCATGGTCGTCTATTTCGGGATCGCCGTGGCCTTCGTCGTCGTCACCGGCACGAGCGCTGGGGTGGGCTATGGCATCGGCGGGTTCGGCGACGACGACTTTCAGGCGTCCACGACCCTCTGGGGCGGGTTCATCGGCTTTGGCGCCACGGCGGGCGTGATCTTCTTTCTGCGCGACTACCTCCTCTATCTCGTCAAGGCGGGGCATATCGCGGTGATGGTCGAACTCTTGCGCGGCGGCGAGATCCCCGGCGGGCGCGGCCAGATCGACTGGGCGACCGAGGCGGTCAGGACGCGGTTCGGGCAGGCCTCGGCGCTCTTCGCGCTCGACCGCCTGATCAAGGGGGTGCTCGGCGCCGTCACCGGCCTGATCCAGGGGATCGCGTCGTTCCTGCCGATCCCCGGCGTGCAGCAGATCATGGGCGTCGTGCGCGCCTATCTGCGGCTGGCGGTGGGCCTGCTCGACGAGGTGATGCTGGCGCATACCATCGACACGAAATCGGACAATCCCTATGCGGCGAGCCGCGATGCCCTCGTCCTGTATGCGCAGAACGCCAAGCCGATGATGGTGAACGCGGCCTGGCTGACCCTCATCGTCTGGGGGCTGTCGCTGCTGGTGTTCTTCGTGATGCTCGCCCCGGCGGCAGCCGTGGTCTATTTCATCCCCGGCGCCTGGTCGGCGGGGGGCGTGGTCTTCGCGCTCATCTTCGCCTGGGCGGTCAAGGCCGCGCTGATCGAGCCATTTGCCATCGCCTGCATGTTGCAGGCCTATTTCAGGATCACGGCAGGCCAGCAGCCCAACCCGGAGTGGGAGGCAAAGCTCGACCGCGCCTCGGCGAAGTTCAAGACGATGGGCGAGCGGGCGCTGAACTGGGTCGGCGGGTTCGGGGGACGGCGGGCGCCGCCGGAGGGCGCGCAGGCCTGACGACGGACGCCCCGGTCCTGCGCCGTTGGCGCGGGGCCAGGTGACGCGACGCGCCGCATTGCCCGGAACGCCCCCATGGTCTAGGTCGTTTCCCGGTATGGGACAGGCCCCGGATGCGGGGCCGGACAGCGACGAGGGTGCGAGATGGCCGACCGCGAGGCGATGGAATACGACGTGGTGATCGTCGGCGCGGGGCCTGCGGGCCTCTCGGCGGCGATCCGGCTCAAGCAGCTCGATGCGGATCTGTCGGTCGTGGTGCTGGAAAAGGGCTCCGAAGTCGGCGCGCATATCCTGTCGGGCGCGGTGCTGGACCCCGTGGGCCTCGACGCGCTCCTCCCCGACTGGAAGGCACGCGGCGCGCCGGTGAAAGTGCCGGTGAAGGCCGACAATTTCTACATGCTGGGCGAGGCGGGGCAGTTGCGCATCCCCAACCTCGTCATGCCGCCGCTGATGAGCAATCACGGCAATTATATCGTCAGCATGGGCAACGTCTGCCGCTGGCTGGCCGAACAGGCCGAGGCGCTGGGGGTGGAGATATTCCCCGGCATGTCATGTTCCGAGATCGTCTGGGACGGTGACAGGGTGGCGGGCGTCGTCGCGGGCGAATTCGGGCGCGCCGCCGATGGCAGCGAGGGGCCGGGCTATGAGCCGGGGATGGAATTGCTGGGCAAATACGTGTTCCTCGGCGAAGGCGTGCGCGGGTCGCTGTCCCAGCAGGTGATCGCGAAATTCGCGCTCGACGACGGCAGACAGCCGCAGAAATACGGTCTGGGGATGAAGGAGCTGTGGGAGATCGACCCCGAAAAGCATCGCGAGGGGACTGTCACGCACACGATGGGCTGGCCGCTGGGGGGCAACGCGGGCGGCGGGTCGTTCATCTATCATCTGGACAACAATCAGGTCTACGTCGGTTTCGTCGTCCACCTCAACTACCGCAACCCGCACCTGTTTCCCGTACATGGAATTCCAGCGGTTCAAGCATCACCCGATGGTCGCCGCGTTGCTGGAGGGCGGCAAGCGCATCGCCTACGGCGCGCGCGCGATCACCGAAGGCGGGTATCAGTCGCTGCCGAAGACGGCGTTTCCGGGCGGCGCGCTTCTGGGGTGTGCGGCGGGCATGGTCAACGTGCCGCGGATCAAGGGAAACCACAACGCGATGCTGTCGGGGATCGCTGCTGCCGAGGCGGCCTTCGCGGCCCTCGGCGCGGGGCGTTCGGGCGATGTGCTCGACGCCTATGACGATGCCGTGCGGACCGGGCCGATCGGCAAGGATCTCAAGCGGGTGCGCAACGTCAAGCCGCTGTGGTCGCGCTATGGCCTGATGGCGTCGCTCGGCCTTGGCGGGGCGGATATGTGGCTGAACAACCTGTCGGGCCTGACGTTCCTCGGCACGATGAAGCATGGCAAGTCCGATGCCGCCGCGACCGAACCGGCGGCCATGCACAAGCCGATCGACTATCCCAAGCCGGACGGCAAGCTGTCGTTCGACCGGCTGACCAACGTGGCGTTCAGCTTCACCAACCACGCGGAAGGCCAGCCCGCGCACCTGAAGCTCAAGGACGCGGACGTGCCGGTGAAGGTGAACCTGCCGACTATGCCGGGCCGTCGGCGCGCTATTGCCCGGCGGGGGTCTACGAGTTCGTGGGGACCGGGGCGGATACCCGGTTCCAGATCAACTTCCAGAACTGCGTCCACTGCAAGACCTGCGACATCAAGGATCCGAGCCAGAACATCGTCTGGACCGTGCCGCAGGGCGGTGATGGACCGAATTATCCGAATATGTGACCCCTCACGCAGGCGTGACCACCTTTGACGGCGCGAGCGGGACGGAATCGGGCCATTCATGATATCGGCCCCTGCGACGGCGTTGCGGGACGGGGCAATCCTCCCTAGCCTCGGCGTTCAGGTATGGTGGAGGGTTCATGGGTTCGAGGGTGGGACGGAGGCGCGGGCGCCGGTGTGGCGGGGTCGCGTTGGCGGTTGTGGTGTGCCTCTCGGCGATGCCGGGCGCGGCGCAACAGACCGTGCCGCCGACCGGTCCCTGGGTCGCGCCGCTGCAAGGCCAGCCCGACGCGGGCAGCTATCTCGCCGCGCGGGCCGCCGACCGGGCGCATGATTTCGGGGCGGCGTCCGAATGGTTCCTGCGGGCGCTGGCGGACGATCCGCAGAACCCCGAACTGCTGGAAAACTGCATCACCGCATTGATCGGCATGGGCAGCTTCGAGCGTGCGCAACCGCTGGCCGCCCGGCTCGCCGTCGATGGCGCGGACAGCCAGATCGGGCAGATGGTGCTGATGGCGAACGCCGGTGTCGCGGGTGACTGGGCACGGTTGGAGGGCACCCTCGACGCGGGCCGGATGGTCAGCCCGCTGATCGACGGCCTGGCGCGTGGCTGGGCGCTGGTGGCGCAGGGGCAGGACGACGCCGCGCTGGCGGCGTTCGATGCGCTGATCGCGGACCCCGACATGATGCGCTTCGGCCTCTATCACAAGGCGCTGGCGCTGATGGTGACGGGAGACCTGCGCGGCGCCGATGCCCTGTTGTCCGCGGCGCCCGGCAACGGCATGACGCTCACCCGCCGCTCGCTCATCGTGCATGCGCAGATCCTGAGCCAGTTGGGCCAGCCCGGGCGCGCCCGCGAGGCGCTGTCGCGGTTCGGCGCGCAGGCGGACGATACCGTCACGGCGCTGCGCGCCGCCCTCGACGCGGGCGAGGTGCTGCCGCTGACCCTCGTGACGAGTCCCGCCGAGGGGCTGGGCGAGGCGTTCAATGGCGCGGCAAAGGTGCTGCTGGACACCGCCCCGCCCGATTTCGTCCTGATATTCGCCCGCACCGCCGAGCGGCTGCATCCGCGCGATGCCGAATACCGGCTGATGTCGGCGGGCCTTCTGGACCGGCTGGGCCGGTTCGCCCTCGCCGGTGAGGTCTATGCCTCGGTCCCGGCAGCCGATCCGCTTTACCGTGCGGCCGGGTTCGGCCGGGCCGAGGCCCTGCGCAGGGCGGGCGAAGGTGCGGCGGCGGTGACGGTGTTGCAGGGCCTCGCCGCCCTCTATCCCGATCTGGCGCTGGCGCATTCCGAACTTGCCGATACCCTGCGCTTGCAGGGGCGGGGCGCCGAGGCGCTGGAGTCCTATGACGCCGCCCTCGCGCTCATTCCCGACGGCGACCGCAGCGGCTGGCGCGTGCGGTTCCTGCGCGGGGTGACGGCGCAGTCCCTCGGCGACTGGCCTGCCGCCGAGGCCGACCTGCGCGCCGCCTATGCGCTGAACCCCGACGATGCGGGGCTGCTGAATTTCCTCGGCTACGGGCTCGTGGAACGCGGCGAGAACCTCGACGAGGCGCTTGCCATGATCGTCCGCGCGGTCGAGATGGAACCTGAGGACGGCGCCATCCTCGACAGCTACGGCTGGGCGCTCTATCGCCTTGGCCGGGTGCAGGAGGCCGTCGTGCCGATGGAACGGGCGGCGCTGCTCACGCCCGAGAACGCGGTCGTCAACGATCATCTCGGCGATGTCTACTGGTCGGTCGGCCGCATCCTCGAGGCGCATTTCCAGTGGCGTCGGGCGCTGTCGTTCACCACCGACGAGGGCGAGGCGGCGGCGATCCGCGCAAAGCTCGAGGACGGGCTGGCGACCGGCGCCGCGGCGGGGGATGGTGCCGGTCAGAACCTCTGATCCCGCCAAGACCACGGAAAAACGCCGATGCCCCTGCCCCCCGGTCACGCGCCGGCCAAGATCAACCTGACCCTGCACGTCACCGGCCGACGCGCCGACGGATACCACCTGCTCGACAGTCTGGTGGCCTTTGCCGACCTCTCCGACGAGATCGCGGTCGGTCACGCCGAAGAGCTGACCCTCACCGTCGACGGGCCGTTCAAGGCCGGTGTGCCGACCGACGGCACCAACCTGATCCTGCGCGCGGCCGAGGCGTTGCGCACTGCGCGCGGCGTGACCGCGGGGGCGGCGATCCGCCTGACCAAGGTGTTGCCCCATGCGGCGGGGATCGGCAGCGCGTCCTCGGACGCCGCGACCGCGCTGCGCCAGCTCGCCGCCCTCTGGGACGTGCCGCCGCTGCGCCCGACCGACGCCGAGGTGGTGGCGCTGGGCGGCGATGTGCCGGTCTGCCTCGCCGGGCCGCTGCCGCGCCGGATGGGCGGCACCGGGCACCTGATAGCCCCGGTGCCGGCCCTGCCGCGCATGGCGCTGGTGCTGGTGAACCCCGGCGTCCATGTCCCGACGCGCGACGTCTTTGCCGCGCTGACCCGGCGTGACGGCGACACCATGCAGCCCTTGCCCCCCGACCTCGACCTGCCCGCCTTCTGCGGCTGGCTGGCGGCACAGCGCAACGACATGGCGGCGGCGGCGACCGGGATCGCGCCCGAGATCGACGAGGCGCTCGACCGCCTGCGCCGTCTGGGGCAGGTCATGCACGCGGGCATGTCGGGGTCGGGGGCGACCTGTTTCGGCATCGTGCGCGACATCGGCGAGGCACGGGCGGCGGCGCGGGTCTTGCAGGTCTCGGCGCAGGGCTGGTGGGTGGCGCCTGCGTCGGTGATCGACGGGCGGACCTAGGGGCTGCCGGGCTAACGGATCCGGGCGACTACGTAGTCGGCCAGATCCGACAGCATGTCGCGCAACGCATGATCCGGCAGCACCGCCAGCGCATGGCGCGCCCTGCCCGCCCAGTCGAGCGCGTCGGCCCGTGTGCTCTCGAGCGTGCCATGGCGGGTGAGGAGGGCGCGGGCCTGTTCCTCGTCGCCGGTCTCGATCCGTGCCTTGCCCACCGTCCGCGCCCAGAACACCCGCTCCTCCTCCGTCGCGGCGGCGACGGCGCGGATCACCGGCAGGGTCATCTTGCCCTCGCGGAAATCGTCGCCTCTGTTCTTGCCGAGGGCGTCAGACCCCTCCCAGTCGAGCAGGTCGTCGACGATCTGGAACGCCACGCCGAGTGCATCGCCGTAGGCGAAGAGGGCCGCGACCTGCGCCGCGCCCGCGCCCGCGATCACGCCGCCCGCCTGCGTCGCCGCCGAGAACAGTGCCGCGGTCTTGCCGCGCACGACCTTGAGGTAGGTGTCCTCGGTGGTGGCGAGGTCGCGCGCCGCGGTGAGTTGCAGCACCTCGCCCTCGGCAATGGTCGCGGCGGCATTGGCGAGGATGTCGAGGACGCGCAGCGATCCCGTCTCGACCATCAACTGGAACGCGCGGGCAAAGAGATAGTCGCCGACCAATACCGACGAGGTATTGTCCCACAGGAGGTTCGCGGTCGGGCGACCCCGGCGCTTGTCACTCTCGTCGACGACATCGTCGTGCAGCAGCGTCGCGGTGTGGATGAACTCGACGGTCGCGGCGAGGTGGATGTGGAAGGGTCCGGCGTAGCCCATCAGGCGGGCGGCGGCGAGGGTCAGCATCGGGCGCAGCCGCTTGCCCCCCGCCTCGATCAGATGCGCCGTCACCTGCGGAATACGCGGCGCATGTTCGGACGCCATCCGCGCCCGGATCATCGCGTTCACGGCCCCCAGATCGCCCGCCAGCGCCCCGGCCAGCCGGTCGTGCGGTTTTGTCGCACCCGGCGGAATTGTCTCGGCATCGCTCATTCGGGGCTCATGCGGGGGTGGGCCTTTGCTCGACAAAGACGGCGCGACGTCTTAGCTGATGGGACATGAAAGAACTGTTGCGCACCAACGATCCGACGATCATCGCCTTTGCCACCGCCCTTCTGGACGGAGAGGGTATAGCGTCGTTCGAACTCGACGTAAACATGAGCATTCTCGATGGCAGCATAGGCATTTTGCCGCGCCGCCTCATGGTCCGGGAGGCCGATCACACGGCGGCCCTGCGCGCGATGCGCGACAACGACGTGGACCTTGGATACTGAGGATCGTTTCGCGCGGTGCCGCGAAAACGGGCACCAGCCGTTAACCCTACGTCAACGTTTCGGCGACATGCTGCCGTTACGGTCCCGTGCTGCGGCGCAGCGTGACAGGGCCATTGTTCTGTGGTCCGATCGGAACACGTGCTTTTCATCAAAGGAGGACGACAATGAGCCTGAATTCCCATCTGGAAGAACTTCGCAAGAAGCACCAGTCGCTGTCCGAGGCGGTCGAGGCCGCGGCGCGCAGCCCCGGGACCAGCGATTTCGACATCGCCCGGATGAAGAAACAGAAGCTCCACATCAAGGAAGAGATCACCCGCCTCAGCGCCTGATGCGCCAAAGGCGGCGGGAGCTGGCCCCTGCGGCCAGCCCCGCACCGGCGGTGATGAGGACGGCAGCGATGAGGAGCGTTCCTGTCGCCGCGGTGGCACCGGCCGCAACGAGCACGAGCGTGGACAGGAGCGGCGCGGCATAGGACGCGGCCCCCAGAGTCTGGATGTCGCCGTGCTTGACCCCCATGTCCCAGACGAAGAACGCGAGCCCCACCGGCCCGAGGCCGAGGCCGAGGATGGCGAGCCAGCCGCCCATCGTGGCGGGCCACTGCGGCACCTCGAACATCAGGTGCGCCGCGGCGGACAACAGGGCGCTGCCGAGGCAGAACACCGCGACACTGCTCGTCGGGATTGCGCCGAAACGGCGCGAGACGACGGAATAGGTCGACCAGGTGAACGCGCAGCCGAGGGCGGCGAGATAGCCCGGCAATGACGCCGCATCGAAGCCCGCGCCGTTGCGCGCGATGAGGAGGGCCGCACCGCCGAAGGCGACGAGCGCGCCCACGACATGGCCCGCACGCAACCGCTCGCCCGGCAGGAGGCCCGACAGCAGCACGATGAGCAGCGGCCAGAGATAGGCGACAAGGCTCGCCTCGGCGGGCGGCGCGAGGCGCAGCGCGGTGAAATAGAGCAGGTGATAGCCGAAGAGGCCGAGCGTGCCGAAGACATAGACCGCAGGCGGCACCCGGCGCAGGGCGCCGAGGCCGGTGGTCGCCATGATCCAGACGAGGCCCACCGCGCCGCCGATGGCGAAGGTGAGCGCGTTCAGCAGCAGCGGCGGCACCGGCGCCGTGCGGATCGTCAGCAGCGCCAGCAGCGACCAGAGGAGGATGGCGATAAAGCCGATGCCGGTGGCGAGGGGACGGGACATGATGCTCCGGAGACGGACAGGGTGCACCGCCCCGGCCCCGGGGAGGCGGACTTTTTCAAAAAGTCCGACGTCGAAGTCTTTGAAAGACTTCGCTTATGTCACGCCAGATATTGCCCGCCGTTCGCCGACAGGGTCGAGCCGGTGATGAACCCGGCCTGATCGGAGGCGAGGAACACCACGCAGCGCGCGATCTCGTCGGCCTCGCCCAGACGGCCCACGGGGATCTGCGGCAGGATGACGTCGTTCATCACCTTTTCGGGGATCGTCGCCATCATCTCGGTGTTGATATAGCCGGGTGCGACCACGTTGACGGTGATGCCCGCCCGCGCGCCCTCCTGCGCCAGCGCCTTGGTAAAGCCGATATCGCCCGCCTTCGAGGCCGCATAATTGGCCTGCGCGAACTGACCCTTCTGCCCGTTGATCGAGGAGATCGTGACGATCCGCCCGAACTTGCGCGCGCGCATCCCCTCCCAGACGTTGCGGGTCATGTTGAAGACACCGTTCAGGTTGGTCGAGATCACCTCGGACCATTGCTCTGGCGTCATCTTGTGGAACGGCGCGTCGCGGGTGATGCCGGCGTTGTTCACGAGGATGTCGACGGGGCCGAGGTCGGCCTCGACCCGGGCCACACCCTTGGCGCAACTCGCGAAATCAGAGACGTCCCATTTGTAGGTCTTGATGCCGGTCTTGGCGGTGAACGCCTCGGCGGCGGCGTCGTTGCCGGCATAGGTCGCGGCGACGGCGTGGCCTTCGGCCTTCAGTGCCATGGCGATGGCGGCGCCGATGCCGCGGCTGCCTCCGGTGACGAGAGCGATACGGGGCATGTGATTTCCTCCCAGAAATGTAGTGTCGTCAGGCTAGCTGTGGCCCGTCGGGGGCGCAAGATTATTGCGCCCCACGCAGGTCAGCGTTCGACGCAGAGCGCCACGCCCATGCCGCCGCCGATACACAGCGTCGCCAGACCCTTCTTGGCGCCGCGCCGCTTCATCTCGAACAGCAGGGTGTTGAGGACGCGGGCGCCCGAGGCGCCGATGGGATGGCCGATGGCGATGGCGCCGCCGTTGACGTTCACGATCGCCGGATCCCAGCCCATGTCCTTGTTCACCGCGCAGGCCTGCGCCGCGAACGCCTCGTTCGCCTCGACCAGATCGAGGTCGCCGACCTTCCAGCCGGCCTTTTCCAGCGCCTTGCGCGAGGCATAGATCGGGCCCACGCCCATGATCGACGGGTCGAGACCGGCCGTGGCGTAGGAGGCGATCCGCGCCAGCGGCTCGATGCCGCGCTTTTCGGCCTCTTCGGCGCTCATCAGCAGGGTTGCGGCAGCACCATCGTTCAGGCCGGACGCATTGGCCGCCGTGACGGAACCGTCCTTGGTGAAGGCCGGGCGCAATTTGGCCATCGCCTCCATCGTGGCGCCGTGGCGGATGTATTCGTCCTGATCCACGGTCGTCTCGCCCTTGCGGGTCTTGATGACGAAGGCCGCGATCTCGTCGGCGAACTTGCCCGCCTTCTGCGCGGCTTCGGCCTTGTTCTGGCTGGCGACGGCGAATTCGTCCTGCATCTCGCGGCTGATCTGCCACTTTTCGGCGACGTTCTCGGCGGTCTGGCCCATGTGATAGTTGTTGAACGCATCCCAGAGGCCGTCCGAAATCATCGTGTCGACGAGCTTGAGGTCGCCCATCTTCTGGCCCTGACGGATCGTCTGGGCGTGGGGGCTCATCGACATGTTCTCCTGTCCGCCGGCGATCACGATGGCGCTGTCGCCGAGCATGATGTGTTGCGCGCCGAGTGCCACGGCGCGCAGGCCCGAACCGCAGACCTGATTGATGCTCCACGCCGAGCTTTCCTGCGGCAGGCCCGCCTTGATGTGCGCCTGACGCGCCGGGTTCTGGCCCTGTGCGGCGGTCAGCACCTGGCCGAGGATGGTCTCGGAAATCTCGGACTTGTCGACACCGGCGCGGGCGACCACCTCTTCGATGACGGCGGCGCCGAGGTCGTGGGCAGGGGTGTTGGCAAAGGCGCCCCCGAAACTGCCGACGGCAGTGCGGGCGGCAGAGGCGATCACGACGTTGGTCATAGGGTTCTCCCGGATGGTTCGGCGCGGCAGGGCTGCGCGCGCGTGTCAGGGCCGCGGGGCTGTGGCCCGGCCGGCCCGTTGCCGTCGGTTCTATGCCCCGAGGGGCGCGAGGGCAACGCGATATGAGGGTTGCAGGCGCGCCGGGGCCGCCAGCGGCGGCGGTCAGAGCGACGGTTTCGGCACCCCGAAGAGGTATCCCTGAAGGCAGTCGACGCCGAGATCGGCGACCAGTTGCGCCTCTTCCGCCGTCTCGACGCCTTCGGCGACGGCGAACATCTCGAACTGATGGGCGACCATGATCAGCGCCTCGGCGAGGATCTGGTTGTCGGGGGAATGCTGGATCTCGCGGACGAAATGGCGGTCGATCTTGACCAGATCGAAGAAGAAATCCTTGAGGTAGCGGAAGGCCGTGAGGCCGGCACCGAAATCGTCGAGCGCGAAGGTGATCCCCTTGGGCTGCATCTCGGTCATGAAGCGGATCACGACCTCGGGCATCGCCATGGCGCTTTCCTCGGAGATCTCGAGGATCAGGCGCTCGCCCAGGCCCTCGGTCGCGCGCAGGCCCTGATAGAGGGTGCGCCGCCACTTGCCGTCGGCGATGGAGCGGGCGGACATGTTGATCGACAGGCGCAGCGTGGGGTGCTGGCGCAGTTTCGCCAGACCGAGGCGGATCGAGGCGCAGTCGATCTCTCGCCCCAGATCGGTATCCTCGATATCGGGCATGAACCGGGCCGCAGGCAGGATACGGCCGCCATCGTCGAGCACCCGGATCAACCCCTCGTAAAACGCGATCGTGCCCGAGCCATCGGCCCGGACCACCGGCTGGAACGCCAGTTGCGTGCGCCCGGCGGCGAGCGCATGGCGCACCAGCGTCGGCACGTCGCGGTCACGGCTCTGCATCGCGGCCTGGAACGGATCGAGGGGGCCGCGTTCGTCGTTGCCGTGGTTCGCCCGTTTCGCGCCGCGCATGCCGCCTGCCGCCCATTGTCTGCTGAGGTCCGGTGGCAGTTGTGCGCCCCCGGCGCTAATGTCCGGTAAAGGCGGCCGGGTTTCGGCAAATTGAGCCTATTTTCAGGGGAATGCGATGCGGGACGACGGACGCTGCGGCTGGGTCGGGGACGAGGCGATCTATCTCCACTATCACGACACCGAATGGGGCGTGCCGGAGTGGGACGGCCGGGCGCTGTGGGAAAAACTGATCCTCGACGGGTTTCAGGCGGGGCTGAGCTGGATCACCATCCTGAAGAAGCGCGAAGCGTTCCGCGCGGCCTTCGAAGGCTTCGATCCGGAGGTGATCGCGGGCTGGGGCGAACGGGACGTGCTGCGCCTGCTCGCCGATCCGGGCATCGTGCGGCACCGGGGCAAGATCGAGGCGACGATCGGCAATGCGCGCGCCTATCTGTCGCTGGCGGAACGGCAGGGTTTCGCGGCGTTCGTCTGGGGCTATGTCGATGGGGTGCCGTTGCAGGAGCGGCGGGCCGGCATGGCGGACGTGCCCGCCTTCACACCGCTGTCGGAACGGCTGTCGACGGATCTGAAGAAGGCGGGGTTCCGGTTCTGCGGGCCGACCATCGTCTATGCGTGGATGCAGGCCTGCGGCGTGGTGAACGACCATCTGGTGGGGTGCCCGCGGCAGGCGCCCTGTGCGGCGATGGCGCGGGGGGTGCCGCGGTGAACCCTTTGCCCACGGGCGGGCATGATGGGGTGAAACCCCATCCTACGGACGTCACCAGCGGGTGAGTGCGGCTTCGTCGCCGTCCGTCGCCGCGACCCATTCGGCGCCGGTGGCGAGCACTTCCTTCTTCCAGAACGGCGCGCGCGATTTGAGATAGTCCATGAGATACTCGGCCGCCTCGAAGGCCGCGGCACGGTGGCGCGCGGCGGTCGCCACCATCATGATCGGCGCCCCGACGGACAGGCGCCCGTGCCGGTGGATCACGAGGGCGTCGAGGAGGGACCAACGCCGCAGCGCCTCTTCGGCGATGCCGGTCAACGCGGCCTCGGTCATGCCGGGGTAATGTTCGATCTCCATCGCCATCAGGCCGCCATCGCGGTCGCGGACGAGGCCCGAAAAGGTGACGACGGCCCCTGCCCCGGCATTCGCGGCGGCAAAGGCATTCAGTTCGGCACCGGCATCGAAGGGCCCGGACTGCACGACGATCCGCATCTCAGCCCCCCGTCATCGGCGGAAAGAACGCGACCTCTCGGGCGCCGGCAAGGGGCGCGTCGAAGGTCGTGAGCTTTTGGTCCACGGCCACGCGCAGGGCCCGGAGGTCGGCAAAGGCGGCGGCATAGCGGTCCTCGCGCGCGGTCAGTTCGGCGACGAGATCCGCCACGGTTGCGGCGGCTGTCTCGACCGGCTCGCGGGGCAGGCCGATCCGCTCGCGGACCCAGGCGAAATAGAGGACGTCGAGCGTCCTCATGCGGGATCGCGCAGATAGGGCAGCGCCTTGCGGAAATAGTCCCAGCCCGTCGCCACGGTCAGGATCGCCGCCCCCCAGAGCAGCACGACACCCGCGAAGGTCGCCCACCCGGCGCGGCCCGTCGTGATCCGCGGCAGGCCGACGAGGTCCGCCGCCGGTCCGTGGTCGACCACGTCGAGGCCGGTCCCGAGGAACAGCATCGCGATGGCGACCATCTGCAACGTCGTCTTCCATTTCGCCATCTGCGTCACCTGAAGGAGGCCCGCCGTCGCGCCGAGGAACTCGCGCAGGCCGGCGACGAAGACCTCGCGGAAGAAGATCAGTGTCGCGGGCAGCAGGATCCAGGGGTTCATGCCGGAAAAACCGGTGATGACGAGAAGGGCGATGATGACCATCGCCTTGTCGGCGATCGGGTCGAGCATGGCGCCGAACCGGCTCTCCTGTTTCCAGGCGCGCGCGAGCCAGCCGTCGAAGAAATCCGTCGTCGCGGCGAGGACGAACAGCACGAGCGCAGCCCAGTCGGCGAGCGGCCGCGCGAAATAGAGGAACATGAGCGCCACGCCGGGGGCGGCGAAGAGGCGCAGGACGGTCAGGATGTTGGGCAGCGTCCAGGTCATGGGGGGGATATACGGCAGGTCCGGGGCGGATGCCATATGGCGGCGCGCGGGTCGGCGGCGGGATGCCTCCGGCGGGAGTTGTTACGGCAACGTGAAATCGGATCGCCGCGCGCGGGCATCGTCGGGTTTCGAGCATAGCTGCCGGCAGTATTCAGCCCTTGGCCTGAAAGAAATCGTAGATGGTGCGCGCCATGTTCTCGGAGATGCCCTCGACCGCCGTGAGGTCGGCGAGGTTGGCGCGCGCGACGGCCTTGGCGCTGCCGAAATGGGCCAGAAGGGCGCGTTTTCTTGCCGCGCCGACGCCGGCGACCTCGTCGAGCGGGGTGGCGCCGATGTGCTTGGCCCGTTTGGCGCGGTGGGTGCCGATGGCAAAGCGGTGCGCCTCGTCGCGCAGACGCTGGACGAAATAGAGGACGGGATCGTTGTGGCGCAGCGCCATCGGGCGCTGGCCGGTGCGGTGAAACTCCTCCTTGCCCGCGTCGCGGTCGATGCCCTTGGCGACGCCGACCATGGGGACGTCGCCGACGCCCATCTGCTCCATGATCTGGCGCACGGCACTCACCTGCCCGGCGCCACCGTCGATCAGCAGGAGATCGGGCCAGGAGGTCGAGGCGCGCCCGGGGTCTTCCTTCAGGAGGCGGGTAAAGCGGCGCATCAGCACCTCCTTCATCATGCCGAAATCGTCGCCGGGCGTGATCTCGGTGCCCTTGATGTTGAACTTGCGGTATTGCCCCTTCTCGAAGCCGTCGGGGCCCGCGACGATCATCGCGCCGACCGCGTCGGTGCCCATGATGTGGCTGTTGTCGTAGACCTCGATCCGTTTGGGGGGTGCGTCGAGGTCGAACGCCTCGGCCAGACCGCGCAGCAGCTTGCCCTGCGTCGCGGTCTCGGACATGCGGCGCGCGAGGCTTTCGCGGGCGTTGCGGGCGGCACCCGAGACCAGCTCTGCCTTTTCGCCGCGCTGGGGCACGAGGATCTCGACCCGGCGGCCGATCTTGCCCGCCAGCGCCTCGGCCATGAGGTCGGTGTCGTCGAGGCCGTGGCTGAGGATCAGTTGCGGCGGTGGATCGCGGTCGGAATAGAACTGGCCGACGAAGGCCTGCATCACCTCGGACGCATCCTCGTCGCCGGAAATCCGGGGGTAATAGTCGTGATTGCCCCAGTTCTGGTTGGCGCGGATGAAGAACACCTGCACGCAGGCCTGTCCGCCGTCGATGTGCAGCGCGACGATGTCGGCGTTCGACACGCCGCGCGGGTTGATGCCCTGCGCGGTCTGCACCTGCGTCAGCGCCTTGATCCGGTCGCGCATCGCGGCGGCGCGTTCGTATTCCATGGCCTCTGCGGCGGCGTTCATCTGTTCGGCCAGCGCCTCCTGGATGTGGGTCGTCCGCCCTTGCAGGAACTGGGCGGCGTCGTTGACCGTGCGGCGATAGTCGACCTCGGATATCAGCCCCGTGCAGGGCGCCGAGCACCGCTTGATCTGGTGCAGCAGGCAGGGGCGGGTCCGGCTCTCGAATACGGCATCGGTGCAGGTGCGTAGCAGGAACACCTTCTGCAACTGGTTCAGCGTGCGGTTCACCGCGCCCGCACTGGCGAAGGGGCCGTAATAGTCGCCCTTTTCGGATTTCGCGCCGCGGTGCTTCTTGATCTGGGGAAAGGCGTGGGTCTTGCTCACCAGGATGTTCGGGAACGACTTGTCGTCGCGCAGCAGCACGTTGTAGCGCGGTTTCAGTTGCTTGATGAGGTTTTGCTCGAGGAGCAACGCCTCGGTCTCGGTCCGGGTGGTCAGGAACATCATCGACGCGGTTTCACGGATCATCCGGGCGATGCGGCCGGAATGGGGGCCGGGGCGGGCGTAATTCGCCACCCGCGCGGAAAGGTTGCGCGCCTTGCCGACATAGAGGACGCGGGCCTGCGCATCGAGCATCCGGTAGACGCCGGGCGAGGTGTCGAGGGTGCGCAGATAGCCCTTGATGCAGTCGTGGCCGGTGACGGGGGCGGCGGTGTCGGTCATCGGCGGGTGGTCTCCATGGCGCGCGATTCGGGGTCGTTGCTGTAACATAGGGGGGGCGGGGGCAAGGCAAAAGCTGTCCCCGATATCTGTGGACAAACCGGGGGATCGTCAGGGGAGCGCTCGGAAATTCCGTTGCATCCGGCAGGGTTCACGAGAGTGATGCATTTTTAGGCACTTCCCCAAACCTCTGTTTTACCTTGAGAATATTTTTAATGCCGGACAGCGCGCTGAAATTGTTACGAAATCGTTACTTTTTCGCGGCGCAGCTTTGTTGCGTGCACAACTCTGGCGCGACGGGGTGGTGGCGGCCTAGTCGACGCCGAATTCGTCAGGCGTCTGCCAGCCGAGGTGCTGGCCGCCGTCGACGCAGAGGCACTGGCCCGTCACCCCCGGCGCATCGAGGAAGTAGCCGAGGGCTGCGGTGATGTCTGCGGGGTTCGAGCCGCGGTGCAGGATGGTCGCGGCCCGCTGCCGCTCGAACCGCGCCTCGCTCTGGCGCGCGCCCTTGAGCGTCGGGCCGGGGGCGATGGCGTTCACACGGACGCGGGGGGCGAGGCCCTGTGCGGCGGTGCGGGTCAGCGCCCAGAGGCCCATCTTGGCGATCGTATAGGTCATGTGCTCGGGCGTCAGCTTGCGGATGCGCTGGTCGAGCATATTGAGGACGAGGGCCTGCGCCACCGGCTCGTCGCGGTCGTCCATGGCCGGGGGCGGTGCGTGTTTGCCCACCGCCTGCAACAGCACGAACGGGGCCCGCAGGTTCGAGCCGATGTGCCGGTCCCAGGTGCGTTTCGTCGCCGTCTCGACGGTGTCGTATTCAAAGATCGAGGCGTTGTTGACGAGGCAGGTGATCGGGCCGCCAAGGGCGTCCATCGCGCGGGGCACGAGGGCGGCGGTCGCATCCTCGTCGAGCAGGTCGGCGTCGAGCGGGACGGCGGTGCGGCCCATGGCGCGGATCTGCGCGGCGGTCTCCGCGGCGCCTTGGTCACTGCTGGCATAATGGACGGCGACGTCATAGCCGCGGGAGCCGAGATAGAGCGCCATCGCCTGCCCGAGGCGGGCACCGGCGCCGGTGACGAGGGCGCGGGTCATCGGCCGTCCTTGCCGCAGGGGCACGGCGCCTTGCCGAGGCGGAAACGGCCGCAGGCGGGACATTTGGCGGCGGCGAGGCGGGCCTGACCGGGGAACCGGAGACGCCCGAACATGGCGAGGATTGCCATGCCGATGAGGAAGAAGAGGACTGCCTTGATCAGCATCTAGAGGCCGAACCGGGCGAAGGCGGCGCGCTCGGCCAGATGCGCCTCGGCGCCGTCGAGAAGATTGCGCGTCAGCGACAGGCCGAAACGTGACAGAAACGACCGGCGCGGGCCATAGCGGCGAAACCGGACCTTGTCACCGAACCGCGCCTTCATCGCGGGCACCAGATGGCCGATGGTATCGGCAAGGCCCACGTCCACGGCCCTTTGCCCGATCCAGACCTCGCCGGTGAACAGGCGCGGATCGTCGGCCAGTTTCGCGCCGCGCGTCGCCTTTACGTGGGCGACGAAAGTGGCGTGGATATCCTCGAGCCACCCCTCGAGGCGCGCGACATCCTCGGGCTTTTCGGGGCGGAACGGGTCGAGCATCGACTTCGACGTGCCCGATGTATGCACCCGCCGCTCGACGCCGTAGCGGGCGATCAGGTCATGCAGGCCGAACCCGGCAGAGATCACGCCGATCGAGCCGGTCAGCGAGGTCGCGTCGAGGTGGATCTCGTCCGCCGCGCAGGCCAGCCAGTAGCCGCCCGAGGCCGCGACATCCTCGACGAAGGCGAAGACGGGCAGCTTCTTGTCGTCCGCCAGCCGCCGGATCCGCGCGGCGATGAGAGAGGATTGCACCGGCGAGCCGCCGGGCGAGTTTATCTCGAGGGCGAGGGCCGCAGGCTTGCCCTTGGAGAAGGCCCGCTCGATCACCGAGCCGATGGCCGCATCCGACAGGCCGCGCGGGCCAGCGGCGATCACCCCCTGAAGGCGGACGACGGCGACGAGCGGCGTTTTTTTCGCGAAAGGGTTCCAGCGGGCCATGGTGGCCGATGTAGGCCGCGCGCGCCCGCGCGGCAAGGGCGCGGCTATTGCCGCAGCCGCCAGCCGGTCCGGAAGATCGCCCAGATCGCCAGCAGGCACAGCCCCATGAACAGCGCGATCGCCATCAGCGAGATGCCGATCGGCACATCCGCCTGCCCGAAGAACGACCAGCGGAACCCCGAGATCAGATACATCACCGGGTTGAAATGCGTCACCGTCTGCCAGAATGGCGGCAGCATGGTGATCGAATAGAACGACCCGCCGAGGAACACGAGCGGCGTGATGACGAGGAGCGGGATAAGCTGCAACTTCTCGAAGTTGTCGGCCCAGATGCCGATGATGAAGCCCAGAAGCGAGAACGACACGCAGGTCATCAGCAGGAACGCCAGCATCGCGAACGGGTGCATGATTTGCAGATCGACGAAGAAATACGCGGTCCCGAGGATCACCGCGCCGATGAACAGCGCCTTGGTCGCGGCGGCGCCGACATAGCCCAGCGTGATTTCGAGAAAGCTCATCGGGGCGGTCAGCAATTCATAGAACGTGCCGATGAACTTCGGGAAATAGATCCCGAACGAGGCGTTGGCCGTCGCCTGCGTCATCACCGAGAGCATGACGAGGCCGGGCACGATGAACGCGCCGTAGCTGACGCTCTCCACCGTCTCGATCCGGCTGCCGATGGCCGCGCCGAACACCACGAAATAGAGCGAGGTGGAAATGACGGGCGAGACGAAGCTTTGTACGAGCGAGCGAAAGAACCGCATCATCTCGTTGACATAGATGGCGCCGACGGCGGTGAGGTTCATGGCGCTTCCTTCACGAGGTCGACGAAGATGTCCTCGAGCGAGGATTGATGCGTCGAGAGATCCGTCATCGTCAGACCGGCGGCGGCGAGGTCGTTCAACAGCCGCGTGATCCCGGTCCGCTCGGCACGGGTGTCGTAGGTATAGAGCAGCGCCGTGCCGTCCCCGGACCGCTCCACGCCGTCGCGGCGCAGCGCCTCGGGCAGGCCGTCGAGCGGGCGGGCGAGGTCGATGCGGATCTGCTTCTTGCCCATCTGTTGCATCAGGTCGGCCTTGTCCTGCAACAGCAGGATCTCGCCCTTGGCGATGATGCCGATGCGGTCGGCGATGGCCTCGGCCTCTTCGATGTAATGGGTGGTCAGGATGATCGTGACGCCGTCCGCGCGCAGCCCCTCCACGATCTTCCACATGTCCTTGCGCAGTTCCACGTCGACGCCTGCGGTCGGTTCGTCGAGGAACAGCACCCGCGGCTGGTGCGACAGCGCCTTGGCGATGAGCACGCGGCGCTTCATGCCGCCCGATAGCGCCATGATCTTGCTGTCGCGCTTGTCCCAGAGCGAGAGCTGGCGCAGCAGCTTTTCGATATGCGCCTCGTCCGGCGCCTTGCCGAAGAGGCCGCGCGAGAAGCGGACGGAATTGATGACCTTGGTGAACGGCTCGAGGCTGATCTCCTGCGGGACGAGGCCGATGAGGCGGCGCGCGGCGCGGTAGTCGGCGCGGGTGTCGTGGCCGCCCACGGTGACGGTGCCAGAGGTCGGCGTGACGATGCCGCAGATCGCCGAGATCAGCGTCGTCTTGCCGGCACCATTCGGCCCCAGCAGCGCGATGATCTCGCCCTCCTCGATGTCCAGATCGACGGATTTCAGCGCCTCGAACCCGCCCTTGTAGGTCTTGGTCAGGCCCTTGACCGATACGATTGCCGCCATGCGTGTGCGTCCCCTGCCGTCTGTGGCGCTCTATCTAGGCCGGTTCGCGCGGCGCGCCAAGGTTGTGCGGCGTGCGTCTCGGCCCGTTGACCTGTGCCGGGCCGCACGCCCGCCGAGAAACCCGACACCCCTGTCGTGTCCGGCATGGACGGCGCCGCGGTCCTGCCGCTACGCTGCTGCCTAGCCCCCTTTGCCCGAGACCCGCCATGCCCGACGACCCGCTCCTCCAGCCCTACACGCTCGGCCCGCTGACCCTGCGCAACCGGATCATGACGACCAGCCACGAGCCCGCCTATCCCGAGGACGGGATGCCCAAGGACCGCTACCGCGCCTATCACGTCGAACGGGCCCGCGCGGGCGTGGCGCTCACGATGACGGCGGGCTCGGCGGCGGTTTCGCGCAACTCGCCGCCGGTGTTCAACAACGTGCTGGCCTGGCGCGACGACGTGGTCGGCTGGATGCGCAAGATCGCCGACGAATGCCACGACCACGGCTGCGCGGTGATGATCCAGCTCACGCATCTGGGTCGCCGGACGACGTGGAACAAGGGCGACTGGCTGCCCGTCGTCGCCCCCGGCCCCTACCGCGAACCGGCGCACCGGGCGTTCCCCAAGGTGCTCGAGGATCACGAGATCGCCGGGATCATCCGCGACTACGCCGATGCCGCCGCGCGGATGCACGCCGCCGGTCTCGATGGGATCGAGTTCGAGTGCTACGGCCACCTGATGGATCAGTTCATCTCGCCGCTGACCAATGCGCTGGACGGGCCTTATGGCGCGCAAAGCCTCGAAAGCCGGGCGAAATTCGCGCTCGACGTGCTCGCCGCCTGCCGTGCCGCCACAACGCCCGGTTTCCTGATCGGGATGCGCTATGCCGCCGACGAGGGGGCGCCGGGCGGCACCACCGTCGACGAGGGGATTGCGCTGGGACATCTGTTCAAGGGCGCGGGTGCCGATTTCCTCAACGTGATCCGCGGCCAGATCCATACCGATGCGGCGATGACCGACGTGATCCCGATCCACGGCATGAGATCGGCGCCGCACCTCGATTTCGCCGGGCGCATCCGCGCCGAGGTCGGCCTGCCGACGTTCCACGCCGCGCGCATCCCCGATGTGGCGACCGCCCGCCACGCCATCGCGAGCGGTCAGCTCGACATGGTCGGCATGACCCGCGCGCACATGGCCGACCCCCATATCGTGCGCAAGATCATCGAGGGCCGCGAGGACGATATCCGGCCCTGCGTCGGCGCCACCTATTGCCTCGACCGGATCTATCAGGGCGGCGAGGCGCTGTGCATCCACAACGCCGCCACGGGCCGCGAACTGACGATGCCGCACGACATCGCGCCCAGCCCCACCCCCAAACGCGTCGTCGTGGTCGGCGCCGGTCCCGGCGGCCTCGAGGCGGCGCGGGTGGCGGCGGCGCGCGGCCATCAGGTTACGGTCTTCGAGGCCCAGCCCGACCCCGGCGGGCAAATCCGGCTGACCGTGCGAAACCGGCGACGCGCCGACCTGATCGGGATCGTCGACTGGCGCATGGCGCAATGCGCCGCCCGCGACGTCACCTTTCATTTCAACACCTTCGCCGAGGCGGACGACATCACGTCCCTGTCGCCCGACGTGGTGATCGTCGCCACCGGCGGCCTGCCGAACACCGGTATCGTCGATGGCAGCGACCTCGTGGTCTCGGCCTGGGACATCATCGCGGGCGACGTGAAGCCCGGGCGCGACGTCCTGCTCTATGACGATGCGGGCGACCACACCGCGATGCAGGCCGCCGAGACGCTGACCGAGGGGGGGGCGACGGTCGAGGTGCTCTCGCCCGAGCGCACCCTTGCCGTCGACGTCATGGCGATGAACCTCGTGCCCTACATGCGCAACCTTCAGGGGCGCGACATCACCTTCTCTCCCGCATGGCGCCTGAAATCGGTGGCGCGCGACGGCAACCGCCTGTGCGCCACCATCGGCACCGACTATTCCGACCTGACGCGCCAGAAAACCTACGACCAGATCGTCGTGAACCACGGCACCCTGCCGCTCGACGACCTCTATTTCGCCCTCAAGCCCCTCTCTGCCAACAAGGGCGCCCTCGACCAACAGGCCCTCATCGACGGCCGTCCGCAGCCATCCCTCGGCCCCGGCTTTGCCCTCTACCGGATCGGCGACGCCGTCGCGGCCCGCAACACGCACGCCGCAATCTACGATGCGCTTGAGATTGGTCAAGGACATCTGAATAACGCCCCCGATTCCCTTTCACGTTGCAGTAACAACTCCGGGGGGTCGCCATTGAGGCGCCATTGGTTCAAGCCCAATGGCGACGGGGCTGGCCCCCCAGCGCTTTCAACCTGAAACGACGTCCGCCACCGCAAACCCATGCCGCGCCGCGAACCGCGCGACCTCGGCCCCGGTCGGCGCGACACCGCTGAACGTCTCGACATAGACCGGCATCCGCCGGATGCGCAGCGCCACGTCCTCCTTCACCATCAAAGAGATATAGCCGATCTGCGTGTAATAGACCGTGAACGCGCGCACCTGCGCCTGCCCGGCGTCGAACCCGTGCCGCGCGAACATCGCCACCAGCGCCGCGATCCGCGTCCGGTCCGCCGCCTCGAGCACCAGTCGCAGGTCCGCGTCGCCCAGCGCCCAGGTGCGGATCGCGAAGTCGAGGCGGGCGTCGAAGAGGTCGGGCATCAGCCAGCAATCGAAGAGGTTCAGCAGCGCCTCGGCGATGCTGCCTGCCGGCGCTTCGGTGCGCGCCACGAGATTGCCGGTGTTCTTCGTCTGCCAGCGCCCGACGAGTGCCGCCAGTAGCGCCTCCCGGCTCTCGAAATGCCCGTAAAAGCTGGTGCGCGACAGGCCGAGGCGCTGCGCCAGTGGCCCGACCTTCACCTGACCGACGCCGCGCGCGATCAGCACCTCGTAGGCCGCGTCGAGCCAGCCCTCGGCAGAACCGCGCCAGCCGCTGGTCTTCATCGGTGCCCTGGCCCGCGCCGGTGGTCCGTCCATCGCGTCCTCCTTGCCCCGGACAATGGCGCATCGCCCTGGCAGGGCAAAGCGTCAATCCGCGGGCGATGTCGCGAATGGCGCATCGCGCCGCCAACAAACTTGACACTGGTGTCGGATTTAGGGTGACGTAGGGGGAACGACACCCGGAGGACGCCATGGGCGACAACGCCGAGATGCTCGAGGGCGCCACCGGACGGCGCAGCCGCGCCGGCCGCCGTCCCGCCCGCAGCGCCGAGGCGGGGCAGAACCCCGGCCTGCACGTGCCCTACATCACCCGCCGGATCCCGACCTACGACCTCATGGACGACGCCTCGCTGATCCGGATCGAGGCAGCCGCCGACGAGATCCTCGACACCATCGGCATCGAGTTCCGCGACGATCCTGCCACCGTCGACCGTTTCGTGCAGGCGGGGGGCCGGATGACGCCGGTATCGGACAATGCGTGGAACGTGAAGTTCGAGCCGGGCCTGATCCGCAACCTCTGCGCCACCGCCCCCGAACGCTTTACCCAGCACGCCCGCAACCCGGCCAACACCGTCGAGATCGGCGGCGACGCGATGGTCTTTGCCCCCTCCTACGGCTCGCCGTTCATCATGGATGCGGGTGGCACGCGGCGCTACGCGACGCTCGACGACTTCCAGCGCCTCGTGCAGCTTGGCCAGTCCTCGCCCTGGCTGCACCATTCGGGCGGCACCATCTGCGAGCCGACGGACATTCCGGTGAACAAGCGGCACCTCGACATGGTCTATGCCCATATCAAGTATTCCGACCGCGCCTTCCTCGGCTCGATCACCGCACCCGAGCGGGCCGGGGACAGCATCGCCATGGCCCGCATCCTGCACGGGGCCGCGTTCACCGACGCCAATTGCGTCATCATGGGCAACTTCAATTCCACCTCGCCGCTGGTCTGGGATGGCGTCACGACGCAGGGCATCACCGCCTATGCGGCGGCGGGTCAGGGCAGCATCCACCTGCCGTTCCTGCTCGGCGGGGCGGTGTCGCCGGTCACGATGGTCGGCGCGGTGGCGCAATCGCTCGCCGAATCCATGGTCGGCGTGGCGCTGACGCAACTCGTCCGCCCCGGCGCGCCCGCGATCCTCGCGACGTTTCTGTCGTCGCTCGACCTGCGGTCCGGCTCCCCCACCTTCGGGACGCCGGAACCGGCGCTGGGGTCGCTCGTGATGGGGCAACTGGCGCGGCGGATGCGCCTGCCGTTGCGCTGTTCGGGGAATTTCAGCACGTCGAAGCTGCCCGACGCGCAGGCGATGACGCAGTCGATGTTCTCGATGCTCGCCGCGGTGCAATGCGGCGCCAACTATATCCTTCATTCCGCCGGGTTCCTCGACGGCCTTTTGTCGATGTCCTACGAGAAGTTCGTCATGGACCTCGACCTCTGCGCCGCGCTGCACACCTACCTGCGGGGTCTCGAGGTGAACGACGACACCCTCGGCCTCGAGGCGCTGCGCGAGGGCGGGCCGGGGGCGCATATGTTCGGCGTCGCAGCATACGCTGAAACACTATGAGACCGCCTATTGGGACAGCGCGCTCGACGATTATCAGCCGTGGGAGACGTGGTCGGAGCAGGGCAAGCAGGACGCCACGACGCGGGCCACCAAGCGCTGGCAGTCGATGCTGGCGCGCTACGAGGCGCCGCCGCTGGATGAGGGGATCGACGGCGCGCTGCTGGATTTCATGGCCGAAAGGAAGGCGGCGGCGCCGGATGCCTGGTATTGAAGGGGTGGCCTTTCCACACATCTTCCGCCCGCTGACCCTGCGCCACAGGACGCTGCGCAACCGCGTGGTGTTCGGCGCCCATACCGCGAACATGGCCAAGGGCGGCCTGCCCGATGCGCAGCACGTCGCCTATTACGCCGAACGCGCGCGGGGTGGGGCCGCGATGATCGTCGTCGAGCCGATGCCGGTGCATCCTGCCGCCGTGCTGACGCGCGGCAACTTTGCCCATGGCACGGATGCCGTGATCCCCGCCTTCCGCGTCGTGACCGAGGCGGTGCACGAGCATGGTGCGGTGATCCTGCAACAGCTCTACCATGTCGGCGCCCACGCCGATCAGGATTTGTCGTTCCACCCCGGATGGTCGCCGTCCGGAGGGCCGTCGTGGCACGATTCGGACGGCAGCCACGCGATGACCGGGGCGGAAATCGAGGAGACCATCGAGGGTTTCGTCATCGCGGCCACCCGCTGCCAGGCGGCGGGATTCGACGGGGTCGAGGTCTGGGCGGCCTATCACGCGCTGCTCGACCAGTTCTGGACGCCGTTTTCCAACACCCGCGACGATCGCTGGGGCGGGTCGCTGGAAAACCGGACCCGACTGTCGCGCGAGATTTGTCACCGCATCCGCGCCGCCTGTGGCGACGATTTCATCGTCGGCCTCGCCGTCAACGATGAGCCGGACGTGCCCGCCGCCCTCGGCCGCGAGGCGCTGTGCGAGATCGTCGCGCTGCACGACGCCGAGAATGCGATGGACTACGTCACCTGCGGCTCGGGCAGCTATTTCGACTTTTACAAGCTGATGCCGACGTTCCTCTATCCCGAGAAACTCGGCGTCGATCTGGCCGAGGTGCTGATGGGCGTGGTCCGCACCGCCGCCGTCACCGCCGAGAGCCACATCCGCACGCCCGAGAACGCCGAAACCGTGCTGGGCGCCGGGCAGGCCGATCTGGTGAGCATCGTGCGCGGCCAGATCGCCGATCCGCATCTGGTGAACAAGGCAAAGGCGGGCCACGCCAGAACGGGTACGGGGCTGCATCTCGTGCAACCAGATGTGCTGGGGGCGGCGGAGCCGCGACTACTGGATATCCTGTCTGGTCAACCCGAGTGCGGGACGCGAGTGGGAATGGGGCGGCGACAGGTTCGTGCCGGGCGCGGGCACGGTGCTCGTCGTCGGCGGCGGGCCTGCGGGCCTCGAGGCGGCGCGGGCGGCGGGCGAGCGGGGGTTCGCGGTGACGCTCTGCGAGGCGGGGCCGATGCTCGGCGGACAGTTCCGGCTGGCGGGGTTGCAGCCGCGACGGGGACAGATCGGCGAATTGCTGGTCTGGTACGAGCGCGAGTTGGCGCGCCTCGGCGTCGCGGTGCGGCTGAATACGCCGATGGACGCGGGCGACATCGCGGCGTTCGGCGCCGATCACGTGGCGCTGGCCACCGGCTCGCTGCCCGACGACAGCGGCTTTCAGCGCGCGATGACCCACCTGCCCCGACTGCCGGGGCGCGAACGGGGCCGGGTGTGGTCGCCCGAGGATATCCTCAGCCGCAACGCCCGGCCGGGACACACCGTCATCGTGCTCGACGAGGGCGGCAACTGGCGCGGCGCGGGAACGGCGTGGGCGCTGGCCGAGGCGGGTCATGCGGTGGTGCTCGTCACGCCCGATCCGCTGGTGGGCAAGGAGTTGCAACGCTCTGCCGCCGATGTCCCGCTGCGCAAACGGCTCGCCGCGCTCGGTGTGACGGTGCACGTCGAGAGTGCGGTCGCCGAATGGCTGGGCAACCGCGGCGGGTGCGGATGTGGTGAGCCTGCTGACCGGCGAGACGGCGCGGATCGTGGCGGACGATCTGGTGATGGCGACGACGAATCGCGCCGACGAGACCCTGCCGCGCGCCCTCGAGGCGCTCGGCCTGAACGTGACACGCCTCGGCGATCAGGCGGCGCCGCGCATGGCCGCTCTGGCGTTCCACGACGGGCGCAAATGGGCGCTGGGCCTCTGAGGGGGCGCGGCTTGCAGGCCACGGCCAGAAATTTTGCCGGACATCGGCCACTTTTCGCCGCCCCCGCCCCAAAAATGCGCTAATCTTGCCGCAAGTCCGGGCGCAAGACCCGGAGCGATCGAGGCACCGCAGATACCCGACCCCGCCGACACCGGGCGCCGCGCCGCGCCACACCTCCCCTATCTGCCGGGGATCGACGGGCTGCGCGCGGTCGCGGTCCTTGCCGTCGTGCTCTATCATTTCGGCCTGCCGATCCGGGGCGGCTTCGTCGGCGTCGACGTGTTCTTCGTCATCTCGGGCTTTCTCATCGGCGGCCTGTTGTGGCGCGAGCGCCGCGAGACGGGGCGCATCGCCCTCGGTGCGTTCTGGATGCGCCGCGTCCGCCGACTGGCGCCGGCCTATTTCACCATGGCCGCGGTCAGCGCGGTTGCCGCATGGATGATCCTGCTGCCGTTCGAATTCCGCGAGTTCGGCAAATCGCTGATCGCGGCGACGCTGTGGCTGTCGAACGTGCAGTTCTGGCGCGAGGCGGGATATTTCGACGCAGGCTCGGACACCAAGGTGCTGTTGCACACCTGGTCGCTGTCGGTCGAGGAACAGTTCTATGTGGTCCTGCCGCTGCTCGTGGCGGCACTCGGCGCGCTGCGCCGGGGACTGGCGGGCCTCCTCGTCTTCCTCTGGGGGCTGTCGCTGGCGGCCTCGGTCCTGCTCACCCCGTCCGAGCCGGTGGCGACGTTCTTCCTCTTTCCGTTCCGCGCGTGGGAGTTGCTGACCGGCGTGTTGCTCGCGATCTGGCTTCAGGGCGGGCCGCGGGCGGTGCCCGCATGGGTGGCGGACGCGGGGCTGGCGCTGGTGATCCTCTCGGTCCTTGCCGTCACCGCAACCGGCTTTCCGGGGTGGCAGGCGGTGTTCCCGGTCGCGGGTGCCGCCATGGTCATCGCGGGTCAGGGCAGCGGCGCGCGCACGGTCGCGGCGCTGTCGATGCGCGGGCCGGTGTTCGTCGGCCTGATCTCCTATTCGCTCTACCTCTGGCACTGGCCGGTGCGGGTGCTCTCGGACTATTGGAGCGACGGGTATGCCCATTGGACCGAAACGCTGGGCTGGCTGGCGCTGACCACCGTTCTGTCCGTCGCGAGCTGGGCGCTGGTCGAGCGGCCCCTGCGCCGGGCGCGCATCGCGCCGCGACGCTTCGTCGGCGGCGACGGTGATGGCCGGGGCGGCGATGCTGGCCGTCGGCGCCGTCGTCTATGTCCGGGGCGGGATGCCGGGCCGGTTCGCGCCGCTGGTGCAGGGCCATATCGCGGCGAGCCAGGATTTCCTTCAGGACTGGTCGCGCTGCGACGTGCCGGACGACGGCCCCCTCGCCGGGATCGAGACCTGCGCCATCGGTCCGGACGGGCCGCCGCAGGTGCTGATCTGGGGCGACAGCCATCTGCGGGCGCTGATGGACGGGATCGGACTGGCGGCGATGGAAACCGGGACGCCGGGGATCATCGTCTGGCACGCGGGCTGTCCGCCGCTGTTCGGCGTCACGAAGGCCGAGAGTGCCGCCACCGCCGCGCAGGACGCCGATTGCCATGAGGCGACCGAGACCTTGCGCGCAGGCATCGGCGCGATGGACAGCCTGCAACGGGTGCTCCTCGTCGGGCGCTGGAGCTATTACGCGCGGGGCGCGGGCATCGGCAACGACGCGCAGAACACCATCGCGCTGCGGGCCGCGCCGGGCAGCGGCTATGACGCCGAAACGCAGGCCGCACTCTATGCCGCAGGCCCTGCGGGCGACGGTGGCGGAACTGACCGCCGCGGTCGGGCCGGTGACGATCCTGCGGCAGGTGCCTGAGATACCGACATATTCCTCGCGCGACGTCGCGCGCGCGCTGGCGCACGGGCGGCTCGATGCGGTGACGGTGGGGGCGTTCCTGACCGTCGAGCCGGAACCGCTCGCCGCGCGGGTGATGGACGCCGAACAGCCGCAGTTCGCGCTCGTCGGCGAAGGCGCCGCGACGCTCATCGACCCCTGGCCGATGCTCTGTGCGGACCGCTGTTCGGCGATACGGGACGGCGTGCCGCTCTATTTCGACAACAATCACCTGACCAACCTCGGCGCACGCACGCTGCGCGGCCTCTTCGTGCCGTTCCTGACCGGTGGCCTCGCGCGCGGGGACGCGGGATGAGCGGCGATCCGGCGGCCACCGACTGGGACGTCATCGTCATCGGCACCGGCATCGGCGGCGGCACGGCGGGGCGGGCGCTGGCCGAGCGGGGGCTGCGGGTGCTCTTCGTCGAGAAGGGGCACGAGGGGTTCGCCACCGAGGCAAACGGCGTCGATCCCGCCACCGGCGATCCCGTCGCGCGCGGCGTCCGGGGCCTCTGGCCCGAACCGGTGCGGGCGCGGATCGACGGGGTGGAGCGAGAGGTCTTCGCACCGCTGGGCTGCGGGGTGGGCGGCAGTTCGGTATTCTACGCCGCAACGCTCGAGCGGCCCGAACCGCACGATCTCGACCAGACGAACGCCCGGCCGCACCCCACGAGCGGCTGGCCGGTGAGCCATGCGGAGATGATGCCGTGGTTCGACCGGGCCGAGGCGATCTATGCAGTTTCGGGCGAGGCCGATCCGCTGTCGCAGGTGCCCTGCCCGGCATTGGGAGCGCCGCGCGCCCCGGACCCGGGCGACGCGGCACTGATGGCGCGTCTGCGCGCGCGGGGGCTGCATCCCTACCGCCTGCACGCCGCCGTCCGGCACCTGCCCGGCTGCGCCGAATGTTTCGGGCGCAAATGTCCGCGTCCCTGCAAGATGGACGGACGTTCGGCGGGCGTGATCCCGGCGCTGGCGACCGGCAATGCAGCGCTGATGAGCCGCGCCGAGGTGGTGGCGCTGCACGGGACGAGCGGGCGGATCGACGGTGTCGTGGTGCGCCACGAGGGCGAGACCAAGGTGCTCCGGGCCGGGCGGATCGTCCTCGCCGCCGGGGCCTTGGGGACACCGCGACTGCTGCTGGCCTCGGCATCCGGGGCATGGCCCGCGGGCATCGGCAACGGCGCGGATCTGGTCGGGCGGCACCTGATGTTCCACCTCAACGAGATGGTGGCGGTATGGGGCGGGCCGCCGGGAGCCGGAAAATCGGTCGGGTTCCGGGATCTCTACTGGCGGGACGGCCAGCGCCTCGGGATGGTGCAGGCGATGGGGATCGAGGCGGGGTATGGCGAGATCCTGCATTACCTGCGTCAGCGCCTCGGCGCGTCGCGGCTCGGGTCCACGCGGCTGGTGCAGGAGGGCGCGCGTCTGCCCGCCGCCATCGCCGCGCGCGCGATGGGGCGGGCAAAGATATTCGTGGGCCTGCTCGAAGACATGCCCGACCCTGCCAATCGCGTCACCTTCGATCCCGCAGCACCTGGCCGGATCGCCTTCGACTATCGCATCTCGGACGAGCTCCGCGCCCGCCGACGCATTTTTCGGCGCGGTATCCGGCAGGCGTTCGGGCCGGCGCGCTGCGCTTTCCTCGCCCGCGCGCCGGAGCCGAACCTCGGGCATCCCTGCGGCACCGCGCGGATGGGGCGGGATTCTGCCAGCAGCGTCACCGCACCGGACGGGCGGGTGCACGGAATGGACAACCTCTGGATCGCCGATGCGTCGCTGTTCCCGACCTCGATGGGTGTGAACCCGAGCCTGACGATTGCCGCGCTGGCGTTGAGGATTGCAGAAGGGATTGCCGATGGCTGAGGGATACCACGCGGTCGTGACGGGGGCGGGTTCGGGCCTTGGCCGGGCATTGGCGCTGGCGCTCTGCGCGCGCGGCGTGGCCGTGACCGGGTTCGGGCGGCGGCAGGCGGCGCTCGACGGGACTGCGGCGCTCGCGGAGGCGGGGTTCACCGGGCGCGTGGTGGACGTGGCCGATGCAGGCGCGGTGGCCGCCGCCTTTGCCGGGATGGACCGCGCGGGCACGGCGCCCGACATCCTGATAAACAACGCCGCCGTCTATCCGCGCCGCGACATCCTCGACGAGACGCCCGCCAGCTTTGCCGCCACCTTGGCGATCAACCTCGGCGGGGTGGTCGCCTGCACCGACGCCGCCCTGCGCCTCATGGTCCGCGCCGGGCGCGGCCGGATCCTGAATGTCGCGACATTTGCCGACGTGGCGCCCCTGCCCGCGAGTGCGGCCTATGCCGTCTCGAAAGGGGCAGCGCGCATCTATACGCGCGCCCTGGTCGCCGATCTGGGCGATCGCTTTCCGGGGATCGTCATCTCGGACTGGATGCCGGGGATGCTGGCGACGGGAATGGGAATCGCGGACGGCCTGCCGCCCGAGGTTGCCGCCGAATGGGGCGCGACACTGGCGCTCTGGCACGAGCCGAGCCTGAACGGAACCGTCTGGGAGCGGGACCGCGAACTGCTGCCGCCGCGCGGCCTCAAGGGGCGGCTGAAGGACCGCCTGGTGTTCCAGCGGCGCGTCGCGCGAAACGTCTAGCGGGACCGCCACGCCTGCCACGCAAGACCCGGCAGGATGATCCAGCACCGCAGATAGCGTCCGGCCAGACGCGCCGGATTGCCCAGCATCCGCCAGAGCCACTCGAGCGCGAGGTTGCGCACCCATTCTGGCGCCCGTCGTTGGTCCCCGGCCAGAAAATCGAGCCCGGCCCCGACCGAGGCAAAGCCGACGCCCGGCGCAAGACTCCGACCTCTGGCGGCGAACACCTCCTGTTTCGGCGCGCCCAACGCCAGGAATGCGATGCCGATACCGGCCGCTGCCAGTTCAGCAAGGATTTCGGCAGCCAGTTTGCCGTCGGGATCGAATCCCATCGGCGGCGCCACCTTCAACGCGACATCGAGGCCGGGAACCGCCGCCTTGAGCGCCGCCGCCGCAGATCTGAGACTCTGACCGGTGCTGCCAAGGAGCGCGACCGCGCGCCCCGCTTCGGCGGCGAGACGGGACAAAGGCAGGACGAGGTCGGCACCGGGCAGGAGCGTCACCGGGCGGCGCGCGAGGCGCGAGAGCCAGACGATGGGATTGCCGTCGGCGGTGACGATGTCCTGCGCGGCATAGGCGCGCCGAAAGGCAGGCGAGGCGCGCAGTTTCACCAGATGATCGAGGTTCAGCGTCGCCAGTGCGAACCCCTGCCGAGAGGCCAGCCGCCGCCGCACCTCGGCCTCGAGGGTCGCGGCGTCGGGTGCGGTGATCGCAATGGTGGTGTCGCGGATGTGGAACTGCACGGCCTGCTTTCCGTCGCGGGGCATGGCGCCGTGGATAGCGGCGCGCCCCGGCCCCTGCAAAGCCGCTCTGGCCGAAACCTGCGGGGCGCGTCAAAGTGTTGCCACGCTTCCATGGTCAGAGGATGGCGCCGAACCGCGACGACACGGCGGGCAAGCAGATGGACGACGACCGATGACGCCGAGACGCGGCCCCGATCCTGCCCCCGCCCCCCGCGGGACGGCCGCGCCGTGACCGGCGTGGGCCTGCTCGGCGCCGGGTTCGTGGCCGACCTCTATATGCGGTCGTTCCGGACCTTTCCAGAGATCAAGGTGCTGGGCGTCTGGGACCACGACCCCGCGCGCCTTGCCGCATTCACTGCCCATTGGGGACTGCGCGCCTTTACCTCACTGGGCGATCTGATCGACGCGCAGGGGGGCGCCGGCCTCGTCCTGAACCTCACCAACCCCGGCGCGCATTTCGAGACGACGGGTGCCGTCCTCGATGCGGGCCTGCCGGTCTGGTCCGAAAAGCCGCTGGCGATGTCGATGTCCGAGGTGCTGGCGCTGCACGATCTGGCGCGCGCGCGCGGCGTGCAGCTCGGTTCTGCGCCCGCCTCGGTGCTCGGTCAGGCGGCGCAGGGGCTGATGCGGGCGGTGCGGGCGCGCGTCGCGGGCGAGGCGCGGCTCATCTACGCCGACCTCGATGACGGGTTCATCCCGCAGGCCCCGCTGGAGGCGTGGACGAGCGAGAGCGGCGCGCCCTGGCCCTATGCCGACGAATTCCGCACCGGCTGCACCCTCGAGCACGCGGGCTATTACCTGTCGTGGCTGATCGGCATGTTCGGCAGCGTCCGCAGCGTCACCGCCGCCTCGGCGCAGGTGATCCCCGACAAGCGGGGCGTGACCGGTGCCGCGCCCGATTTCTCGAGCGCGGTGCTGTTCTTCGAGAACGGCCCCGTCGCGCGCCTGACCTGTTCGATCGCCGCCCCGCACGACCACCGGATCCGGGTGATCGGCGACGACGGCGTCCTCGAGGTGGCGCGGGCCTGGGACAATGCGGCCCCGGTCCGCTACCGGCGGCGGCTGCGGATCCGGCGGCGCCTGCTCGAAAGTCCGGTGGCGCGGCGGCTGCGCTATCCCGGCGGCGGCCATCCGCGCGTCGGGCGCTGGGGGGCGGCGTCGATGAATTTCGCGCTGGGGCCGGTCGAGATGCTGCGGTCGATGGCGGCGGGCGAGGAGAGCCGGCTGGCGGGCGACTATGCGCTGCATCTGAACGAGGTGACGCTCGCGATCCAGAACGCGGGCGATCACAGCGGCGCGCAGGCGATGACCACCGGCTGCGCGCCGATGCGCGAGATATTCTGGTGAGGGTGCTCGTCACCGGGGCGGGGGGCTTTCTCGGCCGCGCGGTCGTGGCGCGGGCGCTGTTGCAGGGCTGGACGGTGCGGGCGTTGGTTCGGTCGGAGGGCGTGTTCGGTGCGGATGTCGAGGCCATGCGGGGCGATCTGGCGCAGATGGACCTCGCGCCTGCGCTCGCCGAGGTCGACGCGGTGATCCACACCGCCGCCGCCCTGACCGGCGACGCGGCGACCATGGAGCGCGATACGGTGCGTTCCACGACGCGGCTCGCCTTCGCGATGAGTGCCGGGGGAACGCCAGCGCGGCTCGTCCTTGCAGGCTCGATGGCGGTCTATGCCGCTGGCGAACCGGGCGACCTGATCGACGAGCAAAGCCCACTCGATCCGGCCCTTGACCGGCGCGACGCCTATACGCGCGCCAAGCTGGCGCAGGAGTTCGCAGCGGCGGGCGTGGGCGCGCATTGGTGCGCCCGGATCGGCGCGCTCTGGGGACCGGGGCGGGTCTGGAACGGGCACCTCGGCCCGGCCCTCGGGCCGCTGGTGGTGCGGGTCGGCGCGGGCGAGATGCCGCTGTGCCATGTGGACCGCGCCGCGGAGGCGCTGGTCGCGGCGGCGGGGATCGCGCCGGTGAGAACGGAGGTGCTGAACCTGCTCGACGACGACCGGCCGGACGCGGCGCGCTATCTCGCGGCGCTGCGCGCGGGTGGCTGGCGCCGGGCGGTGCTGCCGGTGTCGTGGCGCCTGTTCGACGCGCTGGCGGGCGTCGCGCCGTCCCGCGCGCCGGGCCTTCTGCGCCGCGAAACGCTGCGCGCCCGGATGATGCCGCGCCGTTATGATGCGTCGCGCGCCGTCCGGCGCCTCGGCCTGTCGCCACAGCCGCGGTTCGAGGTGGCGATGGCAACAGCGCTGGAAGCTGGGCGATGACCGCGCCGACCCCCCTCGCCGGTCCCGTCGCCTACCTCACCGGCGAATACCCGCGCGCCACCGATACGTTCATCCAGCGCGAGGTCGCGGCGCTGCGGGGCCTCGGGTTCGACATCCGCACCTGCTCGATCCGCCGCACCGGGGCGGAACATATTGTCGGCCCCGAGCAGGCCGCCGAACAGGCGGGGACGTTCCATGTGCTGCCCGCACTGCGGACGTGGCAGGGCATCGCCGCCCAGTTCCGCGCCCTGCGCCGCCCGGGTGCGTGGCTCGCGACGCTGACGCTCGCCTGGCGGACGGCGCCGAAGGGGCTGCGCGGGCGGCTCTTCAACCTGATCTATTTTGCGGAGGCCGTCGTGCTTGGCCGAACATATGGCGCGGATCGGCGCGGTGCATCTGCACAACCATATCGCCAAGGCATCCTGCACGGTCGCGATGCTGGCGTCGCGGCTGTCGGGCACGCCCTACAGTTTCACGCTGCACGGCCCCGACATCTTCTTCGAGCCGCACCACTGGCGGCTCGACGAAAAGATCGCGCGCGCAGCCTTCGTCGCCTGCATCAGCCGGTTCTGCCGGTCCCAGGCGATGCTGTTCTCGGACGCGGCGCACTGGAACAAGCTGCACATCGTGCATTGCGGCGTCGAGCCTGCGCGCTATGCGGACGCGCCTGCGCCGTCGGGCGCGCGGCTGCTGTTCGTGGGGCGGCTGGCGGCGGTCAAGGGGGTGCCGGTCCTGCTCGACGCCTTTCGCGCGGCACGGGAACGGCGCCCCGACCTGACCCTCACGCTGATCGGCGACGGACCGGACAGGCCGGCACTCGAGGTGGCGGCGGCGGACCTTGGCGGGGTGGTGACGTTCCTCGGCTACCGCAACCAGTCCGGGGTCGCGGACGCGCTGGCAGAGGCCGACGCACTGGTCCTGCCGAGCTTTGCCGAAGGGGTGCCCGTGGTCCTCATGGAGGCGATGGCGGCGGGACGGCCGGTCGTCGCCACGCAGGTCGGCGGCGTCGGCGAACTGGTGACGGACGGCGTCGACGGGCGGGTGGTGCCGCCGGGGGATGCCGTGGCCCTGGCGGACGCGATCCTTGGGGTGCTGGAAAATGCCGTCGCGATGGGCGTGCGCGGGCGCGAAACCGTCGCCGCCGGGTTCGACGCGCACCGCGAGGCGGCACGGCTGGGCATCCTGCTCTGCGCCGGTACTGCGGGCGCCCGACCCGCCATCCGACCCGGAGAGGCACCATGACCACGGTCCGCAGCGCCGCCGTCGCCATCGGCCGCAACGAGGGCGAGCGCCTCGTTGGCTGCCTTGCCTCGCTCGTGGGCGAGGTCGAGCGGCTTGTCTATGTCGACAGCGGCTCGACCGACGGATCGGTCGACCGGGCGCGGGCGATGGGGGTGCATGTCGTGGAACTCGATACCGCGACGCCGTTCACCGCCGCGCGGGGCCGAAATGCCGGGTTCGCGGCGGTCGAGGCGCTGGGCGGAGCGGATTTCGTGCAGTTCGTCGACGGCGACTGCCGCATCGTGGCGGGGTTCGTGGCGCGCGCCGCCGCGGCGCTGGAGGCGCATTCCGACTGGGCCATCGTCACAGGCTGGCGCGAGGAGGTGCACCGCTCGGCCAGCGTCTACAACGAGATGTGCGACGTAGAATGGCACCGTCCGGCGGGCGAGATCCACGCCTGCGGCGGCGACATGATGGTGCGGGCGGATGTGTTCCGCGATGTCGGGGGGTTCGATCCGACGATCATCGCCTCCGAGGACGAGGAATTCGTGCTGCGCGTCCGCGCGGCGGGCCACCGCGCCTGGCGCCTGCCGGAACGGATGACAGTGCACGACGCGGCGATGCTGCGCTTTGGCCAGTGGTGGCGGCGCAACCTTCGTTCGGGCCACGGCTTTGCCGAGGTCGGGCGCTTGCATCCCGACCATTTCGTTGCGGAACGACGGCGCGTCTGGTTCTATGGGCTGGCGCTGCCGGTGCTGGTGCTGACGGCATTCTTCGTCACGCTTGAGGTGGAAATATTGCTCATCTTCGGCGTGTTCGGCCTGTCGTGGCTGCGCACCGCACGCGGTCTGATGCGCAATGGCCAGCCGACCGGCGAGGCGCTGCGCCACGGCGCGTTCTATACGATTGCCAAGGTGCCGCAACTCCTTGGGATGCTGACCTATCATCTGCGCCGCCTGCGCGGCGCCACCTCGACGATCATCGAATATAAATAGTCCATTGAGCCTGTGAAATCCTTGCCATGACCCGAGACCTGCACCCCGACCGCATCGCCCGGAACTCTGTTTTGCCAGAGGCCGTCGCCGCCCCGATGCGGGTCGGCATCGTCGGCGCGGGCTATATCGCGTCATGGCACGCGGGCGCGGTCGCGGCGGTGAAGGAGGCGGTTCTGACCGGCATCGCCGACCCTGACGGCGGTGCGGCGTCGGCGCTGGCGGCGGCGCATGGCGCGCGGGCGTTCGGGACGCTGGCGGAAATGGCGGCGGCGGGGGTGTGCGACGCGGTCTACATCCTGACGCCGCCGGACCTGCACCACGCGCTGGCACGAGAGGCGCTGGGGCTGGGGCTGCATGTGCTGGTGGAAAAGCCGGTGGCCCTTACCGCCGCCGAGACGCGCGGGATCGCCGAGGCGGCGCAGGCGGCGGGGCGACATTTTGCCGCCGGGCACAACTTTCTCGGGACGCCGGGATACCTGCGCCTCAGGACGATGAAGGACGCGGGCCTGCTGGGCCGGATCGCTACGGCGGACATCGCCTGGTGCCTCCCGCTGGCGCCTCTGCGGTCGGGGCCGTTCGGCCTCTGGCTCTTGCGCGAACCGCGGAACCTCATCCTCGAACTCGGGGCGCATCCGCTGTCGTTCGCGGTGGATCTGTTCGGTCCGGTCGAGATCGTCGCCGTCGAGGGTGCCCATCCGGTCGTCCTGTCGGGCGGCGGCACGCGCCAGCAGACGTGGCGTATCCTGGCGCGCAACCGTCCGGCGCAGCACACGCAGGAGATCGAGGAAAGCACCGAGATCACCATTACCCTCACCACCGTCGAGACCATCGACGACCGCTCCGTTACCCTGCGCGGCTCGACGGGTCGGGCGCGGCTCGACTATGCCGCCGACGTGCTGACCGTGCAGGCCGACAGCACCGCCGATCTGGTGCTCAACCCGCTGGGCGTGGAACTCGGTGCGGCCTGGTCGCACCTGCGCGAGGGCGTGGTGAATGCGGCGCGACAGATCCTGTCGCTGAACCGCCGCTCGCCCTATGGCCTGAGTTTCGAGGGCCTGACCCGCGCCTTTGCGCAGGCGGTGACGCGCGGCGCGGCGCTGGATTCGCGGTTCGACGGGGTGGCGGCGGTGCAGGTGATGGAGGCGCTCGACGCAATCGTCGCGGCAATGCCCGCCCTGCCCGCACCGCTTGTGGCAAAGGGAACGCCGCGCCCCACGGCGATGGTGATCGGCGGCACCGGGTTCATCGGGCGCAACCTGACGCGGACGCTGGTGGCGCGCGGGCAGGACGTGCGCGTCCTGAGCCGGGGTCGCAACGGGCCGTTCGGCGACATCGCCGATCATGTCGAGACGGTGCCGGTGTCGCTGCGCGATCCCGAGGCGATGGCGGCGGCGATGCAGGGCATCGACACGGTCTACAACCTCGCCAAATCCGTCGATACCACCTGGGACGAGGCGATGCAGAACGACGTCGGCACCGCCGTCCGGGTTGCCGAGGCGGCGATGGCGGCGGGGGTCCGGCGGCTGGTCTATACCGGCACGATCGCCTCCTACGACATGTCCAACCGGTTCGCCCGCATCGACGAGGACACCGCCTTCGGCGACATCGCGGCGCGCAACATCTATGCCCGGTCCAAGGCGGAATGCGAGGCGCGGCTGATGGCGCTGCACGCCGAACGCGGCCTGCCGCTGATGATCGCGCGGCCCGGCATCGTCGTCGGCCACGGCGGGCCCTTGCAGCACTGGGGCATCGGGCGCTGGCACGGGGCGGGGGCGGTCAGGCTCTGGGGCAACGGGCGCAACGTCCTGCCCTTCGTCCTTGCCGACGACGTGTCCGAGGGTCTGATCCTGATGGCCGGGCACGCGGGCGTGGCGGGGCAGAGCTTCAACCTCGTCGGCGAGCCGATGCTGACCGGGCGCGACTATTTCGACGCGATCCACCACCGCCTCGGTGCGCGGCTCCGGGTGTCGGGCGGCAACCTGACGGCGATGTGGCTGGCGGACGGGGTGAAATGGGGGCTGAAACGCACCGCCCTGCGGCGCCGCGACGCGCTGCGGCCCAGTCGCGCCGACTGGCTCTCGCGCGGGCATCTGGCGCGGTTCGTGAACGACCGGCCCAAGGCGGTGCTCGGCTGGACGCCCGAGGCCGACCGCGAGGCGTTCCTGCGCCGCGCCATCGAGGAGGCGGGTCTTTTCGGCTTCTGACGGGGTCAAAGGGTGACGGTGGCGGCATGTCGGCCTATTTTCGCCCCATTGATGCGGTCAATCTGTGACAAATCAGGCGCGCACCGCACGCGCCGGCAACAGAACCCGAGCAGATGACCGAGAAACGCCCCCGCCGCACCCGCCGACCGCGTCTGGACGCCACGGCCCACGCGCGCCTGCTCGAAGAGATCGCGAAATTCGACGTGCCGCCGGCGTCGATGCAGATCGCCGAGGCGATGCGCGACCTGCGCGCGGCGATCACCGAGCCTGTCGCGGACGAGGACGAAGGGCTGGCAGTTCCCGCGCCCGTCGCCGTCGACGACGCCAAAGCGGAAGAGATTTCCGATCCGCCTGCCGTCGACGACGACGCGCCGGAAACGAGCGACGATCAGGGCATGACGCCCTCTGACCAGACCGGGGCGGACGCCCCGGTGCTGGATGCCGGTGGCGCGGTTGCGGCCGACGTCGACCCCCCTCGTGCCGACACGATGTCCGCCGCAGAGGCAGGCCCTGCGCCACAGAGCGCGACGGACCCCACGCCCGCACCACAGGAAACCGCCGTCGTCCTCCGCCTCGTTTCCGACCGCTGGGCCGCCCTGCGCCGCATCCCCGTCGACGCCGCCCTCCTCGAGCGCAACCTCGTCATCACGGCAAGCCGCACCGACCCGGCGCATGCCTCGTTCGACGTGATGCGCACGCGCCTCGTGCAGGCGATGGCCGAAAAGGGGTGGCGGCGTGTCGCGATCACCTCGCCGACCAAGGGCTGCGGCAAGAGCTTTACCGCCGTCAACCTCGCCATCACGCTGTCGCGCTATGAAAACAGCCGCACGATCCTGATGGATATGGACCTGCGCCATCCTGCCCTCGCCCGCTATCTTGGCGCGGGCGCGTCCGGGTTCCATGGGTGACGTTCTGCGCGGCGATGTGGCGATTGGCGACCACCTGAGGCGGCCCGGCACCAATGCGCTCAACATCGGCGCCAACCTCGCAGTCGGCCTGAACGACAGGGCAGAGCCCTTTGCCGCCGAATTGTTCCAGCAGCCCAGCACCGCCGAGGCATTGCGCGCGATGGAGGCGGAATTCATCCCCGACATCGTCCTCTTCGACCTGCCCCCCGCCCTCGCCTTCGACGACGTCATCGCGTTCCGGCCACAGTTCGACTGCGTCCTGATGATCGTCGGGGGCGGCATCACCACCGCCGCCGAGGTCAAGGAGGTGCACCGCCGCCTGGGCGAGGACAAGCCCGTGCTCGGCGTCATCCTCAACATGGCCGAGGACAGCGAGGACAACACCTATTGAGGGGTCCGGCGCCCGTCAGGACCGCACGGCCAGACGCGCCGCGATGGCCCCGCGCGCGCCCCCGGCCATCCGCGCCCACGGCACCCAGCCGATCAGTTCGACCACCCGGTCCTTGAACCACCACGCCACCCCGATCAGGCCCGCCAGCAGCGCCAGAAGCAGCGCCAGAAGCCCCGCCTTGCGCCGCCGCCGCTGCACCCGGCTTTGCAGGTGCGGGATGGTGACGACGGCGCGCAGGCCGAGTTGCGCCTCGAGCTGGGTGGCGTTGCGGATGACGGGGTTCGAGAATTCCATCAGGAACGCCACGCCCAGCGCCACGATCCCCGCCCCGACGGCCCCGGCCATCGCGATCTTGCGGCGGCTCGCCGAGATCGGGAATTCGGGCGTGACGGCAGTTTCCAGCACCTCGAACCGCGCCGCCTGATCCTGGCTCTCGATGGTCTGCGCCATCGCGGCTTCGGTCCGGCCCGCACTGATGACGCCGTATTCGTCGGTCAGTTGGGTCAGTTCGCGGTTCAGCGCGCTGAGTTCCCGCTCGATCTGCGGCGCGGCCAGCAACGCCGTCTCGATCCGCGCGATCTCGGCGTCGATCCGCTGCACCTCCTCGTCGAGGAGCGCGCGTTGCCGTGCCACCTCTTCGGGGCGCAACCGCTCGCCCGCGATCCCGAGGTCGATCAACTGGCTGTCGAGGATGCCGCCCCGGTCGCGCAGGCGGGCGATGCGGTCGCGTTGGGCGGTGATGTTCTCGGGGAGCGAATCCGCGTTGGCGCTCTTGAAATCGGCCAGCCGCGCCTCGGCGTCGAGGATCGCGGCGCCGACACGCGCCTCCTCGGCGGTAAAGAACGCGAGTGTGAGCGCGGCGCGCCCCTCGGCCCGGCCCTGCGCCTCGGCCAGTATGCCCGCGAGAAAATCGTTGGCGACGGCTGCGGCCTGATCGGGATCGCCCAGCCGGACGGTGATGATGAGGCCCGAGGCGCGCACGTCGGGGCGGAAGGCGGCGGCCGGGTCGATCAGCTTGACGATACTGACGGCCCCACGCAGCAGCCCCACCTTTTCGATCGTGCTGAGGTCTTGCGGGAACAGGCCGAGGCGGTCGATCACGTCGATCATGTGATCGCGCGACATGAGTTTCTGCTGGATCAGGTCGAGTTGCGTGTCGGCGGTGGCAACCGTCGCGGCGGTGCCGGTGAGGGTGTCCGCGATCTCCGGCGCCTCGATCTGGATGACGGCGATCGCCTCGTAGAGGCGGTCCTGCCGCAGGGCGAACCAGACGGCGAGGGGCAGGCCGATGGCGAGGACGAGAGCGATCACCACCGCGCGGCGCCAGAGCATCCGCAGGATGTTGCGCGGCGAAAACATCTGGCTCATCGCATCTCCTGTCGCGGTCGGGGGGCGCGAGAGTGCGCCACGTGCCAGAACGTAGCCCGACGCCGGGGTTCCCCGGAGCCGTTTTGCGCCCGAAAGCCGCCGCACCCGAAACATAATCTAGGGCATTTGCGGCGAATTTTCCATGGCTTATGGCGGGGGGTGTGGAAACGCTTTGTTGCGGGATGCGAAATCCGGGCCATGGTTTTGCCGCATTTGCGCGGCGTCAGGCCCGGTCCGGCAGGCCCAGAGAGACGAACGTGAGGAGCAGGCCCCGCTCGCGCAAGAGGGTCACATCGAAGGTGTCGCCAGGACGGAACCGACCCGCAGTACGCCGAAGCGTTGCGGATGCGCCCTTGGGCGACTGCGCGATCCGGACCGCGTCGAACGGCCAGACCTCGCCGGTGAGGGGAAAGACGGCCTTGTAGACCGCCTCCTTGGCGGAAAAGACGAGGGCGGAGGGAAGCCTTGCCTCGGCGCCGAAGACGACCTCGCGGGAGATGTCGGGAGGCAAGTCCATGTCGTCCGTGCAGGTCGATGCCGATGCCCGCCGTCTGGTCCCTTCGCGCCGCGACCGCAAAGGCGAGACCGGCGTGATGGGTGATGCTGCCCACCACGGCGTCCGGCCAGCAGGGCGAGCGGTCCGGGTTCTGCGGGATTGCGGCGGGCATGTGCCCCAGCGCGCCCATTGCCTGTCGGGCGGCGGTCCGACCGGCGGTGAACTCGGCGCGGCGTTTGGGTATTGCGCGGGCCACCGCCGCCTCTTCCTCGGGCCAGAGAGGGTCGAGGAACCCGACAACAGAGCATTCTGCCGCCGCGAAGACAGGCAGCCGCGCGTGCAATGCGTGCAACAGCAGGTCGCCCCTTGGGCGGGGTCCCGACACGCGGCGACTACCGAGCGCCCCGCCGCGCCCGCATCTCGCGGCGGCGGGCCATGGCGTCGCGGCGCAGGTCGGCGCGGGGGTCGTCGCCGGTTGTGGCAGGGCCGGGGGCGGTGGCCACCGACCGCAGGGGCGCGCGCGACGCCTGCGTCACCGGCGCCGCCGTGCCGCCCACCCGGTCGGCGAGCGCGCCGAGGGTCGGGAACCGGAAGATGTCGGTGATGCTCAGGCCGCCGCCGAGGGCGGCGCGAATGTCCCGGTGCGCCTGCACGGCGAGCAGCGAGTGGCCGCCGAGGTCGAAGAAATTGTCCGGGCGGGCGACATGGGGGACGCCCAGCAGACGCTGCCAGATCGCGGCGATGGTGCGTTCCGCGTCGGCCATCGGCGCGCCGTGCGGCACGGTCGCGGCGACCGGCGCGGGGCGGGGGGCGACGGGCGCGGCGCGCGCCACGGGAAGGGGCAGCGCCTTGCGGTCGATCTTGCGGTTCGGCGTCAGGGGAAATGCCTCCAGTGCCACGATGCGCGCCGGTACCATATGCGCGGGCAACGTTCCGGTCAGCGCCGCGCGCAGCGCCGCCTCGTCGGGCGCGCCCTCCGCCAGCACATAGGCGACCAATTGCACGAGGCCCGGCACATCCTCGCGCGCCACGACGACGCTCTGCGCGATCCCCGGCAGCGCATCGACGGCGGCCTCGATCTCACCCGGTTCGATCCGGTAGCCGCGCAGCTTGATCTGGCCATCGGCGCGGCCGAGGAAATCGAGCGTGCCGTCCGGGCGCCAGCGCACGAGGTCGCCGGTGCGATAGATGCGGCCATCTGCGAACGGATTGGGAACGAACCGCTCCGCCGTCAGGTCGTCGCGGCCGAGGTAGCCGCGCGCCACCCCTGCCCCGCCGATCCACAACTCGCCCGCGACGCCGACGGGCAGCGGCGCGCGGTCGGCGTCCAGAACATAGACCTGCGTATTGGCGATGGGCGTGCCGATGCCGGTGATCCCGTCGCCGGGGGTCGCGGTGCGCGTGGTCGACCAGATCGTCGTTTCGGTCGGGCCATACATATTCTCGATGTGCGCCCCGGTCGCCCGCCCGATCTCGTCCACCAGCGCGCCGGGCAGCGCCTCGCCGCCGATCATCCAGTGGTCGAGGTGCCGCAGGGCGGCGCGGCTGTCGGGGTTCGTGACCAGCATCCGCGCCATCGACGGGGTGCATTGCAGATGCGTGACGCCGTGGCGGACGATCTGGGCGGCGACGGAAAAGTCGTCCGCCGCCGGGCCGGTCGCCGCGTTCGTGGCGGCCAGCACCTCGGCCAGCGGGCGCAGGCCGGCGAGCACGGTGTCGGTCGCGATGCCATAGTCGATGAGGCAGGCGATCTCGGTCACGCCGATGGCCTTGAGGCCCTCCACACGCAATTTCGCATCTTCGATGGTTCCGAAAAGACCTGAATCATCAAAATAGCGTTGGAACGCGAAATCGAGGATCCCCTCCATCTCGTCCGCATCCAGCGATGCGAGGTCGAGCTGCATCGGGGTCTCGACGCCCTTCGGCTTCTTGAAGGCAGGAAACGCCCAGGCGTATTGCTTGATGAGACCGGCGGCGGAACGCAGGTAGTCCTTCATCGGTTCGCGGGCGATTTCGCGGGCGGCGTCGCGGGTCTCGGCCAGATAGGTGTGCAGCATCAGCGTCACCTTGTGCGCCGCCGGGTCGTGGCCCGCCTCGCGCAGGGCGGCGTGGTAGAGCACGATCTTGTCCGCGCACCTCCTCGACCGTCTGGCCCAGAAGGTGCGTCAGCACGTTCGCCCCGATCCGGCCCGCCTCGCGCCAGGTGTCGGGGTTGCCCGCCGTCGTGACCCAGATCGGCAGCATCTTCGAAATCGGGCGCGGCTGCGTCACGACCTCGTGCATCGTGCCGTCCGCGCGCGGAAAGGCGACGGCCTCGCCGGCCCAGAGTTTGCGCAGCGTCTCGATGCTGTCGAGCATCGCGGCCTTGTTGGCGGGGGGCGTGTTCTCGGGGCGCAGGACGAAATCGTCGGGCTGCCAGCCGGACGCGATGGCAAGGCCCGCGCGGCCCCCCGTCAGGTTGTCGATCACCGCCCATTCCTCGGCGATGCGGGCGGGGTGGTGCAGGGGGGCGACGCAGGACCCGGCGCGGACGCCGATGTTGCGCGTCACCGCCGCCACCGCGGCGCCGGTGACGCTCGGGTTCGGATAGGGGCCGCCGAAGGCGTGGAAATGCCGCTCGGGCGTCCAGACGGCACAGAACCCGTGGATGTCGGCGAATTTGGCGCCCTCGAGCAGGAGGTCGTACTTGCCCCGCCCCGAGGTGTCGTCGTTGCCCCAGTAGAACAGCGAGAATTCCATGCCGCCCGCCGCCACAGCACCGTTCGAGACGAGCGCCCGGTCCTCGTCGCCCGCCACGACGACGGTGAACCCGCGCGCGAGCGTCCAGAAGAGTTCGAGGACGGAGATGTCGAACGAGAGCGACGTGACGGCGAGCCAGACCTTGCGCCCCGAGTGGTCGATCCGCGCGTCCATGCCGGTGAAGAAGTTGGCGACGTTGCGATGCTCGATCATCACGCCCTTGGGGCGGCCCGTCGAGCCGGAGGTGTAGATGAGATAGGCGAGGTCGGACGCGGCGACGGGGATGTCGGGGTTGGTGTCGGGGGCCTCGCATTTCGTCGCCGACGCACAGGACGGTCGCTTCGCTCGCGGGCAGGCGCGGCGCCAGCGCGTCGTCGGTGAGGATGATCCCGCAGGCGCTGTCCCCGATATAGAGGGCCACGCGGTCGGCGGGATAGGCGGGATCGAGCGGGACATAGGCCGCGCCCGCCTTGAGGATCGCGAGCGCCCCCGCGACCAGATCGGCAGAGCGGCGCAGGTGCAGGCCGACGAAGGTGCCGGGGGCGGCGCCTGTCGCAATGAGCCGGTGGGCGATGCGGTTGGCGCGGGCGTTCAGGTCGGCGTAGGTGAGGGTTTCCGCCTCGAAGATTAGGGCCACGGCGTCGGGGGTGCGGACCGCCTGCGCCTCGAACGCGGTGTGGATGCAGGTATCGGGGAACGGGGCGTCGGTGTCGTTCCACGCGGTCAGTGTCAGGTCGCGTTCCGCGTCGGGCAGGATGGCGCCGGTCTGGATGTAGTTCGACAAGCGCGCCGCGACGAGGTCGAGGCCTGCCTGCCCGATGCGGGCCGGGTCGCCGTGCAGGCGCACGCCCTCCGAGACGTCGAGCGTGACGAGCGCACCGGGCACGGGTCCGTCCGTGCTGAACGCCACATCCGGCACGGCGATGGTCGTGCCGGGCAGGCGGTGCGGCAGGTCGGCGGGGAACGGCGCGGCCTTGGCGAGGGCGGCGGGGATGTCGGTGTCGGCGGTGAGGCGCAGGGGGGCCCAGCCACTGACGAGGGGTGACGCGGCGGGCATCTTCAGGGCAAAGTCGGTGCCTTCGTCGAGGTGGGTCATGAGGCGGACCATGGCGGCAAAGCATGCCCCGGCGCTCTGCGTCGTTCCGACCGTCGCGATGGTCCCGCCGGTGCCGGGCAGATGCAGCGTTGCGGGGCGCCACGTCCGGAAGAGCGGGCGGGCGTCGTGCGAAAGCGGGGTGTCGTCGTCGAGCGGGCGCAGCACCGTGCCGGTCGCAGGGCGCGCCGCCCCGGTCAGATCGGTCAGCAGCACCGCGCCATCGGCGGTGGTGACGGTCAGCGACGTGTCGCCCACGTCCAGCACCTCGCCCGGGGTGCCGGTCCCCCCGGCCGCGGTCGCGGCGCCGATATGAACGAGGGCCTCCCCCACGACGAGCTTTGCCGTCGCGAGCGGGTTCGGATGCGCACCGTGGTCGAGGGCGCGGACGAGGCGCAGGATTTCGGCGGTCGGGCGGGCAAAGTCGATCTGGCCGCCGTTCGCGGGCCGGTCGTTCCGGCCGAAATAGCTGCGCTGGCTCAGATCCTGGGGCGTCCGGTGGGGCACGCCGTTCGCAAGGGCCGCGATCACCTCAGGAAAGCTGTCGAGGGCGGCGGCATAGCATTTGGTGTTGAGCGACAGGGCCGTCTCGTCGGGCGAGATCGCGAGGGCGCGGGTCGCGATCAGGTCGCCCTCGTCGATGCCGCCCGCGATCAGATGCCAGGCGATGCCATGCGTCGTCTCGCCGTTCAGGATCGCCCAGACCGGCGCATTCAGGCCGGCATAGCGCGGCAGCGGGCCGTCGTGGAAGTTCACCGCACCCTCTGCCGCGCGCGCGAGGACGCCCTCGGGGATCACGCGCAGGTTCGCCGCACTCACGATCCAGTCGAAGGAGGCGTCGATCCGGCTCTCCAGCCCCGCGCCGGGGGCGATGACGGGCACGCCCTCGCCCGCCGCCCAGGCCGTTACGGCGGCATCGTCGGTGACGACGCCGACGACCCCGTGCCCCGCCGCGCGCAGCATGGTGCCGCACTGGATCGTCAGGCTTTCGTGGCCGAAGAGGAGGGCGGAAAAGCTCATGTCGGCGTCCTTTGCGCGACGGGCGGGCGCGGCGTGGTGGCAAAGAGGTGGCGCGCGTCGTGGGCGGCCAGCGTGCGCAGGAACTGCGGCGGATCGGCGGGGCGCCTGCCGGTCAACAGGCACCTCAGGCGGTGGAGGAGGCCGCCCTTGAGGTGCGAGAGGGTTACGAGCGCGGCGTAGAAGCGACCGTGGTTCTTGACGAGATAATGCCAGCGCGACGCGAACCAGTAGTCGGGGACGCGCACCCAGTGCTTCATGCCGGTCGAGACGCTGCCGATATGCGCGACCCGGCTTTCGGGGACGAAATGCACCGCGCGCCCGGCCCGGGCGGCGCGGCGGCAGAGGTCGGTTTCCTCGAAATAGAGAAAGAAGGTCTCGTCGAAGAGGCCGATGTCGTCGAGGACCGAGCGGCGCATCATCAGGCTTGCCCCGGCGAGCCAGTCGACCGGCCCGGCCTGCGTCGGCGTGGGGAGAGGCACGGCAAAGCGGCGCAGGAGACGCGAGACGGGACCGAGGCGGGCGGCGCCCTCGAACTCGGACAGGATGCCGGGAAAGCGGAACGTGGTCAGGTGGGTGGCGCCGGGCGCGTCGCCGTCGTCGGGGTCGTGGATCAGGCTGCCCGCGAACCCGGCCGCTGGGTGGGCGGCGAGATGGTCGTGCAGGACGCGAATCGCATCGGGCGCAGGAAAGGCGTCGGAATTGAGGACATAGATCAGGTCGGGCCTGCCGCCGTCGGGCAGGCCGGCGCGGATGCCTGCGTTGTTGCCGGCACCGAAGCCGCCGTTGCGCCCGGATTGCAAAACGCGCACGTCCTGCCACCCCCGGTCCGCGACATGGGCACGCATCGCCTCGAACGAGCCGTCGCCGCTGTCGTTGTCGACTACGACGATCCCGCCCGCGACGCCCTGCATCGCCACCCGCGCGGCGTCGAGCGCGCGGAGCGTCATGTCTGGCGTGCGCCAGTTCAGGATCACCGTCAGCACCTTCATTGCGCGGCCTTGTCGCCGGCCCAGCGGTCGGCGCCCGCCTGCGCGGCGCGGCGCCGTGCGGCCCGCTCGCCCGCCTCGATGACCTTCTTCATGCGCGCCGCAAGGACGCGCACGTTCGGCTCGAGGACCATGCTGTCGTGCGTCCCCGGCACCTCGATGACCTCGATCGCGGGGGCGGCCCCGGTCCAGTCGTTGTCGGGCAGGACGTAGGCGCGCTCGGAACTGACCCAGCGGCCCGGCGCCACCTGCCATTTGCCCTGCTGCGGCGGACGGAACAGGGTGAGCGGGCCGTCCCAGGGACGCACCTCGTAGCGCGCGATGGCGGCGTAGAACGCGGCCTCGATGGCGGTGTCGTGAAAGGCGCCGGTCTCGGCGGTCTCGGCCTTTGGCCGACGCTTCTCGACCTCCCACCGCACACGGCTCGCGAGCCAGCGGAACGGATAGGCGACACCGGCCGCGCGCAACTCCTGCCGCTGGATCGCCATGCGGTCGGCGCGGCTGAGGGGGCGGCGCTGCGGCAAGCGGCGTGTCGAGCATCACTACACCCGCGACCTCCTCGCCTTGCGCGGCAAGCTGTTGCGCGATCTCGTAGGCGGTGATGCCGCCGCCCGAGAAGCCGCCGACGAGCCACGGCCCCTGCGCCTGAACCTGCCGCATTTCGGCGATCATGTCGGTGGCGGCCTGCACGAGGTCGTCGTGCGGCGCCGCGTCGCCGTAAAGGCCGCGTGCCTGAAGGCCATAGAACGGCCGGTCGGTGCCGATCAGATGGGCGAGGTGGCGCAGGTTCAGGACGTTGCCGAACATGCCGGCCACAAGGAAGAAGGGCGTCTTCGGCCCACCCTCGCCCGCGTGCATCGGCACCAGATGGGTGAACCGGTGCCGGGGGGGCGCCGCGACCGGAGCGGCGGTCGCGTCGCCGTCCACGACCCCGCGTTCGGCAATGAGGGCGGCGCAGGCGCGGATCGTCGGCGCCTCGAACAGGATCGAGATCGGGAAATCCACGGCGAAGGCCTTCTTCACCATGGCGAACAGGCGCACGGCGATCAGGGAATGACCGCCGAGGTCGAAGAAGCTGTCTTCGGCGCCGACCTCTGCCACGCCGAGGAGTTCCTTCCAGAACCCCGCCAGCCGCTCTTCGACGATCCCCTCGGGCGCGACATAGTCGCTGTCGAGGTGCGGACGCTCGAAGGTCTGGCTCTCGGTGCGGGTCTCGGTCGCCCCGGCCTGCGCGATCAGCGCGTCGAGGGGCAGCGAGGTGACGATCATCTGCGGATGTGGTGCGGCGAGCGCGCGCAGGAACAGCGCGGCGCCATCGGCGGGCGGGATGCCCTGCGTCAGGTTGTGGCGCAGGCGCTCTTCTGCGGGCGAGAGGGGGCGCGGACCCGCTGGCCGGGCGGCGCGCGGGGCGGCGAACCGGACGGCGCCCTCCATCCGGCGGATGGTGAAATCCTCGATCTCGATCAGGACGGTGCCGTCTGGTGCGGCGAGCGTGACATCGAAGCTCGCCGTGGCGAGGTGGGCGGCGTTCGGGGCGGCGTTGCGCACGTGGCTGACGATCCGGGCGGGCAGCGGCGCAAAGACCCGGACGGTGCCATAGGACACCGGCACCCAGAGGTGCGCCCCGTCATAGCCGTCGATCAGGTCCATCGCCCAGCCGGTCGCCAGATCCATCAGCGCCGGGTGCAGGATCGCGCCGTCGGCGCGCGCAACGGCGGGCAGCGTCAGGTGCGCCAGCCCCTCGCCCGCGCCATAGGCCCGCGACCGCAACGTCCGCCAGCGCGGCCCGAACCGGAGGTGCGCCTCCTGCGGCGAGCGCAGGTCGCCCTCCTCGGGCGGTCCCATCCGCGCGGCGATGGCCGCCAGATCGAGAGGCGGCGGCGGGGCGAGCGGCAGCAGGTTCAGGCGGCCTTCGGCGTTGACCTCCGCCGCCATCCCCGGCGCCGCACTCTCGATCCGCAGGTCATAGCCCTCGTCCGAGCGGGGCAGCGTCACACTCACCTCCGCGCCCGTGCCGTCGACCCGCAGGGGGCGCAGGAAATGCAGGTCTTCGATGGCATAGGGCATCGCCTCGCCCTGTGCCGCCAGCGCCTCGGCGGCCAGTTCGAGATAGCCGGTGCCGGGGATCAGGGCGTCGCCCGCCGCGGTGCGGTGCTCGTCCACGAACCAGCGCGCCTCGGCATAACGGGCGGCGAACCGGCGGGCACCGTCCGCGTCGAACCCGGCGGTATCGAGCATCGCGGCGTCGAGGGCGACCTCGGGCGTCGGGGCCGCGCCGGTGCGCGCCTGCATCGCGTCGGCGGCCATCCCGACCTCTGCCCAGAGGCCCCAGTTGATGGCGACCACCCTGGTCTTGCCGCCGCCGCGCGACCCGGCAAAGGCGTTCAGGTAGGCGTTGGCGGCGACGTAATCGACCTGACCGGCGGGGGCCGTGACGGTCGAGGTCGAGGAGAAGAGCGCCATCCAGTCGAGAGTGCCATCGGGAAACAGCGCATCGAGCACCTGAAGCCCGTGGATCTTCGGCGTGAACACGTCCTCGATGGCGGCGGCGGATTTGGCGAGGATCGGCGCGTCGTCGATCACGCCCGCCGCATGGACGACGCCGGAAATCGGGCCGAGGGCGGCCTCGATCCCGGCCTTGGCGGCGCGCATCTCCTCGATGTTGGACACGTCGGCGGCGAGGGTGAGCACGGTGCCGCCCGCCGCCTCGAGGTGGCGGATGGCGTGGATGCGGCGCGCGGTGGCGCTGCTGGGCGCAAGGCGGGCGAGGTCGGCGTCCCAGTCGGCGCGGTCGGGCAGCGGTTGGCGCGCGACGAGGGCGATGCGGGCGCCATGGTCGCGGATCAGCGCCTCGGCGACGGTCAGGCCGATGCCGCCGAAACCACCGGTGAGCAGGACAGTGGCGCCGGGTTTCAGGGCGAGCGTGTCCTGCGGCAGGGGCGCCTGTCTCACGCCCAGGGCGTAGCGTTTTCCATCGCGGATCGCGGCAGTGGTATTGCCGGGGGGGGCAAGCAGTTCCTCGAGGATCCGGCCCGTGTCGACCGGCGCGCCCCGGCGCAGGGCGAGGTCGAGCACGGCGACGGTGACGCCCGGAAACTCGCGCGGGATGACGCGGGCGGGGCCGAGGACGGTGGACTTCTCGGGGTAGCGCAGCGGTTCGGACCGCACCTGCATCGCGTCCGAGGTGAGGACGGTGAGGTGCGGCGTGCCGGTCGCCTCGGCGGCCCAGGCCTGCGCCAGATGGAACAGCGACCAGAAGCCGTGTTCCTGCACGCGGTGGAAAAAGCTCGAACCGGGGCGGTGCCCCTCGTCCGCGGTCAGGAGCCAGCCATGGACGATGCGGGTCGGCAGGCGGCCCTCGGCGGTAAGCTGGCGCAGGAGCTGGTCATAGCTCTCGCGCCCCCGCTCTGGTGCGATGCAAAAGGCGTCGGGGGCGAGGCGGGCGAAGGCGTCGCCGGGGCGGACCGTGACGACGTCGTGACCGGCGGCGCGCAGGCGGGCGGTCACCGCATCCGTCGTGCCGGTGTCGCAGGCGAAGATGAGCCATGTTTCGCGGGAGGCGTCGGCGAGGTCGCCCGTGACGTCCACGTCGCAGTCGGCATAGGCGGGGCGCCACGAGGGCACCCACGACCACGCCTCGCGGTCCTCGGTCCGCAGGAGCCAATCGGCGGTGCGGGCCTCCGGCGCCTTGGCCTCGATGAAGTAACGGCTGCGCTGGAACCGGTAGGTCGGCAGCGGGCACGCGGTTGCGGCGCGCCTCGCCCCAGATCTGGTCCCAGTCGAAACTGCCGCCCGTGGCCCAGACCCGGCCCAGTTGCGCCACGAAATAGGCGTCGTCGGCGACGGCATCCTTGGGGTGGCGGAGCGAGCCCACGACCTGATTGGCCGTCACCTGCCCGTGCTGCCCGGCGAGCGAGGACAGCGCCTTGCCCGGGCCGCACTCGATATAGAGGCGCGCGGGGTCGGCGGCGAGCGTGGTCAGCCCGCCCTCGAAGTTCACGGTGCCGCGCAGGTGGGCGACCCAATAGTCCGGGTCGGTGGCCTCGGCGTCGGTGATCCATGTGCCGGAGCGGTTGGAGATGAGCGGGATTTGCGGCGGGTTCAGGGCGATGCCGCGCAGATAGTCGCCGAACCGCGACAGGATCCGGTTCCAGCATCCGCGAGTGTGCGGCGATGTCGATGGGGATGCGCTGATGGTCGATGTCGGCGGCGGTCAGGCGCGCGGCCAGCGCGTCGAGCGCGTCCTGCGGCCCGGTCGCGACCGAGAGCTGCGGCGCGTTGATCGCCGCCAGATCGAGGGCGTCGCCGAGGAAGGGGCGCAGCGCGTCGGCGGGCAGCGCGACCGAGAGCATGCCGCCCGCGGGTACCTCGTCCATCAGGCTGCCGCGCAGGTGGACGAGGCCGATGCAGTCCTCGAACGACATGACGCCCGCGAGGCAGGCGGCGGTGTTCTCGCCCATCGAATGACCGATGAGGGCGGTCGGGGTGACGCCCCAGGCCATCCAGAGCTGCGCCAGCGCATATTCGGTAATCATGATGAGCGGCAGTTGCAGGCCCGGCCGTTGCAGCGCGGCGTCGGCGGCCGCCTCGGCGCCCTTCTGGGGCAGCCACAGCGCGCGGATGTCATAGTCGAGCAGGGGCTCGAGGACGCCGAGGCCCCGGTCCATCCAGTCGGCGAAGGTGGGTTCCGTCTCGTAGAGGTCGCGCGCCATGCCGGCGTATTGCGCGCCGCCGCCGGGGAACATGAACGCGGGTCTGGGATCGGCCATCGCGGTGTGGGTGAACACCCGACGGGGGTCGTTCTCGGTCAGCAGGCGGGCGGCCTCGGCGGCGGTTCCGGCGACGACGACGCGGCGCCGCTCGAACGCGCGGCGACCCTCGTGCAGGGTATAGGCGATGTCGGCCGGCGGCTGGTCGGTGGTGCGCAGGTGATCGGCGAGGGCGGCGGCGTTGGCGTCGAGCGCCGCCCTGGAACGGGCCGAGAGGGTGAAGAGCTGGAAGGGCCAGTCGCTCTGGTCGCTGGCGGTCGCGGGCGGGCGCCCTTTCCAGCACGACATGCGCGTTCGTGCCGCCGACGCCGAGCGAGTTGACGCCCGCGCGCGGCGGATGAGCGCGGGCGGGCCACGGGGTCAACGTGTCGTTGACCCGGAACGGCGAGCCGTCGAAGGGGATCGCGGGGTTCGGCGCTTCGTAGCCCAGCGACGGCGGCATCTGGCCCCGTGGTGCAGGGCCAGCGACGCCTTGATGAGCGAGGCGGCCCCGGCGGCGGTATCGAGATGGCCGATGTTGGTCTTGACCGAGCCGATGCGGCAGTGGTCCACCGCCGTGCTCGTGTGCGCGAAGGCCTCGGTCAGGGCCGCGACCTCGATCGGATCGCCCAGATAGGTGCCGGTGCCGTGGCATTCGACGTAGTCGACCGTATCGGCGGTGATGCCCGCCATCGCCTGCGCCTGCGCGATGCAGGCGGCCTGCCCGCCGACCGATGGCGCCAGATACCCCGCCTTGTCCGCGCCGTCGTTGTTGACCGCCGAGCCCTTGATGACCGCCCAGATATGATCGCCGTCGCGCAGCGCGTCCGCCATCCGCCGCAGCACGACGACCCCGACGCCCGAGCCGAAGACGGTCCCCTGCGCGCGGTGGTCGAAGGCGTGGCAGGCGCCGTCGGGCGAGAGGATCTCGCCTTCCTTGAACACATAGCCGCGCGCCTGCGGCATCTCGATGGTCACGCCCCCCGCCAGGGCCATGTCACATTCGCCGTTCAGCAGCGCCTGCGCGGCCTGATGCGTGGCGACGAGCGAGGTGGAACAGGCGGTCTGGATGTTGAGCGAAGGGCCGCGCAGATCGAAGATGTGCGACAGGCGCGTCGACAGGAAATCCTTGTCGTTGCCGGTATGGCGCAACAGGAACGTGCCGGTCTGCTCGACCAGATCGGCGTTCGACATGACGTTGACGTAGAAATAGCTGCCCATGCCGCAGCCTGCAAAGACGCCGACCGGCCCGGTGTCAGGCCCCGGCACATGGGCCGCGTTCTCCATCGCCTCCCACGCGCATTCGAGGAACTGGCGATGCTGCGGGTCCATGATCGCGGCGTCTTTGGGCGACAGGCCGAAGAATTCCGCGTCGAAATGCGCGAAATCGTCGAGCGGGGCGGCGAAGGGGACGTAGTCGGGGCGTTTCAGGAGGTGCGCCGCCTCTCCCGAGGCGAGGAGTTCCGCCTCGGTCAGGCGCCGGATCGAGCGGACGCCACCCGCGAGGTTGCGCCAGTAGCTGTCGATGTCCTGTGCGCCGGGCACGCGCGCGGCCATGCCGACGATAGCGATATCGCCCTCGTCAACGGCGGCGGCCCGCCTGTCGGGGCACCCTCGGCGGCGGTCGCGGGATCGGCAGCGCTCGTCATGTCCTTGTCAATCCGTCTCACCCCAGACCCTCGCACATATCGGGCACGCAATGCGCCCTTTTTGAGGCAAATGATGCCCGCTACCCTTGCGCCAGGGCGCCGAGCGCGGCGACGTCGTCCCAGAAAAGCCACAAGGCGAGGGCGGCGGTGGCCAGCGCATAGAGCGCGAAGGCCATGTCGTGCAGCGGATCCCAGGCCCCCTGCGCCCGCGCCAGCCAGATCACCGCCGGCCAGGCGGCGACCCAGGCGAGGCCCATGCCGATCAGCGCCCCCTCGACCCCGCCCGCGCCGAGGCCGAGCACGAGGCCGGCCACGATGAGGACGGCGCGCGTCGCCGCAACCACGAAATAGCTGCGCGAATCGCCGGCCGCGAGTGCCGCCTGATCGTAGGTCATCCCGATCAATGCCGGCATCTGCGCCACCGACACCAGCACCACCACGCCCCCCGCCGCCGCATATCGCGCGTCGTAGAGCAGATCGACGAGCCAGACGCCCGCGAAGGCCAGCACCGTGACCATCGCCATCAGACCCGCCGTCGCAAAGAACCGCATCCGGCGGAGATAGAGGAAATTGGCGCGCGAGGCGCCCGGCGGCCTCTCGCGGTAGATCGGGATCAGGACGCGGCGGGTGACGACGCCCGCGAGCAGAAGCGGGAAGGACGCGAGGAAGAAGCCGATGTTGTAGACCCCGAACGACGCGGTATCGAGCCAGCGGCCGATCACCACCTTGTCCGCCTGCCCGATGGCGAAACCGCAGACCGTGGACAGGAATATCCACTTGCCGAAGGTGATGAGTTCGCGACCCGCCGCCGCCTCCCAGCGCAGGCGGTTGGCGGGGCCGGGCAGGAACAGGTTCAGGAACATGAGTTGCGCCAGCATCGACAGGATGCCCGACACGACCAGCGCCCAGACCGACTGCCACAGGAACGCCAGCGCGACGGCGGTGACGATGCCGACGACCTGCGTGGCAAGGTCGATGAGCGTCACCCGGCCCGCCTGCATGTGGCGGTTCGCCGTCTCGAGGCGGGTCGGGTTGAACCCCGCGATGAGCAGGGTCAGCGCCGAGACGGGCAGGTATTTCACCAGATCCGGCTCGCCGTAATAGGCGGCCATCGGCCACGCGAGGCCTGCGGCGACGGCAAAGAGGATCGCGCCGCGCGCGATCTGGATCGTCCAAGCGGTGTCGAGGAAATCGCGCTCGTCGCCGCGTTTGCTCTGCATGATGGCGGGGCCGACACCGACGTCCGAGAACATCGCGAGGCCCATCAGGAACACCGACACCATCGCCATGACGCCGAACGCCTCGGGAAAGAGCAGCCGCGTCAGGATCAGGTTCGAGGCGAGCCGGATCGCCTGACTTCCCATGAAGCCGCCGAGCGTGATGACCGATGAGCGCATCGCGCGCTGCGTCAGGGTCGATCCGGTCAGGGCGGCGATCATCGGCTTCTGGTCCATTCGCGTTCCGGGCCGCGCAACCGCACGGCGAGTGCCACGGCGGCGTATACGGCAAAACCGGCCGGATCCCCAAGGGCGAGTTTCAGCGCCCCCGCGGCCCGCAGCGGCGGCGTGCCGTCGCGGGCGGACAGCGCCGGATCGAGGGCGGCGACCTCGGCGACGCCGGTGTCCTGACGGCGCCGGACGGCGACGAGGCGGGCGAAAGTGGGGGCGATGGGCCAGTCGTAGAGATGCGTGACGCGGTGGCGTTCGTGGGGGGCGAACGACAGGCGCACGAAGGTGTCGTCCGAGATGATGTCGGGGAATGTGCCCCAGCGGGCGCGACCGGCGGCGTTGACGGCAAAGAGGCCGCAGCCGGGGACGCCGTGGGTCATGAACGGCACGCGCGACCAGAGGCGGGCATAGGCCCGGCTGATCCGGCCGGGGCCGCCGGTGATGCGCACCCGACCGCTGGCATAGGCCGGGTCCGGGCGGTCGAGGACGGCGGCGAGGGCCGCCATCAGGCCCGGCGAGACGGTCACGTCGGCGTCCAGATAGGCGCGGGTCGCGCCGGTGGCGACGGCATCGGCGGCATTGAGCGCGCCGATCTTGCCGCCCTGCGCGAGGTCGAGCACCCGCAGGGTCCAGCCCCGCGCCTCTGCCGCGGCCCGGTGGCCTTCTGCGATGGCGGCGGTCCGGTCGGTGCAGCCGTTCGCCGCGACGATCACCTCGGCGCGCGCCGGTCCGGTCGAGGCGAGGAGAGCGTCGAGGCAGGGCCCGATGAGACCAGCCTCGTTGCTGGCGGGGATGATGATGCTCAGCATCGCGCCGCTTTGGCTTTGACGCTGCGGTCCGCACGGGCCAGTGTCGCGCGCGACCGCATCAGGACAGTCCGCCCCCCATGGCCACCGACAGACTTCGCCTCGGATACCTCGTTCCGCAGTTCCCGGGGCAGACGCATGTCTTCTTCTGGCGCGAGATCCTCGAACTCGAGGCGCGCGGCCATCACGTGCACCTGTTGAGCACCCGGCGCCCGGCCCCCGGCCTCATCGCGCATGACTGGTCGGGCGAGGCGATGGCGCGGACCGAATATCTCGGGCGGGTGAACCTCGCCAACGCGCTGCGCGCCCTGCCCCGGGTGCCGTGGGGCATCTTGCGCCGCGAGCGCGAACCGCGCGCCTTCTGGCGCGACGTCCTGCTTGCGGCCCCGGCGGCGCGGCAACTCGTCGGCTCGGCGAGACGCCATGGCCTGACGCATATCCACGTCCACTCCTGCGGACGCGCGGCCCTCATCGCCGCGCTGGCCCGGCAGATGGGCGGGCCGTCCTATTCGCTGACGCTGCACGGGCCGCTCTCGGACTATGGCCCGGGGCAGCGGTTCAAGTGGCGCGGGGCCGCCTTCGCCACAATCATCACCGACCGGCTCATCGCCGAGATGCGCGCCGCGATGCCCGATGCCCTGCCCGCCGCGATCCATCGCCAGCCGATGGGCGTCGATACCGGGCGTCTGTCGCGGCCCTCGCCCTATGTCCCCCCCGTGCCCGGCGGTCCGCTGCGCCTGTTTTCCTGCGCGCGGCTGAACGTCGTGAAGGGGCACGCCGATCTGATGCAGGCCGTCGCGATCCTGCGCGGCGCGGGGCGCGACGTGACCCTCGACATCGCGGGCGAGGACGATGCGGGCGGTTCGGGATTTCGCGCGGTGCTGGCGGCGAAGATCGTCGAACTCGGCCTCGGCGGCCCCGTCCGCCTGCTCGGCGCCATCGACGGGGGGGCGGTGCGCGAGTCGCCTGCTGGTCGCCGATATCTTTGCGCTGGCAAGTTTCCACGAGCCGCTGGGCGTCGCCTATATGGAGGCGATGAGCATGGGCGTGCCGACGGTGGGCACGAACGCGGGCGGCGTGGCGGAACTGATCGAGGACGGGGTGAGCGGTATCCTCGTGCCGCCGAAGGATCCCGAGGCACTGGCCCGCGCCATCGCCCGCATCGCCGACGATCCGGGCCTCGCCCGGCGCCTGTCGGCGGCAGGGCGCGCCCGCATCGTCGAGGGGTTCGGCGCGGCGCGGGGGGCAGAGACGCTGATCGGGGCGATCTTGGCGGCTCATTCGGGCGGCTCGAGGACATAGACCTCGCCCCGGCCAAACAGGCCGGTGTTCAGCGTCGGTTCCGTATCGCCGTAACCAAGCCGTTCGACGGAGGTCAGGCGGATCGTCTGCCCGTCACGGGTCAGCAAGGCGGTCGCCCCCTCCCAACCGAGGACGTAGTCCTCTGCCACACCGGGCAGCAGGGCGATATCCGTGCCCGGCCCGCCATGGACGATGTCGGCACCGCCCAAGGTGCGCAACACATCGTCGCCCGTGCCACCCATCAGCACGTCCTCTTCGGGCGTCCCGATCAGCGTGTCGCCCGCATCGGCGCCGATCCGCACGACGCCGTGCAGGAACGTCCCCCCGGCGCGCGGCAGGCCGGTCGGGACGGCGTTCCAGGCCATCAAAGTGGACCAGCGCGGATTGCTGTCGTCCAGATGCCGCAGCGCACCCCAGGAGCCGAACTGCGTCGGCGCGGCCACGTCGACGAAGGCGTTGAACGGCCCGGCCCCCAGCGCCGTCCAGTCGGTGAGCAGGTCGGCATAGAGCGCGGCCATCTCGGGTCCGTAGTTGTAGGCCGTGTAGAAGGCGGTCAGGCGGTCGTCGAGGCTCTGCAACCCGTGCCCCGCGACATGGCTGCCGCCTTCGTACATCAGGAGCGTCAGGCCGTATCGGTCGGCGACGTCCGCGTGATAGGGCCAGATGTCGTCCGTCAGTTCGGCGACCGATCCGGCGCGCAACTCGGCGGTCACACGCGTCGTCGCGGTGCCGTCGGCGATCCAGCCGAGCAATTCTTCGGCCCGCGCATCCTCGCCGATCTCGAACCCGAAATAGCCGGTGACGGCGTAGGCGTCGAAGCTGTCCGCCGGGCGGGCCAGCCCCTCGGCCACGGCGAGCGGCGCCTCGAGCAATGGCTCTTCCAGCCCCGGCCAACCGGTGTGGGTGGCGACCACGCGGATCAGGCGGTCGGCGTCCGCGCCATATTCGGCGGCCCAGATATCGGCGACCTGCGCCGCCCGCAGGCCCGCATATTGCATCCAGGCATCGTCGCCCGCGTCCGCGCCCCAGCGCGCCCGCGCCTGCTCCTGCGCCCAGATCGCCTGCGGAAAGATGAAGTTCCAGACCTCGTTGGACCATTCGGCGGTGACGCGCAGCCGGGGGTCGAGCCCCGCGTGCACCAGTGCTGCGAACCGGGCGACATAGTCGTCGTCGGCCCTGTGCGGCAGGGTGAACCACGGGTCGGCGCCGATCTCGTTGGCGAGGCGCACCATCGTCTCGGCGGGAACGCCGCGCCAGACGTAGGAAAAATCGGTCGTCAGCGGCCGGTCGGCCCATGTCACCTGCGGCGATCCGTTCGTCATCATCCAGTCCATGAACCGCACGCCCCGCAGGTCGCGGACCCGCGCGATCCAGTCGGGGTTGAACACGGCACCCGCGTCGGCCATCGCCTCGCGGTCCGTCCGCACGACGCGGATGTCGCGGATCGGGTCGGCGGCATCGACGCCCTCGATCCGGATCGCGACGAGGCCCTCGCCGGGCCGGTAGCCGAAGGTGATCCGCCCCGGCGCCGCCTCGATATCGCGCGCGATGCCGGTGACGGAAAGCGCGCCCTGCCCGGCCCACGTCACGACATACCGCCCGGCCAGCGAGGTCGCGGCGGCGGGCTGATCGGTCAGGATGAACGCCTCGATCGCCTCGACGCCGTCGGGCAGGGACAGCGGCCAGCCCTCGGGCGAGAGGTGCCCCTCTGCCATGAGGCGCTCCATCTCCCAGCCTCCCCATTGGCCGGGCAGATGGCCGATCCACGGGCGCGCGGTCTTCATCAGGTCGAGGAAGGGTGCCTGCGTCGACCAGTCGGCGATGCCGTTCAGGCCCATGGCGAGCGACGGATCGGCGAGGCCGGTTTCGGGGATGAGGGCGGGTGCCGCATCGGGCAGGACGGCACCGGTGCTCGCGGCCCAGACCGCCGCCGCGATCTGCGGATAGGTCTCGCGGATCAGCGGGTCGAGGGTGTCGGGCAGGTCGAGGTCGGCGGGCGGCGCCTCGGCATAGAGGGTGGCATAGGTCACGAGGGCGGCGAGGAAGTAGAGGTTCGCCGTTCCATGCGGCGCGTCGTCGGAATAGAGCGCCCCGGCGGGCAGCTCGGACAGCCGCGTCTCGGTCAGCACCCGGGCGAGGACCGAGGCGACGGGGATCAGCCCGACCTCGAGGTCGGGCCGTTCGGCGCGGATCGCCGCGACGTAATCCAGATACCAGTCATGGTAGGCGGCGGCATTGAAGGCCTGATAGGTCGCGAGATCGGCAGCATCGGGGGGATAGGCCACGACGCCGCCCATCTCGGCCCATCCCTCGTAGATCCAGAACAGGGCACCCGGCGCCTGATTCGACGTCCAGTCGATGACCCGCAGGGTGTCTGACAGGGGGGACGCCTCGGTGCCGGTGCCGTCGTCGTAGGGGGCATCGGCGGGCAGATACTGGATGAAGTTCGGCGGCGTGATCAGGACGGTGTCGATGCCGGCGCGGCGGAACGCGAAACGATCACTGTCCCAGCTTGGCGTGACGCCCGCGAACGACCACTTCGGCTCGGGCGGCAGGTCGCGGGCGAAATCGCCGAGGAATCCCCAGGTGCCCGACAGGGCCAGTCCGTTGCCGCCCGCGCGCGCGAGGATCGCCAGCCAGTAGGGCACGGTGGTGGCGTCGGTGTCGGTCAGGTGATGCACGAGGCTGTTGCCATAGACCCAGGCCCGCACCTCGCGCTGTGCGGAGGCGGGTGCGGCGAGGAGCGTGACGAGGAGTGCGGCGATCAGGCTACGAAGCGGCACGGGCGGTCCTTTCTGCACGGGTCAGGGGTTCGGTATCGGGGGCGGCGGCGCCGATGGCAAAGCGGGGGGCATCCGGGCGGCGGCCCAGAACCCAGTCGTAGACCTGTGCCACCTGCGCCGCCTTGGCCGACCAGGTGAAATGCGCCAGCACCTCGGCCCGCGCGGCGGCGCCGGTCGCGGCGACCTCGTCCGGGCGGTCCGCCAGCCGCGCCAGTGCGGCGGTGAACCCATCGACGATGGCCGCGCGGTCGCCAAGCGGCACCGTGTATCCCGTCCCCGTCCGCACGAGTTCGCCCGGCCCCGCATAATCGACGACAAGCGGGGCGAGGCCCAGCGCCATCGCCTCGAGGACCACGCCGCCGCCGAATTCGCGCACCGAGGGGAACGCGAAGACCTGCGACCGGGAGGCGACGTCCTGCACCTGCGCATGGGCCAGCCAGCCGTGGAAGGTGACGCCCGCCCCGAGGGAGGCGGCCTGCGCCCGCAGCGCGCCCATCATCGGCCCGTCGCCGATCATGTCGAGCACCAGCCGCCCGTCGCGCAGCAGCGGCGCCGCCGCCTGAAGGAGCATGTCCGGCCCCTTGTAGGGCACCATCCGCCCGATGAAACAGGCGCGCAGCGGGCCGTCCGCGCGCGCCGCGACCCGGCTGAACCGCGCCGGATCGACGGCGTTCTCGGGCAGCCAGATCACCTTGTCGCGGTGCCGGTCGGGGATTTCGGAGGCGGTGTGGCGCGACCCGGCGAGGATGGCGCCCGCCGCCGCCAGCATCCGCGCCCGTCCCGGCAGCATCCGGTAGGCGCCGCGCGCATAGGACAGCCATTCGCGCTCGGCCCGGCGGGCAGCATCGAAGGCCCGGGGCCAGGGCACGCCACCGTTCAGCGGGCCGAGCACGAAGGGGATGCCGAGGGCGGCGCAGCGGGCGGCAAGCGGGCTGTTCTGCGTCGGCGACAGCGGCGTGACCCGGTGGACGACGTCATACATCCCGTGAGCAAGATCCTGGCCGAACCGCTGCCAGACGAGGCGCTCGAAATAGGGATAGGACACCGCTCCGACGGCCTGCAACGCCGTCCAGCCCTTGCCCTCGCCCATCCGCAGGGCGCGGCCCAGCGCCCACATCGGTTTCGCCAGCCGCTCGCTGTCGATCACGGTGAAATCCACGCCCTCGACCAGACCGGCGTTCAGGATCGCCGCCCGGTTGCGCACCTGCGTCACCAGATGCACGTCCGCCACCTCGTCCAGCGCCCGCGCCAGCGACCAGCCGACCAGCGGCACGCTCACCCAGTCGGGGTTCGCGGCCTCGGCGAGCACCAGAACCCTCGGGCGCGGGGTCACAGGACCGTCTCGAAGGCGACGTATCGCGCGCGCCGTCGCGGCACATAGCGTTCGGCATAGCCAAGCAGCGTGCCCGCAAGGAGGAACGTCACCGGCGTGATCGTGGCGTTCGGAATGAGGTCGACCACGTTGATCGCCAGCATCAGCGCGATCGGCCCGGCAAAGGGCGACAGATCCCCGCTCTCGCCCCGGATGCCGCGCCACCACATCAGGAACACAGGCAGCGTCAGGAGGCCGAATTCGGCGATGAACCCGAGCCAGCCGAACACGCCGATCACGATGATCCAGCGGCCGTCGGTCACGGTGGTGATCCGCCCGGTGATCGGATCGTGCAGGTGGTTGCGCCCCCAGCTTCCCCAGCCGAACACCGGCTTTTCATAGGCCCGCTCGAGCAGCAGATCCTCGTTGTCGAAGCGGAACCGCAAGGAGGCGGCGCGGTCGGCGCTGATCTCTTCGGCGGCGGCCAGCATCCGCTCGACCGGCACGAGATCCGCGCCCTTGAGCAGCGGATAGGCCACGGCGAGGAACGCGAGGACGAAGGCGATATGCAGTTGGATCTTTTGTCCGAGGAGCGCCACGACCGGCGTGAACGCCGCGGCATAGAGGATGGCGCCGGTCGATTTGCACAGGAACAGCACGGCCAGCAGATAGACGGCGGCGGCGGCGAGGCCATAGGCCGCCCGGCTCCGCTCGGCGCGCATCAGGGCCGTCGCGGCGAGGGCCGAGGTCATCAGGAAGAACGCCAGCCAGATGCCGTGATAGAGGAACACCAGCGGGCGATAGCCGCCGAAGCGGATCGACTGCTCGAAGCTGTGCTGGAAATAGCCGTAGATCCAGAGGTTCAACTGCGGCGACAGGCGCACCTCGACGAGCGCGGGGAGCGAGTAGACGAGGCCACCGGCCATGAGCGCGATCATCACGTCGCGGCGGTCGCGTTCGGCGACGAGGAAGTGGCGCGCGAGCAGCATCGGCGCCACGAACAGCGCCTGTTGCAGGCAGATCGCCACCGCCTCGGCGAACCGCAGACCGGGCAGGCCCGAACGGCCGAAGAACACCGGCTCCTGATTCGTCAGCACCGTCATGAACGGTGCCATCACGAAGATCACGACCAGCGCCTTGCCAAGGGCCGACTGCGGCAGCCACTGGATCGGTTCCTTCGCGAGGACGAGGCAGATCGCGATCGCCACCAGATTGGGGATCGTGTCCTTGGTCAGCGCCGGCAACAACGGAAAGTCGAACCCCGCAGGCGGCGGCGGCAGAAAGAGATAGGCGACGAGCAGGCTCGCCACCAGCGCCCGCCCGAGCGGCAGCGCGCGAAAGATCGCCATGGCCGCGACCGGCCAGAGGATCAGCGCGAGATAGGCGAAGGCATTGGGCATGCCGGTGGGATCCTCCTGTGGCGGCCCTGCCATGTTGTGGCCCGGATCGCATGCCATCTTCTACGCCGGAGGCGGGTCACATCTGCGTTTTCTATACCCCGGATGGGGCAGAAAAGTGACTTTTGCGTCAATCCTTGGCATGTTGTCGGCGACGGGTAAGCGGATGGTGAGAAATGGGGCCGATACCGGCCCGGTATCGCAGATCATCGGTGCAGATGTCCGCTGGGGAACGTGCAGGCCATGACGACATGAATTTTCCGGCGACCGGCAGGCCCGACGCGGTGCGCGCGGTGGTTCCGGCGGCGTCCGACCGCGCCGCGCCGCGGCTGCGCATCGCCTATCTGTGCGACCATAGCCCACTGGACCGCAACCTCTATTCCGGCGGCAATGCGCGGATGTACGACGCCCTGCGCGCCCACGTCGGCGAGGTCGAGATCCTGTCGCAGGGCTGGGGACCGGCAGAGCCGGTGCGCCGCCTGATGGAGCGGCTGCCCTGGGCGCTGAACCTGCGGCTGCGCTGGCGCCTGCACCTGCTCTTCGGACGGCTGACGGCGCGGGGGGTCGGGGCGGAACTGCGCCGCGCGCCCTATGACGTGCTCTTTTGTGCCTATAGCTTCCAGTCGCTGCACCGCGTCGTCCCTCCCCCGGGCGTGCTCACGATCTTTACCGCCGACGCGACGCCGACGGTCTATCGCAACTCGGTCATCGGGGCGAAGTTCGGGTCGTTCTTCGCGCCGTCGCGCCTCATCGACCCGCTCATCACGCGGGCCGAGGCGCGCACGTTCCGTGCCGCCGACCTGCTGCTCTGGCCCTCGCGCTGGCAGCGGCGCGCGGCCGATGCGGTCTACGGCCTCGATCCCGCGCGCTCGCTGACGGTGCCCTGGGGCGCCAACATCGACACGCCCGCGCCCGAGGTCGACCCGCCGCGCATCGTGCCCGGTGCGCCGGTCGAGATGCTGTTCGTCGGGCGCGACTGGCACGCCAAGGGCGGGCCGATGGTGCTGCGCGTCCACCGGCGGCTGCGCGACGCGGGCGTCGATGCGCGCCTGACGGTGATCGGCTGCGTGCCGCCCGACCTTCCACCCGATGCGGAGGCTGCGGGCCGGATCACCGTGCACCCGTCGCTCGACAAGGAAGTGCCCGCAGAGTTCGCGCAGTTTCAGGCGGCGTTCCGGCGGGCGCATTTCCTCGTCCTGCCGTCGTTCGAGAGCTATGGTTTCGCCTTCTGCGAGGCCTCGGCCTATGGCCTGCCGTCGCTGTGTTTCGGCGCGGGCGGCGTGCCGGTCGAAGAAGGGCGCAACGGCCATGCCCTGCCGCCCAGCGCAAGCGCGCGCGACTTCGCCCGGATCATCGAAGGCTATCTTGCAGCACCGGACCGCTACGACCTCCTGCGCCGCTCGAGCCGGGCCGAATTCGACGCGCGGCTGAACTGGGACGCCTGGGGCCGTCGCGTCGCCGACCTCGTGGCGGGACATTTGCCATCGGTACGGCGACGCTGAGCGCGAGGGGCGGTGAGGGACGCGCGTGGCGTCAGACCCCTGTGGCGCGGAACACGACGCCGAACGTCCGGGCGATGACCGAAATGTCGGTCCTCAGCGACAGATCCCCGAAATAGGAGCGGTCGAATTGCGCCCGCTCGAGAAAGCTCGAACTCGTTGCGCACCGAGATCTGCCAATAGCCGGTGATGCCGGGGCGCATGTCGTAATATTCCGTGCCCGGATAGAGCACCCGCTGCGAGCGCATCATCGGGCGCGGTCCGACGATCGACATGTCGCCGATGAAGACGTTCCAGAGTTGCGGCAGCTCGTCCATCGAGGTCCGGCGCAGAACGCGTCCGATGCGCGTGATCCGCGGGTCGTGGCGCAGTTTCTGATGGTGGTCCCATTCGGCCCGCGCCGCCGGGTCCGCCGCCAGATGCGCGTCGAGGACGCGGTCGGCGTCGACGACCATCGTGCGCAGCTTGAACATCCGGAACACCCGGCCGCCGCGGCCGATCCGGTCCTGAAAATACAACGGCTTGTGCCCGTCGAGCGAGATTATGAACGCCATCAGGAACACCGTGAACGCCACCGGCACGGACGCCATAAGCACGATGGAAAGGTCGAGCACCCGCTTGAAGTGGTTGCGGTAGATACCGCCGCGCGGACGGACCGGCGCGGGCATCACCATCGGGGGTGCCACGATCTGCGGCGCATTCGGACCACCGTTGGCGCCTCGATACTGATAGCTCACTGACCTTCCCTCCCCAGGGGACCGGACGTGCAATCGCCCGGCAACACGTGACCCGCCGCCCACGGGTGCGGGCAAATTGGGTTGTTCGGATCTCTCTTCATCCGTCGGCATCCCCGTTCCTCTGTCCGGCCCCAAACACGAGGCCAAGGCGGATGCGCGGGGAGGGGTCTGGCAGAACCCCGGTTCATCGTCAGTCCCGTGCCTTGGCAGCGGATAACGCATCCAACTTCAGGGATGCCGCGTCTATTCCGTCCTTACCCCCCGGACATAAGCATTCGTTCAAGAATTCAGTCAATTCCTTCCGACCGCGTTTACCATGACAGGCCAGCGGACCTTGCGTGGCCGTAACCTTGGTCGACGAGACCTAGCCACTTGGCCGCCCCCGAATTCGAGGGGGAAAGATCGTCGGCAAAGGCCCTCGACGTTCGGTCTGGCCAAGACGACCGTCCCTGATCGGGCACACGTCATGCGGGCATTTCGTCGACCGACCGGCCCTATTGACGACTCGTCGGCGTCAATCGCCCATGTGCGCAGCTTTGTAGAGCATCGAGCGACATTTCGAAGCCACTCAGTGATGCGCCATCACCGGAGAGCGCCACGTAGAGGAGCTCTATCACGACGATTGTGGCGGCATCATGACGGTCGTCTGGCCGGGGGAGGGCGGACGAACGGCAAATTTCGGGCAACTGTCGGTTTGCGGACCGGTCGTTCACGCTGGGACAACGACGACGCTTAGGCGACGGTAATTGTTTCACCATCTGCACCGGACACGTTTCGAAAGTGATTCGCAGCGCGCCGGGAGGCTAGCGACCCGCCGGACGCGAAGGCGGCACGACGCCCAGCGTCGCCAGCACGTCGGACAGATCGGCGCGCCAGTCGGGACGCGGAATCCCGAAGGCCGCCTCGAGGCCCGAACAGTCGAGCCGCGAGTTCGCGGGCCGCCGGGCGGGCGTCGGATAGCCGGACGTCGGGATGTCCTGCACCGGCACGGGCAATCCCGCCTGCATCAGGATCGCGCGCGCGAAATCGGCCCAGGTCACGTCCGGGGCACCGGCAAAGTGCCACGTGCCCCCGAGAGCGGCGCCCGTCGGCCCCGAGATCAGCACGCGACCGATGGCAAAGAGGGCCGCGGCGATGCTGGCCGCCGAGGTCGGCCCGCCGGTCTGGTCGGCGATCATCGACAGGCCGTCCCGTTCGCGCGCGAGGCGCAGCACCGTCCTGACGAAATTGCTGCCCTGCGCCGAGAACACCCAGCTCGTGCGCAGGATGGCATGGACCCCGCCCGCCGCCCGGATCCCCTCCTCGCCCGCCAGCTTGGTCGCGCCATAGACGTTGAGCGGGCCGGTCGGATCGTCCGGGCGCCGCGCGGCGGTGCCGCTGCCGTCGAAGACGTAATCGGTCGAGATGTGCAGGAACGGCACGCCGTGGCGCGCGGCGGCGGCGGCGAGGGCCGCGGGCGCGTCGGCGTTGATCCTGCGGGCCAGTTCCGGCTCGTTCTCGGCGCGGTCGACGGCGGTATAGGCGGCGGCGTTGATGACCACGTCGGCTTCCGGCAGAAGGCGGTCGAGGACACCGGCAGCGGCGGCGGGATTGGACAGGTCGGCGGCCTCGCGACCGAGGACGACGAGGCTGACGCCCGCCGCTCCGGCACATCGCTGCAATTCGGTCGCGACCTGACCCGATTGACCCAGGACGATGGCCCTCATCGCACCCTGCCGGGTCCGGGCCCGATCCGCCTGGCCGCAGGTGCCGATGTCGTCATGGGGTCTCCGTCGCTCGTGTCCGCAACCCTGTCGCGCGACAGGATCGCATCGGCCTAGCAAGCCCGGGGCGGGGTGTCACGCGCCGCCGCTCATTTGTCGCCGAGGCCGCCGATATCGCCCGGTGCAACGGCGACTGTTTTGAGGATCGCATGGATCGCCTGCCCCTCGGCCAGTGCAAGTGCTGTCGCCGACCGCGCGGTGATCTGCGCCAGCAGGGCCGTGCCGCCGAGGTCGATCTGCACGGTGACACCCGCGTCCGCGCCCGGTTGCAGGGCGGCGACGGTGCCGCACAGGATGTTGAGCGCCGACAGCCCCTCGGGCCGGGTGCGCGACAGGATCACGTCCTGCGCCGCGATCCGCAGGCGCAGCAGATGGCCCACCGCCTCGGGTCGGCGCGGCACGAGGATGGCGCCGCCCGGCACCGCGACCTCGCTCAGCCCGTCGGCATGGTGCGCCGCGATTCGCCCGGTCAGCACCGCCCCCGCGCCGCGCGGGCCGAGATGCGGCACCAGCGCGGGGTCCGACAGGAGCGTCGCGGCGGGCCCCTGCGCGACGATCGAACCGGCGTCGATCAGCACGAGGCGGTTGGCCAGTTGCGCCACCTCGTCGAGGGCGTGGCTGACGTAGAGGATCGGAATCCGCGTGCTGTCGCGCAACTGCGCGAGATAGGGCAGGATCTCGGCCTTGCGGGGTGCGTCGAGGGCGGCGAGCGGTTCGTCGAGCAACAGGATCTCGGGGTCCGACAGCAGGGCGCGGGCAATGGCGACGCGGCTGACCTCGCCCCCCGACAGGGCGCGGGGGCGGCGGTCGAGCAGGGGGGCGAGGCCGAGGAAATCGGCGATCTTCACCTCGGAGGCGCCCCGCTTCATGCCATAGCGCAGGTTCTGCCGGACGCTCAGGTGCGGGAACAGGCGGGCGTCCTGAAAGACATAGGCCACCCGGCGCCGGTGCGGCGCGAGGTGCAGGCCGGTCGCCGTATCGGTCAACACCCGGTCGCCGACCGCGATCCGGCCCGTCCCGGGGCGCAAAAGACCCGCAATCGCGGCGAGCACCGTGGACTTGCCCGCGCCCGACCGCCCGAAGAGCGCGGTGACGCCAGGCGGCGCGTGAAAGGCCACATCGAGGGCGAACCCGCCGAACCGGTGGCGCAGCGCGACGGCCAGATCACTCATGCCGCCGCCGCCCGGCGGGCCATGCGCGCGGCCAGCGCCTCGGACAGGGCGATGGCGCCGAGCGAGACGATCAGGCTGACGACGACGAGGCGCACCGCACCGCCCTCTCCCCCCGGCACCTGAAGGAAGGCGTGGATCGCCGAGGGCAGGGTCTGCGTCTCGCCCGGGATCGAGGCGGCGAAGGTGATCGTGGCGCCGAACTCTCCCATCGCCTTGGCAAAGCCGATGACCGCCCCGGCGAGGATGCCGGGCGCGATCAGCGGCAGGGTGATGGTGGCAAAGACGCGCAGCGGCGCCGCACCCAGCGTCGCGGCGGCGGCCTCGATCCGCGCGTCCACCGCCTCGATCGACAGGCGCATCGCCCGCACCGTAAGCGGGAACGCCATGACCGCGGCGGCCAGCACCGCGCCGGTCCAGCGGAACGCCAGCGTGATCCCGAAGGTGTCGTAGAGGAACCCGCCCACCGCCCCGTTGCGCCCGAACGTCAGGAGCAGGAGATACCCCGTCACGACCGGCGGCAGGATCAGCGGCAGATGCACCAGCGCGTTGAGCACGCCGCGCCCCGGAAAGCGCCACCGGGCGAGGGCCTGTGCCACGAGCAGGGCCGGCGGCAGGCTCAGCACCGTCGCCCAGAACGAAACCAGCAAGGACAGCCGCACCGCCTGCCATTCCTGTGGCCCCAGCCAGTCGGTCATTGCGGCGGCCCGGTAAATCCGTTGGCCTCGAAGACGGCGCGCGCGGCGGGGGTCTGGAGGAACGCCACGAAATCGCGCGCGACCTCTGGCGCACCGGTCAGGGCGGCTGCGGGATAGACGATGGCCGGATGGCTCGCGGCGGGAAAGGCGGCGAGTTCGACCACGCCTGCCTGCCCGGTCACGTCGCTGGCATAGACGATCCCCAGCGGCGCCTCGCCCAGCGCCACGAGGCGGGCGGCGGCACTCACGTATTCGGTCTCGACGAGGCGTGGCGCGAGGGCGTCCCAGAGGCCCAGCTTCTCGAGCGCCGCGCGCGCGTATATCCCCGCGGGCACCGAGGCGGTCTGGCCCACGGCGAGCCGCCCGTCGCCGAGGCGGTCGCGGATACCCGCTCCGATGTCGAGCGGTGCGGCACCCACCGGGCCGATCAGGACGAGGCGATTGCCGAGCAGGTTCACGCGGCTGTCCGCATCCACGAGGCCCTCGCCCGCGAGCAGATCCATCCATTCGGGGTTGGCCGACACGAACACGTCCGCCGGTGCCCCCTGCCGGATCTGCTGCGCCATGGCACCGCTGCCGCCATAGGACAGCACGGCCATGTTGCCGGTCGCCGCCAGCCAGTCGGCGGCGACGACGTCGAGCGCGGACTTGAGGCTCGACGCGGCGAATACCGTGACGGTGTCCGCCATGCCCGCCGATGCGAGCGTCAGGCCGGTGAGAAGGGCAAGGACGAAGCGGCGCATGTCGGGTTCCGGTCGGGGATCGTGGGAGGGGGGCGGCGCCAGCATGACGCCGACGGGCCGAGTTGCAAGGGGCGCGCCGCGCCATTTGCGCGCGGCGCGCAAATCGGGCAAACGAGGGTGGCAATTCCGGGAGAGCGGACCATGATCATCGTCGGCGGCGAAAACCTCATCGACCTCGTGCAGACCGGCACCGAGGCGGGCAAGCCTGTCTATCAGGCCAATCCCGGCGGCTCGCCCTACAATTGCGCCGCGGCCCTCGGGCGGCAGGGCGTCGACGTGGCCTATGTCACCCCGATCTCGCGCGACAGCCTGGGCGAGATGCTGGCGCAGCATATCGCGGCGGCGGGCGTGGCCGCGACCGGCGACCGGCGGGACGAGCCGACGTCGATGGCGGTCGTCTCGATCGTGGCCGACGCGCCGACCTATGCGTTCTATCGCACCGCCACCGCCGAGCGGATGGTCACTGAGGCCGGGATCCTGGCGCTGATCCCCGAGGGCACTCGGGCGTTCCAGATCGGCTCGCTCGCCCTCGCGGACATGCCCGACGGCGCCGCCTGGGAGGCGGTCTTCTCGGCCTGCAAGGCGCGCGGCATCCTCGCGTCCATCGACCCCAACGTGCGCCCCTCGCTCATCCCCGACCGCGACGCCTATCTGGCGCGGATCGAGCGGATGATGGCGATCGCCGACGTGCTGAAGATCAGCGACGAGGATCTGGAGTGGCTCTATCCCGGCATGGACCTCGAGGCGATCATCGCCCGCGTCCGCGCCCGGATCACGGCCCCGCTCTTCGTGGTGACGCGGGGACCGCAGGGCGCCACCGGCTTTGCCGGCGGGCACCGGGTCGACATTCCGGCGGCCCCCGTCGCCAACCTGATCGACACGGTGGGCGCCGGCGACACGTTCATGGCCACCCTTCTGGCCGGTGCGGTGCGGCAGATGCCGGATGACGGAGAGGCGTTGCGGACCCTGCTGGTTCGGTCGTCCACGGCGGCGGCCCTCAACTGCGAGCGCCGGGGCTGCCAGCCGCCGACCGCCGCAGAACTCGAGGCCGCCCTGACGCGCTAGGCGTCCGCCGCCGCCGAAAGCCGACAGCCGAAAGCCGAAAGCCGGAGCGTCCGGAACCGGCGTTCCCGGGTCGTCCCTCCTGACCGTGGCAAACGTTCACCGGCCCGAGGGGCGATCCCGCCGAAGGTGCGGATCCCTCCCCGACACGCCAAAGACCCTCCCTTGGCCCTGGCCGGTCGCCTTCGGACATAATGGCGCGACCGGCATCGCCTTTCCGGTTTCATGTGCGGGTTCCGAAACGCTCTGGAAACCTCGCGCCGGTCACGGGTCGGGTGGACCGTCAGCCCCGCGTGTCGAACCGGCAGATCTCCTGAATCCGACATCTTTCCGATGGGAACCCCGATCGGCTGCATCAACCGCGGACCGACCTTCGGGGGAAGGATCCCCGCCAGCGGGGGACGGAACGCGCGCCCCACGACCTTTTCGGGCACCGGGCGCGGCCCCCGGTGGCCGGTTCGGCCATCGGACGCGACGCCGCGCCGTCACATCCCCTCGGGGTCGACGCGGAACGCCGTCCCCGGCGGGTACATCCGCGTCAGCCAGCCGGGTCCGTCCTGCGCGACCCACAGGGCGGCGGCCACCGGTCCGGCGGCACGCATCACCGCGAAATCCCCGGCGCCCAACGTGTCCCTCGCGCGTCCCGCCAGGACGATCTGTCCGATGAAGCGTCCTTGCCAGACCATCGGCACATAGATCGCCGATCCCATGCGCGCGGTCCTGAGATATTGCTTGAACGCGCCGGAGACCGCCCCGGTATCGGGCAGGTGCAGAGGCCGGGCACTGGCGCGGACCAGACCGGGATGGCCCGCGCCGACGGGGATCATCAGGCGTTCCTGTTCGGGCGGGAAACCGATGTTCCCGACGAGCATGTGCCAGTCCTCGTCCGGGGTGACGATGAACCCGCCGGCCACGAAGAACTGCACGACACCGGCGGGCAGGTCCGCGCCGCCGTCCCGCACTCCCAGCCCTGCGTGCAACGGCGCAAGAAGGGCGCGCAGGCCCGCTTCGGGGTCCGTCGCCGCGGCCGCCCGGGTGGCCGCGTCTTCCAGAAGGCCGATCATGGTCCGGTATCCGGTGCCGCCGGGGCGTCGAAATCGGGGCGCCGTCCTTCGAGGAACGCGGTGTATCCCTCGCGGAACTCGGCGCCGCGGAACGTCGCCTCGAAGACGTCCTGCAAGGGGCTGCCGGTGGCGGGCACACCGAGGCCGTTGCAGATCCGCTTGATCGCGGCGAGGGCACCGGGGGCAAGTGTCGCCAGATCCGCGGCAAGTTCCTGTGCCGCGACGAGGGCGTCGTCGCCGGTCCGGTCGACGAGACCGATCCGCAGCGCCTCGGTCGCGTCGACGATGCGGCCCGTCAGCAACAAATCCTTGGCGCGGACCGCGCCGACCGTTTCGATCAGTTGCCAGGTGTCTTCGGGGCTATAGGCCAGCCCCAGCCTGGCAGGCGTGATCGCCAGCCGCGCCGAGGCGTCCGCCACCCGCAGATCACAGGCCAGCGCCAGACCGCAACCGCCCCCGAAACAGGCGCCGCGTATGGCAGCGACGGTCGGGCACGGCAGGTCGCGCAGGCGCGCCTGCGCCGCCCGCACCGTGGCGTTGTAGGCGGCGGTACTCTCCGGCGTGGCATAGACCCGCTCGAATTCGGACATGTCCGCGCCCGCGCAGAACGCAGCGGCGCCCGCGCCGGTCACGATGAGGACGCGGATGGCAGCATCGCCCGCGATCCGGTCACAGAGATCCGGCAGCGCGGCCCACATCGCCGCCGTCATCGCGTTGCGCCGCGCCGGCCGGTCGAGCGTGAGCACGGCGACGCGCGCTGGCGTCAGGATCAGGCCGCCGTCGGCAAAAACCTCTGTCATCGTCCCTCCTCGCGTGGTGGCGCCGCGCGGCCGAGGATCATGTCGGCGGCCTTTTCGGCGATCATCATCACCGGCGCCGAGGTGTTGCCGCCCACGATCCTCGGCATGACCGAGGCATCGACGACGCGCAAGCCGTCGACACCGCGCACCCGCAGCGCGCCGTCCAGCGGTGCCGCCTCGTCCGCGCCCATCCGCACGGTGCCGACAGGATGGAAGATCGTGTTGGCCCCCGCGCGCACCCAGGCGTCGACGGTCGCATCCGTCGCCAGATCGGCGGCAACCGGGGAAATCTCGCCCGCGTTGCGGGCAGCCAGCGGTGCCGCCGCACCGATCCGCCGCGCCAGCCGGATGCCATCGCGCAGACAGATGCGGTCGGCCTCCGCGGTCAGATAGCGGGGATCCATCAGCGGCGCCGTGGCCGGATCGGCAGAGGCCAGCGTGACCTGCCCCCGGCTCTCCGGGCGCAGTTGGTAAAGATTGATGAGATAGCCGTGCCGCCCCTGCCCCGCCCGCGTCGTCTCGAGGTTCAGGCCCGGCACGAAGGTGATGTGGATATCCGGCATGTCGAGGTCGGGGCGCGTCCTCAGGAACCCGCCCGCCTCGAGCGGGACGGCCGTGGCGGGCCCGGTTCCCGTGAGCCACGCCCGCGCGATTGCCCACATCGCCCGGTCGGGCCGCATCAGACGATAGAGCGTCACGGGGTCTTTGCAGGCATAGGTCAGATAGACGCCGAGATGATCCTGGAGGTTCTGTCCGACGCCCGGCGAATGCACCCGTGTCTCGATGCCGTGGTCCGCCAGATGCGCCCGGTCGCCGATCCCCGACAGCATCAGAAGGTGCGGCGAATTGATCGCCCCGCCGCACAGGATCACCTCGGCGCGGGCGTGCACCGTCGTCGTCTGGCCCGCGCGCCGCACCTCGAGGCCGGTAGCGCGTCCCGCCTCGATCACGATGCGGCGGACGCGGGTCTTGGTCAGCACGCTCAGGTTCCGTCGCGCCATCGCCGGGCGCAGGAACGCGGTGGCACTGCTCACCCGGCGGCCATCGCGGGTGTTGAAATCGTAGAACCCCAGCCCCTCCTGATCGGCGCCGTTGAAATCGGCGTTCGGGCGCGCGCCGGCCGCGAGGCCTGCGGCGAGGAAATCGGCATAGAGCGGGTTCTGCCCCCGCGCCCTCGTCACCCGCAACGGACCGCCCTGCCCGTGATGCGGATCGCCGGGGCGTTCGGGGTTGTCCTCGGACCGGCGGAAATAGGGCAGCACGTCGGCGTATGACCAGCCGGTCAGCCCCGCTCGAGGCGTTGACGATGCACCCGCCGCGCCCCTGCGCGATCATCGCGCGGGCGGCGGCGCGGCTGCCGAGAAAGACCGAGTTCACGTTGATGTCCATCACCCGGCGCCACTCGGCGAAATCCATGTCCGCCACCGGCCCGACGGCGATCACGCCGGCATTGCAGACCATCACGTCGAGGCCGCCCTGTTCGGCCACCACCCGCGCCACCGCCGCGTCGACCGTCGCCTCGTCGGTCGCGTCGCCGGTGATCGACAGGACGCCGCCGCCCGGCGTCGGGTTCAGGTCGAGGCCCGCGACCCTCGCCCCTTCGGCGAGGAACCGCCCGACGATGCCGGGGCCGATCCCGCTCGCCGATCCGCTGACGAGGACCGAGGCGCCGGCATGGCGGTTCGGGACGAAGGGATGGGCAGTCATTCGGGCTCTCCGGGCGTGGGGCGAAAGTGCGGGGACCGCGCGGCGGGCACGGCGACCATGGCGACGTCGAACGGCGCAAGAACGTGTCCGTCCGGCTGCGGCGCGCCCGCGGCATATCCGGTCAGGCGTTCGAGGACGCGGGCGACGGCGGGGTGGGTGTAATAAAGGCTGTAGGCACCGACGATCAGGACCGAGAACGCAGCACCTTGCGACACCTCGATCCGGCGCAGGATGCCCGCCTGCGCCGTCGGCGGCGCCGCATCGAACCCCTTGGGCAGCAGCGCGATGATCCTCGGTCGTGACCGTCAGGCTCGCGGTGTGGCCGAACACCTCGCGGAACCGCCCGTGATGCCCGGCACCCCAGGGAACCCGCGGCAGATAGCCGCCGACGGCGGTGCCGACCGGCCCGTCCGAGCGGATGAGCTGCATCTGATAGCCGCGCCGGAAATCGTGCCCGGGCCGTGTCTCGTAGAATTCCTGACACAGGATCGACACCGCGAACGGCCCGGCCCAGCCGTCCATCGCCTCGGCGAACCGCCCCGTCACCATGCCGGTCCGGTGGTGCATCAGGCGGCGCCCGACGAGGTCGGTGTCGTTGGCGAGGCCGTTCGGAAACCGCCGCGAGGTCGACAGCAGCATCAGCCGCGCGATCCCGAGGTCATTGGCGGCAAGGGCCACGACGCCCGCCCGGTGCCGGTGCGCCACGCCGCCTCGGTCTTAGTAGGCAACGCCCGTGGCCCGGACCTGCGCGTCCGTCTCGACCTCGAACACACGCGCGCCGGTAATCAGACGAACGCCCGCCGTAATGGCCAGCGGCCAGTAGCTTACGTCCGTTGCCGACCGCGCGCCGTGCGGACAGCCCAGATCGCAGGGGCCGCAGTCGTTGCAGGCGCCGCGCCCCTCGCCGCAGGCGGTCGTATTGATCGCCACATCGGCGGGCCACCAGTGCCAGCCGAGCCGGTCGAACGCCGCGGCCATCCGTATCCCCGCCGCTCCCGGCGGAACCGGCGCCATCTGGCGGGCACCGCGGGCCGGATTGCCGGGGTCGCCCGCGAGGCCCGACACGCCCATCATGCGGTCGTTCTCTTCGTAATAGGGGGCCAGATCCTCATAGGAAATCGGCCAGTCGTCGCCCACGCCGTCGAGCGTCCGGGTCCGGAAATCCGATGGTCGCAGGCGCGGGAAATGCGCGCCCCACAGGATCGTCGACCCGCCGACGGCATTGAAGAGGAACGGCTTGATCGCGGCCTCGCTGTCGTCGACGGGATAATCCTGCGCCGCCTTGCGCACGTTGGGGTTGGGAAGGTGCGTCGTCTGGCGCGCGATCTCCCAGTCGGGGCGCAGCGAGGGCGTGGCCGCGGGGTCGACCCAGCCGCCCTGTTCGAGGCAGGTGACGCGCAGTCCCGCCCGCGCCAGCCGCCACGCCGCGGCCGCACCGCTCGCCCCGGCGCCGACGATCACCACGTCATCCATTCGGGATTTCCCCCCGCACCACCCGTTCGCACCGCACCGCGCGGTTGCCGCCAAGATCGCTCAGCACCTGCGGGTTGGCGCGGCAGGCGTCCGTCACATGAGGGCACCGACTTGCCAGATAACAGCCCACCGGCACGTCGATCGGCGAGGGGATCTCGCCCTCGAGGGCGGCGGGCACCGGGTTGTCGACGCGCCGGCGCGTGGGGTCCGGCATCAGGTGCGCCGACAACAAGGCGCGCGAATAGGGGTGCAGGGGCGTGGTGAACACCTGTTCGACCGTGCCTTCCTCGACGATCTGGCCAAGGTACATGACGGCGACGCGCTGACACAGATAGCGCACGGTCGTCAGGTCATGGGTTATGAAAAGATAGGAAATCCCCAGTTCCGCCTGCAACCGTGAGAGGAGCGCGATCAGACTGTTGCGGGCGCGCGGCGCCAGCACGCTGGTCGGCTCGTCCAGTACCAGAAACTCGGGATTGCAGATGAGGGCCCGGGCGATGTTGATCCGTTGCAGGGCGCCCGCGCCGAGATCGCGCGGTTTGGCGGCCATCAGCGACGCGTCGAGATCGACCTGTTTGAGCGCCGCCAGCGCTCTGTCGCGACGCGGCCCCTTCGGGCCGCCCTCCATCACGCGCAGCGGCTCGTCGAGGATATCGGCCACGGTCCAGCGCGGATTGACGCTGTCGAACGGATCCTGAAACACGATCTGCATCCGCCTGCGCATGGCGCGCATCGCGGCCGGGCCGAGGCGGGTGATCTCGGTCCCGTCGAGGAACACCTCGCCACCCGTCGGCGTTTCGAGGCGCAGAAGGCTGCGCCCCACGGTCGTCTTGCCCGACCCGCTCTCGCCGACGAGGCCCACCGCCTCGCCGCGCGCGACCCGGATCGACACCTTGTCGACGGCCTGCACGACCCTGTTCGATCCGCGCAGCGCGAAATGCTTGGTCAACCCCCTCGTTTCGAGGAACGCCGCCTGCCCCGTGACCTGTGCAGGCCAGCCCGCCGCCCGCTCCTTGTAGAACCGCCGGACTTCCCGGCTGTAGGGATGGGCGGGATCGTCGAAGAACCGTCTGACCGGCGCATCCTCGACGATACGGCCCTCGTGCAGCACCAGCACCCGGTCGCAGTAGTTGGCGATCACCCCCAGTTCCTGCGTGACGAGCAGCATCGCCGAGCCGGTCTGCTGCACCGTGCGCCACATCTCGTCGAGGAACTGCGCCTGAATGGTGACATCGAGGCCGCTCGTCGGCTCATCCGCGATCAGCAGGCGGGGTTTCGACGACAGGGCGATGGCGATCAGGGCGCGCTGCGCCATGCCGCCCGACAATTCGTGGGCATAGGCGGCGACGCGGCACTCGGGGTCGTTGATGCCGACGAGGCGCAGCATCTCGACGGCCTGTCTGCGGGCGTCTGCGGCGCTGACGGCGTTGTGGGCGCGGTAGGCGTGGCCGATCTGCGCGCCGATCCGCAGCAGCGGGTTCAGCGCGGCGCGCGGGTTCTGCACGATCAGGCCGATGTCGCGGCCCCGGACCCTGCGAATCTCGCCATCGGGGAGCGTCAGCAAATCCTGTCCCCCGAACATCACCTGACCGCCGAGGATCCTGCCCGGCGGACGGGCGAGGCCCATGAGCGCCAGCGCCGTCGTCGACTTGCCCGACCCGGCATCCCCCACCAGCCCCACGACCTCGCGCGGCGCGAGATCGAAGGACACACCGTCGACCGGCGTGACGATGCCGCCCGGCACCTCGTAGCCGACGCGCAGATCGCGCACGCAGAGAAGCGCCTCACCCCCGCTCATAACGCCGCTCCAAGGCGTTGCCGAGGACCGCGAATCCGAACACCGTCAGCGATATCGCCAACCCCGGAAACACCGACGGCCACCATTCGCCCAGCACGATCTGGTTGGCTCCGGTCGAGATCATCAGCCCCCACTCGGGCGTCGGCGGGCGCACCCCGGCGCCGACGAACGACAGCCCGGCGGTCAGCAGGATGGCGAAGCCGATCGTCACCGAGGACTGGATCAGCGCCGGCGTGAGGGAGTTCGGCAGGACATGGCGCAGCGCGATCGTCAGTTCCGAGTTGCCCATCGCGCGCGCCGCCTCGACGAAACCGCGGCCGGTCTGGCTCAGCACTTCGGCGCGGGTCAAGCGGACGTAGATCGGCACATAGACGAAGGCGAGCGCGATCACGATGTTCACCGCCGACCGGCCCGCCAGCGCCACGAGGACCATCGCCATGATGAACACCGGAAACGATTGCAGCACGTCCGAGACCCGCATCAACAGCTCCGTCCCCCAGTTGCGCCAGTAGCCGGCGACGAGGCCGAGGAGGACGCCGATGAACAGCGACAGGAAATTGGCGGCGAGCGCGATTTGCAGGTCGGTGCGCGGCGCCGCGATCACCCGGCTGAAGATGTCGTAGCCGTTCGCGTCCGTGCCCATCCAGTGCGGCGGATGATCGAGCGTGCCGCCGATCCAGCCCGCAAGTTGCCCCGGTATCTCGCTGAACGACGGCGGCGGCACGGCGATGCGCACCGTCGTCAGCGTCGGATCGTAGGGACCGATGTGCGGCCCGATCACCGCGAGGACGCAGACCAGCGCCACGATGGCCACGCCCACGCGCATCAGCCAGTCGGCCCGGCGAACGGGCGGAATATAGGCACCCTCGCCCGCCATGACGGTGGCCTTGCTGCCGCGCACGTCGGTCACTGCGCGATCCTCGGGTCGAGGGCGGCGTGGATCAGGTCGAGGGCGAGATAGACGACGAGCGAGATCGCGGTGATGACCAGCACGACGCCCTGGATCGCCGGATAGTCGAAGGCGAGGACGGACCGGATCGCATATTGCCCGATCCCGCCGAGCGAGAACACCGATTCCACCAGCACCGCCCCCGACAGCATGAAGCCGTAGAGGATCCCGATCAGCGTCATCGACGGCCCCATCGCCGCGCGCAGCGCATAGCGCGCGACCCGCGCGCGCGGCAGACCGATGACGTTGGCATAGAGGACGAAGTCCGACTGCAACGCCCGCAGCATGTTCTGGCGCACCATCTTGATGATCGGACCCGACAGGATGAACGCCAGCGTGATGACCGGCATCATCAGGTGGTGCAGCGCCTCGAGGAACTTTGCCGGTTCGCCCGCGATCAACGTGTCGATGAGCATGAAGCCGGTGATCGACGGCGGCGGAAACGTCATCGGCGAGAGTTGCCCGAGGGGAGCGGGCGCCCAGCCGAGTTGAAAGTAGAAGACGTAGACGAACAGGAGGCCCCACCAGAACTCGGGCTGCGATCCGGCGAACAGGCTGTAGACGAACACCCCCTTGTCCGCCGCCTTGCCCGGGTTCAGCGCGCCGAGCATGCCGACCGGCACCGAGACGATGAACGCGAGGACGAAGGCCAGCGTGATGAGTTGCAGGGTGACGGGCAGGAAGGCCGCGACCTCGGACCCGATGGACGATCCCGTGACCCACGACACCCCGAGCGATCCCTGCAAGAGCCCCGGTTGCACTGACGGTTGCAGGCCGAGGTAGAGCGACAATTGCTGTAACAGAGGTTTGTCGAGACCGAGGGACGCGGCGGCCTGCGCATAGCCCTCGGGGCTGGAGTTCAGGCCGACGAGGCGCGAGACCGGGTCGGCAGGCAGCAGGCGGATCAGGAAGAAGACCGCGATGACGAGGCCGAAAAGCTGCACGACGCCGATGGCGAGCCGTTTGAGGATATAGCGGAGCAGCATTTCCCAGGCGTGACCTTTCCGCCGGATCGACGGGGACGTGAGGCGGGGCGGCCCGGTGCGGGGCCGCCCCGGATCGTTATTCGGCGACGATCAGATCGGTGTAGCGGATCGCGTTGTCGGGATACCAGTGCAGCCCCGAGATCCGGTCGCTGAACGCCCACTGGGTCCGGTATTCGACGATCGGCAGCCAGGCGACATCGGCCACCGCCATCGCCTGTATCTCGGCGAGGATCGCGTTGCGGCTGTCGGTATCGGGGTCGACACGCGCCTGCGCCCACATCGCATCGAGCGCTTCGTTGCGATAGTTCACCATGTTGTTCAGGCCGCCGTTCTCGGGCGAGGCGAAGAACAACTGGATCGCATAGCCCGCATCGACGCCGATGGGCTTTTCCTGATCGTTGATCGCGAACGGCAGGTCGCGGCGCACGAGCTGGCGGTCGCCGTATTGCGTCTGCGGGATCGGGTCGAGCGTGGCGGGGATGCCGACCTCGCGCAGGGCGGTCTGGATGACGTTCACGATCGGGCCGAGGGTGGATTCCTTTTCGGCGACATAGGACAGCGCAAACGCCCCCTCGAACGCCTCGAGGCCCGCCCCCTCGGGATAGCCCGCCTCGGCCAAGAGCTCGCGGGCGCGGTCGGGATCATAGGTGAAACCGGCGGCTGCGGAATAGCCCGGATAGGTCGACGGCACGATCCCGTTCCACTGCGTCGCCTGTCCGAAGTATCCGGTCGCGATGATCTGTTCGTAGGGGATCGCGCTGGCGATCGCCTGACGCAGCAGGATGTTGTCGAACGGTTCGACGTCGAAATTCATGTGCACGAACAGGTTCTCGTTGCCGGTGACACCGGCCACGGTGATCCCGTCGACGTCCGCCAGACTGTCGAACTCGCGCGGCGTAAGGCCGGTCACGAGGTCGGCCTGACCCGAGCGCAGCACCACGAGGCGGTTCGACGATTGCGGCACCCGGCGCACGCTCACCCGGTCGGCCGACGGCGCACCGCGGTAATAGTCGGGGAACGCGGCATAGGTGATCTGTTCGTTCTTGGTCCAGCTTTCGAGGCAATAGCCGCCGAACCCCGGCGCACCGGTGTTGTTGACGTAGTCATGGCTCCACGGATCGGCCTCGGTGGCGTTCGCCTCCATCGTCTCCTTGTCGAAGATCAGCAGGCCAAAGATCGTCAGGACCGGCAGCAGCAGCGCATTGGGTTCGGACTGACGGATCTGGACGGTATAATCGTCGACGCGGACGATACTGTCGCCCAGTTCCCCGGCCGCCGGATCGTCGCCGAACACCTCGACGCCAAAGCCGTCGATCGAGGCGACGTTCGACAGGAACCAGCCGATCGGTGCCGCACCCGAGACCGATTTCGCGCGCTGAAACGTATACATCACGTCGTCGGCGTCGAACGTCGCGCCGCCGCGGCCGGTCACGCCCTGGTGTCCCAGCTTTCGGCAAGCCGCCCTTCGAACGTGTCGAAATCCGGCACGGTGACACCGTCCAGCGTTTCGCCGTCCGCATAGCCGACCAGCGGTTCGAGGAGTGTGACCATGCCCTGCCCCGCCCTACCGCTACGCCGAGATGATCGAGGTCGCGGACGACGCCGCCTTCGGCACCGACGTGGCGACGCCGCCGATGCAGCGCATCGCGGCCGAATTCCAGACATTCGCCGACGATCCGCAGTTCCTGATCCTGCGCGACATCACGGCGCCGACGTGAGGCGCGTGGCCCTCATCACCGGTGCTGCACGGCCCGGCGGGCTGGGTCAGGCGATCGCGCACCGGCTCGCGGCGGCGGGCTGCGATGTGATGCTGCATGACCGTGGCACGGTCGGCGGGGATATCGCGCCGGCGCACGGCGTCGGCGTGGCCGGCGATCTTGCCGCGACGGCAGAGACGATCCGCCGGGCGACGGATGCGCGGGTCGAGACGGTGGCGGGCGACCTGCTCGACACCGAGGCCATCGCGGGCATCGTCGCCGCGACCGACACGGCCTTCGGCCGCCTCGATATCCTCGTGAACAACGCGGGTATCGGCTATCTGTTCGGACCGCTGACCGGGACCGATCCCGCCCGTCTCGATGCCGTTCTGGGCGTGAACCTGCGCGCCCCGATCCTGCTGACGGCACATGCCGCAGCCCTGATGATCCGGGGCGGCGCGGGCGGGCGGGTCGTCAACATCGCCAGCCAGGCGGCCAAATCCGGCTTTGCCTTCGCCACCGCCTATACCGCGTCCAAACACGGGTTGCTCGGGTTCACCCGCGCCGCCGCCCTCGAACTCGGGCCCCACGGCATCACCGTGAACGCGGTCTGCCCGAACCATGTCACGACCGGCCTCGGCGCCTGGCAGAACGAGTTCATGGCCGCGTCACAGGGCAAATCGGTCGACGACTACCTCGCCGCGATGCGCGCCCGCATCCCCCTCGGCCGGACCGGCACGCCCGAGGATACGGCTGGCGCCGTGGCGTTCCTGTGCTCGGATGCGGCAGGCTATATCACCGGCGAGGCGATGAACGTCTCGGGCGGCGAGGAGTATCACTGAATGACCTGGCTGCCCCCCGGCAAGCGTCTGGCGATGTCCTTCGTCGTCAACATCGAGGAAGGGTCCGAGATGTCGGTGGCGCGCGGCGACAAGGGACCGGAGCCGGTGGACGAACTTGGCGTGTCGCTGAAGATCCCGCTGCGCAACTACGCCAACGAAAGCAATTACCAATACGGTCTCCGGGCCGGTGCCGGGCGCGTGTTCGGCGCCTTCGGGCGGGCCGGCATCACCACCACGGTGACGGCGGCGGCGCAGGCACTGGAAAACGCGCCCGGGGTGGCCCGGATGATCGTCGAGGGCGGCCACGAGACCTGTAGCCACGGCTGGCGCTGGGTGCATCAGTTCAGCTTTGACGAGACGCGCGAGCGGGCGTTCATCGACCGGGCCGTCGAGAGCATCCGGGCCACCACCGGCACCCGGCCCTATGGCTGGCTGTCGCGCTATCTGCATACCGACATCACCCGCCGCCTGCTCGCCGAGGCGGGTTTCGAATACCACATGGACGATTTTTCGGACGATTCCCCGCGCTGGGACGTGGTGGAAACGGCGCAGGGGCCGAGGCCGATCGTCATCGTGCCCTATGCGCTCGACACCAACGACATGAAATTCTGGCTGGCGCCGGGATATACACCGTCGCAATGGCTCGACTATGCGGTCGACACCTTCGACCGCCTCTACGACGAAGGCGCCGACGGCACCGCGCGCCTGATGTCGCTGGGTCTGCATCTGCGGATCATCGGGCGGCCCGGGCGGATCGGCGCGCTGGAGGCGTTCATCTCCCATGTGCAGGCCAGACCGGACGTCTGGTGCGCCAGCCGCCTCGCCATCGCGCGCGCCTTTGCCGCCGCCGTTCCGGCCCCTTCCGCATGACCAACCCGCTCGACATCGTGGCGGCGCACGTCGTGGACACCCGGACCGCAGACCTGCCGCCGTCGGTGATCGCCGCCGTTCAGACGTTCCTGCTCGACACCCTCGGCGTCGGGATCGCGGGATCGTCGGGCACGCAGGTCGCCGCGCTGATCACGCTGGCTCAGACATGGGGGCCGCTGCCCGAGGCGACGGTCCTGTCCACCGGCGAGAGGATGTCGGCGCAATCGGCAGCCATCGTGAACGCCTATCAGATCCACTGCCTCGAGTTCGACTGCGTCCACGAGGGCGCTGTCCTGCACCCGATGGCGACGATCCTCGCCGCCATCGTGGCCTGGGCCGAACGCGAGAGTGCGCAGGGCCGTCCCGTCACCGGCGAGGCGCTGATCGCGGCGCTGGCGGTGGGCGTCGACGTGTCGACCGTGCTCGGGATCGTCACCGGTTCCGAACTGCGGTTCTTTCGGCCCGCGCTGGCGGGCGGATTCGGCGCCGTCGCCGCCATCGGCAAGCTCGCCGGGTTCGACACCGGCCGCATGAAGGACGCGCTGGGGGCGCAATACGCACAGGCCAGCGGGACGTTGCAGCCCCACGTCGAGGGCTGGCGCACAAGCCCTGGCCCTCGGGGCGGCTGACGCACGGGGTGATCGACGGCCTGGGCCGGTTGATGCGCGACCACGGCTTCGGCGCCGACGACATCGCGGGCTTCACCGCGACGGTGCCGCCGCCGGGGCGGATGCCCTTCTCGCCGCCGTGTCGGGCCTGCGCGACCTGCCCGATATCGCCGCCCTCGCGACCCTCGCGCGGGGCGCGCCATGAGGCCGCACCGCACCCTGCTGTTCGCCCCCGCGAACCGGCCCGCGATCCACGACAAGGCGCTGGCCTCCGGCGCCGATATCGTCTGCCTCGACCTTGAGGATGCGGTGCCGCCCGCCGACAAGGACGCGGCCCGCATCACCGCGGCACCGTTCCTGACGGGCGCGCCCGGGCCCGAGCGGGTCGTGCGGATCAACGGGCTGCATAGCGCGGCGGGCCTGCGCGACCTGCTCGCCCTGCTGGACGCCCGACCCGGCGGCGGCACCCTATTGCTGCCCAAGGTCGCGTCTGCCGACGAGGTCCGCCTCGTCGCCGACCTCATCGCAGAGGCCGCCCTGCCGCTGCGGATCGCGGTGCTGATCGAGAGCCTCGAGGGCCTCGGAAACGTCCACGACATCCTGCGCGCCGCGCCGCTGTCGTTCGCGATGTTCGGGGCGGTGGACTACGCCGCCGAACTCGGCGTCGAGGTCGCGCCCGGTCCGTTGCTGCACGCGCGCGCCACCCTGGTCCACGCCGCGCGGCGCGCCGGCGTCGATCTGCTGGACGTGCCGTGTCTGGCGTTCCGCGACATGGATGCGGTCACGACGGAGGCCGAGGCCGCGAAGGCGCTGGGCTTCACCGGCAAGGCCTGTTTGCATCCGTCGAACGTCGCACCCGTCAGGACCGTGTTCACCCCGTCCCGCGACCAGATCGCCCTTGCCGAAAAGGTCGTGGCGCTGTTCGAGGCATCTCCGAACGGCCTCGCCGTCCTCGACGGCAAACTCATCGAGAAACCCGTCATCCGGTCGATGCAACGCCTGCTGGCACTGCGCGACACCACCACCCCAACAGTCGAGTGATCCCATGACCCAAGTCGCAAAATCCGTCGGCGAAAACCGCATCCACGAGACGTTCGGCCGCTACTACGAGGATTTCACCGTCGGCGACATCTACGAACACCGGCCCGGCCGCACGATCACGGAAACCGACAACACCTGGTTCACCCTGCTGACGATGAACACCCATCCGATGCACTTCGACGCCGAATACGCCAGACATTCCGAGTTCGGGCGCTGCATCGTCTGCTCGCCCCTCACCGTCGCGCTGATGGTGGGGATGAGCGTCACCGACGTCAGCCAGAAGGCCATCGCCAACATAGGCTGGACCGACATCCGCATGACCCACCCGCTGTTCGCGGGCGATACCCTGACCGCGGAATCCGAGGTGCTGTCCAAGCGCGAGAGCAGGTCGCGCCCGAACGCCGGTCTCGTCACCGTCAGGACCAGCGGGTTCAATCAGGACGGCACGCTGGTCTGCGATTTCAGCCGCACGATCCTGATCCCCAAGCGCGGCCACGGCATCGACGATGCCGCAGGCTATTGATCCCCCCTTTCAGGAGGCAACCCCGATGAACGTCCACGTCAATCCGGATTTCATCGCCGACGACGAGGTGCAGATCCTCGACATGATCGACAAATGGGTGGAGGGCGAGGTCCACCCCATTGCCCGCGCGCACGATCAGGCCGACGAATATCCCCACGATCTGGTCGAGCAGATGAAGGAACTGGGCCTGTTCGGCGCGATCATCTCGCCCGAATACGGCGGCCTCGGCCTGCCCGCCGCGACCTACGCCAAGATCGCGGTCAAGGTCGCGGGCGCGTGGATGGCGCCGTCGGGCATCTTCAACTCGCACCTCATCATGGCCTCTGCGATCGAGCGGGCGGGCACAAGGGAACAGAAGGAGGAGTGGTTGCCGAAGATGGCGACCGGAGAGTTGCGCGGCGGCATCGCCCTGACCGAAGCCAACGCGGGCACCGACCTTCAGGCGATCCGGACCAGGGCCACCCGGACCGACGCAGGCTACAGGCTCAACGGCACCAAGACCTGGATCACCAATTCGCTCTACGGCAACTGCCTGATGGTGCTGGCCAAGACCGATCCCGACGCCACGCCGCGCCACAAGGGGATGAGCGCGTTCATCACCCGGAAGGGCGAGGGGTACGAGGTCTCGAAGAAGCTGACGAAGATGGGCTATCGGTCCATCGACAGTTGCGAGTTGCTGCTCGACGACATGGCCCGCCTACGATTACCTGATGCAGGCCGAGGCCGGGTTCCTGTCGCTGACCGGCGAACCGGACGGCCCGGCGACCCGCATGGGCCTGTCCGTCGTCGATTACCTCACCGGCATCACCTGCGCCTTCGCCCTGACCGCCGCCCTCGTCGGCGCGTTGCGCACCGGGCGGGGGCGCGACGTCGACGTCACGCTCTACGACGTGGCGATCCATCAGCTCACCTATCCCGCGACGTGGTATATGAACGAGGGCGATGCGATCGCCCGGCGTCCGCGCAGCGGCCATCCGTCCGTCGTGCCCTGCGAAGTGCACCCGACCACCGACGGCCACATCTTCGTCATGTGCGTCCTGCCGAAATTCTGGGCGGCGCTGTGCGAGATCACCGGCCTGCCCGACCTGCCCGCCGATCCGCGGTTCGCCCGACCGCAGGACCGCTTCGCCAACCGGGACGCGCTGGCAGCACTTCTCGACAGCGCATTTGCGGAACGCCCGACGGCGGAATGGATGCGGCGACTGGCCGGTCGTGTGCCCGCGGCCCCCGTGCTGACGCTGCCCGAGGCGCTCGACAATCCCTACCTCGAACAGACCGGCGGCATCCAGACCATCGACCACCCCGACGGTGCCTTGCGCATCCTGTCGAGCCCGGTCCGTATCGACGGCACACGCGCCCGGGCCACCCCCGGACCCGCGCTTGGCGCCGATACCGATGCCCTGCTGCACGAGGTCGGTCTGCGCGATGCCGACATCGCCGACCTGCGCGCCGGAAACGTGATCTGAAAAGGGGGCCGCGATGAAGATGGAGGGCTACAGGATACTCGACCTGTCGCTGTTTCTGCCCGGCCCGATGCTGACGCAGATGCTGGCCGATCACGGCGCGGACGTCATCAAGGTCGAGCCGCCTGCCGGAGAGCCCGTCCGGCGCGTCGGATACGTCGAGGGCGATACCACGACATGGTTCCGCAACACCCATCGCGGCAAGCGGTCCATCGTTCTGGACCTCAAGACCCCCGACGATCACGCCGTCCTGTTGCGACTGGTCGCCGGGGCCGACGTGCTGATCGAGGCATTCCGCCCCGGCGTCGCGGACCGCCTCGGCATCGGGCCGGACGCGATGTGCGCGCTGAACCCCCGCCTCGTCTATTGCTCGATCTCGGCCTTCGGGCAGAGCGGGCCAGAGGCCCGGCGCCCGGCCCACGACATCAGCATCGAGGCATTGTCGGGCGTCGTGTCGCTGAACCTCGCCCCGGACGGCCACCCGGTCAACCCGCACATGCCGGTCGCCGACCTCGCCGGATCGCTGACCGCCCTGTCCGCCGTCCTGATGGCCCTGCTGCGCCGCGAGGCGACGGGGCGCGGCGATGTCGTCGACATCTCGATGCAGGACGCGACGATGGCCTGGCTGCCCAACGTCGTGGGCCCGGTGTTCGCCGAGGACCGCGCTCCGGTCGTGGCCGACGAGCGCAGTTTCGGCGGCTACGCGTTCTTTTCGGTCTACGAAACCGCCGACGCGCGCCACCTGACCTTGGGCGGGGTCGAGCGCAAGTTCGTCGTCACCCTGCTGACCGCCCTTGACCGGGTGGACCTGATCGACGCCGCGACCGGCCCGCCGGGCGCCGGACAGGCGCCGGTCAAGGCGTTCCTGCGCGAGACATTCGCACAGAAGCCCCTCGCCCACTGGAACGACTGGTTCGCGGACAGGGACGTCTGCTACGCCCCGGTGCTGAACCTGCACGAGGCCTGGCATCAGCCGCAGGTCGCCGCCCGCGACATGCTGTTGCGCGACGCGACCGGCGCGCATCACATCGGCACGCCGGTGAAGTATCGGGACGAACCCGGGGCACCCGATCTGCGCGTGCCGGATCTGGACGGCGACGGCGCGGCGATCCGCGCGCGCCTGTGGGGTGACGCACCCTGACGAACCACACCGAAGGGTGCGGTCCCCCGGCGCGGGACCGGCCTTCCTCCCGCCCCGACCGCACCCCGATGGCGGGTCTGCGAGGACTGCAAGGACGGGGGTCGTTTGCGCGCCGTCGGCATGCGACCTGTCGATACGTCGGTCCGGCGCGGCAATCGGGCCGTGGATACTGCGGCGGATCCGACCGGGGCGACCCTAGCCGTAGGTCCGTCGCGTCGCGTCGCGTTTCAGTTCCATCGAATAGCTGAACCGCTCTGCCGGGTGATGGTTGACCGAGGCGATCAGCACCGTGCCCCCGGCGTCGAGATACCGTCGCGCCACCCGCGCAGCGAGCACTTTCGGCTTTGCACCCAGCGCGCGGGCGGCGTCGGGCGGCATCGGGGCGACGGTGATGTCCTGCACCACCCGGGCGACCTCGACGCCGAAACGCTCTTCGATCAGGCGATAGAGGGCGCCCTTGTGGTGACGCAGATCGTCGGCCACTTCGGCGAAGCGGTCATTGAGCAGGACGACAGAGTGACAGATCGGAATGTCCTCGTCGCGCTCCATCCGCAGGCCACTGACGATAAGCCAGGGGCGCTGCACCGGTTCGGGCGCGGGCGACGATCCGTCACCGCCGTCCGGCAACGCGCCCCCGGCACCATCGGTCAGCAGTCCCGGCTCGGGCACCGCGATACCGATCTCGTCGATGACGAATCGCGTATCGCTCGCGTATTGGAACAATTGGTCGAGCGACCGCATCGCATGCACGTAGTTCTGGTGCGGTTCGGATGCCAGCACCCGGCTGCCGGACCCCTGACGTCGCGCGATCAGGCCCGCGTCGGTCAGGCGGCGCAGCGCCTCGCGCACCGTATGGCGGCTGCTGGAAAACTCACCGCAAAGCTCTCCCTCGGTCGGCATCAGCGCGTCGACCGGATAGTGGCCGGTGCGGATACGCTCGCGCAGGACATCGCCGATGCGGATGTATTGCGGGCGGTCGTCCGGGGTGCCGATCGACGTGGCCGCCGTCATCGGCCGGTTCCGCGCGGGTATGCCGGCGCACCGCCGCGCGAGGATACCGTCTCGCCCGGACGCAGCAGATCGCGAAACGCGGGATCCGCAATGGTCGCCAGCCGCTCGGCCCGGGTCGCGAGAATCCGCCTCCCTCAGGTCGGCGATGCCATGTTCGGTCACGACCATGTCGACGTCGGCCCGCGTCACCGAGACCGGCGTGCCCGTGGCCAACGCACCGACGATCCGGCTCACCGTGCCGCCCTGCGCCGTCGATGGCAGCGCAAGGATCGCGCGCCCGCCGATGGACGCGCGCGCGCCCCGAGTGAAATCGACCATGCCGCCCTGTCCGCTTACCTGCATCCCCCCGACATACTCGCCATTGGCTTGTCCGGTCAAATCCACCTGTAGGACGGAATTGACCGAGACGAACCCCGGCAGGGCGGCAAGAGCGTTGCGGCCGTGGGTCACATCGACCGGGCGATAGCGGATCGACGGATGATCCGGCAGGCGCGCATAGAACTCGGCGTCGCCCAGCGCCACCCCGGTCACGACACCGCGCGCAAAGAAACCATCTTCTCTTCCGTCCAAAACCGGCCAGCATATCATTCCACCATGGATCGAGATATCCCGCCCGCCTTCCGCCATGACCGCCCCGAGCACGGCGGCCTGCACCTTTCCCAGGCCGAGTTGCAGCACACACTGCGGCGGCAATAGCCCCACGATATGTCCCGCAATCGCGCGGCTGACGGCATCGGGCACCGTCGCGGCCAGTGTCGGAAGCGGCGCGTCGCCCTGCACGAGGGCCTCGAACCGTGACAGTGGCAGGCGCGGCGCGCCCGCGACATCGGGCATCGACGCGTTCACCGCGCCGATCAGCCGCGCGCCCGCGGCGATGGCGGCCGCGGCGAAATCGCAGGCCGGGCCGAACCCGACGGTTCCGTCCCGCGCCGGTGGCGGCACGCAGATCAGGACGCAATCGACGACGCCCGGACGGGCGAGACGCGCATGAAAGGCACTGTAGTGCACCGGCAGATGCGCCACCCGCCCCGCCGCGCGGTCCGCGCGCAGACCCGCGGTCACGAAAACCGTCTCGACCGTGGTGCCTTGCCCCAGCGCCGACAGATCGCGGTCGTTCACGCCCGGAATGAAGGCGCCGGTCAGCGTCCGTCCCCGCCACAGCCCGGGGTCTGCCGCGACGGCGTCGAGCACCGCCACCGGTTCGGCGGCACATCCCCCGATCAGGATCCGCCCCGTGGCCCGCCGTGCGGCCTGCGCCGCGCCGATCCACTCAGGCACGCCCGGCCCACGCCCTGACCGGCCCGATATCCTGCAACAGCACGCCGACACCGAGGAGCCAGTCGTCGCTCCCCTCTGTCCCGACGATCTGCACCCCGACAGGCAGGCCCCCGTCCGACGCTGCTATCGGCAGGCTCAACGCCGGAACGCCCGCGACGTTCGCCAGCGCGGTAAGGTCCGCCTGATTGGCCGGAATACGGGCGGTGTGCGCGAATGCCCGCTGCGGCGCGGTCGGCAGCAACAGCCCGTCGATGCCGGTCATGGCGTCCCGCAAGGCGGTCGTCGCCAGACCGAACGCCTGATGGGCGCGCGCGAGGCGCTCCGTCCCTGCGCGACGCCCATAGTCGAGCAGTGCCCGAAACCCCTCCGACAGCCCCGGCCCGTCCACCGCCTCGCCCAGCACCTCCGCCCCTTCGACCTCTGATACCAGAAGGCCCGCGCGGCGCAGGGCACCGGGGGTCCAGCCCCGGATCGCGACGGGCCGCAGATCGGCGCCCGCGTCGCGGACCCCCTCGACGAACCGCGCGAAACTCTCAAGGACCTCCGGCGCGCAGTCGGCCAGTGCCGCAGCATCCGGCAGGCCCAGCGTCACGTCGGCCAACGACGCCGGTCGCGCCACCGTGGACCCTCCCGCGTCACCGCCGAGGACCGACATCGCGACGGCAAGGTCACCGGGCGTTCGCGCCAGCGGCCCGATACAATCGAGCGTCCGTGACAGATGAACGAGCCCTGCCACCCCGACCCGTCCCCGCGTCGGCTTCAGCCCCCAGAGACCACAATAGGCCGCCGGTATCCGCACCGATCCCATCGTGTCGGTCCCGAGCGTGAGCGGCACCATCCCCGCCGCGATCGCCGCCGCCGACCCGCCGCTCGATCCGCCCGGCGTGAACCCGTCCGCCAGCGGGTTCTGGCACCTGCCCCAGAACGGGTTGTCCGTCGTGGCGCCCAGCGCGCCTTCGTGCATGTTCAGCGTGCCGACCAGCACCGCCCCCGCCGCGCGCAACTGCGCCACCGCATGCGCATCCGCACCGGCCGGTTCGGTGAACGCCTGCGTGCCGCAGGTCGTCACCACACCGGCCACGGCGATATTGTCCTTTACCGCAAAGGGGATACCGTCCAGCGGGCCGCGCCCCGCGCCGCTCGCGCGACGGGCATCGCTGGCCTCCGCCCCGGCCAGCGCGCTGTCCGGCAGGACGGTGATGAACGCCCGCACATGGCCATCCGCCATCGCGATCCGGTCGAGGGACGCCTGCGTCAGCGCGCGCGCCGTCACCTCGCCCCGGGCAACGGCGGCGGCCATCTGCTGCACGGTCCTCGGCGCACCGTCCGTCATTCGGCATCCCGGTGGATCAGGCGGATCGGCTTTTGCCGCTTCTCGATCTGGGTGATCTCTGCGAGCGCGCCGGGTTCGGCAAGGACGACGGCGATCCCGACACCGACCCGCTGCTTGAGGAGCGCCTCGTATCCCGCAACCGGGCGCGAGACGTCCCCCAGCGTCTCGATATGCACGATCATTTCGTCGCGGCCGTCCGTGCGGACCACCTCGCAGACATAATCGTTGAGCAACTCGGCGTCGCCCGTCGTCAGGATCACGCCGAGGCCGGTGGGATAGACGTTGATCCCGCGCAACTTGACCATGTTGTCGCTGCGCCCCTGAAACCCGGCGATCCGCCGCAGGGTCAGGCCCAGCGGCGAGGCATCGGTGCGGAATGCGCTGACGTCGTGGGTGTTGAACCGGATGATCGGGAACACGTCGTCCTTGTAAAGGCAGGTCACGACCATGTCGCCGCTGTCGCCGTCGGGCACCGGCGCACCGGTATCGACGTCGAGGATCTCGAGGAACTGCGCGTCCTCCTGCACATACATGCCCGCGTGATCCGGCCCCTCGCCCGCGATGGCGCCGGTATCGCCGACGCCGTACCAGTCATAGACCTCCGCCCCGCCCCAGGCCGCCGAGATCGCCGCGTGCGCCTCGGCGCCCATATGGCCCGAGATGGTCCGGATCCTGATATCCTTGCCCGGCTCCATGCCCTCGCTTCGGGCCACCCCGGCCAGGTATGTGATATAATCGCCAAAGCCCACGATCGCCGTCGCGCCGAAATCCCGCATCAGCGCGACCTGACTGGCCGAGCGCGTCTCGATCCCCGTCCCTGCCGACAGAAACTGCGCCCCGGTCCAGTGCAGCACGCTCTCGCGGACGTAGTGCCCGCCGTTGACCATGCCGTGCCCGTAGACCGAGTGGATCACGTCGTCGCGCCGCAGCCCCTGCATGGCATAGAACCGGGCGAGCAGCAGGTTCTGGATTTCGCGGCTGCGCGGCCCGAAGAGGAGCGGTTGCGGCCGCCCCGTCGTCCCGCTCGTCGTCTGGAACACGAGCGGCGGACGGTCGGCGTCGGCATAGGTCTCGAGGCCGTGGAAATCGCCGATCGGCGGATACGCCTCGACCGATCGCATCAGGTCGCCCTTGGAATAGGTGGGCAGCCTGCCGATATGGTCGAGCGACGCGATATCTTCGGGCGTCACCCCGGCCTGGCCCCACAACCGCCGATAGAACGGGATCTTCCAGGCGAACGCCATGATCCGGGCAAACCGCGCTTCCTGCACCGCCCGCAGGTTGTCGCGCGGAATCCGCGCGATCCGGTCGACGAAGGTCTCGGGACGTCCGTATTCGGCGATCATCCGGTCATAGTGCATCGCATCGAAATAGCTCGGCTGGCTCATCTCATGTCCTCGGGGAAGGAGGGGGACGGTCGGAAACGGCGGGCAGATCCGCGAGCAAGTTGCGCAGGGTCGCCGCCCCCATGGGGTCGAGCGCCGCATCGCGAAGGGCGTCGCGCAGGGCCGCGGGCGTGTCGGCCCAGTCGGCGAGGGCACCGTATTTTCCGGTCACATCTGCGGCGGACATCGGGTTTTCCGCGTCGCCCCAGGCGTCGGGCACCATATGGGTCAAGGCCTCGTTGCCGATCCAGACGGTGACGCGCCCGCCAAAGTGCGCCGGGTAGCGCGCGCTGAGGGCGGCATCCTCCACCACCGTCATGCGGTCCCGAAGGCGGGCATGGGCAGGCGACGCCAGCCCCGGTTCCTCGAAGGCGTCGAGCGCCGGCGGGCCGTCGTTCAGGGCGACCGCGACGCCATGTTGCAGGCTGAACCGCGCCGCGGCGGGATCGGCGGGCACGGGCCGGTCGCAGAACAGGACGGCATCGCCATAGCACCCGATCTCGATCCGGTCCGGCATCCGCCCGGCCAGCGCGGGGCGCAGCGACAGGGCGGCATCTATGGCCGGGTGCACATGGCGACAGGCAGGCCACGGCTTGAAGCTCGTGTCGTGGATCGCCCACGGTCCGGGCGCCGTCAGGACCTGCGGATCGCCCCCCGGCGCCAGCCCCGCATAGAACCCCTGCGCCCCTTCGAGGATCCGCAACGGACCGGCAAGCCCGGCCCGTGCCGACAGGGCCGCCTGCACGCCGCGCCGCGCGGCCTCTGCCACATGCAGATGCTTGGTCGCGCCCGGCTCGTTCCGGCATTCCCAAACGCCCCCCGAGGTCGACAGCGCATGGGCCATCGCCCAGTGCGTCTCCGTCCGGCCGAGGCCCAGCATCCATGCCGCGGCCACGGCCGACCCAAGGCCGCCGCAGGTCGCGGTGTTGTGGAAATACCGGTAGTGTTCCGCCCCGACCGAGGCGCCGAGGCGCACCATCGCGTCATAGCCCCGCAGGACGGCCCCCATCGCGCGGTCCGCGCTGAGCGGCGTCGCGCAGGCCAGAACCGCGGGCATGACCGCCGGCCCGGGGTGCAGGATGGCGGTCCGGTGCACATCGTCCATTTCCAGAAGACTGCCGAAACTTCCGAATGTGAACGCGGTTTGCGCCATGCCCTGACCGGCGCCGCCAAGCGGGTGCCCGCGCGCGTCCGCCGCAACGGCCATCGCACGGCCCACCGTCGTCGCGGCGCCGGCAACCGCACAGCCCAGCCAGTCGAGCAGGTGGAGGGCCGCCGCATCGGTGTCCCGCGCCGTCGGCGTCCGGTCGAGAACATCGAGCAGATCGGCGGTCAGCGATTGCACTCCCGTGGTCGACATCCCGGCCCCTTGATTTGTCCGGACATATTTCACCGGATAGGACGGCGTGGCAAGACCTCGCATCGGGGGGCCGGCAACCCGGTCGAAAGGGCCGGACCGGACAGGCCCGGGCGGAAAGGTGTCGTCAAGGGCCGCGACCCGCCAGGGCCGCAGCCCCGCAAGGTCGCTGCGCGATCCGCTGGCAGGGGCGTGGGCCGCCGGGGAGATCAGCGCCCGGGCACCCCTTCCGCCGCGCTCGTCCACCCGGCCGATACCGGCCTGAGCCGGCAGGGGACCATTATCAGGTCGCGACCGGGCGACGCCGCCCCGACAAGGTCGAAGACCGCGTTCAACATTGCGGCGACGTCCTGTTCGACCATGCCGACATTGCCCGGAAGAAGCGCCCCGAAGGGATCCCAGTCGAAACAGCCGTAACGCACGAACCGGGTCGCGTCGGCCCTGCCGGCGAGCCAGTTCACCACACCCTCGAGGCTGATCGTCGAGTTGACGAACAGACCCATCGGCGCCTCGGGCTTCAGTCCATCGAGGCTCCGCCGGGTCCGTTGCGCGGAATATCCTTCCGTCATGACGTGGTCATCCGGAACGCGAATGCCCCGAGCCTTCTGTGCATCGAGAAAGCCACGCAGGCGCGCCAGCGTGTTGAAGTCGGACCGGCGCCCGCCGACGAACCGCAGCGGCCCCGTCCAGCCGAGGTCGGCGGCGCAACGATCGAGAATGAGGGTCGTCAAATCCCGGGCGCCGGCGTAATTGTCCGAGATCACCGACGGCGCCGCCTGACCGGGCAAATCGAGGTTGATCGACTGGACCCCCGAGGCCGCACAGAAGGCGGTGATCCTGTCCGGATCGGTCGCCCCCGTCGCGATGATGCACTCGGCCTGCCACGACACGAGTTCCTTGGCCGCCCCGAATTCCAGCTCGGGATCGCGTTGGGTGCAGGTCACGACCGGGAACAGGCCGCGCGCGCGCGCCATCGCCTCGAACTGCTCCGCGACGGCGCCGAAATAGCGGTTGTCGTATTTCGGGACGATCATGCCGACGATGTTGGACCGCTCGCGCCGCAACAGGCTGGCCTGCGCATTCGGCGCATATCCTTCCTGCTCTGCCAGCAGCAGGACGCGATCGGCCAGCTTGCGACTGATTCGGCGCTTTTCCCAGGTGCCGTTCAGCACCGAACTGACCGCACTGGGCGAGGCGTCGGCCAGCAGCGCAAGGTCGTAGATCGTTGTCCGTCTTGGATTTTCCGCGTCGTCCTGACCCATGCCGAACCCTGTCGCATTTGCCCCGTGCACTTTCACCTTGACGCAGAACAACCGATGGAGCAACCTTGCACCATCGGTTGAGCAAAATGTTCAATCGGTTGCGCACACGGGAGGTGGGCGCATCGGGGAGAAGTCATCGCATTGGCCCGCCCTCCGTGCAGACGCGTCGCACGGCTTTTGGCCAATCGGGCAATTCCCGGATGTGCAGACCGGGGCGCACCACGAATTTGGAGGAACAACCCATGACCAGACTGAAATCGCTCGCCGCGTCGACCGCCATCGGCGTCGCGCTGTCCGCCACCGCCGCCGCCGCGCAGACGGTGGCATTCCTGATGCCCGATCAGGCATCGACCCGCTACGAGGAGCATGACTGGCCCGGCTTCGAGGCCGCGATGACCGAGCTGTGCCCCGACTGCACGCTGATCTATCAGAACGGCAACGCCGACGTGGCGTTGCAGCAGCAGCAGTTCAACTCGGTGATCGCGCAGGGCGCCAGCGTGATCGTCCTCGATCCCGTCGACAGCGCCGCCGCCGCCGCCCTCGTCGAAATCGCCCATTCGCAGGACGTCCGGGTCATCGCCTACGACCGGCCGATCCCCGATTCGCCCGCCGACTTCTATGTCTCTTTCGACAACGAGGGCATCGGCCGCGCCATCGCGCAGTCGCTCGTCGATCATCTGGCGTCGATCGGCGTCGCGGACGGTGCGGGCGTGTTGCAGATCAACGGCTCTCCCACCGATGCCGCCGCGGGCCTGATCCGTGACGGGGTCGACGACGCGCTCGACAATTCGGCCTACGAGACACTGGCCGAGTTCGACACCCCCGACTGGGCGCCGCCCCGCGCGCAGGAGTGGACCGCGGGCCAGATCACCCGCTTCGGCGCCGAGATCACCGGCATCGTGGCGGCCAACGACGGCACCGCAGGCGGCGCCATCGCGGCGCTGAAGGCGGCGGGCGTCGATCCCCTGCCCCCCGTCACCGGCAACGACGCGACCATCGCGGCGCTGCAACTCATCATCGCGGGCGACCAGTACAACACGATCTCCAAGCCGTCCGAGATCGTGGCACAGGCCGCCGCCGAGATCGCCATGGCCTTCATCAACGGCGAGACGCCCGAGGCGGAAACGACGCTCTACGACACGCCCTCGCGCCTCTTCGTCCCCGAGGTGGTGACGCGCGAGAACATCAAGGCGCTGGTGTTCGACACCGGGATCCAGTCCGCGGCGGATGTGTGCACCGGCGAATACGCCGCAGGCTGCGCCGACCTCGGGATCGAGTGACGCGCCCGCGCGGTGCCGCCCCGGTGGCGCCGCGCACCCCACGAATCTGGCCATCGTTCGGCCAGCCATCACTCGGGAGGAGCGATGCCATGGACCAGACCCGCAAGAGCCCCGCGAAAGGCGACCTGCTGCTGCGCCTGCGCGGCGTGAACAAGCAGTTCGGCGCCGTCACGGCGCTGTCGGACATCGAACTCGACGTCCACGCAGGCGAAGTCGTGGCGCTGGTCGGCGACAACGGCGCGGGCAAGTCCACGCTGGTCAAGGTGCTGGCGGGCGTGCATCAGCCGACGTCCGGCACCATCGAATACCTCGGCAACCCGGTGACGTTCGACACGCCCGGCAAGGCCCTCGAAATGGGGATCGCCACGGTGTTCCAGGATCTCGCGCTCTGCGAGAACCTCGATGTCGTCGCCAACCTGTTCCTCGGCCACGAGATGAACCCATGGCGCCTCGACGAGGTGCAGATGGAGGTGCGGGCCTGGACCCTGTTGCAGGAACTGGCCGCGCGGATCCCCTCGGTGCGCGAACCCATCGCCTCGCTCTCGGGCGGCCAGCGCCAGACCGTCGCCATCGCCCGCTCGCTGCTGCTCGATCCGACGATCATCATGCTCGACGAGCCGACCGCCGCCCTCGGTGTGGCGCAGACCGCCGAGGTGCTGAACCTGATCGAGCGGGTCCGCGACCGGGGCCACGGCGTCATCCTCATCTCGCACAACATGGAGGACGTGCGCGCCGTCGCCGACCGCATCGTGGTGCTGCGGCTGGGCGCCAACAACGGCGTCTTCACCGCCGAAACCTCGCATCAGGAACTCGTCGCCGCAATCACCGGCGCCTCGGAAAACTCCGTCTCGCGGCGCACCGCGCGCAAACTCGAAACCGAAGGAGCGGCGCAATGACCGTCGATACGACCAAGACCGCCCGGCCGAAACTCGATCAGGGCGACAGCCGCGTCCGTCAGGATGCGGGCCTCGCGGGCGCCGCCCGCGGCTTTTACGACCGCGTCCGCTCGGGCGACCTCGGGATGCTGCCCGTCGTCGTCGGCCTGCTGCTCATCTCCATCGTGTTCAGCACGCTGAACCCGGTATTCCTCGCCCCCAACAACCTCGTGAACCTGCTGTTCGACGCCGCCGCCGTCGGCTTCATCTCGCTCGGCGTGGTCTGCGTCCTGCTCCTGGGCGAGATCGACCTCTCCATCGGCTCGATGAGCGGCCTCGCATCCGCCATCGTCGGCGTCCTCTGGATCAACACCGGATTTCCCCTGCCCGTCGCCATCGCGGGTGCCCTGATCGCGGGCGCCGCCGTCGGCCTGATCTACGGCTTCCTGCGCAACCGGTTCGAGATGCCGAGCTTCGTCGCGACCCTCTCGGGCCTGCTCGCCCTCCTCGGCCTGCAACTCTACATCCTCGGCCCCACCGGCTCGATCAACCTGCCGTTCAGTTCGGGTCTCGTCCGGTTCGGCCAGACGATGATCATGCCGGCATGGCTCTCCTATACGGTCGCCCTCGTTCCCGCCGCGATCATCCTGTGGGGCGCGGTGCAGACCAATACCGCGCGCGCCGCGGCGAACCTCTCGGCCCCGGGGATGAGCGTCGCGATCCTCAAGGCCGCCGTCCTGTCCGCCGGTCTGGTCTTCGCGGTCTACTACCTCGAACTCGGGCGCGGCGTGCCATGGATGTTCGGCGTCTTCGTCCTCTTCGTCGTGCTGCTCGACTATGCGCTGACCCGCACCCAATGGGGCCGGTCGATGTTCGCGGTCGGCGGCAACGCCGAGGCGGCGCGCCGGTCCGGCATCAACGTGCGCCAGATCCGCCTGTCCGCCTTCGTCCTCTGCTCGTCCCTTGCGGCCCTCGGCGGCGTCTTCTCGGCCTCGCGTCTCGCCTCGGCCAGCCAGCAGGCGGGATCGGGCGACGTGAACCTGAATGCCATCGCCGCGGCGGTGATCGGCGGCACCTCGCTCTTCGGCGGGCGCGGCTCGGCGTGGTCGGCGCTCCTCGGTATCCTCGTCATTCAGGCGATCTCGAACGGGCTGACGCTCCTCAACCTCAGCTCTTCGCTGCGCTACATGATTACCGGCGCGGTCCTCGCCATCGCCGTGATCGTCGACTCGCTCGCCCGGCGCAGCCGCGCCAGCCATGGGCGCGCCTAGATTGGAAAGGAACGCCGGAATGTCCGGAAAACTGCACGGAAAAGTCGCCGCCGTGACCGGCGCAGCCTCCGGGATCGGCCTCGAATGTGCCCGCATCCTGATCGAGGAAGGCGCCCGGGTGGTTCTGGTGGATCGTGCCGCCGACCGTCTGGACGCCCTCTGCGCAGAGATCGGCGACCGGGCCCTCCCCCTCGTCGCCGACCTCCTCGACACCGCCCAGACCTCGGCGCTGGCCAGCCGGATCGAGGAGGTGGCGGGCGCGCCGCTCGACATCCTGCACGTCAACGCAGGCGCCTATGTCGGCGGCGCGGCGGCCGAGGGGGACGCGGACGCCTGGGACCGGATGCTGAACCTCAACGTCAACGCCGCCTTCCGCTGCGTCCGCTCGGTCCTGCCCGGCATGATCGACCGCAAGACCGGCGACATCCTCTTCACCAGTTCCGTCGCCGGCGTCGTGCCCGTGATCTGGGAGCCGGTCTACACCGCCTCGAAGTTCGCGGTGCAGGCATTCCTGCACGCCACCCGGCGGCAGGTATCGCAGCACGGCATCCGCATGGGTGCGGTGCTGCCCGGCCCGGTCGTCACCGCCCTGCTCGACGACTGGCCCAAGGCGAAGATGGACGAAGCGCTGGCCAACGGATCGCTGATGCAGCCGCGCGAGGTGGCCGAGGCGGTGCTGTTCATGCTCACCCGGCCGCGCGGCGTGGTGATCCGCGACATGGTTATCCTGCCCAACAGCGTCGATCTGTGATCTACCCGCGCGAGGGAGGCGAGAGATGACTGACGAACCCTGCGTGATCGGCATCGACGTCGGCACCGGCAGCGCCCGGGCGGGGGTGTTCGACCTCACCGGGCGGATGCTCGGGACAGCGAAACAGGACATCTCGCTGCACCGCGACCGGGGCGACATCGTCGAGCAATCGGGCGACGAGATTCTGGCAGGCCGTGGTCGCCTCCGTGCGCGGTGCCGTCGCGGCGGCGGGCATCGCACCCGGACGGATCGTCGGCATCGGCACGGACGCGACCTGCTCGCTCGTCGTCGTCGGCCCGGACGGCGCGTCCCTGCCGGTCGGTGATGCGGACGCCCCCCACCGCAACGTCATCGTCTGGATGGACCACCGCGCCACCGATCAGGCCCGCCGCATCAACGAAGGCGACCATGCCGTGCTGCGCTATGTCGGCGGCGTCATCTCGCCCGAGATGGAGACGCCGAAACTCCTGTGGCTGAAGGAGAACCGTCCCGAGGTCTATGACGCCGCGTGGCAATTCTTCGACCTGACCGATTACCTGACCTGGAAGGCGACCGGCAGTCTTGCCCGCTCGTCCTGCACCGTGACCTGCAAATGGACCTACCTCGCCCACGAGGAACGCTGGGACGCGGAGTATTTCCGCGCCATCGGCCTTGGCGATCTGGCCGACGACGGCTTCGCGCGGATCGGACGAGAAGTCGTCCCCCCCGGCACCGCCCTGCCCGGCGGTCTGGGCGCCGCCGCTGCCGCCGACCTCGGCCTGAAACCGGGCACGCCGGTCGCCGCCGGACTGATAGACGCCCACGCGGGCGGCATCGGCACGGTCGGCGCGACCGGGGACGCGACCGGCACCCTCGCCTATGTCTTCGGCACTTCGTCCTGCACGATGACCACCACCGCCGAACCCGTCTTCGTGCCCGGCGTCTGGGGCCCCTACCGCTCGGCCATGGTGCCGGGCATGTGGCTGAACGAGGGCGGACAGTCGGCGGCGGGTGCCGCGATGGACCATCTCGTCTCGCTGCATCCCGCCACCGCAGAGGCCCGTGCACTCGCGGCGGCCGAGGGTCTGCCGCTCCTCGTCTGGCTTGGTCAGCGCGCGCTGGCGACCCCCGGCGTCGAGACGCCGTCCGGCGTCGCGGCCCTCGCCGACGGCCTGCACGTGGTGCCCGAGTTCATCGGCAACCGCGCGCCCTACGCCGACCCCCGTGCCCGTGCGGTCATCGCCGGTCTCGGCATGGACCGCGACATCGACAGCCTCGTGGCCCTCTATGTCGCGGGCCTGTGTGGCCTCGGCTATGGGCTGCGCCAGATCATCCGGACACAGGCCGCGGCCGGTGCCCCCGTCGAACGGATCGCAATCAGTGGCGGCGCCGGGCAATCCGATCTGGTACGTCAGCTCGTTGCCGATGCGACCGGACTTCCCGTCGTCGCCCCCGGAGCGGAGGAACCGGTCCTGCTCGGGTCGGCGGTCCTCGGCGCCGTCGCCGCCGGGTCGTTCGCGGGCATCGAAGGTGCGATGACGGCGATGACGCGGGCAGGCAGGACATTCGGACCGGCGGCCGAGGCAGTCGCCCGGTTCCACGACGGGCGATTCGAGGCGTTCACGCGTTTGCAGGCGGTGGCCCGGTCCATAGGTGAGGCGGGCTGAACCGGGCGCGTTGGCGGTCCGGCGACGACATTTCGGGCGCACCGCGAAAGACCGGGCCGACCGCCGGCCCCGAACAGGGGTCCGGGGTCGGGACCGCGACTGCGGACATGCCCGGGTGTTCGGACGCCAGCCCGCGCGGGGATCGCCCCGACGCACCTCGGCCTCCGGACGACGGCACTCCCTTGGACAAGGCAGCGACACATCCGTGCGGCCACAGGCATGGACACGAGGCCGTCGATCGCGCCCGGAACGACGCCGCAGGGCCGCCGGGCCGTGGCAGCGCAGCGATTGGCCGCACCGGTCGGCGGCGGCACGGCCGAACGGTTCACCCCAGACCGCCTCGCGCGAGGGGGCATGCGGCCCCACACGGCCCAGATCGAACGCCCGACACGCCGACCTGCCCCGGCGGCCCGACTGGTTCAACCGATCAAGACCACACTCCACCCCCAGACGGCCCGACACCCGTCCAACGGGTGAACGACCCGACGAGAACCCACCGCTAGCGCCCCATCTCGGTCAGGAACGCGACGGCACGTCTCCGGCCCGTCATCAACGCCCCGTGCACCGTGCCGGGGTGGGCGCGCGAGGTGGCCTCGCCCGCAAAGGACAATCGCCCGTTCCAGTCGCGACCGGCGAGGCGGGACCGGTCCTTCGGCCTGGCACCGACCGGCAGAAAGGAATAGGCGCCGCGCGCAAAGCGGTCCTGCCGCCAGCGACTTATCTGAAATCCGACCGGGTCGGGCACATCGGCGCCGAACATCGCGCGCAGCGCCGCCATCGCACCCGCCACCGTCGCCGCATCGTCCAGCGCCTCCACCGCCTCTGCCGGGGCGGCAGCGTTGAACCCGACGAGCAAGGGCACGCCGGACGGCCGCAGAAAACTGGTGAATTCCGGCCATGGGCCCGGTTCGGCGCTACCTTCGACGCCCGGTTCGACGCCCGTGTCGACGAGGTTCAGCCAGTCGGCCCCCGGTGGCCAGAACACCCGGTCGAAACGCAGCCAGCACTTGTTCAGCAGGCCCATTTCGAGGCGCGCAATGGCCCCTGCGCGCCCCTTCTTCAACGGCGCGCCGAACCGCACATCGCCGGATTTCAGCACGCCGAGGGGCAACGTCACGATGGCGCGCGCGGCGCGATGGCTGCCGCGCGCGGTCGCCATCTCGACACCGCCCGCCACGGGCGCGATGGACAGCACCGGGTCGTTCAGCCGGATGTCGAGGCCGCGGGCAAGATGCGCCATCACCGGCCCGAATCCCCGCGCCATGACCGCCTCGCCGCCGCCGAAATCCTTGCCGCTGTCGAAATGCCAGGCCGACAGGCGCGACCAGTCGCCCGAATATTCGTGCTCGATCCGCGTATGCAGGACGAGGCGCAGCAGGCGACGGCGGTCCGGCGACAGGGCCGCCCATGCCGGCAGGGCCTCGACCGCCGCCTTCAGCGGTATGTCGTGCGCACCGTCCTCCACCGCCGCGCGGGCCGCCCCGACCAGAACGGCGACCTCCGCCGCCGCCGCCGCGAAATCGACCGCCCTGCCGGCCCGGTCGCGGGCCACGACCCTGTCATAGCTGGTCAGCGCATGGGCCGCGCCCAACGCATCCGCCAGTTCGGTCAGCGGATTGCCGTCGATCCCGTGGATCCAGCTTGCCCCCATGTCGACCGGCAGGTCGGGCCACAGATCGCTGGTCCACGCCCGCCCGCCGATGTGGCCCTTTGCCTCGACCACGGTGACGGCAACGCCCGCGTCCGCCAGAACGCGCGCCGCCCCCAGACCGGCGGCTCCGGCGCCGATGACGATCACGGACGCCGGATCGGGAACAGTCGGGTTTCTCGGCATGACACCTCGTTGGACAGTCCCGAAGACCGGCACGGGACAGTAAATCGTTGACAGGCTTCGCCCGATCTTTCAATGATTGAATATTCATCCAGCGAATTGTGGCGATCCGGGGCGATCGTCCCGCTTCACCCCAATCGGCGGCATCGGCGCCGCGACCCGAAGGGAGATCGTCATGGACATCCTCGACCAGCTCGGAGCCCTCAGGACCGGCAAACTCAGCCGCCGCGCGTTCAACCGCTCGCTCTTCTCGGTCGGCCTGACGACCGTGGCGCTACCGCTGGCCCCGCGCCGCGCATTGGCCGCCCCCGAGGATCAGGCGACCTATTTCACCTGGGGCGGCTTCGACATCCCCGAGTATTTCGACGAATACGTCGCAAAGCGCGGCGAACTGCCGAACTTCGTCACCTATGGCTCGGCGGAAGAGGCGTTGCAGAAACTGACCTCGGGTTTCGTCGCCGACATCGCGCACCCGTGCCTGTCGGACGTGCCCCGCTGGTCCGGCACCGGCCTGTTCCAGCCGGTCGACACCACGCGCCTGTCGAACTGGCCCGACGTTCTGCCCGAACTCTACGACGTGGACTACAACATGGTGGACGGCAAACCGTGGATGGTGCCGTTCGAATGGGGCCAGACCTCGGTCGCCTATCGCACCGATCTCTTCGAGCTGACGGGCGAGGAAAGCTGGGACATGCTGTGGGATCCGCGCTACGCGGGCCGCCTCGGCAGCCTCGGCGGCGGCGGAGACGTCTGGTGGTGCGCCGCGATCAAGGCCGGCATCCCCTTCGACCGGATCCACACCGATGCCGCCTTCGAGGCGATTTCGGCGGTCCTGCGCGAACAGCGCCCGCTGATCCGCATGTATACCGACGACACCACCTCTCTCGACACAGCACTCGCGGCGGGCGAGATCGTGGCGAGCATGGCCTGGAACTCGTCCGTCGTCTCGCTTCAGGGTCAGGGGGTGCCGATCGCCTTTGCCAGGCCGCGCGAAGGTGCGCTGACCTGGGTTTGCGGCATGATGCTGCATGCCGAGGCGCCACGGCTGGACAGCGCCTATGACGTTCTGGATTCCCTGATTTCGGAATCCTCGGCGATCTTCAACATGAACGACTACGGCTATGGCGGCGCGAACCGAAAGGCCTACGACGCCTTTGCGGAAGAGGATTTGCGGGCGCTCGGCCTGTCGAGGGACGTGAATTCGATCCTTCGGGCCGGCCACTTCGGCATCCCGCAGACCGCCGAGTGGGACCAGCGGATGACCCAGACCTGGGAACAGATCAAGCTGGGGTTCTAGGGCGTGACCGGACCCAGGGCCATGGCCCCCGCATGATGGCGCAGGACAGCCTTGCCGCTCCGGCGCGGCGCGGCGCATCGGCATGGACCCGGGCGCTGCACCGGCACGAATGGCTGCGCGGCTATCTCCTGCTGACCCCTGCCCTCATCGTCATGGCGGCGGCGATCGTCGTCCCGATCCTGACGATGATCGCGATGAGCTTCTGGTCGGTATCGGGCTATGCCATCGACACGACGCCGACCCTCGGCAACTATGCCGCGATGACCGAGCAGCCGATGTACCGGGTGCTGATCGCCCGCTCGCTGACGATCTCGGCCTTCGCGACCTCCGCTACCGTGATCCTGTGCTATCCGATGGCCTATTACGTCGCCTTCCACGTGCACCGCCACAAGGCGCTCTGGCTCATCGTCATGACGCTGCCGTTCTGGACCAGCTACCTCCTGCGCGTCTTCGCGTGGAAGGTGGTGCTGGGCTACGAGGGGGTCATCAACACCGCGCTGCTCGGCCTCGGCCTGATCGACACGCCGCTGACGGTGTTTCTCTACAGCCAGACCGCCGTGACGCTGGTGCTCGCCCATTCCTGGGCCGCCTTCGCGATCCTGCCGATCTACGTCTCCCTCGAAAAGATCGACAAGAGCTGGCTCGAGGCCGCCGCCGACCTCGGCGACGGCGCGGCCCGCCGGTTCTGGCGGATCACCTTTCCGCTGTCGTTGCCGGGCGTCACGGCCGCGTTCTTCATGATGTTCATCCCGACGGTCGGCGACTACATCACCCCCGCGATGCTCGGCGGTCCGGACGGGATGATGGTCGGCAATCTCATTCAGGCGAACTTCGGCCCGATGAACAACTGGCCCGCCGGTGCCGCCCTCGCCATCGTCATGATCCTCGCCATCGCCGTTGCGGGCCTCGTGTTCATGGCCCTCACCCGCCTGATCCAGAGGTAGCGATGGCAAGCCGCGACACCTTTCACCGACCCAACCGCCCGCTGGCGATCTATGCCGTGGCCTTCGCGGTGTTCCTCTACCTGCCGATCCTGCTGATCCCGGTGTTCTCGTTCAACAGCGGCATCTACGTGAAATTCCCGTTCGAGGGGTTCACCTTCGCCTGGTATTCCGACCTCGCCGGCCGCACCGCCCTGCACCGCGCCTTCTGGAACAGCGTGCAGGTCGGCATCGTCGTGTCGATCCTGTCCACGATCCTCGCCGTGCCCGCCGCCAAGGCGATCTCGCGCTACCGGATGCCGGGCAAGGGGCCGATCGTGGGGTTCATCATGCTGCCCCTCGTCGTGCCCGGCATCATCTTCGGCGTGGCGCTGCTGTCGCTGGTCAACCGCCTCGGTATCCCGCTGTCGCTGCTGACCGTCACCATCGGCCACATCATGTTCTGCCTGCCCTATGCCATCGCCACCCTGCTCGCCCGGTTCGAGGGCTACGACCGCTCGATGGAAGAGGCGTCGGCGGACCTGGGCGAGAACGGCTGGTGGACGTTTCTGCGCATCACCCTTCCGACGATCCTGCCCGGCGTGCTCGCCAGTCTCTTGATGTCGTTCACCATCTCCTTCGACGAGTTCTTCATGGCGTTCTTCCTCAGCGGCACCGAACAGACCCTGCCGATGTATATCTGGACGCAGTTGCGGTTCCCGCAGGATTTTCCCTCGCTGCTGGCGCTGGCGACCGTCATCCTCGTCTTCACCTTCGGGATGGTCTTTGCCGCGCTGCGCATTTCCGCCTTCGGGCTGGCCGACGAACGGGCGGCGAAGCGATGATCGAGATCACCGGCGTCAGCAAACATTTCGGCACCGTCGAGGCGATTTCGGACCTGTCGCTGACGATCCGGCGCGGCGAGTTCTTTTCGCTTCTGGGCGCCTCTGGCTCGGGCAAGACCACGCTGCTGCGGATAATCGCCGGGTTCGAGAACGTGACGCGCGGCGAGATCGCCATCGACGGCGCGCCCATGGCAAATGTGCCGCCGCACCGGCGCCCGATCAACATGGTGTTCCAGAATTACGCCATCTTTCCGCACATGAACGTGCGCGACAACATCGCCTACGGCCTGCGCCGTGCGGGTCTCACCCGCGCGCAGCGGGACGCCCGCGTCGACGGGATGCTCGACCTCATCGCCCTGCCCGGCTTCGGCGACCGGCGCGCGACGCAGCTCTCGGGTGGCCAGATGCAGCGCGTGGCCCTCGCCCGCGCCCTCATCCTGCAACCAAAAGTGCTGCTGCTCGACGAACCGCTCGGCGCGCTCGACAAACAGCTCCGCGAACAGATGCAGCTCGAATTGCGCGGCCTGCAACGCAAACTCGGCATCACCTTCGTCCTCGTCACCCACGATCAGGAAGAGGCGCTGACCCTCTCGGACCGCATCGCCGTCATGGCGCAGGGCCGCATCCTTCAGGTCGACACGCCCGCCGGGCTCTACGACACCCCCCGCACCCGCGAGATCGCCAGTTTCATCGGCAACATGAACTTCTTCGACGCGCATCTGCACCGCAGCGGCGCAGGGGCGGAAATCGAGGTGCAGGGCCTTGGCCGGATGCCCCTGAACGGCGCAGGCGAGGGGCGCGCGACCGGCGCCGCCCTCGTCGCGATGCGCCCCGAGACCTTCACCGTGCACCGCACCGATCCCGGCGCCGGACCGAACGTCGCCGCCACCCTGCACGACCGCCAGTATCTTGGCGGGCGACAGATGATCTACGTCCGCCTAGCGGGCCGCGACGCCCCCGTCGCCATCGCGGCACCGCGGGTGCGCGGCGGCGCGGACTGCGACATCGAACCGGGCACCCCGGTCTGGCTCAGTTGGGCGCAAGATGCCATCGTCCTGCTGGACGACGCCTGAGCCCGGAACCGAAGAGATCCAGATGACCGACACCTCCCCCCCGCCGCGCCGCGCGGCAAGCGTGAACAGGCCAAGGCCCGGCGCCGCGACGACCTGATCGCCGCGACGATCGCCTGCATCGCCGAACACGGCATCAGCGGCACCACCATCGCCCGCGTCACCGAGATCGCGGGCACCTCGGTCGGCCTCGCGAATTTCCATTTCGAGACCAAGGAACTGCTGTTCGAGGCCGCCCTCACCTCGCTGGCAGAGCGGGAACAGGCGATATGGCAACGCCGCACGCTCGATGCATCGCTGACCAGCGCCGAGCGGATGATCGCCCTCGTCGACGCCCGCTTCCATCCGCAAAGCTGCGAGCGCGAGACGCTGGCGATCTGGTTCGCCTTCTGGGGCGATGCCTCCGCCCGCGCGATCTATCGCCGCGTCGTCGAACGGGTCGACGACGAGCGCCTCGACATGGTCGCGGCCCTCTTCGCCGACATCGTGGCGACGGGGGGGTACGACGGCGTCGACCCCTACGACGCCGCCCTGACGCACGAGGCGCTCTGCGACGGCCTCTGGCTCAACATGCTGCTCTACCCCGACGATTTCCGCCGCGCGGCCTGCCGCGACCGGGCGCTGACCACGCTCGCCACCACCTTCCCCCGCCATTTCACCCGGCCGGGCCACTGACCCAAAGGACGCCCGCGATGACCCGCGACCCCCGCTACGACATCCTGTTCGAGCCGGTACGGATCGGCCCCGTGACGACGAAGAACCGCTTCTATCAGGTGCCTCATTGCACCGGCATGGGCTGGGTCCGGCCGCAGACGCTGGCCGCGATGCGGGGCGTCAAGGCCGAGGGCGGCTGGGGCGTGGTCAACACCGAGTATTGCTCGATCCACCCGGCCTCCGACGATCAGATGCACATCTCGGCCACGCTCTGGGACGACAGCGACGTGCGCGCCCACCGCCTGATGACCGACGCGGTCCACGAACACGGCGCCCTTGCCGGGTGCGAACTGTGGTTCGGCGGCGCGCGCAGCGCCAACCTCGCCACCCGCCTGCCCTCGATGGACGTGGCCGACATGCCCAACGGCGTCGGCCACCCGTTCCAGAGCCGCGCGATGGACAAGGAGGACATCCGGAATTTTCGCCGCTGGCACCGCAACGCCGCCCTGCGCGCCCGCGCGGCGGAGTTCGACATCGTCTACGTCTACGCCACCCACGGCTACCTGCTGGCCCACTTCCTCGATCCCGTCGCCAACACCCGGACCGACGCATACGGCGGCAGCCTCGCCAACCGCACCCGCCTGATCCGCGAGTTGATCGAGGAAACCAGGGACGCCGTCGGCGACCGCTGCGCCGTCGCGGTCCGCTTCGCCGCCGACGAACGGATCGGCGCGGACGGCGAGCCCATCGTCGGCGAACGGCGCGAGATGCTGGCGATGCTCGCCGAGCTGCCCGACCTCTGGGACATCAACGTCGCCGACTACTCCCTCGAAATGGGCGCCTCGCGCTTCGTGCAAGAGGGCGCGCTCGAACCCTACATGGCCTTCGTCCGCTCCGTGACGACCAAACCCGTCGTCACCGTCGGCCGCTTCACCTCGCCCGACACCATGGTGCGGATGGTGAAATCCGGCGTCACCGATCTGATCGGCGCCGCCCGCCCGTCCATCGCCGATCCGTTCCTGCCGAAAAAGATCGAGGAAGGCCGGATGGAGGACATCCGCGAATGTATCGGCTGCAACGTCTGTTATTCCGGCGACAGCCTCGCCCTGCCGATCCGCTGCACCCAGAACCCGACCATGGGCGAAGAGTGGCGCCGCGGCTGGCACCCCGAACGGATCGACGGGCGCGGCTCGGACGGACAGGTGCTGATCGTCGGCGCAGGGCCCGCGGGCCTCGAGGCCGCCCGCGCCCTCGGACGGCGCGGCTACGAGGTGGTCCTCGCCGAGGCGACCCGCACCCTCGGCGGGCGCGTCACCCGCGAGGCGGGCCTGCCCGGCATGGCCGAATACATCCGCGTCCGCGACTACCGCGAACAGCAATTGCTCCAGATGCCGAACGTCGGGATCTACTTCGAGAGCAGGCTGGCCGCCCAGGACATCCTCGACTTCGGCGCGGCCCACGTCGCCATCGCCACCGGCGCACGCTGGCGGACCGACCTCTTCGACGGCAAACGGTTCGTCAACGTGGCCCGGGACGGTGCCCGCATCCACACCCCCGACGACATCATGGACGGCGATCTGCCCGGCGACCCCGATGACGACCCGGTCGTGATCTACGACACCGACGGCTACTACATGGGCGGCGTCGTGGCCGAGAGGCTGCGCGCGGCGGGCCGTGCCGTCACCCTCGTCACCCCCGACGACCGCGTGTCCCCCTGGTCTCTCAATACCGGCGAGGGCTGGCGCGTGCCCGGGCACCTGATGGCCCTCGGCGTCGACCTCGTCACCGCCCACGGGCTCACCGCGTTCGACGGCAGCACGGCGACGCTGGCCTGCGGACACTCGGGCCGCACCCGCACCCTGCCCGCCAGCGGCCTCGTCGTCGTCGGCCAGCGCCACCCGGTCGATGGCCTCTGGCGCGATCTGCGCGCGCTGGCAGAGGACCGCCCCCTGCCCTTCACCCTCGCCCGGATCGGCGACTGCGAGGCCCCCGCCATCGTCGCCGCCGCCACCTATGCCGGGCACCGCTACGCACAGGAACTCGACACCGCCGTCGACATCGACCTGCCGATGCGCCACGAGAGGATCGACGTCGGCCCGCCCGGACAGCACCTGCGCGCGGCTGCCGAATGACGGCGCTCCGCGTCCTCGTCCGGCGCATGGCCAGCGGCGACCCCCTGCGTCACGTGGCCTTCCCCGCCCGCGGCGCCGAAACCGCGCCATACCTGCCCGACGACGCCGCGACGACGCCGCGACGTCCGCCATCGCAAACGCCGGTCCCGCCCGCATCTTCCGCCACCCGGGGCTGACGTCCACCCTGTCCCAAAGGCCCGCGCCATGATTGCCCATGCCACCCGCGACGCCCTCGACCACGGTCTGCCGCACGTCCTCGCCGCGCCAAAGACCGACGCCGCCATCCACCTCTTCTGCACCCGCCCCGCCTATAACCGGCGGGTCCACCCCGACCGCCTCGGGATGTCCGTGGCCCACGGCGTCGCGGACGACTTCGAGATGTCGTCGCCGTGGCTGAAACGCGACGACGGCACCCCCGATCCCCGCATCCAGGTCTCGATCCTGCCGTTGCGCGTCCTCGATCTGGTCTGGCGCGACCGCACCGCGCAGGCGCACCCCGGCGACACCATCGTCGCCGACCTCGACGTGACCGACGCCAACCTGCCGCCCGGCACGCTGCTGCGCGTCGGCACCGCCACGCTGCGCGTCTCGGACCTGTGGAACGACGGTTGCGCCAAATGGAAGGTCCGCTACGGCGCCGCCGCCCACGAGTGGGTCTCGGCGCCCGAACACGAGAGGTTCAGGCTGCGCGGCATCCTGTGTTCCATCGTCGGCGACGGCACCGCCTCGCTGGCCGACCGGATCGTCAAACTCTGACGTTGGCGCGCACCCGGACCCAGTCCCGGCCCAACCGACCGATTGTGGCGCGATGGGCCGGTGGCACCGCGCGCCGCCAGTACGGTCGCCCTTTGCGCGATTGAAACTCGGCCCCGTCTTGCCTAAGGACAACCCAGAAGCCAGGCGGACGCCGGCCCGGTCCCGGGTCCTTTGCGCCAGAAGGGGAGCGCTGCCCATGATCACTCCGGTTCTGCTCTGCGGCGGTGCGGGCACACGTCTGTGGCCGATCTCGCGCAAGAGCTACCCCAAACAGTTCGTGCCGCTGACCGGCGACCAGAGCCTGTTCGCGGCCTCTGCCGCGCGCCTGTCGGGACCGGCGTTCGCGGCACCGATGATCGTAACCGGCGCGGACTTCCGCTTCATCGTGACCGAGCAACTGCTCGACGCCGGCATCGACCCCGGCGCCGTGGTGATCGAGCCCGAGGCCCGCAATACCGCGCCCGCCGTTCTCGCCGCCGCCCTGATCCTCGCGCAGACGGACCCCGACACGCCGATGCTGGTCGCGCCGTCCGATCACGTCATCGCCGATCCCGCCGCTTTCCGCGCCGCCGTGCTGCGCGCCGTGCCTGCCGCGACCGACGGGCAGATCGTCACTTTCGGGATTGCGCCTACCCATCCGGAAACCGGATATGGCTGGCTCGAACTCGGCGCCGCGGCGGGGACCGAGCCGGTCGCGCTCACGCGCTTCGTCGAGAAGCCCGACGCCGAACGCGCCGCCGAGATGCTGGCGGCGGGCAATTTCCTGTGGAACGCCGGCATCTTCCTCTTTACCCCGCGCACCTTCATCGCCGCCGTCGAGGCGCACGCACCCGACCTTCTTTCCCCCGTCCGCGCCGCCGTGACGGGCGCGAAACCCGACCTCGGCTTCCTGCGGCTCGATCCCGCGGCCTGGGCCCGGGCACCCTCGATCTCGGTCGACTATGCGGTGATGGAACGCGCGGACAACCTCTCGGTGCTGGCCTATGACGCGGGCTGGAACGATCTCGGCGGCTGGGACGCCGTCGCGCGCGAAATGGGGACCGACGCGGCGGGCCTGTCGGTCGCGGGCGCCGTCACCGCCATCGACTGCGCCGACACGCTCCTGCGCTCGGACAGCGAGGGCGTCGAACTCGTCGGCATCGGCCTGCGCAACATCATCGCCGTGGCGATGGACGACGCCGTGCTGATCGCCGACCGCAGCCGTGCGCAGGAGGTCAGGCAGGCCGTCGCCACCCTCAAGGCCAAGGGCGCGCGGCAGGCCGAGGCCTTTGCCCGCGACCACCGGCCCTGGGGCCATTACGAGACGCTGGCGCTCGCCGACCGCTTTCAGGTGAAGCGGATCGTGGTGAAACCGGGGGCGGCGCTGTCGTTGCAGAGCCATCACCACCGGTCCGAGCACTGGATCGTCGTGTCGGGCACCGCAAAGGTCACGGTGGACAGCGCGGTCCGCCTGCTCACCGAAAACGAATCCGTCTATATCCCCCTCGGCGCCGTGCACCGGATGGAGAACCCCGGCAAGGTGCCGATGGTCCTGATCGAGGTGCAGACCGGCGCCTATCTCGAAGAGGACGACATCGTCCGCTACGAGGACGTCTATGCCCGCGGCCCCGGCGCAAAGGGCTAGGCCGATGGCCCCGAAATTCGGCACCAGCGGGCTGCGCGGCCTCGTGACCGAGCTGACGGACGCGCTGGTCGCGGACCACGTCCGCGCCTTCCTCGCCACCTGCGACACCGGCGCCGCCCTGCATCTCGGGCGCGACCTGCGCGAGAGTTCGCCGCACCTGGCGCGCGTCGTCGCGGACGCGGCACGGGACGCGGGCGTCGCACTCGTCGACTGCGGCGCCCTGCCGACGCCTGCGCTGGCGCTGGCGGCGATGACGGCGGGCAGCGGCGCGGTGATGGTCACGGGCAGCCACATCCCCGCCGACCGCAACGGCCTCAAGTTCTATACGGTGCAGGGCGAGATCACCAAATCCGACGAGACCGCGATCCTCGGCGCCTTGGGGCGCAGACCGCAGGGCAAGGACGCACCCCTGCGCACGGACCCGGGCGCCATCGCCCGCTTTCGCGCCCGCTATCTCGACGCCTTCGGGTCCGGCGCGCTGACCGGCGCCCGGATCGGCGTCTGGTCCCATTCCTCGGTCGGGCGCGACCTGCTGATCGACCTGCTGCGCGACCTCGGCGCTACCGTCACAGAACTTGGCCGCTCCGCGACGTTCATTCCCGTCGATACCGAGGCCGTCGATGCCGACACCCGCGCACGCTTGCGCCGCTGGGCGTCGGAGATGCCGCTCGACGCCATCGTCTCGACCGATGGCGACGCCGACCGCCCGCTGCTGACGGACGCCAAAGGCGCCATCGTGCCGGGTGACGTGCTGGGCCAGATCACCGCCCGGTTCCTCGGCGCCGGAATCGTCGTCACGCCGGTCTCGTCGAACACCGGCGCCGACCTCTCGGGCGCGTTCGGGGTGGTGCGCACCCGCATCGGCTCGCCCTTCGTCATCGCCGCCATGGCCGCGCAGGCCGGACAGCGGGTGGTCGGATACGAGGCGAACGGCGGCTTCCTTCTCGGCTTCGACGCGACGGGGCCCACGGGCCCGCTCGCCGCCTTGCCGACCCGCGACTGCATCCTGCCGATCCTCGCCACGCTCGTCGCCGCGCGCACCGGGACAGGCGCCGACACCCGCACCGACATCGCCGCCCGCGTCGCGGCCGAACCCGCTCGGTTCACCGCCGCCGACCGGCTCGAGGGGATCGAGAGTGCGACCGCGACGGCGTTCCTCGATGGCCTGACCGGCAACGCCGATGCCCGCAGAGACCTGCTGACCGCCCTCGCCCTCGCGCCCGACCATACCGTCGACACCACCGATGGCCTTCGCCTGACCGACGCCACCGGCACCGTCCTGCACCTGCGCCCCTCGGGCAACGCGCCCGAATTCCGGGTCTATGCCGAGGCGGGCGACGCCGGACAGGCGCGGGACATCCTCGCCGACGCGCTCGGATCGTGCGAACGGCCCTCGCACCACAGGATCAGGCCACCGATTCTTTCGGCTGATTGGCACCGAACACCCGCACCAGCGCGTTGCGCCCCCGCACCTTCACCCCGTTCACGACGCTGAACAGCGACGGCACGAACAGCAGCGACAGCACCGTCGACAAGAGCAGCCCGCCGATCACCGCCACCGCCATCGGCGCGCGGAACTCGCCGCCGGTCCCGTAGGCCAGCGCGGACGGCACCATCCCCGCCGTCATCGCGATCGTGGTCATGATGATCGGCCGTGCCCGCTTGTGGCCCGCGTCCAGCATCGCGGCGTGCTTGTTCGCCCCTTCCGCCATCGCCGTCAGCGCGAATTCCACCAGCATGATCGCGTTCTTGGTCACGATCCCCATCAGCATCAGGAACCCGATGATGACCGACAGCCCGATCCCCGAGCCGTTGAGGTAAAGCGCAAAGATCGCCCCGCCGATCGCCAGCGGCAGCGACATCAGGATCGTCACCGGCGTGACGAAGCTCGAGAACAGCAGGACGAGGACGACATAGACGAGCAGGATCCCCGCCCCCATGGCAAGGCCGAACTGGGTAAAGATCTCGCCCATCACCTCGGCGTCCCCCGCACTCTGGATGCCGGTCCCCTCGGGCATGTCCGCGGCGATCGGCAGGGCCGCGATATCCGCCGTCGCCTGCCCCAGCAGGGTGCCGGGCGCGATATCGGCCTCGACGGTGGTGCGGAACTGACGGTCATAGCGGTCGATGGCGCTCGATCCGGTCCCGAGTGCGAGGTCCGCGACCGCGCCCAGCGGCACCGGCGCGCCCGTCGTGCTCGGCACCCGCAACCCGCCCATCCGGAACAGGTCGTCGCGCACGCTCTCCTCGAGCCGGACGAGGATCGGGATCTGCCGCACGCCGGTGTTGTATTGCGCCATGTTCGCGCCGCTGTCGCCGATCGTCGCGATGCGGATCGTATTGGCCAGCGCCATGGCGGTCACACCCATTTCAGCCGCGAGTTCCGGTTTCGGCGTGATCTGGATCTCGGGCCGCGACAGCGCCGATGTGGCCGCGGCATTCTCGACCGAGGGCAGCGCGTTCATCGCCGCCGCCAGCGCGCGGGCGGCCTCGGCGGTGTCCTCCTGACTGTCGCCCAGCACGCTCATCAGGATGTCGCGGGTGCCGCCCTCGTTCAGGACGATCAGGCGCACGTCGGGGAAATCGGCGACCCTCGCCGCGATCTCGTCCTCGATGACGAAGGACGAGCGGTCGCGTTCCTCGCGCTGACCGAAGTTGACGGTGATCGTGGCATCGGTGTCGCCCGATCCGCTCACGAAGACGTTCGTCACCTCGGGCACATCCGCGATGATCCGGCTCACGTCGCGGGCGACGGCACGGGTCTCGTCCATCGAGGAACCGGGCGGCAACTCGAGCGAGATCGCCGTGCGCCCCGTATCCGCAGGCGGGATGAACTCGGTCGGCAGAAGCGTCGCCGACCAGATCGAGGTCGCGAAGATGCCGACCCCGAGGAGCAGCGTGATCGCCCGGTTGCGCAGCGTCCAGCGCAGGATCGACATATAGCCGCGCATCACCGGACCGTCCTTTTCCTCGGCTTGCGCCGGGATTCCGTCGCGCAGGAAATAGGCCGCCATCATCGGCGTGATGAGGCGCGCGACCAGCAGCGAGAACAGCACCGCCACCGCCACCGTCAGGCCGAACTGCTTGAAGAACTGGCCCGCGATGCCGGACATGAAGCTGACGGGCACGAACACCGCGCAAATCGTGAAGCTGATCGCGATGACCGTCGTGCCGATCTCGGTCGCGGCCTCCTCGCTCGCCTCGAACGCGGGTTTGCCCATATGGATGTGGCGCACGATGTTCTCGATCTCGACGATGGCATCGTCGACGAGGATGCCCGTCACCAGCGTGATCCCCAGCAGCGACACCGTGTTGAGCGAGAACCCGAGGTAGTTCATCACGATGAACGTCGGGATCACCGACAGCGGCAGGGCCACGGCGGTGATGATCGTCGCGCGCCAGTTGCGCAGGAACAGGAACACCACGATGATCGCCAGCGCGGCCCCTTCATAGAGGGTGTCCATCGCCGATTCGTAGTTGCCCTCGGTGTAGACCGTCGAATCGTCGATCAGCGAAAAGGTGACGCCGGGATATTCCTCGGCCAGTTCCGCCAACCGCTCCTTGGCGCCGTCGCCCGCCACCAGATCGCTCTCGCCACTGGCGCGGAACACGCCGAACGCCACCACCGGCTGGCCATCGAGCATCGCGAACGTGTCCGGATCGGCGGCGCCGTCGATCACCCGGCCAAGGTCGTCGAGGCGCACGGTCCCGCCCGCAGGCGTGGTGATCGTCGTCGCCGCGAGCGCCTCGAGGCTCGACACCGCGCCCAGCGCGCGGATCGAGAATTGCTGACCGCCGAGGTCGCCGGACCCGCCTCCCATGTCGACGTTGGACTGGCGCAACTGTCCGTTCACATCCGATGCCGTGAGGTCCAGCGCCAGCAACCGCGCAGGGTCGAGTTCGACCTCGATGGCCCGCTCCGCGCCGCCGATCCGGTCGACGTTGCCGACGCCGCGCACGGCGGTCAGGTCGCGGGCGACCACCTCGTCGACGAAATACGACAGTTCCTCGATCGACCGCGTCGGGTCCGACACGGCAAAGGTCATGATCGCCTGCCCGATCACGTCGACCCGCGTCACCTGCGGCTCGGTGATGCCGTCCGGCAGGTCGCCGCGCACGCTCGCGACCGCGTCCTTGACGTCGTTCAGCGCCCGGTCGGTATCGACCTCGAGGTCGAATTCGATGATGATGCTCGCCGCGCCGTCCGTCGCCGTGGCACTCACATGGCTCACCCCGTCGACATCGGACACGGCACTCTCGATCGGCTGCACGATCTGCGTCGAGATCTCGGACGGCGCGGCACCGGCCTGGCCGACCGAGACGGAAATGACGGGAATGTCGATGTTGGGCATCTGCGTCACGGGCAGCGCGAAGAAGCTGACCATGCCGACGAGGACGAGCACGAGGAAGAGCGCGAGCGTCGGGACGGGGCTGCGGATCGCCCAGGTCGAGATGTTCATTCGGTGGCCTCCGCTTCGGCGGTCTCGTCGACGGTCCCTGCGGCAGGGTCGGCAGCGGCCCGGGGGGCGGCATCCGCCCGCATCGTCTGCACCGCGTCGCCGTCGATGAAGAAGGCGCCCGCCCGCGCGACCACCACGGCATCGTCGTCGAGACCGTCGACGATCTCGCGCCGCGCCTCCCAGATGAGGCCCGCCGTCACGTCGACCCGCACGATAAGGCCGTCCACCACGGTCAGCACATAGGTCGACCCGCCCTCGGTCAGGACCGCCGTGGTCGGCACCGTCAGGGCCTCGCGCCGCGCCGTCTCGATGGTGCCGGTCGCGAACAGGCCGGGCCGCAGCGTCACCTCGGTGTCGAGCTCGACGGTCACGATGGCAAGGCGGTTCGCCCGGTCGACGGTCGGCGCGATCCGGCTCACCGTGCCCCCGACCGTGCCGACGCTGGCGATGGAAAGGGTCGCGGGGTCGCCGATCCCGATCTCGCCCAGTGCGGATTCGATGACCTGAAGTTCCACGTCGACGACGCCGCCGGCGATGATCCTGAAGATCGGCTCTCCGCCCGAGGCGGCGATGGCGCCGATCTGGCCGTTCCGCGCCGAGACGATGCCCGCGGCGGGGGCCGTGATCTGCGCATGATCGAGGTTCAGGGCCGCGAGATCCAGTTGCGCCTGACTCTGCGTCCGCTGTGCCCGCGTCACGGCGAGGCCGTCGTTGGCCGAGGCGAGCCCGGCCCGCGCGGTCAGCGCCGCGGCGGTCGCATCGTCGAGCGTCGCCTGCGTCGCCGTCCCGGTCTCGCGCAGCGATTGCGTCCGCGCGAGTTGCGCCTCGGCCTGCGTCAGCGCCGCCTGCGCGGTCGCGATCTGGCTCTCGGACTGGCGGATGGCCGCGTCGATGCGGGCCATCTCGGCCTCGGCCTGCGCCACCTGAACCACCAAGGTCCGCGTATTCAGCGTGGCGAGCAACTGCCCCGCCGCAACGCTGTCGCCGACCTGCGCCAGCAACCGCTCGATGGTGAACCCGTTGACCTGCGGATAGACCAGCACCTCCTCCTGTGCCACGAGCGTGCCCGAAACCGGCACCTGACCGACTACTTCGGCGCGTTCGGGCGTTACCACCGTGACGGTCGGCACCCGGCTCGTCATCTCGTCCCGGGTTTCCGTCTGGGTTTCCGTCGGGGCTTCCGTCTGGCCCTGCGCCTGCTGCCCGCCGAGGCCGAGCGCGAGGACCATCGCAAGGCAGGATGCCCACGGGCATGATCGCGTGCGGCGGTCGACGGGCGCCGGGACGGGGGACAGGGAACGCTGGACGAGAGGATTCATCGCAAATCTCCGGGGCTGCGTCGGGCGATGACCGCTCGGCATCGCAAACTGAACTGATTGGTTCAGTATAGGTTCCGCACCGTCCCGTCAAATCGGACGATCCGCCGCCCTGCGGTCCGCGCAGGGCCTCGTCATCGAAGTCCGGCGTTGGTGTCGAGCAGGAACTGCGAGAACATCGGGCTCGACGCCGCCCCGATGGCGCGGGCATTGCCGCCGATGGTGCCCGCCTCGATCTGCGGCGCGATCAGTCCGCGCAGGTCGTGCCCGCACAGCGCCGCGCGGGTCTGCGCCACCAGATCGTCGCGCACCGCCGCCGGAAAGGCGCCGTCGACGATCACCGCCTCGAAGTCGATGACCGCACAGGTCGACAGGCTCGCCTTCGCCAGTTCCTGCGCCGTCCGCGCAATCCACGGCCCGACCTGCACCCCCAGATGCGACCAGTCCTGCGGCACGGACCACAATTGCTGCGGATCGAGGCCGTCGCGCGCCAGCGCCGCCTCGAGCAGGTGGATCGAGGCGACATCGACGAGCTGCACCGTCTCGCCGCCCGGCCCGATGCTGCGCAGAGAGCCCAGCGCGCCGGCATTGCGCGACCGCCCCTCATAGACCGAATGGTTCAGGACCACGCCGCCGCCGACGAAGGCCGCGACGAAGAAATAGGCATAATCCCGGAACGCCCGCCCGCGGCCATAGACGTGCTCGGCCTGACAGGCCGCCGTCGCATCGTTCATGAGCGTGACCGGCAGGCCGCTGATCCGCCCGATCTCGGCGGCCACGTCGGTCTGCCGCCATTCGGCCGACAGGTCCACCGGCGCGCCCAGCGTATCGAGCCAGTCCCACATCTCGAACGGCGCCGCGAGGCCGACGCCGCAGATCCGCGCGACCTCGTCCGCCGTCATGCCGACGCTGATCCGGCACAGCCCGTCCGCCACGAAGGCGATGATCTCGGCAGGCCGCGGAAAGGTATAGGTCAGCCGCATCTGGCCCCGGATCACCCCGGTAAAATCCATCAGCAGCAGATCGGTCGAGCGCCGCCCGATCTTGATCCCCCAGGAAAACACCCCCCCGGGCGCGAGCCGTATCGGCACCGACGGTTTGCCCACCCGGCCGCGCACCGGATCGCCCCGCAACAGCAGGCCGTCCCCCTCGAGGCTGCGCAGGATCGCCGACACCGTCGGTGCCGACAGGCCGCTGCGCCGCGCCAGATCGCTGCCCGGCAACGCCCCGTGCCGCTGCACCAGCGTCAGGATCAACCGCTCGTTGTGGTTGCGCACGCCCTTCTGGCTCAGGCCCGCGCCGATCGCTCTTACACTGTCATCGGCCATGCGTCTGACGGCGCCTCCCGCGCAGACGATAATCCGGCTGGGTTAATAAAGAAAGTTAATTAACTAATTGACACCACGCCCCGAATCGTTGTCTCAATGGGGCGTGGAAAGGCAGCCGCGAGACGTCGGCCCGACCTGACATATGCATGAACACCAAGATTCTGGGAGGAATCATGAAAAAGCTGCTTACCGGAACCGCCCTGGCGGTCCTCGCATCGACCGGCGCCGCCTTTGCCGACGCCCATTCGTCCGTCTCGGCCTGCCTCATCACAAAGACCGACACCAACCCGTTCTTCGTCAAGATGCGCGAAGGCGCAGAGGCCGCCGCCGAAGAGCTGGGCATCACCCTCACCTCCTATGCCGGCACCGTCGACGGCGACCACGAAACCCAGGTCGCCGCCATCGAGACCTGCATCCTGTCGGGCGCTTCGGGCATCCTGATCGCCGCCTCCGACACCTCCGCCATCGTCGGCGCGGTGCAGCAGGCACGCGACGCGGGCCTTCTCGTCATCGCGCTGGACACGCCGCTGTCGCCCGCCGATGCCGCCGACGCCACCTTCGCCACCGACAACTTCCAGGCCGGCCTCCTGATCGGCCAGTGGGCCGCGGCGCAACTCGGTGACGACGCGGCCAACGCCCGCATCGCCATGCTCGACCTCGCGGTCAGCCAGCCGACCGTCGACGTCCTGCGCGATCAGGGCTTCCTCACCGGCTTCGGCATCGACACCGTCGACGTGAACGTCATCGGCGACGAGACCGATCCCCGCATCGTCGGCAACGACGTGACGAGCGGCAACGAGGAAGGCGGCCGCACCGCGATGGAGAATCTCCTCGCCGTCGATCCCGAGATCAACGTCGTCTACACGATCAACGAGCCTGCCGCCGCCGGTGCCTACGAGGCGCTGAAGGCCATCGGGCGCGAGAACGACGTGCTCATCGTGTCCGTCGACGGCGGTTGCCCCGGTGTGCAGAACGTCGCCGACGGCGTCATCGGCGCCACCTCGCAGCAATACCCGCTGCAAATGGCGGCCCTCGGGATGGAGGCGATCGCGCAGTTCGCCGCCGACGGCACCCTGCCCGAGAACACCGAAGGCAAGGATTTCGTCGACACCGGCGTGGCCCTCATCACCGACGCGCCTGCGGACGGCGTCGAGAGCCTGACCTCCGCCGAAGGCACGGAAATCTGCTGGGGTTGATCTGACCGGCCTTCGGGCCGCATGATGAAACTCTCCGGGGCGGGCCACGGTCCGCCCCGGTTTCGTCCGGGCACGTCCCGGTCCATCGTTCTTTGGGAGGGGAGCCGATGCCCAGCGACGCCAACGACTACGAGTCCACCGTCAAGGGCAGGCGCGACGAGACCGTCGCCGAGTTCCGCGACGACCGCAAAGGCTTCATCTCCAGGGTCCAGCACGCGCTGCACGTCACCCCGGCGCTCGTGCCGCTCGTCGTCCTCGTCGTCTCGATCGTCATCTTCGGCATCCTTCAGGGCTCGCGGTTCTTCTCGCCCTTCGCCCTGACGCTGATCCTGCAACAGGTGCAGATCGTCGGCATCGTCGCCGCCGCGCAAAGCCTCGTGATCCTGACCGCGGGCATCGACCTGTCGGTCGGCGCGATCATGGTCCTGTCGTCCGTCGTCATGGGCCAGTTCACCTTCCGCTACGGCCTGCCGGTCGAGATCTCGATCCTCTGCGGCCTCGTGGTCGGCACCGCCTGCGGCTTTCTCAACGGCTGGCTCGTCGCGGTGATGAAACTGCCGCCCTTCATCGTCACGCTGGGCACCTGGCAAATCTTTCTCGCCACCAATTACCTCTATTCCCAGAACGAAACGATCCGAAGTCAGGACATCACCGCGCAGGCGCCCCTCCTGCAATTCTTCGGCACCACGTTCAAGATCGGTGCCGACGAGGCCGGGCGCGGCGGCGCCACCTTCACCTACGGGGTGATCTTCATGATCCTCCTCATCGCGCTGCTCGCCTATATCCTGCGCTCCACCGCCTTTGGCCGCCACATCTACGCCGTCGGTGACGACCCCGAGGCGGCGCAGCTTTCGGGCGTGAACGTCCGCGGCACCCTGATCGCGGTCTACATGATCTCGGGCCTGATCTGCGCCTTCGCCGGCTGGGCCCTGATCGGCCGCATCGGCTCTGTCTCGCCCACCTCGGGACAGGAGGCCAACATCGAGAGCATCACCGCCGTCGTCATCGGCGGCATCTCCCTCTTCGGCGGTCGCGGTTCCATCGTCGGCTCGATCTTCGGGGCGCTGATCGTCGGTGTCTTCTCCCTCGGCCTGCGCCTCATGGGGGCCGACGCGCAATGGACCTATCTGCTGATCGGCGCCCTCATCATCGGTGCCGTCGCGGTCGACCAATGGATCAGAAAGGTGACGGCATGACCTCGCTCGCCAAGACGCCGGGGGCAGCGCCCGAACCGATCCTCATGGGCCGCAGCCTCGTCAAACGCTATGGCAAGGTCACCGCCCTCGACCATTGCGACTTCGAGCTGTTCCCGGGCGAGATCCTCGCCGTCATCGGCGACAACGGCGCCGGCAAATCGTCCCTCATCAAGGCGATGTCCGGCGCCGTCATCCCCGATGCGGGCGACGTCTACCTCGACGGCCAGAAGGTCCGCTTCACCACCCCCAACGACGCCCGCAACGCCGGCATCGAGACCGTCTACCAGACCCTCGCCATGTCGCCGGCGCTCTCCATCGCCGACAACATGTTCATGGGCCGCGAGCTGCGCGTGCCCGGCTTCATGGGCAAATATTTCCGCAAGCTCGACAAGAAGGCGATGGAGAAATTCGCCCGCGACAAGCTCTCCGAACTGGGGCTGATGACGATCCAGAACATCAACCAGGCCGTCGAGACCCTCTCGGGCGGCCAGCGTCAGGGCGTCGCCGTCGCCCGCGCCGCCGCCTTCGGCAGCCGCGTCATCATCCTCGACGAACCCACCGCCGCGCTGGGGGTAAAGGAAAGCCGCAAGGTTCTCGAACTGATCCTCGACGTGCGCGCGCGCGGCGTGCCGATCATCCTCATCAGCCACAACATGCCGCATGTCTTCGAGGTCGCGGACCGCATCCACGTCCACCGTCTCGGCAAACGCCACTGCGTCATCCGGCCCAAGGACTACACCATGTCCGATGCCGTCGCCTTCATGACCGGCGCCAAGGAACCGCCCGCGGACCTCGCCATGCCCGAGGGCTACGCCGCCTGACCGGCGCCCGATCCTCGACAGGTGCGGGCAAACGGTATACCAGATGGCGGAAGGCCGCAGTCCGGCCCCCCCGCACGGATTGCCGCCGCCGATGAGCGACCAACCCCTCGCCGACGACATCGCCCGACAGTTGCGGCGCGACATCCTGCTCGGCCGCCTGCCGCCCGGCACCTCGATCAAGGAACGCGACACCGCCGCCGACATGGGCGTCAGCCGCACGCCCCTGCGCGAGGCGATCCGCATCCTCGCCACCGAGGGCCTCGTCCAGTTGCGCCCCGCGCGCAGCCCGGTCGTGGCGACCCCGACCCTCAGACAGGCGACCGACGACGTCGAGGTGTTGCTGGCGGTCGAGTTGCTGTCGGGCGAACTCGCCTGCGCGCGTGCCACCGACGCCGAGATCGCGGCAATCGAGGGGATCGTCGCCGATATGGCCGCCCGGTTCGACATTGCCGATCCGCTCGACATGTTCGAGACCGACATGGGGTTCCATTCGGCCATCGCACGCGCCGCGCACAACGTCCCGCTGGCGGAGATTCACCGCACCTTCCTCGCCCGCCTGTGGCGCGCCCGCTACCTCGCCGCGATGCAGCGCCGCAACCGTGCCCGGGTCATCGCGCATCATACCGCCATCGCCGCGGCCCTGCGCGCCCGCGACGCCGCCGCGATCCGCAGCGCCATCGGCACCCATCTCGAGGGCCTCGGCGACGATATCGCCCTGCTCATCCGCGCCGAGATCGCCGCACCCTAGGGCGCCGCCCGCGCCCCCTTCAACCACCCGAGGGTCGCATCCGTATCGCCGCCGGGCCGGTATTCCGCACCCACCGGCGCGTCCCAGCCGATCCCCGCAAGCGCCTGCCAGACAAGGGTATGATCCAGTTGGCCATGATCCGGCGCGCCCCGATCCGGCACGGAGGCCACCTGAACGTGCCCGATGATCGGCGCGAGACGGACAAGCCGTGCCAAGGCATCGCCCTCGGTCCGCTGCACGTGATAGCAATCGAACATCAGCCGCAGATTGGGCCGGTCCACCGCCGCGACGATCGCCGCGGCCTGATCGGTCGTGCGCAGGAAGTATCCCGGCGCATCGTGGGCATTGAGCGGCTCGATCAAGATACCACATGATCCGGCCCGGTCGCAGGCATGGCGCAGCGTCTCGATGAACGCCGCCTCCGCCGCCGCACCCGACGCGATCCCCGCCATCACGTGCACCGCCCGCGCCCCCACCGCCGCCGCATAGTCCAGCGCCTCGTCCACCGCCGCGAACGCCTCGGCCCGCCGTCCGGGCAGGGCCGCCAACCCGTTCTCGCCCGGCCCGCCCTGCCGCGTATTCAGGCCCAGCATCGGCAACCCCGTCCCGTCCAGCGCCGCCCGGACCTCGGCCACCGGGACATCATAGGGCCAATGGCATTCGACCGCGTCAAAGCCCGCGCGCCGTGCCGCCCGGATCGCCTCGGGCAAGGCAAGTTCAGCCCACAGGAACCCCAGATTTGCCGAAAACCGCATCCACCGTCCCCCTCCACATCGGTCCGGTCCATGACCGCGCGGACCCGTCCCGGCGAACGTCTCCGCGCCCCCGTGCCCCGCATCGCCCGCCGCGCGGTATCCCCCGGCGCCCTCGTCGCACCGCCCGCCGCCTCGGCCACGGGACCGGTATTCCCCAATGCCTCGCCTGCGGCGCACCGGCCACTGCCGTCCTCCGCATCGTGGGCGTGATCGCCGCGACCGGCGCCGCCATCAGTATGTCGCCCGGCCCCCCGACAGATCGAACACCGCGCCCGTGGTGAACGAATTCTCCGGCGATACCGCCCAGACGATCATCCGCGCCGCCTCCTCGACCTCGAGGAACCGTCCGCGCGGGATCTTCGACAGCATGTAGTCGATATGCTCCTGTTTCATCTGGTCGAAGATCCGCGTCCGCGCCGCCGCCGGTGTGACGCAATTGACCGCGATGTCGAACGCCGCCAGCTCCTTGCCCAGCGACTTCGTCAGCCCGATCACCCCCGCCTTCGACGCCGAATAGGCGCTGGCGTTCGGGTTCCCCTCCTTGCCCGCGATCGACGCCACGTTCAGGATCCGCCAGTAGCCCGCCGCCTTCATCCCCGGCACGCAGACCTTGTTGACGTGGAACGTGCCGTTCAGGTTCAGGTCGATCACGCGGCGCCAGTCGGCCGGATCGTAATCCTCGAGCGTCGCGTTCGGCCCGGTGATGCCCGCGCTGTTGACGAGGATCGCGGGCACGCCCGCCTGCGCGCAGGTCTCTGCGTGGGCGGCCTGCACGGCGGCGAAATCGGTAATGTCGCAGGCCACGGCAACGCCGCCGATCCCGGCCATCGCCGCCCCGTTGCCCGCATCCACGTCCCAGCTCACCACCCGGACGCCCCGCGCCGCGAGTGCCGTCCCGACCGCGAACCCGATCCCCTGCGCACCGCCGGTGACGACCGCCACCTGCCCCTTCATCTCCATCGCCCGCTCCTCAGCCGCGCCCGATATAGGGCATGTTCGTCGCCATCACCGTCATGAACTGCACGTTCGCGCCCACCGGCAGCGACGCCATGTGCAGGACCGACCGCGCCACCTCGGCCACATCCATCACCGGCTCGACGGCGATGGACCCGTCCGCCTGCGGCACCCCTTGGGTCATCTTCGCCGCCATGTCGGTAAGGGCGTTGCCGATGTCGATCTGGCCGCAGGCGATGCCGAACGCCCGTCCATCGAGAGACAGCGTCCGCGTCAGGCCGGTGATCGCATGTTTCGACACCGTATAGGCGACCGACCCCCAGCGCGGCACATAGGCGCTGATCGAGCCGTTGTTGATGATCCGTCCGCCCTGCGGGCTCTGCCGCCGCATCTGGCCGAACGCCGCCCGCGCCGCGATCACCGCACCCATGACATTCACGTCGATCACCTGCCGGATGTCGTCCACCGCCAATTCGTCGACCGGCGCCCCCTTCATGCTCACGCCGGCGTTGTTGAACAGGACGTCGATCCGCCCCCATGCCGCCGCCGCCGTGCCAAAGGCCGCGTCGACGCTGGCCTCGTCCGTCACGTCACAGGGCAGCACCAGCGCATCGCCCCCCGCCGCCGTCTCCCCGAGCGGTTCCGCCCGGCGCCCGATCAGCCCGACCTGCCAGCCCGCCCCGATGAACGCCTGCGCCGTCGCCCGTCCGATGCCGCTGCCGGCGCCTGTGATGATGATGGATGGCATGTCCCGCTCCCCCTCCGCCTCTTGCCGCAGGCTGACGATTTGGTATACCAAAGGCAAGGCAAATGCACCCGCGCGGGACGGACACCGGCCACATGAACATCCTCATCCTCGGCGGCGGCGGTGTCGTCGGCCAGAAACTGGCACGCGCCCTTGCCCACCGGGGCCACCTGCGCGGCGGGGACATCGCCCGCCTGACGCTTGCCGATATCGCGGACCCCGCACCCGTCACGGCCCCGTTCCCGGTCGAGACGGTGCTTTGCGACATCGCCGATCCCGCCTCCGTCGCCGCCGCGATCCGGCCCGACACGGACGTCGTCTACCTGCTCGCCGCCGTGGTCTCGGCCCATGCCGAGGAGGATTTCGCCACCGGCATGGACGTCAACCTCTTCGGCGCGTGGCATGTCCTCGAACGCTGCCGCGCGCTTGCCACCTGCCCTGCCCTCGTCTTCACCTCTTCGATCGCCGTCTATGGCGGCGACGTGCCCGACCCGCTCGGCGATCACGTCCAGACCAATCCTCAAACCTCCTACGGCACGCAAAAGGCGATGGGAGAGTTGCTGGTCAACGACTATTCCCGCCGGGGGTTCATCGACGGCCGCGCCTTTCGCCTGCCGACGATCTCGGTCCGCCCCGGCGCCCCGAACCGCGCCGCCTCGTCGTTCATGTCCTCGATCCTGCGAGAGCCGCTGAACGGCGTCGAGGCTTTGTGCCCGGTCGACCCCGACTTCCTGCACTACTACCTCTCGCCCCGCAAATGCGTCGGGAACCTGATAAAAGGCGCCGAGATCCCCGCCGAAAGCCTCGGGCAGAACCGCGTGATGCAGATGCCCGGCCGGACCTGGTCGATCGCGCAGCTCATCGACGCGATGACCGCCGTGGCCGGGCCGGACCCCGCCCGGCTGATCCGCTGGGAGGCGCAGCCCGCCGTGCAGCGCATCGTCTCGGGCTGGCGCTGGGACATCCACGCCGACCGCGCCGAACGCCTCGGCCTGACGGCGGACGCCAGCTTTCAGGACAACGTGCGCTATTACCTCGAGGACGACCGCCCCCGCGCCTGATCGGCCCTACCCTCCCGGGGGCTGCGCCCTCGGCATCGTGAACACAAAGACCGTGGCCGCGCCGTCCGACGTGAAGGCAAGCGTCCCGCCGTGCCCCTTCGCGATCTCGCTCGCGATGAACAGGCCGAGGCCGAGCCCGTTCTGCGAGTGCCGCAGGTCCGACCGCGCGAACGGCGCGAACAGCATCGGGCGCGCCGCCTCCGGTATCGCCGCGCCCCCGTTGGCGACCGTCAGGACGAACGCGCCTGCCGTGTCGAACGCCCGGACGCGGATCGGCTGATCCGGATTGCCATGGGTGATCGCATTCGACAGCAGGTTCGACAGCAGTTGCGCGACCCGGCGCGCCTCGCACCACACCGGCTCCTCAAAGTCATAGGTCTCGAGGATCGTCACCCCGGCATGGGCCGCGCGCAACTCCTGCACCGTCGCGCCAAGGGTCGGGGTCAGGTCGCTGGCCCGCTTGTCGCCGCTCGCGAGGCCGCCCCCCAGCCGCGCCCGGGCAAAGTCCATCACGTCGTCGATGAGGCCCGCCATCCGCCGCACCGAGGCGCCCATCTCCGCCATCAGGTCGCGCGTCTCCGCGTCGTCGACCCGGCGCCGCAGGATGTTCATCCCCGAACTCAGCGCCGCCAGCGGGTTGCGCAGATCGTGGCCAAGGACCGCCACGAACTGTTCGCGCAGCGCCGCCTCCTCCTCGCGCGATTTCAGCGCCGCCTCGGTATCCTTGCGTTGCGTTATATCCCGCGCCGTGCAGATATAGCGATCGCCCACCGGAACGACGTTCCAGGACAGCCACCTGTAGGAACCGTCCGCTGTGCGGTACCGGTTCTCGAACCCCAGAACGTTGTGGCCCCTCTCGATCTCGTCGAACCCCGCCTCGGAGGCTGCAACGTCGTCGGGATGCAGGAAGTCGGAGAACCGTCGCGACTCGATCTCGTCCGCCGTCCAGCCGAGCGTCTCGAACCAGGCCGGGTTGGTCTCGGCAAAGACCCCCGAGGCGTCGAGAATCCCGAGGAGATCCGGGGTGACGGTCCAGACCAGGCTGCCCTTTTCGCTGACGTCCATCTCGATCCCGCAGTTTGGTGCATCGCGTCGCCCGCTCGCGCTCGTCCCCGTCGCAAAGGGGACGCTACACGACAATCGATCCACAGGAAACTTTTCGGCGGCGGCCTCAGTTCACCGGCGTCAACACGGCATCGCCGGCCAGAAATGCCGCGATATTGTCGCCCTGCAACCGCGCCATCGCCGCCCGCGTCTCGACGGTGCCAGACCCCTGATGCGGTTGCAGCACCACGTTGTCGAGCGCGAGGAACCGCGGGTCCACCTTCGGTTCGCCGACGAACACATCGAGGCCCGCGCCCGCAATCGCGCCGGACTCGAGCGCATCGAGCAGCGCCGCCTCGTCCACGCAACTGCCGCGCGAGATGTTCATCAGAACACCGCGCGGCCCCAGCGCCGCGATCACCTCGCCCGAGACATAGTTCTCGGTCGCCGCCCCGCCGACCAGCGCCACGAAGAGGAAATCGACCGCCTCCGCCAGCGCCACGGGATCGGCGTGCCAGGTCCAGCCCGGCGTCTCCTTTTCGCTGCGGGAATGATAGTGGATATCCATCTTGAACGCCGCCAGCCGGTCGGCGATGTCGCGCCCGATCCGGCCCAGCCCCATGATCCCCGCGCGCCCGCCCGAGAGCTTGCGGTTGAGGGGCACCGGCCCCTTTTCGGCCCAGTTGCCGTCCCGCACCCAGGCCTCGGCGGCGCGCATCTGCCGCCCCTGCATCAGCCACATCGCGATGGCGAGGTCGGCCACGTCGTCGTTCAGCACGTCGGGCGTATTCGTCACCGTCACACCCCGCGCGGTGGCCGCCGCCACGTCGATCGCATCGTAGCCGACACCGTAGTTGGCGATCACCCCCAGCGCCGGCAGCAGGTCCATCTCGGCCCCGCCGAACGGCAGATGGCTCTTGTAGGCGACCGCCCGGATTCCCGCGCGCAAATCCGCGTCGAGCCCGGCGACCGCCCCCGGGCCGTCGATGCACCGCGCGGCAAAACGGTCGTCGAGGGCCGGACGCTCCGTCTCGTTATAGGGGCCGATGGCAAGGGTGGCGGTCATGGGGCGTCTCCGGGGCAAATGGTATACCCCGCACCCTTCGCGGCAACGCACGGCTTAGTCAACCGCGCGCCCGGTTCAGGACCGCCCGAGGATCCCCGGCAGGTTCAGCCCCTGTTCGCGCGCACAGTCGAGCGCCTCCTCATACCCTGCATCCGCGTGCCGCATCACCCCCGTCGCCGGATCGTTCCAGAGCACATTCGCAATACGCCGGTCCGCATCCTCGGTCCCGTCGCAGCAAATCACCATACCCGAATGTTGCGAATACCCCATCCCGACGCCACCCCCGTGATGGATCGACACCCAGGTCGCCCCCGACGCCACGTTCAGCATCGCATTGAGCAGCGGCCAGTCGCTCACCGCGTCGCTGCCATCCTTCATCGCCTCGGTCTCGCGGTTCGGGCTCGCCACCGAGCCTGCGTCCAGATGATCCCGCCCGATCACCACCGGCGCGCTCAACTCACCCGTCCGCACCATCTCGTTGAACGCGAGGCCGAGCCTGTGCCGCACCCCGAGGCCGACCCAGCAGATCCGCGCAGGCAGCCCCTGAAACGCGATCCGTTCCCGCGCCATGTCCAGCCAGTTGTGCAGGTGCGGATCGTCGACCAGCTCCTTTACCTTCGCGTCGGTCCTGTAGATGTCCTCCGGGTCGCCCGACAGCGCGCACCAGCGGAACGGGCCTATCCCCCGGCAGAACAGCGGCCGGATATAGGCGGGCACGAAACCGGGGAACGCAAAGGCGTTCTCGAGGCCCTCGTCCTGCGCCACCTGCCGGATGTTGTTGCCGTAATCGAGGGTCGGCACGCCCGCGTTCCAGAAATCGACCATCGCCGAGACCTGCACCTTCATGCTCGCCCGCGCCGCCGCCTCGACCGCCTTCGGGTCGCTCTCCTGCCGCGCCCGCCATTCCGCAACGGACCAGCCCCGCGGCAGATAGCCATGCAACGGATCGTGCGCACTCGTCTGGTCCGTGACGATATCCGGCCGCGCCCCGCCCGCCTGCATCCGCGCGACCAGCGCCGGAAACACATCCGCCGCATTGCCGATCAGGGCCACCGACTTCGCCTCGCCCGCCGCCGTCCAGCGCCCGATCATGCCCAGTGCCTGATCCAGATCGGACGTCTTTTCATCCACATACCGCGTCCGCAGCCGGAAATCGGCGCGCGTCTCGTCGCATTCCACCGCCAGACAGCAGGCCCCGGCCATCACCGCGGCCAGCGGCTGCGCCCCGCCCATGCCGCCCAGACCCCCCGTCAGGATCCATTTCCCGCGCAGGCTGCCACCGTAATGCTGCCGCCCCGCCTCCATGAACGTCTCGTAGGTGCCCTGCACGATCCCCTGCGTGCCGATATAGATCCACGACCCCGCCGTCATCTGGCCGTACATCGCCAGACCCTTCTTATCGAGGTCGTTGAAATGGTCCCACGTCGCCCAGTGCGGCACCAGATTGCTGTTGGCGATCAACACACGCGGCGCATCGGCGTGGGTGCGGAACACCCCCACCGGCTTGCCCGATTGCACCAGCAGCGTCTCGTCGTCCTCCAGCGTGCGCAAGCTTGCGACGATGGCGTCGAAATCCGCCCATGTGCGCGCCGCCCGCCCGATCCCGCCATAGACCACGAGGTCGTGCGGGTTCTCGGCCACGTCCGGGTGCAGGTTGTTCATCAGCATCCGCAGCGGCGCCTCGGTCAGCCAGCTCTTCGCCGATATCTCGGTGCCGGTCGCAGGATAGATGTCGCGGCTGTTGTGGCGTGGGTCGGTCATATCGGCCTCCGGTCGATGGTGCTACGTTTCGTTCAGACGCAATCTCTGGTGGCGCGGTCGCTCGGATCGACCGGATCGTTGAAAATTGGCGCAAGAACCTTCCCCGCGGGGAAGATCCCGCTACACCCCCACCCCCCGCACGAACCCCGGCAGATCCGCCACCGCGGCCAGCCGCCCGTCGCGCACCATCGCCGCCGCCGCCTCGAGGCTGGGCGCGAGATAGCGGTCGCGGGTCAGTTCGGGCACCTCGGTGCGCAGCACGGCGATCACGGCGGTCAGGGTCGCGCTGGTCCGCAGCGGCGCGCGAAAGGCGATGCCCTGCGCGGCGCAGATCGCCTCGACGCCGAGGATCACGTTCAGGTTCCGGTTCATCCGCGCCAGCCTGCGCGCCGCATGGGCGGCCATGCTCACGTGATCCTCCTGATTGGCGCTCGTCGGCGTCGAATCGGTGGTGCAGGGGTTTGCCAGATGCTTGTTCTCGGACATCAGCGCCGCGGTCGTCACCTCGGCGATCATCAGGCCCGAGTTCAGGCCCGGGTCCGGCGTCAGGAACGGCGGCAGGTCGAAACTCAGCGTCGGATCCACCATGAGGGCCACCCGCCGCTGCGCGATGGCGCCGATCTCGGCCACGGCGACCGCGATCTGGTCGGCGGCAAACCCCACGGGTTCGGCATGGAAATTGCCGCCCGAGACGATCAGCCCCTCCTCGACCAGCACCAGCGGGTTGTCGGTGACGGCGTTCGCCTCGACCGCGAGGGTGCGCGCCGGCAAAGTGCAAAAGGTCCATCGCCGCCCCCGTCACCTGCGGCTGACAGCGGATGCAATAGGGATCCTGCACCCGGCTGTCGCCGGTCCGGTGGCTCTCGCGGATCGCAGAGCCTGCCATCAGCGCGCGTTGCGCCCGCGCCACCGCGATCTGCCCCGCATGGCCGCGCAGGGTGTGGATGCGGTCCTCGAGCGGGGCGGTCGAGCCCATGATCGCGTCGGTCGACAGCGCCGCCGTGACGACGGCGGTGGCCGCGTTCCGCCAGGCCCCCCAGAGGCCGGTCAGCGCGCAGGCGGTCGAGAATTGCGTGCCATTGATGAGGGCCAGCCCCTCCTTGGCGCCGAGCACGATGGCCGCAAGGCCCGCGCGCCCGAGGGCTTCCCCGCCGGGAAGGTCTTCGCCCGCCACCATCGCCCGCCCCTCGCCGATCATCACGGCGGCCATATGCGCCAGCGGCGCCAGGTCGCCCGACGCGCCGACCGACCCCTGATCGGGAATGACGGGGGTGACGCCCCGCGCCAGCATCGCCTCGATGAGGGCGACCGTCGACCACGCCACGCCGGACGCGCCGCGCCCGAGGGACAGCAGTTTCAGGGCCATCATCAGCCGGGTCGTGGCCACATCCAGCGCCTCGCCCACGCCGCAGCAATGCGACAGGATCAGGTTGCGTTGCAGGATGGCGGTATCGTTGGAGGCGATCTTGATGCTGGCGAGTTTGCCAAAGCCGGTGTTGACGCCATAGACCGCCGCCTCGCCCGCCGCCGCCCGCGCCACCAGCGCCGCCGCCGCCTCGATGCCCGGACGGGCCGAGGGATCGAGGCGGGCGGGCGCGCCCGTCGCCCAGATCGCGTGCAATTGCGCGAGCGTCGCGGCGCCGGGGGTCAGGACGATCATGCGTTGCCTCCGAAGATGCGGGACCGCAGCGGATTGAAGCCGATCCGGTAGGCCAGTTCCGCCGGGTGGCCCACGTCCCAGAGGGCGAGGTCCGCGCGCAGTCCCGGCCCGATGCGGCCCCGGTCCGGCAGGCCGAGGGCGCGGGCGGCGTGGACGGTGACACCGGAGAGCGCCTCGAGCGGGGTCAGCCGAAACAGCGTGCAGGCCATGTTCATCGTCAGCAGCAGCGAGGTCATCGGCGAGGAGCCGGGGTTGCAGTCGGTGGCGAGCGCCATCGGCACGCCGTTGGCGCGGAACGCCGCGACGGGCGGCACCTGCGTCTCGCGCAGGGTATAGAACGCGCCGGGCAGCAGGACGGCGACGGTGCCGGAGGCCGCCATCAGGGCGGCGTCCGCCCCGGTGGCGTATTCGACATGATCCGCCGACAGGGCGCCGTGGGCAGCGGCCAGCGCCGTGCCGCCAAGGTGGCTCAGTTGCTCGGCATGGAGTTTCACCGGCAGGCCGAGGTCGCGCGCGACGGCGAACACCCGCCCGATCTGGGCGGTGTCGAAGGCGATGCCCTCGCAGAACCCGTCGACCGCATCGACCAGCCCCTCGGCATGGGCCGCGCGCAGCGCGGGGATCGCGACCGTGTCGATATAGGTGTCGGCATCGGCGCCCGCAGGCACGGCGTGGGCGCCGAGGAACGTGGTGCGGACCCCGATGGGCCGGACGTGGCCGATCTCGCGCGCGGTGCGCAGCATCCGCAGTTCCGTTTCGGTATCGAGGCCGTAGCCGGATTTTATCTCGAGTGTGGTCACTCCTTCGGCAATGAGCGCATCGACCCGGGGCAGCGCCTGCGCCAGCAGGTCGGCCTGCGATGCCGCCCGGGTCGCCGCCACCGTCGAGACGATGCCGCCGCCCGCGCGGGCGACCTCTGTATAGGTGGCGCCGTTCAGCCGCTGCTCGAATTCGGCGGCGCGGTTGCCGCCGTGGACGATATGGGTGTGACAGTCGATGAGGGCGGGGGTGAGGAGCCTGCCGCCGCAGTCTTGCACGGTGTCGCCAAGAAACTCTGACGGCACCGCGCGGGCCGGGCCGACCCAGACGATGCGGTCGCCGGTCAGGGCCACGGCGCCGTCCTCGATCAGGCCGAATCCGTCGCTCAGGGTCGCGATACGGGCGTTGGTCAGGAGCATCGGCGCGACCTGCTTGTCAGGGACGATGTACCCGTTATTATGTATGCACATATTCCCTGTCAAGCGAGGCATGTGATGGAGCAGAGGCGGATCGGGGCTGCACAGGCGCTGTTGCCGGACGGCTGGGCGCGGGATGTGGTGGTGACGGTCGGCACCGACGGGCGGATCGCGGCGGTGGAACCGGGCGCGCCGCAGACCGGCACCGGCATCCTGCTGCCCGCGCCGGTGAACCTGCACTCCCACGCCTTCCAGCGGGCGATGGCGGGGATGACCGAGGCGCGCGGGCCGGACCCGCGCGACACCTTCTGGACCTGGCGGCAGCTCATGTTCCGGTTCCTCGACCGGCTGACGCCCGACGACGTGCAGGCGATCGCCGCCTTCGTGCAGATGGAGATGCTGGAGGCGGGCTATGCCGCCTGCGCCGAGTTCCACTATCTGCACCACCGGCCCGGCGGCGCACCCTATGACGACCTGTCGGAGATGGCAGGGCGGATCGTCGCGGCGGCGGAAGTCAGCGGGATCGGGCTGACGCTGGCGCCGGTTCTCTATGCGTTCGGCGGCTGCGACGGGCGCGGACTGGGGCCGGGTCAGGCGCGGTTCGGCAACGACATCGAGGCGTTCGCGCGGCTGCACGCGGGCGCCGGGGCGGCGCTGCGGGCCTTGCCGGACGACGCGGTGCTGGGCGCCGCGCCACATTCGCTGCGCGCGGTGGGCCGCGACGACCTGCGCGGGTTCGCGGCGGCGTTTCCGGGGGGGCCGCTGCACATGCATCTGGCCGAACAGGTGGCGGAGGTGGAGGAAGTGTCGGCGCATTGGGGCGCACGGCCGGTGGAATGGGCGCTGGGCGAGATGGGGATCGACGCCCGCTGGTGCCTCATCCACTGCACGCAGATGGCGCCGCACGAGACGGCGGCGCTGGCACGGTCGGCTGCCGTGGCGGGCCTCTGCCCGATCACCGAATCGAGCCTCGGCGACGGCATCTTCGACGGCACCGGATGGCTCGCGGCGGGGGGCGCGCTGGGGATCGGGTCGGACAGCAACATCCGCATCGCGCTGAGTGAGGAACTGCGGACGCTGGAATACTCGCAGCGGCTGCGCGACCGGGGGCGGGCGGTGCTGGCGACACCCGGGGAAACGACGGGGCGGCGCCTGTTCGGGGCGATGCTGGCGGGCGGCGCCCGGGCCGCGGGGCGGCAGAGCGGCGCGATCCGGGTCGGGGACTGGGCGGATATGCTGATGCTGGACGCTCGCGCCGTCGATCTGGAGGGGCGCCAGGGCGACGCCCTCCTCGATGCGTGGATATTCGCGGGCGACGACCGGCTGGTGCGCGACGTCTGGTCCGCCGGGCGGCATCTGGTGAGCGGCGGGCGGCACCGGGCGCGGGACGCGATCGGGGCGGCCTATCGGCGGGTCACGGCCCGCCTGCGGGACGCACTGTGAGCGCGCGGCGCAACTGGCAGGAGGTGCAGGGCGAGGTCTTGCGCCGCCTGCATGCGCGGGAATGGGCGCCCGGCGACCTGATCCCGAACGAGGCCGATCTCGCGGCAGAGTTCGGATGCGCCCGCACCACGGTGAACCGGGCCCTGCGGGCGGTGGCGGACGCCGGGCTGCTCGACCGGCGGCGCAAGGCGGGCACCCGGGTCGCGGTGCAACCGGCGGCGCGGGCGACGTTCGAGATTGCGCTGATCCGGCAGGAGGTCGAGGGCGCGGGGCGGGCCTATGGCTACCGCCTCATCGCGCGGCGCGAGGCCCCTGCCCCGGCGACGGTCAGGGCGGCCATGGGGGATGTTGCGGGACCGATGCTGCATCTCGTGGCGCTGCATCTGGCGGACGGGGCGCCCTTTGCGCTCGAGGATCGGTGGATCGACATCGGCGTGGTCCCCGGCGCCCGGACGGCGCCGTTCGACGTGGTCAGCGGCAACGAATGGCTGCTGACCCACGCACCGTTCACCCACGGCGAGATCGCGTTCTCTGCCGCGGACGCGAGCGGCGCGGAGGCCGGGGCCCTCGGCGTGGCCACGGGCAGCGGCGTGCTGGCGGTCGAGCGGGTGACGTGGGACGGCGGCCGCGCGGTGACGGCGGTGCGGATCACCTATCCGGGCGGACACCGGCTGCGGACCCGGCTCTAGCGGGTTTCGAGGTAGTCCATCAGCCGCATCATACGGATCGCGACCGGCAGGCCGAGGGTCTTGAGGCGGCGCATCGGGATCGGGCGGACATTCGTGATCGGAAACGGCAGCGTGGTCTCCTCGGCGCCCAGCGCGCGTTCGGCCAGCACCCGGCCCATGACGTTTGCCATCGCCACGCCGCGCCCGTTGTAGCCCAGACCGGCGAGCAGGCCGGGTGCGGGTTCGTGCAGGTGCGGCAGGTGGTCGTCGGTGATCGCGATACGCCCGCCCCAGCGGTGGGTCCAGCGGGCGCCCGCGAGGTGCGGAAACACCCGTTCGGCATCGCGTCGCAGCCAGTCCCAGCCGTGCAGGTTGCCGTGCCGGTCCGGGCGCCCGTGGCCGCCATAGACGATGCGGTTGTCCGGTTCCCGGCGGGCATACATGATGACCCGGCGGCTGTCCGAGATGGTGTGGCCGCCGGGCAGGATCGAGGCCGCGCGGTCGGGGTCGAGCGGTTCGGTGGCGATCTGGATCGGCGTCACGGGGATCACGGTGTCGGACAGGCCGGGGATCAGGTCGGTGGTGTAGCCGTTGGTCGCGACGATGACCGTTGCCGCGCCGACGCTGCCCCGCGCCGTCCGCACCTGCCATTTGCCGCCGGTCCGGGTCAGGGCCGTCACCGCGCTCTGCCCGTGGATCACCGCGCCCCGCACCTCTGCCGCCGCGGCGAGACCCTGCGCCAGCATCAGCGGCTGCACCGCGCCGCCGCGCGGAGCGACGACGCCCGAGGCATAGGCGGGACTGCCCGAGAGGGTGCGCAGATCGGCGCCCTCGACCATCTGCATCCCGGCCCCGAAGGCGTTCCAGTCGCGGATCGTCGTCACCGACCTGCGGTGCGCGGCAGCCGAATGGTTGACCCGCAGCCAGCCGTGCTGCCGCGCCTCGCACGCGATCCGGTAGCTGCGGATCGTCTCGAACAGCGCGTCGGCGGACCCGAGCGAGACCTCGGCCAGACGTTCGAACACGGACGCGCCGACGAGCGCGCGGATCCGGGCGGGGGCGTTGAACGGCAGCATCGGGTTCACCTGCCCACCGTTGCGCCCCGTCGCCCCCCAGCCGACATCGTCCGCGTCGAGCACGATCACGCGCGTGCCCGCAACGGCAAGCGTCAGGGCGGCGTTCAGGCCGGTAAAGCCGGCGCCGATGATGCAGACGTCGGCGGTGGCGTGATCGGCGAGCGGGGCACGGGGCGCGACCCCGGGCGCGGTGATGCGCCAGAGCGAGCCGGGCCAGAACGCCGCCGGATCGGCAGGAGGAGAGAGGCGGGCGTCCACGGCGGTCCTCGGGGTGCGGCGTCGATGGGTGCCATGGGGTCTACGGTGGCGGCGCGCACCGGGTCAATCGCCCGCGATCACGCCAGCCGGGCAAACCGATGGGGCCAATCGGGGCGGGACGGGGAGCGGCATGCGCCGCGCCTTCTGCTTTCTGCCCGATTGCCGGGCATCGCGCCGGGCGGCGGCAAACGACGGCCGCGACGGCCCCGCATCGGCGCCTTGCGGCCTGTCTGGACCGATAGAAATCGGTTGACCGGACCTTCATAAGGCCAATAGTCGATCCACGCAGGCCCCCCCGGGGGCCGCTGCGACGATGCGACGCGCCCTGCAACCGGTGGCCACGAGAACGAGCCTGCCGGCAGGGCCGAACCGCGATGGAATTCACGCGATCCCAACTGGAGAGAGACATGACCAAGACATTCGCCTCGCTGCTTGCCGGCACCGCCCTTGCGCTGAGTGCGCAGGCCGCCCTTGCGGACGCGCACCTCGACGAGATCACCGTCGCCTACTTCCTCGAATGGCCGCTGCCGATGATGGAGCCGAAGGCCAACGGCACCTATGACGAGGCCCTCGGCCTGACCGTGAACTGGGTCAGCTTCGAGACCGGGACCGCGATGTCCGCGGCCATCGCCTCGGGCGACGTGCAGATCGCCGTCTCGCAGGGCCTGCCGCCGTTCGTGGTCGCCGCCTCTGCCGGGCAGCCGTTGCAGATCGTCGACGTGGCCGTCAGCTATTCGGACAACGACAACTGCGTCGTCCGCTCGGACCTCGAGATCGACAAGGACAACGCCTCCGAACTCGCCGGGCGCCGGGTCGCGGTGCCGCTGGGCACCGCCGCGCACTATGGCTTCCTGCGGCAGATGGACCACTTCGGCATCGACCTCGCCTCCCTCGAGATCGTCGACATGGCGCCGCCCGAAGGCGCCGCGGCCCTGAGCCAGGGGGCGGTCGATTTCGCCTGCGGCTATGGCGGCGGCCTCGCGCGGATGCAGGAATACGGCAACGTCCTGCTGACCGGCGCCGAAAAGGAAGAGCTGGGCATCCTGGTGTTCGACGTGACCAGCGTCGACGAATCCTTTGCCGCCGAGAACCCCGATCTCGTTGCAAAATTCCTCGAGGTGACGGCGGCGGCCAACGACCGCTGGAACTCGGGCGAGGGCGGCGACGAGATGCTGGCGATCATCGCGCGCGACAGCGGTATGGACCTCGAGGCGGCGCGGTCGGCCATCGCCACGATGTCGTTCCCGTCGATGGAAGAGCAGATGGGACCGAAGTGGATGGGCGGCGGCATCGCCGAGTTCATGCTCGGCGTGGCCAACGTCTTCGTCGAGGCGGGATCCATCGGCGCGGCGCTGCCCGATTACTCGGGCGCCGTGAACGCGCAGCCGATGTCCATCGCCTCCGAGATGTGACCCGCCCGGAGGGCCCGCCGCGATACGGGCCCTCCGACCGTTCCGACCGACGTGCAGACACAGCGAAGGGGTGCCGCGCATGGCCGACCTGAAGAAGGCGACCGGAGCCGCCAAGGGCACCGCGGGCCTCGTCATCGACGACATCTCGATGCGGTTCGACCTGCCCAACGGCTCGACCGTGCAGGCCCTCCAGAACGTGTCGATGGACATCCGGCAGGGCCAGATCGTCTCGGTCCTCGGCCCCTCGGGCTGTGGCAAGACCACGCTTTTGAACATCGTCGCGGGGTTCCTCGCCCCGACCGGCGGCAGGATCGTGCTGAACGGCCACGACGTGCGCGGCCCGAACGCCGAACGCGGCATGGTGTTTCAGCAGGGCGCCCTGTTCGAGTGGATGAACGTCCGCGAGAACGTGAGTTTCGGCCCCCGGATGAAGGGGGTCCGCGCCCGCGACTATGCCGCGTCCGTCGACCACCTGCTGGAGGTCGTGGGCCTGCGCGACTTCAAGGACAAGGCGATCTACGAACTCTCGGGCGGCATGCAGCAGCGCGTCGCCCTTGCCCGGTGCCTGGCCAACGAGCCCGACGTGATCCTGATGGACGAACCGCTCGGCGCCCTCGACGCGCTGACACGCGAGAAGATGCAGAGCCTCGTCCTCAAGCTCTGGAAAGAGACCGGCAAGACGATCATCCTCATCACCCACTCGGTCGAGGAGGCGCTCTTGCTGGGCGAGCGGCTGATCGTGATGGCGCCGCGGCCGGGGCGGATCCACCGTGAATACGATCTGCCCTTCGCCGAAATGGGCGTCGACGCCGACCTGCGGCAGGTCAAGAAGCACCCCGACTTCGGCACCCGGCGCGAGGAAATCCTCGAAATGATCTGGGATATGGAAGAGGAAATCATGGGCAGAACCGAGGCCGCGTCGTGATCCCGTTCCTGCTCTATCTCGGGTTCTTCCTGCTGTCGTTCTTCGTCGTGCGCGCCATCGCGGGCGGTATGCGGCGGACCGGGTTCTCCTCGCTGAAAACCGTGACCTTCGGCGACGAGAGTGCCGTGACGCCGGACCGGCGGGCCTCGGTGCTGTCGATCCTGGCGCTGTTCCTCCTCTGGGCCTCGTTCACCGGCTCGTCGCTGGTGCCCGCGTTCCTGCACATGCCGGGGCCGACGCTGGGGCCGCAGACCTTTACCCATACCGTGACCAATGCGGCGGGCGAGACCGATACTGCCGACGTCACCTTCCTCGTCTACGAACGGACCACGGATGCCGAGGGCGTCCTGTCGCCGGTCCCCGAGGCGCCGGTCGTCGAACCGGGCGAGGGGTTCGCACGGAACGACAGCCTCGTGATCGAGGCCTACGGCACGCAACTCGCCGACCTTCAGGGCAACGATACGCTCACCCGCGCCGACGGGACGACGATCACGGCGGTGAACAATCAGGCCATCGCGCCCGGCGGCAGGCTGGATCTCGGGTTCGCCACGATCACCATGTCGACGCGCGGATCGCTCAACATCGCGCCCTACAAGGGGATCCGGATGCAGCCGATCTGGCTGCCGCCGCCCGAGCGGGTCGCCGCACGCTTCGTCGAGATCGCGACGGACGGGTTCCGCAACTTTACCCTGTGGGAGCACTTGGGCTATTCGCTGTTCCGGGTGATCGTGGGCTTTGCCCTCGGCGCCGCGGTCGGCATCCCGCTCGGCTATGCGATGGGGCTGTCGAACTGGTTCCGCGGCTGGTTCGACCCGATCGTCGAGTTCATGCGCCCGGTGCCGCCGCTGGCCCTCATCCCGCTGGTCATCATCTGGGCCGGTATCGGCGAGCCGGGCAAGATCGTGCTCCTGTTCCTCGCCGCCCTCTGGATCATGGCCATCGCGTCGCGGTCCGGCGTGTCGGGGGTCAACATCACCAAGGTGCACGCGGCCTATTCGCTGGGCGCGTCGAAGTGGCAGATCATGCGCCACGTCATCATCCCGAACTCCCTGCCCGAAATCTTTACCGGCGCGCGCGTCGCGATGGGGGTCTGCTGGGGCACGGTCGTGGCCGCCGAACTCGTCGCCGCCGAACAGGGGGCGGGCATGATGATCATGACCGCGAGCCGGTTCCAGAACACCGACATCGTGCTCCTCGGGATCATCCTGATCGGCATCATCGGTTTCGGCATCGACATCCTGATGCGGCTCGCCGAGGCGAAACTGGTGCCGTGGAAGGGGCGGAGCTGAGGCGCGCGTCGGCTTGGGTGCGATGGTGCCAGAGGGGCGGCGTGGCGATGGGGTGAAACCCCATCCTACGGCATGTCGCCCCGCCGCGAGATTTCCGTCACCTCGGCGATTTCGGCCTCGGTCAGACCATAATCGCGGGCGGCAGCTTCGGGGGTGATGTAGCCCAGCGCGAGGTCTCGGCGGATCGCGGCGGGATCGCGGTCGGATGCGGGGCCGTATCCGGCGCCGCCCGGGAACGCCATGACGACGCGCCGACCGTGCGGCACCGGCTGCTTGCCCTTGCCGCGCATCGGCGTCCCGTCGTCGCAGCCGATGGTCGTCGGCGCCCCCGGCGCCCCGCCCTGCCGTCCGCGCGCCGGATGGTCGACCCGGTCCAGCATCGCCGAGATCTCGAACACGTGCCCCTCCCGCGCGCCGACCTCCATGAACTGCCCCAGACCGCCGCGCTGCCGCCCCGGACCGCCCGAATCGGGCCGCAGTTCCTTGCGCCAGATGATCGCGGGACCGGCGTGTTCGGTCGCCTCCACCGGCATCGTCATCACGCCCGAGGGGAACGCCGTGGCGCTCATCCCGTCGAGGGCCGGACGCGCGCCGGACCCGCCCGAGTTGAAGGTCAGCACCTCGGCCCGCCGTGCGCCCGGCGGCGCGGGCGCATCGGTGCGCGGGCGCAGCGAGAGCTGGAAGTTGCACAGGCACCCCGCCCCCTCGGCGGGGACGGTATCGGGGAGCAATTGGTCGAGCGCCGCATAGACCGTATCGGGGACCATGTGGCCGATCACGTGGCGCAGCGCGACAGGCGCCGGATGCACCGCATGGACGATGGAATTCTCTTCCGCCACCACCTCGAACGGCGCCAGCGAGGCCGCATTGTTCGGGATCTCGGGGGCGATGGCGCATTTCAGCGCATAGCAGGTATAGGCCTTGGTATAGACCAGCGGCACGTTGATGCCCCTGGGGTCGAGGCCCGAGGTGCCGGTCCAGTCGCTGAGGATGCGGTCCTTTTCGATGGTCACGCGGACCCGCAGATCGACGGGGCTGGCGTAGCCGTCGATCCGCATGTGCCCCTCCGCCGTGCCGGGCGTGAGCGCGGCAATCCGCTCGAGCGTGGCGCGGCGCGAATTGTCGAGGATGAAGGCGGCGATGCCGGTGAGGTCATTCAGGCCGAACTCGTCCATCATCCCCGCCAGCCGCCGGTCGCCGATCTCGTTGCAGGTGGCCAGCGCGTGGATGTCGCCGACGAGCTGGTCCGGCTCGCGGACGTTGCCGCGGATCAGGGCGATCAGGGTCGCGTCGGTGGTGCCCCGGTCCCGCAGGCGCATGATCGGGATGTAGAGGCCCTCTTCGTAGATCGACGCCGCATCGGCGCCGAACCCCCGCCCGCCGATGTCGACGACATGGGCGGTGCAGGCAAAGAACCCCACGAGGGTGGCGCCCCGGAACGACGGCGTGACGACGGTGATGTCGTGCAGGTGGCCGGTCCCCTCCCAGGGATCGTTGGTGAGATAGACGTCGCCCGGCGCCATCGTCCCGGCCCCGATCCGGCGGATGAAATGCGGCACCGCGTCGGCCATGGCGTTCACATGCCCCGGCGTGCCGGTGACGGCCTGCGCCAGCATCCGGCCGGCCGCGTCATAGACCCCCGCCGACAGATCCCCCGCCTCGCGGACCGAGGTGGAAAAGGCGGTGCGGATCAGCGCCTGCGCCTGCTCCTCGACGGTGGCGATGAGGCGGTTCCACATCACCTGATGCGCGATGGCGCCGGTCGGATCAGCCATGGGTCGGCTCCTTGGCGGTGAGGGTGAGGGTGCCGTCCGCCTGCGCGGTGACACGGCGAGACGCAGGGACGATCACGGTGGTCTCGTCCTCGGTGACGATGGCGGGTCCGTCGAGCGTCCTGCCGGGCGCGAGGTCCGTGCGCCGCACCACCACTGCTTCGCCCCTCCGCCCCGACACCGGATCGAAGAGCGCCCGCCGACCCGCAGGGTCGGCCCCCGCCGATCCGTCCGGATCGGCAACAGGCGGTGCCGCCGCGCCAGCGGCGGCAGCCACCGGCTGCGTGCGCGCGTCCACCGACCAGACCGTTATCTCGGCCCGCATCCCGGCGACGGACCGACCGAAGAGCTTGCCGTATTCCGCCTCGAACAGCGCCAGCAGCATCGCCCCGTCCGGTGCCGCCGCCTGCGCGGACGTGAGGGCCACGGGGATCTCCCACCCCTGCCCGGCATAGCGCATCCAGACCTTGTGGTCGCAGTCGATGGGGGCGTCCGCGTCGCAGGACCGCACGAACCCGCGCGCCTCGTCCTCCATCTCGGCAAAGAGTGCCGCGACGCGCCCGGCGTCGAACCCGGCCACGGTCATGAACACCGAGCGGTTCGCCTCGAAGCTGAACGGCGCCCGCAGGAAGCCGATGGCCGATCCGACGCCCGCGCCGACCGGGACGAGGCAACGGTCGATCCCCAGCTTTTCGCACAATCGCGCGGCGTGCAGCGGGGCCGCGCCGCCGAAGGCGATCATCGTATATCCCGCCAGATCCTCGCCGTTCTCGACCGCATGGACCCGCGCCGCGTTGGCCATGTTCTCGTCCACCACCTCGGCCAGTCCCCAGGCGGCGGTGAGGGCGTCCATGCCGAGCGAAGTGCCCAATTCGGCATCGAGTGCTGCGCGGCTCTGGTCGGGGTAGAGCGCAATCGTCCCCCCGGCAAAACCCCCGGGGTCGAGCTTGCCGAGGATCAGGTCCGCATCCGTGACGGCGGGCCGCGTGCCCCCCCGGCCATAGCAGGCGGGGCCGGGCTCGGACCCGGCACTCTCCGGCCCGACCCGGATCTGGCGCAGCGCATCGACATGCGCGAGGCTGCCGCCGCCCGCGCCGATCTCGACCATGTCGATCACCGGAATGGAAATCGGCATCCCCGACCCCTTCTTGAACCGGTAGGACCGCGCCACCTCGAACACCCGCGCCGTGCGCGGTGCGCCGTCCTTGATGAGGCAAATCTTGGCCGTGGTGCCGCCCATGTCGAAACTGAGCACGCGGTCGAGGCCGTGCCGCGCCGCGATGTCGGCGGCAAAGATCGCCCCGCCCGCAGGCCCGCTCTCGACCAGCCGCACCGGGAACCGCGCGGCGGACTCGAGCGACATGATCCCGCCGCCCGAGTGCATCAGGAACACCGGGCACTCCGCCCCCTCGTCCGCCAGACGCGCGCGCAACCGGTCGAGGTAGCTCTTCATCAGCGGCTGGATATAGGCGTTGGCGATGGTGGTGTTGAACCGCTCGTATTCGCGCATCTGCGGCGACACCTCGCTCGAGAGCGAGATCATCACCCCGGGCAGGCGGTCGGCGAGGATGTCGCGGACCGCGCGTTCGTGGGCGCCGTTGGCGTAGGAATGCAGCAGGCCGATGGCGACGCTCTCGTAATTCGCCGCCGCCAGTTCCCCGGCCAGTGCGGCGACCTGCGCCTCCTCCAGCGGGATCAGCACGCCGCCGTCCGCGTCCATCCGCTCGGTCACGACATACCGCCGGTTGCGCGGCAACAACGGCTCGGGCAGCAGCAGGTTCAGGTCGTATTGCTCGAACCGCGACTCGGTCCGCATCTCGATCACGTCGCGAAAGCCCTGCGTGGTCACGAGGGCGGTGCGCGCGCCGCGCCGTTCGATGAGCGCGTTGGTCGCCAGCGTCGTGCCGTGGATGATCTGCGCGATGTCGCCCGGCGACACGCCCGCCTGAGCGCAGACGAGGGCGAGGCCCTGCACGATGGCCGCCTCGGGCGCGGCATAGGTCGTCAACACCTTGGTCGAGCCAAAGACGCCCGGCCCCTCGAGCACCACGTCGGTGAACGTGCCGCCGATGTCGACGCCGAGGCGGATGCCGGATCGTGCCATGTGGATCTCCCGTTACCGGACGAGACTACACATCTGCCCGGCAGGGTGAAGGCCGATCAACCGGTCGGCGGCAGGATCAGCACGGCGCGGAAATCGTTGACGTTGGTGAGGGTCGGGCCGGTGACGACCTGCCCGCCGACCGCAGCGAAGAAGGTGTGCGCGTCGTTGCGGGCAAGGGCCGCGTCAGGAGAAATCCCCAGCGCCTCGGCCCGGGAGACGGTCTCGCCGGAGGCCACGGCGCCCGCCACCTCGGCCGCCCCGTCGACACCGTCGGTATCGCAGGCGATGACATGGATGTGGGGCGCGCCGCGCAGCGCGCTGGCGGCGGCAAGCGCGAATTCGGCGTTCGGGCCGCCGATGCCGTCGCCGCGCCGCGTCACGGTACATTCGCCGCCCGAGAGGAGCAGGACGGGGGCCGCGCCCGGGGCCATGTCGCGCGCGATGCCACGGGCCATCCGCGCCTGCGCCGCGCCGAGGTGCCGCGCCTCGCCTTCGAGGGCGTCGCCGAGGAGGCGGACGTCGCAGCCCTGCGCCTGCGCCAGCCGCGCGGCGGCGGCCAGCGATTGCGACGGGGCCGCGACGATGCGGGTTTCGGCATGGGCGAGGCGGGGGTCGCCCGGCAGGATCGGCGTCGGCGCGGCGGCGATGGCGGCGCGGACGCGCGGCAGGTCGATGTGCCAGCGGTCGAAGATCGCCAGCGCCTGCTCGGGCGTCGCCGTCGAGCCGACCGTGGGGCCCGAGGCGATCTCGGACGGGTCGTCGCCCGGCACGTCGGAAATGACGAGCGTGAGGAGGCGCGCGGGCGCAAAGGCGGCGGCAAGACGCCCGCCCTTCACGCGGCTGACCTGCTTGCGGACGACATTCATCTGCGAGATCGGCGCGCCCGAAGCGAGGAGGGCAGCGTTGAGTTCCTGCTTGTCCGCCAGCGTCAGGCCGGGTGCGGGCGCGCAGAGCAGCGACGAGCCGCCGCCCGAGATGAGCGCGATGACCAGATCGTCCGGCGTCAGGCCCGCGCCCAGCGCCAGCAGGCGCGTCGTCCCGGTGACACCGCCGGCATCGGGCACCGGATGCGCGGCCTCGACGATCCCGATGCCCCGCGTCGGGCGCCCATAGCCATAGCGCGTGACGACGAGGCCCTCGCACGCGCCACCGTCCTCCGCGAGGTAATGCGCCTCGACCGCCTCGGCCATCCGCGCCGAGGCCTTGCCGGCACCGATCACGATCAGCCGCCCCGCCGGACGCTCCGGCAGATGCGCGCCAAGGACACGCATCGGGTCGGCCTCGGCCACCGCGGCGGCAAACAGACCGCGCAGGAAGGCGTCCGGATCTTTCAGCCCAGCCATGTCCGGTAATCGCTCACCAGCAGATGCGTCGGCGCCACATCCTCCTCGATCTCGGCGAACCGCCCGATCGGCTCGCGAAAGATGTTGTCGGTCTCGTCGTCGTTCACCGTGCTTACCTCGCCGATCAGAACGTCGCCCCCCTCGCCCCAGAACGCGTGCCAGTCGCCGGGGCGCAGCGTCACGCTCTCGCCGGGCGCCAGGCTCAGCTTCTCGCCGGGCGCATACTCGCGCCGGATCCCGTCGCACCAGACCGTGCCGCCGCGATCCTCGGCAAAGCGCCCCGCCTCGTCCGACCCGTAGAGTTCGACCACCAGCGTCGCCCCGCCCCGGTTGATGATATCCTCGGCCTTCAGCACATGGGTATGCATCGGCGAGAGCTGATCCTGCCGGGAAATCAACAGCTTCTCGGCATAGCACATGCCGCCGCCCCGCTTCAGGTCCGATTGAAGCCCGTTGCGCAGCGTGAACAGGAACAGCCCCATCTCGTCGTATCGCCCCGCGCCGTAATCGGTGATGTCCCAGCCGCAGCGCGCGTCGATCACATGCCGCGCCTCCGCCGCCCGGGCCGCGAAATCGTCCGGCGTCCAATAGGCGAACGGCGGCAGGGCAAAGCCGTGGCGGCGGATCATCGCATCCGCCCCGGCCATGATGTCGTTGATCGTCGAGCGTTTCATGTCGTTCCTCCCCCGGTCATGCCTCCTGCCACAGATTTGGGCAGGACGCACAGCATCTCATACAGCAGATTGGCCCCGATCAGCGCGGTATTCCCGGACGGGTCGTAGGGCGGCGAGACCTCGACCAGATCGCCGCCGACGAGGGTCAGCCCGGCGCAACCGCGCACGATCTCGAGGGCCTGTATCGTCGTCAGCCCACCGATCTCCACCGTCCCGGTGCCCGGCGCGAACGCCGGATCGAGGCTGTCGATATCATAGCTGAGATAGACCGGCGCCGCCCCGATCCGCGCCCGGATATCCGCCATCAGCGGCGCCAGCGAGCGGTGCCAGCAGTCCTCCGCAGGCACAACCGTCCAGCCCTGCTGCCGCGCCCAGTCGAAATCCGCGCGGGAATACCCCGTCCCCCGCAGCCCGATCTGGAACACCTTGTCGTTGAGCAACAGCCCGTCCTCCCACGCCCGCCGGAACGGCGTCCCGTGCGCGATGGGTTCGCCGAACATCGCCTCCGAGGTATCGGCATGGGCATCGACGTGGATCAGGGCCACGGGGCCATGCTTTGCCGCCACCGCCCGCAGCACCGGCCATGTCAGTGTGTGATCGCCGCCCAGCGTCAGGGGCACGACGTCATGGCGCAGGATCTCGGTATAGGCGGCGGTGACGATGTCGACCGTCTTGGGCAGATGGAACGTATTGATCGCCACGTCGCCGATATCGGCCACCTGCATCCGCTCGAACGGCGCCGCGGCGGTCCCCATGTTGAACGGCCGCAGCATCCGGCTCTCGTCGCGGATCGCGCGGGGGCCAAGGCGCGTGCCGGGCCGGTTCGACGTCCCGATATCCATCGGCACGCCCACGAAACAGGCATCCAGCCCCTCGGCGCTCGCCTGCACCGGCAGCCGCATGAACGACGCAGGCCCCGAAAACCGCGCCATCTCGTTGCCGCCCAGCGGCTGGTTGAAACCCTTGCTCACGCGCCCCGACCTCCCCCGAAAACCACCGATCCCGTTCACGTTGCCATAACAACTCCGGGGAGCGCGAGGGGCTGGCCCCTCGCTCCTGCCCTCGCCCCGACCTCAGGTGTTGAACAGAAAGTGCAGCACGTCCCCGTCCTTCACGGCATAGGTCTTGCCCTCGGACCGCATCTTGCCCGCCTCTTTTGCGGGCACCTCGCCACCCAAGCTCACGAAATCGTCGTAGGCGATAGTCTCGGCCCGGATGAACCCACGCTCGAAGTCGCCGTGGATCACGCCCGCCGCCTGCGGCGCCAGCGCCCCCGCCGGGATCGTCCAGGCGCGCGCCTCCTTCGGGCCGACGGTGAAATAGGTCGCGAGCTTCAAGAGCGCATAGCCCGCCTGGATGAGCCGGTCGAGGCCCGCCTCGGCGAGGCCCATCTCGGTCAGGAACATCTCCGCCTCGTCGGGTTCGAGCTTGCTGATCTCTTCCTCGATCTGCGCCGAGATCACGACATGGGCGTTGCCCTCGGCGGCGGCCATCGCGGCGACCTTGGCGGAAAACGCATTGCCCTCCGCCGCCGCACTTTCCTCGACGTTGCAGACATAGAGGACCGGCTTGGCGGTGATGAGCTGCAGCATCCGCCACGCCTTCGCATCCTCGTCGGCCACCGCCACCGTCCGCGCCGGGCGTCCGGCGTTCAGCGCGACCTGCGCCGCCTCGAGCAGTCGGACCTGATCGACGGCCTCTTTGTCGCCGCCGCGCACCTTGCGTCCGAGGTTCAGGAGGCGCCGCTCGACCGATTCGAGGTCGGCGAGCATCAGTTCCGTCTCGATCGTCGCGGCATCGGCCACGGGATCGACGCGCCCGTCGACGTGGACCACATCGCCATCCTCGAAACAGCGCAGAACATGAGCGATGGCATCCGTCTCGCGGATATTGGCAAGGAACTGGTTGCCGAGGCCCTCGCCCTTGCTCGCGCCCTTCACCAGCCCCGCGATGTCGACGAAGGTCATCCGCGTCGGGATCACCTGTTTGGATTTGCCGATCTCGGCCAGCCGGTCGAGGCGCGCGTCGGGCACCGCGACCTCGCCGACGTTCGGCTCGATCGTGCAGAACGGAAAATTCGCCGCCTGCGCCGCGGCAGTGCGCGTCAGCGCGTTGAACAGCGTCGATTTGCCGACGTTCGGCAAGCCCACGATCCCCATGCGAAACCCCATCGCGCCCTCCGTCTTTCAGGTTCGGACGCTGTTACGCCGCCGGGGTCGGGGCCGCAAGCGTGCGCTCAGGCGGCGCGCGCGTCGGCATGGTCCTGATAGATCAGGATCCATGCCAGCAGGATAAAGATCGGATGGCCGAGGCCGCCGCTGAAGATGATCGCGGGCAGCCAGAACAGGAATATCGCGATGGCGAGGAAGGGACGGCCCAGAAACAGGACCGAGACGGGCGGGAGGAGGAGGGCGAGGATATAGTTCATCAAGGCCCAACCCGCATCCCGCCGAACGGTTCCGCCGCCCCATCACCGGCGCCCCGGCCCATTGATCTTTGGCGGCGCAAACGGCACATGGGGCCGAGTTCCCGCAACACCGGACGCGCCATGACCCGCATCGACGATACCTTCGCGCGCCTGCGCGGCCAGAACCGCAAGGCCTTCGTCGCCTACGTCATGGCCGGCGACCCCGACCACGACACCGCGCGCGAGATCGTCCTCGGCCTGCCCGGGGCGGGCGTCGACATCATCGAGCTCGGCGTGCCCTTCACCGACCCGATGGCCGACGGCACCACGATCCAGCTTGCCGGGCAACGTGCGCTGGCGGGCGGCATGACGCTCGACCGGACGCTCGACATCGTGCGCGACCTGCGCGCGCGCGATACCGTCACGCCGGTGGTCCTGATGGGCTATTACAACCCGATCCATTCGCGCGGCGTGCCGCTCTTTCTCGAGCAGGCAAAGGCGGCGGGCGTCGACGGCCTCATCGTCGTCGATCTGCCGCCCGAGGAGGATGTGGAACTCTGCCTGCCCGCGCAGGCGGCGGGCCTGAACTTCATCCGCCTCGCCACGCCGACGACCGACGACGCCCGCCTGCCGAAGGTGCTGAGCAATACCTCGGGCTTCGTCTACTACGTCTCGATCACCGGCATCACCGGCGCCGCGGCCCCCACCGCCGACGACGTCGCCCCCGAGGTCGCGCGGATCAAGGCCGCGACGGACCTGCCGGTCATCGTCGGCTTCGGCATCCGCGATCCCGCCGCCGCGCAGGCCATCGCTGGCGTCGCGGACGGCTGCGTCGTGGGCAGCGCCATCGTCGCCGAGATCGCGGCGGGCCGGCCGGTGGCCGAGGTGCTGGCCTTCGTGCGGACCCTCGCGGACGGCGCGCACCGGGCGTAGGATAGGCGATATCGCCCATTGCGCCGAACGCGAAACCTGACAGACGCCCGGAGCCGCCATGCCCACGATCACCTCCATCGACGATCTGCACCGCCTCTACAAACGGCGCGTGCCGAAGATGTTCTACGACTATTGCGAGAGCGGGTCGTGGACCGAGCAGACGTTCCGCGACAATTCCTCGGATTTCGACCTGATCCGCCTGCGCCAGCGGGTCGCCGTCGACATGTCGGACCGCACCTCGGCCAGCACGATGATCGGGCAGGACGTGGCCCTGCCGGTGGCGCTCGCGCCGGTCGGCATGCTGGGGATGCAATCGGCGGACGGCGAGATCAAGGCGGCCCGCGCGGCGCGCGATTTCGGCGTGCCCTATACCCTCTCGACGATGTCGATCTGTTCCATCGAGGACGTGGCGGCAGCGACCAAGGCGCCGTTCTGGTTCCAGCTCTACGTGATGCGCGACGAGGATTTCGTCGACAGCATCATCGCGCGGGCAAAGAATGCCGGTGTCGATGCGCTCGTCATCACGCTCGACCTGCAAATCCTCGGCCAGCGGCACAAGGATCTGAAGAACGGCCTCTCCGCCCCGCCAAAGCTGACGCTGCCGGTCATCGCGGACCTCGCGACGAAATGGGGCTGGGGCCTCGAGATGCTGGGGACGCACCGCCGCACCTTCCGCAACATCGTCGGCCACGCCCCGTCGGTCGGCGACGTGTCGGTGCTGGGCGCCTGGACGGCGGAACAGTTCGAACCGCGGCTCGATTGGGCGAAGGTTGCAAAACTGAAAGAAAAGTGGGGCGGCAAGGTGATCCTGAAGGGGATTCTCGACGTCGAGGATGCGAAAATGGCTGTCGAGGTCGGCGCCGACGCCATCGTGGTCAGCAACCATGGAGGCCGGCAGCTCGACGGGGCGCTGTCCTCGATCCGGATGCTCGGCCCCATCGTGCGGGCCGTCGGCGACCGGACCGAGGTCTGGCTCGACAGCGGTATCCGCTCGGGTCAGGACGTCCTCAAGGCGCTGGCGATGGGGGCGAAGGGGACGATGATCGGGCGGTCCTATATCTACGGTCTCGGCGCGATGGGGCAAAAGGGCGTGACAAAGGCCCTCGAGGTGATCGCCCGCGAACTCGACATCACCATGGCGCTGTGCGGGCGGCGCGACGTGAAGACGCTCGACCGCGACGTGCTGCTCGTGCCCGAGGATTTCGAGGGCCGCTGGATGGGGCAGGGGAATCATTAGAATTCGACTCGATCCGAAGGTTTAACCGGGCATAGAGATCCCGTGGCTAGACCGTCCGCATCCTCAACGGACGGAAGCCCCATGAAACTCCATTTCACGATCGTGGCCCTTGCAGCCCTCGCCGCCTGTGCCAAACAGCCCGAGAACATCGCCGGCGTCGCGGTCAGCGGCAACGCCTTCGCCGCTTATTCCTGCCCCGATCTGCGGGCGCAGCGGATCGCCTCGGCGCAATCGCTCGAGAACCTCTCGGCCAGCCAGCGGTCCGCCGCGACCGGCGACGCCCTCGGCGTGTTCCTGCTCGGCCTGCCCCTGTCGAGCCTGTCGGGCGGCGACCGAGAGGCCGAGATCGCGGTGACGCGCGGCGAATTGCAGGCGATCGACCAGCGGATCACGCTCAACGGCTGTTGACGGGCCGGTGCGGCGGGGCGGCGCCCCGTTGCCTTCAGCCGTTCCCCCATTGCCACCACCCGTTGTCCCCAGCCGTTGCCATGCCCGGCGCCCTGCCCTACCGTTGTCCTGTCCCGGCGGAGGTGCCGCGTTCGGGCCAACGCGGAACGGAAAGTGCGCATGACGGGCAGCGACGGCAAGGGCGGCGACGGTGCGATGGCGACGCCCGCCCTGTCTGACGCCGACCTCTTCGACCTGCGCTGGCAGCGCGGGTCGAAGGATCTGACCGGCCCGCTGCGGCGCCTCTACGGGCCGGATACCACCGGCCTCATGTCGCGCCTGAAACACCTTCTGGCCAAGGCGGCGACGGAGCGGCCCGCCGCCCTCAAGGCGCTCGACCTGCGGCGCGACCTGGACCCCGGATGGTTCCTGGGCCACGGGATGGTCGCCTATGTCTTCTACATCGACCGTTTCGCGGGCACCGTCGCCGACGTTCCGCATCACATCGACTGGCTGCAATCGCTGGGCGTGACCTATGCCCACATGATGCCCTGCCTGAAACCACGCGCGGGCGACAACGACGGCGGCTATGCGGTGCAGGACTACCGCGCACTGAACCCGGCGCTGGGCACGATGGAGGAGTTCGAGGCGACGGCCACCGCGCTGCGCGAGGCGGGCATCAGCCCGTGCATCGACATGGTCCTCAACCATACCGCTATGGAACATGAATGGGCCGAAAAGGCCCGCTCGGGCGACGAATTCTATCGAAATTTCTACCTGACCTTCCCCGACCGCACCCTGCCCGACGCCTATGAGCAGACCCTCCTCGAGGTGTTTCCCGCGCAGGCGCCGGGCAATTTCACCTTCGACAACGTGAGCGGGCGCTGGGTCTGGACCACGTTCAACACCTGGCAATGGGATCTGAACTGGGCCAACGAAGAGGTCTTCCTCGCGATCCTCGACACGATGCTGTTCCTCGCCAACAAGGGCGTCGAGGTGCTGCGCCTCGATGCCGTCGCCTTCATGTGGAAACGCATGGGCACGACCTGCCAGAATCTGGCCGAGGTGCACGACATCCTCCAGGCCCTCGCCGCCGCGATGCGGGTGGCGGCGCCCGGCGTCATCCACAAGGCCGAGGCGATCGTGGCGCCCGATCAGCTCGTGCCCTACCTCGGGCTCGGGGCGAAGGCGGGGCGGGTCAGCCATCTCGCCTATCAGAACAGCCTGATGGTGCAGTTCTGGTCCGCGCTGGCCAGCCGCGACACGCGCCTGATGACACAAGTGATGCGCGACCACTTCCCGCCCAGCTTTGCGCGCGCGGGATGGGCCACCTATATCCGCTGTCACGACGACATCGGCTGGGCGATCACCGAGGCCGACGCGGCCCTGCATCCGCCGATGCAGGCCCCCGCCCACCGCCGCTTCCTCGCCGATTTCTACGCCGGGCGCTTTCCCGATGAGTTTCGCGGCAGGCGCCGATTTCCAGGTCAACGAAGAGACCGGCGACCGGCGCACCAACGGCACCTTCGCCGCGCTCGCCGGTCTGGAAAAGGCGATCGCACGCGACGACCACGCACAGATCGACCTGTCGGTGTCGCGCGTCCTGATGGGCACGGCCCTGATGGCAGGCTACGGCGGCCTGCCGCTCCTCTACATGGGCGACGAGATCGGCATGCTGAACGACGCCTCCTATCTCGACGACCCGGCAAAGGCGGACGACGGCCGCTGGATGCAGCGCCCGGCCATGGACTGGGCGACGGCGCGGGCGCCGACCGGGGCGGCGGCACGGATCCTCGAGGGGACGCGCTCGATCATGGCCGCCCGCAAGGCGACACCGCAACTGGCGGGCCATGTGCCGACGCTCGTGCGCGACATCGGCAACCCCGCGCTCTTCGTCTTCGAACGGCAGGCCGACGACGCTTCCGTCCTGTGCCTGTTCAACTTTACCGAAACCGCGCAGCGGGTGACGCCCTGGGCGCTGCACCTCGACCCCGGCACCGATTACGGGGACCGGCTCACCGGCGCGGGCCTGACGCTGACACAGGGGCAGATCGTGGTGCCGCCCTATGGCGCGCTGTGGCTGATCGGCGGATGACCGGCTGAAACCCGGTCCTGCGACCGGTGACGCGGCCCTTTTCAACGCAGGCTTTTGCCGCTAAGGGGCAGGCTTCACGGTCGGCACACCCTTGGAGGACGACCACAACCTGAAAGGAATATACTATGGCTGGAGAGATCCCGGATCTCGTCGCCACGGTACGCGCGGGGACAGGCAAGGGGGCCGCCCGCCAGGCTCGCCGCAACGGCGACGTACCCGGCATCGTGTATGGCGGCGGCATCGACCCGCAGCCGATCAACATCGAATACAATGCCCTGCTCAAGAAGCTCAAGGCGGGCCGCTTCCTGTCGACGCTGTTCAACCTCAAGGTCGAGGGCCAGGACGACGTCCGCGTCATCTGCCGCGGCGTGCAGCGCGACGTGGTCAAGGATCTGCCGCGCCACGTCGACCTGATGCGCCTCAAGCGCACGAGCCGGGTGAACCTGTTCATCCAGATCGCCTTCGAGAATCACAAGGCCTCGCCCGGCATCAAGAAGGGCGGCGTCCTGACGGTGGTGCGCAACGAGGTCGAGCTGAACGTGCTCGCGAGCGACATCCCCGAGCAACTGGTGGTCGACCTGACCGGCCTCGAGGTCGGCGAGACGATCCACATGAGCGCGATCACCCTGCCCGACGGGGTAAAGCCGGTGATCGACCGCGACGTGGTCATCGCCAACATCTCGGCCCCGTCGAGCCTGCGGTCCGAAGAGGACGCGGAGGGTGCCGACGCAGCCGCCGAGACGGCGGATGCCGACGCCCCCGAGGGCGAGGGCGACGACGCCTGATCCTGCGCTCCGGTGCAGATGCGGGGCCCTTCGGGGCCCCGTTTTCGTTTCGGCGCACCGCACCGGCGGCGGCATCCGCGGCCATTGACACCCGCCGCGCCGATGCCACCTTGCCCGCTGTCGTCCGGAACCCGAAGGTCAGCGCATCCGATGCCATCGAACCTGCGCGCCCTGACCCTCACCTTCCTGCGCATCGGCCTGCTGTCCTTCGGCGGCCCGGCGGCGCAGATCGCGCTGATGCACCGGATGCTGGTCGAGGAACGCGGCTGGCTCACCGAGAAGGAGTTCCTCGACGCGCTCGGCTTCTGCATGGTGCTGCCCGGCCCCGAGGCGATGCAGCTTGCGACCTATGCCGGCTGGCGGCTGCACGGCATCCGCGGCGGCCTGATCGCGGGCACCCTCTTCGTCGGTCCGGGTGCGGTGGTGATCTTTGCGCTGGCGTGGGTCTATGTGACCTTCGGCGCGGTGCCGCTGGTCCAGACCCTGTTTCTGGGGATCAAGGCGGCGGTGCTGGTCATCGTGATCGAGGCGCTGCTGCGGGTGGCGCGCCGGGCGCTGACACGGCCGGGGCACTGGGGGATCGCGGGCCTGTCGTTCGTCGCGATCTTCTTTCTGGCGGTGCCGTTCCCGGCCATCGTCGTTGCCGCCGCCCTCTGGGGCTATGCCACGGCACCGGCCGCCACGGCACCGCCGCCCCGCGCGGCCCCCGGCAACACCCTCGCCGTCGCGGCCACCGGCCTCGCCCTCTGGCTCGTCCCGCTCGGCCTCCTCACCCTCTGGGGCCCGCAGATCCTCGCCGACATCGGCTGGTTCTTCTCGCGCCTTGCGGTGGTGTCCTTCGGCGGCGCCTACGCGGGCCTTGCCTATATGGCGCAGGACGTGGTGGCGACCGAGGACTGGCTGACGCCGGGTCAGATGATCGACGGCCTCGGACTGGCGGAAACGACGCCGGGGCCGCTGATCCTCGTCACGCAATTCGTGGGTTTCCTCGCAGGCCACGGCGCGGGCGGCCTCGCCCTCGCGTTCGCTGCGGGCCTCGTCACCCTCTGGGTCACGTTCGTGCCCTGTTTCGTGTGGATCTTCGCGGGCGCCCCCTGGATCGCGCGCATCTCCGCCAACCCGCGCCTCGCGGGCGCGCTCGCGGCGATCACGGCAGGCGTGGTCGGCGTCATCCTCAACCTCTCGGTCTGGTTCGCGCTGCACGTCCTGTTCGCGCAGGTCGCCCTGGAACGGATCGGCCTGCTGTCGCTCTGGATACCCGACCCCGCCACCCTCGACGTCCGGGTGCCGTTCCTCGCCGCCCTTGCGGCCATCCTCCTCCTGCGCCTGCACGCGGGCCTCGCCGCCACGCTTGCGGCCTGCGCCCTCGCGGCGGTCGGGCTTTCGGCCCTCCCCTCGTTGCTCTAGTCCTCAAATACTCGCCTTGCGCCCTCTCGACCCGACCTGCCGCCCCCCATAGAGTGCGGTCATGAAACTCTTCGCAGGTCTGGGCAATCCCGGCGACACCTATGCGCGCAACCGACACAACATCGGCTTCATGGCGCTCGACCGGATCGCGGCGGACCACGGGTTCGCGCCGTGGCGCGCGCGGTTTCAGGGGCTGGTCTCCGAGGGGATGCTCGGGGCCGAAAAGGTGCTGCTGCTCAAGCCGCAGACCTTCATGAACCTGTCGGGCCAGTCGGTGGGCGCGGCGCTGCGGTTCCACAAGATGGCGCCCGCCGACCTCACCGTGTTTCACGACGAGATCGACCTCGCGCCCGCCAGACTGCGCCACAAGGTCGGCGGCGGACATGCCGGGCACAACGGCCTGCGCTCGATCCATCAGCACATCGGTGCGGATTACGCGCGGGTGCGTCTCGGCGTCGGGCATCCGGGGCACAAGGATGCGGTGCCGGGCTATGTCCTGCGCGATTTTCCCAAGGCGGACGCCGATTGGCTCGACGATCTCATGCGGGGCATTTCGGACGGGGCGGCGGCCCTTGCCGCAGGCGATCCGCCGCGATTCCTGAACGCCGTCGCCCTGCGCCTGACCCCTGCCCGTTCCGGCGGCGGTGACGCTGCGCCGCGCCGCCGGTCAGAACCCAAGAGCGACGGCGATGAGGTGCCCGCCCCCGGTGTGCCCGCGACGCCGCCCGGGGACCGCAGCGCCCTGCGACGCCTTGCCGACCGATTCCGCAGCCAGAAAGACACGTCATGACGCCCGACCCCTCCCGCCCGATCCCTCCCTGAACGTCCTGAATGGCCCACTCGCGCCCTGTTCCACCGATCCGATGACCGGCTTTTTCCGGACCGGGGCCTGCGACACCTGCGCCGCCGATCGCGGCAGCCATACCGTCTGCGCGGTGATGACGGCGGAATTCCTCGCCTTCTCGAAATACGTCGGCAACGATCTGTCGACGCCGAATCCCGATTTCGGCTTTCCCGGCCTCGCGCCCGGCGATCACTGGTGCCTGTGCGCCTCGCGGTTCCTTCAGGCGCACGACGACGGGTGCGCGCCCCGCGTCAACCTCGCCGCGACCCACCTGCGCGCCCTCGACATCGTGCCCCTCGACGTCTTGCGGGGCCGGGCCATCTGACCCGACCCCCTGCGCTCCGTGGCGGAACCACTCGCGCACAGAGCGTCAGCCGCTGTCCTCGTCATCGCTCGGCGCCGTCGGCGTGGTCGGACGGATCGCGGCCCGCGCGCCGGCGGCGGACCGGCGGACCTCAGTTCTCGAGGCCGTCGGCAGAGAAGGTGCCATCGCCAAGCTGCGACGGATCATCGGCGATCCGGTAGTTGGGATCGTCCGGATCGGCGCCCGGCGGAAGTTCGTCGACGGTGAGGTTGCCGCCCGTCTGCGCGGGCGGCGCGCCGCCGCCGACGGGCATGCAGGCGGTGAGGGCGCCGGTCAGGGCGAGGGCGAGGGCGGTGAAGATCGGGGAATTCATCGGATCGTCCTTTCGGTCGGGGCCGCTCGGGCGGCCGTTGCAGACCGAACCGGCGGTTCGTCCGAAGGTTCCCTCAGGGTCGCGCCAGGGCCGGTGCCGCGTCGGGGGCGGCTGCGTCGGACATCGGCCCGTCCGACATCAGATCCTCGATGAACAGACTGAGGAGCTGCGACCGCCCCGTCACCCCCGCCTTGCGATAGATCGCGGCGGTCTGCGCCTTGACGGTGCCCTCGCTGGTGGTACGGAGGCCGGCGATTTCGGCGGTCGACATGCCCTTGATCGCGAACAGTGCAACGTCCCGCTCGGCGGGGGTCAGGCCCCATTGCGCGAAGCGGTCCTGCAGCAGGTCCACGAACGCGACCGAAGCGGCGCGCAGTTTTGCCTCGGCCCGGCGGGTGCGCGCCACGCTGTTGCGCAGCGCGATGAGGCCAAGGCCCGACCCCAGCACCAGACCCAGCGCGGCGCCGATCTCGATTGCTTCGTAGAGGCTCCAGCTGATCGGGCGCAGGCCGAGAACGGTATTGACGATCGTGGCGAGAAAGAACCCGGCGCAGACGATCTGCACGACGACCGCGCCGAGGATCACGCTGCGGGGCATCAGCCACACCCCGATGCGTGGAGCAACGCGACGGGAGCCTCATCCCTAGCGATCATCGTCGTCGTCATCGTCGTCGTCATCGTCGTCGTCATCGTCGTCGTCATCGACGCCGCCACGGTCATCGTCGCGGTCGTCGCCGCGGTCGTCGTCGTCTCCGCCGCCGCCTTGGCCCGAGCGGTCGTCGTCATCGTCGTCGTCATCATCGTCGCGACCGCCGCCCTGACTGGATCGGTCGTCATCGTCGTCGTCGAGGGTCGTGCCTGTGGGTCCGGGGCGTGGCGCGTAGTTGCCGCCCGACCTGTCGCCCGGATCGCGCAGAACCGGGGCCCCGGTCGCCGGTCGATCTTCGCTCCGTTGTTCCCAGTAGTCGCGCAGGATCTCTCCGGTCGCAGGATTGAAAACCAGCTCACGTTCGAGGTCGGAGCGCAGGGCGAGGACGCGGATACGGCCGAGCATCGTCCGGCTCACCGTGATCTCGGTGAAACCCTGGGCACGCAACTGGTCGACGATGCTGTCCAGCGCCGACTGCGCGCCCGCATATCCCGGCGCCAGGGCGCAGAACAGCATTAGCAGGAGGGTGCGCACGTTCACGCGCGCGACCCCTTGCCGGATGGCTCAGTCATCGCCGCTATTTCGGCCATCGCTGTCGTCATCTCCGCGGTCGTCGTCCCGATCGTCATCCCGGTCGTCGTCCCGGTCATCGCTGTCGTCATCGCGGTCGTCGTCCCGGTCATCGTCGTCCCGGTCATCGTCGTCCCGGTCATCGTCGTCCCGGTCATCGTCGTCTCCGATCCGGCCGCCGCGATGGTCTTCGTCGTTATCGTCGTCATCATCGGCGCCCGATACGAAATCCCGTTCCTCGTCGCGAACCCGGACGCCTGGTGTCCGGTTCTCGCCTGCCCGGACAGGGCCGGTTTCCCGCGACAGCAGCGCGCCGGTCACCGCATCATAGACATACTCGACCTGGGTGTCGCCCCGGATTGCCTCGATCTTGATCTGACTGAAACCGTTGCGCACTTCGAAACGATCGAAGCCCTGCGCCTGCAATTGTGTCACGACCTGTTCCGAGATCGACTGGGCCTGCGCCAAGGTCGCCCCGAGGGCGAAGGTCGCGGCGAGAAGTGGTGTGCGAAGTTTCATGTTCCTGTCCTGCTTGTTGAAAGAGCCGCCAGATGCGGCCACACCGGCAGTGGCGCAGATCGTGGCCCCCCGATCCATAGGCGCAGAGTTTAGCGCGTCGCCCGTGACCCCTGGACCTATGGCCATAAACTTCCGACAGGTGGTTCTAAACTTGGGTTTAGATCTTCATGTCGAAGCCGAGGTGCTTGGCGACCGTAAAGATGTCCTTGTCGCCCCGCCCGCACATGTTCATCACGATCAGATGGTCGCGCGGCAGGTCCGGCGCGATCTTCATCACATGGGCGAGCGCGTGGCTCGGCTCCAGCGCCGGGATGATGCCTTCGAGCGCGCAGGATAGCTGGAACGCCTCCAGCGCCTCGGCGTCGGTGATCGCCACATATTTGGCCCGCCCGATCTCGTGCAGCCACGCGTGCTCCGGCCCGATGCCGGGATAATCGAGGCCGGCACTGATCGAGAACCCCTCCAGAATCTGCCCGTCGTCGTCCTGCAACAGATAGGTGCGGTTGCCGTGCAGCACGCCGGGGCGTCCGCCCGTCAGGCTCGCGCAATGCTCCATCTTGGCGTTCACGCCCTTGCCGCCCGCCTCGACGCCGATGATGTTCACGGATGCGTCGTCGAGGAACGGAAAGAACAGGCCCATAGCGTTGGACCCGCCGCCGATGGCGGCGATCAGCGTATCGGGCAGGCGGCCCTCGGCGGCGTACATCTGCTGCCTCGTTTCCTTGCCGATGATGCTCTGGAAATCGCGGACCATCGCCGGATAGGGATGCGGTCCCGCGACGGTGCCGATGCAATAGAACGTGTCGCGCACGTTCGTCACCCAGTCGCGCAGCGCGTCGTTCATCGCGTCCTTGAGGGTGCCGCGACCGCTCGTCACCGGAATCACCTCGGCGCCCAGCAGGCGCATCCGGAATACGTTCGGCGCCTGCCGCTCGACGTCGTGGGCGCCCATGTAGACGACGCATTTCAGGCCGAACTTGGCGCAGACGGTGGCGGTGGCGACGCCGTGCTGGCCCGCCCCCGTCTCGGCGATGATCCGCGTCTTGCCCATCCGCCGCGCGAGGATGATCTGCCCCAGCACGTTGTTGATCTTGTGCGCGCCGGTATGGTTCAGCTCGTCACGCTTCATGTAGACCTTGGCCCCGCCAAGGTGGTCGGTCAGCCGCTCGGCGAAATAGAGCGGGCTGGGGCGCCCGACGTAATGGGTCCAGAGGTCGTTCATCTCGGCCCAGAAACTGTCGTCGGTCTTGGCCTTCTCGTATTCCGCCTCGAGGGACAGGATCAGCGGCATCAGCGTTTCGGACACGAAGCGCCCGCCGAACGTGCCGAATCGCCCCTGCTCGTCGGGGCCGGTCATGAAGCTGTTGAGGCGGTCGTCGGGCATCGCGTTCTCCTTGCCGGTTTGCCCGATCTAGCGCGCCGGACGGCCGGGGTAAAGCGAGGCCGCACATGCAAGGGGGCCGCCCCCGGGAGGGGGGGCGGCCCCGACTGTCGTTCCGGCAAGGCGCCGTGTCGCGCTCAGTTCACGGTGAACGGAACGGCCACGGGGGCGCCGTCGGCCGTCGCGGGTCCGTCGACATCGGTCATGCCCTCGGCAAAGTCGTAGGTGGTGTTGCCGTTGTCCTCGACATGAAGCATGGCGATATAGGTGCCGGGCGTCAGCGGCCCGCCGACATCCACCGTCACGTCGGCGTTCTCGCCGGCCGTGACCATGACATGCCCCATCGCGCCGGGCACCACGGGACTTCCGTCGGCGTTCGTCGCGTGGACCACGACATAGCCGTCCTGCCCGGCGTTCACCATCGGGAAGGTGACGTTGTTGCCGTCGGCCATCGCACCGGCGACGTCGATCATCGGCATCGCCATCATGTCACCCATCGCGTCGCCCATCGCGTCGCCCATGGCATCCATCATCGACTCGCTGCCGAACGGGATCATGACCGGTCCGCCGTCGACGATCGACGGCGTGTCCACGTCGGTCATGCCTTCGGCGAAATCGTAGGTGTCGTTGGTGTTCGTCTCGTCGTGCAGCATCGCCATATAGGTCGATCCCGCCATGACGCCGCCGGGCACCAGAACCGAAACGTCGGTATTCACGCCGGCGGTCAGCGCCGTATGGGCAAGCGACGCGGGCACGACCGGGTTGCCGTCGGCATCCGTCTCGTGGATCACGATATAGCCCGCGTTCTCCATGATGATCTGCGGAAAGACCACAGTCGAGCCGTCCATCATCATGCCATCGGCATCCATGCCTTGGGCAAGGGCGGCACCGGCGCCAAGGGCGGCGATGGCCGTTGCGGTCATCAGGGTTCGTGTCGTCGTCATCATTCATCCTCCTCGGGATTGACTCCCGGAGGTAACGACGTGCCGACGCGATAGGTTGCGTCACGAATTGGTGTGGGGGGTCCGTGCCGGTGCCGGTGCCGGTGTCTGCGCCGCCGCGACAAAGGCCGCCATGAGGGCCGCATCCTTGATGCCCGGCGCCGTTTCGACGCCAGACGACACGTCGACCTGCCGCGCGCCCGTCCGCGCGATGGCCCCGGCGACATTGGCGGGCGTCAGGCCCCCGGCCAGCATCCAGGGCACCGGCCAGCGGCGCCCCGCCAGCAGCGACCAGTCGAAGACGAGGCCGTTGCCGCCCGGCAGGTCGGCGCCCTTCGGCGGCTTGGTGTCGACGAGGATCTGGTCGGCGACCGTCAGGAACGTGTCGAGCGTGGCGAGGTCGCCCGCGTCCGACAGCCCCACCACCTTCATCACCGGCAGGCCATAGCGCGCCTTGACCGCCGCCACCCGCGCCGGCGTCTCGTGGCCGTGCAGTTGCAGGAAGTCGACCGCCACGCCTGCGGTGATCGCGTCGAGCATCGCGTCGTCCGCGTCCACCACCAGCGCCACCTTGGCGATCCCGACGGGCACCGACAGCGCCAGTGCCGCAGCCTCGGGGATCGTCACCGAGCGGGGGGATCCGGCAAAGAAGTTCAGGCCGACATAGGCGGCACCCGCCATCGCGGCGGCGTCGATGGCGTCCACGCTTCGCAGACCGCAGATTTTCACGCGAACGCCCGTCATCGGCGGGCTAGCGCGCCGGTCCTTCGAGGAGCGCCAGCACGTCGTCCTGACCCGCGTTCTTTTCGGTGCGCATCCGGTCGACCTCGCGGTTGAGCTTGGTCACTTCGCGGGCGTTGGTGCGCGCGGCGGACCGGTGCTTGTGCTCGCGCAGCCATTCCCAGACGAAGCCGATCAGCAGACCGGCGGCAACGCCGAGCATGATGACCACGAACAGCGGCAGCGAGATGTCGGGCGACACGCCGAAGAAATCGGCGAAGGCCTCGGGCATGGCGCGCAGCGTCACGAACCCCCGGTTGGCGATTCCGACGATGACGAGGCAGACGGCGACGATGGCCCAGAAGGCATAGCGGATGAGGTTCATCATGCGCCGACCCTACTTGCCGTTCAGGCGGTCGCGCAACAGCTTACCGGTCTTGAAGAAGGGGACGTGTTTCTCTTCCACCGCCACGGCCTCGCCGGTGCGGGGATTGCGGCCCATCCGGGGATCGCGCTTCTTGACCGAGAACGCCCCGAACCCGCGCAACTCGACGCGGTTGCCCTGCGCCATGGCGCCGGTGATCTGCTCGAAGATGGTGTTCACGATGCGCTCGACGTCGCGCTGGTAAAGATGCGGATTGTCGTCCGCGATCTTCTGGATCAGTTCGGATCGGATCATTGCGGCCCCCCCAGAGGCATTGATACCCAAGGCAAGTCTGGCCCGCCTGTCGTCCCGCGACTATAGGGATACAAAACCGTCAGAGAAATACCCCCCGTGCGGCACAGCCCGTCTAATCGGGTCTAATCGTCACGATTCCGGCGGCTTGGCGGCGGCCACAGGAACCGAATGACGCCGCGCGGGCAGAACGGGCGGTCGCCGGAGCGACGCCACGCCCGCGTGATTCGCGGTGAGGGGCCCGTGATCGCGACCGCGACACTACGTCGCGGTCCTGCCCGCGATGGCCGCTGAATGCAGTGCGCCCGACCCCCTTTGGGGGGCCGGGCGCATCGTCGTGCCGGGCTGCGTCGCCCGCGATCAGTCGTCGTTGCCCTTGAGGGCGGCGCCGAGGATGTCGCCGAGCGAGGCACCCGAATCGGAGGAGCCGAACTGTTCGACCGCCTCTTTCTCTTCGGCGATCTCGCGCGCCTTGATCGACAGGCCCAGCTTGCGGGTCTTGCTGTCGACGTTGGTCACGCGCACGTCGACCTTGTCGCCGACGCCGAACCGCTCGGGGCGCTGTTCTGCCCGGTCGCGCGACAGGTCGCTGCGGCGGATGAAGGATTTCATGCCTTCGTATTCCACCTCGATGCCGCCGTCCTCGATCTTGGTGACGGCCACGGTGATGACCGACCCGCGCTTGACGCCGCCGATGGCGTCGGCGAACGGATCGCCGTCCATCGCCTTGATCGAGAGCGAGATGCGCTCTTTCTCGACGTCGACTTCCGAGACCTTGGCCTTCACCACGTCACCCTTGCGGAACTCGGCGATGGCGTCCTCGCCACGGCCCTCCCAGGTGATGTCGGACAGGTGGACCATGCCGTCGATGTCGCCGGCCAGACCCACGAACAGACCGAATTCGGTGATGTTCTTGACCTCGCCCTCGACCTCGGTGCCCTCGGGATGCGTTTCCGCAAAGACCTCCCACGGGTTGCGCATCGTCTGCTTGAGGCCGAGCGACACGCGCCGCTTGGCGCTGTCGATCTCGAGGACCATGACCTCGACCTCTTGCGAGGTGGACACGATCTTGCCGGGATGCACGTTCTTCTTGGTCCAGCTCATCTCGGACACATGCACGAGGCCCTCGACCCCCGGCTCCAGCTCCACGAAGGCGCCGTAGTCGGTGATGTTGGTCACGCGGCCGGTGTGCGTCGATTCGATCGGGAACCGCGCCTCCACGACATCCCACGGATCGTCCTGAAGCTGCTTCATGCCAAGGGAAATCCGGTGGGTTTCCTTGTTGATCTTGATGACCTGCACCTTGACCGTCTCGCCGATGGCGAGGATTTCGGACGGGTGGTTGACGCGGCGCCAGGCCATGTCGGTCACGTGCAGCAGGCCGTCGACACCGCCGAGGTCCACGAAGGCCCCGTATTCGGTGATGTTCTTGACGACGCCGTCGACGTTCTGGCCCTCGGTCAGGTTGCCGATGACCTCGGCGCGCTGCTCGGCACGGGATTCCTCGAGGATCGCGCGGCGCGAGACCACGATGTTGCCCCTCCGGCGGTCCATCTTGAGGATCTGGAACGGTTGCTTGAGGCCCATGAGCGGGCCCGCGTCGCGCACCGGGCGCACGTCGACCTGAGAGCCGGGCAGGAACGCCACGGCGCCGCCGAGATCGACGGTGAACCCGCCCTTGACGCGGCCAAAGATGGCGCCGTCGACGCGGTCCTCGTCGGCGTAGGCCTTCTCGAGGCGGTCCCATGCCTCTTCGCGGCGGGCCATCTCGCGGGAGATGACGGCTTCGCCGCGCGAATTCTCGACCTGGCGGAGGAACACCTCGACCTCGTCGCCGACGACGAGCGTCGCCTCTTCGCCGGGTTCGGCAAATTCCTTGATGTCGATGCGGCCTTCCATCTTGTAGCCGACATCGATGATCGCCTGACCCGCCTCGATGGCGATGATCCGGCCTTTGACGACGCTGCCCTCGGCAGGCGTGTCCATTTCGAAGCTTTCGTTCAGGAGGGCTTCGAAATCCTCCATTGTCGCGTTCTGAGCCAAGTGTAAATTGTCCTATTCATCTGGTTTTCTGGCCATGCGGTTGTCTCCGCCGGTCTTTGGGATTGCGGTTCGGTCGCCCGCCGGGGCCATAGGGGCTGTGCGAACACAAAACATCAGGGTCGGCACCGCCGACCCTGCTCAAGTCTCATGTCCACGCCTGTCCCGACGCTTGACCGGGTGGCTATAGGACGGTGCGGACCAAAGGGCAAGGATATTGGGGCCGCCCGGCCCGCACGGGGGGCGCGCAAATCGTCTATGCAAACCGCCGGGCCTTCGCCACTGTCGCGGGCATGACCCGCGTGCCTCCCTCGTTCCGGACCTGACCGCCGCGATGGCCCCCCTCGGCGCGATCCTGTTCCGCGTGGCCTCGGTCCTCTGTCTGGGGGCCGTGCTGTCGGTCGCGTCCGAATTGTGGTTCTGGAAGGTCGCGCTGAACGAGATCCCGATCCTCGTCGTGGTCTACGGCCTGATCGGCCACCTGATGCTCTGCCTGATGCGGGCAGGCCCGGTGCGGGGCGTCGCGGGCGCCTTCGTCGCGGCGGGCCTCTTCGGGTTCGCCATCGAGGGGGTGGTGGTCCAGCAACTCTACCTCGCCTTTCCGTTCCAGATCGTCTGGACGCCGCTGGCCTGGCACGCCCTCCTGTCGGTCGGCGTCGCCCTGTTCGGCTGGCGCCGGGCGATGGCGGCGGGGTGGTGGCAGGGGGCGGCGGTCAACCTCGCCATGGGCGTCTTCGTCGGCGTCTGGGGCCTCTATCTCTGGCACGCGGTCGATCCCGACGACGGCGACCAGTATTTCGACTGGACGCTGGGCGACGGCTTCTATCTGCAACTGTGGATTTCCGCCGCCCTGTTCGGCGCCGCCCAAGCGGGCCTGTCCCTGATGCGCCACCGCCTTGCGGCACCGGCCCCCCGGGCCGAGATCGCGGTGCTGCTCGCCCTCGCGCTGGCGACATGGGCGGCGGGATCGCTGCTGCTCGCGTGGCCGCTGTCGCTCGTCTTTCCGCTGCTGCTGGCCCTCGGCCTCGCCGCCCTGTGGCGCGACGCGCGCGGCCCCGCGACCGGCTGGTTCGCCACCGAGGTCGGGCGGCAGATCCCGCTGTTGCGCTGGCCCCTCCTCCTGATCCTGCCGTTCACCGCCACGGCGGTCTTTCAGGCGATGTCGGAGGCCCGCATCGCCTTCGAGGCGAACGTCGTGGCCCTCGTCGTGGCGGTGCCGCTGTCGCTGGCGCTCTGGCTCTGGGCGCTCTGGCGCTGTTTTCGCACACCCCGGGCCGCCTGAACGCTCGACAGACGCGGGCGGGCCGGGCTATGCCGGGGCAACCGGACAGGAGGCGCCGCGATGACCAACACCACCCTCAAGGGCATCGGCTGGCTGCTGTCGATGCTGTTCGGCGTGTTCATGATCGGCGCCTCGGTGGCGCCGAAGCTGCTCGGCAACCCGATCGCGAACGATACCATGGTGGCGCTGGGATGGGAGGGGAGCCCGATCCTGCTGATCGGCATCCTCGAACTGATCTGCACGGTCCTCTACCTGATCCCCGCGACCGGCCTGCTGGGGGCCTCCCTGATGATGGCGATCCTCGGCGGCGCGATGACGACGCAGATCCGGGCGGGCAGTCCGCTCTTGTCGCACACGCTGTTCCCGATCTACCTCGGGGTCGCCATGTGGGGCGGCCTCTGGCTGCGCGATACCGCCGTCCGGACGATCTGGCCCTTGCGGCGCTAGCCGCCCGCCAGAAGCGCGACGATCCGGCCCTCGATTTCGGGCGAACCCGGCTCGGTCCCCGACCCCCAGGTGCCCACGACCGCGCCCGCGCCATCGAGCAGCACCTTGTTGAAGTTCCACGACGGCGACCAGCCGGTCTCGGCGCGCAGGGCCTGATAGAACGGGTGTGCCGCGCTGCCGCGCACGGCGCTGATCTCGGTCATCGGCAGGTCGAGGCCGTAGGTCAGGTCGCAGAACGCCGCGACCTCGGCTTCGGTGCCGTATTCCTGATTGAAATCGTCCGACGGCACGGCGAGCACCACGAGGCCCGCCTCCCGGTGCCGGTCATAGAGGGCCTGCAACCCCTCGTATTGCGGGGTATAGGCGCAGAACGAGGCGGTGTTGACGATCAGGACCGGCTGCCCGGCCCAGTCAGCCAACGACAGGGTGCCGCCGTCGATACTCGCAAACGTGCCGGTCGGCGCATCGGTCAGCGGCCCGGCCACGGCGGCGGACGTCAGCGCACAGGCGGCGAGGATGGCAAGAATACGCATGGTCCGAGGCTCCTCCGTCGGGATGACCGGGTCACGTAGACCGCCAGGGCAAAGTTTCAAACGCCTCAGATGTCCTGACCACGCTCGAGCAGGCGATCCACCAGCGCACGTTGCAGGTCGCCGCTGTCGCCGCCGCCGAAGGTGACGCCGCCGGACTGATAGATCGTGCCATAGGTCTTGGCGACGTTCACCGTCTGCGCGATGCCGGAAATGAGCTGATCGCGCTGCAACTCGGCCAGCGGATGGATGAACACGCCCCAGAGCCGCCCCTGCGCGATGGCATAGCGGGCGTCGAGTGCGCTGTCGAAATTCGCCTGCATCACGCGGGTCAGTTCCTCGGGGGTCATGCCCTCGGCGCTGCGGATCGGGACCATGGCGCGCATCCGGTTGGCGGCGGGATCGGCGACGATCAGGACCGGGATATCGTCGATGGTCAGCGTCAGGCCGGACCCCGCGACCTGCGCCCCGGGATCGAGGAGCAGGACGATCTCGGCGATCCGCGCCAGCGTCATCGGCGGCTTCGGCGGCCTCCTGTGCAGCGGCAGGGAGCGCGAAGAGGCAAAGACGGCCAGGGCGGCAAGCGCCCGACGGATCGGATCGATGGTCATGGCGCGGCCTCTGTCACCTCGATCGGCGCGAGCCTAGCGGCGCATCCCTCCCGACGCCAAGGCAACCTTTGGTGAGGGCCCTGTCACAATGCCGCTATCGCTGTGTCCGGCCTGCGCCTAGGATCGGGAATACCCTGCGAAAGGCCGCCTTCATGACCCTCAACATCCGCCCGCCCGCCGCCGCGGACCGCGCCGCTGGGCCACCCTCTATGCGGGATATGCGGATTTCTACGGCGTGACGCAAACCCCCGACATGCGCGATACCGTCTGGGACTAGCTGCACGATCCGGCGCACGAGACCTGCGGGTTTCTGGCCGAACGGGACGGCACGGTGGTGGGCCTGACGCATTTTCGCGGGTTCGCCCGCCCACTGGCGGCGGCGACGGGCGGGTTCCTGGACGACCTCTTCGTCGATCCGGCGGCGCGCGGTTCAGGTGCGGCGGCGGCGCTGATCGAGGCGGTGAAGGCCGAAGGGCTGCGCCGGGGCTGGACAGTGATCCGCTGGATCACGGCAGAGAACAACTATCGCGCACGCTCCCTTTACGACAGGATGGCCGCAAAGACGGTCTGGACGACCTACGACATCAAACTCTGAGCGAGCGTCACCACGGCGATGGCCTCTGCAATCGCCTCGTCCACGGTCATCTCGGAGGTGTCGATGACGACCGCGTCGTCCGCCGCGCGCATCGGTGACTGCGCCCGTCCCGCATCGCGCGCATCGCGGGCATGGACATCGGCAAGGACCGCCGCGCGCGTCACGTCCTCTCCCTTGGCCCACAGTTCCCGATACCGCCGCTCGGCGCGCACCTCGGCGCTGGCGAGCACGTAGAGTTTCGCCTCCGCCTCGGGGCAGATCACCGTGCCGATATCGCGCCCGTCGACGACGGCGCCCGCCCCGCTGCGCGCGAACCGCCGCTGGAAATCCACCAGCGCCGCGCGCACCGGCGCGAGGGTCGCGACCCGGCTCGCCGCGTCCGCCACGGCCTGCGTGCGCAAATCGTCCCGCGCGAGGTCGGTGGAGGTGAGCGCCAATGCCGCCGCCTCCGGCTCTTCGCCCGCGATGACCCGCGCGGCGACCGCGCGGTAGAGGAGGCCCGTGTCGAGGTGGGCAAAGCCGAAATGGGCGGCAACCGCCTTCGATATCGTGCCCTTGCCCGCCGCTGCGGGCCCGTCGATCGCTACTGTAAAGGCCACCCGGTCCTCCGCCTGTTCTGCACATCGCGCCGCCAGCATCGGCGCAACGAAGGAGTGACCCCATGCGCCTGACCCTGCTGCACCCGCCCCATACCGCCATCGGCAGCCGGGTGCCAAAGGAAAACCTGCCACCCTTCGGCCTGCTGTGCCTCGGCGGGCCGCTGATCGACGTGGGCCATGATGTTTGTCTGGTAAACGCCGACCTCGGGCCGGTGCCGTTCGGCGAGATACTGGCGCGGGTTCGCCAGAGCCGCCCGGATGCCGTGCTGATCGGACATTCGGGGTCCACATCGGCGCATCCGACCGCCGTTTTGCTGGCCCGGCACCTCAAGGCGCTGATGCCCGGCGTCACCATCGTCTACGGCGGCGTCTATCCGACCTATCACCACGCCGACATCCTGCGCGACTGTGCGGAGATCGACGTGATCGTGCGCGGCGAGGGCGAGGCGACGGTCGTGGCGCTGGTCGCGGCCTTGGAGGCGGGCGCCGACCTCGCGCAGGTGCCGGGCCTCGCGTTCCGGCGGGACGGCGTGCCGTTCGCCACCCGCGCCGCCCCGGTGATCGCGGATCTGGACGCGCACCGGATCGGCTGGGAGCTGATCGATTTTGCCGACCACGGCTATTGGGGCGGGCACCGGGCGGTGATCGTGCAGTTCTCACGCGGCTGTCCGCATCTGTGCACCTACTGCGGGCAGCGCGGGTTCTGGACGAAGTGGCGGCACCGCGATCCGGGGAAGCTGGCGGCGGAAATCGGCTGGCTCTATCGGGAGCATGGCGTGACGCTGGTGAACCTCGCCGACGAGAACCCGAGTTCCTCGCCCAAGGCATGGCGCGCGTTCCTCGAGGCGATGATCGCGCAAGCCGTGCCGGTGACGATCATCGGGTCGACGCGGGCGGACGATATCGTGCGGGATGCGGAGATCCTTCATCTGTATAAGAAGGCGGGGTGTCTGCGGTTCCTGCTGGGCCTCGAGGGGACGGACGCGGCGACGCTGAGCACGCTGAAGAAGGGCGGGACGCGACCGAAGGACCGCGAGGCGATCCGTCTGTTGCGCCGGCACGGGATGATCGGGCTGTGCACCTTTGCCGTGGGCTTCGGGGAGGAGACCGACCGCGATTACTGGCGGCTGCTTCGGCATCTTTTGCGCTATGATCCCGATCAGGTGATGAGCATCTATGCCACGCCGCACCGGTGGACGCCGTTCTTCGGCTCGGTGAAGGACCGCCGCGTGATCGAGCCGGATCTCAGGCGCTGGGACTACAAGCATCAGGTGATGGAGACGCCGCGGGTGCCGTCGTGGCGGGTGTTCCTCTGGGTCAAGGCGATCGAGATGTGCCTGCAACTGCGGCCAACGGCGCTGTGGCGCTGCTACCTGCATCCCGCTCCGGAGATGCGGCACGCGATGCAGTGGTATACGCGGATGGGCCGCCGCGTCGTGCTGCGCGAGGTCTGGGAGTTCGTGCGCGGCTGGCGCAGGCCGGGGTTGAGCGTGGCGGGATTCCTGGGGGCGGAGGCGCTGGCGGAGCGGTCGATGGTGGTGCCTGCGCGCAGGGAGGCGCGCGGGGCGGTGTCGGATGCCTCCGGCGGGGATATTTCGAACCCGAAGAATGCAGGGTCGCGCGAAACGGATCCGGTTGCGCCGTAGGATGGGGTGAACCCCATCGGGCGACGGCGGACGATGGGGTGAACCCCCATCCTACCGGTTGTTCCGCGAGATGCTGGCGCCGAGCGCGGCCATCAGCGGCTCGAAGATCGGGAAGGAGGTGGCGACGGGGGCGGCGTCGTCGACGGTCATCGCGGCGTTCGTGGCGAGACCCATCACGAGGAACGACATGGCGATGCGGTGGTCGAGGCGGCTGGCCACGCTGGCGCCGCCCGTCACGTCGCCGGGGCCGCGACCGTGGACGCACCACCAGTCGGGGCCTTCGTCCACGTCGATCCCGGCGGCGCGCAGGCCGTGGGCCATGGCGTCGATGCGGTCGGATTCCTTGACGCGGAGTTCGTGCACGCCGGGCATGTGGGTCTTGCCACGGGCAAAGCAGGCGACGACCGACAGCACCGGATATTCGTCGATCATCGAGGCGGCACGTTCGGGCGGCACCTCGATGCCCTTCATGTCGGGCGAGAACCGGGCGCGCAGGTCGGCGACGGGTTCGCCGCCCTCCTCGCGGAGGTTTTCATAGGTGAGGTCGGCGCCCATCTCTTGCAGCGTCGTGAACAGGCCCGCGCGGGTCGGGTTCAGGCCGATGGTGGGCACGAGGATGTCCGAACCGGGAACGATCAGGGCGGCGCAGACGGGGAAGGCGGCGGAGGAGGGATCGCGGGGGACGGTGATGTCCTGCGGTTTAAGCTCGGGCTGGCCGCGCAGGGTGATGACGCGGCCCTCGGGCGTCTGCTCGGTCGTGATATGGGCACCGAAACCGGTGAGCATCCGCTCGGAATGGTCGCGGGTCGCCTCGCGTTCGATCACCACGGTCTCGCCGGGGGCATTGAGGCCCGCGAGCAGGACGGCGGATTTTACTTGGGCCGAAGGCATCGGCGTGGTGTAGCGGACGGGGACCGGATCGCGGGCGCCGAGGATGGTCATCGGCAGGCGGCCGCCTGTGCGGCCAAAGGATTGGGCGCCGAACAGGGCCAGCGGGTCGGTGATGCGGGCCATCGGGCGGCCGTTCAGCGAGGCGTCGCCGGTGAAGGTGGCGGTGATCGGCGAGGTCGCCATGGCGCCCATGATGAGGCGGACGCCGGTGCCGGAGTTGCCGCAGTCGATGACGGTCGAGGGTTCGGCAAAACCGCCCGTCCCGACGCCATGGACCGACCAGCGGCCCGGGCCGGCTTGCGTCACCTCGGCCCCGAAGGCGCGCATCGCGCGGGCGGTGTCGAGGACGTCCTCGCCCTCGAGCAGGCCCTCGATCCGGGTTTCGCCGACGCAGAGCGCGCCGAGGATCAGAGCGCGGTGCGAGATCGACTTGTCGCCCGGCACCTCGGCCACGCCGCGCAGGGGACCGGAGGCGCGGGAGGTCATCGGGATCGGGGTGGCATGGGCGGACATGGGCAGGCTCCGGCTGGGGGTCGTGCCGGTGATAGGCCGGGGCGGGCGGGGGGTAAATGCGGATTGTCCGGGACGGGGAAAGTTGACAGCTGTCAACTTTGGGCCAAGCGGTTGAGATCGCACAAGGTAACGGACCGGTCGATGGTTTGCGGTTGGCGCAACGGGACCGCGGGTGGCGGGGCCGGTCAGGCCCGGAACGTCAGGTAGTGCGGCGTGCGGCCCTCGCGCAGGGCCTTTTGCTCGTATCGCGTGGTTGCCCAGTCGTCCCAGGGGGTGCCGGTCGGGCCGTGGATCAGGGTGAAGCCTGCCTGCGGCACCTCGTCGAGCGTCTGTGCGACGTAGTCGGGGATGTCGGTGGCGACGCGGAACTCGGCGCCGGGGATGAGCACGCGGTGCAGCGGCACGAGGTGTTCGGCGGTGACGAAGCGGCGGCGGGTGTGGCGGGCCTTGGGCCAGGGGTCGGGGTAGTTGAGGAACGCGCGGGCGATGCTCGCGTCGGGCAGCACGTCCATCAGGTCGCGGATGTCGCCGGGGTGGATCGAGACGTTGGTCACGCCCGCCGCCTCGATCTTGCCCAGTGCCATCGCGACGCCGTTCACGAAGGCCTCGGCGCCCAGCAGCACCGTGTCCGGGTGCAGGGCCGCCATGTGGACCAGATGCTCGCCGCCGCCGAAGCCGATCTCGAGCCAGAGGGGGCGGCCGCCGAAGCGGGCGGCGAGATCGAGCGGCACCCGGTCCGGGTTGTCGTGACGCCCGACGGGCCGGGCAGCAGCGGGCCGAGGTCGTTCTCGAGCCGCACGATCTGGGCGGCGTTCAGGGTCTTGCCCTTCATCCGGCCGTAGAAGTTGCGCCAGGGGGTGCCGTTGGGGTGGTCGGGGCCGGTCATGTCATCCTCCGAAAGGGATACCTTCCGCCATTCGGAACGACGGTGTCTTGCGGGAGAATCACGGGAGGCGCAGCACACTCGTCGGGCCGGGGATTGTGGGGTGGAACCCCACCCTACGGAGTGGCGGACAGGGTGGGGCGCGCGTCTACATCTCGCGCATGAGTGCGTCGGCGAGGTCGGTCCTCTCCCACGAGAACCCGCCGTCATCCTCGGGCGCGCGACCGAAGTGGCCGTAGGCGGCGGTGCGCTGATAGATCGGGCGGTTCAGGCCGAGGTGCTCGCGGATGCCGCGCGGTGTCAGGTCCATGGCGCGGTCGATGGCACGCTCGATCTCGGCGGCGCCGGCGTCGCCGGTGCCGTGGGTGTCGGCGTAGATCGACAGCGGGCGCGAGACGCCGATGGCGTAGGAAAGCTGGATGGTGCAGCGTTCGGCGAGGCCGGCGGCCACGACGTTCTTGGCGAGATAGCGGGCGGCATAGGCGGCCGACCGGTCCACCTTTGTCGGATCCTTGCCCGAAAAGGCGCCGCCGCCGTGCGGGGCGGCGCCGCCGTAGGTGTCGACGATGATCTTGCGGCCCGTGAGGCCAGCGTCGCCGTCCGGGCCGCCGATGACGAAGGTGCCGGTCGGGTTCACGTGCCATTTGGTGGCGTCGGTGATCCAGCCCGAGGGCAGCACCTCGTGGAAATAGGGCTCGACGATGGCACGGATATCGGCGCTGGACTGGGACGCGTCGCGGTGCTGGGTCGACAGCACGATCGACGTGACCTCGACCGGCTTGCCATCGACATACCGCAAGGAAATCTGGCTCTTGGCGTCGGGGCGCAGGGTCGGTTCGGTGCCGTCCTTGCGGACCTCGGCGAGGCGCCGCAGGATCGCGTGGGAATAGAGGATCGGCGCGGGCATCAGTTCCGCGGTCTCGGTGGTGGCATAGCCGAACATGATGCCCTGATCGCCCGCCCCCTCGTCCTTGTTCGCGGCGGCGTTCACGCCCTGAGCGATATGGGCGGACTGCTCGTGGAGCAGGTTGGTGATCTCGCACGTCGCGTGGTGGAACTTGTCCTGCTCGTAGCCGATGCCCTTGATGCAGCCCCGGACGATGTCCTCGATGCGGCCCATGTATTCGGTCAGCTTGGCCTGATCCGCCAGGCCGACCTCGCCGCCGACGACGACGCGGTTGGTGGTGGCGAAGGTCTCGCAGGCGACGCGGGCCTCGGGTTCCTGCGCGAGGAAGGCGTCGAGGATGGCGTCCGAGATCTGGTCGCAGACCTTGTCGGGGTGGCCCTCGGACACGGATTCCGAAGTGAAGATATAATTCTGACGGGACATGAGAGCGCTCCACTGGGGTTTTCTCGGGCACGTCAGGAAGCCGTTGTGCCAGAGCCGACCCTGCGCATATGCGGGGCGGAGGGGCGCGTCAACTCGTCGGGGTGCGGCGCCGGACCACGGCGAGGAGGGCGAGCAACAGCGTCAGCGCCAGCGCGGGCCAGTCGCCGAGCCAGGTGTAGGGCGGCGGCGAGAGGGCGGGCGGCAGGACCGCGTCGAACGCCCCTTCGGCGCCGAGCGGCAGAGAGGCGGTGACGCGGCCCGCGCCGTCGATCATCCCCGAGATGCCGGTGTTGGCGACGCGGACCACGGGCAGGCCCTGTTCGATGGCGCGCAGGCGGGCCTGCGCGAAATGCTGGGCCGGACCTGCCCAGTCGCCGAACCACGCATCGTTGGTGATGAGCAGGATGAGGCGGGGGCGTTCGCCGACGGCGTTGACCTCTTCGGCGAATATCCCCTCGTAGCAGATCAGCGCGGTTGCTCGCCCGATGCCGGGGATCGAGACGGCACTCGGTCCCGGCCCGGTGCCAAAGCCGCCGCCGACGAGACCGGTGACAGTGCCCAGACCGATCGCGTCGAGCAGGTCGGCGGCGGGGAAATATTCGCCGAACGGCACGAGGTGCCATTTGTCGTAGATGTCGGTGATGCGCCCGCCCCGACCGATCACGATCAGGCTGTTGAAGTATTCCTCGTTCTCGCGCCGCACGATGCCGGTGACGACAGGGGCGCCGCGCGCGGCGTCCGACGCGGCCTCGATTTCGGGCTGCGAGGTTTCGAGCAGGTATTGCAGGGCGGTTTCGGGCCAGACGACGAGGTCGGGGACGGCGCCCTCGGCGGTGTAGGTCAGCAGGCGTTCGTAGAAGAGCTGCGCCATGCCGGGCGCCCATTTCAGATCCTGTTGCGCATTCGGCTGGACCAGACGGACGACAGGGCCGTCCGGGTAGGCGGGCGGCGCGGCGGGGGCGAGGGCGAGGAAGGCCGCGCCGAAGAGGGCTGCGCTGCCGCCGAACGCCAGTGTGCCGCCACGCCGGATCAGCAAGGCGGTTCCGGCGGCAAGGCCGAGGGTCAGGAGCGTGAGGAGATGCGGACCGCCGATCGCGGCGAGGGCGGCGGCGCGGGTGTCGATCCAGATGTGGCCAAGGAGCGCCCAGGGAAAACCGGTGAGGATGAGCGAGCGGGTGATTTCGGCGGCGCCGAGTGCCGCCACAAGGCCGAGGGTGCCGGTGGTGCCGCGCCCGAGGGTGCGCGCGACAAGCGTTGCCGCCCCCCAGAACAGCGCCATGCCGCCCGCCATGAACACGATCCCGAACGGCGCCATCCAGCCGTCGCGCGCCGCGTCGACGAAGAACGGCTCGACGATCCAGTGCAGCGATGCGGCGAAATAGCCGGTGCCGAGCGCCCAGCCGCCGAGGAACGCCCGCCCCCTGCCCTGCGCGCCCGACAGCCACAGGATTGCCACCGCCATCGACAGGACGGTGACGGGCCAGAGGCCCAGCGGCGCCTGCCCGAGGGCCGCGAGCGCGCCGAGGAGCACCAGTCCGGCCAGTCGTGGCAGCCGCCGGGCCGGACCTGCGGTCAGCAGGCCGGCAACCAATTGTGCGCTATCCGTCACTCAGCCGCGACGCCTTTGGCCGCAGGCTCGAGGCGCAGGCGGACCCGCTTGATCCGGCGCGGATCGGCCTCGATCACCTCGAACTCGGGGCCGTCGGGATGGCGGATCACCTCGCCGCGCGCGGGCACGTGGCCGGCCAGCATGATGACGAGGCCGCCCAGCGTATCGACCTCTTCCTCGTCGACCGCCTCGGTCGCGGTGAGCGAGCGGCCCATCATCGCCTCGACCTCCTCGAGGGGGGTCTTGGCCAGCGCCAGCCAGACGCCGGGCTTCTCCTCGACGATGCCGGCGACCTCCTCGACGTCGTGCTCGTCCTCGATCTCGCCCACCACCTGCTCGATCAGATCCTCGATGGTGACGAGGCCGTCGGTGCCGCCGTATTCGTCGATGACGAGGGCCATGTGGGTGCGTTCGGCCTGCATCTTTTGCAGGAGCACGCCCAGCGGCATCGACGGCGGCACGAACAGGAGCGGCCGGGCGAGGGCGGTCAGGTCGAGGGGTGCCTCGGCGCCGAAACCATGCCGCAGGGCGAAATCCTTGAGGTTGACGAAGCCCACCGGGCTGTCGAGCGTGCCGTCGAATACCGGCAGGCGCGTCAGGCCCGAAGAGCGGAACACCTCGACGAGATCCTCGCGCGAATGGGTCAGCGGCACGGCGACGATGTCGGCCTTGGGGATCAGCACGTCCTCGACGCGCATCCGCCGCAGGTTGAGCATCCCCGGCGCGGGCAGGCCGACGGTGCGGGGCCGGTCGCCAGTGGCGCCCTCGTCGCCAGTGTCGCCGGGACTCAGCGCCGCGATGATGCGCCCGAAAAAGCCGAGACCCTGCCCCTCCGCCTCGGGATCGTCCTCGGGTGCGGCGGCCTCTGCCCCGGCCCGCAGGTCGGGACTGGCGGCAGGATCTTCTGCATCGGCGTCGCGGGCGACGGTCGGGGCAGCCCCGGGGGGCGGTTCGCTGGTCTGGCTCATCTTACCTTTCCGGATGGAGAGCGGCGGGTCCGGCCGCGGCGGACGGCGTCCGGTCGGGCCGATATGGGTCTGCGACACCCAGTTTGCCAAGGATACGGGTCTCGATCTGCTCCATCAATTCCGCATCGGCGTCGCGTTCGTGATCATAGCCCATCAGATGCAGCAGCGCATGCACCGAAAGATGCGTCACGTGATCGGCCATCGCGATGCCCGCCGCCGCGGCCTCGGCGGCGCAGGTTTCGAAGGCGAGGGCGATGTCGCCAAGCTCGACCGGGCCGCCGCCCCGGCGCAGGGGCGCGGGCACCGTGCCGGGCTGCACCGCGCCGCGTTCCTCGGACGGCCAGCTCAGCACGTTCGTCGCCTGCGGCTTGCCCCGGAAATCGGCGTTCAGTTCGGCGATGCGGCGGTCGCCGCAGGCCAGCACCGACACCTCGACCTCGCCGGTGACGCCGAGTTGCGTGAGGACGGCGCCGAACGCCCGCTCGCACAGCGCCTCGATGTCGAGGGCGGCCCAGCGGTGATCCTCGGCCAGAACCTCGGCGGTCAGGGTCCAGGCGGGGGTATCGGACGCACCGTTCATTGCAGGCTCATCGGCTCCTTTGCGGGGGAACGTTGTCCTCGGTCTCATAGGCCTCGATGATCCGCGCGACCAGCGGGTGACGCACGACATCCTTCGAGGTGAAATAGTTGAAGGCGATGCGCGGGATGTTCTGGAGGAGCCGTTCGGCGTCGGCGAGGCCCGAGGACACGCCGCGCGGCAGGTCGACCTGGGTGCGGTCGCCGGTGATGACCATGCGGCTGCCCTCGCCCAGACGGGTCAGGAACATCTTCATCTGCATCGACGTCGCGTTCTGCGCCTCGTCGAGCACGCAAAAGGCATTGGCCAGCGTCCGGCCGCGCATAAAGGCGAGCGGGGCGATCTCGATGATCTTTTCCTCCAGCATCTTCTGGACCTGCTTGGGCGGGAAGAAGTCGTTCAGCGCGTCATAGAGCGGCTGCATGTAGGGATCGACCTTGTCCTTCATGTCGCCGGGCAGGAACCCGAGGCGCTCGCCCGCCTCGACGGCGGGGCGCGACAGGATGATCCTGTCGACTTGCCCTGCAAGGAACAGGTTCACGCCGACGGCGACCGCGATATAGGTCTTGCCGGTGCCTGCCGGGCCGATGCCGAAGGCCAGTTCATTGGCGAAGAGGCTGCGGACATAGGCCTTTTGCGCCTCGGTGCGCGGCTCGACGAGCTTGCGGCGGGTCTTGATCTCGATCCGCTCGCCGCCGGCGGCGACCCTCTCGGCCTGTTCGGTCGCGGCGCCTTCGGGGCCGGTCATCCGCACCTCGCGGTCGATGTCGCCCGCCTCGACGGTGCGGCCGAGTTCGAGGCGGTTGTAGAGCGCCTCGAGCACCCGGACGGCATCGTCGCGCGCGGCCTGTCCGCCGATGACCGTCAGGATGTTGCCGCGCCGCAGCATCTGCACGCCCAGCCTGCTCTCGAGGGCCGTCAGGTTCCGGTCGAATTCGCCGCAGAGTTCGGCGAGCAGGCGGTTGTCGGGAAACTCGAGCGCCACCTCGGTCGGGGCGGCGGCGGCGGCGGGCGGCACGATGGTGAGTGTCAAGCAGGTCTCCTCGACAGGGACGAACCTCGGTTGATAGGGGGCGACGCGGCGGACCGGGCAGACCCGGTCAGGGTCAAACTGGCGCGAATGGGCGACGGGTGCAAGCGGTGGCGGCGGGCGTCGTGGCGGGGGGCCGCCGATGCGGCAAAAACGGGCGCCGGACGACGAAAAATAGGGCTGCGGAGCGATCCGCAGCCCTTGCACTTTCACCGGCCCGGCGTTGGCACCCCCCTTGCGGACGGCGCCGCGCGGCGTCACTGGCGGGTCGGAACCGAGTCCCGGATGCCCGCGTCGCGGTCGATGTTGCCGACGATCGAGCCCGGAGGCGCGATCGGCACGCAGACCGGCAGGCCGGTCCGCGGATCGCGGCGGCGCGACCAATAGCCCTCGAGGCCGTCGTCGATCATCCACACCTGACAGCCGTCCGGGTCGATCCAGATACCGGCCTGAAGGTCGGCGAGCGGCGCGGCATCGATGCCGCGGTCGTCGCCGACGGCGCGCAGCGGCACGCCGCCCGGGCCGTTCCCGGCGAGGGCGATCGGCACCACGCCTTCGAGCGCTTCGCCGCAGGCCGCAAGCAGGAAACCGGTAGCCATGACGGAATAGAGTACTCTCATGTGTCCTGTCCCTCTTATCTGTAGCAGACGATTTCGACGCGGCGGTTGGCCTGAAGCTCGGCGGCGGTCGCACCGGGATCGTTCCGGGCGACGGGATTGCGCTCGCCAAAGCCCTGGACGCGGGCGACGCGGGCGCCGACCGAGGCCGCGACCGTCGCGACCGAGGCCGCGCGGCGGTTCGACAGGTCCATGTTGTATTCGTCCGAGGCGCGATAGTCGGTGTGCCCGTAGATCGCATAGGCAAAGGCACCGGCAGAGCCGAAGAACTGCTGGAGCGTGGCGCGGCCCGAGGCGGTGAGTTGCGCGCTGTCGGTGGCGAAGAGCACGTCCGAGTTCATCACCGCGCAGGTGTTGACGTCCAGACAGACCGGCATCCCGGTCTCGGGGTTCACGCGGCCCTCCATATAGCCCTCGACGCCGCCGTCGGCGGTCCAGTGCTGACAGCCGTCCGGGTCGATCCAGATCGCCGGGGCGACCGTGCCGGTCACTTGCTGGCTTGTCTGTGCGGTGGCAGGTACGGCGAAAAAGGCCGAGGCGATCATCGCGGCGCAGAGTGCGGCGCCCGAAACCCCGGCGAGGGCAGTCTTGGTTCGTGTTGCGGTTTGAGAGGCCACGGCTGATCATCCCCTTTTCAGTCATGTGGGTGCGGGCAGTCGGTGCCCAAATTTTTGCTTGTAAACGCCTAGCAGGCTCATCCAATTTTAGACACAAGAAAAGCGAAATTGTCCAAATGTTGTAGTAGGCGGGGCGACAAAGCACCACTTGAGCCGTCACTGTCCACAGATAGGGAACGATCCGGGCCGCAATGGCGATCAGACGAGCGTGCCGCCGAGCGAGTTCGGCGCGGCGCTTGTGATCCGCACGCGACGAATCCTGCCGACGATATCGGCCGCCGCGATCCCCGGTGCGGTCACGTGGACCGCATGCAGATGCTCGGACTTGCCGCCCCATTGCCCGGGCAGGCGGCCGGGTTTTTCGAACAGGACGTCGGTGTCGCGCCCGACCATCGCCGCCTGCGCCGCCTGTTGCTGTCGGGTCAGGAGCGACTGGAGGCGCTGGAGGCGGTCGTCCATCACCGCGTCGTCGACCCCGGCGCGTTCGGCGGCGGGGGTGCCGGGCCGGGCGGAGTATTTGAACGAATAGGCGGCGCCAAAGCCCACCGCCGCGATCAGGTTGAGCGTCTGCGCGAACTCTGCCTCGGTCTCGCCGGGGAAACCGACGATGAAGTCGGAGGAGAGCAGGATGTCGGGCCGGGCGGCGCGGATACGGTCGATCAGCGCCAGATAGTGCGCGGCAGTATGCTTGCGGTTCATCGCCTTGAGGATGCGGTCGGACCCCGATTGCACGGGCAGGTGCAGGTAGGGCATCAGTTTCGGCTGATCGCCGTGCGCCGCGACGAGGGCGTCGTCCATGTCGTTGGGATGGCTCGTGGTATAGCGCAGCCGTTCGAGGCCGTCGATCCGCGCCAGCCGCGCGATGAGGCCCGCAAGGCCGCCCGCATCGCCATGCCAGGCGTTCACGTTCTGCCCGAGCAGGGTCAGCTCGCGCACGCCGGCCTCCACCAGCCCGCGCGCCTCGGCCTCGATCCGCTCCGCCGGGCGGCTCACCTCGGCGCCGCGGGTGTAGGGGACGACGCAGAAGGCGCAGAACTTGTCGCAGCCCTCCTGCACGGTCAGGAAGGCGGACGGGCCGCGCGCCACCCGTGGCCGGGCGGGCATCGCGGCGAACTTGTCCTCGGCAAAATCGGTCTCGAGGGCACGGCCGCCGGCACGGACGCGCGCCTCCATCTGCGGCAGGCGGTGATAGCTTTGCGGGCCGACCACCAGATCGACGAGCGGCATCCGCCGCACGATCTCGGCGCCCTCGGCCTGCGCGACGCAGCCGGTCACGCCGATCTTCATCCCCGGCTTCGCGGCCTTGAGCGGTTTCAGACGCCCCAGATCGGAATAGAGCTTTTCCGCCGCCTTCTCGCGGATGTGGCAGGTGTTGAGCAGCACCAGATCGGCGTCCTCGGCCCGATCGGTCGTCACATAGCCCTGCGGCGCCAGCGTCTCGGCCATGCGTTCGCTGTCGTAGACGTTCATCTGACAGCCATAGGTCTTGATATAGAGCTTCTTGTCGACGGTCATCGGACCCCCCGGAACCTGTGGCGGATGGTGCAGCGCGGTCCTACGCGGACGGGCCGCGTCTTGCAATGTGGGGCCACATGGCCGATTCTGCCCGTCGTCCCGCCGGACGCGAAGGTCATCATGCGTTTCGACAGCCTCACCGCCTTTCTGACCGCCGGTCAGCCGATCCTCGCCAAGGGGCCGGTTGCCCTCATCCTGATCGAGGATCCGGTCGAGGTCGCCACCACGATCCGCCATCACCTCGATGCGGGGTTCAGGGCGGTCGTGGTGTTCGCCCTGCCCGACATCGCCATCCCCGCCGAGATCGCCGCGCGGATCACCCGCGTCGACTGCGACCCGCTGGGCCGCGACGGGTTCCTGGCCGTGGTCAACGGCGTGATCGACATCGCCCCGGGGGCGTGGATCTATTACTGCTACAACGCCGAATACCTGTTCTATCCGTTCTGCGAGCATCGCACGGTCGGCGAAATGGCCGCGTTCTGCACCGAGGAGCGGCGGTTCTCGGTCCTGTCCTATGTGATCGACCTCTACGCGGGCGACCTCTGGGCGCATCCCACGGCGGTGAGCCTCGAGGATGCGCATCTGGACCGTTCGGGGTATTACGCGCTGGCCCGGACCGACCGGGACACGCATTTCAAGGAGCGGCAACTGAACTTCTTCGGCGGGCTGCGCTGGCGGTTCGAGGAGCATATTCCGGCACCGCGCCGCCGGATCGACCGGATTTCGCTGTTTCTGGCCAAGCCGGGACTGGAACTGCGGGCGGATCACACCTTCAACGACGAGGAATACAATACCTATGCCTGCCCCTGGCACAATTCGCTGACCGCGGCGGTCTGCTCGTTCCGCACCGCCAAGGCGCTCAAGCGCAATCCGGGCAGCACCTTCGACATCGAGAGTTTCCGCTGGCACAATTCGGCGCCGTTCGACTGGCACAGCCAGCAGTTGCTGGATCTGGGGCTGATGGAGCCGGGGCAGTGGTTCTGAGGGGGCAGGCACAGGCGGCGTGGCTCTCTATGGGGCCTGCGGACCCTCCGGGGGGAGTTGTTACGGCAACGTGAATGCGGGCGTCACGACCGCAATGTGCCGCCGGTGGCCTGCCTCACCTTGTCGACGATCTTGGCGCTCACCGCCTCGATGTCGGCGTCCTTCAGGGTCTCGCCCTGCGGTTGCAGGCGGACGGTGAGGGCGAGGCTCTTGCGGCCGGCGCCGAGGCTGCCGCCGAGGAACTGGTCGAAGACGCGGGCGTCGGCGATCAGCGCCTTGTCGGCGCCGAGGGCGGCGGTGACGAGGGACGCGGCCTCGACGCTGCGCATCGACGACGAACGCGAAGTCGCGGTCGACGGGTTGCAGGTCGGAGGCGGCGAGGGCGGGGCGGGTCGCGGCGGTCGGCGCGCGGCAGCGGCACCCCGGCGGGCCAGATGGTGAAGGCGTGGGCAGTGCCCCTGATCCCCAACTCGCGCAGCACCCGCGGGTGCAGTTCGCCGAACACGGCAAGCGTCTTTTTCGGGCCGAGGCAGAGGCGGCCGTGGCGGCCGGGATGCCACCAGGGATCGCCGTCCCGCAGGATCATCGTGCGGGCGGGCGCGCCGAGGGCGGCGAGCACCGCCTCGGCGTCCGCCTTGGCATCGTAGAGGTCGAGCGCGCGGCTTTCGCCGTGCAGGTCTCTGGGCGCGGTGCGACCGATCAGCAGGCCCGAGATTTCGCTGTGCTGTTCGCCGGGTTCGCCGCCGGGAAAGACGTCGCCCGCCTCGAACAGTGCCAGATCGGTGAGGCCGCGGGCCTGATTGCGGGCGGCGGCGCGCAGCAGGCCGGGCAGCAGCGAGGGGCGCATGTGGCTGAGGTCGGCAGAGATCGGGTTCTCGAGGCGGGTGGCGTCGGTGCCGCCGTGAAAGAGGGTCGCGGCGGCGTGGTCGATGAAGGAATAGGTGACGCATTCGTCGTAGCCGAGGGCGGCGACGGTGCGCCGCGCGCGCGCGAGACGCGCCTGCATCGGCGTCAGGACCGGGGCGGGCACGCCGGCGCGGGGGCGCGGCAGGGGGCGGCCCTCGAGTTTGGTGAGCGAGGCGATGCGGGCGACCTCTTCGATGAGATCCGCCTCGCCCTGAACATCGGGGCGCCACGTGGGGACGTGCGCCATGTCGCCGTCCATGGTGAAGCCGAGGGCGGTGAGCGTGGCGCGCTGGGTGTCGGGCGCGATGTCCATGCCGACGAGGCGGATGACGCGGTCGGTATCGAGGCGGTAGGCGCGGGACGTGTCGGGGACGGCGCCTGCGACGAGGGGGGCGCTCGCCTCGCCCCCCGCGTGGTCGACGATCATGCGGACGGCATGTTCGAGGCCAAGGGGCGTGAACGCGGGGTCGACGCCGCGTTCGAAGCGATAGCGGGCGTCGGAATTGATTTTCAGCGCGCGGCCGGTGTAGGCGATCTGGATCGGGTTCCAGTAGGCGCTCTCGACGAAGACGTTCACGGTGTCGTCGGTGCAGCCGGTCGCCGCCCCGCCCATGACGCCCGCGATGCTGAGGGGGCCGGTGTCGTCGGAGATGACCATCTGGCCGGGGGAGAGCGTATAGGTCCGGTCGTCCAGCGCCGCGATGCTCTCGCCGCCTGCCGCGCGGTGGACGCGCAGGTTGCCCGTCACCTTGTCCGCATCGAAGACGTGCAGCGGGCGGTTCAGGTCGTAGGTGAAGAAGTTGGTGACATCGACGAGAAAGCTGATCGGGCGCAGGCCGATGGCGCGCAGGCGGGTTTGCAGCCAGGCGGGCGAGGCGCCGTTGCGGACGCCGCGGATCAGGCGGCCGGCGAAGAGCGGGCAGCCGTCGAGGGTGTCGGCGTCGATGCCGACGCGCAGGTCCGCCGTGAAGGCGGCGGGCACCGGATCGAGCGGCAGCGGTTTCAGCGTGCCGAGGCCGCGCGCGGCAAGGTCGCGGGCGATGCCGCGCACGCCGAGCGCGTCGGGGCGGTTGGGGGTGATCGCGATCTCGATCACCGGATCGACGCGGGCGGGGTCGTTCGCCGCGAGCCAGTCGGCGAAACTCTCGCCCACGGTGCCGGAGGGGAGTTCGATGATGCCGTCGTGCTCGTCCGACATCTCCATCTCGCGTTCGGAACACATCATTCCGTGGCTTTCGATGCCGCGGATTTTGCCGACGCCGATGGTCGTGTCGATGCCGGGCACGTAGACGCCGGGCGACGCGATGACGACGGTGATCCCCTCGCGCGCGTTCGGGGCGCCGCAGATGATCTGCGTGGTGCCCGCCGCCGTCTCGACCTGACAGACCCGCAGGCGGTCGGCGTCGGGGTGGGGGGCGGCGGACACCACCTTGCCGATGGTGAAGGCGCGCAGCCTTGCGGCGGGGTTCTCGATCCCCTCGACCTCGAGGCCGAGGTCGGTCAGCGCCTCGGTGATCGCGTCGAGCGGGGCGGTCGTCTCGAGGTGGGTCTTGAGCCAGTCCAGGGTGAATTTCATCGCGCGCGCTCCGGGCCTTGGTCGGTCGGGCGCGGTGTAGCCCAAGGAGGCGGCGGGGGAAAGCGGCCCGCATGCGCCGCCGTGTCGCCCAATTCGGGACAATCTTTGTCTGTAGCGTCGATTGTCGAGGCATCCCGTCAACAGCAGAATCGGAGAAACCGATGCAGTATCGCAGCCCCTTCCTTCTCGTCTTCGGCTTTACCGCCGTGCTCTCGCCGCTGACCGTCCGCGCCGTCGACCGCGCGCAGGTCGAGATCGCGCATCAGAACCAGATGTTCATCGCGCTTCAGGCGCGCGAGGCCGACACCTGCGATATGCCGGTGCCGCTCGCCCTCGACGCGCCGGGCGGGTGCGTCCGGATCAGCCGGGTGGCCCTGCACGGGATCGACACGCTCTCGCCGATGCTTATCGCGGCGCGGCCCTGAGGCGGGCCCTCGACCGGCGCGACCTGCAAATGGCCGCGCCGTCGTCCCAATTCCGTCAAATCCATCGGCGATACCATTCCCTTGAACCGTCAGATCCGGAGGATCGGATGCAGAACCGTGGCCCCATCATGATAATCTTTGCGGCGAGCCTCGTGCTGTCGCCGCTCGCCATCCTCGCCGTGTCCGAACGGCAGGCGGCGGTGGAGGCGCCCGGGCAGGTGCGCACCATCGGCCAGAGCGCACAGGAGTGCGCCGCCGAGACCATCCAGACCCAGACGCTTACCATCGGCTGCGGCGCCCGCGTCAGCAACAGCACGCCCCGCCGCGAGGCGGCGGGCGGCGCGATGTTCGTCTCGGCGCGGAACTGAACCGCCCCGAACCGGTCGCTCAGGGATAGGTCGGCGGGCGGCCCAGAAGCTCGTCGAGTTGCCGCCCGATCCAGCCGTGCGGAATGAAGTGCCCGCCCGGATGCACATCGAGGTTCACCCGGCCCTGTGCGCAGTCCCATTCCGTCCGGGTCAGGGTGAGGAAGTCGACGACCGACCATGTGCCCGCCGCGCGCCCGTCGCCGCAGCCCATGCGCGCGCGCCAGAGGGCCACGGGGTATGTCGTGTCGCCGCCCGGTCCCATCGGGAAATCGATGACCCCGTCGTCGAGGCCGTGGACGTGACGCACCTCGCGCGGGGCCTGCGGACAGTCGGTGTCCTGCGGCAGCGTGCCGGAGATCGACAGCAGGGCCGCCACGCCACTGCCCGCCTCGCAGGCGAACCGCCACGCCATGATCGCGCCGAAGGAATAGCCGGAGACATAGATGCGGTCGCGGTCGATGGGATAACGGGTGGCGGCGTCCTCGATGACGGCGCGGGCGAAGGCCACGTCGGGCGAGCCCGCGCGAAAGTTCCACGTCCGCCCCTGCCCGTTCGGTGCCAGCAGCAGGACGCCGCGCAGGCGCGTGGCCCCGGCGATGCGGGCGTGCTGGACGATGAGTTCGCCCTGCCGGCCCCAGCCGTGGAAATGCAGCAGCACCGGCAGCGGGGTGACGCCGTCCCAGCCATCCGGCTCGCGGACGTTGTAGGAGCGGGGGCCGATCTCGCAGCGCGTCTCGGCGTGACAGGGGGCGCCGGGGAGGACGGAAGGTTGCGCGAGGGCGAGGGTGGGGAGGAGGAGCAGGAGGGCCAGGAGGTGTTTCATGGGGGTGAGGTAGGCGGGTTTCGGGAGCGGTGTCACGTCACGAATTGGTGGGTCCGGCGGCGACGGCAGAGCCTCCGGCGGGAGTTGTTATGGCAACGTGAATTCGGGGCCGGTTCCGCATCCTGCGGCGTCCGTCACCGGCAGCGCCGGGCCGACGGATCCTGACGAGATTTAGGTTTCGCTGACCGTATCATTTCGGCGGTCGAAGCCGCCGTGCGGGTGAAGAACGTCTCGGGTCTTAGCCCGACAGCCCGGAGATCATCGTTCATCGAGTATCGGCCAACGGTGGAATCTTCGGTGACCAGATAGGCCAAATCCGGCGAGAACGACGCTGTGGCTGACGGATGCGAGGGCTTCGGGCGACAGTTGCGGTGTCTCGAATTTGCGACGGCCAACCTTGAACGCCGAAAGTCGGGCAAGGCCTATGGTCATCAGGATATCGCATTTGGCCCAGGTTACCGCGACCTCTGCGCCCCAGGCGCAAAGTTGCGTGACCAGCGGAAGACGTAAGGCAATTCGGCAGAAGGCGCTGTCGTGCTGATCGGAACGACCGTCACCAGCCCTTGCCGACGCGGCAATCTCGGAGATACGACGATCACGGGCCGAACCTTGTTGATTTCCGGAGGCTCGAAACCTCTGAAATCGCACACCAGGACCTGACCGGCACGGGGATGGAACGGGAGGGGCCGCACCACCCCCTAGACCCCACCCCGCAACGTCGGCACGTCCAGCGCCGCGAACCCGTAGTGCCGCAGCCAGCGCAGGTCGCTGTCGAAGAAGGCGCGGAGATCCGGGATGCCGTATTTCAGCATCGCCATCCGGTCGATGCCCATGCCGAAGGCGAAGCCCTGCCATTGGTCGGGGTCGACCTTGGCGGCGCGCAGCACCTTCGGGTGGACCATGCCGCTGCCCAGCACCTCGAGCCAGCCGTCGCCCTCGCCGACGCGGACCTGACCGTCGACCCAGGCGCATTGCACGTCGACCTCGGCGGAGGGTTCGGTGAAGGGGAAGTGCGAGGCGCGGAAGCGGGTCTTGACCTTTGTGCCGAAGAAGGCGGTGAAGAATTCCTCCAGCACCCATTTCAGGTTCGCCATCGAGATGTCGCGGTCGATGGCGAGGCCCTCGATCTGGTGGAACATCGGGGTGTGGGTCTGGTCGTAGTCGGCGCGGTAGACGCGGCCGGGGCAGATGATGCGCAGGGGGGCGCCCTGCGCCTCCATCGTGCGGATCTGCACCGGCGAGGTATGGGTGCGCAGGACGTGCGGCGGGCGGTTATCGCCGGGGGCGCGGTGGGTGTAGAAGGTGTCCATTTCGGCCCGCGCCGGGTGGTGGCCGGGGATGTTCAGCGCGTCGAAGTTGTACCAGTCGCTTTCGATCTGCGGCCCTTCGGCGACACTGAACCCCATGTCGGCGAAGATGGCGGTGACTTCCTCGGTCACTTGGGAGATCGGGTGGATCGTGCCCTGCCGACGCGCGCGTCCGGGCAGCGTCACGTCGAGCCATTCGGTGCGCAGGCGTTCGTCGAGGGCCGCGTCGCCCAGCGCCGCCTTGCGGGCGGCGAGTGCCGAGGCGATCTCGTCCTTGAGGGCGTTCAGCGCGGGCCCGGCGGTCTGGCGCTCCCCGGCGCTCATCTGGCCGAGTTCGCGCATCTTGAGGGCCACTTCGCCCTTCTTGCCCAAGGCCGCGAGGCGCACCTCCTCGAGGGAGGCCTCGTCGGTGGCGGCGAGGACCAGACCCAGATATTTGTCGCGCAGATCGTCCATGACACCCTCACTCGTGGCCGAGGTGCGGGTTATCCGGGGGCGGGGCGATATGCAAGTTTGCGGCAGGGCGACATGCGCCGCCCTGCCGTTCGGTTCAGTGGACCACCGCGTCCTCGGGCCGGGGCCGCTGCGAGCCGGAGATGCGGCCACCGACGATCAGACCCTCGGGACCGGCGCTGACGGTCACGGTGTCGCCGTCGGCCACGTCGCCCGACAGGATCATGCCCGCCAACTGGTCCTGCAACGCCCGCTGGATCACCCGCTTCAGCGGGCGGGCGCCGAAGACCGGGTCATAGCCTTCGTCGGCGAGCCAGCGTTTCGCCTCGGCGTCGAGGGTGAGGGCGATGTTGCGCCCGGCGAGCCGCCGTTCGAGGCGGGCAAGCTGGATCTCGACGATGCCGGCCATGTCGGTGCCGCGCCAGACGGTCGAAGATGATCGTCTCGTCGAGGCGGTTCAGGAACTCGGGCCGGAAATGGGCGCGCACGGCGTCCATCACGTCCCGTTTGGCCATGCCTGCGTCCGCGCCGTCGGGGAGCCGCGACAGTGCCTGCGCGCCCAGGTTCGAGGTCAGCACGATCAGCGTCTGCTTGAAATCGACGGTGCGACCCTGACCGTCGGTCAGCACGCCGTCGTCGAGCACCTGCAAGAGCACGTTGAACACGTCCGGGTGCGCCTTTTCGACCTCGTCGAAGAGGACCACCTGATAGGGGCGGCGGCGAACGGCCTCGGTCAGGACACCACCCTCGTCGTAACCGACATAGCCCGGCGGCGCTCCGATCAGGCGGGAGACAGCGTGTTTCTCCATGAATTCGCTCATGTCGATCCGCACCATCGCGGCGTCGTCGTCGAAGAGATATTCGGCGAGCGCCTTGGTCAGTTCGGTCTTGCCGACGCCGGTCGGGCCGAGGAACAGGAACGAGCCGAGTGGCCGCCCCTCGTCGTTGAGCCCTGCCCGCGCGCGGCGGACGGCATTGGCGACGGCGTGGACGGCGGTGTCCTGACCGATGACGCGTTTGTGCAGGCCCTCTTCCATCCGCAGGAGCTTCTCACGCTCGCCTTCGAGCATCCGGGACGTGGGGATGCCGGTCCAGCGCTCGACCACCTCGGCGATCTGCTCGGGGCGCACGGCCTCTTCGACGAGGAGCGCATCGCTTTGCGCCTCGGCCTCGCGCCAGATGCCGTTCGAGGGCGGGGATGACGCCATAGGACAGCTCTCCGGCCTTCGCCAGATTGCCCTCGCGCTTGGCGATCTCCAGCTCTGCCCGTGCGCGGTCGAGTTTTTCCTTCAGGTCGCGGCTGCCCTCGAGGCGGTCTCGCTCGGCCTGCCATTGCGCAGTCATCGCATCGGCCCGCTCCTGCACGTCGCCGAGTTCCTTTTCGATCTTCTCGAGCCGGGACTTGCTGGCGTCGTCGTCCTCGCGCCGCAGCGCCTCGGCCTCGATCTGCATCTGCAACAGTTGGCGGTCGAGGGCGTCGAGTTCCTCGGGCTTGCTGTCGACCTCCATCCGCAGGCGGGACGCGGCCTCGTCCATCAGGTCGATGGCCTTGTCGGGCAGGAAGCGGTCGGTGATGTAGCGGTGCGAGAGGGTGGCGGCGGCGACCAGCGCAGAGTCGCTGATGCGGACGCCGTGGTGCAGCTCGTACTTCTCCTTGATGCCGCGCAGGATGCTGATGGTGTCCTCGACGGTCGGTTCCTGCACCACGATGGGCTGGAAGCGGCGGGCGAGGGCGGCGTCCTTTTCGACGTATTTGCGGTATTCATCCAGCGTGGTGGCGCCGATGCAGTGCAGTTCGCCCCGCGCGAGTGCGGGCTTGATGAGGTTGGCGGCGTCCATCGCGCCGTCGGCCTTGCCCGCACCGACGAGGGTGTGCATCTCGTCGATGAAGACGATGATCTCGCCCGCGGCGTCCTCGATCTCCTTGAGGACGGCCTTCAGCCGCTCCTCGAACTCGCCACGGTATTTCGCGCCGGCGATGAGGGCGCCCATGTCGAGGGCCATCAGACGCTTGCCCCGCAAGGATTCCGGCACGTCGCCGTTGACGATCCGCAGGGCGAGACCCTCGGCGATGGCGGTCTTGCCGACGCCGGGTTCGCCGATGAGGACGGGGTTGTTCTTGGTCCGGCGCGACAGCACCTGCATGGCGCGGCGGATCTCGTCGTCGCGGCCGATGATCGGGTCGATCTTGCCCTGTTCGGCGGCCTCGGTCAGGTCGCGGGCGTATTTCCTGAGGGCGTCATAGCCGTCCTCGGCGGTGGCGCTGTCGGCGGTGCGCCCCTTGCGGACATCGTTGATCGCGGTGTTGAGCGCCTGCGCGCTGACCTTGCCGGCGTCGAGCGCGGTCTTGGCGGCGGATTTCACCATGGCGAGCGCCATCAGCAGCCGCTCCACCGGAACGAACGAATCCTTTGCCTTCTCGGCCAGCTTTTCCGCCTCGACCAGCACCCGGTTGGTGGCGCCGTCGAGATAGGTCTGCCCGTCGCCGCCGCTGACCTTCGGCATCTTTGCCATGGCCGTGGCCACACCCTCACGGACGGCGGCGACATCGCCGCCGGAGGCCGCGATGAGATTGGCGGCGAGGCCCTGCTCGTCGTCCATCAGCGCCTTGAGGAGGTGTTCGGGGGCGAGCCTCTGGTGGCTCTCTCGCGTGGCGATCGTCTGGGCGGCCTGGATGAAACCGCGCGACCGCTCGGTGAACTTGTCCAAGTTCATGTCGTTCTCCTTTTCACAGCACCCGGGGGTGAAACGCCCGCAAAAGCGGCACGTCGCGGTCCGGGCCCGACACGTAACAGATGGGTTTCGGCGGGCGTCCGCGCAAGAGCGGCACCTGCGAAATTCGCGCTCGACAGCGGGCGGATACGACCGCAGGTTGAGCCTCGGGAAGGGTCCACGTCGTCACCTCGACTGCAAGGACCACATATGCTCAACGTCTCAATCCCCCCGAAGATCGGGCGAAACGCCCTCGACCGGCTGGCCGCGCATGACCGCGAGGTGCGCGCCCACGAGCGGGACATGGCGCGCCTGCGCCCCGCCCCGACACCGCCGAAACGACCTTCCGCCTCGGCAAAACCGGGCACGGCGCCGCGCGCGCCCTGACCCTGCCTTTCCGCGACCCCCACACCCGAGGGATCTTGCCCCGGGCCACCACTCCGACGGGTCGCGGTTCGGGCCGGAGACCGCCGTTCCGGCGGCACATCCGGCCCGACGACCGGATCGGGGCCGCCTCTCCGCCGGGGGCCCCGGTCCGGGCACGACCGTCCGACCGCCTTGCCCCGCGGACGTCGTCCCCCTAGAACGGCCCCGTCCCCGCTGCGCGAGCCGTCCATGACCGATACCCCCTCCGACGCCCTCATCACCGCGCTCGACGTGCCGAACGCGCTTGCTGGCCTCGATCTGGCGCGACGGCTCGGCGATACGGTGACGTTCTACAAGATCGGGCTGGGGATGCTCACGGGGGGGGGCCTGGCCCTTGCCAACGAGTTGAAGGACGAGCACGGCAAGCGCATCTTCCTCGACATGAAACTGTTCGACATCGGCGCCACCGTCGAGGCGGCGGTGCGGGGGCTGGCGCAGTTCGGCCACGACCTGCTGACCGTGCATGGCGATCCCTATGTGGTGCGCGCCGCGCGCGAGGGGGCGGCGGGGTCGGTGACGAAGATCCTTGCCGTGACGATCCTGACCTCGCTCGACCGTTCGGACCTCGACGCCGCATTGATCGCGGCGGGCGAGATCCCCGCCCTCGTCGTCGAGCGGGCGGGGCGGGCGTTCGACGCGGGCGCGGACGGGATCATCTGCTCGCCGCAGGAGGCGGCTCTGGTGCGCGCCCTGCCGGAGGCGGCGGGCAAGCTCATCGTCTGTCCCGGGGTGCGGCCCGTCGGCGCGGCACTGGGCGATCAGAAGCGGGTGATGACGCCGGCGCAGGCGATTGCGGCGGGGGCCGATCATGTGGTGGTCGGGCGGCCGATCTGGGCCGCGTCCGATCCCCTCGCCGCCGCACGGGCGATCCGGGCGGAGCTGATGTCACCGCAGGCCGTCAATCCGAATCACTAGAATCGCGCGAAAAGATATTTCAGCGCCCTGTCAAGTTCGTGAAAACGGAATTGCAACTTTTTGCCTGTCCAGTCGTTATCGGTTCAACATGACGACAAAGGCGGAAACCAGAATGACCCAGATCAAACTCGGCGACGTGCGCTACAACCCGCAATGCGGTGCCTTCGAGGCCCGCGTCGATGTGCTGCGCGACGGCACCACCTATCGCTATCCCTGCCAGACCCCCGGTCCGATCGACATGGCGTTCGATGCCATCGCGAGCGGCCTGACCCGGCATGCGATGCGGATGTCCGACAGCGGCAGCACGCTGAAGTCGTCCTATCATTGACGTGACCCGGATCGCGCCGCACCCCATTCCCCCGGCGGTGCCGCGCGGCGGGACCGGCCCGCCCCGGGCCGGGACGTCAATCAGGCGGATGCGCGTCCCCCCGCGCATCCGCCATTCTGGCGGCGCCGTCTGTCGCGGCGCCGTTTCTCGTGGCGCTGCTTTTTGTGGCCAGATCAGTTGTCGATTGCGGCCCGATCAGTTGTCGTTGATGTCGCGGTCCCAGATCTTGACCTGTCCCGCCTCGAGTTTGAACACCAGCCGCAGTCCGAGGTAGGCGAGCAGCGACAGCACCGCAAAGAGAGCGATGACGCCCGCAACCGGGGCGGGCGCGAGGCCCACGGTCATCAGGACGCCGAGGACCAGAGCGCCGAGTGCGAAACCGAGGAAGAAATAGCCCGGCACCACCACTTCGAGGATGCCGAGCAACAGGCTCGCGCTGATCCAGACCCACCACTGATGCACGAGGTCGGTCATCACATCCGTCCCTTGAGCAGGTTGAATGCCTCGCCGAAGGCATCGAGTGCGCTGGCCGGGACCACGACGGTCTGCTTGCCGGTGCCGTTGCCCAGCGCCACCAGCGCCTCCACCTGTTTCAGCGCGATCTGGTATTGTGCCGCGGCAAGGCCGTTCTCGGCGATGGCGACGGCGACGGCCTGGGTCGCATAGGCCTCGGCGTCGGCGAGGACGCGGCGCGCCTTGGCCGATTGCTCGGCGGCATAGAGGTCCGCGTCGGCGTTCAGTTCGACGGCGCGCTTCTTGCCCTCGGCCTCGGTCACCTGCGCGCGGCGAGCGCGTTCGGCGTTGAGCTGTTGCAGCATGGCGTTGCGGGTCTGCTGGTCGAGGTTCACGTCGAGGATCTCGGCGCGCGTCACCTCGATCCCCCAGTCGTCGACCTGATTTGCGACCTGTTCGCGCACCGCCTCAATGAGGCTCGAGCGGTTGGCCTGCACCTGATCGAGTTCCATGCGCCCGATCTCGCTCCGCACGATACCGGCGACGGTGGTGGCGATGGCGGCATCGACGTCGCGGATGCGGTAGACGGTCTTTTCGGGTTCGATGATGCGATAGAATACCGATGTCTCTACCGCGACCAGCACGTTGTCACTGGTGATCGCATCCTGGCTCATCGCGGGAAGCTGTCGCTCCAGCACCGAGATCTTGTGCGCCACCCGGTCGAGGAACGGCACGATCAGGTTGAAGCCGGGTCCGAGGACCGAGCGGAGGCGGCCGAAGCGTTCGACCACGAACTTTTCGGACTGCGGCACGATCCGCACGCCGAGGAAGATGCACAGGACGATGAACAGCGCGATCAGGATGAGCACGAGGTTCGGGCCGACGAAATTCGTCAGGATGAAGTCAAGGTCCACTCTGTTGCCTCCGCGTCTGAGCATGGTTCATCTATGCCAACGTGGGTGTCGATGTAAGGGGCCGCCTCATGCCGCGACATGGCGCTGCGGCGATCCCGGCAGGCGGCGCAGGTTGGCCGGTGTCGGGGTGCGGCACGCGGTCCGCGGTTCAGCGGATTTTGCCATCTGTCTGCTCCTTCATCCAGAGGCGCAGGCGCGCCTGCATCGAGGGCACCGCGTCGTCGAGCGACAGGAACCGCGCGGGCGTCATCAGCATCCAGGCGTCGCCTTCGTCGCCCATGAGGACATCGCGGGCGGCGCCGGTGGGCAGTTCGAGGACGTAGAACCACGACATCTGCCCGGCGACATGCGCGCTCGGCCCATACCATTGCCAGTGCACATGGCCCGCGCGGGCGTCGAGGCCGACCTCTTCCTCCATCTCGCGGGTCAGCGTCTGAAAGCCGGTCTCGTCCCCCTCGCGCCCGCCGCCCGGAAAGTCCCACATGCCCGGAAAGGCCACGTCGGGGCGGTCGTCGCGCAGCAGGCACAGCAGGTTGCCGTCGATCAGCACCGCCGCCTTGGCCCCTACGAAAGGGCCGACGATGGGGCTGTCGTCGGTCATGCCACCGTCTTTGGCGCCGCGGGAAAGGCGAGGGTCACGTCGACCCCGCCGGCGGCCACCGTCCGGTCGAGCGTCCCGTCGATCTGCATCGCGGCCTGACGCAGCATCATCGAGCCGAAACCTTCTGTGGGGGCGGGGGCGGGGGCCGGGGCGGGGGTGGCGTCTGGCGCCGGCGCCTGAACCGGGCTGCCGGTCTCTCGCCAGTGCAATGTCACCGTGCCGTCGGCCACATCCCAAGCGATCCGCACCTGCCCTGCCTCGGACGACAGGGCGCCGTATTTCACCGCATTCGTCGCCAGTTCGTAGAGGATGAGACCCAGCGACGACAGCACCCGCACCGGAAGATCGAGGGTGGGCCCCGTGACGGAGACCCGTCCGTCGCCGACGTGGAACGGCGCGAGCGTCGCCTCCACCACCGCGCCGAGGTTGGCGAACCGGTCGCCGATGCCGCCCTGACTGACCGCGTGGGCGACCGAGAGCGCATTGATCCGCCCCCGCAGCCCCTCCATCGCCGGTTTCAGGTCGGTCTCGGTGCGCCCGGTATGCGAGACCATGGCGCCGATCACCGAAAACAGGTTCTTGACCCGGTGGTCCATCTCGCGCGCGAGCAGGTCGCTGCGGCCCACTGCCGCGCGCAGGGCGGTCACATCCGCAGCGCTGCGTTCGGCGGCGGTCGTGCGCCGTTCGAGCCAGAGCGACAGCGTGGTCAGCGCGGCACCCATGACGGTCAGGACGCCGAGCATCGCGAAGGTCCGCCGTTCGATCGCCTGCGTCACCTCGACCTGCACGGCGAGGAGCGCGCGCTCCTCGTCGGCCAGACGGCTGGAGACGGCGCGGTAGTCGTCGAACAGCGCCTTGCCCTGCCCCGACTGCACGATGGCGATGGCCCCTTGCAGGTTGCCCTCCTGCACGAGGACGATGGTGCGCGTCATCTCGTCGAGCTTGTCCGTGGCCAGTCGCGTCAGTTCCCCGGCCGCGGCAACCTGCCCGGGTTCGGCGGCGGCGAAGAATGCGGTAATGGCGGCGATCTGGTCGAGCCACGTCGCGCTGGCGATGCGGTAGCCCTCGAGATAATCCGGATCGCCGGTGAGCAGGAACCCGCGCTGTCCGGTCTCGGCATCGACGCCGGTTTGCAGCGCCTGTTGCAGGTCGAGGACGATGCGCGTCGTCTGCGCCGTCTCGGCCCGGACCCAGCGTTCGGCCTGGAACGCCTGAAACAGGGCGAAGGCAAAGACCGCCATGATCGACAGGAACGCCACGATGACAAGGCGCAGCGGCAACCGATTGACGATCGGGGGCATGGCAGTGATGGCGGATGTCACTGCGCCCCTCTCGTTTCCTGTCCGGCACCGGCTGTTTACGCCAAAGGTCCGCGCTGTTTCAAGCGCGGCCCGCGTGGCGGGAGTTGCGGTCGGGCCATCCGCCGGTCCATGCTGCGAGGATATCCCAGCACTGCGAGGCCAGCGCGATGATCCGAACCGGCGACGAGTACCGCGACAGCCTGCGCGACGATCGCACGGTATTCATCAACGGCGAAAGGGTGCGCGACGTGACGGTGCATCCGATGTTCCGGCCGCTCGTCGATATCCGCGCGCGAATTTACGACATGGCCCACGATCCGGCGACAGCACCCGTGATGACGGTGGTGCAGGACGGCGAAGTGAACGCGGTCGGCAATGCGCTGCCCCGGTCGCAGGACGACTGGTGGGCCAAGCGGCGGGCGACCGATACCGTCCTCGAGGATATCGGCGGCGTCGTCACCCGGGTCGGCGACGAGACGGTGGGCGAGATGTGGTCGCTCTATGACGGGATGGATGTCCTCAACGAGGTCGACCCGCAGTTCGCCCGCAACATCGAGGCGCATATCGGCAAGGTCTTGCGCGGCGATCCGTTCCACGTTTCGGCCAACACCGACCCCAAGGGCGACCGGTCCAAGGCGCCGCAGGACCAGGATCCCGACATGCTCTTGCATGTGGTGCGCGAGACGGACGCGGGCATCGTGGTGCGCGGCGCCAAATACGAGACGGCGGCGGCCTATGCCAATCAGGCGTTCACCAAGCCGACCATCGCCAACTGGGGCAATGCCGAGTTGTCGGATTATGCCGTCGGCTTCGTCTGCGACCTCGGCGCGCCGGGGCTGAAGTTCCTGTGTCGGGGCGGTTTCGCGGGTGCGCGCGGCAATTGCCCGCGGGGCGATGCGCGCGATTACCCGCTGTCGAACCGCTTCGACGAGGTCGACACCATCGTCATCTTCGACGACGTGCTGATCCCGTGGGAGAACGTGCTGTTCTATCGCCATACGAAGGCCGCGGCGTTCATCCGCGCCACCCTGCACCGCTATTCCGCCTTCGCCTTCGTGCAGCGGACCCTGAAACAGGCCGACCAGATGATCGGCACGGCGCTGTTCAACGCGCGCCAGACCGGCCTGGAAAAGCAGCAGGCGGTGCAGGAGAAACTGAGCCAGCTCGCGATCTGGCGCGAGGGGATCAATGCGCATCTGACGGCGTCCATTGCCCTGGCCGAGCGCAGCCCGGCGGGCCTGATGATGCCGAACCAGTCGATGCTGATGTCGGGGCGCTGCCATGCGCTGAACGGCCTGCCCGCCATGATGCATATCGCCCGAGAGCTCTGCGGCGGGCAGATCTGCGTGACGCCGAACGTCGCGATGTTCGAGAACCCGGAGACGAAACCGTGGATGGATAAATACTTTACGATCAACGAGGACTGGGTCGCCGAGGACCGCCGCAAGCTGCTCGCCTTTGCCCGCGACCTGCTGAACTCGGATTACGCGGGCCACCGGCTGACGTTCCAGCTCTTCGCGCAGTCGCCGCCCTTTGCACAATCGGCGGCGGTCTACCGGAATTTCGACTGGGACACGCCGCTGAACTTCGTCGCCAAGGGCGCGGGCCTGTCGGATGCGACGCGCAGGGGGATCGGCGCACGGGGTGGCGACGAGGCGGTGGCGCGGTATTACGACGACGCGCTGCGCAAGGCGGCGGAATGATGGCACATACCCGGATCAGGCCCTTCGATACCGCCGACACCTATCCCGAACAGCGGCTGAGCAACGATCTGGCCCATGCCGTCGTCACCCGTGGCGGGGCGACGGTGTGGATGCGCGGGCAATGCCCGCAGGACCTCGACACCGGCGCCAACATCGACAGCCACGATCCTGCCGAGCAGACCCACAAGGTCATGCAGAACATCGCGGCGCTGATCGGGGAGGCGGGCGGCGAAATGGCGCATCTGGTCAAGGTGGTGGTCTACATCACCGACGTGCGCCACCGCGAGGCGGTCTATCGCACGATGGGCGAATATATCCGCGGCGTGCATCCGGTCTCGACGGGTCTCGTCGTCACCGCCCTCGCGCGGCCCGAATGGCTGGTCGAGATCGACGCGACGGCGGTGATCCCCGATGGATACGTCCGCCGATGACCCCGACACAGGCGTAGGATGGGGTTTCACCCCATCGTCCCCGTCAACAAAGGCACCGCCCCCATGACCTTCTCGCTCGTCGCCCGCTGCGCCGATACCGGCATGTTCGGCACCGCCATCGCCTCGTCCTCGCCCGCGGTCGCCGCCCGCTGTTCGTTCGCGCGGGCGGGCATCGGCGCCGTGTCGACGCAGAACGTCACCGACCCGGCACTCGGCCCCGCCACGCTCGACCTGATGGCCGGGGGCATGACGGCGCCCGAGGCGCTGGCCGGGATATGCCGCACCGCCGCCCATATCGCGTATCGCCAGCTTCTCGTGATCGACGCGGGAGGAGGGACGGCGATCCACACGGGCACCAACGCCCTCGGCATCCGGGCCGAGGCACAGGGCCGCGACGTGGCGTCCGGTGGCAACCTGCTGGCCAATACAGGCGTCCCCGCCGCCATGGTCGCTGCCTTCGAGGCATCGACCGGCCCCCTCGCCGACCGCCTGATCGCGGCGATGCGCGCCGGGCGCGATGCGGGCGGAGAGGCGGGGCCAGTGCATTCGGCGGGCCTGAAGATCGTCGACCGGGTCGGCTGGGCGGTTGCCGACCTGCGCTGCGACTGGACCGAGGACGATCCGGTGGAGGCCATCGCCGCCCTCTGGACACTCTATGCGCCGCAGATGGACGCCTATGTTACCCGCGCCCTCGATCCGCGCGCGGCGCCGACCTACGGCGTGCCCGGCGACGAATAGGTCAGATCGCGGCCTTGCGGCTTTCCTCGATGTAGATCTCGCGCAGCCGCGCCGCGACCGGGCCGGGCGCGCCGGTGCCGATGCCGGTGCCGTCGATCTCGACCACCGGGGTGACGAACATCGTGGCCGAGGTGATGAACGCCTCGTCCGCCGCCATCGCCTCGGGAATGGTGAAGGCGCGCTCCTCGACCTGCATCTGCGCCTCGGCGGCGAACCGCAGGACGGCGGCGCGGGTGATGCCGTGCAGGATTTCGGGGCCGAGATGGCGGGTGACGAGGGTGTTGCCCTTGACGATGTAGGCGTTGTTGGACGTGCCCTCGGTGACGGCGCCATCCTCGACCATCCAGGCGTCGTCGGCGCCCGCGGCCTTGGCCATCATCTTGCCCATCGACGGATAGAGGAGTTGCACCGTCTTGATGTCGCGCCGCGCCCAGCGCCGATCCTCGATGGAGATCACCCGGATCCCCTTCTTCGCCTTCGGACTGTCGACCAGCCCCGGCATATCCTGGGTAAAGAGCACAACGGTCGAGGGCACCGTCTCGGGGTCGGGAAAGAGGAAATCGCGGTCGCCGGAGGAGCCTCGGGTGATCTGGAGATAGACCAGCCCGTCGTCGATCCCGTTGAGCCGCACCAGTTCGCGGTGCACCCCGAGCAGGTCGCCCATCTGCGGTGGCGGCGCCATGTCGAGTTCGTACAGGACCGCGCCAGCCGGGTCGCGTGGCCCGCATAATCCACCAGCTTGCCCCCGAGCACGCTCGTGACCTCATAGATGCCGTCGGCCATGAGGAACCCCCGGTCGAAGATCGAGACGGTGGCGTCGCCCTCGGGCAGATACTCTCCGTTGACATAGACGGTGCGGCTCATCGGGTTCCTTTCTCGGCGGGCGCCGCGGTGTCGAAATCGGCCGCCGTCAGGCGACCGTCGCGCAGCAGGTGTTGCAGGACGACGGCCACGCCTGCGGCATCGGCGCGGGCATCGTGGGCGGGGCCGGGTTGATCGAGGCCGAAATGTGTGCAGATCGTGTTGCTGCGCAAGGTCTGGACCGTCTCGACCGTCTCGCCCGCGCGTACGAGAAGCGGCACGGCGGTGCGGAACCGGACGGCGGGGATCGGGCTGGACAGGCCCTGGACGAAGAGGGACGCGGCGAGGGTCAGGAGGTCGTCCTTGCCCCAGGAGAGCAGGACGTCGCCGCCCGCAAAGCCTGCGAGCCGGTCGAGCGCGTCGGCGAGCGGCATCCCCTCGGCGACAAGGCGCGCGTCGGTGATCCCGGTGAGGCGGGTGAGCAGCGGATCGACCGGGACGATCTGCCCGTCGCGGTCGACGGGGTGCACGAACCAGCTCTCGCCCGGGGACACGTCATATGGCGCCGCGAGGTCCAGACGGACGGCGCCGATCTGCACGCACAGGGGGTCTGGGTCGTTCGGGCCGCACCAGAACCGCGCGGGCGCGCCGGGGGCGGTCAGAAACTCGCAATCGTAGACGACGACGCCCGACATCCTACCCCCACAGTGCCGCTGTCGAAGGATGCACGCCCGCCGCGTCGAAGGCCAGTGCCGGGTCGCGGTCCCGCGCCAGCAGCAGCGGCCCGTCGAGATCGGTCCACCCCGCCCCCTGCGCCACCAGCACCGCAGGCGCCATCGCCAGCGAGGTGCCGACCATGCAGCCGACCATCACCCCGAACCCCTGCGCCCGGGCCTCGTCTCGCAGGGCGAGCGCCTCGGTCAGCCCGCCGGTCTTGTCGAGCTTGATGTTGACCACGTCGTATTTGCCCGCGAGGCCCGCCAGCGACGCCCGGTCGTGACAGCTCTCGTCGGCACAGACCGGCAGGGGGCGCGCGATCTCGCCCAGCATGTCGTCGGCGTCCGCGGGCAGCGGTTGTTCCACCAGTTCGACGCCCAGCCGGATCAGATGCGGCGCCAGATCGGCATAGACCTCCGCCGTCCAGCCCTCGTTGGCGTCGACGATGATCCGCGCATCGGGTGCCCCGCGCCGCACCGCTCTCGAGCCTGCCCATGTCGTCGGGCGTGCCGAGCTTGATCTTGAGGAGTGGCCGCGCCGCATTCTCGCGCGCCTGCGCCTCCATCGCGTCCGGCGTATCGAGCGACAGGGTGTAGGCCGTCACTTCCGGTCCCGGCGGTGTCAGTCCGGCGAGTTCCCAGACCCGCCGCCCCGACGCCTTCGCCTCGAGATCCCAGAGCGCGCAATCGACCGCATTGCGCGCCGCGCCCGGCGGCAGCGCGTCCTGCAAGGCGTCGCGCGTCACCCCCCCGGGCAGCCCGGCGATCTGCGCCGCGACCGAGTCCATCGTCTCGCCATAGCGCGCATAGGGCACACATTCGCCCCAGCCGGTCGCACCGCCCCGCGAGACGCGGCAGGTCAGCACCTTTGCCTCGGTCCGCGATCCGCGCGAGATGGTGAAGACGCGGGCCAGCGGGAAAGCTTCGGCCCGAACGTCGAAACTCATCGCCCGGCCCGCCCTGAAACCGCGCCGCCCCGGTTCACGTTGCCGTAACAACTCCCGCCGGAGGCTCCGCCGTCCGCCACACGCACCGTCACAGGCCCGTCAGCGCGTCGACCAGCCGCGCCGCCCCCTGACGGAACGGATCGACGGCGGGCAGGCCCATCTCGGCCTCGACGCCCGCGAGATAGGCCACCGCCTCGGCCTCGGGCAAGGCGACGGTGTTGACCGCGACGCCGATCGCCTGACACGCGGGGTTCGCGTCGCGCGCCATCAGGAGCGCCACGTCCCGCATCCGCGCGAGGCCCGGCACCGGACGGCCCGGCAGGCCGCGCATGTGGGTGCGCGTCGGCTCGTGGCACAGGACCAGCGCGTCGGGCTGCCCGCCATGGATCAGGGCGAGCGATACCCCGGAAAAGGAGATGTGGTGCAGGCTGCCCTGCCCCTCGATGATGTCCCAGTGGTCGGCGTCGTTGTCGGGCGTCAACCATTCGACCGCCCCGGCCATGAAATCGGCGATCACCGCATCGAGGGGCACGCCGCCGCCGGTGATGAGGATGCCGGTCTGCCCGGTCGCGCGGAACGTCGACTTCAGACCGCGCGCGCGCATTTCGGCGTCGATGGCCAGCGTGGTATACATCTTGCCCGCCGAGCAATCGGTGCCGACCGCGAGCAGGCGCCGGCCTGTCCGCTTTACATCGCTGGCAATCGGATAGTCGACCGTGGGGATCCGCACGTCATGCAGGACGCGCCCGTGCCCGCGCGCCGCTGCCGCCAGATCGGCCTCGTTCCGCAAGAGGTTGTGCAGCCCCGAGGCGAGGTCGTAGCCCATCGCCAGTGCCTCGATCAGCACCGTTTTCCAGCCGGCCGAGATCCTGCCCCCCCGGTTCGCGACCCCGATCACCAATGTCCTCGCACCCGCCGCCAGCCCCTCGGCGAGGGTCATGTCGGGGACGGCCACGTCGGCCCTGCATCCCGCCATCCGCAGTTGTCCCAGCGCGTAGTCGGGCCGCCAGTCGCGGATGCCCTGCGCCACCTTGGCAGACAATTGGTCGGGCGCATCGCCGAGGAACAGGAGGTAGGGCGTCTGGATCATTTTGGTGCTTTCCGGGGTTCTGGCTGCTGCTGGATACCCCGACGATAGGCAGCGGGCCGTGCAAAGTCCTGCGGAAATCTTCGGGAACGAGCCGATTTCGCCGCCGGAACGGCCACCGGCCTGCCGCTCTGTCGAAGATTTGGGCGACGGAGCGGCCCGGCCGGTCGCGTCCCGTCAGAAAATCGGGAAAGACGGCAGCAGGTACGCCTCCTTGAGCGATTCCGCCGCCTCGGCAATGGGGATCAGCGCGAGGAACACCAGCGCGTCGAAGAAATTGCCGCGCAGGTGCGCCACGTCGACGGAGATCATGCTTTCGGTCCGGAACAGGCGCGGATCGGGCAGGATCGCGGGGACGCGGGCGGCGTAACGATCGTATTGGTCGCCGAACCCGTGGCGCAGCGCCTCTTCCTCCTGATGCGCGGTCGCCAGAAGCACTGCAAAGACGACGCCGCCGAAGAACAGGGTCAACACGAGACTGCCCAGCATCAGGCCGAACCCGAGCGCGCCCAGCGTCGAAAAGAGATAGAGCGGGTGGCGGCACATCGAGTAGGGGCCGTCCTGCATCACCATGTTCTGCTTGCGGCCGCCGATGTAGAGGATCGACCAGAACCGGCCCAGAACCGCCGCGATCACGAGAAACAGGCCCGTCACCTCGACGACCTCCATGATCCAGTATGTGCCGCTCCAGATCGAGTCGGTGAACAGGATCGCGGGGATCGCGAGGACGAAGAAGACGCGCAGGGCGGCGATGCGGTAACGGCGGATGAGGGTGCCGGGGACGGTGGACATGAAACCTCGCGGGGCTGGTCGACCCTCCCTACGCCGCCGGACGGCGCGTGTCATGTCCGAACATGGTGCGGATCGCCGTCAAACGGTGGCTTTTGCGCGGCGTGTCCCTGCCCCGCTGCGCCTGCACAACTGCCTTGCGGACGTCGACGCAATAATCTAACCCGGAATCGACCCTGCAAGACACATCGTTACGAGGCCCCATGTCCTTTCGCCCGCAACCGGCCCCCGTTTCCCGCCCGAACCGCTGTCAGCTCTTCGGCCCCGGCTCGCGCCCGGCGCTGTTTGCGAAGATGGCGGCATCGGCGGCGGATGTGGTGAACCTCGACCTCGAGGATTCGGTGGCGCCCGGCGACAAGGCGGCGGCGCGGGCGCAGGTGATCGCGGCCATCGGAACCGGGGACTGGGGCCGCAAGGTGCTGTCGGTACGGATCAACGGCCTCGATACGCCGTGGTGGTATCGCGACGTCGTCGACCTGCTCGAACAGTCGGACGACCGCCTCGACCAGATCATGATCCCCAAGGTCGGCTGTGCGGCGGACGTCTATGCCGTCGACGCGCTGGTAAGCGCCATCGAGGCGGCGAAGGGCCGCGGGCGGCGCATCGCCTTCGAGGTCATCATCGAGAGTGCGGCGGGCATTGCCCATGTCGGGGAGATCGCGGCGAGCAGTCCGCGGCTTGTCGCGATGTCGCTCGGGGCGGCGGATTTCGCGGCGTCGATGGGGATGCAGACGACCGGCATCGGCGGCACGCAGGAGGACTATTACATGGTCCATGAGGGCGCGAGATACTGGTCCGACCCCTGGCACTGGGCGCAGGCGGCGATCGTCGCGGCGTGCCGGACGCATGGCGTGCTGCCGGTCGACGGCCCGTTCGGTGATTTTTCCGACGACGAGGGGTTTCGTGCGCAGGCGCGGCGCGCGGCGACGCTGGGCATGGTCGGCAAATGGGCGATCCACCCCAAACAGGTGGCGCTGGCCAACGAGGTGTTCACCCCGTCGGACGCCGCGGTCGCCGAGGCGCGCGCGATCCTTGCCGCGATGGCGGCGGCCAAGGCGCGCGGCGAGGGGGCGACGGTCCACGAGGGGCGGCTGGTCGACATCGCCTCGATCAAGCAGGCCGAGGGTGTGGTGCGGCAGTCCGAGATCATCGCGGGCGCCTGAACGCCCGCGATGCGGCAGCGATCCTAGTAGTCCCGCAGGCCGATGAGGCCCGCCTCGCAATAGGCACGGCAGTCGGTCGCGTCGCGCAGGATCAGGCTGTCCTGGACGAAGCCCGCCATGCCACGCCCCTCGAAGCGCATGTCGTCACACTCGTAGTCGGCCGGGAAGTCGCCCGTGTCGTCGCCGAAGTCGATGGACTGACATTGCGTCGCCGCGGCCGAGGCGGCGGGATCCCAATAGGTGATGCGGCCCGCGGCCATCAGTTGCTGGCAATCGGTGGCATCGCGCCCCGTCGTTTCCCAGGCAAGGAACGTCGCCATGCCCGGGCCCGCAAATCGGCGGTCGTCACATTCGCCGTCGCGCGGATAGGCACCCGAATCGTCGCCGAAGACGATCTGTGCGGCGGCGCCAGGTACGGCGGCGGGCGCCTCGGTCTGGGCGTCGATGGGTGCCTCGGGCTCGGTCTGCACTTCCTCCTGAGCGGGAGGCGACTTTTGCGCGAGGGCAGGCAACGCAAGGGCGACGAGCAGCGTCGGCACGGCGACGGCACAAAGTGGCATTTGAAAAAGTGGCATCCTGAAATCTCCTGATCTGGATGCCCACGGCTAGCACGTCCGCCGATGCCGGTCATCCCTTTCGAAATGACAAATGCGGTTCGGAACGGTTTCCCGGTCTGTCCCGTGCCGTTCGCCACCTGTGCCGCCACGTTGCAATCCGCCCGCCCCTGCCCCTATATCGCCGATACCACCGGCGCCGTTCGCCGCAAGAGGGCCTCCGCATGAAGAATTATCTCGAGTTCGAAAAGCCGCTGGCCGAGATCGAGGGCAAGGCGGAAGAACTGCGCGCGATGGGCCGGGCCAACCCCGAGACGGACGTGGAGAAGGAGGCGGCAGCACTCGACCGGAAAGCCGCCGAGATGCTGAAGTCGCTCTATGCGAACCTCGATCCCTGGCGCAAATGTCAGGTGGCGCGGCATGGCGACCGGCCGCATTGCAAGGATTACATCGACGCCCTGTTCACCGAATACACACCCCTGGCGGGCGACCGGAACTTTGCCGACGACCATGCCGTGATGGGCGGGATCGCGCGCCTCGACGACATGGCGGTCATGGTGATCGGGCATGAAAAGGGCAACGACACCAAGAGCCGGATCGAGCGCAATTTCGGCATGGCCCGGCCCGAGGGATACCGCAAGGCGATCCGGCTGATGGATCTGGCCGACCGGTTCGGGATGCCGGTCATCACGCTCGTCGATACGCCCGGCGCCTATCCGGGCAAGGGCGCCGAGGAGCGGGGGCAGTCCGAGGCCATCGCGCGGTCGACGCAGAAATGCCTCGCCCTCAGGGTGCCGCTGGTCAGCGTCATCATCGGCGAGGGCGGTTCCGGCGGCGCCGTCGCCTTTGCGACCGCCAACAAGGTCGCGATGCTCGAACATTCGATCTATTCGGTGATCACGCCCGAGGGCTGCGCCTCGATCCTGTGGAAGGACGCCGAGAAGATGCGCGAGGCCGCCGTCGCGATGCGGCTGACGGCGCAGGATCTGACGACGCTCGGGATCATCGACATGATCGTCAAGGAACCGCTGGGCGGCGCCCATCGCGCCCCCGCCGAGGCCATCGACACGGTCGGCAAGGCGCTGCGCGGCCTGCTCAAGGGCCTGACCGGCAAGACCGGCGATGCGCTGCGCGGCGAGCGGCGCAAGAAGTTCATCGACATGGGGTCCAAGGGGCTGGCGGCCTGAGGGGCGACGATGGGGTGAAACCCCATCCTACGGGGTCGTGGCGGCGGCGCGCCTTCTGTCCGGCGACGCGTCCCTTGCGGCGCCGGAGCCTCGGGCGGGAGGTAGTTTCAGACTAAGGCAACCAGGCGTCACCACATCGTCGTGGCGGCGCGGGTGGGCCAATCGGCGTCATAGGCCGCGCCGTCGAAGCCCGCCTTCATCTCGGCCAGGATGTCGCCGACCGAGGGCAGGCCCGCACTCTCGTCCGCGCCGTTCCACAGCCGCGACCGCAGCAGGGCGCGGGCGCATTGGCTGTAGACCTCGGCGATGGCGATCACGATCACGGTGCGCGGCAGGGCCTCGCCCTTGGCGGGGCGCCGGAAGCGGTCGGAGAGCGCCGGGTCGGCGGTCAGCCGCGCGGTCCCGTTCACCCGGACCACGTTGGCGGAGCCGGGGACCATGAACATCAGGCTGACGCGCCCGTCGCGGACGATGTTGCGCAGCGAATCGATGCGGTTGTTGCCGCGCCAGTCGGGCATCAGCAGGGTCCGGGGGTCGTGTTCGAGAACCACCGGGCCGTCGTCGCCGCGCGGACTTCCGTCGGTGCCGTCGGGGCCGATGGTCGTGAGGACGCAGAACCGTGCGGCCATGATCCATTGGCGGTAGAGCGGCGTGAGGCGGTCCGCGACCTTGACGAGGGACGCCTCGCCCGGGGTGCCGTAGAGCGCCTCGAGGGCGGGGATGTCGGTGATCCAGCCGGGGGTCGGGCTTGCGGGGTCATGGCGCGCTCTGCACCGCCACGGGGAACCCCGCTTCGGCCATCAGCAGGTTCGACGCGGCCTCGACCTCGGCCTCGAGGCGGGTCATGAATTCGGCGGTCGTCAGGCCCTGCGGGATGCGGGGCAGGAACTCGACCACGGCGAGGCCGGGGCGGCGGTAGATGCCGCGGCGCGGCCAGAACACGCCGACGTTGACCGCGACGGGCACGCAGTCCTGCGCGAGTTCGCGGTAGAGGGCACCGGTTCCGGTCTTGTAGGGGCGCGGCACGCCGGGGGCGACGCGGGTGCCCTGCGGATAGATGATGAGCTGGCCGGGTTCGGCACGGCCCGCCGTCACGTCGGCGATCATCTTCTTGATCGCCTGTGCCCGCTTGCCCCGGTTCACCGGCACACAGCCGACCCGGAGGGCGTAGAGGCCGAGGATCGGGGCATACATCAGCAGGCGTTTCATGATGAACTTGCCGCGCGGGACGGCGCCGTAGATCATCACGATGTCGAGGAAGGACTGGTGTTTGGCGGCCACCATCACCTCGTCCTCGGGCGGCGTCCCGCGCACCTCGGTCCGCAGGCCGACGACGTGATGCGCCAGCCAGCGCACCATCGCGCACCAGCGGTGGCAGGCCGCGACCGCCCCCGCGGGCGACCACAGCGCCCACGGCAGGTAGAACAGGCCGACGCCGAGCATCGCGGCATAGATCAGCCCGCTGAAGATCAGCGAGCGGAGCCATTGTATCGCATAGGCCATGGGCGGTTCCGATCCGGGGTTCAGGAGAGGGCGTTCAGGGTGCGCAGGGCGGCGGCGCGGGTGGCGACGAAGGCGGTCAGGCCGGCGAGCGGCGGGATGACGAGGGGCCAGAGCCAGCCGGCCCCCTGAAACCCGAGGCCGGTCAGGAACCCGCCCGCGATGTCGGTGGAGGGGAGCAGCGCCACGGCGATCGTTCCCGCGAGCGCGCCCAGCGCCGAACCGGCCAGCGCCCGCACGGTGAACCGGCGCACGAAGGCGCGGGCGATATAGACGTCGCGGGCGCCGACGAGGCGCAGGACCGAGATCACCTGCGCGTTCGCCGCCAGTGCCGCCTGTGCCGCGAGGGTTATCATCGCCGCCGTCGAGGCGAAGATCAACAGGATCGCCACCAGCCCCAGACCGCGCAGGCGCGCCGCCGCGTCGATCAGCGGCGCGCGCCATTGGGTGTGGTCGTCGAGCACGGCACCGGGCGCTTCCGCCGCGAGGCGGGCACGCAGGCCGGTCGGATCATAGCCGTCGCCCGCCTCGATGATCTCGATCATGTTGGGGATCGCGAGACTCTCGATCGGCAGGTCGGGGCCGAACCACGGCTCGAGGAGCGCGCGCTGCTCGTCAGGCGTCAGGGCGCGCGCCTCGGCGACGCCGGGCGTCGTTTGCAGGACGCGGATCGCGGCGGCGGTCTGGGCGGCCATCTGGTCCACGGGGGCGGAGATCCGCAGCGTCGAGGTGCGGGCAAGCTCGCTGCCCCAGCGTTCGGCGAGGCGCCCGGTGGCGAGCGACAGGGCGAGGGCGAAGACGGCGAGAAAGGCCATGGAACCGGAGGTGAACAGCGTCAGCCAGGCGGTGAAACCAGTCGGCGGCACGACGCGGTCGGCCTGCGGGTCGCCCTTGGCGAGGGCAAAGGCACGGGCGGGCAGATCGCGCAAGGCGCGGTTCACAGGTCGGCCCCGGCGGCCTGCAACTTGCGGTCCTTGAGGCGCAGCACCCGGGTCTGCACCTGGCTTTTCGCGGCGCGGATCAGTTGCAGGTCGTGGGTTGCCACCAGCACCGCCTTGCCCATGCGGTTCAGCTCGACGAGGAGCGTCAGCAGGCGCTGCGACATCTCCCAGTCGACGTTGCCGGTGGGCTCGTCGGCGATGACCACGTCGGGCGACATGATGACGGCGCGCGCGAGGGCCGCGCGCTGACGCTCTCCGCCCGAAAGCTGCGGCGGCAGTTGCGCGGCCTGCTTCGTCAGGCCGACCCAGGCGAGCAGGCCCGGCAGGTTCTCGGCGGCCTCGGCGCTGCGGCCCGAGGCGGCGAGCGGCAGGGCGACATTCTCGGCGAGCGGCAGGTGGTCGAGGAACTGGCAGTCCTGATGCACGACGCCGATCCGCCGCCGCGCCAGTGCCACGGCGTCGCGGCCCATCGTGCGCGCATCCTCGCCGAACAGCGTCACATCCCCTGCCGTCGCGGTCAGCGCGCCGTAACACAGCTTCAGCAGGGTGGTCTTGCCCGCGCCCGAGGGGCCGGTGAGGAACTGGAACGTGCCGGGTGCAAGGCCGAGCGAGACGTCCGAGAACAACTCTGCCCCGCCATAGGAATAGGCCACGTTGCGCAGCTCGATCACCTGTGTCTCTCCCCCCGTGGCCGACGACGAGAGGCCGCCCCCGCCGAACTGCGCGCCGGATGCGGCCCTTTTGCCCAAATCGGCGCCCGTATTCAATCGCGGGGGTGCGAAAGGTTGCAAATCGGGCGAAAATCCTGCGATTGTCCGGTGTGAGTGGGAAAATACCGCCGCTGGCGCAGGTCCGTCGGATGTCGACCGACCACCGGCCCGTGGGGGACGGAAACGGGAAAGCATCGACATGCGGCTGATCTGTCCGAACTGCGGGGCGCAATACGAGGTGCCCGACGACGCCATTCCGGCGGGCGGTCGCGATGTGCAATGTTCGAACTGCGCCCACACCTGGCTCGAGTTGCCCGGTGGGTCGGTGGCGGCCGAGGCCGTTGCAGACGGGGTGATGCCGGACGATGCCCCGGACGATATGCCGGACGATGCTTTGGCCGATGCGCCGGTCACGGACGAGGACCGGGATACCGCCGGGGCGGAGAAGAGCGCCGACGGGGCAGGCGGCGGGGCAGGCGACGCGGACGATCCGACCGAGGACGCCGACACCCCCGATGCGCCCGCTGTTTCCGAGGCCGCCGCGACCCTCGCCGCGGTGTCGAACCTCGTTTCCGGGATCACCCTGTCGAAGGATACCGCGCCGACCGTGCCCGCCGCCGAGGCGGCAACGAACGCCGCCGCCGTCAGCGCCCGGACTCCGGTGCGCCAGCCGCTCTCGCCGACCGTGGCTGAGATCCTGCGCGAAGAGGCCGCCCGCGAGGAGGCTGCCCGGCGCGGCGCGGCAGGCACCCCGATGGAGAGCCAGCCCGACCTCGACCTCGACCGGCCGCTCGACCGCGACGAACAACTCGCCGAGGAATCGCGTCGCCGGATGGCGCGGATCCGGGGCGAGCAGGCGCCGACCACCTCTGCCCCGGTCACGGCGACCTCGGGGTCGCGCAGCGATCTGCTGCCCGACATCGAGGAGATCTCCTCCTCCCTGCGGTCCACCTCGGAACGGGCGGCGGCAGAGGCGCTGGAGCCCGAACCCGAGGTCGTGGCCGAGCGCAACCGGCGCGGGTTCCGCTTCGGTTTCTTCGTGGTGACGCTGATCTTCGTGGTGCTGGCGCTGCTCTATGTCCTCGCGCCGCGCATCTCGGCCGCCGTGCCGCAGGCGAAACCGGCGCTCGATGCCTATGTCGAGACGGTGGACGGCGGGCGTCTGTGGCTGTCGGGGCAGGTGCAGGCACTGAGGGCATCGGACGAGGCCGCGACGCCAGAAGCGGCACCCGATGCGCCGGAGGTTCTCGATACGCTCGAGGCCCCGGATGCGCCCGAGGTCGAAACCGGCAACTGATCCGCCGGGCGCAAAGAGCCGGGTCGCAAGGAATGGGGCGTCAGAACCGGTCGAGCAACCGGCGCAGGTAGTCGCGCTCGTCGGACTGGCGTTCCTGCTCGGCGGCGCGGCGGCGGATCTCGTCGAGGAGCTCTTCGGCCCGGCGATAGACGTCGCCGCCCTGCAACATGTTCTCGTCGGTGCCGTATTGCCCGGTATTGCCCATGTCGCGGCCCAGCGGATCGCGGCGGTCGGGGTCGACGCGGCCCTCGGCGGTGCCGCCGTCGGCGCGGCTCGGGTCGTCGTTGGGATCCTGTTCGTTCTCGGCCAGCGCGCGGCCAAGGCTGCGCATGCTCTCGCGGAGCGCCTCGAGGGCCTCTGCCTGCCGGTCGATCGCCTCGGCCAGATCGTTGCCGCGCAACGCCTCTTCGGCCTCGTCCATGGCGCGTTCAGCATCCTCGAGGGCGCGGCGCGCGACCTCGGCCTCGTCGCCCGACAGGGCGGGCAGGTCGCCCTGCAACCGTTCGAGCTGACGCCGCAGATCCTCCTGCCGCTCGGCGAGGCTGCGCCCGGCGCCCGGCGGAAACTGGTCGCCCTGATCGCCCGCACCCTCGCCACCCGGGCCGAGATCGTTCTGCTGGCCCGTGCCGGTCGGGTCGTCGCCCGGGCTGGTGCCCTGCCCCGCCTGCCCCTGCGGGCGCTGGTCGGTGCCCTCCTCGGCGCCCGGCCCGAGGGTCTGGCCCGGATCGCTGCCCGGCCCGCCGGGTTCGCCCTGCTGGCCCGGCTGCTGGCCCGGCTGCTGTCCCTGCGGCTGCTGGCCCGGTTGCTGGCCCGGATCGCCGAACTGCTCCTGCAACTCGCGGAACGCATCGTCCGACAGTTCCTGCTGCTCGCGCAACTGGTCCTGCAAATCCTGCATCGACTGCTGCCCCGGTGTGCGCGGTCCACCCTCGCCGGGCTGGCCCTGCACGATCTGCATGTTCTCCATCATCTCGTTGAGCTGGTCCATAAGCTCCTGGGCCTCGGCCATCCGGCCCTCTTCCATCAGCTCCTGAATTCGGTCCATCAGGGCGTCGATCTCGCTCTGGCTGATGGTGTCGCCCTGCTCGCCGCTGTTGGGCTCGTCGATATTGTCGCTGAACTCGGTCTCGTCGGCGAGCATCTGCATGTAGGCCTCGGTCGCCTCGCGCAGCTCCTGCATCAACTCGGCGATCTCCTCGTCGGTGGCGCCGTTGCGCATCGCCTCGGCCAGCCGCTCCTGCGCCCGCTCCAGGCGCGCGCGGGCATCGGCGAGCGACCCCTCCTCGAGCTGGATCGCCAGATCCCAGAGCGCCTGTGCCACCTCGTCGCGGACCTCGGGCGTCAGGCCCGCATCGCTGTTCAGGCTCGCCGCGAGGGTCCGCAGCGTGACGTTCAGGCGCAGATAGCTGGTTTCGGAGGTGAACAGATCCTCGGGCCGGTAGGCGACGGCCCGCAGGATGCCCAGCACCCGGGCGCCGTTGTCCAGCGACCAGAGCAGATCGCGCCGCTGCTCGATCACGGCGCGGGCGACGGGTTGAAAGAACCGGCGGGCGGGCAGGGTCATCGCCACGGGCGCGGTGCTGCCGGTCTGGCCGATGGCGTCGGTGACGGTCAGCGTGAGGGTGACGGGCAGGTTGGCGAAGGGGTGCTGCGAGAAGTCGTCGACGAGGATGTCCTCGACCGCGGCCCTGTTGCCCGAGAACGGCATCGGCAGGTCCACGATCAGCGGCTCGCGCGGATCGGGCGCCGTGGCGAGGCCGTGGGTGCGGTTCATCGCGTCCATGTCGAGGGCGATGACCGCCTGCCCCGAGGCCACGGCGAAATCGTCGGCGGCGGTGAACGGCAGCGTGAACTCGCCGCGCGCGTCCGATTCCGCCTCGCCCGTCACCTCGACCGTGGGCGGGGCATCGGGCAAGACCCGGATCTGCCATTCGGTCCGGTCCCCGCCGACGATGGCAAGGCGCCCGGACTGGGTGATGTCGAACGCCTGCTCGGCGTCCGAGGCAGCGCCGACGTCCGCCGTCCGCCCCGACACCGTCTCGTCGACCCGCAGCGCACCGACGTCGCCGTAAAGGCGCAGCGTCACGCGACTGCCCTCGGGCACGTCGAGGGCGCCGGGCGGCACGTCGGCGAGGTAGAGCGACGGCTTGCCGGTATAGCCCGGCGGCTCGATCCAGCCCTCCCAGACCGGGCCGGTCGCCAGCGCCAGACCCTCTGGCGTCGCACCGTGACCGGGGCCGCCGTTACCCGCCAGAGCGAGCCGAAGAGCAGCGCCACGACGAGGAAGAGCAGCGCCACGAAGCGCGTGCCATAGGGATCGCGCGCCGAGACCCGCAGATCGGGCTGCACCGCGCGGGCGGCGCGGGTCCGCGCCTCCATCCGGGCGAGGTGCGCGCGCCAGACGGCCTGCGAGGCGGGATCGGACGAGCCGATCGCGATGGTGTCGGCAACGGCCGCGATGGGTCGCCCCGGCAGGCTCGCGTCGACGCGGGCCACCGCCTCGGCGCGGGTCGGCAGGCGGAACCGCCGCAGACCCCAGACCAGCGCGCCGAGGCCCGCGAGGGCCGCGACCACGCCGGAGGCCCACAGCACCTCGAGCGTCGCGCTCTCGTGCCAGCCCATGAGCAACGGCGCCAACGTCAGCGCCACCACGGTCCAGAGCGGCCAGAACGCCCGCACCGCCTGCTCGGCGATCATGCCCGCACGGGTCAGCCGAACCGGCCACGCGAGGTGGGGCAGCTCGTCCTTTGGGCGGGCAGTCAGCGGTTGCAGCGGAACGTCTCCTGTCGGGCCTTGGGTCTTTGTGCGCTTCTTTACCCGGCTTATCTAGCGGTCTGGGCCCAGGATGGAAGGATATCGCGCGAAATCATCTCTTCATAGGTGGGACGGCGGCGGATAACCGCGAATTGATCCCCGTTCACCAGCACCTCGGGGATCAGGGGGCGCGAGTTGTATTCGCTCGCCATCACCGCGCCGTAGGCGCCCGCCGAGCGGAACGCGACGAGATCGCCGTCGGCCAAGGGCGGCATGTCGCGCCGACGGGCAAAGGTGTCGCCCGATTCGCAGACCGGCCCGACGATGTCGACGGGCGCCTGCGCTGTGCCCGGCGCCGGCTCGATCAGCGGCACGATGTCGTGGTGCGCGTCGTACATCGCCGGGCGGATGAGGTCGTTCATCGCGGCGTCGAGGATGAGGAAATCGCGGCCCTCGCCGGATTTGTTGTAGATGACCCTCGACAGCAATATCCCGGCATTGCCCGCGATAAGGCGCCCCGGCTCGATCTCGATCTCGCAGTCCAGATGCCCCACGGTGCGGCGGATCAGGTCGCCGAAGTCGCTCGGCAATGGCGGCGCGGCGTTCGTCTGCACATAGGGGATGCCGAGGCCGCCGCCGAGATCGAGGCGCCGGATGTCGTGGCCGTCGGCGCGCAGCACCCCGGTCAGGTCCGCCACCTTGCGGAACGCCGCCTCGAAGGGCGCCAGATCGGTGAGTTGCGAGCCGATGTGCACGTCGATCCCGACGACCCGCAGACCCGGCAGCCGGGCGGCCAGCGCATAGACCGCGCGCGCCCGCGCGATCGGAATGCCGAACTTGTTCTCGGATTTGCCCGTCGCGATCTTCGCATGGGTCCTGGCATCGACGTCCGGGTTCACCCGGATCGTGATCGGTGCGACCACCCCGAGTTCCCGTGCCACGGCGTCGAGCATCGCCATCTCCGGCTCGCTCTCGACGTTGAACTGCCGGATGCCGCCTTCGAGAGCCAGCCGCATCTCGTCGCCGGTCTTGCCGACGCCCGAGAACACGATCCTTTCCCCCGGCACCCCCGCCGCGCGCGCCCGCAGGTATTCCCCTGCCGAGACGACATCCATGCCCGCACCGGCATCGCCCAGCACCTTGAGGACCGCGACGTTGCTCAGCGCCTTCATCGCATAGCACACGAGGTGCGGCATCCCCGCCAGCGCCGCGTCGAAGAGCGCGAAATGCCGCAGCAGCGTCGCCGTCGAATAGACGTAGACCGGCGTTCCCACCGCCGCGGCGATGTCGCGCAGCGGCACGTCCTCGGCATGCAGTTCGCCGTTCCGGTAGAGAAAATGGTCCACGGTGCCCCTGCTTTTCCTTGCTGAAAATACCTCCCGCCGGAGGCTCCGACGTTTCAGCCCGCGCCAGATTCTCCCGCTGCGCGCGACCGCAGGAACAGATAGAGGGGCAGGCCGCAACTGACGCCGATGCCGAATGTCGCCGGGATCGCCAGAAGGCGCAGCCAGTCGCGGCGCTGTATGGTTTCGGCCAGCACCCAGACGGTCAGCGCGATCGCCGCGATGGTCAGATCCCAGACGAGGCCGGTGCTCGAGGCGTTTACGTACCACGCGTCGATCAGGCCCGGCAGGCCGGTGCCCTCGGCGCGCATGAACGTGACGAACCAGTACATCGGATGGATCGCGCCCCAGACGGCGAGGGCCAGATAGACGTAGCGCATCGTCAGAAAGGCTGTGGCGGCAGCAGGATCGTCGGCGCGGCCGCCGAGTCGGGGAGGGCCGGGACCGTCGGCGGGCCATCGGCACCGCAGGCGGCCAGCGTCAGCAGGCCGGCGAACAATGTGGTTCTCATAGTGCTTCCTTCCACTCGGCGATTCGCTTGCGCACTTCGGCAGGGGCCGTGCCGCCGTATGAGGTGCGGCTCGCGACGGAATTGTCCACCCCGAGCACGTCGAACACCGCCGGGGTGATGGCGGCATGGACGCCCTGCATGTCGGCGAGGCTCAGGTCCGGCAGGTCGCAGCCCCTGCCCTCGGCGAGCGCCACCAGCGCGCCGGTGATATGATGCGCCTCGCGGAACGGCAGGTTCAGGGTGCGGACGAGCCAGTCGGCCAGATCGGTTGCGGTCGAGAACCCGGTCGCGGCGGCGGCGCGCAGGGCGGCGGCGTCGGGGGTCATGTCGGCGATCATGCCGGTCATCGCGGCGAGTGCCAGCATCAGGTTGTCGGCGGCGTCGAAGACCTGTTCCTTGTCCTCCTGCATGTCCTTGGAATAGGTCAGCGGCAGGCCCTTCATCACCGTCATCAGCGCGACGTTGGCGCCGAAGATGCGGCCGATCTTGGCGCGGATAAGCTCGGCGGCGTCGGGGTTGCGCTTTTGCGGCATGATGCTGCTGCCGGTGGACCAGCGGTCGGACATCCGAACGAAGCGGAACTGGGCCGAGGACCAGATCACCAGCTCTTCGGCGAGGCGGCTGAGGTGCATCGCGCAGATGGATGCGGCGGCGAGGAACTCGAGCGCGAAGTCGCGGTCGGCGACGGCGTCGAGGGAATTGGCGGCGGGGCGGTCGAAGCCGAGGGCCGTGGCCGTCATGTGCCGGTCGATGGGGAACGAGGTGCCGGCGAGCGCGGCGGCGCCCAGCGGCGAGACGTTCATCCGGGCGCGGGCATCGGCCAGGCGCGCACGGTCGCGGGCGAACATCTCGACATAGGCCATCATGTGGTGGCCGAAGGTCACGGGCTGCGCCACCTGAAGGTGGGTGAACCCCGGCATCACCATGTCCGCCGTGGCGTCGGCCTGCCCGAGAAGCGCGCGCATGAGCGCCCCCAGCGCCTCCTGCGCCGCGTCGCACTGGTCGCGCACCCAGAGGCGGAAATCGACGGCGACCTGATCGTTGCGCGAGCGGGCGGTGTGCAGCCGCCCGGCAGGCGCGCCGATGAGGGCGGTCAGCCGCGCCTCGACGTTCATGTGGATGTCCTCGAGCGCCGTCGAATAGGCGAAGGTGCCGCCCTCGATCTCTGACAAGACCGTGAGGAGGCCTTCCCGGATGGCGTCGGCATCGCTAGGCTCGATAATGCCGCAGGCGGCGAGCATGGCCGCATGGGCGCGGCTGCCCTCGATGTCCTGGCGCGCAAGGCGACGGTCGAACCCGATCGAGGCGTTGATCGCCTCCATGATCGCGTCGGGACCGGCACTGAAACGGCCACCCCACATGGTGTTGGCGCTGTCTGTCATCTGTCGGTTCCCGGCACTGGAGGTCTCTCATGCGGCGCTATCTGGCACTCGCGGCTGTCTATACGGGCGTTTTGGTCGGTGCAAACGCGGCGGCGGCGCAGGATGTGGCGGCGCTCGAGGCGCTGCGCAGCGGTTCGATGGAACGGCTGGCGTTCGCCGACACGCCCGAACCCGCGATCCTGACGCCGTTCCTGACGGCGGAGGGCGCGGAGATGACGGTCGCGGATTATGCAGGCGAGATCGTTGCTCCTGAACTTCTGGGCGACGTGGTGCGCGCCGTGCCGGATCGAGATGCCCTATCTGTCGGAGGTGCAGGCGGCGTTCGGGGACGGCGGTTTGCAGGTGGTGACGGTCGCAACGGGCCGCAATTCGCCCGAGGCGATGGCGCGGTTCTTTGCCGAGATCGGTGTCGACAACCTGCCCCTGCACCGCGACCCGCAGCAGGCACTGGCGCGCGATTTCGGTGTCCTCGGTCTGCCGATCACCGTCATCCTCGACCGCGAGGGCCGCGAGATCGCCCGGCTGACCGGCGAGGCGGACTGGTCCGGGGAAAGTGCGATGGCGATCCTTGCGGCGCTGGTGGCGGGCTAGCCTAGGGCAACGTCACCTCGGCCATCGTCGCGCGGTGGTCCGAGGGCCAGGGGTCCACGGCCAGGTCGCTGCGCGGGCCGTCCTCGCCGACGATCCACGCGTCCGTCACGTTCAGGCCCTCGCCGCGGGCCAGCACAAAGTCGATGCGGTCGGGGTGGTCGTCGGTGGCGGCCTCGTCGTACCACGGCGTCCAGGTGAAAGCGGGGGTCGCCACCGGATCGGGATGCACGGCGCGGTAGGTGTCGGTGAAGCCCAGCCCCTCGATCCGCGCGGTCGACGGCCAGGCGACGGCCAACGGGTGCACCCCGGCGGCAGCCGCCGCCTCGGTCCAGTCGAGGGCAGAGGGCTCGTTGAAATCGCCGGTGACGAAGACCGCGGCGGCACCGTCCGCGACCGCCATCGCCTCTTGCAGCAGATCGAGCGCCGGGCCGCGGGTATCGGTGGCCCAGCGGATCGCCTCGTCGGCGGTGTCGACGAAGGGGAAATCGCCGTATTCGATGCCGAGGAGCTGGTAGGGGCCATAGGGCGAATCGTCGAGGTGGACGTTGAAGAGCCAGACGGTCGTGCCGTCCACGTCGATGGACACGCCGAGGTCGTTCGGCGCCTGTCCGGTGATCGGCCAGCGCGACAGGATGCCGTTCGCCCAGAGGGCGTCGCTCGGCGCCGTCTGCTCGTAATAGAACATCCCCAGGGCGTCGGCGATGGCCGGGCCGACAGACGCCTCACCGGGCGGGCAGGTGTCGGCGGTGCAGATGTCGCCCTCGGTGCGCACCTCCTGCAACCCGACGATATCGGCGCCCGCCGCGCGCAGGACGGCAACGGTCTGGTCGATGGGCCGGCCGTCGTTCATGCCGCCGCCATAGATGTTGTAGCTCATCACCCGCAGCACCGTCTCGGCGGTGGCAGGCGTGGCGAGGACGAAGGTGGCGGCGACGAGGGCGGCGGGACCGCGGGGAAAGGTCGTCATGGACATACTCCTTGCACTGAAATGGCCGGCGCCGTGCACGCCGGACCCTTTCGTTACGAGCGGCCCGTGACAGGCAGATGTCGGCCGTCAGGCCCGGCCCCCCGTCGAGGACAGCATCACCGGGTCCACCCTGATCGACTTCAGCGCGGCTGACCACTTGAATTCATGCGCCCGGCCAAAGATCAGCTCGGGCGAGGCGGGGCAGACCAGCCAGCTGTTCCCGGCGATCTCGGCGTCGAGCTGTCCCGGTCCCCAGCCGGCGTAGCCCAGCGCCAGCATCGAGGACGCGGGCCCCGCGCCGCCCGCGATATCGCCCAGAATGTCGAGGGTGGCGGACATCGCGATACCGCTGTCCCCGACCGGGGTGGCGGAACCGTTGCGGTAATCGTCCGAATGCAGCACGAAACCGCGCCCCGGCTCGACCGGGCCGCCGAGGTGGACGCGGATGTCGGGCAGGTCCGGGCCGTGGTCGATGTCGAGTTGGTCGAGAAGGTCGGCAAAGCGCACGTCGGGCGCGGGTCGGTTGACGATCAGGCCCATCGCACCCCCGTCCGAGTGCGCGCACAGGTAGATGACCGAGGTGACGAAGCGCGGGTCGGCCATCGCCGGCATCGCGATGAGGCAGCGGCCCGCAAGCGCGGTCGCGGCACCGGCGCCCGCCGCCTTTGTCGGGGCCCGCGACGGGACGGTCCGGCGCGGGCGCGGCGCGGGCCGGGGCGGGGTCGGTTTGTCGTGCGGACCGTCGGACATGACCCGAGGATGGTCCCGCCGCCGCCGGGGCGCAAGGGCCGGGGCGGGTCGACGGTCCGCATGTCGCGCGGTGCCGGACGGCGGTCTGCGCCAATCCTGCCACGGCGCGACAGCGGTCCGGACCCGAAGCGCCCTCTCGCACAGACGTTACTTTTCATTGCAGAGGGGATCGCGGAAGAGGGCCTATGGATTTGCAGACCCCCTTTCGCCCGCTCCTCGCCGCGACGCTGGCGCTCGTCGTGTCGACGGCGGCGCCGGTGCGGGCCGAGGGCGACCTGCTCGATACCATCGCCACCCTCGATATCGTGCCCGGCTGGACGACCGACAGCGGCACGCGGATGGCGGCGTTCCGGGTGCGCCTCGCCCCCGGATGGAAGACCTATTGGCGCGCGCCGGGGGATGCGGGCATTCCGCCGATGCTCGACCTTGCAGGCTCGGTCAATGTCGCCGGCGTGGCCCTGTCCTGGCCGGTGCCGGACGTGTTCGAAACGGCCGGAATGCGCTCGATCGGTTATTACGATCAGGTCGTGCTGCCGGTCGAGATCACGGCGCGGGGTCCGGGCGAGATGCGGCTTACCGGGACGCTCGACATCGGTGTCTGCGACGAGATCTGCGTGCCCGTGCGGCTGTCGTTCGATGCGGCGATCCCGCAGGGCGGCGCCCGCGACGGGCAGATCGTGGCGGCCCTGATCGACCGTCCGCTGACCGCCGCCGAGGCCGGCGTCGGCGGCGTGACCTGCACGCTTGCCCCGACGGCGCGGGGCATGGCCATCACCGTCCGGGCGCAGGTGCCGCCGCTGGGCGCGGGTGAAGAGGTGGTGATCGAGGCGGGGAACGCCGAGGTCTGGGTGTCGGAACCGGCGGTCCGGCGCAGCGGCGACGTGATCGAGGCGCAGGCGCAGATGGTCCACGTGACCGGCGGCGCCTTTTCCGTCGACCGCTCCGCGGTGCGGATCACGGTGCTGGCGGCCGGTCGGGGGATCGACATCCGCGGCTGTTCGGCGGGCTGAGGCGCGTCGCCTAGGGCGCCACACGGTCGCCGAAGATCGCCGATCCGACGCGGATGTGCGTCGCCCCTTCGGCGATCGCCGCCTCGAAATCGCCGCTCATCCCCATCGACAGGCCGGTCAGGCCGTTGCGTTCGGCGATTGCCGCCAGCGCGCGGAAATGCGGCACCGGATCGGCGCCCTCGGGCGGGATGCACATCAGGCCGACGACCGGCAGATCGAGGCTGCGGGCCTGTGCGACCAGCGCATCCGCCCCGTCCGCCGCAACACCCGCCTTCTGCGCCTCGGCGCCGGTATTGACCTGCACGAAGAGGTCGGGGGAGGCGCCACGCTCCTGCGCCAGCCGGGCAAGGGCGGTGGCCAGCTTTGGCCGGTCGAGCGTGTGGATCGCATCGAAGAGGTCGACCGCCGCGCGCGTCTTGTTGGTCTGCAACGGACCGATGAGGTGGAGCGCGATCGCCCCCCCGCCGGGCCCGAGTCGTGCGCGGAACCCCGGCCATTTGCCCTGCGCCTCCTGCACCCGATTCTCTCCGAACACGCGGTGCCCGGCGTCGATCACCGCCGCGACCCGCGCGTCCGGCTGCACCTTGGAGACCGCGATGAGGGTGACGGTCTCCGGCGCCCTCCCGGCCTTGGCACAGGCGCGGCGCAGACGGTCCGATATCATGTCGAGGGTCATCTTTATTCCACATCTTCATAAGGTTGCGATCAAAGTTCCGTCCGTGCGGACGGGCACGGAGCCGACGCGCCCCCTTTGCAAGGCGCGCCGTCGCCCCTCGGCGGACGATCCAGCGGCGGCAGGCCCCGGAACGGCGTTCCGACGCCCTCCTGCCACCGGTGTGTCCATCGTGCATCATTTTCGGGGCACCGGCCCGGGCACTTTGCAAATGTCTTGAGTGTGCAGGCCCCGAGGCGCAAAGACATCGGCAATGCTAGTTGGACTGGCATTCGATGGAATGCAAATACGAGGGATACCCCAACATGAAACAACTCCTCCTTGCCTCGGCTTCGGTCTTTGCCTTCGCTGGCGCCGCCGCTGCGGAAGTGACCTTTGCGGGCACCGCCACGCTGGGCTACAACGATGACGACATCCTCGCGATCTCTGACGACAACGTCGGCTTCTACTGGGACGCCACCGTGGCCGTCACCTGAGCCAGGCGCTCGACAACGGCGTGACCGCCTCGGCGACCTTCGAATTCGACGTCGCCGACGACGATATCTCGATCGACCTCGAGTCCGGCTCCTACCTGCTGTCGCTGACCGCCGAAATGGGCGGCCTCTACTACGGCGACACCGGCTTTGCCGCCGAGACCTACTGGCAGAGCGCCGGCGACATGGAAGCCGATGGCTTCTCCGAAGCCGACGGTGAAACCGCCCTGCGTGCCGAAGTGATCTACGGCGGCATCTCGGCGGGCATCTCCTATGTCATCGCCGACGCCGACAACAACATCGTCGGTGACGACGTCGACGATCGGCAACGACGTCGACCAGCTCTCGGTCGGTGCGCGTGGTTCGTTCGGTGCGTTCACCTTCTCGGCCGCCTATCAGGAAGCTTCCGACTCGACCGGTGGCTCCTACGATCCGGCCGGTGCAAACGGCGACTTCAACGTCAACGAGATCTTCGCGATTTCGGGCGGTGGCTCCTTCGCCGGTGCCGACCTCACCGTCGGCTACGCCCAGCAGACCCTCGCGTCGGGCATCGACCGCACCTCGACCGGTGTGAAGGTTGCCTATCCGCTGGGCCCCGTCACCCTGACCGCCTATTACGTCATGGAAGACCAGGACGGCGGCTACGGTGTCGACGAACTCGAGCGCAACTATGGCGTCAAGGCCGCCTATGTCTCGGGTCCGATCTCGGCGACCCTCGACTATCAGGACGACCAGGGCACCACGAAGATCGCCTTCGACGCCACCTATGACGTCGGCAACGGCATCACCGCTCTGGCCGGCTATTACACGCAGGACAACTTCAACGCCGCCGATCCGGATGACGAGTACTACGTCGCCGCGTCGGTCGACCTTGGCGGCGGTGCGGACTTCGTCCTCGCCTACGCCGATGCCGGCGACAACGAAGATGCGGACGAGATCGGTTCGCCCGAGTACGAGCGCGGCATCACCGCCGAGCTGACCCTCGAGTTCTGATCTCCTCCTTCGGGAAGACACGGTCGAAGCCGCCCCCCGGGGCGGCTTCTTCCGTTTGGGGGCGGGTCTGTTCGAGGCCAGATCTGTCTGGGGCCAGGGCCGCGCGGCGCCAACGGGCTTGTGACGCGCGCAGCCCTTCGCTACACCTTCGGCCAATGCACGAACCGACAAATCCGAGGGATTGCGCTTGCCCCAGATGACCCGCCCTGTCCGACCGGCGCCGCGCGTCCGGCTCCGCTCTCTGCCCCGTGCGGCGGTGCTCGCCACCCTCCTGCTCGGCCTTGCCGCCTGCGGGCGTAGCGGCCTGTTCGCCTCTGCCGCGCCCGAGGCGACGCGACAGGCCGCCCGCACTGCGGGCGCCGAGAACGTCGCGGTGAACCGCTATCTCTGGGCCGCGAGCCTCGATACGCTGTCGTTCCTGCCGGTCGAGAGTGTCGATCCGTTCACCGGCGTCATCGTCATGGGGTTCGGCCGTCCGCCCGGCGGCGGCACCGCCTATCGCGCGACGATCCACATCAGTGATCCGGCGCTGGACGCCCGTGCCCTGAACGTCGCCCTGGCGACGCAGAACGGGCCCGTCGCCGCCGAGACGCAGCGCGCCGTCGAGGACGCCATCCTCGCGCGCGCCCGCCAGCTCCGGATCGGTGACAGCGCGTTCTGACGCCCGTCCCACGCGCCCCCTGATCCGCCGGGCGCCCCTGCCCGGCCCTTTTCCATTTCCGAAAGCCCGCACCATGTCCGCCTACGCGCCCTCCGAGATCGAACCGAAATGGCAGGCCGCGTGGGACGCGGCGGGGGTTTTCACCGCGCACGTCGACCCGGCGCGGCCCAAGTACTACGTCCTCGAGATGTTCCCCTATCCGTCGGGCAACCTGCACATGGGCCACGTGCGCAACTATACGATGGGTGACGTCGTCGCGCGCTACAAGGCGGCGTCCGGGTTCAACGTGCTGCATCCGATGGGCTGGGACGCATTCGGGATGCCCGCCGAGAATGCGGCGCAGGCGACCGGCGTGCACCCGAAGGAATACACCTACGGCAACATCGCCCACATGAAGGCGCAGATGCGCCCCCTGGGCCTGTCGCTCGACTGGAGCCGCGAATTCGCCACCTGCGACCCCGAATACTACGGCCAGCAGCAGGCGCTGTTCCTCGACATGCTGGCCGAGGGCCTCGTCTATCGCAAGAACGCGGTGGTGAACTGGGATCCGGTCGACATGACCGTGCTCGCCAACGAGCAGGTGATCGACGGCTGCGGCTGGCGCTCGGGTGCGCCGGTCGAGCGGCGGGAACTGACGCAGTGGTTCTTTGCGATTTCCTCGATGGCCGAGGAATTGCTGGAGGGCCTTTCGGGCCTCGATGACTGGCCCGCCAAGGTGCGCCTGATGCAGGAAAACTGGATCGGCAAATCGCGCGGCCTGCAATTCTCGTTCCAATTGACCGCGCCCGCCCACGGCCACGCCGCCATCGAGGTCTACACCACCCGCCCCGACACCCTGATGGGCGCGAGCTTCGTCGGCATCTCGCCCGACCACCCGCTCGCCAAAGCACTGGAGGCGGGCGACCCTGCCATTGCCGCCGCCTGCGCCGCGATGCGCAAGGGCGGCACGACCGCCGAGGCCATCGAGACGGCGGAAAAACTCGGCCACGACACCGGATTGCGCGTCGCGCACCCCGTAGCGGGCCAGCCCGACCTGCCGGTCTGGATCGCCAACTTCATCCTGATGGACTACGGCACCGGTGCGATCTTCGGTTGTCCGGCGCACGACCAGCGCGACATCGACTTCGCCCGCAAATACGGCCTGCCGGTCATCTCGACCTATGCGCCGCTGTCGCGCGACCACATCCGCCCCGAGGAGGGTGCCGCAGCCTATGTCCCGCCCAAGTCCGAGACCGTCGCCTACTTGAACCGCCTCACCGGGACACCCGCCGAGGCCACGGCGCAGGACGGCATCGACGCGGCGATCCAATGGGCCGAGGCGCAGGGCATCGGCAACCGGCGTCACCAGATACCGCCTGCGTGACTGGGGCCTGTCGCGCCAACGCTACTGGGGCTGTCCGATCCCCGTCGTTCATTGCGCGGCCTGCGGCGTGGTGCCCGAGGCCAAAGCGAACCTGCCGGTCCGTCTGCCCGATGACGTGGATTTCGCCACGCCGGGCAATCCGCTCGACCGGCATCCGACATGGCGCGACGTGGCCTGTCCCAAGTGTGGCGGTGCGGCGCAGCGCGAGACGGATACGATGGACACTTTCGTCGATTCGTCGTGGTATTATGCCCGGTTCACCAATGCCCGCGCCACGACGCCTACGGTGACGGACGATGCCGCCTATTGGATGAACGTCGACCAGTATATCGGCGGCGTCGAACATGCGATCCTGCACCTGCTCTACTCCCGGTTCTTCGCCCGCGCGATGATCCGCACGGGTCATCTACCCGAAAGTGCCGCCGAGCCTTTTGACGCCCTGTTCACGCAAGGCATGGTGACACACGAGATTTATTGGTCGTGGGATATATCTACTCGGGTCTCCAATGTCGGTGAAGACACAACTGTCCAACGGGCAGTCTTCCATCTGCCGGAAGAAGTTGACGTTCGTGATGGTGGGGCATTCCTCAAGAAGACTGGTCAGGCGATCAAGATCATCCCCTCGGCCAAGATGTCGAAATCGAAGAAGAACGTCGTCGACCCGGACGCGATCATCGCGCAGTTCGGCGCCGATACCGCGCGCTGGTTCGTGCTGTCGGACAGCCCGCCGGAGCGGGATGTGGAATGGACCGCCTCGGGCGCCGAGGCCGCCGCGAAATACCTTGCCCGCGTGCACCGGATCGGCTTGGAGATCGCGGCGACCGACGCCCCTGTCGATGCCGGGGCGGACGCGGCGCTCCTCAGGGCGATGCACCACGCCATCCGCGACGTGACGCTGGGCATCGACGGCTTCGGCTTCAACGCCGCCATCGCCAAACTCTATGCGTTCACCGCCACGCTGGCGAAGTCGACCGCGGGCGCAGAGGTCCGGCGCCTTGCCGCGCGGACGCTGGCGCAGCTCATGGCGCCGATGGTGCCGCATCTGGCCGAGGAACTCTGGGCGGCGCTCGGCGGCGCGGGCCTCATCGCGCGCGCCCCCTGGCCGGTGGCGGACGAGGCGTTCCTCGTCTCTGACACCGTGACCCTGCCGATCCAGATCAACGGCAAGCGGCGCAGCGAGATCACCGTGCCCGCCGACATGGACACCACGGCGATCGAGGCGCTGGTCCTCGCCGACGCGGCGGTGCAGCGCGCCCTCGAGGGGGCGGCCCCGAAAAGGCTCATCGTGGTGCCGGGCCGGATCGTCAATGTGGTCGCCTGACCGCCTCTGGCGCCGCGCGGCACCCGCCGCGTTTCTGGCGCTGGCCGCCTGCGGCTTTGCGCCCGTCTACGGCCTGGAGGGCGCCGCCCTGACGCTCCACGGTCGCGTCGACCTTACCGCACCCGAGACCGTCGAAGGCTATCGCCTGCGCGCCCGCCTCGAGGAGCGGCTGGGCCGACCGGACGGACGCGACGCTGACCCTCGACGTGACCCTCGACATCACGCAGGAACGCGTGGCCATCGCCGAGGACGGCAGCATCACCCGCTATTCCCTGCCCGGTGCCGCCGCCTATGTGCTGCGCGATGGCGCGCAAACCGTCGTCACGCAGGGCGAAGTCAGCGCCTTTACGAGCTATTCCACCACCGGAACCACCGTCGCCACCCGCGCCGCCGAGGCGGATGCGCGCGCCCGACTGGCGGTGATCCTCGCCGACCTGATCGTCACGCGGCTGCTGGCGCTGCCAGCATGAAACTCTCGCCCCGCGACGCGCTTGCCTGGTTCCGCAAGCCCGATCCAGCGGCGGCGGGCCTGCTGATCCACGGGGCCGACGCGATGCAGGTCGCGACCCGGCGGCAGGAGGTGATCGCGGCGCTGATCGGACCCGAGGGCGAGGCGGAGATGCGCCTGACCCGGATCGCCGCCGCCGACCTGCGCAAGGATGCCGCACTCCTGCCCGACGCGGTGCGCGCCATCGGGTTCTTTCCCGGCCCGCGCGTCGCCTTCGTCGACGGCGCCTCCGAGGTCGTGGGGCCGCAGATCGTGGCCGCCCTCGACGACTGGCGCCCCGGCGACGCGATGATCGTGGTGACGGCAGGTCCGCTCAAGGCGACATCGGCGCTGCGCAAGGCGTTCGAGGGGCACGGGAGTGCCATCGCCGCCGCCCTCTATGACGATCCGCCCGACGCCGACGAGATCGCGCGGATGCTCGCGGGTGCGGGCCTGCGCGAGGTTGCAGCCGATGCGCGTGCCGAACTTGCCGCCCTTGCCCGCAGGCTCGAGCCCGGCGATTTCCGGCAGACGGTCGAGAAGCTGGGTCTCTACAAGATCGGCGATGCGGCGCCGGTGGGCCTCGATGACCTCGCGGCCTGCGCGCCGCGGTCGGCCGAGGCGGGGCTCGACGATCTGCTGGCGATCGTGGCGGATGCGCGGGTCGACGAGATCGCGGGCGTTCTGCAACGCCTCTATGCGCAGGGCGTGTTGCCGGTGGGCCTGTGTATCGGGGCGATGCGGCATTTCCGGGCGCTGCATGCGGTCGCCTGCGATCCGGGCGGTGCGGGTGCCGGCATCGGACGACTGCGGCCGCCGGTGTTCGGACCCCGGCGCGACGCGATGCTGCGGCAGGTCGGCCACTGGGGACGCGACCGGCTCGAGCGGGCGCTGGGCCTGCTGATCGAGACCGACCTTACCCTTCGGTCGGCGAACCCCGCGCCGCCACAGGCCCTGATGGAGCGGGCGCTGATCCGGCTTGCCGTCTTGGGCCGACGCTGAAGTCGACCGGCGTTGCCGCGGTATCCGTGGCGGGATCGGAAAACGCAAAAAGGACGGCTCCCTTCGGAACCGCCCCTTGCACTCTTTCGAGTCGCCGGAGAACCGGCGTCAGGTATCGTTCGGATTAGTCCGAACCGCCCTGGGTCGCGACGGCGATCAGCGCGACGGCGATAACGGCGGGAATGACCCAGCCCGGCAGCGAGCCGGAGGGGGTGACGACCGGGTCGACGATGACGACGGGCTGCTCGACGATTTCGGTGGCGAAGCCGCCGGCGAAGGCGGAACCGGCAACGGTCGTGGCGACAGCAGCGGCGGCGATGGTCTTGATCAGGCGCATGTTATTACTCCAGTGTTAAACAAAGCGTTGAGCCAGCCATAGCGAACTTGTTTTTGGAACTCAAGGCGGTTGTCCCACCCACGCGATGGGCATTTGAAGGACAATGCCACTCTCGGGCAATATTGCAACAGTAAGTTCGGGGCCGGTCGAAAACAAGGCAATATAGAAACGATGCGGCCAGCGGCACAGGGCCATAGGCACACCCCTGCGATATAGGGTCAATATATTGATTATGTTTGGTTTTATCGCATCTGTTCAGCAGCCGAAAACAGCACCGCAAGGATCGACAGTGCGCCGCGATGCCGTGGGTGTCCGCGCCGGTTCGATGCCGGTCCGGAACAATCTTCGGAAACATGGATATCGGCGAATTTGCGCCTGTTCGGTCGGGGGACCGATTCCCGGACAATATCGCAATGCGCCCTTTCCGGCGCGCAGACTCGCCGGAAAGGGAAAGCTGACGGTCGGATCAGTCGTCCGAACCGCCCTGGGTCGCGACGGCGATGAGTGCGACTGCGATGGCCGCCGGAATGACCCACCCGGGAAGCGAACCGGTCGCAACGACCTCGGGGACGATGACGACGGGCGGAGCCTCGTTGATGACGGCGGCAAAGCCGCCGGCGAATGCCGAGGTCGCGGCAAAGGTGGACACCGCAGCAGCGGCGACGATGGATGTGACAGCTTTCATTTCAAATCTCCAGGAGTTGCAGACAGCGCGGCGCGCTGCGTCAAACCTGTCAGGATTGCGTTCCCCAGGCACTGATTCGCGCACATTTGCGTGATCCGTCACCGAAATGGCGCAAAGAAGCCACATTTTCGCCACTATCATCAGGCGAAGGGCCAGCGTTCCCCCCGATCCGTGGCGATGACGGAACCGTCAAGCATTGCCGTCACCGAGAACAAGCGTGACGGGCGCCCACGGACAGTCGCCGGCCGTCAGAGTTGGGCGATCCGCAGGTAATTGGCGACGATCGACACGAATTGCAGCGACGATACGATCCGGCCCGAGCCGTCGATCCAATAGGTATTGGTAAAGCCGGTGCGCGGGCCACGGCAGGTCTCGGTCAGGCGTGTCGCCTGCACCTCGCGAATCCCCAGGTTCACCGGTTCGGCGCCCTCGGTCGCGACCACGCAATCGAAGGTTTCCGAGACGATCTGGTCGAGGTCGCCGATCATGTCGTGGGTGCGTCGGGTGGTGCCGCCCCCGGCAGCGAGGGCGGCGCGCAGTCCGCGGACATCGGCGGCGAGCAGATCCTCGCCCAGACCGCGCGTGGCGACGAGGATGCCGTCGGCATAGGACGCGGAAAATCCGTTCTGCGCGAGGAACGTCTCGGAGCCCGGGTTGTCCGCGATTCGCCGCGCCAGCACCGGCGCCCCCAGAAGCGGCATGTGCACGAGGCGGAACGCGCCCGGGTTCGCCGCGATGTCGCCGGTGGCAAAACCGGGTGCGGGTGTCGCGGGTTCGGGCGCGAGGCCGGGGACCGAGCCGATCGCCGGCACGACCGCGCGCACCAGACCGATCACCGGCGAGCTTTCGTTCCGGCTGTTGCAGGCGCCGAGCGCCGCAAGCGCCGCGACCGCGAGCACGCCGGCGCGGGTCCGGCGCCTGTTCATCCGCAGATTGTTCATCGCCAGAACCGTCCCCATCCGTCGCTCAGATCCTCGAGGTGGCCGTCGCGCACCGTGTCGTAGAGCCGCCCGTCGACGTTCAGCCGGGCCCCGCCGTCGCGGCTCAGCGAGGTGATCGTATTGTCGAAGGTCCGCGCCGAGGGCGAGCCGATGAAGTAGTCGAGCGGCACCGTCAGCGTGATCCCCTTGTCGAACGAGCCTTCGCCGAACTCCTCGAACGGCACGTCGGTCAGGGTCGCATAGGCGCCGACGCGCCAGCCGTTCTCGAACTCGCGGGTCAGCGTGAGGGTCGCGCCCCAGTCGCCTGCAAGGTAGCGGCCGACGTCGACCTGGCCGAAGAACCCGTTGTCGAAGTCATAGTAGAGCGAGGCGTGACCGTTCGCGACCTCGTAGTCGCGGAACCCCAGGCCAAGGTCGAAATCGCGCTGGCGCACGTAATTGGCCTCGACGCCCAGCGCCCAGGGGCGGTCGACGGGGGCATAGAGGAGTTCGGTCGAGATACCGCCGAACGCGGGCTCCAGCAGACCGACGGAGACGCGGCTGTAGAGGTTGGTGGCGGGACGGGCATAATAGGCCAGCGACAGGTCGCGGATGCCGCGATCGCCCTCGATCGCATAGCGCTGCCCGGTGCGGCGCACGTCGGGCAGGGTCGAATCGGCGATGGCGCCGACCTCGTCGCGCGGCGTGACGCTGATCCGGGTCGAGCCTGAGAGGATCAGGTTCGGCGTGATCTCGTAGCGGGCCTCGATCGCCACGCCGACGTCGACCTCGACCGGGTTGTCGCCGTCGAAGAGGATGAAGGCGAGATAGGGCGAGATGCCCCAGAAGAACGGCTCGGCGTTGGGATAGGGCACGAGGCCGGCGCCGGGGCCGGCGTCGGACAGGACGCGCGCCTGCTCGATGGCGGCGGTGCCGCCCGCGACCAGTTCGAAATTCTCGAGATCCGTGCGGCGGAACGTGGTCGCCGACATCGGGATGCCGTTGTCGGTGGGTTCGAGGACGAAGAGTTCGACGGACGGCGGCATGATGTCGGACATCACCCGCGCGACACGGCCCTGCGCCTGCGCCTCTGTCCGGTAGCGGTTGTTCTGATAGCGGATGCGCGCGGTCCGGTCGGTGATCTCGAGGGCCTGGATCTCGATCCCCTCGCGGTCGAGGGCGCGCAGCATCTGGGCGCGGATCGTCTCTTCCGGCTGGCCGATCCGGTCCCATGTCACCGCCGCGCGGTCCGCCCCCTGACGCACCAGCACCGGCACCGGCGGGCGGTCGAAACCGCCGTTCACGGGCCGTTCGTTGGGGTTGAAGTGCACCGTGCCGGCCAGCGCGAACTCGGAGCCGTAGAGGTAGGCCGCCGTCAGCTCGATGCCCGGGCGGGGGATGTAGGTCACGCCGAGGTTGAACGGCGAGGCGGCGTCGAAGATGCCGATCTCGGTCTCGCGTGTGTAGGCGTCCGAGGAATATTCGGCCTTCACCACGAAAGTGTCCGAATAGTAGTATTCGATCCCGCCGAAGAGTGCCGCATCGCCACGGAAGAACTGGTCGTATTCGACCTCGCCGCCGACGCCGAAGTCGAGGGCGGGGCGCGTCTCGAACCGTTCGTCGAGGGCGCCGAGCGGGTTGGTAAAGCCGTTGTAGCTCCCCAACCGGCCCCAGCCGAGGCCTGCGGTAACGCGCAGGCTGTCGCCGAAGGTTCGGGTGGCGACGACGTATTCGCCGCTGTATTGTCCGGTCCCGAGGAAATCCTGCAAACCGATCGTGACCGAGGGGCGCCAGCCGTCCTGACCGAACAGGCGATAGCGCAGGTCGAACGAGCGGTCGAAATAGCTGCCGTCGAAGGGACGGCTGCCGGGCAGGGAATAATCCTCGGTCGACGAATAGCGGAAAGTGCCCGAGAGCCCTTCGGTGATCTGGAACGTCAGTTGCGTCCGCTGGGTGCCCCCGAAGAGGCCGACCGTCGCGGCGATCTCTCCCTCACGCGGGGTGACGGAGGCGGGCATCTCCAGCAGGCCGGGGGTGCCGTAGAACGTGAAGGTGACGCCCTGATCCTGATTCTGCGCCAGAGCGGGCGCCGCCGCCAGCAGCGCAAGCGCGGCGGTCGTGCCGCAGAGGTATCGCGTGAAACTCGGCATCGGGCCCGCCCTTCCGTTCGCTGTCGCCACCCTATGACGCCCGCACGGGGGAAGAAAGCGCGGCGGGCCGGTGCTGCGGCCCTGCTGCGCATTTTGTGCAACAGGGGCACGGCGGAAAGCTGCCGCCCGCCTGACGCCCTATCGTTCGACGAGCGCCTGAAGTGCTGCTGCCCGGCCCGTGGCGAGGCATCCGGTGAGGAGCCAGCCGCCCGTCGGCGCCTCCCAGTCGAGCATTTCGCCGGCGGCGTAGGTATCTGGCCGTTGCCTCAGCCGGAACCCGTCGAGGGCGTCGAACCGCAAACCGCCCGCCGTCGAGATCGCCTCGTCCATTGGCCGCAGTCCGGCGTGCGCGACGGGCAGCGCCTTAAGGGTGGCGGCGAGGGTGTCCCGGTCGAGGGGGCGGGCAAATTCGTGCAGCAGAGCGGCGCGGACGCCGTCGAGTTTCAGGGCCTTGCGCAACAGGGTCGCGAGGCTCGCCTTGGCGTCCTGCCGGGCGAGGCGGGCGGCGATTTCGGCGGTGGAGAGGTCGGGCGCGAGGTCGAGCGTCAGGGGCGCGCCCTGCCGCACCGCGCGGCTGATCGCATAGACGCCGCCGCCCTCGATCCCCCGCGCCGAGACGACCCATTCGCCGCGGCTGACCTGTGCGCCCGCGTGCAGCGCGACGCCCTTGACCGGGGTGCCGGACCAGCGCGCCATCGGCGCGGACCAGTCGACGGCGATGCCTGCGTTCGCCGCCTGAAACGGCGCGACGTCGCCCTCGAAAGCCTCGGCCCAGCCGCCGTCTGTCCCCAGCCTGCGCCAGCTTGCCCCGCCCATCGCCAGCACAGTGATGTCGGCCGCGACCTCGTGCGGCCCTCTGGGCGTCTCGAACTGTGCGCCGCGCGCCCACCCCTGCCAGTGCCAGCGCCGCTCGAGCGCGACGCCCCGCGCCGAGAGCCGCGCGAGCCAGGCGCGCAGAAGCGGTGATGCCTTCATCGCCACGGGAAACACCCGGCCTGTCGAGCCGGTGAACACCGGCTGGCCCAGCCCCTCGGCCCAGCGCATCACGTCGTCCGGACCGAATGCGGTAATCGCGGCGGCGAACGCCGGTGCCATGTCGCCATAGCCTGCGGCGAAACCTGCGCCCCTGTTGGTGAGGTTCAGCCCCGACTTGCCCGCCATCAGGAATTTGCGCGCGGGCGACGGCATCCGGTCGGCGACCGTCACCGCGCACCCGGCGTCCGACAGCACCTCGGCGGCCATCAGGCCCGCCGGGCCTGCACCTATGACGAGGGCGGTGGTCACGCGGGATCGGGTGGTGCCGCACCCTTGATCTCGACGACACGGTGCGGATAGGGGATCTCGATGCCGTTGTCTTTCAATGCGTTCCAGATCGCGAAGAGGACCGGGCTCTTGTATTTGTTCTTGCCGTCGTCGATCCCTTCGACCCAGTATTCGACGGCAAAGTCGACGCCGCTTTCGCCAAAGCCGGTCAGCTCGCAGTCCGGGCCCTCGGGGTGTTGCAACACGAACGGCAGCGCCGCCACGGCGGGGATGATGAGGTCGGGGACGCGGTTGATGTCGGTGTCGTAGCTGACCGAGAACGCGGCCTCGTAGCGTTTGGCGCTGCCGGCGTCGGAGTAGTTTATCACCCGCGTGGTGATGAAATCCTCGTTCGGAACCACGATCCAGCGCCCGTCGAAGGTTTCGAGGATCGTCGCGCGGGCCATCATCTTCTTGATCCGGCCCGCCTGACCGCCATCCATCTCGACGTAGTCGCCGACCGTCGCCTGCCCCTCGACGAGCAGGATCACGCCCGAGATGAAGTTCGACGCGATCTTTTGCAGCCCGAACCCGAGGCCGACGCCGATGGCGCCGCCGATCACCGCGAGCGAGGTGAGCGGGATGCCGATGATGTTCATCAGCAGGATGAACGCGAAGGCGAAGATGGCGAATTCGGCGGCCTTGATGGTGAGCTGCCGGATCGCCGGGCGCAGCGGCTGTTTGCCGAGGTAGGAGGCCGATTGCTGGTTCGACCACATGCCGAGCCAGAACAGGATGGCCCCCGCAATGAGGCCGCGCACGATCGCCATGGCCGAGAACGAGATATTGCCGATCCCGACGCGGGTTTCGGTCAGGAACAGGGCCGCCGGTTCCAGCAGGCCCAGCGCATAGAGGGCGGCGATGGGCAGGAGGACGAACCGCCCGAGGAAGTTCAGGAACGGTTCGGTGACGATGTATCTGACGAGGATGCGGGCGGCGATGAACAGGAACACCCGTTTGCCGAAGGCGATGACGGCGCCCGAGCCGAAGAGCTGGCGCGTCACCTGCTCGCCGATAGCGGTGAAGCCATAGGCGAACAGCGGCAAGAGGAGCGGCAGGAAGCGCAGGCCGAAGCGGCGCGCGGTGGCGGTGACGCCGATTGCCTCGGCGCCGGGGTCGATCAGCGGACCGAGCTTGCCGCGCAGGATCCGCGCGCAGAGCACCGCGACGAGCCACGCCGCGACCAGCAGGCCGAACTGCGACCAGGCGGCGGGCGACATGAGCCAGCGCTGCGCCAGCGCCCAGCCCTCTTCGGCATAGACCCGCGCCGTCTCGACGAACTCCATCCCTAGCCCCGCACCGGCGGCGCGCCGCGCAGCGGAGGGATCATTTCAGCCCGATCCGCGCCCGCACGGCGGCATCGCGCAGCGAGATCTCGCCGCCGAGGAAATCGTCGGCCCCGGCGCCGCACATCCACACGAGCGCCTGCGCCACCCATTCGGGCGGGATGTGATCCTCCCAGTCGAGGCGGCTGACGGGGTTGATCCCGCTGTCCTTGATCTCGCGCTGCATCTGCGTGGCGACCGTGCCGGGCGACAGGCCGATGGCGCGGATGCCGGCAGGCCGGTTCTCGAGGTCGGTGCATTCGGTCAGGATCTTTACCGCCGCCTTGGAGGCGCAGTAATGCGACCATGCCTCGACCGCATGGGACGCCGCCCCCGACGAGATCGTCAGGATCGAGCCGCCACCCTGCCCGCGCATCACCGGCAGGGCGGCGCGCATGCCGTTGAACACGCCCTTCAAATTCACGTCGATCACATGGCCCCATGCCTCGGGGTCGGCGCGGTGCAGATGCGAGATCGGCTCGATCACGCCGGCGTTGTTGACCAGCACGTCGATACGCCCGAACGTCTGCACGCAGGCGCCGACCGCCGCCTCGACCTCCCAGTACCGCGCCACGTCGCAGGGGATCGCAAGTGCCGCATCGCCAAGCTCGCCCGCCAGCGCGCCGACCGCCTCGCCGTTGCGCGCCACCAGCGCCACCCTGCCGCCCGCGGCCACGAAGGCGCGCGCCGCGGCGGCACCGATCCCCCGGCTTGCGCCGGTGATGAGGATGACTTTTCCGGTCATATCCATCTTTTTGCCTCTCCCGCCTTTTCCTCGGTCCGCGTCGGACATATTGTCTGGTCTTGAAAACCGGACCTTGACGCATCGCGGGCGCAAGGGAAAGATCGCGCGCATTTCAACAGGGAAGGATCCCACATGTTCATTCGCTCATTTACCGCCCCCTTTGCCATCGCAGCGACGCTGCTTGCCTCGACGGCGATGGCCGAAGTCACCGCCCAGCAGGTCTGGGACGACTGGAAGGCCAACATGGACCTTTACGGCGACACCGGCCTGACCATCGGGTCCGAGGTCGCGGGTCCGGGCACCGTCACCGTCACCGATATCGCCATGTCGATGGACGACGGCGACATGACGGTGGATGCCAACATGGGCAACCTCGTGTTCACCGAGAACGGCGACGGCACCGTCTCGGTCACGATGTCCGAGGAATATCCGATCGTCATGACCTGGGACGACTATAACGGCGACCCGTCGTCCAGCCTGTCGATGGCGCTGCGCCAGACCGGCCTGACGATGACCGTCTCGGGCGATCCTTCGGCGCTGTCCTATGACATGCGCGTCCAGCGCTATGCCCTCGAACTGACCGAGATCACCGAATACGACGAGGTCATCCCCGTCACCGCGTTCCTCGCGCTCAACAACCTCACCGGCACCTATACCTCGACGCCGGGCGCCCTGCGCGGCCTCGACTATGCGCTGTCGGCGACCACCGTCGACCTGCTGTTCGACGTCAACCTCCCCGAGGAGGATGCGGTCGTGAACGTGGCGGGCCAGATCGCCGATCTGTCGCTGAACGCGGCGATGACGATTCCCGAGGGCCTCGATTTCGCGGGCGATCCGCAGGACATGGACGTCTCCGGCCTCGACGTGTCGGGCGGCTATACCTTTGGCGGCATGGCCTATACCGCCGATGTCGATGTCGACGGCGAGCAGCTTGCCGGGACCGCGACGGCGGAAGGCGGCTCGCTCGACTTCGCGTTCTCGGAGGCGGGGGTGTCCTACGACACGATGCTGAGCGGCCTGAACGTCTCGGCCCAGACGATCCCCGACTTTCCGTTCCCGGTCGACGTGAGCATCGCCGAATACGGCGTCGGTTTTGCGATGCCGCTGTCGCGCAGCGATGAACCGCAGGACGTGCGGACCTCGATCACGCTGTCCGGCCTTACCGTCAACGACGAGATCTGGGGCCTCGTCGATCCTGCGGGCCAGTTGGGCCGCGATCCGATCACGGCGCAGATCGCCGTGTCCGGCCAGATGAAGTGGCTGTTCGACCTGCTCGACCCGGCGCAGCAGAGCGCGATGAACAATTCGGACATGCCGGCCGAGATCTACGCGCTCAACATCGACACGCTGCAACTGAACGCGCTCGGCGCGGAAGTGACGGGCGGCGGCGCCTTTACCTTCGACAACACCGACCTGAACACGATCCCCGGAGTGCCGCGTCCGCAGGGGCAGGCAAACGTCGTCGTCACCGGCGCCAACCAGTTGATGGACACGCTCGTGTCGATGGGCCTCATCGCCGAGGAGGATTCTGATGATGCCGCGGATGATGATGGGCATGTTCGCCACCGCGACCGGCAACGACCAGTTGACCTCGAGCGTCGAGATCACGCCGACCGGCAGCGTCTTCGTCAATGGCCAGCAGGTCATGTAGCAGGCCCGGCGGCCTGCGCGCAAATCCGCGCCGCGCCCTGCAATGGGCGCGGCGTTTCCGCTTTTCCCGCATCGGCGCGGTCTGCACGGAGCCTGCACCGACGCCACCTTGCCCTTGCCCTTCGCCCGCCGCATTGTCGCGCCGAATTTCCCTTTTCCCCATCCCCGGAGACACCATGACCCGCTGCCTTTTCGCCCCCCTGACCGCCACCGCCCTGTTGCTGGGCACCGCCGCCACCGCGCAGATAAGCGCCGCCGACGTCTGGACGAACTCCAACGCGCCGATCCGGGCCCTCGGCGCCACGATCACCGCCACCCCGACCACCGACGGCGACACCACGACCTATGCCGATTATGCGGCCGCCGTCGTCCTGCCGCTCGGCCTCGGCAACGTGACGCTCGACCTGCCGACGATGGCCCTGACCGAGAACGGCGACGGCACCGTCAGCCTCACCTTTCCGGACGGCTACGACTTAGGCGTCGCGGGTCGGATCGGCGAGAGCGGCCCGTTCTCGGCGACCGTCGAGGGCGAGATCGGCGACGTGACGATGATCGCCTCGGGCACGCCGGGCGACATCACCTACGAGAGTGGCGACGCCACCCTGTCGATGGTGCTGACCGAGGCGATGCTCGACGGGGCGCCGGTGCAGGGCGTCTCGCTCGGCATCACCGCGACCAGCGAAGGCGGTTCCACGGTGATGCGGATCGTCGAGGGCGACCTCGTCACGATGAGCGTCGACACATCGACCGCGCGTTCCGACGTCGCCTTTACCTATACCGTCGACGGACAGGCCTCGGGCGAGACCACCACCGTCACCACCGGCGCCGCCTCGCGCTTCGAGGTGGTCCTGCCCGCCGCGGGCGCCGATATCATGAACCTCGCCGCCGCGCTGCGCGACGGCCTGAGCCTGACCGGCACCAATGCGTCCCTGACCTCGACGACCGCGAGCGTGACCAAGGACAGCCTCGGCGTCGTCATGAGCGAGCAGAACACCTCGCAGGGCGCGACCGACGCCGCCTTCGGTTTCGACACCGACGGCTTCGTGCTGACCGGCACGTCGCGGGACTTCGCGCTCGAACTGCGCGAGCAGTTCCTGCCGTTCCCGATCAGCGCCGCGATCGCCGAGGTATCGGCGAACTTCCGGATCCCGGTCATGGCCTCGCCCGAACCGCAGGAAGTGATCTATGCGTTCACCCTCGGCGGCATCACCGTCGCGGACGGCCTGTGGGGGATGATCGACCCCGGCCAGATCTTCGACCGCAGCCCGATGACCCTGCAACTGGGTCTGAGCGGCGAGGTCGTCCTGACCACCGACCTGCTCGACGTCAATGCCATCATGGCGCTCGGCGAGACGGGCGAATTGCCGGGAACGGTGCCGCTGGCGCGCCTCGATGCGCTGGTGCTCGAAGGGCTCGGTGCGCGGGTGACGGCGGACGGCGAGTGGACCGTCGACTGGTCGCAGATGGCGACGATGGGCACGCCGGTCCCGGCAGGCACGCTCACCTTCCGGGCCGAGGGCGTGAACAAGGCGATCCAGTCCCTGACCGAGGCGGGCCTCGTCTCGCCGCAGGACACGATGCCGGTGACCTTCGGCCTGGGCATCATCGGCCGCCCGGTGGGCGAGGATGCCTATGAAGGCACCCTCGAGATCACCGAGGACGGCCAGTTCCTCGCCAACGGCACGCCGCTGCAATGATGCGGCTCTGAAAGTCCCCCCGTCCGCAGTGGTGCGGACAGGGGGTCGGACAGGGGGTCGGACAGGGGCATCGACGCGCCGCGCCCCGGTTTTTTCTTGCCTGAAATACTCATCCCGGACCTGCCCCGCGCGCCACCGCTTGCGCGGGGCCCCCGTCTCGGCCTTGCCCTGCGTCCCGTTCGGCCCTACCTCGCGGAAACGCGCCGCGCCGCGACAGGAGCCATCATGCCCACCGATCCCGCCTCACAGACCGACCTCGCCGACCTGACCTCGCGCCTGCTCACCCTCGCGCGCGCGCAGGGCGCCGAGGCCGCCGACGTGCTCGCCGTCGAGGGCACGTCGATCTCCATCGACGTGCGCGGCGGCAGGCTCGAGCAGGCGGAACGCGCCGAGGGCATCGACATCGGCCTGCGGGTCTTCGTCGGCAAGCGCTCGGCCATCGTGTCGTCCTCGGACGCGCGGGACGCGACGCTTGCCACCATGGCCGAGCGCGCCGTGGCGATGGCCCGCCGCGCGCCGGAGGATCCGTTCGGCGGCCTCGCCGATCCCGCGCAACTCGCGCGCGACACCGACAGCTCTGCCCTCGAGATGGTGGATCCGGCGGCAGAGCCCGACCCCGCCGCCCTCGAAGAGGACGCCCGCACCGCCGAGGCCGCGGCCCGGGCCGTGGACGGCGTGACCGCGATCGACAGCGCCTCCGCCGCCTACGGCCGCCGCCGCATCCACTTTGCCGCCTCGAACGGCTTTTCCGCCGGCTACGCCCGCTCTGACCGCACCCTCTCCTGCGTCGCCATATCGGGCAGCGGGACGGGGATGGAGCGCGATTACGACTACGACACCCGGATCTTTCAGACCGATCTGCGCAGCGCCGACGACATCGGCCGCATCGCGGGAGAGCGCGCCGTCGCCCGCCACGCGCCGCGCAAGCCGAAGACCGGCACCTATCCGGTGCTCTTCGACGAACGCATCGCCTCGTCGCTGATCGGGCACCTGCTGTCGGCGATACAGGGCACCGCCATCGCCCGCGGCTCCTCGTGGCTGCGCGACGCCATGGGCACGCCGGTCCTGCCGACAGGGCTGTCGCTGACAGAGGATCCGCACCGCCGCCGCACCAGCGCCTCGAAGATGTTCGACGCCGAGGGCCTTCCCACCGCCGCCCGCACCATCGTCGCGGACGGGGTGTTGCAGGGCTGGACGCTCGACCTCGCCACGGCCCGACAACTTGGCCTGACGAGTTCGGCAAACGCCGCGCGCAGCACCGGGTCCGGCCCGTCGCCGTCGCCCGGCAACGTCGCCCTGACGATGGGCCGCGACAGCCGCGCCGACCTGATCGCCGGCATGGGCACGGGCCTCCTCGTCACCTCGATGATCGGCTCGACGATCAACCCCAACACCGGCGATTATTCGCGCGGCGCCTCGGGGTTCTGGGTCGAGGACGGCGAGATCGCCTATCCGGTCGCCGAATGCACCGTCGCGGGCAACCTGCGCGACATGCTCCTGCGGATCGTGCCCGCCGACGACGCGCGCCGCCACCTCAGCCGGGTGGTCCCGTCCCTCCTGATCGACGCGATGACGCTTGCCGGGGCCTGAGACCCCGACGGGGCAGGACGCCGCCGACCGCGACCTTCTGGCGCAGGCGGTCATGCGGGCAGCACCCCTCGCGCTCGACCATGACCGCGACGCCCTCGGCGTGCGGTTCAAACCGGGAGATGCCGGTCCCGTCACCGCCGCCGACCTGGCGGTGAACGACGCCCTGCACCGGCATCTGCGCGCCACCCACCCCGATTATGGCTGGCTGTCGGAGGAAACCCCCGACGATCCGGCCCGCCTGTCCCGGGCGCGCGTTTTCATCGTCGATCCGATCGACGGCACCCGCAGCTTCATCGACGGCGCCGCCGACTGGGGCATCTCGGTCGCGGTGTCGGACGGCGGCGTCCCGGTGGCAGGCGCCGTGATGATGCCGCGCCACCCGGCCCTCTATACCGCCGCGCGCGGTGCGGGCGCCACGAGGGACGGCAGCCGCCTGTCGGTCTCGCGGCAACGCGACCTCGCCGCCGCGACCGTCCTGACGGGCCGCCCCTCGATGGCGCCCGCGTTCTGGCGCCGCCCGCCGCCGTTCGAGCGGAAGTTCCGCTCTTCGCTCGCCTACCGCCTCGCCCTCGTCGCCGAGGGCCGGTTCGACGCGATGATCTCGCTCTCGCCGGTCTGGGAATGGGACATTGCGGCGGGCGCCCTCCTCGTGACCGAGGCGGGGGGCACCGTTACCGACCGGCACGGCGCGCCCCTGCGCCTCAATGCGCCCGGCGCCCGCGCCGACGGCATCCTCGCCGCGCCGCCCGCGCTGCACGCGGCGTTGCGCGACCACCTCGCCTGATCGCCCCCCTTTCGCGCCCGCGCGAACCGTCCTACCAACGGACATCCATAACGCCCGGAGCCCTTGCCATGACCCAACGCCTGCATCTCGTCTTCGGCGGCGAACTCGTCGATCCGACACGAGACGTCTTTCGCGATGTCGCGGGCATCGACATCGTCGGCATGTTCCCCGACTATGCGAGCGCCTTCGCCGCCTGGAAAGGTGCCGCCCAGCGCACCGTCGACGATGCGCACATGCGCTACTACATCGCCCATATCCACCGCCTCCGCGACGAAGCGACGCCCGCCTCGCCGACCGAGGAACTCGGTGCCTGACGCCGTCCCGCGATGATCGGCCTGCCGTCGCGCACCGCCGCCCTCGGCCCCGATAGCGGGGCGGCGGGCGGGATCCGGCATGGCGCGCCGCCGCCGCGGCCGCGCGGGGCGCTGGTCTGGTGCCATGCCGCCGATCCGGCGCGTCTGCCTGTCCTCGCGAGCCTTGCGCGCGATCTTGCCGCCGAAGGCGACCAGATCACGCTGCTCGCCACCGCAGGGCCGGGCGAGGAGGTGCCCGTGCGTCCGGTACGCACCTACCTGCCGGCCGCGGCGCCCGCCGATCAGACCACCGCCCTCCGCGCGTTCCTGTCCCATTGGCAACCCGACGCCGCGCTCTGGCTCGGCGGTGCGCTGCGGCCCCGACCGCTGGCCGAGGTCGCCCGCACCGGCGTGCCGATGATCCTCGCCGATGCCGGTGCCGAGACGCTGCGCAGCCACGGCACGTTCTGGCGCGCGCGCCTGCCCCGCACGACGCTGCAACACTTTTGCCATATCCTGTGTACCGATGCCGCCACCACCACGCGCCTGCTCAACGCCGACCTGACCGGCCCGTCGGTCGAGACGACGGGCCGCATCGACGAGGGCCACAGCGTCCTGCCCTGCCCCGAGCGGGACCGTGCCGCCCTTGCCGCCGCGCTGGCCTCGCGGCCCTGCTGGCTCGCCGCCGACCCCGAGACCGGCGCCGCTGCAACCGATCTGGCGGCGCTGGCCATCGCCCATCGCATCGCCAGCCATCGCTCGCACCGCCTGCTGATGCTCGTCGCCGCCGCCGATCCCGGCGCGATCGCGGCACATTTTGCCGCCGAAGGGTTCGCCACGGTCAACCGACTGACCGACGAAGAGCCGACGGAGGCGACCGAAGTGCTCGTCGGCGACCTCGCCGATCTCGGCCTCTTTTACCGGCTGGCCCCGATCAGTTACCTCGGCGGCTCGCTCGGCCCCGCCGCGCGGCGCGATCCGTTCGAGGCCGCGGGCCTCGGCTCGGCCCTGCTGCACGGCCCGGTCACGGCGCCGCATGCCGCCGCGGTCGCCCGCCTCGACGCGGCGGGCGCCGCGCGGGCGGTGCGCAACGGCGAGGATCTCGGCGCCACGCTCGAGCGGCTGTTGTCGCCCGACCGCGCCGCCCAACTGGCCCACGCCGCCTGGGACGTCGCCTCCGAAGGGGCGGCGGCGGCGAACCGCCTGCTCACCCTGCTGCGCGCCGTCACCGACCGCGCGACGCCGCGCTCCGGACGTTAGGATGCGCGCGCCGGCCTTCTGGTATCCCGCCCCCGGCGCCCGGCCCGGCCTGCGGTCCACGGCCCTGCTGCCGCTGGCCGCCGTCTATGCAAGAGCCACCGCCCGCCGCGTCGCGCGCGCCGGCCACCGTGCCGATATCCCCGTCATCTGCGTCGGCAACATCAACGCGGGCGGCACCGGCAAGACGCCGACCGTCATCGCCCTTGTCGAGCGTCTCGCCGCCACCGGCGCGCGCCCCCACGTCGTCTCGCGCGGCCATGGAGGGCGCCTCAGGGGGCCCCTTCTCGTCGTCGAGGGGCGCCACGCGGCGGCGGATGTCGGCGACGAGCCGCTCCTGCTTGCCGCCTTCGCCCCCACCTGGATCGCCCGCGACCGCGCCGAAGGCGTGCGCGCCGCCCAGGGTGCGGGTGCGACGCACATCCTGCTCGACGACGGCCACCAGAATCCGGGCGTCGTCAAGGATCTCACCCTGCTCACCGTCGACGCGCACGCCGCGTTCGGCAACGCCCGCGTGATCCCCGCGGGCCCGCTGCGAGAGCCGGTCGCCGCGGGCCTCGCGCGCGCCGATCTCGTCCTGTCGATCGGCGGCACCGCCGCGCAGCGCGGTTTTGCCGGCCGCTGGGGCGGCACGATCGCGCCGCGCCCGCATCTGACCGGCCACCTCGCGCCGCTGCTGACCGGGATGCCGTGGGGGGGGATGCGGGTGCTCGCCTTCGCGGGTATCGGGCACCCGGAAAAATTCTTTGCGACCCTCCGCACGCTCAGGGCCGAGGTGATCCGCGGCGCCGCCCTCGACGACCATCAGCCGCTCACCGAGGCGCTGATGACCCGCCTCGAGACCGAGGCGCGCGCCCGGAATGCACAACTCGTCACCACCGAAAAGGACGCCGTCCGCCTGCCCTCCAGCTTTCGCGCCAAGGTGCTGACCCTGCCGGTCCGGTTGCAGATCGACGACTGGGCGCCGCTGGATGCGGCATTGGCCCGTCTGGCGCCGCGCCCCTGATTCTTCAGGCCAGAAATATCCCCGCCTCGGTGCAAAATCGAAGATTTTGTCACCTTGAGGCGGACGCCTGCCCCGAGTGATCCCGTCAAACGTAAAGCGGCGGCCCCGCAGGACCGCCGCTCGCCGCCGCGCCGGGTGGTCTATTCCGCCAGACGCTCGTCCAGGATCGCCGCAAACTCGTCGTAGCTCATGTTGGCATAGAGCTGCCCGTCGATCAGGAACGACGGCGTCGAGGTCACGCCGTCGCGGGCGGAATTCTCCTCGAACCACGCCACCAGCGTCTGCGCCATGGTCGCGTCCGCCATGCAGGCGTCGAGCGCCTCGGACTCGATCCCCGCGGTCAGGCCGATGGTGCGCAGGTTCTCGGCGATGAGCGCCGGATCCTGCCCGCCCGCAAGCCACTCGCGCTGCTGGTCGTAGACCAGGTCGGTGATGCCGAAGAACCGCACCGGCCCGCCGCAGCGGGCCATCATCGAGGCCCAGAGACCGAAGCGGTCGAAGTAGATCTCGCGGTAGACGAAGTGGATCTTGCCGGTGTCGATATAGTTCGCCTTCAGTTCCGGATACTGGTTGGCGTGGAACGCCGCACAGTGCGGGCAGGTGTAGGAGGCGTATTCGATCACCTGGACGGGTGCCTCGGGATCGCCCTGCGCCATCTCGACGATGGCCGAGGTGTCGACCTCGCCCGCCTCCTGCGCGAATGCCGCACCCGGCGGGGCGTTGTCGGGGCTGCCGCCGTTCAGGCCCTGGGTGAGCAGCCAGCCGCCGCCTGATGCAACGAAGGCGGCAAGTGCCAGGACGGGAAGGAATTTGTTCATGTCGGTCCTCTCAGGTCTCGTTGGGCCGCGCGCGCGGGCGCGGGCGGCGATCCTTGGCGAATACATTGACGGCGAGGGCGGCGAGGGCGGCGCGCAGGCCGTCGTCGTGCACCGGCTGCGTCATCGTCGCGGCCGCCTGCGTCAGCGCCGCATCGGGCAACGCGGGGGCGGCGGGGGCATGGTCGAAGGCGACCCGCCCCTCGGCAAAGCCGGTGGCGGCGGTCTGGGTGATCCGGATCCGCGCGATCGCGCGATAGCCGTAGCAGGCGTTCACCTTCTCGGCGATCCGCTCCTTTTCCATCTCGAGCATGGGCGCCTGTGCGCCGGTCGTGAGCAGTGTCAGCGTGGCACCGAGGCCGCCCCGGCCATAGCCCACCTCGACCGGTCGGGCGATGGCGGCGATCCGCGCGCCGACGATCTCGGCCCAATGGGTCAGAAGGCGGCTCTCGGCGAAACCCCGGCTTTCGGATGCGGCGCGTATCCGGCCCTGCAACAGACCGGTGGCAGGTTTGAACCCATAGGTCGTAGAGGTGCGGCGCGGCTGTTTCATCCTGAGGCGGTATCATAGAGACTGCACCCATGCACACCAGCCCCTCTCCTGCACTGGCCATAACAGATGCGTGACGACCGAGGCTCCGAGATCCCGGGCCTGCTCCTCGAGTGGTACGACCGCCACGCCCGCACGATGCCGTGGCGGGTGCCGCCGGGGGCGCGCAAGGCGGGCGTGCGGCCCGATCCCTACCGTGTCTGGCTGTCCGAGGTGATGCTGCAACAGACCACCGTGGCGACGGTGCGCGCCTATTTCGAGCGGTTTACCGCGCGCTGGCCCACTGTCGCCGATCTCGCCGCCGCCGAGGACGCCGATGTCATGGCGGCATGGGCGGGACTTGGGTATTACGCCCGCGCGCGCAACCTGCTGCGCGGCGCGCGGGCGGTCGTCGCCGATCATGGCGGGCGGTTTCCCGGCAGCCGCGCAGACCTGCTCACCCTGCCGGGCGTTGGCCCCTACACCGCCTCGGCCATCGCCGCGATCTGCTTCGACGAGGCGGCAACGGTGGTCGACGGCAACGTCGAGCGGGTCATGGCGCGCCTCTACGATATCCACACCCCGCCTGCCCGCCGCCAAGCCGGAACTGACGGCGCGGGCAGCGGCATTGACGCCCGCCCTGCGTCCGGGCGACCATGCGCAGGCGGTCATGGATCTGGGTGCGACGATCTGCACCCCGCGCAGCCCCGCCTGCGGCATCTGTCCGCTGCGCGCGCCCTGTCGCGCCCGGGCGGCCGGGACGGCGGCGGAGTTGCCGAGGAAGACGCCGAAGGCCGTCAAACCGGTGCGGCAGGGCATTGCCTATGTCGCCCGCACCGGCACCGGCCACTGGCTGCTGGAAACCCGCCCGCCGAACGGACTTCTCGGGGGGATGCTGGGCTGGCCCACGACCGGCTGGAAGCCCGAACCGCCCGAGCCGGCGCCACCCTTTGCCGCGGACTGGCAGGACGCGGGCGCCGAGGTGCGGCATACGTTCACGCATTTCCATCTGGTGTTGCGGGTGATGGTCGTTTCCCTGCCAGAACCAATCCCGGCGGATCGCGGCGACTGGAGAGACAAGGACAGCTTCTCGCCTGCCGCCCTCCCCACCCTGATGCGCAAGGTCTTCGACATGTCGTAGGATGGGCGATATTGCCCATCCTGCCGCCCTGCGACGCTACGCTCCCTTTGAGCCGCGCGCGCCCTTGCCCTATACCGCCCGCACCAACCGGAGCGCCCGCGATGACCGACCAGACCTTTCTGCCCCGCAGCACGACCGCGCACCTCGCCCGGGCGCTGCCGTTCTGGTCCTCGCTCCTGCTGATCCCGCTGGCGTGGACATCTGCGGTCTTGGGCGGCTGGACCATCGCGCTGCTGCCGGTCGCGACGTGGTATCTCGTCGCGCTGCTCGACGCCGCCCTCGGCCTCGAGACGGGCAATGCCGATCCCGAGACCGGGGTGGACGATCTGCGCTGGTATCGCCTCATCACGCTCATCTGGGCGCCGGTGCAGGCCGCGACGCTGTTCGGGATCCTGTGGTATGTCACGACGACCGGGCACCTGCACTGGGCCGAGGAATGGCTGCTGTTCGCCGCCCTCGGGATCGTGTCGGGCACGATCGGCATCACCTATTCGCACGAACTCATGCACCAGAAACCCAAGGTCGAGCGCTGGCTGGGCGATATCCTGCTGGCGATGGTCCTTTATTCCCACTTCCGGTCCGAGCATCTGCTGGTGCACCACCGCTATGTCGCCACGCCGCGCGATCCGGTGACGGCGCGGTTCAGCGAGGGGTTCCACCGTTTCTTCCTGCGCGTGCTGACCTCGTGCCCGCCGTCGGCGTTCCGCGCCGAGGCGGCGATGCTGGCCCGCAAGGGACAGCCGTGGTGGGCGGCGGGCAATCCGTTCTGGCGTTACGCGGCGCTGCAACTTGCGTTCCTCGCGCTTGCCTTCGCGATCGGCGGGTTCTGGGGGCTGTTCCTGTTCGCCACGCAGGCCTTCTGGGCAATCTGGCAACTGGAGCTGGTCGACTACGTCGAGCACTACGGCCTGACGCGCCGCCACCTCGGGGATGGCAAATACGAGCACGTCCTGCCGCGCCATTCGTGGAACGCCAACCACAAGGCGTCGAACTGGCTCCTCATCAACCTGCAACGCCATTCCGACCACCACTACAAACCGGACCGCCGGTTCCCGCTGTTGCAGGCGCATGACGCCGAGGACGCGCCGCAACTGCCCTACAGCTATGCGGTGATGACGATGGCGGCCCTCGTGCCGCCGTTCTGGCGGCGGATCATGAACCCGAGGGTGCGGGCGTGGCGGGCGCGATATTATCCGGATATCGAGGCATGGGGCCCCTATGACCGGGCCACCAATCCGGCGCCGCGGTAGGACGATTGGGGTGTGACTATGGGGTGAAACCCCATCCTACGCCGGTTGCGGTCCGGCAATCCCGACCGACCGTGGCGCGTGCCGAGGATGCGGACCCTGCCGGGGGCGAGTTATTGGGGCAGGAAAAATCCACTCGGGAAGAAAAAACCCCGCCGATCCCGGAGGATGCGGCGGGGCATAGGTGGTGCGTCGGGGGCGGGATGCCCTCTTCGCACTGGCGGTAACCTCGGGGGACGGGGCCTAGCTGTCCTGCATTTCTGCCCGGACCTGCTGGCGCAGCACGTCGATGGGAACGGAGATGCCGTCGCGGCGATAGGACCAGTAGGTCCAGCCGTTGCACGACGGCGCGCCCTCGTAGCTGGCGCCGACCTGATGGATCGAGCCCTTCACGTCGTCGCCGATGAGGCTGCCGTCGGCGCGGACCTTTGCGGTCTTGCCGCGCGGTGACATCAGCGTCTCGCCGGGGCGGAGCATCCCGCGCTCGACCAGCACACCGAAGGCGACGCGGGGTTCGGACCGCTTCGACGTCGTCGTCTCGAGGGCCTCGCGGTCGAGGCGGCGGGTATCGGCGAGGCGCTTTTCGGCCACGGCGCGATAGCCCGCGTCCCGCTCGATGCCGATGTAATCACGGCCCAGCATCTTGGCGACGGCGCCGGTCGTGCCGGTGCCGAAGAACGGGTCGAGGACCACGTCGCCCGGTTTCGTCGTGCCGACGATGACGCGGTGCAGCAGGCTCATCGGCTTTTGCGTCGGATGCGCCTTGGCGCCATCCTCGCCCTTCAGCCGCTCGTGCCCGGTGCAGATCGGCAGCACCCAGTCGGAGCGCATCTGGATCCCCTCGTTCAGCGCCTTCAGCGCCTCGTAGTTGAAGGTATACTTGCTGCTCTCGGACTTGCTCGCCCAGATCAGCGTCTCGTGGGCATTGGTCAGCCGCTTGCCCTTGAAGTTCGGCATCGGGTTCGACTTGCGCCAGATCACGTCGTTGAGGATCCAGTAGCCCTGAGTTCTGGAGTTCGGCCCCCATGCGGAAGACGTTGTGATAGCTGCCGATCACCCAGATGGCGCCGTCGGGTTTCAACAGGCGCCGGGCGGCGGCAAGCCAGGCCCTGGTGAAGGCGTCATAGCTCTCGAAACTCGCGAAATGGTCCCAGTCGTCGTCGACGCCATCGACGAGGCTGTTGTTGGGGCGCAAAAGGTCGCCCTTGAGTTGCAGGTTGTAGGGCGGATCGGCGAAGATCAGGTCCACCGACCCCTCGGGCAGGGCCAGCATCGCCTCGATGCAGTCGCCGGCCAATATCGTGTTCAAGGGAAGCGCCGTGGCGCCCTTGGGTCTCGTAACCATGACTGTCTCGTCCCTGACGGCTTTGCCGCCTGTACCTGCCGGTTTCCCGGCGCCCCTGCCCGGCGGGTTGTCCCGCTCATCGCCTGGGCTGCTGCCTCGATCTGCCGGTGCCTTGGTGGTGCCGACCTGTTGGATGCAGGATGGCCCCGTCAGGGATTCCAAGTCAAAAAGTAAAGTTGACCAAGGACTTGCATATTATTCTTGATACAACATCTGGTGCACCGGGCCGAATGTGCGCCTATGGTGAGCAGTCACGCCGTATTCGCGCAACGCCAACCTGTGGCTTTTCGACGGATAGCCCATGTTCGTCTCCCAGCCATAGCCGGGATGCTGTTGCGCGAGGGATACCATGAGCGCGTCGCGCCTTGTTTTGGCCATAATCGAGGCCGCCGCGATGGACAGCGACCGGGCGTCGCCGCCGACGATCGCCTCGGCCGGGAGGGTCAGGTCGCGCGGGATCATGTTGCCGTCGATCAGGACGTGACCGGGTCGCACCGGCAGGGCCGCGATGGCGCGCACCATGGCGAGGTGCGACGCGCGCAGGATGTTGAGCGCGTCGATCTCCTCGACGCTGGCCGCGCCGATCCCGACGAGTGCGGTGGCCGCAATCTGATGGGCGAGCGCCTCGCGGCGCCGGGCGGTCAGTTTCTTGCTGTCGTTCAGACCGACGGGCAGGCGCGCGAAATCGAGGATGACGGCGGCGGCGACCACCGGCCCGGCCAGCGGCCCGCGCCCGGCCTCGTCGGTGCCCGCGACGGGGCAAAGGCCACGTGCGCGGGCGGCGTCCTCGAACGTCGCATCGGGAAAGGTGCGGGGCCGTGCCATCGCGGCATCGCATCAAACCGGGCGGCGAAGTGCAAGGGGGAAGGGATTGGAGGCGGAGGGGTTCTGGGGCCCTCCGCCCCCGGGACGGCGCGACGACTGGGGCATCGGTCGCGCCGCTCGCCCGGGGTCATGCGTGACGCATGTTATCCACGGGCAAGGGAATAGCCTGCCGCGTTCAGGCAGGCGGGGTCATAGCCGCTGACGAACCGGCCCAGCGTCTGGAGCGTGACGGCGCAGGAAATCGGCAGGTCGGCGGCAAAGGGCGTCGTGGCGGCAAGGCAGGCAGGTCCGTAGAGCGACAGGTTCTCGCCGTTGCGGTCGAAGGTCTGGAGGCATTGCGCCGGGATCAGCGGGCCGGTGCCGCCGGTGGGCAGGGGCCGCGTCACGGGCGCGGCGACGGGATAGGCGGGCGCGGGCGGCTGGCCGGTGGGCGCCAGGGTGCGGGTCTCGACCCAGGGCGTGGTCACGGGGTCGGGCACGAAGCCGCCCGTGCCGCCGGTGCCGAACAGCGGCTCGATCCGGCTGCCGATCTGCGGTGCGGTCTCGGGCTTGATCGTGGTCGCGGTGAGGGGGCCGAGGACCGCGAGCGGATCGGACCGGGTGCCGGGCGGCACGCCGCCGGGGCCGGTATAAAGCGGGCGTTCGGGGGTGATGTGGATCGGCGCGGTGATCTGGCCGGTGCTCCGGACCTGACCCTGCACCTGCCCGCCCAGATCGCCGGTAAGCTGGCGGGTGATCCGCCCCTCCGGCAGGGGCGCGATCCCCTGACGCTGCGATCCATGCTCCTCCTGGCGGGCCTCGGCGATGGCGAGACCGACGATACCGAGGATCAGCGCGCCGGCCAGCACATTGTCGCGCCCGCGGTCGCGGTCGGCGGCGACGGGACCGGCGGCAAGGGTCGCGGCGAGGGCGAGGGCGATCGGGCGGATCGGGGTCATGGCGGTTCTCCTGTCTGTGCGGCCGTTGTCCCGCGGATCCGAGGATCCACGGGACAGCGGCACGACGACCTTGCCGACGAAGCAGGAAGACAGGCCATCGATATCCCCCGATGTGGGCACATCGGCCACGCGAGACAATAACACCCTGCCGCTATCGCCTAGCAGGCGCTGAAATCCGCTTGTGCTATTGAATATCCGTATCCATCCGGGTGAGGGTCGCGCATCATGAAACACATCCTCCCCACCGCCCTCCTCGCCCTCGTCCTGACCGCCGCCGCGGCGCAGGCCGCCTGCTTTGCCGACTACAAGGCCAAGCAGGACGATCCGCTGCGCCTGCATTACGGTGTGACCGAGGTGCAGGGCGATTGCACTGTCGCCAGTGCTGAGGCACAACTCTCTCCAAAGCTCGCGGCCGATGGCTGGCAGCTTCTGGAAATCTCGGGCCTGTTCGACGAGAGCGGCCTCGAGGAGAGGAGAGAAAGTGCGGGAGCCTACTACCTCCGCTATTGAGGCGCGCCAGACCGGCAGCCGCACCGTCAGCATCGGCATCGCCGCCATCGTCGCGATCCTCGCGGTCGCCGCCGCCGTCCTGTTCTGGAACCTGCCCGACGCCAACGCGTTCAACGCGCGGGTCGAGCGGCTGTTCGTCGAGAGCGACGGGCTGACCTCGCCGGCCGAGATCAAGCTGTTGGAAATCCTCGCGCAATCGGGCACGGCGTTCTCGGAAACGCTCGACAGCTACCGCTTCGTGATCTTCGTGCTGCTGGTCTTTGCCGCGTGCCTGCTGATCGCCGCCGTCGCCTTCCTCATCATGCTCATCACCATGAACAAGCGGATGGGTCAGATCGAGCGCAAGGGGATCGAGGTCAATTCCCTGCTCATCAGCCGCGATCAGAACGTCGTCTACCTCAACAACTTCGAGTTCAAGCTGACCGAGGCGGCGATCGAGACGCTGAGCGTGCTCGCCGAGGCGCGGATGGACGACGAGGTGCTGTCGGGCGCGGAAATCGAGGGCGTCATCTCGGGGCGGCCCGCGTCGGACTGCGACGAGGCGGCGGGGGCGACGCGGATCAAGCGGCTGCGGGACACGCTGGGCAACCAGATGATCAGCGAACTGCTGGTCAAGAACATCGCCCGGCGCGGCTATATGCTCGCCATCGACAAGGACGTGATCCGGATGGTGTGAGGGTGGGTGGGCCCAAACGAAACATCCACGTCGAGCCGGTTTTGCAGGCTGCTGCATTGCGGCAACAGTCTGCAGCCGCGCTTAACCGGAGTGTGACGGGAGCGATTGCCAAGCAGACCTTGGTTCTTGCCGGTGGCGAGATCGCAAAGGCGCGGCAGGTTCGCGACTGTCTTGTGGTCGGCGACGGGCACCAGTTCGAAGAGGTGGCAACATGGACCGATATTCTCGTGAAACCTTCCGTCCCGGTCGAAAACCGTTGGCGGTCGCCAGTTTCATCCTGGGCCTGATGGCCGCCACGCCGTCCGTCGGCCAGACGCCGCTATGGCCCGACGTGAGTTCGCTCCTGGCCGAGCGCTGCATTGCCTGCCATTCCGGTGAGTTCGCGCCGCTGGGACTGTCTCTCGATAGCCACGAGGGCGTGCTTGGCGGTTCCGAGAACGGGCCAGTCGTTCTGCCCGGCGATGTCGCCGCAAGTGAGCTTTCCCGCAGAATCCGGGGCGAGTCGCAGCCGCGGATGCCGCTGGACGGCCCGCCGTTTCTTGAGCCGGAAGAAATTGCCCTGATCGAGGCATGGATCGCTGCAGGCGCGCAGCGTGACGGCGAGTCCGAACCCGGAGCGTCGCCGCCCGTCGATGACGGCGTGGTGACGTTTGCGGATGTCGACGCCATCCTGAAACAACGCTGCATCGTCTGCCATTCGGACAATTCGCGGTTTTCAGCGCCCCCCGAAGGGCTGCGATTGACCGATCTCGACAGGGTGCTGCTGGGTGGCGATCGCGTCGTCGTCATACCGGGAAATCCTGAAGCGTCCGAGCTGTGGCGGCGCGTCGAAGGGCTTGCCTCGCCGCGGATGCCCTTCGACGGTCCACCCTGGCTGACCGAAGCCCAGATAGACCTGATACGCACCTGGATCGAAGAAGGTGCCGTCGACGATGAAGGCAATCGCGCACCGATCCCGACCGGGGCAGAAATCCGGTTGCGGGGCCTCGTCACCGGTCCGTCCGAAATCGACGGTGCGGCCTTCACGGTAACGCCGCAAACCCGGGTCGAGGACCGGCTCGCCAACGGTATGGAAGCCGAAATGAGGGGCATCGTCGCCGTCGACGGCACGATCGTTGCAACGCGGCTCCGCGCCCGCTAGAGCCTCTGGCCCGGGCTTGCGAGGTATCGGGCAGCCGGCATCCGCCCCCCCGAGGCAGGCGTCCGGGTAGGTGCGGAACGCGAAAATTCCGGTCGCACCCGGCACCGGCGTTCCGGCCAGATCGATGGACCGGCAGCAAGATCCCGTAGCAGCGCCCCCTCGAACCGCGTGCCACAAGGTCCGGGGGCCCTTGCTCCTGATCCCGCTTCGCGCCACACCAAGACTTCCATTCCATGCCGGACCGGAGCAATCATGCCCGCCACCTCCCGCACCATTGCCGTCATCGGCCTCGGCACCTTCGGCGCCACCGCAGCGCGCGAACTTGCGCGATTCGGCAACCATGTGATCGGTATCGATACGTCCGAGCGGCAGGTCGCCGCCCTCTCCGACCACCTCGCGCAGGCCCTCATCCTCGATGCGCGCGACGATGTCGCCCTGCGCGAGGCAGGCCTCGGCGAATGCGACACCGTTCTCGTCGCCATCGGGTCCGACCTCGAGGCGAACGTTCTGGCCACGATCAATGCGCGGATGATCGGCGTCGGTATCGTCTGGGCCAAGGCCAACAGCCGCACCCATCACCGCATCCTGAGCAAGCTTGGCGCCGATCGCGTCATCCACCCCGAGGAAGAAGGCGGGCAGCGCGTCGCGCAGATGCTGCACAATCCGGCCGTGCGCGACTATATGGGCCTTGGCAACGGCCACCACGTCGTCAGTTTCATCGTGCCCGAAAAGCTCGCCGGCAAGACGCTCTCGGGCCTCGAACTCGAACGGCGGTTCTCGCTGCGCTGTGCTGCCGTCACCCGCGGCACCGAATACATCGGCAGCGACGCCCGCGACTGCACCTTCGCCAGGGACGATCTGCTGGTGCTGCTCGGTGCCCGTCAGAACCTGCGCGATTTCGGCGACCTGCTCTGACGTGCCGCGTCCGCCGAACGAGGGTGTGAGCGGCGCGAGAGGGCGCAAACCCGCCCCGTCGCGTTCGCGCAGACTGGCGCGCCGGTTTCGGGCACAGTCACCGACGGTCATGCTCATGCTGATCTACGCCGCCGCGATCGTCGTCGGATCCCTGCTGCTGATGCTGCCCTTTGCCCGCACCGTGCCGATGACGGTGATGGACATCGTGTTCACCGCCACCTCCGCCGTGACGGTGACGGGCCTCGTGCTCCATGACACCGGCACCGCCTTTACCGTCTTTGGCCAGGCGGTCATCGCGGTCATGATCCAGATCGGCGGCCTCGGCCTGATGACCTTCGGCGTGCTGCTCTATTCCGCCCTCGGCCTGCCCGTGGGGATGCCGGAGAAGAGCCTGCTGCGCGAGAACCTGAACCAGACGTCGACCGCCAACCTGATGATGCTGACCCGCTCGATCCTGCGGATCGCCCTTGTCTGCGAGGCGGCGGGCGTCGTCGTACTCGCCGTCGTTTTCGTCCCCGAGTTCGGCTTGGCAAGCGGCCTCTGGCACGCGGTGTTCCATGCGATCTCGGCCTTCAACAACGCCGGTTTCGCGCTCTGGGGGGATTCGCTCAGCCGCTATGTCACCGATCCGCTGGTCAACCTCACGATACCGGCACTCTTCATCATCGGCGGTCTCGGCTTTGTCGTGATCGGCGACATCCTGCAAAAGCGTGCCTGGGCGCCGTTGCTGGTGCATACCAAGCTGATGATCGTGGGCTCGGTCGCCCTGTCGCTCTGGGGTTGGGCCAGCTTTGCCGCCCTCGAATGGACCAACCCCGAAACCCTCGGCACCCTCGCCTCGACACCGGACAAACTCATCGCGTCGTGGTTTCAGGGCGTGACGCCGCGCACGGCCGGTTTCAACACCATCGACACCGCCGGCATGCACGATTCCACGACGCTGATGACCATCGCCCTCATGATCGTCGGCGGCGGCAGCACCTCGACGGCGGGCGGGATCAAGGTGACGACCTTCATCGTGCTGCTGCTGGCCACGATCGCCTTCTTTCGCCGCCGGACCGAATTGCACGTCTTCGGCCGCAGCCTCGGCCTCGAGGTGCTCATGAAGGTGCTTGCGCTGACGACGATCTGCATCCTGACGATCATGCTGTCGCTTTTCGTCATCTCGATCCGCCATGACGGCGCGTTTCTGGACCTTGCCTTCGAGGTGGTGTCCGCCTTCGGGACGGTCGGCCTGTCGCGCGGCGCGACGGGCGAACTGGACACGGTCGGCCAGCTCCTCATCATGGCGATGATGTTCATCGGGCGGATCGGCCCGCTGACGCTCGGGTTTTTCCTGGCGACGCGGTCGCGACCGCGCGTCCGCTATCCGGCGGGCGAGGTCTACCTGGGCTGAGGCCCCGTCGCGAACCGCCCCCTACTGCAACCGCAGGAACAGCGGATCCACCCGGCGCCAGAAATGCAGCAAATCCTCTGCGACCGAGGGTATCTGACCCATCGACTGCACCGCATGCACATCCGCCGAGATCAGCGCGGAGAGGCGATAGCCCAGCGGGATGACCGGGTCGATGGTTGCCGCATCGCCGAAACTGTCCTCGATCGCCTCGGTCGCGGACGTCACCGCATAGACCAGCGCGAGTGCCGGCTCATCTGGCCATTTCTCGGCCATGCGGCGCACCATGGCCCGCTTGCGTTGTCCGGACCCGGACAGCAGTTCTTCCATCGCAAACTCGATCATCAGATCGAGCGTCGCAGTGCGCCCAACAGCCACGTTTCGGTCCTCCAGCAAGGCCCCCGGTCCAACGATCTAGTCCGGGGCGACCGACCTGTCGCCTTCCTAATTACAAATTGATTAATCGGGAAACTAAACTTTACGTAGAAGGATGATGCGCCCTGCGCGCCCCGGTTGAACGGCAGGCGGGCTGTCAGACTCAGGAGAAGCTTACGCAAGAGCCATTGAAACCGATTCGGGAACCTTAATTTTCCATTATTTAACAGATACCTACGAGGTGCCGGATTCAGTTACAAAAGCGATAACGTACGCAGAAAACCAAAAAGCGTGCACCACGACGGCGAGCCGGAGCCGTCGACATTGCCCGAAGACCATGGCGAACGAGGAAAGCTCGCCCCTTTCGGTGCGAGCCTCATGCCTTCTAGCGATATTGAAGCCTCAGCCGGGAGTGAACATCCGGAAGGGATGCTCTCGCTTGAGAAGTCGATCATAGGCATCGTGTGTGAATGGGTTCAAGCCATTCCGCGACGCGACCTTTCCACGCCAGGCCTCCGCAAAGTCTCGTCGTTCCAGTAGACCAGCCCCCCGCACCCGGGCGGGTAGCGTCCGTCAAGCTGGTGTAAATTCCGGTATGGCCAATCGAAGGCATCGATCAGGCGGCCTGTGTTGATATGCTGAGAAGCGGGTCGATCTGTGCGGTGTCGATGAGGCCGAATGCCTCGACTTGCATGTAGCGATGCTGGCCCTGCCAGTCATCATTCTGTTCGAACAGGACAGCGCCGATCAGGCGGATAATGCTGTCCTCGTTCGGGAAGATTCCGACGACGTCAGCGCGGCGTTTGACCTCCTTCTCTATCCCGGCCATCACGGTCAATCACTCATTTCAGCCTCCTTTGATCGCATTGCGGCACGTCGGATCCCCCCGGGGGCAGCCTTCTCTACGAGCTCAGGACGATGTCCGGCTCAGGATGGGGTATGGGCAGGAGCCGAGAGTGCTTCCTTATTCGCGGCGTCTGGTCCCGCGCAGTGCATGCGGGGCGCCAAAGAAGTGGAACGCACTTGCCTCGACCCCGTCCCCGGACGGGACGTCGTGCCGACAGCGCCTCGATGTATCGATCAGGACGCAGTCGGTTTCGTTGGCGTAGCCGTCAGGCGGCGGCGCCGAAGTGGTATGTCTCGCCGCTGGTCCACATCCGGTGGAGAACGACCGCCAACTTGCGCGCCAACGCGACTTTCGCCTTTCCGAGCCCGCGGCGCCCGGCGAGGCGAACGGCCCAGGATTTTAGAGCGCACCATCCGCGACTGTGATGGATGAGGACATTCGCTGCCTGGTAAAGCGCACATCGCACCCCGGCGTCTCCGGCGCGACTGATGCCACCCGACCAGTCCATTTCGCCGGACTGCCATCGCCTTGGGGTAAGGCCGAAATGGGCTCCGACATTGCGCGATTTCGGGAACCGCGATGGGTCGTCGACGGCCGCAACGTAGGTCAATGCCACCAGCGGTCCGACGCCCGGCACCGTCATCAGGCGGCGGCAGGGCTCGCTGGTCTTCGCACGCATCGCGATCTGTCTGTCGAGCGCGGTAATCTCGCGTGCCAGATGCTCTACGATATCCACGAGGGGTTGCAGGATCGGTCGCAACGCCGTGTCCTCGAGAGCGGTGTCGACGGCGATCCGGAACTCCGATCTGGCGAGCTTCGGTGGCCGCAGGCCCTCGGCCTGCAGGATCGACCAGATCCCGTTGCGGAGATCGAGCGACTGACGCCGAAGCTGCTCGCGGACCGTCAGAATGGCCCGGATCCGTTGCGCGCCAACCGATTTGACCCAGACGGCGCGGAATTTATCGACCCGCATCAGATCAGCGATGCCGTGCGCGTCGTTCTTGTCGGTCTTGTTGCGAAAGCCAGTCCGCAATGCAGCCGCGGCGTGTGTCGCATCTATGACCACGGCCGGCAGGTTCAGCTCGCGCAGTCCGCGTGCCAACCACGCCGATGTCGGGCCGGCCTCCAGACCGATCCGATCGATCTCGGCGGCATAGGGCGCGAGAACATCCGCTATGGATCCCGGCACGCTTTCGACCGAACTTTGCCGCACGACTGTTCCCGCGGCGTCCAGCACACATACCGCCGTGCGCGCTGAAGAAACATCCAAACCTGCATAGAGCATATCAATCTCCTCGATTCTGGCCCAATTGCCTCCGAGAAGCGTCATGCGTGGATCGCAACAGGTCCATACCGCACGACGCCGGCCGGATATCCCATCTTGTTCAGGCGTTCCAACGGGTTGGTCGAATGCAGCTTGGTGCGGTGCTGCGCCGGGAAAGCCATGTAGGCCAGCACGTCTGGTTCGCTATCGTCCATCAGCGCCGAGAGTTTCGGCCAGCGGGGGCGGACCTGCTCCGCGACATGGCGCCAGGTTTCACCGGTATGTTTGCGGTCGGGCTGCTCGAACGCCTGCCGGATCGCCGCCGCGACAACCGTGTGCTGGCCCTTCGAGACATGGGCCGGGGCGTTGCGCATCCAGTGGACCCGGCACCGCTGCCAGGTCGCCTCGAAGACGCGTGAGATCGCCGCCTTCAGGCCGGTATGGGCGTCGCTGACCACCAACTTCACGCCGTCGAGCCCGCGGGCTTTCAACGAGCGCAGAAAGTCGGTCCAGAATGTCTCGGCTTCCGAGGGGCCTATGCCCAGGCCGATGATCTCGCGGCGGCCCTCGGTGTTGGCGGCTACGGCGATTATCGCCGCCACGCTGACGATCCGGCCACACTGACGCACCTTCAGTTAGGTGGCGTCGAGCCAGACGTAGGGCCATTCGCCAGTGAGCGGACGGTTCAGGAACTCTCCGCCCCGCTCGTCGATATCCTTGCAGAGCTTGGACACCGTGCTCTTCGAGATGCCGCTCAGCCCCATGGCCTGCACCAGATCATCGACCCGTCGGGTGGAAACACCGCTGATCCAAGCTTCCTGGATCACCGCCACCAGCGCCTGCTCCGAAGTCTTGCGGGCCTCGAGGAAACCCGGGAAGTAGCTGCCCTGCCGCAGCTTCGGCACCCGCAGGTTCAGCGTGCCCAGCCGGGTATCGAGGGAGCGATCCCGATATCCATTGCGCCAGGTCGTGCGCTCGCCGCTGCGTTCATGCCGACCGGCGCCGATCAGGCCGTCGACATCGGCCTCCATGATCAGCTGAAGGACGGCCTCGGCGATGCCGCGAAGCAAATCACCCTGATCATGCTTGGCCAGCAGCTCGGACAGGTCCATGTTGGTCTCGGTCATCCACTGCCCGGCAGGGCATTGCGAAGCAATGTCCCGAGAGGGGGGTCTCCATCGGTCCGTGGTTGAAGTGTCCAAACTCCACCATAACCGACGTCCTCGATGGCCACCCCGGTTACACCGCCAGCGCGGCGCAAAAGTCCACCACGTTCGTGGACGCTACCCGCGCCGCCCCCCGAAAAGCTGTCGACGCCCTCTGGACGCCCCAGACCCGCATTGCTATACGCGCCCTCGGCATTCCGGCGTAGCTCAGCGGTAGAGCAGTTGACTGTTAATCAATTGGTCGTAGGTTCGATCCCTACCGCCGGAGCCAATAAAACCAAACACTTAAGGAGAAATCCTCAAGATTTTGGTATCTTCAGGACATGTATAGGGCTCGTTGACCCTGCTACCAGCCAGTAAGGTCCGGTAGACATCAGTACAGGTAGGTCGTCCGCCCATAGATCGGACGGGATCAACGCTCCTTAAAAAGGTGCTATCTGACAATCAGGGCTCAGGTTATCCCATCTGAAGTAGATCTGTACGAACAAGTTGGATTGAACCATCGACCGGGCTACCGAGCTTCGAGCCAACTCAGTTGCTTGGCCGTCATCGAGATAGCTGGCACCATACATCCACTGTAACCTTTGGCGTGCCTTGTTCAGGCTTGCAACCTGGGAGCGCACACGGCTAGGGTTACAAAAACGGTGGAAAGGGGTTCGCTGAAAACATGCTTTCGCAACATGAACGCTACGCATTTATCGGCGAATTGCGCCTGTATACTTTCCGGAACTATTTCCCAAACAGCATCCCAAAAGCATCCGATGTTTTCGGCCAACTTTTGGCGGCGTATGCGAAGGGCCAATCCCACGAGACAACACATGGAACGAAATCTATTAAGCTATCTTCATTTTCAATAACAAATTCCGGATTTGCGGAAATCTTGTTTAAACTTACCGATCCTTCGATCCCGGATAACGTGCTATCAGATCGCACCAATGACTCACTAAGAACCGCTGCCCGCAAAAAAAATGAAGACCCAGCAATATCTGCTCACGTATTGATCGATTTGAGCCAGGCTCACGACCAAAATAAACTATATCCTATGTGCATCGAAAACATAGACTTTCTACCGCGAAGCCTAATGATCGGGTATTTCAATGAATGGCTTGGCGGAACTTATACAAAGACAATGGATAGAAAAGAGAAGAAAGATAAGAAACTATTTAGCCCTCGAGTTGAGTTTGTTGCGCCTCATTCCCACACAATACAAGATGCGCTGGACAACGGCGGCGTACTGACCGGAGTTAAGTGGGTCGAAGACAAGATGCACCAACAGTCCTTTGGTGATAAGGCTTATCCAATTGAGCAACGGAACGATGTTGGCATTACGGTCAGAAATCGCCCGACAGGAGCTGCAGCAAAGAAGATACTTATTGACACCTTTGATCGATCGCGAGGAAAGAAACCGAAGTCATTCAAGGTAACGATAGTCGATAGCAACGAGAGAACAAAGACAATTGGAATTGATCCAAGTAAGAATAATGTACTTAGCAATGTATTTATTCCTCAAGTTCTAATGAATGGCTTCTCAAAACCGATGGCTATGTGCGAACCCTCAATCCGAAGTGATATGATCTCAAAAATGAAGTCGGCTCTTAAATGAAACTAGTTATAGAGCGTTCAGTTTTTTTCAGAACACTGAACTACCTCAGGGTAAAGCATCCGTTTGCGGCTCGCTATAATATCGTCTATCCTGCTTCAGCAACTTTGATGGCGGGAGTATTACTCTTGTGGTTGGGTGATGCGTCTGACTACTTTGCAGTTGGAGCTTTTATTCCATCACTTGCTCCGGTATTGTCAATATTATCACCATTCTTTATTGCAGCACTTGCGGCAGTCTCTACTTTCAGCGGCCCGCCATCATTCAATGCCCCCTTCTCAATGACATCAAAAGTTACTCTTACAGTTATTGGGGATGGGGGCGCTTGGGATGTTATCGAAGTCACGCCACGGCACTTCCTGAGCCTATTGTTTGGCTACTGCGCAGTCCTCTCACTGGCTTTGCTTGTGTTCACTCTTCTTTCACCTTTAATTCTGAAGGCTATATTACTCACGCCCTTAGCCGTACAGGACATTGTGCTTCCCGCACTCTTAATTTCGTTTCTTTTTCTGTTGTGCCAGCTTTTGCTAAGTACTCTTCTCGGGATTTATTATCTGTCTGACAAGTTGCACCGCGAGTAAAGAATTCTCGGATGTCTTTCGCCCTTACTATCGATTGCAGGGAGAACTTCCCGAACAGCAGCCCAAAGAGAACGTCAAGGATGAGGCAAATTCAGACCGTGGGCGGCAAAGTCGCGAATTTTGTAGGTAAGGTACCTGATGATGCTGGAAGCCGCTGTAAGGCTTCAAAAAGTGCCCAAGTTACCCCTTTGAAATCGCCGTCAAGGCATTCACGGCACCCACGTATGTATCCGTGGGAACATACAACGATCTTCCTCCTGTGGTCTGCAGTATCCCAGCCTTCTTAAGCGCGTGAGCAATTTCAAGCAGCAACTCATTTCCTTCTGGTGCGATCCGGCCAAGCGAATGAAGGCTTGAGACCGCCATTTCTGTCTTTGCGCCGTCATCGAGCGTCCGCGCAATCTTTGATATGAGCCCTACGACGGTTTCTTGATGCCCCCACGCGGGAGCCAAGTATCGCAGTTCGGCAAGAACCCAGTTCATTTCCTCAACGGCGCGGCCAACCAACTGATCTACCTTTGACAGGACGCCTTCAGTGTTTGATGCTGTTCGCCCCTCACAGACTGAGCTAATTGCGTCAGCTGAAAATTCGATTTCAAACCGAACCCGCCGGGTAGTCTTTGCATATACCCTAAGACGCATACTCCGAGTTAGATCAACCTTAATGCATTTGCTCTGATTTGTGGTCTCTTCTTCGACATTTGGCACCGTCACGCTTGTAATGAGGATATGGCTAGAAAGCCTGTGCAGCGGCTGGGTCAACTGATCAACAAGGGCAATCGGATCATTGCTTGAGAACTCCCAATAGACCTCCAGTGCTTGCAAGGAACGGTATGGGACCTCCATAACACTTACGCCACGATCCTGCATTTGGTCTCGGAACATTCCGAGAGCAACCGCCTCCAACTCTCCTAGGTACATCCGCATCAGTTCGGGTACAGAATGTTGAAGGGCAAAGCCGTACTGGTGGGCTTGTCCGATCAACAGGTTGTCGGCTGGCAGCAACGGCAACTCTCTTAAGAACCAAGACGGCTTGGGGTGTATCGCCAAGACCGTCGGGCAGAACATTCTCGGGTTTCTTGGGTTGGATGCCTTCAAGAACCGCTGCGCTTGGACAAAGCGAGTAAGGTTGAGCCATGCACCTAAGGTCACGCGAAGTCTTTCGCCACGAAATTTCGGCGTCCGATGAGCGCCAGATCGAAAGCCAGCCCGCTTTAGTCCTCCAGCGACTACGGGCCGTGGCTTGAACTGCCCTGGCCCTGATCCACCGTTCGAAAATCTGACATTTGTTTTTGAACGCAAGTTCTTCAGGTTACCGCTATTATATAGGCTGACTTCCTCACCGTGGGCGGTCGGTATACAAAAGTAGCTCAAGTGATTGAGAACATAACAGATGTCATCCTCATCCCCGATCAGGGCGAAATCGCCCCAATCGAGTTCAAACCGATCGACCATTGCGTTGTCGGCACTTACCGCTTGGACAGTGCTAAACTCAGGAAGGAACTCATCTACTACAGACATTCTCTACCTGACCCCTCTCTAAAGGTTGGCTATACATAAGGGACTTAAATCTGTTATGTACCCGATAGACAGAGGTCGGATGCCAAGATGCGCCGTTAGCAGTTCTGATGGCTTGATGGTTTAGGCTTTCGGCAATGCCCTTAAACGAGAGACCCTCTTTATTTTGCAGCTGTTCAATTTTCGGGCCAATCTGTCGAGCGAGCTGGTCCGCGGCTAGACTATTCTGTTGGGCCAGTACTTTTCCATTTATACCTAGCTTCACGCCGCGAGCTTTTGCAGACCGCAGAGCTGCTTTCGTACGCTCGCTAATACGCCGCGCCTCCTCCTCAGCCATTGCCGCATATACGTGCAACATAAAGCGATCAGCGTTGGGCATATCAATTGCAACAAACTTCACATCTGTTTCCAACAACCCCGAAATAAAGTGAACGTTGCGCGCCAACCGATCAAGTTTGGCAATCAGTAGCGTAGCTCCCCGCACTCGACATGCCTTCAGGGCTTCCTTCAGTTTGGGTCGATCTGCCTTTCGACCGCTTTCGACTTCGGTGTATTCACCCACCAAAACTCCAGAATTGCCCTTCAGGAAACTTTGCGCAGCCATCTTCTGTGCATCCAACCCCAAGCCACTCGCTCCCTGACGTGTTGTGGAGACGCGGTAGTAGGTGAAAAACTCAAGAGCCATCTGTTATGTCCTTCTGCACAGATTAACGTTGCTTTGCTTGTGTACAGACCTGCTCACCTCAGACGCTCCATGTTAGGTTTCAGTAACATTTATTGATCCGTAGGTTCAGAATAGTACGGAATGTTGCTCAAGAAGGAATTTTTCCCGAAAGTACTGGGCTTTCTGGTCGTTTCCGCGTCTTATTGACCTGGACTGATTAGTGACCAGACGCAGGAATGATAGCTGAAATTGCATTATTTACTGTATTCAATATCTTACCTTAGGTTTTGTGAACTTTCGTTATGTGCGGATTGCCGGTTTAGTGGTGTATCAGGTGAAGTGAGGTATTGCCCGATTGAAAGCTACCAATCTGTTATGTCGCCAAGAAACCGAGATAACCTTTTGCAGATATTTGTTGGGGTTTTGGGATCTTCTCAAGATAGGGGGGGGCATATATCATTTCTCAGCGAAAAAAATCTACTCAGGCTTTGACTTGTTCGCGTCTCGGTCTCGCTGTCCATAGCCATGCTCGTGGAAGGCTTTCAGTTCGTCGATGCGGTATACGACAGAGCCGGACCGGGAATATGTAATGGGACCGGTCCTTTGAGCCTTCATGTTGCGTAGTGTCTGAACTGATTTGTTAAGGTATCTCGCCGCGTACTTTACATCGCAATATACACCGTCGTCCGACATCCATCCGCCATCCAATCTTGTCTCAAGCTCTCTAACGCGCCGTTGCAGGGCGGCTATTTTCATCTTGAGCTTCGGAATTTCGCCCTTGAACTTCTTGCGGAGTCGTAGCGCTGGTTTGGGCTCTTCTTGCATCTCAATCCACTTTCGGAAATTGTGTTCGTTTGCTAATCCGCCGCTTCAGCTTCGACTTGGATAAGCCTACCTCCATATTGTTTGCAATCTGACCGATCGCCAAGCGCTGATGTTGACGGATCGTTTCTTCGAAAGGGTGAGCGTAGCGCATTGTGGTCTGTGGGCTGCTGTGTCTCAGGATTGCTTGAGCGGAGTAGAGCCCCCCTTCTTTGGCGACGAAGGTACCGACAGTGTGCCGAATGTCTTTGATGTTGGCATCGGGTAAGCGAGGCCCACGCCCCATTGCCTTCTGATCTCGTCGCGGCCTCGGTTCCCGGCCTATTCCTGCGGCATGGAGCGGGAGCCGGGGTGTGCGATGTCGGATGGGTTTGCGGGGCGCTACGAGGTTCTGGAGGATCGCGGGAGCGGGCGGCGGACTTGGTCGCCCGAATCGAAGCTGCGGATCGTGGCCGAGAGCCACGCACCCGGGGCGATGGTCGGTGATGTCGCGCGGCGGCATCGGCTGATGCCGTCACAGGTGACGACCTGGCGGCGTCTGCACCGTGAGGGGAAGTTGGTCCCGATCACGGCCTCGCCAATGTTCGTGCCGCTGATGCTGGAAGATCCTGAGACTGGGTTTTCCCAAGGTGCGCCTGAACCAGCTGCCGACCCGGAACCGGGGCTTTCGGAACGGATCGAGATCGAGGTCGGCGGTGGGGTGGTGATGCGGCTCCCATCCTCCATGCCCACGGCGCGGATCGCCGAGATCGCGATAGCGCTGCGCGCGGCTCGTCCATGATTTTGCCGGGTCAGCGGCTGCCGATCGTGATCGCCATGCGGCCAGTCGACTTCCGTCGCGGGCACGATGGACTTGCCGCCACCGTCCAGAACGAGTTGCGGCTCGACCCTCATTCCGGGCTGACGGTGGTGTTCCGCTCGAAGCGGGGGGACCGGATCAAGATTCTGGTCTGGGACGGGACCGGACTTCGTCCTGATCTACAAGCGGTTGGAGGCCGGCAGCTTCACCTGGCCAAAGGTTCAGGATGGGATGATGCGACTGTCGCGGGCGCAGTTCGAGGCGCTCTTCGAAGGGCTGGACTGGCGGCGGGTAATGGCCCGGCGGGTGCAGGCTCCGGCCTTGGCAGGGTGAGGATACCCCATGTTTTACTGGGAACTCCAGTCGGGGTGAGGTATGATTTGCCATGTCGCCGCCCCTTGATCCAAGCCTCCTCGAGGCCCTTCCGGCCGCGCTGCGGACGGTTGTCGAGGCGCAGTTCGAGGCGCTCGCCACGGAGCGAGCAGCCCGCCTACACTTGGATGCGGAGAACGCCGATCTGAGGGCTCGCAATGCCGAGCTGGCGGCGCTGAACGCGCGGCTCGAGCACCTGGCCAAGGAGATGAGGCGCGCCCGGTTCGGACCTCGCTCGGAAAAGCTCGACCCCGACCAGATCGAACTGGCCTTCGAAGACATCGAGACCGCGATGGCCGAAGCGCAGGAGAAACATGACACGGCGACAGCGGCCCCCGGTCAGGCGCGGCCTGTCCCTCAGTCTCGCGGCTCCCGGGCTCTGCCGAAGGACCTCCCGCGCGAGGAGCGGGTAATCGAACCGGAGAGCCTGACCTGTCCTTGCGGATGCGGGGACATGGTCCGGATCGGCGAAGACCGCTCGGAACGCCTCGATATCACCCCGGCACAGTTCCGCGTCCTCGTCACCATCCGCCCCCGCTACGCCTGCCCAAAGGGCCGGGCCGGTGTGGTGCAGCAGAAGGCCCCGTCGGCGCTGATCGAGGGTGGTCTGCCGACCGAGGCCACCATCGCCCACGTCCTCGTCTCGAAGTATTCTGAGCATCTTCCCCTGTATCGCCAGGCGCAGGTCATGGCGCGGCACGGGCTGTCCATCGATCGCTCCACGCTGGCCGACTGGGTCGGCCGCGCCGCTTTCCACCTCGCCCCGGTGGTGGAGCGGATGGCCGAGTTGCTGAAACACTCCAGCAAGCTGTTCATGGATGAAACGACGGCCCCGGTGCTCGATCCGGGCCGGGGCAGAACCAAGACCGGTTACCTCTGGGCGATGCTGCGGGACGACCGACCGTGGGGTGGGGGCGACCCGCCCGGCGTAGTCTTTACCTACGCACCGGGCCGCGGCGGTGCCCATGCGGAACGAATGCTGGAAGGGTTCGAGGGTGTGCTCCAGGTCGACGGCTACGGCGGCTACAACCGATTGGCCGATGATCGGCGCGAGCGTGGAGCGCCGCTCAGGCTCGCCTATTGCTGGGCCCATGGGCTCGAAGCCAGGCCTCGAGATCGTCGAGCAGCGGCACAGACCGATCCTGGCGCACGGCCCGGCGCTTTTCGGGATCGAGGCCACGGATCTCCTTCTCAATGCCGTAGAGTGCCGCGATGCGCTTCAGGGTCTCCTCGGCGATCGGCGATCCCGCCTTCGGCGTGGGGCTCGGAGGACCCGAGCGACCTCAAGAGGTTGATGCGTTCTGCCTAGAAGCCCGGGTTTAGATCTCAGAATTATCTTCTCAAACTCAGCCGCCGATGCTCAGCGTGCCCGCATGACGATCCGCCGCCCAGGACTCGTAGATATTCCCGGTTTGAACTGGGGAAAACGGGGAGGAACTGGGGCCGTATGGGGACGAAAGCCCGGTAGTATCCAAGAGACACAGGCGTGTCCGGACGCGTATCCGGGTGCGACATGGCCGCGACGCCATATAAATAAGGGTGGTATGCGGGGTATCCTGGGAAGCTGGGTGGAATTGGCACATTCCCCCGTGCGCACGCGGGGTGGAGGGGCGATTGCCAAACATGTGCCCTCGCACGTCATGCACGAATTGACCTAGACATGGATTCTCTCTCGGATACCCCAGATACCTAGGATACACCCCTTGTTTATAAGGCCAAAAGGTATCCGGGTGGCGGTTTTCCACCCGGATACCCTAGGTTCAGTCATCGTCCCAGTCCCCCTCTGCGATGTTAATGGCGTCCTCAAACAGTGCCTTGCACTCGGGCAGTGTGGGCAGTTTATAGGACGGCACTTGCTTTCCCCGCCCCCCCACCTTGGTGACTCGGCAATCCGGGCAGAGGCGTACCATTGCCTTGGTGAACTCTTCCGGGGAAAGAGCCTCGCCATGCCATCGTTTGCGTCGTATCCACTCCTCATAATCCTCGCGCAGCGCCGCCTTGTTCACGGTCTGCCAGTCGTCTTCCCAGTCGCTCTCGACGCCGTAGTCGGTCTCCACTCCCGGCAGTTCGCCGGTGTGCAGAATATCGCGCCACCACCGGTCGATGCCGCGCAGACCCGCCAGCTTCTGAGCGGCGAGGGCAGAGGTCTGTGGCGGGTCGCGCAGGTCGAGCCCCTCGGGCGTTTGCCACCCGGCGAGGTAGGCGTGGAAGCCCGCCAGCCCGCCGTTGTGCATCTGGTCATAGAGGGCGTTCCAATAGGCCCGGTCCCCCCTCCTATGGTCGGAAACGTCCATACAGAAATATCGGCGTTCATCGGCGCTAGTCGGCACTACCCACTTCTCGTTCGAGGTCAGGAGCAACCGGGCGAAGCTGCGGACCTGCACCACGTCCACCCCAATTTTTTCGAGGGGCATCGTCGGGGCCGTGATGAGCGATTGCAGGGTGCCCTTGCTGGTCCTGTCCCCGCCCCACGACGCCTCCTCGAAGTGCGCCAAGAGGGCCGTCGCCAGAGGAGCGTTGAACCTGTCCCCCAGACGCGCGGTGTTGGTGATGTGGGCGGTGTGGTTCCGCCCGATGATCCGGCGCAGGATTTCGGCCAAGGTGTCCTTTCCCACCCCCTTTAGGCCCCTCAGGACCACGGCCACACCGGGCTTGCTGGCGGGATTCTGCACGATATCTGCCAACCATGTGAGGAGGTAGGCGTAGCTGGTCGCGTCCCCGCCGCACACCACATCGAAGAGATACTCCAAGATCAGGTCGCACGGCTGCGTCGGGTCCGGGACAGTGTTGAATCCCTGCCATAGGTTGAGGATACCGGAGCGGGGGTTGGAGGACGGATCGAAGTCCACCCCGCTCGGGTAGGTGCGCCTCTTGGGGTGGTCCAGCCAATAGTCACCGAGTCGTTTACCGCTCACCTTCTCATTGCGGTGCATCGTCTTGAACGCCTCCACCGACCTGAAGCCGATGGTGAAGCTGTTAGACAGTCCTAGCAAGCTAGAAGCGGTAACAGTGGAGGGCGTTCCGTCCGCTGACGGGTCCGGTCATCTTGAATGGAATGCAAAGTGGTGCGCGGCGGGTGAGTTTCTTGCCCAACGTCCTTTGAAGAAATCTGAGTACAGCGATGCGGATGAATTCAGTGAGCTAGGCTATCAGATTTCGTACGGCAAACTCACTAAGGCTCGGATCGCGCGCAAACCGCAGCCAGCCAGGAAGCAGTTGATTTGATATTCAGGCTTTGGGAGCACCGAGCTTCGATGCCGGGTAGCCAAGTCTTAAGTTGATACGGTTGGCCGCGCATCGGAGTTGGTATCACATCTTGACACATGTATCTTGCGGTGATACATATCCATATGATCCAGAGCACCAAAGGAAAATTCGCTGCTAGTGCCGTGAAAGGCAAGTATGGCAAAGGTTTCCCCAGTGATTTGGTGAAGCGTACGCGGGCGATGCTCACGGCGCTGGATGCTGCGGTTGTCGTGGAAGATTTACGCTTCCCTCCCGGCAACCACTTGGAAGAACTGAAAGGTGATCGGGCTGGACAACACTCTGTGCGGATCAACGGGCAATGGCGCATCTGCTTTGTCTGGACCCCGAACGGCCCCGCCGATGTCGAGATTGTCGACTACCATTGAGAGGATACGCTGATGAGCCTGCTTGAAGAGCCAATGCACCCTGGTGAAGTCTTGAAAGAGCTTTACCTTGATCCGCTAGACATGGCGGCCATCGCGTTTGCACGTCGTCTAGGCGTGCCTCGGACACGGATCGAGCGCTTGATCAAGGGCACGACCGGGATCACGCCTGACACGGCACTGCGTCTCGCCCGTGTCTTCAACACGACCCCAGCTTATTGGGTGAACCTTCAGACGAATTACGACATGGCAACTGCGGCAAAAGAGATCGACGTGTCTAACATTGAACCGCTCGTTGCTGCCTAGCGAGGGACAGCCCGCGAATTGGGTAATTCCTACGCTTACGTTTCTGGGGTTTCTGCGGCGTGGAAAATGTCCGCATCGATCCCAGAAACGACCATGATCGTATTTGCAGCTCCAGTCAAAATCTCGTCATAAACTGCAAGTGCCAAAGCACGCATCGCAGTTCACAAGCAGCTAGCCAATATTTTGTCAAACAACTGGGAACGTGAGAATGCCGAGTATTGATGCAACTGAAGTACCAAAGCCAAAAAACTGGCAGGACTTCGAAAGAATTGTTCACGACGCTATGAGTTTGCGATGGAAGAGCCCAAACCTGCAGATGAACGGACGGCCAGGGCAAGCACAGGCTGGGGTTGATATCTATGGAAGTGATGACATCGGCCGTCAGGTGGGTATTCAATGCAAGCGATACAAAAACAGCCCCACTATGTTGGGGATTGAAAAAGAGATAGCCGAGGCCGAAAAATTCGAAGGTAAACTGTCTACGCTTTATATCGCTTCCACTGCTGACTACGATTCCCCGCTACAAAAAGATGTTCGTCTATTATCCGAACAGCGCGCTCTTGCAGGTAAGTTCGCCATTGGGCTTATTTTCTGGGAAGATGTAACAAATGGGTTAAAACTAAATCCTGATGTGTTCAAGATTCACTATCCCTACATTACGCTATCACAGCCGTCTGTCCCTAATCGAGACAGGCAACTGGCGGCCTTGGAGCTGGGATATTACGGAGGCGAGCTTAACGCATATGTGGAGCTGATCCATGGGGAAGCAGGTTGGATGGCACAAGCTGATCCTGACAGCCTGACGTCAACAATTCAGGTCTTGGAGAGACAGGTTGCGCAGTTACTTGCTCCCTCAGATGCACTTCCCATTCTTGATTCTCTAACTGCAGTCCGTATGGATTGTTTAGCTGAGAAATCCGACGAGTCAGACTGGGATGTGATCAAGGTCTATTCAAATCGAGTGGAACAACGACTTATATCGGCTAAGTCTTTGCTTCAAAATGGTGAAGACAGGGCGCTAGAGCTAGGAATGCAGCTCTCTCGCGTCTACCACCATTGCGATGAACTACCGACGCCTGATTTTCGAAAGCAGATTTTGGCCAACGCCACTACTCTTTGCCCAGCCAAAAGTGCAGGCAAAATCAAAAAGAAGTTTAGCACTGCGTCGAAGTTCAATCCTAAAGCGGGCTACTTATGGGCACCCAAAATATTCAGCGTCGTGGCGCAAGAGTTGCGATGGACGACCGAATGAAGAAGCAAAGACGAGACTGTATTTAGGAATAAGAGAAAGTCAGTTTTGCCCCGGACAGACGACCTCAACTGACCCCTAATGCGTCATCCCCCGGTCCATCTCCACCTCCCGCTCCTCTAGCTCTGTCTCAACCTCTCTTCGGCGGCCTTCACTAATTTTAAGCTGGTCTCGAGTTGCGTGCGCAGCCTCCCGTAGTTCGAGCCCTCGCTCAACAAGCCGTGCAACGCAGCCACGGACGCCGTTTGCGATTGAATGAGCACCGACACGCAGGCGGCCAATCCATCCATCTGGCTCTGCATCTTGGTCGTTGAGCGTTCCTCTAACCCGCTCAATTCCTTTGCTGAGACCTCGCAGGCCGTCACCAACCGCTCGACGCAGGCGAGCAAGTCGCGTTCCAAGGCTGTCAGGGGTGTCGTCATCTAATCCTCCTCGATCTTGATGCAGGTCACTGACCTGCCGCCCAGTGTGCAGGTCCTCAGCCGCGTCTTGGTCGGGTCCAGCACCAGCCACGTCCCGTCCTCCCTGTCGATCCGCGTCAGACCCAGCTCCGTCATCTCTGAGCTGGCCAGCATCGGCGTCCAAAGCAAGCTCGCGGCCATCATCGAGACGAACTTCCGTTCCGCGCACGTGTTTGCGACGCGCCAGCTCATTGGAAGGCCTCCAAAGGCGCAAAGAAGCGCGAATTTTGTACAGGTTTTGTACGAGATTTCCACCATTTCAGCAGAATTCGGCCCGAAAGCTCACGGGACTTTCTGCAAGCTCCTGCACAAAGCCCTGTAAATAAGCCATATTTTTCAGGTGTTTTTGGTGACCCCGACAGGACTCGAACCTGTAACCTGCCCCTTAGGAGGGGGCTGCTCTATCCAGTTGAGCCACGGGGCCCCGATTGGGGCTGATGCACCTGACATGCCCGCCGCCGCGCCGCGCGTCAACCGCGCGTGCGGGGGGCAGTGCGGCAAAGGCTTGGCGGGGGCGGGCCACGGCGGTATCAGGGACGACGACCGCCCGCACCGGGCAAGGGCACCCCATGACCGAAAAACGCACGCCGCCGCCGCGCCGCCCGCTCACGCTTCGCGATGTGTCCGAGGCCTCGGGCGTGTCCGAGATGACCGTGAGCCGCGTATTGCGCGGCAAGGGCGACGTGAGTGCGGCGACGCGGGCGCGCGTGCAGGAGGCCGCGACGCGGCTGGGCTATGTTCCCAACCGCATCGCGGGCTCTCTCGCGTCCAGTCAGGTGAACCTCGTCGCGGTCATCATCCCGTCCCTCGGCAACATGGTCTATCCCGAGGTGCTGGCGGGCATTTCCGAAGTGCTGGCGAGGACGCCGCTCCAGCCGGTGTTCGGCGTCACCGACTATCTGCCCGAGCAGGAAGAGAAGGTGCTGTTCGAGATGATGACCTGGCGGCCGGCGGGGGTGATCCTCGCGGGCCTGGAACATTCAGAGGCCAGTCGCGCGATGCTCGAGGCGGCGAACGTGCCGGTGGTCGAGATCATGGATGTCGACGGCCCGGCGGTGGACGCCTGCGTCGGCATCTCGCACAGGCGGGCGGGACGGCAGATGGCCGAGGCGATCATCGCGGCGGGGTATCGGCGGATCGGTTTCCTCGGAACCAAGATGCCGCTGGATCACCGGGCGCGCAAACGGTTCGAGGGGTTCACGCGGGAATTGGGGCGCGCCGGGATCGAGATTGCGGACCGCGAGTTCTATTCGGGTGGCTCCGCGCTCGCCAAGGGGCGCGAGATGACGCGCGCCATACTGGGGCGCAGTCCGGACCTCGATTTCCTCTATTACTCCAACGACATGATCGGCGCGGGCGGGCTGTTGCACCTGCTCGAACTGGGGGCGGACATTCCGGGCACCATCGGATTGGCGGGGTTCAACGGTGTCGAACTCCTTGACGGACTGCCGCGCCGCCTCGCCACGATGGACGCCTGCCGCCGCGAGATCGGGCGGCGCGCGGCGCAGATCGTCATCGACCGGCAGGACGCGCCGAAGGAGCGGGCGACGGCGCCGGTGGAACTGACCCCGACGCTCGAGCCCGGCGATACGTTGCGGCGCCGCGGGTAGTCAGATCGAGGCGTAGAAATCACGCAAGAGCGTCATCCGCCGCGGCCGAAAGCTCTCGTCGGTGGCGGCCACGGTGTCGATCCGGTCGAACATGAACCGCCGGTAGCCCTGCCGCAGGCAGCACCACGCCAGCAGCATCTGGGTCTGCTCGTAGATTACGATCGATAGCGGCCAGATGCGGCGCCGGGAGGGCGCGCCGTCGCGGTCTGTATAGTCCAGGTCCAGTGCCCGTTCCTCCCAGCAGGCGGTGCGGATCAGGGCCGTCTCGGGGCGGACGCTGCCCGCACCGCGGGTCCGGTGGACCTGCGTCGCCACCGTCGCCGCCTGCCGCTGCACCCGCTCGGGCAGGCGGGCGACGATCTTGCGCAGCGCACTCTCCGCCGCCTCGGTCAGGGCCGCGTCGCCCATGAAGCCGACGCTCGACAGGCCCGTCACCACGGCCTCGATCTCGACGTGGGTGAACATCTGCGGCGGCAGGGCGGGATCCTCGGTCATCGTATAGCCGTAGCCCGCCGCCCCCTCGATCCGCGCGCCCGCCGCGCGCAGGGCGGCGATGTCGCGATAGAGCGAGCGTTCGGACACGCTCGTCTCTTCGGCCAGACGCGCCGCCGTCACCGGCGCGGGCAGGCGGCGCATCGCGTCGAGCAGGCGGATGAGGCGATCGGAGCGTGCCATGCGCGATCCTGACAGGAACTGACAGCAGGGTTCAAGTATATCGGGGGCAGTCCAGACAAGGAGACAGACATGATCACCCTCTTTCACGCGCCCAACTCGCGCTCCACCATCGTCGCCATCGCCCTTGAGGAGATGGAGGTGACGGACCGGGTGACGACGCGGATCACCGCCATTCCCCGGCAGGACGGTTCGGGCGGCGCGGACCCCGCGAACCCGCACCCAGAGGGCAAGGTGCCGTTCCTCGACCACGACGGCACCCCTGTCTGGGAGCGGCCGGCGATCCTGACCTACCTTTCCGACCTCTTTCCCGCCGCGCCCGGCGTCCGTCCCGCCGGCCACGCCCAGCGCGGGCCGTTCCTGTCGTGGCTCGCCTATTACGGCGATGTCGTGGAGCCGGTGTTCATCCTGAAGGCGGCCGAGATCGAGCATCCCTATATCACCGCCGGTCTGCGGGGCTTTGCCGAGGTGCAGGACCGGATGGCCCGGACCCTTGGCGACGGGCGGGACTATCTGTTGCCGGACGGATTCAGCCTCGCGGACCTGCTCATGGCCTCGCCCTTCATGTGGTTCCGGGACTTCCTGCCCGACGATCCGCTTATCCAGGCATGGTTCGGCCGGGTGACGGCGCGGCCCGCGGTAATGGCCATCGTCGAACGCGACCAGACCGACAGCGCGCAGGTCGCCTGACAGGCACCCCGCGGGCGTCGTCCCCGTCACATGCTGGCGGGGACTTTCGCCTTCTGCCTGGAGAGTTGCACCGCAAGGATGCCGCCCGCGATCACCGCGACGCCCAGCGTGTCGAGCGCCGTCACCGCCTCGCCCAGCAGGGCGGCGGCGACGGCGACCCCGAAGAACGGATTGAGGAAGTGGAACGTCGCCGCCCGCACCGCACCGATCCGGGCGACGAGCGTGAACCAGATCCATGTGGCGACGAGGCCCGGCACCAGCGTCGTATAGGCGAATGCCGCCACGAACGGCCACGACCATGCGACTGACCACGTCTCGGTCCAGACCGCCGGGACCGCGAGCACCGCGCTGCCGACCAGCATCTGCAACCCCACGACCATCAGCAGATTGCCGCCGCCGCTCGCCCCGCGCACGGCCAGCGTCGCCACGGTGAGCGACACGACGCCGATCCCGCAATAGAGGGCGCCGCGCAGCGAGCCGCCGCCGTCCAGACGCGCGCCCATGATGATCGCCACACCGGCCATGCCCGCGATCAGGCCCGCGACGGCCAGCGGTCGCTGCCTTTCACGGAAGACGAGCCACCCGGCCAGCGCCACGAGGAGCGGCATGATCGACGCGATGATCGCGGCGAACGAGGCCTCGACCTCCTGCATGGCGACGAAGTTGAACCCCAGATAGAGGGCGTTCTGGCAGACGCCGAAGATCACCACGCTGCGCCACTGCGCGCGGGTCAGGCGCGCGCTCTGGCCCCAGAGGGCGGCGAGGCCGACGCCGATCAGCCCCGAGATCAGGAACCGCAGCGAGAGCGACCCCAAGGGGGGCGCATGGGCGACGATGATGCGGGCCGAGGCGAAGGCGGACGACCACATGAACGCAAAGGCGGTGCCCATCAGGATGGATCGCAGGTCCATGGTGCCCTTTCGCCGGTTCGGCCAAATAAAAAAGGGCCGCCCGAAGGCAGCCCCCTGAGGTTCGACCGTGTCCGGCGTCAGCCGTTCACGCTCTCCTTCAACGCCTTGGCGATGGTCATTTTCACGACCTTGTCGGCGTCTTTCTTGATCTGCTCGCCGGTGGCGGGATTGCGCACCATGCGCTCGGGGCGCTCGCGGCAGTAAATCTTGCCCACACCGGGAAGGGTGACGGCGCCGCCGCCCGACACTTCGTCGGTGATGATCTTGACGATCGCATCGAGCGCGCCCGAAGCGGATTTCTTGTCCGACCCCATCGTCTCGGACAGCGCGGTGACGAGCTGCGCCTTGGTCATCGGTGATTTCGCCATTCTCTTTTCTCCCTGGTCGCAGGCCCGTCTTTGGGTCCGTTCGATGAAAAACTACGTAATGTGGTATAGGGACACAACGAATTGAACGGCATTGCAAGGGTCAATCGCCCCGCGTTGGCCGAAAACCGCTTATTTTGTTGTGGAAAAGCCGCGAAATGGCCGGTTCTACCCCCAATCAACCGCTTGACGAGAGCCTCGGGCGCCCCGAAACCCCTCCCGTTACAGGAAGGCTGTCTCCTCGAAGCTGCGCAATTTGCGGCTGTGGATCCGCTCGAGCGGCATGTCGCGCAGGATTTCCATGGCCCGGATCCCGATCTGAAGATGCCGCGCCACCTGCGTCTTGTAGAACGAGGACGCCATCCCCGGCAGCTTCAGCTCGCCGTGCAACGGCTTGTCGGACACGCACAGAAGCGTGCCGTAGGGCACGCGAAAGCGGAACCCGTTGGCGGCGATGGTCGCACTTTCCATGTCGAGGGCAACGGCGCGGGACTGCGACAGGCGCTGCACCGGGCCGCGATGGTCGCGCAGCTCCCAGTTGCGGTTGTCGACGCTCGCCACCGTGCCGGTCCGCATGATCCGCTTCAGTTCGTATCCCTGCAATTCCGTGATGGCGGCGACCGCGTCCTCGAGGGCGATCTGGATCTCGGCCAGCGGCGGGATCGGCACCCAGAGCGGCAGGTCGTCGTCCAGCACCTTGTCCTCGCGCAGATAGCCGTGGGCGAGCACGAAATCGCCGAGCCGCTGTGAATTGCGCAGCCCCGCGCAGTGCCCGACCATCAGCCAGGCGTGCGGGCGCAGGACGGCGATATGGTCGGTCGCCGTCTTTGCGTTGGATGGCCCGACACCGATGTTCACGAGGGTGATGCCGCCGCCGTCCGCCCGCTTGAGGTGATAGGACGGCATCTGCGGCATCTTCACGGGCACCGGGATCTCGCCGTCTGCCGTGGTGATCTCGGCGTTGCCGGTCGCGACGAACGACGTATAGCCGGTGGCGCGATCGGCCAGCATCGACCTTGCATAGGCCTCGAACTCGTCGACGTAGAACTGATAGTTGGTGAACAGGACGTGGTTCTGGAAATGCTCGGGCGCGGTGGCGGTGTAATGCGCCAGACGCGCGAGCGAATAATCCACCCGCTGCGCGGTGAACGGCGCCAGCGGCAGGGCGCCGTCGGGATAGATATAGCCGGCGCCGTTGACGATGTCGTCGTGGGTCGTCGCCAGATCGGGCACATCGAACACGTCGCGCAGCACGAAATCGAGCGTCCCCTCCTGCGGGATCGACAGATGCGGATCGTTGGCGACGGCGAAATGCACCGGCATCGGCGTGTCCGACGTGCCGATCACCACCGGCTCGCCGTGGTTGTCGATCAAGAACCCGATCTGCTGTTCGAGGTAGGCGGCGAAGAGGTCGGGGCGCGTGACGGTCGTCGAATAGGTGCCGGGATGGGCGACATGGCCAAAGCTCATCCGGCTGTCGGTCGGGGCGAAACTGCTGATCGAAAAGCGGATTTCGGGGTAATAGGCGCGGATCCGGCCGGCGGGCTGGCCGGCGACGGTGGCGTCGGCGAAATGCGTCGACAGGAACCGGATCGAGGCGTCGTAGATCTCGCACAGCCGCGCGACGGCGGCCCGGGGGTCTGTAAAGGATTCACGCGCGCCCGTTTCGGGCGTCAGGAGGTCATCGTTCATTCAAGTGCCTTCAAAGAGATCGGTAAGCTGGAAGGTCGTCACGTCGACGAGGCCCAGATCGGAGATGCGCAGGGCGGGGATCACCACCAGCGCGAGAAGCGAGTGTTGCATGTAGGCGTTGTTGAGGGTGCAGCCGCAGGCGGCCATCGCCGCGACCATGGCCTGCGCCTTGGCGGCCACCTCGCGCGCCGGGCTGTCGGACATCAGGCCCGCGATCGGCAGTTCGACGAGGGCGATCTCGGCGCCGTCCTTCCAGACCGTCACGCCGCCGCCGACCTCACCCAGCCGGTTCGCGGCGGCGGCCATGCACGCGCGGTCGGTGCCGACGACGATCATGTGGTGGCTGTCGTGCGCGACCGTCGAGGCGATGGCCATGGCGCCGGTATAGCCGAAGCCCTGAACGAAGGCGTTGACCACACCACCAGTGCCGCGATGCCGCTCGACCAGCGCGATCTGCGCCACCGGGCCGGTCGCCTCGACCAGCCCCGAGCGCACCGGCAGGTCGGCGGTCAACGCCTCGGTCGGGGCCTGATTTTCGACGACACCGATCACGCGCGCCTTGACGATGTTCGCGCCGTCCGGTGCTGCAATCTCGAAGTTGACAGCTGTCAACTTTGCGCCAAGCCTCACAGTTTGCCGGGTTTTCCGGGGCCAGGCATAGTGCGGGCAATCTACCGTCAACTCTCCATTCCGCGCCACGATCCGGCCCCGGGCGATGACCGTCTCGATCGGCAGGTCGCGCAGGTCCGAGGTCACGATCACGTCCGCCCGCCGCCCCGGCGCGATGCTGCCCAACTCCCGCTCCAGCCCGAAATGCGTCGCCGTATTCACGCTCGCCATCTGCAACGCCACCAGCGGATCGCAGCCGCAGGCGATGGCGTGGCGCACGACGCGGTTCATGTGGCCATCGTTCACCAGCGTTCCGGCCATGCAGTCGTCGGTGCAGAGGATGAAATTGCGGCTGTCGATGCCCTTCTCGGTGATCGCGGTGATCTGGCTTTCGACATCGTACCACGCCGACCCGAGCCGCAGCATCGAGCGCATCCCCTGCCGCGCCCGCGCCACCGCATCCGCCTCCGCCGTGCCCTCGTGGTCGTCGGCGGCGCCGCCTGCGGCATAGGCGTGGAACGGGATGCCCCGGTCGGGCGAGGCATAATGCCCGCCCACCACCTTGCCCGCGCGCATGGTCGCCGCCATCTCGGCCAGCATCTGCGGATCGCCGTTCACGACGCCGGGAAAGTTCATCATCTCGCCCAGACCGACGATCCCCGGCCAGGACATCGCCTCGGCCACATCCTCGGCGCTGATCTCGAACCCCGTCGTCTCCAGTCCCGGCGCAGAGGGCGCGCAGGACGGCATCTGGGTATAGATGCTGACCGGCTGCATCAGCGCCTCGTCGTGCATCATCCGCACCCCGTCGAGGCCGAGGACGTTGGCGATCTCGTGCGGATCGGTGAACATCGTCGTGGTGCCGTGCGGAATGACGGCGGCGGCGAATTCGGCGGGCGTCAGCATCCCGCTCTCGATGTGCATGTGCCCGTCGATGAGGCCGGGGATGAGGTAGCGGCCGGCCGCGTCGATCACCTGGCTGTCCGGCCCGGTGCAATGGCCCGCATCCGGCCCGACATAGGCGAACCGCCCGTCCGCGATCGCCACCTGCCAGCCGTCCAGAACCTCGCGGCTCTGCACGTTCACCAGCCTGCCGCCGGTGATGACCATGTCCGCAGGTTCGCGACCGGCGGCGACGGCCACCAGACGCGGCGCGCTCTCGGCCCAGGTCCGCAATTTCGGGATGTCGGGGGAGGTATGTCGTTCCATTTCCCTCAATCTCACCTTTGCATGTCCGCTGCAAGACACCCGGAACCGCAGGCAGGGCGTGCGGGTTCTGTCCCGAGAGGCCGACCCAACCGGGCGGACGCACAGCCCGGAGCCGCCGATGTCCCCCGCCCACCTGACCTATTATCCCGACAGCCGCCCCGGCATCTCGCGCCACCGGCAGGGCCGCGGGTTCAGCTATCGCGCGCCCGACGGCACCACCATCGACGATGCGACGGAGCGCAAGCGGATCGCAGCCCTCGCCGTGCCCCCGGCCTACGAGGACGTCTGGATCACGCCGCGCGCGAACGGCCACCTCCTCGCCACCGGCCACGACGCCCGGGCGCGCAAGCAATACCGCTATCACCCCGACTGGCGCGCCGCGCGCGAGGCGACGAAATTCGACCGCCTCGCCGCATTCGGCGCCGCCCTGCCCGCGATCCGCCGCCGCATCGCCGCGACCTGTCCGGCGCGGCGGGCGAGCCGGATTTCGCCGTCGCCGCCGTCCTGGCGCTGATCGACCGCACCGCGATCCGTATCGGCACGCCCGAATATGCCGCCGAGAACGGCAGTTTCGGGGCCACGACGTTGCGGTCGCGGCACCTGAAGGTGGCGAAAGGCGGCCTGACGCTGGCCTATACGGCCAAGGGCGGCACGAAGGTGCGCGAACGCCTGACCGACCGCAGGCTCGCCCGCGTGCTGGGCGACCTGCACGATCTGCCGGGGCAGGACCTCATAAGCTGGATCGACGAAGACGGCGCCCCCCGTGCCGTCACCTCCGAACAGGTGAACGCCCGACTGGCCGACATCACGGAGGCCGAAGGGATGACGGCCAAGACGTTCCGGACCTGGGCGGGGTCGACCGCCGCCCTCGAGGTCGCGTTGCAGCCCGGTCCGCTGACGATCAAGGCGCTGTCAGGGGCGGCGGCCGCGCGACTGCACAATACGCCGACCATTGCGCGCATGAGCTATATCCATCCGGGCGTCATCGCCCTCGCCGAGGCCGAGGAGGCCGAGCGCGCCGCCCTGACCCGGGCGCTGCCCGAGACGCGCGGACTGCGCATCGCCGAACGCGCGCTGCTGCGGCTGCTGTCGTAAAGCGACCGCGGCGCAGCGGTTTCCGGCTTGATCGGCGCCGTGGCGCCTGACAGCGTGGCGGCAGGGGGACACATGCGCTTTGGCCTGACGGACGAGAACGGGATGATCGCGGACACCGTGCGGGCGTTCGTGGAAAAGGAGATATATCCGCACGAGGCGCTGGTCGAGCGGACGGGCGTGGTGCCGGTCGAGGTCGCGCAGGAAATCCGGCGCAAGACGCTGGACCTCGGCTTCTACGCCTGCAACTTTCCCGAAAGCGCGGGGGGCGCGGGCCTGAACCACCTGGAATTCGCGCTGGTGGAGCGCGAGCTGGGGCGCGGGTCGATGGCGCTCACGCATTTCTTCGGGCGGCCGCAGAACATCCTGATGGCCTGCGAGGGTGCGCAGATCGAGCAATACCGCGATCCGGCGGTGCGGGGCGAGAAGATGGACGCGCTGGCGATGACCGAACCGGGTGCGGGGTCGGACGTCCGCTCGATGTCCTGCGCGGCGCGACGGGACGGCGGCGACTGGGTGCTGAACGGCACCAAGCATTTCATCTCGGGCGCCGAACACGCCGATTTCGTGATCGTCTTTTGCGCGACTGGCGAGGACGCGACGCCGCGCGGCCCGAAGAAGCGGATCACGACGTTCCTCGTCGATCGCGGCACACCGGGGTTCACCATCAGGGACGGCTACAGGTCGGTCTCGCACCGGGGCTATCACAACATGATCCTCGAGTTCGACGACTGCCGCCTGCCGGATGCGGCGGTGCTGGGCGCGGTGGACGGCGGGTTCGAGGTGATGAACACCTGGCTCTATGCGACCCGGATCACGGTGGCGACGATGTGCGTCGGCCGGGCGCGGCGGGTGTTCGACCTGGCGCTGTCCTATGCGGCCCAGCGCGAGCAGTTCGGCCAGCCGATCGGCCGGTTTCAGGGGGTGTCGTTCCAGCTCGCCGACATGATCACCGAGATCGACGCCGCGGACCTCCTGACGCTCGCCGCCGCCGACCGGCTGGACCGGGGCCTGCCCGCGAACCGCGAGATCGCGTCGGCCAAGCTCTATGCCTCCGAGATGCTGGCGCGGGTGACGGATGCGGCGATTCAGGTGCACGGCGGGATGGGCCTGATGGACGACCTGCCGCTGGAGCGGTTCTGGCGCGACGCGCGGGTCGAGCGGATCTGGGACGGAACGAGCGAGATCCAGCGCCACATCATCAGCCGCGATCTGTTGCGGCCACTGGGGAGCTGAATGGCGGGCGTGGGGCACAAGAGCGGTTTCGCCGACTGTTCGTCGTCGACCGAAGTAGGGGTCGTCCATTGTCCGCTATCGGTCCGAGGACGATGGACGACGCCCCCGCACCCCCCGGGATATTTCGGACCCAAAGACGACGGGGGCGTGGTGCCCTGACGGAACACGTCGTCCTGTCAACGGGCCGAGATCACCCCCCGACAGTCAGACTGCGCGGGGGGCTTCTTCGGGTACGGTCATCGGCGTCCCCGCCTGTACCGTGGAATCATGATCGACGATTCTGGTTAACGAAGCGTTGCTTCTTTGGGTCTGAAAATATCCCCCCCGGAGGGTCCGCACTTTGCCCCGCGCGCGGGTGGCGCCCATGACGCGCGACCTGTCCCGGCTGTTGCGTCCGCAAAGCGTCGCCGTCGTCGGCGGCGGGGCGTGGTGTGCGGCGGTGGTCGGACAATTGGTCAAGGCGGGGTTCGGCGGGGCAATCTGGCCGGTGCACCCGACGGCGGGAGAAGTCGGTGGGCGGCGGGCGGTGGCGGCGATGAACGACCTTCCGTCGGCGCCGGATGCGGCCTTCGTCGGGGTCAACCGGGACGCGACGGTGGCGGTGGTGGGCCAGCTTGCCGAGATGGGCGCGGGCGGGACGGTGTGTTTCGCCAGCGGGTTTGCCGAGGTCGGGGACGGGGCGGAGCGGAACCGCGCGCTGCTGGCGGCGGCGGGCGAAATGCCGGTGCTGGGGCCGAATTGCTATGGGTTCATCAACGCGCTCGATGGCGCGCTGCTGTGGCCGGACCAGCATGGCTGTCTGCCGGTGGACCGCGGCGTCGCGATCCTGACGCAGTCGTCGAACATCGCGATCAACCTGACGATGCAGGCCCGGGCGTTGCCCATCGCCTATATCGTCACCTGCGGTAATCAGGCCCAGACCTCGCAGGCTGCGGTGGCGCTGGCTTTGCTGGACGATGCCCGCGTCACGGCGATCGGGCTGCATATCGAGGGGTTCGGCAATCTGGCGGAATGGCAGGCGCTGGCGCGGGCGGCGACCGCACGGGGCGTGCCGCTGGTGGCGCTGAAGGTCGGGCGGTCGGCGGAGGCGCGGGCGGCGACGGTGTCGCATACGGCCTCGCTGGCGGGGGCGGATGCGGGGGCAGGCGCCCTTCTGGCGCGGCTCGGCATCCTGCGGGCCGAGACGTTGCCGGTGTTCCTCGAGACGCTGAAGCTGCTGCATGGGACCGGGCGGCTGGAAGGGCGCGGGATCGCGACGATCTCGTGTTCCGGGGGAGAGGCGTCGCTTTCGGCGGATATGGGTCAGGCGGCGGGGCTGCGGTTTCCGGCGCTGACGGAAGTGCAACAGACGGCCCTGTTCGCGGCGCTGGGGCAGAAGGTGACGCTGGCCAACCCGCTGGATTATCACACCTATATCTGGCGCGATACGGCCGCGATGGCACGGGCGTTCGGGGCTATGGCGGATCCGGCGGTGGCGATCACGGCGCTCATCGTCGATTATCCGCGGGCGGACCGCTGCGATCCGGCGGACTGGGTCTGCGCGACCGAGGCGGCACTGGCGGCGCGCGCGGCGACCGGGCGACCGCTGGCGATGGTGGCAACCTTGCCGGAATTGATGCCCGAGGATGTGGCCGCGACGCTTTCGGCGGGCGGGGTCACGCCGATGAACGGCCTCGCGGAGGCCTTCGCCGCCTTCGCGCTGGCCGCGACGCCGGTGACGCCAGACGCGCCGGACCTGCTCATGCCGGGGGCGGACCCCGTGGCGCCCGTGACGGTGGGCGAAGCGGCGGCCAAGGCGGCGCTGGCGGCGCATGGCCTCGTGGTGCCGGCATCGCGCCGGGCGGGGCGGGGCGATCTTGCGGCGGTGGCGGCAGGACTGAAAGCACCGCTGGCGCTGAAGGCGGAGGGGCTGGCGCACAAATCGGAGGCGGGGGGCGTGGCGCTGGGTCTGGACCACGCGGACCTGGACCGGGCCGCGGCGGCGATGGGGGCCGAGAGGTTCCTCGTCGAGGAGATGGTGACGGGCGCTGTGGCGGAACTGCTGGTGGGCGTCACCCGCGACGCAGCACACGGGTTCGTCCTGACGCTGGCGGCGGGGGGCGTGCTGACCGAGATCCTCGAGGATTCCGCGTCCTTGCTGTTGCCGGTGACAGCGGCGATGGTGGACGCAGCACTCGACAGCCTGCGGATGGCGCCGCTGCTGGTGGGGTATCGCGGCAGGCCGGGGGCGGACCGGGCCGCGATCCATGCCGCCGTGCGGGCGATGGAGGCCTATGTGGTTGCCAATGCGGCCACGGTAACGGAGGTGGAGGTCAATCCGCTGATGTGTCTGCCGGACGGTGCCATCGCCGTCGATGCCCTGATCCGAAAGGCCCCCCGATGAGCGATGACCAGACCGGCCCGATCCGCACCCGGCGCGAGGGGGCGATCCTCGAGGTGGTGCTCGACCGGCCCAAGGCGAACGCCATCGACCTCGCGACCTCGCGCCTGATGGGCGAGACGTTCCGGGCGTTCCGCGACGACGACGCGCTGCGGGTCTGCATCCTGCGCGCGGCGGGAGAGAAGTTCTTTTGCGCCGGCTGGGACCTCAAGGCGGCGGCGGAGGGGGACGCGGTCGACGGCGACTATGGCGTCGGCGGGTTCGGCGGATTGCAGGAACTGCCGCATCTGAACAAGCCGGTGATCTGCGCGGTGAACGGCATCTGCTGCGGCGGCGGGCTGGAACTGGCGCTGTCGTGCGACCTGATCATGGCGTCGTCGAACGCGACCTTTGCGCTGCCCGAGATCCGGTCGGGCACGGTGGCGGATGCGGCGGCGCTGAAACTGCCGAAACGCATTCCCTATCACGTGGCGATGGACCTGCTGTTGACCGGGCGCTGGTTCGATGCGGACGAGGCGCTGCGCTGGGGCCTGTTGCGCGAGGTGGTGGCGCCGGACGCGCTCGAGGGGGCGATCTGGGATCTCGCCCGCCTGCTCGCCGCCGGGCCGCCGCTGGTCTACGCGGCGTTCAAGGAGATCATCCGCGCGGCGGAGGTCCTGTCGTTCCAGGAGGGGATGAACCGCATCGGCAAGAGCCAGTTCGCGACGGTCGAGCGGCTCTATACCAGCGAGGACCAGAAGGAGGGCGCGAAGGCGTTCTCCGAAAAGCGCGATCCGGTCTGGAAAGGGCGCTGATGCCGACGCTGCTGTCGTTCGGCCATGGCTATTCGGCGCAGGCGCTGGCGCGCATCCTGCCCGACGCCTGGCGCGTGATCGGCACGACGCGGGACGAGGGCAAGGCGGCGATGCTGCTGGCGCAGGGGACCGAGCCGCGGATCTGGCCCGGCGCGGATATGGCCCCGGCGCTGGACGCGGCGACGCATCTGTTGATTTCCGCAGCACCCGATGCGGAGGGCGACCCGGTGCTGCGGGAATTGGCGGACGAGATCGCGGCGCGGCGGGACAGGTATGAATGGGTCGGGTATCTGTCGACGACCGGCGTCTACGGCGACCATGACGGCGGCTGGGTGACGGAGGACAGTCCGCTGTCGCCCGCCACGGACCGGGGGCGGGCGCGGGTGAAGGCCGAGGCGGCGTGGGCGGCGTTAGGCCTGCCGCTGCATATATTCCGGCTCGCGGGAATCTATGGCCCCGGGCGCGGGCCGTTCGCCAAGGTGCGGGCCGGCACGGCGCGGCGGATCGTGAAGCCGGGGCAGGTGTTCAGCCGCACGCATGTCGAGGATATCGCGCAGGTGCTGTGGGCCTCGATCCGGGCGCCCAATCCGGGAGCGGCCTATAACGTCTGCGACGACGATCCCGCCCCGCCGCAGGACGTGATCGCCGAGGCGGCGCGGCTGCTGGGACTGCCGGTGCCGGAGGCCGTCGCGTTCGAGGACGCGGAGATGACGCCGATGGCGCGGAGTTTCTATGCCGAGAGCAAGAAGGTGTCGAACCGGCGGATCAAGGAGGAGCTGGGGGTCGTGCTGCGGTATCCGGATTATCGGGCGGGGTTGCGGGGGGTTTTGAAGGGGGAGGGGCTTGATTGAATTTTAGCGGTGATGGGCAATGTGAGAACCCAATGTCGGCGCACCAAAGGTAATTACATGGGCGTCCGCCAAGAACAGTCGTTCTTGGAAAGAGATTTTCGAAATTTTTTTGAAGAGCCTCATATTCTTAATACATTAAGAACCACTTGCCCAATCGAAGCAAGCCCGTCTGTGCTCTAGAATTAGCGCATCAGTGTCGATGCCTTGCCCTGCCAAACCTTCACTAACCATGCCGCGCTTGAAACCGTATTCGGCTTCTCCTTCGCGATTTGGTAGAACTTCTGGACCCGCTTCGACTTCATCCCGTCGAACCACTAGCGAAGTGAACTGCGGCAATCCGTTAGCAGCGCAGTGGCGAATGATCGATTGCATAAGCCCACTCGGACCGCCGATTTTTCGATAATAAGTCGACCACTCTGTTTTTGGGTCGTTGATGCAGGCAATGGCCACTTCTTTATAGCTGCAAAGACGACCTTCCTTGGCCACCGTGCTCAGGTGGTCTATAGCGCGTTTGATGTCGAAATGCGCTGCTACCTTAACGGCACTACGTTCGGCCATTATGCGCTTTGCTTTGTCTAGATTTTTCTGCTGTTCTGGAGACAATTTTTCTACCGCCTCGCTACGTTTGATGAGCATATCCAAGGCGGCGTCATCGCGAGTGTTTAAGTAGTCATTCATTGGCGTTATCCTTTCAAAGTATCGGATTTTAGCTATATTCCAAGGCGCTGCCCTTTGGTTTCCCATACAGCCAATGATTGTAAGTTCGGCCGCTTAATGGTCGGAGCGCTTCCAAAAACCATCGCTTGTGACAAATGCAGGAATGTCTTCGGTCGACGGATTCAAAGTCCACGATTAAAAACCATGGCAGGAGTTGAAAGTTTGTTTCTCTCCTTGTTTGTCGGCGCCTTGCCCTGCGGCCCAAGTTCAGTGCACCGGCTCCCTATTGACCATTCAGAACTGATCGCAGACGCCGAGCCGCTCACGACCGCCGCGCCACAACGAACCGCGCCGCCTCTCGCAACACCTCCGCCTCCGCCCCGAACCCGTCCAGCGCCCCACACGCCTCTTCTACCAGCGCCCCTGCCCGCGCCCGCGCCGCGTCCAGCCCCATGAGCGACACGAACGTCGCCTTGCCCGCGCTCGCGTCCTTGCCCACCGCCTTGCCGACCAACCCGGCGTCCCCTGTGACGTCGAGGATGTCGTCGGTGATCTGGAAGGCGAGGCCGAGGGCGCGGGCGTAGGCCGCGAAGGGGGCGGGGTTGGTGCCGGACAGGTGCGCGCCCGCCTGCGCGGCCCAGCGGATAAGGGCGCCGGTCTTGGCCTGTTGCAGGGTCTCGATCTGCGGCAACGTAAGAGGGACGGCGGCGGTTTCGGCGGCGATGTCGAGGGCCTGGCCGCCGACCATGCCGCCGGCACCTGCGGCTTGTGCGAGGCTGGCGACGAGGGCCACGCGCACTTCGGCGGTGCCGACCTCATCGCGGACGCAGAGGCCGAAGGCGAGGGAGTGCAGCGCATCCCCGGCCAGAACCGCCGTCGCCTCGTCCCATTTGCGGTGGACGGTGGGCTGGCCACGGCGCAGGGCGTCGTCGTCCATGCAGGGCAGGTCGTCGTGGATGAGGCTATAGGCGTGCAGCGCCTCGATCGCGGCGGCGGGCCAGCGGGCGCGGTCGGGACCGATGCCGCAAAGGCGCGCGCCCTCGATAACCAGAAACCCGCGCAGGCCCTTGCCGCCCGTCACCGCATAGCGCATCGCCTGCACGACGGGGAGGTCGCCGAGCGTCGCGCCCTCGGTGATCGCAATGTCCAGCGCCGACTGCGTCCGGGCGGACGCCGCGCGCAACGACGCCTCGAATTCACTCATCGAGGGGCACGGTCCCCGTGGGCTGACCGTCGGCGCCGAGCGTGATCTTCGCGACCTTCTCCTCGGCCTCGCCCAGCTTCTTCTCGCAGCGGGCACGCAGGGCGGCGCCGCGTTCGTAGAGGGCGATGGATTCCTCGAGGGCGACGTCGCCGCGTTCGAGGCGTCCGACGACCTGTTCCAATTCGCGGATCGCCGCCTCGAAGGTCAGGTCCGCCACCGGAACGTCCGTGTCGCTCATGCTGCACCTCTCTCGATCAGGATTTCGACATGCGCCCGGGCGGAGGCGCCCAGCGCCTCGAGGTCATAGCCCCCCTCGAGCGCGGAAACCACACGCCCGCCGCAGCAATCGTCGGCGATGTCGCAGAGCCGCCCGGTGATCCAGGCGAAATCGGCCTCTGTCAGGCGCAAGCCGGCGAGGGGATCGTCGGCGTGGGCGTCGAAGCCCGCCGAGATCAGGATGAGGTCGGGCGCGAAGGCGACGACGCGGGGCAGGATGTGACCGTCCATCGCCGCGCGAAACTCCGTGCCGCCCGCCCCCTCGCGCAATGGCACGTTGACGACATTGTCGTGCCCGCCGGTCTCGTGGGCGGCGCCTGTGCCGGGATAGAGCGGCATCTGGTGGGTCGAGCAGAACAGGATGCGCGGATCGTCCTCGACCAGATCCTGCGTGCCGTTGCCGTGGTGGACGTCGAAATCGACGATGGCCACGCGCTTCAGTCCGTGGTGGTCCAGGGCGTGTTTCGCCGCCACCGCGACGGTGCCGAAGAAGCAAAAGCCCATCGCAGTCTCGCGTTCGGCATGGTGGCCGGGCGGGCGGACGGCGGCAAAGGCGTTCTGCGCCTGCCCGCCGAGGACGAGGTCGACGGCGCGCACGGCGGCACCGGCCGCACGGTATGCGGCGGCGAGCGTCCCGGCGGACATATGCGTATCTGCGTCGAGGCTGCGCCAGCCGCTCTCGGGGCCAGCCGCAGCCATCGCAATCAGATGCGCCCTCGGGTGCGCCCGCAGCAGGTCGTCCTCGGCGGCCATCGGGGCAGAGACGCGCACAAGATCGAGGCCCTCGAGCGCGCCGAGCACCGCGTCGAGGCGCGCGACCTGTTCGGGATGGCCCGGCGGCGTGACGTGGCCGAGGCAGTCGGGATGCGTCAGAAGAGCAGTTGTCATGACGCCACCGAAGCGCAATTGTGGGCCGTCCACAAGTGGAGAGCCGCCATGTCCGCCCGCCTTCTGTTGCCTCTGCTCCTGCTCGCCGCGCCCGCCGCGGCGCAGGAGGCGCAGCTTTATGCCGACCTGAACGGCGATGGGCGGGCCGAGCGGTTCTGGCTTTATGCCGGGGGCGACGCCATGGCCGATCTGGTGATCGAGGGGACGGGCGGCGCGACGGTGCAGGTGCCGGGTTTCGTCTGGGCCGGGACGATGGCGGGCAACGAGCCGTCGCTGGAACTGGCCGAGAACGGCTCGGTCCGGGTGATCTCGGGCAACCTCTCGGTCGGGCGCAATCGTTGGCAACAGGTGCTGACGATCGCGTATCGGAATGGCGGGTACATGATCGCGGGCTATACCTACGACAGCTATGACACCCTCGACCTCGACGCGGGCGGCACCTGCGACGTGAACCTGCTGACCGGGCGGGGCGCGCTGACCATGGGCGGCAAGAGTGTGCCGATCACGGTGGGGATGCGCGCGCCCTTCGTCGACGACTGGAACGTCGATGTGGGGGTGCTGCCCGAATGTGCGGCGCTGGCGGAGTAGACACCCGGTTTCCGAACGGAGTGAAATGATGAGAGACTTTATCGCAGTCGGAATTGTCCTGCTGGCCGCGACCGCCGCGGCAGCCGAGATCGCGCCTGATAGCGGCCTGACCGGTGACCTGGACGGCGACAACAGGTCGAGACCGCCTATCTGGTCGATAATCCAGACGGCTTTACCGCCGACCTCGTGATCTATCGCGGCGACGAAATACCCGTATTCGATTCGTCGCTGGTCGTGGCACAGGGTGAGGCGATTGCAGCCGTGGGGCGCGCGGGCGACTACGTGACGCTGGCCTGGGGCGAGGGGGAGAGTGGGTTCATCCGAACTAACGGTCCGTTGTCCGCGCGCACGACATTGAGGAGGGACGTGTTGGACGGCGCAGGTCGGTCATCGGATGGGGATATTACTCGGAGATAGACGGGGCGACCTGTTCGGTGGACCTCACGGCTGGCAAAGGCACGATGACAGATGCCGATCGGACAGTGCCGGTCACGACGACGGGGATGCAGGTCCGGCCTATCGAGAACTGGAAAGAGGCGGGCGTGACGATACCGACGGGATGCTTCTGACGGGCGCCATGTCGACAGACAGTTGCCGGTCCGCAGCCACCACAGGACACCGGTCCGCTCCATGTCAGTGCCGGTCAGTCCGGCGCCAGCATATACCCCTCGCCCCGCACGGTCTGAAGATACCGCGGCTGCTTCGGATCCGCCTCCAGTTTGCGGCGCAGCCGGGTGATCTGCACGTCGATGGCGCGTTCCTGCGCCTGACCGCCGCCACGGCCGAGTTCCTCGACCAGTTGGCCGCGCGACACCGCCTCGCCGGGACAGCCCGATAAGATGCGCATGAGGTGGCTTTCGGTCGCCGTCAGCCGCACCAGCACCGCGCCCTGCCACATCTCGCCGCGTTCGATGTCATAGCGCAGCGGGCCGAGGGTCAGCACCTTGGGCGCCACGACCGCCGGTTCGCTTTGCGGGACGCGGCGCAGGATGGCGTTGATCCGCAACAGCAATTCCTTCGGCTCGAAGGGTTTGGCCAGATAATCGTCCGCCCCGGCCTCGAGGCCGGCGATGCGGTCGCCGGTCTCTCCCTTGGCGGTGAGCAGCAGGATCGGCGTCGCAATCGTTGCGCGCAGGTCGCGGCACAGGCTCACCCCGTCCTCGCCCGGCATCATCACGTCGAGCACGATGAGGTCGAACTCGAGGCCCGAAAGGACGCGGCGCGCGTGGGCGGCGTCGCGCGCGGTCGACGCGAGGAAGCCGTTGCGCATCAGGAACTTCTGCAACAGGCCCCGGATCCGCTCGTCGTCGTCGACGATCAGCAGGTGTGCGTCCTCGGTCATCCCTTCCGTTCCCCCGCCTTCGCCTCTTTGAGCGCGTCGAACTGCGCGCGCATCGTGTCGTCCATCATCGCCTCGAGGACCTGCCGGAACCCCGCCACCGCCTGCGGTCCGGCAGCGCGATAGGCGCTGCGCATCCGCTCGCTCTGCGCGTCCGACAGGTCACGCTCGAGCGCGCGCCCCGCCTCGGTCAGGCGCAAGTGCCGCTCGCGCCGGTCGATCCGGCCCACCGTGACCGAAACAAGGCCATCGCCGATCAGGCTGCGCAAGACACGATTGAGGGATTGCTTCGTGACCCCGAGGATCGCGAGGAGGTTGTTGACCGTGGTGCCGGGGCTGCGGTGGATGAAATGCAGGGCGCGGTGATGGGCGCGGCCATAGCCGCGTTCCGACAGGATGCGATCCGGGTCGGCGGTAAAGCCGCGATAGGCGAAGAACATCGCCTCGATCCCCTTGCGCAACTGATCGTCGGTCAGAAACAGCAGGCTCGCGCCGCTTTGCCTCTCGGCCATTGGTGTCCCCTTTCGGCGCGAAGATACGTCAGCCTTGTTGACATTCCAAGGGGGTGCTGGTAGCGATTCTGATCAATCGACGCAATATTATGTCCGGAGTGGGCATATTCAGGACACAAACGCAAAGGACGAGGGCAATGGACGGCGGATACGACGATCGCGACGGCACGATCTGGATGGACGGCAAGCTGGTGGACTGGCGCGACGCGCAGGTCCACATCCTGACCCATGGCCTGCATTATGCCTCGTCGGTCTTCGAGGGCGAGCGGTGCTATAACGGCACCATCTTCAAGAGCCGCCAGCATTCCGAGCGGCTGCACTTTTCCGCCAACCAGCTCGACTTCGAGATCCCCTGGACCGTCGACGAGATCGAGGCGGCCAAGCAGGCGGTCCTGACGGCGAACGGATTCACCGATGCCTATGTCCGCGCCATCGCCTGGCGCGGCGCCGGGCAGGACATGGGCGTCGCCTCGCAGCGCAACCCGGTCCGCCTCGCCATCGCGGCGTGGGAATGGGGGAATTACTATGGCGACGCCAAGATGAAGGGCGCGAAACTCGACATCTCGAAGTGGAAGCGCCCCTCGCCCGAAACGATCCCCAGCCACGCAAAGGCCGCGGGCCTCTACATGATCTGCACGATGTCCAAGCACGCGGCGGAGGCAAAGGGCTGTTCGGACGCGATGATGTTCGACTATCGCGGCTATGTGGCCGAGGCGACGGGGGCCAACATCTTTTTCGTCAAGGACGGCGAGGTGCATACGCCCGACCCCGACTGCTTTCTCAACGGCCTGACCCGGCAGACGGTGATCGGGATGCTGCGCGAGAAGCAGGTGAAGGTCCACGAGCGGCACATCATGCCAGAGGAACTCGAGGGGTTCGAGCAGTGCTGGCTGACGGGAACCGCCGCCGAGGTGACGCCGGTGGGGCAGATCGGCGACTACACCTTCGAGGTCGGCGCGCTGACGCGGGATATCGCGGAGAGTTACGAACGGCTCGTGCGGCACTGAGCCGGGACCGCCCCGCCGGAGCGGTGCCTTGCCCGCAACGGTCGGATGACGGGCGGGACGAGGCCGGGGGACCGGCGGAGGGGCGTCACAGCGTCGGCATGGCAAGGCCGGCCGAGGAGCAGGGCAAGGATCCGGATGGACGAGACGCAGAACCAGAGCACAGCATCGATGGAGGTGCACGAGACCGGGGACGAGGCAGAGGAAGATGCCGTCGACCGCGCGGCCTCCCTCTCGTCGCGCCTCGTCTACGAGGTGGTCATGCGCGAGGGCGAGGAAGAACTCTCGCGACCGAACCTGTCGCTGATGTTCTCGGGTTTTGCGGCCGGCATCCTGATATCCTTTTCCGTCATCGGCGAGGCCGTGCTGCGCACGAATCTGCCCGATACGCCGTGGCGCCCGCTGGTCGAGAGCTTCGGCTACGCCTTCGGCTTTCTCCTCGTCATCCTGGGCCGGATGCAGTTGTTTACCGAGAACACGATCACGACGGTCCTGCCGCTTCTGTCGCGGCGCGACTGGCACTGCGGCTGGCAGGTCGCGCGACTGTGGTCGATCGTCCTTCTGGCCAACGTCGTCGGCGCCTTCTGTGCCGCCGCTGTCGTGGCATGGACACCCGCGCTGCCGCCCGATGTCCTGACGGCGGTCGGCGATCTGTCGCGCCACGCCACCAGCTTTTCGGCGGTTGTCGGCCTGTCGAAGGCGGTGCCCTCGGGCATCCTCATCGCCGCGCTCGTCTGGATGCTCTCGGCGGGGGATCGCGGCGAGGCGTTCTTCATCATCCTGATCTTTACCTGGCTCATCGCTGCGGGCGATTTCACCCACGTCATCGCCGGCTCTGTCGAGATGGCCTTTCTGGTCCTGACGGGAGAGTTGGGCGGCGTCGCGGCGGTCTTCGGCTTCTTCCTTCCCGTGCTTGCGGGAAACGTGATCGGCGGCACCGTGGTCTTCACGCTGCTGGCCTGGGGGCAGGTCCGCGAGGAAGTCCTGACGCGCAGGTATTAGCGGCTTGTCGACGGCGGTGTCGCGGCACGGGCACGGTCCGCGCGCCATTCACCTTGGCGAGGCACGTCTCGCCATGCCGCTTCGCCCCCGCCATGACCCCGCCATGACGGTATGCCATCGGCGACGTCGGCGCATCGACGCGGGATGAGGCAGCGAGCGGTGACGGGTTGGCGCGAAGCCGAAGCCGGCCTCGGGACACCATGGGCAGCGAGCGTGCGACACGTCGCGTGCCGCGACGGCGACGGACGGCACGGCGGATGCACGCGACGCTCCCCGTCCTTTCGACCCGATCGGGTCATGAAGTCGCCATGCTTCGGCAGCACGATCGGGCAATCGACGTGAACCGCGAGAATCCGATGATCCTGTTGCGTGCCTTTCCCCTCTCCCTGTCGATCCTGTGGCGGTTCCTGCTCGTCCTGCCGGTCTGGACTGTCTTCTATGTCGTCCTGACGGTCTTCTCTCTCTATGGCGCCATTCATGTGCTGGCCTACATTCCCGTCGTCGGGTTCCTGTTGCTGATGCTCTTTCCGCTGATGATCGGCGCGATCGTCTATGTCATTTCGATGCATCCCTATCTCGTCGGCATCCGGATCGGCCTGAACGTGCTGGGTGTGCGGACGACATCTTCGCAAGTCGGCCTGCTGGGTGCGGCTGTCGGCTACGGCGTCGTCGAGGGCATCGCAGGCTTTGCGCTGTCGGCCATCGTGCTGGGTGCCACGCTGATCGTGTTTCAGGGCGGCCTGCCATTCGACGAGGCGATCCGGCAGGCGTTGCAGGCCGAAGCGGTCCGCGACCCGGTGGCCGTCCTGTCGAGGCAGGTGGCGTTCGGGGCGCTGACGGTCCTGTCGTTCGTGACGGTGGTTGCGGCGATGGCCCTGCGGGCGGCCCTGCTGCCGGTGCTGGCGCGTGCCGCTGCGGGGCGCGATTCCGGCGGGCGTGCGGCCGTGCCGTTCGGCGGGTTCGGGACCGGGTTCGCCGCGATGATGCTTGTGCTGGTCGCGATCACCGGGCTCGCCACGGTCGCGATTCCGCTGGTCGGCGACGCCTTTGCCTATCTGGGATTGACGGGCGTTCTGACCGACAGGCTCGACGACGTGGTCCTGTTCGTCGTCGGCGAGCAGGAGGCGTCGTTCACCCTCGCCAATGCGCTGTTGGTCGCCATCGCGCTCGTCGTTTCGATCTGGCTCTTTTGCCTTCAGTGCGCCGGGGCCGCGCTGAATTACGAACGGCGCGCCAGCCCGGCCGCCCAACGGACGCGCGCCGCGGCGGTGGACAGCCACATTGACGTCGTCGACCCCGGCGCGCTGCGGCGGTCGCGCATGCAGAACCTCGGCACCTGAGACGACGCCTCGGGACAGGCCGGGGCGACGACCTGCGGGACCGCCACGCCCCACCTTCCCCGCCCCCCCGAAACATGCCACCCCTGCGCCATGCTTCCCGCCGGTTTCCTCTTTACCACGCCGACCGACATCGCCGTGGCGTTCCTCGTGGCGATCCTCGTCGGGCTCTCCAAGGGGGGCCTCGGCGGGACGATGGCGATCCTCGGGGTGGCGACGCTCAGCCTGATCATTCCGCCGGTGCAGGCGGCGGGGATACTCCTGCCGCTGCTGCTCGTGATGGACTTCATCGGGATATGGGCGTGGTGGCGCAGATGGGATTTGCGGATGGTGGCGACGATGTTGCCCGGCGCGGTCGCGGGGGTGGCGGTCGGGTGGCTGACGGCGGCGCTGGTGTCGGATGCGGCGGTGCGCCTCGTGATCGCGGCCATCGCGCTGGGGTATCTGGCCAGCTACATGATCGCGCGGCGCCGCCGGAACGTGACGCCGCGCCCGCAACATGCCGGGCGGGCGACGTTCTGGGCGTTCCTGTCGGGATACGGCAGTTTCGTAGCCCACTCGGGCGGCCCCGCCTATCAGGTCTATGCGATGCCGCTGCGCGCCGCACCGGCGATCTTTACCGGCACCTCGACGCTGTTCTTCACCCTCGTCAATCTGGTGAAGCTGATCCCCTACGCGGCACTGGGGCAGTTCGACACGACAAACCTCGTGACTTCGGCCACGCTGATGCCGGTCGCGGCGGTGGCGACCTTCGCGGGGGCGGCAATCGTGCGGCGGATGCGGGCGGAGGTATTCTATCCGATCATGCACGCGCTGCTGTTCCTGCTGGCGCTGAAGCTCTTGTGGGACGGTCTGCGCGGCCTGTGACATCGGCATTGAAGCCTGCGGCGCGGTTGCCTAGACACGTCGCATTTCCAACCCCGGAGCATCCCCATGACCATCCGCGCGACCGTCTGGAACGAGAACGTCCACGAGACCCACAATGCCGTGGTGGCGGGGGTCTATCCCGACGGCATCCACGGCGCGATTGCCGCCGCACTGGGCGCCGACGGCGACATCGCGGCGACCACCGCGACCTTGCAGGAGGCCGAGCATGGCCTGCCTCAGGCCCGCGTCGATGAGACCGACGTGATGCTGTGGTGGGGCCATGCGGCGCACGGCGAGGTGAGCGATGCCGTCGTCGAACGGGTGGCGGAGGCGGTCTGGGGAGGGATGGGCCTGATCGTGCTGCACTCGGGGCATTTCTCCAAGATCTTCAAGCGGCTGATGGGCACGCCCTGCACCCTGACGTGGCGCGAGGCGGGCGAGCGCGAGCGGCTGTGGGTGACGGCGCGCAACCATCCGATCGTCGCGGGCCTGCCAGACCACTTCGAGCTCGAGAACGAGGAGATGTACGGCGAGCCGTTCGGCATCCCCGAACCGCAGGAGACGGTGCTGATAAGCTGGTTCCAGGGCGGCGAGGTGTTCCGGTCGGGGGCCACGTGGACGCGCGGCGCGGGCCGCGTCTTCTATTTCCGGCCCGGCCACGAGACCTATCCGACCTATTTCGATCCGAACGTCGGGCACCTCCTGCGCAACGCCGTGCGCTGGGCGCACAACCCGGCGGCGCGGATCGCGGGCGTGACCGAGGCGCCGAATGTGCCGGTGGAGAGTGCGCTGGAACCGATCGAGGCGCGGGGTCCGCGGCTGCACGAGGACGGCGAGGAGGGGTTCCGGTGAAGACCAAACCGATCCGTATCCTCATCGTCGGCACCGGCGGCATGGCCGGCGCCCATGCCGAGGCCTATCAGACGATCCCCGGCGTCGACATCGTCGCGGGCGTCGACCGGAGCGCCGAGCGGCTCGAGACGTTCTGCACCCGGTTCGGCGTGCCGCAGAGGTTCGCCAGCGTCGGGGAAGCGCTGGACTGGGGGCAGTTCGATGCCGCGTCGAACGTGACGCCGGACGCGGTGCACCATGCGACCACGCTGCCGCTGCTGGCCGCGCGCAAGCATGTGCTGTGCGAAAAGCCGCTGGCCGAGACCTATGAAAAGGCGATCGAGATGGCCCGCGACGCGGAAACGGCGGGTGTGGTGAACATGGTCAACCTCACCTACCGCAACGTGCCCGCCCTCATCGAGGCGGCGCGTCTGGTGGCGGCGGGCGCCATCGGCGAGGTCCGGCACTTCGAGGCATCCTATCTGCAAAGCTGGCTGACCCAGCCGACCTGGGGCGACTGGCGGACGGAGGACCAATGGCTCTGGCGGCTGTCGCGCGCGCATGGGTCGATGGGGGTGCTGGGCGATATCGGCGTCCATATCCTCGATTTCGCCACCTATGCGGCGGGGCTGTCGGCGGTCGACGTGTCGTGCCGCCTTACGACCTTCGACAAGGCGCCGGACGGGCGGATCGGGGACTATGTGCTCGACGCCAACGACAGTTTCGCGATGACGCTGGCGCTGGAAAACGGGGCGACCGGCGTGGTCCACGCCAGCCGGATGGCGTCGGGGCATCACAACGACCTGAGCCTGCGGCTCTATGGCACTACCGGCGGCCTCGACGTGCGGTTTCAGGGCGGCGAGAGCCTGCTGCGCGGCTCGCTCGGCCCCGACATGGCGGGCGCGGTCTGGCGGGATCTCGATGCGCCGGGGGTCGAGACGAACTATGCGCGGTTCGTCGCCGCCGTTCGCGCCGCGCGACCCGAGCGCCCGGATTTCGCCCGCGGTGCGGCGTTGCAACGGGTGCTCGATCTGGCCGTCGCCTCCGATGTCGCCGGGTCGCGGCGGATGGTCGTGGGCTCTTGAGGTCACGCCATTCGGTCGAAGCGGCCGGTTGTGCCGCCCGGCCTTGCAGGGCGCTGTGGCTGGCGGCATGCTGCACCTGTTTTGAGATGGACATTTCGATGACCGGGCCGGTGCGCACCACGATCTATTTTCATCCCGACGCAATCGAAGGCGAAGGCCGCGACCTCGTGGGGCGCCGCTCTGCGGGGCATAGCTTTCTCAAAGGGTATCTGCGGACCACCGAAGCGACAGAGGTGCGCGCACTGGTCGACAACCCCAAGGCCGCCGCCACCTTTCGCGAGGTTGCCAAGGGTCTGGGCGAGACCCGCGAGATCGTGACGACGCACACCCGTCTGGCGCGCGACTTTGCCGGGGCGGGGACGATCTTCTATCCCGGCCCCGGCTTTCAGAACGATGCCTGGTCGCGACAGCGGAACGGGACGGCCGCCTGTTCGCTGGTCGGACTGACCCATACCGTCTCGACCCGGCGGGTGATCGAGGGGTTTCACCGCCTGATCGCCGAACCCGTCGAGGAATGGGACGCGATCATCTGCACCAGCCGCGCGGTCCGTGCGGTCGTACAGAACCAGTTCGAGGCCGAAACCGCCTATTTCCGCAATCGGTTCGGGGCCACCCGCGTGCCGCTGCCGCAACTCCCCGTGATCCCGCTTGGCATCGAGGCCGCCGATTTCGCGCCGCGCGACGGCGCGCGCGGGCGGTTCCGCGCGGCCCACGGCGTGCCCGAAGATGCGGTGGTGGTGATGAGCATGGGGCGGCTCTCGGTCATCGAAAAGGCCAATCCGCTGCCGATGCTCATGGCCCTGGAACGCGCGGCCGAGGAGACCGGGCGCGAGGTGCACCTGTGGATCGCGGGCTGGACGAACCGTTCCGACGAAGAGGCGCTGCATGCCGAGGCGATCGCCGCGCTGTGCCGCCGGGTGAAGGCGCGGGTGCTCGACGGGCGCGCGGCGGACGTGCGGCGCGATATCTGGGCCGCGGCGGACATCTTTTCCCTGCCCGCCGACAGTATCCAGGAGACGTTCGGCCTCGTCCCGGTCGAGGCGATGGCGGCGGGCCTGCCGGTGGTGATGCCCGACTGGGACGGGTTTCGCGATACCGTGCGCCATGGCGAGACCGGATTCCTGATCCCGACGACGATGGGCGCGCCGGGGATGGGGAGCGAGATCGCGGCGCGGTTCGCCGACGGGCGCGACGGCTATCTTCAGTTTCTGGCGCTGGTGCAGAGCCAGATCGTGATCGACGTGCCCGCCTATGCGCAGGCGTTTGCCGCGCTGATCGGCAACGACGACCTGCGCGCCCGGATGGGGGCGGCGGGCCGCGCGCATGTCGTCGCATCCCTCGACTGGTCGGCAGTGATGCCGCGCTACCTCGACCTTGCGCGGCATCTGCAAGAGCGGCGGACGGGCGCGCAATCGAGCACGCCCCCCCTCAGCCGATTGGTCCCCTCGCCCCTCGAGGCCGATCCCTTCGCCCTATATCGCGCCTATCCCAGCCGCAGCATCCGGAGCGGCGACCGCATCGCCCTGAGCGGTGCCGTGCCGGACATCGCGACGCTCGACCGGATCGAGCGGCTGTCGGGACGCGACCTTTACAGCCGCCACGCCGCCTCGACCCAGAACCTGCTGGAATTCGCCGCGCGAGTGGCCGAACTGACCGAACCGGTCGGGCCGGTGCGTCTCGACGATGCGGCCCTCGTGCGCGGCCATTCCAAGGTGCAGGTCGCGACGATGGCCCTCATCCTTGCCAAGGCCGATCTGGTCCGCATCTTTCCCGCCCCGAACGACGACGTGACCGGCGACCCGGCGCCCGGCCGCGCCCCAGAACCGACCTGATCCTCCGTCGATCCCGCACCGCAAAGGAGCGTGCCCATGCAGCTTTCCGTCAATTTCGAGAATACCCGCGACACCGGCGACCGCCGCAGCGGCCCGGTGCAGGTCGGCTGGTTCCTGACCGAGCAGAAGGCCTCGATCATCTACGACGCGCCCGAACGGGTGCGTTCCGCCGACCTCAACCGCCGCCACGCCAAGAGTGCGTCGCGCTGTCCGGCGGTCATCAACCTCGAGAGCCGGTATTTCCTCGTGCGGTGTCCGTTCGACATCAACGTGGGCTTTGCCCGCGACGACAAGGGCAAGCCGATCCTGCGCAACCTGTCGGGCGAGGGCAGTGCGATCCGCGCGTCCAAGCTCGGCGACAAGCTGCACCTGACGAGCGAGGTCGAATGGCGCCACCCGAACGTGCCGACGATCCAGTTGGCGCTGCCCTATTGCTTCATCGCCGACGAGCCGGTCTATCTCAGTCAGCTGTCGCCCTTCATGCACTATTCCAAACGCCCCCTGCCCGGCACCATCTTTGGCGGACGGTTCCCGATCAACGTCTGGCCGCGCCCCCTGATGTGGGCGTTCGAATGGCACGAGCCGGAAAAGCCGATCGTCATCCAGCGTGGCGATCCGCTGTTCTACGTGACCTTCGAGACGCTGCCGCAGGACCGGGGCGTCGCCGTCGTCGAGGCGCAGGTGACGAAGGAGCTGACCGAGTATCTCGAGATGATCTCGGGGGCGGTGAACTTCGTCAACCAGACCTTCTCGCTGTTCGAGGCCGCCGAGGCGCGGCGGCCCGAGACGCTTTTGACGCCGGTGCCGCGCAAGGGCAGCGGGCAGCCGGGCTGAACGGGGTGGCCCGCACACCGCCGCCCGCGCCCTCGCGCAGTATCGGAACCACTGCGCCGACGCGCGCGCAGATCAACGATTTGCGCGCCCGCGCCCTCGACCTGCATACCGCGGGCAAGCCCGGCGAGGCGCAGCCGCTCTATGCGCAATATCTGATGCTGAACCCGGGCGATGCGCCGATGTGGTCGAACCTCGGTGCGATGATGCGCAAGGAGGGGCGGCACGACATCGCCCTGCACTGTCAGCGCCGTGCCCACGCCCTGACGCCGGCGGCCCGCGCGGTGCGCAGCAACCTCGCCAATATCCTCGCCGATACCGGCGGCACGCAGGAGGCGCTGGACCTGCGGCTGGACCTCCTGCGCGACGAGCCCGACGACGAGCCGCTGAAGTCGATGATCGGTAAGTCGCTCCGCGCGCTCCGCCGGGCGCCCGAGGCCTGCGCGTTTCTGGAAAAGGCGTGGGACCGGGCCCCCGACCATACCGAACACGGCATCCAGCTCGCCCTGTCGCAACTTGCCGGCGGGGATTATGCCCGCGGGTTCGCGACCTATGACGTGCGCTGGCAGACCGACGAACTGACGCCGCGCAACCTGCGACAACCGAAGTGGGACATGCACAGCAGCCTCGAAGGGCGGCGGATCATGGTGTTGCCCGAACAGGGGTTCGGCGACGGCATCACGTTCGCGCGGTTCCTGCCGATCCTGAGGGAGTTCGGCGCCGACCGGGTGATGTTCGCGACCGAAAAGCCGGTGCAGCGGATCTACGAGGGACTGCCCGGCGCCGACTGGACCGGGACCGAATTGCCGCCCGGCGAGGCGTTCGACGTCTGGATCAACATCATGGACCTGCCGACGCTGCACTTTGCCCGCCACGGCCATGTCCCGCCGCCGACCGCCATCGCCGTGCCCGACGACAGCCGGACCCGCGCCCGCGCGATCCTGGCACCGCACCGCGAGCGGTTCACCGTCGGCGTCGTCTGGACCGGCTCGCTCACCTATCGCGGCAATGCGTTCCGCTCGTTTTCGCACCGGGAACTCCTCGCGCTGGCCGACATCCCCGACCTTCAGATGGTCTCGCTCTACAAGGGGCCGGCAATCGACGCCTTTCGCGCCGACGGCACCGCCTTCGTCATCCTGGACGAAGGCAGCACGGAGCGCGATTTCGCCGATTGCGCCGCGATGATGCAGGAACTGGATCTCGTCATCACCTCGGATACGGCGACCGCACATCTGGCGGGATCGCTCGGGGTGCCGGTCTGGACGCTGCTGCACTGGGACGCGTTCTGGCTGTGGCAACTCGAGGAGGAGACGACGCCGTGGTATCCCTCGATGCACCTGATCCGCCAGCGCGTCCCGCAGGACTGGCGCGAGGTGTTCGCCCGGGTGCGGACGCGGCTTGAGGGGACGGTCGGGGCGTGGCGGGAAAAGAGGGTGTGATGGAAGAGATACTGGTGCCGACGAGCCCGGGGGAGCTCATCGACAAGCTGACGATCCTGCGGCTCAAGACCGAACGGATCGCCGATCCCGCGAAACTCGCCAACGTGCGCCACGAGGCGGCGATGCTGGGCGAGACGGCCGCGCGCGGGATCGTGCGGGATGCGCGGATCGACGCGCTCTGGGAGGAGCTTTACGCGATCAACGCGACGCTCTGGGAGGTCGAGGACGACATCCGCGCCTGCGAGGCGGCGGGGGATTTCGGGGCGGAGTTCGTGCGGCTGGCGCGCGCGGTCTATGTCACCAACGACCGGCGGGCGGCGGTGAAGAAGGCAATCAATCTGGCGCTCGGATCGGCCATCGTCGAGGAAAAGTCCTACACAGATTTTCCGGATCCGGAGGGCGGAGCGTGAACGCGCCCCCGGTCCATGCCCGTCTCGACGCGCTGCGCCGCGACCTGCGCGCCCTCGAGGCCGAGGCCGTCGAGGCGCTCCGCGACGACAGGAGCCGCAGCCGCGGCGACAAGATGCGCCTGCTGCACGAGGTGCGCCAGATGCTCTCGCCCACCGGGTATCCCTATGCCAGCCAGGCCGGGCAGGACATGGTCGTCGACGGTCTGCTGGCCCGCAAGCGCGGCGGCACCTTCGTCGATATCGGCGGCTACGACGGTGTCTCGGGCTCGAACTCGCTGTTCTTCGAGCAGTGGCGCGGCTGGACCGGGGTGCTCGTCGAGCCTGTGCCGGGCAACCTGCGCAAGGCGCGGGAGGTTCGGACCTGCCCCTGCCTCGGCCTCGCGGTCGCGGCCACGGACGGCGAGGCCGAGTTCCTCGAGATCAGCGAGGGCTTCACCCAGATGAGCGGTCTGGCGCAGAGCTATGACCCGGATCTCCTCGCCCGCGTCCGCGCCGATCCGCGCCACGCCGAGACGACGATCCGGGTCGAGACCCGCACCATTTCGCGCATCCTGACCGAGGCAGGCCTGCCGCACCCCGATTTCGTCTCGCTCGATATCGAGGGCGGCGAGGTCGCGGCGCTGGAGGCGTTTCCCTTTGCCGACCACCGCGTCGGTCTTTGGGCGATCGAGAACAACACCGCCACCTCGCGCATCGGCGAGATCATGCGCGCCAGCGGCCACGACCTCGTGGCGTTCTGCGGGCCGGACGAAATATGGCAGAGGCGCGACCTTTAGCGCGCTTTCGATCCGTTAAGCCGCCCTTCAATGCCGCCCTGCTATCCCCCTCCCCGGGTGAGTTGAACAAGGGTGAGGGCGATGAGCGCGCAGGCGAATGCTCCGATAGTTATCAAGCGCAAGAAGGTCATCCAGGGCGGTGGCCACCATGGCGGTGCGTGGAAGGTGGCCTATGCCGACTTCGTCACCGCGATGATGGCGTTCTTCATGCTGATGTGGTTGCTCAATGCCACGACCGAACAGCAGCGCAAGGGTCTGGCCGACTATTTCGCGCCGTCGATCCCGCTCAGCCGGGTGTCGGGCGGCGGGGTCGGCATGTTCGGCGGACAGGACGTGCAGTCGGCCGATACGATGCCCGAGAACGGTCAGGGCGCACCGACGCCCTCCGCGCCCCCGAGCGAGGCGGAAATGGCCGCACGTGCAACGGAGGTCGCGGCCTTGCGCGACCTCGAGGATTTGCTGACCGGCGCGGGCGGTGAGGCGCTCTTGTCGGATGAGGCGCTGCGCCATGTCGTGACCCGGCTGACTGACGAAGGTCTGGTGATCGAGGTGTTTTCGCTGCCGGGTGCCCCGATCTTCGAAGGCGACGGCACCGAACCCACGCCGATGCTGCGCGAACTGGTCGAGATGATCGCGCGGGTTTCCTCGATCATCGTCAACCCGGTGGCGATCGCGGGACACGTCTCTGCCCGGCCCATCGTCCTGGCAGACAGCCCGGTCTGGGACATCTCGGGCGACCGGGCGGATGCGGTGCGCCGGATCCTCGAAGGGGCGGGCCTCGACGCGAGCCGTGTCGACCGCCTAACCGGCTATGGCGACCGGATGCCCGCGACCGACAACCGCCTCGATATCCGCAACGACCGGATCGAGATCACCCTGTTGCGCAGGATGCGGTAGGCGGCGGTAAACGCCGCGCATTTTAGGCTTTAGGCCGGTGTTAAGCGGAGGGCGCTAGGAAGGCGGTCAGGTTCATGTGCACAGAAGCAGAAAGGCTCCTTCATGACGATCTCTTCCGCCCTCAACGCCGGTGTCGCGGGGCTTGCCGCCAACGCAAGCCGGCTGTCGACGATCTCGGACAACATCGCGAACTCGGCGACCTACGGCTACAAGCGGGCCACGACGGAATTCGATTCGATGGTCATCGGCAGTTCGTCGGGCCGCTATGTCGCGGGGGGTGTGCGCACGACCGCGCAACGGCTGGTCAGCGAGCGGGGCCCGCTCACCTCATCGACCAACGCCACCGACCTCGCGATCCGGGGCCGCGGATTCCTGCCGGTGACGACCGCGACGGCGATCAACGATTCCAACGGGCAACTGCCGCTGCGACTGGCGACCACGGGGTCGTTCCGCACCGACGACGAGGGCTATCTGCGGACCGCGAACGGCATGGTCCTGATGGGCTTTCCGGCCAGTCCCAATGGCACAATCCCGACGTTCCCGCGCGATACCTCGGTCGGGCTGCAACCGATCCAGATCAACGCCAACCAGATCAGCGGCGCGCCGACGACGCGGGTGAACCTCGCCGCCAACCTGCCCGCGACCTCGACCGAGTTCGGCTCGGCGGTCGGCAACGAAGTGCTGTCGGTCGAGTATTTCGACAATCTGGGCAAGTCGGAAAACCTCGGTGTGACCTTCACTCCGACCGTGCCGGGGGCGGCAGGCGCCTCGAACGAGTGGACGCTGACGATCACCGACAGCTCCTCCGGCGGCGCGGTCGTTGGAGAGTATACCCTGACATTCGACGACAGCCGCACCACGGGCGGCACCCTGCTGAGCGTGGCGACGGTCTCTGGCCCGGCCTATGTACCCGGCACCGGGATCATCCCGCTGATGGTCGCGGGCGGGCCGATCGACTTCAACATCGGCCTTTATGGCGCCAACGACGGGATGACGCAGTTGTCGGACCGATTCGTGCCCTCCTCGATCAGCAAGGACGGCTCGCCCGCGGGCAACATGACGAGCGTCGAGGTGGACGAGAACGGCTATGTCGTGGCCCTCTTCGACACCGGCATCTCGCGCCGGATCTATCAGATCCCGCTTGGTCGACGTGCCCAATCCCAACGGCCTTCAGACCCTCGACCGGCAGACCTACTCGGTCACGCCGGAAAGCGGGTCGTTCTTCCTGTGGGATGCCGGCGACGGGCCGACCGGCGACGTCGTCGCCTTCGCGCGCGAGGAATCGGCGACCGACGTGGCGCAGGAACTCACCTCGCTGATCCAGACCCAGCGGGCCTATGCGTCCAATGCCAAGGTGATCCAGACGGTCGACGAGATGTTGCAGGAAACGACGAACATCAAGCGTTAAGACTTCGCCCCTAGGGTAATCCCGGGCGCGCAGATCGAACAGGACGACGGCCCGCCCGGCGGGCCGGAAACGAAAGGAACGGGACATGAGCATTTCGCAATCGCTGGCCAACGCGGTCTCTGGCCTGAACGCCTCGTCCCGGATGGCCGAGATCGCTTCGGCCAACCTCGCCAACGCGCTGACGCCCGGCTATGGGCGTCGGCAGGTGAACCTTCAGGCGCTGTCGATCGGCGGAAACGGCGCCGGCGTCCTCGTCTCGGGGATCGACCGGATCCAGGACCGCGGCATCCTCGCCGAACGGCGGCTGTCGGACGCACAACTGGGGGGACGACAGACCGCCGCAGGCGCCGCCGCCCGGCTCGAGACGCTGATCGGCGGGCCGGACGACGCGGGCGGGCTGACGGGGCGGATCGCGGCGCTCGAGGCGGCGCTCTATGCCTCGGCCTCGAACCCTGCTTCCGAACAGCGCCTGACCGAGGTGGTCTGGAGCCTTGGCGATCTCGCCTCGGCGCTGAACGAGGATGCGGCGGGCCTGCGCACCGAACGGCAGCGCGCCGACCGCGAGATCGGCCAGCAGGTCGAGACGCTGAACGCCGCGCTGAAACAGGTCGAGACGCTGAACATCGACATCGGGCGCGCGCGCGGCGCGGGTGTCGATCCCTCGGGCCTTATCGATCAGCGCCAGCAGGCTATCGACCGCATCTCCGGCATCGTCCCGGTCCGCGAGATGGATCGCGGCAACGGCCAAGTCGCGCTGTTCACCACGGCGGGGGAGGCGCTGGTCGATGGCCGCGCCGCCGCATTCGCATTCACGCAGACCTCGGTCATTATGCCACAGATGTCGTTGGGTGCGGGTAGCCTTGCGGGCATCAGCCGCGACGGCGTGCCGCTGGCCGCCAACGGCTTTGGCCGTTTGAAGGGGGGCACCCTCGAGGCGGCGTTCACCCTGCGCGACACCACCCTGCCCGCCGCCGAGGCGAGCCTCGACGCGCTGGCCGAGGATCTGATCGCGCGGTTTCAGGATGGCGCCACCGACCCCACTCTCGCCCCCGGCGACGCAGGCCTGTTCACCGACGGCGGGGCGGCCTTTGGGGGTCCCGGCAACACCGGGCTGGCCGGGCGCATTGCCGTGAATGCGGCGGTCGACCCGGCGCGGGGCGGTCTGCTCAGCCGGTTGCGCGACGGCGTTTCCGCCGGTGCCGCGGGCCCGGTCGGCGACGCCGCCCAACTCAACCGCTGGATCGACGGCCTGTCGGCCCAGCGCACCTTGCCCGGCGGCACCACAACCGGTGGCGCCGCCGATCACGCCAGCCGATTTGCCTCGCAGATCGGCGGCGCCCGGATTGGCGCCGAGGACGCCCAGGCCTTTGCCACCGCGCGCTGGTCGGGCCTGCGCGAGGCCGAACTCGCGGGCGGCGTCGACAGCGATCAGGAGATGCAGATGCTCCTGAGGATCGAACAATCCTATGCCGCGAACGCCCGCGTCATCCAGACGATCCAGTCGATGATCCAGCGCCTGATGGAGATTCTGATATGCCCCTGACATCCCTCAGCGACATGGCCCAGAGCTTTGCGCAGAACCGCAACAACACCGCGATCCGCACCCGCCTCGCCACCCTCACCGGAGAGTTGTCGACCGGCAAGACGGCCGACCTGACGGCGCGGCTGAAGGGCGATACCGTCGCGGTCCGCGACATCGACCGGCAGCTCGGCCTGAACGCGATCCACACCCGCGCCGCTACCGAGGCGGTGCTTTGGACGGACGCCATCCAGACCCGGTTGGGGCGGATCGAGACGGAACGGAGCACGCTGTCGACCACTCTCCTCGGGCTGGCGCAGGAACCGGACGACCAACAGCGTGCACTGGCCGCGCAGGCGGGCAGGACCGCGTTCGACGGGACCGTCGCGGCTCTGAACGCCCGCCTCGGAGGCGAGGCGCTCTTTGCCGGACGCGCGACGGATGTGACGCCCCTTGCCAGCGCCGCCGATATGATGGCCGCGCTGCGCATCGCGGCCGCGGGGGCGACGACGGCGGCGGATCTCGCGACGGCGGTGGACGCCTGGTTCGACACGCCGGGCGGCGGGTTCGGGACCGTTGGCTATGCCGGGGACACCGGTGGCCAGCAGAGCCGCCGGATCACCGACGATCTGACGATCGCCCCCGGCATCCGCGCCGACGATGCGACACTACGCGATGTGATGAAGGCCGCGGCACTCGCGGCACTCGCCGAGGACACGAGCCTGACGATGACGGTCGCGGAACGCACCGCCGTGCTGAACGACGCCAGCGCCCGCACCCTTACCGTCGGCGCCCCGCTGACGGGCATGCGCGCCGGCCTCGGCCAGCAGGAGGCGCTGATCGAGCGGCGGCAGGCCGACATCGCGGCGCGCACCACGGCGCTGTCCATCGTCCGCAACCAGACCGATGCCGCCGACCCCTATGAGACGGCAGGCGCCCTGCAAGAGGTGCAGGTGCTGCTCGAGACGCATTACGCCGTCACAGCACGGCTGTCGCAACTGAACCTCGCGCAATACCTAAGGTAACGCGGGCCGAAATGCCCGCCCCATTCGGAGAATCCGATGCCGCAGACCCCCCCACCGCCCCTTGCCCGGGCGCGCCGTACCCTCGCGGTCCTCTTCGCGATGGTCGCGATGGCCATTGGGGCCCTGCCGGGGTCCGCGACGCCAGTACGGCTCAAGGACTTGGTGCAGTTCGACGGGGTGCGCTCGAACGAACTCCTCGGCTACGGCCTCGTGGTGGGCCTGAACGGCACCGGCGACGGGTTGCGCAATTCGCCGTTCACCGAAGAGATCATGACCTCGATCCTCGAACGGCTGGGCGTCAACGTGACGGGCGAACAGTTCCGGCCGCGCAACGTGGCTGCTGTGCTGGTGACGGCGAGCCTGCCGCCGTTTGCCCGCGCCGGCAGCCCGATCGACGTAACGGTGTCGGCGATCGGCGATGCGTCGTCCTTGCTGGGCGGTACGCTCATCATGACGCCTCTCAATGCGGCGGACGGCGAGATCTATGCCGTGGCGCAGGGCACGATCATCGCCGGCGGCGTCTCGGTCGAGGGGGCAGCAGCGCGGATCACCCAAGGGGTGCCGACCGCCGGGGTGATCCCGGCGGGCGCGACCGTCGAGCGTGAGGTGGCGTTCGATTTCTCGACGCTGACCACCGTCCGGCTGGCGCTGCGCACACCGGATTTCACCACGGCGGGGCGGATCGAGGCGGCGGTAAACGGCGCCTTTGGGCGACAGGTGGCGATCATGCTCGATGCGGGGACGGTGCAGATCGACATCGCGGCGACGCGGGCGGCCTCTCCCGCGCACGCACTGGGTCAGATCGAGAATATCACGGTCGAGCCCGAACTGCCCGCCCGGGTCGTCGTCGACCAACGCTCGGGGACCATCGTCATGGGCGAGGATGTGCGGATAAGCCGCGTCGCGGTGAGCCAGGGTGGCCTGACGCTGCGGATCGAAGAGGCGCCGCTGGTGGTGCAGCCCAACCCGTTCTCGCCGGGCGAAACGGTGGTGGTGCCGCGCACCCAGGTAGGCATCCAACAGGAGCCGGGCATCGGGCTGGCCGAAATCCGCGACGGGGCGTCGCTGAGCGAGGTGGTCGCGGCACTCAATGCGCTGGGTGTGGCGCCGAACGACATGATCGACATCCTCAAGAGCATCCGCGCGGCGGGCGCGCTGCATGCGGAGTTCATCGTGCGTTGAGGGCGATTCGCCGCAGGACGGGGCGCTTTCGGGGCCGGTCGTGGACGATGGGGTGAAACCCCATCCCACGGGTCGCGACCACGGCGCGGTCGAAACCGGCCGTCGGTCACGGCCCGCCCTCCGGATCGAGGGGCTATTCACGCCGGCACCGGGTCTGCATGCGCTCACGGAACGAAGAGGCGCCCGCGGTCCCGACCGAATTCTGCCCGGGGCCGTCAGCGACACCGGGCCCTCGCGACTATTTGTCGTCGTCGTCCTCGTCATCCTCGCCCTCGGGCAGGCTGAAGAAGCTGTCGGGGTTGCGGATGTCGCGCTTGTCCACCGGCTCTTCTTCTTCGGGGCCGCGCGGGTCGTCGGCACTGTCGGTGAGGCTGAACGTCTCGAGGCCGGACATCGACGACGGCATCATCTTCGGCTCGGGCGCCATGCCGAGACTGACGGTGGTCGACACGAGTTTGCGGCGCTCGTCGTCGGTCATGGCGCCCCCCTCGCGCAGCTTCTTGGCATTGGCCTTCTGCACGGCGGCGTCGAGTTCGGACTGCTTGCACAGTCCGAGGGCGACGGGATCGATGGGGTCGATGTTGTTGATGTTCCAGTGCGTGCGCTCGCGGATCGCCTGGATCGTCGGCTTGGTGGTGCCGACGAGCTTGCTGACCTGACCGTCCGACAGTTCGGGATGGAATTTCACCAGCCAAAGGATCGACGCTGGCCGGTCCTGCCGTTTCGACAGCGGCGTATAGCGCGGCCCCCGGCGTTTCTCTTCGCCCACAGCGGCGGCATAGAATTTGAGCTTGAGGCGGTAGGCGGGATCTTTCTCGGCCTTTTCGATCTCTTCGGGGACCAGTTGATTGTTGGCGATGGGATCGAACCCCTTGACGCCCGCGGCCACGTCGCCGTCGGCGATGCCCTGCACCTCGAGGGGGTGCAGACCGCAGAACTCGCCGATCTGGGCGAAGCTGAGCGTGGTATTGTCCACGAGCCAGACGGCGGTGGCCTTGGCCATGATCGGTTTGTCGGACATCTGCGGCACCTTTCGCGAAAGCATGTCTTCCCCGTGCCCTGAATTGGGCGGCCCGGGTTTTGGCGGGCCAGTTCACGTTGTGGGGGAACTTGCGCTTATATAGGGGGCCAAAAGCCGGGAGGGAAGGCAAAAGATGCGACCGACAGGGGCGGCATTCGCGACAGGCACCTGCCTTGCGGCGGCGGCGCGGGCGGACGGCACGCCGGGCGGGTTCGACTGCTACGTGCTGTCGCTGTCGTGGGCGCCGAGAACGCCCGACTTGCCCATGACCGGACTACGCGGCCGGGCATCTTCGACCGTCGCGACCGCCCCGTGACCTTGCCCGCGCGGGTTTTGGAGGTGGCGTTCCTGCGCGACGGCGCGGCCCTCGGGCCGGACCGGATCACCGTCACCTGCCGGTCGGGTCTGTCCGGGAGGCGCGGACCGGCCTGACGCGGGAACCGATGTTCCGGACCTGCGGTGCGGACGTGGTGCGCGATTGCACACCGGAAGATGCCGGGTCCGGGGCGATGCGGGGCGGGGCGCCCAGCCCCCTTCGCTACGACAGCAGGTTCTCGTAATCGCAGATCCGCGCGAGTTCCGGCAGGGCCTGCGGCGGCACCACCTCGAAGGTCGAGCGGAACAGCACCGCGCCCTCGGCGCGCGCCTCGAAGGTCCAGGTGCCGATGACGAGTTCGTCCTCGCGCTCGAGCATGTAGATCGCGGGGGACCGGTCGCCCGACAGGAACGACGTGGGATAGCGCTGTTCGGTCACGCCGTTCGGGCCCATCGGCGGATGCGTCACGACCATCTCGACATAGGGAAAGTCGGCGAGGTTCGGGCCGATGACTGCGCCGAACGAGATGCCGATGACGGCGGGGACGCGGCGGCTGTCCGCGGTAAAGCCGGGCAGGTCGGTGACGACGTTGACCGAGCCGGAGACGGTGTCGGGGGCGGGAGCCAGGTCGACGACGACCGGATTGCAGACCACGCCCGTCTCGAAGCCGGTGATCCGGGCATCGAGCGTATCGGCCGGTTGCGCGGCGGCGGCGGAAACGCAAAGCGCGCAGGTCAGTAAAAACGCGACAGGACGCCGGAAGGGGTGCGAAAAGGCGCGCATCACAGCCCGCAGGCCCGCACAAGGCCGTCGTTGGGGCCGGGGGCGACGACGTTGAAATCGACAGCGAACAGAACCGTCCCGCCCGACTGCGCCTGCACCCGCCAGGTGCCCGGCAGCAACTCTTCCGGGCCATCGAAGCGGTAGTGAAACCCGGCAAGGTGCGTCGGAGACAGCGTGAGGGAGAACTCCTGACGGATGGCGCCGGACGGGCCCATCGGCGGATGCGACAGCACGATCCGCGCCTGCACCGGTCCCACGACCTCGGTCGTCAGGGCGCGCACCCCGAACCCCATGCCCTGCACCGCCGGAACCACGAGCGTCCGCGCCACGAAGGGCAGCGAGGGCACCTCGTTGCCGGTCGCCGGACAGATGACACCCGCCTCGTAACGCGCGACGGCGGGGCTGATCTCCTGTGCGACGACAGCGGTGCCCGTCAGACAGAGGATGATGGGCGCAAGCGCGCAAAACTGTCTCATGTCTATCCGAGTGCTGCTGCTTTCACATCCTCGTCTATATGTGCCACGTATTTGGCGAAGTTGTCAGTAAACATTTCGACGAGGCGCGCAGCCTGCGCGTCGTAGGCGCCCGCGTCGCCCCAGGTGCCGCGCGGGTCGAGCAGGGCGGCGTCCACCCCCTCGCAGGTCACGGGCACCAGAAAGCCGAAGTTCGGATCCTTGCGCATCCGCCCCTCGGACAGCGTGCCGTCGAGGGCAGCGGCGAGCAGGGCGCGCGTCGCCCGGATCGGCATCCGGCTGCCGGTGCCGTAGGCCCCGCCGGTCCAGCCGGTGTTAACCAGCCAGCAGGTCGCGCCGTGCTCGGCGATCTTGTCGCGCAACAGGTTGCCGTAGACCTCGGGGCGGCGCGGCATGAACGGGGCGCCGAAGCAGGTCGAGAAGGTCGGTTCCGGCTCGGTCACGCCCCGCTCGGTGCCCGCGACCTTCGAGGTGAAGCCCGACAGGAAATGATACATTGCCTGCGCCGGCGTCAGGCGCGCGATGGGCGGCAGGATGCCGAAGGCGTCGCAGGTGAGCATGATGATATTCTTGGGGTGGCCGCCCACCGCCGTCTCGGAGGCGTTCGAGATATAGTCGAGCGGATAGGCGCAGCGCATATTGGCGGTGAGCGTGCTGTCCTCGAAATCCAGCGCGCCAGTCTCGGGGTCGGCGATCATGTTCTCGATGACGGTGCCGAATTTCGTCGTGGTAGCATGGATTTCCGGCTCGGCCACGGGCGAGAGGGAGATCGTCTTGGCGTAGCAGCCGCCCTCGAAGTTGAAGGTACCGGTGCCGGACCAGCCGTGCTCGTCGTCGCCGAGCAGGGTGCGGCTGGGATCGGCCGACAGCGTCGTCTTGCCCGTGCCCGACAGGCCGAAGAAGACGGCCGTGTCGACCGGATTGCCCGGCGCGTGGTTGGCCGAGCAGTGCATCGGCATCACGCCCTTTTCGGGCAACAGGTAATTGAGGAGGGTGAACACCGCCTTCTTGTTCTCGCCCGCGTATTCGGTGCCGCCGATCAGGATCAGCTTCGCGTCGAAGTTCATCGCGATCACGGTTTCCGACCGGCAGCCGTGGCGGTCGGGGTCTGCCTTGAACGACGGCAGGTTCAGGATCGTGAAATCCGCGGTAAAGCTGCCGAGTTCGTCGCGTTCGGGGCGGCGCAACAGGTGGCGGATGAACAGGGCGTGCCAGTTCAGTTCGGTGACGATCCGCACGTCGAGGCGGTGCGCGGGGTCTGCTCCGGCAAAGAGATCCTGCACCTGCACCGAACGCCCCGTGGCATGCGCCAGCATGTCGGCATGCAGCACGCCGAAGGCGGCGGGCGTCATCGGTGCGTTGTTTTCCCACCAGATGTGCGGATCGACCGACGGCGTGCGCACGACGAACTTGTCCTTCGGCGAGCGCCCCGTGTGCTTGCCCGTGGTGGCCAGGAACGCGCCGCCGGGGAGCAGGCGGCCCTCGCCCGCGGCCAGGGCGGCGGCGATGATGTCATGCGGCAGGAGGTTGTACCCTACGGCGCCGAGCCCGTGGATCCCCTGACCCTCGAGCGTGAAATCGGGATTGACGCGACCCTGCTGCATCTTCGGTCCTCTCGGCTGTCGGGCCGTGGGACGCCCGATGATCGCAAGCGTAGACCCGCGAATTTCGACTGCACAGAAGAACCGGGTCTGTTAGCGCCACCACCGCCGATGTTTGCGCCAACAGTCCGCGCCGCATCGGCGTCGCGCGAAACCAAGGTGAGGCATTTTAGTCATTGGTAAGGGTTTATCGGCGCAAATAAGGCACCGCGACGGCCCCGATTCGCACTTTTCGTTTGATTCGCCGGGCCCGATCGGACGACATAGACGGAAAAACGCAGGCAAAAACAATAACCGAGCAGTAAGAGGCCAAACCCCATGAACAAGATCGCTCTTGTCGATGACGACAGGAATATCCTGACGTCCGTATCGATGACCCTCGAGGCAGAGGGTTTCGAAGTCGAAACCTACAACGACGGGCAGTCCGCGCTGGACGCCTTTTCCAAGAAGATGCCAGACATGGCCGTGCTCGACATCAAGATGCCGCGCATGGACGGGATGGACCTGCTTCAGCGACTGCGCCAGAAGACGTCGATGCCGGTGATCTTCCTCACCTCCAAGGACGACGAGATCGACGAAGTTCTCGGCCTGCGGATGGGCGCGGACGATTATGTGAAAAAGCCGTTCTCGCAGCGTCTGCTGGTCGAGCGTATCCGCGCGCTCCTGCGCCGTCAGGACGCGGTTGCGGGCGACGCCATCGAGGTGACGGAGGAGAACAAGGTCATGGTCCGCGGCCAGTTGACCATGGACCCGCTGCGCCATGCGGTATCGTGGAAGGGGCAGGACGTGTCGCTGACCGTGACCGAGTTCCTGCTGTTGCAGGCGCTGGCCCAGCGTCCCGGTTTCGTCAAATCGCGCGACCAGCTCATGGATGTGGCCTACGACGATCAGGTCTATGTCGACGACCGCACCATCGACAGCCACATCAAGCGGCTGCGCAAGAAGATGCGGATGGCCGACGACGAGTTCTCGGCGATCGAGACGCTCTATGGTATCGGCTATCGCTATAACGAGGAATAGGGGCCCCCGGCCAGAACAGCGGCAGAGGCGGTAATGGCGATGGCATCCAACATCGACGTGCGCGACCTGAATTCGGTCCGGCGGGCGGCGGCATCGGCCGAGGCGCGCGACCGGGCCGAGGCCAAAGGCGCGCAGGTCGTCATCGGCGACGACTGGGTCGGCCCGCAGGGCGCGTTCGCGCGCGACCTGAACGAACGCCGGCGCAGGCGGGGCCTCATCACGCTCAACCGCTCGCCGCTGGCGCGGCGGATCATCACCTTCAACCTCGTCGCCCTCATCGTGCTGGTGGCGGGGATGCTCTATCTTGCGCCCAGCCGCGACAACCTCGCATTCCAACGCGCCAACAGCCTCGTTTCCGAGGCGGAACTGGTCGCCGACGTCTTCGAGGCGAGCCTGCCTGCCGGGGCGCCGGTGAACCTTGCGACCGGTGACGGGATCGACGCGGATGCCCTGTTGTCGCAGATCGACCTGCGGCGCGGCGTCGAGGTCTTCGTGTTCGACACCACCGGCACCCTCGTCGCGCGCGACGCCGGCGAGACGAGCGGTCCGGTGTCGGGCCTCGCCTATGACGGCGGCGGCACGATCATCACCAATTTCCTCAACGGCGCCTGGGACTGGCTGGCCCGGACCCTCGTGCCGGGACAGGCGACGCCCGACCGGCCAGACGCCCTGACCAGCGCTGCGGCCCTCGTCGACCAAACGTTGACCGAGGGCACCAACGGGTCGATGTCACCCGACGATCAGGGCCGCACGATCCTCGCCGTGGCGACCCCGATCGAGCGGAACGGCACCGCCGTCGGCGTCATCGGAATGGCCACCGCGGCGGGCGAGATCGATGCGCTCGTGCGGCGCGAACGCGAGCAGGTGCTGCAACTCTTCGTGATCGGTATCCTCGTGTCCATCGGCCTGAGCCTCGTGCTCGCCTCGACCATCGCCAACCCGATCGCGGACCTTGCCACTGCCGCCGAACTCGGCCGCGACCGCAATGCGCGGCGCATGTCGCCCGACCGCATCCGCATCCCCGACCTCACTTCGCGCCCCGACGAGATCGGGCGGCTGTCGGCGGCGATGCGCGGCATGGTGGCCGCCCTCTACGAGCGGATCGAGGCCAACGAACAATTCGCCGCCGACGTGAGCCACGAGATCAAGAACCCGCTCGCCTCGCTGCGATCCGCCGTCGGCACGATGCGCATCGCCAAACGCGACGATCAGCGCGAGCGCATGCTCGAGGTGATCGAGCACGACGTGCGCCGCCTCGACCGCCTCGTCAGCGACATCTCCAGTGCCTCGCGGCTCGACAGCGAACTGGTCAAGGAGCAGGAAGAGCCCTTCGACCTCATGCACATGCTGCGCAATCTCAACGAGTTCCTCGGCAAGGAGGCGCAGACCAAGGGCATCGACTTCATCTCGGACCTGCCGGAGGAGGCGATGATCGTCTACGGCCTCGAGGCGCGGCTGGCGCAGGTGTTCGTCAACCTCATCACCAATGCGATCTCGTTCTGCGAGCCGGGCGATGCGATCCGGATATGGGCGCGCAAGCGCGAGAACCGGGTTCTCGTCGTGGTCGAGGATACCGGCCCCGGCATCCCCGAAGAGGCGCTGGGCAAGGTGTTCCAGCGGTTCTATTCAGAGCGTCCGGCGAGCGATTTCGGCAACAACTCGGGCCTTGGCCTCGCGATTTCCAAGCAGATCGTCGAGGCGCACGACGGCGTCATCTGGGCCGAGAACATCCGCCCGACCGACGCGGACCTGACCTCGGATCCCCTCGGCGCGCGCTTCGTCGTCGGCCTGCCGGTCTGACGCGGTGGGGGCGGCCGTGGCGCAGCCCCGGGACGCGACCCTCCTGAACCTGCACGCCGGTTGCGTCTCTTGGGGGGGGCGTGGCCTTCTCATCACCGGGGCGGCGGGCTGCGGCAAATCGGCGCTGGCGCTCGAACTCATGGCGTTCGGCTGCGGCCTCGTCGCCGACGACCGAACCGACCTGCGCGTCGCGAACGGCTCCCTGATGGCTGCGGCCCCGGGCGCGCTGCGCGGGCGGATCGAGGCGCGGTTCGTCGGGATCCTCGATGCGGACCCTGCCCCGCCCTGCGCCGTCGCCCTCGCGCTCGACCTCGATCACATCGAGGAGAGCCGCCTGCCGCCGCAACGCAGCGTTACCTATCTGTCACATTCCGTGCCCTTGATCTGGCGCCCCAATGGGGGCCATGTTGCAGCCGCAGTCCTGCAATATCTAAAGGCAGGACGGAGTGCGTGATGAGCAAACCTTCCAGAGAGTGGACAGCCGCCGGGGCGACGCCTGCGGGCCTGTTCGATGCCCGCCAGCGTATCGTGCTGGTCACGGGCCCGTCGGGCGCGGGCCGCACGACCGCGATCGCCGCTCTCGAGGATCTCGGCTACGAGGTGATCGACAACCTGCCGCTCTCGCTCCTCTCCCGGCTGATCGACGGTCCGCCGTTGCAGCACCCGATGGCGATCGGCGTCGACGTCCGGAACCGCGACTTCGGCGTCGATGCGATGCTCGAAACCATCGCGATGCTCGCCGCCCGGCCCGAGATCGCCGAGCAGGTGCTCTACATCGACTGCGCCGAGGACGACCTCGTGCGCCGCTATTCCGAGACGCGCCGCCGTCATCCGCTCTCGCCCGAAGGGGCGCCGCTGCTGGGGGTGCGTCAGGAACTCGACCTGCTGGTGCCGATCCGCGCCAAGGCGGACGTCCTCATCGACACGTCGGGGCTATCGCCGCATGACCTGCGGGCCGAGGTCGAGGGGCATTTCGGCGCGCCGCAGGGCCGGTCGATGTCGGTCACGGTGCAGTCGTTCTCGTTCAAGCGGGGGCTGCCGCGCGGTCTCGACATCGTCCATGACGTGCGGTTCCTGCGCAATCCCCACTGGGAGCCGAGCCTGCGCGCGCAGGACGGACGCGACGCCGCGGTCGCGGCACATATCGCCACCGACCCGCGGTTCGACGCCTTCGTGGCACAGGTGCGCGCGATGACGCTGTTCCTGCTGCCGGCCTACCGCGAGGAGGGAAAGTCGCATCTTTCCATTGGGTTCGGTTGCACGGGCGGTCAGCACCGTTCGGTGGCGCTTGCCGAATACCTCGCTGCGGAACTGACTGCCGACGGCTGGCAGGCGACGGTCCGGCACCGCGAACTCGAGCGCCGAACCGGCGCGGCGACCGCATCGGAGGGTGCGCCATGATCGGGATCGTCATCGTGGCGCACGGCGGTCTCGCGCAGGAACTGCGCGAGACGGTCGAGCATGTGACCGGGCCGCAACCGGGCGTCGTCGCCGTCGCCATCGGCCCCGAATGCGACCGGACCGCCAAGCAGGCCGAGATTTGCGGCGCCGCCGACCGTGTCGATAGCGGAGACGGCGTGGTGATCGTGACCGACATGTTCGGCGGCTCGCCCTCGAACCTGTCGATGCGGGCCTGTGCCGCACCTTCGCGGCGCATCGTCTATGGCGCGAACGTCCCGCTCCTCATCAAGCTGGTGCAGTGCCGCCGCAAACCGCTGGCGCTGGCGGTCGAACTGTCGCTGAAGGCGGCGCACAAATACATGAACAGCTACGAGACGGCGAGCGACGCGGACCTCCTCGAGGCGCACCGCCAACGGACGCGGGAGAATGGGTGAGGGCGGCGGGATGGCAGAGCGGCGCCTGAAGATCACCAACGTCAAAGGGTTGCACGCGCGCGCTTCGGCGCGGCTCGTCGAGGTGGTGGAGGCGCACGACGCGCAGGCCTGGGTCTCCAAGGACGGCATGGAGACCGGCGGCGACAGCCTGATGGGCCTTTTGATGTTGGCAGCATCGGTCGATACCTTTATCGATATCCGCACGACGGGTCCGCAGGCCGAGGCTCTTGCCGACGCCCTCGCCGCCCTTGTCGCCGACAAATTCGGCGAAGGCCACTGACGGCACAAGACGCGCGGGGGGACGGCGCGGGAAGGGGCACTGCCGGTGACGGAGACGACGACCCAAAAGGTCACGCCACCGGTGCGCGCAGGCGATGCACCGCGCAAGTATGACCGTGCCAGCCTGACCTATTCCAACACCTTCGATTCCGCGTGGAAGCGTGCGCTGATCCGCGCCATCGAGACGGTGACGGCCCGGTTCACCATCGTGCACCGCATCCGCGAGTTCGAGCGGCGCGGCACGCCCGCCGGGCAGGCGTTCTGGCGCGCGACGCTGAATGTGATGGGGATCGACCTTACGACGCCGGATGCGATCCTGCGCCGGATCCCCGAAAAGGGGCCGGTCGTCCTCGTCGCGAACCATCCGCACGGCCTCGTCGACGGGATGATTCTCGCCGATCTGATCGGGCGGGTGCGTGGCGACTACCGCATCCTGACACGCTCGATCCTGACCGGCATCGACGAGAGTGCGGCGTCCTACATGATCCCGGTGCCGTTCCCGCATGAGGAGGACGCGCAGAAGAAGATGATCGAGATGCGCCAGACGGCGATGGATCATCTGAGAGGCGGCGGCCTCGTCGCGCTGTTTCCCTCGGGCACCGTCGCCACGTCCGAGACGATGTGGGGCGAGGCGATCGAGGCCGAGTGGAACGTGTTTACCGCCAAGCTGATCCGCACCTCGGGGGCGACGGTGGTGCCCTGCTTCTTTCCCGGCGCGAACAGCCGCGCCTATCAGATCGCCAACCGGGTTTCGCCGACGCTGCGGCAGGCGCTGCTGCTGCACGAGGTGGTGCATGCGATGGACAAGCCGCAGGGTCCGGTGGTGGGCATGCCGATTTCGCCGACCGAGATGGCGCCCTACATCGCCGAGCCGCGGACGCTCATGGCGTGGCTGCGCGAGCGGACGCTGGCGCTGAAGGACGATGGGGTGACGCCCCCCCCTACAGTCCGCGGTGGCGGCGCCGCCTAACGGGTCGGCCGCGGCTCGTCGCCGGAGTAATCGTAGAACCCTTTCTGTGTCTTGCGGCCAAGCCAGCCGGCCTCGACGTATTTTGTCAAAAGCGGACAGGGCCGGTACTTGGTATCCGCCAGCCCGTCGTGCAGGACGTTCATGATCGCAAGGCAGGTGTCGAGCCCGATGAAGTCCGCGAGTTCGAGCGGGCCCATCGGGTGATTTGCGCCCAATTTGAGGGATGTGTCGATGGATTTCACCGAACCCACGCCTTCGTACAGCGTATAGATCGCCTCGTTTATCATCGGCATCAGGATGCGGTTGACGATGAAGGCGGGGAAATCCTCGGAGCTGGAGGCGGTCTTGCCCAGCCGCTCGACGACCTCGAGGCAGGCGTCGAACGTCGGCTTGTCCGTCGCGATGCCGCGGATGAGCTCGACGAGCTGCATCACCGGCACCGGGTTCATGAAGTGAAAGCCCATGAACTTTTCCGGCCGGTCCGTGCGCGCGGCAAGGCGGGTGATCGAGATCGAGGAGGTGTTCGAGGTGAGGATCGTCGACGGTTTCAGATGCGGAACCAAATCCTCGAAAATCGCTTGTTTCACGGTCTCGCGCTCGGTCGCGGCCTCGATCACGAGGTCGGTCTGGCCGAGATCCCTGAGCGCCAGCGTCATCGACAGCCGACCCAGCGCCGCGTCGCGGTCGGCCTGCGTGACCGTCCCCTTGCCCACCTGACGGTCGAGGTTGCGCGTCACCGTCGCGCGCCCACGGTCGAGCGCGTCCTGGCTGATGTCGGTCACGAGCACATCATAGCCCGCAAGGGCGAAGACATGCGCGATGCCGTTGCCCATCTGCCCCGCACCGACCACGCCCACCGTCTCGATCGTCATGGTCCGGACCCCTTTTCGCAGTTGCGGCACAATAGGCGCCCCCGCGCCCTCGCGGCAAGGGCAGGTGCCTAAAACTTGGGGCGATTTGATGCCTTCACGAGTCCTCAAGAGGTCTGCGTCCAGATGGTCGGCGGTGAGTACGACTAAAATGGTGGGATCATGAGACACGAAACGCTTGAAGGAGCGGGGCTGAACTATGCGCCCTGCCGCTACGGGACCAGCCGGATGTTCTTTCGCGGTCCGCGCCGTCCGCTCGACGGGCAATATGTCGCCTTCGTCGGCGGCACCGAGACTTACGGGAAATATATTCCCAGACCGTTTCCGCAGCTCGTCGAGGAAGGCCTCGGCATCGTCTGCGCCAACTTCGGGGTCATCAACGCGTCGATCGACGCCTTCATGCACGAAAAGATGGTGCAGGCGGCCTGCCACGATTCGGTGATGAACGTCGTGCAGATCATGGGCGCACACAACATGTCGAACCGGTTCTATACGGTGCATCCGCGCCGCAACGACCGATTCGTGCAGGCTTCGACGGTTCTGCGTGCGATCTTCCCGGAGGTGGATTTTACCGACTTCCACTTTACCCGCCACATGCTGGGCACGCTGCACGGCCTCTCGCCCGAACGGTTCGAGATCGTGCGGGTCGAGTTGCAGGAGGCCTGGAAGGCGCGGATGCGGACGTTCCTGCGCGATATCGGGCCGCGCACGGCGCTGCTGTGGTTCGCGGCGCATCTGCCGTCGGACGCCGCATTCGAGGACCGCAAGGATCCGTTCAGGGCCGATCCGCTGCTGGTGACGCGGTCGATGGTCGACGAGATGCGCCCGCTGGTGCAGAGCGTCGTGGTCGTGCAGCCGTCCAAACCGGCGATGCAGAGCGGGACGCAGGGCATGGTGTTTCCATCGCCGCAACTCTCGGCGGCGCAGGCGCTGCTGGGGGCGGTGGCCCACGAAGAGGCCGCGGAAGCGGTCGTGCATGCGTTGCAGGCGACGATTCCGTCGATCAGCCGGCGGCAGGCCTGAGGTCCGATTTCAGGGGCGCCACCGTCGCGGGGCGCCCCCGACAAGGGGGGGTCAGAGCTTGGAGGTGAGTTCCGGCAGCGCGGTAAACAGGTCGGCGACGAGGCCATAATCGGCGACCTGAAAGATCGGCGCCTCTTCGTCCTTGTTGATCGCGACGATCACCTTGCTGTCCTTCATGCCCGCAAGGTGCTGGATCGCGCCCGAGATGCCGACGGCGACGTAGAGGTCGGGGGCCACGACCTTGCCGGTCTGGCCGACCTGCCAGTCGTTCGGCGCATAGCCCGAATCGACCGCCGCGCGGCTCGCCCCGACGGCGGCGCCGAGTTTGTCGGCAAGCGCCTCGATCAGGGCGAAGTCGTCCTTGGACCCGACACCGCGGCCGCCCGAGACGACGACGCCCGCGGAGGTGAGTTCGGGGCGATCCGAGGCGGCGACCGTATCCTCGAGCCATTTCGACAGGCCCGGATCGGCGGCGGCGGCAACATTCTCGACCGGGGCGGAACCACCGACCTCGGCAGCGTCGAAACCGGCGGTGCGGATCGTCATGACCTTGGTGGCATCGCCGGATTTCACCGTCTGGATCGCGTTGCCCGCATAGATCGGGCGTTCGAACGTATCGGCGTCGATGATTGCCGTCACCTCGGAAATCATCATCACGTCCAGCAGCGCCGCGACGCGCGGCATGATGTTCTTGGCGTCGGTCGTCCCCGGCGCCGCGACGTGGGTATAATCGCCGGCGAGGCTCACGATCAGGTCGGCGAGCGGCTCTGCGAGGCGGTGGCCATACAGCGCGCCCTCGGCGCACAGCACCTTTGCCACGCCGGTGATCGTCGCGGCCTGATCGGCCGCCGCCTTGGCCGACGCCCCGGCGCACAGCACCGTCACCTCGCCCAGGGCCTGAGCCGCGTTCACGGCCTTGGCCGTCGCGTCCATCGCCAGTTCGCCGTCGTTCACTTCTCCCAGCAGCAGAACCGCCATCACACCACCCCCGCGTCTTTGAGTTTCGCCACCAGTTCGTCGACCGACTTCACGATCACCCCGGCCTTGCGCGTCTCGGGCTCGACCGTCTTCACGATCTCGAGTCGCGGCGCGGCGTCGACGCCGTAATCCTCGGGGGTCTTTTCATCGAGCTGTTTCTTCTTTGCCTTCATGATGTTGGGCAAGGAAGCATAGCGCGGCTCGTTCAGGCGCAGGTCGACGGTGACGATGGCGGGCATCTTCACCTCGATCGACTGCAACCCGCCGTCGACCTCGCGGGTGACGGTCGCAGTGTCGCCGTCGATGTCGAGTTTCGAGGCAAAGGTCGCCTGGCTCCACCCGAGCAGCGCCGCGAGCATCTGGCCTGTCGCGTTCATGTCGTTGTCGATCGCCTGCTTGCCACACAGGACGAGGCCCGGCGCCTCTTCCTTGACGATGGCGGCAAGGATCTTGGCCACGGCCAGCGGTTCGATGTCGCGATGCACGTCGTCGGTGGCGACCACGAGGATCGCGCGGTCTGCCCCCATGGCGAGCGCGGTGCGCAGGGTTTCCTGCGCCTGCTTCACGCCGATGGATACAGCGATGACTTCGTCCGCCTTGCCCGCCTCGCGCAGACGGATCGCCTCTTCGACGGCGATCTCGTCGAAGGGGTTCATCGACATCTTCACGTTGGCGAGGTCGACACCGGAACCGTCCGCCTTGACGCGGACCTTCACGTTATAGTCGATCACGCGCTTTACCGGCACGAGCACCTTCATGTGCAGTTCTCCCATAGCATGGACGTATCGCCGCCGGTGTTATCGCGGCGGGCGCGCGGAAAACAGGGCAAATGCGACGCTGGCGTTATCGGGGACGCCACGTTGGCGCGGTCGGCGGGTTACTTCTTCGGGCCGGGGGCGGCAGTCGGCTTTTTCTTGTTCGGGTCGATGGGCTGGGCGGGGGTGATCGTGCTGCCCGGTTTCTTGGTGGTTCCCTTGTCGGCCATGGCCGTCTTCTCCCTGACATCGCGGGACGAATCGGCCCGCCCTTTCAGGGTAGCATGGGGCGGGATCGTCACGCGACGGCGAGCACGATCTTGCCGATATGGGCAGAACTTTCCATCCGGGTGTGGGCCGCGGCGGCATCTGCCAGGGGGAACGTCTGGTCCATCACGGGCGCGACGGTGCCCGCGTCGAGCAGCGGCCAGACGTTTTGCCGCAGATCACGGGCGATGGCGGACTTCGCGGCGTCGGACTGCGGTCGCAGGGTCGATCCGGTGATCGTCAGGCGGCGGACCATCATCGGGGCAAAGTTCAGCTCGACCTTCGGTCCGGTCAGGAACGCGATCTGCACGAGGCGGCCATCGTCGGCCAACGCGTCGATGTTGCGCGCGATATAGCTGCCACCGACCATGTCGAGGATCAGGTTCGCGCCGCCCTCGGCCCTGAGGATCGCGACGAAATCCGCGTCGCGGTAGTTGATGGCCGTGGCGCCAAGGTCCGCGCAGGCGGCGCATTTCGCGTCCGACCCGGCGGTTGCCCAGACCCGCGCACCGAACGCCCGCGCAAGCTGGATCGCCGTGGTGCCGATGCCCGATGAGCCGCCGTGCACGAGGAACCGCTCGCCCGCCGTCAGGGCGCCGCGCGTGAAGACGTTGGACCAGACGGTGAAACAGGTTTCCGGCAGGCAGGCGGCCTCCTTCATGCCCATGCCCTTGGGCACGGGCAGGCAGTGCGCGGCGGTCGTCACGGCGAACTCGGCATAGCCGCCGCCCGGCAACAACGCGCAGACCGCGTCGCCGGGGGCGAGGCCGGTGACGCCCGGGCCGATGGCCTCGATATGTCCGGACGCCTCGAGGCCCGGCAGGTCGGACGCACCCTTTGGCGGCTCATAGGCGCCGGCGCGTTGCAGTGCGTCGGGGCGGTTCACACCGGCAAAGGCGATGCGGATCAGCACCTGACCGTGGCCCGGGGCCGGCACGGCGCGGCGCACCGGCACCAGCACCTCCGGCCCGCCTGGGGTGGAGATTTCGATGGCGGTCATCTCGGGCATCGGCGGTCCTTGCAGTTGAAGAGACGAATTCCATAAAGGAATTCGACGGCGGAAACTTTGGATGTTTCCGGTTTCGGGTGGATCAGCGGTCGGTCGACCAGTGGCCGGGCATATCCATCGGCGGCACCTTCGGCGGCGCCTTGATCATGCCAAGCAGCCCGTTCAGCGGCGCGAGGAACGGTTTCAGGACGGCGCTGTCGTTCACCTTCGCCTTGGCCGTCTCGAAGGCCATGACGTTCCCGATCCGCCGGTCGACGAAGGCATCGGTCGCCTGCCCGCCCACCGAATCGTCGCCCAGCCAGAACAGCATCGAGGCGCCATAGACCGCCGAGAGCGTCGCCCGCTTGGTATACCAGTTCACGTCGCGGGAGGTGTCGTCCAGCGCCTCCCAGATCGCATCCGCCGTGCCCCAGATCAGTTTCGCGCCATCCGCCGCATGATGCGGAAGTGCGAAGAGGGCGGTACCGCGGCGCACCGCCTCCTTGTCGGAGATCGCGGCGAGGCGGGCGCGAATGGCGAAGGCGACCTTCTCGCGGAACTTCATCCCCGAGAGATCGGCGCGGCGCAACGCTGCCTCCATAAGGCGGTCGCCTTCGTGGTGATAGGCGACAGCAAGGTCCACCGCGCCGCGCGGACACAGCGTTCGGGCATGATCGGCGGGCAGGCCGGTCTGGGTCACGGCGGTGGCAAAGGCGGCGGCACTCCACCCGTCGAAGGGGACATGGGGCAGGATCGCGGCGAGAAGCTCTGCCTTGGCGGGATCGGTGGGCGGGCGCATGATCGTCTCCGGGATTGGTGCGGGGTTCACCCTAGCGTGCGCGTGCGCGCAGTCAAAGCGGGGGTTCGTGCAGGGCCGCGGCAGATCGGCGCGGTTTCGCTGGACTCGCGCCCCCTACCCTGCTATCCGCCCCTCTCCTGCAATTTCCGCAACTCAACCTAGAAAGGTGGTGAAAACCACATGCAGGTCAGTGTTCGTGATAACAACGTCGATCAGGCGCTCCGCGCCCTGAAGAAGAAACTTCAGCGTGAAGGTGTGTTTCGCGAGATGAAGCTCAAGCAGCATTTCGAGAAACCCTCCGTCAAGAAGGCGCGCGAAAAGGCCGAGGCGATCCGCCGTCAGCGCAAGCTGGCGCGCAAGAAGCTTCAGCGCGAGGGGATGCTCTAGGGACTTCCCGTGCCATCGACTGCTCCAGCGTGAACCCCCGTGGCCCTGCCCGGGGGTTCTTCGTTTCTAGAGGGGCAGCGCCGTCGTCTGCCGCACGGTGCGCAGCGCGAACGACGACTGCATCTGGGCCACGCCCGGCAGCGCCGCAAGCGCGCGGCGGTGGATGCGGGCGAAGTCCTCGGTATCGAGCGCCACGACCTTGAGCAGGTAATCGGCCGCCCCCGCCATCAGGTGGCACTCCAGAACATCCGGGATCCGCGCCACGGCCAGCTCGAACGCATCGAGCACCTCGTCGGCCTGACCCGACAGCGTGATCTCGACGAACACTGTCGTCGGCCGCCCGATCTTGCGCTTGTTCAGGAGGGCGACATAGCCCTCGATCCACCCCTCGCGTTCCAGCCGCTGCACCCGTCGGTGACAGGCCGAAGGCGAGAGATTCACGCGTTCCGACAGCTCGGCATTCGACATGCGCCCGTCCTTTTGCAAGGCTGCGAGGATGCGGCGGTCGATGCTGTCGATGTCCTGGGTACCGGGCATCATTGAAAGATTCTCCTGAAAAAGGCGAGCTTCGCGCTCGTTTCTGCGCGAAAAGCTAGCGCCGCTGCGCGGAACGCCCAAGACATTTCGCGGGCGATAGGCGACAAGCCGCCGCAGGGAAGAGGAGAACGCCAGACATGCACATCGGTTGCCCCAAAGAGATCAAGCCACAGGAATATCGCGTGGGCCTGACGCCGAACGCGGCGCACGAGGCGGTGGTCCACGGCCACCGGGTCACGGTCGAGGCCAGGGCGGGCGTGGGCGCGGGTTTTGCCGATGCCGACTACGTTGCAGCGGGTGCGGCCATCGCGGACAGTGCCGCCGAGGTCTTTGCCGCCGCCGACATGATCGTGAAGGTCAAGGAGCCGCAGCCGGTCGAACGCAGGATGCTGCGCGACGGGCAAATCCTGTTCACCTATCTGCACCTCGCCCCCGATCCCGACCAGACGCGCGACCTGATGGCCTCGGGCGCCACCTGCATCGCCTACGAGACGGTGACGGACCGCATGGGCGGCCTGCCGCTGCTCGCCCCGATGTCCGAGGTGGCGGGTCGGCTGGCGCCGCAGGTCGGCGCGTGGACCCTGCAAAAGGCGAACGGCGGACGCGGTGTCCTGATGGGCGGCGTGCCGGGCGTGGGGCCTGCCCGCGTCGTGGTGATCGGCGGAGGTGTGGTCGGCACGCACGCGGCGCGGATCGCGGCGGGGATGGGCGCGGACGTCACCGTCCTCGACCGGTCGCTGCCCCGCCTGCGCCAGCTCGACGACATGTTCGGCGGCACCTTCAAGACGAGCTACGCCAGTGCCGGCAACACCATCGAGCTTGCCCGCGAGGCGGACATGGTGATCGGCGCGGTGCTCATTCCCGGTGCGGCGGCGCCGAAACTCATCAGCCGCGCGCAATTGTCCGAGCTGAAGCCGGGCGCGGTGCTCGTCGACGTCGCCATCGACCAGGGCGGCTGTTTCGAGACGTCGAAGGCCACGACCCATCAGGATCCGATCTACGAGGTCGACGGCATCATGCACTACTGCGTCGCCAACATGCCCGGTGCGGTGGCGCGCACCTCGACCATCGCGCTCGGCAATGCGACGATGCCCTTCATGATCGCACTGGCCGACAAGGGCTGGCGGCAGGCCTGCGAGGACGACGCGCACCTGCTGGCGGGCCTCAACGTCCATGCGGGCAAGCTGACCTACTACGCGGTGGGCAAGGCGCTGGGGATCGACGTGCTGTCGCCCGCGCTGGCCCTCAAGGCCTGAGGCGACGGACCCCAACGACAAAAGGCCCGCCGATGCGGCGGGCCTTCTGAATTCGCGGGGGCCGTTGTCAGGCCCGCGGCGCGGTCTTCAGCAGGTCGCGGATGTCTGTCAGCAACTCTTCCTGCGTAGGGCCGGTCGGCGCACTCGGCACCGGCTCGCCCTTGGCGACGGCGGTATCCTTGAGGCGGTTCACGCCCTTGACCAGCAAAAACACCACGAAGGCAATGATGAGGAAGTTGATCGCGGCGGTGATGAAGTTGCCATACATGAACTGCGCCTCGCCGACACCGAAGCTGAGGCCGCTGAAATCGAGGCCGCCGACGAACAGGCCGATCAGCGGCTGGATGAGGTCGTCGACGAGGCTCGTGACGATGGCGGTAAAGGCGGCACCGATGATGATGCCGACGGCGAGGTCCATGACATTGCCCTTGGCAATGAAGTCCTTGAATTCCTTGATCACGTGTCGTCCCCAGTCTGTCAGTTCGGATTAAGTGCATCCCCCACCCCGGGGTCATGCGCGAATGCGCACAGACATACCGCGCGGATCGCGGACGTCCATGTCTTTTATCTATGGTTTTTCCCCATAGATCCGGTGTCAGCATTCTTTTGCCCGGAGGACGACACAGATGGCCGATTTCAGTGCATTTCCGATCAACGACAGATGGCCCGCCGAGAATACCGGCATCCTGCAACTCTATTCCTATCCCACCCCGAACGGCGTGAAGGCGTCGATCGCGCTCGAAGAGCTGGGCCTGCCGTATGAGCCGCATTTCGTCACGCTCTCGGATGCGGACGTAAAGAGCGCCGAATTCCTGTCGCTGAACCCCAACAACAAGATCCCCGCAATCATCGACCCGAACGGGCCGGACGGTGCTCCCTTGGCGCTGTTCGAGAGCGGCGCGATCCTGATCTATCTGGCGGAAAAGACCGGCAAGCTCATGGGCAAGACGGCGGCGGACAAGTATCGCGTGATCCAGTGGCTGATGTTCCAGATGGGCGGCGTCGGGCCAATGTTCGGGCAGATGGGCTTTTTCGTGAACTTCGCCGGCAAGGACATCGACGATCCGCGGCCCCGCGACCGCTATGTCGCCGAGACGAAACGCCTGCTGGCGGTGGTCGATGGCGCGCTCGAGGGGCAGGAGTGGATCGCGGGCGACTTCTTCTCGATCGCCGACATCGCGCTGGCGCCCTGGCTGAATGCGCTGGGGTTCTATGGCGCGAAGGAACTGGTCGGCTGGGACGGGTTGAAGAACGCGCCCGGATATGTGGACCGGTTCTATGCGCGCCCCGCGGTCGAGCGGGGCAAGGGTATCCCGGCCAAGCCGGAGTGAATGGGTCATGGGGTAACACTCCGTCCTACAGGCAATGTAGGATGGGGTTTCACCCCATGGTCGCGGCTATCGGCGCCGCAACCGGATCACCACATCGACCGATGCCACCTCGGCACCGGCGGGAGGCATCGGCAATCGCCGGATCTCGAGTTCGGACGACGGCGCGTCGGAGAGCGTGCCGCTGTCTTCCCAGTAAAAATGCGGGTGATCGGTCATGTTGGTGTCGAAATAGCTCTTCGAGCCATCGACCGTGATCTCGCGCAGCAGACCCGCCGAACAGAACGCCCTCAGGGTGTTGTAGACCGTGGCCAGCGATACACGCTGGCCGACGCCGACTGCCGCCTCGAACAGGCCCTCGGCAGTCACGTGCCGGTCCCGGCCATCACCGACAAGCAGATGCGCCAACGCAAGCCGCTGGCGCGTGGGCCTGAGGCCCGCGCCGCAAAGCCAGTCGGTGCTGCGGTCGGTCATGTCTTTCATTGCTTTCTCAATATGCCCCGAAACGCCCTGCGTTTCAATGCCCTCCGGCCCCTCCGCCGCGCCCCCGCCCTTGCGTGGCGGCGACCCGCGATGCTAGATGGCCCGCAACGCTCCGCGCCCTCATGCCCAAGGCCCTTGCCGATGTCCCCCTATCCCCGCACCTTCGACCGCGACGCCCTTCTGCAATGCGCCCGGGGAGAGTTGTTCGGCCCCGGCAACGCGCAATTGCCGGAACCGCCGATGCTGATGATGGACCGGATCACCGACATCTCGGGTGACGAGGGGCCGCACGGCAAGGGGCATGTGGTCGCCGAGTTCGACATCACGCCGGACCTGTGGTTCTTCGCCTGCCACTTTCCCGGCAACCCGATCATGCCCGGCTGCCTCGGCCTCGACGGGCTGTGGCAACTCACCGGCTTCAACCTCGGCTGGCGCGGCTGGACCGGGCGCGGCTATGCCCTCGGCGTGGGCGAGGTGAAGCTGACGGGGATGGTGCGGCCCGACCGCAGACGCCTCACCTATTTCGTCGATTTCACCAAGGCGGTGCAGAACCGCCGCCTGACGATGGGCGTGGCAGATGGCAGGGTCGAGGCGGACGGCGAGACGATCTACCTGGTCAAGGACATGAAGGTGGCGCTGTCGGAAAGCTGAACCTGCGGGGCCTGCGATGACATGGCTCCGGGGCCACTGGCAACTCATCGCCCTTACGGCGCTGGTCTTTGCCCTGTGGCAGACGCCGGTGGTGGTGCCGCTGAAGATCCTCGTGGTGTTCCTGCACGAACTCTCCCATGGCATCGCCGCGGTGCTGACGGGGGGCAGCATCGAGAGCCTGACCATCTCCGCCGATCAGGGTGGCCTCGCCATCACCCGTGGCGGCAGCCGGTTCGTGACCCTGTCGGCGGGCTATCTCGGCTCGCTGATGATCGGCCTCGGCGTCCTGTTGCTGGCGCTGCGCACCCGTACGGACCGCTGGATCCTCGCGCTTTTCGGTGTCCTGATGCTCGGTGTCGCCGCCCTCTATATCCGCGACCTCTTCGCCCTCGCCTTTGCGCTGGCCACGGGCGTCCTGATGCTGGCGGGGGCGCGGTTCCTGCCGCTGACGGCCTGCGACATGGTCCTGCGCGTGATCGGCCTCGCCAGCCTGTTCTACGTGCCATACGACATCTTCGACGACACCATCGCCCGGTCCACCCTGCGTTCGGATGCCTATATGCTGGCCGAGGAATTCGGCGGTGCGACCGTGATCTGGGGTGGTCTCTGGCTGATCCTCAGCCTCGCCTTCATCGGCGTGGCAGTGCGCTATGCCCTCGGCCGCGACAGCAACCTGCACCTGCGGCGCAGCTAGTCCTTTCACCTTGCACGGCTGCGCGCGCGCGTCCTACATAGGCCGCGCAATGGCGGGGCGCGTGTCCCGGCGCCCGTATCGAGCCGAAGGGTCGTTCATGAGAAGAGTCGTCATCACCGGGATGGGCATCGTCTCGCCCATCGGCAACTCGGCCGAAGAGGTCGCGGCGGCGCTGAAGGCGGGCCGTTCGGGGATCGAGGCCTCGGCGGAGATGGCCGACCGCGGATTTCGCAGCCGGATCGCGGGCACCCTCAAGATCGACGTGGCCGATCACGTGGACAAGCGGCGGCTGCGGTTCATGGGGCCGGGGGCGGCCTATGCGCATATCGCGATGGGTCAGGCGATCGCCGACGCCGGCCTGACCGAGGCCGAGGTGGTGGATCCGATGACCGGCCTGATCGCCGGATCCGGCGGCCCGTCGACCTCCGCCATCTTTGCCGCGCACCAGAGCGTGCTGGAGACCGGGGCGACGAAGCGGATCGGGCCGTTCGCGGTCCCCAAGGCGATGTCGTCCACGATCAGCGCCAACCTCGCCACAGCCTTTCAGATCAAGGGGATGAACTTTTCGATCACCTCGGCCTGCTCGACCTCGCTGCACTGCATCGGCATGGCCGCACAGCAGGTGGCGCTGGGCGCGCAGGACGTGATGTTCGCGGGCGGCGGCGAAGAACTCGACTGGACACTGTCGTGCCTGTTCGACGCAATGGGCGCGATGTCGTCGAAGTTCAACGATACCCCGACGAAGGCGTCGCGCGCGTTCGACCGGGACCGCGACGGGTTCGTGATTGCGGGCGGCGGCGCCATGCTGGTCCTCGAGAGCCTCGAGCGGGCACAGGCGCGGGGCGCCCGCATCCATGCCGAGATCACCGGGTTCGCGGCCACCTCGGACGGTGCCGATATGGTGGCCCCCTCGGGCGAGGGCGGCGAACGGGCGATGCGCGGTGCGCTGCGCACCCTGCCCGAGGGGCGAAAGGTCAGCTATATCAACGCCCACGGCACCTCGACGCCGGTCGGCGACGTGGGCGAGGTCGAGGCGGTGCGGCGGGTCTTTGGCGATGGCACCACGCCGCCGATCAGCTCCACGAAATCCATGACCGGCCACTCACAGGGGGCGACGGGCGCGCAGGAGGCGATCTATTGCCTGCTGATGCTGCGCGACGATTTCATTGCGCCCTCGATCAACGTCGAAACGCTGGACCCGGCCCTGAAACCTGCCGAGATCGCCACCCAACTGGTCGAGAATGCCGGGCTCGATACGGTGATGACCAACAGCTTCGGCTTTGGCGGCACCAACGGCTCGATGCTCCTGTCGAATTTCGAGGAATGACGCGATGATCGACCTGCACGGCAAGCGCGGCCTGATCATGGGCGTCGCCAACAGCCATTCGATCGCCTGGGGCATCGCGCGGGCCTGTCACGCGGCCGGCGCCGAACTCGCGTTCTCCTATCAGGGCGAGGCCTTCGGCAAGCGCCTCATGCCCTTGGCCGAGAGCCTCGGCAGCGACATCACCGTCGATGTGGACGTGACCGACGACGCCTCGCTCGATGCCGCGTTCGGGATGCTGGGCGAGCGGTGGGGCGGCCTCGATTTCGTCGTCCACGCCATCGCGTTCTCGAACAAGGACGAGCTGACGGGCCGGTTCATCGACACCAGCCGTGACAACTTCCGCAACTCGCTGACCATTTCCTGCTATTCGCTGATCGACGTGGCCCGCCGCGCGCAGCCCCTGATGCTCGCCAATGCGACGCCCGGCGGCTCGCTCCTGACGCTGACCTATCAGGGCAGCAACCGCGTCACCCCGTTCTACAACGTCATGGGCGTGGCGAAGGCGGCGCTCGAATCCACCGTGCGCTACCTCGCCAACGACCTCGGACCCGAGGGCATCCGCGTCAACGCCATCTCGCCCGGCCCGATGAAGACCCTCGCCGGGGCCGCGATCGGCGGTGCGCGCAAGACGTTCCGCCACACGGACGAAAACGCGCCGCTGCGCGCGAACGCCACGCTCGAGGCTGTGGGGGGAACCGCCGTCTGGCTCACCTCGGAAGCGGGCGCGTGCACCACGGGCGAGATCGTGCGCGTCGACGGCGGCTATCACGTGCTGGGGATGCCGCAGCCGGACAACCTCTGAGGCGCGACCACCTGTTTCAGGCCGCGTGCCCGTCCAGTGCGGCGGCATCAGAGCGGTCGTCGGGCGCCCCCGCGATACCATCGGCAAGGACGAATCGTGCCCGGCCCTCCGACTTGGCGCGGTAAAGGGCCCTGTCCGCCGCCGCCATGACCTGCGACGGGCTCGTGGCGCCGTCGAGGCGGACGCCGCCTGCCGACAGGGTGACGCTTTGGTTCCGCCCGTCGCCAGCGACGCCCTCGATCACGATGGGCGCCACAATTCGCGCGCCGAGGGCGGCGGCGGCCCGTGGAGAAGACTCCGGCGTAAATACCGCGAATTCCTCACCGCCGATGCGCGCCACGTACTCGCCCGCGCCGATCACCCCGTTCAGATGCGCCGCGATGGCCCGCAGGCAGGCATCGCCGCGGTCATGCCCGAACCTGTCGTTGATCGCCTTGAAGTGATCGGCGTCCGCAAGCATCAGATGTCCGTCGCCCTGCGCGGCCAGTTGCCGTTCGAGACGCTCGAGAAAGGCGCGGCGATTGGGCAGGCCGGTCAGCACATCGGTATGGGCGAGCATCTGAAGCTGCGATTGCAACTCATAGAGATAGGCGATGATCTTGAGGAAGATGAAGACGAAGGGTGCGGCGATGATTGTCGTCTCGACGATCTGGCCGCGCAGCCCGGAGGTGAGATAGCCGTGGACGGCATAGACCACCGCCATCGCCAGAAGGTTGCCCAGAACCATGACGATCGCGAACTTGAACGCGAAATCCCACCACGAGCGGGGCGCGACGAGGCTGACGAACTGCGCCATGGAGGGCCTTTGTGACCGGTCAGGGCACACCCTAGGCGGCAAAGGTTAACACGTCACCCTATTCCGCCAGTTTGCGCCGGTCGCCCCGCTCTGGCCTTGTCACGATCGCGTGCCCGATCGTAATCTCGGCCCGTAGAGGGAGGGCGCGCCATGCCGCAAATGATCTTCGTCAACCTGCCGATCACCGACGTCAAACGGACCCGCGCGTTCCACGAGGCGCTGGGGTTCACCATCAACGACCGGTTCTCGGACGACCAGTCCGCCTGCGTCGTGATCTCGGACACCATCTACCTCATGGTCCTCGAGCGCGCGAAGTTCGAGGGTTTCACGCCCCGCCCTGCCGGCGACCCCAGCCGGACGACGTCGGCGCTGATCGCGCTGAACTGCGACAGCCGCGAGGCCGTCGACGAAATGCTCGCCGCCGCCGTCGCCAATGGCGGCACCGACAACGGCAAGGTGCAGGACATCGAGGGGTTCATGTATGGCCAGAGCTTTTCCGACCCCGACGGCAACGTGTTCGAGCCGTTCTGGATGAACCCCGACGCCGTAAACTGACGCCGCGGCCACCGGTCCGGGTTGCTTTGGTCCCGAAATACTCCCCCGCCGGAGGCGTCGACCCAGGCCCTTGGTGCGGTCCTCAGGTCTTGCGCGATCCGAAGGGTTTCGTCGGCGGCGTCCTGAACGACGGCGCCACGTCGTCAAAGAGGTCGCCGGTCGCCGCATCTCCGTCCGCCACGCCCCAGCGCCGCATCCAGGGCGCGGGCGGAGCGGACTGTCCCCTGCGGATCCAGCGGAAATAGCCCAACTGCCCGACGCAAGGCACCGGCGTCACGGCGCGGGGCCGCGCAAGCCGGAGGCCCATCGGCCCACCGAACCAGGCGCTGTCGCTTTCGGAAACGATGTCGATCACGTCCACGACACCGATGATCGCCCCCCGGACCAGCGCATCGGGCCGCGGCACCGCCACGCCGTCCTGCGCCATCCGCCAGAAAGCCCAGTCGTATTCGACCCGCCGCATGCCCGTCGCCGCGTGCACCGCGATCGTCCCCGGCGCCATCCCGCCCGCCCGGATCGATCCGGCCGAGCGGTTCTCGATGTCCTTGCCGCCGTGCACGATGGCCCAGGCCCAGGGCTGCCGCACCGACAGCGCCAGCGGCGGGATCGTTCCGGGGCCGGACGCGGCGGTTTCCATCGCGCCTCAGGCGGCCTCGATGCCGACGACCTCGATGTCGAACACCAGATCCTGGCCCGCCAGCGCGTGATTGGCGTCGAGCGTCACTTCGCTCTCGCCCACCTCGACCACCGTCACCGGCACCGCCTGCCCGGTCTGGGTCTGCATCTGCAACCGCATCCCCTCCTCGAGGGTCATGTCGTCGGGGAACAGCGATTTCTCGACCGCCGTCACGCCGGCGTCCTGCCGCGGGCCATAGCCTTCGGCGCAGTCTACCTCGACCCGCTTCTTCTCGCCCACGGCCATCCCGGGCAGCGCCTTGTCCAGCCCCGGGATGATCGAGCCCGCGCCCTGCACGAACGACAGGGGCTCGCGCCCGGTGGAATCGTCGAACACCGTCCCGTCGGTCAGCGTGCCCTTGTAGTGCAGCCGCACCCGGTCGCCTGTCTTGATGGTCGCCATGATCGTCTCCTCTCTGGTCTGGAGTTTTCGCGGCGCGACCCTAACGGACCGGGGGGCGTTGCGCAAACCGGCCTTTTCCCCGGCCCCGGTCCCCGCCACAGTGCCCGCACGCAAGGGGGCACCATGCCGATCACCACCTGCATCTTCGACGCTTATGGCACGCTGTTCGACGTGGCCGCTGCGGCGCGCCGCGCCGCTGCGGAACCGGGTCGCGCGGTCTTGCGGGACAAATGGCCGCAGATCGCCGCCGACTGGCGGGCCAAGCAGTTGCAATACACTTGGCTGCGCACGGTGGCGGGGCGGCACCGCGATTTCTGGCGGATCACGCAGGACGGCCTCGACTGGGCGCTCGAGGCGGCGGGGATCGCCGACGACGACACCCGCGGGCGCCTGCTGGCGCTCTACCGCGAACTCGACGCCTACCCCGAGGTGCCGGACGTCCTCGCGGGCCTGAAGGCGCGGGGCCTCGCGACGGCGATCCTGTCGAACGGCACACCCGAGATGCTTGCCGAGGCGACGGCCTCGGCGGGAATCGGCGACCACCTCGACGCATTGCTGTCGGTCGAGAGCGTCGGCGTGTTCAAGCCCGACGCGCGGGTCTACGACCTCGTCGGCGCGCATTTCGGCTGCGCGGCGGACGAGGTGCTCTTCGTCTCGTCGAACGGCTGGGACGCGGCGGGCGCCGCCGGCTATGGCTTTACGACGCTCTGGGTGAACCGCGCGGGCGAGCCGGTGGACCGCCTCTATGCCACGCCGCACCACATCCGCCCTGACCTCACGACGATAACGGACCTCCTCTGATGCCGTATTTCACCACCCCCGACGGCCTGCGCCTACATTTCACCGACGACGGCCCGCCCGACGCCACGCCGCTCCTCTGCCTCGCCGGCCTGACCCGCAACGTGGCCGACTTCGACCATGTGCTGCCGCATCTGCGCGCCCTCGGCCTGCGGGTGATCCGCATGGACTATCGCGGGCGGGGCCTGTCGGACCACGCCCCGCCCGAGAGCTATACGGTCCCGCAAGAAGCGACGGATGCGCTGGCCCTGCTCGATCATCTGGGTCTGGCGCGCACGGCGGTCCTCGGCACCTCGCGCGGCGGCCTGATCGCCATGGTGCTGGCCGCGACGGCGAAGGCGCACCTGACCGGCGTGGCCCTGAACGACATCGGACCCGAGATCGCCGGGGCGGGCCTTGCCATCATCCGCAATTACATCGGGATTGCCCCGGCGCAAAAGACCTACGAGGAGGCCGCCCGCCTGCGCGCCGAAACCTGGCGGCAGTTCGAGGGCGTCCCCCACGACCGCTGGCTGGCCGAGGTACGCGCGCATTACGAAGAGACCGCCGACGGGCTGAAACTCCGCTACGATCCCCGCCTGCGCGACGGGGTGATCGCCGGTGCCGATGGCCCGGCACCCGACCTCTGGCCGCTGTTCGAGGCGCTGGCGGGCCTGCCGCTTGCGCTGATCCGGGGCGCCAACTCCGACCTGCTGACGCCCGAAACCGCCGCCGAAATGGCGCGCCGCCGTCCGGACATGATCCTGGCCGAGGTGCCGGGGCGCGGCCATGTGCCGTTCCTCGACGAGCCGCGGGCCCTTGCCGCCCTGCGCGACTGGGCGTCCCGCCTCCCGTAGGATCGGCAATTCTGCCCATCCTTCCGACCGACAAGGCCCGAACCCATGCACATCGACGATATCCGCGCCGCCGCCGCCCGCCTGCACGGCCACATCCGCGTCACACCGCTCCTGCACTCTGCCGACCTCGACGCCATCGCGGGCCGCCGCGTGCTGGTCAAGGCCGAGTGCCTCCAGATCACCGGCTCTTTCAAGGCGCGCGGCGGCTGGTCGGCACTCTCGGCCCTGCCGCCGGACGTCCGCGCCCGCGGCGTCATCGCCTTCTCTTCGGGCAACCACGCGCAGGGCGTCGCCCACGCCGCCCGCGAACACGGCGCGCCCGCCGTCATAATCATGCCCGCCGACGCCCCCGCCGCCAAGATTGCGGGCACCCGGGCGCTCGGCGCCGAGGTGATCCTCTACGACCGCGCCCGCGAGGACCGCGAGGCGCTCGGCACGGCGCTGGCGACCGAGCGTGGCCTGACCCTGATTCGGCCCTACGACGAACCGATGGTGATCGCGGGTCAGGGCACCTGCGGCCTCGAGATCGCGGCGCAGGCAGCGGCGATGGGCGTGACCGAGGCCGAGGTGCTGGTCTGTTGCGGCGGCGGCGGCCTGACCTCCGGCATCGCGCTGGCACTCGCGGCACATTCGCCGGGGATGCGGGTCCGCCCGGTCGAGCCCGAGGGGTTCGACGACGTGAAACGCTCGCTCGCGGCAGGCGAGATCCGGCGCAACGCGGCGATGTCCGGCTCGATCTGCGATGCCATCGTGACGCCCGAGCCGGGGCGGATCACCTTTCCGATCCTGCATCGCCTGTGCGGCCCCGGCATCGCGGTGCCGGACGAGGACGCGCGCCGCGCCATGGCCGCCGCCTTTACCCACCTGCGGCTGGTGGCGGAACCCGGCGGCGCCGTGGCCCTCGCCGCCGCCCTCTGGCACGGCGGCGGCCTGCCCGAGGGGCGCGCGGTGATCGCCACCATCTCGGGCGGCAACGTCGACCCGGCGATCTTCCGCGCCGCCCTTGCGGACTACGCCTGACGCCGGGGTGCCCGCGCTGCGCGGCGGATCGGTCCTTTCCAGAACCGGCGCCGCACCCTAGACAGGCCCATGGACACCCCGGCCGCCCTCTCTGCGCCCGCCCCGGCCCCCGCACCGGCACCCGGGCGCAATGCCTTCGCGTTCATCCTCGCGACGCTGGTAATCGACGCCATGGGCATCGGCCTGATCCTGCCGGTGATGCCCGACCTCATCGCCGAGATCCACGGCGGCACCCTGGGCAATGCGGCGCTCTGGGGCGGCATCCTCGCCACCACCTTTGCCTGCATGCAGTTCCTGTTCGGCCCCCTCGTCGGCGCCCTCTCGGACCGCTTCGGACGGCGCCCGGTGCTCCTCGTGTCGCTCGCCGTGATGGCATTCGACTATCTCGTGATGGCCGTCGCAGGCACGATCTGGCTCCTGTTCCTCACCCGCGTCGTCGGCGGCATCACCGCGGCCACGCAATCGGCCGCCATGGCCTTTATCGCCGACATCAGCCCGCCCGAGAAGAAATCCGCAAACTTCGGCCTCGTCGGGGCGGCCTTCGGCGTCGGCTTCGTCCTCGGCCCGGTGATTGGCGGCATCCTCGGCGAATACGGCACCCGGGCGCCGTTCTATGCCGCGGCATTGCTTGCAGGCGGGAACGTCGTCTTCGGCTTTTTCGTCTTGCCCGAAACCGTCACCGACCGCATCCGCCGTCCCTTCGACATCCGCCGCGCCAACCCGCTGGGCGCATTCCGCAAGATGGCGGAACTGCCCGAGGTCTCGCGCCTGCTATTCCTCTTCTTCCTCTACGAATTCGCCTTCATCGTCTATCCGGCGGTCTGGGCCTACTTCGGCAAGGCCCGCTTTGGCTGGTCACCCGCGATGATCGGCACCTCGCTCGCCGCGTTCGGCATCGCCATCGCCATCGTGCAGGGCGGCCTGATCCGCGTGGCGCTGCGGCGTCTGGGCGAACGGGGGACGATCATCTACGGCATCGCGTTCAACCTGTGCGCGTTCCTGTTCCTGTCGGTGGTGTGGAACGGCTGGCTCGCCCTCGCCTTTACCCCGATCACGGCGCTGGGCGCCGTCGTGACGCCCGCGCTCCAGGGCCGGATGAGCCGCATCGCCCGTGACGACCAGCAGGGCGAGTTGCAGGGCGTCGTCTCTTCGGCGCGCTCGGTCGCCGCGATCTTCTCGCCGCTGGTGATGACCCAGATCTTCTGGCTCGCCACGCCCGCCACGGGTTGGCAATTGCCCGGCGCACCTTTCCTTCTATCGGCCACGATCATGGTCGCCTGCCTTGCCGTGTTCCTGAGAATGCCCCGCCTGAAACCCGCCTGAAGTCCAGAAATCTTCTGCCCGAAAATATCCCTGCCCCGGTGCAGGGTCGGAGATTTTGCAACCCGAGAGGCTTTCGTCCTTTGCACGTTCGCTCCATTTCTCCTCTTGCGCGCGCCATCGCCGAACGCCAGTTTCGCGCGAAACCAACCGCAAGGTCGCGCCCATGCCCCAGATCACCGCCGCCGTCTGTCACGCCTTCGGCGAACCCCTGCGGGTCGAGACCGTCGACCTGCGCGCGCCCGGCCCGGGCGAGGTCGAGGTGACGCTCGGTGCCGTCGCCGTCTGCCACTCGGACATCGCTTATGCCTCTGGCCACTGGGGCGGCGCGCTGCCGGCGGTCTACGGCCACGAGGCGGCGGGCACCGTCACCGCGACGGGCGCGGGCGTTACCGTCACGAAAACCGGCGACCGCGTCATCGTCACCCTGATCCGCGCCTGCGGCACCTGTCCGCAATGTGCCTGCGGCACGCCCACGGGATGCGAGACGCCCTATGACGGCAACCACGGCCCGCTGAAGACGGCGGACGGCGGCACGCTGCATCAGGCGATGGCCTGCGGCGCCTTTGCCGAAAAGGTCGTGGTCGACGCCAGCCAGATCGCCGTGATCCCCGATACGATCCCGCTCGACGTCGCCTCGTTGCTGGCCTGCGGCGTCATCACCGGCGTCGGCGCGGTGGTGAACACGGCCCGGTTGCGCCCCGGTCAGGACGCCGTCGTGATCGGCGCGGGCGGCGTCGGCCTCAACGCCATCCAGGGCGCCCGCATCGCCGGGGCCCGGCGGATCGTGGCGGTCGACCTGTTGCCCGAAAAGCTGGAGATCGCGCGCGAATTCGGCGCGACCCATGGCGTCCTCGCCAGCGCCGCCGCGCCCTGGGACGAGGTCCGCGCGATCCTCGGCAAGGGGGCGGACGCCGTGTTCGTCACCGTCGGCGCCATCGCCGTCTTCGACACCGCCGTGCGCTACCTCGGCCACGGTGGCCGTGCGATCCTCGTCGGCATGCCGCCCGTCGGGGCGACCTCGGCCTACGAGCCGGTGAACCTCGCCTACGATGCACAGGGGATCGTCGGCTCGGCGATGGGAGACAGCGTGATCCGGCGCGACATCCCCTGGCTCGTCGACCTCTACGAACAGGGCCGCCTGAAGCTCGACGAACTGATCTCGCGCCGCTGGCAGCTCTCTGAAATCAACGAGGCGATCGCCGACACCAAATCCGGCGCCGCACGGCGCAACGTCATCGTGTTCTGAAACCCGCCCCCTTCACGTTGCCATAACAACTCCCGCCGGAGGCTCCACCGGATGACCCGGATCGCCGTCCTCACCGATCTGCACATCGAGCCCGCGCCGCGCGCGCCGCTCTATATCGACCCCTGCGCCCGCCTGCGGGCGGCGCTGGCCCACATCGGCCGCCATGCCCATGCCGACCGGATCGTCCTTACCGGCGACCTTACGCATCGCGGCGACCCTGCCTCCTACGCCCTGCTGCGCGACATCCTCGCCGAGGCGCCCCTGCCCGTGCATCTGCTGATCGGCAACCACGACGACCGCGCGGCGTTTCAGGGTGCGTTCCCCGAGGTGCCCGTCGACGCGAACGGCTTCGTCCAGCAAGTCCTCGACCTTGGTCCGGATGACGGCGGCGACCGGCTGATCTTCCTCGATACGCTCAACGCGCCGCCCTACGATTACCCGGTCCGCCATATCGGCCACCTCGGCCCGGACCGTCTCGACTGGCTGTCATCGCAGCTCGCGACATCCCGTCGCTGCGTCCTCTTCCTGCACCACCCGCCCCACCGCAGCGGCTTTGCGGGGATGGATGCGATCCGGCTGAACGACGGTGCGGCGCTGCACGACCTGATCGCCCGGCACGGCACCGTCGCCCATATCGTCGCGGGCCACGTCCACCGCGCGATCCACGGCAGCCACCGGGGCGTGCCGTTTTCGGTGTTCAAGAGTCTCGTGGGCCAGATGCCGATGCTCTTCGACACCACCGACACCAGCATCGAGGCGCCCGAACCCGCCGCCTACGGTCTGATCGACCTCGCACCCGATGGCATCACGGTCCACACCGAGGATTTCGGTCTGACCGACCTTTCCGCCTGGCCCTAGGCCGGCGCCCGGCCTTCCCCCTTTTCTTCGTCCCACGCCCCGGTCACTCTGCCGCTACCGAGGGAGCGCACCATGAAGCTGGATCATCTCGACATCATCGTCACCGCCCCGCCTGCGCCGGGCTGGGGCGGGCGCTACTGGATCCTCGTCAAGGTCACGACCGACACCGGGATCACCGGCTGGGGCGAGTGCTATGCCGCCAGTGTCGGGCCCGCCGCCATGCGCGCGGTGATCGAGGACGTGTTCGCCCGCCACATGCACGGCGAGGATCCGGCCAACGTCGAACTCATGTTCCGCCGCGCCTATTCGGCGGGCTTTACCCAGCGCCCCGACCTGACCGTCATGGGCGCATTTTCGGGCCTCGAGATCGCGTGCTGGGACATCCTCGGCAAAGCGCGCGGCGTGCCGGTCCACATGCTGCTGGGGGGCCGTGTGAACGACCGCATCCGCGCCTATACCTACCTCTACCCGCTGCCGCACCACCCGCTGCCCGCGTTCTGGATCGACCCGGACAGGGCCGCCGAGGCCGCGAGCGCCCTCGCCGACGACGGCTGGACAGCGGTCAAGTTCGACCCCGCCGGACCCTACACGATCCGACCCGGCCATATGCCCGCGCTGTCGGACATCTCCCGCTCCGCCGCGTTCTGCGCCGCCATCCGCGCCGCCGTCGGCGACCGGGCGGACCTCCTCTTCGGCACCCACGGCCAGTTCTCGACCGGCGGCGCGATCCGCCTCGCACAGGCCATCGCGCCCTACGACCCCCTGTGGTTCGAGGAACCGATCCCGCCCGACACGCCCGAGCAATTGCGTGAAGTGGCGAACGCCACGTCGATCCCCGTCGCCGTGGGCGAGCGTCTGACCACGAAACAGGAATTCGCCGCCGCCCTGCGCCACGGCGCCCGCATCCTGCAACCGGCCCTCGGGCGCGCGGGCGGGCTCTGGGAGGGCAAGAAGATCGCCATCCTCGCCGAGACCTACAATGCCCAGCTCGCGCCCCACCTCTATGCCGGGCCGGTCGAACTGGCCGCGAATGTCCAGCTCGCCGCCGCCACGCCCAACTTCCTGATGGCCGAGACCATCGAGACGCCGTTCCACCACGCCCTCGTCCACGGCGCTCTCGACGTCACGCGCGGCTACATCACGCCGCCTGACGCCCCCGGCCTCGGGATCGAGGTCGACGAGGCCCTCGCGCGCGCGCGCCCCTACGAGGGCGACGGCCTGCATCTCGAAATGGCGCAGGCGCCGGTCAGCTATCACGAGACGAACGTCTTCGAAGGCGGCGCGCCGGCCCGCGACACGTAACAAATCTGTTGCGTTCGCGCCCGTCGGCCCCTAGTCATGAACAAAGTTCACGACCCCGAAGGCCCGCCATGCCCACCGCCGCCCAGACCCGCCGCACCGCCCTGCGCGAGACGCTGACCGACGCGGCCGAGGCGCGCATCGCCGCCGACGGCCTCGCAGCACTTCGCGCGCGCGATCTGGCGCGGGACGCGGGCTGCGCCCTCGGCGCCATCTACAACGCGGTCGGCGACCTGAACGAACTGGTCCTTGCCGTGAACGCCCGCACCTTTGCCCGCCTCGGCGCGCATGTGACCGCCCACACGCCCCCCGGCCTGCCGCCGGTCGCCCGGCTGATCGCCATGGCACAGGCCTATCATGCCTTTGCTGCGGCCAACCACAACGCCTGGCGCGCGCTCTTCGACCTCGAACGTGCGCCGGACGCGGCAGCTCCCGACTGGTATCTGGCCGAGATGGAGCGCCTCTTCGCCCTCATCGCCGCCCCCGTGACCGAACTGCGCCCCGGCCTCGACGCCACCGACCGCGCTCTCCTGACGCGCGCGCTCTTTTCCGCGGTCCACGGCATCGTCCTGCTCGCCCTCGACCGCGCCAGCGCCGGCATCCCCGCGACCGAGATCGACCGGATGATCGCCCTCGTCCTGCAAAATCTCGCCACCCCGGCGCCCGACCGATGACCAGAAGCGCGCCCATGCTGACCAAACCCTGTCCGACGGAAGCAGCCTATTCATGACCGACCTCCCCGCCTCCAAGGCCGCGACCCTGCCGCCGCTCGAACCGCAGCAACCGACGCCGCCCGGGCCGCTCCGGCGTTTCGCGGCAAGCGTCTTCGGTCACGGCATCACGCTGGCCGCGCGCCTCGTGACCGCCGTGCGCGCCGACTGGGCGGGGAGCGAGCCGCGCGACGTGCAGCGCATCTATTTCGCCAATCATACCTCGAACGCCGACATGCCGATGATCTGGGCCGTCCTGCCACCCGCGATCCGCCGCAAGACACGCCCCGTCGCCGCCGCCGACTACTGGCTCACCTCCAAATTGCGCAGTTTCATCGGTCGCGACGTGCTCGACGCCGTCCTCATCGAACGTCGCCCCGAGTTGCGCGCTGCGGGCGACGATCCAATCGCCCAGATGACCGATGCGCTCGACGGCGGCGCCTCGCTGATCCTGTTTCCCGAGGGGCAGCGCAACATGACCGAGGCGCGCCTGCTGCCGTTCAAGGCGGGCCTCTACAACGTCGGCGCCCGCCGGCCCAGCGTCGAGCTGGTCCCCGCCTGGATCGAGAACCTCAACCGTATCATGCCCAAGGGGCAGGTGATCCCCGTGCCGCTGATCTGCACCGTCACCTTCGGCCCGGCCCTGCATGTGGCGCCGGACGAGGACAAGGACGCCTTCCTCTCCCGCGCCCGCGCCGCCCTGCTGGCGACCGCGCCGCGCAAGGAGACACCGAAACCCGTGCCCGGGGAGGCCACGACATGAGCGGCAGCACCTCGGATCTCGTCCTGCTGCTGGCGGGCACCTTCGCGTTTCTCGCCGTCGCGACCGCCATCGCCTACGGGTTGCGCGCGCGCGTCGCCCCGGACCGCTCGAACCCCGCGATCGAGAACCTGATCGCCCGCATCCTCGCGTGGTGGACGATGGTCCTGTTCCTCGGGCTGGCGTTCCTCGCCGGGCGCGCGGGCGTGATCCTGCTCTTCGCCTTCCTGTCGTTCGCGGCCCTGCGCGAGTTCCTGACGCTGACGACCAAGAACCGCGCCGACCACTGGTCGCTCCTCATCGCGTTCTTCGTCATCCTGCCATTCCAGTATTACCTGATCTGGATCGACTGGTATGGCCTCTACTCGATCTACATCCCCGTCTACGTCTTCCTGCTGTTGCCGATCTTCACCGCGCTGAAGGGCGACAGCGACGACTTTCTGATCCGCATCTCCGAGACGCAGTTCGCCCTGATGATCTGCGTCTTCTGCGCCAGCTACGTGCCGGCGCTTCTGACCCTCCAGATCCCCGGCTACGAGGGCCGCGGCGTCCTGCTCATCGCCTGGCTGGTGATCGTGGTGCAATTCTCGGACGTGCTGCAATACGTCTGGGGCAAGATCGCCGGGCGCCACAAGATCGCGCCCCGCCTGTCGCCCTCCAAGACATGGGAGGGGTTCGTCGGCGGCATCCTGTCGGCCACGCTGATCGGGACGTTCCTGTTCTGGATCACGCCGTTCTCGCCCGTCGAGGCGTTCTTCATGGCGCTTGCCATCTGCCTGATGGGCTTCTTCGGCGGCCTCGTGATGTCGGCGATCAAGCGGGACCGGGGGATCAAGGACTGGGGCCACCTGATCGCGGGCCACGGCGGCTTCATCGACCGGCTCGATTCGGTCGTCTTCGCCGCCCCGATCTTCTTCCATCTGACCCGCTTCGGCTGGTCGATCTGATGAACGGCAAGTGTTTTTTCTTGCTCCAAAAACTCCCGCCGGAGGCTCCTACGAGGGCCACGCTCGCCGAACCCGGATCGATGCGATGACCCTCATGCACACCCTCGCCCGCTCGAGCGCAATGCACGCCGCCTTCGCCGCGACCCTGCTCGGCGGCTGGGCGGTCTATGCCAACAGCGGCCACCCGATGCCTGCGCCGCTGATCGCGGGGATCGTGCAAGGGGCGCTGTCGGCGGTCATCGCGGTGGGGCAAAAGGCGATCATGGAGCGGGTGCACGCGCGCACCCAAACCCTGCCCCCGCCGATCCTCGCCTCCGTCACCTTCTCGCTCATCGTCATCGTGGTGCTGCACACCCTCGCCCGGACCCCGGAACTCCTCGCCACGATTTCGCTGCCCTGGACGATCGGTCTCATCTATTCGACCCTCTACACGCTGACGCTGCACCGCACCGCATTGCAAAGGCCACGCCCATGATCCCGAAACCATGACGCCCGGGAACCGCCGCCCCATCGCCGCCCGGTCGCTCGGCCCGATCCGCGCTCTCGCCACCCGGCTGGCCGCCTCGGACATCACCCCGAACCAGATATCGCAGGCGTCCGTCGGCTTCGCTCTCGTCGCTCTGACGATGTTCTGGGCCACGACGGGCGTCGGGCCGGGTCTGGACATCCTGCTCCTGCTCCTCGCCGCCCTGGCGATCCAGATGCGCCTGCTGTGCAACCTGCTCGACGGGATGGTCGCGGTCGAGGGGGGCAAGTCCTCTCCCACCGGCGCGTTCTGGAACGAGGCGCCGGACCGCATCGCCGACGTGGCGATCCTGTGGGGCCTCGGGATCGCGGCTGGCTGGCCCATGGTCGGGCTGCTCTGCGGCGCGATGGCCGTGGGGACCGCCTATCTGCGCGAACTCGGGCGGGGCGAGGGCATGGCGCCGGATTTCGGCGGACCGCTCGCCAAACCGCAGCGGATGGCACTGGCGACCGCGGCGGCGGTCCTCGCCGCTCTCTGCCTCCTCTTCGGCGCGGTCGGCGCGGCAGGCGTGGTTCTGACCCTGGCAATCTGGGCGATGGCCATCGGGATCGCGTCGACGCTGGTGCTGCGCGGCAGGCGTCTCTTGATGCATCTGGCCCTGCGGGGCTAGGATCGGAAGGTGCGGCGCGTAGCGCCGGCGGTGGAGCGAGGGCTCATCCCCTCGCGCTCCCCGGAGTTATTGAGGCAAGAAAAAACATGAAGAAGATCAGACTTGGCATGGTCGGCGGCGGCACCGACGCGTTCATCGGGGCGGTGCACCGGATCGCGGCGCGGCTCGACGACCGGTATGAGCTGGTGGCCGGCGCGCTCTCCTCGACGCCCGAGAAGTCGCTCGCCTCGGGCCGCGCACTGGGGCTGACCGACGACCGGAGCTATCCCGACTTCGAGGCGATGGCCAAGCGTGAGGCACGGTTGAAGGACGGGATCGAGGCGGTCGCCGTCGTCACGCCGAACCATGTCCACGCGCCCGCCTCGATCGCGTTCCTGCGCCGTGGCATCCACGTGATCTGCGACAAGCCGCTGACCTCGACCATGGCCGACGCCAGGAAGCTCGCCAAGGCCGTCGAAAAGTCGCAGGCGCTGTTCTTTCTCACCCACAACTACACCGGCTATCCGATGATCCGGCAGGCGCGCGAGATGGTCGCGGCGGGCACCATCGGCAAGGTGCGCATCGTGCAGGCCGAGTATCCTCAGGACTGGCTGAGCCGCGATATCGAGGCCAGCGGCCAGAAACAGGCGTCCTGGCGGACCGACCCCGCGCGCTCGGGGGCGGGGGGCTGCATCGGCGACATCGGCACGCATGCCTACAACCTCGCCGGTTTCGTCACCGGCCTGCGCGCCGAGAGCCTTGCCGCCGATCTGCACAGCTTCGTGGCGGGCCGCCAGCTCGACGACAACGCGCATATCCTGCTGCGCTATGCGGGCGGCGCCAAAGGCATGGTCTGGTCCAGTCAGGTGGCACCGGGTCATGAGAACGGTCTGAAACTGCGCGTCTACGGCGAGACCGGCGGCCTCGAATGGACGCAGACCGATCCGAACTACCTCTGGCACACGCGGCTGGGCGAGGCGCGGCGGATGCTGACCCGCAACGGCGCGGATGCGACGCCGGGCAATATCGCCACCAGCCGCATCCCGGCCGGGCATCCGGAGGGATATCTCGAGGGCTTCGCCAACCTTTACACCGAAATCGCCGATGCGATCGTCGCACATCGGGACGGCAAGGCCGCCGGGACACTTGTGCCGGGCATCGCCGACGGCCTCGACGGGATGGCGTTCATCGACGCCTGCGTCCGCTCTTCGGGGCGCAATGCGGCGTGGGTCACACTCTAGGGCACGCTTTTCAGATGAGGCTGCGCAGGTAGCGGCCATAGTCGGTCTTGGCGTATCGGTCGGCCAGCGCGCCCAGCGCGGCGGCGTCGATCCAGCCGTGCTGATAGGCGATCTCTTCCGGGCATCCGGTCTGCATCCCCTGGCGTGCCTGCAACGTGCGCACGAAATTTCCGGCATCCAGCAGGCTCGCGTGGGTGCCGGTGTCGAGCCAGGCGTACCCGCGCCCCATGCGCTCGACGGTCAGGGTGCCATCGGACAGATAGGTTTCCAGCAAACTGGTGATTTCGAGTTCGCCGCGCGGCGACGGGGTGACGGTCCGCGCCCGGTCGGAAGCCGAGCCGTCGAGGAAATAGAGGCCGGTGACGGCGTAGTTCGAGGGCGGCGCATTCGGGCTTTTCGACGATGCCGGTGACGCGGCCCGCCGCATCCATGGCGACGACGCCGTAGCGTTCGGGATCGGACACGCGGTAGCCGAAGACGGTGCCACCGGTCGCCTGGGCGTCGGCGGATGCGAGCAGTTCCGGCAGGCCGTGGCCGAAGAAGATGTTGTCGCCGAGCACCATCGCCGAGGGCGCGCCATCGAGGAAATCGGCGCCGACGAGATAGGCCTGCGCCAACCCCTCGGGGCGGGCCTGCACCAGCCAGGTGAACGTCAGGCCCCATTGGCCACCGTCGCCCAGCAGCGTTCGGAACTGCGCCTGATCCTCGGGCGTGGTGATGATCCCGATCTGGCGGATGCCCGCCAGCATCAGGACCGACAGTGGATAATAGATCATGGGCTTGTCGTAGATCGGCATGAGCTGCTTGCTCAGGCCCTGGGTGATCGGCCACAGGCGCGAACCGGTGCCACCGGCGAGGATGAGGCCTTTGCGGGTCGTCATGATCGCGTCTCCTGCGCGGCGGATGGTGATCTCATGTCGGGCGGGACGCGCGGGGTCAATGGTGCCGCGGCCCGGGCGCCGGGCAGGGCGGCGTTTCGGTCGCACCGGTGCGGCGCGCCGTGACAGCGTCGGGGGAGGCTGATACAGGCGGAGAAATGTAAGACCCCGGACCGGAGCCGCCCCTTGTCGATGTTGCAGATCGAAGAGACCGCCCTGGCGGGTGTCCTCGTCCTTACGCCGCGCCGGTTCGGCGACGACCGGGGGTTCTTTGCCGAGACATGGTCGCGCAGGCGGTTCGCCGGGGCCGGGGTGGACGTCGATTTCGTGCAGGACAACCATTCCGTCTCGGCCGCCACGGGCACGGTGCGCGGCCTGCATTTTCAGGCCCCCCCTGCCGCTCAGGCAAAGCTCGTGCGCTGCGGGCGCGGCGCGCTCTGGGATGTGGCGGTCGATATCCGGCGCGGCAGTCCGACCTATGGGAAATGGGTCGGCGTTGACCTCACGGCCGAGAACGGGCGGCAGATGTTCGTGCCCGCCGGGTTCGCGCATGGCTTCGTGACGCGGGCGCCGGACACGGAAGTAATCTATCGCTGTTCTGACTATTACGCGCCTGGGTCCGAAGGCGCGCTGCGCTGGGACGATCCGGCGCTCGGGATCGACTGGCACATCGCGGCGGCGGCAGTCGTGTCGCAGAAGGATGCGGTAGCGCCACTTCTGGCAGACCTCGAGACGCCGTTCGACTGGTCCGGAACGTGAGGGCGGCGCCATGAAGATACTCGTGACCGGCGGCGCAGGGTTCATCGGCTCGGCGGTGGTGCGGCAGGCCATCCGCGACGGGCACACGGTGGTGAACCTGGATGCGCTCACCTATGCCGCCTGCCTCGACAATCTGGCGAGCGTAGCGGGCAGCCCTGCCTATGCCTTCGAACACGCCGATATCCGCGATCGCGCGGCGCTCGACCGGATTCTTGCCACGCACCGTCCCGATGCAATCATGCACCTCGCCGCCGAGAGCCATGTCGACCGCTCGATCGACGGGCCCGCCGCCTTCGTCGAGACCAACGTGACGGGCACGTTCCACCTCCTCGAGGCGGCGCGGACCTGTTGGGAGGCGCGGGGGCGTCCCCAAGGGTTCCGGTTCCACCACATCTCGACCGACGAGGTGTTCGGCTCGCTGGGGGCCGAAGGACAGTTCACCGAAGATACCCCCTACGACCCCCGCTCGCCCTATTCGGCGACCAAGGCGGCGTCGGACCATCTGGTGCGGGCCTGGCACGAGACCTATGGCTTGCCGGTCCTGCTCACCAATTGCTCGAACAACTACGGCCCGTTCCATTTTCCTGAAAAGCTGATTCCGGTGGCGATCCTGCGCGCGCTGGCGGGACAGAAGATCCCTGTCTATGGCGCGGGCGAGAACGTGCGCGACTGGCTCTATGTCGAGGACCACGCCGACGCACTCCTGAAAGTGCTGATGCGCGGCGAGGTGGGGCGGACCTATGCCATCGGCGGCGAGAACGAGGCCACGAACCTCGATATCGTGCGCGCGATCTGCGGCCTTCTGGACAGGCGACGCCCCGGAAATGCGCCGCACGCGGACCTGATCGAATTCGTGGCCGACCGTCCCGGCCACGACCTGCGCTATGCCATCGACCCTGCCCGGATCCGCGACGAGTTGGGCTGGCGGCCAAGCCTGACGCTGGCCGAGGGACTGGCCCGGACGGTCGACTGGTATCTCGACAATGAGGACTGGTGGCGCGCCCTTCTGGACCGCCACGGCGTCGGGCAGCGGCTGGGACACCGGTAGCGCCGACCTTAAGCAAAAAGTCATCGTTTTTCCCCCATATTCCTGTCGGAACCGGTCCTCCGTACTGATGCGAGCCGGGGAATCCGGAATTGGGCAGATGTCGTGAGCAAGAAAGATGAGGCGAAGACCGCCCAGAGTGCACGGAGACCCGAGGGGTCCGACGACGACTTCGATCTGCTGGCACTCGCGAACGCCCTCTGGAGTGGCACTCGCGGGCGGCCAATACGAGGCGACCAAGGTCGCCGTGCCGCTCTACAGCGCCACGACCCAGATGGCCCTGCACATCCGCAATGAGCAGGTGGTGACTCTCGAATCCGTCATCTCGGGGGTTTCGGGTGACGAATAGCGGTGTCCTTTCGAAAGACGTCGTTCGACGGCCGGGGCCGCGATGGGTGGAACCTCTGCGAAATTCGGCGCAGACGGGGGAAATGCAGGGATGCGGGGCGCTCCGACGCCGAGCGCCGCACCGCCACGGTCCACACCCCCTTTGGCCGGCAAGTGGTATCGCGACAGCGCTAACGACCGCCGATGGCACCGCGCGCCGAGGGTCGGTCCGCCGCAACGCGTCGGTGGCGGCGCCAGGTCCGTGACGAAACAGGATTTCGCGAGGCGACGATTAACCGACCATTAGACAATCGCCCCTAACGTCTCGTCGACGGCAGAGGGACGACGGGCGCTCGGCAGGCGCCCCCTCCCCCCGTCATCGCACCCCGGGACAGTCGGTCCCGGAGGGCCTGTATGTCATGCAGGCCCCTGATCGTCAGAACGGCAAGGGAGTGTCATGTTCGCCTATCGGGAAATGAAGCGCGGCGCCTTGCCCGGCGACCGCCTCGGCCGGGATGTCTGCGCGGTGCCGGCCACGGCAGAGGCCGCGGAATGGCTGGTGACGAACGGCATGGGCGGCTATGCGGCAGGCACCGTCGCGGGCCTGCCGACGCGCGGATACCACGGCCTTCTGGTCGCCGCCCTCGACCCGCCGGTCGGGCGCACGCTGATGCTGGTGACACTCCTCGAGACGGTGACGGTCGACGGGCACAGTGTCGATCTGGGCACGATCCGCTGGTCCGACGGCACCCTGGCCCCCGATGGCGCCGCCTTCCTCGAGGAGGTGAGGTTCGAGGGGACGTTGCCGGTCTGGCGCTATGCGACGCCGCACTTCACGCTGGAAAAGCGGGTGTTCATGGACCACGGCGCCAACGTCACGCGCCTGCACTATACCTGTCTGCGCGCCGAGGCGCCGCTCTCCCTGACGCTCCGTCCGATCACCGATTGCCGCGACTATCACGGACGCTCCTTCGCCAGCGACTGGCACCCCGAGGTGCTGGCCGAGGGCGACCGGATCGCTGTGCACTTCGGGGATGACGACCACGTCCTGCACCTGTCGATGCCCGGCGCGACGGCAACCGGCGGCGCCGCGTGGTATCGCGACTTCGACCTCGCGCAGGAACGCGCCCGCGGCCTGACCGACCACGAGGACCACCTTCAGACCGGTACCTTTCGGGCCGACCTGCGGGCGGGCGAGACCGTGCGCTTTGCCGCCTCTGCCGGGGCACCTGCCGCCGTCGTCGCCGATCCGCTCGGCATCGAAACCGCCCGCCAGAAGACCCTCCTCGCCGCCTGGGACGCGGTTCGCCCCGCCGGGGCCATCCCGCCACCGTGGATCGAGCGGCTCGTCCTGGCCGCGGATCAGTTCGTCGCCCGGCGCCCGCTGCACGATGGCACGACCGGCCACACGATCATCGCGGGCTATCCCTGGTTCGCCGACTGGGGCCGCGACACGATGATCTCGCTGCCGGGGCTGACCATCCTCACCGGCCGCGCGGACGTCGCCGCCTCGATCCTGCGCAGCTTTGCGCAGGCCGTGGACAGCGGCATGATACCCAACCGCTTTCCCGACGGCGGCACGGCGCCCGAATACAACACCGTCGATGCCGCGTTCTGGTTCATCGCCGCGGTCGCGGCCCACCACGACGCGACCGGCGACGACGCGCTGCTGGCCGAGATGTTCGGTGTGCTGGACGACATCGTCGGGCACATGCAGGCAGGGACGCGCTATGGCATCCGCGTCGATTTCGCCGATGGCCTCGTTACCGCGGGCGAGGTGGGCGTTCAGCTTACATGGATGGACGCGCGCGTCGGCGACTGGGTGGTGACGCCCCGCATCGGCAAGCCGGTCGAGGTGAACGCCCTGTGGATTTCGGGCCTGCGGTTCATGATCCGTGCGGCACGGCAACTGGGGCGCGACCCGGCCCCCTACGAGGTGCCGCTGGCGCGGGCGATCGAGGGGTTCGAAAGGTTCTGGAACCCGGATCGCGGATATTGTTTCGATGTGCTCGACGGCCCGGACGGGCACGAGGTCGCGCTCCGCCCCAACCAGATCTTCGCCGCCCTGCCCGGCACCGGCGTCTTCGATGCCGACCGCTGCTGCCGGATAGTGCGCGCCTGCGAGGCGGCTTTGCTCACCCCCGCCGGCCTTCGCTCGCTCGCCCCGTCCGAGCCGGGGTATCTGCCGCGCTATGGCGGCGATCAGGTCGCCCGCGACGCCGCCTATCATCAGGGCACCGTCTGGGCCTGGCTGATCGGACCGTTCATCGAGGCGCATCTGCACGCCTTTGCCGACCCCGTCCGCGCCGCCGAAATCCTTGCGCCGCTGGCCGACCAGTTGCGGATCGAGGGGATCGGCACGATCGGAGAAATCTTCGAGGCCGCAGCCCCGCACGGCCCGCGCGGATGCACCGCCCAGGCCTGGAGCGTCGGTGAATGCCTGCGCGCCTGGCACCTGATCGCCGCGCAGACCGCAGCCCCGCCAAAAGCCCCGAAACCGACCCGGAGACCCCGATGACCGAGACCGCCGAAGACCTGCGCCTGAACGGCGCGGACCGCGCCGATTGGATGCGCTGGGGCCCCTACCTCAGCGAGCGTCAGTGGGGCACGGTCCGCGAGGATTACTCCGAAGGCGGCACCGCCTGGGACCACCTGCCCCACGACCACGCCCGCAGCCGCGCCTATCGCTGGGGCGAGGACGGGATCGCCGGCCTGTCGGACGACCGCCAGCGTCTGTGCCTGAGTCTCGCGCTCTGGAACGGCGCGGATCCGATCCTCAAGGAACGGATGTTCGGCCTCACCAACGATCAGGGCAACCACGGCGAGGACGTGAAGGAATACTACTTCTACCAGGACAGCACGCCGACCCACAGCTATATGAAGATGCTGTATAAATACCCACATAGCGCCTTCCCCTACGCCGACCTCGTCGCCGAGAACGCGCACCGCAAGGCGACGTCGTCGGACGCCCTCGAATACGAACTTCTGGATACCGGCATCTTCGACGAGGACCGCTATTTCGACGTCACCATCGAATATGCCAAGCGGACCGCCTCCGACACGCTGGTGCGAATCACCGCCACCAACCGCGGCCCGGACGCGCATCCGATCTGGCTCTTGCCGACGCTGAATTTCCGCAACACCTGGAGCTGGAGGGCGGGCACGCCCCGTCCGGAACTGTCGGCGGTTCCGGGCGCAATCGAGGCGCGGCACGACGCACTCGGCACGATGCGCCTGATCTGCCCCGGCGCGGACGATCTGCTCTTTGCCGAGAACGAGACGAACACCGCGCGGCTCTATGGCAGCGCGGGTCCGGCCTATCCCAAGGACGGGATCAACGACCATCTGATCCATGGTGCCGCGACGGTGAACCCGGCCCGAACGGGTACGCGGGCGGCGGCGCTCTACCGTCGCGACATTGCCCCGGGCGGTTCGGTCGGCATCGTCCTTCGCCTGACGGACGACGGCACCGCGACCGATCTCGGCCCGGATGCCGACACGGTCTTTGCGACCCGCATCGCCGAGGCCGACGCCTTCTATGCCGCCCGCCTGCCCAAAGACACGACGCCCGAGCGCGCCGACATCGCCCGGCAGGCCCATGCAGGCATGCTCTGGTCCAAGCAATTCTTCCACTTCGTCGTCGCCGACTGGCTCGACGGCGACGACGTCGCCCCGCCCGCGGCCCGCCACAAGGGTCGCAACGCGCACTGGAGGCACTTCTATGCCGAGGACATCATCTCGATGCCAGATACCTGGGAATACCCCTGGTTCGCGAGTTGGGATTTGTGTTTCCACACCGTCGCACTGGCCCGCACCGACCTCACCTTTGCCAAGGAACAGGTGCTGCTGCTCTGCCGCGAATGGTACATGAAACCGGACGGACAGGTGCCCGCCTACGAATGGGCCTTCGACGACGTGAACCCGCCGTTGCAGGTCTGGGCGGGCCTCAAGATCGCCGAACACGAGCTGGCAACGTCCGGCACCACAGATCACGCCTTTCTGCGGCGCCTGTTCGACCACGGGCTGCTCTATTTCACGTGGTGGGTGAACCGCAAGGATGCAGACGGCAACAACCTGTTCCAGGGCGGGTTCCTCGGCCTCGACAACATTTCCGTCTTCGACCGATCGTCCGGCACCCTGCCCGGCGGCGGGCGCCTGTATCAATCCGACGGCACCACCTGGGTCGGGTTCTTTGCCCTGCAAATGATGCAGATGGCCCTGAAACTCGCGCAGTCCGACCCGACCTGTGCCGAGATGGCGACGAAGTTCTTTCAGCATTTCGTCTTCATCGCCAATTCGCTCGACCATCTTGGCCGCGAGTCCGAGGGGCAGGCGTCACTCTGGAACGAGGAGGAGGGTCTCTACTTCGATGTCCTGCGCGTGGGCGACAATTTCCTGCCGCTGAAGGCGCGCTCGCTGGTCAGCGTGATCCCCCTGATCGCGGTGGCCGCCCTCGATCCCGCAACGCTGAACGAGGCCGACGATCCGATCTTCGGCGCGCGTCTCGAGTGGTTCCGGCGCACACAGTCGGACCTGCTGGGCAAGGCGGTGCAGGGGGAGACCGACACAGGTCTGCTCCTGTCGTTCGTCGGCCGCGAGCGGCTCGTCCGGCTCCTCGGTCCGCTGCTCGACGAGGCCGAGTTCCTCTCGCCGTACGGCATCCGTTCGCTGTCGCGGCGGCATCTGGACGAACCGTTCTCGATCGAGATCGACGGCAGCACCTTCGAGGCGGGCTATCAACCGGCGGAATCGCATTCGGGGATGTTCGGCGGCAATTCCAACTGGCGGGGGCCGGTGTGGATGCCGATGAACTATATCCTCATCGACGCGCTGCGCTCGCATCATGCACATCACGGCGACGATCTGCGGGTCGAATGTCCGACCGGATCAGGCAACATGATGACGCTCGGCGACGTAGCCGACGAGATTGCACGCAGGCTGACCTCGATTTTCGAGCGTGACGCCGGGGGACAGAGGCCGGTCTATGGCGGCACGTCGACGATGCAGGACGATCCGCACTGGCGCGACAACGTACTGTTCTATGAATACTTTCACGGCGATATCGGCGCCGGTGTCGGTGCCGCGCACCAGACCGGGTGGACCGGCCTCGTTGCGGTCCTGATCGAGGAGCTGTCGCGTGCGGCGCCCGCCGTTGTCGCCCCCAAACCGATGACGCCCGCAAGACGCCCGGCAAAACCGGCAAAGGCGCATGCGCTGGTCGGTGTCGCCTGACGAAAAAGGTGGGGACAACGCGTCTGTTTCCGCCCGACTTAACCCGGCGGTAAACCCTTTGCTCCACAAAGCCACGAGTGGATCGCACAGACCGACCGACCGGCGCCCCACAGGCAGAGGACTTCCACACAGATGACCGCGACCGACACCTTCACGATTCCGCCCGAGGCGGCCTTTGCCACTACCTATGATGTGGCCATCGTCGGTTCCGGCGTCAGCGGCGCGTTGATCGCCAGGACGCTGGGGACGCGCGGCCTGCGGGTGCTGGTCGTCGAGGCGGGACCGGGCGAGGACGTCACGATCGGGGACTATTCCAAGAGCGTCGAGCGGTTCTACTCGGCGGTCTCCAAGGACAACAACGCGCCCTATGCCCACAGCCGCAACGCGCCCATGCCGCGCGACTACGACGCTGTGAAACTGCGGGACGGACAGCCGAACGACCGCGGCTATCTGGTGCAGAATGGTCCGTTCGAGATCGACAGCACCTATTCCCGCGTCCTTGGCGGCACCACCCGCCACTGGGAGGCGAAGGCGCTGCGGATGTTGCCCGACGACTTTCGAATGTGGACCGCCTTCGGGCAGGGCCGCGACTGGCCCGTCACCTATGACGACCTCGAACCGGATTACGTGCGCGCCGAGCGCGAGCTGGGCGTCTCGGGCAACGTCGAGGATCAGGACTACGGCGGGCTGCATTTCGGCGAGGAATATGTCTATCCGATGAAACGGATGCCGCCGTCGTTCCTCGATCAGACGATGGCCCGTGACCTGGACGGGTTCGAGGTAAAGGTCGGCGACGAGACGTTTTTGCTGAACGTCCGCAGCACGCCGCAGGCCCGCAACGGCATTCCCAATCGCGCCTATGAAGGTGGCAGGGGCTTCACCCCGACCGGTGCGGTCAGCCTCCATCAGGCCGAGATGGGCGGACGCTGTCAGGGCAACACGAACTGCGTGCCGATCTGTCCGGTTCAGGCAAAGTATGACGCGCGGCGCACCTTGCTGGCGGCACTCGACACGGGCTGTGTTCATCTCTTGCCGCGCACGGTCGCGGCGAGGGTCGAGGTCGACGGCGCGACGGGCCGCGTGACCGGCATCCTGTGCAAGACCTATGCCGACAGGGACGCACCCGGTCACATTACCGGAACGGTGCGCGCCACGACCTTCGTGCTCGCCGCGAATGCGGTCGAAAACGCCCGTCTGATGCTGTCATCGGATTTGCCCGGATCGAGCAGACTGATGGGCCGCAACCTGATGGACCACGCCTATCTGCTGACCTGGGGTCTGATGCCGCAACTCGTCGGCACCGGGCGCGGGCCGCTGTGCACCTCGGGCATCGAGGATGTCCGGACCGGCGCCTACCGCAGCCGCCACGCCGCCGTCCGGTTCAGCATCCACAACGACGGCTGGGGCTGGGCAACCGGCGCGCCCTATACCGATCTGGCCGAACTCGTCGACGCCAGAAACCTGAGCGGCGCCGCCCTGCGCCACGGACTGCGCGATCGGGTCGGCCGGCAACTCCTCCTCGACTGCATGATCGAGGTGCTGCCCGACGACAGCAACCGAATAAGCGTCGATCCCCGCCACCTCGACCAGATGGGCAACCCACGCCCCGTCGTCTCCTTCGCCATCCCGGACTACACCCTTGAAACCGTGGCGTTTTCCCGGCGCCTGACCCGCCGCATCTATCAGCGGCTCGGGGCAGAGGACCACTCGCGCTACGATCCCACCGCCCCCGGCTGGGTCAGCCATGACGGTGAGGGGTTCACCGTGCGCGGTGGCAATCACTGGGCCGGAACGCACATCATGGGAACCGAGGCGAAGACCTCGGTCGTCGATGCGCAACAGCGGTCGTGGGATCACGGTAACCTCTATCTTGCCGGTGCCGGTTCGATGCCCAGCATCGGTACCGCGAACACGACCCTGACGCTTGCGGCGCTTTGCCTTCGGACCGCCGACGCCATCGCCGCCGCGATGGCGACCGGTCCCGCGCCGACCCGCGCCGCACCCGAGGGGGTGCCCGCGTGAGCCTGCACAAGATCACCGACCTTGCCGGTCTGCACCGGCATCTCCACGCCGCGATGCAGCTCGAGCATGCGACGATCCCGCCCTATCTGACGGCACTCTATTCCATCCGGCCGGGCACCAATACCGAGGCCTTCGACATCATCCGCGCCGTCGCCGTCGAGGAAATGCTGCACCTGACGCTGGTCGGCAACCTGCTGAACGCGGTCGGCGGCACGGTGGACCTGACCGGAACGGGGTTCGTTCCGCGCTATCCGGCGATGCTGCCGGACGGCGAGGAGGATTTCGCCGTCGACTGCCGAAGGTTCTCGCCCGAGGCGATCGACACCTTCCTGCGGATCGAGAGGCCGGCGACCCTCGACCACGGCACCGAAGGCGGCAAAACCGTGACCCGCAACCGGGCGCATGGGGCCCTTAGGGCTTCGCACGCCCGGGACGGATCTGAGGAGCATTTCTTCAGCATCGGCGAGTTCTACAAGGCGATGGAGGATGGCCTCGACCGGCTGCACGCCGATCTTGGCGATGCGCTGTTTTGCGGCGATCCCGCCCGACAGATCGGGCCGGAGTATTATTACTCCGGCGGTGGTGGCCTGATCGCCGTCACCGATCTGGCGTCGGCCAAGGCAGCGCTCGACCTGATCGCGGAACAGGGCGAGGGGGTCACCGACACGATCTTCGACGCGGATGGCGAGATTGCGCACTACTATCGGTTCCAGCAGCTTCTGCTCGGGCGCTACTACCGCTCCGGCGACGTGCACGACCACCCTACCGGTGGGACGGTTCCGGTGGATTGGGACGCGGTCTATCCGATCAAGACCAATGCCCGCATCGAGGACTTCGAGGCCGGATCGGATCTTCGGCAGGCCGCACTCGACTTCAATTCGACCTACGCCGCTTTCCTTGGTCGCCTGTCCCGCGCGTTTGCGGGCGCACCGCAGGAATTCATCCCAGCGGTGGGCGACATGTTCCACATCAAGGAACTGTTTTACGGCCTGATGCGCCAGCCGATCGGCGGGCAGAATGGCCTGAATGCATCGCCGACGTTCGAAATAGGCGATCCGGTAAAGGAAACCCGATGACCTTCGACATGACACACCCCGACCTGATGCCCGGCTTTCTCGATCTGTCGGTCGCCCTGACCGGGTTCTCGACCCACGCCCTGCGCGGTACCGGCCAGGCAGACCTCTACCTCGACACCGCCGTCGAGATGGCGGGCGACGGCGCCGTGGCCGACCTGATCGGGGCCTTCGTCTCCTGCGAGGTCGCGGATGACGACGCGGACGCGACGGACCGGCACCTGCGCTACTGTGTCCTCAGCCATGCCTGCCACGGCCCGCTGGCGCGCACCCTGATCAAGCTCTGGTATGTCGGAACCTGGTACTGCCTGCCGCGCGACTGGCACGCGGCGTTCGGCGGCAGCGCACAGGACCGCGACCACATCCCCTCTCCCGGCTCCTATACCGAGGGGCTGCTCTGGCCCGCCATCGGTGCCAATCCGCCCGGCGCCAAGCCGTTCGGCTATGGCATGTGGGCCCATCCGCCGCGCGTGACGCAGGCCTGAAGGTAAGGAAGGACGACAAATGTTCGATCCCGACAAGGTCTCGGTGGGTATCACCCCCACCGGCTGGACCAACGACGACTACCCCGACCTCGGCGCGGACATCTCGTTCGGCCAGTGCGTCAGCGAAATGGCCCTCGCGGGCTTTGCCGGATGCAGCGTCGGTCACAAGTTTCCGCGCGACCCCGATATCCTCGAACGCGAGCTGTCGCAGCGCGGCCTTCGGGTCTCCGAACCGTGGTCGAGCACCTTCTTTACCGTCGACGCCATGCACGACCGCACGATGGAGAGTTTTCGCGACTCCATGGCGTTCATCAAGCGGATGGGCGGCACGTCGGTCGTCGTCGCCGAACTCGGCCACGCGGTTCATCAACAGCCGGTACCGCCGATCGCAAACAAGCCGGTGTTCGACGACCGGCAGTGGGCCGCGCTGACCGCAGGACTGAACGATCTTGGCCGGATCGCCGCCGAGGCGGACATGAACCTGTGCTATCATCATCATATGGGCACCGGCGTGATGACCCGGCCCGAGGTCGACCGGCTCATGGCCGAAACCGACGCCAAGGTGGTGCATCTGCTGCTCGACACCGGCCATCTGTATTGGGCGGGCGACGACCCTCTCGACATGGCGCGGACCCATGCGCGCCGGATCCGCCACGTCCACCTCAAGGACATCCGCCACGACGTCATGGTGCGCTGCAACGCGACGAACCGCACGTTCATCGAGGCCGTGATGGAAGGGGTTTTCACCGTCCCCGGCGACGGTATCATCGACTTTGCGCCGATCTTTCGGGTGCTCGCAGACGTCGGCTATGCCGGTTGGCTGATGGTCGAGGCCGAGCAGGATCCGGCGAAGGCCAATCCGCTCGACTATGCCCGCAAGGCCCGGACCTACATCCGCGACGTGGCGGGGGTCTGAGATGCGCCACAAACTTCTCGAGGACATCGGCGGGCGTCGCAAATTCGTGCTCGTCCTCGAGGCGGGCGAGGATGCGGTAGCGACCGTCATCGCCTTTGCGCAGGCGCAGGGTCTCGGTGCGACGAGCCTGACCGGCATCGGCGCGTTCGCGCATGCAGCACTGGGATATTTCAACCCCGCCACCGGAGAGTTCCGGCAGAACGACATTTCCGAGCAGGTAGAGGTCCTGTCGATGATCGGCAACATCGCCGTGGACGCAGAGGGCGCCCACAAGATGCACGTCCACGTCGTTCTCGGCTGCATCGACGCCTCGACGCGGGGTGGCCATCTGATCGAGGCGTCGGTCCGCCCGACACTCGAACTCGTCCTCGAGGAATCGCCCGCGCATCTGGCGCGCGGCATCGACGCAAAGAGCGGCCTCGTGCTGCTCCAGCCGTAGGAGGCCGCGATGCGATTCGGCGTCAATTCACTTCTGTTTTCGGGCACGTTCGACGAGGGCGATCTGGCGCTGCTCGACAGGGTCACGGGCATGGGCTTCGACACGTTCGAGGTCACGCCGGTCGACCCCGACGTCTTTCCCGCCCGCAAGCTCGCGCAGCGGGCCCGCGATCTGGGTCTGACGCTCAACGCCAATTTCGCCCTGCCGCGAGAAGCGAATACAATCGACCCGGACCCGGGCGTCCGGGCCCGCGGAGTCGATCTCTCCCGAAAGGTCGTCGACCTCTGCGTCGAGGCGGGCGCGGAAATCTATTGCGGCGCGAACTATTGCGCCTGGGGCTATCAGACCGGCCGTCGACGGACCGCCGACGAATGGACCTGGGGCGTCGAGGGCTATCGCGCGATCTGCGAACACGCGGCCGGTTCGGATTTGATCGTCGCCGTCGAGACGCTGAACCGCTTCGAATCCTTCTACCTCAACACCGCCGCCGACGCGGTCCGCTTCGTCGACGACGTCGGCCTGCCCAATGCCGCGGTGCACCTCGATACGTTCCACATGATCCGCGAAGAGGACGACATCGCCACCGCGATCCGCGCGACCGGCAGCAAGATGGCCTATTTCCACGCCTGCGGCAGTCATCGCGGCATCCCGGGCCGCGATATGGTGCCTTGGGACGACACATTCCGCGCGCTGCGCGACATCGGCTACGATAGCTGCATCACCTTGGAATCCTTCGATCCCGGCCTCGAACGACTTGCAGGCCTCGTCTGCATCTGGCGCGACTTTGCCGCCTCGCCAGAGGCCTTGGCGCGCGAGGGGCTTGCGTTCCTGCGGGCCAAATACGCCGAACACAACCCAACCTGACCAAAGGAGAGCCCCCCATGGCCAAGACCATCGAAATCGTCACTTTCCGCCTCGCCGACGGCGTCACCGACGCGGCGTTCATCGCCGAGACAAAGACCATGGAGCGCGAGTTCCTCGGCAAACTACCCGGCTTTCTCGACCGCGACACCGGCAAATCCGCGACGGGCGGCTGGATCGTCGTGCTGCACTGGGCGAGTGCCGAGGATGCGCAATCCTCGATGAATAAATTCGTCGAGGCGCCGGGCACCAAGGCGTTCACCGCGACCATCGACATGTCGACCTTCCAGATGGTGCGCTACACGCTCGAGGATTTCTACAAACTGGGGATGGACGCCGCCGCCTGACCCGTTCGGACGGTGGCGCCCGGCGTTGCCGTCCCCCCTCTGCCAAAGGTTCCGCCAATGACACGATCGTTCCAAGTCGCCCCAGAAACCTTCGTCATCCCCGAGGCCGTGCCGGTCCCGGGCGTCGGCCAGATGGCCGTCAACGCCATGGTCATCAGGGGAGAGCAGCCGATGCTGCTCGACACCCTCGCCACGGTCCACCGCGACATCTACCTCGAAGAGGCGTTCCGGATCGTCGAGCCCGAGGATGTGCGCTGGCTGTTTCTCAGCCACGAGGACCGCGACCATTCCGGCGCCATCGCGCAGGTTCTGGACCTGTGTCCGAACGCGAAGCTCATCACCAACTTCCTCGGTCTTGGCAAACTCTCGGAAGAGTTCGCGATTCCCCTCGACCGGGTGCACCTGATGAACGACGGCGACCGCCTCGACATCGGCGACCGCACCGTCACCGCCCTGCGGCCGCCGCTGTTCGACAGTTCGGCGACCGCCGGCCTGTGGGATCCGAAGACCGAGGTCTATTTCGCCGCCGACTGTTTTGGGACCGTCACGCCGCAGGTGCCGCAATACACCGACGAGTTGTCCGAGACGGACTATGAAGAGGGATTCTTCTGGATGAACCGGGTGAACCACATCTGGTTCGAGCATATCCCCGAGGCCGTCATCGGCGCCGCCGCCGACCGGATCAAGGCGCTGGATTCCAAGCTTATCGTGAGCGGCCATGGCCCCGTCGAACGCAAGGATACCGCCCGCATGTGCGAGCGGATCAAGCGGATCGCGGGCATGACGCCGGTGCCCCTTCCCAGCCAGGTCGATTTCGAGGCGATGCTGCGCGCCGATGCGGCCGCCTGACCACAACGGCAAGAAGGGGAGGACGCCGATGCCGAGGCTGCACGATTACGACCGGATCGACGCCCTTTGGTCCGAATGGCAGAGCAAGGCCAGGCTGCGACCGGACCTGTCGTCGATCACGGTATTGCACGATATCCTGCGGCATCGCGGCACGGCCCTCTCCGAACAAGAGGTCTCGTTCGCCCTCGGCGGACCGGATCACCCTGCGCCGCTCGATAGCGCTCGGTTCACAGACTGCATGGTGGCGCTCTTGGGCGATCCTGCGCTGCGTCTGCGACACGCCTTTGCAGGGTTCGACGCCGATGATGCGGGCACCATCGCCAAGGACGCACTGCTGGCTGCGATCCTCGTCTTCGGCGTCGAACCGGAGGAGGCTAGACTTCTGGTCGACGAGATCGACGCAGACGGAGACGGGCGTATCGGCCTCGACGACCTGACCCTCTATCTCGCCGAGGCACCGCCCGCCGGCGCGCAGAGTTATCGGGCGAGCCATCTGCCTGCGGATCAGATCGGCGCGGCGCCGCACCGCGCGGCGGTTGCCGCGGCGCCGACCGGTCCGCGACCGACATCGGTTTCGGACAGCGGCCTCACCCCGCGCGACCTTCGGATCGGGTTCTTCCGGCTGATGCAGGGCGCTGCCTACCGCAGTTTCCGCGCGAATTACGCAGCCAATTCAGAGACCCACCTGCGCGCCCGCGACCTGCCCTATACCATCGACGATTTCGCCCGGTTCATCACCGCGACGATAGACTACTACCTGTCGCTCGGCATCGTCACCGGCCCCGCCTGCATCGCCGAGTTCCGGCGCCTCGATACCCTCGTGCAAGACGAGGTCGCCCGCCTGCATGCCCGTATCGCCGGGTGGCATGGCGTCGACAAAGCGCCCGCGATGCTTGCCGCTCAGGGCACCATAGATATGGAACGCAGCGGCCTCGACCGCCGCCGAAACCTGTGCCGGGCGGTGATCGAGGGGGTGCTGTCGCTGCGGATGCAAGGCTTCGGCCTCGACCGCGCCGGCGTCGACGCCCTTGCGCTCCACGAGATCGGTAGACTGCGCCACGCCGAACTGCGCGCCGAGGCGGTGCGCGCAACGCCAGCGGCGCCGCCCACGGCCGACTATCTCGAAAGCTGGAACCGGGTCATCCTGTCGGTGGCGGACGCGCGCGTCGACGGCGCGATCATGCCGGTGCGGTTCTGGTACGACACGTTCATGCCGCAACTCCTGCTCTGCGCCTCGATCCTGACGGACGCCGACCTGTATCGCGCCCGCGATATGACCGCGCGGGATCTCGACGACTGGCACGGGGGCCTGACCGCGCAGGGTGCCTTCGAGCGGTTCGCCACCGACCTGCGCGACGGTTTCGCCGCCTGTTCACTTGCCGTAAAGCTTTCCCTGCAACAGGCGTGGTCGCTGACGGAACCCTATCTTTCAGGCGTCGAGAAGCGGCGCGAACGCGCGGAGTTCGGCCGAGACAGCGGATATCTGAGCGAGTACGTCGCCTTTGTCGATCTTCACCTGGGTCGCCATGACGTCGCGACCTCGGACATGCGCCTCAGCTTTCCCTATTATATCGGCCCTGCCGTCTGGGGCCTGCTGCACGGCTCTGCCGAACTGATCGAGGCAATGCCCCCTTCGGCGCGGGCCTCTGCCGTGGAGGGTTTCATCACCTTCTTTCGCAGCTTTGCGACGATGTATCCCTGCCCCTACTGCCGCTATCACCTCAACCGATACGTGATCCGCAACCGCGAGGTGGAGATGTATCCGGTCGAATTCCTGCTACTGGGCCGCGCCCGCGGTGCCTACGACATGGCGATCACGCTGGACGCCAAACTCGCCACCGTCACTGCCCCCGGCGGATTGCGCACATTCTTGTGGATGCTGCACAACGCCGTCTCGTCGTCGATCGCGCGGACCGAACCGTGGTATCACCGACAGCCCAAACCGCTCTATACCTCGCGGTTCTGGCCCGGGATCGAGGCCGAAATGGCCCGCGCAGCGGCGCACGGGCACACGTCGGTTGCCATCGGCAGGGTGAACGCCATCTACGCCATCACCAAACCTGCCGCCCATCTTGCGGTGCTGCGCGACGAACTCGGCCACGCCGTTCGGGCGGGCGAAACGGATGCGATCGCCCTGACCATCGAACGCGCCGACGGTGCAATCGCCGACCTGACGCAGGCAATGGCGGACACCGGCTGGCTCACCCGGACCTATGCCCTCGGGCAAGAGACATCCGATCGCGTCGCACCTGTCGACGCGGTTGCGGCGGCCTTTGCAATCAGCGGGATGTTCGTCGAGCGGTGATCCGCCCGACGGCGGGACCGGCGCCCTGCCGGTCAGGTGACGCCCGACGCCTTGTCCTCGGCCTCATCGCGTTCGACTTCCTCGATCTCGATGGTGACGAGCTCGATCCCTTCGGCGAGCTCGGTCAATCCCTTGAGCAGGGTCACGATGCCAAAGGCGATGACACCGTGAACCGCGCCAAGCGTGCCTTCATAGCCCTCGATCACTTCCTCCATCATTTCGGAGACACCGCTGATGCACACCAGCACCCCGAGGCAGACCGTGACCTGAGGCCGTCGCAGGAATCGGCCGAGGGCGGAAGCGGCGCGTTTCACTCCCGCCGCTCCTGCGCCCCGACGATGACGTCCGCCGAACAGCCCTTGCAGCTTCCCCCGGCGCAGACGCGGACCGGCGGCGGTGCCGTCGGTTCAAGCGGCGCGGCGTGATCTTCCGCCCGGACGGGGCGCAGGAAGGAGTGGATTTGCAGGGCGGGATCGCACACGGCAGGCCTCATTTACGGAGATGGTTGGGCACGGACATCGTCGGGGCCGGTCTGGGCCGTCGGATCGGCGGTGGTTCCGCCACGCGCAATGTGCCGCAAAACCATTACCGACCGGTTAGGCAGAGACGCATCGGCGCCACGCCGACCGGGCCGCAGGTCGCGGCCATTGCACGCATGGCGGTCCGACCCCCGCCATGGTCTAAGGCGCCCGTTCCCGGAGGTGCCCTCGATGCTGACCGTCCTGTCGCCCGCCAAGTCGCTCGACTTTTCCGAGGCGCCCGTCGCACCGACCGCACCCGGGGGTCAGGCCGACGCGGCCCGGCTGGCGCGCACGATGCGCAACCTGCCGCTGCGCGACCTGCGCGCCCTTATGTCCCTGTCGGACGATCTTGCGCGGCTGAACCGCGACCGGTTCCGCGCCTTTGCCGACGCGCCCGAGACTGCGGCGACCCGCCCTGCGATCTATGCCTTCGACGGCGACACCTATAAGGGGCTGGCCGCCCGGACCCTGTCGCCTGCCGACATCGACCGGGCGCAGACCCACCTGCGGATCCTGTCGGGCCTTTACGGTCTGCTGCGCCCGCTCGACGGGATTCAGCCCTACCGCCTCGAGATGGGGGCCCGCCTGCGGACGCGGCGGGGTGCCGGCCTTTACGACTATTGGGGCGACGGCCTGGCCCGGGCGCTGCGCGACCACGCCCGCACCCTCGGGACGGGCACCCTCGTCAACTGCGCGAGCGAAGAGTATTTCCGGGTCGCCGACCGCCCGGCCCTTGGCCTGAACGTCGTGACACCGGTGTTCCACGAGGTCCGGAACGGCGAGGCGAGGATCGTGAGCTTCTATGCCAAGCGGGCGCGCGGCGCCATGGCGCGGTTCATCGTTCAGCACCGCCTGACCGACCCCGGCGACCTGCGCGCCTTCGATGCGGACGGCTATGCGTTCAGTGCCGCCGACAGCACCGCGACCCGCCCCGTCTTCCTGCGCCCCTATCCTGAAACGATTGTCGAAAAGCCGCGCCGGTAGGGAATACCTGCACATCTGTGCCGTTGCGGCTTCGCTCCGCCGGCCCTAGTCTGGCGACATTCCAGCCTCGGGGAGATTTCGATGCGCCGCCTGTTCCTGTCCGCCGCCTTGGCGCTTGCCCCCCTCGTCGTGACAGCACAACCTGCCCCCGACCTCATCCCCGACCGGCGGGCGGTCTATTCGACGGACACCGATTTCCCCGGCGGCGACATCTTTGCCTATCGCGACACGACGATCGAGGCCTGCGAGAACGCGTGCCGCGCGAACGGGGACTGCCAATCGTTCACCTTCAACGAAAACGCCAATGCCTGCTTCGGCAAGGCCGGGCCGGTCACGCCCCAGACCTTCGTCGGCGCCCTGTCGGCCCGCCTGCTCACCACCGATCCGGCCGCCGAGGCCATCGCCGCCACCCGCGCCGCGGACCTTGCGGATTTCATCACCGATGACGAGATCGCCGCCTATGCCGCAGACGCGCAGCGCATGGGGTATTACCATCGGGCGGGCGAGTTCACCGTCGCGCGCCTGCTCGATGCGTCGGGCGGCGAGTCCACCGGCACGTTCGGACTGCTTGGCGCCACCATTGCGGTCTCCGACAATTGGGCCGACTGGCGCACCTATGCGACACGGCAGGCGTCCAACAACGACTCGCCCCGCATCGGCCGCCTGTCGGCCATCGTGAACGCCTATCTGCGGACCCCCGGCACCGGCGCTCAGGTGCAGGTGCTGCGCAGCATGGCCGTCGTCCTCGAGGACAACGGCCGCGGGCGCGACGCGATCCCGGCACTGCGCACCGCCCTCGCCCTCTCACCCGATCCCGCCATCGAAGAGGCGCTGGACCGCGTCATCGGCCTCTATGGCTTTTACGTCGACACCACGGATGTCGAGAGCGACACCGCCACGCCGCGCATCTGTGCCATCTTCAACGAGCCGCTGGTGCAGGCGGGGCTCGATTATTCGACCTACGTACAACTCCCCGATCCGCGCCTCGCGGTATCGGTGCAGGACAACGAATTGTGTATCGACGGCGTCCGCCATGGCGAGCGGTACCGCGTCGTCCTGCGTCAGGGCCTGCCCGCCGCCTCGGGCGAGGTGCTGGAACGGCCCGTCGAGCTGGCGCTCTATGTCCGCGACCGCATGCCCGCGGTGCGCTTCATCAGCCGCGCCTACGTCCTGCCGAACTCGGGCGACATCGCGATGCCGATCGAGACGGTGAACCTCGAGACGGTGGACATCACCGTGGGCCGCGTGTCCGACCGCAACATCCTGCGCGCCATGCAGGAGGATATGTTCGCGAGCCCGCTCTACGCCTGGCAGCAGGAGTATTTCGAGCGCGACATCGGCACCCCGGTCTGGCAGGGCGTGGCCGAGGTCTCGACCGAGCTGAACCGCGACGGCCTGACCCGCCTGCCCCTGTCCGAGGCGCTGGAGGGGCAGCCCGCCGGTCTCTACGTCATTTCGGCAACGATTCCCGGTGCCGACCCCTACGACACTGCGCCCGCGTCGCAGTGGTTCATCCTGTCCGACGTGGGCCTGACGACGATGCGCGGCACCGACGGTCTGACCGTGATCGCCCGCTCTCTGGCGAGTGCCGGACCGATCGGCGGCGCCGATGTGACGCTCTTGTCCCGCGCCAACGAGATCCTCGGCACCGCCACCACCGACGCGGAGGGTGTCGCCCGGTTCGAACCCGGCCTCACACGCGGGACCGGTGCCGCCGCACCGGCCCTTGTCCTCGTCGCCAACGGCATCGACGACGTCGCCTTCCTGTCGCTGACCGACCCCGCGTTCGACCTGTCGGACCGCGGCGTCGAGGGGCGCGAGGCGGCCCCGCCCATCGACGTTTTCCTGACCACCGACCGCGGCGCCTATCGCGCGGGCGAGACGATCTTCGCCACCGCCCTGATGCGCGACGCGCAGGCCCTCGCCCTGCCCGGCGTGCCGCTGACCGCCATCGTCTATCGCCCTGACGGGGTCGAGTGGTCCCGCATCGCCTCGACCGCCGACGCCGCGGGCGGCCACGTCTTTGCGCTGCCCATCGCGGGCACCGCGCCGCGCGGCGCCTGGCGGATCGAGGTCAAGGCCGACGTCGACGGCGACGCCCTCGCCGACACCTCCGTTCTGGTCGAGGATTTCCTGCCCGAGCGCATCGATTTCGACATCGAGGCGGAGCCGCTGCTGGCCCTCGGTTCGGATACGGCCCTCGTCGTGGACGCCCGCTTCCTGTTCGGCCCCGCCGCCCCGGACCTGCCCGTCGAAGGCGAGGTTCTCGTGCGGGCCGCGGACGGTCTGCCGGCATACCCGGGCTATGTCTTCGGCCGTTACGACGAACGCTTCGAGGCGCAGCAATACTATGTCGACGGCGGCGAACGGACCGACGCATTCGGGCGCGCGGTCGTGCCGGTCTTTCTCGACGCGCCCGCTGCCCCGGTTGCGCAACCGCTCGAGGCTGTGGCGACGCTGCGCGTGTCCGAGGGGTCGGGCCGCCCGGTCGAACGGCGCCTGACGGTTCCCGTGGCTGCCGATGGCCCGATGATCGGCATCCGGCCCGATTTCGAGGACGTCGTGGCCGAAGGCGATATGGCACGCTTCTCGCTGGTCGCGGTGATCGCGCCGATCGTCGAGGCTGCACCACCGGAAATGGAGGCCGTCTGGACGATCAACCGCCTCGAAACCCGGTATCAGTGGTATCAGTACTACGGCGACTGGAACTGGGAGCCGATCACCAGCCGCACCCGCATCGCCACCGGCACCGCGACGCTGGGCGCCGACCCCGTGCAGGTGAGCGCGCCCGTCGACTGGGGCCGCTACGAGATCGTCGTCGAGAGCACGGGCGGCACCTATGTCGCCACCTCGACCGACTTTTACGCGGGCTGGTATGCGCCCGCCGACGCCGGTGCCACGCCCGACTTCCTCGAGGCGTCGCTCGATGCGGACAGCTATGCCGTCGGCGATACCGCGACGTTCCGCGTCGTGCCGCGCGCGGCGGGAACGGCGATCGTGACGGTCATGACCAACCGCGTCGTAGCCCTCCGGATGGTCGAGGTGTCCGAGGGCGAGAACCTCATCACGCTGCCCGTCACCGACGAATGGGGGGCGGGCGTCTATGTCTCGGCGAGCGTTATCCGTCCGATGGAGGTCGACGCCGGGCGCAATCCGTCCCGCGCCCTCGGCCTCGCCTATGCCTCGGTCGACCCCGGCGCCCGCGCCCTCGACGTGACCATCGACGCGCCGGATATCCAGCGGCCGCGTGGCCCGCTGAGCGTGTCGGTGCAGATCGACGGGCTGTCGGCGGGCGACACCGGCTATGTCACGCTCGCCGCCGTCGATGTCGGCATCCTCAACCTCACCGCCTTTGCCGCGCCCGATCCGCAGGGGCACTATTTCGGCCAGCGCAAGCTTGGCGTGGAACTGCGCGACATCTACGGGCGCCTCATCGACGGCCTCACCGGCACGCTGGGTGCGATCCGCACGGGCGGCGACGGACAGGCCGGCATGGGCACCGAAGCGCCGCCGCCGACCGAGGAACTCGTGGCCTATTTCACCGGTCCGGTCCGGGTCGACGCACAGGGCCGCGCCGAACTCTCCTTCGATATCCCGAGTTTCAACGGCACCGTGCGCCTCAGCGCTGTGGCGTGGTCGGAAACCGGCGTGGGGCAGGCCAGCAGCGACGTTGTGGTCCGCGACCCGGTCGTCGTCACCGCCTCGGTCCCCCGCTTCATGGCGCCCGGCGACGAAAGCCGCCTCCTGCTCGAGATCACCCACACCGACGGACCCTCGGGCGAAATGGCCCTCGCCATCACCGCCGACGGCCTGAGCGTGCCCGCAGGCGCCGTGCCCGCCAGCTTCACGCTGGAGGACGGTGGCAGGCAGATCCTGCGAATCCCCGTGATCGCCGATCTGCCCGGCATCCACACGGTCACGATCTCGCTGACGACGCCGGACGGCGAGACGCTGGACAAGGTGCTCACCGTGCCGGTGCAGGTGAATGACCCCGAGGTCGCCGTCTCGACCCGCCTAAGCCTCGCCCCCGGCGAGACGTTCACCTTCGACGACGCCGTCTTCGCCAACTTTCGGCCCGGCTCCGGCAGCGCGACCCTTTCGGTCGGCCCGCTGGCGCGGTTCGATGCGCCGGGCCTTCTGCTGACGCTCGACCGCTATCCCTATGGCTGCACCGAGCAGATCACGTCCCGCGCCCTGCCGCTGCTCTACCTCTCCGGCGTCGCCTCGGCGATGGGCCTTGCCGAACCGCGCGAGATCGACGCGCGGATCAACGATGCCATCGTCAACGTGCTGGGCAATCAGGCGGCGAACGGTGCCTTCGGCCTCTGGGGGCCCTACTCCGGCGACCTCTGGCTGGACGCCTATGTCACCGATTTCCTGAGCCGCGCGCGCGCCGAGGGCTATGCCGTGCCCGATCGGGCCTTCGCGATCGCGATGGACAACTTGCAAAACAAGGTGAACTACGCCCCCGATTTCGAGCAGGGCGGCGGCGACCTTGCCTATGCTCTCTATGTCCTGGCCCGCGAGGGGTCGGCCTCCGTGGGCGATCTGCGCTATTATGCCGATGAAAAGGCGGGCGACTTCGGCCAGCCCCTCGGCCTCGCGCAACTCGGTGCGGCGCTGGCCCTCTATGGCGACCAGCCGCGCGCCGACATGCTGTTCGAGCGGGCGTCGCGCATGGTGGCCGCTTGGCCCGAGCGGACGGGGCAGAGCTACTGGCGCTATGACTATGGCAGCGGCCGGCGCGACGCGGCCGCGGTGCTGGCACTCGCGACCGAGGTCGGAAGTACCGCGGTCGACGCCGAGATGCTGACCGCCCGCGCCACCCGGCCCGCGCAATACCTCAGCACGCAAGAGGCGGTCTGGTCGCTGCTCGCCGTGCAGGGCCTCATCGACAACTTTGCGCAAACCGGCGTCACCATCGACGGTGCAATCCCCGACGGACCGTTGGTTCGCTTGAGAGAGGCCGACACGAACGCGGCGCCCGTCCGCGTTGCCAACGGCGGCACGCAGCCCACGGAACTCACGATCTCGAGTTTCGGCGTCCCCTCCATCCCGGAACCCGCAGGCGGCACCGGCTTTGCCATCGCCCGAGACTACTACGCGCTCGATGGCACCCCGGTAACGCTGGACAATGTCGCCGTCGGCACCCGCCTCGTGACGGTCCTGACCGTGACCCCCTTCGGACGGCAGGAATCGCGTCTGATGGTGAACGATCCGCTGCCCGCGGGCTTCGAGATCGACAACCCGAACCTGCTCGCGGGCGGCGATCTGGCCGCCCTCGACTGGCTGACCGAGGTCACGCCCGAGAACACGCAGTTCCGGCAGGAGCGGTTCCTGTCGGCGGTCGACTGGCGCTCGGACCAGCCGTTCCAACTGGCCTATATCGTCCGCGCCGTCTCGCCGGGGTCGTTCCACCATCCCGCGGCGAGCGTCGAGGACATGTACCGCCCCGACCTGCGCGCCAACACCGATGCAGGGACCGTGACGGTCAGCGAGTGATGCCCCTGTTCCGCCGCCGCGCGCGCAAACCCCGCGCCGCGCGACGGCTGGTGGTGCTCGTCATCGTCCTCTGGGGGGCGGCTCTGGGCCGCGACGCCTTCGACGCCTTCATCGACGCGACGCTCATCCCGCCGCTGCTGGCTGAGCAATCGGTGCAGGTCCGCGATCGGGACGGCACCCTTTTGCGGGCCTATAGCGTCGCCGATGGCCGCTGGCGCCTCGCCGTGACGCTGGACGAGGTCGATCCGCTCTATGTCGAGATGCTGGTGCGCTACGAGGACCGGCGGTTCCGCGAACACGGCGGCATCGACGCGCGCGCCCTGGGGCGGTCTGTCGCCATAGGCCTCTGGAACGGGCGGATGACCTCGGGCGCCTCGACGCTGACGATGCAGGTCGCGCGCCTGCTCGAGGAAAGCGGGACCGGGACATGGCAGGGCAAGCTGCGGCAGATGCGCCTCGCTTTGGCGCTGGAGCGGCAGTTGACCAAGGATGAAATCCTCACCCTCTATCTCAACCACGCGCCCTTCGGCGGCAACCTCGAAGGGGTGGCCTCGGCCACCTATGCGTGGTTCGGGCGCCCGCCCGCGCGCCTGACGCCCGCCGAGGCGGCGCTGCTGGTCGCGATCCCGCAGGCGCCGAACAGCCGCCGTCCCGACCGCAACCCGCTCGTCGCCCGCGACGGCCGGGACCACGTGCTCACCCGGATGGAGCGCTTCGGCGTCATCGATGCGGGCACCCTGGCCGCCGCGCTGACCGAACGCTCGCCGTCCGTCCGGCGCGACTTTCCCCTGCTCGCGCCGCATCTGTCGGACCGCGTCGTCGCGTCAGAGCCGACCCTCCTCGATCACCGCCTGACCGTCGATGCGGACCTGCAATCGCGCCTCGAGGCATTGGCCGCGCAGGCCGTGAGCGCGCAGGGCGAGCGCCTGCAAGTCGCCATCGTCGTCGCCGACCACGCGACCGGCGAGATCCTCGCCTCCGTCGGGTCCGCCGCCTACGAGGCCGACACGCGCGAGGGGTTCGTCGACATGACCAACGCCCTGCGCTCGCCCGGATCGACGCTGAAGCCGCTGGTCTACGGTCTCGCCTTCGGGCGCGGCATTGCCCACCCCGAAACGATCATCGAGGACCGGCCCGTCGATTTTGACGGCTACCGCCCGCAGAATTTCGACGGCCAGTTCCGCGGCGAGATCCGGGTCCGCGAGGCACTGCAACTGTCGCTCAACGTGCCCGCCGTCAGTCTGACCGAGGCGCTCGGGCCCGACCACCTCATCGCGGCCCTGCGCCGCGCGGGTGCGGAACCCGCGTTTCCGGGCGGCAATCCGGGCCTCGCCGTCGCACTGGGCGGCCTTGGCCTGACGCTCGAAGATCTGGTGGCGACCTATGGCGCCATCGCCAACCGGGGCACCGCCATCGACCTGCGCGCCACGCCTGCGCCAACGCCCGGCTTCGTCGCGCAAGAGGTGCTGACCCGCGCCAGCGCCTGGCAGGTCGCTGACATCCTCACCGGCACGCCCCGTCCGCGCGGTGTGCGCGGCGCGGGGATCGCGTTCAAGACGGGCACATCGTATGGCCACCGCGATGCCTGGGCGATGGGGTTCGACGGGCGCTACGTAATCGGCGTCTGGATGGGCCGCGCGGACGGCACGCCGGTGCCCGGCGCTTTCGGGGCCGACCGCGCGGCTCCGGTTCTGTTCGACGTGTTCCAGCGCCTTGGCCGGGTCACGCCGCTGCCACCGCCGCCGCCCGAGACGATCATCCTCGCCACCGAGCGCCTGCCCGCCCACCTGCAACGGTTTCGCCCGCCGGGCGTCCTCACCGCCGAGAACGGCCCGCGCATCGCGTTTCCCCCCGACGGCGCGCTGGTCGAGGGCGAGAGCGTCACCGTCCGCGTCGCCGATGGCCTTGCCCCGTTCACCTGGCTTGCCAACGGCGCGCCCGTTGCCACCACGCGGACCCGCGAACTGGCGCTCGACGACCTCGGGCCGGGGTTCTCGTCGCTGACCGTGATCGACGCCGCGGGCCGGTCGGCGCGGGCGCAGATCGAACTGCGTCCCTGAGACGCGCCCGCCCTCCCTTTCGTCGGTGCGCGGGCTGTGAAATGAGCCTTTCATGCTGCTGACCGCAACAGATGTGACCAAGACCTTTCCCGGTGCCGACGGCCCGGTAAGCGTGCTCGCGGGCGTGAGCCTGACCCTTGCACCGGGCGAGACGCTGGCCCTGACCGGCGAGAGCGGGTCGGGCAAGAGCACGCTGCTGCACCTCATCGGCGGCCTCGATACCGCCGACGCGGGCGAGATCGTGGTCGACGGCACCTCGCTGCGGGGCCTCGACGACAAGGGGCGCGCGGCGCTGCGGCGGACCACCGTGGGCGTCGTGTTCCAGCAGTTCAACCTGATCCCGAGCCTGAATGTCGCCGACAACATCGCCTTTCAGGCGCGTCTGTCGGGCGGGCACGATGCGGCGGCGACGGCGGCCCTCTCGGATCGCATGGGCCTCACCCCGCATCTGGCGAAATACCCCGAGCAGTTGTCGGGCGGCCAGCAGCAGCGCGTCGCCATCGCCCGCACTCTGGCCGCGCGTCCGCGCTTGATCCTCGCCGACGAGCCGACCGGCAACCTCGACGAGGCGACGGCGGACGCCGTGCTGGCGCTGATGCTGGAACTGGCGACCGAGACCGGGGCGGGGCTGATGATGGTGACACATTCCGACCGCCTCGCGCGCCTGATGTCGCGGCGGCTGCACCTGCGCGCGGGGCGGGTGGCATGACGCGGACCGTGCTTGTGGCACTCTGGTCGCACTGGCGGCGCAACCCCTTGCAACTCTTCACGCTTCTGGCCGGTCTGGCGCTTGCCACCGCGCTCTGGTCCGGGGTTCAGGCGATCAATGCCGAGGCGCGGGCGAGTTACGATGCTGCCGCCGCGACGCTGGGCGAGGGGCAATACGACCAGATCGTCAGCGCCGACAGCGGCCCGATTCCGCAGGCCACCTATATCGCGCTGCGCCGCGCCGGGTGGCTTGTCAGCCCGGTGGTCGAGGGGCGCCTCGGCACCGTGCCCCTCCGTCCGCCTCGTCGGTATCGACCCGCTGACCGCGCCCGGCGGCCTCGGCCCGGTTGCGCCGGAAGGTGGCGCGCTGGAGGATTTCCTCGGCGGCGGGGGACAGATCTACGGCACTGCCGAAACCCTCGCCCGCCTGCCCGATACCGGCGCCACCCTGATCGAGGCGCCCGACGTCGCCCCCGGAACCGCCCTCACCGATATCGGCCTTGCCCAGCGTCTGCTGGACCAGACCGGCGGGATCTCGCGCCTGATCGTGGCACCCGTCCAGCCGCTGCGCCAGCCCCCGTTGGCCGAGGTCGCCCCCGGTCTGTCGCGGCAGGCGGCACAAGGCGGCAGCGACATCGGGCGGCTGACCGACAGCTTCCACCTCAACCTTACCGCCTTTGGCCTGCTGAGTTTCGCCGTCGGCATCTTCATCGTCAACGGCGCCGTCGGCCTCGCGTTCGAGCAGCGGCGCGCGGTCGTGCGCACCATGCGCGCCCTCGGCGTGCCGCTGGGTCGGCTGATCGCGCTGATGATCCTCGAGCTTGCGGCGTTCGCCCTCGTCGCGGGCCTGATCGGCGTGGCGCTCGGCTACCTCATCGCGGCCTCGCTGTTGCCGGATGTGGCGGCGACGCTGCGCGGCCTCTACGGCGCGGATGTCGGCGGCACGCTGTCGTTGCGGCCCGCGTGGTGGCTCTCGGGCCTTGCGATCGCGCTCGGCGGCACGGGCCTGGCCGCGGCGGGCGCCCTGTGGCGTCTCGCGCGGGCGCCGATGCTGGCGACGGCACAGCCGCGCGCCTGGGCAATGGGGGCGGGGCGGACGCGGCGGGTTCTGGCGGGGCTGTCAGGCGCGCTGTTGCTCGCGGCGGGCGCGCTTGCGGCCTTCGGCACGGGCCTCGTCGCCGGGTTCGGCCTGCTGGCCTGCCTGCTCATCGGCGCTGCACTGGCCCTGCCCCTGCTGCTCGCCGCCGTGCTCGCCCTTGGCGCGCGCACCGCGACGGGGCCGATCGCGCAATGGTTCTGGGCCGACACGCGACAGCAACTGCCGGGTCTGTCGCTGGCGCTGATGGCGCTTCTGCTCGCCATGTCGGCCAATGTCGGCGTCTCGACGATGGTCTCGTCGTTCCGCCTCACCTTCACCGGGTTCCTCGATCAGCGCCTCGCCTCGGAGCTTTACGTCACCGCCGCCGACGCAGACGAAGCCGCGCGCCTGACCGCCTTTCTCGCCCCGCGCGTCCGCGCGATCCTGCCGCTCGTCTCGGTCGACCGCGAGGTCGCGGGCCTGCCGGCCGAGGTCTACGCCGCGCGCGACGATGTCACCTATGCCGACAACTGGCGGTTCCTTCAGGCGACACCGACCGTCTGGGACGACGTCTTCGCGGGCCGCGCCGTCATCGTGAACGAGCAACTCGCCCGCCGCGCGACGCTTTCGCCCGGCGACACCATCGCCATCGCGCCCGGCGCGACCCTGCCCATCGCGGGTATCTTCGGCGACTATGGCAACCCCATCGGCCAGGTGATCGTCGGCGAGGCCCTTTTTGCCACCACCTTCCCCGAAGCACGGGCCGCAAGGTTCGGCCTGCGGCTGCCGCCCGGCGACGTGCCCGACCTGCGCCGCGCGCTGACCGACGATTTCGGCCTGACGCCCGGCGCCATCGTCGATCAGGCGGCGATCAAGGCGTTCTCGCTCTCGGTCTTCGACCGGACGTTCACGGTGACGACGGCCCTCAACATCCTGACCCTCGCGGTCGCGGGGTTCGCCATCCTGATGAGCCTGCTGACGCTTGCCGCGCTGCGCCTGCCGCAACTTGCGCCGGTCTGGGCGCTGGGGCTGACGCGCGCGGCGCTGGGGCGCTATGAACTCATCCGGGCGGTCCTGCTGGCGGTGCTGACCGCCGCCTTCGCGCTGCCGCTCGGCCTCGCGCTCGCCTGGGTGCTGCTGTCGGTGGTGAACGTCGAGGCATTCGGGTGGAAGCTGCCGATGTTCCTCTTTCCCGCCGATTACCTGAGGCTCCTCCTGTTCGCGCTGATCGCCGCCGCGCTTGCCGCCCTCTGGCCCGCGCGCAGGCTGGCGCGGACACCGCCGTCGTTGCTGCTCAAGGTGTTTTCCAATGAACGCTAGGATCCTGCTCCTCGCCCTGCTGCCGACGACGGCGCTGGCGCAGGGTTTCGCCGGGCTGGGGCAAACCCCCGACGGTTTCGCCGACCCCGTGCCCGGCGCTCCCTTCGACTTTCCGGCCGATCACGGGGCGCACCCCGATTATCGCATCGAATGGTGGTATATCACCGCCAACCTCGCGGCGGCGGATGGCACGCCCTACGGCCTGCAATGGACGCTGTTCCGCACCGCTTTGACGCCCGAGACAGGCGACGGCTGGAACAGCCCGCAACTCTGGCTCGCCCATGCCGCCGTCACGACGCCCGACGCGCATCTGGTGGCCGAACGGTTCGCGCGCGGCGGCATCGGTCAGGCGGGGGTCGTGGCGGCGCCTTTCGAGGCGTGGATCGACGACTGGCGCCTGTCCGGCCCCGACCTCGACACCCTGACGATGCAGGCGACCGGCACCGATTTCGCCTATGACATGGCGCTGATCGCGCAGGGCCCGCTCGTGGCGCACGGTGATGACGGCTATTCGGTGAAATCGGGCGAAGGGCAGGCAAGCTACTACTACTCGCAGCCGTTCTACGCCATCGAAGGCACCCTGAGCCTGCCCGGCGGCGACGTCGCCGTCACCGGGAACGCCTGGCTCGACCGCGAGTGGTCGTCGCAGCCCCTGTCCGAGAACCAGACCGGCTGGGACTGGTTCTCGCTGTCGTTCGTGGGCGGCGAGAAACTCATGGGGTTCCGCGTCCGCGAGGACGGTGCGGAGGGGTTCACCTATGCAAGCTGGATCGAGGCGGACGGCACGCTGACGCCCTATGCGGACGGCGCGTTCGCCGCCGCGCCGCTGGCCGTCAGCGACGTGGCGGGCCGCGAGGTGCCGACGACCTGGCGCGTGCAACTGCCCGACCGGGGCGTCGACGTGACGGTGACGGCGATCAACACCGACGCCTGGATGGACGTGAGCCTGCCCTATTGGGAGGGGCCGGTGAGTGTAACGGGCAGCCACGAAGGGCGCGGCTATCTGGAGATGACGGGCTATGAGTGAGTGGTGCGCGACCCTGCCGGGCATGCTCGGCCGGGCGTGGGAGATGCTGGGCGATGGGGCGGCGCGGCGCAACATAGCGGCGAACCGGCCGGTGATGGCGACGGTCGCGGCGGATGGCACACCAGAGGCGCGGACGCTGGTGCTGCGCGGCGCGGACCGGCAGGGCGGTGTGCTGACGTTCTTCACCGATGCGGGGTCGGCGAAACTCGACGCAATCGCCGCGCATCCGGTCGCTGCGCTGCATGTCTGGGACGCGGCGGCGATGGTGCAGGTGCGGATCGGAGCGGCCGTGCGGCAACTGTCGGGGCCCGACGCGGACGCTGTATGGGCGTCGATGCGACCGGAGGCCTTCCTCAACTACGGCAGCGTCCCGCCACCCGGCACCCCGATCCCCGATGCTCTGGCCTATCAGAGGGCGACCGACGTTGCTGTCGCGCGGGCGGCGTTCGTGGTGCTCGAGGCGCAGGTGCGGACGCTCGAGGTGCTGCATCTGGGCGCGGTTCACCGGCGCGCGCGGTTCGCAGAAGCGGACGGCTGGGCCGGGGAGTGGCTGTCGCCCTGAACAGGGTGCCGGGGTGAAGCCCCGCTGACAGACGCCTCGAGCGGCGCATCACGTTCCTGCGCGGATGGATGGAGCGGCGGGACCGGATGGGATAGGCCCGACACTGGCGCCCCTGCCGGACGCCCGCTGACCCAAAGGCCCGAAAGATGCAGAACGCCTACCCCTTTTCCCGCGATCTGGTGCTCGTCGGTGGCGGGCACAGCCACGCCCTCGTGCTGCGCGCGTTCGCGATGCGGCCCCTGCCGGGGGCACGGCTGACGCTGATCGACCCGGCGCCTACCGCCGCCTATTCGGGGATGCTGCCGGGGTTCGTGGCGGGACATTACGGGCGCGACGACCTCGACATCGACCTTGTCCGGCTGGCCCGGCTGGCAGGCGCCCGGCTCATCCTCGGTGCGGTGACGGGCCTCGACCCCGACGCGCGCACCCTGCACGTGGCGGGCCGACCGCCCATCGCCTTCGACGTCGCGGCCTTCGACGTCGGCATCACCTCGGCGATGCCCGTCCTGCCGGGTTTCGCGGCACACGGCGTTCCGGCGAAACCGCTGACGCCTTTTGCCCGGGCCTGGGAAGACTGGCGCGACGGCACAGGGCGCCGCGATGCCGCCGTGATCGGCGGCGGCGTGGCGGGGACCGAACTCGCCATGGCGATGGCCCATGCGCTGCGCGCGCGCGGGGCGGAACATGCGGTGCACCTGATCGACCGGTCCGGCATCCTCGCCGAGGCGACGCCGGGCGGGAAGGCGCGGCTGCGCGATGCCATGCGGGCGCTCGGCGTGACGGTCCACGAGGGCACGCCGGTCGCCGAAGTGACCGCCGATGCGGTGATCCTGACGGATGGAACCCGCCTCGCCAGCACCTTCACCGTCGGCGCGGCGGGCGCCTTTCCGCATCCGTGGATGGCCGACCTCGGGCTGACCACGACCGACGGCTATCTGACGGTCGACGCCTTTCTGCGCACCTCGGACCCGGCGATCTTCGCCACCGGCGACTGCGCGCACCTGAGCCACGCACCACGTCCCAAGGCGGGCGTCTTTGCGGTGCGGCAGGCGCCGGTCCTGTTCGACAATCTGGTCGCGACCCTCTCGGGCGGCGATCTGCGGCCCTATGCGCCGCAGCGCGACTATCTCAAGCTGGTGTCGCTCGGCGGCAAGCGGGCGCTGGCCGAAAAGTGGGGGCGCGCGGCGTCGGGCACGCTCCTCTGGCGCTGGAAGGACCGGATCGACCGGGCCTTCATGGCCAAGTTCACCGGGCTCGAGCCGATGGCGGCACCGAGGCTGCCCGCGACCCATGCGCTGGAACTGGACGCCGCGATGGGGGACAAGCCCCTCTGCGGCGGCTGCGGCGCCAAGGTCGGGCGCGGCGCCCTGCGGGCGGCCCTGGCGCAGGTGCCCGGCGCCGCGCGGGACGACGTGGAAAGTGTGGCGGGCGACGATGCCGCGATCCTCCGGGTCGGCGGCGTGCGGCAGGTGCTGAGCACCGACCACCTGCGCGCCGTCACCGACGATCCCGCAATGATGACCCGGATCGCGGCGATCCACGCACTCGGCGACGTCTGGGCGATGGGCGCGGCCCCGCAGGGTGCCCTGTGCAGCATCGTCCTGCCGCGGATGTCCGCACGCTTGCAGGAACGCACGCTGGCCGAGATCATGGCGGTGGCGACGCAGGTGATGGAGGATGCCGGGGCCGCGATCCTCGGCGGCCATACGTCGATGGGCGCCGAAATGACGATCGGGTTCACCGTCACCGGGAACGCGGGCGACCGGCCGGTGACGCTGGCGGGAGCGCGCGAGGGCGACGTGCTGGTGCTGACGAAACCGCTGGGCTCGGGGACGATCCTCGCCGCAGAGATGCAGGGGGCGGCGCCGGGCGGCGTCGTGGCCGCATGTTGCGACGACGATGGTGCAGGGACAGAGCGCGGCGTCGACGATCCTGTCGGGCGCGCGGGCGATGACCGACGTGACCGGCTTCGGCCTCGCCGGGCATCTGGCCGCGATCTGCGGGGCCTCGGGCGTGGCCGCGCGGGTGGTGCTGGCGGACGTGCCGCTTATGCCGGGCGCGCTGGCGCTTACCGAGGCGGGGCATGGGTCCACGATTCTTGCCGACAACCGCGCGGGCGCGGGGCCGGTGTTCGGCGCATCGGGCGCGCGGGGCAATCTGATGTTCGATCCGCAGACGGCGGGCGGCCTCCTTGCCGCCGTGACGGCAAAGGAGGCAGAAACGCTCCTCGCGGCGCTCCTCGCCGCGGGATACCCGGCGGCTGTCGTCGGCACCATCGTCGCGGGCGATCCGTGCGTCACGTTCGTCTGAGGACAGCCTCGATGCCGTCGGTCAAGGTGTCGAGACCCACCGCGTCCAGCGTTTCGGAGCGCAGCGTCGCCAGCACCACATGCGGCCGGACCGTGCGCGAACGGGCATAGGACGGGTCGTAGTGCTGCGCCATCAGCGCGGCGGCCAGACCGGTCAGGTCGCCCTGCGCGAGAAGCGCCAGCCAGCCGTCGACGACCTCGTGCCCGCGCAGTCGGCGCAGGGGCTGGAGGACGGCGGCCAATCGGTCGGGTTCGGCGGACAGGTCGGCATAGTCTTGCGCGGCATAGGCCGCGCGCGCCGCAAGAGGTGCCGTGATCGCGATCCGCGGCGCGGCGCACATCGCCGCCCAGAGGCCGGGGGGCAGGACACGGTCGCCGACCTTGCTGCTCTCGGATTCGAGGATCAGCGGACGCGACGGGTCGAGGTGCGCAAGCGCGACGGCCAGCGCGCTCTCGAACCCCTTTTGCGCGGGTTGCCCGCCGGGTCGGGCCCCCAGCAGCGAGCCGCGGTGGTTGGCCAGCCCCTCGAGGTCGATCACCTGATGGCCGCGCGCAGCGAGGCGGGCGAGCAGTGCGGTCTTGGCGGTGCCGGTATAGCCGTCGATCAGGATCATCGGCTGGGTGCAGGGTGTCTCGTAAAGGGCGTGCTGCACCAGACGCCGCCACGTCCGGTAGCCGCCGTCGACCGTCTCGGCGCGCCAGCCGATCTGTTGGAGGATGCCGGTGAACGACCCCGACCGCTGGCCACCGCGCCAGCAATAGACCAGCGGCCGCCAGCCGCCGCCGTGCTGCGCCAGCGGCCCTGCGATATGATCGGCGGCATTGTGCGCGACCATCGCCGCGCCGCGCTTGCGCGCATCGAAGGGGTTCACCTGCGTGTAGATCGTCCCGACCTCGGCCCGTTCGGCGTCGGTCAGGACCGGCAGGTTGATCGCGCCCGGCACGTGGTCCTCGGCGTATTCGGCGGGCGAGCGGACGTCGATCACGGTGTCGAAGCCGTGGGCGAGGAAGGCGGCGAGCGTATCGTAGGTGCGGGGCATCGATCGCGTGTAGACCGGGGCGGGCGGGCGGTCCAGAGTGGGGAGCGTTGCGCCCGGAAACGGGGGCGGAGCGAGGGGCCAGCCCCTCGCGCTCCCCGGAGTTGTTACTGCAACGTGAAAAGGATCCGATGCGCGCAATCGACATGGTGGTGAGCGGCGGGACGCTGCGGTTCGGCGGGCGGCGATTCGCCTGCACCCTCGGGCGCGGCGGCGTGACGGCTGACAAGCGCGAGGGCGATCGCGCGACACCGCGCGGGGTGCATGACCTGATCGGCGTCCTCTATCGGCCCGACCGGATGGCGCGGCCCGTCGACTGGGCGGTGCCGATCCGGCCCGGCGACCTCTGGTCGGACGATGCGCGCGACGAGGACTACAACCTCATGGTGCGCGCACCCTATCCGTACAGCCACGAGCGGCTGCGGCGCGCCGATCCGATCTACGACCTGATCCTCATCACCGACTGGAACTGGCCGCAGGCGGTGCGGGGACGCGGTTCGGCGATCTTCGTGCACCAGTGGCGCAGGCCGGGGTATCGGACGGCGGGCTGCGTCGGGCTGGCGCGCCGCGATCTGGCCTGGATCGTGCGGCGCATCCGGATCGGGTCGAAGCTGATCGTGATCTGAGGGCGCTTGACAGTTGCGAACGGTTCGCATCTAGCTTGGCGGCAATGAACTTGCGAACGGTTCGCAGCGCGCTAAATCGGATGTTATGACAATACGCCCCCCCCTCACACTCGCAGCCCTCTTGACGCTTGCCGCTACGGCGCTGTCCGCGCAGGAGCGGCTGAAGGTCGTCACAACCTTTACCGTCATCGCCGACATGGCGAGCGTCGTGGCCGGCGACGCCGCCGACGTCGTCTCGATCACCCGGCCCGGCGCAGAGATCCACGGCTATCAGCCGACGCCGCAGGATATCGTCGGCGCCTCGGACGCGGACCTGATCCTGTGGAATGGCCTGAACCTCGAGCGGTGGTTCGAGCAGTTCCTGAACAATCTGGGCGACATTCCCTCGGTCACGCTGACCGACGGGATCGACACCATCCCGATATCCGAGGGTTCCTATGAGGGCCTTGCCAATCCCCATGCCTGGATGGGCCTCGAGAATGCACTGATCTATGTCACCAACATCGAGGCCGCGCTGTCGGACGCCGATCCCGCGAATGCGGCCATCTATGCCGCCAATGCCGAGGCCTACCGGCAGGAAATCGTCGCCACGATCCAGCCGCTGCGCGATGCCGTTGCCGCGATCCCCGAGAACGAACGCTGGCTGGCGACATGCGAGGGCGCCTTCTCCTATCTCGCGCGGGACTTCGGGTTGCAGGAGATCTACCTCTGGCCGATCAATGCCGACCAGATCGGCACCCCGCAGCAGGTGCGCTCGGTGATCGACGCGGTGCGCGAACACGACATCCCGGCGGTATTCTGCGAAAGCACGGTGTCGAGCGCGCCGGCCGAACAGGTCGCGCGCGAGACCGGCGCGGCGTTCGGCGGCGTCCTCTACGTCGACAGCCTGAGCACGGAAGACGGGCCGGTGCCGACCTACCTCGACCTGTTGCGCGTCACATCGGAAACGGTGGTCGCCGGACTGACGGGGACAGAATGAAAGATACGCCGGGCATCGAGGCGCGGGGCGTCACCGTCACCTATCGCAACGGCCTCACCGCGCTGCGCGACGCGAGTTTCGAGGTGCCGCGTGGCACGATTACCGGGCTTGTGGGGGTCAACGGCGCCGGCAAGTCGACGCTGTTCAAGGCGATCATGGGGTTCGTTCCTGTGGCGCGGGGCGACATCCGCCTGATGGGCAAGACGGTCAAGGAGGCGCTGGCGGCGAACATGGTCGCCTATGTGCCGCAGTCCGAAGAGGTCGATTGGGCGTTTCCGGTGCTGGTCGAGGACGTGGTGATGATGGGCCGCTATGGGCACATGGGGTTCTTTCGCCGCGCCTCCGCGGCGGACCGCAAGGCGGTCGAGGTGGCCCTCGGCCGGGTCGGCATGTCCGACTTCCGGCTGCGGCAGATCGGGGAGCTGTCCGGCGGTCAGCGCAAACGGGTGTTCCTCGCGCGCGCGCTGGCGCAGGACGGGCAGGTGATCCTGCTCGACGAGCCGTTCACCGGCGTCGACGTCAAGACCGAGGAGCAGATCGTGGCCTTGCTGCGCGAGTTGCGGGCCGAGGGCCGGGTGATGCTCGTCAGCACCCACAACCTCGGCTCGGTGCCAGAGTTCTGCGACCGCACCGTCCTCGTGAAGGGCACGGTGCTGGCCTACGGCGAGACCGAGGACGTGTTCACCCGCGAGAATCTGGAAAGCGCGTTCGGCGGCGTCCTGCGGCACTTCACGCTTGGCGGGGTCGAGTTGCACGACGACGACGACCCGCGCGAGGTGCGGATCATCACCGACGACGAACGACCGTTCGTCCACTATGGCGACCGGACGCGCAGGTCAGAGATCGAGGCCGCCGTCGAGGCGAAGACCGAGGCGGAGACCGAATGATCCTGCTCGAGCCGTTTTCCTATGGTTACATGACCAACGCGATGTGGGTCTCGGCGCTGGTCGGGGGCGTCTGCGCGTTCCTGTCGTCCTATCTGATGCTCAAGGGCTGGTCGCTGATCGGCGACGCGCTCTCGCATTCGGTCGTACCGGGGGTGGCGGGGGCCTATATCCTCGGGTTGCCCTTCGCGCTCGGCGCGTTCCTTGCCGGCGGTCTGGCGGCGGCGTCGATGCTGTTCCTGTCGGGAAGATCGGGGTTGAAGATCGACGTGATCATCGGGATCATCTTCACCGCCTTCTTCGGGCTGGGGCTGTTCCTGATCTCGATCTTTCCGGCCTCCGTGTCGATCCAGACGATCACCATGGGCAACATCCTCGCCATCACGCCCGGCGACACGCTGCAACTCGCCCTGATCGGGGGCGTGTCGCTGGTGGTGCTGCTGGCAAAGTGGAAGGATCTGATGGTCACGTTCTTCGACGAAAACCACGCCCGTTCCGTCGGGTTGCGGCCCGATCTCCTCAAGGCGATGTTCTTCGTTCTGCTGGCGGCCTCGGTCGTGGCGGCGATGCAGACGGTGGGGGCGTTCCTCGTCATCGCCATGGTGGTGACGCCGGGCGCCACCGCCTATCTGATCTGCGACCGTTTCCCGCGTCTGATCCTCACGTCCGTCGCCATCGGCACGACGTGCAGCTTCCTCGGCGCCTACCTTAGCTATTTCCTCGACGGGGCGACGGGGGCGGTCATCGTCACGCTGCTGACGTCCGTGTTCCTCGTCACCTTCGTCTTCGCGCCGGTCCACGGTCTGCTCGCCAGCCGCCGCCGTGGCGCCGAGGCTCTCGCGGCACCGCTGCCATGAACGACCTCCTCCTTCCCTTCCAGTTTCCGTTCATGCAGAACGCCTTCCTCATCGCGCTCATCGTCTCGGTGCCGACGGCGCTGCTGTCGTGTTTCCTCGTCCTCAAGGGCTGGGCACTGATGGGCGATGCCGTCAGCCATGCGGTGCTGCCCGGCGTCGTGCTGGCGTGGATCGTCGGGCTGCCGCTGATCGTCGGTGCCTTCGTCGCGGGCATGATCTGTGCGCTGGTCACGGGCTATCTGTCGGACAACAGCCGGGTAAAGAACGACACGGTGATGGGCGTGGTCTTTTCCGGCATGTTCGCGTTGGGCGTCCTGCTGTTCACCTCGATCACCACGAACGAGGATCTGGACCATGTCCTCTACGGCAACATCCTCGGGATCGGGCGGGGAGACCTGCTCACGTCTCTGGCGATCTCGGTCGTCGTCACGGCGGTCCTGCTGGCGAAATGGCGCGATTTCCTGCTGCACGCCTTCGATCCGGCGCAGGCCAGGGCATCCGGGCTCGCCGTGGGGGTGCTGCACTATGGAATGTTGACGATCCTGTCGCTGACCATCGTCTCGACCCTGTCGTCGGTCGGACTGGTGCTGGCCGTGGCGCTGCTCATCACGCCGGGCGCCGTCGCGTTCCTCGTGGTCCGCTCGTTCGGATGGATGATGGTGGTGTCGGTCGTCACCTGCATGGCCTCGATGCTGGTCGGCACCTACGCCAGCTTCTTCATCGACAGCGACCCTGCGCCGACGATCGTGCTCGTCCTGACGTCGGTGTTCGTCGTCGCCTTCTTGCGCAGGCTGATCGTCACGCACCGCACCGCCCGCACGGTCTGAAACCTCAGGAGGCGTAGCCCGCGACGATCTCGGTCAGCCGGTCGGTCGGCAGGATCGGCGGCAGGGCCGTCAGGAACCGGCCCGTACCGTCGAGCACGTAGATGAAGGTGCCGTGGGAAAAGATGGCGCCCAGCTCGGGGTCGGTGAACACCTCGGCCGCCTCGACCTGAAAGGCCGCCATCGCTGCGGCGAGCGCCGCGTCGTCGCCGGTCAGCCCGACGAATTCGGGCGACCAGGCGCCCAGCTTTTCGGCCATCAGTTCGGGCGTGTCGCGCAACGGATCGACGGTGATCATCACCGGCGTCACCGCGATGCCCCGCGCCGACAGCGCGTCCGCCACCTCCGCCATCTGCGGCAGCGCGGTATCGCAGATCTGTAGACAGTTGGCATAGCCGAAGAACAGCAGTTGCGTCCGCCCGTCCGGATCGGCCTCGGTCCGCACCTGTCCGTATTGATCCATGAGCGTGAACGGCCCGCCGAGGTTCACCGGCAGGCCAAGGCCGGGAATGTCGGCCGACTGCGCCTGCGCCAGCACCGGCGCGAGGGCCAGAAGCGCTGCCGCAGCCCTCACTGATAGACGTCCGCGATGATCCCCGGATCCCGCTCGAGGCCGAGGCCGAAATAGCCGTTCTCGGCGATGTCGGCGAGGATGCGGGGATCGCGGCGGAACCACGGTCCCGGTCCGCCCGCCTCGGGGTTCCGCGCGGCCCAGGCGTCGGTCCAGGTGTTGGCCGCCGCCCAGTCGCCATCGGCCGTGCGGATGCGCTGCACGAGAAAGATGTTCTCGGCGCCCAGATCGTCGTCATAGAGCAGCAATCCGTCCACCTCGACCTCCTGTCCGCAATAGGGGAGCATGTCGGCCGCGCCGCCGTTGAACGACGATTGCGCATTCTTCTGGACGTTCACCAGCACGCCGTCGAGGGCGCGGACGATGCCCATCTGGCGGTTGCCGTCACCGCAGTTGTCGGGGCAATCGCCGGTGATCTCGCACAGGATGTCGACCACGGTGCCGGTGAACAATGCGGGTTCCTCTGCATAGAGGTTCCAGCTTCGCGCCTCCGAGCCTTCGGAGAAGTCGGGTCGGTCCTGTGCCGCGGCGGCGGTGGCGGTCAGGGCGAGGGTCAGGGACAAGAGCGTCTTCATCGGTCTCATCCCCGCTCTCCTTCCGGCACCGCGAAGCCGGGTGTCACGCCCACGTCCACGTGCGTCTCGTTGGCGATGCCCATGTTGTCCACGATCTCTTCCACCACGATATAGTTCAGGCCGTCGCGCGCATAATAGAGGCCCTCTGCGGTGATCGTGTCGGACGCGAGGCTGAGGAGCGTGTCGCCGCCCGCGTTGTCGCTGTCGTCGCCGACCTTGAGGACCATATAGACCGTCCCGTCCGGCGTCAGCAGGCCCACGGGGATGCCCCCCGCCGAGCACCACATCGCGCAGGTGTGGTGTGCCGAACCGACGACGGCGGTCGGCCCGCCCATGACGCCGGAAAAATAGCACCAGGTGTCGATGAACTCGCCGGTGACGGTGATCCGCTCGCCCTCGCCCGCAGCCATCGCGCCACCGGCGGTCAGCGCGAGGGCGGAGGGGAACAGATAGCGCAGCGATGCGGCGCCAAAGGCGGTGAGGGTGGGGAAATTCATGGGCACGCTCCTGTGGGATGCCGCGACTGTGGCGCAGCGGACGACAGCGCGGCCAATCACATTCGGGTGTGTCACGGTGTCGCGACCGGCCGACACATTCGGGACAGACCGGAAACGCCGCCGCCTCACGCAACCTTGAGGCGGTTCCGGCAGACACCCCGTGGCGCATCGTCTAGCCTGCACGCACCTGCCCCCGGGGGCGCATCGCCCGAAAGGATCGCCATGACCCCCATCCGCCTGATGCTCGGCGCCGCCCTCGTCGTCCTCGTCGCGCTGGGGATCGGCGGCTGGCTCTGGCTGAACCCGACCTACGACGGGCCGTCCCTGAGCGTGGCGCAGGCGCACGACCGCGCCGTGGCGGGCGAGATCACCCTGATCGACATCCGCCGCCCCGACGAATGGGCCGCGACCGGCGTGGGCGAGGGCGCCGTTCCGATCGACATGCGCGACGTTGATTTCACCGACCAGATCCTCGCCCTCGTGCCCGACCGGAACGCGCCGGTGGCCCTCATCTGTGCCGCAGGCGTCCGTTCGGCACGGCTGTCGAACCGGCTCGCCGAGGCGGGGTTCACCAATATCATCGACGTGCCAGAGGGGATGAGCGGCTCGCGGGCCGGACCGGGATGGATGGCGAGCGGCCTGCCGACCGGGGCGCCGTCGTGATCCGAGCCGCCCTCGCCGTGCTTCTGGCAGTCCTCGCGCTGCCGGCCCACGCCGCCTGCGACGCCTACGGCAACTGCGAAATCCCGCTCGGCACCTATCACATCGCGCTCCCCGAAGGGGCCGAGGACGTGCCCCTCGTGCTCTGGCTGCACGGCGCGGGCGGTTCGGGCGAGGCAGCGTTGCGCAATGCCGCCGGCGTGCAGCGCTGGCTCGACCGGGGGTTCGCCTTTGCGGCCCCAGACGGCCTGCCCCGCACCACCGGCAATTCCCAGGGCCACGGCTCGTGGTCGTTCCTGCCGTCTCGGCCGGCACAACGCGACGAGGCGGCGTTCCTGGCCGCCGTCGCCGACGACATCGCGGCGCGGTTTCCGGTCGACCGCGACCGGATCATTCTGGCAGGTTTTTCCATCGGCGGGTCGCTCACGTCCTATATCGCCTGCGACCAACCCGACCTCTTCGACGCCTACGCCCCGGTGGCGGGATCGTTCTGGCGTCCCCATCCGGAGGGCTGCGCCGGCCCGGTCGACCTCTTTCAGACCCACGGATGGCGCGACACGACCGTCCCCCTCGAGGGGCGACCGCTCGGCGGCGGCGCGATCCAGCAGGGCGACGTCTGGTATGCGATGCAGATCTGGCGGCAGACCAACGGCTGCAACCGGCTGGTGGCCGACGAGTTCGAGGAGGACGGCATCTATCTGCGCCGCCGCTGGACGACCTGCGAGAACGGCAGCCTCGAGTTCGCGCTGCATCCCGGCGGACACGGCATCCCGCAGGGCTGGTCGACGATGATCATGGACTGGTACGACACGCTGCCGCAGGACTGACGCCTATTCCGCCGCGACCTCGACGGCGCGGGCGTTCAGCACTTGCTCCATCCGGGCGCGGTGCGCCGTCGCACTGCCGATCACCGGCTGCGCGCCGCCCGCCCCCGGCACCCGCAACGCCGACTGTGTCCATGCCCAGCCGCTGACGGTGATCCCCGACATCAGCGACAGCGGCACGGCAAGCGCCAGGCTCGCCGCGATCGGCAACAGCCAGGGCGACACGGCACCCATGACGATCCCGGTCATCAGGGCGGTGCCCACCACGGTCTCGAGGAAATGGAACTGCACGACGGTGCCCAGCGGATAGTTCTGCGTGCCGCGCCGCTGCGGCTTCCACGCCGTCCGGATGCCCACGGCGACCCGCGCCACGGCGAGGGTCTGCTGCACCATCATCACCGGCGCATAGGCCATCGACAAAAGCACCTCGGCCACCACCGCAAAGGCGAACCGCAACCGCCCGCCCATCAGATGCGGCCGCACCCCCGTTGCGCGCAGCGCCAGAAGGCCCATGACCTTGGGCATCAGAAGCATCGCATACATGAACCCCAGCATGTAGATACCGCCCGTCGAGCTCATCACCGGCCACAGCGGAAACTCGGGGTTGGCGGTGCTGAAATAGGTCAGGATCGAGTTCTTGCCGTTGCCGAGCAGCGCCCAGAACACCAGCAGGACGAACCACGCAGGCGACATCAGATAGGCGACCGCCCCGTTCAGCAGGTGGAACCGCGAGACGGTGTGGAACCCGGAACTGCGCAAGAGCCGCAGGTGTTGCAGGTTGCCCGAGCACCAGCGGCGGTCGCGGATGATATAGTCGATCAGGGTCTGCGGCGCCTCTTCGTAGCTGCCCTTGATCCGTGGCAGGAACCGCACCGCCCAGCCCGCACGGCGCAGAAGTGACGCCTCGACGAAATCGTGGCTGAGGATCGTCGCCTTGCGCGACCGCAACGAGCGGACATGCGGCAGCCCGGCACAGGCGGCGAAGGCGGCGGTGCGGATGATCGCGTTGTGACCCCAGAAGTTGCCCTCGCGGTCGGTCCAGCGGGCCAGCCCCTCGGACAGCAGCGCGCCGTAGATGTTGGACGAGAACTGTTGCAACCAGCCATAGAGCGAGCGGGCGCCGATCACCTGCGGGAACGACTGGATGAGGCCGGCCTGCGGATCGGCGCTCAGCTCGTCGGCGAGCGACAGGATCGCCTCACCCGACATCAGGCTGTCGGCATCGAGGACCAGCATCGCCTCGTGCCCGCCGCCCCAGTTCTCGATCCAGTCCGACAGGTTGCCGGTCTTCTGGTCGATGTTGTCGGGCCGGCGGCGATAGTGGATGCCGCCGATCCGGCCCAGCAGGCCGGGAAAGGCGGCGCGCAGTTCTGCCATCGCCTGCCGCTCCTGCACCGCGATCTCCTCGTCGCGGGTGTCGGACAGGACGAAGAGGGTGAACCGGTGCGCGGTGCCCCCGACCCGGTCCAGATCCTCGAGCATCGCCTGTGCGTTGCCGAACACGTCTGAAGGATTCTCGTTATAGACCGGCACGAGGAGCGCTACGTCGAGCGGCGAGGCCGGACGGGCCGGACCGATGAGACGGCGCGAGAAGGCGAAGGTGAGGATGCCCACCGTCGCCGTCGCGACCGACAGCGCGATCCAGAAGAAGGTGAGCGTGACGAGGGCCGTCAGCACGATCTCGGTCACGAGGAGGCCGCCCGAGCGGAACCAGCCGAGGAACACCGCCCCGAGGATCAGCGTCGTGACGATAGCGGGCACGAACGTCATCAGGCGCCAGACCATCGCCCGGCTGACCACCGGCCCCGGCGCATTCGCGTCCAGATAGGGCGCCGCCAGGTTCTGGATCGGCCGCTCGAGCGGGCGACGCGGCGGCATCAGGTCGTGGATATGAACGAGGGGAGCAGTCATCTGGTCCAACGGTAGAGCCAGACTTCCGATGCCGGCTCCCCCTCAACGAAGAGTTGAGCGCGGAGTTCCACGAGCGTTTCCTCGCCCGGTTCGAAGGTGAAGGCGAGGCGTGGCCCGCCGGTGTCGGGGTTGCGTTGCAGGATGCCGCCGCGCACCTCGCCGGCACTGGCGGTGACGACGATCGTCATGTCCTCGACGTCGTCGGGCATGGGTTCGGTGTTCTCGAAGTCGATGGCGGCGATGATGCCGCCGGTGAACCGTGCGCCCATGCGCGTGTTGATGACCCGTGCGACCGGCATCCCCGTCTCCGGCTCGCCGCCCCAGTACATCCGGTAGGAGAACGTATGGTCCACCCCCGCCGACAGCCCCGCCTCGGGGCGCCAGTAGGCGACGATGTTGTCATAGATCTCCTTGTCGGCGGGGATCTCGACCAGCACGACGGCCCCCGGCCCCCAGTCCTCGCCCGGCACGATCCAGAGCGACGGGCGCCGGTGATAGAGCGCCTCGAGGTCCGCGAAGTCGCTGAACGCACGGGCCCGCTGCATCAGGCCAAAGCCTTTGGGGTTCATGTCGCCGAACGACGAGACCTGAAGGCCCACGGGGTTCGCCAAGGGTCGCGCCAGCATCTCGTCATTGCCGTTGTGCACCAGAAGCACGTCCGAATCGTGCACCTGCGGGCGGAAATCGTCGAAGCGGTTGCGGTTGGTCTCGTCGAACAGGAACATCGAGGTCAGCGGGGCGACGCCCACATGGCTCATGTTGCGGCGCGGCAGCAGGGTGCAGGTGACGTCGATCACGGTCGCCTCGCCGGGTGCGAACACGAACCGGAAGGCGCCGGTGATCGACGGGCTGTCGAGGACGGCGTGCACCGTATAGGTGGTCGCCTCGCCCACCGGCTCCTCGATCCAGAAATGCGTGAACTCGGGAAACTCCTCGCCCCGCTCCTCGGCGGTGTCGATGGCAAGGCCGCGCGCGGACAGGCCATAGACGTTGTCGCGCCCGATGGCGCGAAAGTAGCTGGCCCCCTGAAAGACCGCGAATTCGGTCAGGTTGTCGTTCTGGAACGGCGCGCGCAGGCGGAACCCGGAAAAGTCGACGGTCGCGTCCTCGCTCAACTCCGGCGCCATGTCGGTGCGGTCGAAAAGGCCGAGGTCGAACAGGACGTGCCGCGCCATGCCGTCCCTGACCACGTCGATCTCGACCGGCCGGGGGAAATAGAGGCCGGGGTGGAAGAAATCGACCTCGAGGCCCTTCCCCTCGTCCCGCCACAGCGCCTTGTTCACGTTGAACCAGAACTGACGGTAATCGTCGTAGTCCATCTCCAGCCAGTCCTGCGGCACCGACGCGCGGGCGGCATAGGGGCGCAGCGACAGCGCGCGGGCCATGTCCAGCGGCGTATCGGGCGAAAAGGCGACCGGCTCACCCAGAACGGGGCCGGTGACGGCAGGCGCGTCCTGCGCAGACGCAGGCCGCACCAGCGCAAGGGCGGCGGTCGAGCCGAGGAACGAACGACGGTTCATGTTGCGGGCCTCCGGGGCTTCCAGGGTTGCGACTTGAACCATGAGCATATCCACGCCACGAGCCAGACCGACGCGAGGCCGAAGACGTTGATCAGGCTGACCGTGAACGTGTCGCCCCCAAGCTCGTCGATCATCACGCCCATGATCCGGCTCATCCACATCGCCCAGAGGAAGATGGCAAGCGACTGTTGTCCGACCAGCATGCAAACGGCGACGATCCGCCGCTTGACCCGCGCGGCGAGGCCTGTGCCCGTCGCGATCAGACGCCGCCCGCCGTCGCCCGCGGCGGCATAGGCGAGGTAGGCGAGCGAGAGGATGTGCAGATACCGGAACAACCCCTCCTCGGTCTTGGCGCGCAGCGGGGCGATGGCGTCCCAGAATCTCGCGGAACTCGGGCACCGCGTTGCGGGTGCGGAACCATGCGATGGGAAGCGTGACGAGGATCACGAGCGACGCGAGCACCACCAGATCCCGACGCACGGGCGGCGCGGGGATCCAGCCGCGCATGAGGGCGAACCCGGTATAGAAGACGATCTGCCAGCCGAACGGGTTGAAGAACCACGGACGGTCCGACCACGGCTCCGCCGGGAATCCCGGCAGGCCGAACCTGTCGGCCCACCAGATCCCGTCGAGCGCGGCGTCGCCGAGTTGGGTCGACAGCCACAGCGCGCCCAGCACCGCCAGCAGCACCCACGGACTGATCCGGTGCAGCAGGACGACGAACGGCATCATCGCGAGGATCACGATATACATGGGCAGGATGTCGAAGTAATTCGGCACATAGGTCAGCGTCATGAGGCCCAGAAGCTGCGATGTGGTGTCGTGGCCGGGGCGCGTATCCAGAAAGAACCACTGGATATTCAGGGCGCTGACATAGTCCTTGTCGAAGACGCCGCTCGCGTTCAGGGCCGACATGGTGAACGCGACGGCCATGAACAGCGCGATGTGCGCCCAGTAGATTTGCCAGACCCGAAACGCGACCCGCGCCGTGCCGATCGCCCAGCCCATCCGGTCGAACACCCGCCCGAACGCGATGGCCGAGGCCATGCCGGAACAGAACACGAAGATCTCGGCGGCGTCGGAAAACCCGAAGCGCGCCGGGATCCAGAGACCCCAGAAGTTGCCGGGCACGTGTGCGATGAGGATGATGAACATCCCCAATCCCCGGAACACGTCCAGTCGCGGGTCGCGCGTCACCGCGCCGGAGGTGCCTGCGACTGGGGAAATCTGGGAACTGGCGGTCATTCTACTCGGCGATGTTCAGAAACGTCGGCGCTTGTGCCATCGCCCGCTCGATCATGTCGAGGCGGACGTCTGCATAGCGGTCATGCGTTCCCGCGCGCAGCGTCGTGCGGTCGCCGAGCAGGCGCCGCGCCTCGCCGAGATAGCCCGCGCGGATCGCGGCGTCGATGGTCAGCCGGGCGAACACGTCGCGCTGCGCATGACTGCCGCCGATGGTCGGCATCGCCTCACGCGCGCGCGCCAGATTGAGGTAGGCGGTGGTATAATCGCCCTCGCCGAACGCCTCGAGGCCGGCGGCGGCGGCGATGCCCGGGTGGGCGGCGACCGAGGCCAGCTCGTTGCGCAGGTCGGTGGCGTCGCCCCGCATCCGCGCCATCATCCGCGCGATTGCATCGTCGCGTTTGCCCGCCGTCAGGGCGAGCATGTAGTGCAGGTCGGCGAATATCAGACAGCCATCCTCGGTCCGCCCGGCGCTGAAGTCTGCCAGTTCCTCCCAGCGGTTGCCAATGTCCACGCCGTCGAGTTCGAGACGCGTCAGAAGCGATGTCGCGTTCGAGATGTCGCGGTAATCGTCGGTCTTGTCGCGCCGGATCTCTTCGTCATAGAGCGCCAGAACCCGGTCCGCCTCGCCCTGATCGAGGTGCATCAGCGCCTTGTGCCACCACACGTGATAGCGGAAATTGTTGCAATGCGACCACGCCACCTCGCGCCCCGCGAGCCAGTCGAGGCCGCCGCGCGAATTGCCGGTCATGTCGTAGACATGCGCCACCGCATGCAGACCCCAGGCATCGTCGGGCGAGATTTGCAGGCCCATGCGCCCCGCCGTCTCGGCCTTGGCGTAGTCGCCGGTCTCTTCCAGCGCAAAGGCGTGACAGCCGAACAGATAGCCGCGCGCCGGATGGTCGGCGCCATAGCCGCCCATCACCCGCTCGAGCGAGGCCCGCATCCCCACCGAATCCCCCAGCATGAACCGCATCGCATGGCCCAGCTTCATCGCCAGCGCGTCCTGCGGCGCCGCGCGCAGGATCCCCTCCATCGCCGCGATGGCGCCCAGAGGACTGCCGCGCAGCCAGACCTCGAGCGCCTCGATCACCCGGTCCTCGCGCAGGTTCGCGTCGCGGCCCATCGACGCTGTCTTGGCCAGGCTGAGCGCCTCTTCGGCGACGGCGACGAGTTCGCGGCGGCCGAGCAGCAGATAGAACAGCCCCTTGACCGCATGACCCAGCGCGAAATCGGGGTCCGCCTCCAGCAGCCTGCCCAGATGCACCGGCGTCTGTGCAGAATGGGCGAGGAAGGCCATCTGCATCGCGTTCCAGTGGGTCAGCGCGGCGTCGGTGCCAAGGTGCACGTCCTGGCCGAAGATGTCGGTGCGAAGGGTCATGTCTGGTCCTGCATGTCGGGGTCGGCCGGGGCGGAAAGGGGACGGGCGTTTGAAACGCCGCTTAACAGGGAACAGACGGCGACGAATGAAACAATGACGTGGGTCACGTGCATGTGACCGCGCGCGACCCTGACCACAAGCCTAGTTTTTGGCCGTTTGCGCGCCTAGGCAGATCGCCGCCAATTCGAGCGATTCTAGGCGCTTGCGGGTCGGAGCGCCATTGCCCTGGCGGAATGCCGGAATTTCGGGCAGCGCGCGGATGCGCGGCGCCGTCCGTAGTGCCCCCGCGGCGCCGCCCACTGGACAGCGCCGGGCGCCGCACCCTACACCCGTCCCCGAACCCGCACCCCCGTTTCCGATCGGCCCCCGTATGAATACCCCCCCGCTCCGTGCCGCCGATGCCCTCGCCCGGCGCCTCTACGAGGCCGGGTGCCGCCACGCCTTCGGGATGCCCGGCGGCGAGGTGCTGACGATCATCGACGCCCTGGAAACCGCCGGCATCGCGTTCACGCTGGTCAAGCACGAGAACGCGGGCGGCTTCATGGCCGAGGGGGTGCATCACATCGACGGCGCGCCGGGCATCCTCGTCGCGACCGTGGGGCCGGGCGCGATGAACGGCGTCAACGTCGTCGCCAACGCCCATCAGGACCGGATGCCGATGATCGTCCTCACCGGCTGCCTCGATGCCGACGAGGCCGCGACCTATACCCATCAGGTCCTCGACCACGAGGCCGTCTTCCGCCCCATCACCAAGGGCACCTTCCGCCTGACCGCCGACAGCGCCGACATAATCGCCGACAAGGCCGTCACCCTCGCCCTCGACGCACGCGCCGGTCCGGTCCACATCGACGTGCCGATATCCGTGGCCGACGCGCCCACGCCCGCACAGCTCCGCCGAACGCCCGCCGCCCTGCCGACCCGTCCGACGCAGGCGGCACTGGCGCAGGCGCGCGAGTGGCTGGCGCAGGCGCAGCGCCCGGTGATGATCGTCGGCCTCGACGCCCTCAAGGACGGTGCCGAACATGCGGTGCAGGCCTTTGCCGTGGCGCACGGCATCCCCGTCATCACCACCTACAAGGCCAAGGGGATCATCCCCGAGGACCACCCCCTGTCCCTCGGCGGCGCGGGCCTGTCGCCAAAGGCCGACGCAGTTCTCGTCCCCTTCGTGCAGTCCGCAGACCTGATCCTCTGCGTCGGTTACGATCCTATCGAGATGCGCCCCGGCTGGCGCGAGATCTGGGATCCGGCGCAGGTCCGGGTGATCGACATCGCCGCGGTGCCGAACGACCACTACATGCATCAGGCCGGCATCGCCATCGTCGCCCACACCGGCGCCACCCTCGAGGCGCTGTCGGATGGCGTGAGCCCCGGCGAGACATGGACCGGCAATCCGCAGGCCGAGGCAAAGGCCGCCATGGGCGATCCGGTCGCCGCGCGGGAGGCCGAAAGCGGGATCGCGGTCGCCCGCGCGGCGCTGGCGCAGGCGTTCCCCACCGACGACATCTGGGGTGCGGCCGCCGTGATCGACGAGTGCCGCAAGGCGCTGCCGCCAGAAACCGTGGCGAGCGTGGATTCGGGCGCGCACCGGATCCTGCTGAGCCAGATGTGGCAATGCCCCGCGCCACGCACCCTGATCCAGTCGTCGGGCCTGTGCACCATGGGCTGCGCCGTCCCCCTCGCCATGGGCGTTTCGATCGCCAATCCCGATGTGCCCGCCGTCTCTTTCTCCGGCGATGCGGGCATGCTCATGGTGCTCGGCGAACTGGCCACCGCCGCCGAACTCGGCCTGCGCACGATCTTCGTCGTCTTCGTCGACGCCTCGCTGGCTCTGATCGAACTGAAACAGCGCGGGCGACAGATGCGCAACGTCGGCGTCGACTTCGGCACCCACGATTTCGCCGCCATCGCGCGTGCGATGGGCGGGTATGGTCACGATGCGACGAACCGGGCAGAACTGCGCTCGACGCTCGACGCGGCACTGGCTGCCGACAGGTTCACCGTGATCGCCGCCCGGATCGACAAGAGGTCATATGACGGACGCATCTGAGACCGGAGCTCTGGCGGGCCTTACGGTCCTCGACCTGTCGCGCATCCTCGCCGGGCCGACCGCGACGCAACTGCTCGGCGACCTCGGCGCGCGGGTCATCAAGATCGAGAACCCCGGCACGGGCGGCGACGACACCCGGACATGGGGGCCGCCCTATGTCGTCGATGCCGACGGCACGCAGACCGACCTTTCGGCCTACTTCATGGCCGCAAACCGCAACAAGCTCTCGGTCGCCATCGACATCGCCACGGCGCAGGGGCAGGCGCAGATCCGGGCTCTGGCGGCGACCGCCGACATCCTCGTCGAGAACTTCAAGCCCGGCGGCCTCGCGCGGTATGGCCTCGACTACGCGGCCCTCGCGCCCGACAACCCGGCGCTCATCTATTGCTCGATCTCGGGCTACGGCCAGACCGGGCCGAACGCGGCGAAACCCGGCTATGACCTGATGGCGCAGGGCTATGGTGGGATCATGTCGCTGACCGGCGCACCCGAGGGAGAGCCGATGAAGGTCGGCGTCGGCGTCGCCGACGTGATGTGCGGCATGTATGCCGTGACCGGCATCCTCGCCGCCCTGCATCACCGCAACCGCACCGGCGAGGGGCAGCACATCGACGTGGCCCTCGTCGACACCCAGGTCGCCTGGCTCATCAACGAAGGGGTCAATTACCTCACCTCGGGCAAGGTGCCGCAGCGGCGCGGCAACGGGCATCCCAACATCGTCCCCTATCAGGTCTTCGAGGCGGCGGACGGCCATGTCATCGTCGCCGTCGGCAACGACGCGCAGTTCCGCCGCTGCGCCCGCTGGCTCGGCGTCGAGGGGCTGGCCGAGACGCCGGACTATGCGACGAACCCCGCCCGCATCGCCAACCGCGAGACCCTGATCGCGACGCTGGCGCCGCTTTTCCGGGCGCAACCGGTCGACGCGATCATCGCCGGCCTCGAGGCGGCGCAGGTGCCGGTGGGGCCGGTCAACACGCTCCACCGCACCTTCGCCACCGATCAGGTCGCCGCGCGCGCGATGATCGTCGAGATGGAGAGTGCGGCAGGCCCGGTGCGCCTTCTCGGCAATCCGCTGAAACTCTCGAAGACGCCCGTCAGCTACCGCCGCGCGCCGCCGCGTTTCGGCGCCGATACGGATGCGGTTCTGGCCGCGCTGGAAAGAAAGGACGAGTGATGGACATCGCCCTCTGGCAAGGCAATCCCGTCTCCGGCTGGGACGCGGCCCACGCGCTCATCCCGGACCTCATCACCCGCGCGACGGGCGCCGACCTGCTGGTCCTGCCCGAGATGTATCTGACCGGCTATGTGATCGGCCCCGCCGCCGTGACCGAGGCGGCCCGCCACGCGCCCGCGATGCTCGACGCGATGCGCGACATCGCGGCGCGGTCCGGCATCGGCCTGGCCTTCGGCGGCCCCGAACAAGGGGCCGGCGGCGTCTACAATGCGGCGTTCCTCGTCGACAAATCGGGCGAGATCGCCGTGCGGTGCCGCAAGACGCACCTGTGGGGCGACGTCGACCGGACGCAGTTCCTGCGCGGCGAGGCCATCGGAACCGTCGGCAGCTTCATGGGCTGGAAGGTCGGCATGGCGATCTGCTACGACGTCGAATTCCCCGAACTCGTGCGCGCGCAGGCCCTTGCCGGCGCGGAACTGATCGTCGTGCCGACCGCGAACATGACGCCCTTCATCGGCAACTCGATGCACCTCGTCCCGACCCGCGCCGACGAGAACGAGATTTTCGTGGCCTATGCCAATTATACGGGTCGCGAGGAAGATACCCACTATTGCGGCCTCAGCCTGATCGCCGGTCCGGACGGCGCGGCACTGGCGCGGGCGGGCACGGGCGAGGAAATGGTGCGCGCGACCCTCGACCGTGCGGCGCTGACGGCGCGACGAACCGCGATCTCCCATCTGGCCGACCGGCGCGGCGACCTCTACTAGGCGGGGATATCTGGAATTACTGGTCGGGCTGAGAGGATTCGAACCTCCGACCCCCTGCTCCCGAAGCAGGTGCGCTACCAGGCTGCGCTACAGCCCGACCGTGCGGCGGGGGGTAGCTGGCGCCGGGTGCATTTGCAAGCGCGTTGTTGGCGCCCCTAGCGGTAGGCCGCCTCCTTGGCATCCTCGAGCGTGACGCGCCGCGCAGGTCGGGGCTGGCGCGGCGAGGTGCCGGTATCGGGCCGCGGCTTGGTCCGAAGCACCGGCGTATTCGTCGAGGTGCCCCGGCTTTCGCGCAGCACGATATAGAGGCCGCTGGCGATGATGATCGACGCCCCGATGACCGTGCCGAGGTCGGGATATTCGTCGAACAGCAGCGCGCCATAGAGCGTCGCCCAGAGGATCTGGCTGTATTGCATCGGTGCGACGATCACCGCCTCGCCGGCCCTGTAGGCCGCGATGATGAGCAGTCCGCCGATATAGCCGAGCACGGCGGTGGCGGCGAAGAACCCCAGATGCTCGACGGCGGGGGGGATGTAGACGAAGGGCAGCACGATCATCATCGCGATGAAGTTGGCGATCATCGGATAGAGCATGACGACGACCGGCCGCTCATCGGACCCGATCTTGCGCAGCACGACGCTCGCGAAGGCCGAGCCGAAGGCGGCGAGCAGGGCGGCACCATGGCCCAGCGTGAACTCGGTCGACCCGGGCCGCAGCACGACGAGCACGCCGACCAGCCCGACGATGACCGCCGCCCAGCGCCGCTTGCGCACCACCTCGCCCAGCATCGGGATCGCGAGGACGGTGATGAGTAGCGGGGCCGCGAAGATGATCGCGTAGACCTGTGCCAGTTCCAGCGTGGTGAAGGCGTAGAACGCCGAGATACCGGTGAGGAGGGCGGCCAGCGTCCGCGTCCCGATCCACCACGGATGCACCGGCAGCAGCGTGCCCGGCGTCCGGTCGCGGATCAGGGTGAACAGCGCCAGCGGAAAGCTGAACAGGACCGAAAAGAAGATGAGCTGGAACGGCGAATAGGTCTCGCCCATCAGCTTCACGATGACGTCGTGGCTCGCGTAGACGGCGAAGGCCGCAAGGGCGAGCAGGGCGCCTTTGGCGTTCGGGGTCATGGCGCGTCCTTTCGGGGCGGGGTGCCCGGCGGCGGTATCGGATGCCTCCGGCGGGAGTTGTTATGGCAACGTGAACGGGGGCGCGGTTCTTCGGGCGCGCCCGCCGGTAGAGGGGGCCGCTCTCAGAGGCTGGCGTCCAGCGCGGCAAGGATGGCGTCGCCCATCTGTGTCGTCGAGATCGGGGTGCCGCCGTCGGGGCCCATCAGGTCGGCGGTGCGCGCGCCATCCGCGAGCACCTTTTCCACGGCCGTCTCGATCCGCGTCGCCTCGTTGCCCGCATCGAAGGAATACCGCAGCGCCATCGCGAACGACAGGATGCAGGCGATCGGATTCGCCTTGCCGGTGCCGGCGATGTCGGGCGCGGAGCCATGGACCGGCTCGTAGAGCGCCTTCGGCCGCCCGTTCGCCATCGGCGCGCCGAGCGAGGCCGAGGGCAGCATCCCGAGGCTGCCGGTCAGCATGGCGGCGAGGTCTGACAGCAGGTCGCCGAACAGGTTGTCGGTCACGATCACGTCGAACTGCTTGGGCCAGCGGGTAAGCTGCATCGCGCCCGCGTCGGCATACATGTGGCTCAACTCGACCTCCGGGTAGTCCTTGCCGACCCGGGTCGCCACCTCGCGCCAGAGAACGCCCGATTCCATCACGTTGGCCTTCTCCATCGAGCAGAGGCGCTTTCCGCGCTTCATCGCGAGGTCGAAGGCGGCGCGGCAGACGCGGTCGATCTCGCTCTCGGTATAGCGCTGGGTGTTGATGCCGACGCGCTCGTTGCCTTCGGTAAAGATGCCGCGCGGCTCGCCGAAATAGACGCCGGAGGTCAGTTCGCGGACGATCATGATGTCGAGGCCGGCGACGATCTCGCGCTTCAGCGAACTGAAATCGGCCAGCGCGTCGAAGCACTGGGCCGGGCGCAGGTTGGCGAAGAGGTCCATTTCCTTGCGCAGACGCAGCAGGCCACGCTCGGGCTTTATGCTGAAATCGAGGGCATCGTAGGCCGGGCCTCCGACGGCGCCCAGAAGGACGGCGTCCACCTCCTGCGCGCGTTCCATCGTCGCATCCGCCAATGGCACGCCGTGCACGTCCCAGGCGCAGCCGCCCACGAGATCCTCGCTCACGTCGAAAGTCATGCCGCGCGCCGTCCCCATCCAGTCGATGATCCGCCGGACCTCGGCCATGACCTCGGGGCCGATGCCGTCGCCGGCGAGGATGAGGAGGGAGGGGTTCGGCATGGCGCGGTCCTGATGTTCGGGCATGTGACGCGGGCGTAGCCAAGGGATGCGGGCGGGTCAAGCCGACGCGGCCGAACCGGACGATTGCCGGGGCGGACGCCGCCGCGTAGCCTTGGCGGGACGTACGGGGAGGCCGGTCCCCGAGGAGGCCAGACATGGACGACGCTGCCTGCGATCCCGCCGACAGCTACTTCGGCACGCCTGCACAGCAGGCGATGCTGCGGCGGGGGCGCGCGATGTTCGATCTGCTGCGCGACGATCCCCGGCTGACCTACTATGGGCGCACGGTCGGAATCGCGACGTTGCACGATATCGACCTTCTGCACCGGCTGTGCGTGCTCCAGGGTGCTGCGCATATCGCCGCCGTTGAGGCGGACGATGCCACCGGATTGAAGGCGCAGGCCGAGGCACGGGGCCTGTCGGTGACGCTCTTTGCCCGCTGGACCGGGACGCAATCGGCTCTGGACGCCGCGCAACGGATCGTGGCGACCGTGGCACTGCCCGGCGATGTCACCATGCACGTCATCGACGCCACGTCGCCCGGCGCGCATCTGGCGGCACTGGCCGAGGTTGCGGCTACCTGCGGGGTGCTGCCGCCGACGGGGGCGGTGCTGCGCGGCGTGCTGCGACCCGGCGTCGGGGTCGTGGCGCTCGATGCCGACGGGCGCGGGACAAGCTGCGCGGCCGCCGCCCACCTGCATCACCCGGACCACGCCGAACTCGGGGCACAGGCATGGTGGGGGATGCTGGCGACGCGGACCGACCGGCGCGGCGAGCGCCTCGCCCTCGTTCTCGGCGCGCGCGCGATGATCGAGATGGCGGCACGGTTCGGCACACAGGGATTCATGACGGGCATCCAGAGGGGCAACGCGGCCTCCGAGGCGGTCTGTGCCCGGCTCGGTCTGCGCGACGAGGGCCGGGTCACGGTGACGGCGGTGGATCCCGGCGCCATCGCGTCGGGCAAGCTCACGTCCTGACGCTACCTCTCGATGTCCACCCAGACGAGGCGGTGCGGACCGGCGGCGAGGCCGTCCGTGCCAAGAAGGGCGGCGAGCGGATCGTCCGGCGCGGGCCAGAACACGCCCGCGCCGGTGACGGTCAGATCGGCGGACGGCAGGACATAGTCGACGCGCAGGTTGCCGGGGGGGTCATCGGGCCAGTCGGCAGTATCGGTGGCGGGATCGCCACGATGCGCCGGATCGGCGGCGGTGAGGGCGCCCGCCGACCGGGGCGCCGGATCCTGCACGCGCGGATCGGCGAGCATTGCGGCCATGGCATCTGCGTAACCGTCACCGTCGACGGGATCGAGGTTCGAATTGCCGACCAGCACGAAGGGCCGTGCGGGGTCGCGCGGGGCCTGACCCGGCAGGGTGCCGTCGAGCCAGTGGTTCCACAGCCGAAGTTCGTCGCGATTGCGCAGACCGTTGGCATCCTCGGGGCCATCGAAGACGGGGGGCGTCGCGGTCCAGATCATAAGGTCGACGGGGCCGCCGGGCGCCTGCACCGGCAGGATCCAGTGCGCCGTGCTGGACAGGCGCCACGCCGACAGCGCGCCGGGTGAAATGGCAGGTGCGGCGGCAAGCAGATCGGGCAAAGCCGATCCGGGAACGTCGGCCCAGAGGAGCGGGGTGAGGTCGGTCATCCCCGCCACGTCCAGCGGATAGCGCGACAGCACGGCAAGGCCGCCGTCGCCGCGGAACCGCCCGTAGCCCTGTGCGTCCCGGTCGTCGCCAAGGCGGCCGTTGCCGTCGAGGTCGAGGTCGGTGGCAAGGCCGGCATTGGGCGGACCGGCAAAGGCGTGCGGATAGGCGGGCACCATCCGGTCGCGCAGCGCCATCAGGGCGGCGCCCTGCAAGTCCCAGTCGATATCGGTCAGGATCAGGACGTCGGGCGCCACCTGCGCCACGATGTCGAGGGTCGCCAGCACCTGCGGATCGTCGCCACCCGCGATATCGCGCAACAGCAGCCCGGGTCCATCCCGACTGAGCGGGGCGGCGAAGGTGGCGATGCGCAGAGTCTCGGCCCGCGCAACGGTCCCGAGGCTCAGGCAGAGGCAGGCCGCGATCAGCGCGCCAACGGGACCGCGTTGCCCGCGTCGCGGCGCTGCGCACGTGCGCGCTGACGGCAGATCATCGCCGCCACATGGCTGAGCGCGATGCCCCGCATCAAAAGCGAGGCGGGAAGGAAGGCCCATGCCGTCACCGTCCAGATCATCACATGATGGTTCGCCAGATTGACCGGCTCTATCGCATCCGCGGCCAGCTTTACAACCGCAGGGATGACGAAGGGCAAGAGGAACCCGAGGATCAGGTTGACCTGTGCGTCCCGCTCGAGGCGGTGGACAACGTCGCCGCCGGCCGTCGGATCGAAGGTCGGCAGGTTCACCCAGACGTTGAACCCGCCCTTGCGCGACGGCCACCCGGCCAACCGCAGGATGAGCACGAAGATCGCCAGCGCCAGGATCGACACCAGATAGCTGAGGCCCGCGGCGACACGCACGTCCGCGATCAGTCCGGCGTCCGATCCCGCAGGCAGCATCAGGACCAGCAGGCGCACCGGCGAATAGGGAAAGTCGATCATGTCGCCGACCGCCTGCCCCGCCGCCGCGGCGAATTGCGTCATCGTCGAGGGGGCCGCCTGCGCGCGCAACACCAGCGTGATCATCAGAACGGTGACGAACAGCGCCCCGAACCGGATGCGGTTGAAGGGTGGGGCGTCGCGGAACTCGACAAGGCTCGGCGCCTTGCTCGCGTATTCCATGAAGGTGAAGACCATGGCGAGGATGGCGATCAGGGCAACCGTCTGCGCCGTATCGGCCGACGTGCCCGGCAACAGGAGGGACGGCATCGCGACCAGCAGGATCATGAAAACTGCCCGTATCGCCGCGCCCGAGAGCCGCGTCATCATTGCCTGCCTGCCTGTACCCCGGTCGGGAGCGATACCGTGCCGCCCCCTTGTCCCGTTTGGATTTCGCCATGTTCTGGCGACGTTTCCCATTGCTGAGAACTGCCTCATTATTGCCATGAAATTGCCCCGTTCTGCCTTCTTCGACAAGCTGCGATTAACCTTAGCTTCAGGCCTGGGGCGGTTTTGCGGCAGTCGTGGTGCGCGATTGCAACCATTTGAGAGCAGTCGTGTGGCAGCGACGTAAGGGGCCACAACATGTGGCGTCTCGCAGGAAAACGCGCACAATTTCCAAGCGGATCTTTGGCGACAATCCGGGCGCCCGGGTCAGATTGGTGTCGCGCCGCCCGACGCAACGGGCAGTTCGCAAGACCCGTTGCCGCGTGGATCCATAGCGTCCGCAGGCTCTATCGTCTGAGCGGTTTCGACGGATTCGCGCCATCGACGGCGCTGATCGGGTCGGGATCCCGATAGCGGCTCGAGCGACACGCGGAAAGGCGCCCGACGAAATCGAACGCGCCTTCCGGAGTTGTCAGGGCTTCACACCCAGGGCCGCGCCTGTGCCGCACTCGCCTCGAAGGTGTCGATGCTCGCCACCTTTTCCATGGTTAGACCGATATCGTCGAGGCCGTTCATCAGGCAATGCTTGCGGAACGGATCGACGTCGAAGGCGATGATTTCGCCATCCGACAGCGTGATCGTCTGGCTCTCGAGGTCGACGTCGACCCGCGCGTTTGCCCCCTTCTCGGCGTCCTTCATCACCAGATCGCGCTGCGCCTCGGGCAGGACGATCGGCAGGATGCCGTTCTTGAAACAATTGTTGTAGAAGATGTCGGCGAAACTGGTCGAGATCACGCAGCGGATGCCGAAATCCGCGATCGCCCATGGCGCGTGTTCACGCGAAGATCCGCAGCCGAAGTTGTCGCCCGCCACGAGGATCTGCGCGGCACGGTACGCGGGCTTATTCAGCACGAAATCCGGGTTCTCGGTCCCGTCCCGGTCGAACCGCATCTCGTCGAACAGGTTCTTGCCCAGACCGGTGCGCAGGATCGTCTTGAGGAACACCTTGGGGATGATCATGTCGGTGTCGATGTTGACGAGCGGCATGGGCGCGGCGATGCCGCTGAGCTTGTCAAATTTGTCCATTTTTTTGTCCTTTCGAAGAGAGACAATTGAATTTCGGCGATCATTCGCGCAAATTGTTCAAGGACTCTGATCGCCGCCAAAGCGTGAGTTGCCCCCATGCAGCACCAGCTATTCCTCCCCAGATACTCACGGGCCCCACATCAAAACGGGTAAATTTTTGAATGATGTCTGCGTCCGCTGCCAACGCCGCAACGAGCGTCGTCGCAAGTGCCGCCATCAGGAACCCCGCGAATACTGCCCAAACAACTAACTCGCCGACGTGCTTTGCAATCGATGCAATGTTCACATCAGCTCCCGCACATCCGTCAGCCGACCCGTGATCGCCGCCGCCGCCGCCATCGCGGGGGACACGAGGTGCGTGCGCCCCCTGAACCCCTGCCGCCCCTCGAAGTTGCGGTTCGACGTGGACGCGCACCGCTCGCCCTCGCTCAACTGGTCGGGGTTCATCGCAAGGCACATCGAACAGCCCGCAAGGCGCCATTCAAAGCCCGCGTCGATGAATATCTGCGCCAGCCCCTCCTCCTCGGCCTGCGCGCGCACGAGGCCGGACCCCGGCACCACCATCGCCCGCATCCCGTCCTTCTTCTTGCGACCCTTCAGGATCGCCGCCGCCGCCCGCAGATCCTCGATCCGGCCATTGGTGCACGAGCCGATGAACACCGTGTCGATGGCGATGTCCGTCAGCGGCGTGCCCGGCGTCAGGCCCATGTAATCGAGCGAGCGTTGCGCCGCCCCCACCTTGCCGCCGGTGAAGTCCGACGCCGCCGGCACGACGCCGGTGATCGGCAGCACGTCCTCGGGCGAGGTGCCCCAGGTGACGACCGGCGCGATATCCTCGCCCTTCAGCGTCACGACCTTGTCCCAGTGCGCGTCCTCGTCGCTGAACAGCGTCTTCCACCATGCCAGCGCCGCCTCCCACTGCGCGCCCTTGGGCGCATGGGGTCGGCCCCTGCAATATTCAAAGGTCTTGTCGTCGGGCGCGATGAGGCCCGCGCGGGCGCCGCCCTCGATGGCCATGTTGCAGACGGTCATCCGCCCTTCCATCGACAATTCGCGGATCGCCTGCCCGCAATATTCGATGACATAGCCGGTGCCGCCCGCCGTGCCGGTCGCGCCGATCACCGACAGGGTGATGTCCTTGGCCGTGACGCCGGGCGAGAGCGTGCCGGTGATCTCGACCTTCATGTTCTTGGCGCGCTGCTGGATGAGGGTCTGCGTCGCCAGCACATGCTCGACCTCGACTGGTCCCGATGCCATGCGCCAGCGCGCCGAAGGCGCCGTGCGTCGCGGTATGGCTGTCGCCGCACACGACCGTCATGCCCGGCAGCGTCCAGCCCTGCTCGGGCCCGACGATATGCACGATCCCCTGCCGCACGTCGGACACCGGGTAATAGTGGATGCCGAACTCCTTGGCATTCGTGTCCAGCGCCTCGACCTGGATGCGGCTGTCCTCGGTCATCGTCTTGGCATTGGCCCGGTCGAGCGTCGTCGGCACGTTATGATCGGGCACCGCGATGGTCTTGTCGGGCGCGTGGACCTTGCGACCGGCCATCCGCAGCCCTTCGAAGGCCTGCGGACTGGTCACTTCGTGGACCAGATGCCGGTCGATATACAAAAGGCAGGTGCCGTCGTCGGCCTCGTGGGCGACATGGGCATCCCAGATCTTGTCATAGAGCGTCTGGGCGGTTTTCGTGGGGGACATATGGTCCTCTCCCGTGAAGATGTGGTGGGTTCGACCCCTGTCATCGGGCCGTCGACAACGGCAGCCGCAGGGCGCGGCCCCCGCAGCGCCGACTCAGCCGTGCGCCAGAACCGCACAGCGGGCACCGAAGAAACGCCACGGAAGACGGGTGCGATCATCGAGGACGACGGGGTTCGACATAGGCTCGGACTACATCAGATCCCCGTGACCCTGCAAGAGCGGCCGTCGCGCGCGCACCTCACCCGTCCGCCTCCTTGCCCCTCCGCGCCGCCCACGCCACACTATGCCCAACCCCGGAGGACACATGGGCCCCGAAGAGCTTGCCGAACTGTCGGCAGAGGACATCGCCGCCGTCGGTCAGACGCTCTGGCTTCAGGCGCAGGCATGGGTCGCCTCGCTCTGGCGGCCGTGGACGATGTGGCAGGTTCTCATCGTCCTCGTCGTCTTCGTCGCCGCCCACCTGCTGCGCGCCTATTTCAGTCCGCGCCTGCGCCTGTGGATGCGCACCCGCAAGGATTGGCCGATGTGGCGGATGCGCTATCTCGTGGTCGTCAACAAGCGGCTGCGCGCGATCTTCTTCGTCGCGATCATCTGGGTCGTGGCCCTCGCCATGCCCGAGATCACGTGGCGCTCCCGCACCCTCATCGTCACGCTGGCCGCGAACCTCGCGACCGCCTGGCTTATCATTGCGCTCGCGACCCGGCTGATCGGCAACGCGGTCCTGCGCAAGGCGGTCCGCTACGGCGCCTGGGTCTGGATCACACTCAGCCTTCTCTCGCTGACCGACGAGTTCGAGACCGTCGCCGATACCATCGCCGTCGAGATCGGCGACTGGCGCATCTCGCTCCTGACGGTCTTGCAGGCGGTGATCGCGCTCGGCGCGACGATCTTCGTCGCGCGCCTCATCACCCGCACGGTCGCCGGGCGGATCAAGGCGAACGCCGACATCAGCCCGTCGATGCAGGTGCTGGCGGTCAAGATCCTTCAGGTGATGCTCTACGGTTTCGCCTTCTTTGCGGGGCTCAAGGCGGTCGGCGTCGATCTGACCGGCCTTGCGGTCCTGTCGGGCGCGGTCGGCGTCGGCCTCGGGTTCGGTCTGCAAAAGGTGGTGTCGAACCTCGTCTCGGGCGTCATCATCCTCCTCGACAAGTCGATCAAGCCCGGCGACGTCATATCGCTCGGCGATACGTTCGGCTGGATCAACGCGCTGGGCGCGCGCTACGTCTCGGTCCTGACGCGCGACGGCCGGGAATACCTCATCCCGAACGAGGATCTGATCACCGGACAGGTCGTCAACTGGTCGCATTCCAACGAGTTCGTGCGCCTCGACATCTATTTCGGCACGTCCTATTCCGACAACCCGCACGACGTCCGCCGGATCGCCATCGAGGCGGCGCAATCGGTCGACCGGGTACTGAAACACCGCGCCACCGTCTGCCATATCGTCGGCTTCGGCGACAGCAGCGTGGACTATATCCTGCGGTTCTGGATCTCGGACCCGACGGGGGGCCTCACCAACATCCGCGGCAACGTCTATCTCGCCCTCTGGGACGCATTCCGCGCCAACGACATCTCGATCCCGTTCCCGCAGCGCGAGGTCCGGGTGCTGGACGAGGTGGCGATGACACGAGCGCGCCGGGGCGGCGATATTCCCGTCGACTAGGCCGGTCAGGGTCGGAACCATCGGCTGTCCGCGCGGTTGATCCGGCATAGATGACGCAGCAGTCGAGAGCGCCGCCGAACTTCGGCGGTAGCCGCTCTGCGTCGCAACACAACCGAAAGGAGCAGACATGCCCCGCATTCAGAATGCCAAGATCGCCATCCTCTCCACCGACGGCTTCGAGCAGTCGGAACTGATGGTGCCGAAAGAGAAACTCGCCGCCGAAGGTGCCGAGATCACCGTGATTTCGATCAAGAGCGGCGAGATCAAGGGCTGGAAGGACGGCAACTGGGGCGACAGCGTCGCTGTGGACATGACGGTCGCCGACGCCAAGGTCGCCGATTTCGACGCGCTTGTCCTGCCGGGCGGCCAGATCAACCCCGACCTGCTGCGCGTCGATGCCAAGGCCGTGGCCTTCGTCAAGGAATTCTTCGAAAGCGGCAAGACCCTCGCCGCGATCTGCCACGCGCCGTGGCTCCTTGCCGAGGCGGATGTCCTGAAGGGGCGCAACGTCACCTCCTATCCGTCGATCCGCAAGGATCTGGAGAATGCAGGCGCTGTCTGGCACGACGAGGCGGTCGTCACCGATGCCGCCCTCGTGACGTCGCGCAATCCCGGCGACCTCGATGCGTTCTGCGCGAAGATCGTCGAGGAGGTGGAAGAGGGTCGCCACAAGCGCGCGGCAGCCTGACGACGACACCGCCTGCTTTACATATCGAGGGCGTCCCGGTTCGAACCGGGGCGCCCGTTTTCGTAGGCCGGGCTTCAGCCCGGCACCCCTGCCCGGGCAAAGAACGCCTCCGGCCCCTCGACCTCCTCCAATCGCCCGCCCCGGTTCGACCCGGGCGCACCTGCCACGATCTCCCAGAATCGCGTCCCCGCCGTCCACACGAAGCTGCGGTCGTGGCTGACCAGCACGCAAGTGGCACCCTGCGTCTGCAACTCCTCCTCCAGCGCCTCTTGCCCCTCGATGTCGAGGTGGTTGGTCGGCTCGTCGAGGACGTAGAAATTCGGCTGCGTCAGCCGCAGCACCAGCATCGCCAGCCGCGCCTTCTGTCCCCCCGACAGCGCCGCTATCGGCCCCTTTTGCTGGTCGACCCGCAGACCGACACCCGCCAGCAAGGACCGCGCCCGCGTATCGCCGACGTCGAACGGCGCGGTGATCGCCTCCCACGGGGTCGGGTATCGGTCGAGTTGCCGGAGGCCCTGATCGGAGGCGCCGAGCACCGCCGTCGGCACCGCACGGATCGCCGGATCGTCTGCGGTGAAGGCGGCGAGCAGGCGGTTCAGGAACGTCGACTTGCCCGCCCCGTTCGGCCCGAGGATCACGACGCGGTCGCCCCGCTCGATCCACAGCGGCCCCGTCCGGAACAGCACCCGCCCGTCCGGCGTGGCAATATCCGTCGCGTCGACGCTCACCAGCGCCTTCGCGTGCGTCCCCGCGTTCGCGAGCCTTATCGCGCCTGCCGATTTTTCTGCATGGGCGGGCCGGGCGGCGGCCTCGAGCTTCTCCGCGCGCTCCTTCAACTGCTTGGTCTTGGTGATGAGCAGATCGGACCCCGAGTTGATCCCGATGTTCTTGAGCTTTGCCGCCTGCCTGCGCAGTTGCGCCGCCTTGCCCATGTCGTTCTCGAACCGCCGTGCGTCCGAGGCGTCCGACGTGTCGAGCGCGGCGCGCGCCGCCGTATAGGGTAGCGGGAAGAGCCGAGAATTTTCTGCCCGCAGGAACAACGTGCGGTTCGTCACCGCGTCGAGGAACGCGCGGTCGTGGCTCGCGATCAGCAGCGGAAAGTCATGCGGCAGGGCGGCGATCCACCCCTCGAGCAGGGCGATGCGCGCCAGATCGAGGTGGTTGGTCGGCTCGTCCATCAACATCACGTCCGGCTCGCCCACCCAGACCCGCGCCAGCATCGCCAGCCGCTGCCAGCCGCCCGAGAGTTGGCCCAGCGGCACGGAACGGTGCCCGGCGGGGATGCTCAGATCGTCGAGCGCGATATCCGCCCGCCAGCTCTCGTATTCCGCCTCTTCGGCGCCAAGGCCGGTCAGCACCGCGGCGTGCAGCGGCAGGGGGAGCAACGCATCGGGAATGTCCTGAGAAAGATGCCCGACCCGCAGGCCCCGCGCCCGGGTGATCTCGCCCGAGGTTGCCTCCGCCTCGCCCGCCAGCAGCCGCAGGAGAGAGGATTTGCCGCGCCCGTTGGCGGCGACGAGGCCGATGCGGTCGCCCTTGCCGAGGGTAAGGTCGAGGCCGGTGAAGAGAGGTTCGAGAAGGGTGAGCGACATGGCGCGGGCTGTAAGCAGGGTCATACACGAGGGTCCGGTTCCGGGGGGCGCAGAGGAGGCGCCGCAAAGGCGGGAAAGGGCGGACCGGAAGAGGGGGTTCCCGTGTCAGCCCCGCACGGGCAGGTGCGGGGCGCAATCGGGGCCGAAGGTTCGCAGATGCATGTCCGGCCCCCTTGTCGTGCGTGAACGGATGACGGCGATCCTAGCCGCCGCACCCCGTTCCCGCAATCGCCTACTTCTTCTGCAACCGCGCGACCATCTTCAGGACCATCCGGCGCGGCATCAGCGGAATGATCCAGTTCAGCGCGATCCCCAACATGGTCTCGTTCACCACGACCAGCCTGCCCTGCTTCATCGCGTCATAGCCGATCTTCGCCACAGCCTTGGCCGTGGCGCCGCCGCCTTTCACGAGGCCGGTGCCGCCAAGGTTGGCGGCATCGGCGAACCCGGTCTCGACATAGCCGGGCGCCAGCACCGTGCAGGTCACACCACGGCTCCGCAGTTCCTGATCCATCGCCTGGCTGAACGAGTTCACGAAGGCCTTGGTCGCGAAATAGACCGCCTGCAACGGCCCCGGCATGAACCCGGCACTCGACCCGACATTGAGGATCCGCCCGCCCCCTGCAGCCGCCATCCGGGCGCCAAATTCATGGGTCAGCGTCACCAGCGCCTTCACGTTCAGGTCGATCATCGCCATCTCGGCGGCGAGTTCCCGCTCGATATGCAGGCCATGCCCGCCGAAACCGGCGTTGTTGACGAGGATGTCGACCGGCACCCCGATCCCGTCCACCGCCGCGACCAGCGCCTCTGCCCCGCCGGGCGCCCCCAGATCGAGGGCCACGACATGCGCCGTCACGCCGTGGTCCGCCTCCACCTCGGCCTTGAGCGCGTTCAGCGCATCCTTGCGCCGCGCGGTCAGGATCAGGTCGCCGCCCTTGCGGGCATGCAGGCGGGCGAATTCGGCGCCGATCCCCGAGGAGGCGCCGGTGATGAGGGCGGTGTTAGGCATTTCATGTCCTGACGTGATGTCGTTCTGCAAGGGTCCGGTGATACGCCCCGCACGGTGAATGTCAACTTTCACAGGGCGCGACCGGGGTTGCCCGGATGGTGCGGGACCGACCGCCCGCGCGGCAATCTGCCGTGCCCCTGACACCAGACGTTGAAAACGGGTCGCGGCAGGCATAGAATCGGTTCAGGTCCGGCGCCGGGGCCCCGTGCGGCGCGTGTCAGGAGGCTGATGTTCTGTCCAATCTTTCCCCGGTGGCCCTTGCCGCCGACCCCCGCCGCGGCGCCGCTGCCGTGAGCGGGCACGCGAACCCGGTCACGTCCGCTGACCTTCTGGCGATTGCCGCCGCTTCCCTCGATACCGACAAGGCCGAAGAGGTCGTGCAGATCTCGCTCAAGGGCAAGTCCGAGATCGGCGACTGGATGGTCGTCTGTTCGGGCCGCTCCTCGCGTCAGGTCGTGTCGATCGCCGACAAGCTGTGCGAGCGGCTGAAGGCCGAGGCCGGTGTGATCGCCAAGGTCGAGGGCAAGGAGACCGGCGACTGGGTGCTGGTCGATGCGGGCGACGTCATCGTCCACATCTTTCGCCCCGAGGTGCGCGAGTTCTATCAGCTCGAGAAGATGTGGGCGCCCTCCGCCGTCGAGCGGGCGAGCGAGGCCGCCGCCGCCAGACTGGCCGCAGAGACGCCGCACTAAGCGCGGAGAAGGCGGCAGGTGAAGGTCACGATCTGCGCCGTCGGGCGATTGCGCAGCGGCCCGGAGGCGGCGCTGATCGACGACTATCTGAAACGGTTCGACCGGACCGGGCGGGCCCTCTCGCTCGGGCCCGCCACGGTGATCGAGGTCGAGGACCGCAAGGGTGGCGGCATGGCCGGCGAGGCACCCCTGCTGGCGCGCGCGGTGCCGAAAGGGGCGCTGGTCTGCGCGCTCGACGAACGCGGCGAGACGATGTCCTCGCCGGTGTTCGCCGGACGTTTGGCGGACTGGCGCGACGCGGGCCGCGACGTCGCCTTCGTGATCGGCGGTGCGGACGGGATCGACCCCGCGTTTCGCGCCGGTGCCGATGTCGCGCTCGGTTTCGGGGCGATGGTCTGGCCGCACCTGCTGGTGCGGGTGATGCTCGCCGAACAGCTCTACCGTGCCGCGTCCATTCTGGCGGGGGCGCCCTACCACCGGGTCTAGGATGCCTCCGGCGGGAGTTATTGGAGCAAGAAAAAACACGAGGCGCATGTCGGGGCGGTGTCACGGGTCCGCCGGGTGCGCTAGAAGAGCCGCGAGGCAGTCGGAGGTGAGGCGATGGCGAAACGCGGTCCGGTGGTGCTGTGCATTCTCGATGGCTGGGGCCTGAGCGCGCGGCGTGAGGGCAATGCCCCGCTGCTGGCGCGGACGCCGACGGTCGATGCGCTGTGGAACGCAGGCCCGCAGGCGACGCTCGTCACGCATGGCCCAGATGTGGGGCTGCCGACCGGACAGATGGGCAATTCCGAGGTCGGCCACACGAATATCGGCGCGGGCCGCGTCGTGGCGATGGATCTGGGGCAGATCGACCTTGCCATCGAGGACGGCTCGTTCGGCAACGCCGACGGGATCGCCGGGTTCTGCGCAAAGCTCGAGAAGTCCGGCGGCACCGCGCATCTGATGGGCGTCGTCTCGGACGGCGGCGTGCACGGACACCTCGAGCATGTGATCGCCGCCGCCGAGGCCATCGCGGGGTCGGGCATCCCGGTCGCGATCCACGCGATCACCGACGGGCGCGACGTGGCCCCGGGCTCGGCACCCGGGTTCCTCGCGGCGGTCGAGCGCCGCCTGCCCGGGGGCGCCCGGATCGCGACGGTGACGGGACGGTATTACGCGCTCGACCGCGACAACCGCTGGGAGCGGGTCGAGACCGCCTATCGCGCGATGGTCGAGGGGGTCGGGCCACGCGCGGCGACGGCGGCGGAGGCTGCGGAAACGGCCCTTGCGGAGGGAAAATCCGACGAATTCTATCCCGCGCAGGTGATCGGTGACTATGCCGGCTTTGCGGAAGGCGACGGCCTCTTCTGCCTGAACTTTCGCGCCGACCGCGCGCGCGAGATCCTCGCGGCCATCGCCGATCCGGATTTCGACGGCTTTACGCGCACGCGGCGCCCGTTGGCGGCCCTGCTGGGCATGGTCCAGTATTCGGACCGCCACGACGACTGGTATGGCTCGGTCTTTCCCAAACGCAACATCGTCAACACGCTGGGCTCCTGGGTTGCGCACCACGGCCTGCGGCAGTTCCGGCTGGCCGAAACCGAGAAATATCCCCACGTCACCTTCTTTCTCAACGGCGGCAAGGAAACGCCCGAGGACGGCGAGGAACGCCTGATGCCGAAATCGCCGAACGTTGCGACCTACGACCTGCAACCCGAGATGTCGGCGGGCGAGGTGACGGACGCCTTCGTCGGCGCCATCGAGGCGGGCTTCGACCTCATCGTCACCAACTACGCCAACCCCGACATGGTCGGCCATACCGGCGACCTCGATGCCGCCATCGCCGCCTGCGAGGCGGTCGACGCGGGTCTCGAGAGGGTCGTCGCGGCGCTGCAACAGGCGGGCGGCGCGATGATCGTCACCGCCGATCATGGCAACTGCGAGGTGATGATCGACCCCGAAACCGGCAATCCGCACACCGCCCATACCACCAACCCGGTGCCGGTGATGCTCATGGGCGGGCCGGAGGGCGCGCGCCTGCGGGATGGCAGGCTCGCCGATCTGGCGCCGACGCTCCTCGACCTCATGGATCTCCCGCAGCCGGACGAGATGACCGGCAAGAGCCTGATCGTCCGATGAGGCTCGCTGCTCTTCTGCTTGCGCTGTCGCTCGGCACTGCCGCCACCGCTCAGGATACCGCCGAAACCGCGCGCGCCGCCGCCGGGCGCCTCGTCGCGGCGGGGGTATTGCTGGAACAGGCGGGCACGTCGTCGGACCGTGTCGCCGCCCTGACCGAAACGGTGCGCGCCTACGAGGACGGGCTCGAATCGCTGCGCGACGGGTTGCGCCGGGTGGCGATCCGGCGCCGCGCGATCGAGGCGGAACTGAACGCCCGCTCCTCTGAGGTAAGTCGGCTCCTCGGCGTCCTGCAAACCATGGGTCGCGCGCCCGCGCCGCTCCTCCTGCTGCACCCCTCGGGGCCGCTCGGAACCGCGCGGTCGGGGATGATGGTCGCTGACGTGGCCCCCGCCATTCAGGCACAGGTCGACCGCCTGCGCCGGGATCTCGAGGAAATCCGCCAATTGCAGGTCCTTCAGGACAGCGCCGCGGACACGCTGGCGCAGGGGCTCGCCGGCGCGCAGGAGGCGCGTGCCGCCCTCAGCCTCGCCATTTCCGAACGCCGCGACCTGCCGCTGCGCTATACAGAAGACCCGGTGCGCATCGCACTCCTCCTCGCCTCGACCGAGACGCTCGATGCCTTTGCCGGCGGGTTGGCCGAGATCGTGGACACGACGCTGGCCGGTACGGCGCCCGACGCGGCGGCGCTGCGAGGCACCCTGGCGCTGCCGGTGCAGGGGACGGTGATCCGCCGCTTCGGTCAGGCCGATGCAGGCGGTACCGTCCGCCCCGGCTGGATCATCGCCGCCCGTCCCCGCGCCCTCGTCACCACACCGGCCGCCGCCACGATCCGCTTTACCGGCCCGCTGCTCGACTACGGCAACGTCGTCATCCTCGAACCCTCGCCCGACCTCCTCCTCGTCCTCGCGGGCCTGGCCGAGGTCTACGGCGAGGCCGGTCAGGTGATCGACGCGGGCAGCCCGGTCGGCCTCATGGGCGGAGAATTGCCCGGTGTTGACGCGATTTTGACCGAAAGCGCCGAAAGTGGGGCAGGTCCGCAGACACAGACGCTTTATCTCGAGGTCAGAGACGGGCAGTCTGCGCCCGGAGCGGCAACCGACCCCGCCGACTGGTTCGCGCCCGACTAGGCGCACAAGACACACTGGCGCCGACGCGCCCCCGCATGGATCGAGGACAACGCACATGAGAAAGCTGATGATGTCGGCAGTAGTCGGCACCGCGCTGGGCCTGCTGGTCACGACGCAGGTCGCCGGGCCGCTGATTGCCCAATCCGACACCCGAAACGCCAGCGTCTACGAACAGCTCGACCTGTTCGGCGACATCTTCGAGCGGATCCGCTCGGACTACGTCGAAGAGGTCGACGAGACCGCCCTCATCGAGGCGGCGATCAACGGCATGCTCACCTCGCTCGACCCGCATTCGTCGTACCTGTCGCCGCAGGACGCCGCCGACATGCGCGAGCAGACGCGCGGATCGTTCGGCGGGCTGGGCATCGACGTCACCCAGGAAGAGGGGTGGGTAAAGGTGATCTCGCCGATCGACGGCACGCCCGCGGACGCGGCGGGCATCCAGGCGGGCGACTATATCACCGCCGTCGATGGCGAGAGCGTGCTGGGCCTGACCATGGACGAGGCCGTCGAGATGATGCGAGGGCCGGTCGGGTCCGACGTGGTGATCACGATCGTGCGCGAAGAGGTGCAGGAACCGTTCGACGTGATGATCACCCGCGACGAGATCCGCCTGACGGCCGTGCGCGCCCGCATCGAAGGGGAAACCGTGGTGCTTCGGGTCAGCACGTTCAACGACCAGACCTTCGACAACCTGCAATCGGGCCTTGCCGCACAGATCGAAGAGGCCGGCGGGATCGAAAACGTCAACGGCATCGTCATCGACCTGCGCAACAATCCCGGTGGCCTCGTCAATCAGGCGGTGCTCGTCGCCGACGCCTTCCTCGACGCGGGCGAGATCGTATCGACGCGCGAGCGTGATCCGGGGGCAGGCGACCGCTACAACGCGACCGCCGGCGATCTGGCGCAGGGCCTGCCGATCGTCATCCTCATCAACGGCGGCACCGCGTCCGCGTCCGAGATCGTGGCAGGTGCCCTTCAGGACCATCGCCGCGCCATCGTCGTCGGCACGCAAAGCTTCGGCAAGGGGTCGGTACAGACGATCATGCCGCTGCCCGGCGACGGTGCGATGCGCCTGACGACGGCGCGCTATTACACGCCGTCCGGCCGCTCGATCCAGGCTCTGGGCATCTCGCCTGACATCATCGTCCAGCAGCCACGGGCCCGCCCTGCCGACGCCGAGGAAGAGACCCCTGCCTTCGTGCCCCGCTCCGAGGCCGACCTGCGCGGCGCGCTTGGCAACGACAGCCTGACCGAGGACGAGCGGCAGGTGATCGAGGAGGACCGCGCGCGTGCCGAGGCGGCGGCGGCACTGCGTGTCGACGACTATCAGCTCGCCTACGCCATCGACATCCTCAAGGGGCTGTCGGCGCTCGACCCGCTGCTGATCGCGCCGCGTTCGGGCGGCTGAGGGCGGCAATGTCCCCCGAAGAGATCGCTGCCCTGCCCTATCGGCCCTGCGTCGGCGTCATGCTGGTGAACCCGGCGGGGCAGGTCTTCACCGGCCAGCGGATCGACCGTGACCACGCCGCCTGGCAGATGCCCCAGGGCGGCATCGACGCGGGCGAGGATGTGCGGACGGCGGCCCTGCGCGAACTGCGCGAGGAAACCGGCGTGACCGCCGACAAGGTCCGCATCGAGGCCGTCACCCGCGCCCCGATCGCCTACGACCTGCCGCCCGAAGTGGTGCCGACGATCTGGAAGGGGCGCTTTCGCGGTCAGTCGCAGACCTGGGTTCTCCTGCGCTTTCTCGGCACCGACGCCGACATCGACCTCGACCGGCCGCACCCCGAATTCGCGGCGTGGCGCTGGTCGGCGCCGGACGACCTCGTCTCCGACATCGTCCCGTTCAAACGCGCGGTCTACGTCGTGTCCTCGCGAATTCGGAGACCGGATATGACGACCCGCCCCGACGCCGCCCTCCTGCTCGCCCCTCGCCCTGCCCGGCACCGTCCAGGTGCTCAGTTGCTTTCCCCAGGTGATCGGGTGGAAAGCGGTCGATGCGCCGCCGGACGCTGCCAGATCGTTTCGCGGCGATCGCCGGAGAACCTACGTCGTGAAAATTCTCCGCCCCGCGGCACGGTGGATCATTCCGGTCGCCACATCTACCGCACCGACGAGCGCCCTTCCGATTCGAGGGACTTCGAGGGCCGAGCAATCCTCGCCGGTACACAGGCGACGGTTTCCGCACCACGGTGGTGATCGACGGCCAGTGCATCAACGGCGATTGCGGTTTTCTGGGTGCGGCGGACGACGAGCAGTTTTCCTCGCGCATCTTCGACGACGGCGGCTTTCGTATCCCGGATGTCCTGCGCGGATGATCGCCGCCTTTCCCGTCCTCGTCTTCGGACGCCTCGACGGCCGCCGTCGCCGCGTGCGCTTTCGGGCCTGCGCCTGCCCGTCAGACAGACCCCTTCGCCGGGTAGCCACCGGCCCCCCGTTACTTGCAGTCGTCCAGATACTCATACCCGGCCCGGACCGGACGCGCCCTCAGCGGCTTTGTAACCGCGCCAGCAACCCCGGCGACGCATAGCCGTCGGGCACAAGGCCGCCTGCGTCCTGATAGGCCCGGATCGCATCCACCGTATTCGGCCCGATCCGCCCGTCCACTCCTTGCGTCGAATACCCCGCCGCCGTCAGCAGACGCTGCAACTCCTGCCGCTCGTCGAACGTCAGCGCCCGGTCCCCGAGCGGCCAGGACCCCGCTAGCGGCGGCCCCCCGCGCAGCCGGTCCGACAGGTGCCCCACCGCGATCACATAGCTGTCGGCGGTGTTGTAGCGCTCGATGGCAGCGAAATTGGCGAATATCATGAACGCCGCCCCCTGATAGCCTGCGGGCAGCAGGATCGACCCCTCGCCCGCGCTGTCGGGCACCGGCGCCCCGTCCACGTCCAGCACGCCCTGCGCGGTCCAATAGGACGGCAGCCGCCGGATCCGCCGGTCGGCCTGCAAATAGTCGAAGCCCTCGGGGATCGTCACCTCCACGCCCCAGGGCGCCCCCGTCACCCAGCCCGCATCCTGCAAATACCGCGCCGCAGAGGCCAGCGCATCGGTCGGATCGTCCGACCAGATGTCGCGTCGGCCGTTGCCGTCGAAATCGACGGCCAGCGCCTGATACGACGTCGGCATGAACTGCGTGTGCCCCATCGCCCCCGCCCAACTGCCGACCATCCCCTCGGGCGTGGTATCGCCCTGCTCGAGGATCCGCAGCGCCGCGATCAACTGCTCCTCGAAGAACGCCTGGCGCCGCCCCTCGGCGGCCAGCGACGCCAGCGCTGCAATCGTCGGCACGTCGCCGCGGAATGTGCCATAGGCACTCTCGAGGCCCCAGATCGCCACCACCGCATGCCGGTCGACGCCGTAGCGTCCCTCGATTTCGGCCAGGAGGCGCGGCAATTCCCGCAGCTTTTCCTGCCCGTTCGTCACCCGCAGGTCCGACACGGCGGTCTCCAGATACTCCCACAGCGTCTTGGTGAACTCGGACTGCGTCCTGTCCCGCTCCACCACCAGCGGCAGGAACGCCAGATCTTTCAGCGCCGCGTCCAGCGTCGCCTGCGCGACCCCCGCCGCCCGCGCGCGGGGTTGGAATGCGAGGATCCATGCATCGAGCGCGGCTTGGTCCGGTGTCGGCACGGGCTCGGGCCTTTCGGGTTGGGTCAGCGGAACGAGCGAGGGCCCGGTTGGCGCGGAGGGCGCCGAGGGGCCGCCCGGCGCGGACTGGGCCACACCCTGCGAGGCGCCCAGTGCCAGGACGAGCGCCACCGAACTTTTGCAAAAGTTAGCGCCGGAAAACTGCAATTTTCCGCCCCAAATCCTTGCAAGGATTTGCGCCCGTCTAGAGGGCATTCAACAGCGCCGCACTCGGCTCGCCCGTCACCGGCAACCCGTTCGCCGCCTGATAGGCCGAAATCGCCGTCCGCGTATTGGGGCCGATCACCCCGTCCGCGCCCTGCGTGTCATAGCCCCGCGCCGTCAGCCGCTGTTGCAGCGCCACGCGGTCGTCCTGCGTCAGGCCATTGGCATCGGGCGGAAAGCCCGACTGGATCGGCGGCCCGCCGATCAGGCGGTCCGACAGGTGCCCCACCCCGATCGCGTAATTCTCGGCGTTGTTATAGCGCAGGATCGAGCGGAAGTTGGAGAACACCATGAACGCGGGCCCCTGCGGCCCCTGCGGAATGATGACCGAGGCGCTGCCGTGGTCCGGCACCGGCGCGCCGCTCGTTCCCGTCACGCCGAGGCCGTTCCACGAGGATGTGGCACGCGAGGTCGACCGCCCTGCCAAACCGGTGTTGAACCCCGCAGGCAGGCGCACCTCGACCCCCCAGGGCTGACCGCGCTGCCAGTTGGAACTCGCCAGATACGCCGCCGCACTCGCGATCCCGTCGGTCGGATCGTCCGACCAGATATCGCGCCGCCCGTCGCCGTTGAAATCGACCGCGAGCGACAGGAACGATGTCGGGATGAACTGCGTATGCCCCATGGCCCCCGCCCAGCTTCCCGTCATCTGCCCGGGCGTCGTGTCGCCGCGTTGCAGGATGCGCAACGCCGCGTCGAGCTGCTCCTCGAAGAACGCCGCCCGCCGCCCCTCGTAGGCCAGCGTCGACAGCGCCGAGATCACCGGCACGTTGCCCCGCCGCGCGCCGTACTGGCTCTCCAGCCCCCAGATCGCGGTGAAAACCTGCCGTTCCACGCCGAACCGGCTCTCGATGGCCGCCATGGTCGGCGCCAGTTCTGCCAGCTTCGTGCGCCCCGTGGCGATGCGCTCGGGGGACGCCGCAATCGCCAGATAATCCTCGAGCGTGCGCGTGAACTCCGTCTGGTTCCGGTCCCGATCGATCACGCCGGGCAGGAACCCGGCACCGGAAAAGGCCGCCGCGATCGTCCCCTGCGCGATCCCGCGCGAGGCCGCGCGATTCTTGTAGGACGACACCCAGGCATCCCAGCCCGCGTTCGGCACGGCGGGAAAACTCGCCTCGGCGGGCGCGTGGCGTCGCGGGCAAGGCGCGGGGAGCCGCCACAGGCGGCGAGGGTCGTGGCCATCAGGCCGAAGGTAGCGGTGCGGCGGGTGATGTGCATGGGTGCTCGTCCTCTTTTCGCAGAGACTAGCGGGAATGAACTGCTGCCGAAAGAGGCCCGTCGCCATGAAGGTGCCCCATTCGATAGTTACCTCTCCGGCGAAGTACTTCCGATGGAACACGTCATGAGCCACCCCGCAAGGCGCCCGCCCGCCGTGAACCACAAGCGGAACCTCGTCGTTATCGTCACTATCGTCGCGGCCCTTTGGGTCGGCCTCAACGCATACAATGCCTATGGTTGCCTTTCACAGGGCGGCGAACTTCAGTGGGGCGGCATGGGTTTCGGGTGCTATCTCGACTTCAGCGGCCGCTGACGAAACCATCACCGGACTGCGCAGTCACCGCAATCTTTTTGCCGGAAATACCTCCGCGCCGGTGCTGACTATCCGATCCCGTCACTCCAAGGCCCGCGTAGGCCGGGGCCGACCCCCCATCGGCGATTGCCTGTCTACCGCCTTTTGCGGGACACAGAGCGCGGCTTCCCCCGCCCCTTCCCCCGCTTCGGCGTCGGCAGCTTCTGGTCGTCGATACTCAACAATTCCGCCGTCATCCCCCCCGTCGTGGCCGACGCCTCCATCAGCTTCACCTCCGCCCTTTGCCCCATCCCGATCAGCCGACCCGTATCGCTGCCCTGCAACGTCTGCGCGTCGCGGTCGAAGTGGAAGTATTCGTGCCCGATCGCCCGCATCGGCACCAGCACGTCGGCGCCCGTCCCGTCCAGCTTGATGAACAGCCCGAACCGCGCCACGCCCGACACCCGCCCGCCGAAGGTGCGGCCCACCTTGTCCGACAGGAACGCGGCGAGATAGCGGTCCGTCGTATCGCGCTCGGCGATCATCGAGCGGCGCTCGGTGTCGCTGATCTGCTGGCCGGTCTCGGCCAGATGCTCGATATCCCAGACGCTTACCCCATCAGAACCCCAGCCGTGCGCCGTTATCAGCCCCCGATGCACGATCAGGTCGGAATAGCGCCGGATCGGCGAGGTGAAATGCGCATAGTTCCGCAATGCCAGCCCGAAATGCCCGCGATTGTCCGGCCCGTAGTAGGCCTGTGTCATCGACCGCAGCGTGGCGATGTTGATGAGTTCCGCCGACTCCGTCCCCGCCGCCTGCGCCAGGAGCCGGTTCAGATGCTCGGTCCGCAACACCTGCCCCTTGGCCAGCACCAGCCCGGACCCTTGGGCGATCTCGCGCAAGGCCTCCAGCTTGTCCTCGCCCGGCTCCTCGTGCACCCGGAACAGCAGCGGCACCTTCGCGGCGATCAGCGTTTCGGCGGCGCAGACGTTGGCCAGCACCATGAATTCCTCGATCAGGCGGTGCGCATCCAGCCGCTCCTTGAACGCGACGGACACCACCTTGCCGTCCTCGCCCAGCTCGATCCGCCGTTCCGGCAGATCGAGGTCGAGGGGCTGGCGCCGCCCCCGGGCCTTCACCAGCGCCGCATAGGCGTCGTAAAGGTACCGCACCCCGTCGAGATGCGGTGCGACCCGCTCGGTCGGCGTCCCGTCGATGGCCGTCTGCACCTCCTCGTAGTGCAGCGACGCGGGCGAGCGCATGAGGCCCCGCACGAACCGGTGCGACAGCTTCTCCCCCCCGGCGTCGATCTCGATCTCGACGGCGATCACCGGCCGGTCGACGCCTTCGTGCAGCGAGCACAGGTCGCCCGACAGCGCCTCGGGCAGCATCGGCACGACGCGGTCGGGGAAATAGGTGGAATTGCCCCGCAGCCGCGCCTCGCGGTCGAGGGCGGAACCCGGCGTCACGTAATGCGCTACATCGGCGATGGCGACCCAGAGGGTATGACCCTCACCGTTCGGGATGGCGCAACAGGCGTCGTCGTGGTCGCGCGCATCCGACGGGTCGATGGTGATGAGCGGCAGGTGCCGCAGGTCGGTCCGCGAGCCCAGATCCACAGGCGCCGCGCCCTCGGCCTCGCGAAGGGCTGCATCGGGAAACACGTCGGGGATCGCATGCTGCCGGATCGCGATGAGCGACACCGCGCGCGGCGCGGAGGGATCGCCCAGACGGGCAACGACGCGGGCGCGCGGCAGGCCCATCCGCCCCTTCGGCCCCGCCGCCTCGGCCTCGACGAGTTCGCCGTCGCGTGCGGCCGCGATGTCGTGCGGCGCCACCTGCCATTCGCGGTCCGCACCCTTTTCCACCGGCAGGATGCGCCCGCCCTCGGACGTCTTGCGAAAGATGCCCAGCACCCGGTTCTGGGTCCGCGCGATACGCCGGATCAGGCGGGCGGTGTGGCTGTGCCCCTCGCCCGGCTTGGCCACGATCTTTGCCAGTATCCGGTCGCCCGCGCCCAGCGCCGGCTCGCCCGGTTTCGTCACGATCAGGATGCGTGGCAGAACCGCATCCTCGGGCCAGTCGTCCGACGCCATCGCGGTCGCGAAGAGGTCACCGTCCTTGTCGGGCGCCGCCACGGTCAGCACGCCGACGGGCGGCAGTTCCCCCGGCACCCGCGCCCGCTTTGCGCGCGGCGCCTTCGTCCCCTCAGCCTCCATCTCGCGCAGGATGCGCTTCAGCTCGACCTTTGCCGCCCCCTTGATCCCGAACGCCCGCCCCACGTCCTTGGCGGCGGTCTGGGTCGGGTTCTCGGCGAGGAACTCGGCGATGGCGTCCTTGGACGGGAGGGGTTTGCGCGTCTGGTTCATCCGCGCGACCTAGCAGGTTGCGCAGGGCGGGGCGAGGGGGCGGCGCGCGCGGCGAATCCCTTGCCCCCGGGGCGGACCCTGGCGATCGGCCTCCCCTCTGCACCGGGGTGGCCGGACAGACCGGCCCTCCGGGGGGAGTTGTTACGGCAACGTGAACGGGGGGCCGCGCATTGACCCCGCAGGGCGCGCGCGCCTAGGCTCGCCCGAACGGCGCTGCACATACGCCGGACGGGAGGAGGCCACCGCATGCCGCTCGAGACCTATCTCCTTTACCTCGCTGCCGTCGCCGTCTTCTTCGCCACACCGCCCGACACCAGCCAGCTCCTCGTCATCTCCAATTCCATCCGACACGGTCTGCGGCGCAGCGCCCTGACCATCGCGGGGGATCTGACCGCCAACTGCCTGCAAATGACCGGCGCCGCCTTCGGCCTTGCGGCGGTCATCGCCACCTCGGCGGCGGCGTTCGAGTGGATCAGATGGGCAGGCGTCGCCTATCTCGTCTGGATCGGCCTGCACCTGATGCTGTCGAAGGAGACCGGGACGGAGGTGTCTTCCATATCCTCCGGCGCAGGTTTCCGCCTGTTCCGACAGGGGTTCGTCACCTCGATGGCGAACCCCTTCGCGGTCGTGTTCTTCGGCGCGCTCTTTCCGCAGTTCATCGACCCCGCCCTGCCGGTCCTGCCGCAACTGACGATCCTCGGCGCGACCTACATCCTCGTCGATGGCGCGATCCTGCTCCTGTGGGGCTGGCTCGGGATCCGCGCGGCGGGCCTGTTGAAACGGCGCTCGTTCGGCATGGTCAACAAGGTTTGCGGCGCCCTGATGATCGCGGCTGCCGGGTTGCTGGCGGGCCGGGATTTCCGCCCGGAGAGCTAGGGCGCCTCAGAGCGGCGCGGTCATGTCCAGGTGCGGTATACCTGCGTCGTCATAGACCGGCCCTTCGGCCACGAATCCGAGGCCCTCGTAGAAAGGGATGGCGTGGACCTGAGATCCGAGTTTCGCCTGACGCAACCCCGCGACCCCCCTGAAACGATCCATCGACACCCGCATCAGAGCGGCCCCTATCCCCTGTCTGCGATACTCCATCAGCACGCAGACCCGCCCGATCTTGCCCGTGTCGCCACGGCGCAACAGCCGCGCGGAGCCCACCGCAACCCCGTCCACCGTCGCCAGCAGATGCACCGCCTCGCCGTCGAGGCCGTCGATCTCGTCGGCCTCGGGCACCCCCTGCTCCTCGATGAAGACGGTCCGCCGCAAGGCGCGGCACAACGCGACGTCGGTTGTTACGCAAACGTTAAGGGTCATGGGGAATCCGATGGCGGGACGGTGACGGATGACGCACCACCCTGTAGCAGTCCTCCGGCCATTCTGAAATCCCTGCCCGTCCTGTATACCTGTTCGGTTCCGGCACGGCCGAGCGTGCAGCGTCGCCGAACGGGCGAAGCGCGGTCGGGTGGGACGGGGCAGTCGACCTGCCCATGGGGAACCCGGTGTCCTTGCGGACCCGGCGGCACAAGTCTGCGGAGACTACCATCGCAGCCGCACCTGTCCGCCCCGCACCTCCCCGCCCAGAAGAACCCCCTTCTCCCCCACCTTCGGAAACCGGCCCCGCCAATCCCTGAACCGGTCGTTGCTCACGATCCGCGCGCGGTCGGCCAGCGCCCGCGCGATCAGGATCGGGTCTGCCGGGTCGCCCTTGCCGACGACGACCACCTCGGCCACGCCCGCAGGCAGGTGCCCTGTCATCGCGTACGAACCGGCGAAGCGGTCGAAGAGCTGATAGCCGACGTTGGCGTCGAAATAGACCACCGGCGCCAGGCCCCGCGCGATGAGCGTGTCGAGAACCGCCGTCACCGTCGCCAGTCGCGGCACCTCGCCCTCCCAGAACATGACGTTGGATCCGTCGACGACGATCCGGGGGCGGGTATCGACGACGGGCGGCGCCAGCCGACGCAGCAGCCGTGCGGCGCCGAGGAGCAGCACCCGAAGCGCCGCACCGACCGACAGCCCGGCAAGGATCGCCGCTGCTGCCATTGCATCGAAGGGCAGCCAGCCCCCCGGCACCAGCGCCAGGGCGACTGCGCCGACGAGGCAGGTCAGCAGGACGACGAGCGAGGTCAGCATGGTGTGGGATCCGGACAATCGTTCGGCCCCGTTCTGGCGCAGCCGCAGCGACCGTTCAACGGGCGCGTGTCGAATGGCGCGGCACTGCGGCGGGCGTGCTGCAAAATGCGCCGCCATGCCCTAGGCTCGGGTCGACATGACCACCGCCCTGATTCTCGGCGCCGCCGTCTGGCCCGGTGGCGCATCGCCCGCCCTGCGGCGCCGCACCGCCCATGCCGCCACCCTCTGGCACGCGGGCACCGTGACGCGCCTGATCGCCTGCGGCGGCCTCGGGCGGCATCCGCCGACCGAGGCGGCGGCGATGCGCGACCTGCTGGTCGCCCTCGGTGTGCCGCCCGACGTCATTGCGACCGAGGATGCGAGCCGCAGCACCGCCGAGAATATCGCCAACGCCATCCCGTATCTGCAACCCGGCGAACGTGACATCCTCATCGTCACCGACCGCAACCACGCACCCCGCGCCCGCCTCGTCGCGCGCCGCCTCGGCCTGCGCGCCCGCTCCGACTGCCCGGTCCGTGGCACCCTCACCCCCGGTCTGATGCGCCAGTATCTCCGCGAGATACCCGGCCTGCTCTACTACGCGGCAACCTGTTGGCCCCGACGACGCACGCCCCGTAGCGGCCCGAAAGGCGACGTCAATCATTCTTAAGAGGATGTTAACCACGCCGCGTCTAGCCTGGGTCGGATTTCGAGACCGATCGCCGCCCGCGAGGCCCCCGTGCTTAGACCCGCCCTCTTCCTGCTCCTGAGCGCGACCACCGCCGAGGCGGGCGCATGGGCGCGCGAGGAGGGTTCGGTGTTCATCTCGGCGGGGGGCAATGTGGCGCTCCTCGGGGCGGCGGCGCGGCCGGTCTATTACGATCCGACGATCTACCTCGAATACGGCCTGACACCGCGCCTCACGGTCGGCTTCGACGGCTTTACCGCCGACCGGGGCGATGCCGGCAGCCTGCTCGCCTTTGCACGCTTCGCCCTCGACGACGGCACCGGGCCGGACCGGTTCGCCACCAGCCTCGCCGCGGGATACACTCTGCTGCCGACCGGCGCCCTCGACGAGACGCTGCGCCTCGGCCTGCACTGGGGGCGCGGACTCGACGGCGGCTGGGTCGCGGTCGATGCCACCGCGACGGCGATCGGCAGTGGCGATGCGCAATACAAGGTCGACGCGACATGGGGTGCGGCCTTCGACGACCGGCTGACCAGCGTGTTCAACCTCGAGGGCGGGATCGGCCTGACCGGGGACTTCTATGCCAAGGTGACGCCCTCGCTGGTCGCGCGGATCACTCCCGCGCTCTCGGTCCGGGCGGGATACGTGCAGGCCCTGACCGGCGACTTCGGCGCGGGCATCCTCGTACAGGCATGGGTGACGTTCTAGCGCGCCGCGCCGTCCCCGGCACCTTGACACCGGCCGCCCCGCGCCCATATTGCGCGCCGATGGGGTCGTAGCTCAGTTGGGAGAGCGCGTCGTTCGCAACGACGAGGTCAGGGGTTCGATCCCCCTCGGCTCCACCACTCTCGCCTCCGCTCCGGTCGATGCCGCCTGCGTTCCGTCCCGGTGCGAAGGTCGGGCAAGGGCCGAACCCACGCTTGCCGGGCCCACCATCCCCACCTCCGGTGCGGGCGATGCAGGCGCTTCGCCGTCTTCGTGCGCCTGCCGATAGAGTTCGCTCTGCCGGATCGACAGCGCCCAGATCAGTACTGGGATCGCCACGATCGCGCCGATCGGACCCCAGAGCCACATCCAGAACACGAGCGACAGGAACACCGCCAGCGGGCTGACCGCCATCCGCTGACCGACGAGGGCCGGCGTAATGAACTGACCTTCTGCCGCGTTCATCGTCAGATAGAGGGCGGCGGGCGCAAAGCTCATCGCGCCGTCGAAGGCGACGTGGCCGGCAACGAGCAGCACCGCCGCCAGAAAGATCGGCCCGAGATAGAGGACGAAGTTCAGCATGAACGCCGCCAACCCCCAGAAGATCGGTGTCGACATACCGATGCCGTGCATCGCCGCCGCGACGATCAGGCCGAACGCCGCGTTGATCGCGGTGATGGTCAGCAGGTATTTGGCCACCCGCCGCTCGGCCCGCAGAAAATCGTCCGGCTCGAGAAGGCCGATCCGCGCCGCGGCCCACTCATAGGTCTGGTGCCGGGTCAGGACGAAGAAATAGAGGGCGCCGATGAAGATGAGGAAGGCCGACATGACCTGCGGCGCGAGGTAGAGCGCATCCGACACCGTGGGCATCGCGCCGTTCTCGGCCGCCGGAACGACGGCAACCACGGCGGCACCGCCGTCGGGGGCCACCGCGTCGGCGACATCCTGCGCCATCCGCTCGGCCCCGACGAACATGCCGCGCAGGGTGTCGACCGTCCCGCGCAGTTCCTGCCAGATCAGCGGGGCGCGGTTGATCGCCATCGTGATGTAGGGCTCGAGGGCGATTGCCAGAAAGGCGATACCCAGCATGACGGACAGCACCGTCAGAAACGCACCGAGCGAGGCGCGAAAGCCGAGCCGATCCCAGAAGTCCGAAACCGGCGAAAGCACGATGCCGAAGATGAGAGCGGCCAGCACCGGTGCCGCGATGACTTTCGTGAACCAAAGCGTGGCGACGATTGCCAGCGCGGCGAGGATGGCGGTCGCCGTGGCCTGAACGGCCCGGGCCCGCGCCGCACTTATCAGGTGTTCGTCGTGCGGCACGCGTCCGCTTCCGGTCTCGTCCGGAGGGCCCGAAGGATGCAGGTCGGTCATCGTGGCGGTTTCCCCTTGGTCCCGGCCGAACCCGGTCGGCACCGATAGCACAACGGCCCCCGCCGAAAACGGTTCCCGCTGCCGCACCGACAGATCGGTCGCCGGGGACGATTGCCTCGACGTCGAACCTTGGCGATAGTGCGCCGGGCGCCCGGGACATGGGGGCGCGGACCAATCCCCGAGGAACCGACATGAAGCTTTGCCGCATCCGCACCGCCACCGGCACCCGCCCCGCCCTGATCGACGACGACGGCCGCGCGCGCGACCTGACGGCGCATCTGCGCGATCTGGGGCCGGGCGACCTCTCTGACGACGCCCTCGAGAGCCTGCGGGGCATCTCGCCGCAAAGCCTGCCGGTGATCGAGGGCGACTATGCCCCGTTCCTGAACGATATCCGCCGCATCTTCTGCATCGGCCTCAACTATTCCGACCATGCCGCCGAGAGCGGGATGGCGATCCCCGAGATGCCGATCCTGTTCATGAAGGTCTGTCCCGCGACCGGCGCCAACGACCCGGTGACGATCCCGAAGGGGTCGCTCAAGACCGACTGGGAGGTAGAACTCGGCGTCGTCATCGGGCGCGAGGCGCGGCACGTGAGCGAGGCGGACGCCCTGAACCACGTCGCCGGCTATTGCGTCGTCAACGACCTGTCCGAGCGGGCGTTCCAGACCGAGATGGGCGGCCAATGGGTCAAGGGCAAGTCCTGCGACACCTTCGCGCCCGTTGGCCCGTGGCTGGTGACGCGCGACGAGGTCGCCGATCCGCAGAAACTGCCGATGTGGCTCGACGTGAACGGCGAGAAGCGGCAGCGCGGCAATACCGACACGATGATCTTCGGGGTGGCGCATATCATCTCGTTCCTGAGCCGGTTCCTAACGTTCCAGCCCGGCGACCTCATCACCACCGGCACGCCGCCGGGCGTCGGCATGGGGATGAAACCGCCCAAGTACCTCGCGCCCGGCGACGTCGTCACCCTCGGAATCGAGGGGCTGGGCGAACAGCGGCAGGAGGTCGTGGCCTATCCGGGTTAAGGTGGCCCCGGCCGAGGCGCGCCGGTGGACGTCCTGTTCGCGCTGATCCAGCCCGCGGACCTGTCGCCGCTGGCCACCGCCGCGCTGCTCGCGGTGTCGGCGGTGGGGTCGTTCGTCACCGCCGCCTTCGGGATCGGCGGCGGTGTCCTGATGATCGGCGTGCTGGCCGCCGTGCTGCCGCCCGCCGCCGTCATTCCGGTGCACGGCCTCGTGCAGCTCGGCTCGAACGTCGGGCGGGCGGCGATGATGTTGCGCCACATGCTCTGGCGGGTGCTGCCGTGGTTCCTCGCCGGATCGTTCGCGGGTATCGCGGGGGGCGGGCGGATCGCGGTGGCGCTGCCCCCCTGGGGGATCGAGGTCGGCGTCGGCCTGTTCGTGCTGTGGTCGGTGCTGGCCCGGCCGCCCCGCTGGCTCGGACGGTGGCCGGTGGTGGCGGGTGCCGTGTCGAGCTTTCTGACGATGTTCTTCGGTGCGACGGGGCCGTTCGTGGCGACGTTCACCAAGTCGCTCGGCCTCGCCCGGCACGGCTATGTCGCCACCAATGCGGTCCTGATGTCTTTCCAGCATCTGCTGAAGTGCCTGGCCTTCGCGCTGCTGGGGTTCGCCTATGCGCCGTGGATCGGGTTCGCGGCGGCGATGATCGCGGCGGGGTTCGCGGGCACATTGCTTGGCGGGCGGGCACTGGGGCGGATGACCGACGCCCGCTTCGGCACGATCCTGAACGTGATCCTGCTGCTCATCGCGGCGCGCCTCGTCTGGTCGGGTGCCGGGGCAGCCCTCGCGACAGGCGATTGACCGTGCCGTCACAAGCGCGTCAACCCCTGTCGCAAAACCCCTGCCGCCCGGCTTTCGTGCTAGCTCCCCCTGACCTGATCGAGGCCACCCGATGCTGGACGCCACCGCCCGCCGCCTGTTCGACCCGACGCTGAACCGCCTCGGCCGCGCCATCGCGCGGCAGGGCGGCACGGCGGACGGGATGACGGTCGGGGGGCTGGGCCTCGGCCTTCTCGCGGCCCTGCTCATCGGCGTCGGCCTGCCCGAATGGTCGCTCGTGCCCCTGCTGCTGTCGCGCCTCGCCGACGGCCTCGACGGGGCGATCGCGCGCGCGACGGTCAAGACCGACTTCGGCGGCTACCTCGATATCTGCGCCGATTTCCTGTTCTACGGTGCCATTCCGCTGGCCTTCGTGCTGAACGATCCGGTCGCCAACGGGGCGGCGGGCGCGTTCCTGCTGACCTCTTTCTATTTCAACGGCACCAGTTTTCTCGGTTATGCGATCCTTGCCGAAAAACACGCGATGGCAACGGCGGCGCGGGGGGAAAAGTCGCTCTACTATTCGAACGGCATCCTCGAGGGGACCGAAACGATCCTGTTCTTCGTGGCGCTGTGCCTGTTCGCGCAGGCGTTCGCGCCGCTCGCCTGGGGGTTCGGCGCGCTGTGCTTTGCCTCGGGCGCGCTGCGCATCTGGGCCGCCTCGCGAATGTTCCGCGGCTAGGGCGCACTGGCCTCGGGCACCGATCCGCGCTAGCACGAAGGTCCATCCACGTCGCGAAAGCGTCCGCCCGTGCCGCCTGATCCACGCCCGACCGGCCCCCTGATCCTCGGCGCCTCCGGGCGGGTCGGGCGGCTGTGGCAACACCTTGCCGCCGGTGGCCTCTGGCCGGGGGCAGAGCCGCTGTGGCATGGCCGGACGGGCGGTGCGGACCGCTATGTCTGGGACATGGACGCCCCCGCGCCGTGCGACGACCGGCTGCACCATGTGCGTGGCATGATCGTTCTGGCGGGCGTCACCGCGGGCGACGCGGCGGCACTGGCACGCAACGTCACGCTGGCGCAGGCGGCCCTCGATCTGGCGGCACGCGAAGGGATCGCCCCCGTCCTTCTCACCTCTTCCGTCGCGGTCTATGGCCACCCCGACCACGCGGACCCCTTGTCCGAAACGGCGGCCCTTGCCGCGACGGGCGGCTATGGCAGGGCCAAACAGGCGATGGAGGCGGCCGCCGCCGTCCATCGCTGGCCCTCGACGGCACTGCGGATCGGCAATGTCGCAGGCGCCGACAGCCTGCTTCGGAACGCCGCAAGCGGCCCGGTCACGCTGCACCGCCTGCCGGATGGCGCGGCCCTGCGGCGCCCGATGGTCGGCCCGCTGACGCTCGCCCGCCTTTGCCTCGCGCTGACCGCGGCGCCCGCACCGCTGCCGCGCGCCGTCAATCTCGCCAGCCCCGGACAGACCTCCATGCAGGCCCTCATGGACGCCGCGGGCGTGCCCTACCGCTGGGCCCCCGCACCGCCGGACACCCTGACCTCGCTGCCGCTCGACCTCTCCCGCCTTGGTGCCCTCGTCCCCCTGACGGAGGCGACCGCCGATTCCCTCGTCGCCGAGGCCGTGGCCGCCGGGTGGCGGCCTGCCGCATGACGCCCGCCAAACGCCTCTTCGACCTCACCCTCGCGCTCTTCGGCGGTATCGTCCTGCTGCCGGTGATGGCGGTCGTCGCCCTGATCCTGATCGCCCGCGAGGGGCGCCCGCTGTTCTATGTCTCGGAACGGATGCGCACGCCCACGCACCCCTTCGGCCTCATCAAGTTTCGCACCATGCGTCCCGCCCCGCCGGATGCCAACACCGGCGTCACCGGCCACGACAAGGCAGACCGCATCTCGGCCACCCACCGCGTCCTGCGCCGCACCCGCCTCGACGAGTTGCCGCAACTGTGGAATGTGATCCGGGGCGACATAAGCCTCGTCGGCCCGCGCCCGCCGCTGCGCGCCTATGTCGAGGCGTTCCCGATCCTCTACGCCCGCGTCCTGCGCGCGCGGCCCGGCATTACCGGCCTTGCCACGCTGGTGTTCCACGCCCACGAGGAGCGCCTGCTGGCCCGCTGCGCCACCGCCGCCGAGACCGACGCCACCTATCGCCGCGCCTGCATCCCGCGCAAGGCGCGCCTCGACCTGATCTATCTGCGCCGCAGGTCGGTCTGCTTCGACGCGGCGCTGATCGCCCGCACCCTCTGGCGCGCGATCCGGCGCCACTAGGGTCCGGATCGGCCCCTTTTCCGTCGGTAGTGGCACGATTGGCCGAGATAGACTATTGTTTGCGAGGGCTCAGTTTCGTAACACCGGCGTATCGTGTAAGGTCGGCGGTCCGGCACGGCACGCCGGATCCTTCGTTTGTCGAGCGGTCGCGGCAGTTTCGACCCCGGACGGATCGCTGATCCGTCCTGTGAAAGGACTTTTCCGGGAATGATCGGCACGATCAAGCGCAGGTTGGTCTATGCGGTCACGGTGATGCCGCGCGGCGCCAAGCAGGCGATCATCGTCATGATCGACGTGCTGTCGCTGCCGCTCGCCCTCGCCGCCGCCCTCGCGTTGCAGCAGAACACCTTTCCGCCGGCCTCCGGCCTGATCTACAACCGGCAGGCGGTCCTGCTCCTGATGCTCATGGCCGCGATCCTGTCGATCGCCATCGGCATCCACAAGGTCCAGCTCAAGGCCTATGAAAGCCGTGCGCTGGCGATGACCGGCGCGCATACCCTGACGATGAGTCTCGCCATCGCGATCCTCGACGGGATGACCGGCGGCGCGAGCCCGGCGGCGACGGCCGTGATCTTCGGTTTCGTCTATTTCTCCTCCGCCGCGGGCTTGCGCATCATGCTCCTCAAGATGCTCTACAGCATCTACGACAGCGGCGGATCGACGGTCCGCGTCCTCATCTACGGCGCAGGCACCACCGGCAAACAGCTTGCCGCAGCCCTTCGGACCGATACCTCGATCCTGCCGGTCGCCTTCGTCGATGACAACGCGAACCTGCAATCGACGCTGGTGCAGGGCCTGCGCGTGTTCTCGCCGCTGGCCATTCCGACCATCGTGGGCGAGCGTGACATCGATCGCGTCCTCCTTGCCATGCCCTCGCAAAGTCGGGCCCATCTGGCGCAGATCGCCGCCCGCCTCGAGGATATGGGCCTCACCGTCGAGACGGTGCCCTCGTTCGCCCAGCTCGTGGGGTCCGGCGCGCCCATTGCGCAACAGTTGCGGCCTGTTACCGCGCGTCAGTTCCTCGGGCGCGCGCCGCTCGACGCCGAACTGCCGGGCGGCGCCGAAATCTATGCCGGACAATCGGTCCTCATCACCGGTGCCGGCGGCTCCATCGGCTCGGAACTCTGCCGTCAGATCATCGCCTGCAAGCCGCGCCGCCTCGTGATGCTCGAGATTGGCGAACTGGCCCTGTACACCATCGGTCAGGAACTGCGCGCGAATGCCGCGCACAACGGCGTCGACCTCGTCTCGACGCTCGGGTCGGTCTGCGACGCCCCCATCGTACGCCGCGTCCTGCGCGACAATGCCACCAGCATCGTTCTGCACGCCGCCGCCTACAAGCATGTCCCGATCGTCGAGCGTGATCCTGTCCCCGGCTTTTCCAACAACGTGCTCGGCACCCATGTCCTCGCCGCCGCCGCCGCCGAAGCAGGCGTGGCGCGGTTCATCTATGTCTCGACCGACAAGGCCGTGCGCCCCAAGAACCTGATGGGCGCGTCCAAGCGGCTCGCCGAAACGCTGATCCAGGACTTCGCCAGCCGCGCGACCCCTTCGGCGGGCGGCACGATCTTTTCCATGGTCCGCTTCGGCAACGTCATCGGCTCGTCCGGGTCGGTCATCCCGCTGTTTCAGCAACAGATCGCCAAGGGCGGGCCCGTCACCCTCACCCACCGCGAGGTCACGCGCTATTTCATGACCATCCCCGAGGCGGCGCGTCTGGTGCTCGTGTCGGGCACCTTTGCCACGGGCGGTGACGTCTTCGTGCTCGACATGGGCGATCCGGTGCCGATCCTGAACCTCGCGCGGCAGATGATCGAGGCGATGGGCCATTCGGTCCGCGACGAGGCGAACCCCGCAGGCGATATCGAGATCGTGCTGACCGGCCTGCGCCCCGGCGAGAAGCTGCACGAGGAATTGCTGATCGGCGAGGGCCAGACCACGACGCCGCACCCCAAGATCCTTCAGGCCCGCGAAAGCCACCTGAGCGAGATCGAAGTGGCCGCCTGCCTCAAGGCGCTGCGTCAGGCGGTGGCGGATGCCGACGACGACGCCATCCGCGCCGTGGTCGCCCGCTGGGTCGCGCCGCAGTCAGGCACCGACGCAAAGGACGGCGCGCGCCTGCCCGGTCCGTCCCTCTGACCCCGGGTCAATAACCGTCGAGGCCGACCCGCGCGTTCCAGGCCAGCGGCACCGTCTGCCCCTGCCGCACCAGCGCGCCGTCGCCGCCGGGCGAGAGCCAGAACGTGCCACCGTAGAGGCCGGTGACGATGGTGTAATCCGGCGTCCGCTCGATCCCGCCCGCCGGGCCGCGCGCAGAGCCCGAACAGATGCGGGTGCCGTTCTGGCAGGGGGCGAGCAGATAGGTCCGCAACTCGCCGCCCTCGGTCGCGATGACCGAGATGTCGCCGTCCGCAAAGGGGGTGCTGGCAAAGGTATCCTGATAGAGGCGGTAGGCGCCGAGCTGGACGCTGGGATACTCGTAGGCACCGGAGGACAGCTCCTGCTGCGCCTGTTCCGCCGTCGCGCATCCCGTGACGAGTGCTGCCACGCCCAGTGCCATGATCGCCCGCATGCCGCCGCTCCCCATCCGTTCGCCCGACCCTAGCGCGCGTCCCGCCCCTGCGCTAGCGCCGACCGAACAGGCGCTCCACATCGCTGAGTTTCAGTTCCACATAGGTCGGCCGCCCGTGATTGCATTGCCCCGAATGCGGCGTCGCCTCCATTTCGCGCAGCAGCGCGTTCATCTCCTCGGCGCGCATCCGGCGCCCCGAGCGGATCGAACCGTGGCAGGCGATCCGGCTGAGGATCGCCTCGAGGCGCGCGGCCAACGCCATCGTCTCGCCCTGATCCTCCAACTCGTCGGCCACATCGCGCAAAAGCGCCGCGACATCCGCCTGCCCCAGCGCCGCCGGCACTGCGCGCACCGCGACGGCGCCGCCGCCGAACGCCTCGACGGTGAGGCCGAGGTGCGCCAGCGCCTCTGCCTGTGCCAGCAGCCGCGCCGCCGCATCGGCGGGCAGATCGACGATTTCGGGGATAAGCAGCGCCTGTGCCGCGACGCCGTTCTCCGCCATCTGCCGTTTCAGCCGTTCATAAACGAGCCGCTCGTGGGCGGCGTGCTGATCGACGATGACGATGCCATCGGCGGTCTGTGCGACGATGTAGTTCTCGTGCAGTTGCGCCCGCGCAGCCCCGAGCGGAAGGGCGGTTTCGCCCGCATCGGGGACCGCCTCGAACCGCGCGGCGGGCGCCTCGGCGAACCCGCCGAAGCCCGGTGCCTGCGCGGCATAGGACGCAGCGAGCGCCGGACGGCCCGCCCGGTCCATCTGATAGACACGCGCGCCGTGGCTCTCGGGCCGCATCGCACCCAGCGTCGCGTCGGCCACCGTGCTCGACGCCCGGTGCCCCACCTCGGCCAGCACATGCCGCAGGCCCGAGACGATCAGGCCGCGCACGAGGCCCGCGTCACGGAACCGAACCTCGGATTTCGCCGGGTGCACGTTCACATCCACCAGTTGCGGGTCGCAGTCGACGAAGAGGACCGCCGCAGGGTGCCGGTCCCGGCTCAGGAAATCCGAATAGGCCGCCCGCAGCGCGCCGATCAGCGCCCGGTCGCGCACCGGCCGACCGTTGACGAACAGGAACTGCGATACCGCCGCCCCGCGCGAATAGGTCGGCAGGGCGGCGTATCCCGTCAGGTGAATCCCCTCGCGCAGCGCATCCACTGGCACCGCATTGGCCGCGAAATCGCGTCCCAGCACCGAGCGCAGGCGCCCGTGCAGTGCATCGAAGAGGTCGCCCGTCTCCGCGTCGGCACGAAAGATTTCGCGCGTGTCGCCCCCGGTGGCGTCCGACAGCGAGAGGGTCACGAAGGGTTCTGCCATCGCCAGACGCCGCACGATGTCGGTCACGGCCTGCACCTCGGCCCGGTCGGTGCGCAGGAATTTCAGGCGCGCGGGCGTGGCATAGAAGAGGTCGCGCAACTCGACCACCGTGCCGGACCCGAGGGCAGCAGGTGCCACCGCCGCCATCCGCCCCCCATCGACGCGGATCACGTGGGCGCTGTCGGCACCCGGCACCCGGCTGGTGATGCTCAGCCGTCCGACCGCGCCGAGCGAGGGCAGCGCCTCGCCGCGAAAGCCGAAACTATGGATCGCCAGAAGGTCCGACCCGTCGATCTTCGACGTCGCATGGCGCGCCATGGCGAGCGGCAGATCCGTTCCCGCGATGCCGCAGCCGTCGTCCGTCACCCGGATCAGCGTCCGCCCGCCGTCCGCGATGACGATGGCAACCCGCGTGGCGCCGGCGTCGAGCGCGTTCTCGACGAGTTCCTTCACGGCCGACGCGGGGCGCTCGACAACCTCGCCGGCTGCGATCCGGTTGATCGCCGCCTCGTCGAGCTGCCGGATTAGCGGACGTGCCGGGGCATCGGTGGATATGTTGGGTCTGGGGCCGGTCATGCCACAAGGATTAGCATGACCGCCCCCGATTCTGCGAGGTCTATCGGCTACTCCGGCAAGGTCGGCATCACCCCGTCCTCGAGGCCCTCGGGCTGTCCCGCGACGACGAAATACAGATCGTCGGGCCGCAGCAGATAGGCCGCGACGCGGTTCACATCCTCGAGCGTCACGGCGTCGATATAACCATTGCGTTCCGTCACATAGGACGGCGGCAGCTCGACGTTCTGCATCGACAGCATGATCTCGGCGATCGGGCCGTTGCCGTCGAACCGCAGCGGGTATTCGCCGATCAGGTAGGTCTTGGCCGCATCCAGCTCTTGCTGCGTCACCCCCTCCTCGGCCAGCCTGCGCCATTCGTCGACGATCACCGCGATGGCCTCGGGGACGTTCGCGTTGGCCGTCGACATGGAACCGATGATGACCTCGGCGTTGCGCAGCGTCACCAGCGAGGTGCCGACGCCATAGGTAAGGCCGCGCCGCACGCGCAGTTCGGTCCCCAGACGGCTCTCGAAGGTGCCCTCGCCGAGGATGCGATTCAGGACGTAGGCGGCGAAGAAGTCGGGATCGTCGCGCTCGATGCCCTCCTGTCCGAAATAGATCACGGCCTGCGGCGTCGGGAAATCGACGACCATGATCCCGCCCCCGAGGCCATAGTCCGCACGCCCGCCAAGCTCTGGCCCGCCCTCCGGCAGGTCGCCGATCAGGTCGTCGATGAGCGTGCCCAGTTCCTCGGCGGTGATGTCGCCAACCGCAGACACCGTGACCCGGTCGCGCACCAGAAGCGCGCGGTGCGCCGCCACGATGTCGTCCCGCGTCAGGGCCGCGACACTTTCAAGCGTGCCGGTGATCGGCGAGCCATAGGGGTGGTCGCGATAGGCCTCGGCGAACCAGGTGTCGCCCGCGATGTCGCGCGGGCTTTGCAGGTCGCTGCGGATACCGGCGAGGACCTGGCTCCGCACCCGCTCGACGGCGTCCTCGTCGAACCGCGGCTCGATCAGGGCGAGGCGCAACAGCGCCATCGCCTCCTCCCGGTTCTCGGTCAGGACGCGGGCCGAGATATAGGTATAGTCGCCATAGACGTCGAAGCCGTAGCTGGCGGCCAGACCCTCGCGCGCCGCCTGGAACGCGCGCGCATCGAGGTCGCCCGCCCCTTCTTCGATCAGGCCGGTCATGAGATAGGCGGCACCCCGCGTGTCCGGCGCGTCGAGGTTCGCACCGCCTCGAAAGCTGAACTCGAGGGCGACGAAGGGGATGTCATGCTCCTCGACCAGCCAGGCGTCGATGCCGCCGGGCGAGGTGATCTGCTGGATTTCGATCTGGGCGCGGGCAGAGGTCGCCAGCGTCAGGCACAGGGCGGTGAACAGGGCGCGGATCATTGCGCATCCTCCAGATCGGCGACGACCCACATCGTCACGGAGTTGTCGAGGTCGAACACCCGCGCGGCGGCTGCGTTCACGTCCTCGGCGGTGACGGCCTGAAGGATGTCCGGCCATGCCTGAATGTCGTCGACGCTCAGGCCCTGCGCGAGGAGCGCGCCGTAGCGGTTCGCCACCGCCTCGACGTTATCGCGCGCGTAGATCTCGCCCGCGACGAGTTGCGTGCGGATCCGGTCCATCTGTTCGGCGTCCGCCCCGGTCTCCAGGAACTCGGCCACGACGGCATCCATCGCCGCCTCGGCCTCCGACAGCGTCACCCCCTCGACCGGCGCGATCGAGAGCGAGAACGTCGTCGCGTCGAGCGAGGCGCCGTCATAGCCCGCCCCTGAAAACAGGGCGATGTCCTGTTCGAACGTCAGCTTTTCGGCAAACAGCGAGGTGAACGACGATCCGCCCAGCAGTTCGGCGAGGTAGAGCAGCGCCGCCGCCTCTTGCTGACTGCCGGGATCACGCTCGGGCGCGAGGTAGCTGCGCGCGACATAGGCCTGACTGACGCGCGGATCGTCATAGATCAGACGGCGCGCGGCGCGCTGCGGCGGCTCTGTCGAGCGAACCCGCTCGGGCACGTCCTCGCGCGGCAGCGGGCCATAATATTCCTGCGCCAGCGCCAGAACGTCGGCGGGCAGCACGTCGCCCGCGACGACGAGCACGGCGTTGTTGGGCGCATAATAGCGGTCGTAGAAGCTGCGGATGTCGTCCGCGCCCAGCGTCTCCATCTCGTGCATCCAGCCGATGACCGGCAGGCCATAGCGGTGGTTGAGGTATTGCGAGGCTGCCATCTGCTCGCGCGCCAGCGCATTCGGATTGTTCTCGGTGCGCTGGTTGCGCTCTTCGATGACGACCTGCCGTTCGGTCGCGATATCGGCATCGCTGGCGACGAGGTTGTTCATCCGGTCCGCCTCGAACATCATCATGTCGGCAAGGCGGTCGGCGGCAACCCGTTGGAAGTAGGCGGTATAATCGTAGCTGGTAAAGGCGTTCTCGTCGCCGCCGATCGACGCCACGAAGTCGCCGAACTCTCCTTCGGGAAACGCCTCGGTGCCTTTGAAGAGCAGGTGTTCGAGGAAGTGCGCGGCCCCGGACGACCCCACCGGCTCGTCCGCCGATCCGGCCTTGTACCACAGCATCTGCACGACGACGGGGGCGCGGTGATCCTCGATCACCACGACCTCGAGACCGTTGTCGAGGGTGTAGGACGTCACTTCCTGCGCGCTGGCAGCCGTCGCGAGCGAGGCGGCCAGAACGGTCGCGGCAATGGGAAAACGCAAGGGGCACTCCGGGTCAGGCGCGGCAGCGCCGCATTGGCGGTCAACCTAGACTGCCCGCACGGCGGCGCAAGCCATTCCACGCAGGCGTGATCGGCGGCGGAGAAGTCCGGCTACTGCGGCGGCGCCGAGGGCACGGCGATGCCCAGCGCCCGGAACCGCGCGAGTTCGGCATAGGCGTCGAGGGCCTGCCCGGCATATGCCTGAAAATAGCGGTCCCGACCGAAGAGGTTGAACAACCCGCCGATCCCGCCCGACCCGCGATAGGCCGCGTCCTCTGCGGCCAGCGTCGCGCGGATCGCGGGGTCGGTGCCGTTGCGGGACGCCTGCGCCACAAGCGCCGCGTCGCTGGCCGGCACGCCGCCCGCAAAGGCCGCCGCCGGACTGCCCCCGAGGAGGGCTATCGCATCGCCCGCCGGGTCCACGTCGGCACGGTTGCTGCCCCCCGGTGGCGGCAGGTCAAGGACCGCGGGCACCTCGAGCGGCCGCGACGGCTGGACCGAGAACTCGTCCGGACCGCCGGTTCCCTGAAACCGGCGCAGCCCGGTCTCGCCGCCGCAGGACGCAAGGACCATCGTTCCCGCCAGTGCCAGTATCACGCCGCGCATGTCCGCCGTCCCGTCATTGCCGCCCTTTGCAGGCCGTTGCGCGGCACCCTACCGCAGCCAATCGGCGCCGTCACCTCTTCTTGGCGCGCGGCGCCGCACCCTTGCCGTCGCCGGAAAAGAGAACGAGGCCCAGCGCACCCGCAAAGATCGAGATGTCGGCCACGTTGAACGCATAGGGGTTGTGGATGCCGCAACACGACATGTTGAGGAAATCGGCGACCGCGCCATAGACGAACCTGTCGATCACGTTGCCCATTGCCCCCCCGACGAGCAGGCCCGCGGAAATCTGCGCCCACCGCCCGGTCTCGCGCCGCATCCAGTGCAGCACGAGGCCCGTGATCGCAAAGGCCACGGCAATCAGCACCCAGCGCATGTCGAAATCGGCGAAGAGGCCGAAGTTGACGCCCCGGTTCCACGCCATCCGAAAGGTGAGATAGGGGGGCCAGACGTCGATCTCGCCCCGCTGCGCCAGGCCGAGGCGCTGCACCACGAGCCATTTGCTCGCCTGATCGAGGATCAGGATCAGTGCCGCCACGAGGAAGGTCCGCCGCATCGGTCAGTGCCGGAAATGGCGCAGGGCGGTGAACACCATCGCCAGTCCACGCGCGTCGGCGGCGGCGATCACCTCGGCGTCGCGCATCGAGCCGCCGGGCTGGATGATGGCGACAGCCCCTGCCTCGGCGGCGGCGATCAGGCCGTCGGCGAAGGGAAAGAAGGCGTCCGAGGCGACGACGGACCCCTGCGTCGGAGGCGCATCGAGGCCCAGCGCCTCGGCCATGTCGCGGGCCTTGCGCGCCGCGATCCGTGTGCTGTCGACGCGGCTCATCTGGCCCGCGCCGATGCCGACGGTGGCGCCCCCCTTCGCATAGACTATGGCGTTGGACTTCACGTGCTTGGCGACCGTCCAGGCGAACCGCAGGTCGGCCAGTTGCGCTTGCGTCGGCTGCACCTGCGTGACGACCGTCAGGTCGCCCAGCCGTCCCACGTCGCGGTCCTGCATCAACAGCCCCCCCGCCACCTGCCGCACCGAGTGCGCGGGTTGCCTCACATCGGGCAGTCCTTCGGTCAGCAGCAGCCGCAGGTTCGGCTTGCGCGCGAGCACAGCGAGAGCCGCGTCATCCGCGCCGGGGGCGATGATGACTTCGGTGAATATCCCTGAAATCGCCTCTGCCGTGCCTGCGTCCAGCGCCCGGTTCAGGGCGACGATCCCCCCGAACGCCGAGGTCCGGTCGCAGTCGAAGGCGCGCGCATAGGCCTCGGCCATGGTGGCACCGGTTGCGACCCCGCAGGGGTTGGCGTGCTTGACGATCACGCAGGCAGGGTCCGCCTCGCCGAATTCCGCCACCAGCTCGAACGCGGCGTCGGTGTCGTTGATGTTGTTCCAGCTCAGTTCCTTGCCCTGCACCTGCCGCGCCGTGGCGATGCCGGGCCGGGTGCCGCCGTCCGTGTAGAACGCCGCGCGCTGATGCGGGTTCTCGCCATATCGCAATTCCTGCCGCAGCGTGCCCGCCACCGTGACCCGGCGCGGCGCCGCGATCCCCGCCGCACCCGCCATCCAGCCCGACACCGCGGCATCGTAGGCCGCCGTCCGCCCAAAGGCGGTCTGCGCGAGGCGCTGTCGCAACGCGGGCGTTGTCCGGCCGTCGTGCATATCCAGTTCGGCGATCAGCGCCCCGTAATCCTTGACATCCACCACGACGCTCACGAACCGGTGGTTCTTGGCCGCAGAGCGGATCATCGCCGGGCCGCCGATGTCGATGTTCTCGATGGTTTCGGCATCATCCGCACCGCGCGCCACGGTCGCCTCGAACGGATAGAGGTTCACCACCACAAGGTCGATCGCCCCGATCCCGTGTTCGGCCAGTGCTGCCACATGGTCGGCGTCATCGCGCACGGCGAGGATGCCGCCGTGCACCGCCGGGTGCAGCGTCTTGACGCGCCCGTCCATCATCTCGGGGAACCCCGTCACCTCGGCCACGTCGCGCACCGCCAGCCCCGCCTCGCGCAACGCCGCCGCCGTGCCGCCGGTCGACAGGAGTTCCACGCCCCGCGCCGCCAGCGCGCGGGCCAGATCCAGCAGCCCGGTCTTGTCCGAGACCGACAGCAGCGCCTTGCGGAGGGGGATCAGATCGCGGTTCTGGTCGGGGGCCACGGACGCTCCTTCAGTCGTCGCCATCCGCGCCCGCGGCAAGGTCGCGCAGCGCGTTCGGCGTGTCCTGCGCCTTGGTCAACGACCAGCGCACGCGCGTCGCATAGGACATCGCGCGCCCGGATAAAACCACCTGTTTGGAGGCGCGCGGCCGCAACCGACCGGATTCGAGATAGACCGACGGCTCGAGCGTCATCCCGGCGGCCTGATCGGCGCGGAATATCCAGACCTCGCCACTCTTGAGCGCCATCGAGACCGCCGCCCCGCCGAGGTCGACCACTGCATCGACCTCGGGGTGCAGATGGAACCGCACGGCGAAACCGATGCCTTGCAGGTTCTCGGCGTCGAGCGCCCGGTCGAACCGCCTCTCGTCGTCGTCATCCAGCGTGGTGAGCAAATCCTCGCCTGCCATCCCCCGTCCGTCTAGCGTGAGATCGAGGGTGCGCGCGTGGGTGAGCCCGTGGCCCGCGCGATAGCCGTCGTGCGCAATCTCGAGACGGGTGCCGTCACCGAGGTCGTGCACCTCGCACAGCGCCTCGCGCGGGCCGTCGACCAGCCGGTCGGCATCGTCGAGGCGCGACGAGGAGTAGCCGGTCAACGCCAGCGTCGAATGGCTCGCCGTGGCGCGGCCCGCGCGGCGCCAGTCGGCCCCGAAGATGCGGCCCGAGCCGCAGTTCACCACGAGGGGGCGCCGCCCCGAGGTCAGCTCGAACGCGAGCGTCGAGGCGTGGCCCTCGCCACCCGCAGCGCCCATCGGCGGCAGGGCCGCATCGACCACGACCGAGGTGCGTCCCGCCGTAAGCCGCGCGAACCCCATGTGCAGGCCGCCCATGCGCGCCGGTTTCACCCCCGCCGAGGCCAGCGCCGTCTCGAGCCGTCCCTCGGTCCCGCGCCCGCCGCCGTGGAACCGCGCCAGCGCCCCGTCGCTGTGGCGCAGGGCGCGCAGCACCGGGGCGATCCGCTCCATCGCGGCGCCGATCGGTTCCGGCCGGGCCACGCCCGTCTCGGCCAGGGCCTCTGACGCCCAGGTCAGGAGCGTGAATATCTCCAGCAATTCCTCGGGGTTGCGGGTGATTATACCGCCGCCCCGGTCGATCTCGGTCTCGCAATCGTCGGCCAGCGCCGCCACCGCCGAGGCGACGAGCGCCTGCATCCCCTCGAGCGACAGGCCCGCATAGACGAGGCCGGTCAGCGCCTCGAACCGGGGCAGACCGCGCCGCGCGGTGCGCCATCGGCGCGACAGGAAGGTGGTTTGCGCCGACAGCGAATGAAAGAACGCATCGCTCTGCGCCCGGTCGCGTCCGCGCAACAGCAGGATGCCATGGTTGATCCAGCGGATCAGCCGCCGTCCCGTCAGGTCCGGCGTCCAGCCCGGTCCGCTGCCGTTGTCGTGGCGCGCGATCCAGTCCCAGACCCAGTCCTGCGCCCGCGCCCGCGCCCGCGCATCGCCGACCGCAGCCAGATCGTCGAGCCAGCCGCAGCCGTGCATCTCGGCCAGAACGGCATCGGCCCGTGGCGGCGCGATGTCCCAGATCGAGCGGTCCGGAGCCTCGATCAAATGCCCTGAGAACAGAAAGTTGCCCGCGATGATCTGTCGTCCGCGCGCGAACAGGCCCATCGACCGCGGCTCGGGCGCCGACACGAAGGCCGTCGCGACAGGGGCGCGCCCGGCCAGCGCTGCGTGCACCCGGTCGAGCAGGCGGGCGCGGCGCGCCAAAAGGCGCGTCAGCATCTGCGCCCCGATGATCGGGCCATCTGTCCGGGGGCCTGTCCCACGTGCCGCTGCCTCTCTCGCGATGCCTTTGGCACCGTTGTTTTTCTGGACGGCATCCTAGCGCGACCGAACGGATCTGTCACGCCGCGACAGCGCGCGCCCTCATGCCCGGCAAACCGCTGCCATGAAGAACCCGTCCATACCGCCCCGGTCCGCCCATAGATCGGGCCGCAACCGCAGTCCGCCGCCCTCGGCGCGCCATGCGGGATCCGCCCCCTCGGGCAGCACGTCCACCGCCGCCAACCCCGGATGCCGGTCGAGTGCCTCCGCCAGTTGCACCTCGCCCTCGTCGGGCAACAGCGAGCAGGTGCAGAACACCAGCCGCCCGCCGGGTGCCAGCAGGGTCAGCGCATGATCCAGCATCGCCGCCTGCTGCGCGATCAGGGCAGCAAACGCGCTGCCGTCCTTGGCCTGCGGCAGATCGGGGTGACGCCGGATCGTGCCCGTCGCGGAACACGGCGCATCGAGCAGCACCGCATCCCAGGTGCCCGTCAGGGTCAACGCATCGGCCACCACCATCTCGGCGCCGAGGCCGGTGCGTGCGAGATTCTCGGCCACCCGCGCCATCCGCGCCGGGTTGTCATCCACAGCCGTGACCTGCGCCCCCCGTGCCGCCAGTTGCATCGTCTTGCCGCCGGGCGCCGCGCACAGGTCGAGCACGCGCCGGCCCGCCACATCGCCCAGCATGCCGACCGGCAGCGCCGCAGCGGCGTCCTGCACCCACCAGTCGCCCGTCGCAAACCCCTCCAGCGTCGAAATCTGCCCGGCCTGTGCCAGCCGCACCGATCCCGTCGGCAAGAGCGTGCCCGCCAGCCGCGTGGCCCAGCCCGACGCATCCGCCTTGACCGTGAGATCGAGCGGCGGGAGCGTGGCCTGCACCGTTTCGATCCGCGCAACGATGTCGCGCCCCCAGGCGTCGACCAGCGGACCCCGCAGCCAGGTCGGCAACTTCGGCACCGGCGCGGTCGCCCAGGCGCCGGCCGCATCTTCGCCCGCCTTGCGCAGAACCGCGTTCATCAGACCGCGAAAGCTCGCCGTGCGCTTGCCCTGCCCGACGATCGTGACCATCGCATTGACGACGCCGTGGGCAGCGGCCCCCTGCGCCATCTCGACCACCCCCAGCCGCAACGCATTGCGCACCGCGAGGGGGGGCGACTTCTGCAAGTAGGGCTTGAGGATACGGTCCGCCGTCGGCAGGCCGCGCAACACCTGAAGGGTCAGCCGCTGCGCCCGTGCCCGGTCCTCGGGGCCAAGGGCGTCGAGGACTCCGGCGCCGAGGAGTTCGGGCAAAAGCTGCCCCTCTCCCGTCACCCCGTTCAGCAGCCGCAGCGCCGCCCGCCGGGCGACGATCCCGCCCTGATCCGCCTGCCCTGCCATGCCGCCCTCTTTGATCCCGCATCCCCGGCGCCTATATCAGTGCCGAGGCCGGAAACAAGGAGCGCGCCCGATGCCAGACACCGCAAGGCCAAAGGACGCATGGCCGGACGACAGCCTGCCCGCCGCCGCGCAACGCGCGCTGGCCGAGGCCGAGGCCCGCCGCGCCGCCGCGCAGGCGGTGGCCTTGCCGAAGGAACACGGCGGCCCGACCGGGCCCGAACCGGTGCGCTATGGCGACTGGGAGAAGAAGGGCATCGCCGTCGATTTCTGAACCCTAGGCCAGCGGCTCCAGCGACCGCTCCAGACCCGCTCGCAAATGCTCGTGCTGCGCGGGCAGTTTCAACGCATCCCCCAGAGTTTCGGGTGCCTCGTCGCGGGCAAATCCGGGCGCGTCCGTCGCCACCTCGAACAGCACGCCGCCGGGCGAGCGGAAATAGATCGCATGGAAATAGTCGCGGTCGATCGAGGGCGTTACCTTCCACCCCTCTGCCAACAGCGCCTCGCGCACCTCGATCTGTCGCGCGAGGTTGGGCACCGAAAAGGCCACGTGGTGCACCGATCCGGCCCCCGGACGGGCACGGGCCGTGTCCGGCGCGTCTTCGAGACAGATGACCTGCCCGGGCGCGCCGGGTCCGGTGGTCAGACGTGTCACCGCACCTTCGCGGGACGCACTGCCATAGCCCATGAAGGCAAGCAGTTCTGCGGTGGCGCCGGTATCGTGCAGGCGCAGCGTCACCGAATGGAACCCGCGCACCGCCACATCGGCGGACACCGTCCCGGTCGAGGGCGCACGGTCGTCGGCACATTCGATCAGCGCCAGAGCGTCCCCGGCGCCGCCCGCAAAGGTCAGACCGCTTTCTCCGAACCTCTCGAAAGGAGTAACGTCGAACCCGGCGTTCGCCAGCCGGTCGGCCCAGAAGCGCAGGCTGCCGACGGGCACCGCATAGGCGGTCATGCCCACCTCGCCCGTCCCCGCCGTGCCGGGCGCCGAATCGGGGAACGGGAAATAGGTCATCACCGTGCCGGGCGCGCCGGCGCCGTTGCCGTAGTAAAGGTGATAGACCTCGGGCGCGTCGAAGTTCACGGTCTTCTTCACCCGCCGCAGGCCAAGCACCTGCGTCATGAAGCGGTCTGTCCCAAGGGCCGAGGCCGCGAGTGTTGTAACATGGTGCAGTCCGGTGATCTGGGTCAGCATGGCAGTCTCCGTTCGCTCAAGGATCTCCCCCAGAAGGTAGTCCCGACTCCAGCGCGCAGAAACACGCGCCATCGCATGTCACCTGTCAGTCTGCGCACATGAACCGCGGTGCCGCTTGAAAATCGACCCCGGGCGGCGCATCTGTGGCTTGTGTCGGCGCCGCCAGGACCGTCACCCACGTCGACCCCAAAAGGAGCACTCGCATGGGCCTTCGCATCAATGACACGATCCCCGACCTCACCGTCGAGACCGATCAGGGCAAGACCTCGCTGCATGAATTCGTCGGCGACGGGTGGGCGATCCTGTTCTCGCATCCCAAGGATTTCACGCCGGTCTGCACCACCGAATTCGGCGCCGTCGCGCAACTGGCCGACGAATGGGCGAGCCGCGGCACCAAGGTGATGGGCATCTCCGTCGACGGGGTCGAGGATCACAAGAAGTGGAAGAAGGACATCGAGACCGCCTCGGGTGCGGTCGCCGGGTTCCCGATCGTCGCGGACATGGATCTGACCCTGTCCAAGGCCTTCGACATGCTGCCCGCCGAGGCCTATCTGCCCGATGGCCGCACCCCGAACGATACCGCGACCGTGCGCGCGGTGTTCATCGTCGGCCCGGACAAGAAGCTGAAGCTGTCGATGACCTATCCGATGAACGTCGGCCGCAACTTCGCCGAGGTGCTGCGCGCACTCGACGGGTTGCAGACAGCGGCGAAACACGGCGTCGCGACCCCCGCCAACTGGGAGGTCGGGCAGGACGTCATCATCCCCGCGACCGTCTCGAACGAGGATGCCAAGGCGAAATTCGGCGCCTTCGACACGGTCCTGCCCTATCTGCGCAAGGCCAAGCTGCCGTCGTGACGGGCGATGGATGGGCAACAATGCCCATCCCGCCCGCCCGCCGGGTCCCTCAGGCGTCCTGGCTGACGATCACCTGGGTGCCGACGGGCACCCGTTCATAGAGATCCTCGACATGCTCGTTGATCAGCCGGACGCAGCCGGACGAGAACGCCTGACCCATCGTCCAGGGCTGCGGCGTGCCATGGATCCGGTAATAGGTATCGCGGCCGCCGACATAGAGGTAGAGCGCACGACTGCCGAGCGGATTGCGCGGATCGCCACCGGGAAGGCCCGCGGCATAGGGGCCGTAGACCTCTGGTTCGAGGCGGATCATGTTCTGCGTCGGGGTCCAGCCGGGCCATTCGGCCTTGCGGCGGACCGTAGCCTGACCGCTGAAATTGCGGCCCGCCGCGCCGACGGCGATCTTGTAGCGCATCGCCGCCCCGTCGGACAACGTGAGGTAGAGCCACTTTCCGGGCGTGTCGACGTGGATCACGCCGGGCGTCAGCCCCGGGTTGATCTCGATCTGCGTCGGAAGCCAGTCGCGCGGGATGCGCACGACCGTCTGGGCGATGGCCGGCGCGGCAAGTGCCGAGGCCGCGCCCACCGCGGCGGCGGTGGACAGAAACTGTCGTCTCGTCTGCATTGTCGTCTCCTGCTCGGGGTCGCCCTCTTGTCGGGGCATGTCCTTGATTGGTGAAACTGCTTAACACTTCATGAAAATCATGTCGCCATCGGGGCGCCGGGCCTGAAAAATCGGCCGTCGTGCTGTTGCACGACGGCCAATGTCGGATGACGTCTCGGGATCGGGTCGCGCCGTCGGGCGACCGCCCGTTCAGGCGATCTTGTTGTAAAGATAGGCTGTCGCGTTCAGGTTCACCCGGGGATACAGATCGGTGATGTATTCGTTGGTAAGGCGCGCGCAGCCGTTCGAGACGGCAGTGCCGATCGTGCGGGGCGCGTTGGTGCCGTGGATCCGCAGATAGCTGTCGCGATTGCCCTCGTAGAGATAGAGCGCGCGCGCGCCGAGCGGGTTGTCCACGCCGCCCTCCATGCCGTCGGCATATTGCTCGTAATGCTCCGGATCGCGGGCGATCATCTCGGGCGTCGGGGTCCAGGTCGGCCATTCCTGTTTGGCGCCGATCCGGAACACGCCCGCATGATACAGGTTGCCGCGCCCGACGCCGACGGCATAGCGGATCGCCTGATTGTCCGGCAGGATAAAGAACAGACGGAAGATGTTGGGATCGACGTGCAGGTCGCCGGGCCGGAATCCTTCGGGGATCTGCACCAGCACCGGGTCGAGCGGACCGCCCGGTGACGCGGGCAGCGGGCGGCGCTGCAATTCGGCCGGAAGGCCCGCCAGCGCCGGGTCGGGCGCGGCGATCGGTCCGGCGGCGGCCACCTCCTGCGCGATCGACGGCGTGGCGGCGGTCAACGCGGCAAGTGCGGCGGACCCGTAAAGAAAATCTCTGCGTTTCATCTCGGTATTCCCCTGTCATCAGCGTGTCGGATCGGTCCGGCATGGCAAGAACCGACGCGGACGGCGGTCTACCCACAATTAATGCATGATCCTGCACCAGAACAACCGGACCAGAGGCCCGGACGTTCCCGCCCGGGCCGATTGTTGCCCGAACCGCCCCACGTTTCCGTGAGGCGGCGGGCGCCGGGATCGCTCAGGCGTCGGCGCTTTCGTCCGCCGCCTGCTCTTCGCCGGTCTCCTGATTGACGATCTTCATCGACAGCCGCACCTTGCCGCGGTCGTCGAAGCCCAGCAACTTGACCCAGACGTCCTGCCCTTCCTTGAGGACATCGGACGGATGGTTCAGGCGGCGGTTCTCGATCTGGCTGACGTGCACCAGACCGTCCCGCTTGCCGAAGAAGTTCACGAAGGCGCCGAAATCGACGAGCTTGACGACCGTGCCCTTGTAGACCTTGCCCTCCTCGGGCTCGGCGACGATGGACCAGATCATGTCGTAGGCCTTCTTGATCGCCTCGCCGTTCGGCGACGCGATCTTGATGATGCCGTCGTCGTTGATGTCGACCTTGGCGCCCGACACTTCGACGATCTCGCGGATCACCTTGCCGCCCGATCCGATGACCTCCCGGATCTTGTCCGTGGGGATCTGCATCGTCTCGATGCGCGGCGCGTGCTGGCTGAACTCGCCCGCACCCGACAGCGCCTTGTTCATCTCGCCGAGGATGTGCAGACGACCGGCCTTTGCCTGCGCCATCGCCTTTTCCATGATCGCGGGCGTGATGCCGGCCACCTTGATATCCATCTGGAGCGAGGTGATCCCGTTCTCGGTGCCGGCGACCTTGAAGTCCATGTCGCCGAGGTGGTCCTCGTCGCCGAGGATATCGGTCAGGATCGCGTATTCACCGTCATCCTCGAGCACCAGACCCATCGCCACGCCGGCCACCGCCGCCTTCAGCGGCACACCGGCGTCCATCATCGCAAGGCTGCCACCGCAGACGGAGGCCATCGAGGACGAGCCGTTGGATTCCGTGATCTCGGACACCAGACGGATCGTGTAGGGGAAATCGGTCGAGGCGGGCAGGACGGCCTGCAACGCCCGCCACGCCAGCTTGCCGTGGCCGATCTCGCGACGGCCCGGCCCGCTCACGCGGCCGACCTCGCCCACCGAATACGGGGGGAAGTTGTAGTGCAGCAGGAAGTTGGATTTGAAGTTGCCGTGCAGCGCGTCGATGAACTGCTCGTCGTCGCCGGTGCCCAGCGTGGTCACGACCAGCGCCTGCGTCTCGCCGCGCGTGAACAGCGCCGAGCCGTGGGTGCGCGGCAGCATCCCGGTTTCGGCCACGATGGGACGAACCGTATCCAGCGCGCGCCCGTCGATCCGGCGGCCATGCTTGACCACGTCGCCGCGCAGCACCTTGGACTCGAGCTTCTTCAGCGCGGTCCCGAGATTCATGTCGGCAAGTTGCTCTTCCGAGAGGCCCGCCTTGATCTCGTCCTTGACGGCAGAGACGGCCTTGGTCCGCTCCTGCTTGTCGGTGATCGCGTAGGCCGCGCGCATCTTCTCTTCGCCGGCCTTGGTCACGGCGGCCAGCAGCGCCGAGTAATCCGGCGGAGTGAAATCCATCGGCTCCTTGGCGCAATCCTCGGCCAGGTCGATGATGAGATCGATGACCGGCTGGATCTGCGCGTGGGCGAAATTGATCGCGCCCAGCATCTCTTCCTCGGTCAGCTCATAGGCCTCGGATTCGACCATCATGACCGCTTCCTTGGTGCCCGCGACGATCAGGTCGAGGCGCTGGTCGGGATTGTCGCGCAGCTTGTGCATGTCGTCGATCTCGGGGTTCAGGACGTATTCGCCCTCCGAGAAACCGACGCGGCAGCAGGCGATCGGGCCGCGGAACGGCGCACCCGAGATCGTCAGCGCGGCGGAGGCCGCGATCATCGCCACGACGTCGGGATCGTTGACGAGGTCGTGGGACAGAACGGTGCACATCACGAGCACCTCGTTCTTGAACCCTTCGACGAACAGCGGGCGGATCGGACGGTCGATCAGACGGGCGGTCAGCGTCTCCTTCTCGGTGGGCCGTGCCTCACGCTTGAAGAAGCCGCCGGGGATCTTGCCCGCAGCATAGTATTTTTCCTGATAATGCACGGTCAGGGGGAAGAAGTCCTGCCCTTCCTTCTGCTTGCGCGCGTAGGTGACGTTGGCCATGACGCTGGTCTCGCCCAGCGTCGCGATGACCGATCCGTCGGCCTGACGGGCAACCTTGCCCGTTTCCAGGGTAAGCTTGTCTTCGCCCCACTGGATGGATTTCGTGACTGTGTTGAACATCTGATTTTCCTGTCTGGCCCGCAGGCCATTGGCGTGCCGCACCCTCGCGGCCATAGACGAAGGAGGCGAATTCCTCCTGACCCTCACATCCTGGGTGGCGCTGGGGTCCGGGCGCCTGTCGGTTCAAGATGGGCGCGCCATAACGCAGTTTGGCCGTTGACGAAAGAGGCAGCATCACCCGCTAGCCTTCGTCCAAGATAGGCTCTATCCGCGCGAAGCCGCGAGTGCGGCGATAATCCATGCGCGTCGTGAAGTTCGCCATGGCGTCCGACGGGTCGATACCTGCCATGTCAAAGCGCGCGAGCGTCGAACGCATGAACCTCACCGAAAGGATGGGAGCCGCGACGAGATGACCGGATTTGGTATCGAGCATGTCGGCGAAGCATGTGACGAATACCTCGGGCAGCGGCAAGATTTGAAACAGGTCCGCAGCAATGCTCAGGGCGACGCTACACACGTAGTCCTGATAGAGGTCGTAGCGTTCACCCGATGGCATATCACTTTCCGATAGCTTGCCACTCGCGAGTTGCTTGCGCCGCACAGACGGCACGATATCGACGGTTGCGACGCCCATCTTGGCATGAACGATATTGCCATCAATCCAGAAGTCCACGTCTTGTCCCAGATGGCCATCTCCCTGCTGGGACTTGTGCTCGATCAAAACCTCAAGGATCGCATTTTCATCTCCGGCAAGCAGCCGGCGAGCCAAATCTCGGTCTGCACGCCATTCCTCGATCACTTCCGGTGCACTGCCGACGGGCTCTGGCGTCGTCGCCATTGCGTTCCAGTCGATCTCTTTCGTCTGGGTCAAATGCGCGCGGACCAAGGCAGCGAGTTCCTCCTGCCAGTCCAGAACGGCGTCTCGCGCACTCCTGTCCGCCCGCTCCTTTTCCGCCTCCCTGGACCGAAGCAGATCATCCTTCAAACTTTCCCGCTCCTGCCGCGCCATCTCGCGTTCGCGGACCTTCCTTTGTTGCTCCGCATTTCGGTGGACGCGCCGCGCGATGGCAACGACCGTGCGCATATTGCCCTTCCAGCCCATCATTCCCTCCATCGTTCGCCGCACCAACGATGACGGTGACATCGACACTCGGTCAACCGATATCCTACAGAGGCCGTCTTTCCGGCGGTCCGATAGGTAAAGTGGGGGCTTTGCCGAGCGTGGCCTGCCCGGCGGCGGCGTGCTTGCCGTGATCTTCTCGATCTTCTGCATTCTCGGCGCCCTGGGCGGCGGCAACATGTTCCAGGCCAATCAGGCACATGCGCAGATCGTCAACATCGTCGGGCCGTTCCCGGGCTGGATCACCGGCATCGTCTTCGCCGCCATCGTTTTCGCGGTCATCGTCGGCGGGATCAAGTCGATCGCCAACGTCACCGAAAAGGTGGTGCCGTTCATGGGCATCCTCTACGTCGGCGCGGCGCTCATCATCCTGATCGTCGAATACGACAAGATCGGCTGGGCGTTCGGCCAGATCTTCGACGGTGCGTTCACCGGCCTCGGCGTTGCGGGCGGCCTCGTCGGTGCCCTCATCCAGGGGTTCAAGCGGGCGGCCTTTTCCAACGAGGCCGGCGTCGGGTCCGCGGCCATCGCCCACTCGGCGGTCCGCACCAAAGAGCCGATCACCGAGGGCTTCGTCTCGCTCCTCGAACCGCTGATCGACACGGTGGTGATCTGCACGATGACGGCGCTGGTCATCACCATCTCGGGCACCCTCATCGTGAATCCCGAAACCGGCCTGTTCGTCCTGAACGAGGCCGGCACGCAGATCGCGACCGTGGGCGACGTGTCCGGCGTGGCGCTTACCTCGGCGGCGTTCGCCACCGGCATCTCGTGGTTCCCCTACGTCCTCGCGGTGGCGGTGATCCTCTTCGCCTTCTCGACGATGATCTCGTGGTCCTACTATGGCCTGAAGGCGTGGACCTAGCTCTTCGGCGAGGGCAAGACGACGGAACTGGTGTTCAAGATCATCTTCTGCATCTTCATCGTGATCGGCGCGGCGGCCAGCCTTGGCCCCGTCATCGACTTCTCGGATGCGGCGATCTTCGCCATGGCGGTCGTGAACATCACCGCGCTCTATTTCCTGATGGGCATCGTCCGCCAGGAACTGGTGTCCTACGGCGCACGGATGAAGAAGGGCGAGATCCGCAAATTCGCGCACTGACCGCGAGAGTAGCACGACGTAATGGGGGCGTCCGTCGAACGGCGGGCGCCTCTTCTTCTTTGGCATGGATGCCGGCCGGACTGCCGCAAAAATATACTGCCGCGACTACTTGATCGGGCGCGGGCGCAGGCGCACCTGAGGTGACATGCCGGGCGCCGGGATCGCGGGCGCGCCTTTCGCGAAAGACCATTCCTTGGATTACATCCTGATCGCCGGCGGCTTCGTCGGTCTGCTCTTTGGCGGCAACTGGCTCGTCGACGGGGCCGTCGCCGTGGCCAAACGACTGGGCATGCCACCGATGCTCATCGGCCTGACACTCGTCGGGTTCGGCACCTCGATGCCGGAAATGGTCACCAGCGTTCAGGCGTCCTTTGCCGGCGCGCCGGGCATCGCTGTCGGCAACGTCGTCGGCTCGAACATCTGCAACATCCTGCTGATCCTCGGCATCGCGGCCCTGATAGCGCCGATGGCGGTCGACCGCGCGGCCTATCTACGCGACGGGTCGGTGCTGGTGATCGCCTCGCTGATCTCCCTCGTTGTCGTTCTGGGCGGCGAAATCTCACAAGTGACCGGCCTGCTGCTCATCCTCGGGATCTTCGTCTACGTCTTCGGCACCGTCTGGCTCGAACGACGCGGGCGTATCCCCGCAGCCGAGGCCGACATCCCCGACGTGGGCGACATGCCGCTGTGGCAGGGGCTCGGCCTCTTTGCCGTAGGTCTCGGGATCGTGCTGGTCAGTGCGCATTACCTCGTGGTGGGGGCCGTCGATCTTGCAGAGGCGCTCGGCGTATCGGACGCGGTGATCGGCCTGACCATCGTTGCGGTCGGCACGTCGCTGCCCGAACTCGTCGCCTCGGTCATCGCGGCCCGCAAGGGCGAGGGCGATCTGGCGCTCGGCAACATCGTCGGCTCCAACATCTTCAACATCCTCGCCATCCTCGGCGTAACGGCGGCCTTGCAGCCGCTACCGATCGCGCCAAGCATAGCCGGGTTCGACATCTGGGTCATGCTGGGGGCGACGGCGCTTCTGGTGATGTTCGCCCGCACCAATTGGCGGATCGAGCGGTGGGAGGGCGGCGTGTTCCTGGGGCTCTACGTCGCCTATCTCGCGTGGCTCGTCGCCAGCCTCTGACGACGACAGGCGTTGCCACGAAGCAAAACGCCCGCATCGCTGCGGGCGTTCAACCGTTCGGGCGGGCGCGTCGGCCTACCGGCGCAGGCCGAGCCGCTCGATGAGGCCCTTGTAGCGGGCCTCGTCCTTGCCGCGGACGTAATCGAGCAGCTTGCGGCGGGTGGCGACCATCACGAGGAGGCCACGGCGGCCGTGGTTGTCCTTCTTGTGGATCTTGAAGTGCTCGGTCAGCGTCGCGATACGCTTGGACAGGATCGCAACCTGCACCTCGGGCGAACCTGTGTCGCCGTCGCTGAGCGCGAAATCCTTGATCGTCTGGGCCTTGTCTTCTGGCGTGATCGACATCGGAAACTCCTGGGTTGGGGGTGACAGCGCGAGCCGGGATGTCGTCCAGCAAGGCTCTTGGGGTCAGAGAGCGGCGCATAGACCATTTTGGCCGCGATGGGAAGGGACGTAGGATGGGGTTTCACCCCATCATCTCCGGCTCACCCGACCGAAGCGCGTGCCGGGATGCAGGCGCCGAGGCGAACGCCCTCCTACTCGAGCACGCCGACCATGGGGCCCACCGCGAATCCACCGTCCGACCGCCCGATCCCCGGCGCATGCAGACGGCTGACGTTGCCGTCGAAATAGAGGGCGTTGCGGGCGCCCAGCACATCGCGAAAGAAGCTGCCGAACTCGTAGAACGTCACGACGTCGTCCGAAATCACGAACCACAGGGTCTGTCCGTCCGCCGAACTGCCGACGCCGTTGCGGATATAGCGCGACGTGCTCGCGGACCGGAACCGCGGGTGCAGCGCGCCGTCGATCACCAGCATCGGTCCCGACTGCGTGGCATAGCGGCAGGCAGGCGCGGTCGCCTGGAACCGCAAGGTCTCGATCACGTCCGCGCGGCCCTCGCCGATGCAGAACACGCCGTTGGGCAGCAGGCCGAAATTGCCGTCGCTCGGCGCGGTGAGCAGGCGCATCTCCTCGCGGCCCGCCTCGAAATAATAGCCGACCGGCGAAAGGTCGGGGTGATACATGCCGGCATTCATCGCGAAAGCGAGGGTGCTGTCCGGAAAGGCATTCGCGATACCCCTCGGACTGGCATAGGCCGCGCCGCTCTCGTCGTAAAGAAAGAGCCGCAGATCCTCGACGGCGGGCCGCACGGTGCAGACGGTATAGTCGCGCCCGTCGTAGGTCTGCGGCGCGCAGGTGACGGCGGCGGCAGGGACCGCGGAAAGGCAGAGGAGAAAGGCGAGAAGGCGCATGGGGGAAGGGCCTCGGCGATTTCGGGACGTGGCGCGGGTGGTGACGGTGGACCCTCCGCGGGGAGTTGTCATGGCAACGTGAATCGGATCGGGACGCCCGGGTCAGGCCCCGGGCAAGTCGTCGTCGTCCGGCGCCTCCAGATCCTGACGCACGTGGTCATCGTTCAGCAGCCGGCGCGTCGCCTCCATCCTGTCATAGGTGTCGTCGATCTCAAAGCGCAACTCGGGCGCGAACTTCAGGGTCATGCCGTGCACGACGAGGTGCCGGATCTCGCGCGTGTTGCGGCGCAGCGCCTCGAGCATGAGCGCGCGGTCGCCGCCGCCGAGCGGCAGGACGAAGGCGGTGGCGACGCGCAGGTCGGGCGAGACGCGCACCTCGCCGACGGTGATCGACATCTCGGCAAGGTCGGCATCGTGCACCTCGCCCCGGTGCAGGATCTCGGACAGGGTGCGCCGGATCAGTTCGCCGACGCGCAACTGGCGTTGACTGGGGATGGCACCGGCGCGGGCGCGGGGGGTTTTCTGTCTCATGGACCCGCATCTAGGCCCTTGGGCCGTTTGCCGCAAGGCGATCGCGGGGGTAAGAGGGGGCGACAGCAGGGGGAACGCCGATGGACAGGCCGGGAATTGTGGTGACGGGGGCGGCGGGCCGGATGGGGCAAATGCTCTGCCGGGCGGTGCTCGCCTCGGACGCGGTGCGGCTCGTCGGCGCGCTGGTGCGGCCCGGGCACGGCTGGATCGGGCAGGATCTGGGCGTGGCGATGGGCGGGCAGGCGGTGGGCGTGACCGTCGGCGACGATCCGCTCGAGGCGTTCGCGCGCGCGCAGGGCATCGTCGACTTTACCACGCCCGAGGCGACGGTGGCGCATGCGGAACTGGCCGCGCAGGCGCGCGCGGTGCATGTGATCGGCACCACGGGTCTCGACCCGGCGGATTTGACGCGGATCGCGGCGGCCGCGCGCCATGCCGTCATCGTGCGCGCGGGCAACATGAGCCTCGGGATCAACCTCCTCGTGCAACTGACCAGACGGGTTGCCGCCGTTCTCGACGAAAGTTTCGACATCGAGGTCGTCGAGGCGCATCACGCGCAGAAGGTCGACGCGCCATCCGGAACCGCGCTGATGCTGGGGGAGGCGGCGGCGGCGGGGCGCGGCGTGGCCCTCGACGCGGTCGCCGACCGGGGCCGGGACGGCATCACCGGCGCCCGGACCCCGGGCCACATCGGGTTCAGCGCGATCCGCGGCGGCGATATCGTCGGCGAGCACGACGTGATCTTTGCCGCCCCCGGCGAACGGATCGTCCTGCGCCACATGGCGACGGACCGCGCGCTCTTTGCCCGCGGCGCGCTGCGTGCCGTCCTGTGGGGTCAGGACCGCGCCCCGGGGGAATACGACATGATGGATGTGCTGGGGCTCGGCGATCTCTGACGGCGAATGGCGCCGGATTCACCGGATATGAAACCGAATCATGTCCAGATACGTAGGTTCCGGAGGCAAGTGGAAGGAAACGAAATGAAACGCACTCTCATGGCGGCGGCCCTTGCGACGCTGGGCGTCGGGGGATTTGCCGCGACCGATGCCGCGGCGCAGTCACTGACCCGGATCACGGATGTGGCCGAGTTCAACGCGATCCTCGCGGGCAAGCAACTGCGCCTCGGGCTGATGGGCATCGCCCTCACCGTCGCGCCCGACGGGACCGTGACCGGCAGTGCCACAGGCTATCCCGTGACCGGAACCTGGTCGTGGCAGGATGGCTACTTCTGCCGCGAGATGGATTGGGGCGGCACCGCAATCCCCTTCAACTGCCAGCTCATCGAGTTCGGCGGCGGCCAGATGCGCGTCACCTCGGACCGGGGTGCGGGCGACGACGCGACGTTCAACGTGAGATAAGGCTGCTCAGAATGGCGCCGGGCTGCGCACCCTGGTGCCCTTGCCGCCGTCCGGGTGGCGAAAGTGCAGGCTTTCGGAATGGAGCATCAGGCGCGGATACGCCCGCGCCGGGCCCGTCGCATAGAACGGATCGCCGAGGATCGGATGCCCGATCTCGCGCATGTGGACGCGCAACTGATGGCTGCGCCCGGTCTGCGGCATCAGACGCACCCGGCTCTCGCCGTCCCCCACCCGGAGCGCGCGCCAGTCCGTGACGGCGGCGCGTCCCTCGGCATGGTCGACCCGCTGGAGCGGCCGGTTCTCCCAGTCGACGCGCAGGGGCAGGTCGACGGTCCCGGACTTCTCCGCCATTTCGCCCCAGACGCGGGCGACGTAGACCTTCTTGGTGAACCGCTTCTCGAATTGCAGACCGAGGTGGCGCTGCGCGTGCGGCGTCAGGGCGAATATCATCACCCCCGACGTGTCGCGGTCGAGGCGGTGGACCAGCAGCACCTGCGGAAAGATCAGCGCCAGCCGCGCGATCAGGCAATCGGCGAGGCCCTCGCCCTTGCCCGGCACCGACAGCAGGCCCGCGGGCTTGTCGACCAGAACGACCTCGTGGTCATGGTGCAGGATCGGGATCGGATCGTCGGGCGGGGCATAGGTCATGGCAGGCGGTGTAGCCCGGGCGGCGGCGAAGGTCACGCGGGCGTGGCGTGGCTGGCCCCTCTCAGATGACAAAATCTTCGATTTTGCACCGAGGAGGGAGTATCTGAAGACCTAAGTAATGACGGGGGGCGTTCTCCCGCGTATCGGCACATGGTAGGATGACGGTATGCCCGCCCTCTGCCGCGATTGCCTGACCACCTTCGACGGCCCCGGCCGGTGCCCCGCCTGCGCGCGGCCGCGCGTGGTGCGGCACGTGGAACTGTTCGATCTGAACATCGCGCACATGGACTGCGATGCGTTCTATGCGAGCGTGGAAAAGCGTGACGACCCAAGCCTCGCCGACAAGGCGGTGATCGTCGGGGGCGGCAGGCGCGGGGTCGTGTCGACCTGCTGCTACCTCGCGCGGATAAAGGGTGTGCGCTCGGCGATGCCGATGTTCCAGGCGCTCAAACTGTGCCCGGAAGCGGTCGTCGTGCGGCCCCGCTTCGACGCCTATGTCGCCGCGTCCCGCGCGATCCGGGCAATGATGGACGAATTGACGCCCGTGGTGGAACCGCTGTCGCTCGACGAGGCGTTCATGGACCTGTCGGGCACCCAAAGGGTGCATGGCGCGCCGCCCGCAGTGATGCTGGCGCGTCTGACGCGGCGGATGAAGGATGAACTGGGGCTGACCGGCTCTATCGGCCTCAGCCACAACAAGTTTCTGGCCAAGGTGGCGTCCGATCTCGACAAGCCGCGCGGGTTCTCGGTGATCGGCGCCGCCGAGACGGTGGCGTTCCTCGCGCCCAAACCCGTCCGCCTGATCTGGGGCATCGGACCCGCCGCGCAGGAGAGCCTCGGGGCGGCGGGGATCCACACCTTCTCGGACCTCGCCCGCTGGGACAAACGCGATTTGGCTCTGCGGTTCGGCGGCATGGGCGAGCGGCTGTGGCATCTGGCACGGGGCGAGGACGCGCGGCGGATCTCCTCCCATACGCCGGTGAAGGGCCTGTCGAACGAGACGACGTTCGGCGAAGATACCGGCGATGCGGATATCCTCGACGGGCACATCTGGCGGATGGCCGACAAGGTGTCGTCCCGCGCCAAGGCGCGCGATCTGGCGGGGCGCGTGGTGACGCTAAAACTCAAGCGCGCGGACCACTCGCTCATCTCGAAACGCCAGAGCCTGCATCAGCCGACGCAGGTGGCGGACGCGATCTACCGCACCGCGCGCAGCCTGTTCGACCAGGTGCCCGGACCCGGACCCTATCGCCTGCTGGGGGTGGGCATCTCTGACCTCGTGCCCGCCGATACCGCCGACCGCGAGGCCGACCTGCTCGACCCCGGCGCCGCAAAGCGCCGCGACGCGGAACGGGCGACGGACGCGATCCGGGCACGGTTCGGCGCGGATGCGATCGTCAAGGGACGGTCGCTGCGGTAGCGTCTAGAACGGAAAGAAGAACGGGATCACGAGAACCGTCACGGTGCCCACGATCAGGTTCATCGGGATCCCGATCTTGAGGAAGTCCGAGAACCGGTAGTCGGCGGCGCCGTAGACCAGCGTGTTGGTCTGATAGCCGATGGGGGTGGCGAAACTGGCCGAGGCACCCATCATGATCGCGATCACGAGGGGCAGCGGGCTGACCCCCGTCTCGGTCGCCAGCGCGATGGCGATGGGCGTCAGGACCACGGCGACGGCGTTGTTCGTCACCGTCTCGGTCAGGATCGAGGTCAGCGCATAGATCGCAGCGAGCAGCACGATGGGCGGCAGCCCGTCGAGGAACGGGGCGATGCCGCCGACGATGATCCCGACCGCCCCCGTCGCCTCGAGGCCGGCGCCGACGATCAGCATCGAGAAGATCAGCACGATGATCGCGGCGTCGATCGACCCCCATGCCTCGTCGCTGTCGATGCAGCGCAGCACCAGGATCGCGGCCACCGCCACGAGGGCGAGGATCGCGATGGGCGCCACGTCGAACGCCGCGAGGCCGACGACGGCGGCGAGGGCGGCGAGGGCCACCGGCCCATGACGACGGCGGAACGCGCGCGCCGTCGGCAGGCTCGCCGCCATCAGGTCGCCCGCGCGGTTCAGGCGGTCGAAACTCTCGGCGGGGCCTTGCAACAGCAGGCGGTCGGCGGGGCGCAGGCGGGCACTGGGCAGGTCGGGGCCCATGAGGTGGCCATGACGGCTCGCCCCCAGCACCCGCATTCCCTGACGGTAACCGGCGGCGAGGTTGGCGATGGTGTCGCGCTGCGCGCCGCGCGTCGAGGTCAGCATCGCCTCGGCCACGATCAGCTCCGGGTCATCACCTTCGACGTTGCGCACCCGCGCGGCGCCCTTGGCATAGCCGACCTCCAGACCCTCGACCTTGAACAGGGTCAGGATCTCGGAGGTCGTGGCCCGCGCGACGATCACGTCGCCCGCCGCCACGATATGCGCATCGACGTCCGCCCGGGTCAGCTTGCCGCCCGCCCGCACCGCCGTGATGGTGATCCCCGATCGGTCGAAGTCCGACAGATCGCCGAGCATCTTTCCCACGCCCGCATAATCGCGGTGCAGGGTGAACTCGGTCAGATACTCGCTGTCCTCCTCGCCGTCGCCCGGCCCCCGGCTCTTGCGATCCGGCAGCAGGAACGGCCCGAGGATGGCGAGGGTCAGAAGGCCGGTTCCCACCGCGACGATGCCTACCGGCGTGATGTCGAAGATGCCGATCCGCTCCATCCCCGACCGCGCGGCGACACCGGCGACGAGGATGTTGGTCGAGGTGCCAAGCAGCGTGATCGTGCCGCCCAGGATGCCGACATAGCTCAGCGGGATCAGCAGCCGCGTCTCGGCCACGCCCAGTTTCTGCGCCAGCTTGAGGATGACGGGGATCAGGATGAGAACGACCGGCGTGTTGTTCACCAGTCCCGAGGCGAGGACGGTGACGAGGACGAAGGCCACGATGGTCTGCACCGGATGCGCCTCGACCCGCCCGATCACCAGATTGGCGAGCGCATCGAGCAGGCCGGTCCGCACCAGCGCGCCCGAGATCACGAACATCGCGGCGATGGTGATCGGAGCGGGGTTCGAGAAGGCGGCCATCGCGTCGTCGAACGGCACCAGGCCCAGCACGATGAACAGGGCCGCCCCCGCCGCCGCCGTCACGTCGGGGGGATACCGCTCGAGCAGGAAGGCCACGAAGAGGCACGCGAGGAGGGCGAGCGCCACGAAGGGTGCCACGTCGGCGGAAAAGAGGGGCAAGGGGAGGGTTCCTGAAGAGGGTTCGGGACAGAACGCCGACACGCCCGGCGCGGTTCCGGATGGGCCGCTATTCCGCGGCGACGGCGAGGTCGGTCGTGCGCCCGATGTCGGCGATCTGCCGGACAACGTCGTCCATCAGCGCCCGGAACGCCGGGAAATCGGCGCTGCGTTCTATCGTGCCCTCGTCCATATAGAGGGCGCGGTCGATCTCGATCTGCACCGCATGCTGGCGCCGCGACGGGCGACCATAATGCTGCGCCACATAGGCGCCCGCGAACGGCATGTTCCGCACCACGCGCAGGCCCGCGCCGGTCAGGGCCGCCTCGATCCGCTCGACGATGCGGGCCGCGGCGGCGGCGCCGAACCGGTCGCCGATCACCACGTCCGGGCGGGCCGCACCCGGATGCATGACGTTGTCGAGTGCCTCGTGCGGCATCGAATGACAGTCGATCAGGATCGCCTCGCCGAAGGTCCGGTGGCTCTCGTCGATGAGGGTCTGGAGCTGGTCGTGATAGGGCCGCCAGCAGGTGCTCAGCCGCCTGTGCGCCTCGGCCAGCGTCAGCTTGCCCGCATAGATCGCGCGCCCGTTGGCGACGACGCGGGGGATCACGCCAAGGCCGCTGGCGATGCGCGGATTATGCGCGGACCGCCGAACCCCGTCGATCAGGGCGGGGTCGAGTTCCTCGGGCGCGCGGTTCAGATCGACATAGGCGCGCGGCACGCCCGCCGACAGCAGCGGCGCGCCGTGCTCGGGGGCGCAGGCGAACAATTCGTCGACGAAGGCATCCTCGGACGAGCGGATTTCGGCAGCGTCGAGAACCGCGCGTTCAAGAAAGTCGTCCGGATAGAGCCGGCCGCTGTGCGGCGAGGCAAAGATCACGCTGGTGCTGCGCACCCGCGGGCGCCTCAGATGATAGGCCGTCTGTGCCATTGCCGCTCCCGGTGTCGCGCCGAACGGACGGCCCCTCCCCGGGCCGCCTCTGCGTTCACATCATAGCGCGATTTTCCGCCAATGCCAAAAGTCCTTGATCCCCGCCGGGCATCCTTTTATAGACCCCACACCCGACGCGGGGCTACGCGGGCCTTTCCCGATGGAATGGCCTTGTTTCCTTAACCGGAATCGTGCAGCGCCGTACCGGGTCGTGGGTGATTAGCTCAGCGGTAGAGCACTTCGTTGACATCGAAGGGGTCACAAGTTCGATCCTTGTATCGCCCACCACGCAGTCACCGGCTCCCGATGGGGGTCACACGCAATGGCGACCCTCAGGGCGCCGAGATTGAGGAGAAGGCCATGAAGGTCGCAAACTCGCTCCGCTCGCTGAAGAATCGCCACCGCGATTGCCGGATCGTGCGCCGCAAGGGCCGGGTCTACGTCATCAACAAGACCCAGCGCCGGTTCAAGGCCCGCCAGGGCTGAGACGATAGAGCGAACCACCATCCGAAAGGCCGCCCTCCGGGGCGGCCTTTTGCGTTCTGCGGGTCCGATTTGCGGAGGGTAAGGATTCGCGTAGTGTTTGCGCAGTGACCGCGTTTGTCACTAGCCATCGGGGCCGCGATACGACTAGTCTCCGGCCATCGGAATTAGGACAGAAGGGACTTTTCCCATGCGAATTAAGACCACCAGAACCTTGCTGGCAACGGGCCTCGCCCTCGGCCTTGCCATGCCTGCCGCAGCGCAGAGCCTGTGCGGCGGCGTCGGCGACAACGGCCAGTGGATCGGCGGCACCGAGGGGGCCTCGGACGTCTCCACGGCGGGCACCTACATGGAGCAGATGGCCCTCGTGCTGCTGCGCAACGAATACGTGGCCCTCTTCAGCGTCTCGGCCCCGACCCAGGTCCGCGTCGAGGCGCAGGGCCGTGGTGGCGGCGATCCGGTCATCGACCTGCGCGACGCGGCGGGCAACATCGTCGTCTCGGACGACGATTCGGGAGGCGAGGGCGCGTCCCGCGCCGAGACCAACCTGCAACCGGGCACCTATTGCCTGTCGATGACCTCCTACGATGGCGCGCCGATGACCGGCTTCGTCCGCGTCGGGCGGGTCGAGCAGGAGGCGCTGACGGCCGGCACCGGTGTCGCGCCCGTCGATCCGATCACCGATCCGGTGACGGACCCGGTCGGCACCGATCCGATCGTCCCCTCCTCCGGCTTCGGCTGTTCGGCGGTCTCGAACTTCCTCGGCGGCGGCGCCCCGATCGACGGCGCGCTCGGCGGCGCCGGCGTCTCGGCCACGGCCTCGGTCAATCAGGTCGACGCCTGGGGCTTTACCCTGTCGGGCAGCACGGCCCTCTCGATCATCGCCGAGAATCCAAGTGCCGACCCGGTCATCACGCTCTATGACGCTTTCGGCAACTATCTGGCCGAGAACGACGATTTCGACGGGCTCAACAGCCGCATCGACATGATCACCGGCCTGTCGGCGGGCGACTATTGCATCGAGATGCGCGCCCTCTCGGACGAGAACCTGCCGATCACCGTCTCCGTCGTCGGCTATGACGCCGCCGCGGCGCAGGCCAGCACCTACGACACCGGCGAGGCGAGCCCGCCGCTCGACGGCAGCCACCCCGTCACCATGATGGGCCAGCTCGGCAACCGCGTGCGTCAGGACGTGAATACCTCCTATACCGCGTCGTGGTTCGCCTTCGACATCGAAACGCCCGGCCTCGTGCTGATCGAGACGGTATCGAACGACAACGGCGACACGGTCCTCTACCTCTACGACGACTTCGGACGGCAGGTCGCCTACAACGACGACGCCAACAACAGCCTCGACAGCCAGATCACGGCGCGGGTCAACCCCGGCACCTATCTTGTCGCGGTGCGCCAGTTGTCGGACGGCACCCAGGCGCCGGTCCGCCTGTTGTTCGAGCGGTGGGTTCCGGCGCAATAACGCCCTCACCCGTGCGACGAAAGAAGGCCCCCCGGTTCGCGCCGGGGGGCTTTTTCGTCCGTCGGGCGTCGGGTGTCGTTATTGCAGGACTTCCGCCAGCAGCAGGACCACCGTCTGTTCGTTCAGATACCCCGTCTGCTCGAGGCCCCGGTCCCGCTGATAGGCGCGGATCGCGCGGCGGGTGTCGTCGTCGAAGGTGCCATCGACCGGCCCGGGTTCGAGGCCCGATGCCTCGAGCCGCGTCTCGACCAGTTGCGCCGTCAGGCCGTTGATCCCGAGGGCGCGTTCCGCCGCCTCCCAGGCCTCGACCTGCGGCGCCCGTTCGGCGACCTGGCCGAGTTCGGCGATGCGGGCCTCTGCCGCCGAGGCGAAACTGCCCTGCGGGAACGCGCCGAGATAGTCCCGATACCCCGCGACGCTATCGGCGGCACGCGCCCGGTCCCAGGCGGCGGCATCCTGCGCCTCGGCGACCTGCCGCTGCTGGTCCTCGATGGCCGCCAGCCGGGTCTGTGCGGCCTGCGAAAACAGGCCATCGGGATAGCGGTCGAGATAGGCGTGAAGGCCCACCTCGTCGCCCGCCGCCCCCGTCTCGTCCCAGAAGGCGCGGTCGGCGACGACCTGCGCCTGCCGCTGCCGCTCGGCCTCGGCCTCGATCTCGGCGGCGCGGCGCGCGGCCTGCGCCTCGAGGCGGGCGACCTGTTCTGCGGTGACGAACCCGGTCTGGGCAAAGCCGTTCTGCTGCTGCCAGTTGGTAATCGCACCCCGCGTGCCGGGGCCGAAGATGCCGTCGATCCCGCGCGGGTTGAAGTTCAGGAGGGACAGCGCCCGCTGGATGTCGCGGCTGTCGTCCCGGCTCAGGCGCAGCGCCTCTTCGGCAAGGCGGGCCGCACGGTTCGGTTCCGCAAGGATGGCGTCGCGGCGCGTCGCGGCCTCGGCGGCGAACTGCCCCGTGGGATAGCGGTCGAGGTAGTTGGCAAAGGCCGCGGCGGTGTCGAGGGCGACCGCTCCGTCCCAAAGCGCGCGCTCGGCGGCGGCGTCGGTCTGGCTCACCGGGGGCTGGGGTTCGACCACCGGCGCCGCAACCGCAGGACCGGCAAAGCGGAACGGATCGGGCAGGAACCCCGCGACCGTGATGTCGTCGTTCGCCGCGATGAGTGCGGCAAGGTCGCCGTCCGGTGCGGCGAGGTCTTCTTCGACGAAGACAGCGATCGCCGCCGGCCCGCCACGCACCACCGTTACGCCCTGCGGCACGTCAAGCGCGCCGATCCCGACGCGCAGCCAGCGGTCATAGCGCTCGTTACCGTCCTCGGTGCCCAGCACGATCACCGCCTCGCCGGGCGAGGTGGCGGCAAGGCGCATCAGGGTCTCGACCGGGAACCCCACACGGTCGATGGTCGCCATCGTCGGCGGTGCTGCATCACGCGGCAGATACCATGTCCGGACGCCGTCGGTCGCGAACCGCCCCGAGAGCACCACGACCAGCCGGTCGGACGGCGCCACCTGTGCCGCGACCCGCTCGAGCAATCCGTCGAGGTCAGCGCGCGTCGCGTTCTCGGCGGTCAGGACGTCGAACCCGACGTCGCCCAGCGCCTCGGCCGTGCCGATCACCCGAACGCCGCCGCGCAGGTTGTCGAGCGTGTCGTATCTCTGGGTGCCGATAACCAGTGCCGTATCTTCGGCAAAGGCCGCAGGGGCCGCGGTCTGGACCATCAGGGCCAGGACGGAAACGGACAGAATGCGCATGATGTGCTCCTTGCGTGTTGCCTCCTGACCTAGGCCGCCCGGCGCCGCTATCCAATAGCGCGCCCCATCCGGGGCCGGTCCGGCATCCCGTCGCCGCGCCCCTCACCTGCGCGCGAATATCCGGTAATAGGCCCAGTCCGGCAGGAACTGGCTCAGGCGGAACATCCACGAAAACACCATGGGAAAGCTCTTCTTGAACGCGTCGTCGTTCATGTGGTCGAAGAATTCGCGCCCCGCCGCCTCGGGCTCCATGATGAACGGCATCGCGAAATCGTTCTTCTCGGTCAGCCGCGTCTTGATGAACCCCGGATTGACGAGTTGCACCTGCACCCCCGATCCGCGCAGGTCGGCCTGCATACTCTCGGCCAGATACATCACCCCGGCCTTGGACGCGCCATAGCCGATGGCGCCCGGCAGGCCGCGAAATCCCGAGAGCGAGCCGGTCAGGACGATGTGCCCCGCGCCGCGCGCCACCATGCGTCCGATCACCGCGCCCACCGCCCGGCTGGCGCCGAGATAGTTGATGTCGGCCATGGTTTCGGCCTTCTCGTTGTCCCACTCCTGCGCCGCCATCGGCCAGTAGACGCCCGCGAGGTAGACCATCCCGTCGATCTCGCCGATCCCTGCCGCCGCCGCCTCGACCGCCGCGCGGTCCGACACGTCGAGCGGCACCGCCTCGCCCTTGCCCGGCAGTTCCGCGACCAGTTCGTCCAGCCGGTCCGCCGAGCGGGCCGACACGATCACCTCCGCGCCCGCCCGGCTCAGGCACAGGGCGACCTCGCGGCCCAGGCCCTCGCTCGCGCCGATGATCCAGTATCGCTTGCCCTGCCAGTCCTTCACGTCACTCTCCTCGTCGGTCCGCCGTTACCCTCGCAGGCCCGCCGCCCGGGGACAACCGGTGCCTGCTCACGCCGTCCCGCGCGGCCGCATCGTCGCCACCAGTTCGGCGACCTTGATCCCGAACTTGCGAAACTGGCTCCGGTTCAGGATCGTTCCGTTGTCCATCAGATACATCCAGTCGGTGACGTCGAGGACATGCCCCCCCGCCGCAGGTGTCAGCCGGATCAGATAGCGCAACTGCACCGCCGATCCCAGTTGCCGCCCCGATCCCGGCCCCACCAGATCGTCGGCGTCCGCCCGGATCGCCCCGCCCGTGCCCAGCGTCAGCCGCCATTCGCGCCGCACCTCGGCGCCGCTGTCATAGTGGAACACCTCGGTCATGACACCCGCGTCACCGTCCCAGACCGCGTCGAAGACCGCGACGAACCGCGCCGTGACCCGCCCGGTCGGTCCATAGATCATGCCCTCGCAGTCGATCTTGCCGTTCAGCCGCTCGCGGATGTCGAACACGGGGCCGGTGGCATAATCCTGCGGCACCTGCGCCCAGAACGAGAACCAGCGCGATTTCGCGAGGCCCCAGAGCACGCCGAACAGGAGCGCGAGAGCCCCGGCTGCAAGCAGGATCATGCCACCTCCTCCAGTTCCGTGGCGGCCAGCAGGGCCATCGCCACGAGTTTCAGCGCCACCGGCACCCCGGCATAGAGCCAGGTCAGCAACGCCAGCGCCGGTTCCGGCTGCGCCGCAGCCGCAGCCCCGTCGCCCGTCGCGAACCCCGCCCCCTCGAGCAGCGGCAACAGCACCACCGCCGCCACCGCGAGCGTCGCCTTGTTCATCAGCGACCAGAGTCCAAAGCCCTGCCCGCCGTTCGGCGCCACCGCCGCCATCCGCCGCGCGAACATCGCCGGCAGGAGCGTCAGGTCGGCGCCGATCGTTGCGCCCGAGACGACGCAGATCACGGCAAACGGCACCGCATCCCCTGCCCCCAACGTAAGCGTGATGCCGAAGGAAACCACCGCCAACGCCATCGCCGTGAGCAGGACCGGTTTCGCCCCGAACCGCGTCGCCAGCACCGACCAGACCGGCGCCGAAAGTGCTGCGGACAGAAAGAACAGCACCAGCAGCGGCCCCTCCCATCCCGCCGCGTCCAGACGGCTCTCGACATAGAACAGGAACAGGGTCGACGACACCGCCAGCGGCGTGGCGTTCACCATGGCGAGGATGAGCAGGCGCCGGGCGAGGACGTCGCGAAAGATCGTGCCGACAGGCACCGGCGCCGCCGCGTCGAGCCTGCCGCGCCACTCGCGCGCCATGCCAATGACAGCGAGGGCGACGACGACCGCGAACCCCCACGCAAAGACCGCGAACGGGGCCGCTACCAGCCCGATGAGCACGGTCGGCGCCACCGCCGCGATGCAGACGCCGAGCAGCGCCCCGCTCTCGCGCCAGGCCGCCAGTTGGACGTGCCCGCCGGTCAGCGCGTCGGCCTTGCGCACGCCCTGGCCATAGAAACAGATCGTCAGGAACGAGAACGCCGAGAAGAGGCCCGTGATCGACAGCCCGAACCACCAGATCGGCGCGATCGGCGGCGGCACCGCGAACAGCGCCACCATGCTGAGCGCGAGCACCAGCGCCGCCCCCGCGACGGCCCATGCGCGACCCTTGCGCAACCGCTCCGCGACCCATCCGAGGGCAGGATCCTGCACCACGTCGAACAGCCGCAGCGCGAACAGCAGCGTGCCCAGCGCCGTGAGGCTCACGCCATAGGTGTCGGCATAGTATTTCGGCGCATAGATATAGATCGGCAGGCCCGCCGCCGAGATCACCGCGCCCATCAGCGACCACGCAGGCAATCGCGCCGACAGCGCCGATGACAGGCTCACCGCGACACCTCGTCCTCGGGCGGCACGGGACGTGCGCGGAACGTCGCCCCCTTCCACCACAGCTTTACCGCCTGCCAGTGGATCAGGCCGAGCACGCGTCGCGATCCGAACGGGCGGCGCAGCACCGCGCGCAGGATCGCCCCGTTCGTCAGCACCCGCCGCCGCCCCGACAGCGTCGCGATGAGGCCGCCGTCGCCGCGCGCATAGTCTATGGCGATCCCGATCTTTTCCGGCGTGATGTCGAACCGGAACGTATACTCACCCGACACCGGCTGAAACGGCGAAACGTGAAAGATCTTATCGGCCCGGATGGTCTCGTCCCTGCCGATCTCGCGCCCGTCCGCATGGCGGCACAGATAGGAATGGCGGTCGCCATAGGTATTGCTCACCTCGGCGATCACCGCGCGCAGGGTGCCCGCCGCGTCATGACAGAGCCAGAAGCTGACCGGGTTGAACACATGGCCCAGCACCCGGGGTTGCGCGAGGAGCAGGAGCGGCCCGTCCAGCGTCACGCCATGATCGCCCAGCACCTCGCGGACCCAGACCGCGCCGCGCCCCGCCTTCGGTGCGCCGCCGTGGTCGCTGTCGTGCAGCGAGAACAGACCCCGTCCGTTGCGGGCGAACAGCCGCGGCGCGCGCACCGGCGCCTCGGCGTCGACCAGCACGTAGTCGATGGAATAGCGGAACGCATTGCGCACCGCACCGCGCCGCCCGTGATAGGTCTGGCCCGCGATATGCTCGACCGGTTTCGGGGCTGTGGGCGTCCCCGTCACCTATTCCGCCGCGACGGCCAGCGCCGGCACGCCCAGCCCGCGCGCCACGTCGAGCGCGCTCGACAACCCGTCCTCGTGGAACCCGTTCTTCATCCAGGCGCCGCAGAACCAGGTCGCGTCCCGTCCGTTCATCGCCGCGACCGCCCGTTGCGCGGCAAGGGCTGCGACGTCGTAGACCGGGTGCGCAAACGTCACCTCGTCCCAGATCAGGGCCGGGTCGATGGCATGCTGCGTGTTCAGCGTGACGAACAACGGATCGGCCCGCAGCCACGGTTGCAGCGAATTCATCCAATAGGTCAGGTCGATGTCGTCGGTCGCCCGGTTCGCCCCTTCGGAATAGATCCAGCTCGACCAGACCTTGCGCTTGCGCGGCATCACGCTCGCGTCCGAATGCAGCACGGCCCGGTTCGGCTGATACCGGATCGCGCCCAGCGCCGCGACCTCGTCCGCGCGCGCATCGCTGAGCAGCGCCAGCGCCTGATCGGTATGGGTGGCAAGGATCACCTCGTCGAACGCCTCCCACTCGCCGCCGCGCGCCTTCACGTCGGCACCTGCGTCCGTCCGCCGCACCGCCGTGACCCCGGCATCGAGCCGGATCTGCACGCCGTGTTGCGCCAGCGCGCTGCCCAGACGGCTCACGTATTCGACCGAGCCGCCCTGCACGGTATACCACTGATGCTGGCCATAGGTGCCGAGCAATCCGTGGTTCTGAAAGAACCGCACCATCGCATGCGCCGGAAAGTCGAGGATCGCGCGCGTCGGCGTCGACCAGATCGCGCCCGAGAACGGCAGCAGATAGCGGTCGCGAAAGTAGTTCCCCAGCCGCAGCCGCGACATGAGGTCGCCGATCGTCATCGCCTCGTCGTCCGCGACGGTCGCCGCGGCATGTTTGTTGAAATGCAGGATGTCGCGCACCATCCGCAGGAACGCGGGGTTCGCCGCGTTGCGCCGCTGTGCGAAGAGGGCGTCGATGGACGCCAGTCCGTATTCCATCCGCCCGGCATCGAACGAGGCGCCGAAGGTCATCTGGCTCTCGACCACCGGCACGTCCAGATCGGCGAAAAGGGCCGCCAGATGCGGGTAATTGGCATAGTTGAAAACGATGAACCCGGTATCGACCGCCTGATCGCCGTTCCGTCCGGCCATCCGGGTCCGCGCGTGCCCGCCCAGCCGTTTCTCCTGCTCGAACAGCACGACATGGTTGTCCTGACCCAGATACCAGGCCGCCCCCATGCCCGAAATCCCTGCCCCGATCACGGCGATCCGTCGCGGCGCCGACACGCCCTTTGCCTTGGGCGCCACCGCCGCCTGTATCGTTGTCATCAGGTCTCGTCCGTCCGTTGATCCAGCAAGGTCTTGCGCCTTTTACGTGTCATGCCAGAGCATGGATGACAAAGATAGTCGGGCGCGGTCTGATCCAGACACGGCCCGCCTGCGTAAATGGTTTCATGTATGCCCCGAACGTCGAAGTCCCGAGACAACCGAACCCGGCCCCGCCGCCGGGATACCTGGCGGCTGTCCGCATCAGGCGTCGCCCGATGAACCGGCCGTCCCCGCTGGGCGATTGGCTTTCCGAGATGGAGGCGATCCGGCGCGACGCCGACGAGGCCGCATTCGCCCGGCTGTTCGCGCATTTCGCGCCGCGGGTGAAGGCGTTCCTGATGCGCGGCGGCACTCCCGCCGACGTGGCCGAGGACTGTGCGCAGGACGTCATGGCGACCCTCTGGCGCAAGGCGCATCTGTTCGATGGAAGCCGCGCCTCGGTCGCCACCTGGATATTCACCATCGCCCGCAACCGCCGCATCGACGTGGCCCGCCGCGACCGCCGCCCGCAGCCCGAAGACCTGCCGTGGGGCCCCGAAGAGGACCGCAGCGCGGCGGACGAACTGGCCCTCGCGCAGGAATCGGCGGAACTCGGCCGCGCCCTCGCCTTGCTGCCCGAGAAGCAGCGCCTGCTGATCGAGCGTGCCTACTTCGGCGACCTCAGCCACAGCGAGATCGCCGGCGAGACCGGGCTGCCGCTCGGGACGATAAAATCGAGGATACGGCTGGCGCTCGAGCGTCTGCGCCATGCGATGAAGCGACTGGAACAATGACCGCGATCGAACATCACCTGACCGACGACCTGCTGATCGGTCAAAGTGCGGGCACCCTGCCCGAGGCGTTCGGCCTCGTCGTGGCCACGCACATTTCGGTCTGCGACGACTGCCGCGCCCGACTTGGCGCCTTCGACGCGGTGGGCGGCGAACTGCTGGCAAACACATATGCGGCACCAATGGCCCAGGGGGCGCTCGACGACACTCTTGCCGCGATACGGCAGGGCCCGACCGAGGCCGGATCGGCGCGCCCGCCGTCGGTCTTTCCCGCCCCTTTGGGCGATTATATCGGCGCCGATCTGTCGGACATCCGCTGGCGCCGGATCGGTGGCGGGGTGCGTCAGGCGGTGATCCGGACCGGGGGCGCCGCCACCGTCCGCCTGTTGTGCATCCCCGCGGGCAGCATGGTGCCGGACCACGGCCACCGCGGGACCGAACTCACGCTGGTGCTGCAAGGCGCATTCCACGACGGCCACGAACGCTTCGGCGTCGGCGACATAGAGGTCGCGAACGAAGAAACGCACCACCGGCCGGTCGCCGAGGCGGGCGCGGACTGCATCTGCCTTGCGGCCACCGACGCGCCCCTGCGGTTTTCGGGGATCATCCCGCGCATTGCCCAGCGCATGATGGGGCTCTGAGGCGGGCCTGCCTGCCCGCCGTCAGACGAGGGCGATGATGCCGAACAGAACGAGCAGGAACAGGGCCAGAGCCACCACGATCAGGATTTTGGCCCCCGTCAGGGCAGCGCCCGATATTCGTCCGAAGCCGAGCACGGCGGCGATGGCGGCAATCGCCAGAAGGATGAGGATCCAGGACAGCATGACGGGTGAACTCCCTTGTTCGTGACAGGAGTCGAACGGCAGCGGGCGCGGAATGTTCCGCAGACCGACCGATTCAGTCGAAATCGAACGCCGCGACCGTGACCCGCCGCCCGAGGCTCATAGCGTCGGCCACATGCACCATCGGCGCGAGGTCGACCTCGGACTGTACGGTCCGCACCAGCTCTGCCATCCGGGAATAGAGGGCGGGGTATTCGCCCTGCGGCGTCACCTCCTGCGCCGCTCCGTCGATCGACAGACGCGCCCCGCCACCCGAAAGGCGCAGCGTCCCGCCATCCGCATCGACCTCGATATCCCAGGTCTGCGGTCCCTCCTGCCGCCAGTCGAGATCGGCGGTCACGTTGCCGCTGAAACGTCAGACTCGCGGCGATCGGCGTCTGCCGGTTGGCGGGCACCTCGAGGGTCGCCCCGGTCAGGTGCACCGGCGCGGGCAGGATCGCGGTCAGGATCGATAGCGCGTTGATGCCGGGATCGAACACGCCCATGCCGCCCGGCTCGAACACCCATTCCTGCCCCGGATGCCATTTGCGCACGTCCTCGCGCCACGTGATGTGGGCGCGCCGCACCTCACGCCCCGCCAGCCACGCCGCTCGCGGGCGCCACCCCGGCCGCCATCCGGCTGTGCCAGGTGGCAAAGAGTGTCACGCCCTGCGCCTCTGCCAATGCCACCAATGCGTGCACCTCAGCCAGCGTCTGCCCGGGGGGTTTTTCCAGCATCACATGCCGCCCCGCCCGCAACGCCGCCTGCGCATAGGCGAACCGCGGCTGCGGCGGCAGACAGAGCGACACGACCGGCACATCGGGACGCTCGGCAAGGGCCGCGTCGATGTCGGTGAACGCCGCGACGCCCGCGACCCTCCCTTTGCGGCTGACCGTCGCAGCCAGCGTCCAGTCCGCGCTCGCCGCGATGGCCGGAATGTGCTGGTCCTCGGCGATCTTGCCGATCCCGACCAGCATCAGCGGCATGGCCATCAGTGCGACTCCCGTCCCACCGCATTGCCCCGGCATCCGACGAGAAAGTCGAAGTCGGCGCCCCGGTCCGCGCCGATCACCTTGTCGTGGTAAAGCTGCGCATAGCCGCCGTCCGGGCGCGGCACCGGCGGCGTCCAGGCGGCCAGCCGCGCCGCGAGTTCCGCGTCCGTCACGTCGAGATGCACCCGCCGCCCGGCCACGTCGACCTCGATCATGTCGCCCGTGCGCACCACCGCCAGCGGCCCGCCCGCCGCCGCCTCGGGCGAGGTATGCAGCAGGACCGTGCCATAGGCCGTTCCCGACATCCGCGCGTCCGAAATCCGCACCATGTCGGTGATCCCCTTCTTCAGCACCTTGGGCGGCAGCCCCATGTTGCCGACCTCGGCCATACCGGGATAGCCCTTCGGTCCGCAATTCTTCAGGACCATCACGCAGGTCTCGTCGATGTCGAGGGCGTCGTCGTCGATCCGCGCCTTGTAGTCGTCGATATCCTCGAACACGACCGCCCGGCCCCGGTGCTGCATGAGCGCGGGCGTCGCAGCCGACGGTTTCACCACGCAGCCGTTCGGGGCGAGGTTGCCGCGCAGCACCGCGATCCCGCCAGAGGCCGCCAACGCACGATCCGTCGGCAGGATCACCTCCTCGTTCCAGTTCTGCACCTCCTTCACATCCTCCCAGATCGACTGGCCCGAGACGGTCAGCGCGTCCTTGTGCAGGAGGCCCCCCTCACCCAGCCGCTTGATGACGACCGGCAGCCCGCCGGCAAAGAAGAACTCTTCCATCAGATACTTGCCCGAGGGCATCAGGTTCACGATCGTCGGCACGTCGCGGCCGCACCGGTCCCAGTCGTCGAGCGTCAGGTCGATGCCCACGCGCCCCGCGATGGCCAGCAGGTGGATCACCGCGTTGGTCGACCCGCCGATGGCGCCATTGGTGCGGATCGCGTTCTCGAACGCCTCCTTCGTCAGGATGTCCGAGGGTTTCAGGTCCTGCTTCACCATCTCGACGATCCGCTGCCCGGTCATGTGCGCCATCGCCCGACGGCGCGAATCCACCGCCGGGATCGCGGCATTGCCCGAGAGCGTCATGCCCAGCGCCTCGGCCATGCTCGCCATCGTCGACGCCGTGCCCATCGTGTTGCACGACCCCGGGCTGCGCGACATCGACGCCTCGGCCTCGGTGAACTCCGCCGTGGTCATCTCGCCTGCCTTGCGTGCCTCCGAGAACTTCCACAGATGCGTGCCGGACCCGACCCGCTCGCCCCGGAAATGGCCGTTCAGCATCGGCCCGCCCGACACCACGATGGCCGGCAGGTCGACCGACGCCGCCCCCATCAAGAGCGCCGGCGTCGTCTTGTCGCAGCCCGCCAGCAGCACCACGCCGTCCATGCACTTGCCGCGGATCGCCTCTTCGACGTCCATCGCGCAGAGGTTGCGGAACATCATCGCGGTGGGGCGCAGCGTGCTCTCGGACGGCGAGAACACCGGGAACTCGACCGGGAACCCGCCCGCCTCATAGACCCCGAACTTCACCTTCTCCGCCAGATCGCGCAGGTGCGCGTTGCAGGGCGTCAACTCGGACCAGGTGTTGCAGATGCCGATCACCGGTCGCCCGTCGAACAGGTGCCGCGGCAGGCCCTGGTTCATCATCCAGGCCCGGTGATAGATCGCATCCTTGCCGGTGCCGCCGAACCATTCCTGTGAGCGCAGCTTGCGGGGCCAGGGGGCAGGTGTGAACGGCATGGGGCAGGCTCCTCGGCGTGGTGTTGGGGGTTCTGGATGTGGTATACCATTTCCGAGGGAGCGCGCCAGAGCCGGTGACGCCGTGGGGGCCAGCCCCCACACCCCCGGAGTTGTTACGGCAACGTGAAAGGAATCGGGGAGGGCCGCGATGCTGGCGCCATACCGTCAACCGCTCTGGCCCTATCGTTTCGGGTGCTGACAGCCCAGAACTCCGGGGTTACGATCATCGCGACCGCCAGCCCGAGGAGCCCGCCATGGACCTGATGCAGAACGACCCCCGCCATGTGATCGAGGCCGACCGCGCCCATGTCTGGCACCACCTGAGCCAGCACAAGCCCTACGAGACGATCGACCCGCGGATCATCGTCGAGGGCAAGGGCCTGCGCGTCTGGGACATCAACGGCAAGGAGCATGTGGACGGCGTGTCGGGCGCCGTCTGGACCGTGAACGTGGGCTACGGCCGGACGAGCATCGCCGATGCCGTGCGCGACCAACTGGTGAAGATGTGCTATTTCGCGGGGTCCGCCGGAACGATCCCCGGCGCCAACTTCTCCAAGCGGCTGCTCGAGAAGATGCCCGGCCTCGACCGCGTCTATTTTGCCAACTCGGGGTCCGAGGCGAACGAAAAGGCGTTCAAGATGGTTCGCCAGATCAGCCACAAGCATCACGGTGGCAAGAAACACAAGATCCTCTACCGCGAGCGCGACTATCACGGCACCACCATCGCCTGCCTGTCGGCGGGGGGCCAGGAAGAGCGCAACGCGCACTACGGCCCGTTCACGCCGGGGTTCGTCGCCGTCCCCCATTGCCTCGAATACCGCAGCCAGGACGGCCTGACCGGCGAGGCCTATGCCGAGGCCAGCGCCCGCGCCATCGAGGAAGTTATCCTGCGCGAGGGCGCGGACACCATCGGCGCCCTCTGCCTCGAGCCGATCACGGCGGGCGGCGGCATCATCGTGCCGCCTAAGGGATACTGGGAGCGGGTGCAGGAGCTCTGCCGCAAATACGAGATCCTGCTGCACATCGACGAAGTCGTCTGCGGCCTTGGCCGCACCGGCACCTGGTTCGGCTATCAGCAGTTCGGGGTGCAGCCCGACATCGTCACGATGGCCAAGGGCGTCGCCTCGGGCTATGCCGCGATCTCGTGCTGCGTGACCACGAATGCCGTGTTCGAGCAGTTCAAGGACGACACCGACAAGCTGTCCTATTTCCGCGATATCAGCACCTTCGGCGGCTGCACGGCGGGCCCGACCGCCGCACTGGAAAACCTGCGGATCATCGAGGACGAGGATCTGTGCGGCAATTCGGTCCGCACCGGCGCCTATATGGGCGAGCAGACTGCCGCCTTGATGGAGCGCCACGCCTGCATCGGCGACACCCGCGGCATGGGCCTGTTCCAGGGCATCGAACTGGTCAGGGACCGCGACACGAAAGAGCCGCTGGACGAAAAGGTCGTGGGCGCCGTGGTCGCCGACTGCATGGCGCAGGGGATCATCATCGGTGCCACCAACCGCTCGCTGCCCGGGTTCAACAACACGCTGCTGTTCGCGCCCGCGCTGATCGCCACCACGGACGACATCGACCACATCCTCTCCGGCGTCGATGCCGCGCTGACCCGGGTGGTCGGGTGAGGGGCCTGCGCGCCGCCGTCGCCGCCCTGCTCGGCGCGGGGGCTCTGGTGCCGTCGGGGGCCGGCGCCTACATCACCGGCCTCGCCGAGGGCATGCCCTTCGTCGGCGACTGGGACTGCGGCGTCGCGGTGTTTCAATTCGCGACCGACCACTACCGGCCCGGCGCGGACAGCGACCCTTTGCCCTACGTCCGGATCGAGGCGCTCGACGCCGACACCCGCAGACCGGTCGACGACGCGAGGACGGCGACAGAGTTCGTGCTCACCTTCGACGACGCCTATCAGATCGGCCTGTCGAACGTCACCGCGACGACCATGAGCTGGTTCTCGGGCGCCTCGGGCGACGCCTTCGACTGCGTGCGCATAGCACCCTGACCCCTGCGGGAGCCTTCGCCTTGCCCACCAATGCCCACGGCCAGCCGGTCGGCGCCCCTCTCGACCGCGCGTTCCCGCGCCGCTTTCCGGCCCATGTGCCGCTGGTCGGCCGGACCTGCCGTCTCGTCCCGCTCGATGACGGCCATGCGGAGGCCCTGCACGCGGCCTTCGCGCAGGCCGGCGACAGCCTGTGGACCTATATGCCGAATGGCCCCTATGCCGACGCCGCCAGCTATGCCCTGTGGATCGCGCAGGCGGCCGCCCGGCCAGACCCGATGTTCCATGCGGTCCTCGATACCGGGGGCGCACCGCAGGGCGTCGCCTCGTGGCTGCGGATCGACCCGGTCGCAGGCTCGGCGGAGGTGGGCTGGATCACCTTCGCTCCCGCCCTGCAACGCTCGGTCATGGCGACCGAGGCGATGTTCCTGATGATGCGCGCGATCTTCGACCTCGGCTATCGCCGCTACGAGTGGAAGTGCGACGCCCTGAACGCGCCCAGCCGCAGGGCCGCCGTGCGCCTCGGGTTCACCTACGAGGGCACGTTCCGTCAGGCGACCCACTACAAGGGCCGCAACCGCGATACCGCCTGGTTCGCCATCGTCGACACCGACTGGCCGCGGATCCGGGCGGCGTTCGAGGCGTGGCTGTCGCCCGACAACTTCGACGCCGAAGGCCGGCAAAAGACCCGCCTCGCCACGACGTAGGATGGGGTTCCACCCCATCGTCACCACCGCCTCTTGTCGCGCACCCCCGATAGGTCCACGCTGCCCGCACCATAGGGCCAGCGGCATGATCTCGATCGACACCTTCTTTCTCGACCCAAAGGCGCCCGGCACGCTTCAGGCGCGGATCCAGCAGATGGTGGCGGAGGGCATCCTCGCCGGGCGGTTCCGGCCGGGCGAGCGGTTGCCGTCGTCGCGGGCGCTGGCGGCGCATCTGGGCGTCAGCCGGATCACGGTGACGCTGGCCTACACCGAACTGGTGGCGGACGATTACCTGATGGCGCGGGGGCGGTCGGGCTATTACGTCTCGGCCAATGCGCCCGAACCGCCCGCCTTTCCGGCCCGCGCGCCGGGGGTGTCGTCGGTGGACTGGGCGGGGTTGCTGGGGTCCAAGACACCGGCGCTGTTCCTCGAAAAGCCGCGCGACTGGGCAACCTATCGCTACAATTTCATCTACGGGCAGGCGGACGCGACGCTCTTCGATGCGGCGTCGTGGCGGCTCTGCGCGCTGCAATCGCTGGGCAAGCGGGACTTCGATGCGCTGGCCTCGGACCAATACGATCAGGACGATCCGCTGCTGATCGACTTCATCGCGCGCCAGACGCTGCCGCGGCGGGGGATACTGGCGGCGCCGGACGAGATCCTCCTGACCCTGGGCGCGCAGAACGCGCTGTGGACGGTGGCGCAACTGCTGCTGGCGCCGGGCAGGCGGGCGGCGATCGAGGATCCGGGCTATCCGCCGCTGCGCTCGATCATCGCGGCGACCGGGGCCGGGATCGCGCCGGTGGCGGTGGATGCCGAGGGGCTGGCTCCGGAAAACGTCCCCGCGGGGACGGATGTGGTGTTCACCACGCCCAGCCACCAGTGCCCGACCACAGCGACGATGCCGCTGGCCCGGCGACATGCGCTGCTCGAGCGGGCCGAGGCGGAGGACATGCTGATCGTCGAGGACGACTACGATTTCGAGATGTCGTTCCTGGCGCCACCTTCGCCCGCGCTGAAATCGCTCGACCGGACGGGGCGGGTAATCCACGTGGGCTCGTTCTCGAAGTCGATCTTTCCGGGCCTGCGCCTCGGCTACCTCGTCGGCCCCGCGCCGTTCATCGCCGCCGCGCGCAGCCTGCGGGCCAGCGTCCTGCGGCATCCGCCGGGGCAGTTGCAACGCACCACCGCCTATTTCCTGTCCCTCGGCCACTACGACGCCCAGATCCGCCGCACCAGCCGCGCGCTGCACGACCGCAGGCGCGCGCTGGACACGGCGATTGCGGAGCACGGTCTGGAGGTCGCGGGGCCGGGCGCCTATGGCGGATCGGCGATCTGGATGAAGGCGCCGGAGGGGGTGGACACTGGCGCACTGGCGGCGGGACTGCGGTCCAAGGGCGTGCTGATCGAACCGGGTGCGCCGTTCTTTGCGGGCAAGATCTTCCCCGCGGGGAAGGTTTCGGAGCCGTGGGGCGAGAGGGTCCGGCCGGAGCGGTTCTACCGGCTGGCGTACTCGTCGATCCCGGTGGGGCGGATTGCGGAGGGGGTGGGGTTGATTAGGAGAGGGTTAAGTCACCTTACAATTGGGTCCAATACAGACCCACTAAACGAACCATTCAATCTCTGATGCATGGCGATCGCTTCCCGCTCTGTTAGCGACGAAATACAATCGGCAGCTAGACGCGCAGCGCTATCGTTTGACCGTGCAATAAGTTCGTGAAATCGCCTCGGGAGCGCCCGGGGCTCGCCAGCCTTAATTTCATCTATGAAATCGCTAAACAACTCCTTGATTACCCTTTGCTGACCGATCTGTTGCGCTGCCAATGAGGGGTTATCAATAATGTACCTTCTTGCTATCTGCTTTAGGAATCTCACTTCATCATCACTATTGCGATCTATCTTGATGTCAAAGACATCTGTAGAATCACTTTTCTCGATTTTCGTGGTCCGAATGAATTGTCCAATCAATTGTGACGTAAGGATCCTTAAAGCGACCCGCTGACTCTGTCGTAACCCTCATACTTGCTATAGAGAATTTGCTCGGCAAACCCATTGAAAGTTCCTTGCAGCCGCCTGTGTGCATTCCTCAAACGACCACCCGCATCGGTCGGGGCGTTATGCCAAGCCCTGACTGAACTATCTACTATCGGCTCAAGATCGGGGGTGGATTCTCCAAATATCCGCATCCATGGAATATCATTGCAGCGATGGAAATCCTCCAAGTCGTGAACAGAGTATGCGATATCATCAGCCCAGTCCATTACCTTCGCTTCTAGAGTTCTTTGCCCCTCATTCAACCCTTGCCTGCAAAAGTCAGCATCGTCCTGTTCTGAAACGTAATATCCCCACTTACTCGTTCGATCTGGATGCGGCGTTTGGCTAACATCCCTTACCCAGGCATATTTCTGTAAAGCGGTCAATGGTGACGCCGGACGCAGACCCTACATTAAAACGCTCTGCCGTTCTGTTCGTCGTCATGTGGCCGCATTATTCCTTCGAAGCACGCAATGGAGTCATCTAAAGTGGTCAGGTGAACTTTAGGATCTCCGTCGCGAACGCTTTCTATCAAGTTGATTTCCGGCAACCGACCGGAGAGATGTGCGCCAGTCTGAAAGATTGGCGTTAAGCGGTTGATCTGAAAATGCTTATCAACAATCTCTTGAGAAACTATGAACCTAAATCCTTGGGCTTGGTCGCGCCCGAGTGGTGAGGCTCTTCAAACTTTTCCAATGTGGCATCGGTGTCTCCAGAAAACTCAGGACCGCCCCGATACATGATCACATGTTGATGTCCAAGTGCGAGTAACCGAGGCCTGATTTTTTTCAGGGTCGACGTCAAAGTGCCGCCAATTCTGGCCCCACCCACCCCCCTCATCTGGCCTTACCGCTCCCCTCCCCAACCCCCCGTCCTCCTGATACACCACCCCCAAACCCCCGTCAGGAGCCAGCCCATGAAGATGACCACCGAAGAAGCCTTCGTCAAAACGCTCCAGCGGCACGGGATCGCCCATGCCTTCGGGATCATTGGCTCCGCGATGATGCCGATATCGGACCTGTTCCCCAAGGCGGGGATCACGTTCTGGGACTGTGCGCACGAGGGCAGCGCGGGGATGATGGCGGACGGGTATTCCCGCGCGACCGGCAGGATGAGCATGATGATCGCGCAGAACGGGCCGGGGATCACGAACTTCGTCACCGCGGTGAAGACCGCCTACTGGAACCACACGCCGCTGCTGCTGGTGACGCCGCAGGCCGCCAACAAGACCATCGGCATGGGCGGGTTTCAGGAGGTCGAGCAGATGAAGCTGTTCGAGGACATGGTCGCCTATCAGGAGGAGGTGCGCGATCCGTCCCGCATGGCCGAGGTGCTGGCGCGGGTGATCGCCAAGGCGAAACGCTCAAGCGGCCCGGCGCAGATCAACGTTCCGCGCGATTACTGGACGCAGGTGGTGGATATCGAGATCCCCGAGCCGGTGGAATTCGAGGTGTCGCCCGGCGGTGAGGCCTCGATCGCGCGGGCCGCCGAAATGCTGTCGGGCGCGAAAAACCCGGTGATCCTGAACGGCGCCGGGCGTCGTGCTGTCGCCGGGCGGGATCGCGGCGTCGTTGGCGCTGGCCGAGCGGCTGTCGGCACCCGTCTGCGTCGGTTATCAGCACAACGATGCGTTCCCGGGGAGCCATCCGCTGTTCGCGGGGCCGCTGGGGTATAACGGCAGCAAGGCGGGGATGGAGCTGATCCGGGACGCCGATGTGGTGCTGTGTCTGGGGACGCGGCTGAACCCGTTCTCGACGCTGCCGGGGTATGGGATCGACTATTGGCCGAAGGGCGCGCAGGTCATTCAGGTGGACATCAACCCGGACCGGATCGGGTTGACCAAGAAGGTGACGGTCGGGATCGTGGGGGATGCGGCGAAGGTGGCGCGGGGGATATTGGCGGGGCTGAGCGACAGTGCGGGCGATGCGGGGCGCGACGCGCGCAAGGCCCGGATCGCGCAGACCAAGAGCGCCTGGGCGCAGGAACTGTCGAGCATGGACCACGAGGACGACGATCCGGGCACGACGTGGAACCAACGCGCGCGGGCGGACAAGCCGGAGTGGATGAGCCCCCGGATGGCGTGGCGCGCGATCCAGGCGGCGCTGCCGCGCGAGGCGATCATCTCGTCGGATATCGGGAACAATTGTGCCATCGGCAATGCGTATCCCGATTTCGAGGAGGGGCGGAAGTATCTGGCACCGGGGCTGTTCGGGCCCTGCGGATACGGGTTGCCGGCCATCGTCGGCGCCAAGATCGGCTGCCCGGACGTGCCGGTGGTCGGGTTCGCGGGTGACGGGGCGTTCGGGATCGCGTGCAATGAGCTGACCGCCATCGGCCGGGGCGAGTGGCCCGCGATCACGCAGATCGTGTTCCGCAACTACCAGTGGGGCGCGGAAAAGCGGAACTCGACGCTGTGGTTCGACGATAATTTCGTCGGGACGGAGTTGAGCGAGCAGGTGAGCTATGCCGGGATCGCGAAGGCGTGCGGGCTGGAGGGGGTTGCGGTCAGGACGATGGAGGAGCTGACCGCGGCGCTGTCGAAGGCGATCGAGGACCAGATGAAGAACGGGGTGACGACGCTGATCGAGGTGATGCTCAATCAGGAACTGGGCGAGCCGTTCCGGCGCGATGCGATGAAGAAGCCGGTGAGCGTGGCGGGGATCGACCGGGGCGATTTCGTCGAACAGGGCGCCTGAGGCACGGGCCGGGCGATGGACCTGCCGCTGGGGTTGTCGCCCGGCCTCGCGTTTCTGCTGGCGTGCGCCTTGCTGGGCGCCGCCTATGTGCGGGGGTATTCGGGGTTCGGGTTCTCGGCGATCTTCGTCGCGGCGGCGGCGCTGGTGACGGACCCGGTGCCGCTTATCCCGGTGGTCTATCTGTGCGAGATCGCGATGACGGCGGTGCAGGCGCGGGGGATACGCGGCCATGTGGACTGGGGCCGGGTCGGGTTTCTGGCGCTGGGGGCGGCGTGCACGGTGCCGCTGGCGGTCTGGGCGCTGGCGAGTGCGGAGACGGGGACGGCGCGGCTGGCGATTTCGGGGATCATTCTGGTGCTGGCGGCGGTGCTCTGGTCGGGACGGTCGTGGCCGAACCGGATCGGCCGGGCGGGGCACGCGGGCGTCGGCGCGGTGTCGGGCCTGTGCAATGGCGCCGGTGTCGGCGGCCTGCCGGTGGTGGCGTTCCTGGCGGCGCAACCGGTGGCGCCGCCCGCGTTCCGGGCGACGATGATCGTCTATCTTACCGCGCTCGACCTGATGACGCTGCCGCTGATGTATGCGGCGGGCCTCGTCACATGGGAGACCGGGCGCGCCGTCCTGTTCGCGTTGCCGCTGGTGACGGCGGGCATCCTGCTGGGTGGACGCCGGTTCCTCTCGGCCTCGCCGCAGGAGTTTCGCAGGCTGGCAATCCTGTTACTGATGGTGCTGGCGTCGCTCGGCGTCCTCCGCGCCCTTGTCTCAGGTACCCTATGACCTTTCCCTTCCTGTCCCCGACCGAACCGCACTGCCCGCAGGGCCTGCTCGACCGCGCGCGCGCGCTGTCGCCGCCCCGCGTGGCGCTGGTGAACGCGGGCGCCGCGATCCCGTTGCAGGGGCTGCGCGAGGCGCACGAGCACGGCCTGGCCGAGCCGGTATTGATCGGCGACCGAGACCGCATCGCGGCGGCGGCGCGGGAGATCGGCTGGGACATTGCACCGTTCCGCCTCGAACATGCGCCGCAGGCGGCGGCGTCCGCGCGCGCGGCGGAACTGGCCCGCAATGGCGAGGTCGACAGCATCATGAAGGGTCAGGTGCATACCTCGACCTTTCTCAAGGGATTGTTGCCCTCGGCGGCAGGACTGCGCGACCCCGGCACCCGATGCGGGCATATCTTCCACATCACCGCGGCCCATTCCGACCGGCCGCTGCTGCTGACCGATGCCGCCCTGAACGTCGATCCGGACGTGGACACGCGCAAGGCCTGCCTGACCCATGCGGTGCGGCTGGCGCGGATCCTCGGCGACACAGAGGTGAAGGCGGCGCTGCTGGCCCCGACCGAGGATCCCATTCCGTCGATCCCGAACACCGGCGAGGCGGCGGAGATCGCCGAATGGGCGAAGACGGCGCTGCCGCAGGCGGTGGTGCAGGGGCCGATGGCGCTCGACCTGATCTGGTCGCAGGAGGCGGCGCGGGCCAAGAATTATGCGTCCGAGGTGTCGGGGGATGCCGACATCATGGTGGTCCCGAACATCACCAGCGGCAATGCGCTGTTCAAGCTGATGGTCCTCGGGATGGGCTGTTGCGCGGGCGGCATCGTCATGGGCCTGAAGGTGCCGGTGCTGCTCACCTCGCGCAGCCAGCGGGCGCCCGACCGACTGTGTTCGGCGGCGCTGGGGGCGCTGGTCGCGGCGGCGGGGGCGTGATCCTCGTCGTCAATGCAGGCTCTTCGTCGATCAAGGCGCGTATCTTTGCGCCCGGCGATCTGGAGGAGGTGGCGGCAGCGTCGCTGTCCGAGATCGGCTCGGAAGGTGTGCTGCGCGTCGGTTCGCGGCGCAAAGCCGTGACCACCACAGGTCACGCCGACGCGCTGGCCCTCATCCTCGGGGCACTGGACCGGGCCGGGCACGGCGCATCTGCGTTGACGGCGGCGGGGCACCGGGTCGTGCATGGCGGCGCGTCCCTGACCGCCCCGGTGCGGATCGACGCGGAGACGCGCAACAGGATCGCCGACTGCATTCCGCTGGCGCCGCTGCACAATCCGGTGAACCTCGATGGCATCGACGCGCTGACGGCCCTGCTGCCCGACCTGCCGCAATACGCCAGTTTCGATACGGCATTCCATGCCACCAACGCCCCCGTATCCACGACCTATGCGATCCCGGCCGAGGCACGGGCGGCGGGCATCCGGCGCTATGGGTTCCACGGGCTGAGCTATGCCGGGATGGTCGCAGGCTTCGGCACGCGATCCCCCGCCGCCTGCTGGCGCTGCACCTCGGGAACGGCGCATCGCTCTGCGCCATCCTCGAGGGGCAGAGTGTGGCGACCTCGATGGGGTATTCGCCTCTCGAGGGGCTGACGATGGGCACGCGCTCGGGCAGCATCGACGCGGCGGCGGTGCTGCGTCTGGCGGCGACACACGGCATCGCCGGGGCCGACCGGCTGCTCAATCGCGACAGCGGCCTCAGGGCGCTGGCCGGCGACAGCGACATGAAGGCGCTGATGGACCGCGCCGACGCCGGAGATACCGACGCGGCCTTTGCCGTCGACCATTTCTGCTATTGGGCCGCGCGTCATGCCGGGTCAGCCATCGTCGCGATGGGCGGCATCGACGCCGTCGCCTTTACCGGCGGCATCGGCGAAAATGCGGCCCCTGTCCGTGACCGGATCATGGCGCAACTCGCCTTTCTCGGGCCGCTGCCGGTCCATGTCGTCGCCGCCGAGGAAGAGCGTCAGATCGCCCGCGACACCGCCGCCCTCATTGCGCAGGGCGCCTGATCGTGTTCGGCACCCGGAAATCCAGCGCAAACCCTCGCGGCCTCGCCGTTGCGCTACCGGTCGCCTGCGGCGTCGTCGCGGGGCAAGGCCTGTTTACGCCGCGCCTCGAAGGCTGGTATCGCCCGTTCTGTCTCTCCCTTCTCGTGGCCCTCGCCGGTCTCTCCCTTGCCAGGACACTGACATGACCCACCCGACCCCGACGCTGGACCTGTCGCCCAAGGTCTCGGACGAGATCCGCAAGACCACCTGCTACATGTGCGCCTGCCGCTGCGGGATCGACGTGCACCTGAAATCGGGAAAGGTCGCCTACATCGAGGGCAACCGCGACCATCCGGTCAACAAGGGCGTGCTCTGCGCCAAGGGGTCGGCGGGGATCATGCAGGTGAACTCCCCCGCCCGGTTGCGCGCGCCGCTGAAACGGGTCGGGCCGCGCGGGTCGGGCGCCTTCGAGGAGATCTCGTGGGACGAGGCCCTCGAGATCGCGACCGGCATCCTCGCTCCGATCCGCGACGAGGCACCCGAGAAACTCGCGTTCTTTACCGGGCGCGACCAGTCGCAGTCGTTCACCTCGCTCTGGGCGCAGGGGTTCGGGACGCCGAACTATGCCGCGCACGGCGGCTTCTGCTCGGTCAACATGGCGGCGGCGGGCATCTACACCATGGGCGGCGCCTTCTGGGAATTCGGGCAGCCCGACTGGGAGCACACGAAGATGTTCGTCCTCTTCGGCGTGGCCGAGGATCACGACAGCAACCCGATCAAGATGGGCATCGGCCGGATCAAGGCGCGGGGCGCGAAAATGGTCGGCGTGAACCCGATCCGCACCGGCTACAACGCCGTCGCCGACGACTGGTACGGGATCACGCCGGGCACCGACGGCCTGCTGATCCTGTCGCTGATCCATCTGCTTTTTCAGGCAGGCAGGCTCGACCTCGACTACCTCGCGCGGTTCACCAATGCCTCGTGCCTGGTGAACGAAGACCCCAAGTCGCCGCAGAACGGCCTGCTGCTGCGCGACGAAGAGGGCCAGCCGCAGGTCATCGACCGCCGCACCGGCGACCTCGCACCCTGGAACGGACAGGGCGTCGAGCCGGACCTTGCCCGGACCTGGCGCCACAAGGGCATCACCCACCGGCCCGTCTTTCACCTGATGGCCGAGAAATACCTCGACCCCGCCTACGCGCCCGAAAACGTCGCCGACCGTACCGGCATCCCCGCCGACCGCATCCGCACGCTGGCCGCGCAGATCGCGAAGACGGCGTTCGACGAGGCGATCGCGTTACCGCGCGCGTGGACCGACTTTCGCGGCAAGCGGCACGACAGCATGATCGGCCGTCCCGTCAGCTTTCACGCCATGCGCGGCATCAGCGCCCATTCCAACGGGTTCCAGACCTGCCGCGCGCTCCACACCCTCCAGATCATCCTCGGCGCCGTCGAAACCCCCGGCGGCATGCGGTTCAAACCGCCGTACCCCAAACCCGCGACCGCCCATCCCAAGCCGCATTGCAAGGTGACACCCGGCGCCGCCCTCGACGGCCCGCACCTCGGCTATCCCCACGGCCCCGACGACCTGTGCCTGAAGGACGACGGCTCGCCCGCCCGCATCGACAAGGCGTTCACCTGGGAAAACCCGCTGTCGGCACATGGCATGATGCACATGGTTATCTCCAATGCCCACGCGGGCGACCCCTACCGCATCGACACCCTGTTCCTCTACATGGCGAACATGGCCTGGAACTCGTCGATGAACACCGCGGGCACCATGGCGATGCTGACCGACACCAACGAGGACGGCAGCTACGTCATCCCCAACATCATCTATTCGGACGCCTATTCGTCCGAAATGGTCGCCTACGCCGACCTCGTCCTGCCCGACACCACCTACCTCGAACGCCACGACTGCATCAGCCTGCTCGACCGCCCGATCAGCGAGCCGGGCGCCGTCGCCGACGCGATCCGCTGGCCGGTGATCGCGCCCGACCGTGACGTGCGCGGGTTCCAGTCGGTGCTCTGCGACCTCGGCGCGCGGCTCGGTCTCCCCGGATTCGTGAACCCGGACGGCAGCGCGAAATACGCCGACTACGCCGACTACATCATCAACCACATCCGCCGCCCCGGCATCGGGCCGCTGGCGGGCTGGCGCATGGGCGACCACGGGTTGCAGGACGGGCGCGGCGACCCGAACGCAGGGCAGATCGACAGCTATATCGCGAACGGCGGCTTCTGGCAGAGCCACGTGCCGGCGGAGGCCGCCTACTACAAACCGTTCAGCATGGAATACCAGGCCTGGGCGGTGAAGATGGGCTTCTACGACAGCCCGCAGCCGTACATCTTTCAGCTCTATGCCGAGCCGATGCGCCGCTTCCAGCTCGCCGCCGAAGGCGAAGGCAAACGCCAGCCGCCCGATCCCCTGCGCGCCCGCCTCGCCCGGACGATGACGCCGCTGCCGATCTGGTATGCACCCCTGTCAGAGGGAACCGAGGACGACGCCGACTACCCGATCCACGCCCTCACCCAGCGACCGATGGCGATGTATCATTCCTGGGGCAGCCAGAACGCCTGGCTGCGGCAAATCCATGGTCGAAACCCGCTCTACGTGCCGACGAAGCTCTGGCAGGCAGGCGGTTTCGCGGACGGCAACTGGGCGAGGCTCACCTCGCCGCACGGGTCGATCATCGTGCCCGTCGCCCACATGGCCGCGCTGAACGAAAACACCGTCTGGACCTGGAACGCCATCGGCAAGCGCAGGGGCGCCTGGGCGCTGGACGACGACGCCCCCGAGGCCACGAAAGGATTCCTGCTGAACCACCTGATCCACGAACTGCTCCCGGCACAGGAGGACGGCATGCGCTGGTCGAACTCCGATCCGATCACCGGACAGGCCGCCTGGTTCGACCTGCGCGTCCGCATCGAAAGGGCACCGGCCCCCGCCGAGGCCCACCCCGCCTTCCCCTCCATCGACAGCCCGGTTCCCAAGGCCCCGCGCAAACTCGCATGGAAGGTCGGCCCATGACGCGGCACGCCCCGGTTCACGTTGCCCTAACAACTCCCCCCGGAGGGTCCGCCCCCTCCCCCTGCACCGTCGCCCGGAACGAGGCACCAAAAGGGTCGGCGGGCGGGGCGCATTGCGCAGCAACAGCGTCCGCCCGACCGACGGCAAGAGGACCGAAGCCATGACGACGCTCCCCCCCAAGACTCAAAAGAAGCTCGGCCTCGTGATCGACCTCGACACCTGCGTCGGCTGTCATGCCTGCGTGATCTCGTGCAAGGGCTGGAACACCGAGAACTATGGCGCGCCGCTGTCGGATCAGGATCCCTACGGTGCGGCCCCCTCGGGCACGTTCCTCAACCGGGTGCACTCCTACGAGGTGCAGCCGCACGACGGCGCGCTCGCCTCGGCAAAGCTGGTGCATTTCCCGAAATCCTGCCTGCACTGCGAGGATGCGCCCTGCGTCACCGTCTGTCCCACCGGCGCCTCCTACAAACGCGCCGAGGACGGCATCGTGCTCGTCAACGAGAGCGACTGCATCGGCTGCGGCCTGTGTGCGTGGGCCTGTCCCTATGGCGCCCGCGAGATGGACGCCGAGGAGAAGGTGATGAAGAAATGCACCCTCTGTGTCGACCGCATCTATAACGAGAACCTGCCCGAGGTGGACCGTGTCCCCGCCTGCGTGCGCACCTGTCCGGCGGGCGCGCGACATTTCGGCGACCTCGGGGACGAGGAGAGCGCCGTCAGCATTCTCGTCGCCGAGCGGGGCGGCTTCGACCTGATGCCCGAGCAGGGAACCCGGCCCGTCAACAAATACCTGCCGCCCCGCCCCCGCGACGCCGAACCCGAGGTCGACATCCTCGCCCCCTTCCTCGCGCCGGTGTCCGAGACGCCGAAGGGGTTCCTCGGCTGGCTCGACCGGACGCTTGCCGCCATGCCCGGAGGCACCTGATGCATCCCGCGCCGTCCGTCATCGTCTTCACGACCCTCTCCGGTCTCGGCTTCGGTCTGCTGTTCTGGCTCGGCCTCGGCCTGCCGTCCGTCACCGGCTGGACCGCCTTCGCCTTTTTCGCCATCGCCTACCTTCTTGCGGTCGGCGGACTGATCGCCTCGACCACCCACCTCGGCCACCCCGAGCGGGCGCTGAAGGCGTTCACCCAGTGGCGCACCTCGTGGCTGTCGCGCGAGGGGGTCGCCGCCGTCGCCTGCCTGATCGTCATGGCGCTGTTCGGCGCGGGGCTGGTGTTCTTTGCCGCCCGCTGGCAACCGATCGGCTGGATCGGGGCGCTGCTGTCGCTGGCGACCGTCTTCACCACCTCGATGATCTACGCGCAATTGCGCACCGTTCCGCGCTGGCGCCACTGGACCACGCCGGCGCTGTTCCTGACGCTCTCGCTCGGTGGCGGCGGCCTGCTCGCCGGACAACTGCGCTTTGCGTTGCCGCTCCTGATCCTCGGCGGCGCGCTGCAGGTCTATGCCTGGTGGGACGGCGACACGCGCCTCGCGCGCAGCGGCACGACGCTGGCCACCGCCACCGGTCTCGGCCATATCGGCACCGTCCGCGCGTTCGAGCCGCCGCACACCGGCACCAATTATCTGCTGCGCGAATTCGCCTATGTGGTCGCGCGCAGCCATGCGCAAAGGCTGCGGGTGATCGCGCTGGTCCTCGGCGTTGTCCTTCCCGTCGTGCTGATGCTCGTGCCGTTCAACCATATCCTCGCCGCCGTCGCCGTGCTCAGCCACCTCGCGGGTGTGGCGGCGCTGCGCTGGCTGTTCTTTGCCGAGGCCGAGCATGTGGTCGGCCTCTACTACGGCAGACGCGCCGCCTGATCGGCCGCCCCCCTCTTGCAAAGGCGCCCGCCGGACGCGATGGTCGCCGGCGTCAACCGGGGGGCGAGGTGCGATGGGGGCGATATATTCCGACCTGGCGGGGGCCTCGGTGTTCATCACCGGCGGCGGCAGCGGCATCGGTGCGGCGCTCACCCGTGCGTTCGCCGCGCAGGGCGCACGCGTCGCCTTCGTCGGGCGGTCGGACTATGCCGCCTTTGCCGCCGAGGTCGGCGAAACGGCGGCGCACCCGCCGCTCTTCCTGCGCTGCGACGTCACCGACACGTCCGCCCTTCGTGCCGCGATGGACACGGCGGCCGAGGCGCATGGGCCGATCTCGACACTCGTGGTCAACGCCGCCGACGACATGCGACGCGACGCCGACGAGGTCGACGTGGCGTTCTGGGACGCGAGCCACGCGGTGAACCTGCGCCATTACTTCTTTGCGGCGCAAGCGGCGGCACCGGGGATGAAGGCCCGGGGCGCAGGCTCGATGATCCTGTTCTCGTCGATCAGCTACATGATCGGCGGCGCCGGGATGGCGCCCTATGTCGCCGCCAATGCCGGCATCATGGGCCTGACCCGCGCGCTCGCCCGCGAATGGGGGCCGGACAGGATCCGCGTGAACGCGGTCGCCCCGGGCTGGGTGCTGACCGAAAAGCAACTCGACAAATGGGCGACGCCCGAGGCGGTCGAGCGGTTCCGCGAGGACCAGTGCCTCAAGGAGATGCTGGTGCCCGAGGACGTGGCCGGGACGGTGCTGTTTCTGGCCTCGGACGCCAGCCGGATGATGACCTCTCAGGTGCTCGCCATCGACGCGGGCCGGGCCATGACCGGATGAGCGGCAATGGCAAGGCGGTGACGCCCGACTGGATCGCCATCGACTGGGGCACGTCGAACCTGCGGGTCTGGGCGATGGGCGCGGACGGCGCGGTGCGCGCCACGGCGGCGTCGGACCGGGGGATGGGCAGCCTCGCGCCGGGCGCGTTCGAGGCTGCGCTGCTCGAACTCATCGCGCCGTGGCTGCCGCTGGGCGCGCCGATGACCGCGGTCGCCTGCGGCATGGTCGGCGCGCGTCAGGGATGGATCGAGGCGCCCTATGCGACCGTCCCCTGCCCCGCGACGCCGCCGGGGTTCGTGACCGCGCCGACGGTGACGCCCGGCCTTACGGTCCATATCGTGCCCGGTCTGCGGCAGGACAGACCGGCGGACGTGATGCGCGGCGAGGAGACGCAGATCGCGGGCTACCTTGCGCAGAACCCCGGCTGGGACGGTGTCCTCTGTCTGCCCGGCACCCATACCAAATGGGCGCAGATCAGCGCGGGCGAGGTGGTGAGCTTTCTCACCGTGATGACCGGCGACCTCTTTGCCGCGATCTCCGGCCATACCGTTCTGCGCCATTCCATCGCGACGGACGGCTGGGACGACGACGCCTTTGCCGGCGGCCTCACCGATACGCTGTCGCGGCCCGAACGTCTGGCCGCGAACCTGTTTTCGCTGCGCGCCGAGGGCCTGTTGCACGACATGACCGGGGATGTGGCGCGTGCGCGCCTGTCGGGCCTGCTGATCGGCGCGGAGCTCGCCGCCGCGAAACCGTGGTGGCTCGGGCAGGATATCGTGGTGATCGGTGCGGGCCACCTGGCGCGCCTCTACGTCGCGGCCCTCGCCGCACAGAACGTGCCGGCGCGCGCCGTGAACGGCGACGGCATCACGCTCGCGGGCCTGCGGGCCGCCCATGCACGACTGACGACAGGAGCCTGATATGTCCCGCAACCTCATCGCCATCCTGCGCGGCATCACCCCGCCCGAGGCGACGGCCGTCTGCGCCGCCCTGATCGAGGCAGGTATCGACAGGATCGAGGTGCCGCTCAATTCGCCCGAGCCGTTCGACAGCATCGCCGCCATGGCGGGTGCCTACGGCAGCGACGCCGTGATCGGCGCCGGCACCGTCCTGTCGGTCGAGGACGTGGGGCGCGTGCAGGAGGCGGGCGGCACCATCGTGATCTCGCCCAACGTCGACCAGCGGGTTATCGTGGCGACGAAGGCAAAGGGGATGCAGAGCTGGCCCGGCGCGATGACCCCGTCCGAGTGTTTCCTCGCGCTGAAATCCGGGGCCGATGGCCTGAAGATATTCCCCGCCAGCCTGATCGGTCCCGGCGGGATCGCGGCGATCCGGGCGGTGATGCCGCGGGGCACGCAAATCTACGCGGTGGGCGGCGCCGGGCCCGAGAATTTCGCCGAGTGGATCGCGGCGAGTGCCGACGGCTTCGGCATCGGCTCGGCGCTCTACAAGCCGGGGATGTCGGTGGGGGACGTCGCCGCCAGGGCGCGCGCCATCGTCGCGGCCTATGATGCGGCACGGGCGGGCGCATGATGCAGGTCTACGACGACACCATCTGCCTTCTGGGCGAGGGGCCGCTGTGGCACCCGGGGCGGGGCGAGCTGTTCTGGTTCGACGTCCTCGGACGGCGGCTGCACCGCAAGGGCCAGCACTGGCAGTTCGACGAGATCGTGTCCGCCGCCGGATGGGTCGACGACGATACCCTGCTGATCGCGTCGCAGACCGCGCTGCTGCGGTTCACCATCTCGACGGGCGCACGCGAGATCGTGGCGCCGCTCGAGGCGGACAACGTCGCGACACGCTCGAACGACGGACGCGCCGATCCCTGGGGCGGGTTCTGGATCGGCACCATGGGCCTCGCGGCGGAAACCGGGGCGGGGTCGATCCACCGGTTCTATCGCGGCGCGGTCAGGATGCTGTTCGATCAAATCAGCATACCGAATGCGATCTGTTTCTCGCCCGACCGCAAGTTCGCATATTATGCCGATACGCTGACCCGTCGGATCATGCGCCAGCCCCTCGATCCCGCCGAGGGGTGGCCGGCGGGCGCGGCGAGCGTCCATGTCGACACGACCGGCACGACATTCGTCCCCGATGGCGCGGTGGTGTCGCAGGACGGCATCCTGTGGACCGCGCAATGGGGCAGCGCGCGGGTGGCGGGCTATGGTCCGGACGGCGCGCTGGTGCGGACCATCGACGTGCCGGCGCGTGCAATCCTCGTGCCCGGCGTTCGGCGGCGCCGATCTGCGCACGCTTTTCGTCACCTCGGCCGCGGCGGGCCTGCCGCAGACCGCCTTCATCGACGGCCCGCTCAACGGCCAGACCTTTTCGATGCCGACCGACATCACCGGACAGGCCGAACACCGCGTCGTCCTCTAACTCTTGGCTCTGACCGCAGGAACCCCCCGATGAAACCCACCCTCGGCGTCTGCTATTACCCTGAACACTGGCCCGAGGCGCAATGGGCCGCCGATGCCGCGCAGATGCGCGACACGGGCATCACCTGGGTCCGCATCGGCGAATTCGCGTGGTCCCGGATGGAGCCGGCGCCGGGGCGGATGGACTGGGGCTGGCTCGACCGGGCCATCGCGGTGCTGGGCGACGCGGGCCTGAAGGTGGTCCTCGGCACGCCGACCGCGACGCCGCCGCGCTGGATGCTGGACAGGCATCCGGACATGCTCGGTGTGGATGCGCAGGGGCGCCCGCGAAAGTTCGGGTCGCGGCGGCATTATTGCTTCTCTCACGCGGGCTACCGCGACGAGAGCCGCCGGATTGCGCGGTTGATGGCGGAACGCTATGGCAAGAACCCGGCCGTCGGCGCGTGGCAGACGGACAACGAATATTCCTGCCACGACACGACATTGAGCTATTCGGATGCCGCCCGCGCCGGGTTCCGCGACTGGCTGGCGCAAAGGTATCAGTCGACGCAGGCGCTGAACCGGGCGTGGGGCAACGTGTTCTGGTCGATGGACTATGACGACTGGGGGCAGATCGACCTGCCGAACCTGACCGTGACGGAACCGAACCACCCGCATGTGCTGGCGTTCCGGCGCTACTCCTCGGATCAGGTCATCGCCTTCAACCGGGCGCAATGCGACGAGATCCGGCGCCATTCGGACGCGCCGATCATCCACAATTTCATGGGCAAGACCACGGATTTCGACCATTTCAAACTCGGCGCCGACCTCGATATCGCGTCCTGGGACAGCTATCCCATCGGGTTCCTGTCGATGATCGTCGACACCGATGCGGCGACGAAACTGCGCTATCTGAAACAGGGGCATCCCGATTTCCAGGCGTTCCACCACGACCTCTATCGCGCCTGCGGCAAGGGGCGCTGGTGGGTGATGGAGCAACAGCCCGGCCCGGTGAACTGGGCCGCGTGGAACCCCGCGCCCCTGCCCGGGATGTGCCGCCTGTGGGCCTGGGAGGCGATCGCGCACGGTGCGGAATGCGTCAGTTATTTCCGCTGGCGGCAGGCGCCGTTCGCGCAGGAACAGATGCATGCGGGTCTCTTGCGGCCCGACAGCGCGCCCGCACCCGCACTGGCCGAGGCGGCGCAGGTCGCGTCCGAGATCGAGGCGATGGGCGAGGTCGGCATCGCCCATGCCCGCGTGGCCCTCGTGTTCGACTACGAGAGTTGCTGGGGCTGGCAGGCGCAGCCGCAGGGCCGCGACTTCGAGTTCTTTCGCCTCGCGTTCGAGGCCTACTCTGCCCTGCGCCGGGCAGGCCAGACGGTGGACATCCTGCCGCCCGATACCGCGGATCTCTCGGCCTACGCGCTGGTCCTCGCCCCCGGCCTGATGCACCTGTCGGACCCGTTGCGTGCGGCGCTGGCGACCTTCGACGGCATCGCGCTGATCGGTCCCGCGCACCGATACCAAGACGGCGGAGCTGTCGATCCCGGTGCCGATGGGGCCGAACGTGCCGGGCCTCGACGTGACCGTCGTCCTTACCGAGAGCCTGCCGCCCGCCGCGTCGGAAGCGCTCGAGGAGGGCCGTTTCGTCCACTGGGTCGAGCATCTGGAGGGGAGCGCGCCGGTGCGTCGACGCCGCGCGAACGGCGCGCCCGCGCTGATGGGCGAGCGACTGCGCTATCTCGCGGGGTGGCCCGATGCGGCGACGTTCGATGTCCTCGTGACCGAGGCGCTGATCGACGCGGGCCTGACCGTGACCGCGATGCCCGACGGCCTGCGCCAGCGAGAGACCGCGACCCATCGCTTCGTCTTCAACTACGCGCCCGAACCGCTGCCGTGGCAGGGCACCGAGATCCCCCCCGCGGGCGTGCATTGGGAGGCGCTGTGAACCGCGCCCCGTTCGGCACGACGGCGGCGGGCGAAGTCGTCGAGGCGATCACCCTGCGCGCCGGCGACCTGAGCGCCCGCATCCTCACCTATGGCGCGATCCTGAATGCCGTCCATCTGTCCGGGGTGCCCCACAGCCTTACCCCCGGGTCCGGCCGCTTTGCCGACTACGAGGCCGAGGGGCGGCACCACGGCACGCTGATCGGCCCGGTAGTGAACCGGTTGACCGGAGCGCAGGCGCCGATCGCGGGCAAGGTCCACCGTTTCGACGAAAACCGTCCCGGGCCGGTAACGCTGCACTCGGGCAGCGCCTCGACCGGGCGCAAGGTCTGGCGGATCGACGACACCCGGGACGACAACACCGACAGCGCACTGAGCCTGCGGCTGGTCCTGCCGGATGGCGAGGGCGGTTTTCCCGGCACGCGACACGTCATCGCCCGCTACGAGGTATGCGCGCCCGCACTGTTGCGCCTGACGGTGACGGCGACGACCGACGCGCCGACCCTGCTCAACTTTGCCAACCACAGCTACTGGAACCTCGACGGGACCGAGCGGTGGGAGGGTCATAGCCTGCGCATCGCCGCAGACCGATATCTGCCGACGCACGCCGACGACACGCCGACCGGCGGGATCGTCGATGTCACCGACACACCCTATGATTTCCGCACGGCGCGCGTGCCCGTCCCGGGCGCCCCGCCGCTCGATCACAATTTCTGCCTGTCGGATGCCCCCGGGCCGCTCCGCGATGTCCTCTGGCTGATTGGGCAGAACGGCGTCGGCATGACGCTCGCCACGACTGCGCCGGGGGTGCAGGTGTTCGACGCCCGCGATGCGCGGCTGCCGGGCGGTCCGGTCGGACAGGCGCTGGCGATCGAGGCGCAGGGCTGGCCTGACGCGCCCAACCACGCCGGTTTTCCATCCATCGAGGTCGCTGTGGGCGAAAGTTTTCAGCAGATCGTCGAATGGCGGTTCTCCGGAGACTGAGACGATCGCGGAAGAATTTTACCAGTTGATAAAATTCTGCGATCTGGCAGGCTGGCGCCCGAGCATGACCGCATCAGGGAGCCCGATGTGACCGATCCGATGACGCCCGGCATCGCCGCGGCCCGGCTGGCGCCCGAGGCGCTGGCGCGAAATTTCTCCGACCTGCACGCCGCCTACGCGCCGCATGAGGCCGCCGTCGCCGCTGACCGCTGCTATTTCTGCCATGATGCGCCCTGCGTGACCGCCTGTCCCACGGCGATCGACATCCCGCTGTTCATCCGCCAGATCCAGTCGGGCCAGCCCGAGAGTGCGGCGCGCACGATCTTCGGGCAGAACATCCTCGGCGGCATGTGCGCGAGGGTCTGCCCGACCGAGACGCTGTGCGAAGAGGCCTGCGTGCGCGAGGCGGCCGAGGGCAAGCCGGTCGAGATCGGGCGACTGCAACGCTATGCGACCGATGCGTCGATGGCCCGGCAGGGGCATCCGTTCGCCCGCGCCGAGGCGACGGGCAAGCGGGTCGCGGTGGTCGGCGCCGGGCCCGCGGGCCTTGCCTGTGCGCACCGTCTGGCGCTGCTGGGGCACGAGGTCGCGCTGTATGAGGCGCGCCCGAAGCCCGGCGGTCTGAACGAATACGGCATCGCGAGCTACAAGAGCACCGAGGATTTCGCGGCGCGCGAGGTGGCGTGGCTGATGCAGATCGGCGGCATCACCCTATTGCCAGGAACCTTGGGCGCGGACCTGACGCTGGACGCCTTGCGGGCGGAGCACGATGCGGTGTTCCTCGCCGTCGGCCTTGGCGGGGTGAACGCGCTGCGGGCGGAGGGCGAGGCACTGGCGGGTGTCGGCGACGCGGTGGGGTTCATCTCGGATCTGCGGCAGGCGGCGGATCTCGGCGGGCTGCCGGTGGGACGCAACGTCGTGGTGATCGGCGGCGGCATGACGGCGGTGGATGCGGCGGTGCAGTCGAAACTGCTCGGCGCAGAGAGCGTCACCATCGCCTATCGGCGCAGCCGGGAAGAGATGCCCGCGAGCCGATATGAACAGGATCTGGCGGCATCCAAGGGTGTGCGCCTGATGTTCAACGCGATGCCGGTGTCCGTGCAGGGCGCGGGTGCCGCGCAGGGCGTGGAGATGGAATACACCGCCGTCACCGATGGCCGCGTCACCGGCACCGGCGAGCGGTTCCGCCTGCCCGCCGATCAGGTTCTCAAGGCCATCGGTCAGACGCTGACGACCGACGCAGGGTTGCGCGTCGAGAGCGGCAAGATCGCGACGGACGCGGCGGGCCGCACCTCGGTCGAGGGCGTCTGGGCGGGCGGCGACTGCACCGGGCGGGGCGAGGATCTGACCGTGGTTGCCGTGGCGCAGGGGCGCGATGCGGCAATGGATATTCATGGGGTTTTGATGGGATGATGGGGTGAAACCCCATCCTACGGAGTTTTGACATGGCAGATCTTTCCACCGACTTTCTGGGGATCAAGTCCCCGAACCCGTTCTGGCTCGCCTCGGCGCCGCCGACGGACAAGGAATACAACGTCCGCCGCGCGTTTCAGGCCGGCTGGGGCGGCGTGGTGTGGAAGACGCTGGGCCTCGATCCGCATGTGGTGAACGTGAACGGGCCGCGCTACGGCGTGGTGCACGGGCCGGACCGGCGGGTTCTGGGGCTGAACAACATCGAGCTGATTACCGACCGGCCGCTGGAGGTGAACCTGCGCGAGATCAAGGCGGTGAAGCGCGACTGGCCCGACCGGGCGATGGTGGTGTCGCTGATGGTGCCCTGCGAGGAATGGGCGTGGGCGGAGATCCTGCCGAAGGTCGAGGAGACCGGCGCGGACGCGATCGAGCTGAACTTCGGGTGTCCGCACGGCATGTCCGAACGGGGCATGGGTGCCGCCGTGGGTCAGGTGCCCGAATACATTGAAATGGTCGCGCGCTGGTGCAAGGCCGCGACACGGATGCCGGTGATCGTGAAGCTGACGCCCAACATCACCGACATCCGCCAGCCCGCGCGCGCGGCCAAGGCGGGGGGCGCGGATGCGGTGTCGCTCATCAACACGATCTCGTCGATCATCAGCGTGAACCTCGACACTTTCAGCCCCGAGCCCTCCATCGACGGCAAGGGCAGCCACGGCGGCTATTGCGGCCCGGCGGTCAAGCCGATCGCGATGAACATGGTCGCCGAGATCGCCCGCGACCCCGAGACGGCGGGCCTGCCGATCAGCGGGATCGGCGGGATCAGCCACCTGGCGCGACGCGGCAGAGTTCATGTCGCTGGGCTGCGGCACGGTGCAGGTCTGCACGGCGGCGATGACCTACGGGTTCCGGATCGTCGAGGAGATGAAGGCCGGCCTGTCGGCGTGGATGGACGAGAAGGGCTATGAAAAGACGAGTGATTTCATCGGCCGCGCGGTGCCGAACGTCACCGACTGGCAGTATCTGAACCTGAATTACGTAGCGAAGGCCAGGATCGACCAGGACGCCTGCATCAAGTGCGGCCGCTGCTATGCCGCCTGCGAGGATACCAGCCATCAGGCCATTGCGATGAAGCCGGGCCGGGTGTTCGAGGTGATCGACGCCGAATGCGTCGCCTGCAACCTCTGTGTCGAGGTGTGCCCGGTGGAGGATTGTATCACCCTCGAACCGATGGCGGCAGGCGCCACCGATCCGCGCACCGGGCGCGAGGTGCAGCCGGGCTACGCCAACTGGACGACCCACCCGAACAATCCCTCCGCCAAGGCCGCCGAATAGGCGCGGCGCGGCGCGGTCAGCCGCCTGCGGACAGCAGCGATGTCCGCAGCATGGTATAGGCGTCGCCGGTGGCCTGCCGCGGCAGCCCGTCGGCACCCTGACCCGCCGCGGCGAGCCGTGCGGCAAACAAGCTCTCGGCGCTGGTCCCGGCAGGGAGGGACGGCGCGCCGCGGTCGCCGGTCTGGGCAGCGGCGATGGAAAACCCGCCCTCCGCCCTCTCGCCCCTGTTGGCGCGGTCGGAGGCGGGTTGACCCGCGGGGCGGGCGGCGGAGGTCGGGTTCAGGAGGCCGTGAAGGGCGCGTCCGTCGGATATCTGCATGTCGATTCCCGTGTTGTGTCAACGCGGTATCGCAGCAAGTGGTTTTCAATCGGTGAACATGCGGGAACCCGAGGCGGCCTTGCCCGATTGGGAGGAAAAGGGAGGATCGCCATGACCAAGGATCACGGAACGCAGATCAAGGACGACGACGTCTACGAGGCGCTGCGCGAGGACGGTGCGAGCAAGGAGAAGGCGGCGCGCATCGCCAACGCCAGGGCCAACCCGGACATGCATCCCTCGAAGAAGGGCGGCAAGGCGCCGCCCTATGAAGAATGGACCAAGGCCGACCTTTATGACCGTGCAAGGGAACTGGAGGTCGCGGGACGGTCGAAGATGGACAAGGGCGAACTGATCGCCGCGCTGCGCGACCAGTGACTACCAGCCCTCTTCGGTATGGATGTCGCCCGCCGCGACGCCCATTTCCTTGAGGGCATCGCGCACCTTGTCCACCATTTCGCCCGGGCCGCAGATATAGAACGGCTGGTGCGCGTCGGTGACGACCTCTTGCAGAAAGGCCTTGTCGACGAAGGTCTTTGGCAGGTCGCTGTCGTCCTGCTCGGTGACGGTAAAGGTGGTGCGCAGACCCTCCATCCCCTCCCATTCGTCGCGCAGGATGATGTCGCGCTCGGCCTTGTTGGAAAAGATGAGGTGCGCGCCGTCGAGTGTGCCGGCCCGCGCGCGTTTGCGCAGGATCGGGATGAACGGCGTGATGCCGGCACCGCCGGCGATGAATACGCCCGTCCCCTGATCGGTAATGGCGCCTGCGGGCGGCTCGGCCAGCACCCGGTCGCCCGGGGTCATCTTCGCAATCTGTTCGGTGACGCCGTCGTGGTCGGGATAGCTCTTGATGACGAACTCGAGGACGTCGTCCTCGGGCTGCGAGGTCATGGTGAAGGGGCGGTCCTCGTCGCGCCACCCCTCGCGGTCGAGGGCGAAGTGCGTCGCCTGCCCGGCCTCGAAGTCGAAGTCTGCGGGTTTGTCGAATACGAGCCGCCAGGTGTCGTGGGTGACGGGGGCGATGTCTTGCAGGGTAAGGGTATAGGTCATCTCGGGTCTCCTTTGCAGAAGGAACCGATGCCCGGCCTCAGGGTTCCGCCTCCTGTCCGGGTGGGGCGAGGAGCCGCAGGAAGATGGTTTCCAGCGTTTCGGCGGCCTTGGGAAACGGATCGGCGCCACCGAGGACGGCGCGGACCTGCACGTCGAAATCGGCGTAGTGCTGGGTCAGGGCCCAGATCGAGAAGATCAGGTGGTGCGGATCGACGGGCGCGATGCGACCCGCCGCGATCCAGCCCGCGATGACACCCGCCCGCTCGTCCACCAGCGCGCGCAGGTCGGTGGCCAGAACGCCGCCGATCTGAGGTGCTCCGGCGATGATCTCGTTGGCGAACAGGCGGCTTTCGCGGGGATAGTCCCGGCTCATCGCCAGCTTGCGGTGCATGTAGGCCAGCAGTTCCGCGCGCGGGTCGCCGTCCGGGTCGAGGGCGCGCAACGGGTCGAGCCAGGTCGCCAGCAGGCGCGCCAGCAACGCTTCGTAGATCGCCTCCTTCGAGGCGAAGTAATAGAGCAGATTGGGCTTGGACAGCCCCGCCGCCCCGGCGATGGCATCGAGCGTGGCACCGCGGAATCCGTGGATCGAGAACACCTCGAGGCCCGCGTCGAGGATCGTGTCACGGTTGCGCGCCTGTATGCGCGTGGGCGGTTTGCCACCCGCTGCGGGTGTCCCCGTCTTGCCCATCGCCAGCCCTCCCGATTGCCGAAGCTACGCCTGCGGTTGCGTGGCCTTGACTGCATTCGACCTCCTGTTAGCCTCGCTTTGACCACTTGGTCAAACAACTATCCCTTCCGAAAGGCCCGCGACATGGCACCTGCCCCCGGCGAGAACATGAAGATCGACGGCGCGCGCCTGTGGGACAGCCTGATGGAGATGGCGAAGATCGGCCCCGGCGTGGCGGGCGGCAACAACCGACAAACGGTGACGGATGCCGACGCCGAGGGCCGGGCGCTGTTCCAGCGGTGGTGCGCGGATGCAGGCTGCACGATGGGCCTCGACGAGATGGGCACGATGTTCGCGCGGCGTGAGGGGACGGACCCCGACGCGCTGCCGGTCTATGTCGGCAGCCACCTCGACACGCAGCCGACGGGCGGCAAATACGACGGTGTGCTCGGCGTGCTCGGCGGCCTCGAGATCCTGCGGACGCTGAACGATCTGGGCATCCGGACCAGGCACCCGATCGTGGTAACGAACTGGACCAACGAAGAGGGCACCCGGTTCGCGCCCGCGATGATGGCCTCGGGGGTGTTCGCGGGCATGCACGACCGCGACTGGGCCTATGCGCGCACCGATGCCGACGGCAAGACGTTCGGCGACGAACTGGAGCGGATCGGCTGGAAGGGCGAGGAGACCTGCGGGGATCGCAAGATGCACGCCTTCTTCGAATTGCACATCGAGCAGGGGCCGATCCTCGAGGCAGAGGAGCGCGACATCGGCGTGGTGACGCATGGGCAGGGCCTCTGGTGGCTCGAGGTGCGTCTGACGGGCAAGGACGCGCATACCGGCTCGACGCCGATGGACATGCGGGTGAACGCTGGCCTCGGGATGGCGCGGATCATCGAGGCGGTGCACGCCATCGCGATGGACCATCAGCCCGGCGCGGTGGGTGCCGTGGGGCAGGCGAACGTCTACCCGAACTCGCGCAACGTGATCCCGGGGCGGGCAGTGTTCACCATAGACTTCCGCTCGCCCGATCTGGACAAGCTGACGGCGATGCGGGAGCGGCTGGAGACGGAGGCGGGACGGATCGCCGCCGATCTCGGCCTCGGGATCGAGATCGAACCCACCGGCCACTTCGACCCCGTCACCTTCGATCCGGACCTCGTCCAGACGGTGCGCGCCGCCGCCGAGCGGCTGGGGTATTCCCACATGGATATCGTTTCCGGCGCCGGCCACGACGCCTGCTGGATCAACCGGGTGGCACCGACCGTCATGGTCATGTGCCCCTGCGTCGGCGGCCTGAGCCACAACGAGGCCGAGGAGATCAGCCCGGAATGGGCGGCGAAGGGGGCCGACGTGCTGTTTCATGCGGTGCTCGAAACCGCGGGGATCGTGACCTAGCCGTGCCGTCCGCCACGATATCGACCGATCGGCCCTTGACCCTGACCGCCCCGGAGGGCTTTGTCCGTCAAGGCGTCGCGCCGGCCCCCCCGGATGCGATGCCCGCCATTACCCGGATGTCTGCCGACGCCGCCTCAAGGAGCCTGCCCATGTTCAGCCCAACACCCGCGCCCCTCGCACTTTGCCTCGCGCTCTTGGCGTCCGGCTGCGTCGGGGTCGTGATCCCCGGCGTCACCCCGCCAGAGGCCGAGGCCGAGGCGCCGCCCGCCCGCGTGCTGCCTGCGGCCGTGCGCGCCGCCCTCTTGCCCGGTGTGCCCGAGTCCATCGTGGTCGAGGACGGGCGCGGCTGTTACCTCGTCTCCAATGTCGTGACCGAGCCGCGTCAGGGCTATCTCGTGACCGATGCCGGCGGCCAGCCGCTGTGTTACGACGACACCGGTACCCGCATTCCGCGCCGCGTCGCCGAGGGCGAGGCGACACCCGTCCCGGCCGCCGACGCCGACGCCGTGAACGGTATCGCCCCCGTCCTGCCGCCCGCCTGACACCGTCCCCCCGACAGGAGGCCCCCGATGCTGAGCCGCGCCGTCCTTCTTCTCGCCCTGTCGGGGGGCGGCGTGCTCGCGCAGCAGGACGAGGCGGCGCCGCCGCAGGATGTGACCGCCGAACCGCCCGGGATCGCTCAGGCGGCTCCGGGCACCGGAGAGACGGCCAACACCGCGGCCGCGCTGCCACGCTGCGGAGCGCTGCCGGAGGCGGCGGCGGGGATGACCGACTGCGTCCTCGATCAGGCGGGTACGAACCTCGCCTTCACCTATGTGGGCACCGTCGACGCCGCGCGTCTGACCCTTTCCCAGTCGGCGCCAGAGGGCGGTGAACGCCGCATCTCCGACCCGATCCGCGTCACCGGCGTGACGCAGGCGCCGCGCCTGACCGACCTCGACGGCGACGGAAGTCCCGAACTGTTCCTGCCGGTGGGCCGGGTCGGCGAAGAGACCCTGTTCGAGCTTTGGCTGCCCGATGCCGACTTCTTCTTCGTTCGCCGCGACGAGGTCATCGCCGCCTCGCCCGGTGCCATCGTCGCGCGCGACGCGCTGCTGGTGCTGACCTCGCCCGACCCCGAAAACCCGGATCGCCGGGTCGAGACGGCGATGTTCCTCGACCCGCAGGGCCTCACCGAACTCTACCGCCTCGAGATCGACGCAGGCGCGCAGACCTGCACCCTGCTCGCTCCGACGGGGGGTGCCACCCTGAATGCCGCGCTGATCGAGGCCGATTGCGCCGACCGCGAGGGGTTCGCGCCGCCGCCCGGGCCGACCCCGCAAGGCACCGACCCTTCCCCGAAAGAGATTTGAGGAGACCGTCATGAGCAGCACCGTCATCAAAGGTGGCACCATCGTCACCGCCGACCTGACCTATGTGGCCGACGTCCTTGTCGAGGGCGGCGTCATCACGCAGATCGGTCCGGATCTGCGCGGCGACGAGGTGCTCGACGCCACCGGCTGTTACGTCATGCCCGGCGGCATCGACCCGCATACCCACCTCGAGATGCCGTTCATGGGCACCTATTCCACCGACGATTTCGAGAGCGGGACGCGCGCGGCGCTCTCGGGTGGCACGACGATGGTCGTCGACTTCGCGCTGCCGTCGCCCGGACAGGGCCTGCTCGACGCATTGCAGATGTGGGACAACAAGGCGGGGCGGGCGAACTGCGACTACAGCTATCACATGGCGGTGACGTGGTGGGGCGAGCAGGTGTTCGACGAGATGCCCGAGGTGACGAAGCGCGGCATCACCACGTTCAAGCACTTCATGGCCTACAAGGGCGCCCTCATGGTGCAGGACGACGAGATGTTCGCCTCGTTCCGCCGGGTCGCCGAGGTGGGCGGCATCGCCCTCGTCCATGCCGAGAACGGCGACGTGGTGGCGGACCTGTCGGCGCGCCTGCTGGCCGAGGGCAACACCGGCCCCGAGGCGCACGCCTATTCCCGGCCCCCCCAGGTCGAGGGCGAGGCGACCAACCGCGCCATCATGATCGCCGACATGGCGGGCGTGCCGCTCTATGTCGTGCATACGTCCTGCGAGGAGAGCCACGAGGCGATCCGCCGCGCCCGCCAGCAAGGCAAGCGCGTCTGGGGCGAGCCGCTGATCCAGCACCTGACGCTGGACGAGAGCGAGTATTTCAATCCCGACTGGGACCACGCGGCGCGGCGGGTGATGTCGCCCCCCTTCCGGTCGAAGGTGCATCAGGACTCGCTCTGGGCGGGCCTGCAAAGCGGCTCTCTGTCGGTTGTCGCGACCGACCATTGCGCCTTCACCACGGCGCAGAAGCGCACCGGGTTGGGCGATTTCACCAAGATCCCCAACGGCACCGGCGGCCTCGAGGACCGGATGCCGATGCTCTGGACCCACGGCGTCGCGACGGGCCGCCTGACGCCGAACGAATTCGTCGCCGTGACGAGCACCAACATCGCCAAGATCCTGAATTGCTATCCAAAGAAGGGCGCCGTTCTGGTCGGCTCGGACGCCGATATCGTGGTCTGGGATCCCGAGAAGTCGAAGACGATTTCGGCGAGCGCGCAGCAATCGGCCATCGACTACAACGTGTTCGAGGGCAAGGAGGTGAAGGGCCTTCCCCGCTACACTCTGACGCGCGGGCAGGTCGCGGTGATGGATGGCGAAGTGCGGACGCAGGAGGGCCACGGCAAGTTCGTCGCGCGGGAGCCTAGGGGCGCGGTCAACGCGGCGCTGTCGTCATGGAAGGCGCTGACCAACCCGCGCGCGGTGGAACGGTCGGGGATACCGGCGAGCGGGGTTTGAGCAGAGTGAGTGTTTTCGATGGCTTGTCCGCGTTCCCTGTCACGCCTGCCGACGCAGAAGGAATCATCTCTGTCGATCGGCTGCACACGCTCGTTTCGCGTATTGCGCGGCCGGGCGTCTCGTCGATCGGCGTCCTCGGGTCGACCGGCAGCTATGCCTACCTTGAGCGGACACAGCGAGCCCGGGCCATCAGCGCAGCCGTAAAAGCCGCAGGTTCGGTTCCCGTCATTGCCGGTATCGGCGCACTGCGCACGTCGGACGTGGTCAAACACGCCGAAGACGCCGCACGTGCCGGGGCACGCGGCCTGCTGCTGGCTCCGATGTCCTATCTGCCGCTGACGGACGACGAGGTATTCGGTCTTGCGCGCGATGTTTCGGCCGCCGCCAACCTTCCGATTTGCATCTACAACAATCCCGGCACGACCCATTTCACCGTCTCGGAGCCGCTTCTGAGAAGGCTGGCTACGATTTCCGGTGTCCAAGCGGTCAAGAATCCGGCCCCTCCCGATGGCGATTTCGCCGGGCAGGTTGCCCGCTTGTCGCCCGTACTTCCGACAGGATTCTCGCTTGGTTATTCGGGGGATGCGACAATCGCCGGCGCCTTGGGCGGCGGCGCTTATGCTTGGTATTCGGTGCTGGCAGGAACTTGCCCGGAAACCTGTATCGCCCTGTGGAGTGCACGAACAAACCCCAACGAACTACGACTGCTGAATGAAAGGCTCGAGCCCGTCTGGGATGTATTCGCTAGGTTGGGCGGCATCCGGGTCATACACGAGATAGTCCCGCTCCTCGGGCTTGGTCGATCGGACCTGCCCCTCCCACTCTTGCCGCTTGGGGAACAGTCACGCTCAGAAGTCATCGCAGCATTCACTGCTGCTGGATTGATCGGCGATACGACGATATGAACGACGACGTCATCAGCGCCGCCAACCTCTCGCTCACCTTTGCCACGGGCGACGGCCCCGTCCACGCGCTCAAGGACGTGTCCCTCACCGTGGACAAAGGCGATTTCGTCTCGTTCATCGGCCCCTCCGGCTGCGGCAAGACCACGTTCCTGCGCTGCGTCGCGGGGCTGGAGACGCCCACCGAGGGCACCCTCACCGTCAACGGCATGACCCCGGACGCGGCCCGCCGGGCGCGCGCCTATGGCTATGTCTTTCAGGCCGCGGGCCTCTACCCTTGGCGGACCATCGGCGGGAACGTGAAGCTGCCGCTCGAGATCATGGGCTTCTCCCGCGCCGAACAAAAAGACCGGGTCGCCCGCGTCCTCGACCTCGTGGACCTGACCGGGTTCGAGAACAAGTACCCCTGGCAACTATCGGGCGGCATGCAACAACGCGCCTCCATCGCCCGCGCGCTTGCGTTCGACGCCGACATCCTGCTGATGGATGAGCCCTTCGGCGCGCTGGACGAGATCGTGCGCGACCGCCTGAACGAGGAACTGCTGTCGCTCTGGGCGCGCACGCAAAAGACCACGCTCTTCGTCACCCATTCCATCCCCGAGGCGGTTTATCTGTCCACCCGCATCGTCGTCATGTCCCCCCGACCCGGCCGGATCGCCGACGTGATCGAGAGCACCCTGCCCCGCGACCGCCCGCTCGACATCCGCGACAGTTCGGAATTCATCGCCATTGCCCACCGCGTCCGCGAGGGGCTGCGCGCCGGGCATGTGGATGAATAGGCGTTCGGGGAGGTCGGTGATGGTGGGGTGGAACCCCACCCTACGGTTCGACCGACGCCCTCGCCCCGGTCAGGGGACGAGGGAAACCTGGAGAACCCGTCGGTTGCTTCGGTCGCGCGCGTCGGTTCTCCAGCCTGTACCGTGCCTCGACCGTGGACCGATTCTGGTTACCCTAGTCCTGAAATACCCAAGGCTTCGCCTGCGGCAGGTGGCGAAAGATGAGTATGTGCGGACTAAAGCAACACAAGGCGCACGCCCATGAGGCGGATGGCCCCCGTCCTGACCGTCATCGCGGCCATCCTCGGCCTCTGGTATGCAGCCGCCGCACCGATGAACATCCGCGAGGTGCTGACCCAGGCCGAGCGAGACGGCGCCACCATCGTGCCGGACAGCGCCCGGGAGCGGGCCGAAATGAGCCGCTTCGTCCTGCTGCTGACCAACCTTCCCCATGCAGGCGCCACCTGGAGTGCAGGACCGCGCCCGGCTGCCGGCCCCCCATCAGGTGGCGATGGAGTTGTGGGACTCGACCGTCGGCGAGGAGGTCTGGGGGCGGCGCGGGATCGTCCAGTCCTGCGAACTTTCGGCCGGCTACGCCGCCTTCGTCGCGACCTGCCGTTTCTCGCCGCGCAGCCTCATCTATCATGCGGGCCTGACCCTCTGGGCCACAGTCCTGGGCTTTGTCATCGGCGCGGGCATCGGCGTGGGCCTTGCCGTGGCGGTCGTCCACTCGCGCACCGTCGAGATGTCGGCGGTGCCGCTGTCCATCGTCAGCCAGACGATCCCGATCGTCGCCATCGCGCCGATGGTGATCGTCGTCCTGTATTCCATCGGCATCGAGGGCGCGCTGCCCAAGGCGCTGATCTCGGCGTACCTGTCGTTCTTTCCGGTCATGATCGGCATGATAAAGGGCCTGCGTGCGCCGGATGCAATGCAGCTCGACCTGCTGCGCACCTATGGCGCGCGACAAGTTTCGGTGCTTGTGAAACTCCGCCTGCCCGCGTCGGTGCCCTATCTTTTCGCCTCGCTCAAGATCGGCATCGCCGCCTCCCTCGTCGGCGCCATCGTCGGCGAACTGTCGGTGCTGCGCGGCGGCCTCGGGGCGCGGATGCTGAACGGGAGCTATCATGGCCAGACCGCGCAGATCTGGGCGGCGCTCTTCGCCACCGCCGTCCTTGCCGGGTTGCTGGTCCTCGCCGTTTCGCTGATCGAACGGCGGACGCGCTCGGCCATGGGTGTGCCGTCATGACCCTGGTCCTGGGCGCCGTGGCGCTGTGGCTGGCCACCTGGACGCTGAACGCGTGGCTGGCGAACGGCCCGCTCGCGCACACGGCAATGGCGCGGGTCGGCGTGCCGGTGATCTTTGCACTCAGTCTGTTCGGCATCTGGGAGTTGCTGGTGCGCGGCCTTGGCGTGCCGGGCGTGATCCTGCCGCCACCCTCCGCCATCGCCCTCGCCACCGCGTCGGGCCTGCCGGTCCTGTGGGGCGATTTCGTCCAGACGATCCTCAGGGGCGGGCTTACCGGCTATGTGATCGGCGTCGCCGCTGCCTTTGCCGTGGCCATCGCCGTCGACCGCAGCGATTTCCTGCGCCGGGGCCTCTTGCCGGTCGCCAATTTCCTCGCCGCCCTGCCGATCGTCGGCACGGCACCGATCCTCGTTGCCTGGTTCGGTTTCGGCTGGGAGAGCAAGGCCGCCGTCGTCGTCGTGATGGTGTTCTTTCCGATGCTGGTGAACATCGTGGCCGGACTGTCGGACACGACCGCGATGCAGCGCGACCTGATGCGGACCTATGGCGCTGCCTAGTGGCCCGCCTTCTGGCGGCTGAAACTGCCGGCGGCGCTGCCGTTCATCTTCAACGGGCTGAAAATATCGACGACGCTGGCGCTCGTCGGTGCAATCGTCGCCGAATTCTTCGGCTCGCCGACCCAAGGCCTCGGCTTTCGCATCAATACCTCGGCGGGGCGGCTGGAACTCGATATCGTCTGGTCGGCGATCGTCGTCTCGGCGCTGTCGGGGGGCATGTTCTACGCGGCCGTCGCGGCACTGGAACGCCGCACCACCTTCTGGCACCCTAGCCAGCGATAAGCCACGAGAATCGCCGACGCACGGCGACATCCATCAACCAACGGGAGTAACGGACCATGAACTACATCCTCGGCGCTGCCACCATCGCCGCAACCCTCACAGGGGGCGCCGCCCTCGCCGACGCGCACGCCGATACCGTCCGCCTGCAATTGCAGTGGGTGACGCAGGCCCAGTTCGCGGGCTATTACGTGGCCCTCGATCAGGGGTTCTACGAGGCCGAGGGCCTCGACGTCACCATCCTGCCGGGCGGGCCGGACATCGCGCCGCCGCAGGTGCTCGCCGGTGGCGGTGCGGATGTGATGCTGAACTGGATGCCCAGCGCACTCGCCGCCCGCGAAGGTGGCCTGCCGGTCGTCAACATCGCGCAGCCCTTTGCCACGTCGGGCCTGATGCTCACCTGCTGGAAGGACTCTGGCATCACCGGGCCGCAGGATTTCCGCGGCCGGACCATCGGCGTCTGGTTCTTCGGCAACGAATATCCGTTCCTGTCATGGATGAGCCAGGAGGGCATCCCGACCGAGGGCGGCGCCGACGGCGTGACGGTCCTGAAACAGGGCTTCAACGTCGATCCGCTGTTGCAACGCCAGGCCGACTGCATCTCGACGATGACCTACAACGAATACGGTCAGGTCATCGACGCGGGCGTCGACCCCGAAGAGCTGATTACCTTCAGCTACGAGGACATGGGTGTCTCGACCCTCGAGGACGGGATGTGGGTCCTCGAGGAGAACCTCGACGATCCGGTGTTCGTCGACAAGATGGCCCGCTTCGTGCGCGCCTCGATGCGGGGCTGGGAATGGGCCGAGGAGAACCCCGAGGAGGCGGCCCGGATCATCGTCGACTACGACGAGAGCGGCTCGCAGTCCGAGGAGGCGCAGTTCCGGATGATGACCGAGATCGCCAAGCTGACCGAAGGATCGGACGGACGCCTCGACGAGGCCGCCTATCAGCGCACCGTCGACACGCTCATGGCGGGCGGATCGGACCCGGTGATCTCGGCGGCACCCGAGGGCGCGTTCACCCATGTCATCACCGACATGGCGCTGAACTGAGCCCCGCCCGATCCTGATCGCGAAAGGCGCGGCCCTCTGGACCGCGCCTTTTTCCTGCCCGGGGAATGGCGCGCCACGCCGCCATTCTTCTGGTCCGAAATATCCCCGCCGGAGGCTCTCCGATCAGCCCCCCGCACCAACCTCGGGAACAGCGCCTTGCCCGTCCTCCTCGGCATCGACACCGGCGGCACCTATACCGACGCGGTCCTCATGGACACCGACGGCGGAGCGGTCACGCGCGTCCTCGCCTCTGCCAAGGCGCTGACCTCGCGGCCCGACCTTTCCCTCGGCGTCGCCGCCGCCATCGACGCGGTGATGGCCGAGACGTGCGCCGATCCGGGCGACGTCGCCATGGTCTCGCTCTCGACGACGCTGGCGACAAACGCCCTCGTCGAGGGTCAGGGCGGGCGCATCGCCCTCGTCTTCATCGGCTTCGAGGCGGCGGAACTCGCCCGCGACGGCCTGACCGAGGCGCTGAACGGCGATCCCGTGATCCACATGACCGGCGGCCACGACCACGCGGGCGGCGAGATCGCCGCTCTCGATACTTCTGCCCTCGATGTCGCACTGGCCGCACTGCCCGAGGGCATTACCGGCATCGCCGTCGCCGCGCGTTTCGCGACCCGCAACCCGGCTCACGAGGGTGCGGCCCGCGACCGTATCCGCGCCGCCACCGGCCTGCCCGTCACCTGTTCGCACGAACTCTCCGCCGCGCTCGGCGGGCCGAAACGCGCGCTGACCGCCGTTCTCAATGCCCGCCTGATCGGCATGATCGACCGTCTGATCGCCGCCTGCGAAACCCACCTCGCCCGCCTCGGCATCCCCGGCCAGCTCATGGTGGTGCGCGGCGACGGCGCGCTCGTCTCGGCCGCGACCGCCCGCGAGAAGCCGATCGAGACGATCCTCTCCGGGCCCGCCGCGTCCATCGCGGGCGCCCAATGGCTGACCGGCGAGGACAGCGCGCTGGTGAGCGATATCGGCGGCACCACCACGGATATCTGCCTGCTGACGGGTGGCAAGCCCGCCATCGACCCCGGCGGTGCGCGCGTCGGTCCCTATCGCACGATGGTCGAGGCAGTGGCGATGCGCACCACCGGTCTTGGCGGCGACAGCGAGGTGCATATCGAGGCGGGGCTGGCCGGCAGCCTGCGTCTCGGGCCCCGCCGTCTGATGCCGGTGTCCCTGTTGGCGACGACGCACGGCGTCCTCGTCCACCGCGCGCTCGACCGCGCCCTGGCGACCGACACCCCGCAGGAGGGCGACCCCCGCTTTGCCGTGCCACTCTGGACGACGCTGCCCGCCGGTCTCGACCCGCGCGAGGCCGCCGTCGCCGCGCGCCTTGCGGACGGCCCGCTGCCGTTGTCGCAGGTTATCGCGTCGCGTGTCGAGGGACCGGCGCTGCAACGGCTCGTCACCCGCGGCCTCGCCCTGATCGCAGGCGTCACGCCCTCGGACGCGAGCCACGTCCTCGGCCTGACCGCCGCCTGGGACGCGGACGCCGCGACCAAGGCCTGCACCCTCTTTGCCCGCCAGCGCTCGGGCCGGGGCGACCGCATCGCGCCCGATGCCGCCACGCTGGCGCAGCGGATCGTCGATGCCCTGACCGCCCAGACCGTGACCTGCCTGCTCGACGCGGCCTTCGCCGAAGACGGCCACGACTTCGGCCCGAACCCGGCCGCCCATCCCCTCACCCGCGCAGGCCTCGACAGGCATCGCGGCGTGATCGAGGCGGACCTGCGCCTCGGGGTGCCCGTCATCGGCCTCGGCGCTTCAGCCGCGACCTATTACGGCGCCGTCGGCGCCCGCCTCGGCACCCGGATGATCCTGCCCGCGCACGGCGGCGTCGCCAACGCGATCGGCGCCGTCGTGGGGCAGGTGTCGATGATCGCGCGCGGCAGCGTTTCGTCGGCAGGCCCCGGCCTCTACCTCGCCCACCTCGCCAGCGGCCCCGCCCGGTTCACCAACCGCGACGCCGCCATGGCGACGCTCGAGGCCGCACTCTCCCTCGACGCCACCGACCGCGCCCGCGCCGCAGGCGTCGGCGAGGTCCGCCTGCACGTGGAACGTCACATTCGCGAGGTGGACGTCGAGGGCCAATCCATGTTCATAGAGGCCGACCTGCGCGTCGTGGCGCAGGGCCGTCCGCGCATCGCGGCGGAACCGGACTGACAGGGGCGGACATGCGCATTCTCGTGACCGGCGGTGCCGGCTACATCGGCAGCCACACGGCCCTCGAACTGATGGCCGAGGATCATACGGTCTGCGTCGTCGACGATTTCTCCAACGGCTCGCGCATCGCCCTCGCCCGCGTTTGCGAGCTGTCGAACGGCCACCTAGAGGAGCACGAGGCCGACATCCGCGACACCGCGCGCCTTACGGCGATCGCCACGACCTTCCGCCCGGAAATCGTGGTGCATTTCGCGGGCCTCAAGGCCGTGGGAGAGAGCACGCAGCGCCCCGTCGACTACTACGACATCAACATCGGCGGCACCCTGTCGCTCCTGCGCGCGATGGAGGCGGCGGACTGCGCGCGCGTGATCTTCTCGTCCTCGGCGACGGTCTATGGCGAGCCCGACTACCTGCCCTACGACGAAGCGCACCCGGTCCGCCCCACCTCGGTCTACGGCCAGACCAAGGCCATGGCGGAGCAGATCCTGCGCGACTGGTGCGCCGCACGGACCGGCGCCGCCGCGATCCTGCTGCGCTATTTCAACCCCGTCGGCGCCCATGCCTCGGGCCGCATCGGCGAGGCGCCGGACGGTATCCCGAACAACCTGATGCCCTACATGGCGCAGGTCGCGACAGGTCAGCGCGACCGCCTGCACGTCTTCGGCGATGATTATCCCACCCGCGACGGCACCGGCATCCGCGACTATATCCATGTCGTCGACCTTGCGCGCGCCCATGTCGCCGCCGCCGCGCGCGCCGCCACCGCGACGGGGGCCGAGGTCTACAACATCGGCACCGGCCATGGGTATAGCGTGATGGAAATGCGCGCCGCCTTCGGTCGCGCCGTGGGTCGCGACCTGCCCTATGTCATCGCGCCGCGCCGCCCCGGCGACATCGCCGAGATGCAGGCGGACTGCCGCCTTGCCGAAAAGGCGCTCGGCTGGCGCGCCACCCACGATCTCGACGACATGGTCGCGAGCCTCTGGGCCTGGCAATCGGCCAATCCCACCGGCTACGGGAGATAGCCGCGCCACCTGCCGTTTTTTCTTGCCGGAAATACCTCCCGCCGGAGGCTCAGGCCAGCCGCGAGCACGCCGTCCGCGTTAGTTCAACTGCACCTGCAACGGATAGCCGCCATCCTCGAACGGTCCGAACAGGTCGTCGAGGTCGGGATGGTCGACAGGCTCGCCGGAGTAGTCCGCGATGAGGTTCTGCTCGGAGACATAGGCCACGTAATAGCTCTGATCGTTCTCGGCGAGCAGGTGATAGAACGGCTGTTCCTTCTTCGGGCGGCTGTCCTCGGGGATCGCCTCGTACCAGGCGTCGGTATTGGCGAACATCGCATCCACGTCGAAGACCACGCCGCGGAACGGGTGCTTGCGGTGGCGGACGACCTGTCCGAGGTGGTACTTCGCGCGCGTCTTCAGCATGGTGATCGTCCTCTCGGACCGGTATTACGCCCTCGGGCGCGCGGCGTCTACTTCTGTGGCGGAATTAAGGCAGAAACAGTCTGTGAACCTGGTCCTGACAGTGCTGGAGATTTCGGCGCCGGTCTTTGCGCTGGCGGGTGTCGGATTCCTCTGGGTCCGGCTCGGGTTCGAATACCGGGTCGAGTTCGTCACCCGCCTCGCGATGACGCTGGCGCTGCCGTGCCTGATCTTCGTCGCCCTGATGCGGACAGAGGTCGATCCGGGTGCCCTGGCGGCGCTGTCGCTGGCCGCGCTGGCGGCGCACGTCGCGCTGGGACTGGCGTTCTGGGGCATCGTCGCGGCGCTGGGGCTGCACCGGCCGACGTTCCTTGCGCCGCTGATCTTCGGCAATACCGGCAACCTCGGTCTGCCGCTGGCGCTCTTTGCGTTCGGCGATACCGGCCTCGGGTATGCGGTCGCGGTCTTTGCGGTGTCGGTGGTGTTGTCCTTCACCGTCGGCGTCTGGCTCGTCGCCGGGCGCGGCAGCTTGCGGCAGGTCGCGAGCCAGCCGATCGTCATCGCCACGCTGCTGGGCGCGCTGTTCCTCTGGCAGGGCTGGCAGACGCCGCGGGTCGTGACCAACACGCTCGATCTGATCGGACAGATGGCGATCCCGATGATGCTGCTGACGCTTGGCGTCGCTGTCGCCCGGCTGCGCCCCGCGTCGCTGGGGCCCGCGGTGGCGCTCTCGCTCCTCAAGGCCGCACTCTGCGCCGGAGTCGCGGTCGCCGTCGGCCTTTGGTTCGCCCTGCCGCCGGTGGCGCTCGCGGTGCTCGTGTTGCAGATCACCGCCCCCGTTGCCGTCACCTCCTATATGGTGGCCGAGAAATACGGGGCGGGATCGGGGGCCGATCCGGACGCGGTGGCGGGCCTCGTCGTGGTCTCGACCTGCCTGTCGGTGCTCACTTTGCCGCTCATCCTCGCCTTCGCCCTCTGAGCCGCGCAACACGACGGTTTTCACATCGCCCCGGATGCGCTATACTGAGCGCAATCAAGACGGCCGCGGCAAACCGTGGTCCCCATGAAATTGGGAAGAGGCAGATGAGCAGATACCTTCGTGCGGCCATCCTGATGGTCTTCGTCGCCAGTTGCGGCAGCCGGAATTTCGTTGCCCCCCGCAACCTCGAGAACGCGTGCAGCATCGTCAACGAGCGGCCCGAATACATGCGCGCCTTTCGCGCGACGCAAAGCCGGTGGAACGTGCCGGTGCCGGTCCTGATGGCGATAATCTATCAGGAGAGCCGTTTCGTCGGCAACGCCCGCCCGCCGCACCGCTATGCGCTGGGCATCATTCCGATCGGGCGGGCGTCTTCGGCGCTGGGCTACAGCCAGGCGCTCGACGGCACCTGGGACGAATACCAGCGCGACGTGGGCGGCATCCGCGCCCGGCGCGACGATATCGGCGACGCGACCGATTTCATGGGCTGGTACATGAACCTGACGCTTGCGGAACTCGGCATCCCGCTGACCGACACCCGCAACCAGTACCTCGCCTATCACGACGGGCGCACCGGCTATCGGAACGGGACGTGGCGCAACAAGGCATGGCTGATCCAGATCGCCGCCGAACTCGAGGACCGGGCAGTGACCTATCAGAGCCAGCTCATCGCCTGCGGCCAGCTCTGAGGTTTCGCGGGACCGGCGGCGGTCCCTACTGCAATCCGCGCGACGCCATCTCGGCCTGGATGTTGAACAGGATGTCGCCAAGGCTCCCGCCGGTGCGCAGGTCGTTGAGGATGACGGTGGTCTGCTGACCGCTTTCGTCGGTCACGATCCACTGGCGCAGTTCTACCGGGTTGCCGGTATAGACCATCTGGATCGAACCGTATTGCGGATTGTCGGGATCCTGCGCGGTGATCGTCGTGGTGGTCCCGTCCGAGGTGTGGCCCGTGACCATGCGCGCCTGCCCGAGGTTGACGTTCGCGGCGAGGATGATCGACAGCGGCGTCTGGCTGAGCGGATAGCGGTCGACGCCCGCGGTCGAGCGCGGATCGAAGATCGCGACCTGCCCGCCGCCCGCCACGAACAGCGATTCGTCGGGCGGCGCATATTCGAACCGCACGCGGCCGGGCCGCTTGATGAAGATCTGGCCGGTGCTGATCGTGCCGTCGGCATTGATCTGCGTGAACCCGCCGGTCGCGGTCTGTAGCTGGTTGAGATAGGCCGACACCTCGGCCAGCGAAAGCTGCTGGGCAGCGGCGGGAGCGGCGAGGGCGGTCGAGAGCGCCACGGCGAAAGAAGCGAGGATATGTTTCATGGGCCTTAGCTAGTCCTGTGCGGCGGGCATTTCCAGAGGCCCGGTTGCGGACAGGCGAGCATATGCCGGAGCGATAGGCGATAGCGGCGGCGCGCCGGGGGATAGCGGCGCGCCGTCGGCCGGCGGCGGCTGGGGGGCCAACCCCCCAGACCCCCCGGAGTTATTGCTGCAACGTGAAACGGCGCCGTGTCTTGCGCAGGGGGCGTCAGCGGCCGGCAACGTCAGGCAGGCGCGCGAGGACGTCGAGGCCCTGCATGTTCAGGAAATGCAGCATGTCGATGAACACCCAGTTCTCGGCCAAGCGGTCGCCGTCGCGGCGGTAGACGTCGACGACCCGCATGTCGGCGCGCGGCCCGGCGGGCAGGCCCATGTAGCCACCCAGCGGCGTCAGCGACAGATTGGGCCAGCCGAAAAAGGCGCCGTAGTTCCCTTCGGCGAGTTTGGCGACGTGGCCGTTGAAGGTGCGCGACCCGAGGTGGCGACGGAACGGCTGCTGATGTTGTTCGACGTATCGGTCGATGGTGTAGGTCGCGCCGATCCCTTCCGGGCCCCACCAGACCATGTCGTCGCGCCAGTCCTCGGCCAGTTCGTCGCGCGGCGTCGGGTGATGCGGAACCACGCCGGGGGCGGTGTTGGAATTGCGGCCGATGTTGTCGACCATGCGGGCGATCGCCGCGAGGGTGTCGCGTCCCTCCGCCTCGGGCCGGGCATCATACAGGAGGCCGTCGTGCGTCATCGGTCCCGGCTGGATCAGATGGGCGCCGGTCTGGTCGGGCAAGGGCCGCAGGCCCGCCTGCCGCATCAGGTGCAGCAGATCGACGAAGAGGGCCGTTTCGGCGATGCGGCCATCCTCGACGCGGTTGAACTCGGCATAGCGCAGCATCGCGATCCGGCGGGTCGGCGGGATACCGAGGAAGGGCGCGTCGAAAAGGGCCATGAGGTGGCCCATCGACACGACCCAGGTGCCGCCGACCCCGTCGATGACGTTGTGACCGGCAAAGAAGATGTCCTCGCGCCGCTGCACCCGCGTCATGGCGGTCAGGAACGGTGTCCAGAACGCGGCGGCGACGGCGGCGGCACCGGTCCGCTCGTGCCAGGGATGCATCCCGCGCCAGTGCCAGTCGGGCACGGTGCGCTGTGCCAGCACGGCGGCAACTGTGCCGGGCGTCGCACCGGACAGGGCGGCGTAGTGGGCGCGGACAAGCGCCTTTTCGGTCTGGAACGACATCCCCGTCCTAGCCCTTGACCGCCCCGGCGGTCAGGCCGCTGACGATCTGCCGCTGGAAGAAGACGATCATCACGAACAGCGGTGCCGTGACCGAGACGACGGCGGCGACCGCGAACATCACGTTGCCCTTGGTCTGGGTCGTGCCGAGGAACGAGGCGATGCGCGGCACCATCGTCTGGTTGTTCTGATCGAGCAGCATCGCCGTGACGGCGAAGTCGTTGTAGGCCAGCAGGAACGAGAACAGTCCCGTGGTGATGACACCCGGCCACATCACCGGCACGATGACGTGGCGGAACGCCTGAAACCGGGTGCAGCCGTCGACCATCGCGCTCTCGTCCAGATCCTTGGGGATGTTGCGGAAGAACGACGTGAGCATCCACAGCGTGAACGGCTGATTGATGGCGACGAGCACGATGATCGTCGTCGACAGCCGCCCCCAGAGGTTCCATTCGAAGAACGGCAGCAGATACCCCGAAACCAGCGTGATGGGGGGCATCGCGCGGAACATGAGCGCGAACAGCAGGAACCAGAACGCATAGCGATAGGTCGAGCGCGACAGCGCGTAGCCGCCCAGCGTGCCGCAGGTGAGCGAGATCGAGACCACGAAGAAACACACGATCGCGGAATTGAAGGCCGCGCGCCCGAAACCCTCCTGAACCCAGGCACCATAATACCCGTCGCCGGTGAACTCTGCCCCCGTCTCGGCGCGGGTCAGCGTGCCATAGAGCGAATTGGCCCAGTTCGCCTTGGAGAAGAAATCCCCCTCGACCTTGAAAGAGCCCCAGAGCGTCCAGAGAAACGGAAACGCCGCGGCGATGAGCCAGAGCGCGAGGAACCCGCCCGCCAGGAGGCGGATCGAGACGGGGCGCTGCGTGGCCTTGCTCTGCGATGCCATGTCGACCCCCCTATTTGCCGAAATCGCGCCAGGTGCGCACGAGCACCGGTGACAGCAGAAGACCGACGAACAGGATCGTCAGGACCGACGTGGCCGCCGCCGACGACAACAGGCGCGTCTCGCCGCCGAGATCCTGATAGATCGCATAGGACAGCGACGTCGCATGGGCGGCGGCGGAAAAGCTCACGATCGGCTCGAACACGCGAAAGTTGTCCATCAACTGGATCAGGGCGACGAAGGTGACGAGCGGGAACAGGTGGGGGATGATGACATACCGGATCCGCTCCCACCGATTTGCGCCGTCGATCATCGCGCTCTCGAGCGTATCCTCGTTCACCGTCTGAAGACCGGCATAGAACACCACGAAGGCAAAGGGCGCGGAGTGCCAGACGCCATAGACCATGAGCATGATCCACATCAGCGGCGTCGATGCCTTGACCGACAGGTTCGGGTCGCCGGAGAGGTATTGCAGGCCCGCGCCGAGGATGCCGCGCGCGTCGATCATCCAGAACAGGACGAGGCTGCCGACGAGCGGGGTGACGATGAACGGCAGGAGAGAGAAGAAGATCGTCGGCCCCTTCATCCTCTGACTGACGGTGTTGACGGCGACCGCGATGGCAAAGCCCAGCGCGATGCAGAGCGGCGTCACGACGAAAGTGTAGGTGAGGGTGAACGCCATGGCGCGGTAGAACGGCAGGTTCATCAGGCGCGCGCCGAAGTCGCGCAGGCCGTCGCGGCTGCGCCAGGCCTCGGCGACCTCGGCGGTGGCAAGGTGGCCGCGATTGAGATAGACGCCCAGGCCCGCCCAGCGGCCCAGCGGTTCGGCATCGCGCAGAGCCTGCGTGGCGGTCTGGTCGACGGCGGTCTGGGTGGTGCAGCCAAAGGGGCCACAGCTCTCGACCTCGACCACGACCTGCTCGTGCTGGATGTAGAGCGATTGCAGAACGACCGACACGATGGGCGCGGCGATGAACAGCAGCATCAGGACGGTGGACGGCAGGACGAACCAGAAGAAGGCGCCGTGTTTCATGGCCGGACCGATCCCTGTCAGGTGCGGTGGAGGTCTTGCGCTTGCTTCGCAATCGTTCGGGGTCTTGCGCTTGCCTTGCAATCGTTCGGGGTTTTGCGCTTGCTTTGCAATCGCGGGCGGGCCGTCGCTGCGCGGCGGCGGGGGCCGGGGCCCTGTCGGGCCCCGGCAGAGGTCGCGCTACTGGAGGAAGCCCTGCTCCTGCGCGGCGGAGGTATAGGCAGCCTCGATGTCCGCCAGCGCCTGCTCGGCGCTTTCGCTGCCTTGCAGGAAGTCGGCGATGTTGTCGCCGAGTGCGGTGTGCAGCAGGCCCATGTAGGGCAGCATCGGATAGGGCTGCGTGCCCGCCGAGACCGCGGCCAGCACGCCCTCGCTCACCGGCGCCGGCACATAGCCGTCGATCAGCCAGACCGCCTGATCCATCGTCTCTTCGGTCAGCGTCGCGGGAGAGGTGGCCAGGGCCAGCGCCTGGAACGTCGCCGCGGCATCCTCGTCCGAGATGTTCTTGGCGACCGTCCAGCCGTCCCACCAGAGGGTCGACGCGGGAACGCCGCTGTCGCCGATCGTCAGCGGTCCGGCGACGCGGGTATTCTCGTAGACCACGGGTTCGGACCCTTCGTCGTCCATCAGGTTCTGCATCCGGCTGCCCCACATGTGCATGAGGGCGACGTTGCCGGCCTCCCACTCGGCCTGAGTGCCGTTGCTGTCGTGCGTCAGATAGTCGGGGTTCATATAGGCGGTCAGCGCCTTCATCATCTCGAGGGCCTCGATGCCCTGCGCGTTGTTGATCGCGACCTCGGCGGTGCCGGGCACGAAGAACGCGCCGCCCGTGCCGATATACATGTTCACGAACTCCTCCGCGAGGTTCCATCCAGCGGCGTAAGGACCACCGACCGGATATTCCATGATGCCCGCTTCACGGATCGCCTCGGCGGCAACGAGGACTTCTTCGTAGGACGACGGCACCGGCAGGCCCACCTGCTCGAGGACGTCGGCGCGATAGGCCAGCGTCTGGGCGTTCGCCATGAACGCCACGGCCATCACCTTGCCGTCGATGGTGATGAGCTGACGGGCCGGAATATCCTGCCCGTATTCGGCCACCAGATCGTCGAGCGGACGGATGACGTCGGCATTGATGAGGGCGACGATGGACGAATTGGCGATGATCGCAGAGGTGTATTCCGCCGGATTGCCGGTCATCCCCGCCAAGTTCAGCGTCTGATGGTCGGCGGTGAGGTTGGCGTCGACCTCGACGGTGCCGGAGGCGCATGTCGCCGCAACCGCGCCGATCGTCTGGATTGCCGGAAACTCGTTGCCGATGATGCTCACCCGACCGGAGTCGATCGCGCATTGGGCCATCGCGGATGTGCCTGCCAGAACGGCGATGACGCTGCCCAAGGCACTGGCTTTCATAAGGTTCATGGTGTCGTCTCCCTGTCGTTGTTGCCGCGTCCGCGCCCGCACGGGGGCCAGCCGTCATTTTGTCGATGCGATCCTGTCGCGTTTTCGGCGTGGTGAAAAGGGCGACCCGTTGCCGTCGCCGCCCCTGTCCGCATCGCGAAAACGAATCATCGAAGGCATTGCATACGTCTGCAAACATCGGTCCGATACGGTCGTCAGGCAAGCAAAAACATATCCGGCAATGCAATTTCATGCCAAATTTCACGTAGGGACTTGTCTGATCTTGCGTTTGCCATCACCATTGTTGCATTCGTATGCAGGCATTCGTAATCAGGATCGTCCCCGTCCCCCGAAAGCGGAGAATCTCCCATGGCAGAAGTCCAGCTTCGCAACCTCAACAAGCGCTGGGGCTCGTTCGTCGGGGTCGACGACTTCAACCTCACCATTGCCGATCAGGAGTTTCTGGTGCTGCTCGGCCCCTCGGGCTGTGGCAAGACGACGACGATGCGGATGATCGCGGGCCTCGAGGATGCGACGAGCGGAGATATCCTGATCGACGGCAAGCGGGTGAACGACCTCGACCCGAAGGATCGCGACGTGGCGATGGTGTTCCAGAGCTATGCGCTTTACCCGAACATGAACGTCTACGACAATATCCGCTTTCCCCTCAAGGTGCGCCGCGTCCCCGTTGCAGAACACGACGAACGGGTGAAACGCGCCTCGGCGATGGTCGAACTCGATGATTTCCTGCACCGCAAACCCGGCGAGCTGTCCGGCGGTCAGCGGCAGCGGGTGGCCCTCGCCCGCGCCGTCGTGCGCCAGCCGAACCTGTTCCTGATGGACGAGCCGTTGTCGAACCTCGACGCGAAACTGCGCGTCTCGACCCGGGCGCAGATCAAGAACCTGTCCCACGAGCTCAAGACCACGACGATCTACGTGACCCACGACCAGATCGAGGCGATGACGCTGGCCGACCGCGTGGTGGTGATGTCCAAGGGCATCGTCCAGCAGGTCGGCACCCCGACCGAGATCTACGACCGCCCCGCCAATGCCTTCGTCGCCAGCTTCATCGGCTCACCCGCGATGAATCTGCTCGAGGGGACGCTGAGCGGCGGCACCTTCGAGGCCAGGAACGTCCGTATCGCCGGCCTGAGCGGTCCGGACGGACCGGTGACGCTGGGTTTCCGGGCCGAGGACGCGACGATGGCGGCGCAGGGCGAACTGACGGCGCCGATCTATACCCTCGAACTCCTTGGCGATGCGACGATGATTACCGTCAAGGCGGGCGGTGCCCTCGTCTCCGTCAAGGCCGCCAAGGATTTTCGCGCCGGGATCGGCGATCCCTTTGCCGCCTCGATCCCGGCGGGCATCTGTCACCTGTTCCACGCCGACACGGGGGCGCGCCTGTCATGAACGACACCCCCTTCGACGCCGATCACGCCGCCCGGACCGCCGCCAGCCTCGCCGCCGTCAAGCGGATGGAGCTGGGCCTTGCGGCGAACGAAATGGACATGACGCCCTATTTCACCGAAACCTTCCTCTGGCGCGGCAACCGGGGCTGCGGCACCAAGCGGGGCATCGCGGAGTTCCAGCGCAACTGGCAGTTCCCGATCCGCGCCGCCTTTACCGAGCGCGACTACAAGACCGATCATTTCATGGCGGACGGCGACTGGGCCGCCTGTTTCGGCCACATCGAGGCCACCCACAGCGGCACCTTCATGGGCATCGCCGCCACTGGCAAAAGGGTAAGGATCCCCTATATGGACTTCTGGCGGATCGAGGATGGCCGCATCGCCGACAATCCGGTGTCGGTCGATTTTGCGTCCGTGATGATGCAGCTTGGCGTCGACGTGTTCGGCGGCCAGGGCTGGGAGGCCTATGACGAGGGCCGCGCCGTGCCTGCCGCCCCCGAGGTGTCGTCATGACCGTCGCACGTCACAGCGCGGACGGCGAGATCCTCGCGATCCGGCAAAAGGACAGCGGCGGACAGGCCTGGTCCGCCTCGGCGCCTGCCTGGATCGATCACGTCAATGCGGGCGGCGATCCGGGCCGCATCCATGTCCTCGACGCGCCGATGATCGCCCACGCGCGGGCGACCGGAGCAAAGACGGCGCTCGATGTCGGCTGCGGCGAGGGGCGGTTCTGCCGGATGCTCGCCGCGACCGGGATCGTGACCACGGGCCTCGATCCGGTTCCGACGCTTCTCGACCATGCGCGCGCCGCACAGCCGGGCGGCACGTTCGTCGAAGGTGTGGCCGAGGCGATGCCCTTCGACGATGCTGCCTTCGACCTCGTCGTCTCCTACGTCTCGATGGTCGACATCCCCGATTTCCGCGCCGCGATCTCGGAAATGGCCCGCGTCCTCGCCCCCGGGGGCACCATTCTGATCGCCAACCTGTGCCCGCATGTCACCGCCATCGCGTCCGACACGCGCGAGGACGACGACCGCTGGGCCAAGCGCGACGATGGCGAAAGCACGTTCGCGATGGACAACTATCTCAAGGAATTCGACTATTTCGTCGCCTGGGGAGCGATCCGCCTGCGCTGCCATCACCGGCCGCTCGCGGCCTACATGACGGCCCTGCTCGACGCGGGCCTGACCCTGACCCGGTTCGAAGAGCCGCCCTATACCGGCCCAGACCGCGCCGCCGCCGCCCGCTATGCCCGCGTGCCCTGGTTCAACCTGATGGCGTGGCACAAGCCGGCCTGACCCATGACCTCGTCCGAAAGTCCCCAGATGCCGATCCACCTCAAGACCGGAAAGCCGCAATCGGAGCGTGCCGCCGATGACGCGAAGGTGCGCGCCACCGTCGAGGCGACGCTGGCCGATATCGAGGCGCGCGGCGATGCGGCGGTCCGCGACCTGAGCGTGCGGTTCGACAACTACGACCCGCCGTCGTTCCGCCTCACCCCGTCCGAGATCGAGGCGGCGATGGGCAAGGTCTCGGCCCGCGACATGGACGACATCCGCTTCGCACAAGACCAGATCCGCACCTTTGCGCAGGCACAGCGCGCCAGCATGACCGATATCGAGGTCGAGACCCTGCCCGGCGTGATCCTCGGCCACCGCAATATTCCCGTGCAATCGGTCGGCTGCTACGTGCCCGGCGGCAAGTTTCCGATGGTGGCCTCGGCGCATATGTCGGTCCTGACCGCCACCGTGGCGGGTGTGCCCCGCATCGTGGCCTCGGCGCCGCCGCAGAACGGCGCGCCGCATCCCGCCATCGTGGCGGCGATGCAACTGGGCGGCGCGCATGAAATCTACGTCCTCGGCGGCATGCAGGCGGTCGGCGCGATGGCGATCGGCACCGAGACGATCGAGCCGGTGCACATGCTCGTCGGCCCCGGCAACGCCTTCGTCGCCGAGGCGAAACGACAGCTCTACGGCCGTGTCGGCATCGACCTCTTCGCCGGGCCGACCGAGACGATGGTGATCGCCGACGATACCGTCGACGCCGAGATTTGCGCCACCGACCTGCTGGGACAGGCCGAACACGGCTACAACTCGCCCGCGGTGATGCTGACGACCTCGCGCAGGCTCGCCGAGGCGACGCTGGCCGAGATCGACCGGCTGCTCGCGATCCTGCCGACGGCGGGAACGGCGAAGGTGAGCTGGGACGACTATGGCGAGGTGATCCTCTGCGCCGATCACGACGAGATGCTGGCCGTCGCCAACGACATCGCCTCCGAGCATGTGCAGGTCATGACCGACCGCGACGACTGGTATCTGGAGAACATGCACAGCTATGGCGCCCTGTTCCTCGGGCCGCGCACGAACGTCGCGAACGGCGACAAGGTGATCGGCACCAACCACACGCTGCCGACGAAGAAGGCCGGGCGGTATACCGGCGGCCTCTGGGTGGGCAAGTTCCTCAAGACCCACAGCTATCAGCGGATCACCACCGACGCCGCCGCCGCCACCATCGGCGCCTATGGCTCGCGCCTGTGCCTGCTCGAGGGGTTCGTCGGCCATGCCGAACAATGCAACGTCCGGGTGCGCCGCTATGGCGGGCAGAACGTGCCCTATGGCGCCGCCGCCGGGTGAGGCGATGTCGATGCCTCCGGCGGGAGTTGCAGCGGCAACGTGAACGGGATCCGGCGCCCCCTTTCACGTTGCCGCTGCAACTCCCGCCTCGGTGCAGAATCGCGGATTTTGTCACCTGAGAGGGTCCGATCCTTCTACGCGCACCGCCGTCAGAGACCGAAAGCAACACGCCGATGACCCTGCCCCGCACTCCTTCGTTCCGCCTCGACGGCAAGCGCGCCCTCGTCGCGGGCGCATCCTCCGGCATCGGCGCGGCCTGTGCGGTGGCGCTGGCCGAGGCGGGGGCGGCGGTGACACTGGCCGCGCGGGGTCTGGGCAGGCTCGAAGCGCTGGCCGCGGAAATGCGGGCAGAGGGCTGGCTGGTCGAGGTGTCGGTCCTCGATGTGGCCGATGTGGCGGCGACCGGGGCGGCGGTGGCGGCGGCGGGACCGTTCGACGTGCTGGTCAATTCGGCGGGCCTCGCCCGGCATGCGCCGTCGGTCGACACGACACCCGAGGACTTCGACGCCGTCAGCGACCTCAATGTGAAGGGCGCCTATTTCCTGACGCGCGCGGTCGCCCGGGGCCTGATCGCGGCCGGCCGGCCCGGCAGCCTCGTCAACATCTCGAGCCAGATGGCCCATGTCGGCGGCATCGACCGGGCAGTCTATTGCGCGACCAAACATGCGGTCGAGGGGTTCACGAAGGCGATGGCGATCGAATGGGGGCCGGTGGGGATCCGGGTCAACACGATCTGCCCCACCTTCATCCGCACCCCCCTGACCGAACCCACATTCGCCGATCCGGAGCGCGTGAGATGGATCGAGGAGAAGATCAAGCTCGGCCGCGTCGGCGCCGTCGAGGACATCATGGGCGGCGTGGTCTATCTCGTGAGTGCCGCAAGCGCCCTCGTGACCGGCACCTCGCTGCGGATCGACGGCGGCTGGACGGCAGAGTGAGGTGCCGATGACCAAGATCACCTCCATCGACGTCGCGCGCCTTGCAGGGGTCAGCCAGTCGGCGGTCAGCCGGGTGTTCACGCCGGGCGCCTCGGCCTCGGCAGGCACGGCGGAAAAGGTGCGGCGCGCGGCCAAGCAACTGGGCTATCGCCCCAACCCCCTCGCGCGTGCGATGATCACCGGCAAGAGCCGGATCATCGGCCTCGTCGTGGCCTATCTCGACAACCAGTTCTATCCGCTTGCCCTCGAGCGGCTGTCGGTCGCGCTCAAGGCGCAGGGCTATCACATCCTCGTCTTCATGGCGCCGAATGCCGCCGAGGGGATCGCGCCCCTCGTGCAGAGTCTGATCGACTATTCGGTCGACGGGATCGTCACGGCGTCCGTCGCCATGTCCAACGACCTGACCGAACGCTGCGCCGCCGCAGGCATCCCCGTCGTGCTGTTCAACCGCGGTCAGGATGGCGCGGGCCTCTCCTCGGTCACGTCGGCCAATGTCGCGGGCGGGCGCAAGGTGGCGGAATTCCTGCTGTCGGGGGGGCACGCGCGGATCGCGCATATCGCGGGCTGGGCGGGCGCCTCGACGGGGCGCGACCGCGCGCGCGGGTTCCGCGAGGCGATGGAGGCGGCGGGGCAGGCGCCGGCCGGCATCGTCGACGGCATGTATGACCGCGCCATCGCCGAAGAGGCGACGCGGCGGCTGATGGACCGCGACGCACCGCCCGACGCGATCTTCGTCGGCAACGACCACATGGCATTTGCCGTGATGGACGTGCTGCGCCACGACCTCGGCATCGACGTGCCGGGCGATGTCTCGGTCGTGGGCTACGACGACGTGCCGCTGGCATCCTGGGCCGCCTATGACCTGACCACGGTGCGACAGCCGGTCAACCGAATGGTCGAGGCGACCGTCGCGACGCTGCTCGCGCAGATCGACGTCCCCGGCACCGCGCCGCAGCACATCGAAATCGACGGCCCGCTGATCCTGCGCGGATCGGCGCGCATTCCCACCTGAAAGGCCCCAATCGGATGAAGAACTTCTCGAACCGGTGGAAGGATTTCCCCGACTACATCATCGGTGTCACCAAGGAGATCTGGGAGGATCGCGGCGTCGGCACGCTGCACCACTATTACGCCGAGGACATTCCCGTCCGCTCGCCCATGGGCGTGCAGCGCGGCAATCGGGCGGTCATCGCCAGCACGATGGCGACGATCAACGAATTTCCCGACCGCGAGCTACTGGCCGAGGACGTGATCTGGAGCCACTCGGACGCGCACGGGCACCTCTCGTCGCACCGCCTGCTGACCAAGGCGACCCATACCCGCGACGGCCAGTTCGGCAGGGCCACGGGGCGAAGCTGGATGGTCCGGGTGATCGCCGATTGCGCGGCCAGGGACGACGCGATCTATGACGAATGGCTGATCCGCGACTACGGCGGGATCGTGCGGCAACTGGGCATGGAACCGCGCGACTATGCGGCCGGCCTTATCGCGGCCGAGGGCGGGCCCGGCAGCGCGCGCCCCGCCTTTACCCCGGCGATCGACGTCGAGGGCAACTACGGGGGAGCCGGCAACGACAACGCCTGGGGCCTGAAATATGCCGCCCTGCTAGAGCGGATCATGGCCGGCGAGTTCAACGCCGTGAACGAGGATTTCGACCGCGCGGTCATCGGCGAATACGCCGGCGCCGTCACCTCGATCGGACGGGGCGGCTGCATGGCGTTCTGGGTCGGCCTGCGGTCGTCGTTTCCGGACGCCACGTTCAGGATCCACCACCGGATCGGCATGGACGCCGACATGCTCTCGCCCCGCGCCGCGATCCGCTGGTCGCTCGACGGTCTGCACGAGGGCTGGGGCAGTTTCGGGGCGCCGACCGGCGCGCCGGTGCATGTGATGGGCATGTGCCACGCCGAGTTCGGTCCCTGGGGCCTGCGGCGCGAATTCGCGCTGATCGACGAGGTGGCGATCTGGAAGCAGATCCTGATGGCGCACGGGTGATACGTGGGATTTCGAGTATTCAAAGACTGAATTGACATCAGGGAGCGCTCCAATGACACCAGAAGAGATGAATGCCCGCATCGTCCGCTATGGCGAGTTGCGGCCCTGCAAGACCGCCTTCATCGACGCCCATACGCCGGGCAGCGACCAGAAAGAAAACTTTACCATCATCGGCGGCGGCGTGTCCGAGAGCGCGGACCAGCATGTCCATATCGGCATCCCGCACGGGTTCAACATCGGTGCGGCGGGCCAGCCGCCCAAATGCCGCAACTCGCTGCATTCCCACCGCACGGCGGAGGTGTTCTTCGTGCTGTCGGGGCGGTGGCGCTTTTTCTGGGGGCGCTGGGGCACGGCGGGCGAGGTGATCCTCGAGGAGGGGGACATCATCAACATCCCCACCGGCATCTTCCGCGCGTTCGAGAACGTCGGCACGGATTACGGGATGATCATGGCGGTTCTGGGCGGCGACGATGCGGGAGGCGGCGTGCTCTGGGCGCCGCAGGTCATCACCGACGCGAAGGATTACGGCCTGATCCTTGGGCAGAACGGCAAGCTCTATGACGGCAAGAAGGGGCAGTCGCTGCCCAGGGGCGTGGCCCCGATGCCGCTGCTGACCGATGCCGAACTGACGGCGTTCCCCGAACCGACCGCGGCCGAGGTGCTGCCGAACCACGTCGCGCGCTATCACGACCTGATGTCGCTGGCGGACAAGGCGCCGGTGACGGTGATCGGCGAGACCGGCGTGCTGCGCGACAGGCCGGGGTTCGAGGTCAGCTTTCTCACCCGCGGCTCGGCCAGCGACGCGATGCACAGCCACCCGCACCCCTCGGTCCTGATGCCGATGCGCGGCCACTGGCGCGTGACCTGGGACGGCGGCGAGGCGGTCCTGAACCCCGGCGACACGATGTCGGTGCCCGAGGGCCTCGCGCACAATGCCGTCCCGTCGATGACCGGCGAGGCGAGCCTCTATCGTATCGTGGCGACCGGCGATCCGGCGGGGGCGACGTGGAAGCCGTGACAGAGACGATCCTGATCCTCGGCGTCGCCGGCGACCTTGTAGAACCGGGCGATGTCGCCACGCTCGACGCGCTTCTCGGCGCGGCGCAGGACGTCGGGGGTCTCACGCGGTTTCCGGGCAGCCCCGATCCGTTCCTCATGCTGGGTGACGCGCTCGACGCGATGCGCACGCCCGTCGATGCCTTCGCACCGCGCAAGGGCCCGGTTCGCAGTCTGTCGTTCGGGGACATGATGGCCATCGTCGCGCGTGCCGATGCGGCAGCGCCGTCGGTCCCGCCGCTCCACCTCATCGCGGCCGGGGCGCTTGGCGACGCGCTCGACGCGCTCGGCCGGTTCGGGGATCGGGTCGCGACCGATCCGCAACCGCTCGTGGCGCTGCTGTCGCGCGAGAGGACGCGGGCACTCGAGAGCCTGCGCGCGAGCCTCGGCGAGGCGCCGCCGTCGCAACGCCGCAACCTGCAAGACCATCCGTTGTATTCACCTGAGGAAATGGACGCGAACTGGCGGACCGGCCTGACGCACCGCCGCCGCGCCCTGGAACGCCTCGACGTGCAGCCCATGGCCGGACCGCGGGACATCGTGGCCCTCTGGCAGGCCGCCACGCCCTCCGGCGTGCCCGACCCGACGCTCGGGCCCCTGCTCGACCGCCCCGGCTGCGACACTCTGGTCGCCTCGTTCGGTCTGATGAAGGCCATGGCGATGATCGGTCAGGCCGCCCGGTTCGGCAGGCAGGGCCTGCTGGTCGTCCAATATTGACCCTTCCCGTATTCTCCAAGCGAGGCACCGCATGACCATCCTCTCCACCCACGTGGGCTCCCTGCCCCGCACGCAGGACGTCGTCGACTTCATCTTCGCGCGCGAACGGGGCGAGGCCTATGACCTTCGCCGCCTTCGATGCCGCCATGACCGCCGCCGTGTCCGAAACGGTTCGCAGACAAGTGACCGCGGGCATCGACATCGTCAGCGACGGCGAGACCTCGAAGATCAGCTATGCGACCTATGTGAAGGACCGCTACACCGGCTTCGACGGCGACAGCCCGCGCAAGGCGCCCGCCGACCTCAAGCTGTTTCCGACGTTCCTCAAGCGCCTGGCCGACGAAGGCGGCAGTCCGCAATACGCGCGCCCGATGTGCGTGGGCGAGGTGCGGTCCAAGGGTCAGGGAGAGCTGGAAAAGGACATCGCCAACCTGAAGGCGGCGATGGCGAAACACGGGGCAACACGCGGCTTCATGAACGCCGCCTCGCCGGGAGTGATTTCGCTCTTCCTCCAGAACGCCCATTACAAGACCCGCGAGGCCTACCTCGCGGCCCTCGCCGATGCGATGAAGGCCGAGTACGAGACCATCGTGGCGGCGGGCCTCGACCTGCAACTCGACTGCCCGGATCTGGCGCTGTCGCGGCACATGTTGTTCACGGATCTGACCGACGCCGAGTTCGTGAAGGTGGCGCAGGGCCACGTCGAGGCCCTGAACCACGCGCTGTCGGATATCCCCGAGGAGAAGGTGCGCATCCACATCTGCTGGGGCAACTACGAGGGGCCGCATGTCTGCGACGTGCCCATGGACACGATGTTCGGGACGCTGATGTCGGCAAAGGCGCGCTATGTCCTGTTCGAGACGTCGAACCCGCGACATGGCCACGAATGGTCGGTGTTCCGCGACCGCGCGGCCGAAATCCCCGAGGGCAAGGTGCTGGTGCCGGGCGTCGTCGACACCACGACGAACTTCGTCGAGCATCCCGAACTCGTGGCACAACGCCTGCGCCGGTTCGCGGATATCGTCGGGCGGGACCGGGTGATCGCGGGGTCAGACTGCGGCTTCGGCACCTTTGCGGGCTTTGGCGCGGTCGACCCCGACATCGCCTATGCCAAGCTGGCGGCCCTGTCCGAGGGGGCGCGGCTGGCGACATGAGCCTGCCACTCGTCCTGCTGCCCGGGATGATGTGCGACGCGCGGCTGTTCGCGCCGCAGATCGCGGCCCTGTCGGGTGGGCGGGCGATTCATTGCGCGCCGATCGGCGGGCACGATACGATCGCCGCGCTCGCGGCGCAGGTTCTGGCGCACGCACCGCCCCGCTTTGCGCTTGCCGGTCTGTCGATGGGCGGGATCGTGGCGATGGAAATCCTTGGGCAGGCCCCGGATAGGGTCGAAAGGATCGCACTGATGGACACCAATCCCTGCGCCGAACTGCCTGCCGTGGCGGCAGGCCGGGGGCCACAGATGGACAAGGTGCGCGCCGGCGGCCTGCGCGCCGTGATGCGTGACGAGATGAAGCCGCGGTATCTGTCGGACGGGCCGCGTCGGGCGGACATCCTCGATCTGTGCATGGCGATGACCGAGGCGCTGGGGCCGGAGGTGTTCCTGCGCCAGAGTGCGGCGTTACGGGATCGGCCGGATTATCGGGAGATGTTGCGCGCGACCCGTTTGCCCGCCCTCATCCTGTGCGGCCGCGACGATACCCTCTGTCCTGTCGAACGCCACGAGACGATGCGCGATCTTCTTGCCGGCTCGTGCCTCTCGATCGTCGAGGGCGCAGGCCACCTGCCGACGCTGGAGCAGCCGGAGGTGACGACGCGATCTCTCCTATCGTGGCTTGGATCCTGAAGCGCAAAAGCGCTCCCGGAGGAACGCGCTCTTGTCTTTTCGGCAGGGGCTCAACTCCGTCCGCGGACCATCCTCGTCAACCAGATCAGCAGGCAGGCACCGATGAACCCGGCAATGAGATAGCCGATCCAGCTGTCGCTGGCATAAAGGTTGAGAAGCGTCCCGAAAATCAGGTTGAAGACCATGGCGCCGATTATGCCGAGGACAATATTCGCAATGAGGCCCATGTTCGACTTCATGAACTGTTCGGCTAGCCAGCCTGCCAGTCCGCCGACGATGATCGCTCCGATCCAACCCATTTCCGTATTCCCATCCAAGTCACGCCGACATCAATGCCGCGTCCATATCCATAACAACGGGGGACGGATTTTGTTCCCCGCCTTCTAGGTATCGTCGGACCAGCGAGATTTCGCGGCCCAGAGTGAGGACAGGACGATGACGATCTGCGAGGGAACGAAGTAGACCGCGAACGCGATGGCAATGACGACGAGAGGCGGCGGCTCGTTGCGGGTGAAGTTGTCCGAGACCAAGGGCGTGATGGCGACCAGCGCCACCAGAATCGCCGCCGCATCGAGCAGCACCGGCGCCCATGCCGCAACGAACCCGGGCCGGTCGCCACGCGCGATCCGGCGCCGCGCCAGCGTCCGGCTGAGCAGCATCAGTCGCGCAACAGGTCGTTGATCGCCGTCTTCGACCGGGTCTGCGCATCGACCCGCTTCACGATCACCGCGCAATAGAGGTTGATCCCGTTTTTGGACGGCATCGAACCGGCGACGACCACCGAATAGGCCGGCACCTCGCCATAGGTGACGCTTCCGGTCTCGCGGTCGACGATCTTCGTCGACTTGCCGATGAACACCCCCATCCCGAGGACCGAGCCCTGCCGCACGATGCAGCCCTCGACCACCTCGGAGCGCGCACCGATGAAGCAATCGTCCTCGATGATCGTCGGCCCCGCCTGCATCGGCTCGAGAACACCGCCGATGCCGACGCCGCCTGACAGGTGCACCCGTCTGCCGATCTGCGCGCAGGAACCGACGGTGGCCCAGCCGTCGACCATCGACCCCTCGTCCACATAGGCACCGAGGTTCACGAACGACGGCATCAGCACGACGCCCTTGCCGATGAACGCCGAGCGGCGGACGATGCTGCCCGGCACCGCGCGAAAGCCCGCGTCCCGCCACTGATTCTCGCCCCAGCCGTCGAATTTCGAGGGCACCTTGTCCCACCAGGTCGTGCCACCGTTGCCGCCCGAAATCGGCGCCATGTCGTTGAGGCGGAACGACAGGAGCACCGCCTTCTTGGCCCATTGGTTGACGTGCCAGTCCGCCCCGCGCCGTTCGGCGACCCGCAGCGTGCCGGCGTCGAGCGCGCTCAACGTGTCCTCGATGGCCTCGCGGGTCTCGCCTGTCGTGGCGGGCGAAATGGCATCGCGGGCCTCCCATGCGGCGTCGATGGCCGCCTCGAGCTGTGCGTTGGACATGCGGCTGAGGTTCCTTCCGTTCGGTCCCGCCCGCTATGCCACGAAGGCCGGACCCGAGGCAATCGGCGCGTCTTTTCATCTTATTCTAGCAATGCGTCACGGTGCCGCCCGATCCCGGCCCCGGTCCAGTCCCGCGGCGGATGCGACGTGGTGCCAGTGACGATCCCAACCCAAGGAGAAGCCCGATGATCCGCACCACCCGCCTTGCCATCCTCGCCGCCGCGACGTCGATGATCGCCGTTCCCGCCCTTGCCCAGACCGCCCCGCGTGTCGGCCCGCCCATGACGTTCACGGCGACGCACTGGACCGATCCGGCGACCGGCTGCTCCTATGCCCGCGCGCAGGCGCAGGGCTATGCGCCGACCTGGCACCTGATCCTCAACGGCGCTGATTTCGGCCTGACGGATGCCTACCGCGGTTGCGCGGTCTGGTTGCCGTCGAGCTGAGGCCCGCACCGGGGATCCGGAGACGGATCCCCGGCCGCACGGCAGCCGAGGTTGGACAGCGCGGCCCCGGCCTGCCATCTAGGGCGCATCAGCCAAGGACGCGCCCATGAACGACCACAACCGCCACCACCCGTTTCGCGACAGTCAAGAGGACCGCGAGAGCGCGCAGGAGGTGCCCGACACCCCGCAGACCCGGTCGCCGACCTACCGGCTCGCCTTTGCCGACCACGATTTCCTCTGTCGCGAGGAACTGCGCCCGGTGCGCCTGCAACTCGAGCTGCTGAAGCCCCAGATGGCCCTCGACGAAGAGGGCATCGCCTCGACCATCGTGCTGTTCGGCGGCGCCCGCATCCCGGAGGCCGCCAAAAAGGCGGAGGCGCGGACGCAGACCCTTGCCGACCTGTCGGTCTTCTACGAAGAGGCGCGGCGCTTTGCGGCGATGATCACCGCCCGCTCGATGCAGGCTGGCGGACATGACGACGTGATCGTCACCGGCGGCGGACCGGGCGTCATGGAGGCGGGAAACCGCGGCGCGATGGAGGCGGGGGGACGCTCCATCGGCCTCAATATCGTCCTGCCGCACGAGCAGGCGCCGAACCCCTACGTGACGCCGGAACTCTGTTTCAACTTTCACTACTTTGCGATCCGCAAGATGCACTTCCTGATGCGCGCCCGCGCGGTCTGCGTGTTTCCGGGCGGTTTCGGCACCCTGGACGAGACCTTCGAGGCGCTGACCCTGATCCAGACCGGGCGCATGGCGCGGGTGCCGTTCCTCCTCTTCGGGCGGGCGTTCTGGGAAAGGATCATCAACTGGGACGCGCTGGCCGAAGCGGGCACGATCTCGGAGGCGGATCTGGAGTTGTTCCGCTTCGTCGAAACGGCGGAAGAGGCGATCGGGGCGATCGACACCTGGGCCGGCAAGGGCGAGCGGCGGGCGGCGATACCGGGGCGCTAGAGGACCGGCATGCTATGGGACCGGCGCCGTCGGCACCTCCATGCCCTGCATCGGCGGCGCCCCAGGATCGGCGATGGCCTGCATCGCCGCGCGCGCCATGAAGTCGCCGGCGCGGCCGACGTCCTCGGGAAAGGCGATGATCTGCGGTCGATAGTGCGCGAGGAAGGGGACCGTCTCCTTGCCGACGAAGTCGATGTCCCGGCCCACCACGCGCCCCAGCCCCTCGGCCGCGGCAACCGCGACCATAACCGTCGTGGGCGAGCCGCAGATAATCCCGTCGATGCCCGGATCCGCCCGCAAGAGGCGGCCGATCCCGTCGAGCATCACGTCGCGTGGCGATTCGGAGGTGACGTCGCCCGAAAACCGCAGCCGCACGTCGGGCGGCGTTTCGGCCAGCGCCCCTTGGGTCATGTGCTGCGCATAGGCCTGCGCCATCGGCGGCGCGATCATCAGGACGTTGCGCCGGCCCCGCACCACCAGCGCCCGCATCGCCTCGCGGCCATAGGCGGTATTGTCGAAGTCGAACCATGCGTGCCGGTCGGTCCACTCGGTGCGACCGTGGGTGACGAAGGGAAATCCGCGCCCCAGCAGATAGGCGACACGCGGATCCTGTGGCAGGATCCGGTTCAGGATCATCGCATCCGCCGCCCCGGTCTCGACGATATGGCGCACCGGCTTCAGCGCGTCCTCGTCGGGAAAGAACGGCGTGACGTTGAGATTGAAGCGCGTGCCCCGAAGCCCCCCCGCGATCGCGGAGATCATCTTGGCGGCGTGGTTCATAATGTCGTTGTCGGTCGGCAGCACGAGCGCGATCACGTTGGTCCGCCCGGTTCGCAGCCGCAGGCCCGCGCGGTTCGGGACATAGCCGATCTCTGCCGCGATGCGGCGCACCTTCTCCTTGGTGCGGGCGCCGATGTCGGGGGCATCGCTCAGCGCCCGGCTGACGGTCGGCACGGCCAGACCCGCAAGGGCCGCGATCGTCTTGAGCGTCGGTGGCGCCGTCTTGCCGCCGCGCCCCGCGGCGATATTCTCGGCCACGTTCCGATTCTCCATTGCCGCACCGCAGAAACACGGCCGAACGATTGTTTCACCAACGAGCATAGCGACAAAATTTAATGACTTGCCAGCACTTTCTAAAACGATATAGAATTTTCTGTAACGATTTAGAACCAGGGAGGACAGAATCGTGAAGCTGACCAAAAAGCTGCTTGCGGCGCCGGCCATGGCGGTGGGAGCCATCGTCGCGGCAACTGCCGCCAATGCCGTCGAACTCGAGGTGATGCACTGGTGGACGTCCGGCGGCGAGGCCGCTGCGGTGTCCCAGTTCGCCGACGCCTGGAACGCGACGGGCAACACCTGGCTCGACGGTGCGATCGCGGGTGGCGGCGATACCGCCCGTCCGATCATGGTCAGCCGCATCCTCGGGGGCGATCCGCCCGCCGCGTTCCAGTTCAACCATGGCCGTCAGGCCGAGGAACTGGTCGAAGCCGGTCTGATCCTCGACATCACCGACGTCGCCGAGGCCGAGGGCTGGGGCGACATCATCAACCCGTCCTCGCTCCTCGACAGCTGCACCTACGATGGCCGCGTGTTCTGCGTGCCGGTGAACATCCATTCATGGCAGTGGATGTGGCTGTCGAATGCGGCATACGAGAATGCGGGCCTCGACGTGCCGACCAACTGGGAAGAGTTCATGGCCTCGGCGCCCGCGCTGCGCGAGGCCGGCATCGTCCCCCTCGCCATGGGGGGCCAGTCCTGGCAGCAGAACGGCGCCTTCGGCGTCATGTCGCTGGCCCTTGCCGGGCAGGAGGCATGGCTCGCCGTGAACCAGGACAAGAATGCCGAGGTCGTCATGGGCCCGGAGTACACCCGCGTCTTCGAGGCATTCGGCGAAGCGCGGTCCCTGGCCGACGGACTCGACGTCCAGGACTGGAACCAGGCGACGGCGGCGGTCATCGCCGACACGGCAGGCGCGCAGATCATGGGCGACTGGGCACAGGGCGAATTCGCGCTGGCCGGCGAAGTGGCGGGCACCGACTATTCCTGCCTGCCGGGCCTGGGCGAGGTCGCACTGCTCGACACCGGCGGCGACGCATTCTTCTTTCCCGTCACCGGCGACCCCGAGATCGAGGCCGCGCAGCGAGAACTGGCAGCGCTCCTGCTCTCGCCCGCCGTTCAGGTCTCGTTCAACTCGGCCAAGGGCTCTCTGCCGGTCCGCGGCGACGTCGACCTCACGAGCGTGAACGAGTGCACCCAGAAGGGTCTCGACCTGCTCGCGGCCGGCGCGCTGGTTCCGTCGGGCACGCAACTGCTCTCGCCGGACACGGTGACGCAGCTCAACGACCTGATGACCGAGTTCTGGAACACGCCCTCGATGGAGGCGGCCGACGTGCAGCAGCGCTACGCCGACATCATCGCCGACGCCGACTGATCGGACACGACACCGGCGGCGGGCCCTTTCGCGGGGCCCGCCGCCTCATTGCCGTCCCCCGAGAGGACGGAGAGAGGGGGGCGGACATGAGCACGACGAAAGCCACGGGCATCGGCGCCAAGCGACCATCGCGCCTGTTCCGCAACCTCACCGCCAAGATCGCGACGCTGCCGATGATCCTGACCGCGCTCGTGGTCTTCATGGGCGGCACGATCTGGACGGTCGTCTATTCGTTCACCGATTCAGGGCTCCTGCCGCGCCTGAACTTCGTCGGACTGGAACAGTACGAGCGCCTGTGGACCTCACGCAAGTGGCTGATCTCGATCGAGAACCTTGCCATATTCGGTATCGGCTCCATCGTCGGGACGCTCATCATCGGGTTCTGCCTCGCTGCCTTGCTCGATCGCAAGATCCGGTTCGAGAACACGTTCCGCTCGATCTTCCTCTTTCCCTTCGCGCTGTCGTTCATCGTCACCGGCCTCGTCTGGCAATGGATCCTGAACCCGAATTACGGCGTGCAGCAGGTGGTGCGCGACATGGGCTGGACCTCGTTCGCCTTCGATCCGCTGAACAACCCCGATATCGTCATGTTCGGCCTGCTGATCGCAGGGTTCTGGCAGGGCACCGGCCTCATCATGTGCATCATGCTGGCCGGTCTGCGCGGCATCGACGAGGATATCTGGAAGGCGGCGCGCGTCGACGGCATCGGCACCGTCAAGACCTATCTGCGGATCGTCATCCCGATGATGCGGCCCGTGTTCGTGACCACGCTGGTCCTGATCGGGTCGGGCATCATCAAGCTCTACGACCTCGTCGTCGCGCAAACCGCGGGCGGGCCCGGCATCAGCAGCCAGGTGCCCGCGATGTATGTGATGACCTCGATGTTCGGCGGCCAGAACCTCGGGCAGGGGTTCGCCGCCTCGTCGATGATGCTGCTCACCGTGGCGATCATCCTGATCCCCTGGGCCTATCTCGAATTCGGAGGACGCAAGCGTGGGTAATCCGTCGGAACTCGCCGCCATCGCCGCGACGGATCCGGTCGCACGCCCCGGCGCGATGACGGGCCCGCGCGGCGCCCGGCCCCGCCGCGCGTTCAGCCGCGCCAACATCATCATCTACGGCACGCTGATCGTCGTGGCGCTCTATTACCTGCTGCCGCTCTACGTGATGGTCGTCACCTCGCTCAAGGGGATGCCCGAAATCCGCATGGGCAACGTGTTCGCCCCGCCGCTCGAGATTACCACCGCGCCCTGGGTCAAGGCGTGGCAAGAGGCCTGCACCGGCGTCAACTGCGACGGCCTGAGCCGAGGGTTCTGGAACTCGGTGTCGATCCTGATCCCCTCGGTCCTGCTCTCGATCTCGATCGCGCTGGTGTCGGGCTATGCCCTCTCGAAATGGAAGTTCCGTGGCTCCGAGACGTTCTTTGCGATCCTGATCCTAGGCGCGTTCATCCCCTATCAGGTGATGCTCTATCCCATCGTCATCATGCTCCGCGAAAGCGGGCAGTTCCTGTCGGACCTGACGCCGCTGACCTGGATCCGGCAGGGCGTGTGCTGGACCCTCGGGCCGCTGTCGGACTGCACCGGCACGGGCCGGGTGCAGCTCTTCGGCTCGCTCTCCGGTCTCGTGATCGTACATTCGATCTTCGGCATGCCGATCCTGACGCTGCTCTTCCGCAACTACTTCGCCTCGATCCCGGACGAATTGTTCAAGGCGGCGCGCGTCGACGGTGCCGGGTTCTGGGGCATCCTGTTCCGGATCATGCTGCCGATGTCGCTGCCGATCCTCGTCGTGGCGATCATCCTTCAGGTCACGGGCATCTGGAACGATTTCCTGTTCGGCGTCGTGTTCACCCGCGCCGACAGCTATCCGATGACGGTGCAGCTCAACAACATCGTCAACTCCGTGCAGGGGGTGAAGGAATACAACGTCAACATGGCCGCGACGCTTCTGACCGGCCTCGTTCCCCTCGCCGTCTACTTTGCCTCTGGCAAACTCTTTGTCCGCGGCATCGCCGCCGGGGCGGTGAAGGGGTGAGCCATGTTTTCGCGCAGCGAAATGAAAGGCGCCGGTGGCGCGTTTCAAATGGCGAACGCGCCGGGCATCTGCACGGCGCCGGGGGTGCCAATCCCCGCGAACGCGGCGCGAGACTGCACGCCGCCGGGGGTGCAGTATCGCGCCGACACATCCACAATCGCCCTGCCCGGAGCCTGACATGACAATCGAAAACCCCTCCGTCCAGATCAAGTCGCTCGACCTGAACTTCGGCGCCGTCAAGGTTCTGCAAGACCTCAACCTCGACATCGCGCAGGGCGAATTCCTCGTCCTGCTCGGTTCGTCCGGTTGCGGCAAGTCGACGCTGCTGAACTGCATCGCCGGGCTGCTCGAACCGACGGACGGGCAAATCTTCATCAAGGGCGTGAACGTGACGTGGGAAGAGCCGTCCAAGCGCGGCATCGGCATGGTATTCCAGTCCTACGCGCTCTATCCGCAGATGACCGTCGAGGGGAACCTGTCGTTCGGGTTGAAGAACGCCCGTGTCCCCAAGGCCGAGATCGCCAGACGGATCGCGCGCGCGGCGGACGTGTTGCAGATCGGGCCGCTGATGAAGCGCAAGCCCGGCGCCCTGTCGGGCGGCCAGCGCCAGCGGGTCGCCATCGGCCGGGCGCTGGTGCGCGACGTGGATGTGTTCCTCTTCGACGAGCCGCTGTCGAACCTCGACGCGAAACTGCGCGCCGACCTTCGGGTCGAGCTGAAGCGGCTGCACAACCAGCTCGAGAATACGATGATCTACGTGACCCACGATCAGGTCGAGGCGATGACGCTCGCCGACCGGATCGCGATCATGAAGGACGGCAGGATCATGCAGTTGGGCACGCCCGACGAGATCTACAACCAGCCGCAGAACCGCTATGTCGCCGATTTCATCGGCAGCCCGTCGATGAACTTCCTCGACGGGCATCTGGAAAAGGGTGCCTTCGTGCGCGACGGCCTGTCGCTGCCGATGGCGGGCTATGCCTTCGGCGCACCGCAGGTGGCCGACCGGCCCGCCACCATCGGCATAAGGCCCGAGCATGTCCTGACCGGCCAGCTTGCCGAAACCGCCCCCGTGCGGACGCAGGCGACGGTCGATCTGGTCGAGCCGATGGGCTCGGACACCCTCGTCTATGCCGATATGGGCGGCGAGGTGCTGCGCATCCGCATGGACGGTCAGGCGCGGGTCAGGCGTGGCGACGTGCTGCCGATCGGCATCGACCCGGCGCGTGCCTCGCTGTTCGACAGCAAGAGCGAAATGCGCCTATGACCCAGACCGACGTGACGGGCCGCTGGCGTCTGACCGACGAGACCGGCGGCTATTCCTGCGACATGGACCTGCCGGGCGATGCGATCACCGCGCTGCATCGCGTGGGCCTCATCCCCGACCCCTATTTCGGCCGCAACGAATACGATCTGCGCTGGATCTGCGACCGCGACTGGACGCTGACGCGCAGTGTGATGCTGGACGACACGGACGTGGACTCTGGTGGTCGACGGCCTCGACACACTCGCGACCGTGCGCCTGAACGGCCACGAGATCCTGCGCGCCGACAACGCCTTCCGCACCTGGCGGGCCGAACGCGGGCACAGCCGCGCAGGTCGGCGAGAACGAGATCGCGATCCATTTTCCCGCCGTCACGAAGGCGACGCAGGCGATGCAGGACGCGCAGCCCTTTCACGTCCCGCAGTCGAAGAACTGCCCGATCCCGAACGGCAACCTGATCCGCAAGCCCGCCTGCGATTTCGGCTGGGACTGGAACATCGCGCTGGCCCCTTTCGGCGTGCTGGGCGACATTCATCTCGCCCCACGCAGCGCCCCCCGGATCGACCGGCTGGCGATCGCGCAGGAACATGACGACAAGACCGTTACCCTTACCGTCACCGCCCATCTCACCCACGCCGAGGGTCAGGCCATCGCCGTCACCTTTGCCGGGCAGACCGCGAGCGGCGAGGTCGAGGGCGGCGCCGTGACGGCCACCTTCGACATCGACAATCCGGCGCTGTGGTATCCCGCGGGCGACGGGCCGCAGACCCTGCACGACCTGACCGTCACCTGCGGCGCGGCCACCGAAACCCGACGCATCGGCCTGCGCCGCGTCGATCTGGTGAACGGGCACGACGCCGCGGGCATGGGGTTCGCACTGCACGTCAACGGCCACCCCACCTTCATGCGCGGCGCCAACTGGATCCCCGCCGACGCGCTGCCCGGGCGGATCACCCGCGCAAGACCCGCGACCTGCTGCAATCGGCCATCGACGCCAACATGAACATGATCCGCATCTGGGGCGGCGGGCGCTATGAGCCGACGTGGTTCTACGACCTCTGCGACGAAATGGGACTGATGGTCTGGCAGGACTTCATGTTCGCCTGCAACATCTATCCCGCCGATGCGGCCTACCTCGACAACGTCCGCGAGGAGGTCCGCGAAAACGTCGCGCGGATGCACCATCACGCGAGTATCGCGCTCTGGTGCGGCGACAACGAGCTGATCGGCGCACTCGGCTGGTATCCCGAGACGCGGGACAACCGCGACACCTACCTCGTTATGTACGACCGCCTGAACCGCACCATCGAGGACGCCCTGCGCGAGACCGACCCGACCGCGATCTGGTGGCCGTCCTCGCCCTCGCCCGGCCCGCTGAAATTCGGCGATGCCTGGCACGACGACGGCTCGGGCGACATGCACTTCTGGTCGGTCTGGCACGAAGGCCGCGACTTCGACCACTACCGCGACGTGGCGCCCCGGTTCTGTTCCGAGTTCGGGTTCCAGAGTTATCCGTCGATGGAGGTGATTGCCAAATTCGCCGACCCCGCCGACTGGAACATCGCCGCGCCGGTTCTGGAGAGCCATCAGAAGAACGACGGCGGCAACGCCCGGATCGCGGAAACCATGTTCCGCTATTACCGCTGGCCGCACAGCTTCGAGGATTTCGTCTGGCTGAGCCAGGTCCAGCAGGCCGAGGCGATCAAGACCGCCGTGGCGCATTGGCGCGGGCTGCGGCCGCATTGCATGGGTGCGCTCTACTGGCAATTGAACGACACCTGGCCGGTCTGTTCCTGGGCCTCGCTCGACCATGGCGGCGGCTGGAAGGTGCTGCACCATCTGGCGCGACATTTCTTTGCGCCCGCGACGGTGCTGGCGACGATGCGGGACGGGCGGATCGTGCTGAACGCGGTCAACGATACGCGCAATCCCGCCGAGATGACCGTCACCGCCTATGCCTGCGCGCTCGACGGCACCGCGACCGAGATCGGCACGGGCCGCGCCACCGTCACCGGCGAGGCCGCGACCCTGCTGACCATCGACCCCGCCGATCTGGGCGACGGTGTCCTCACCTTCGGCTGGACCGCCACCGCGAATGGCGAGACCACGAAGGGCGGCGACATCTTTGCCCCTCGCCCTTGGAAGACCTACGCCCTGCCCGATCCCTCCCTCGCCCATGACGTGACCGAGGCGGGCGGCGCCTTCACCCTCGCCGTCACCGCACAGGCGATGGCGTTCTTCGTCACCGCAGAGGCGAGCGTACCGGGCCGCTGGTCCGACAACGCCGTCCACCTCGGCCCCGGCCACACCGCGCGCCTGACCTTCACCCCCGCGACGGCGGGCGCCTCGCCGACCTTTACCCTGCGCCATCTGCACGGCGCCACGCACTGATCCGAAAGGGCCCGCCATGACCACCATCGCCTACCAACTCTATTGCTCGCGCAACGCCGGTCCGCTCGCCGAGACGCTGAAGATGCTCGCCGACACGGGCTATACCGCCGTCGAGGGCTATGGCGGCCTCTTCGCCCACCTCGATCCCCTGCGTGCCGGTCTGCTCGACAACGGCCTGTCGATGCCGTCCTCGCACATCGGCCTCGACCTGATGATGGACGCGCCCGCGCGTGCCATCGACATCTGCCGGATGCTCGGCATCACCAAGGCGATCGGCCCCTATCTGCCCGCCGAGAACCGCCCGACCGACGCGACGGGCTGGGCGACCTTCGGCAAGGCCTTCGCGGAAAGGACGAAACCCCTGCGCGACGCGGGCCTGACCGTCGGCTGGCACAACCATGATTTCGAATTCGCGGATCTGGGCGGCGAGGATCATCCGATGGACCTGATCCTCGCGGCCTCGGACGACCTAGCCCTCGAACTCGACCTCGGCTGGGTCGTCCGCGCGGGCCTCGATCCGGTGACGACGATCCGCAAATACGCAGGCCGCATCACCGCCGCCCACGTCAAGGACGTGGCCCCGGCGGGCGAGGCGCTGGACGAGGACGGCTGGGCGGACGCGGGCCATGGAACGCAGGACTGGGCCGCCATCGTTCCCGCCCTGCGCGCCGCCGGATGCACGCACTTCGTGGCCGAACACGACAACCCCAGCGACGATGCGCGCTTTGCCGCACGCTCGCTCGCCACGATCCAGACCTTCTGAGGAACACACCCATGACACAGCTCGGCGTCGGCATCATCGGATGCGGCAATATCTCGACCACCTACCTCGACCTGGCACCGCTGTTCCGCACGCTCGACATGCGGGCGGTGGCGGATATCGACGCCGGCGCGGCAGAGCGGCGCGCCGGCGAATACGGCGTGCGCGCCCTGAGCGTCGACCAGATGCTCGCCGCCGCCGACATCGACGTCATCGTCAACCTGACGATCCCCGCCGTGCATTTCGAGGTGACGCGCCGGATCCTCGAGGCCGGCAAGCACGCCTATTCGGAAAAGCCGCTGGTCCTGACCCTCGAGGAGGGCGAGATGCTGCGCGACCTCGCGGAGAAGAAGAACCTGCGCGTCGGGTCCGCCCCGGACACCTTCCTCGGCGGCGCGCACCAGCTTGCCCGCGCGGCCATCGACGAAGGCACGGTGGGCCGGATCGTCGCGGGCACCTGCCATTTCATGGGCCACGGCATGGAGGGGTGGCATCCGAACCCCGATTTCTTCTATCAGCCGGGCGCAGGGCCGGTCCTCGACATGGGCCCCTATTACCTCACGAACCTGGTGCAGCTCATCGGCCCGGTAAAGACGGTGGCGGCGCTGGCCAGCACCAGTTTCGACACACGCACCATCGCCAATGGCGTCCGCACCGGCGAAGTGATCCCGGTGAACACGCCCACGAACATCCACGCCCTGCTCGAGTTCCACAACGGCGCCACGATCACCCTGAGCAAGAGCTGGGACGTTTGGAAACACCGGCATCACGAAATGGACCTCTACGGCACCAGGGGCTCGCTCTACGTGCCCGACCCGAACTTCTTCGGCGGCCCGGTCATGGCGACCGACGAGGGCGGCGAGGCGGAGGCATTGCCCGGTCGCGACCATCCGTTCGGCGTCGACAATCAGGACGACAGGAACGCCGCGAGCGGCCGGCGCGCGAACTATCGCGGCGCGGGGCTGGCCGACATGGTGACGGCCATCGACGAGGGGCGCGCGCATCGGTGCAACATCGACGTGGCGGTGCATACGGTCGACGTGATGACCTCGATTCTGCGGGCGGGGGCAGAGCGGCGGTATATCGACGTCTCGACGACGTGCGAGCGACCCGAGGCGCTGTCACCGGATCAGGCGCGCGCCCTGTTGCGGTGATCGCCCGCAAACGATTTCTATCGAAGAAATCGACGTCGAATTCTGTTACAGAATTCGTCTTCGGGCGATGTTCTACGCCTTCGACAGTTCCGACGCGCTCTTGAGGACCGCGCCGCCGTCGTCCTGTTCGATGTAATAGGCGGGTTCGTCCGCGCTGGCCTCGCGCGTCACCTCGGTGCCGTCGATCGTGCGCGTTACCTTCTCGGTGTATTTCTTCGCGATCTTGCCGGTCCCGGTGCCGCTGCCCCAGTTCCATTCGACGCGGGCTCCGTGGGTGAAATCCTTGCTCATGGCGTCGCTCCTCCTTCGTCGAGAGGGCAACCGCGCGCCAGCCGATCCGTTCCCGCCAGGCGTCAGGCGCGCGCTGCCGTGGCAGCCGGTCTGGCACCCTTCGTCAGCACCTTGAACTCCGCCAGCATCCGCCCGAACGCGCTCTCCAGTGCCCGGTCGTCGAGCTTGGCGCCGTCCGCCGTCTTCGCCGCGATCACCTTCTGCGTCTCGTTCAGCCAGGCCGACAGCGCCAGCGCCCGCATGTTGCGGTTGGCGTCCGAGGTCGGCGCGAGGATGAACCGCGGCTGGATCGTCGCCAGTTCCGGCCTGTCCGCCACCAGCGTGTCATAGCCGTCGCCCTTGGCCGTGATCTCGTGGTGAAAGATGCACTGCCCCGGCAGGGCCACGACGAACGACAGGTTGCGGCCCGCGTTGCGCAGGCGCAGCAGCGCGTATTCGGTATACATCCGCAGCGCATAGGACACGTCGCCCTCGACCGGTTTGTAAGGGTCGCGCGGCACCTTGATCTGCGGGATCTGCACGACAGAGGCGAGGGCCCGCAGGATGTCGATCGCCGATTTCGCGCCCAGCGCCTCGAGGACGCGCTTGCTCATCGCGCGGCTCGGACCCTCGGCCTTCGATCCGTCGGCCTTGGCGACGTAGAACAGCACCCCGTTGGGCAGGATCAACTGGCCTTTCGCCGTGACCCCCTTCGTCACCACCTCGCCCGCCGCCTTTGCGTGGTCCCAGCGGAACACCTCGCGCCAGACGGCCGGCGCGATGCTCGCGTCGCGCAGGATGCCCTCGCGTTCGGCGGCCGTGACCGCCTCGATCTCGAAGTCGATCTTGTTCAGCGCGATCCGCATCTCAGCCCTCCAGCCCGGTTTCTGCCGTCACATCCGCCGCGATCTGCGCCCGGCTCTTGCGGGCACGCTCTGTCGCGGATTTCAACTGACCGCAAGCGGCCATGATATCCTCGCCCCGCGGCCTGCGGATCGGCGAGGCATAGCCGGCCTTGTACAGGATGTCCGCGAACGCCTTGATCCGCGGCCAGGGACTGCGCCGGTAGGGCGCGCCCGGCCATTCGTTGAACGGGATCAGGTTGATCTTGGCGGGGATCCCCCTGATGAGGGCGATCAGGCGACGCGCGTCCTCGTCGCCATCGTTCACCCCGTCGAGCATCACGTATTCGAAGGTGATCCGCTCGGAATTGCTCGCCTTGGGATAGTCGCGCAGCGCCGTCAGCAGATCGGCCAGCGGCCACTTCTTGTTGATCGGCACCAGCACGTCGCGCACGGCGTCCGTCGTGGCGTGGAACGAGATGGCGAGCTGGCAGCCGATCTCGGTCGCCGTCCGCGCGATCTCGGGCACGACGCCCGAGGTCGACAACGTGATCCGCCGCCGCGACAGGGCCATCCCCTCGCCGTCCATCGCGATCTTCATCGCGTCGCGCACGTTCTCGAAGTTATAGAGCGGCTCGCCCATGCCCATCAGCACGATGTTGGAGACGAGCCGCGGCCCGTTCTCGCCCGTCCCCTGCCCCGGGGCCGGCCATTCGTCCAGATCGTCGCGCGCCAGCATCACCTGCCCGACGATTTCGGCGGCGGTCAGGTTGCGCACCAGTTTCTGGGTGCCGGTGTGGCAGAACGTGCAAGTCAGCGTGCAGCCGACCTGCGAGGAGACACAAAGCGTGCCGCGATCCTCCTCGGGGATATAGACCACCTCGACCTCGTGGCCGCCCGCGATACGGACGAGGTATTTGCGGGTGCCGTCGTCGCTCACCTGACGGGTCACGACCTCTGGCAGGGCGATGACGAACCGCTCGGCCAGCAGGGCGCGAAAGTCCTTGGACAGATTGGTCATCGTTGCGAAATCGCGGACGCCCCAATGATAGATCCATTGCCAAAGCTGGTTGACCCGCATCCTCGCCTGCTTTTCCGGCGTTCCCGCCGCGATCAGCGCAGACCGCATCGCGTCGCGCGTCATGCCGACGAGATTCGGCAAGCCGCCGGGCACCTTGCGCGGAACGGTCAGCACGTCCTGCGTCACGGGAGCGGCGATGGCATCATCGGTCATGTATCGCCCTCCGGGCGGGGGTTGAACGGCAAAGAGGCGGACCGATGGCCCGCCTCTCCGAATGTCATCGGCAAGGGGCGGGTCTCAGCCCGCGCAGCGGCGCTGCGCCTCTTCGACCGAAGCGGTGAATCCCAGCAGCGAAAACGTGTCGCTGGTCTGGGTTCCACGCCCCGAGACGCCGATCAGAGTGGCCGCAGCGCCTGCACGCATGGCGGCGACGATCCGGGCATCGTCCTCGGGCGTGGCCGGCCAGGCCCATTCGCCTTCGGTGAACATCTGGTATTGCGTGCCGCCGATATCGACCGACACCGGCGAGTTGGGGGCAAAGGGATAGCCGCCGGTGAACGTGACCTGACCGTTCACGCCTTCGCCCGGACGGTAGAACACGAAGAGCAGCGCCTCGCCCCGGCTCACGGCCACGACCGCGCCGTCACGGGTGTTCACCTGTTCCTTCGGCGCGGAAACCGCAAAGCACTCGCGCGGATCGGTTTCCTCGAACACCGACCAGTCGGTCGTGGCGCCGACGCGATTCGTCGTCTCTTCCTGCGCCTTGACCGCGACGGGGGCGGCGATACCGAGCATCAGGGCAATCGTCAGCCGGGTGGAATTTCGTGTCATCATCCTCAGAACTCCAAACTGTCCTTGCCCCAGTCTCTTGTCTTTCACCCGCCCGGACGGCGCCGGTGCGGACACCTTCGGGCTGGTCGTGACAGGCACGACGCGATAGCGGTATCCCTACCAAGAAACAAGCCTGCGGGAAAACCCCCGATCCACATCCCGCCGATCACGATACCCAGAGCGGGCGCGCGGATTTCCGCCCAGCGTCGCCGCAGGATACGCCCACGAGGAGCAGCCCGTTGACCCAAGCCGTCCCCCTTGTCCAGATCCGCCGCGGATCCCTCATCGAGTGCGAGCATCTGGGCCATGCCGTCGTCTGCGATGCCAAAGGCGCGGTCCGCCACGCCTGGGGCAATCCAGACACGATCACCTATCCGCGATCTTCCTCCAAGATCCTTCAGGCCCTTCCGCTGGTCGAGAGCGGGGCGGCAAATTCGCATGGTCTGCGCAGCGACCAACTCGCGCTTGCCTGCGCCAGCCATGACGGCGCGCCGCAGCATACCGACCGGGTGCAGGCCTGGCTTGCCGACCTCGGCCTTGGCGACGACGCACTGCGCTGTGGCGCGCACGCCCCACTGGCGCGCGAGACGCGGGACGGGATGATCCGCGCGAACGAGGCACCGAGCCAGTATCACAACCAGTGTTCGGGCAAGCATTGCGGTTTCCTGACACTGAATACCCATCTTGGCGGCGGTCCCGAGTACCTCGACATCGACCATCCGGTGCAGCGCGCCATCCTCGCAGCCCAGGAGGAAACGACGGGCGAGAGCAGCCCCGGCTATGGCATCGACGGCTGTTCTGCCCCCAATCACGCCGCCTCGCTGCGCGGAATAGCCACTGCCATGGCCGCCTTCGCCACCGCGCGCGAGGGTGCGGGCGCGCGGCAAAGCGCCATGGTGCGGTTGCGCGATGCGATGATGGCCCATCCCGAACTCGTCGCGGGCGAGCATCGCGGCTCGACCAACCTGATGCGCGCCTGCGGCGGCCGCGCGGCGCTCAAGGGCGGGGCGGACGGGTTCTACATCGCGATCCTGCCGGACCTCGGCCTTGGCGTCGCGCTGAAGATCGTCGACGGCGCGGGCCGCGCGAAAGAGCCTGCGATCGCGTCGATCCTGCACAAGCTGGGCGTGATCCCGGACGGTCATCCCGCGCTCGATGCCTGGATGCGCCCCGAACAGAAGAACTGGCGCGGCATCGTGACGGGCCGGATCGAAGCGGTCCTGTAGGATGGACGATTCGGCCCATCTTTCCAGAACTCCAGTGCGGTACCGGTAGGCCGGGCTTCAGCCCGGCACCGCCGCGAATTCCTCCCGCCGGTATCCCTGAACGAACAGCAACGCCGTCAGATCGCCGTTGTCGATGCACACCCGCGCCTGCGCCTGCACCGCCGGTTTGGCGTGCAGCGCCACGCCAGTGCCCGCCCTTCCCAGCATGCCGAGATCGTTCGCCCCGTCGCCCACGGCGATGACCTGTTCCGCGCCGATCCCGATCCGCGCGCAAATCTCCTCGAGCGCCGCCACCTTTGCCGCCCTCCCGAGGATCGGCGGCACCACCCGACCCGTGAGCCTGCCCTCCGCCACCTCGAGCACATTCGCCCGGTGTTCATCGAACCCCAGCCGCGCCGCGATGGCGCCGGTGAACGCGGTAAACCCGCCCGAGACCAGCGCCGCATACGCGCCCCGCGCCTTCATCGTCGCCAGCAGCACCGGCCCGCCCGGCATGAGCGTGATCCGTTCGGCCAGCACCCTGCCGATGACACCTGCATCCAGCCCCGCAAGCAGCCCGACCCGCTCGCGCAGCGCCGCCTCGAAATCCAGCTCGCCATTCATCGCCCGCGCGGTAATCGCGGCGACACGCGCGCCGACGCCCGCCTCGTCGGCGAGTTCGTCGATGCACTCCTGTTCGATCATCGTGCTGTCCATATCCGCCAGCAGCATCGCCTTGCGCCGCCCCGCCGCGGCCTGCACCACCAGATCCACGCCCTGCGCCAGAAGGTCCGCCCGGACCTGCGCGGCGTTCTCCGGCACCGACATCATCCGGAACTCCGCCGCCTCGCCGCCCGACAGCCAGTGCAGCGGCGTCCCGCCCCAGGCGCCGCGCAGCGACTGCGCCAGATCGGGCGACAGTCCACCGGGGCGGGCGATCAGGGTGGCGACATGGGGTGCATCTGTCATGCGGTTCCTCCGGACACTGGCCCGGTGATGCGTCACCCACCGGCGCAGCACAAGATGTCGCAAAACCGCGTCACATTGCCGGTTGCGGGCCCCGCCCATCCCCGCTAGGCATCGCGGTGGGACACCCTTCCCCAACGAAGGGCGAATATCTGTGAGGATACCATGACGACCACGACTTCCCTGGCCCCCCGGCCGGAAAACTTGCCTGTGCGGCCGACCTTCTCTTCCGGCCCCTGCGCGAAACCCCCGACATACAGATTAACGGACCTTTCCGACGCGCCCCTCGGCCGCTCGCATCGCGCGTCCGTGGGCAAGGCGAAACTCGCCGAGGCCATCGACCGGACCCGCGCACTTCTTGGCGTGCCGGACGACTGGCGCATCGGCATCGTGCCCGCGTCCGATACCGGCGCCTTCGAGATGGCGATGTGGACGATGCTGGGCGCGCGGCCCGTCGAGATGGTCGCCTGGGAGAGTTTCGGTTCGGGCTGGGTCACGGACGCGGTCAAACAATTGAAGCTCGACGCCCGCGTCCACGAGGCCGCCTATGGCGAGATCGTCGATATGGCGACGCTCGACTACGAACGGGACGTCTGTTTCACCTGGAACGGCACCACCTCGGGCGTGCGGCTGCCGCATGGCGACATGATCCCGGCGCGACCGCGCGGGCCTCACGCTGTGCGATGCGACGAGCGCCGCCTTCGCGCAGCCGCTGCCCTGGGACAAGCTCGATGTGACGACGTTCTCCTGGCAAAAGGTGATGGGCGGCGAGGGGGCGCACGGGATGCTGATCCTGTCGCCCCGCGCCGTCGAACGGCTGGAAACCTACGTCCCCGCCTGGCCGCTGCCGAAGATCTTTCGCCTGACCTCGAAGGGCAAGCTGATCGAGGGCATCTTTCGCGACGAGACGATCAACACGCCGTCGATGCTGGCGGTCGAGGATTACCTCGTCGCGCTGAAATGGGGCGAGAGCATCGGCGGATTGCCGGCGTTGCACGCGCGGGCCGATGCCAATGCGCGCGCGGTCTGGGATTTCTGCGATGCCCGGGACTGGATCGCGAACCTTGCGAGCGATCCGGCGACGCGCTCGAATACGTCGGTCTGCCTGAAGTTCACCGATCCGCGCATTGCGGACGGCGCGGCCTTTGCCAAGGCGATGGCCAAGCGGCTCGAGTCGGAAGCCGCCGCCTTCGACGTCGGCGGCTATCGCGACGCGCCGCCGGGACTGCGGATCTGGTGCGGTGCGACGGTCGAGACGAGCGACATCGAGGCGATGCTGCCTTGGCTCGACTGGGCGTTCCACGCCGAGATCGCGGCGATGGGGTAAAACCCCATCCTACCCCATGTCCGTAGGATGGGGTTCCACCCCATCGTTTTCCCCGCATGAAAATGGAGCGCCCCATGGCCCCCAAAGTCCTCATCTCCGACGCCCTGTCCGACGCCGCCGTCCAGATTTTCCGAGACCGCGGTATCGACGTCGATTTCCAGCCCGCATTGGGCAAGGACAAGGCGGCGCTGGCCGCGATCATCGGCAATTACGACGGCCTCGCGATCCGCTCGGCCACCAAGGCCACGGAAAAGCTGATCGAGGCCGCGACCAACCTGCGCGTCATCGGGCGGGCGGGCATCGGCGTCGACAACGTCGACATTCCGGCTGCGTCGAAGAAGGGGATCATCGTGATGAACACCCCCTTCGGCAATTCGATCACCACCGCCGAACATGCCATCAGCCTGATGATGGCCGTCGCGCGGCAGATCCCCGAGGCGAACGCCTCGACCCATGCGGGCAAATGGGAAAAGTCGCGCTTCATGGGCGTGGAACTGACCGGCAAGACGCTGGGCGTGATCGGCGCGGGCAACATCGGCAGCATCGTGATCGACCGTGCGCGGGGCCTGCGGATGAAGGTGATCGCCTACGATCCCTTCCTGTCCGACGACCGCGCGACGGAAATCGGCTGCGAAAAGGTCGACCTCGACGACCTGCTCGCCCGCGCCGATTTCATCACGTTGCACGTCCCCAAGACCGACCAGACCGCCAACATCCTGTCGAAAGAGGCCCTCGCCAAGACCAAAAGGGGCGTGCGCATCGTCAACTGCGCGCGCGGCGGCCTCGTGGACGAGGCGGCATTGGCCGAGGCGCTGACATCCGGCCACGTCGCGGGCGCTGCCTTCGACGTCTTCGCCGAGGAACCGGCGACCAATTCGCCGCTGTTCAACCTGCCCAACGTCGTCGTCACGCCGCATCTGGGCGCCGCCACCACCGAGGCGCAGGAGAACGTGGCGCTTCAGGTCGCCGAACAGATGTCGGACTACCTGCTCACCGGCGCGGTCAGCAACGCCATCAACATGCCCTCGATCTCGGCAGAGGAGGCCAAGGTCATGGGCCCGTGGATCGGCCTCGCCGGGCACTTGGGCAATTTCGTCGGCCAGATGACGGACGAGCCGATCACCGCGATCAACATCCTCTACGACGGGCGCGCGGCCGAGATGAACGCCGAGGCGCTGAACTGTGCCACCATCGCGGGCATCATGCGCAAGGTGAACCCCGACGTGAACATGGTCTCGGCGCCGGTCATCGCCAAGGAGCGCGGCGTCCACATCTCGACCACCCGGCAGGACCGGCAGGGCAGTTTCGAGGGCTATATCAAGGTCACGGTCGTGACGGCCAAGCGCGAGCGCAGCGTCGCGGGCACGGTATTCTCCGACGGCAAGCCGCGGTTCATCCAGATCAAGGGCATCAACATCGACGCCGAAATCGGCGCCCACATGGTCTATACCACCAACGAGGACGTGCCCGGCATCATCGGCACGCTGGGCAACACGATGGGCGCGAACGGCGTGAACATCGCCAATTTCACCCTTGGCCGGTCGGCAAAGAAGGGCGAGGCCATCGCGCTCCTCTACGTCGACGAGCAGGTGCCCGAGGCGGTGCTCGACAAGTTGCGCGGCACCGGAATGTTCGGTCAGGTCAAGGCGTTGCAATTCGATATCGAAACGTAGCGTTTCGCGCATCGGGGCCGTGTGGCGTTGACAGCACGGCCCGGCATGCCCGACGATGGCGCCGGACGAAAAGGGGCGCTCGGCGAGGCACATGGACGAGAACGACCTGAACGCCCTGATCGGGCGCATCTACGATTGTGCCGTCGATCCCGCGCAATGGGTCGGCACCCTGACCGAGATCCGCGACCGGCTCGACCTCGCCTTCGTGTCGCTCAACCACTTCGACTTTACACCGATGCTGCACGGCACCGGACCGCCGGACCTCCAGATGTTTACAACCGACTGGGATCCGGCCTGGCACGCGGGCCTCGCCGAGATGGTCAACCTGATCCCCGAGATCGACCGGATGCGCGTCGCCGACATCGACACACCCGTCCGGCAACTCGACCTGATCGACGAGGCGGCGTTCCGGCAGACCGAATTCTATGCCCGCTTCGTCGAACCCTGGGGGATGCTCGACAACGCCTCGATGAACGTCATCAAGCGGCCGAACGTCAACGCGATGCTCGCCGCCGCCACCTATGCGACGCGCCGCCCCTACGACGCGGGCGACATGCGCCTGCTGTCGCTCCTGTCGCCGCACATCCGGCGCGCGATGCTCATCGCCGACATGATGGAGGAAAAGAGCGCCTGGGTGCGGATCTACGAACGGATGCTGGATGGCATCGGCGTGCCGGTCATGCTGGTGGGCCGCGACGGGCGGCTGATGTATCACAACGCCCCCGCCGACGCCCTGCTGAGCGAGGGGCGCGCCATCACCCTGCGCGCCGGGCGCCTGATGCCGCAGTCGACGGCCCATGCGCAGGCGTTCTATGCCGCGATCGACCGGGCCTGCACGACGCGCGACATCGACCTTGGCCATTGGGGCGCGGGTGTGCCGTTGCCGCCCGGTCCGGGTGCGGATGTCGACGACGGCGACGGCGACGGCGACGGCATGGCGGTCGCCTACGTGCTGCCCATGGGCACCTCGGATCTGCGCCGACAGCTCGGCCCCGGCCTTGCCGCGATCTTCTTTGCCACCTCCGCCGCCGGGCGTCCGCCCTCGGTCGAGGTAATCTCGGCGCTGTCGGGCCTCACGACCGCCGAGGCGCGGGTGGCGCTGGCCGTGGCCGAGGGGCAGGGAACGGCGCAGATCGCGCAGGCGCTCGGCATCACCATCCAGACCCTGCGCAAGCATCTTGCCAACATCTACGACAAGTCCGGCCTGCGCAGCCAGACGGCGCTCGCGGCCTTCGTCAACCGGCTGAACCTGCCAAGCGCGGACGGTCCCGCCAACCTCAGCGGCCCGCCGGCGAGAGCGTAGACCCGCGCCACATCCCGCATCGATGGCAACCTGTCGGGACAGGAAAACCCTACCCGACCGGTTTTGGGGTATGCAACCACCCCGACCGCGGCCTATCGTTCGGGCATTGACGATGGTTCCTGTATTTCAGGTCGGTATTTCAGATGTCGGATTTATCCCTGCCCGGCGGGTCCGGGCTTCTTCACTCCCCCTTGCGTCTCATCGCCCTCCTTCTGTTCTGCGCGCTCGGCTATGCCGTCGCCGCCTACGGGATGAAGCTCTATTCGACGCTCGCGACCGGGTCGGCGATGGGCCTGATCGCGGGCGGCTTTGCCCTCGCCATCGTGACCGAGGTCGCGATCCTGCGCCGGATGGAACTGAGTTCCGGCTATGTCTTCATCCTCGCCATCGAAACGCTCCTCGTGCTCGGCTTGGCCCTCTGGCTGGGCGAGACGCTGGACGCGCGCAAGATCTTCGGCGTGGGGTTCGTGGTGACGGGCCTGGCGCTGGTGTTCTAGCGCACCCTACAGGATATGCCCCGACTTTGCCGCCTTCACGGCGAGGTAGTCACGGTTCTGCGCCGTCTCGCCCACCCGGAGCGGCACCCGTTCGGTCACGGCGATGCCGCAGCCCTCGAGGCGCGCGACCTTGGCGGGGTTGTTGGTCATCAGCCGCACCCGTGAAAAGCCGAGTCTGCGCAGCATGTCGGCGCCAAGGCGGAAATCGCGCTCGTCGTCCTCGAATCCGAGGCGGTGGTTCGCCTCGACGGTATCGAACCCCTGATCCTGCAAGGAATAGGCGCGCATCTTGTTGGCGAGGCCAATCCCCCGCCCCTCCTGGTTGAGATAGAGCAGCACCCCCGCCCCCTCGGCGCCCATCTGCGCCAGGGCGGCGCGCAACTGCGGGCCGCAGTCGCACTTCAGGCTTTCCAGCAGATCGCCGGTAAAACAGGCCGAATGCAGCCGCACCAGCACCGGCGCGTCGCGGTCCGGATGGCCGATCTCGACGGCATAATGCTCCTCGCCGCCGTCCTCGGGACGAAAGACGTGCAGCCGCCCGGCCTCTGACACCGCCAGCGGCACCCGGGCCGAGATCACCGGCGACAGACCGATGGACGGCGCCGCCCCGGCATCCTCGGCCCGCACCTGCGTCAGCCCGGATCGCAACGCCAGCGCCGCCCCGTCGGCGACCGTCACCACCAGCGCCGCCGGCAAGAGCCGTGCCGCCTTGGTCAGCGCGATGGCCGCCCGCGCGCCCGCGGCGTCATCGTCCCGCAGCGAGACCAGCGGCCCCTTCATCGGCGCACGCAGATCGTCCGCCGGATCGGCGATCGCCTGCACCCAGCGAAGGTCCGCGTCGCTCGGCACCAATATCCGCGCCAGATCGCCGTCATAGGCCCGCGCCTTGAGCGTTGCCGCCCGTCGTCCGGTGATGGCGAGGGCGACCGGCCCCAGCGCCCGCAACGCCGACAACCGCGCCGCCGTCGCCGTTTCGGCGGCCAGTGCCACGACATGCCCCGCCGCCGCCGCGATCACCACCGGCACGCCGATCCGAAGGTCCGCCCGCGCGCGCGCCAGCCGTTGTGCGGCATCGGGTGCCAGACTTCCTTGGTCAGGGCCGGGATCGGGGTCGGGGTCACGTGTCATGTGTTACAATACCGTTCGGAACCGCCCGCAGCGCTAGCCCCATTCGTGGGCAATTGAAACATTTCCCGCGCCCCACCACACGACGCCGTGAGGGCGGCTCCCGAAAACTTGCCGCAACCGTGACTGAGCCACATCTCTGTTGCAACCGAACCGGAGGCACACCCATGGCCCAGCTCAAGAAAATCCTGCTCGTCGACGACGACGAAGACCTGCGCGAGGCGCTGAGCGAGCAGCTCGTCATGACCGAGGATTTCGACGTCTTCGAGGCGGGCGACGGCCACGATGCGCTGGCCCGCGCCAAGGAGGCGCTCTATGACCTCGTGATCCTCGACGTGGGCCTGCCCGACACCGATGGCCGCGAACTCTGCCGGGTGATGCGCAAGCAGGGCGTGAAATGCCCGATCCTGATGCTGACCGGCCATGACAGCGATAGCGACACCATCCTCGGCCTCGACGCGGGCGCCAACGATTATGTCACCAAACCGTTCAAGTTCCCGGTCCTGCTCGCCCGTATCCGCGCGCAACTGCGCACGCACGAGCAATCCGAGGACGCGATCTTCCAGCTTGGCCCCTATACCTTCAAACCGGCGCAGAAGATGCTGCTGACCGAGGACGACAAGAAGGTGCGCCTGACCGAGAAAGAGACCAACATCCTCAAATACCTCTACCGGGCCACCGACGGCGTGGTGCCGCGCGACGTCCTGCTGCACGAGGTCTGGGGCTATAACGCAGGTGTCACGACCCACACCCTCGAGACGCACATCTACCGCCTGCGCCAGAAGATCGAGCCCGACCCCTCGAACGCGCGCCTCCTCGTGACCGAACAGGGCGGCTACCGGCTCGTCGCCTGACCGCACGCCGACGGGGCGCGACACGTCCTCGCCATACCGTTGCCGCACCGTCCAGCTATGGATGAGATCGCCGGGCGAAACCCCGGGAACTCCCTCCCCCTTTCCGGTGTTTCACCTGCAAGCCGCCGGCAGCTCGGTCATGCTGCAACCCTCCCTGTTGGACTTGCCCGGACGCCGAAAGGTGCTCCGGGCTTTTTTCCGGCCTGCATGGCGATTCGCCCGGCGGCACCCGAATGTGGCCGGGAAACGAACTTTTTGGCCAAAGCAACCGGATTGGCCCAAGGTTTTGCCACGCCAGCGCGTCCAAAAGTATGGATGACCGGAATTGTCATTTGCGCCGCGACAACGATTGTCTAAAGTCTGACCCATCAAACCCCGGATTTTTTATTCCGGTTTCAACGGAGGAAGTTACGAAATGAAGACGGTATTCAAACTTGCTGCCGCCACCGCCGTCGCCGCCCTGATGGCAAGCGCCGTGGCCGCCCAGACGACCCAGCAGATCCGCGTCCTGAACCGCTCGGGCACGACGCTCTACACGCTGTTCGCATCCGATACGACCAACAACAGTTGGGAGAACGACCTGCTCGGCAACCGCGTGCTGAACAACGGCCAGTATTTCGACATCACGATCCGCAACGTCTACAACTGCATGTACGACTTCCGGTTCGAATTCACGACCGGTCAGGTCTATACGGACGTCATCAACATCTGCAACATCGGCACCTACACGATCAATCCGTAAGGGTCCGGTCGACCCTGCGGGGCCGCACGACGCATTTCATCACGACGCCGGCCGCGCCCCGCCACGGGCGCGGTCAATTGCGTAAAACGGGCAAGGGGCCGCCGCAGGGATGGCCCCTTTTGCCTGTCCGGCATAGGGTGCCGCCATCGCCAAACCCGGAGCCGTGCCATGCCCTTCACCCTCGCCACCTGGAACATCAACTCGGTCCGTCTGCGCGAGGCCCTGGTCGGCCGCCTGATGACCGAGGCGGCGCCGGACGTGCTCTGCCTTCAGGAATGCAAGTCGCCCGTCGACAAGATCCCGCGCGAGCTGTTCACGCAGCTCGGCTACAGCCACATGGTCGCGCGCGGCGACAAGGGCTACAACGGCGTCGCGATCCTGTCGAAACTCCCGCTCGAGGAGGTCGCGGCCCACGATTTCGCGCGTCTCGGCCATGCCCGCCACATCGCCGCCCGCCTGCCGAACGGCGTCACCGTGCACAATTTCTACGTGCCCGCCGGTGGCGACGAGCCCGACCGGGACCGCAACGTTAAATTCGGCCAGAAGCTCGACTTCCTCACCGACATGCGCGACCACTTTCACAGCGACGCCCCGACCCGCGCCATCCTCGTCGGGGATCTGAACATCGCCCCGCGCGAGGACGACGTCTGGGACCACAAGAAACTCCTCAAGGTGGTGAGCCACACCCCCGTCGAGGTCGAGCACCTGGCACAGGTGCAGGACGCGGGCGCCTGGGTCGACGTGACCCGCGCCGACATTCCGGCGGGCAACCTCTATTCGTGGTGGTCCTACCGCTCGCCCGACTGGGACGCCGCCGACAAGGGCCGCCGCCTCGACCACCTCTGGGCAACGCCCGACATCGCGAGCGCCGCCCATTCCAGCCAAATCCTGCGTCCCGTCCGCGGCTGGGACGGCCCCAGCGACCACGCCCCCGTGCTTGCCACATTTGATCTCTGACGCCCCGCCCCGCCTTTTTCTTGCTCCAAAAACTCCCGCCGGAGGCATCCGGACCCATCACTGGGCGCCACGCCCCCTTGGCGCGGCCCGCACAATTGCACATATAGACCCCGACCCCGACAGGAGACCCGCGATGATCGAGCTTGGCACGACCCCGAAGGCGGCCTCCTCGCCGACCGACAACGCCGCCGACCTCATCGTCGACGGCACAGACAAGACGTTCATCGCCGACGTCGTCGAGATGTCGAAGACCGTCCCCGTCATCGTCGATTTCTGGGCGACGTGGTGCGGCCCGTGCAAGACGCTCGGCCCCGCCATCGAGGCCGCCGTCACCGCCGCCAAGGGGGCGGTGCGGCTGGTCAAGATCGACGTCGACAAGAACCCCGGCTATGCGGGGCAGTTGCAGGTGCAGTCGATCCCCACCGTCTATGCGTTCTGGCAGGGCCAGCCAGTCGACGGATTTCAGGGCGCCCTGCCGCCCAGCCAGGTGAACGAATTCGTGGCCAAGATCGCCGCGATGGGGCCCGGCGCCGAGGACGAGGGGCTGGCCGAGGCGGTCGCCGCCGCCGAGGCGATGCTTGCCGAGGGCGACGCCACCGGCGCCGCCGAGACCTTTGCCGCGGTCCTGACCGAAGAGCCCGAGAACGCCGCCGCCTACGCGGGGCTCGTCCGCTGCTCCATCGCGCTGGGCGACCTCGATCAGGCCGAGGCGATCCTGAACGGCGCGCCCGCCGCCATCGCCTCGGCGCCCGACCTCGACGCCGTGCACGCGCAACTCGCGCTCGCCAGGGCTGCGGCGAATGCCGGACCCGTCGCCGACCTCGCCGCCGCCGTCGCGGCAGACCCCGACGACCATCAGGCCCGCCTCGACCTCGCCATCGCGCTGCACGCCAAGGGCGAGAGTGGAGAGGCCGTCGACCACCTCCTCGACCTCTTCCGTCGCGACCGGGAGTGGAACGAGGGCGCGGCCAAGGCGCAGCTCTTTCAGATCTTCGACGCTCTGCCGGCCAAGGATCCCGTGGTCCTCGCCGGTCGGCGGCGCCTGTCGTCGATGATCTTCGTCTGATGTCTTCGCGCGGGGGGGTATTTACCCGCCCGCGCCGCGTCCTACGTCCCTTGTCATGATACATTCCGCCGACCTGCCAGACACCATCCCGATCTTTCCGCTGCCCGGTGCCCTGCTCTTGCCGCGCGCCCGGCTGCCGCTGCATCTGTTCGAGCCGCGCTATCTCGCGATGCTCGACGACGTGCTCAAGACGCGGGAACGCCTCGTCGGCATGATCCAGCCCTATGACGCCCCCGGCAGCCCCGGCAAGCTGCACGCGATCGGCTGCGCCGGGCGGGTGACGGCGTTTTCCGAGACCGAGGACGGGCGTTACATGATTACCCTGTCGGGTATCTCGCGGTTCCGCGTCGCGGGTGAGGTCGACGGGTTCACCGCCTATCGCCGGGCCAAGGTGGGCTGGGACGGGTTCGACCGCGACCTCGGCCCGACCGAAGAGGACAAGGGTTTCGACCGCAACAAGTTCATGAAGCTGCTCGGCCGGTTCTTCGAGGATCAGGGCCTGTCGACCGACTGGGATTCGCTGAAGGACGCCGAAACCGAGCTGATGATAAATTCACTGTCGATGCTCTGCCCGTTCGAGCCCGAGGACAAGCAGGCGCTGCTGGAGGCCCCCTCCCTCGAGACCCGTCGCGAAACGCTGGTGACGCTGATCGAGTTCGCGCTGCGCGGTGGCGATGAGGAGGTGATGCAGTGAACGAGCACGGCTTCGACCCCCGGATGCTCGAGGCGCTGGTCTGCCCCGAAACCCGCGGCACCCTGCGCTATGACGCCGAACGTCAGGAACTGGTGAGCAAGTCGGCGGGCCTCGCCTATCCGATCCGCGGTGGTATCCCGGTGATGCTCGTCGACGAGGCGCGGACGCTCGACGATTAGCCCTGCATCAGGCGGGGCAGATCCCCGGTGAGGCCCGCCGCCTCGCGGATGAAGGTCCGGCGCAGCGCAGGTGCGGCCGCGACCACACCGAGACCCGCGCCACGGACCAGCCGCAACAGCGGATTATCGTTCGAAAACAGTCGATTGAAGATGTCCGTCGCAGCCCCCAGCGAGGCTGTGTCGAACCGCCGCCATGCCTGATAGCGCGCCAGCGCCTGCGGCCCGCCCACATCCTCGCCCCGCATCCGCGCGTCCCGCGCCACATGCGCCAGCGCCGCCACGTCGCGCAGGCCTGCGTTCAGGCCCTGTCCCGCGATCGGATGCACGCCATGCGCCGCATCCCCGGTCAGCGCCACGCGCGGCGCCACGAAATCCTCGGCCAGCGACAGACCGAGCGGATAGCGATAGCGTTCGCCGACCAGCGAAATCTCTCCCAGAAAACTCCCGAACGCGGGCCGCAGAGCGTCGAGAAACGCGGCCTCGTCCATCGCCATGACCTCCTCGGCCCGCGCTGCCCCCTGCGACCAGACCACCGCCGAGCGGTCGCCGCTCAGGGGCAGGATCGCCAGCGGCCCCTCGGGCATGAAGAACTGCCACGCGCAGCCCTCGTGCGATCGTTCATGCGCCACGGCGCAGACGACCGAGGCCTGATCGTAGGCCCAGCCCCGCCGCGCGATCCCGGCGCGCAGTGCCGTGCCACTTTGCCGTCCGTCCGCACCGACGAGCAACGCGCCGCGCATCTGTGCGCCGCCGGCCAGCGTCACCGCGACGTGCCCGGCCTGCACGTCCTGCGCCACCACCGTCTCGCCCGCCAGATGCGTGACCCGCGGATCCGCGTCCATCGCGTCGAGCAGGGTTGCGCGCAGGTGCCGGTCCTCGATCATGTGGCCCATCGGCCCTTCCTCGATCTCGGCATGATCGAAGTGCAGGACAGGCGACGTGGCCCCCGTCCCCGCGCGCCCGTCGGCGACGCGGATGTCGAGGATCGGCTGGGCGTCGGGCTCCAACCGTTCCCACAGGCCCAGCGCCCGCAGCATCCGGCAGGACGCCAGCGCCATCGCATAGGCGCGCCCGTCGAACGCCGGATCCGCCCGCGTCTCGCGCGGCAGCGCGTCGATCACGCAGGCGCGCAGCCCCGCCTCGGACGCGGCCAGCGCCATCAGCGGCCCGACGAGGCCGCCGCCGGTAATCAGGATGTCGTGCGGCGCGTTCATTCCCCGTGAGTGCCGTGCCCGGGCGGGATTGTCCATGTGACGGCTGGCCGCTACCGTCCGAGCGACAGGGCGGGGAATGGCATGGACGGTTGGCAGGGGATGAGCGCGGCGGACCTCGGGCGGGGGATCGCGGCGGGTGAGGTTGGTCCGGTCGCGCTGACCGAGCGGTTCCTTTCCGCTATCGACGCCCACCCCCTCGCGCCGCGCATCTTTGCCCGGATGACGCCCGACCGCGCGCTGGCCGAGGCGGAGGCCGCCGAAAAGCGCGCAACCGCAGGCCTGCGCCGCGGGCCGCTCGACGGGGTGCCGGTGTCGTGGAAGGATCTCTTCGATACCGCAGGCGTCGCGACCGAGGCGGGGACCGCCCTGATGAAGGGACGCACGCCGGACCGTGACGCCGAGGTGCTGCGCCGCGCGACCGAGGCGGGGACGATCTGCCTCGGCAAGACGCATCTGTCGGAAATCGCTTTTTCCGGTCTCGGCTACAATCCCGTCACCGCGACGCCGCCCTGCGTGAACGACGCCGAGGCCGTCCCCGGCGGATCGTCTTCGGGGGCTGCCGCGTCGGTCGCCTTTGGATTGACCCCCCTGGCCATCGGGTCCGACACCGGCGGATCGGTGCGCCTGCCCGCCGCCTGGAACGACCTCGTGGGGTTCAAGCCGACACATGGCGTCCTGCCGCTGACCGGCGCGGTGCCGCTCTGCGCCTCGCTCGATACCGTCGGGCCACTGGCCCGGACCGTCGAGGATGCGGCCCTTGCCTTTGCCGCCCTCGGCGGGCCGACCGTGGATCTGCGCGGCGCGGACCTGCGCGGCCTGCGGTTCCTGATCTGCGGGACCGTCCTGATGGAGGACGTCGAAGACGCGCCCGCCGCCGCCTTTGCGGATGCCGTGGGCGCCCTGAAACGGGCCGGTGCCATCGTCGAGACCGCCGACGTGCCCTTCGTCACGGACGCCTATGCGCTGTCGGCCACGCTCTATGCGGGCGAGGCCTGGGCGTTCTGGGGCCCTCGCGTCGAGGCAGACCCCGACGCGATGTTCCACCAGATCCGCGAGCGGGTGAGTGCCGGCCGCGAGATTTCTGCCGCCACCTATCTGCGCGCATGGGACGCCCTGCGCGCCCATCGCCGCGACTGGGCCGCACGCACCGCCGGATATGACGCCGTGATCTGCCCGACCGCGCCGCTGCTGCCGCCGAAACTGGCGCGGCTGATCGCCGACGACGCCTATTACAAATCGAGCAATCTCAAGACCCTGCGCAATACGCGTCTGGCAAACCTGATGGGTCTGCCTGCGCTCTCGCTTCCCGCCGGCGCGCCCTCTTGCGGCCTCATGCTGAACGGTGCGCCGGGGCGCGACGGGCACCTGCTGCGCATTGCCGCCGCTGCCGAGGTCGTCTTGGCGTAAATGACACAATAATTGCGCCCAAGTGCCGAAAAATTCGCCACAATTCTGGACAGGCCGCCCCCCGCGCGGCTAGTCTGCCCCCTGAACGGGACGGCGACGATCCCGCAAACGGCATCGCAGAATGCCGGACATGAGGCAGAGATGGACCTACCCGAGCGGTTTTCGGACCTACCGGCCTATGCGTTTCCGCGTCTGCGGACCCTGCTCGACGGGCGCACGCCCGGCGGCGACGGCCCGCCCGTGCCGATGACCATCGGCGAGCCGCGCCATGCGTTCCCCGCCTGGGTGGGCGAGGAGCTGGCCGCGAATCTCTCCGGTTTCAACAGCTATCCCCCGAACGGCGGCACGCCCGCGCTGCTGACCGCGATCGCCGGATGGATTGCCCGGCGCTATGGCGTGACACTCGATCCCGACCGCCAGATCATGCCGCTGAACGGCACCCGAGAGGGCCTCTACAACGCACTCATGGCCATCTCTCCCGAAACGAAACGCGGCAAGCGGCCCAATGTCCTGATGCCGAACCCGTTCTATCAATGCTACATGGTCGCGGCCCTCTCGGTCGGCGCGCGGCCGGTGTTCGTGAACGCCACCGAGGCGACCGGCTTCCTCCCCGATTTCGCGGCCCTGCCGACCGACGTGCTCGACGCCACGACCGTCGCCTACATCTGCTCGCCCTCGAACCCGCAGGGGGCGGTGGCGAGCGCCGACTACTGGCGGACCCTCATCGCCCTCGCCGAGAAGCACGACTTCAAGATCTTCGCCGACGAATGTTATTCCGAAATCTGGCGCGACGCGGCCCCGACGGGCGCCCTCCAGATCGCGCAGGAAATGGGCGCCGATCCCGAACGGGTCGCGATCTTCCATTCGCTGTCCAAACGCTCGAACCTGCCGGGCCTGCGCTCTGGCTTCATGGCGTCGGGGCCGGGCAACATCGCGGCGATGACGACGCTGCGCAACTACACCGGCGCGCCGCTGCCCGGCCCGCTTCAGGCGGTGGCCGCGCGGGCGTGGTCCGACGAGGAGCATGTGGTCGAGAACCGTGCCCTCTATGGCGAGAAATACCGCGCCGCCGACCGCATCCTCGGGGACGTGCCGGGATACCGCGCGCCTGCGGGCGGGTTCTTCCTGTGGCTGCCCGTCGAGGATGGCGAGGCGGCGACGATCCGTCTCTGGGAGGAGGCAGGCGTGCACGTGCTGCCCGGCGCCTACCTGAGCCAGGACACCGACGCCGGGAACCCCGGAACCCGTTACATCCGCGTCGCCATGGTGGCGCCGACGCAGGACGTGCAGCGCGGTCTGACGCTGCTGCGCGACTGCCTCTTTACGGGCTGATTCTTTCCGGGCCGGGGCCCGAAACCGAACGAGACAAAGACGAGGAACGACATGGCATATCCGACCAAGGGACGAGAGCCGCTGCTGGACAGTGCGACGCAGGCCGCGCTCGAGAAGCGGACCAAGGAACTCGTCGGGATCGGCCTTGCCGCGATCGGTGTCCTCTGGGCGATGATGGCGGGCAGCTACACGCCCGACGATCCCAACTGGCTGGTGGCCACCGATGCCCCGGTGCAGAACTGGCTGGGGCGCTTCGGCGCCAGCCTCGCGCATCCGCTGCACATGATCGGCGGGCGGACGATCTGGGCGGTCGCGCTCCTCCTGATCGTCTGGGGCGCCCGCCTTGCCCTGCACCGCGGCGCCGAGCGGCTGACCAGCCGCATCGTCTTCGGCCCGATCTGGCTCGCCGTCGTCGCGGTCTATCTGTCGACGATGGAACCGCCAGCGGGCTGGGCGCAGGTCTACCGCCTTGGCGGGCATCTGGGCGATACGGTGCTGGCGATGGTGCTGTCGGTGATGCCCTTCGGCGAGGTGGTGTCGGTCAAGCTCATGGCGGCGGTGTCCGGCGCCTCGATGGTGGTCCTCGGCGCCTTCGTTCTGGGGGCGACGGGGCCGGAAATGCGCGCGGCCGCGCGGGCGTTCCTCGTCGGTCTGGTGCAGGCCTATGAACTGGCACTGACGGTCTTTGGCCGCACGGCGCAGACATCGGCCCGGCTGGCGCAGACCTCGGCGCGCTATGCGCAGGCCGCAGGTGCCCGCGTGCAGGACCAGATCGCCGAGCGTCGCGCGCGCAGTGCCGCCGACCCTGCCGACTGGACCGCAGGGGATGCCGCCCGGCGTATCGCGCCCGAGACGTGGACCGACCCGGGCCGCGCCGCCCGCATCGCCGCCGAGGCCCGACGCGTTGCGGCCGTCGTCCGCGCCAATCCGGTCTATCCGCCCGAACAGCGCCCCCGTTCACCCGCCACGAGCGTCCGCCGGATGCCCGGCGAGGCGCCGCAGGAGATGCCACCTGCGGGTCACGCCGCGCCGCGCGCGGAACCCGCCGTCCGCCGCATGCCGACCGCCGCCCCGGTCGGGGCGCCCGCCTCGTTCGCCGCGCCGGTCCGCGCCGCCGCGCCGCAGCCGACCGGCTTTCTCGCGCGCACCTCGCAACTGCTGCGCCGCGCCGACCCGGCGCCTGCCCGCATGCCGGAACCGGAACTCGTCGGGCATGGCGGACAGGCCCCCGATACCGCGGCCCCCGACGAGGACCGCATCCGCAGCCGGATCAGCGACGTCATCAAGAGCCGCGCCGGCGCGAGTGCCCCCCGCGCCGAGCCGCCCGTGACCCGTCCCAAAGGGCCGCGGCCCCTGCTTCTGGATACCGCCCGCCGCCCCGGCGTCGCCGCCATGGCGGCCTTGGCCGAGACCGCGCGCGACGCCGCTGCGATGCCGTGGATGGCACCGACCGCTGGATCGGCGACCACGCCGGACCTTGATGAACCGGCCTACGCCGAGGCATCCCGCGTCCTGAACCGCGAAACGGCGGTGCCGCACGACACCGGCGATTTCGCGGACGATGTCTACGTTGACGGCGGGGCGGACGTCGAGGACGACGTCGACGAGGGCCCCTCGCTGCGCAGCCGCATCGCCCCGCCGGGCGCCGCCGACCCCCGCAGGTCCGTGGTCCAGCACAACCCGAAGAAGGCGCCGCAACCCTCGGTCCGCGCGAAGGCAGAGGCGCAGCCCGCCCTCCCGCTCGAGGACCGCTACGCCGATTATGAGTTCCCGCCGCTGTCCCTGCTGACCCCCCCGGGCGAGGTAGAGCGGCATCACCTGAGCGATCAGGCTCTGGAAGAGAACGCCCGGATGCTCGAGAGCGTGCTCGACGATTACGGCGTCAAGGGCGAGATCGTGTCGGTTCGCCCCGGCCCCGTGGTCACGATGTATGAACTCGAACCCGCACCCGGTCTCAAGGCGTCCCGCGTCATCGGCCTCGCCGACGACATCGCGCGCTCCATGTCGGCGCTGTCGGCGCGGGTCTCGACGGTGCCGGGCCGCTCGGTGATCGGTATCGAACTCCCGAATGAAAAGCGCGAGATGGTGGTCCTGCGCGAGATGATCTCGGCCCGCGATTTCGGCGACAGCCAGATGCGCCTGCCCTGGCACTGGGCAAGGACATCGGCGGCCAGCCGGTCATCGCGAACCTCGCGAAGATGCCCCACCTCCTCATCGCGGGCACCACCGGGTCGGGTAAGTCGGTGGCGATCAACACGATGATCCTCTCGCTCCTCTACAAGCTCACCCCGCAGGAATGTCGCCTCATCATGATCGACCCCAAGATGCTGGAACTCAGCGTCTACGACGGCATCCCGCACCTCCTCTCTCCCGTCGTGACCGACCCGAAGAAGGCGGTCGTCGCTCTCAAGTGGACCGTGGGCGAGATGGAGGAACGCTATCGCAAGATGTCGAAGATGGGCGTGCGCAACATCGAGGGCTATAATGGCCGGGTGCGCGACGCCCTCGAAAAGGACGAGATGTTCAGCCGCACGGTGCAGACCGGCTTCGACGACGAGACCGGCGATCCGATCTTCGAGACCGACGAGTTCCAGCCGGAACTCCTGCCCTATATCGTGGTCATCGTCGACGAGATGGCCGACCTGATGATGGTCGCAGGCAAGGAGATCGAGGCCTGCATCCAGCGGCTGGCGCAGATGGCGCGGGCGTCCGGCATCCACCTCATCATGGCGACGCAGCGCCCGTCGGTCGACGTCATCACCGGCACGATCAAGGCGAACTTTCCCACCCGCATTTCGTTTCAGGTGACGTCGAAGATCGACTCACGTACCATCCTCAATGAAATGGGCGCCGAGCAATTGCTGGGCATGGGCGACATGCTGTTCATGGCAGGCGGGTCGAAGATCACCCGCATCCACGGCCCGTTCTGTTCGGACGAGGAGGTCGAGGAGATCGTCAATCACCTCAAGGGCTTCGGCCCGCCCGAATATATGTCGGGCGTCGTGGACGGACCCGAGGAGGGCACCGAGAGCGCCATCGACGCCGTCCTCGGCCTGACCGCCGCCAACGGCCCGAGTGCCGAGGGCGACGAAGCGCTTTACGATATGGCCGTCCAGATCGCCGCCAAGGACCGCAAGTGCTCGACGTCCTACATCCAGCGCAAGCTCGCCATCGGCTACAACAAGGCCGCCCGACTGGTCGAGCAGATGGAGGACAACGGCGTGGTCAGCGCCGCCAACCATGTGGGCAAGCGCGAGGTGCTGGTGCCGGAACCGCATTACAATTGACGGGGGCGGCGGTGGGGTGAAAGCCCGTCCTATGGACAGTGGCAGACTGCCGGAGGGTGGCGTTTCACCCCGCCATCCACCGTCGGTGCAGGCTCACGCCTCCGCCAGCAACGCCTCGAGGTCGAGCGGCCCGTTGACGATCGCGAGAGACCCGTCCGACTTGCGCGGCCACTCCTCCGGCGCGCGGTCGCGATAGAGTTCCACGCCGTTCTGGTCCGGATCGCGCAGATAGAGCGCCTCGGAAACGCCATGGTCCGATGCCCCGTCCAGATCGACTCCGGCATCGAGGACCGAGCGCAGGACGCGCGCCAGCGCGGGACGATCCGGATAGAGAAATGCCGAATGGAAAAGTCCGGTGTGTCCCGGCGGGGGCGGTGTGGCGCCCAGACTCTCCCATGTATTCAGGCCGATATGGTGGTGATAGCCACCAGCCGACAGGAACGCCGCCTGCCTGCCATAGTGCTGCATCACCTCGAAACCCAGGACGCCCGCATAGAACGCGATGGCACGGTCCAGGTCGGCGACCCGCAGGTGGATGTGGCCGACGCGCGTGGTGGAAGGGGCGGTGTAGGACATGGTTTGCTCCGTTCGTTACAGAGGAGATACGCCTGCGCAGTGTCGCACGAAAGGCGCATCTTCACACCCAAAGCGTTCGCTGGCGCGCCATCCCGTCACGCCGGCAGAATCACCGGCCCCAGCGCACCATAGAGGTCGCCCGGCCCCGGGTTCTCGGCCGGGGACGCCCCGCCCAGATGCGTCATCACCCCCCAGACCGCGTTCAGCGCCGTCTGCACCGCGCCCTCGACCCAGGCGGGCGTGAACGAGATCCCGTCGCCCGCGAGGAACAGGCCGCGCTGGTCGGGGGCCATGTTCGCCTGCATGAAATGCCCGTGCATCCGGCAGTTGTAGCGGTAGTGCCCCGGCAGGGCGCCCTTGAACGCGCCGAGGAAATTCGGGTCCGCCTCCCAGCTTATCGTCACCGGCTCGCCCCGGATATGGGACGCGATGTCGAGGTCCGGATAAATCTTCTCGAGTGCCGAGAGCGCCAGTGCCACCCGCTTGTCCGCCGGCAACGGCAGCATCTTCAGCGCGTCGGTCATCCACGCATAGCTCAGGCAGATCACCGCCGGCTGTTCCGGGCCGTTGTCGAACAGATACGTCCCCCGCGTGAGACGGTCGGTGAGCGTCATCGACAGGGGATAGTGCCCGGTATCGGCGTCGCGCTCGGTCCAGAAGGCGCGGTCCACCATGACGAAGGTCTTCGACGCCTGCATGTAGCGTGTCCGGTCCAGCGCCATCCACAGGTCCTGGCTCAGCAACCCCTCGTCGGTGTCGATGGCCGTGGTCAGGAGGTGCGAGTGACAGGTGGCGATCACCGCGGCAAAGGCGCCCGCATGGCCGTAGCGGTCCGTCACGATCAGGGTGCCGTCGGCGTCCCGGTGGATGCGCGCCGCCGCCGGGCGGGGGGCACCGTCGTTGAGCGCGGCGAGCGTCGTGCCGTCCGGCCAATGCGCCGCCCCCGCCGTCGCCAGCCGCCAGAGCCCGTGCGGTATCTGCGCGGCGCCGCCGACGATCAGGTGCTGGTCGTCGTCGCAGCCCGTCGCGTTGACGCGCAGGATCTCGAGCATCGAGTTCGGGAAATCGCTGTCCCAGCCGCCGGTCCCGAACCCGACCTGCCCGAACACCTCTCGGTGCCGGAACGACAGCGCCTGAAAGGCGCTCGACGAGGCGACGAAGTCGTAGAACGTCCGCTCGTCCCATGCCGTGACAATACCGTTCCAGATCGCCTTGATCGCGCCCGCATCGCGCGCCGCGATCGCCCCGCGCAGCGCGGTGAAATCCGCCCCCTCCTCGAGGGCCGCATCGTAGGCGGCGGCCACCTCGGCATAGAGCGGCGGCAGATCGGCGGGCGTCTCGGCGTAGTGCGTGACACCGGCGAGGTCGATCACCGTCGACGGCGAGGCGGGCGTCAGCGGGTTGGGAAAGGGCCGCGTCGCGAGGTCCAGTTTGCGGACATAGTGAAAGAACGCCGACGACGAGGCCGGAAACCGCATGCCCCCCAGTTCGGCGATCACGTCGGTCCCCTCGAACCGGCGCGAGCGCAGGCGGCCGCCGAACTCTCCCGCCTCGAAGAAAACGGGCCGCAGGCCCATGCGCATCAACTCATATCCCGCGACCATGCCCGCCGCCCCGGTGCCGACGATCCCGACGGATGCCCCGTGCCGGTCCGGGGGAACCGCGCCGAGGCCCGCCGGATGGGTGATCCAGTCATCGTAGGCAAAGGGGAAATCGGGGCCGAACATGGTCAGCGGTCGGGACATGGTCGGCCTTTCGACGTCTGGAAGAGGCCCGAAGGAGGGGCAGCATTGCCCATCCTACAGATCCGGTGCCCGATCAACAGGGCCGGGGACGTCGCCCGAAGACCCCTCCCGTGCGCCCGGTCCAAGTCACCGAGCAGCAGCGCGGGCAGGATGGGCAGTACTGCCCATCTTCTTCTCCCTTCAATACGGCCGGATGTATCGCCCGAACACCCATCCGGTGCGCCCGTTCCACGTGATCGAACACCAGCGCGTCGACAGCACCTGCGCCTGCGCCGCCGCACCCATCCGCGAAAAGGCGATCTGGTCGAGGTCGGGCGTGCAGCCGGCGTTCGTCACGAGGATGTCGCTCGCGAACCGGGGCAATTCGAACAGGACGCCGAAATTCGTCCCCGGCCCGGACCGCACGTTCAGCGATTCGCGCACGTCATAGACCTCGTAGTAGCCAGCCCAGACACCGAAGCCGGGCGTGTCGTATTCGTCCGTTTCGACCTGCGGCGCCTGCCGGATCAAGTCGCTGTTGGTGATCGTCGCCGCGCCCAGCGGGGTCAGGACCGTGCCATTGCTCTGCGTTTGCGTCTGGGTCTGGGGCTGCGTCTGGCTCTGTGGCTCTGCCTGCACCTGCGGCAGGGGCTGGCCCGGCTCGAAACTCACGAAGGTGAAGACGAGCGTGTCGACCCGCTGGTCCGTCACCCGGCACTGGTCGTCGATCACCGGCCGCTCGCCGCGCAGCACCAGATCGGCGGCGCCGTCGAACCAGTTGCCCTCGACGTAGTAGCCATAGGCACCGCAATCGGGCGTAAAGATCATCGCCTCACCCGAGATGAGCGTGCCGTTCTGCGTCCCCGCGAAAAGGCGCGTGCCTTGCCGCACGCCCACGTCCCGAAGACCCGCACGCGGCGCCCAATACCACAGCGACACGCCGTTCCCGCCGCCCGGGGCGTTCTGGAACCCCGTCTCGAACACCATCTCGCTGCCGTTGTGCGCCCAGAGTTCGACATGGCTTCCGCCATCCGCCGGGGCAAAGCCATTTACCGGCAGAACCACCATCGACTGCGGGGGATAGTCCGCGCCACCGTCCCCCGTGCCGGGCGGGAGGGCACGGACCCGCGCAAGATATGCCTCGACGCCGGGCACGGCACGGGCGCAGGTCGCGTCGTTCCAGACACCACCGGGGTTCAGGCCCGGAATCTGCAACCCGGCGTTGGCGAGGATCCCCTCGATCTCTGCGGATTCCATGATGCCCCTCGGTTCGAGTTCATCCCAGACCTGCGTGAGAAGGTTGTCTACAAGGGTGCAGTTTTCGTCACCTTCCCCCAAAGCGCCCTCCTCCAGCTCCATGACGAGGTTCTGGAGTGAAGTAAGAACCTGCGCACAGCGCTCGGGCGTCTGCTGACCGCCGAAGGCGAGGCCCGCCTCGGTGTAGATGCCGCGGATGATCTGGACGATATCCGTGGTCGCGCCGGCGTTCAGGATGTCGGTCAGCGCCTCCATGTCCTCGCAGGCCGCCGGCGTCGCCGGTTCGGGCTGCGGTTGCGGCACGGTGCCACCCGGACGCCCGAACACGCCGGCAATCGTTTGCCCGCCGACGATCAGAGAGGCCGCGGGGCTGGGACCATCGATGACCTGAAACCGCGCCACCACGCTGCCGCTGCCCGTATCGAAAGGCTCAAGCGTCAGGTCGAGTTGGAGGTTCCCGGTAAGGCTCGCCCCGCCCGTTACCGTCACGACGGATGCGCCGATCCCCGGCATGTCCGGCGTCGTCTGTCCGATCCCGACGACCTCTCCCGCCACCTCGTCCAATTCGATGACCATGAGGGGCGGGGCGCCGGGGGCCGCAGAAAACACATGCCGTCCGACAAACCCCTCCTGCGCGAAAAGGGCCGTCGCCAACAGGAACAGCGGTACGAGGACGATCGGCAGGAGAGGGCGGCGCATCGGCAAATTTCCCTGAAAAAGCAGTCGCGGAATGGAACGATACTGCCAAAGGGTCGGGCTTGACGCAAGGTCGGGGATGCCCTGCCCTTCAGCCCTGATTGCGGAACAGGCGCGTCGCGTCGAACATCGCCTCGAGGTCTTCGATCCGCCGTGCCGAACTGCGGGGGTTCAGGCGCTGCACCTCGGCGATCAGCGCCTCGATGAAATAGAGGATCACCGTGGTGCTGTCCCAGGCCGACGGCGCCTCGACATGCGCGTGCAACGTATGTGTCGCCAGCGTGGCGGCGGGAGAGCCCCATTGGTCGGTAAAGAGAACGATGGCCGTGCCGCGCGCGGCGGCCAGTTCCGCCAGCTTGAGGATGTGTTTCTCGTAGCGCCGGATGTCGAACAGGATCAGCACCGAGGCGTCGTCCATGTCGAGCAGGTATTGCGGCCAGACGTTCGGCGACTGCGCCAGCAACGTGACGGCAGGGCGGATGATCTGGAGGTGGTTGTAGAGATAATCCGCATTCGACCGGGTGATGCGGCCGCCCGCGAGGAACACCTTGCGCGCGGGGTCCGCGAGCAGGCGGGCGGCGGCGTCGAAGGTCTCGGTATCGAGGCGGTCGAGCGTGTCCTGCATGTTCGCCGAGAGCGCGGCCGCGAACTGGTTCAGGATGTGCTCGGTCGAGGCGCGGGCGTGCCAGCTATCGTGTTTCGCCATCGGCTTGCGGATCTGCGCCGACACCTCCTCGCGCAATCCGCGCTGCATGTCGGGAAAGCCGTCGAACCCGAGCTTGCGCGCCATACGGATCACGGTCGGCGTCGATACCCCGGCCGCCTGCGCCAGCTTGGTGATGCTTTGCAGGCCCGGCACCGGATAGTCGCGCAGCAAGGCCGAGGCAAGTTGCCGCTCGGTCGGCGTCAGGCTCTGCATCCGGTCGTGCAGCAGATCCTTGATGAGGGGCGCGGTCATGGCCGCATGATCGGCACACGCGGGTGAGTTGTCCAGCGTCGCGACGTGGCGCATGGAAACATTGTTGACACGGACAGCGCGCCTGTAGACATAATTACAAACCTGCCGAAGGGACGCCATGCCGACGCCCGACCCCATCGCCGCGCACGACCGCTACCGCCCCGGCGCGGTGGTCAGCGGCCCGGCCACGGGCGACGTCGTGCTGGTCTGCGAACACGCCAGCGCCGAAATCCCGCCCGCGCTCCATGACCTCGGCCTCTCGCCGCAGGATCGTTTCAGCCATGCCGTCTGGGATCTCGGTGCCGAGGGTCTGGCCCGCGCGCTGAGCGACCTCCTCGGCGCACCGCTGGTCTGCGGTGCCACGTCGCGCCTCGTCTACGACTGCAACCGCCCGCCCGAGGCGCCCGGCGCGATGCCCGCCGTGTCCGAGACGGTCGAGATCCCCGGCAACCGCCACCTGACCGAGGCCGACCGCTGGGCCCGCGCGCATGCGATATACGCGCCGTTCAGCGCCGCCGTCACCGACACGCTGGCGGCGCAGGACCGGCCCGCCCTCGTCACCGTCCACAGCTTCACCCCGGTCTGGCACGGCACCCCGCGCGCGACGCAGATCGGTCTGCTGCACGACGCCGACCCTGCCCTCGCGCTGGCGATGCGCGCCGCAGCGCCCGCGCACACCGGTCTGCGCTGCGACCTGAACGCGCCCTATGCCGCGTCCGATGGTGTCACCCACACGCTCGCCCGTCACGGCACCGCGAACGACCTGCCCTCGGTGATGATCGAGGTCCGCAACGATCTGCTGACCGATGCAGCATCCACCGCCCGTATCGCCACGGCACTGGCCGGGATGCTGCGCGCGGGGCTTGCGGTCGCGGCCCCGCCCGGCGCAGGCTCGACGCGGGGGCACGACGTTTGAAAACCGCGATCCGCATCATCGACGCCGTCAACTACCGCCTCGGTCGGGTGGCGATGTATGGCATCTTCGTCATCATGGGGATCATGGCCTGGTCGGTGATCTCGAAACAGACCAGCACCCCCTCGCTCTGGACCCTCGAGATGGCGCAGTTCGCCATGGTCGCCTATTACGTCCTCGGCGGGCCCTACTCGATCCAGCTTGGCGCGAACGTGCGGATGGACCTGCTCTATGGCGAGTGGTCGCTGCGCCGCAAGGCGTGGTTCGACGCCTTCACCGTCCTCTTCCTGCTGTTCTACCTCGGCGTCCTGCTCTACGGCGCCATCGCGTCCACCGCCTATTCGCTCGGCGCGCCCTATGACGTGAAACCGCTGGCGTTCTTCTGGGGCCTCGTCACCGGCGAATACGAGATCGGCCGCCTCGAGGTCTCGCGGTCCGCATGGCGCCCCTACCTCTGGCCGGTCAAGACGGTGATGCTGGTCGGGTTCTTCCTGATGTTCCTGCAATGCCTGTCCGAATTCATGAAGGACATCCTGCGCCTCCGGGGCCGCTGGACCGAGCCGCCCGCCGATATGAAGGGCGCCTGATGTCCTACGACCTCATCGCCGTCCTCATGTTCTCGAGCATGATGCTCATGCTCCTGACCGGGCAGCGCGTGTTCGGCGCCATCGGCTTCGTCGCGGTGATCTTCTCGCTGTTCCTCTGGGGCGACCGGGGCGGCTTCGATATCGCGTTCGGCGCCTCGATCAAGCTGATGGGATGGTATCCGCTGCTGACGCTGCCGATGTTCATCTTCATGGGCTATGTGCTGAGCGAGAGCCGGATTGCCGATGACCTCTACCGGATGTTCCACGTCTGGATGGGCGGCCTGTCGGGCGGCCTTGCCGTGGGCACGATCGGCCTGATGGTTCTGATCTCGGCGATGAACGGCCTGTCGGTCGCGGGCATGGCCATCGGCGCCACCATCGCGCTGCCCGAACTGCTGCGGCGCGGCTATGACAAGCGGATGGTGACGGGCGTTATCCAGGCGGGCTCATCGCTCGGCATCCTCGTCCCACCCTCGGTGGTCCTCGTCCTCTATTCGCTGATCGCGCGCCAGCCGGTGTCGCAACTCTGGCTCGCGGGCGTCGTCCCCGGCCTGATGATGGCCGCGATGTTCGTGGCCTATATCGTCATCCGCTGCCGCCTGAACCCCGCCCTCGGCCCGGTCCTGAGCGCCGAGGAACGCGCGATGCCGCGCCGCGAAAAGCTCATGTTGCTGGTCGCGGGCATCTGGCCGCTGTTGATCTTTTTCGTGATGATGGTGCCGTTCATCAACGGCTGGACCGATCTGACTCAAAGCTCGGCCGTCGGCGCCCTCGCCGCCCTGTCGGTCGCCGTGCTGCGCGGGCGGATGACGTGGACCGTCTGGAACAACACCCTGCGCAATACGCTGGGCATCTCCTGCATGTTCATGTGGATCATCCTCGCCGCCCTCGCCTTCGGCGCGGTGTTCGACGGGCTGGGCGCGGTCAAGGCGATCGAGGGCGTCTTTACCGACCAGTTGCACCTGAGCCCCTGGACCATCCTGATCCTGATGCAACTGTCGTTCCTGCTGATGGGCACGTTCCTCGACGATACCGCGATGCTGGTGATCGTCGCGCCGCTCTATGTGCCGCTGGTCGACCAGCTCGGCTTCGACATGATCTGGTATGGTATCCTCTACACGATCACGACGCAGATCGCCTATATGACGCCGCCCTTCGGCTATAACCTGTTCCTGATGCGCGCCATGGCGCCGCCCGAGATCGGGCTGCGCGACATCTACGTCTCGATCATCCCCTTCGTCGGGGTCATGATCCTCGCACTCATCCTCATCATGGCATTCCCGCAGATCGCGCTGTGGCTGCCGCAGACGATCTATCCACCGAGTTAACGAGCCCCATTCAATGAGAGCGGCCCCAAGGCCGCCGGATTTTCCCAACCAAAGGAGAAGACCATGACCACCAGAAGAAAGTTCATCGCAGGCGCCGCCGTGGCCCCCGCCGCCGTGCTGGCGACACCCGCCCTCGCGCAGAGCACCATCACCTGGCGCCTGCAAACCTATGCCGGTCCGGCGCTCGCCGAGCATGTCATCAAGCCGAGCATCGACGCCTTCAACAAGATCGCGGGCGACCAGATGCAGATCGAGCTCTACACCGCCGACCAGCTCGTCCCCACGGGCGAGCTGTTCCAGGCGATGCAGCGCGGCACCATCGACGCGGTGCAGTCGGACGACGATTCCATGGCGTCGCCCACGGACGTCACCGTCTTCGGCGGCTACTTCCCCTTCGCCTCGCGCTACTCGCTCGACGTGCCGGTGCTGTTCAACCAATACGGCCTGAACGAGATCTGGGACGAAGAGTACAGCGCGCTGGGCGTCAAGCACATCAGCGCCGGCGCCTGGGATCCCTGCCACTTCGCTACCAAGGAGCCGGTCCGCTCCCTCGCCGACCTGAACGGCCTGCGTGTGTTCACCTTCCCGACCGCCGGCCGCTTCATGTCGCAGTTCGGCGTCGTGCCGGTGAACCTGCCGTGGGAGGATATCGAGGTCGCGGTGCAGACCGGCGAACTCGACGGGATCGCCTGGTCCGGCATCACCGAGGATTACACCGTCGGCTGGGCGGACGTGACCAACTACTTCCTCACCAACAACATCTCGGGCGCCTGGGCGGGGTCGTTCTTTGCCAACATGGACCGCTGGAACGAACTGCCCGAGAACCTGCAAACCCTGCTGCGGGTCTGCATGGACCAGTCGCACTACTACCGCCAGTGGTGGTACTGGGGCGGCGAGGCCGACCTGCGCGTCAACGGCACCAAGATGGAACTGACCACCATCCCCGACGCCGAATGGCAGACCGTCGAGGATGCGGCCCAGGTATTCTGGGACGAGATCGCCGCCGAAAGCCCGGTCAAGGCGCGCGTCGTCGAGATCCTCAAGCGCTATAACGCCGACATGCTCAAGGCCGGACGGCCCTATCGCTATACCTGACCGACCGCCGGGCGGGGGCAATGTCCCCGCCCGAATTCCGTAGGATGGGGTTTCACCCCATCGTCCGCACCCGCCCCGAGGAACTGCTCATGCCCGCCGACCTGACCCTCGAGACCCTGAAGATATCCGCGAAATCCGGCGAGATCGACACCGTGCTCGTCTGCATGGTCGACATGCAGGGCCGCCTGATGGGCAAGCGGTTCCACGTCGCGGCCTTCCTCGAACACGGGCACGAAGAGACGCACTGCTGCAACTACCTGCTCGCCACCGACCTCGAGATGGCGACGCCGGACGGCTATGCGTCGACGTCGTGGCAGCGCGGCTATGGCGATCATACGCTGGTCCCGGATCTCACGACACTGCGCCCGATGCCGTGGCTGCCCGGCACCGTGATGGTGCTCTGCGACGTCCTCGACCACGCCACCCACGCCCCCGTCGCCCACGCCCCGCGCGAGATGCTGAAGCGCCAGATCGCCCGGCTGGCCGACATGGGCCTGAAGGCGACGATGGCGACGGAACTCGAATTCTTCCTGTTTCAGGGCACCCACCCCGAGATCGCGCGCGGCGGTTTCCGCAACCTGACCCCGATCAGCACCTACAACGAGGATTACCACATCCTCCAGACCAGCCGCGAAGAGCATGTGATGCGGCCGCTGCGCAATCACCTCTATGCAATGGGCATCCCCGTCGAGGGCACCAAGGGCGAGGCCGAGGCCGGGCAGGAGGAGCTGAACATCCGCTACGCCGATGCGCTGGCCTGCGCGGACCACCACACCATCGCCAAGCACGCAGTCAAGGAGGTCGCCCACCTCGGCGGCCATGCCGCGACCTTCCTGCCCAAATGGCACAAGGACCGCACCGGGTCGGCGTCCCACGTCCACCAGTCGCTATGGAAGGACGGGGCGAACGCCTTTTCCGATGCAGAGGCCCCGCTCGGCAAATCCGCGCTGATGGATCACTATATGGCCGGCCTGCTGAAATACGCGCCCGACATCACCTATTTCATGGCCCCCTACGTCAACAGCTACAAACGCTTCGCCAAGGGCACCTTCGCCCCCACGCGCCTGTGCTGGTCCATCGACAACCGCACCGCCGCGTTCCGTCTGTGCGGCGAGGGCAGCAAGGGCATCCGCATCGAATGCCGCGTGCCGGGGGCCGACATGAACCCCTACCTCGGGCAGGCGGCGATGCTGGCCGCGGGAATGAAGGGCATCGAAGAGGCACTCCCCCTCGAACCCGCGTTCACCGGCGACGCCTATGCCGGATCGCAGGCGCATATCCCCCGCACCCTGCGCGATGCCCGCGACGCTTTGCTGGGCTCGGACATGCTCCGCGCCGCAATGGGCACGGAGGTCGTCGACCACTACGCCCGCGCGGCAGAGGTCGAGATCGAGGACTTCGCGCAGGCCGTCACCGACTATGAGATCGCCCGGGGGTTCGAGCGGGCCTGAGGGCCTGCCGATCCCTGCACCCGTAGGATGGGGTTCCACCCCATCGTCCCCCCAGAGCCAAGAGCACGCCCATGACCCTGAACGCCAACTGGTCCTACCCCACCGCCATCCGCTTCGGCGCGGGCCGCATCGTGGAGATCGCCGACGCCTGCAAGGTCGCGGGCATCGCCCGTCCGCTCCTCGTCACCGACCGGGGGCTGGCGGGGATGGAGATCACCGCCCGCACGATGGATCTGATGCGGGCGGGCGGCCTCTCGCCCGAAATCTTCGCCGACGTCGATCCCAACCCCTCGGACACCAACGTCGCCGCAGGCCTCGATGCCTATCGCGCGGGCGGCTTCGACGGGGTGGTGGCCTTCGGCGGCGGGTCGGGCCTCGATCTGGGCAAGGTGCTGGCCTTCATGGCGGGCCAGACGCGCCCCTTGTGGGATTTCGAGGACGTGGGCGACTGGTGGACGCGCGCCGATCCGGCGGGCATCCATCCGATCGTCGCGGTCCCGACGACGGCGGGCACCGGATCCGAGGTTGGCCGCGCGGCCCTCATCACGAATACCGACCTGCACGAGAAGAAGATCATCTTTCACCCGCTGATGCTGCCGAAGGTGGTGATCTGCGACGCCGAACTGACCGTCGGCATGCCCCGCTTCCTCACCGCCGGCACCGGCCTCGATGCGTTCGCGCACTGCGTCGAGGCCTATTCCTCGCCGCACTATCACCCGATGAGCGCCGGGATCGCGCTCGAGGGGATGCGCCTCGTCAAGGACTACCTCCCCCGCGCCTTCGCCGACGGCACCGACATCGAGGCCCGCGCCCAGATGATGAGCGCGGCCGCAATGGGCGCCACCGCGTTCCAGAAGGGCCTCGGCGCGATCCACGCCCTGTCGCATCCCATCGGCGCCGTGCACCACACCCACCACGGCACGACGAACGCCGTCTGCATTCCCGCCGTGCTGCGGTTCAACGCCCCCGCCATCGCCGGGCGGTTCGGTGCCGTTGCGGCCTATCTCGGGATCGCAGGAGGGTTCGAGGGGTTCTGCGCCTATGTGCAGGAACTCAACGACAGCCTCGGCATTCCGCGCAGCCTCACCGCCCTCGGCGTCACCAACCCCGATCTGGACCGCCTCACCGCCTCGGCGCTGGCCGACCCCTCGGTGGGGGGCAATCCGGTGGCGATGACCGTCGAGAACACCCGCGCCCTCTTCGAGGCGATCCTGTAGGATGGGGCTTCACCCCATGGTTCGGCGGTCGTTCCAGATGGGGTGAAGCCCCATCCCACAACCACTCCGTGACGCGCGCATCACCCCGGCGATGCCACCGCCACCTTCTGGGCGAGCCTCTCGAATACCGCCCCGATTTCCGCCGGGGTCGCCCGGTCGAGGACGCCGGCGTCGATCTCTTCGGGCGTCCAGATCCAGGTCGTCGCGGGATCGTGCAGCATCGCCCAGTCGCCAAAGGTGCGCTGCGCCACCGGCCCCGACGAATGCCGCCGGATACCGAGGTGGCGGTCGTCGCGCCCGATCCGCGCGAACGCCGCCTCGACCGCTGCCTGCGGCCCCTCGAGGAGTTGCAGGTAGATGTCGTGGCGGCAGACCAGCGCCCCGGTGATCCCGTCGCGCGCGTTGCAGCGCCGCGCGTCGAGCAGAATGCCGCTGAGCATGGCGCCGTCGTATCCGAACGGCTGGGACGAGTAGATGAGCTGGATGAGGTCGGTGATGGCGGATCTTTCCGGTGGCACCAGACGCTGCCCGACCCGTCCCCTGATCGGGTCGGTCGCCGCTGGATGGCGTGAGCCTATGCCTTCGTCGGCGCCGAGTCTTGCGCGAAATCGAAGCCTGCCCGAACCGTTGCGGCGATCCTGATCCATTGCGCCCTGTGGCAGGCTATGCTTGACAGGCGGCACCTCAGCCGAAGGCGCGCGCCCGATGACCGACCCCGTCCCCGAGACAACCGACCTGTTCATCATCGGCGGCGGCATCAACGGCACCGGCATCGCCCGCGATGCGGCGGGCCGCGGCATGTCGGTGCGGCTGGCCGAGATGAACGACCTCGCGTCGGCCACCTCCAGCGCCTCGACCAAGCTCTTTCATGGCGGCCTGCGGTATCTGGAATACTTCGAGATCAATCTGGTGCGCCATGCGCTCGCCGAGCGGGAGACGCTGCTGCGCGCGATGCCGCATATCTCGTGGCCGATGCGGTTCGTCCTGCCCTATCACAAGGACATGCGGTTCGAGGGCGACACGCCCACGTCGAAGATCCTCAACATCTTCATGCCCTGGATGAAGGGCCGCCGCCCCGCCTGGCTCATCCGGCTGGGCCTGTTTCTCTATGACCATCTGGGCGGCCGCAAGATCCTGCCCAAGACCACGACCCTGAACTTGCGCGGCACACCCGAGGGCGCGCCGATCGAGGAGCGGTTCGAGAAGGCCTATGAATATTCCGACTGCTGGATCGAGGACAGCCGTCTCGTCGTGCTGAACGCCCGCGACGCGGCCGAGCGCGGCGCCGAGATCCTCGTCAAGACCAAGGTGCAGTCGGCGGCGCGTCTGGACGGCCTGTGGCAGATCACCCTCGAGGACCGCGATACCGGCGTGCAGCGGATCGTCGGCGCCCGGATGCTGGTGAACGCGGCGGGGCCCTGGGTCGGCGACGTGATCCAGCGCAAGGTGCGGATCAACTCGACCGAGGGCGTCCGCCTCGTGCGCGGCAGCCATATCGTCACCAAACGCCTCTACGATCACGACAAATGCTATTTCTTTCAGGGCACCGACGGGCGGATCATCTTCGCCATCCCCTACGAGACCGACTTTACCCTGATCGGCACCACCGACGCCGAGCACGACGATCCCGGCAACCGGCCCGTCTGCACGCCCGAAGAGCGCGATTACCTCGTCGCCTTCGCCAACGAATACTTCCGTCAGGACATCACGGCAGACGACGTGGTCTGGACCTATTCCGGTGTCCGCCCGCTCTATGACGACGGCGCCAAAGTCGGCGACGGCGGCGACGCGGGACTATGTCCTCAAGGTGGACGCCGACGCAGGCGCGCCGATCCTGAACGTGTTCGGCGGCAAGATCACCACCTACCGGCGTCTGGCCGAGGGCGCGATGGACAGGATCGGGCCGTTCTTCGACGGCATGAAAGGGCACTGGACGGCGGGCGTCCCCCTGCCCGGCGGCGATTTTCCCGTCGACGGGGTGCCCGCCCTGATCGCGGCGCTGAAGCGGGAGTATCCGTTCCTGACCCATTTTTGGGCCAAACGTCTGGTGCGCGCCTATGGCACCGAGGCGGCGGCGGTGCTGGGCGATGCAAAGGCAGAGGCGGACCTCGGCGCCGCATTCGGCGCCACCCTGACCGAACGCGAGGTGGTCTGGCTGATGGGGCGCGAATTCGCCCGACGGGCCGAGGACGTGGTCTGGCGCCGCAACAAGCTTGGCCTGCGGCTGACGCCCGAAGAGGTCGCGGCGTTGGATGAGTGGATGGTCGCGCGACGAGCCGCGTAAACTGGCCCTGTCCTTTCGCAAACCGGCTGGCTAGTCTTTGCCTGCCCGGTTGGGGCGCAATTGCAGAGGGGTGTCGGGATTTGTCCGAGAAGATGTGGTATTATTCCGTTGGCAGCGACCGCAAGGGGCCGGTGGACGAGAATGCGATGCAGGCGCTGATCGGTGCCGACGTGGTACACTCCGAAACGCTGATCTGGTCGGACGGCATGGCCGACTGGGAGCCGGCCTATCGGCATATCAAGGGACTGGTGCCCCCCGCGCCGGGGGCGGCGGGCACGACCCGCCGGACGTCACCCCGCAGCGGTGGCCGCAACTATGCCGAACCGATCGGCATGGGCGGCGCCTTTTCCAAGGCCTTCAAGAATTTTGTCAACTTTCGCGGCCGGGCCAGCCGGGGCGAATTCTGGTGGTTCATGCTCGCCTCGATCCTGATCGGAATCGTATTCAGCATCATCGACGCAAGCCTGTTCGACCCGGTCTACAGTCCGATGTTCGACGCCATGGTCGCGCCGACCGTATTGGGCGCAGCCTGGAACCTCGTCGTCCTGTTCCCGACCCTCGCCGTCAGCGCGCGGCGGCTGCACGACATCGGCAAGTCGGGGTGGTGGTGGCTGATCGCGCTGACCGGCATCGGGATCATCCTGCTCATCGTCTGGTGGGCGCAGGAGGGCGACAAAGAGGCCAACGCCTACGGCTGACGGAGCGCAAAGCATGACCCACATCCTCGCCATCGACCAGGGCACGACATCCACCCGCGCGATCCTGTTCGACGGCGCGATGGGCGTCGTGGCGACCGCGCAAGAGGAATTTCCGCAGCATTTCCCGCAAAGCGGCTGGGTCGAGCACGACCCCGCCGACCTCTGGGCCACGACGGCGGCGACCTGCCGCGCCGCGATCGAGAAGGCGGGGCTGTCGGGCCGCGACATCGCGGGCATCGGCATCACCAACCAACGCGAGACGACGGTGGTCTGGGACCGGGATACCGGCCAGCCGATCCACAACGCCATCGTCTGGCAGGACCGGCGGACGAGCGCCTTTTGCGAGGAACTGCGCGCGCGCGGCGACGACAAGGTCATCACCGCCAAGTCGGGCCTTCTGGCCGACCCCTATTTCTCGGGGACGAAGCTGCGCTGGCTGCTCGAGAACGTCGAGGGCGCACGGGCGCGGGCCGAACGCGGCGAATTGCTGTTCGGCACCGTCGACTGTTTCCTGATCTGGAAGCTGACGGGCGGCAAACGGCACGTCACGGACGCCACCAACGCCGCGCGGACGATGCTGTACGACATCCACAAGGGCCGGTGGAGCGCCACGATCTGCGACATGCTGGGCGTGCCGATGCAGATGCTCCCCGAGGTTCTGGACTGCGCCGCCGACTTCGGCACCACGCGCGCCGATCTGTTCGGCGCGGAGCTGCCGATCCTCGGCGTGGCGGGGGATCAGCAGGCGGCGACCGTGGGGCAGGCGTGTTTCACGCCCGGCATGCTGAAATCGACCTACGGTACGGGATGTTTCGCGCTGCTGAATACCGGCGACACGCCCGTCACGTCGAACAACCGGCTGCTCACCACCATCGCCTATCAGCTCGACGGCAGGCCGACCTATGCTCTCGAAGGGTCGATCTTCGTCGCCGGTGCCGTGGTGCAATGGCTGCGCGACGGGCTCAAGATCATCCGCGAGGCCAAGGAGACGCAACCGCTCGCCGAAACCGCCGATCCCGGACAGAACGTGATCGTCGTGCCCGCCTTCACCGGCCTCGGCGCGCCCTACTGGAATGCCGAGTGTCGTGGCGCGGTGTTCGGCCTGACGCGCAACTCCGGCCCTGCCGAACTGGCGAAGGCGGCCCTCGAATCGGTGGGCTACCAGACGCGCGACCTCCTCGAGGCGATGAAGGCCGACTGGGCGGGCAGCCCCGACGATGCCTCGCTTCGCGTCGACGGTGGCATGAGTGCATCCGACTGGTCGATGCAGTTCCTCGCCGATATCATCGGCGCGCCGGTCGACCGGCCAGAGGTGCTCGAGACGACGGCACTCGGTGTCGCCTGGCTCGCCGGACAGCGCGCCGGGGTCTATCCGGATCTGGCCGGGTTCTCGGAGAGCTGGGCGCTCGAGCGGACGTTCAGGCCGCGGATGGACGCGGGCGAGCGGGACCGCAAATATGCCGACTGGAAACGCGCGGTGGCGGCGACGCAGGCTTACTGAGCGGCACTGTGTCCCGGCGGCACGTGCCCGCGCCCGACCGGCAAGAGGCGCTGCCCAAGCGGCCCCGGACCTGCGATAAGGGCGCAATCGTCCCAAACCGGAGCCGCCCATGCCCCATGCGATCACCCTGCTGAACGGTCCGAACCTGAACCTTCTGGGTCAGCGCCAGCCCGAGATCTACGGCGCCGAAACCCTCGACGACGTCGTGGCGCGCTGCACATCATTGGGCGCCGACCTCGGGCTGGCCATCACCGCGCATCAGTCCAACCACGAGGGCGCCCTCATCGACCTGATCCACGCCGCACGCGGCACCGCTGCGGGCATAATCATCAACCCCGGCGCCTACAGCCATACCTCGATCGCCATCCTCGACACCCTCAATGCCTTCGACGGTCCCGTCCTCGAGGTCCACATCTCGAACATCCACCGCCGCGAGGCGTTCCGCCACCATTCCCACGTCAGCGCCCGCGCCGACGGCGTGATCGCCGGGTTCGGGACACAAGGCTATGATTTCGCGCTGCGCCGGATGGCGACGCTGTTGGCCGCGACCGCCGCATGAAGAACCCCGCCAACCTGTTCAAGGCAGCGCTAAAGGCGGGCCGCCCGCAGATCGGCATCTGGAACGGCCTGAGCGGCAGCATGGCGACCGAACTGCTCGCCGGTTGCGGCTTCGACTGGGTGCTGATCGACACCGAGCACTCGCCCATCGAGGTCAGCGACGCCTTGCAGGGCCTTCAGGCCATCGCGGGCTATCCGGACGTGAGCGCCATCGTGCGGCCCGCCGCGAACGATACGGTCCTTATCAAGCGGTTCCTCGACATAGGCGCGCAGACCCTGCTCTTGCCCTATATCGAGACCGCCGACGCGGCCCGCGCCGCCGTGCGCGCGATGCGCTATGGGCCGCGCGGCATCCGGGGCGTGTCGGGCATGACCCGCGCCACCCGGTTCGGCGGCGTCGGGAACTATGCCGCTAGCGCGGACGATGAATTGTGCCTGCTCCTCCAGACCGAGACCATCGGCGCCCTCGAACGGATCGAAGAGATCGCCACGGTCGACGGCGTCGACGGCATCTTCATCGGGCCGTCGGATTTGGCGGCAAGCATGGGCTATCCCGGTCAAGGCACGCACCCCGAGGTCATGGAAGCGGTCGAGGGGGCCATCGGCAAGATGGTGGCGATGGGCATGCCGGTCGGTATCCTCACCCCGGACGCCGCCTTTACCCGCCGCTGTATCGACCTCGGGACGACCTTTACCGCCGTCGGCGTCGATCTCGTGCTGCTCGCAGAGGGGGCCCGCGCGCTCGCGGCATCGTTCCGCTAGGCGGCTTTTCCCGGGGTGCCGTGTAGGATAGTCAGGGGCAACCCCGAGGAGGCCCCATGGCGAACCACCTGTATCAGCACGACCTGCCAGACGGCGTCGACCTCGGGCGCGCGGTCGCCATCGACTGCGAGACGATGGGCCTGAACCCGCACCGCGACCGCTTGTGCCTGATCCAGATGTCGGGCGGCGACGGCGACTGCCATCTGGTGCAGGTTGCCCGCGACATCCGGCCCGCGCCGAACCTGTGCCGGATGCTGGCCGATCCCGCCGTGCTGAAACTGTTCCACTTCGGCCGTTTCGACATCGCCGCCCTGCTCAATGCCTATGGCACGCTGACCGCGCCCGTCTATTGCACCAAGGTCGCGTCGAAACTCGTGCGGACCTTCACCGACCGGCATGGCCTGAAATATCTGCTGGGCGATCTCCTTGGCGTCGACATCTCGAAGTATCAGCAGCAGAGCGACTGGGGCGCTGCCGATCTGACGCCCGCGCAACTCGACTACGCGGCCTCGGACGTCCTCTATCTGCACCGCCTCCGGGAGGTGCTCGACGCGATGCTGGCGCGCGAGGGGCGGACGGAAGTTGCGCAGGCCTGCTTCGATTTCCTGCCTGCCCGCGCCCGCCTCGACCTCGAGGGCTGGCCCGAACTCGACATATTCGCCCACTGACATGGCCACCCCGCTCGACACCGCGCGCCGTGTGATCGCCGAAGAGGCGGCGGCGCTGGCGTTGCTGGGCGAGGGGCTGGGGACGAGTTTCGACGCGGCCCTCGCCGCGATCCGCGCTGCGACAGGGCGCGTGATCCTTACCGGCATGGGCAAATCCGGCCTCATCGCGCGCAAGATCGCGGCCACGCTCGCGTCCACCGGCACACCTGCGCATTTCGTCCACCCCGCCGAGGCGAGCCACGGCGACCTTGGGATGATCGCGCGCGGCGACGTGGTGGTGGCACTCTCGAACTCGGGCGAGGCGCCGGAACTGGCGAACATCGTCGCCCATTCGCGGCGGTTCGGCGTGGCCCTCATCGCCATCACGGCGCGCCCGCAGGGCACGCTGGCGCGGCAGGCCGACATCGTCCTGCTGATGCCGCAGGTGCCCGAGGCCTGCGGCTATGGCGTGGTGCCGACCGTATCGACGACGATGGCACTGGCGCTGGGCGACGCCCTCGCGATTGCCTTGATGGAGGCGCGCGACTTCACCCCCGCCGATTTCCGCGACCTGCATCCGGGCGGCAAGCTCGGCGCGCAACTCCGCCGGGTGGCGGACCTGATGCACGGCGGCGACGCGGTGCCGCTGGTGGCGCCGGACACGGCGATGGGCGAGGCGTTGCTCACGATCTCGGCCCGCGGCTTCGGTGTCGTCGGCGTCGCCGAGGACCGGCGACTGGTCGGGATCATCACCGACGGCGACCTGCGGCGGCACATGGCGGGCCTTCTCGACAATGTGGCGGGCGACGTGATGACCCGCGCGCCGCGCACCGTGCCGTCCGACACGCTTGCCGAACGCGCGCTCGCCACCATGCAGGCCGCGCGGATCACCTGCCTCTTCGTTACCGACGCCGCAACCGGCGACGTCTGCGGCATCCTGCACATCCACGACCTGCTGCGCGCCGGCGTCCAGTGATGGACACGACCGAACGGCACACCCTGTTCGTCACCTGGTCCAAGATCGTGCTGCCGATGGCGGGCCTCGCCCTCCTCTCGGCGATCTTCCTGCTCGCGCGCAGCGACGGGCCGGATCCGTCGATCCCGTTCTCCGAGGTCGAGGCCATCGCGCGAGAACAGCGCATCTCCGCGCCCCAGTTCGCGGGCACCGCAGACGACGGCACCGTGGTGTCGATCCGCGCCGGCAGCATCCGCCCCGATGCCGACACGCCCGACGCCTTTGCAATCACCGAGATCCGCGCCCGCCTCGATGCGACCGACGGCAGCACCGTCGAGATCGCGGCGGGGATGGGCGAACTCGACCCCCGCGCCCGGACCGCACGGATCTCGGGCCTTGCCCGCGTCGTCACCTCCTCGGGCTACGAGATGGAGACCGAGGGGCTGATCGCCGACTTCGGCACCGGCGAGGTCACGTCGCTCGGCCCGCTCGAGGTGCGCGCGCCCTATGGCGAACTGACCGCGCAGGCGATGAGCATATTCGCGGCCCGTGACGGCACCGGGCAGAGGATGGTTTTCAATGGCGGCGTGCGGCTGATATATCAACCGCCAGAAGCGCCCGCACCGGGCGGCGGAACGGGGGCGACAGAGCCATGAGACATCCGACGGCGGCCCTCGCCCTCTGCCTTGCCATATCCCTCCTGTTCATCGGCGCCGTCCCGGCAGTCGCCCAGACCGACATCGCCCTCGGTGGGATCGACGCCGACCCCTCCCTCCCGGTCGAGGTCTCGGCGGACGCCCTGACCGTCGATCAGGACAGCGGCTCGGCGGTGTTCGAGGGCAACGTGGTGATCGGGCAGGGCGACCTGCGGATCGCCGCCGCCCGGGTCGAGGTGATCTATGCCGAAGGCACCGGCACCATCGCACGCCTGCTCGCCTCGGGTGGTGTCACCTTCGTCACCGCGACCGAGGCGGCCGAGGCCGCAAACGCCGACTACGACATCGCCGAAGGCACGCTGTCGCTCTCGGGCGACGTGCTGCTGACGCAGGGCGCCTCGGCGCTGTCGGCAGAACGGATGGTGGTGAACCTCGCTACCGGAACCGCGCGGATGGAGGGGCGGGTGCGCACCGTGTTCCAGCAGGGCGGCAACTAGGGATGACCCCCGACCTGAGCGTCACGGACGGCACCGGCGGATTGCAGGTCATCCACCTGCGCAAGAGCTATCGCAAGCGCCCGGTGATCCGCGACGTGTCCCTGAGCCTCGCGCGGGGCGAGGTCGTGGCCCTGCTCGGGCCGAACGGGTCGGGCAAGACGACGTGTTTCTACTCCATCGCGGGCCTCGTCTCGCCCGAGGGCGGGCAGGTCATCATCGACGGACGCGATGCGACGCAGCTGCCGATGTATCGCCGCGCGAAACTCGGGATCGGCTATCTGCCGCAGGAAATGTCGATCTTTCGCGGCCTCTCGGTCGAGGACAACATCCTTGCCATCCTCGAGATCGCCGAACCCGACCGGACCGCGCGACGCGAGCGTCTCGAGGAACTTCTCGCCGAGTTCTCCATCGAGCATCTGCGGCGCGCCCCCGCCCTCGCCCTGTCGGGCGGTGAGCGGCGACGCGCCGAGATTGCGCGATGCCTTGCCGCCGGACCGCGATACGTCCTGCTCGACGAACCCTTCGCCGGCGTCGACCCGATCGCGGTGGTCGAGATCCGGGGACTGGTGGCCAAGCTGAAGACGCGCGGCATCGGCGTCCTCATCACCGACCACAACGTCCGCGAAACCCTCGAGATCGTCGACCGCGCCTATATCCTGCACGACGGTCACGTCCTGATGTCGGGCACCGCCGAAGAGGTCGTGCGCGACGAAAACGTGCGCCGCGTCTACCTCGGCCAGAGTTTTCGCGTGACCTGATCCCTGGCCGCACCGATGCGGAGAGTTGACAACCGGGGGGCCGTCGGTGCGATGATAGCGGCGATGACAGTTGCGCGCGACACAACCACTGGTTGCAGGAAACGATTCCTGAGGGCGAAGTGTTCATGTCCGCCGCCGACCGGTCGGTCCGCTTCGCGTCATCATCCCCCCCGTCCGTCCGAACGCGGCCCACGACGCGCACCCACGGGCGACTTACCCCCAAAGGAGGCCGAATGCGGTATCAGATCAGCGGAAAACAGATCGACATCGGTGAGTCGCTACAGGCCCATGTAAAGACCCAGACCGACGAGATGCTGGCCAAATATGCCGGGCGTCCGACCGAGGTCTACGTCGTGTTCTCCAAATCTGGTCACGAGCATGTCTGCGAGACCGTGGTGCATCTGTCGACCGGCCTCACCGCGCAGGCCAGCGGCCGCGACCCCGAGATCTATGCCGCGTTCGACAGTTGCTGCGAGAAGATGGACAAGCAGTTGCGCCGCTATAAACGGCGCCTGAAGGACCACCACAAAGCGCGGTCGCAACCGGTTGAGCTTTCGGACGCGGTCGCCTATAGCCTCGCCGCGACCACCGACGACGAAGGCGACGGGTCCGGCGGCGATGCGCCGGTGATCGTGGCGGAGATGCAGGCAAAGATACCGGAACTGTCGGTCAGCGAGGCGGTCATGCAGATGGAACTGGCGCACGCCTCGGTCCTGGTCTTCCGCAACGAAAAGAACAGCGGCATCAACGTCGTCTATCGACGCGATGACGGAAATATCGGATGGGTCGACCCGCGCTGACGCCCGGGCGGTCAGGCGAAGAGGAAGCGCGGCTTCATGCAGATCAGCACGATCCTTGGCCCTTCGGACGTGAAGGCGATGACCTCGGGGACGAGCAAGAAGCGCCTGTTCCACGAGATCGGCGAAATGGCCGAGGGCAGTTTCGGCGTCAAGGCAGGCACCATCGTCGACGCGCTCATGGAGCGTGAGGCGCTGGGTCCGACCGGCGTGGGCCACGGCGTGGCCCTGCCGCACGCACGGCTCGCGCAACTCGACAAGGTGCGCGGCCTGTTCGTGCGGCTGGAAAAGCCGATCGACTTCGATTCCGTCGACCGCCAGCCCGTCGATCTGGTGTTCGCCCTCTTCGCCCCCGCCGATGCGGGCGTCGAGCACCTCAAGGCGCTCGCTGTCGTCTCGCGGACGCTGCGCAACGCCGGCACCTGCGCAAAACTGCGGGCGAATGCCGACGAATCGACACTCTATATGTTGCTGACGGACGGGACGGCCAATCAGGCCGCGTGATCCCTAACGCCAGTCGCGATATCCGAACGCCTCGTAGTCGCGCGCCATGGCGTCGCGCGTCGCGGTCTCGACACCGGCATCGTAGATCCGCACCAGCACCTCTTCGTGCGGGTCGCTGGGGGTTTCGGGGGCGGGCGCCCTTCCGGCACCGACCCGTGTGGCAAGGCGCGGCAGCTCGGCGGCCATATCCTCCTCGCGGATCACCAGATCGGGCGACACATGGCTCGCCATGCCCTGCAACACCGCGAACTGCGTCGACCACGCCGGATCGGCGCGCAGGCCGGTCTGGCCGCCGAGGTTGGCCTTCACGAAGGCCAGGAACCGCAGGAACCCCTCGCGGTGCGCGGCGGTGTCATAGCTGTCGTCCACCTCGCCCTTCGGCAGTGGCAGGTCGAACGTGCGGCGCAGCGTCTCGCGGATTTCGGGAAAGCTGCCCTTGCCCAGTGACACGATCCGTTCGCAATAGGCGGCGTGCATCCGCGCGACGGGGTGGCGCAGCACGGTGAACGAACGGAATCCCGGATGTGCCGCCTTCCACTTGCGCAGGCCCTGATGGTTGTAGCCCGTCACCGGCGGTGCACCATCGACCGCCGCCAGCCAGCGGTGGATCAGCGCCTCGGGCGTCGAGCGGATCGGCAGATAGAGCAGCGCGGCGGTGGCGGCGGTGGCATAGGTCGGGATCACCGGCCCCCGTCGCGGCTCGAAGTTCGGGGTGCGCGACAGGTTGAAGCGGTCGGCCTTTGCCAGCGCGGCTTCCATCGCGTCAAAGTTCACCACCTTGTCCTCGAGCGGTTCGGGATTCTGCTTTTTCAACTGCCTGTCGAGTCCGTCGAGCCGCGACGCCACGCCCAGCCACGACGCGAGGCCGTTCATGACACCGACGTCCTGCAAATCCTCGTAATCGACATAAAACGCCGTCTGCCCGCTGCGTTGCAGCGCGCCCATCAGGTCGACCTGACGCGCCTGATGCCTGGTCAGATGGCTCTCGAACTCGGCGGCCTCGAACACCACCTGCTCGGAACGCACGTGTTTGACGTTGGTCAGCTTCCACTGTCCGGTGGCGGCGGCGATCTTGCGGCTCACATAGCTTTCGATCGGGTTGCGGGTCAGCACGATCTTGGCACAGCGCGGATCGCCCACCACCATCTCGAAAACGCGCGGATCATGGCCCGAGAAATAGCGAAACCCCCCCAGCACCCCATGCTCGTCGCGGATCCGGTCGAGCAAAGCGGCTGGGTCAGCCTCGCGCGCGTCGAGGGTCATGCCGAGGCACTCGGTCTTGTTGGGATAGCCGATGAACTGCGGATTGAACGCCTCGCCGTGGCAGGTGACGCCGTCCAGCGCATTCAGGTTCGCCTCGAGGAAAGTTCGAGCCGGTGCGCATTTCGGCAAAGACGACGAAACTGTGGAAATCTGACATTTGCTACCGGATAAGATATGGTTTGCGTGCAGGCTTGCTCTTTTGGGCGTTATCGGGCGCCGGATCGACGGGAAAGTCGCCCATCAGATAGGGGTGCATCCCCTGGTTCTTTAGGTTTTGCAGGAACTGGCCAAAGCCGGTCAGGTCGACCATCCGCGGCACCTCGGACAGACGGCGCAGACCCTTCGTTCCCGTCGTGTCGACCACGGCCTGCAAGGCCTCCATCGGCGCCTCGACGAAATCGGCCATCGTCCAGATCCGGATCCGCGCCTTGGCCCAGGGGCTGCGCAGCGCCACCAGATGCTCGGCCTCGATCTTTTGCAGGGCCGCCGCCTCGATCCGCAGATCGGCGAAATTGCGGTTCGACTGGAACAGCGGCACCGCCCAGGCGCCCGAGATGACGTTGATGTGGGCGTTGGGATCCTTGGCGAGATCCCAGCTCAGGGCTTGGGCATCGGCGGGTCCGAACTGAAAGCATTGCCGCTCTCCCCGGGTGTTCCAGATCAGGTTCGTCAGGAACATCCGCCCCTGATAATCCCGCAGCTTCGCACTGTCGGACAGCGCACCGGCAAAGCTCGCCTGCCGCCCCTCGTATTCGACCCTTTCGGGCGCAAAGAGGTGGCCGTGGACCCGCACGCCGGTGGTCCGCGCCAGCCAGGGCTCGAAATCCTCGAACAGCTCTGCAAACCCCTCCATCACCGCATAGGGTGAGGAGGTGACGCCGTTCTCCCACATCTCGTTGGGCATGCGGCTTTGCATATAGAGACCCGGCCTGCCGCGCGTCCGGCGCTCCACCGCCTTCGAGAAAATCCGGTCGATCTTGCCCGGGTTCGGTTCCGCGACCGACGCGCCCGAGGCGGCCGGATCGAGGAACGCCGCGTAGAGGCGGTGCGCGCGCGGCCAGATCTTGCGGGCGACGAAACAATCGGACCGCCGCAGCAGCGGCAGGTGATCGTCGTAGAAGATGTGCGGCTTGCCCTGGAAATCGAACTTGGACAGGGTCAGCGACCGACTTTCTATCTGCTGCGAATAGAGGCGCGACAGGGTCTGGAAATAGCTCTCGTCGGGGATCCAGACCTTGCTGAAATAGGCGTCATAGGTGGCGCGGTCCGGGTCTGACAGGATCGCCGACAGGGTACGGCGCGTCAGACACCACCACTGCGACCCCATATGCGGCACGAGGCCGGGCGGTATGCGGCGGCGATAGCGGACCTTGCGTTGCAGATCGACGTAAGCATCGAAGAGCCTGCGCTGCGTCTTCCACGAGAACGGGAACCGCAGCGTGAACCGCTCGTCCGAGAGGCCGCCGACCGTCCAGGGCACGTCCGCCGTCGTCGCACTCTCGATGAAATCGGTTGTCGGGCGGGCATCGAGATAATCGCGCAACTCGCGTACCGGGCGCAGCGGCAGGCACGAGCCCGAGGCGAGGTAGACCTGCCGCACGTCCGCAAACTCGGCCAGCAGCATTTCCGAGGCCGCCTGCGTCGCCGCCACGATGCCCCAGGTGCCCCATTCGCAGCGGAACCTCCGCGAGAAGCGGACTGTCGGCAGGTCCGACAGATTGCCGACGAAGGCGTCGTAGGTGCGCCGGCTCACCGCCCTGTCGACGTGCACGACAACCGGACAGCCGCCCGCGACCCAGTGACGGATGACGCGCTCGGCGCTGCCGAATTCGTTGTGCACCAGCAGGACGATCCCGACGCTCATGCCCAGTTGCCCTTGGACATGAGACCGAGGATCTCCAACTGGCGCCAGTTGATGTATTTCTCGCTCCACTTGCACCACATGTCGGGGCTGCCCTCGAGGCCCGCGGCATAGGCGACATATTCGCGGCCCTTGGCATAGTGCTGATTGCGCTCGATCTCCTCGCGCGCCTTGACGCCCAGCGTGTCGAGGAACTTGGTATGCAAGAGGACGCCCGACGCCTTTTCGCCGCCCCATTCGTCGTAGACGAGGTTGAGGCCGCGCGGCAGGACGGTATGCGTCGAACTGGCATAGACGTATTCGCGCCGCCACTTCACCAGCGGCGTCTTGTTCAGCGCCGGCGCCTTCTTCGGCGTATCTGCAAAGAACATCCGCATCCGGGGGCCGCCCTGAATCCACAGGTTGCGGAACTTGTGGTTCTTCGAGATGGCATAGTTGCCGGCATCGAACCATGCCGCGATCTCGAGGGGATCCTGATGGCGCGCATAGGGCTGCGCGTCGATCGGCCCCTTGGGATACATGTCGAGCAACATCGCCCCGAACGAGCGGATCGCACTCGCGTCGAGCCAGTCGGTGAGCGCGCGGATCGGCCGCGTGTCGCAGAACGGATAGACGAAGAATTCGTCCGGATCGACGGTCAACGACCAGTGGTCGATCGCATGGCGGCGTTGCAGCCAGTTGAGCCAGTCGACCCCGAACCGCGATTTGCGATAGCTCGCCGGCGTCGTCCAGAGCGAGACGTCGGGCTGTCCCACCGCATAGTCCCGCCCGCCGTCGTCGCTGTCGTTGTCCACCAGAAAGAAGTGGTCGACGCCCAGCGCGCGGTAGTAATCGAAGAAATAGGGCAGGCGCACATCCTCGTTGCGGAACGTGCAAAAGAGCAGGATATCGCCGGGCCGCACCGCGCGGCTGCGGTCGACGACGTTGCGCAATTCGCGCCGCTTGCGCCAGGCGCGGAACTGATACCTCCGCCGGACCAGCCGCAGCTTGTATGATTGCCAGACGCCCAAACCGCTCCCTTTGCCTGCCGGTGGATCCCCTGCGCGGCGCCCTTTTTGCTAGCATCGCATGGTTAACACAGGCTTTCCCAGCTTTGATACGGGGAAACAATGTGGCTTGTGGATAGGCATTGTGCTGCGGACACACCGCCGCAGACTATCGTGCCCCCGGATCCGCCATCAGGCCGAGCGTGACGAGCTGTTGCCAGTCGCGATACCGCTCTGCCGCCTCGTGCCAGAGAACCGGGTCGCGGGTCAGCGCGCGGTAGTAGTCGTCGTAGAGGGCCGAGTTCTCGAAATGCTCCTTGCGCCGCATCTCTTCTGCGGACCGGTCGGCGATGGCAGGCAGGAACTTGGTATGCAGCAGGACGCCGGTGGGGCCCGCAACATCCTGCGCCGGGAACACCCGGTTCAGGCGGGGCGGCAACATCTGGTGCATCGAGCTGACATAGGCATAGCGGCGGTTCCAGCGGACCAGCGGCACCTTGTTCAGCGTCGGTGCGCGGGCCGGATCGGCGGCAAAGAACGCCCGCGCGCGTGCGCCGCCCTGGATATAGAGGTTGTCATAGACGGCGTGATGCCGGGCGCGGTAATTGCCGCTATCGAAATGCGTCAGCACCTTCAACGGGTCGTCGCCGGGCAGATGGGGCGCGGCAGTCAATGGCCCCTCGGGGTAGAGGTCGAGCATCAATGCCCCCATGGCATCCCGCCCGGCGATGTCGAGCTCACCGATCAGGCCGCGCAATCCATGGGTATCGTGGCGCGGAAATATGAGCAATTCGTCGGCGTCCACCGTCAGGCACCAGTGCCCGTGCCCGTACGCGACGTGGAGCCAGCCGAGCCAATCCATCCCGAATCGCGACGCGCGATAGCTGTGGGCCGTCGACCAGAGCGAGACGTCGGGTTCGGCGCCGAGCATCGCGGCGCTGCCGTCGGTGCTCTCGTTGTCGACGATCAGGAAATGGTCGACGCCCAGCGCGCGGTAATGCCCGAGGAAATGCGGCAACCGGTCGATCTCGTTGCGCTGGGTGACGAAACAAAGGACCGCGCCGGGGGCAATGGCACCCGTCCGGTCGTGCCGCACGCTGATCTCGCGGCGTTTGCGCCAGATGCGAAACAGTAACCGCCGCCGCTTCCACCGCAGGCGCCACGCCAGCCATCCGCGCGCAGCGGGGCCGCGCTCTGGGCGCGGCGGCGGTGCGAATTGCGACGGCGCCGGGCCTATTGCGCGGCGTTCCGCATCGCGACCAGCTCGCGCAGATAATCCGAGAATTCGTCGCTGAGGTCCGGCCGGGCCAGCCCGAAGGCCACCGTCGCCTGAAGGAACCCGGCCTTCGATCCGCAATCGAACCGCTCGCCCCGAAACCGGAACCCGAACACGTCGCGCCCCTTGGCGATCTCCATCGCGATGGCATCGGTCAGTTGCAGCTCGCCCCCCGCCGAGGGTTTGATCTGGTTGAGGTTCTGCATGACCTTTGGCGTCAGGATATAGCGCCCGATGACAGCGAGGTTCGACGGCGCCTCATCGGCGGGCGGCTTTTCCACCATGCCGCGCACCGAGACGATCGACCCCATGTCCTCCTTGATGTCGAGCACGCCATAGGACGACACCCGTTCCTTGGACACCTCCATCGCGGCGACGACGCAGCCGCCGGTCTCGGCATGGGCCTCGACCATCTGTTCCAGACAGGGCTTTTCGGCGGCGATCACATCGTCGGGCAGGATCACCGCAAAGGGCTCGTTGCCGACAAGGCGGCGGGCGCACCAGACCGCGTGGCCAAGGCCCAGCGGCTTGTGCTGGCGCATATAGGCGATGGCGCCCGAATCCATGTTGGTGGACTTAAGGATCTCGAGCAGGTCTTCTTTGCCGTCGCGGCGCAACTTGTTCTCGAGGTCGGGGGCGACGTCGAAATAATCCTCGAGCGCGGATTTCCCGCGCGAGGTGACGAAAATGAACTCTTTGATCCCTGCCGCGCGCGCCTCGTCGATGGCGTACTGAATGAGCGGCCGGTCGACGAGGGTCATGATTTCCTTGGGGACCGATTTGGTCGCCGGCAGGAACCGCGTGCCCATCCCCGCGACGGGAAAGATGGCCTTGGTCACACGTTTCTTCATTTCGTCTCCATCGGTCGGCGCGGGAGTCGCCTGCCGCAGCGTGGTCGTTCGGACATATCACTTGTGAAGGCCGTTTCACAGAGGGAGGGACGGCAAATTCGCATCGAAGCGATCAGACCCCGAAAATATCGCCGAAATGTGGCAACCCGGTCAGTCCAGCCCCATGTCGCGCATCATCGCCTCGATCACGGTCACGTCGGAAGGGTTGTTGAGTTCCCAGAACCTGCGCCCGCGTGCGTCGACCGGGACGCACAGCACCGGCACCGACCGCTCGAGAAAGCGCAGTTGTTCAAGGCCCTCGAGGGATTCGAGAGCGCCGGTCGCCCAGCCCGAATAGGCGCTCAGCGCCGCGGGCCGGTAGGCGTAGACGCCGACATGGTGCCAGACCGGCGTTTCGTCCCCATCCGCATAGCTGGCGCCGGTGAAGGGGATCACCTCCTTCGAGAAGTAGAGCGCGCTCCGGTCCGCGTCGAAAACCGCCGTCGTCCCGCCGACCCGACCCGCCCGCCGGTCCCGCAGGAAGCCGTTGAGCGCCGCGCCGTCCGTGCGCAAGACCGGCGTGGCGACCTGTGCCGTGGGGTGCGCGCCCAGCGCCGCCACCAGATCCTCGACGAACCAGGGCGGTGTCAGCGGCGCGTCGCCTTGCAGGTTGACCACGATGTCGAAGTCGCCGCCGAGGGTATCATGCGCCTCGGCGCAGCGCTCGGTGCCGTTGCGGCAGCCGTCAGAGGTCATCACCACCTCGGCGCCGAACCCGGTCGCGGCGTCGCGGATACGCGCATCGTCGGTCGCCACGACGACCCGGTCCGCGCCCGGCACCGCCATCGCCGCCTCCCATGACCGCCGGATCAGCGTCCGCGCCGTGCCGCCCGCCCCGGTCAGAGGGATCAGCGGCTTGCCGGGATAGCGGACCGAGGCATAGCGCGCCGGAATGACGATCAGCGTCCGCATCAGACGCCCGGTTTCAGGGTGACACCCGGCGCATGGGCAATGAAGAACGGGTTCTCGAAGCCCGGCTTGCCATAGGTCAGGACCGAGTGGTCGTCGAACCGCACCACCCGACCGCCCGCGCCGCGCAGCACCGCGTCGCCCGCCGCCGTATCCCATTCCATCGTCCGGCCGAGGCGGGGATAGAGGTCGGCTTCACCCGTCGCGACAAGGCAGAACTTGAGCGAGGAGCCCGCGCTTGTCATGTCGCGCACGGCGTAGCGGGCGATATAGGCGTCCGTCGCGGCGTCGCGGTGCGATTTCGAGGCGACGACCATGAGGGCGGCGGCGTCGGGCACGGAGACCCGGACCTGCGTCACCGGACCGACGACATCGACGGCGAACGGGCCTGTTTCCTCGACCGCCCGTCCGGTCACGTCGGTATAGAACAGCCGACCCTTCGCAGGCGCATAGACCACGCCGCGCACCGGCACGCCGTCCTCGACATAGGCGATGTTGACGGTGAAATCGCCGCGCCGCTGCACGAATTCCTTGGTGCCGTCCAGCGGATCGACGATCAGGAACGTCGAGACGCTCTGGATGTGCGTCCCGGCCTGCTCCTCCGTCACGAGCGCGATACCCGGGAACGCGGCCCGCAGACCGGCCGAGATATGGGCGTCGGCGGCCTCGTCGGCCTCGGTCACGGGGCTCGCGTCATCCTTCGACTTCACCTCGAAACCGGGGCGCTCGTAAACCTCCATGACGATCGCGCCTGCCTCGACCGCGAGGCGCCGCATCACCTGTCCGAGGTGGCCGAAATCCATCACATCCCTCATGTCTTCGTGTGCCGTGCCGGGGATCGTTGATCCGGCGGCACGGCGCCCTTATGATGGCGCCTCAAGGGATCATCAAGGTTTGCCTGCCATAGCTGTGCGCAGGGCTGACGGCACGGACGGAAACGGGGACGCGGCGGATGACGGACATCGGACTTCAGCGCACGCCCAGACGCCCCCGTCTGGTGCATACCCGCACCGCACTCTCGATGCTGGAACTCATCTATCACTCGACGGTGCGCGAGATCCGCAAGACCCATCGCAACGCGCTCATGGGTCTCCTTCTCAACATCCTGCAAACGATCATCTTCATCGTCGCCTTCTACTATATGTTCAACCTGATCGGGGTGCGCGGCAGCGGCATCTATCAGGCCGATTTCCTGATCTACATCATGTCGGGGATCTTCCTCTTCCTCACCCATTCCAAGGCGATGGGCGCGGTCATAAAATCCGACGGCCCGACGAGCGCGATGATGCAGCACGCGCCGCTCAATACCGTCATCACGATCTGCTCCTCCGCCCTCGCGGCCCTCTACACGCAGCTTCTGGCCCTCTTCGTGGTGCTGTTCCTCTATCACGCACTCATCACGCCGGTGGTGATCGACCATCCGATCGGCGCCTTCGGGATGCTGCTGCTGGCATGGTTCTCGGGCGTGGCGATCGGGGTGATCTTCCTCGCGCTGCGGCCCTGGTACCCGGAATTCGTGACCATCGCCTCGTCGATCTATTCGCGCGCCAACATGATCGCGTCGGGCAAGATGTTCGTCGCCAACGCCCTGCCCGGCTCGATCCTCGTCCTGTTCGACTGGAACCCGCTGTTTCACGCCATCGACCAGGCCCGCGGCTTTGCGTTCATCCACTACACCCCGCACAACAGCAACATCGCCTACCCGATCATTCTCTCGCTGGTCCTCATCGTGATCGGCCTGATGGGCGAGCACTATACCCGCCGCCACGCCTCGGTCAGTTGGGGTGCCTCGCGCTAGCTTGCGGCGGTCACGTTTTCGCCGGTCGCCGCAACGCCGCGTGCACGGGCAACGGCCCTGTGCGATAGCCGACAGGAGCTTCGCCCGATCGGACCATGCCCATGACCCGCTACGACCGCCTCGACGGCACCGCCCTGTTGATCCTGCGCCTCGGTTGCGCGTGGTTCATCTTTCTCTGGGCGGCGCACAAGATCATCACGCCGGGACAGTATCAGAGCCTGGCGCAGAACATTGACGGCGTCACCCTGTCGTTCGGCCAGATCTACACCGCCGGCGGCGTGCAGATCGTGATTTCTCTGCTCGCGGCCATCGGGTTCCTGCGCTGGCTGAGCTATGGCGGGCTCTTGGCGATGCACTTCTTTACCGTGACGCGGCGCTGGGAGGGGTTCTTCGACCCCTTCGCGCTGAACAACCGCGGATTTCCGGTCAACCGCAACCAGGTCATCGACCTCGCGGTCCTCGCGGCCCTGATCGCGCTGGTGCTCCTGATCCACCGCGACCACTTCTCGCTCAGCGGCTGGCTGCGGCGCAAACGCGGGCGGACGTGGTGGCATTGAAAAGGCGCGCGTCGTTCGCTCCGTCAGCGAACTTTTGGAAAAACGTCGCCTTCACGTCACCACCCGCAGCGTCAGATTGAGCCGACCGCCGCCGTCGAGCAGCGTCGACGACCCCGCCCGCACCCGGTCGATCCCGTGATAGGCAAGCCGCGCGGCTCCGCCCAGCACCGCGACATCGCCCGACTTGAGCCAAAGGCTCGCGGTCGGCCCGCCGCGCTCGGTTCCGCCGACGCGGAACAGCGCATCGTCGCCGAGCGACACCGACACCACCGGCGCCGAGAGGTCCGCCTCGTCGTGATCCTGATGCAGTCCCATCTTCGCGCCCTCGCGGTAGAGGTTCAGAAGGCAGCACTCGGGCGCCCGGGTGCTGCCCGAGACCGCCGCCCAGACCGCCAGTATCGAGGTCGGGATCGGCGGCCACTCCATGCCGTCGGGGTGCAGCCGCTCATAGCGATAGCCGCGCCTGTCGGTGATCCAGCCGAAGGTGCCGCAGGCCGTCATCCGCACCGACATCGGCCGCCCCGACGGCGTGACCGGGCGCACGAACGGTGCCGCCGCCACGACGCCGCGCAGGTCGGCGACCATCGCCCGCTGGGCCTCCGCATCCAGAAACCCCGGCCAGACCGTCACCCCGCGCAGATCGACCTGCTGCATGCCACCTCTCCCCCACCGGCGTGACCGGAACGGCCCCTGCCGCCCGACCGAACGCCCAAAAACAGAGTCCCAACCACGACTTGCCCGGTTGCAGCCCCGCGAGCCCCCTCCTATATACCGCCAGTCGGGTGCCTCGGGCACCCCAACCTCACCCATAGGCGCGGATGCCGGAACGGGTCCGCACCGCTCAGACCGCCTGAAGAATAGGGATTTGAACATGGCTAAAGTGATCGGGATCGACCTCGGCACCACCAACTCCTGCGTCGCCATCATGGATGGCTCCAAGCCGCGCGTGATCGAGAACGCCGAAGGCGCGCGCACCACCCCCTCGATCGTCGCCTTTACCGACGACGAACGCCTCGTCGGCCAGCCCGCCAAACGGCAGGCCGTCACCAATCCGGACAACACCGTCTTTGCCGTCAAACGCCTGATCGGGCGCCGCGCCGACGACGCCGACCTCGCCAAGGACAAGAAGAACCTGCCCTACGAGGTGATCGACGGCGGCAACGGCGACGCCTGGGTCAAGGCGCGCGGCGAGAAATACTCGCCCAGCCAGATTTCCGCCTTCATCCTCGGCAAGATGAAGGAGACCGCCGAGAGCTATCTCGGCGAAGAGGTGACGCAGGCCGTCATCACCGTCCCCGCCTATTTCAACGACGCCCAGCGTCAGGCGACCAAGGACGCCGGCAAGATCGCCGGCCTCGAGGTGCTGCGCATCATCAACGAGCCGACGGCGGCGGCGCTGGCTTACGGTCTCGACAAGAAAGAGACCAAGACCATCGCCGTCTACGACCTCGGCGGCGGCACCTTCGACGTCACCATCCTCGAGATCGACGACGGCCTCTTCGAGGTCAAGTCGACCAACGGCGACACCTTCCTCGGGGGTGAGGACTTCGACATGCGGATCGTGAATTTCCTCGCCGAGGAGTTCAAGAAAGAGCATGGCGTCGACCTGACCAAGGACAAGATGGCGCTCCAGCGCCTCAAGGAGGCCGCCGAGAAGGCGAAGATCGAACTGTCGTCCTCGTCCCAGACCGACATCAACCAGCCGTTCATCTCGATGGGCAGCAACGGCCAGCCGCTGCACCTCGTCGTCAAGATGACCCGCGCCAAGCTCGAGAGCCTCGTCGGCGATCTCATCAAGGCCTCGATCGCGCCGTGCAAGGCCGCGCTGAAGGATGCGGGCCTCGGGATCGGCGATATCGACGAGGTCGTGCTCGTCGGCGGCATGACGCGGATGCCGCGCGTGATCGAGGAGGTGACGAAGTTCTTCGGCAAGGAGCCGCACAAGGGCGTCAACCCCGACGAGGTCGTCGCCCTCGGCGCCGCGATCCAGGCCGGCGTGCTGCAAGGCGACGTCAAGGACGTGGTCCTGCTCGACGTGACCCCCCTGTCCCTCGGCATCGAGACGCTGGGCGGCGTGTTCACCCGACTGATCGACCGCAACACGACGATCCCGACCAAGAAGAGCCAGGTCTTCTCGACCGCCGAGGATCACCAGAACGCGGTGACGATCCGGGTGTTCCAGGGCGAGCGCGAGATGGCGCAGGACAACAAGATGCTGGGTCAGTTCAATCTCGAGGACATCCCGCCCGCACCCCGCGGCATGCCGCAGATCGAAGTGACCTTCGACATCGACGCCAACGGCATCGTGTCGGTGTCCGCCAAGGACAAGGGCACGATGAAGGAGCAGAAGATCACCATCCAGGCCTCCGGCGGCCTCTCGGACGACGACATCGAAAAGATGGTCCGCGACGCCGAAGAGAACGCCGAGGCCGACAAGGAGCGTCGCGAACTCGTCGAGGCGAAGAACCAGGCCGAGAGCCTCATCCACTCGACCGAAAAGTCGATCGAGGAGCACGGCTCCAAGGTCGATCCGTCGACCGTGGAGGCGATCGAGCTGGCCGTCGCCGCCCTCAAGGACGAGCTCGAAAACGACAACGCGGGCAAGATCAAGTCCGGCATCCAGAACGTCACCGAGGCCGCGATGCGTCTGGGCGAGGCGATCTACAAGGCGAGCCAGGAGGCCGAGGATGCCGACGGCGCCCCCGACACCGCCAAGGGGGCGGACGAGGAGATCCTCGACGCCGACTTCGAGGATCTCGACGACGACAAGCGGGGCCGCTGAGGCATCCCGCGGCGGCCCGGGGCCGGCCCGATACGGGCCGGCCTTTGGCGTTGCCGCGAAGGAGTATTCTGACCGATGGCGAAACGTGACTATTATGACCTGCTGGGCGTCGCCAAGGGCGCCAGTGCGGACGACATCAAAAAGGGCTACCGGGCCAAGGCCAAGGAACTTCACCCCGACCGCAACGTCGACGACCCCGCGGCCGAGGGCAAGTTCAAGGAAGTGAACGAAGCCTACGAGATCCTCAAGGACGCCGAGAAGAAGGCGGCCTACGACCGCTATGGCCACGCCGCCTTCGAGGGCGGCACCGGCGCGAGTGCGGGTCAGCGCGGCGGTTTCCGGGGGGGCGGCGATTTCTCGTCCGCCTTCTCGGACGTGTTCGACGACCTCTTCGGCGACATGATGGGCCGCGGTGGACGCGGCGGGGCTGGTCGCGCCCAGCGCGGCAACGACCTGCGCTACAACCTGCGCATCGACCTCGAGGACGCCTTCGCCGGCCTGCAAAAGACGATCACCGTGCCGACGTCCGTGAAATGCGGCACCTGCAACGGCTCGGGCGCCGAGGGCGGGTCCGAACCGCAAAGCTGTCCGACCTGTTCGGGCATGGGCAAGGTGCGGGCGCAGCAGGGCTTCTTTACCGTCGAACGGTCCTGCCCGACCTGCAACGGCGTCGGCCAGATCATCAAGAACCCCTGCCGCACCTGCGCTGGTCAGGGGCGCATCGAAAAGGAAAAGTCGCTCTCGGTGAACATCCCGGCGGGCGTCGAGACGGGCACCCGCATCCGCCTCGCCGGTGAGGGCGAGGCCGGATTGCGCGGCGGGCCGACGGGCGACCTCTACATCTTCATCGAAGTGAAGGAACACGCGCTGTTCCAGCGCGAGGGCGCCAACCTGTTCTGCCGCGTGCCGGTGTCGATGGCCGATGCCGCCCTTGGCGGCGACATCGAGGTGCCGACCATCGACGGCGGCAAGAGCCGCGTGAAAATCCCCGACGGAAGCCAGACCGGCCGCCAGATGCGCCTGCGCAGCAAGGGGATGCCCGCGCTGCGCAGCAAGGACGTGGGCGACATGTTCATCGAACTCGCCGTCGAGACGCCGGTGAAACTGACTGCGCGGCAAAAGGAACTGCTGCGCGAGTTCGACAAGCTGTCGGCCGAGAACAACCCGCAGAGTGCCGGTTTCTTTACCAGCGTGAAGAACTTCTGGGACTCGATGAAGGGGTGAGAGCGGAAGAGAGAAGCTCCGGCGGCGCCGCTTCCGTCATCACGCGGCGCTCGTAGCGGTGCCGGGGGGTCGAGATTTGCAGCGTCGTTAACCGCCCGCTAACCATTGCGGTGCGATGCTGCGCCCATGACCCAATACGGCCTCTTCGAATCACGACCGGACTACATCGCCACGATCGAGGCGATTGCGCCCAAGGTGCGCCCCGAGGCTGTTTCCGGTGCGGACGAGGCGCAGCCCGAGCCGCTGGGCCGGGGGCGTCTGCCCTCCTATATCTCCGACCACCGCGCCCGCCTGCGCGAACGCTTCCTTAAGGGGGGCGCCACCGCCCTGCCCGATTACGAGATGCTGGAACTCGTGCTATTCCGCGCCATCCCGCGACAGGACGTGAAACCCCTCGCGCGCCGCCTCATCGACCACTTCGGCGATTTCAACCGGGTGCTCTCCTCTCCCGCCGCCCTGTTGCGACAGATCCATGGCGTGGGCGAGGCGGTCATTACCGAACTCAAGATCGTCGAGGCCGCCGCCCATCGCTTGTCCCGGTCAAAGGTCATCGAACGGCCGGCCCTCTCGGGGTGGCAGGCGCTGCTCGACTATTGCCATACGATCATGGCGCACCGCGATATCGAACAGTTCCGTATGCTCTATCTCGACCGCAAGAACGTCCTCATCGCCGACGAGGAGCAGGGCCGCGGCACGGTCGACCACGTCCCGGTCTATCCGCGCGAGGTGGTGAAACGCGCGCTGGAGTTGAACGCCTCGGCGCTCATCCTCGTGCACAATCACCCCTCCGGCGACCCGACTCCTTCCGAGAGCGACATCGCAATGACCCACCAGATCGACGCTGCGGCCAAGGCCCTCGGGATCGTCGTGCACGACCATCTCATCATCGGCAAGTCACGCGAACTGAGCTTTCGTGCGCAGGGACTGCTTTAGCGAGGCCCGGGAAACGACGACGCAGCGCGGCGACGGGCGCCACGCTGCGATCTTGGGAAAGTTCGGCTCTCTACCGGCGCCTCACCGGGACGCAAGTGTCAGGTCCTCGAGCATGTTGTTCAGGACCAGAAACTCGCCGACCGCGTCGCAATCCGGAAGGGTCATTTCCAGATCGAGGGCGGTCGGTTCCGCACCGGGACGGAACTGCATCGTCTGCGCCGCGATCTCCTGTCCGCAGTTCGCCTCGGTCACTTCTATCTCGACGCTGAGGCCGACCTCACCCGCCCGGGCGGTGTAGCCGGTGGGGTAGCTATAGACCTCGGCCACGAGGCCACCGGCCATGCCGAGGTGCGTCATGAACCCGCCCTCGCCCTGCACCGCCACATCGACCGACCCGAGGCTCGCGTTCCACAGGTGCCCCTGATCGGCATAGCCGGCGCCGAATTCGAGGGCGTGCAGTTGCAGCCCGGCGTCGCCCTGCCATTGCAGGACCGCACGGTCGTACATCCCCACGTCCGGCACCGTCACCACGGCCACCGCGCCGTCGCCGCCCTCGATGTCGGCGATGAACACCGCACCTTCGACGAGGGCCGGCACGGTCACGCGCGCAGTGCCCTCGGCGGACAACGGCACGCTGAACATCATGCCCTGATGGTGGATCGTGGCGACCGCCCCCGGCGCACAGGCCGCGATCAGGGTCAGGTCGACTGTCGCCGCGGGCCCGGGTGTGCCGTCGAACGAAACGGTGCAGTCGGGCGCGGTTTCGTCGAGGCGGGGCAGGTCGATCAACATGTCATCGGTTTCGATCGCAGCGAGTTGCACCGGCGCCCCGGACGGAACCGGCGCGGTGATCGCGAGCGGGATCGCGAGCGCGACCGAGAGATCGGGTTCGGGCAGATCTGGCTCCGTCATATCGGGTTGGGGCGCCGTGATCGCGGCCACCACGGGCACCTCGTCGATTGCCTCGGGCGCGTTGGACATCAGGGTCCGGCCGAACGACGGAACGACCGCGGGCCAGGACGCGAGGACCATGCCCAGGGGCGGCGACGCGACCGAGGCCAGCGCCGCGAAGGGTCGTGCGTCGCCCCGAGCGGTTGCCGCCGGGACCGCCAGCGATGCCGATGGCGTCACGACAGGCACGCTCAGCACACCGGCGCCACTCGGCGCCGCCGCCTCGTCGCCGCCCAGGCGCGCCGCGAGGGCGTCGCCGTTCTGCATGACGAAACCGATCCCCAGCGCCACGGCAAAGGTGCCGCCGGCGGTGGCGAGTTTGCGTAGCTGGGACATGAGGGCCTCCACTCCATAAGGATTTGGAAACACTCTGTCCCTGTCGCGCGGCACCGCTACGGCGATGGCGCGGAACTTTCACGTCAGGATGGTGGCGCGGACAAGGCGGCAGGTCCGCGCCCGCCGCTTTCGCGCCACGATCCCCTCAGTGGGCGCCGTGGCAATGCTTGAACTTCTTGCCCGACCCGCAGGGGCAGGGGTCGTTGCGCGACGGGTCGCCCCACGTTGCGGTATCGGCCTCGTCGAACCCTTCCCGGCGCGCGCCGACCTCTGCCCCGGCCTCCTTCGAGAGCGACAGGGCCGGTGCAGCGGCGGCGACCGGAGCCGCCGTCCCCGCCGCCCGGGCCTGCGCCTCGGCGATCTGGCGGATCATCGCCTGCTGTTCCTCGGGGCTGATCGGGCGCACCTGCGAAAGTTTCTGTGTCACGTCGTTGCGCAACCCGTCGAGCAGGCTCTCGAACAACTGAAAGCTTTCGGTCTTGTATTCGTTGAGCGGATCGCGCTGCGCATATCCGCGAAAGCCGACGACCGAGCGCAAATGTTCGAGTGTCAGCAGATGCTCGCGCCATTTGCCGTCGATCGTCTGCAACAAGAGCTGCTTTTCGATGTTGCGCATCGTGTCGGGGCCGAAGGCGGCGGTCTTTTCGGCCATGAAGGTGTCCGACGCCTTCTCGAGGCGCTCGCGGATGTCGTGATCGTCGACACCCTCTTCCGCCGCCCAGGCGACCGTGTCGGCGTCGATCCCCAGCGTCGTCTTGACGGCGGCGGCCAGCCCCTCGGCGTCCCATTGATCGGCATAGGATTTCGCCGGGATATGCACGGCAACCAGATCCTCGATCACCTGATGGCGCATGTCCTTCACGATCTCGGACAGGTCTTTCGCCTCCATGATCTCGCGCCGCTGGCCAAAGATGACCTTGCGCTGCTCGTTCATCACGTCGTCGAATTTCAGCAGTTGCTTGCGGATGTCGAAGTTGCGGCCCTCGACCTTGGCCTGCGCCCGTTCCAGCGATTTGTTCACCCAAGGATGGACGATCGCCTCGCCCTCTTTCATGCCAAGTCGCGACAGCACCTTGTCGAGGCGTTCGGACCCGAAGATCCGCATCAGGTCGTCCTCGAGCGAAAGGAAGAACGACGAGCGTCCCGGATCGCCCTGACGCCCCGAACGCCCCCGCAACTGGTTGTCGATCCTGCGGCTTTCGTGGCGCTCGGTCGCCAGCACGAAAAGGCCGCCCGCGTCGAGCACCTTGCGCTTGTCCTCGGCGTGTTCCTTTTCCACCCGCGCCCGGCTGTCCTCGGGGACCGCGTCCGGGTCGAGGGCCATCGCGTGCTCGATGGCGCGTTCGAGGTTGCCGCCAAGCTGAATGTCGGTGCCGCGTCCGGCCATGTTGGTGGCGATGGTGACGGCACCGAACCGGCCGGCGTCGGCGATGATCTGCGCCTCCTGCTCGTGCTGGCGGGCGTTCAACACGTTGTGCGGGATACCCTCCTTCTTCAGCAGGGTCGCGAGGAACTCGGACTTTTCGATGGATGTCGTGCCGACCAGCATCGGCTGGCCACGCTCATGCGCCTCCTTGATCGACAGGACGACGCCCTCGAACTTTTCCTTGGCGGTGCGGTAGACCTGATCGTGCTCGTCGACGCGGGCGATGGGCCGGTTGGTCGGCACCTCGACGACGCCGAGGCCATAGATCTGCATGAACTCCTCCGCCTCGGTGAGGGCGGTGCCGGTCATGCCCGACAGCTTGGCATAGAGGCGGAAATAGTTCTGGAACGTGACCGAGGCGAGGGTGACGTTCTCGGGCTGGATCGGGATGCCCTCCTTGGCCTCGATCGCCTGATGCAACCCGTCCGACAGCCGCCGCCCGATCATCATCCGCCCGGTAAACTCGTCGATCAGCACCGCCTGCCCGTCGCGGACGATATACTGGCTGTCCTTGGTGAACAGTTTGTGCGCCCGAAGCGCCTGATTGATGTGGTGCACGATGGTCGTGCTCTCGGGATCATACAGCGTCTGCCCCTCGGGCAGCGCGCCACTTTCGGCGAGGTATTTCTCGAGGAAGTCGTTGCCCTCGTCGGTAAAGGTGACGTTCCGGGTCTTTTCGTCGAGCGTGTAATGTTCCGGCTCCAGATGCGGGATCAGCTTGTCGATGGTCTGGTAGAGGGCGGAGCGGTCGGTGCTCGGCCCCGAAATGATGAGGGGCGTGCGTGCCTCGTCGATCAGGATGCTGTCGACCTCGTCGACGATAGCGAAATTGTGGCCGCGCTGGTTCATCTGCGCGAGGTCCGCCTTCATGTTGTCGCGCAGATAGTCAAAGCCCAGCTCGTTGTTCGTCGCATAGGTGATGTCGGCACCGTAGGCGCCCTTCTTCTCGGCCTCGGGCTGCTGCGGATAGACGACGCCGGTGGTCAGGCCGAGGGCGGCATAGACGCGGCCCATCCAGTCGGCGTCGCGTTTGGCGAGGTAATCGTTGACCGTGACGACATGCACGCCCTTGCCCGACAGCGCATTGAGATAGGCGGGGAACGTCGCCACGAGGGTCTTTCCCTCGCCGGTCTTCATCTCGGAGATGTTGCCCTGATGCAGGAAGATGCCGCCCATGAGCTGTGTGTCGAACGCCCGCAGTCCCAGTGCGCGGAACGCCGCCTCGCGGCAGTTGGCAAAGGCCTCGGGGAGGAGGTCGTCGAGGCTCTCGCCCTTTTGCGCCCGCGCCTGAAGGGCCTTCGTCCGCTCCTTGATGCCGTCGTCGGTCAACGCCTTGAACTCGGGCTCGAGCGCGTTGATCGCCTCGACCAGCGGACGGGTCGCCTTGATCTTGCGGTCGTTCGGCGTGCCGAACACCTTTCGGGCGATGGTTCCCATTCCCAACATGCGCGTCTCTCCTTGCGGCGGTGGTCACATCCTGAGGAGGTTGCTTGCCGCCATGATGCCAGCGGCATAGACAGGGGGCCAAATGCGGCCCCCTCGGAGCCTTTGGGCGATGTAAGGGGGGTCAGCCTAGGTGTCAACGTCGTGCCCGTGGTGCGGCCCTTACAGGATTGGAATAACCCCATGCAGATGCCCTTTGGCCTCATGATCGCCGCTGTGCTGGGACTCGGCCTCGCCGCCCCCCTCGCCGCGCAGGAAACCGCCCCCGAAGCGGGCATCGAAGAGGCGGCCCCCGTCGCGCCGATCGAGAACGTCACGGCAAGCACCGTGGTCGCGACCGTCGACGGCACCGACATCACGCTTGGCCAGATGATCATCGCCCGGAGCCAGTTGCCTGCGCAGTATCAACAGCTTCCCGCGGACGTGCTGTTCACCGGCGTCCTCGACCAGTTGATCCAGCAACAGGTGCTCGCCGATACGCTGGGCGACGACCCGATGCGCGTGACCATCGCCGTCGAGAACGAGCGGCGCCTGCTGCGCGCCGGCGAGGTGGTTCAGTCCATCGTCGACGAGAACGTCACCGAAGAGGCGGTCCAGGCCGCCTACGACACGATCTTTGCTGGCAGCGAGGGGGGCACCGAATACAACGCCGCCCATATCCTCGTCGCCACCGAGGAAGAGGCGCAGGCCGTCCTCGACCGTCTCGAGGCGGGCGAAGAGTTCGCGGCCCTGGCGCAGGAACTGTCCACCGATGTGGGTTCGGGCGCCAACGGCGGCGATCTGGGCTGGTTCGGGCAGGGCATGATGGTCGCCCCCTTCGAAGAGGCGGTCATGGCCCTCGAGGTCGGCGCCGTCTCGGCCCCGGTCGAGACGCAGTTCGGCTTCCACGTCATCACCCTCAAGGAAACCCGCGAGCAGGAGCCGCCATCCCTCGACGAGGTGCGCGACGAGATCACGACGCAGGTCCGCGAAGAGGCGATCCAGAACGCGCTGACCGACCTGACCGAGGCCGCCGAGATTACCCGGCCCGAAGAGGGTGCGTTCGATCCCGACGTCCTCATCGACCTAAGCCTGCTGCGGGACGAGTGATGGCAAAGACCGGCCCCGTCTCGCCTCTGGCGCCCGCCCGCTTTCCCGACCTGCCGGTGATCGAGGGCGTGCGCTTCGCCGCCGCCGCCGCCGGTGTCCGCTACGAAGGGCGGACCGACGTGATGCTCGCGCATCTTATCGCGGGCACCACCGTGGCCGGGGTGTTCACCAAATCCTCGACCCGCTCGGCGGCGGTCCGCGACTGCTGGGACAAGCTCGGCGAGACCGACATGGGCCCCGCCGCGTTCATCGTGAACTCGGGCAATTCCAATGCCTTCACCGGCAAGGCGGGTGACGCGAGCGTCAAGGCGATCTGCGAGGGGGCGGCGACCGCCCTCGGCATCGACGAAAGCCGCGTGTTCACCTCCTCGACCGGCGTTATCGGCGAACCGATGCCGCACGAGAAGATCGTCGGACAGATGGACACCCTCTACGAGGCCCTCGACGAGGGCGGGATCGAGGGTGCCGCACAGGCGATCATGACCACCGACACCTTCCCCAAGGGGGCGGCGGCGGAGGTAAAGATCGGCGGCAAGACCGTGAAGATCGCGGGCATCGCCAAGGGCAGCGGCATGATCGCGCCTGACATGGCGACGATGCTGGTCTATATCTTTACCGATGCCGAGATCGGCTATCGCGACCTTCAGGGGATGCTCGCGCATCTCACCGACCGCACCTTCAACTGCATCACCGTCGACAGCGACACGTCGACCTCCGACACCCTCCTAATGGCCGCGACCGGCGCCTCGGGCGTCGACGTGAGCGGGCACACCGGGTTCGCCAACGCGATGGAGGCGGTCATGCTCAACCTCGCGCATCAGGTGGTCCGCGACGGCGAGGGGGCCACGAAATTCATCGAGGTCCGCGTGACCGGCGCCCAGACGGACGCGGACGCGCACAAGGTGGCGCTCGCCATCGCCAACTCGCCGCTCGTCAAGACAGCCGTGGCGGGCGAGGATCCGAACTGGGGCCGCATCGTCATGGCCGTGGGCAAATCGGGCGCCGAGGCGGACCGCGACCTGCTGACCATCCGGTTCGGCGAGATCCTCGTGGCGGTCGACGGGTTCCGCTCGCCGAAATACTCCGAGGAGGAGGCCGCGGAATACATGAAAGGCTCCGAGATCGTCATCGATGTCGATCTGGGGTTCGCCGACGAGACCGGCGGCGGCATTGCCACCGTCTGGACCTGCGATCTGACCGCCCGCTACATCGAGATCAACGCCGACTACCGCTCGTAGGATGGGCACTATCGCCCATCCTGCCCGGGTGGTTCTCGTCTCTGCCGTCGCCCTGATCGACGCGGACGGGCGCGTCCTGCTCGCCCAGCGCCCCGAGGGCAAGTCGATGGCGGGCCTGTGGGAGTTTCCGGGCGGCAAGGTCGAGGCGGGAGAGACGCCGGAGGCGGCCCTGATCCGCGAACTGCACGAGGAACTCGGCATCGAGACCTGGGACTCGTGTCTCGCCCCCCTCACCTTTGCCTCGCACGCCTACGAGACGTTTCACCTTCTCATGCCGGTATTCGCCTGCCGCCGCTGGACCGGGACGGCGCACCCGCGCGAGGGTCAGAACCTCGCCTGGGTCCGCGCGGGCGCACTGCGCGACTATCCGATGCCGCCCGCCGACGTGCCGCTGATCGCGGTGCTTCAGGACTGGCTCTGACCCCGATCGCCCGCACGTTCGTCGCAAATTTTACGACAATCCCGCGAAAATTGACTTTGTGTTAACCGTTTTCGCAGTAGGGTAATCGAGGGAGAACTTGGGGGAGTTCGGATGATCGGAACCATTGCCATCGGCAAATACCTGTCGGTTCAGGGATTGCTCGTGCGGATGCTCGACAACGGCCGTATCGTGGTCCGGGTCGGCGACAAGGTCTATGAGGGCCTGCCGGTCAACCCGTCGTCCCGCCACGCGGCCTGACGGCCGGAATCACTCACGACGACCGGCGACGGCCAGCAAAAAGGGGGCTCCGGAACGGGCCCCCTTTCGCCGTATCGCAGGGCGGATCAGAGCGACCGCTCGACCGTCTCCCGCTCGAAGATTTCGATGACGTCCGCCTCGCGGATGTCCTCGTAATTCTCGAACGCCATGCCACATTCCTGACCGGACTGCACCTCGGACACCTCGTCCTTGAACCGCTTGAGCGTCTTGAGCGTGCCTTCGTGGATGACCACGTTGTCGCGCAGCAGACGCACACCGGCGGACCGGCGGGCGACGCCCTCGGTGACGAGGCAGCCGGCGATCTTGCCGACGTTCGACACCTTGAACACCTCCTTGATGGTCGCATAGCCGATGAACTTTTCGCGGATCTCGTCGGTCAGCAGGCCAGAGGCCGCCGCCTTGATGTCGTCCACGAGGTCGTAGATCACCGAATAGTACCGGATTTCCACGCCCTTCTGGTTCGCCGTCTGCCGCGCGCTGGCATTCGCCCGCACGTTGAAGCCGATGACGGGGGCGCCCGAGGCCTCTGCAAGGCCGATGTCGCTCTCGGTGATGGCGCCGACGCCGTAGTGGAGCACGCGCACCCGAACCTCGTCGTTGCCGATCTTTTCCATCGCCTGCACGATCGCCTCGGCAGAGCCCTGCACGTCGGCCTTCACGAGGATGGGCAGTTCGCTGACGTTCTGGTCGTCCTTGGCCTTGGCCATGAGCTGGTCGAGCGTCACGGCGGCACCGACGGCGGCACGCTTTTCCTTGGCGGCCTTTTCGCGGTATTCCGCGATCTCGCGCGCCTGCGCCTCGGTGGCCACGACGTTGAGGACGTCGCCCGCCTCGGGCGTGCCGTTCAGGCCCAGCACCTCGACGGGCACCGACGGTCCCGCCTCGGGGATGCGGTCGCCCTTGTCGTCGACGAGGGCGCGCACCTTGCCCCACTTTTCGCCTACGACGAAGATGTCGCCCTGCCGCAGGGTGCCGTTCTGCACCAGCACGGTCGCGACGGGACCACGGCCCACGTCGAGCTGCGCCTCGATCACCGCACCCATGGCGGGACGGTCCGGATTGGCGCGCAGGTCGAGGAGTTCGGCCTGCAACGCGATGCTCTCGAGCAGCGTATCGAGGCCCTGCCCCGTCGTCGCCGACACCTCCACATCGAGGACGTCGCCCGACATCTTCTCGACGATGACCTCGTGTTGCAAAAGGTCGGTGCGCACCTTGTCGGGATTGGCCGACGGCTTGTCGATCTTGTTGATCGCCACGATCATCGGCACCTTGGCGGCCTTGGCGTGGTTGATCGCCTCGATCGTCTGCGGCATCACCGCGTCGTCGGCGGCGACGACGAGGACGACGATATCCGTCACCTGCGCACCGCGCGACCGCATCGAGGTGAACGCGGCATGGCCCGGCGTGTCGAGGAACGTCAGCCGGCTGTCGCCCACCTGAACCTGATAGGCGCCGATATGCTGCGTGATGCCGCCCGCCTCGCCCGATACCACCTTGGTCTTGCGGATCGCATCGAGGAGCGACGTCTTGCCGTGGTCCACGTGGCCCATGATCGTGACGATCGGCGCGCGCGGCAGCAATTCACCGGCCTTGTCGGGTGTCTGTTCGATGACCTGCTCCACGTCGGCGTCAGAGACGCGCACGACCTTGTGGCCGAATTCCTCGATGATGAGTTCGGCGGTGTCGGCGTCGATGGTCTGGTTCTGCGTCACCATGATACCGTTGTTCATCAACGACTTGACGATGCCCGACACCTTTTCGCCCATACGGTTGGCCAGTTCGCTGACCATGATCGCCTCGGGCAGGCTCACGTTGCGGAACACCTTCTCGCGCTCGGCAGAGCCACCCATCGCCTTCTGGCGGGCGCGGTCCTGCTTGCGCTTCATCGCGGCCATCGAGCGGTGACGCCCGGCGCCGCCGCCGGTGGCATCGTTCAGCGTAAGCTTGCCACCCCGGCGGCTCGCGTCCTCGCGGCCCGGCTTGGCACTGACGGTCTTGTCGCCCTTGGTGTCGCGCTCGCGGTCGACCTTGCGGGGCGCCGACACGGGGCGCGGACCGGCGGGATCGGGCATCGCGGCGGGCGCATCGGCAGCCGCCTTCTTGGCCGCGGCCTCGTCGGCGCGCGCCTTCTTGCGCTCTTCCTCGTCGGCGCGGGCCTTGAGGGCCTCCTCGCGCTCGCGCTCCTCGGCCTCCTTGGCCTCGACCTCGGCACGACGGCGCTCACGGTCTTCGGCACGCTCCTTCTCGTCGGCGGCGCGGGCGGCTGCCTCTTCGGACTCGCGCGCGCGCGACAGGGCGAGCGCCTTCATCCGACGCTCGAGTTCGGCATCCGAGATACCCGCAGGCCGCTTGGACGGATCCCCCGGCACGGCAGCCGCGGTCGGCGTCGCGTTCAGCGCACCGGGCTTCGGCACGACGACGCGCTTGCGTTTCGTCTCCACCACGACGTTCTTGGTGCGCCCATGGCTGAAGCTCTGCTTCACCTGGCCCGGGCGCGTCGGGGCGCCACGCAGGCCGAGGGGCTTCTTGTCGTCGGTATCGCTCATGTAACTTCTGTATCCTTCCCGGCGGGCGCTTTCCCGTCGTCTTCTTCACGCAATCCGCGGAGTTTCGCGGCTTCCTCTACAACACGGTCGCTGAGTCTGCCAGATGCGAGCGCGCCATGTATCACACTTTGCCGTCCGAACGCCAAACCCAATTCGGCGCCGGTCAGACAGCCGAAATAGCGCGCACCGGTCGGCGTCCAGAGCTTGGCCTTGCCGCGGTCGGAGCCGTCCGATGCCTGCAACAGAACCCGGACCTTGCCGCTGCCCATCTGGTGCTTGTCGAGGGCACCCTTCACCTTCTCGAACCCGGCGATCGCCAGACCCGCCTTGCGGGCCAGCGCGATGAGGTTCACGACATGGCGCGCCAACTGCCGCTCGACCTCGGGCACCAGACCATCTGGCACCGTCACCGGCCCCTTGGCCGAGCGCGAGAACTGTCCGCGCCCCGCCTTGGTCAGGGCGGCGCGCGTCGCCGTCACATACATGCCCCGCCCCGGCAGCTTGCCCAGTATATCGGGCACGACCGCACCGTCGGGTCCGACGACGAACCGCACCAGCCCTTCCTTCGGCTGCACCTCGCCCGTGACGATGCACTTGCGCTCCGCCGCGTCGGTCTCTTTCTGCTTGCCGCCTCGGGTCATGTGGTTGTGCGGGCCCCGATTTCAAGTGAACCTGAAACTCAAGCCTCCGCAGCCTCCTCTTCTTCCTCGTCGGGTTTCCTGAGGTCGTCCGGATCGACCCAGCCCAGCATCACCCGGGCGTTCATCACCATCTCCTGCGCCTCTTCGAGGCTCAGGTCGAACTTTTCGAGGACGCCTTCGTCCTTGACCCGTTCGCCGCCCACGACGGTCCAGCCGCCGGCAAGCTCCCAGTCGGCGCAGGTGGCGAAATCCTCGAGGGTCTTGACCCCGTCCTCGGCCAGCGCCTCGAGCATCTGCGGCGTCAGACCCGCAAAGTTCACCAGGCTGTCCTCCACCCCCAACTCGCGGGCATGGTCCATCGCCTTCTTGTTCTGCGCATCGAGGTAGTCGCGGGCACGGGCCTGCAATTCGGACGCCGTGCTCTCGTCGACACCGTCGATCACCAGCAGTTCGTCGGCCTCGACATAGGCCACCTCCTCGAGGTTGGTGAACCCCTCGGCGACCAGCAGTTGCGCAAAGAACTCGTCGAGGTCGAGCGTCTCCATGAACAGCTTGGTGCGCGTCTCGAACTCGGCCTGACGGCGCTTGGACTCTTCCTCTTCCGTCAGGATGTCGATGTCGAGGCCGGTCAACTGGCTGGCAAGGCGCACGTTCTGGCCGCGCCGCCCGATGGCCAGCGACAGTTGTTCTTCGGGGACCACGACCTCGATCCGCTCGGCGTCCTCGTCGAACACGACCTTGCTGACCTCGGCGGGTTGCAATGCGTTCACGAGGAACGTCGGCATGTCCTCGTTCCACGGAATGATGTCGATCTTTTCACCCTGAAGCTCGTTGACGACGGCCTGCACGCGGCTGCCGCGCATCCCGACGCAGGCGCCGACCGGGTCGATGGAACTGTCATAGCTGATGACCGCGATCTTGGCGCGGCTTCCCGGATCGCGGGCACAGGCCTTGATCTCGATGATGCCGTCGTAGATTTCGGGCACCTCCATCTTGAACAGGGCGATCATGAACTCGGGTGCTGTGCGCGACAGGAAGATCTGCGGGCCGCGCTGCTCGCGGCGCACGTCCTTGATGTAGCAGCGGATACGGTCGCCGGGGCGGTATGCCTCGCGGCCGATCTTTTCGTTGCGGCGCAGGATCGCCTCGCCGGCGCCCACATCGACGATGACGTTGCCGTATTCCTCGCGCTTGACCAGCGCGTTGATGATCGTGCCGGCGCGGTCCTTGAACTCCTCGAACTGGCGGTCCCGCTCGGCTTCGCGGACCTTTTGCAGGATCACCTGCTTGGCCGATTGCGCCGCGATCCGGCCCAGCTCGACGGGCGGGACCGCCTCGTAGAATTCGTCGCCCACCGCCGGTGAATTGCCCTCGAGGTCGAGGACCGCACCGTTGCGCACCCAGTACATTTCCGCGCCGCCGCGTCCCGGGGCAAAGTGCTCCTTGGCCTGCGCCACGGTGAACTCGGCCTGATAATTCTCGAGCAGATCCTCTTCGACCACCGTCCGCGCCCGGGTGAACGACGCCCGCCCCGTCTTGCGGTCGATCTTGACGCGGATGTCCATGCCGTCGCCGTAGCGCGACTTGGCGGCCCGCGCGAGGCTCTCTTCCATCGCCTCGATGACCAGAACCGGGTCGATCTGCTTTTCGCGCGCGACCGCCTCGGCGGTCTGCAACAGCTCGAGCTGGTTTGCGGATGTGATGGCCATCAGTGGATCTCCCCTTTGCGCGGTGTCGCGCTTTCGTCGTTATCGTCATCAGAGTCCATGAAGGACCGCACTTCGTCGAACTGGCTCTCGTCGATCTGGCCGCCGTCCTTGCGGTTGCGCAGCACGTCGCGGATCAACTCGTCGGTCAGGATCAGCTTGGCGTCGCTCAGCCAGTCGAACTGCAACCCGATGGTCACGTCCTGCCCCTGATCCTCGATCTCGATCAGCACCTCGTTGCCCTCGGTGCCGCGCAGCGTGCCCTTGAACCTGCGGCGCCCCTCGATAAGCTCGACCGTCTCGATCCGCGCCTCGGCACCCGACCATTGATCGAAATCCTTGAGCCGCGTCAGCGGCCGGTCGATCCCCGGGCTCGATACCTCGAGGGTATAATTGTCCGCGATCGGATCCTCGACGTCGAGGACCGCCGATACCGCAGTCGACACCTGCCCGCAATCGTCGACCTCCATCGTCCCGTCGGGCCGCTGCACCATGATCTGCAACGTCGACTCCTTGCCCGTCATCAGGCGCACGCGCACCAGCTCGTACCCCATCCCCGCGATCACGGGGCTGATGATATCGGCGATGCGGCGGTCCATCGCGGCGCGGGCGATCAGGTCGTTGGTCATGGGGTCCAGTTCGGCAGGCACAAAAAAACGGGCCACCGGCCCGTCGCGTCTTGGCGGTGCATCCCGGGGGTGGAGGCCGGAACGTCGATGTTGAAGGGGATATAGTGGGAGTCGCGGGGCGGCGCAAGGGGCGGGTCTTGAACCGCGATGAGGGGTTAGCTAAGTTAGCCAGGCAGGTGTTCTGTGCCGGAGAAATCGATCATGCAGTTCAACGTCCATACCGCCAAGACGCAACTGTCGAAACTCATCGAACACGCGCTCGCAGGTGAAGAGGTCATCATCGCGCGGGGCGACAAGCCGGTGGTGCGGCTGGTGGCGATCGAGCAAACGAGGAAGCCGTTCGTGTTCGGGACACTCGAAGGTCTCGTCGGGCCAGGACCGGAGTTCGAACCGATCAGCGACGAGGAACTCGACAAGTGGGAGAAGGACGGCGAGGCGCGCATCAGCGAGGCTTTGAATAGAAGTACCGAAGAGACGTGAAATCCGTCCTCCTCGATACTCACGTCTGGGTCTGGTCTCTCGACAGGTCAGACGTCATCTCCGGAACAGCCGTCGCGGCGATCGAACAGGCCGGCGAAATCTTCGTCAGCCCAGTGTCGGTCTACGAGATCGCCTTCAAGGTCCAACGCGGGAAATGGCCCGAAATGGCACCTCACGTCGATGATCTCGAGGACAATCTGGCCAGACAGAACGGCAAATTTGCAGCGCTGAATGTTTGCATCTGTCGCGTCGCAGCAACCCTGGACTGGTCGCATGGCGATCCGTTCGACCGGCTGATCGCGGCAACTGCCCTGACACTGGACGCCGACCTCGTGACCAAGGACCGGGCGTTCAGGCAGGTGCCGGGTCTCAAGACGATCTGGTAGAACCCCCCCCGGAACGCAAGACGCCCCGCCGATCCGGCGGGGCGTCTTCGTCAGACCAGCGCCCGATTTACGCGAACCACCACCGTTCCATCAGGCGGTTGCTGTCGAGGTCGTAGACGTTGCCGACCACCTCGGGGTGCGCCAGTTTCGTCGCGACCGCGTCCACCGCATTGGCATACATCGGCACGACGACGCCGCCGTCGGTCTGGCACAGCATCTGCATCTCGCGGTACATGTCGCGCCGCTTGTCGCTGTCGAGTTCGGCACGCGCGGTCAACAGCAGCTCCTGGAATCGCGCGTTTTCCCAGTTGGTATCGTTCCACGCCGCACCCGTCGCGTAGCCGAGCGTGAACATCCAGTCCTCGGTCACGCGGCCCGACCAATAGGACGCGCACCACGGCTTCTTCGTCCAGACGTTGGACCAATAGCCGTCCGCCGCCTCCTGCACGACGTTGATGTTGATGCCGCAATCGACTGCCGACGCCTGATAGAGCTGACCCGCGTCGATCGCCCCGGTAAACGCCGCCTCGGACACGCTCAGGTCGATGGAAAGGCCGTCCAGCCCCGCCTCGGTCAAGAGCGCCTTGGAACGGTCGGGGTCGTATTCGGTCTGCGGCAGGTCACTGGCCCAATACTGGTTCGCCGGTCCGATCGGGTGGTCGTTGGCGATGGCGCCGTGGCCTTGCAGGATCTTGTCGACCATCTCCTGCCGGTTGACCGCATGTTTCAGCGCCTGACGGACGATGTTGTTGTCGAGCGGCGAGAGGTTGGTCAGCATCGGGAACGTATAGTGCGTGTTGCCCGTCGTCTCGAGGATCGAGACGGCCGGATTGGCGCGCATCAGCGCCTCGGTCTGGAAATCGACACGGTTCACGGCATCGACCTGTCCCGGTCATGAGCGCGGTCATCCGCGCCGAGCCGTCGTTGATCGCCACGATCTCGACGCTGTCGAACCAGCCGGCACGTCCGTCCTTGTAGTGTCCGTCGACGCGGGACAGCAGGGTCCGCACGCCCGGCTCGAACGCCTCGACCTTGTACAGACCGGTGCCGATGCCATTGGCGATGGCCCCCTCGATGTCGCCGCTCGGATACATCAGCAGGTGATAATCCGACATCAGGAACGGAAAGTCGGCGTTGCCCTCGGCCAGCGTGAACTGCACCTGATGCTCGCCGAGCTTGGTCATCTCGGTGATCGCCTCGACGATCGGGGCCGCGGCAGAGCGGGCATCCTCGGCGAGGTGCAGTTGCAGCGACGCGATCACGTCGTCGGCGGTGAACGCATCGCCGTTGTGGAACGTCACGCCCTGCCGCAGATCGAACGTCCAGACCTTCGCATCCGCCGACGCCTCCCAGCTTTCGGCGAGTTCGCCGATGAGTTCGCCGTTCGCCGCGATCTCGGTCAGGCAGTCGAAGGCACCGCCGTGGGCCGCGGTGATCATGTAGGTGTCCGAATGGGTCCGCCCGTCCCAGGTGTCCGAAGTGTTCGCCCCGTCGAGGCCGAGGCGCAGCGTGCCCCCGCGGCTCTGGGCGCGCAGCGGCACGCCGGTGGCGGACAGGACGGCGGCGGCGGCACCCGTCTTCAATAGGCCGCGTCTGCTGATCGGTGTCATCGTCATCTTCTCCCGTTGAAATCTGTCATGGCCTTATCTTGGCCGATTCGCGCTGCACCATAGCGTCATATCTTGGTGATGGCTGCATCGCCGATATTGTCGACACCCCGTTCGGCCAGCAGATGGTCGAGCCAGTCGGGGTCCATCTGCGGCACCGAACTGAGCAAGAGGTCGGTATAGGCGTGGTGCGGCGGCGCGAACATCTCGGCCTTGGGCCCCTGTTCCACGACACAGCCGTCCTTCATCACCACCACCTCGTCGGCGATGGCGCGCACCGTCGCGAGGTCGTGGGTGATGAACATATACGACAGACCGAGCCTGTCCTGCAAATCGGCGAGCAGGCGCAGGATGCCCTCGGCGACCAGTTGGTCGAGCGCGCTCGTCACCTCGTCGCAGATGATCATCTTCGGTTCCGCGGCCAGAGCGCGGGCGATGCCGATCCGCTGTTTCTGGCCCCCCGACAGTTCGGACGGCAGGCGGTTGTAGTATTCCTCGGGCTCCAGCTCGATCTGCGCCAGCATGTCGTCGACCCGTTTGCGCAGCGCCTTGCCGCTGAGACCGGAATAGAACTGCACCGGGCGCGCGATGATCCGGCCCACGGACATGCGCGGGTTCAGGGCGGTATCGGCCATCTGATAGATCATCTGCGCCTGCCGCAACTGGTCCTTGGTCCGCTTCTTGTAGCTGGCGGGCAGGGCCGTGCCCTCGAACAGGATCTCGCCCGAGACCGGCGGCAACAGGCCGGTGATGCAGCGCGCCGTCGTGCTTTTCCCCGACCCGCTCTCGCCCACCACCGCGACCGTGCGCCCGGGATGGATGTCGAAACTCACGTCCTCGAGCACTTTCGTCGTGCCATAGGCCGCCGTCACGCCCCGCACCGAGACCTGCGGGACCGCCCCGCCGATCACCGCAGGCTTCGTCGGCCGCTCGAAACTGCGCACCGCCCAGAGGGACTTGGTATAGTCCTCCTGTCGGCGTCTCGAGCATCACCCGCGTCGCCGCCTCCTCGACCTCGTCGCCGCGCAGCAGCACCTTGATCCGGTCGGCCATCTGCGCCACCACCGCCAGGTCGTGGGTGATATAGATCGCCGCCGTCCCGAACTGGTTCACGATATCGCGGATCGCGGCCAGCACCTCGATCTGCGTCGTCACGTCGAGGGCCGTCGTCGGCTCGTCGAAGATGATGAGGTCGGGGCGGCACGCCATCGCCATCGCCGTCATCGCCCGCTGCAACTGCCCGCCGGACACCTGATGCGGATAGCGGAACCCGATCTTTTGCGGGTTCGGCAGGCGCAGCTTGGCGTAGAGGTCCATGCCGTCCCGGGCACTGGCGCTGCGCCCGGACGTGCCATGCACCACCGGCCCCTCGGTATGCTGGTCGATGATCCGGTGCGCCGGGTTGAAACTCGCCGCCGCCGATTGCGCCACATAGGCGATCCGCTTGCCGAGGAGTTGCCGTTTCACCGCCGCCGAGGCCGTCGTCAGCTCGACGCCGTCGAAATTCACCGTGCCCGCCGAAATCCGCACCCCGTCGCGGGTGTATCCCATCGCGGCAAGGCCCAGCGTCGACTTGCCCGCGCCGCTCTCGCCGATCAGGCCCAGCACCTCGCCCTTGTTCAGCGTCAGGCCCACGCCCTTGATGATCGGCACCCATGTCTCGTCGGTGCGCCCGTCGATCTTGAGGCCCTCGATCGTCAGCAGGCGTCGCCCTTGGACAGCGTGGCACTCATGACTTCAGCCCCGAGGAGCGTTGCAGGATCCAGTCCACGACGAAGTTCACCGCCACCGTCAGCAGCGCGATGGCCCCCGCCGCCAGCAGCGGCGCGACGGCCACCTGCGGCGCGAAGGCGGCATAGTTGATGAACGGTGCCAGATCCGCGACCATCGTGCCCCAGTCCGCCAGTGGCGGCTGGATCCCCACGCCGAGGAACGACAGCGAGGCGATGGTCAGGAACACGAAGCAGAACCGCAGCCCGAATTCGGCCAGCAGCGGCGCCATCGCATTCGGCAGGATCTCGCGGAACACGAGGTATCCCATCCCCTCGCCCCGCAATTTCGCGGCCTCGATATAATCCATCACCACGATGCCGGATCCGACCGCACGGGCAAGGCGGAACACCCGCGTGGCGTCGATCACCGCGATAATGAGGACCATGTAGAGCGTCAGCAGCGGCTTGTTCCCGTCCGCCCATACGCTCGCGATGGTCATCAGGAGCAGCGCAAAGATCAGCGACGGGATCGCCATGAGCACATCAACCGCGCGGGACAGGAGCTGGTCCGTCCACCCCCCGACGACCGCCGCCAGAAACCCGAGCGTGCCGCCCAGCAGGAACGCGATCAGCGTCGTCGCGAACGCGATGCCGACGGTATTCTGCGCGCCATAGATCAGGCGCGACAGGATATCCCGCCCGATCTGGTCCGTCCCCAGGGGAAACGCCGGATCGCCACCCGTTGCCACCACGCCGCCGGGCACGATGTTCGCCGTGGCAAAGACCTGGCTCTGCCCGTACGGTGCGATCCACGCCGCGAACACGGCGAGGATCGTGTAGCCGAGGACGACGAGTATCCCGAACGCCGCCGTCAGCGGCATCTGCCGGAACGCCTTGCGCATGCCACGGGTGCCGAGACGCTTGCCCAGTTCCCGGAACACGACTGCGGCAATGGCGAACCCGATGAACAGGTTGATCGAGACCTGTAGGAAATAGAACTTGTTCGCGATGGCCGGATCGTCCGACAGGCCGCGCGCATAGCCCCAGACCAGCAGCGCGACCAACGCAACGGCGACCACATAACCCACCGCCACCGACAGCGGCATGTCCCGCCAGCCCGGCGCATTGCCCGTCGCCGCCTGCCCTGCGCGCCGAACCGCCCACCCGAGCGCAATGGCCGCGACGATGAGGCCGAGGGTCCAGAGCGCCACGCTCATTTCGGATGCCGCAGGCGCGGGTTCGACAGGATCGACAGGATATCGGCGCTCAGGTTCAGCAGGACGTAGGCGGCCGCGAAGATCAGGCAGCAGGCCTGCACCACCGGAATATCGCGGATCTTGACCGAGTCCACGAACAACTGCCCGATGCCGGGATAGACGAACACCACCTCGACCACGACGACGCCGGTGATGAGATACGCGAGGTTCAGCGCAATCACGTTGATGATCGGCGCCAGCGCATTCGGCAGTGCATGGCGCACGATCACCCGCAAGGGCGACACCCCCTTGAGGCGCGCCATCTCGATATAGGGGCTGGCCAGCAGGTTGATGATCGCCGCCCGCGTCATCCGCATCATGTGCGCCGTCACCACGAGCGTCAGCGTCAACGCGGGCAACATCGTCCGCTCCAGCCGGTCGCCCAGCGACATATTGGCGAACACGTTCGACAGAGACGGAAACACCGGATTGATGACGGCCAGCACGAGGATCAGGATATAGGCCACGAAGAACTCGGGCGAAGAGATCGAGGACAGCGTGAAGATATTCGCCGCCCGGTCGAAGACCGAGTTCCGCCAGAGCGCCGCGAGGATGCCCAGCGTCACCGCGAAGGGCACTGCGATGGCCGCCGTCACGCCCGCGAGGAACATCGTGTTCCAGAACCGCGGCGCGATCGTCCCCGCCACCGTGCCGCCCGCCGCGCTCTGCCCGTTCGACGCCGCGAAATTCGCCTGCGCGAAACTTATCCCCAGATCGCCCTGCACCGCACCGCCGAGCCAGTCGACATACCGCGTCGCGAACGGCTGATCGAGGCCGAGTTGCGTGCGGATCGCCGCCACCGCCTCGGGCGTCGCGGACTGCCCGAGGATCGCCTCGGCGAAATCGCCGGGCAGGGAATTGACGGCAAAGAAGATCACCAGCGACACGACGATCAGCGTCAGAACCCCAAGACCGAGCCTGCCCAGAATAATCCTGAATATACTGCCCAAACGGCATGTCCCCCGCGCCCATTGCGGCGCATTGCCGCAACGCTACCCCATCGGCGCGTCAAGTAAAGGCTGCCGTGCCCTCAGCCGGCCAGCACGGCGCGGAAATCGTCCGTCGCCCGCACCAGTTCCGCCGTGATCCCCGGCTCCGACAAGGCATGCCCGGCCCGCGGCACCATCGCCAGCCGCGCCGCGGGCCAGCCTGCGGCCAGCGCATGCGCGGCGGCGGGCGGGCAGATCATGTCGTATCGTCCCTGCACGATCACGCCGGGGATATCGGCGATCCGGTCGAGACGGTCGAGAATCTGCCGCTCTGGCCCCAGAAACCCCGCATTGATGAAATAATGGTTCTCGAGCCGCGCGAACGCCCGCGCGTATTCCGCCGGAGAATCCCCTCCCGGCCCATCCGTCGCCATCGAGGCCAGCGCATTCTCCCAGGCCGTCCAGGCACGCGCGCAGCGTACCTCCTCGGTCGCGTCGCCTGAAAACAGCCGCCGGTGATAGGCGCCGATGAGGTCGCCGTGCTCCGCCTCGGGGATCGGGGCGGTGAACCGCGCCCAGAGGTCGGGCCAGAACCGCCCGGCCCCGCCGCCGTAGAACCACGCCAGCTCTCCCGGCGTCATCAGGAACACACCGCGCAGCATCAGCGCCCGCACCCGGTCCGGGTGTGTCTGCGCATAGATCAGCGCCAGCGTCGCCCCCCAGCTTCCGCCGAACACGGCCCAGCGCTCGATCCCCAGCGTCAGCCGGATCAGCTCGATATCGTCCACCAGATGCCAGGTGGTATTGTCCTGCACACTCGCATGCGGCCGCGACCGCCCGCAGCCGCGCTGATCGAACAGCACGACGCGGTAGACGCCCGGATCGAAATACCGCCGCATCGCCGGCGAACACCCGCCCCCCGGCCCGCCATGCAGCACCACCACCGGAATACCCGTCGGATTGCCGCATTGCTCGACATAGACCCGGTGCCCCTGCCCCACCTCCAGCATCCGCTGATCGAACGGGTCGGCAGGCGGATAGAGGACCGATCCCGGCCCCCCTGCGCGGATATGTCGTGAATCCCTGTCCATCTTTGCCCTATATACCCCGACGACAGGCACCGCCAAGGGACAGCTCGCCATGATTGCACCGACGACCATAGACCCCGGCGAAATCGCCAAATTCGAGGCAATGGCCGCCGAATGGTGGGATCTCGACGGCAAGTTCAAGCCGCTGCACATGATGAACCCGGTCCGCCTCGGCTATATCACATCCCAGATCGCCGCCGAGTTCGGACGCGACCTGACGGCGGACGCCCCCTTCGCCGGGCTGCGCATCCTCGACATCGGCTGCGGCGGCGGCCTCCTGTGCGAACCGATGGCGCGGCTGGGCGCCACGGTCGTCGGCGTCGACGCCGCGCCGCGCAATATCCCCGTGGCACAGGTGCACGCCGAGCAGATGGGCTTGCAGATCGACTACCGCGTCGGCACCGCCGAGGCGCTGGCCGCCGATGGCGAGCAGTTCGACGCGGTCCTGAACATGGAGGTCGTCGAGCACGTCGAGGGCCCCCTCGCCTACCTCACCGCCTGCGCCACGCTCCTCCGCCCCGGCGGGTTGCACATCTGCTCGACGATCAACCGCAACGCCAAGAGCTTTGCCATGGCCATCGTCGGCGCCGAATGGGTGATGCGCTGGCTGCCGAAGGGGACGCACGACTGGGCGAAATTCATCACACCGGACGAGTTGTTCGCGCTGTTGAAGGAGGCGGGGCTGGAGCCGGTTGACCGCAAGGGGTTCCAGTTCAACCCGGTGAGGTGGGACTGGAAGGTGTCGGAGCGGGATTTGTCGGTGAATTATGTGACGGCGGCGGTGAAGCCGTAGGATGGGGTTTCACCCCATCAAGCCCGACTGCCGAATGGTGGGGTGAAGCCCCACCCTGCCCCTCAACACCCGAAACCTTCCCCGCGGGGAAAATCCCCTCACCCCTCCGCCAACCGCCCCCGCAGTTCCCGCAGCACCGGCAGCACCGCCCGCACCCGCTCGGCGCCGAGGCGGCCCACCACCTCCGAGACCAGCGGCGTGATCGCGGCCACGGCGGCGTCGCGGGCCGCTACGCCCGAGGGACTGATCGACACCAGCTTGCGCCGCGCGTCGTCCCAGTCGGGGCGGACGTGCACCCAGCCGGCCCACTCCAATTTCCCCAGCGTGTTCGTCATCGCGCCGCGCGTGAGATGAAACGTCCGCGCCAGTTGCGCCGGGGTCCGCTCTCCCTGCGCATGGCGCAGATGGTTCAGGACCGAGAAATGCGACAGCTCCATCCCCTTCGGGAGCACCCGCGCCAGCACGCCGCGCGCGAGCTGGTCGACCGCGATGATCTCGCTGAACAGCGTCACGGCGAGGCTGTCGGCCTGTGTGGCGGTTCGCTCAGGGGGTGCGGATCGGTCCATCGAAGGATCTGTCATGAGTGAGCGCGGCGATGCGCCCGCGCGCATGTGACACCGCCGCGCGGTCGATGTCGACGTAAACCGGCCCCACGGCATCGCCCGCGTCCACCAGAACCTCGCCCCAGGGGGCCACGGCCATGCTGTGCCCGTGGGTGCCACGGGTCTTGCCTGTCGAGGTCGGATGGCTGCCGGTCTGCGCGGCGGCCAGGACGTAGCAGCCGGTCTCGATGGCGCGGGCACGCAACAGAACCTCCCAGTGGGCCGCACCCGTGACGGGCGAGAAGGCGGCGGGGACCATCAGGACGTCGGCCCCGGCCTGCGCCAGCGCGCGGTGCAGATGCGGGAAACGGATGTCGTAGCAGATCGTCAGGCCGAGGGTCGCGAAGGGGGTCGGCACCGTCACGGCCTCTGCGCCCGGCCGGAACCCGTCCAATTCGCGAAAGGTCTCGGTCGGGGTCACGTCGACGTCGAACATGTGGATCTTGTCATAGCGGGCGCGGACCTTCCCCGCGGGGTCGATCACGAAGGACCGGTTCGCGAACCGTCCGTCCGCATCGCCGGTCAGCAGGGCGAGCGAGCCGATGGCAAGCCAGATGCCGAGCTCCGACGCCCCGGCGCGCAGACCGGCGAGGGTCGCGTCGTCCTCCTCGAGGGACAGCACCCCGCGCTGATGGTCCCGGCTGGTCGAGACGCAGTTCGTGACCTCGGGCGTGGCGATGAACCCGGCCCCGGCGCCTGCCGCCTCGCGCATCATGGCGCGGACGGTGGCAAGGTTGTCGGCGGGGAGGTCGCCCGAACAGAGCTGGAGGAGGGCGGTCCTCATGCGAGGAGCGCGTCGAGCCTGCCCTGACGGTCGAGCGCATGCAGGTCGTCGGAGCCGCCGATGTGTTTGCCGCCGATGAAGATCTGCGGCACCGTGCGGCCGCCGTTCGCGCGTTGCACCATCTCGGCCCGCTTGTCGGGATGCGCCACGACGTCGGTTTCGGTGAAGGCCACGCCTTTGCGGGCCAGCAGGCTCTTGGCCATGTGGCAATAGCCGCAGGTGGGCGAGGTATAGATTTCGACGGTATTCACGGGCGGTCCTCCGGCATTTCAGGGACGCAAACTAGGGGGCCTTGGCCGCCCGCGCCAGTGTCAACACGCACACGTCATCCGCCCCCGCCGCACGCGCCGCCTCGGCGCAGGCGGCGAGTGTCGCGCCGGAGGTCATCACGTCGTCGATCAGCAGCACGTCGCGCCCGGCCATGGCGCGACCGCGCCGGGGATGCGGGCGGATGGCACCGTCGAGCGTGCGGAAGCGGTCGTCGCGGCCCTTGGTCCCGAGCGACGCGGTGGCGCGGGCGCGGATCAGGGCGTCGAGGGCGACGGGGTGGCCCACCAGTGGTGCCAGTGCCTTGGCGAGCATGGCGGACTGGTTGTAGCGACGCTTGAGCAGGCGGCGCCAGTGCAGCGGCACGGGCACGATGAGGGTCCGGTCGGTCAGCAAGGGTGCGGCGGCGCGCGCCATCCAGCCGGCGACGGGCGCGGCGAGGTCGTCGCGGTCGCCGTGTTTCAGCGACAATACGATCCTGCGCCCATGGTCCTGATAGAGCAGCGTCGAGCGCCCCCGCGACCAGGGCCGCGCGATGGTCAGACAGTCGTCGCAGTGCACCTCCTCGCCGGTGTCCTGTCCGGGCAGGGGCGCGCCGCAGAGCGAACAGACGAGGCCCATGAGAAATGGCGTCTCGCGCCAGCAGGGGCCGCAAAGGGCAAAGTCGGTCTCGACCTGCGCATCGCAGAGCAGGCATTGCGACGGATAGACGAGGCGCAGGAGGCGGGCGCCGGCGGGGCCGAGGGCTGCCGCGATCCGGCGGGACACGGGCAGGGAAATCTTCCCCGCGGGGAAGGTTTCGGACATCTCGTCGCTTTGCATCGCCTGCCGATCTCGCCTATCTGGGCCGGATGGATGCCCCGGCCCCCCTCTTCGACCTTGCTGCCCGCGCGATGCACCGCAATCGCGCGGCGCGCGCGCCCGCGCTGTTCCTGCACGAGACGGTGGCCTTTGGTGTCACAGAGAGACTGCAAGAGGTTAACAGATCGTTTACGGCGCCGGCGGTCGTGGCCCCTTTTGCAAAGCCGTGGCGCAAGACCTTTCCCGATGCGCGGATCGTGGCGGATGACGAGGTGCTGGGGCTGGCGCGGGGCGCGCATGATCTGGTGCTCCATGCGCTGTGCCTGCATGGCGCGAACGATCCGGTCGGCCAACTGGTGCAATGCCGCCTTGCCCTGAAACCCGATGGCCTGCTGATCGCGGCGCTGTTCGGCGGGCAGACGCTGCACGAGTTGCGCGCCTGTCTGGCCAAGGCCGAGGTGACGGTGACGGGTGGCCTGTCACCGCGCGTGGCGCCGATGGGCGATATCCGCGACCTTGGCGCGCTCTTGTCGCGCGCGGGTCTGGCGCTGCCGGTGGCGGACGGTGAGACGATGACGGTCAGTTATGCCGACGCCTTTCACCTGATGCGCGACCTGCGGGCGATGGGCGAGGCGAACGCGCTGACCGCCCGGCTGCGTCATCCGACGCGGGCCGCGGTTCTGACCGAGGCTGCCCGCCTCTATGCCGAGCGTCACGCGGATGGTGACGGACGCATCACCGCAACCTTCGAGATCGTGACCCTGACCGGCTGGGCGCCCGCCGCGACGCAACCGCAACCGCTCCGCCCCGGATCGGCGACCGCCCGCCTCGCCGAGGCGCTGGGCGCCGTCGAAACCCCCCTTACGTCGACGCAGGACTGACCCGATGGCACTGGCCCCCACCGCAGCACCCGCCGCCTGTCCTGCCCATGCGCCCGCCGATCATCCGACGATCGAACCCGCGCGCATCGGGATTCTTCTGGCCAACCTCGGGACGCCCGACGGCACCGACTATTGGTCGATGCGCCGCTATCTGAGCGAGTTCCTGTCGGACAAGCGGGTCGTCGATTACTCGGCCTGGCTGTGGCAACCGCTGCTGCAACTTGTGATCCTGTCGCGCCGCCCGTTCAAATCCGGCGCCGCATACCGGTCGATCTGGAACGAAGAGGCGGACGAGAGTCCCCTCCTGACGATCACCAAGGCGCAGACGGCGGCGATCCGGGCCGAGATGGCCGCCCGCCATGGCGACGACGTGCGGGTCGACTTCTGCATGCGGTACGGCAATCCGTCGACGCAGGCCAAGGTGCGCGAGATGGTGGCGGCGGGCTGCACGAAAATCCTCTTCTTTCCGCTCTATCCGCATTACGCGGGCGCGACCTCGGCGACAGCGAACGACCAGTTCTTTCGCGCCCTGATGACCGAGAAATGGCAGCCGGTCGCGCGGATCGTCGCGCCCTATTTCGATCAGCCGGCCTATATCGACGCGCTGGCGACCTCGATCGAGACGGCCTATGCGGCCCTGCCAGAGCGACCCGAGGTCCTCATATGCAGCTATCACGGCGTTCCGGAACGCTATCTGCGCGAGGGCGATCCCTATCATTGCCAGTGCCAGAAGACGACGCGCCTGCTGCGCGAGCGGCTGGGCTGGGACACGACCGAGATCCGCACGACGTTCCAGTCGAAGTTCGGGCCGGAGGAATGGCTAAAGCCCTATACCGTCAAGGAGGTGGCGCGGCTGGCGCAGGAGGAGGGGGTGCGCCGGATCGCGGTCTGCGCGCCGGCGTTCTCAGCCGACTGCATCGAAACGCTGGAGGAGATCGAGGAGGAAATCCGCGAGAGCTTCGAACATGCGGGTGGCGGGACGTTCACCTATATCCCGTGTCTGAACGACAGCCCCGCGCATATCGCCGCGCTGTCGGGGGTGATCGAGGACAACTTGCAGGGGTGGATTTAGGGCGGTCGGTGCCGGGCCGAAGCCCGGCCTACGGCTCGACAATGACAGCACACGTAGGCCGGGCTTCAGCCCGGCGCGGATCCATTCATTGAATACCCCAGAACGTCACGCCTGCGATTATGGCCAGCGGCAGGATGATGTCGCGGTTGTCCTGACCGGCGGTCGCCTGTTGCACCGCGACCGGCGCGGTCATGACGTTGTCGGTGCAGGCGCCGAGGGGGACGACGATCAGGATCGCGAGGGGGATCTTGCTCATTCGGGGCGCTCCTGTCCGGTGTCGACCGCAGCCTAGCACCGCGACGCAAAAGGGCCAGACCCTTCGGTCCGGCCCTTTTACATGGCGATGCGGCGCCCTCAGATGAGCATCACCTGGGTGCCGACCTGAGCATAACCGAACAGTTCCTGGATCTGCTCGTTGAACAGGCCGATGCAGCCGTTCGACGAGCGGCGCCCGATCTTGCGCGTGTCGTGGGTGCCGTGGATGCGGTAGTATTGCCACGACAGATAGAGGGCGAAGGGCCCCAGCGGGTTCAGCGGATCGCCGCCCGCGACCACCTCCGGCCACTCGGGATTGCGCTCGCGCATCGACGGCGTGGGCCGCCAGGTCGGGTTCACCACCTTGTCGACCACCTCTGTCCGCCCGAGACGGGTGAGGTCGTCGGTCAGCGGAACGCTCGTCGGGAACAGTCGGTAGATGCTCTCGTCGGCGGACCAGTAGTGCAGGGCACGGCTCTGGATGTCGCAGAGGATCGCGCCACGGTCGAGGTTCGAGAAATAGGGACGCCAGTCGAGTTCGCGAAAGCTCGAGATGTTGCGCTGGTTGCCGGCGGCGAGGTCGTCGCGGAACTCGGTCGAACCGGCCTGCTGTGCCGCAGCGGTCGTGGCGGCGCTGCCTGCGGCGAGCGTCGCGGCAGAGGCCACGATGAAGCCGCGGCGGGACAGGTAGGGTGTCTTGGGTTCGTACATGGGGGGCCCCTCGGTTCGGCGCGGATCGAAAGTCGCGCCCTTTTGATCGAGGAATTAATCGGCTTTCGTGCTACAGGCAAATGAAACTGTCGTCGGACGCGCCAATCTCTGCCGATCTGTGTTTGATCTGCCGAAGCGTTGCGGCTAAGGACGGCGGCGACCCCGAAGGATACACATGATGAACCGTCGCTTTGCCCTCCTTGGCCTTTCGTCCCTCGCGCTTGCCGCCTGTTCGTCGGGTACCGGCGTGCGGATCGGTGCCGATGGCCTGCCGGTGCGGCAAATCTACCGGATCACGCCCGCCGACGAGAGCGCGATACCGTTCCGGATGCTCGACAGCGTCAATACGCTGCGCCAGGCGGCGGGGGCGGGTCCGCTGCAACTCGATGCGCGGCTGACGGCGGCGGCGGCGACGCACAGCCGCGACATGGCGATCCAGAACCGGCCCTGGCATTTCGGGTCGGACGCGTCCTCGCCGCTCGACCGGCTGCGGCGGGTCGGTTACGGCGGGCGCCTGATCGGCGAGACGATTTCCGAGACGTTCGAGAACGAACTCGAGACGCTGGGCGCGTGGATGCAGCAGGCCGATACGCGCGCGGTCATCATGGACCCGGCCGCGACGCGGATGGGTATTTCCTGGTTTCAGGAGGACGGCGGCAAGATCTGGTGGACGATGGTGCTCGCGGCCTGAGGCGCGGGTTCCGGACGACCTAGAGGTCCGCGCCACCGCCGTCGGCCACATAGGCGGCCTCGAGCTGGGACATGGCGGTCGTATTCGTCGACGACGCCGGGTCGACACTCGTGACACCGATGATGTCTGGGCTGCCCGTCGCCTCTTCGAGGACGGAATTGGGGTTCGCCACGATCCATATCGGCGTGCCGTCGCGCACCATGGAATAGATCGCCTCGACCTCTGGGTTGGTCACGGCCAGACAGCCGACCGTCCAGTCCGTCATCCCGAGAAAGTTGGTCGGCGTCCCGTGGATGAAGATGTCGCCACCCGGCGGCACGCCCATCGACTGTGCCATCGCGCGGTCCGCCGCATTCGGATAGGAGATGCCGATCGACAGGTGGTAGCGGCTGTTGGGATTGCGGCGGTCGATCCAGTATTGCCCTTCGGGCGTGCGCCCGTCGCCTTCCTGCCGCTTGTGGCCATCGGGCGCAAAGCCGAGTTCGAAGCGGTAGGATGCCAACGTGCGCTGGTTGTTGAGCAGGTGCAGCGTCCTCGTTTCCTTGTAGGCGACGATGCTCGTCACCTCCGGACCCGAATAGACCAGGAACTTGCTCGGTTGCGCCGTCGCGCAGGCGGCGAGGGTTGCCGCACTTCCGAGCAGCATCGAGCGTCGCGTCAGTTTCGTCATTCCAAGCCCCAATTCCCTGCCATTTTTCTTTGTGGTCTAGCATCGCGGCCCGTCACAACAAAGCCCCCGATGGGGCCGGGCCCTCAAGAAATCGTGAAACGTGCCGTCATCTCCACATGGGCGGCCCAGCGGAACTGGTCGACCGGCGTCACCGGCCCCATGACATAGCCGGCAGAGATCAGGGTGCGTGCGTCGCGGGCAAAGGTGACGGGGTTGCACGAGACCATGGCGACGACGGGCACCCGGGCCCCGGCAATCTGCGCCACCTGCGCCTCGGCGCCCTGACGCGGCGGATCGAGGACCACGGCATCGAGTTTGCGCATCTCGTCCGGCAGCAGGGGGCGGCGAAAGAGGTCGCGGGCCTGCGGATCGACCCTGTGCAGGCCCAATGTGGCCCGCCAGCCGCGATCGAGGGCGTCGATCATCGCGGCTTCCCCCTCGACGGCCAGCACCTCGGCAGCCTCTGCAAGAGGCAGGGTGAAGGTACCGCAGCCTGCAAAGAGGTCGGCGATACGGGCGGACGTGCCGACCATGGCGCGCACCTGTGCCACCAGCGCCGCCTCGCCATGCGCGGTCGCCTGAAGGAACGCACCGGGCGGCGGGGTGACGCGGGCGCGGCCCATCTGCTGAAGCGGGGGGTGGCGCATCGCGACCGTCTCGTCACCCCACGCCAGCCGCGCGAGGCCATGCGCCTCGGCGACGGCCGCCAGTTCGATGCGCAGCGGGCCGGTCAGGTCGCGCGGGTGGTGGATGAGGATGTCGGGGCCCGCAAGGCTCTCGGTGACGGTGAACGCCGCCTCGTCGGTGCGCGAGCAGAGGCGGCGGGTCAGATCCCCGAGCGCGGGGAGGGTCGCCATGAGGGCGGGGGTGAGGAGCTGACACTCGGGCACCTCGATCAGCATGTCCGAGGCGCGGGCGTGAAAACCGACCATCGCCCCCTTCCTGGTCCGCCGCCCGGTCAGTTTCGCCCGCCTGCGCGAGCGGGGCGGCGAGGTGAGGATCGGCAGCACCTCTCCCTCGATCCCCTGCCCGATGAGCGCCTGCCGCACGATCCCGGTCTTCCATTCAGCAATGAGCGCGTCCGAGGCATGTTGCATCAGGCAGCCACCGCACATCCTGAAATGACGGCAGGGCGGCGTGACCCGCCCGGGCGAAGGCGTCAGGATGCGGGGCGGCCCGTCGCCATCCGGGCCGGGCTCGATCTCCTCGCCGGGCAGGCAGCGCGCATGGACGGACCCGTCCGCCGCACGCCCGAGTCCCGCCATCGTAAGGGTCTCGATCCGCAACTTCAGGCTCTATTCCGCGGCATCGCGCACATCGATGAAGCCGCCGGACTGACGGTTCCAGTAGCGGGCATAAAGGCCGTTGCGCGCCAGAAGCTGCGCGTGGGTGCCATCCTCGAAGACGCGGCCTTTGTCGAGCACGACGATCCGGTCCATGCTCGCGATGGTCGACAGGCGGTGCGCGATGGCGATCACCGTCTTTCCCTCCATCGCCACCTCGAGGGCCGCCTGGATCGACGCCTCGACCTCGCTGTCGAGCGCGCTCGTCGCCTCGTCGAGGATCAGGATCGGCGCATCTTTGATGAGGGCGCGGGCAAGGGCGATGCGTTGCCGCTGACCGCCGGAGAGTTTCACGCCGCGTTCACCCAGAAAAGCGTCATAGCCGGGGCGCCCCTTGAAGTCGCGCAGCGCCAGGATGAACTCGTGCGCCTCGGCACGACGCGCGGCCTCCTCGACCTCGGCATCGGAGGCATCGGGGCGGCCGTAGAGGATGTTGTCCCGCGCGGTGCGGTTGAACATCGCGGTTTCCTGCGTGACCATGCCGATGTTGTGGCGCAGGCTCTCTTGCGTGACCTCGCGGATGTCCTGCCCGTCGATCCGCACGGCCCCGTCCTCGACGTCGTGCAGGCGGAGCAGGGTCGACACCAGCGTCGTCTTGCCCGCGCCCGAGGCGCCGACGATGCCGATCCGCTCGCCCGCCGCGACCCGCAGCGACAGGTTCTGGATGCCGCCTTTCTCCTGCCCGTAGGCGAAAGTGACGTCGTCGAACACGACCTCGCCGCGGGGGACCACGAGGTCCGTGGCGGCGACCCGGTTCACGAGGCCGTGCGGCGGGGTCAATGTCGCCATCCCGTCCTCGACCTCGCCGACATGGGCATACATCGCCATGAGCGTGAAACTGACCCAGCCGGTCATCTGCGCGATCCGCAGCGACACGGTGCCTGCCGCCGCGATGTCGCCCGTCGACGCCTGACCGTTGGTCCAGAGCCAGAGCGTGCCGCCGACCATCAGGATCGGCAGGGTGCCCGCGAAGGTCATGAGCGAGAAGCGGAACCACGCGCTCATCCAGCCGACGTCGCGCGCCTTGAGGCGGAAACTGTCCATCGCCCGAAGTGCCGCCATATCCTCGTGGTCGGCGTGGGCAAAGAGCTTGACCGTCTTGATGTTGGTGATCGTGTCGACGACCTGACCCGTCAGGTTCGACCGCGCGTTTGCCCGCGCCCGCGCCCGGACCCGGATGCGGGGCAGATAGTAGCGGATGAGGAAGTAATAGCCGAAGCACCAGACGGCGAAACCGACCGCGACGCGCCAGTCGATGACGAAGAGGAGCAGGATCGAGCCGACGATGGAGGCGAACGCATAGCAGATCGTGTTGATGAATTCGGACGTGATCTCGGTCACGCCGCCGGACACCTGCATCTGTTTCTGCGCGATGCGCCCGGCGAAATCGTTGTCGAAGAACCGCACCGAGTGGCCCATCGTCCAGCGGTGCAGTTTCGACAGGACCAGCGGGGCGAGGTTGGGTTGCAGGATCACCGCGTTGCAGAGCGCCGAGACGCCCAGCGCCAGTGGCCGGGCGAAGAGCAGGAGGCCCACGGAAATCGCCATCAGCCCGGCGTTGTCGGACCAGAACGTCGCCCGCGGCGCCCCCTCGGCGGCGTCGATGACCCAGCCGAGGATGAGGGCGGCCAGCACCTCGGCGACGCCGGCGATGGCGGAAATGACACCGGCGACAGCGAGGAAGGTCCAGGATCCCTTCAGGCTCCACTTGAAGAACGCCCAGAGGGTAGTCGGCGGCGGGCCGTCGGCGGGACGGAACGGGTCGATGAAGCGGTCTGTGTAGAATCGCGCCGGTTGGGCGGGATCGGTCGCGATACTCATGCAATGGCCTCTTGTTCGGCATCCAGCCCGATGAAGCCGCCCGACTGCCTCTCCCAGAACCGCGCATAGAGGCCACGGGTTCCGAGCAGGCTGTCGTGCGTGCCGTCCTCGACGATCCGCCCGTCCGACACGACGATGATCCGGTCCATGCGCGCGATGGTGGACAGGCGGTGCGCGATCGCAATCACCGTCTTGCCGTCCATCATGCCGTAGAGCGTCGACTGGATCGCCGCCTCTACTTCGGAGTCTAGCGCACTGGTCGCCTCGTCCAAGAGCAAAATGGGCGCATCCTTCAGGATGACCCGGGCCAGAGCGATCCGCTGGCGCTGTCCGCCCGAGAGTTTCACACCGCGCTCGCCGACATGGGCGCTGTAGCCGGTGCGGCCCTGCGGGTCTTGCAGGGTGAGGATAAAGTCGTGTGCCTCTGCCTTTTTCGCCGCGTCGACGAGCATATCCTCGGTCGCGTCGGGGCGACCATAGAGCAGGTTGTCGCGCACGGACCGGTGCAGCAGCGAGCTGTCCTGCGTCACCATGCCGATCGACGCGCGCAGAGATCCCTGCGCCACCGCACGGATGTCCTGGCTGTCGATCTCGATCACGCCCTGTTCGGCATCGCGGAACCGCAAGAGCAGGTTGAGCAGGGATGATTTACCCGCCCCCGACGGCCCGACGAGGCCGATCCGCTGGCCGCCGGGGATGTGCAGGCTCACGTCCGCCAGACCGCCGTGGCCCTTGCCGTAGTGGTGCGTGACCTGACGGAACGCGATGTCGCCGCGCGTCACGACGAGGGGCTGGGCGCCCGCGCTGTCGGTGACGGTCTGCGGCACGGCGATGCTTTGAAGGCCCTCGCGGATGGTCCCCAGATGCTCGAACGTGCGGACGGTCATCCACATGATCCAGCCGGTCATCGTGTTCAGGCGCAACGCCATGGCCACCGCCGCCGAGACCTCGCCGATACTGAGCGCGCCGATGGACCATACCCAGAGGGCCGGGCCGATCACGCAAAGCATCGCCAGCGAGTTGAACCCCGCCATCGCCCCCTGTTGCAGGGCAAAGGCCCGCATCAGCGCACCGAACCGCAGGCGGTCTCGGGCGATGGCGCTGCGGGCGAACGCCTCTTCTCGCGCGCCGTGCGCGAACAGCTTCACCGTCTCGATGTTGGTATAGGCATCGACGATCCGCCCCGTCACGCGGCTGTTGGCGTGGCTGTGCTTTTCGGCCAGCGCGCCGATCCGTGGCGCCATCCACAGGATCGCCGCGACGAAGGCCGCGATCCAGAGCGCGAGCGGGACGGCGATGCGCCAGTCCATGCCGACGAGCAGGATCAACGTGGCAATGGCGAAGACCCCGGCCTGAAAGAACGCCTCGAAGAGGAGGAACGACGTGTCCTCGACGCCGTAGCTCGTCTGCATGATCCGGTTCGACAGGCGCCCGGCGAAATCGTTCTGAAAGAAGCTGACCGGTTGGCCCAGCATGTGCCGGTGCGCCCGCCAGCGGACCTGTTGCAGCATGTTCGTCGAGATGCCCGAAAACAGGATCATCGCGTTCAGGAGAACGGCGAGCGGCCGGAGTGCGAGGAACACGGCGACCGCGAGCGCCAGTTCGACCCAATGGTCCGCCCAGAACGCCCCCGGTCCCGCCGACATCAGGTCGACGAGGCGCCCCGCATACCAGATCAGCCCGAGTTCGAGCAGCGCCACCACGGTGCCGGCCACCGCCGCCCAGGCCATGACCCGCCGGAACGGGCGCAGGTGGTCGGCGATGAAGCGGGCGGGCGAAGTGCTGGGCGTTGCGTTGCCGTCTGGCGCGAACGGATCGACCATGTCCTCGATGCGAACGAACAGGCGCCTGACGGTCTCTATCATGGCGCTATTCCGCCGCCTCGGCCGCGTCCGCGCCGATGAACCCGCCCGACTGGCGCGCCCAATACCGGGCATAGATGCCCTGCTGCGCGAGGAGGTCGGCGTGGCTTCCATCCTCGACGACGCGCCCGGCCTCGAGGACCACGATCCGGTCCATCCGGGCGATGGTCGACAGGCGGTGGGCGATGGCGATCACCGTCTTGCCCTCCATCATGCCATAGAGCGTCGACTGGATCGCCGCCTCGACCTCGGAATCCAGTGCCGATGTCGCCTCGTCCAGCACAAGGATCGGCGCATCCTTGAGCATGACGCGGGCCAGCGCGATCCGCTGCCGCTGGCCGCCGGAGAGCTTCACACCCCGCTCGCCGACGCGGGCATCGTAGCCGGTGCGCCCGTCGCTATCCTCGAGGTCGAGGATGAAGTCATGCGCCTCGGCCTGCGTGGCCGCCGCGATCATCTCGGCCTCGGTCGCACCCGGGCGGCCGTAGACGATATTCTCGCGGACAGAGCGGTGCAGCAGGGAGGATTCCTGCTGCACCATGCCGATGGCGTGGCGCAGGCTGTCCTGCGTCACGGCGGCGATGTCCTGCCCGTCGATGGAAATGCGGCCCTGTTCGGCGTCGTAGAACCGCAACAGCAGCTTTACCAGCGTGGTCTTGCCCGCACCGGATGCGCCGATGAGGCCGACCTTTTGGCCCGGCGCGACGCTCAGGTCGATCCGGTCGAGACCGCCCGACGCCTTGCCGTAGTGATGGCTGAGGCCCGCGATCTCGATGGCGCCGCGCGTCACGTCGAGGGGTGCGGCATCGCCCCGGTCGACGAGCGTCACCGGCTGCGCGATGGTCAGCATCCCCTCGGCGACGACGCCGAGTTCGCGGAAAAAGTTGGTGATCGCCCACATGATCCAGCCCGACATGGCATTGAGCCGCAGCGTCAGTGCGGTGGCCGCCGCGACGAGGCCGACCGAGGCGCCGACATGCATCCAGAGCCAGATCGCATAGCCCACGACGCCGACGATCAGCACGCCGTTGAGCAGCATCAGCGCCACATCCATGATGGTATAGAGCCGCATTTCGACCTGGAACGTGCGCCGCGTCTCCTCGATGGCCTCGCGGGCATAGTCGATCTCGCGGGAATGGTGCGCGAACATCTTGACCGCGTGGATGTTGGTATAGCTGTCGACGACGCGCCCCGTCACCGCGCTGCGCGCGTTCGACGCCGCCTCGGACGCAGGTCCGATGCGTTTGATGACCCAGCGCAGCAGGATCATGTAGGGAACGAGCCAGACCAGCATCGGCACGATCAGCCGGATGTCGGCATCGCCGAGCAGGACGGCGGCGCCGATGAGGTAAGCGATGGCAAAGGCGATCGCATCGAAGAGCTGGAACACGACCTCACCGGCGGCGGGCGGCGTCTGCATGATGCGGTTGGCGATACGCCCGGCAAAGTCGTTCTCGAACCAGCCGACCGACTGTCGCATGACATGTCGGTGCGCGCGCCAGCGGACCAGCGTGCCGAAGTTCGGCAGTATCGCGTTGTTCAGGAGCGCCACCTGAAAGATGTGGATCGCCGGGCGGAGGGTGAGGATGAACAGGGCAACGAGGAGGAACTCGGCCCCGTGCAGCGCCCAGACGGTGTCGGGCGTGCCCGAGCCGAGCAGATCGACGAGACGGCCCATGTAGGCGATGAGCCAGATCTCGACACCGGCGATGATGATCGATGCGATGCCGGTGGCGACGAAGACGCGCCGGAACGGGCGGGCGTAGTCGTTCAGGAACGCAAACAGGGTCCGCGGCGGGGTGTCGGTTTCAGGATAGGCGGTGAACGGATCGACGAGTGTCTCGAAGAAACGGAACATGAGGGTGCTCCCGGAGGGCGAATGATGCAGCTATGACGACGGGTGGTGCGCAAAGCGGACCGCCCGGATATGGGATCGGTCCGGTCAGGCCGGGGTGTAGGTGATCCCAAATCGCATAGTGCGCCTCCTCATGTTGTGGGCGGGTCTTAGCCGAGTTGCGGGGATTTGTCACCCCTCGATCTCAGGGGGTCCGGTCGTCCAGCAACGCGGCCCTGCCCAGCGTGAAGCCCGAGGCGATCCAGCGGCGTTCGAGGTCGTCCAGGCGGGCCCCGAGGGCCGGTCCCGCGAGGGCCGGCATCAGATCGGCGGCGGCAACGGGAAGGCTCTGTCTTGCCCCGAAACGCGCCTCGTCGATCTCGTCGTGCGTCAGTTCCCGCTCGGACGCCGCCGCGCGCAGCGCCAGCACGTCGAGCGCCTCGGCGGCGCCGAGACGGTAGCCCAGCGCCGCCGCCGCCGCATCGCCCTCCATCCCCGCCCGCAACCGCCCGAGGCGCGCGGCCTCTGCCCGGGTGAGTCGCAGGGTATCGGGCGCGTCCTCCCCGCCCAGCGCGGCGAGGCGGCGGATCGCGTCGGGCACGAGATCTGCCGCCTGCTCGACATGCACGAGGACCGGCAACAGGCCCGTTCCGGCCCCCGGCAGGATCCGCAACAGCGCACCGCAGGACCGCATCGCGGCCAAGGCGGGCGCGGGATCGGGGGCGGCGAGCAACTTGCGCATCTCGGCGCCGATCCGTTCGGCGGAAACGTGTCTCAGGCCGTCAAGTCCCCCGGCGCAGGCGGCCAGACCCTCGGCGTCGATGCCGCCGGCAGGATCGCCATAGACGGCATGGAAGCGGAAGAACCGCAGGATCCGCAGGTAATCCTCGGCGATGCGGGCGGCGGGGTCGCCGATGAAGCGGACGTGGCGTGCCATGAGGTCCGGCAGGCCGCCGAGCGGGTCGTGGACCATGCCGTCCGCATCGGCATAGAGCGCGTTCATCGTGAAATCACGGCGCGCCGCGTCCTCGGCGATGTCGGTGCCGAAGGCGACGGTGGCGCGGCGGCCATCCGTGGCGATGTCGCGGCGAAAGGTGGTGATCTCGAACGGCGTGCCGTTCGCGACGAGGGTCACGGTGCCGTGGTCGATACCGGTCGGAACGCAGCGGATACCGGCGGAAACGGCCAGTTCGCCGACCTGTTGCGGCGTGGCGTCCGTCGCGATGTCGATGTCGGCGACCGGCGCGCACAGCAGGGTGTTGCGGACGCAGCCGCCAACGAAGTAGCCGCGATGCCCGGCATCCGACAGCAGCCGCAGGACCGTCACGGCGCCCGGCGTGTCGAGCCACGGTGCCTCGATCCGGGTCACGGTTGCATCCGCGTGGCGAGGGTTCTCAGGATCCGGGCCGTGGCCCCCCAGATGTAATAGGGCCCCCACGGGACGGTGTAGTAGTGTCTGATATGGCCCTGCCAGGGACGCCCCTCGACGCGGTAACGCGCCGGATCGGCCACATGCACGAGCGGCACGCGAAAGATTTCCGCCACCTCGCCCGCCTCGGGGCGTGCCAGGAACGGCGCGGTCACGAGGGCCACGACGGGAGTGATGCGGTAGGCGGTGACGGTCTCGTGGTCGGGCAACAGACCCAGCACCTCGACCGCGCTTCGCGCGGCAGGCCGATCTCTTCCTCTGCCTCGCGAAGCGCGGCATCGGTGGCATCGGCATCGCCCGGATCCTGACGCCCCCCGGCAAAGGCGATCTGGCCCGCGTGATGCTTCAGCAGCGGCGACCGCTTGGTGAGGATGAGGTGCGGACCGCCCGGCCCCGGCTCGACGGCGACGAGGACGCCAGCCGGTTTCAGCGTCCGGCCGACCGGCGTGGGAAAGTCGGGGTTGAGGTCGAAATCGGACGAACCGTCCCGGTCGCCCGCCCGCATCGACGCGGCGCGTCGCAGGCGGGCGATCAGGTCAGGCACTTTTGGACGGAGTCGACCGCGGGCCCGCCAGAGGATCGGGCGCACCCATCGCCTCGAACCCCAGCGTTTCCGGCGCGAAGGTGTAATGCGCACCGCAGAACTGACAGTCCGCCGTGACGGTGCCGTCGTCGGCAATCATCGTGCCGATGTCCTTCTTCGAATAGATCGACAGGCTTTGCCGCACCCTTTCCGCCGAACAGGTGCAGCCGAACCGCACGGGCTGTGCGTCGAACACGCGGGGTTGCTCCTCGTGGAACAAGCGCACGAGGAGGTCGGTCGGCGACACGCTCGGCCCGATGAGCTCCAGCGGCTCGACGGTATCGAGGAGCAGGTTGACGCGGGCCCAGTTCTCGCCCTCGTCGCCGTCGAGTACGTCCGCAGGCGCCAGCAATCCCGCCTCGCCGGTGGCGCCATCGGCGGCAAAGGGCGATGCCTTGGGCATCATCTGCAACATGATCCCGCCCGCCCGCCAGCGCTCCGGCTCGCCCGGGGTCCGGCTGCGGCCATGGGTCAGGGCAAAACGGGTCGGCAGTTGCTCGGACTGGGCGAAATAGGTCTCTGCACAGGCCGAAAGCGAGCCTCCGGCGATCGGCGTTATCCCCTGATAGGGCGCCGTCCCCTCACCCTGGTCGATCAGGATCGCGAAATAGCCCTGACCGATCTGCGTAAACGGGTCGCCCTCCGGGTCGAGCCTGTCGGCGTCATAGCTGGCATAGGCACGGATACGCGCCGGCTCTCCATCGTCGGTCGGGCCGTAGTAATCGGTCGCGATCAGGCGCGCCGCCCCCGAGCCACGCACCTGCAACGACAGTTTCCAGCGCAGCTTCATCGTCTGCCCGATCAAGGCGGTCAGCAGCGCCATTTCGGCGACCAGCCGTTCGATCACCGGCGGATAGTCGTGCTGTGCCAATACCTCCTCGAGGACGCCGTCCAGACGCGCGACGCGGCCGCGCACGTCCGAGGCGTCGAGCTGGAAGGGCAGGACGCTATCGTCCCAGGCGATCGCGTTACCGAGGGTCATGGTCTTTCCTTGCGTGGTGCGTTTGGGCATACCGCGACCATATAGGCACGGCAAGCGGACGGCCCAAGCGGCACCGGACAGGGGACAGGTATGATGCGACGGCATGGCGAGGCACCGATGGGCGGACAGCGATACACCCACCGCCCCGGCGTCTATGCGATCCTGCCGCGGGGCGACGACCTGCTGCTCACGTTTCAGGAGAGCCCCTGGCCCGAGGTGCAATTGCCCGGCGGCGGCGTCGACCCGGGCGAGCATCCGCTGGCGGCGCTGCACCGCGAGGTGCGGGAGGAGACCGGCTGGACCATCGCCCGGCCCCGTCGCCTCGGCGCGTTCCGGCGTTTTGTCTGGATGCCGGAATACGCCATCCACGCAGAGAAGGTCTGTCACATCTATATCGCCCACCCGGTCCGCCGGATCGGCGATCCGACCGAACCGGGGCACGTCGCCTTGTGGTCGCCCCTTGCCGAAGTATTGCCGCTGCTGTCGAACGATGGCGACCGGGCCTTCGTGCAGGCGCTGATGCTTTAGCCCAGCGCCCGCCGCTCGACGGTGACGCCGTAGATCGTGGTCAGGACGCTCGCGCCCATCATCAACGTCACCCATTGGACCACGAGGGCGCCGGCCACGGCCGCCCACAGGCTCACATCCCGCAGCCAGCCGATGCCGTAGCCCGAGAGCACGGTCAGCCCCATCAGGATCAGCACGGCCCCGAGGATCGGCAGCGCCGCGCGCCCCGTCGCGGTCCAGCCATCGCCGAGGGTCATCGGTTTTCCGATCGCCGCCGCCGGCAGCACCACCGCAAAGCGGAACCACAGATAGCTGAGGACCGCATCGACCAGCAGACCGATCCCCCGAACCACCGTCCCCCCCTGTTCGGGGGCCTCGCCGACCAAGGGCGCCAGCGCATAGGACAGGACGAACGTCAGCGGGATCGCCAGCAGGATCAACAGCACCGCCAGGAGCATGGTCGTGCCGACATAGAGCCAGATCGGCCGCCCGGTGATCGCCGGGACCGGACCGGGCCGCTCCTCGAGCAGGATGAACCGGTGCCAGGTGACGCAAATCCACGCAAAGACGAAGGCATAGACCAGCATCAGGAACAGGACGCCGACCAGTTGCGGGGTCGACCCGCTCTGGATGAGGGTCGCCATCCGTTGCGGATCGACGGCGACGACGGCAATCGCAGCGGCCCGCAGCCCGACCAGGGACGAGACGCCGAAACTGATCGCGATGGCGATGAGGATCGGCACCCCGGACGCGCGCAGCGCCGCGCCGAAATTGCGGAAGATCATGGCGAGAGCGTGCTGAACAAGCCTCCAGGCCACTGACGATCCTCCCCGACGTTCCCCGTCTCTGTGACATGCCCGCGACGGCAGGGTCAATCGCACTGCTTGCCGATACACGGCAAAGCCATTAGGCGAAGGCGGACTGTTGTTCAGGGGAGTCACAGCCGATGCCTGCCGCCCGAAAAGACGCACCGAAGAAAGTCGTCCTCGCCTATTCGGGCGGTCTGGACACGTCGATCATCCTCAAGTGGTTGCAGACCGAATACGGCTGCGAGGTGGTGACGTTCACCGCCGATCTGGGGCAGGGCGAAGAGCTGGAACCGGCGCGGGCGAAGGCGGAACTGCTGGGGATCGCGCCCGGCAACATCCACATCGAGGACGTGCGCGAGGAATTCGTGCGCGATTTCGTCTTTCCGATGTTCCGCGCCAATGCGCTCTACGAGGGGCAGTATCTGCTCGGCACCTCGATCGCGCGGCCGCTCATTTCCAAGCGGCTGGTCGAGATCGCCGCCGAGGTCGGCGCCGATGCGGTGGCACATGGGGCGACCGGCAAGGGCAACGATCAGGTGCGGTTCGAACTGGCCGCCTATGCCCTGAACCCCGACATCAAGGTGATTGCGCCCTGGCGGCTGTGGGATCTCACGTCGCGAACGAAGCTGCTCGAGTTCGCCGAGGCCAACCAGATCCCGATCGCCAGGGACAAGCGCGGCGAGGCGCCGTTTTCGGTCGACGCGAACCTGCTGCACACCTCGTCCGAGGGCAAGGTTCTGGAGAACCCTGGCGAGGAAGCGCCCGATTACGTGTTGCAGCGGATCACCCGCCCCGAGGACGCGCCCGATACGCCGGAGACGGTCGAAATTACCTTCGAGCGCGGCGATGCGGTGGCCATCGACGGCGAGGCGCTGAGCCCTGCTGCGATCCTGACGCGGCTCAATGCGCTGGGCGCCAAACACGGCATCGGCATCCTTGACCTCGTCGAGAACCGTTTCGTCGGCATGAAATCGCGCGGCATCTACGAGACGCCGGGCGGCACGATCCTGCTCGAGGCGCACCGCGGCATCGAGCAGATCACGCTGGACGCAGGCTCCGGCCACCTCAAGGATTCGATCATGCCGCGCTATGCGGAGCTGATCTACAACGGCTTCTGGTTCTCGCCCGAGCGCGAGATGTTGCAGGCACTGATCGACAAGATCGCAGGAGCATGTCTGGGGCACGGTGCGCCTGAAGCTCTACAAGGGGTCCGCCCGCACCGTGGCCCGCTGGTCCGACCGCTCGCTCTATTCCGAGGCGCACGTGACGTTCGAGGACGACGCGGGCGCCTACGACCAGCAGGACGCGAAGGGGTTCATCCAGTTGAACGCTCTGCGATTGAAGCTGTTGGCGACGCGGGCGAGAAGGTTGCGGGGGTGAGGCGCCCAATTGGGCGCCTCACGGTTTCTAGGCTACGGTCAGGTCGTAGATTGACGCAGCCGCGGAGGTTTTGACGAGGTTAATACCGGAAATCGCGTCATTTCGGTTGAAGTAGCCTTCACCAGAATCCGCAATTATCCGGTGGTTGGCGGCTTTTAACCGCCAACGCCAGTACCCTTGTGCGTCTTTGTAGAGTTCGTAGTATATCGCCAGATGTCCTTATGTTGGCATTAGGGTCGTAGAGTTCCCGTCATTTGCCAAAAGGGATTGACGATCGCACAGTGATGCACGACTCTGTCAGCGTACAGCGTACACGCTGCCCTTTGGCGGCCGGGCGCCTCCATTGCAGTGGAGGCGCCTAAGTGATTACAGAGATTCTCTTTTTTGTCGAGTCCGAACGGTGAACATTTCGTGGCAGTTGTAAGATATTTCACTAACTGTTGTGCGCTCGCCTAATTCTAGGTTCTATGCCCCGATCCGCGACGCCGCCATCTCCTCGTAGATCGGCAGTGCCTGCGCCACGACCTCGGCCACGGCACCGTCAACCTCCGGCAACTCGCCCTCCGGCCCCGCAAAGCCCGTGGACCGGTGCACGGCGCCATACCAATGCGCCGCCCAGACGCCATCCTCGGCGCGTCCGCCCGGCGGCCACGACAGCATCGCGGGATGGAACGGCAGGCCGATCTGGGCGCAGAGACGGCGCAGCATGCCGCGCGGGTCGGCGCGAATGTCGGCGCTGTCGATGACCGGGCCGCCGAGGTGGCGCCACAGCCGGTGCTGCTCGGCAAAGCCGATGTCGGCCAGCGTTACCGCCTCTCGCTTGGCGCCATAGCTCGCGGCAACCCGCGCGGGGTGGCGGATGAGGTGGACGTTGACGCACTCGCGTGCCCAGTCGAGCGGGAAGGGGGGCAGCATGTGGTGCGTCATCAGTTTGAGGTAGAGGTGCGGCCTGTCCGGCGGCGCCATGATCCGCGCCACGACCTCTCTGGCGTCGTGCGGCTGCGACAGCAGGATCTCGTCGCGCATCGGATGTAGGGCGCGCGAGGCGGAGAGCCAGGCGGCATAAAAAGGCTCGTCCACCACGGTGCAGTCAGGCCGGGCGCCGAAGGCGTACATCATCGCCGTCGAGAGGTTTCGCGGGCCGGACCAGACGGCGATCCTCACGATGCCACCAGCGCCTTGTACAGAGTCTGGATGCGCGCCATCACCGGCCGCTCGCCGGTGCCGATCATCCGCCCGTCGATCACCCCCACGGGCGTCTGCGCGCCGAAGGTGCCGGTAAGGAATGCCTCGTCGGCGGAATAGGCGTCGACCAGCGAAAAATTGCGCTCGAACACCGGGATCCCGTCCGCGCGGCAAAGGTCGATCACCTTGGCCCGCGTGATCCCGTTCATGCAGTAGTCCCCCGTCGAGGTCCAGACCGCCCCCCTCTTCACCACGAAGAAGTTGCAGGCATTCGTCGTGTTCACGAAGCCATGCACGTCGAGCATCAGCGCCTCGTCCGCCCCGGCCTTTTCGGCGGCGATGCAGGCGAGGATGCAGTTCAGCTTGGAATGGGAATTGAGTTTCGGATCCTGCGTCATCGGCAGGCCGCGCATGTGCGGCACGGTCGCGAGACGGATCGGTCGGGCAATCCGGGGCCGCGAATGTTCCATGATGATGACGACCGTGGGCCCCGACCGCGACAGCGACGGATGCTGGAACGGCCGCACCTTGACGCCGCGTGTCACCATCAGCCGCGCATGGGCGTCCGTATGCATCCCGTTCGCCGCCCGCGTCTCTTCGAGCGCCGCCAGCACCCCGGCCCGGTCCATCGCGATGTCGATATCGACCGCCCGCGCAGCCTCGAACAGCCGGTCGATATGCTCATCCGCGAAGGCCCAGCGCCCATCGTAGAGGCGCAGCCCTTCCCACACGCCGTCGCCGAGCATGAATCCGCTGTCATAGACACTGATCAGCGCCTCCGGCCGCCGCTTCAGCGCGCCGTTCACCCAGATCAGGATATCCGCATTCCGCGCGTCCTCCTCCGCCTGATGCGTCGTTTGCCCGCTCTCCATCGCTCCTCCGAAATCGATCATGAGTATGATGTCGCTGAAACGGTTCAGCCATTGCGCGCTTTGGCGCGTCCGGGCAGCCTAGCCGTGCGTGCGTGCCCACGGCAAACCGATTGTTTTGCCTTTTGCGCGCTGGCTCCATTGGCTAGGTTCGCCGCGGGCCTTGGGGGGCGACATGGACGACGACGTGACGCCGATGATGGCGCAATATCTGGGGATCAAGGCGGCGCATCCCGGCGCGCTGCTGTTCTACCGGATGGGCGATTTCTATGAGATGTTCTTCGACGACGCGGTCGCGGCGAGTGCCGCCCTCGACATCGCGCTGACCAGACGCGGCAAGCATCTGGGCGAGGATATCCCGATGTGCGGCGTCCCGTTCCATGCCGCCGAGGGGTATTTCCTGACGCTGATCCGCAAGGGGTTCCGCGTCGCGGTGGCCGAACAGCTCGAGAGCCCGGCGGAGGCAAAGAAGCGCGGCGCAAAGGCCGTGGTGGACCGCGACGTGGTGCGGCTGGTGACGCCCGGCACCCTGACCGAAGAGAGCCTGCTGGACGCCCGGCGCCACAATTTCCTCGCCGCCTTCGCGCAGGTCCGCGACGAGGCCGCGCTTGCCTGGGTCGACATCTCGACCGGCGCCTTCCATGCGATGCCCTGCCCGCGGGTCCGGCTCGGCCCGGAGCTTGCGCGGCTGGGGCCGAGCGAGGTGCTGGTCTCGGAGGCGCTGGAGGACGAGGTGCGCGCCGAGGTCACGGAGTCGGGGGCCGCGCTGAGTGCGCTGGGGCGGTCGGCGTTCGACAGCACGGCGGGGGAAAAGCGGCTGCTCGGGCACTTCGGCGTCGCCTCGCTCGATGCCTTTGGCCGGTTCGGCCGCGCCGAGGTGGCGGCGATGGCGGGCCTTCTCGAATATCTGACGATCACGCAGAAGGGCAACCTGCCGCTGCTGCGTCCGCCGGTGCAGGAGGGGGCGGGCGAGGTCGTGCAGATCGACGCGGCGACCCGGCGCTCGCTCGAACTGACCCACGCGGCGGCGGGCGGGCGGGCGGGTTCGCTTCTGGCCGCGATGGACCGGACCGTTACGAACGGTGGGGCGCGGCTGCTCGAACGGCGGCTGTCGAGTCCCTCGGCACGGCTCGATGTGATCCTCGGGCGGCAGGCGGCGGTGGCTTTCGCGGTGGAACAGGATCGATTGCGGGACGATATCCGCGATGTCCTGCGCGGCGCTCACGACCTCGACCGGGCGCTGTCGCGACTGGCGCTGGACCGGGGCGGGCCGCGCGACATGGCGGCGATCCGCAATACGATCGCGGTGGCGGCGCAGGTCGCGGACCTGCTCGACGGTCTGGCGCCGCCGGAAATCCTCGACGTTGCTGCGCGCGATCTGCGGGGCAACGAGGCGCTCGCCGACCGTCTCGACAGCGCCCTGATCGCCGAGCCGCCGCTTCTGGCGCGCGAGGGCGGCTTTGTCGCGCGGGGATACGATGCCGACCTCGACGCTGCACGGGTTCTGCGGGACGAGGGGCGCGGTGTCATTGCCGAAATGCAGGCCGAATATGCCGCGCAATCCGGCATCGCGGGATTGAAAATCAAGCACAACAACGTTCTGGGCTATTTCATCGAGACCACCGCGACCCACGCCGAACGGATGATGGCCCCGCCGCTGAACGAGACCTTCATCCACCGGCAGACCACGGCCAGTCAGGTCCGCTTCACGACGTTGCCGCTCGGCGACCTCGAGACCCGGATCCTGAATGCGGCGGGCCACGCGCTCGACCTCGAAAAGCGGGTCTATGCAAGCCTTCGGGAAGCGATCGTGACAGAGGCGCCCCGCCTGTCCGCGCTGTCTGCGGCCCTGTCCGAGATCGACCTCGCCTCATCATTGGCGGATTTGGCGCGCGCCGAGGACTGGGCCTGCCCGACGGTCGACGCCAGCCGCGCGTTCGAGATCGAAGGCGGGCGCCACCTCGTCGTGGAACGGGCGCTGCGGCGGACCGGGGCACCGTTCGTGGCCAACGACTGCGACCTGACGGCGGCACCGATCTGGCTCCTGACCGGGCCGAACATGGCGGGCAAATCGACGTTCCTGCGGCAGAACGCGCTGCTGGCGATCATTGCCCAGATGGGCAGTTTCGTCCCCGCCCGCGCCGCGCACATCGGTCTGGTCAGCCAGATATTCAGTCGCGTCGGCGCGTCCGACGACCTCGCGCGCGGGCGCTCGACCTTCATGGTCGAGATGGTCGAGACGGCGGCGATCCTCAATCAGGCGGACGACCGGGCGCTGGTGATCCTGGACGAGATCGGGCGCGGCACGGCGACCTATGACGGCCTGTCCATCGCCTGGGCAACGCTGGAGCACCTGCATGCTTCGAACCGCTGCCGCGCGATATTCGCGACGCACTACCACGAGATGGCGGGGTTGGCCAAACGCCTCGACGGGGTCGAGAATGCAACGGTGAGCGTGAAGGAATGGGAGGGCGACGTCGTCTTTCTGCACGAGGTCCGGCGCGGGACGGCCGACCGGTCCTATGGCGTGCAGGTCGCGCGTCTGGCGGGCCTGCCCGCGTCGGTCGTGGAGCGGGCGCGGGTCGTGCTCGAGGCGCTGGAGAAGGGGGAACGCGAAGGCGGGGGAAGGCGCGCCGCCCTTGTCGACGATCTGCCGCTGTTCGCCGCGGCGCCGCCCGCACCGGCGCCGGCACAGGCCGTGGCGTCGCGCGTCGAGACGCGGCTGATGGCCGTCGTGCCGGATGCGTTGACGGCCCGCGACGCGCTCGCCCTCGTCTACGAGTTGAAGGCCCTGACCGAACCGGATGGGGCATGACGCCGACGGGCGGCCACCGTCGTGGGGGCCGCCCGTCGCGTCCGGTCCCGCCGCGCGCCTATTTGGCGGAGGTCTTGGACGATTTGCCGGCTTCCTTGGCCCTCGTCTCGACCGTTTCCCGTGCCTTGCGGGCGACGTCGGACGCATCGCTTTCGACCTCGGAGATCTGGCGCTTCGCGCTCTTGCGAACGTCGTCGGCCAGATCGTTCACCTCGGCGCGCGCGTCGTGGGCGAGGCGCTGTCCGGTCTCTTTCGCACGGTTCACCTCTTCGCGGGCGATGCGCTCGGCATCGGCGATCAGGTCGTCGCTGTAGCGTCCGAATTCGTCGTCCTCGTACCGCGTGCGCGGCAGGCTTGCCGCGATGGCGCCACCGATGGCGAGGAGGGCGGCCCCGGCGACGAAGGGATGTTGCTGGACCAGATCGCGCCCCTGCGCAAAGCCGGAAGAGGCGGTGCGGTTGGCGTAGGCACGGAACTCGACCGCCTTTTGCCGGGCGGCGATGACCCGCTCGCGGGCGGCCTCGGACAGACCTTCGGTGTCGAAGGACAACTGCTCCCGCAGGTCGTGGGCGCGTCGCTGCGCAGAGGTTGCGGCGCGCGACGTGGTGTCGGCGACCGAATGGGCCGCCGAGACGACCGCATCCTTTGCATGCGAAGCCGCAGAGACGACGCCGTCCCTCGCATCCGAAGCGACATTCGCGATCCGCGCCCCGATGCCCGCGCCATCGTCCGAAGGGTCCGTGCCGTAGGCGGTCGGGGACCGGTGCTGAACCTCTGCTACGGCCCATGTCGGCCGGGGAGCGGTCCCGCTGCCGATCCGGCGCGATGCGTCATAGGGCATCGGCGGCGTGCTTCCGCTGCGGGCGTCGGAGCGGAATTCCGCGGCCTTCTGGCGGACGGTCTGGCCACTGAACAGCCATGCGATGCCCGCCGTCGTCAGCGCGAGGGCGAGGGGGTTGTCCTTCACGGCTTGCGTGACGGCGCGCCCGATCTCGCCGCTGTTGCGCTTGACCGAGTTGCCGACGTCGCCCATCAGACCGTCGAGCGAGAGCTTGTGGCTCAACTGATCGAGGGTCCGGGCAAGGTTTGCGCGGTCGTTTTCGATGTCGCGTTCGATTTCGCGGGCGGATTTGGTGTCGTTATCCATTGTAACTCTCCTTGATGGCGGCGGCGTCGCGGCGCAGGTTGCGCGCGGTGCGTGTCGGCGCGAGGCTCGACAGCTTGAGATCGTTGATGCCCTTGAGCAGCAGGACTGCGGCGACGACGGCGAGGACGCCGCCGACGATGATCGCCGCGATGGCCGGGTCGAGGCCGAGATTGGTGAGACCGGCGACCACGGCAACCGTCAGGACATTGAGCGACAGCATCGTCAGGATGATCGCCACGACGATCAGGCCCAGTGCGATGAAGGCGCGGTTCAGGTTTTCGCTTACCTCGGCGCGGGCAAGGTCGATCTCGCCGCGCACGAGGTTGGTCACGTTATTCAGCGTCGCGGACAAAAGGTCGCCGATGCCCGGGCCGCGCGCGTTGCGTGTCGCGCCGGGATCGGGGTCATGCATACGGTCGTCCATCACACATGCCCCCGCGACATCGTGGCCCCCGAATGGTCGGCATGGCTGCCGTCGGAGCGGTGCGCCGGGCCGGCGGACGCCTTGGCGAAGCGTGTGATCGCAAAGCCGGCGAGGGCCGCGGCGCCGAGAAAGAGGAGCGGGCGCTGACGGGCATATCCGGCGACGTCGCTCGCGATCTGGGACAGATCCTTGTCGCGGATGTTGTCGGAGAAATCGGCAACGATGTCGGCGAGTTGTCCGAATGCCTGTGCCTGGATCGAGCCGTCGCGGGTCGTCGAGGCCGCCTTGCGCAGGCCGCTGGCAAAGTCGTCGACCTCGTCGGCCGCGCTGCCGCGGGCCTCGTGCACACGGCTGTCGGCTTCGGATTTCGCACTCTCGTAGGCATCCGAGGCGAGGCGGGTTGCCTTTTCCTTGCCTTCCTGCAACAGGCGCGATCCCTCGGATTTGAGTTCGTCGGCCTTGTTGCGGGCGTAGTCGCCGACGCTTTCTGCGGCGTCCTCGACGTCGCGCCTTACCGCGTCCGCGGTCGGTTTGACCGTCTTGATGTCGGAATTCGCCATGGTCGTGGTCCTTCGCAATTGGCCGAACGCACTTCGGGCGCTCCGGGAAGCCCCCTTGCCGTGTCGGCGCAGGTGTTGACGGTTTTCGGTTCCGCCGTCGTCTCTGACGGTCGTTCACGTTTACAACGGCAGGCGTGAGGATTGGTTCCGCGCCAACGGCACCGGGCCGCCCTCTCGGGCGACGCGACGATTGGTGGCGGGCGAAGCTCTCGCTAGCTGGCGGGGGTCGAGGAGACGCCGACCTGCGCGGGGCGCAGCAGGCGGTCGTGCAGCATGAACCCTTCGGTCATCACCTGGATGATCTCGCCGGCGCGGGTGCCGGGCAGGGCCGCCTCGAACATCGCCTGGTGCAGTTGCGGGTCGAACCTGTCGCCGGGTTCGGGGACGATGGGGTCGATCCCGTGCTTCTTGAACACCGAGATCAACTCGCGCATCGTCAGCTCGATCCCCTCGATCAGCGCGGCCTGCGCGGCCCGCTGATCCTCGGCGATGGCGTCCAGCGCCCGGCGCAGGTTGTCGTAGACCGGCAGCAGGTCGCGCGCGAGCCGCGAGCCGCCGTAGTTCTCGGCCTCGCGCCGGTCGCGGTCGGCCCGTTTGCGGGTATTCTCGGCATCGGCGAGCGCACGCATGAACCGGTCGCGGAAATCGTCGCGCTCGGCAGTCAGGGCCGCGACGGGATCGACGGCCTCGGTGTCTGCGTCGTCCGCAAACTCGAAATCGGGCTCATCGGCCTCGGCGACGAGGTCGTCGAGGGAGGGGAGGTCGGGATCCTGCTTGGCCATGTTCTTCTCTGCTTTCGTCCTGTCAGTTGCGGTCGGCGATGAGCCGCCCGACGAGCTGTGCTGTGTAGTCCACGATGGGCACGATACGCCCGTAATTGAGCCGCGTGGGCCCGATGACGCCGACGGCGCCGATGATCTTGCGGTCGGCGTTCATATAAGGAGAAACCACCAGAGAGGAACCCGAAAGCGAGAAGAGTTTCGTCTCGGACCCGATAAAGATGCGCACGCCCTCGCCGCTCTCGGCCAGTTCGAGGAAGGCGGAGATGTCGCGCTTGCGCTCGAGATCGTCGAACAGCGTGCGGATCCGTTCGATATCGCCGCCCTCGTCGAGCAGGTTGCCCCGCCCGCGCACGATCAGACGTTCCTGCGGCTCGCCCTCGTTGACCCAGGTGACGAGGCCCTGTTCGACGAGGTCGGCGGCGAGGCTGTCGATCTCTTGCCTGCGGGTCGCGATCTCGTGGGTGATCGCGACCGACAGTTCCGACAGGGTCCGGCCCTCGGCGAGTGCGTTGAGGAAGTTCGCGGCCTCGCGCATCGAGGAGGGGGTCTGGCCGGGCGGCGGGGTAAAGAGGCGATTCTCGACGTGGCCGTCGGCAAAGACGAGGACGACGAGGGCGCGGTCGGGTCCGAGGGACACGAACTCGATATGGCGGATCGGCGCCTCGTGCTTGGGCGTGAGGACGAGGCTCGCGCCCTGGGTGATGCCCGAGAGCGTGCTGCCGATCCGGTCGAGCAGGGCCGGGACATCCGCCGTGTTCGGGCCGCCCATCTCGTCGAGCCGCGCCCGATCCTCGCCGGTCAGGTCGCCCACCTCGAGGAGTCCGTCGACGAACATCCGCAGGCCCGCCTGGGTCGGGATACGGCCCGCGCTGACGTGCGGACTGCCGAGGAGGCCCATGAACTCGAGATCCTGCATGACGTTGCGGATCGTCGCCGCACTCACCTGTTCGGAAAGCGTGCGGGTCAGGGTGCGGGATCCGACGGGCTGACCACTCTCGAGATAGCCCTCGACGACGCGGCGGAACACCTCGCGCGACCGCTCGGACATGTCGTCGAGGCGCGGGGTCTGCGGGATGAGGGCGGGTCGGTCGGGCATTGGAACGGTCGCGGCCTATGCAGAGGGGCGGGGCAAGTAAAACCATTGCCGCAGCGGCGTCAACGCCAAGGCGGGCCACCGGGGTTGGAAATGCCGGGCACAGGGCGTAATCGGGGCGGGAAACCGGATAAGGATGATGCGATGCGCCCCTCTGGCCGCAAGACGGACGAAATGCGCCCCGTGACGATCGAGACCGGCGTGACGCGCCATGCCGAGGGCTCGTGCCTGATCCGGGTCGGCGACACCCATGTTCTATGCACGGCGTCGATCGACGAGAAGGTGCCGCCGTTCCTGAAGAATTCCGGCCTCGGCTGGGTGACGGCGGAATACGGGATGCTGCCGCGCGCCACGCATACGCGGATGCGGCGCGAGGCGAAGACGAGCCAGAGCGGGCGGACGCAGGAGATCCAGCGGCTGATCGGGCGGGCCCTGCGGGCCGGCGTCGACCGGGTGGCCCTCGGCGAGCGGCAGATCGTCGTGGACTGCGACGTGATCCAGGCGGACGGCGGCACCCGCTGTGCGGCGATCACCGGCGGATGGGTGGCGCTGCGGCTTGCGGTGGAAAAGTTGCTGAAGGCGCGGTTGATTACGTCGAATCCGCTGATCGATCCGGTGTCGGCGGTAAGTTGCGGGGTCTATGCGGGGCAAGAGGTTCTGGACCTCGACTATCCCGAGGACAGCGAGGCGGGCGTCGACGGGAACTTCGTGCTGACCGGCGGCAGGCTCATCGAGGTGCAGATGTCGGCGGAGGGGGCGACGTTCACGCGGACGCAGATGTCCGGGCTGCTCGATCTGGCGGAGGCGGGGGCGGCGGCACTGGCTGTGGCGCAGATGGCGGCGGTCGATGCGGCGGTTTGACGGCGACAGGCTGGTCGTTGCGACGCATAACGCGGGCAAGCTCGAGGAGATCGCGGCGCTGCTGGCGCCGTTTGGGGTGGCGCTGACCTCGAACGCGGATCACGGGCTGCCGGAGCCGGAGGAGACCGAATCCACGTTCGTCGGCAATGCGCGGATCAAGGCGCACGCGGCGGCGCGGGCGACGGGGCTGACTGCGCTGGCCGACGATTCGGGGATCGAGATCGACGCGCTGGGCGGCAGGCCGGGGGTGCAGACCGCCGATTGGGCCGAGACCCCGGAGGGGCGAAATTTCGTTCTGGCGATGACGCGGGCGCATGAAGAACTCGAGGCAATCGGCGCGCCGGAGCCGCGTCTGGCGCGGTTTTGCTGCACGCTGGTGCTCGCCTGGCCGGATGGGCACGACGAGGTGTTCGAGGGCACGATGCCGGGGCGGCTGGTCTGGCCGATGCGGGGGGTGCTGGGGCATGGGTATGACCCGATCTTTCAGCCGGAGGGGTTCGACGTGACCTTTGGCGAGATGGACCGATGGGACAAGAACCGTATTTCCCACCGCGCGAAGGCGTTCGAACGCCTCGTCAGTGCGTGCTTTGCCTGAACCGGTCGAGGACTGGCGCCACGGCGGCTTTGGCCTCTATGTGCATTGGCCGTTCTGCCAGTCGAAATGTCCCTACTGCGATTTCAACTCGCATGTGAGTGCACGGGTCGATCAGCGGCGCTGGGCGGAAGCCTTTGCGCGCGAGATCGGGAGGTTGGGGCAGGAGACGGTCGGCCGCGTTCTGGGGTCTGTGTTCTTTGGCGGCGGCACGCCCAGCCTGATGGAGCCCTTCGTGGTCGAGCGCGTTCTGGAGACCGTGCGCGCGACCTGGCCGATGGCCAACGACATCGAGGTGACGCTCGAGGCGAATCCGGGGAGTATCGAGGCCGGCCGTTTCGCGGCCTATCGCGATGCCGGCGTGAACCGGGTGTCGATGGGGATGCAGGCGATGAACGACGCGGACCTGCGGGCGTTGGGGCGATTGCACACGGCGGCGGAGGCAATGGCGGCGTTCGATGTGGCGCGGTCGGTGTTCGACAGGGTGAGCTTCGACCTCATCTATGCGCGGCAGGATCAGAGCGTCGCCGCCTGGGCGGCAGAACTCGACCGGGCGCTGTCGCTGGAGCCGGATCATCTGTCGCTCTATCAACTGACGGTCGAGGAGGGCACGGCCTTCGGGGCGCGTCATGCCGCCGGTCGGTTGCGCGGGTTGCCGGGGGAGGATTTGGCGGCAGACCTGTGGGAGGTGACGCAAGTGCGAACCGAGGCGGCGGGACTGCCGTCCTATGAGGTGTCGAATCACGCGCGGGCGGGGGCGGAATCGCGGCACAACCTGGTCTATTGGCGGGGCGGGGACTATGCGGGTGTAGGGCCGGGCGCGCATGGGCGCCTCACGCTGGGCGATGTCCGGTATGCCACCGAGGCAGTGCGGGCGCCGGGAGCATGGCTCGCGGCAGAAGCGGCAGGCGGCGCCGAGACGCGGGTGACATTGAAGACGCAGGAACGGAATCAGGAACTCCTCCTGATGGGACTGCGGCTGCGGGAAGGCATCGCGCTGGAACGGATCGACGCGCGGGAAACCGGATTTTACACTAGTAATATCAAATACTTGGAAGAACTTTCGCTGGTTTGCGTGCGGGATGGCATCCTGTCGGTTACAGCGAGGGGAAGGCCGCTTCTGAACGCGATCCTGCGCCGCCTGCTCGGGGATTAGCCGCCCGATAGCGTCCTGAGAAGGTCATCCAATTGTTCGAGGGAGCGGTAGACCAACGTGACCTTGCCCCCCTCGCCCCCCGGCGCATGGTCGATCCGGACCGTCATATGCAGGGTGGCAGTGAGTTCCTGTTCTATCTGCAACGTGTCGGCGTCCTTTTGGGCCGGTGCGCCGGAACGTGTCGACCGCTTCTGGTCGACTGGAGCCTTGGCAAGACGTTCGGTCTCTCGAACGGATAATTTGTCGGCAATCACGCGCTGGGCGAGGCGCACGGCCTCGGGGTGACCAACGAGGGCACGGGCATGTCCGGCCGAAAGATATCCGGCGACGACATGGGCCTGAACCTCGTCAGGGAGGGTGAGCAGGCGCAGGAGATTTGCGATGTGGCTGCGGCTTTTGCCGAGGGCGGTGCCAAGCTGATCCTGAGTATGCCCGAAGCGGTCCATCAACTGACGATAACCGGCGGCCTCGTCGATGGCGTTGAGGTCGGCGCGCTGGATATTCTCGATGATCGCGACTTCGAGGACTTCGGTGTCGGTATAGGGCCGGATGAGGACCGGCGCCTGATGCAGTTGCGCGATCTGTGCGGCACGCCAGCGTCGTTCACCGGCGACGATCTGGTAATGCCCTTCGCGCCCTGGCAGGGGGCGGACGATCAGGGGCTGGATGATGCCCTTTTCGCGGATCGAATTGGCGAGTTCGGCAAGCGGCCCGTCATCGAAGCTCCGGCGGGGCTGATCGGGGTTCGCGTGCAGGTTTTCGATCGGAACGGCCAGATCTGGCCGTCGCGGACGGTCGGCGCCAGTATCGGTCGTGACGTCGGCCATGAGGGCGGAGAGGCCACGGCCAAGGCCACGGGGGCGGGCGGTCTTGTCGGTCATGTGGAGCCTCCTGTCGGGACGGGCCGCCGGGTTCGGGCGAGGAGTTCGTCGGCAAGCGCCCGGTAGGCAATGCTTCCCGAGGACTGCGGATCGTAGTGCAGGGCAGGCATGGCGTAGGACGGCGCCTCGCTCAGCCGGACATTCCGGGGAATGACCGTCCGAAACACGAGATCGCCAAGGTTGTCGCGGGCATCGGTTTCGACCTGCTGGGACAGGTTGTTGCGACCGTCGTACATCGTCAGCACCACACCTTCGATCCTGAGTCGGGCGTTGGCTGCCTCTCGGACGTCGCGGAGGGTGAGCATGAGTTGTGACAGGCCCTCGAGGGCGAAGAACTCGCTTTGCAGAGGCACGAGGACGGAATCTGCTGCAACCATGGCGTTGACTGTCAATATATTGAGAGATGGGGGGCAGTCTATCAAGATGTAGTCGAAAGCGAGATCCTGTACGTCGACGGCGCGCAGGGCATCATGCAGCAGAAAACTCCGTTTTTCATTGGAGACGAGTTCGATGTCTGCAGAACTGAGGTCGGTCGTGGCGGGAACGATCCAGAGATTCGGGAATTCGGTTTCCTGCACGGCAGTCGATCCGTCGACATCGCCAGCCAAAAGGTCGTAGGTCGTGATCCGGCGCTGTTCAGCCGTCACGCCGAGGCCGGTCGACGCGTTTCCTTGGGGATCGAGGTCCACCAACAGGACCTTTCGTGCCTTCTCCGCAAGTGCCGCTGACAGATTGATAGCCGTCGTCGTCTTTCCCACGCCACCCTTCTGGTTGGCGATTGCGATGATCCTGGCGGGCAGGGTGGTCAATAGATCAGGCACGGGACAAATTCCACAGGCGCAGAATGGAGGACTTCGGATCAGTGGCGCTCGGCAGCAACTCATGCTGGAAGCGCCATCGGGACGCTGCGCTTGCGATCTCACTGTCTACCGTCCGGCCTTTTGGCAGAAGAGCCATTCCACCCGGGGCGATATGCCGATGGATCTCTTCCAGCAAGCGGTCCAGCGGCGCGAAAGCCCGAGCGGTTACGACATCGGCGCCCTGCGGCTCGAGTCGTTCGGAACGGACAGCATGGACCGCGACGTCCAATTGCAGGTTTGAAGCGGCGGTAAGCAGAAATGCGGCCTTGCGGCTGTCGCTCTCGACGAGGGTATGGCGCGCCGTCGGGCGCGTTTCGTGGTGCAGGATGGCAAGGACAAGGCCCGGCAAGCCGCCTCCGCTGCCGAGGTCGAGCCAATGCGGGCCGGTGTCATCGACGAAACGGGAAAGCTGAACAGAATCTGCGATGTGTCGGGTCCAGATGTGAGACTTGTCCCCTGAGGACACGAGGTTGATCCTCGCGGTCCATTTCAGGAGGAGGGCATGATAGAGTTCAAGCCTTTCCATCGTTTCACGTGAAACATTCATAGCCTGAGCGAGGATCATAGGTCCGCCGTATCGACGACATGCGACCTGCCGATATGGGCTTTGAGAAGAACCAATGCGGACGGTGTCATACCTTCGATCGCGTCGGCCCGCCCGAACGTCTCGGGTCGAACGATTTCGAGCTTTGACCTCAGCTCGTTGGAGAGACCACGGACCGTGCCATAATCGAAGTTCACGGGTATTCTTGTTGTTTCGCTTCGACGCATTGCGTCGATATCCTTCCTCTGCCTGATTTCATATGGCGCATACAGTGCATCGGCCTTGATCTGCGCCCGGATTTCGCGAGGAATGTCGGAAAGGGTATCGTCGAGAAGGGAGAGTGTTTCGAAATCGGCATCGACGAGCGCCAAAACCTCCATCGCAGAGCGTGAGGGACCGGACGCGCTCAGCGACACGCCCGCCGACGCAATATCACTCGCTCTGAACAGGCGCGCATCGAGACGTGACTTCGCGGCTTCAAGCGCTGCACGCTTTGTATCATAGCTCTTCCAGCGTCCATCACCGACGCATCCCGTCCGTCGACCTGTCTCCGTCAGCCGCTGATCGGCGTTGTCCGCCCGAAGCGTCAGACGAAACTCCGCCCTCGACGTGAACATGCGATAGGGCTCGGTCACGCCGCGTGTCGTGAGGTCATCCAGCAAGACGCCGATATAGGAAGACGTTCTGCTGAAGGCCATCGTTACGCGACCGAGCGCCTGAGCCGCCGCGCCCAGTCCTGCTACGAGGCCCTGCGCCGCAGCCTCCTCATAGCCGGTCGTACCGTTGATCTGTCCGGCAAGGAACAGGCCCGGCAGGGACTTGACTTCCAGTTCGATCGTAAGTGCGCGGGGATCGACGTAGTCATACTCGATGGCGTACCCGGGTTGCAGGATTTGAGCCCGCTCCAATCCCTCGATGGAATGGACATACTCTGTCTGTACATCGTGCGGCAGCGACGTGGAAATTCCGTTTGGGTAGACCGTCGAGGTGTCGAGACCCTCTGGCTCGAGAAAGATCTGGTGGGACGACTTGTCGGCGAATCTGACCACCTTGTCCTCGATCGATGGGCAGTACCGCGGCCCGACACCCTCGATATGGCCGCCGTACATTGACGAAAGCCTCAGGTTCCGGCGAATGATCTCGTGGGTCGCCTCATTCGTCTTGGCGATGCCGCACGAAATCTGTCGGGTCGCTACACCCCGGGTCATAAGGGACAAGAAGGTTGGGTCATCATCCCCTGCCTGCATCTCGACGCGGGACCAATCGATGGTTGCCCCGTCGAGGCGGGGCGGCGTGCCCGTCTTCAGACGCCCCAGAGGAAGAGCAAGATCGCGCAACCGATCTGCCAACTTCACCGATGGCGCTTCACCGATCCGTCCGCCAGGTGTCGCGCGATCGCCGATGTATACGATGCCCCGAAGGAACGTTCCCGCAGTAAGGATTACGGTTCTGGCACGGAGTTCCGAGCCATCTGCGAGGTGAACACCGCCGACCGCCCCGTCGATTTCGATCACATCGGTAACTTCTCCCTCGACTGACCCGAAGGGCCGCCCGGTTCCTCGTCACTTCCTGCATCTTTGTCCGGTATCGCTCGCGATCCGCCTGTGTCCGCGGCCCTTGGACGGCGGGCCCTTTGCGGCGGTTGAGGAGACGAAACTGAATACCGGCCCAATCTGCAACAACACCCATTACGCCATCCAACGCGTCGATCTCGCGAACGAGGTGTCCTTTGCCGAGGCCGCCGATTGCCGGATTACAGGACATCACCCCGATGGCATCCGTCCGAAGCGTCAGAAGAATGGTTCTGGCGCCCATGCGCGCCGACGCGTGGGCCGCCTCCGTCCCCGCATGTCCGCCGCCAACGACAATGACATCAGCGTCAAGATGTTTCACGTGAAACGACCCTCACTTCCCGATACAGAACCGGGAGAAGATTTCTCCCAGCACATCCTCTACATCGATTCTCCCCACGAGGGCACCGATACTTCGGATCGCCGTCCGCACATCCGCCGCAACGATCTCGGCGGCGGGGCCGTGCCTGAGCATTTCCGATGTCGCGCGATCCAGCGCCGCCGTCGCCTCGAGTATCCTTGCACGGTGGCGCTGTTGCGTGGCCCCGCCTACCGAGGCCACTCGCCCGGACAATATCGCCCCGATCCGCTGCACGACGACGTCGACACCGGCGCCGGTCAGTCCCGAAACCCCCGAACCGCTCCCGTCGACGTCACGCTTGCCGACCACGACGATGTCATCGGCCAAGGTGTCGACAGGTGGCGCCTCTCCCGCCTCGAGGATATGGACCCGCAGATCCGCCGCCATTGCCCGTTCGCGTCCCCGGGCTATGCCCAGGGCCTCCACACCTTCCGTCCCCTCCCGCAACCCCGCCGTATCGAGAAACGTCACCGGAAGGCCCGCGATGTCCACACGCACTTCAATTATGTCCCGAGTCGTCCCTGCGACCTGCGACGTCAATGCCGCGTCCCGTCCCACCAATCGATTCAGCAGGGTCGATTTGCCGACGTTCGGTCGCCCGACGATCGCAACTTCGAACCCCTCACGCACCCGTTCCGCCACCGGCACGCCAGTTGCCTCTTTCGTCAGGCTCGCCCGCACGGACCCAAGCAACGACAAGACCTCCGGTGCCACATCCACCGGCACATCCTCGTCGGCAAAGTCGATCGTCGCCTCGAGGAGCGCCGCCGCCCGCAAGAGATCACGTCGCCACGTTTCGCTCAGGTGACTCAGCCCGCCGGAAAACACGCGCATCGCCTGAAGGCGCTGTACTTCCGTCTCGGCGTCCAGCAGATCAGCCAACCCTTCCGCTTGCGCGAGGTCGAGGCGCCCGTTCTCCATCGCCCTTCGGCTGAACTCCCCGGCTTCGGCAAGCCGACATCCGTCACGCGCGCCCAGTTCCGCCAGAACCGCTGCCAGAACCGCCGCACTCCCGTGCAGCTGAAGTTCGGCAGTCGCCTCTCCGGTATAACTCTGGCCTTCGGCAAAGGTCAGCACCAGTCCCTCGTCGATGATCGCTCCCGACCGGCCAGTCACCTTGCGCAGGCTCCGCCCGTGTCCGGGCAGCGGGCCGACGAGCGCCTCGGCCGCCTCCCGTGCGCGCGTGCCCGAAATTCGGATCACGGCAACGCCGGACCGCCCGGGCGCAGTCGCCACGGCAAATATCGTATCCAGCTCCATCATATTGATATTAAAAGATTATCAACTGTTCATCGAGTCGAAGAAGTCGGAATTCGTCTTCGTCTGCTTCAGCTTCGAGATCAGGAACTCGATCGCATCCGTCGTCCCCATTGGGTTCAGGATCCGCCGCAACACATAGGTCTTCGCCAGATCGGTCTTCTCGACCAGCAGCTCTTCCTTCCGCGTGCCCGACTTCAGGATATCCATCGCCGGGAACACCCGCTTGTCGGCGACCTTCCGGTCCAGCACGATCTCCGAGTTGCCCGTGCCCTTGAATTCCTCGAAGATCACCTCGTCCATCCGGCTGCCCGTATCGATCAGCGCCGTCGCGATGATCGTCAGCGAGCCGCCCTCCTCGATGTTGCGCGCTGCGCCGAAGAACCGCTTGGGCCGCTGCAACGCGTTCGCATCGACACCGCCGGTGAGCACCTTGCCCGAGGACGGCACGACCGTGTTGAACGCCCGCCCCAGACGGGTGATCGAATCGAGCAGGATCACGACGTCGCGCTTGTGCTCTACCAGCCGCTTGGCCTTCTCGATCACCATCTCGCTGACCGCCACGTGCCGCGTCGCCGGCTCGTCGAAGGTCGAGGACACGACCTCGCCCTTCACCGACCGCTGCATGTCCGTCACTTCCTCCGGCCGCTCGTCGATGAGCAGCACGATGAGGTAAATCTCGGGATGGTTCCTGCCGATCGAGTTGGCGATGTTCTGCAACAGCACCGTTTTGCCGGTCCGTGGCGGTGCCACGATCAGGGATCGCTGGCCCTTGCCGATCGGCGACACCAGGTCGATGATCCGCGCCGACCGGTCCTTGATCGTCGGATCGTCCACCTCCATGATCAGTCGCTCGTCCGGATACAGCGGCGTCAGATTGTCGAACGCCACCTTGTGCTTGGTCTTCTCCGGATCTTCGAAGTTGATCGATTCCACCGTCACCAGCGCGAAATACCGCTCCGCGTCGTTCGGCTCCTTGATCACGCCCTGCACCGTGTCGCCGGTCCGCATCGAATGCTGCCGGATCATCTCGGGGCTGACATAGATGTCGTCGGGCCCCGGCAGATAGTTCGCCTCGGGGCTGCGCAGGAACCCGAATCCGTCCTGAAGGACTTCGAGGACGCCGTCGCCGCCGATCACCCATTCCTCGTCCGCCCGCTCGCGCAGGATCGCGAACATCATGTCGCCCTTGCGCATCGTCGAGGCGTTCTCGATCTCGAGGTCTTCGGCCATCGCCAGCAGATCCTTGGGGCTCTGCGCCTTCAGGTCGGCAAGGTTGAGTCTGTCTTGTGTCATGGAAATATCCCGATGCGGCACGGATCATCCCGGGCGGGCCGCAGATCTTCGATCATGGCGATGAAACGCTCGCCCCGGACGGAGCAGCAACCGTCAACTAATGCGCAAAATCGCCCAAGTCAATCGACACCCTCAGAACGGGCGCACGATCACCGCCACCACGATCACCAGCATCAGGACCGTCGGCACCTCGTTGGCCAGCCGATAGGTCCGCCCCGACCGGGTGTTCCGTCCCGCGGCAAAGTCGCTGCGGCGACGCGACAGCCAGATATGCATCGCCGTCATCGCCACCACCCCTGCGAGCTTTGCCCAGGCCCAGATCGTTCCGAAGTCGAACGCCCCCATCCCGATCAGCACCAGACCTGCACCCCAACTCACCACCATCGCCGGCCCCATGATGACCCGCAGCAGCTTACCCTCCATCACTTGAAACGTCGCATCCAGTTCCGACCCCGGCACTGCCCGCTCCACATGATAGACGAACAGCCGCGGCAGATAGAACATACCCGCCATCCAAGAGATCACCGCAACGACGTGCAGCGCCTTGATCCAGTCATAGAACGGCACGAGCAGGTCCATCGCGGCTTCTCCGGGCGGGGCGGTTCCTACCTACTTCATATCTATAAGAAGGAAAGAGGTGGTTGATGTAGGGCCGGGGATAAGCAGAGCGACTCACTCCCCCCACAGGTTTATCCCGCGCCGGTCATCGTCGGTGCCGTGTCGATCGAACCGCATGGGAAACGCCAAACATCGGTAAACGATCGCTAAAAATGTTAGCGAAAAGACAAGACGAGCGATTCGTTCCCCTTGACTCCCGTCCTGCCACGGTTGTCGTCCACAGGCTCACCCGATCTTCATCCCAAGGAGCCGATATGGCACAACCGCGTCATTCGTCCCCGATAGTCCACAGCGCCCCACGAACCCGCTCCGATCTCGCCGATCCGTCCCGATGCCATCCCCGTCCTGTCCCGTCCCTGTCCCCCCGGTTGTCCACATGACCCTGCCGCTGATCCTCGCCTCCGGCTCCGACATCCGGGCCCGCCTGCTGCGCAATGCCGGCGTCGCGTTCACCGTCGAGGTGCCGCGCATCGACGAGGCGGCGCTGCGCGATGCCCTCCTTGCCGAGGGTGCTGCGTCCCGCGATATCGCCGATGCGCTGGCCGAGACGAAGGCGCTCAAGATCGCCCGGCGCCACCCCGAGGCGCGGGTCATCGGCTGCGATCAGGTGCTTGACATCGGCGACACCCTCCTGTCCAAGCCGCGGTCCCGTGAGGAGGCACTCGACCACCTGCGCCTGCTGTCCGGACAGACGCACCGCCTCCTCTCGGCCGTCGTCGTCTATGCCGGAGCCCGACCCGTCTGGCGCACGATCGGCGAAGTCCAGCTTACCATGCACGACCATACCGACGGCTGGCTCGAGGATTACGTCGCGCGAAACTGGGACAGCATCCGCCACGCGGTCGGTGCCTACAAGCTCGAGGAGGAGGGCGTGCGCCTGTTCGCCGCCATCGACGGCGACTATTTCACCGTCCTCGGCCTGCCGCTTCTCGACCTCTTGTCATACCTGCGCCAAGTCGAAACAGTGGCGCCATGACCACCCTCACCGAGAGCATCGGGCCGATCCCCCTCGCCGGGGTCATCGGCACCAACGTCGCCCACTCGCGCTCGCCGCGGCTGCACCGCCATTGGCTCGCGCGCCACGGCCTCGCTGGTGACTACCTGCCCTTGCAGGTGGCCGAGAGCGATCTCGCGCAGGTCGTCCGTGCCCTGCCGCGCATGGGGTTCGTCGGTGCCAACGTCACCATACCGCACAAGGTTTCGGTAATGGACCATGCCGACCAGATCAGCGACCGCGCGATCCTCATCGGGGCGGCCAACATGCTCACCTTCCGATCGGACGGCTCGATCTATGCCGACAATACCGACGGCTATGGTTTCATCGCCAACCTGCGGCAGGGTGCCCCTGCCTGGGATCCCGCCGCCGGTCCCGCCGCCGTCCTCGGTGCCGGCGGTGCCGCGCGGGCGATCATCGTCGCGCTGATCGAGGCCGGCGTGCCGCAGATCAACCTCGCCAACCGCACCCGCCCCAACGCCGAGGCGCTGAAGGCGGCGTTCGGCTCCAAGGTCCACGTCTACGACTGGGTGCAGGCCGCCAACATGCTCGACGATTCCGTCCTCGTGGTGAACACGACGTCGCTCGGCATGGTCGGCGCCGCCGAGTTCCGCGTGCCGCTCGACGCCCTGCGTCCGGGCATGATCGTGACCGACCTCGTCTATCAGCCGCTGCGCACCCGGCTTCTCCTCGAGGCGCAGGCGGCGGGCTGCATCACCGTCGACGGCCTCGGGATGCTCTTGCATCAGGCGGTCCCCGCCTTCGAGCGGTGGTTCGGCGAGCGCCCCGTCGTCGACGACGAAACCCGCACAATGGTGATGGCATGACGTTCCGCCTCGGTCTGACCGGGTCCATCGGCATGGGCAAATCGACGACCGCGCAGATGTTCGCGGATCTCGGCTGCGCCCTCTGGGACGCCGATGCCGCCGTCCACCGCCTCTATGCGCCCGGCGGCAACGCCGTCCCGGTGCTCGCCGAGGTGATGCCGATGGTCGTCGTCGACGGCGCCGTCAGCCGTGAGAAACTCCGTCGCCTGATCGAGCTCGACCCCTCGACCCTGCAAAAGATCGAGCGCTACGTGCATCCGCTCGTCGCCGCCGACCGCGCCATCTTCGCCGAGCAGGCGACCGCCCCGATCACCGTCTTCGACGTGCCCCTGCTGTTCGAGACCGGGAGCGACGGCTGGATGGACGCCACCGCCGTCTGCACGGCCCCCGTCGCCGTGCAGCGCGCCCGCGTCCTCGCCCGTCCCGGCATGACCGAGGCGCAATTCGCCCTGATCCTTGCCCGCCAGATGCCCGACGCCGAGAAACGCGCCCGCGCGACGTGGATCATCGAGACCGAGAACCTCGATGCCGCCCGCGCCCGCGTCGCCGAAATTCATGCCGAGATAGACACGGGACCGGCCGATGCGTGAGATCGTCCTCGACACCGAAACCACGGGCTTCGAGCCCGAGGAGGGCGACCGGATCGTCGAGATCGGCGCCGTGGAGTTAAACAACCATGTGCCGACCGGCAGAACCTATCACCAATACATCAACCCGCAACGCGCCATGCCCAAGGGCGCCTTCGAGGTGCATGGCCTCGGCGACGACTTCCTCCGCGACAAGCCGCTGTTCCGCGACATCGCGGATGCCTTCGTCGCGTTCATCGGCGACGCGCATCTGGTGATCCACAACGCCGCCTTCGACATGAAATTCCTCAACGCCGAACTCGGCTGGGTCGACAGACCGGCCCTGCCGATGGACCGGGCCATCGACACGCTCGCCATCGCGCGCAAGAAGTTTCCGGGCTCGCCCGCCTCGCTCGACGCGCTGTGCCGCCGCTTCGGCATCGACAACTCGAGCCGCACCCTGCACGGCGCCCTGCTCGACAGCGAGATTCTGGCCGAGGTCTACCTCGAACTGATCGGTGGCAGACAGACCGGCCTGTCGTTCGATGCCGCGGCCGACACCGGCGCACCGGGTCAGCCGGCCGCCTGGCGCGCGCAGCGACGCCCCGGCCCCCTCGCGCCGCGGATCACCGAAGATGAGGCCGCCGCGCACCGCGCCTTCGTCGGCACCCTGGCGAACGGCGGCCTCTGGCCGAAGGGCTGAGGACGCCCGATCCGTCAGGCGTCCGGCGTCTGCGGTGCTGCCGCCTTCTGCGCCTCGACCCGGCGCTGCAACTCGGCACGGTAGAGGGCCGGAAAGTCGATATTGTCGAGGTTCAGCGGCGGGAACCCGCCGTCGCGCGACACATCCGACACGATCCGCCGCACGAAGGGGAACGTCATCCGGGGACACTCGATGAGCAGGTAGGGGTGCATGTGCTCTTCCGGCACGCCGTCGATCTGGAAGACGCCCGCATATTCGAGCTCCATGACGAAGAGCGTATCGGTTCCGCCCTTCACCTTCGACGTGATCTTGAGCTTGGTGATGACCTCGAAGACGTTGCCGTCGGCGCCGCGTTTTTTCGCGTCGAGGTTCACCTGCACCTGCACCTCGGGGGTCAGGTCGCCGGTCAGGCCCTTTTGCGCCAGCACGTTCTCGAACGACATGTCACGGATGAACTGCGCGAGGATCCGCTGCGTCACCTTGGGCGCCGCGGCGCCGTTCGCGCCCGCCGCGCCGTTCGCGCCAGCGGCATCGCCCAGTTCGTTATTGTCAGCCATCCGAATACTCCGATCCATGTTTGGCGCAGAGCCTAGCAGCGCCGCCCCCCCGTCTCAAGCAGATGCCTAGTGCCGGGTCCACCCCGAGGGCGGATGCGTCGGACGCTTGTCCGGCGAGACCTCTTCGTAATCGCCGTCGATGACGCGGTCGTCGGGTCGCCGCGCGTTGGGGCGGGGGGGCGCCTCGGCCCGGTCGACGAACCGGATGCGCCCGCGCACCTGCCCAATCAACGCCGTGCGGACGGCGGGCACCAGCAGGGCGAACCCGCAGGCATCGGTAAAGAACCCCGGTGTGAGCAGCAGGACACCCGCGATCAGGATCAGCGCCCCGTGCGCCAGCGGCCCCGACGGATCGCCGAGGGTGCCGAGCGTGCGCCGCAGATCCAGAAGCGCCCGCGCGCCCTGCACCCGCAAAATCAGCGTGCCGAGCACCGCCGTCAGGACCACGAGGCCGAGCGTCGGCCAAAGACCGAGCCAGCCGCCGACCTGAATGAACAGCGCGATCTCGATCACCGGAACGGCGAGCAGCGCGAGAAAGAGCCACATGGCGGCCTCCGTGGTTGCGTGCCCGGACCGGGAACGCGATTTCAATCGGGCGCGGCGGTGGACTTGGCCGCCCCTCCACCCTACATAAGTTGGGTCGGGGCGCATTCCATGGGCGCCCCTCAGAAGAGGCCGACATGAACTCACCCGTCCTTCAACTGCTCGTGCTCGCCGGGATCGCGATTTTCCTGATTCTGCGGCTGCGGTCGGTGCTGGGCACCCGTGAGGGCTTCGAGAAGCCGGCGACACCCCCTGCCCTCCCGAAGAAGGGGACGAAACGTGACTTCGAGGTGATCGAAGGCGGGCCGGACCGCGACATCGTTGATCACGTCGAGGCCGGGTCTGACTCTGCCTCCGCGCTGGCCGCGATGAAGGGAGCGGACCCGTCGTTCCGTGTCGGCGAGTTCCTGTCCGGCGCGCGCGGCGCCTACGAGATGATCCTGATGGCGTTCGAGCGGGGCGACCTCGCCACCGTCCGCCCCTTCATTTCGGAGGAGGTCTATGCCGCCTTTGCCGGCGTCGTCGAGGACCGTGCGTCCAAGGGCCTGAAGGTCGAGGCGACGTTCATCGGCATCAGCGACCTGACCCTGCGCGAGGCGACGTTCGACAAGGCGACCGGCGAGGCCGAGATCACCGTCCGTTTCGGCGCCGAGCTTACCCAGGTGGTGCGCGACCGCGCCGGCGATGTCGTCGAAGGGTCCGCCACCGCGATCAAGCGCCAGCGCGACGTCTGGACGTTCGAGCGGCGGATGGGCACCGACGACCCCAACTGGATCCTCGTCGCCACCGGCGAGTGACGGCGGCGTGCGGGACGGCTGCGTGACGGCGCAGACGCCCGTGCGACCCTAGGATGCGTCGCCCCCGCCACCTTTCGCCGGACGAGCGTGCCCTGTGGGACAGTGTCGCGCGCCAGACCCGGCGTCTCGCCCCCGCCCCCGCCAGCCCGCCGAAGCCGGCGCCGGTGCCGCGCCCCGCGCCGGAGATGCCCGACCTCGACCCGTTGCCCGCGTTCCGTGTCGGCCAGACGGTCGACCATCGCCGCGACCACGATCTGCTGCCCGCCCTCGGCCAGCAACTCGCCCGGGCGCCGGTGCAGATGGATGCAAAGGCGCACCGGCGCCTGACCCGGGGCAAGCTGCGCCCGCAGGCGCGAATCGATCTGCACGGCATGACCATGGCCGAGGCGCACCCGGCGCTGACCGGGTTCATCCTGACCGAACACGCCCTCGGCACGCGCCTGTGCCTCGTCATCACCGGCAAGGGGAGGCTGCGCGACATCGAGGCGCCGATGCCGGTCCGTCACGGTGCGCTGCGCCACGCGGTGCCGCAATGGCTGCGCCTGCCGCCGCTGGCGCCGCTGATCCTGCAAATCACCACCGCCAATATCCGCCATGGCGGCGAGGGCGCGCTATACGTCTATCTCCGTGCCAGATAGCGCGGGCCGCAACTGGCCGCGGACACGCCCGACGCCCACCGCCGCGAGCGCGCCAGCCGCGAGGAAATAGACCCCGATCCACACCATCTGCCGGGTGAAATCGACGCCGAGGTCGATCAATGCCCCGCTGATCCCCGGCCCGATGGCCGAGCCGAAGACCATGATCGCCGCCGCCGTGGCCTTGATGCTGCCGACGTGCCGCGTCCCGAAATGCTCTGCCCAGAACGCGCCGGGCAGCGTCGCCTGTATCCCGGTCCCGAGGCCGAGAACGGCCAGCGCCAGTGCGGCCCCGGGAATCGTTCCGGAAGCCGACAGGATGAAGAAGCCCAGCGCGAAGGGCAGCATGTAGACGCCGGCGATCCGTCCGGTCCCGAACCGGTCGATGGCCCAGCCCGAGGCAAAGGTCATCACCACGCCGACGCCGACATAGAGCGGCGTCAGGGCGACGAAATCGGCCAGTGCCCAGCCCTTGACGCCGGTGAAATGCACCTGCTGAAAGAACAGCGCCGTGCCCCAGGCAGGCGGACCGAGCAGCACCGGCACCATGAACCAGAACAGCGGATGGCGCAGCACCTCGCCCCGCGTCCAGTGCCGCCCCAAAAGGCCCGCAACCTGCGTTTGATCCGAAATCGACTGCGGCGTCCGCTCGAGGCGCAGCAGGCGCGCGAGCACCGGAAGCGACGTGAGGACGAGGCCCGCCGCCCCGACCCAGAGCCAGCGCCAGTCCACGACGCCCATCAACGCCACGAAAGCGATCGGAAGCAGCGCCTGTCCCGCCGCATGGCCCATTGCCGAGATCGACAGCGCCCGTCCCCGCGTCGCCACGAACCAACGCGCCATGGCGACGACGGCGAGATGGCTCATCATGCCCTGACCGAAGAGGCGCACGGCAAAGATGACGCCGCAGAGCGCGACCGTCCCCGCCCAGGATGTGCCGCCGGAGACCGCCATCATCAGACAGGCTGCCGCGAGGCCGGTGGCGACGGCAGGCACCAATGCGCGGACCCGGAACCGGTCGGTCAGCCCGCCGGCCCAGACCATGACGAGCGCCGAGGCCGAAGTGCCCACGGTATAGACCGCGCCCCAGCCGCCGTCCGTCAGGCCATAGGCATCCTTGATCTGGTCGGCGTAGATCGAGATGAAATAGGTCTGCCCGAACGACGAGGTGAACGAGAGCAGGAACCCCGCAAGGAGGAACGCGCGGTTCTCGCGCAGGAAGGTCAGGAAGGGCATGGGTCACTCCGGGCACCCGAATGCGCCCGACCCGGAACCTGCGTCAGGCGGACGGTGCTGTCAAATCCGGGCGGAGCGGTCCGGGGTTTCTGCGGACCCTCCGGAGGGAGTTGTTGGGGCAACGTGAATGCGGGGAGTAGCGATCAGAGGACATAGCGGCTGAGATCGGTGTTGCGGGTGAGTTCGCCCAGATGCGTCTCGACGAAGGCGGCGTCGACGGTGACGCTCTCGCCGCCGCGCTCGGGGGCGTGGAACGAGAGATCCTCGAACACGCGCTCGATCACCGTATAGAGGCGGCGCGCGCCGATGTTCTCGACGCTCGCGTTCACCTCTGCCGCGATCTTTGCCAGGGCCGCGATCCCGTCGGCGGCAAAGGTGACGGTGACGCCCTCGGTCTGCATCAGGGCTGTGTATTGCAGCGTCAGCGCGTTGTCGGTCTCGGTCAGGATGCGGACGAAATCCTCCTCCGTCAGCGCGCGCAGCTCGACGCGGATCGGCAGGCGGCCCTGAAGCTCGGGGAGGAGGTCGGAAGGCTTGGCGACGTGGAAGGCGCCGGACGCGATGAACAAGATATGGTCGGTCCTGACCGGGCCGTGCTTGGTCGAGACGGTCGTGCCCTCGATCAGCGGCAGCAGATCCCGCTGAACGCCTTCGCGGCTGACGTCCGCACCGCGCGCATCGGCGCGGGCGCAAACCTTGTCGATCTCGTCGAGGAAGACGATGCCGTTCTGTTCGACCGCCTCGAGCGCCGCCTTCTTGACCACCTCGTCGTCCAAGAGCTTGTCCGCCTCGTCGGCGATCAGCGCGTCGTAGCTCTCGGACACGGTCATCCGTTTCTTCACCGTGCGCCCACCCATGGCTTTGCCGAAGAGGTCGCCGAGGTTCATCATCCCCATCTGACCGGGCTGACCCGGTATCTCGAACCCGCCCATCGGGTTCGAGGTGTCGGCGAGTTCCAGTTCGATCACCGTATCGTCCAGTTCGCCGGACTTGAGCTTGCGGCGGAACATGTCGCGCGTGCCCTCGCGCGCGTCCTTGCCGGCGATGGCGGTCACGACGCGTTCCTCGGCGGCGGCGCGGGCGTTGGCTGTCACATCCTCGCGCATCGTTTCCCGCGTCTGCACGATGGCGGCGTCGACCAGATCGCGGATGATCTGTTCCACGTCACGGCCGACATAGCCGACTTCGGTGAACTTCGTCGCCTCGACCTTGAGGAACGGCGCGCGCGCCAGTTTCGCCATGCGGCGCGAAATCTCGGTCTTGCCCACCCCGGTCGGGCCGATCATCAGGATGTTCTTGGGGTAGACCTCGTCGCGCAGATCCCCCGACAACTGCCGGCGCCGCCAGCGGTTGCGCATGGCGACGGCGACGGCGCGCTTGGCGTCCTTTTGCCCGATGATGAAACGGTCGAGTTCGCTTACGATCTCGCGCGGGGTCAGGTCGGTCATTTCAGGGCCTTTGCATGGGTCTGGTCGGTCGTGGCCTCGGCGAAGGACTGCGGATAGGGCGTCTTCGGCGGTGCCGCGGCGTCGAGGGCGGCGACCTCGTCGGTCGACAGGGTCAGCGCGGCGGCGGCCATCGCCGCATCCAGATGCGCAGCCTTGCTCGCGCCCGCGATGACCGTGTGGCCGCGGTCCTTGGCGAGAATCCAGGCGAGCGCCACCGTCGCCATCTCGGCTCCATGCGCGCCCGCCACCTCCTTCATCGCCGCCAGCAGCCGCTTGGCGTCATCCACGTCGACGTTCAGCATGTCGAAGTCCTTCAGGCGCCCCTCGTCGGCGGCCCCGATGTTGCCGGGCTCGTATTTGCCCGACAGCAGACCGCCCGAGAGCGGCGACCAGGCCATCAGGCCCACGCCCATCGCCTGCATCATCGGCACCAGGTCTACCTCGATATCGCGCTGGGCAGCGTTGTAGAGGAGCTGTCCGGCGATGAACGGCGCCATCCGGTTGTCGCGCTGATACTGGATCGCGCGGGCGGCCATCCACGCGGGCCAGTTCGAGAACCCGATATAGCGCGCCTTACCGTGCTGCACGACGATATCGAGCGCCTCCAGCGTTTCCTCCATCGGCGTGGTGAAATCCGTCTTGTGGACGATCAGCAGGTCGACGTGATCCATCCCCAGACGTGCCAGCGACCCGTCGATCTGGCGCAGCACATGGCGCCGCGACAGCCCGGCATCGGTGATCGCATCGCCCTGACGGAACCCCAGCTTGGTGCTCACGACCGCGTGGTCGCGCCGCCCCTTCAGGGCGACGCCCAACGCCCGCTCGCCGTCGCCGCTCGCATAGCCGTCCGCGCTGTCGAAGAAGTTGACGCCACCGTCCAGCGCACGGGCGACCATCTCGGTCGCGTCCTTTTGCCCGACGTGGGCGACCGCGCGGGCCATATCGCTCTGCCCGGCGCCGAGATTGAACGTCATCGTGCCCAGTGCCACGCGACTGACCACGAGGCCGGAGGCGCCGAGAGTCGTATAGGTCATATCGGTCATGGGAAGTCCTTTCAGACGGTTGGGTCAGGCAGTGCGGTTCAGGCGGAGGGTGGAAGATAGCGGCGGATCCCGCCGAGCGGCAGGGCGCGCAGGATGATGGCCCGGATCTTCTCCCAGAACGCGCCGAGCACCACGAGGAAGAGGCCAAGGCCGAAGATCAGCCAAGCGATCCCTTCGGACTCGAGGGCAGTCGACGCGACGAGGACGACATAGCCGATCGCGGTGAGCAGGAACGACCGGCGGTCGATGATGATCGCGACGATCGCGATGAGGCCGAGGAAAGCCAACAGGACGACGTCGCGCCCCGCCATCTCGCTGCCGAGAAGCGACAGTGCCACGGTGTTGACGATCATCGGGGCGGCGACGATGTGCAGCCAGAACCCCTGCGCCGAGCGGCGGGTAACGCGGTAGGGGTCGGAGGCGTCGAAGACCATTGCCAGAGCGAAGGTGCCGAGGCCGATGACGAGCGTGATCCAGGCGAAACTACCCTCTGCCGACAGGGTAAACACCTGATCCACGCTTTGCGGCGTGCCCGACCGGGTCGCCGCCGCGATCATCGAGACAACGAATACGCCGAACGCCATGATCGCCATCGCGAACGGCACCCGGAACCGCAGCCAGAACACGAAGATCGCGACGACAGCGAGGATGCCGGGCAGCACGAGCGAGGAGAAATCCTCGCGCGCGAGCATGAAGACCTGCGCGAAATACTGACCCAGACCGAAGGCCGCGTTGATCGAGAACAGGATCGACATCATGATCGCCGGGCCGATCATCCGGCGCCGCCGGATGAAGTATTCCGACAGGAGCCAGATCACCCCGGCCGTGGCGAGGGCGAGCAGGGCCAGCGTCCACTGGATGTTCTGGAACGTCGCCGCGACAATTACCCCGCCCAGCCCGGCCCAGCCGGAGGCAAGGATGGCGAGGCCGACCATGATGAAAATCTCGTTGAAACCGCGAAACAGCTCGAACGGCTCGTCGCCGGCGGCAAGATTTTCGCGCGCGCCGCGACGGCTGTGCGCCAGCGCGATCAGTGACGCGGCCTGACGTTCGGAGATGACGCCCGATCCGACCGCGGCACGCAGGTCCATGGCATCGAGGCCGGTGTCGCGTTCAGGCTGCGGTGCGCCGCCGGGCAGGCGCGGCGGACCGGCGACGGATTTGGCAAGCGTCACGGACGGCAAATCGGGGGGTATCGGCATTCGGGCGCTCTCGTCGTTTGGTTTCAGTTAGGCGCGATACCGTGAAACGCAACCCGCGTCACGTTTGCGTATGGGCAATTGCGCGACCCTCCGCGCCACGTCACCCTCTCGGCAGTCCAACAGGAGATTTCCGATGCACCGTCGCCGTTTCCTCATCAGCACCGCAACCGCCGCGACCGCCGTTGCGCTGCCCGCCCTCGCCGGGGGCCACGGCCGCCTCGGCGCGTTCACCGGCGTGAACGGCCATACCACCTCGGGCCGCGCCGAGATCGCGGGGAGCACGGTGAACCTGCTTGCCGATTTCATCTTCGACGGCGCGCCGGACCCGAAGGTGGCGCTGGGCCGCGACGGCACCTACGATCCGGCGACGCTGATGGGCGCGCTCCAGTCCAACACCGGCGCTTCGAGCTATACCGCGCCCGCGGGTATCGACACGGCCAGCTACAACGAGGTCTGGATCTGGTGCGAGCAATACGACGTCGGCCTTGCCGTGGCCCCCATCGGCTAGGGCGCGGCACAGGGGTCGAGGTCTTTCCGGGGCTTCGATCTTGGGACCGGGCAGGGTGCACGGTTCAGGGCGCGGCGATGACCTCCACGGTCAGGTTGCCGTTGGTATAGACGCAAATGTCGCTCGCGATGGCCATGGCCTTGCGGGCGATCTCTTCGGCGCCGAGGCCTGTGTCCATCAGCGCCCGCCCGGCAGCGAGGGCATAGTTGCCGCCCGACCCGATCGCCGCCACGTCATGCTCGGGCTCGAGGACATCGCCCGCGCCGGTGATGACATAGAGGGCGGCGCCATCGGTCACGATCAGCATCGCCTCGAGCTTTTGCAGATATTTGTCGGTCCGCCAGTCCTTGGCCAGCTCGACGCTGGCGCGCTGCAACTGCCCCGGTGTCGCCTCGAGCTTCTTCTCGAGCCGCTCGAGCAGCGTGAACGCATCCGCGGTCGACCCGGCAAAGCCCGCGACGACCTCGTGCCCGCCGGGTTTCAGGCGCCGCACCTTGCGGGCGGTGCCCTTGATGACCGTCTGCCCGAGGCTGACCTGACCGTCGCCCGCGACGACGACCTGTCCGCCCTTGCGGACCGCCATGATCGTGGTGCCGTGCCAGCCGGGAAAATCCTTGCTCATCGCGCGCTCCTGTCTTGCGGGTCCGATATGGGGCCGGACGCGGCGCCGGACAAGCAAAAGGCGCCCGCTGCGGTGCAGGGGCGCCCCTCGGTCGGTGCGTCGCCTCGGATCAGATCGATTCCTTGATCCAGCTTTGCAGCCGTGCCTTGGGCGCCGCGCCGGTGTGGTTCGAGACCACTTCGCCGTCCTTGAACAGGAACAGTGCGGGAATGCCGCGCACACCCATCTGCGCGGGCGAATTGGGGTTCTCGTCGACATTGACCTTCACGATCTTCACCTTGCCCTCCATCTCGGCCGACAGTTCCTCTAGGGCCGGACCGATCTGTTTGCACGGGCCGCACCATTCCGCCCAGAAGTCGACGACGACGGGGACGGTGGACTGACGCACTTCGGCGTCGAAGGTGGCATCGGTAACGGCGACGGTGGCCATGGGGCTCTCCTCGGGGTGGGTTCGGGTATCGGGCGGTGACAGCACATCTTGTGGTCGTGTCGAGGGGCGAAGCTATGGGTCAGGGGGGCCGCCGTCAAGCGTTCCCCGGCGCACAGCCTCTGCGCCCGCCCGCCGCAGCGCCGCATCGGTGAGGTCGGCAGGCACCGGCATCAGCCGCGCCTGCGCGGTCCACAGCACTGCCGTCCCGATCCGCCGCCCCGGCCAGATCGGCGCCAGCAGGGCGGCATAGGCGGCCAGTTGCCGCAGGATGCCCTCGGGGATTTCCTCGGGCCGTTCGGGGATCAGACGGTTGGATTTATAGTCGATGGCGGTGACGATGTCGTCGGCGACGATCAGCCGGTCGATGGCGCCGTGCAGCCGCCCGATCCCGGGCAATTCTCCCGTTACCTCCACCTCGCGCAATCCGCCCGCGGCAAAGACCGCGGCCAGTTCCGGCGCGGCGATCATCGCCACCACGTCGGCGACCAGTTCCGTCGCCTCGCCGGGCAAGAGGTCGACCTCCGCCCCTGCCGCGATCCGTAACCCGAGGGCGGCGCGCGCCCCGGCCTCGGCCTGCGGCAGATGTTCGAGCAACAGATGCACCAGAGTGCCGCGTTCCAGCGCCGTCTCGCGATCCACCTCCGCCGGATCGCCAGGCAGCACCTTGGCGCCGCCAAGGTCCGAGGGCGTCCTCGTCGCCGTCGTCGCCCCGGTCGCCTCGACGGCGCCAAGGTCGGCCATCGGCGTCGGCGCAGCCCCGGGCGCGGGCGCGTCGATGACCTCCCCCGCATCCCAGTCGCCCATCGCATAGCGCCGCCCCGGCCCGGTCGGAAACCCGGCGTCCACAGCACCCAGATGTGCCAACCCGGCCTCGACCAGCCCGTGCCAGCCGTCGGCCTCCTTGCCCGCATCGCCATGGCCGCAGACGATCAGCCAGCTTTGCGCGCGCGTCATCGCGACATAGAGGAGCCGCCGCGCCTCCTCCTCCTCGCGCTCTTTCAGACCCTCGCGCACCCCGGCGAGAACCGGCGGCAGTTCCGCCGCAGGCGGGCCATAGAAGGCGTGCCCGTCGGTGAAATAGAGCCTGTCCTTGAGGTTCGATTTGCGCTTGTGGGTATCGGGCAGGATCACCACCGGCGCCTCCAGCCCCTTGGCGCCGTGCACGGTCATCACCCGGATCCGCCGCCCCGCACTCTCGGCCTGCCGCTTGATCTCGAGGGCGTCGGTCGCCATCCATTCGAGGAACCCGGTCAGCCCCGGCACCTCGCTGCGCTCATAGCCCAGAGCCTGCGCCAGAAGGGCGTCGATCCCGTCCTCGGCCTCGGGTCCGAGCCGGGCGAGCAGGCGCCGCCGCCCGTCGTGGCGCGTCAGGATCCGGTTGACGAGGTCGTAGGGCCGCAGGAAATCCGCCTCGCGCAGCAGGTCGCCGATCATCGCGCGGGCCTCCGGGTGGGCCGCGCTCTCGCGGAACGCCTCCCACAGGAACCGCCTGCCGCGCGGCTGTGCCAGCGCATAGAGGTCGCCCTCGCCGAGACCGAAGAGTGGCGAGCGCAGCGCCTCGGCGAGCGACAGGTCATCCTCGGGCAGCGCCAGGAACCGCAGCAGCGACGCGATGTCGCGCACCGCCAGTTGCGCGCCCACCTTCATGCGGTCGGCCCCGGCGACGGCCAGTCCCGCCTTCTTGCAGGCTGCGATGATCTCGGAAAACAGCGACACCTGCGCGCCCGGTTCGCGGCCCCGCGTCAGGATCAGGATATCGCCCTCGTGCAGGGGGCGCCGCCCATAGGTGCCGGTTTGCCCGGTCTCGACGGGGACCGTCTCGCCGCCGTCGATCATCGCCCTGATCCGCGCGGCGATCCTGCCCGCCAGCACCACCTTGGGGTCCGCAGCACTCACCCGGTCGATGGGCTCATACCATTCGCCTTCGTCCCCGACGCCCGCCTCCTTCTCGATCAGCGGCCAGAGGTCGACGCGCCCCGGCATCGCATCCTTGAACGCGACGTGCCGCATGGGGCCGACGCCGGTGCCGTCCTGTAGAAACGTCGCGTCGACCGCGCGCAGAACCGCCTCGGACGAACGGAACGAATGGGTCAGGTCGCGCGCCTGAAACGTCAGGCCTGCCTGTTCCAGAACGGCCTCGTAGTGTGCGCCCTCGGCATCGAACTGCGCGGGGTCGGCGCCCTGAAAGGAATAGATCGACTGCTTCTTGTCGCCGACGACGAAGATGGTGCGCGCCCGGTCCGGCTGTGCGCCAGACCCTGCGCTGAACTCGGCCGCCAGCGCGCGGATGACCCGCCATTGCGCGGGGCTGGTGTCCTGCGCCTCGTCGACGAGGATGTGGTCGATGCCGCCGTCGAGCCGGAAGAGCACCCAGGCCGCCACCCGAGGATCGCCGAGCAGCCGGTTCGCCAGACCGATCAGATCGTCGAAATCGAGCCATCCGCCCGCCTGCTTGCGCGCCGCATAGCGGGCCAGAAACGGCTCGGCAAAGGCATGAAGCGCCTCCGTCCGGCGTAGCGCGGCGAGGGCGAGGCGGTCGGGCCGATGGGCCTCGACGCGCTGCGCGAGGTCGGTGAGCGCCTCGGCGAGGTCGGGCGCGACCTGCGCCGTCGCCTTGGTCAGCATCGACTTCGGCACGGTGAACGCACCGGTCAGACAGACCCCCTCGAGCCGCACGAGATCCCCGGGGCCCAGAACATCGGGCAGGCCCGCGATCTTTGCGGCAAGTCTTTGATCGTTGACCGATCCCGTCGCCGCCGCCTGCGCGACCTGCGCCAGCATCGCACGGTCCCCCGGCCCGACGATCCGCGACAACAGCGCCGCCTCGTCCAGCCCGGCCCCCAGCCCCAGAACCCCGCGCCAATCGCCGGGGTCGCGCGCCAGCAAACCCCGATTGCCCACGATCTCCTTCAGAAGTTTCTCGAGCGAGTCGTCATCCGTCACATAGCGCACCAGCCCGCGCACAAGATCGGGCACCTCCAGCGACATCTCCTCGATCACCTCGGCGCGCATCAGCTCGGCGGCCCGGTCCTCCATCTCGCGGAACTGCGGACTGATCCCCGCCTCGAGCGGAAAGCGCCGCAGGAGGCCTGCGCAAAAGCTGTGGATCGTCTGGATCCGCAGGCCCCCCGGCGCCTCGATCGCCCGTGCGAAGAGCCGCCGCGCCTCGCGCAATTGCGCGGGGTCGAGCGCGCCCTCGACGCCAAGGCCGCGCAATTCCTCGGCGAGATTTGCCGCCGGCTTCATCGCCCAGTCGCCCAGCCGTTTGAACAGCCGGTTCTGCATCTCGCTCGCCGCGGCCTTGGTATAGGTCAGGCACAACACGTTCTGCGGATCGGTGCCCGCCAGCAAAAGCCGCGCGACCCGGTCGGTCAGCACCCGCGTCTTGCCCGACCCGGCGTTCGCCGACAGCCATGTCGAGAACCCCGGGTCGGCGGCGTCGACCTGCGCCTGCGTGGCCGGGTCGCGGATCATCCGACGTCCTCCGGCTGGATAGGCGATGTCGCATCCCATTCCCCGAACCGCGACAGGTGGTCGTAGTCTCCGCCGAACCGGCTCTGTTCCAGCGCAAGTCGGGCGGTAAAGCCCCGCTCGCGCCGTCGCCAGTTATGGATCAGACGGCGAAACTCCTCCCACACCTGCGCAGGCGTGAGGTCGTCGCCAAGCGGCGCGAGGACGACCTTCGGCGTGGTCCCGACCCCGATGAACGCCGCCTCCTCGACCCGGACCCGCCCCAGCGCCGCGAACCCGCCGCGTTCGACCATCGCCGCCTCGAGGAGCAATTGCTTGTCGAACTTCGCCTGCTGCTTGTCGGTCGGCGGGGTGCCGGTCTTGTAGTCGTAGAGGATCGCCGATCCGTCCGGCGTCCGGTCGATCCGGTCGGCCCGCGCGATGAGGGTCAGGTCGATTTCGGGGTCCGTCAGGCTGCCCTCCTGCTCTCCCTTCATCGGCGTGCCGCGCGCCTGCCGCGCGATCTCGTCGGCGACGAACCCGTCGGCGATCCGCGCGATCCGCGCCCGCCAGAGATGGCGCGCCGTGGGCCAGGGACAGGTCTCTGCCAGCACCGCCTCGGTCGTGGCGACGAGTGCTGCGGGCGTCATCACGCCGTCGGTCACGAACCGCTCGAACACCGTGTGAAGCAGCGTGCCGCGCATCCGGGCGTCCGGCGCCCGGCTGAGCGGGTCGAGCGGGCGCAGCCCCATGATCTCGCGCGCATAGATCGCATAAGGATCGCGGATGAGCCGCGAAATTGCCGTCACCGACAGCGTTCGCGGCCGGTCCGCGACGGGGGGGCGGGGCGAGGGCCGCGGGGCAGGGGGTACATCGGCGGCGGGCAGCGACTGCGCCATCGCCGCCGCCACCCATTCCGCGCCGCGCGCCCGCATCGCCTCGAGTGCCGCGCGTCCGCCCTGCTCGGGCAGGCCATGCAGCAGGTTCTGCAACCGGTTCACCCAGCGCGACGGCACCGTCTCGGCGTCGTCGGACCGGAGGCTCCGGGTGATCCAGACCTCGCGGCCCGCGACCGCCTGTTGATAGTCGTGCGCCGACAGCCCGATACGCCGTTCGGGCAGCAACAGCCCTGCCTGCAACCGCATCGCCCGGTTCAGCCACGGGTCCGGCTTCGGCGCCTCGGGCCAGATGCCGTCGTTCATGCCGCCGAGGATCACCAGATCTGCACTCTGAACCCGCGCCTCCAGCGTCCCCCAGATGAGGATGCGCGGATGCCCCCGGTCGCGGTCGCGCACCTCGCCGCCGGCGATCACCGCCTCGAAGAGGGCGACGTAGTCACCCGCCGTCATGACGCCGCCCGCATCCGCGTGGGCACACAGGTTTTCGACCATGAGGCGTGCCGCCCGGCCCGCCGCCTCGTCCCAGAGGGCCCCCGAACCGGCCAGGTCCGGGCCTGCCGCCAAGGCCTCGGTCTGCGCGACGTGCAGCGCGACCCATTCGGTCAGGGGCAGCGTGTCCGGCACCGGTTCCAGTGCCCCGCCGACCCATTCCGCCCAGACCTGACGCTCGGCCCCCGCCCAGTCCCTCAACGCCGCGGCATCCGGAAACGGCGGACCCTTGCGTCGTAACCGGAGTTCCAGATCACGGGCCGCCAGAAGGTGCGTATTGCGCGCGCCCGCGTTGACCAGCGGATGTTTCAGCAGCGCCACGAGATCGGACGCCGTCACCCGCACCCCGAACAGCCCCGCGACCTGCCGCAACAGCCGCCCCGGCGGCGACAGCGCCAGCGGCGTGCCTGCCGAATCGTCGGGCACGATCCGCCAGCGGTCGAGCGCCGCGGCGACCTGCCGGGTCAGCATCCGGTCCGGCGTGATGAGCGCCGCGGTGATCCCCTCGTCCACCGCCGCCCGCAACCGGCGCGCGATCGCCTCGGCCTCGATCCGCGGCGTTGGCGCCTCGAGCAATGTCATCCCGGCGCAGGCACTGGCCAGATCGTCCAGTTCCGGCCCCTCGACGGCCCAGGCGTCGGTCACGGGGGCGGGCCGCAGCGACAGGGAGACGAGGCGATTGCGCGCGCTGTTTTCGGGCGCATCGTCCCAGCGTCGCACCGCCCCGTGCGCCAGATCGAGCCGGGTCATCACCCGCCGGAACCGCGTCTGCGGATGATCCTCGGCGGTCAGCGCCGCGTCGAGCTGGCCCCAGACGGCGTCCGGCATCTCGAAATCGAACCCCGGCAGGATCACCGCCCCCTGCGGCAGCCGCGCCACCGCATCGAGGAGGAGGGCCGTCGCGCCGCGCGACCCGGTCGACCCCGCCACGATGACCGGGTCGGCGGGCGGCGACACCGCCCAGCGCGCCACCAGCCCGAGGGTCACGAGGCGTTGCCGCGCCTCGCGGTCCGGTGCCGTGACATCGGCGCCGAAATAGCCCTGCACCAGCCGCAGGAACGCGAGGCTGCGCGCCCAGTATTCGGAATGCTCGCTCACATCGAGGGTCTCGAGCGCCTCGGGCGCCACCCCCTCGCCCTGCATCTCGTCCATCAGCGCGGCGAGCGCATCGGCGAGGTCGAAGGCCGCACTCTGGGGCGCCAGATCGGGCTGCGCCTCGAGGAGGCGGCGGACGAGCTGCATCAGCTCGAGCCGGCGCCGCAGCGGTGCGGTCGGCGGGCCGAAATCGCCGGTCGCCGGATCCTGTGCCAGATCGGTGATGAGGCGGATGCGCGGCAACAGGCGCGGTGGCCCGGCGTCGAAGACGGCGCGCAGACGCCGCTGCATCCGCCGTGTGTTGACGAAGATGGTGACCCGCGCCAGCGCCTCGGGCGGTGCATCGCCCAGCCGCGCGAGCAGGCCGCGCACCACTGCCGCGCCGAAATCCGCCCCCGGCGGCAGGCCGAAGAGGCGCGGTCCGGCGTCGGAGAAGAGGGCGCCGTCAGCCATCCAGCATCGCCTCTGCCAACCCGATCGCCTCGGGCCGCCCGACATCGGCAAAGCGGCCGTCGTAGATCAGGCCATAGAGCCGCCCCGCCGCGATCATCCGGTCCCAGATGAGATTGGTCGAGAAAACAGAACTCTCTTTCAGCCAGAAACCGATCCTGCCCGACGATCTGCGCGCCGGTATAGACCAGACCCGGCCCCCGGGTCAGCCGACCGTCGGCGTCAACGACGAAATCGCCTGTCCCGGAGTGTCCCACCGCATCCTCGTTCCGCGCAAGAAGGACGAGGCCATCCATCGCATCGCCGCGCCAAGCGTCGCGCAATGCCAACAGTGGATTCGGCCCTTTCCAGACCGCATCAGTGTTCAGCGTCATTACCGGTCCGTCACCCAAGAGAGAGCGCGCGTGTTTCAGGCCGCCGCCCGTCTCGCGCAAGAGGTCGGTCTCGTCAGAGAAAGCGATGCCCCGTCCGGCGAGATGCGCGCGGATCTGCGCGGCATGGCAATGCACGTTCACCACCCGCCGCAGCGTCCGGCAACGCGTCGGTCAGCGCCAGCGCATGGTCGACCAGCGGCCGTCCCGCGACCTCGATCAATGGTTTCGGCCGGGCCTGCGTGAGGGCGCCCATGCGCGTGCCGAGGCCTGCCGCATAGATCAGGATGGCGCGCGGCGTCACGCCATGACCTCGCCGCCGAGTGCTGCCTCGACCGGCGCGCGCAGGTCCGCGAGCGCGGGGTGCGCCACGTCACGCAGCACATGGGCACGGACCCGCGGGATCATCGGCAGATAGCGCGCCTTGCCGTCGCGCCGCGCGAGGCGGGCAAAGATGCCGAGGATGCGCAGGTTGCGCTGCACCGACAGGACCGCCACGGCGCGTTTCACCGCGGCCAGATCGGCGCCGGTGCCGTCGGCAAACCGACGCAGACAGGCTTCGGTCGCCGCCGCCGACACGTCGCGACGGGCATCGCGCAGCATCGAGGCGAGGTCATAGGCGGCAGGTGCGACGAAGGCGTCCTGAAAGTCGAGGATGCCGATCCGGTCCGTTCCCGCCCGACCCTCGCGCCAGATGAGGTTTTCGGAGAAATAGTCGCGCAAGGAGAGCCGATCGGGCGGACCTGCACAGGTCTCCAGCGCCTCGGCCAGCGCACCCTCGAGCGACGCGGACCCCTCGCTGCGCCGGACATACCACGCAAACAGCGGCGCCAGCATCGCCGCCCCGAGCTGCGGCGACAGCACACTCAGACCACGGGGAGGCGGGGTCGCCTGAACCGCCAGCAGAACATCGGTTGCGACAGCATAGAGATCCACCTCCCGCACGGGCGCCCGCGCGGCGACGGTGGCGAGGGTGTCCGGCCCGAGGTCTTCGAGAACCATCATCCGCACCCCGTCGCACCTGTGCAGCACCCCCGGCGTACCGAGGCCGAGGCCATGCAGATGCGCGCCGATCCGCCCGAATGCGGCAAAGGCCGCCGGATCCCCCGGGGTCATGTCCATGAGGATCGCGGTGTCGCCCCACCGTTCATGCAGCCGCCAGTAGCGTCGAACGTCTGCATCGCCCGGCATCGGCTCGACGCGCCAGTCGGCCCAGAGTGTATCTGCCAGAAACAGGGAGTGTTCCGGCGGGAGCCGCGTCGTTGCCTTTACATCCGACACAGGATGCCCCCGATCCGGCCCGACCACGCCGCGGGCCCGGTCATCGTCACGATGTGCCCCGTCCCGCCCGCCCCGAAGCGCAGCCACAGGGCGCCGTCCGGCAGATGCGCGCCAAGGCGGTCCGGCCATTCGATCAGGCAGATCGCCGTCCCGAACGCCTCGTCGAGGCCCAGTTCGATCACCTCGCCTGGATGGCTCAGGCGGTAGAGATCGGCGTGCCAGATGTCGCCCGCCGGATGGGGATATGTCTGCACGAGGGTGAAGGTCGGCGACGGAACCTCCTCGGCGGGCGCGGCCAGCCGCGCGCGGATCAGCGCCCGCGCAAAGGCGGTCTTGCCCGCGCCGACCGGCCCCTCGAGGAGCAACGTGTCACCCGCCGCCAGCGCGGGCGCCATGGCCGCGGCGAGGGCCTGCGTGTCCGCTTCGGTCGGCAGCGGCAGAGGTGGGGGCGCGAATTCCATGGGCCCACAGTAGGTGCGCGCACCGCCCCTGCAACCCGATTGTGCACGAGTGCCCGGCACCTCTCAGGGCAGGGCGGATGCCAGTCGTTTGCCGATCGCTGCCTTCGTCTCCTGCGCCCCGATCCCGGACAGCGGGACCTCCGCGCCGGTCCCGTCGGCAAAGGCCACGAGCGTGGCGCCGCCGGGCAGGGGCGTCAGGCGGCAGATCGCGGCGCGGCCGTCCGTCAGTCGCAGCGTCTCGGTCAGCGTGCTGCGCCCCTCGGATCCGGCGACGAAACCGCGCAGCCGCGCCCAGAACGGTGTCGGCGCGGCTCGTGCCTGCCAAAGCGGCACGACCTGAGCCAGCGTCACCGGCTCGATCCGGCCCGCATCCCCACCGGGGAGCCATATGGCCTCGAACCGGGCATTGCAGGTCGTGAGCGTGCCCGAGGGCGAGAACACCGCGATCGCCGCGTCAAGCGTATCGAGCACCGCCTGCGCCGTCCCGATCTCGGCCCGGAACGCCCGGGTGAGCGAGACCTCGGCGCTGATATCCTCGAACAGGAACGCGATGGCGCCGTTCGGATGCGGCCGCCCGGTGACGCGGTAGGTCTGCCCGCCCGCCAGGGTCCAGGTCTCGCAGTATGTCCCCTCGCGGGCGGCATCGACGAGGGCGGTGATGTCCCGCTTCCAGCTTCGGTAATCGCGCGGTTCCTGCAACACGCCCACCTCGCGCAGTTTGTCCAGCGTCGCGGCCAGCGTCGGACGCCCGCTCAGGAACGTCATCGGCAGGCGGGTGAGGTCGAGGAGCGCCGGGTTGAACGTCGACAGACGCCGCTCGCGGTCGAAGATCGCCAGGCCGATGGAGAGTTGCGCGAAGGTTTCCGTCATCGTCTGCACGAACATCCGCCCCTGCTCTTCGGCGGCGACCAGCGCACGGGCGTCGGTGGCGAAATGCATCGTCTCGAACCCGCGCCGGACCGAGCGCACGTCGAACCAGCCGGTGATCCTGCCCGCGGCATCCGTCACCTTCAGGCGCCGCTTCACTTCGGGTGCCGCAACGGCGGCGTCGTCAGGACCGGACCCCGACAGGGGCGGAAAGACGGTCGCGGGGGGCCATGTGGGCGCATCGTCCCCGGCCGGTTCCGTCGCCTCCCAGGCATCGGCAAAGGCGAGATAGGCGGCGTTCGCCCAAGTGATCGAGCCGGACGGAGTTTCGCACCAGACGAGGCATTGGGTGTCGGCGCTCATCCGCGCGAGGACGCCCATCTCGTCGCGCAGGGCGGCGATGGTCAGGGGATGATCGGGCGCATCGGGCAGCGTATCGACGAGCGTGAGGCGCACGCGGCCATCGAGATGTTCCACCTCGGCGGCCGACAGCGGCAGGGCCGAGGCGGCGGCACCCTCGACCGCGCGGAGACGGGCGTGGCCGGCAGTATCGTGAAACCGTTCCGGCAGGTCGGGAAAGAGCGGCGCGAGAAGCGTCAGCAGCCGCTCCTGCTCGGGCGTGCGGGCATCGCCGGCAGAGAGCAGCGCGCGCGCCTTCGGCGTCGCGTCGAGAAGGGCGCCTGCCTCGAAAAGAAACACGGCCTGCTCTGCCGCCTGCGACACCGCCGGTGGCGGTGCGGCGCCCTGCCGCATAATCCGGCCCGGCCCTGCGCGAAGCATCATCGCAACCGCAAGCCCCGCGCAGCCGATTACCCCCAGCGCAAGCGCCGTCCACACCTCAAGTCCCGATGCCAGCATCCCGAATCCCCAATCAACCCTGAGGAGCGTGGCGGTGAATTGGTTAATCAGACGTAAATGCCACGGTGCCACCGCTGCATTCCGCCACGTCACTTTGGACCGGGCTATTCCCCGGCGAGCAACTGATTCTCGCCGAGCGCGCCGGTCGCCTCGATCTCGGGGCGCGGCCAGTCGACGGTCACGACCGCCCCCGGCAGGTCGCCCGCCCCGCCGCCATTGGCGAACCCGACCTCGGCGCCGGTCCGCTCGAGCAGGGTCTTGGCGATGAACAGGCCAAGGCCCATGCCGTCGTATCCCGGCCGCCGCTCGCTGTCGGCTCCGGCGCGCCTGCGGCGCATGAACGGATCGCCGATCCGGCCGATGACCGAGGCGGGAAACCCCATGCCGTCGTCCGAAATCTTTACGCTCACCCGCGTCGTGGTCCAGCCGAGGTCGATCTCGACCCGTGCGGCGGAAAAGTCGACCGCGTTCTGGATCAGGTTGCGCAGGCCGTGCAGGATCTCGGGGCGGCGGAATATCTCGGGCTGGCGGGTCGCCTCGCTCATCGGGTCGATCGTGATGTCGACCGTCTTGCCGCGCCGCAGGTGCGGTTCCGCCGCCGCGAGGACCACCGCCTCGAGGGGCGCACGCCGCAGGTGGCGGTCGTCCTTGCCGGTCTCTCCCATGGAGCGCAGGATGTCGCGGCAGCGGTCGGCCTGCGCGCCGATCAGGCGGATGTCCTCGCGCATCTCGCCACTCCCGACCTCGCTCAGGAGTTCCGAGGACACCAGCTTGATCGTCGCCAGCGGCGTGCCGAGTTCATGCGCCGCCGCCGCCACCACGCCGCCCAGATCGGTAAGCTTCTGCTCGCGCGCCAGCGCCAGTTGCGTGGCGACGAGCGCATCGCTCATCGCGTGGATCTCGCGCGTGACCTGCCGGGCGTAGATCGACAGGAACACCACGCCCGTCACCAGTGCCACCCAGAACCCGAAGAGGATCAGGCCGGGCAGGCGGATCGGCGCGCCGAGCGGACCGAGGATCGGCAGGTTCCAGAAGCCGAGGGTGGTTATCATCGCGATGGCGAGCAGGCCGAGGAACGCCGTCGTCCAGGTCCGCAGCGCCGTCGCCGCGATCGTGACCGGCGCCAGCAGCAACAGCGCATTTGGATTGTGCAGCCCGCCGGTCAGCCACAGCAGCACCGCCAGTTGTGTCATGTCGAACGCGAGCCAGAGCGCCGCGTCCCGTTCGGACAGGCGCCGGTTGCGCGGATAGACCATGAGAGAGACGACATTGGCCATGATGGCCGCGCCGATCACGGCCAGCGCCGGTCCCGTGGCAAGGGAAAGATCGAACCAGTACCGCGCCACGAGCAGGGCCGTCACCTGCCCGGCAATTGCGAACCAGCGCAACACGACAAGGGTGCGCAGCCGGACCCAGTTGGTCCGCTGGTCCTGTCGCCGCACTTCCATGGCATTCCTCGGCATGGCGGGCCCCTCGGTCATCCGAAGGTGATAGGGCCGTGGGTCGGGGCGATCAATGTGCCAATGGTCGCGCCCGACGCGCGATTGACCGCGCCCGTGACCGCCCTATCATCCTGGTCATGCAAAACTCCGGTGACGCCATGACCCTAACCGAGCCGACCCGCGCCGCGCCCGACATCGGCACAGACCCGACGCTTCTGCTCGTCGACGACGACGAGGCTTTCCTGCGCCGTCTGGGCCGGGCGATGGAAAAGCGGGGGTTCGAGGTCGAACTCGCCCTGACCGTCGCCGAGGGCAAGGCGAGTGCCGCGGCCCGCCCGCCCGCCTATGCGGTGGTCGATCTGCGCCTGTCGGACGGCAACGGCCTCGACGTGGTCGAGGCATTGCGGGAACGTCGGCCCGACAGCAAGATCGTCGTCCTCACCGGCTATGGCGCCATTGCCACCGCCGTCGCGGCAGTCAAGATCGGGGCGACCGACTACCTCTCCAAACCTGCCGACGCCGACGAGATCGTCGCGGCCCTTCTCGATGCGGGCGACGGTCTGCCGCCGCCGCCCGAAAACCCGATGAGTGCCGATCGCGTCCGGTGGGAGCATATCCAGCGGGTCTACGAGATGTGCGACCGCAACGTTTCGGAAACGGCGCGGCGGCTGAACATGCACCGTCGGACCTTGCAGCGGATTCTCGCCAAGCGCAGCCCGAAGTAGGCGGTCCTAGAGGTCGATCCGTTTGCGGACCCGGTCGACCAGCGTGCCGTCGCGCAGCGGCACCGCGGCGATCACGTCGTAGTCGGTGAAGCCCAGCCTGCCATAGAACGCGAGGCCGCCGGCATTGTCGGCGCGGATCGTGGCGTCGATGGTGTTCACCCCCGCCGCCCGCGCGGCGGCGACGGTCGCCGCGAACAGGCTGCGCCCGACGCCCCGCCCGGCACCGTCGGGATCGACGAAACTGGCGATGATCGCCCAGCCGTCGGGAAACTGCGCCCCCTCGTCGTCGGGCCAGACCAGCGACTGGAACCCCAGCACCGCACCGTCAGACGCTTGGGCGACCATGCACGAGATCTTGCGCTCGGGGTCGATGTAGTGGCGCTGCATCCGTTCGGGCGAAAACAGGGTGACATGCGCGGTGGTGCCGCCCGCGGCAATGATCCGGTTGATGATGTCGGCAAGGGCCGGGGCATCGCGCTCTGTCGCCGGGCGGACCCGGACGGGAGGGGCGGAGATCGGGCTCTGGTCGGACGGCATCTGATACTCGGGCAATTTCAACATGCCGACCTTAGCCACGGGGCGAGGCTGCGCAAGGCCGCACTGCGGCTAGAGGTCTGCCATCAGGGCGCCGTGCCGGGCGGTAAAGGCGGCGCGGACCTCGAGGGGCGGGCGCAGCGTGATCGCCAGACCGTTCACCAGCGCCGGATCCGGTGCGCCGAAGAAACGGTCCGCCTCGGCCGGGGTGAACCCCGCGATCTGCACCGCCTCGAGCCAGGCCGAGATCCGGTCCGCCTGCTTGATCTGCTTCTTCACCCGCACCGGCACCTGTGCCGGCAGCCCGAACCGGAGGTGCACCGCCACCGCAAGCCGCTCGTCGAGGGCGCCGTAGCCCGGCCCCACCGCGGCCTTCACCGGCGAGATCATGTCGCCGATCACATATTCCGGCGCATCGTGCAGCAGGGCCGCGAGCCGCCAGCGCACCTCGGCGTCCGGGGCGATCCGGGCGAATATCTCCTCGACCAAGAGCGAATGTTCGGCCACCGAATAGGCGAAATCGCCCTTGGTCTGCCCGTTCCACCGCGCCACGAACGCCAGACCATGGGCGATGTCCTCGACCTCGATATCCACCGGCGTCGGGTCGAGAAGGTCGAGCCTGCGCCCCGACAACATCCGCTGCCATGCCCGTGGTTGTTTCATCGCCGCCCCCGCCTGTCGCGCCGGTTTGCCACGGCCCCCCCGCGCACATCAAGTGCGCGCTGGTCCGCCCCATTGTCGCAAGGGTCCGGCGATGCTATGGCGCCATCAAACAAAGCGTCATCCGCAGACCAAAAGGACAGATCATGGCCAACGACTACGTAGTCAAAGACATTTCCCTCGCCGACTTCGGCCGCAAGGAACTGAACATCGCCGAGACCGAGATGCCGGGCCTGATGGCGCTGCGCGAGGAATTCGGTACGTCGAAGCCGCTGAAGGGCGCGCGGATCGTCGGTTCGCTGCACATGACGATCCAGACCGCCGTCCTGATCGAGACGCTGAACGCGCTTGGCGCAGACGTGCGCTGGGCGTCGTGCAACATCTTCTCGACGCAGGACCATGCGGCGGCGGCGATTGCCGCAGGCGGAACGCCGGTCTTTGCCGTCAAGGGACAAAGCCTGACCGAGCACTGGGACTACCTCGACAAGTCTTTCATGTTTGCGGATGGCGCCAACATGATCCTCGACGACGGCGGCGACGCCACCCTCTATGTCCTGCTGGGCGCGCGGGCCGAGGCGGGCGAAGAGATCCTCGCCGTGCCGCAGTCCGAGGAAGAAGAGGCGATCAAGGTCCAGATCCACAAGCGGATGAAGGAGAGCCCCGGCTGGTTCACCAGGACGCGCGATGCGATCAAGGGCGTCTCGGAAGAGACCACCACCGGCGTCCACCGCCTCTATGACCTGCACAAGAAGGGGCAATTGCCCTTCCCCGCGATCAACGTGAACGACAGCGTCACCAAGTCGAAGTTCGACAACAAGTATGGCTGCAAGGAAAGCCTCGTCGACGGTATCCGCCGCGCCACCGACACGATGATGGCCGGCAAGGTCGCCGTGGTCTGTGGTTACGGCGACGTGGGCAAAGGGTCTGCCGCCTCGCTGCAAGGGGCCGGTGCGCGGGTCAAAGTCACCGAGGTCGACCCGATCTGCGCGTTGCAGGCGGCGATGGACGGCTTCGAGGTCGTCCTCCTCGAGGATGTGCTGGACACGGCCGACATCTTCATCACCACCACCGGCAACCGCGACGTCATCCGCATCGAGCACATGCGCGAGATGAAGGACATGGCGATCGTCGGCAACATCGGCCACTTCGACAATGAAATTCAGGTGGCGAGCCTGAAGAACCACAAGTGGACGCGCATCAAGGATCAGGTCGACATGATCGAGATGCCGAACGGGCATCGCCTGATCCTGCTGTCCGAGGGGCGCCTGCTGAACCTCGGCAACGCCACCGGGCACCCGTCGTTCGTGATGTCGGCGTCGTTCACCAATCAGGTGCTGGCGCAGATCGAACTGTGGACCAAGGGCGGGGATTACCAGCCCGGCGTCTACATCCTGCCCAAGACGCTGGACGAAAAGGTCGCGCGCCTGCACCTCGCGCGGATCGGGGTCAAGCTGACCGAATTGAAGAAGGATCAGGCCGATTACATCGGCGTGCCCGTCGAAGGCCCGTTCAAGCCCGAGCATTACCGCTACTGACGCCGTCCGGCGCCGGTGCGCCCTGCGCCGCGTCCCCGCCCGGGGGCGCGGCGTTTGCCTGTGCAACTCGTGCTTAAACGGACTTTAAGATTCGGGCGTTACCACCGCAGCGCAGACCAGCGACCGGAAGTGACGCATGCAGCCGACAGAATGTGACGAGGGGGCGATGCCCCGCCTGCGAACCAATGCCTGCGGGGGCAAGGCCTCCGGTCCGCCGTTCGATGTGCCATCCGTCAATCCGCGCCGCCTGCTCTTCGTTCACATCTCGGTCCTCCTCGTTCTGCTGGTCGGCGTCGCCGCGTTTCAGACGGCGTCGACGGACCGGATCGACGGATCGCGGGAAATCGCGCGGTTTGTCCTCTTCCTCGCGATCCTCCTCGTCGTGGTGGAGGTGGGGTTCGTCTTCCTGCCCGGCCACCGGGCCATCCGCCTTACCATCGACACCCTCCGCGTCCGCATCGCCGGCCTCGACGATGTCCGGTTGCGCCAGCGCGCCTTGATCGATGACCTTGCGCGCCGCAATGTGGCGATCCGGGCCGCCAGCGATGTCGCGACCGCCGCCGTGAAAGAGGGGGAGTGCCTCCGTCGCGAACAGGCGCAATTCACCGCTGCGGTCAGCCACGACCTGAAGTCGCCTGCGAATACGATCCATCTCCTGCTCGAGGAGTTCAGGCTCGACCACGACGATGCCCTCGACGCGGAGGGAAAGCAGATGATCGACGACGCGCTGGGCACGGTGCGGCGGATGCGCGATCTGATCGAGGACGTGCTGACCGATTCGTGGCTGACCGCGACCGGGACCGGGACGCCGCCCGAGACCTTCGACATGGGCGCCTGTATCGACGAGGTACTCGCCGACCTCGCCGGAGACATCCGTGCCGCTGGCGCGAAGGTCTTTCGCGGGCCGGGTATCGCGGTCACGGGCCATCGGTCGCACCTGCGGATCCTCGCCCAGAACCTCATCGCGAATGCGATCAAGTTCCATGCGCCGGGGACAGCGCCAGAGGTGCGGATCGCCTGTCTGGCGACCGAGGTGCCCGGCACCTGGCGCCTCGTCGTCAGGGACGACGGCATCGGCATTCCGTCCGAACATCAGGCGCGGATCTTCGATCCATTCGGGCGTCTGCACGTCCGTGAGGCCTATCCCGGCACCGGCCTCGGCCTCGCGACCTGCCGTCGGATCGTCGACGGCCACCGTGGTCGCATCACGCTGATCTCGGACACCGGCGCAGGCAGCACCTTCGATGTGACCCTGGCCGTTCCGGCACGGGGCGACGCAGGGGACGACGTGACGAACGACGCCGATCGGACACCGGAAATCGACATGCCGTTCGTCACTCGAACGGGCTGCACCGCACAGGGCGCAAGGGCGGCCTGATGGACGGCGCGTCGGCCCTCGGCGTCATGCTCGTCGACGACGAAGAAATCGACCGGCGCCTTTGTGCCCGCGTCCTGAAGCGCGTGGGCCACGTCGGCGGCATCACGGGCTATGGCTATGCAGCCGATGCGCTCGCCCACCTCGCCGATCCGCGGAACCCGCCCGTCGACCTGATTCTCCTCGACATCAACATGCCGGCCATGAACGGGTTCGCGTTTCTCGACGCTCTGGCCGGTATGGCGTCCCTCCCCCATCGGCGCCCGGCGGTCGCCCTGATGCTCACGACATCTCTCAACCCCGCCGACCTCGCCCGCGCAACTGCGTGCGACGCGGTCGCGGCCCTTCTGGACAAGCCGCTCGTCGGTGCGCATGTCTGGGGCCTGTTGTCCGCCATCGCCGCGCGGACCTTTGCCTGAGGCGGCGTCTGCCGACCCGTCCGCCCGTGGCTTTGACCCCACAGAGGCGGCGTGCAGGTTTTTCCCCCTACAAAAGCCTTTACCGGTTCGGCGCGCAGTCGCTAGGTTGCCCGCACGTTGCCAGCCGCGCGGCAGGACGTTCCCCCGCGCGGGAGCCCCACTCATCCCTGCGGCTACCATGACAATAACAGGGGGCCCGACATGGGAAAGAGAGACGATCTGATCGCGAGATATGCCGACGATCTCAAGACGAAGTGCAAGATGACGCCGGACATGGCGCTGCTCACCAAGGTCACGATCGGTTGCGGCCCGTCGATCTACGACGCCGACGCCTCGACCGTCGCGGCGTCCCAGCCCGGCGAGATCGAGACCGTCAAGAAGAACTTTCTCATGAAGAAACTGGGGCTGAAGGACAGCCCCGACCTGACGGCAGCGATCGATGCCGTGATCGAGGTCTACGGCAAATCCGAGCGCAACAAGTATCGCGCCGTGGTCTACTATATGCTGACCAAGCACTTCGGCAAGGAAAGCGTCTACCGCTGATACCCGTCACCTTGATCTCCGGGGCCGCGCCGATTGGTTTTCGCGCGGCCTTTTGACATGCCGGCGGGCCGATCTCCCGTCCGACGGCTTTGCCTCAAATGCGAGAGGCAATTCCTTTGTGTTTGCTGCGCCGACGGGGCATATGTCGATGGTCAGGCTAGGATGGCCAGGACCCGATATTCAGTTCCGCGTGTGGGAGTACGTGGGTGAGGAGGGGGGTTCTGGCATCCGTCGGAATCCCCCTTTTCCTTTGCCAGACCGCCTAGAGAAACAGCACCAGCACCGTCCCGATGATGCCGCACCCGAGGATCGCATAACCGCCGTCGATCACGGTGAGCATTGCCGGCCGCATCCCGTAGGCGTTGTTCATCGCCATCCACGGCACGATGAAGAACGCGCCGACACCAAGGCCCGACACCAGCCCCTCGCCCAGCGTGTCGATCCCCGACAGCGCGAAGATGTGGCGCATCAGCCCTGCCACGAGGATCGAGGTTATCGCCGAGACGATGACCGGCGCCGGCTTCATGCCGCCCGCCGGCCGCCCGTCCGGACCGACCGGCACCCCGCTCGCCGCCATCCAGGGTTTGGCGAGCGTCATGTACCAAAATGCCCCGAAGGCGAAATTGGCGATGGCGGCGACAACGACGGCGACGAATTGCATGATGCGCTCCCGGCAGGATACCTGTGGCATCATGCCGCAGATCTAGGGCTCTGTCGCGCCCATTTCGCAGACCCTGCGCCATTCCGCATCCGTCACCGGCTGCACCGACAGGCGCGAATTCTTGACCAGCACCATTTCCGACAGCGCCGCCTCGCCCTTGATCGCCCCGAGCGTCACGGGCTGCGCGAAGGGCCGCACCGCGCGGATGTCGACGCACTCCCACCGCGGATCCTCGGTGGTGCTGTCGGGATGGGCCAGCGCGCAGACCTCGACGATGCCCACGACCTCGAGGCCGGTGCGCGAGTGGTAGAAGAAGCCGCGGTCGCCGATCGCCATCGCCCGCATGTTGTTGCGCGCCTGATAGTTGCGGACCCCGTGCCACTCTTCGCCCGCCGCGCCGCGCGCCACCTGATCGTCCCAGCCCCAGACGTCTGGTTCCGATTTGAACAGCCAACGGGCCATCACACGCCCTCCTCCTTCAACGGTCGTCCCATGAGGGCCGCGACGGCGTCCGCAACCGCCAGCGACCCCTCGACAAGGCCCGCGACCGCGGCCGCCACCGGCATCTCGATACCGTGCGCCGCGCCGATCCGGCCTGCCGCCATTGCGGCAAAGACGCCCTCGACGGTGGCGGCACCCGGCACCTCGCCCCGCCCCAGCGCGAGGCCGTGGGCATAGTTGCGCGACTGCGCCGAGGTGCAGGTGAGCGCCAGATCGCCCAGACCCGACAGGCCGTCCAGCGTCTCGGCCTCGGCGCCCAGCGCCACTGCCATCCGCCGCATCTCGGCGAAACCGCGCGTCATCAGGGCCGCCCGCGCACTTTCGCCGAGGCCCGCGCCCATCGCCACGCCGCAGCCGATGGCAACGACGTTCTTGAGCGCGCCGCCGAGTTCCGCGCCGATTGTGTCGGTGGTCCGGTAAAGCCGGAGCACCGGCGTCGACAGCGCCGCCTGCACCCGTGCGCCGACATCCGCGTCGCGGCAGGCGAGCGTCAGGGCGGTCGGCAGGCCACGCGCGATATCGGCGGCAAAGCTCGGGCCCGTCAGGAGGGCGGGCACCGCCCCGGGCACGACCTGCGCAATCGTCGCCGTCGGCCCCTGAAGGGTGGCGAGGTCGATGCCCTTGCAGCAGGCGACCAGCGGCTGGCCCGCCAGATGCGCATCCGCCCCCGCGAGGACCGCCCGCAGCGCCTGGGACGAGACCGCGAGGAGCACGACGTCCGCCCCCGCCACCTCTGCCATGTCGCCGGTCATCGACAGGGCCTCGTCCAGCACCACACCGGGAAGCCGCGCCGTCCTCCGCGTGGCCGCCATCGCCGCCACGTCGCGCCCGATCAGCACCACGTCGCGCCCGGCGCCGTGCAGAGCCACGGCGAGTGCCGTGCCGAAGGCGCCCGCACCGATCACCGCGATCCTCATGCCTTGGCCCCCTTGCGCCCCGACCCGATCATCGGCGCCGCCGCCGCGTCGAGGGGCCAGCGGGGACGGGCCGACAGGGTCATATCGTCGATGCCGCCCACCACGAACCGCTCGAGTCCGGCATAGGCGATCATCGCGGCGTTGTCGGTGCACAGCGCCAGTGGCGGTGCGACGAACTGCACGCCGCGCGCGTCGGCGACCTCCCGAAGTGCCGCGCGGATCGACCCGTTCGCCGCGACGCCACCCGAGACGGCCAGCGCCGGGTTGGCGGGGGCGCCGTCGAGATAGAGCGCAATCGCGCGCGCCGTCTTTTCCCGCAGGACATCGCAGACCGCCGCCTGGAACCCCGCCGCGAGGTCGGATTGATCCTGTGACCGCAAACCGCCCGAACTCCGCGACGATTCCATCGCGCGCCCGGAGCAGTGCCGTCTTCAGCCCCGAGAACGACATGTCGCAGCCCGCCCGGTCGAGGAGCGGTCGCGGCAGTGCAAAACGCTCAGGGTCGCCCCTGGTCGCGGCGGCCTCGATCGCCGGGCCGCCGGGCTGGTCCAGCCCCAGCAGGCGCGCGGCCTTGTCGAAGGCCTCGCCCGGCGCGTCGTCGATGGTGCCGCCGAGCCGCCGGAACACCTCCGGCCCCTCGACGACGAGGAACTGGCAATGCCCGCCCGAGACGAGCAGCATCAGGTAGGGAAACCCCAGCCCGTCGGTCAGCCGCGGCGTGAGCGCGTGGCCGGCGAGATGGTTGACACCGATCAGCGGCAGCCCGGTCGCGGCACAGATCCCCTTGGCGAGCATCACGCCCGACACGACCCCGCCGATCAGGCCCGGCCCGGCCGTCACCGCCACCGCGTCGATCCCCGCCAGCGTCAGGCCCGCCTGCAACAGCGCCGCCTCGACGCAATGATCCAGCCGCTCGACATGCGCACGCGCCGCGATCTCGGGCACCACGCCGCCATAGGCCGCGTGCAGGCCGTTCTGGCCCTCGACGACCGACGACAGCACCTCGGCCACACCGCTGCGGCCCCGCACGACGGCGGCGGCGGTGTCGTCGCAACTCGATTCGATCCCGAGGATCGTGAAGGGTCCGGCGATAGCGATGGTCGACCTCTTGCCCGCGCCTGGCCTGCGCACTTTGCACTGCTGCGCGGTGCAGCTAACATCCGGCGGGCCGGGCGGGCAATGCCGGAGGGGGCGCGGGGGCGAATGAACGAAGCGACGCGCCTCCTGCTCACCCGGCCCGGAACGGACGCCGCGCGGCTGCTGGCTGCCCTCGGTCCGGACGCGCCCGCCGCGATCCTGTCGCCGCTCGTGGGGATCGAGCCGATGTCCGGTGCGGTCGACACGCGCGGCCTTGCCGGTGTCGTCCTGACCTCGGCCAATGCGCTCGCCGTGCTGCCGCCCGGCACCTTGCCGCCGGACCTGCCGGCGTGGTGCGTCGGCGCCCGCACCGCCGCCGCCGCCCGCGCCCTCGGCCTCGTTGCGCAGAGTGCGGATGGCGATGCAGAGGCGCTGATCGACCTTGTTCTACGGGCCCGGACACGCGGCCCCCTCCTGCACCTGCACGGTGCCCATACCCGGGGCGACGTGGCCGGACGCCTCACCGCGGCGGGCATCCCCTGCCACGCGCAGGTCGTCTACCGTCAGGTCGATCGCCCTCTTACCCCCGACGCGCGCGTCGCCCTTGCCGGGATCGCGCCGCTGGTGGTGCCGCTGTTCTCGCCCCGCACAGCCCGCCTGCTGGCCGGGGCCGGTCCCTTTACCGCGCCGCTGCACGTCGTCTCGATGAGCGGGGCGGTCCGCGATGCCGCGGCCCCGTTGGACGCCCGCACGACGATCGTCGCGGCACGCCCCGACCTCGACGCCATGGTGACGGCGCTGCGCGCGGCGATCGAACGGTTGCGCGCGGTGTAGCACGGCATTCTGCCCCGACGCGCCTTGAGGGCTGGGGGTGGACGGTCTAGGTTACCGGATGTGTGATTTCGGCACACCCGTCCCTCCCGGGGCGCGGAACAGGACGACGAGGGGGACGAAGGTGGCGAAAACGACACGACCGCGCACCACCGGGCAGGGCACCAAGCGGGCCGCGCCGACGACGCCTGTGACGGCCCCTCCCGATTCGGAGAAGCCGACGACGCCGCCCGCGGCGCCGACCGGCGCCGACGCGCCGCAGGCCGACGCTCCCTCGTCCACGGCCCCTTCCGCCGCAACGCCAACGTCCGGAACGGGTCCGTCGTCCCGCAGCATTCCGGCGCCCGAGACCGGCAAACCGGACGCATCCGACACCGACCCGACGCCTGCGACCTTGGGTGCCGCGTCCCGACCGGCCGGACCCTCCCTCGCCAAACCGGCGAGCGCGGCGCCGCGACCGGCGCCATCCGGCGGTCCCGCCCCGACACGCCCAGAGGCCGCCGCGACGGCGGCCCGCCCGGCTCCCCCGGCGCGACGGACCGGCGTCGTGCCTCTCGTCCTCGGGGGATTCGTCGCGGCGATCCTAGGCTTTTTCGCGGCCTGGCTTGGCCTGGCGCAGCAGACCGACCCCGCCGTGACCGCCCGCCTCGACGCGCTCTCTGCCGAAATCGCAGCACTGCCCGCGCCGGCGGAGGCGACCGATCTGGCGCCCCTGACGCAGGCGCAGACCGACCTCGACGCTGGCCTCGCGGCCCTGTCTGCCGAGACGACCGCCCGCCTAGACGGGATCGCCGCCACGCTGACCGATCTCGACACCCGCCTGACGACGGTCGAACGGGCGCCGTCCGAGGATGGCAGCGTCACCCAGACCGCGATCACTTCGTTCGAGCGGGAATTGCAGGGCCTGCGGGATGAGCTCGCTGCGCAGGAAGTCCGGTTCCAGACGATGGCGGATGAGGCCGCTGCCACCCTCGCCGACGCGCAGTCCGCTGCCGCGGCGACGGAGGCCGAGGCGACCGCCGCCGCCGACGCTGCGGCACTGCGCGCCGCCACGGCCCGCCTGCGCGCCGCCCTCGATACCGGCGCGGCACTGACCGGGCCCTTGGCGGACCTCGAATCGGCGGGAATTGCCGTTCCCGAGGCGTTGGCCGAACCGGCCGACACCGGCGTGCCGACGCTCGCCGCCCTCCAGTCCGACTTTCCCGACGTGTCCCGTGCCGCCCTCGCCGCGACCCGCGCCGCAGAGGATTCCGCCGGAATGGGAAGCCTCTTCTCCTCGATGCTCCAGGTCCGCTCGGTCGAGCCGCGGGCGGGCGACGATCCCGACGCCGTCCTCAGCCGGGCAGAGGCGGCGGTGCGCGAGAACCGCCTCGCCGACGCGCTCACCGAACTCGACACCCTGCCCGAGGTCGCGACCGAGGCGCTTGCGCCCTGGCGCGCCGCTGCGACCGCCCGGCTCGATGCCATCGCGGCGGTAGACACCCTCGACCCCTCCGTGACCCAATAGGAAGGCGCGCCATGCTCTGGTCCCTGATCAAGATCTTCGCCTTCGTCGCCGCCGTCATCGCGGCCACCTGGGCCGGTGTCTGGCTTCTCGAGGCACCGGGCGGCGCGCGCCTGACCGTGGCGGGCAGCGAATACACGCTGACCCCGCTGCAACTCGTCGTCGGCTTCATCCTCCTCGTGATCGCGATCTGGATCGCGCTGAAGGTGCTCGGCCTGATCGTCGCGATCCTGAAATTCATCAACGGCGACGAGACCGCCGTCTCCCGCTATTTCAGCCGCAACCGCGAGCGGCGCGGCTTCGAGGCGCTGGCCGAGGGGATGACCGCGCTCGCCTCGGGCGAGGGGTCGGTCGCGCTCGCCAAGGCGACCAAGGCCAACCGCTATCTCGACCGCCCGGACCTCACCAACCTGCTGACCGCGCAGGCCGCCGAGATGAACGGCGACCGCAAGCTGGCCGAGGAAACCTACAAGGAACTTCTGAAAGATGACCGCACCCGGTTCGTCGGCGTGCGCGGCATCCTCCGCCAAAAGCTCGAGGACGGCGACGACGTGACCGCCCTCCGGCTCGCCGAAAAGGCCTTCGAGATGAAGCCGAAGCACGTCGAGACGCAGGACATCCTGCTGCGCCTCCAGGCCGAGAGCCACGACTGGGCCGGGGCGCGCAACACGCTGGGACAAAAGCTCAAATCGGGCTCCCTGCCGCGCGACGTGCACAAGCGGCGCGACGCGGTACTCGCCCTGTCCGAGGCCCGCGACATCCTCGACGAAAAGAGCGACATCGCCGCCCGCGAGACCGCGATCGAGGCCAATCGCCTCTCGCCCGACCTCATCCCCGCCGCCGTCATGGCGGCGCGCAGCTATGTCGGTGCCGGCAATGCGCGCTATGCGACCCGCGTGGTCAAGAAGGCGTGGGAGGTGCACCCCCACCCCGACCTCGCCGCCGTCTTTGCCGAGATCGTGCCCGAAGAGGACGCCAAGGCGCGGCTGAAACGATTCGCCGTGCTGACGAAACTGCGCCCCGAACATGCCGAGACCAAGATGCTGCTGGCCGAACTGCACATCGCCGCCGAGGAGTTCCCCGAGGCCAAGCGCGCGCTGGGCGACCTGATCGAGACAGAGCCGACCGCCCGCAACCTGACCCTGATGGCCGCCATCGCGCGCGGGCAGGGGGCGGACGAGGCGGTGGTGCGCGGCTGGCTCACCCGGGCGCTGACCGCGCCGCGCGGGCCGCAATGGGTCTGCGACAACTGCCAGCAGATCCACGGCGCCTGGATGCCTGTCTGCACGAACTGCCACGCCTTCGACACCCTGAGCTGGCGCGCGCCGGTGACGGCCGAACTGGCGATGCCGGCGGGAACCGAACTTTTGCCGTTGCTCGTCGGCACGCCGTCACCGGTGCCCTCCACCGTGCCGGCCGTCGTGGTGACGCCGGACGCAGACGAGCGGCCGACGCCGACGCAGCCGAACCTGTCCAAGACCGCCGAATCACCGCCACGCGCCGATACGGACCACGCCGACGAGCCCACTGTTCAGCCCGGCCACATCCGGTGAGGGATGCGGCGTATTTCCTGTGCCGACCGCTTGCAATACGTGTCGCTTCGGGGCACATCACGACGAGACGCCGCACTAGCTCAGTTGGTAGAGCACATCATTCGTAATTAGCGGGTCTCCGCTAGAATGACTTGCAAAACCAGCGGCTTCGAGGCAAACGACGAAGACTAGTAGGTCCATAGTAGGGCCTGTACGCCGCACTAGCTCAGTTGGTAGAGCACGTCATTCGTAATGACGGGGTCGGGGGTTCGAATCCCTCGTGCGGCACCATTTATTTAATATAATCAGATGCTTGATCAAACTGTCCACGTTTGATCCGGTGTGCGCTAATCAAATCAAGCTGCGCGCTCTCCATCCTTTTCAGGTTGGACCAGGGTCACATAGGGTGTGCCGGAGCTTCACCTTCGACGCAAGTTCGGCAGGAAGCCCAACCAATGAGCCACAGAGCCCGAACGGCCCAAAGCCGACATTGGCACCTAGTCCGAATGCTGCAGCTGCAGCACGCATTGCTGACCTTCACAATACGCTCTGCTCAGCAATTCCTGGGCATTGGGCCGCATACTGCAACGCTCGGTTGAAACAGTAGCTCTGGGCTTTTGGAAAGTATGGTTTACAGTGCAAACCGAGCAGCACGAATCCGATCGCAGTTTTTCTGCAGTGGAAAAAAGAGCCCTTCCCTAGATGACTGTACAAGCCCAACTCAATGACCTCAGAAACCAGTTCCGTGGGATCGTGTCATCAATTCGTAGTTCGGGCTTTCAGAAGAATGTAGACGGTGAAGAACTCGCACTTCAATATTGGTCAGCACTAAAGCCTCTACTGCTACACGCTCGGACAATCCTGCAAAGGGATCAGCATCAAGACTTTGTCGAATGGGTTTCAAAGCAAGAAGCATCATTAGTTAGTGATATTAGAACTGTTTCAAAGGGATACGAGCAACTTTCAGGAGTTGCGAATTCACGGCCGGTATCTCTAGAAACGGAAATTACTTGGTGTACGGCGCTACTCGCCCGGCACAAGAATGAGCTAGCAGAGTTTCGCAAGGTAGCAGTGCTAGTCACTCAGTTTGTTTTGCGCGACGAGTTCGTTGCCGCGCTGCAGTGCCTTGATGAACTGGACGAGCGCTTCGGCGTGAGTCTCTGGAGCGTACAGCTACGAATCGCACTCACAAACGAAGCCTATGGTCTTGAAGCCCAAAAGAAGGTTGTCGAGGACATCAGAGCTGTTTTTGACCGAGGGTTATTGGGTTATGTTGCTTACTTTTGTGGCGTCAGAAATGAATCGCGCACCACTGCCGAGCGTTTTTCGATCAACACGGAGGGGCGGATTTCAAGGCACCGAAATTTCTCGAAGGAAGTTAAGAACTACCTGCGTTTTATTTTGTTAGGCGAAAGCCCAGTTTCGGTGAATAGCCTCTCGGATTTGATGAGGGTCTCTCAGAGTCACCACTTCTTCGACCTATACGAGACTTGCGTTTCGGTGTTGCAAACTTTGTGCATGAAGCGGACAGCACCTACGCAACTATTCGAAAGGTTTATAAGCGAATTTGAGGATATCAACGATTTCCGAGTTTCGAAGTTGGCATTTGCAATCACCACTGACCAAACGTCGAACCTAGAGGGCATATCCGAAAATCAAGTGCTTAACGCCATACTCGACGCAAATGAACCTAGGACACTGAGAATCGCCGCACGGTTCATCAATGATTCTTCTGCCCCTAACCCGTGGGATTACATCTATGCCGGTTGGGCAACTTCAGAGGGTATGCTGAAAGAGCCAAAAGAACGAAGAATTTCACGTAGGTGTATCCGGTTTGTTGCGGCTACGTTCACGCCCACGCAGCTGTTTAATCCGCATGATGCCATCGTCAAGCTGGCGCGAAATTTTGGGCAACTGCCCTTCTTTCAAGCACTGTGGAGTTATACAAAGTTAGTCAACAGAGCGACCTTTGTAGGACCAGAAGAGCACCGAAAAATCGGACTCAACTGTCCAACCGTCGGATTTGAAGACCTTCGAAGCGGGCTGCTTTTGGATGAGCTGGCTTTTCCTGACACAACGAATACCGGAAATCACACTTCATCAGATTTTTGGCGCGCCTACGCTGGCCGTCGAACACAGCATGATGAGCCCAGCCCTCTCGTCAGTTTGGCCTATGTCATTGGGAATTCTTTGAGGGGAATCACTGCTTCGTCGGCTGAATATGACAAACTGAGTACTGCGCTACCTGACAAAGGCGCATCTGTGCACTTCTTAGAGCTGTCCAGATTGAAGAATGCTGTTGGTACCAATGATCGTCAGGTAGTCATCGATCTCTTGGCGAAATCATGTTCGTTCGCCGTGTTTTCACCATTTCGGCATAAGACCGCAAACCTCATCGGAAGCTATGAGTGGGTAGATTTTCAACACAGCAGCGATCCAGTTTTGCGATCGGTAGCTATACACCTCGCCTGGGAGACCCAATTCGAATCTAGGCTTCGGTCGATCCTTAGATTTTCTGTGAAGCACTTCTTCAAAGCGCAGCCTTGTTCGCTGCCGTCTCAGTTGGACTGGAGCAACACTGAACTACCACAACACATCATTGTGTACTTCTTATATGAAGTTTGTTCGCTTGATGTACTTGATATTCTGAAGGAGTTGCGCGGATCACGACAGGTTTTGGCCGAAAGAGTGAACATCTGTTCAAGACTTCAGGTCATCGATCCTGAGAACCGTACCGTCTACGCAAATGAACTTGAAGAAGTACAAGGAGAGATTTCATTCTCTGACGGGCAACTAATCGTCGACGGCAGCAGAATCTATGTTGAAACGCCGCAGCTAAGGCAGTGGGCGAAGGCCAACCTCGCTGAAGACTATTCCCGTTACCTCGATTTGGCAGAGCTGGATATTGAGCATAGCCGCCCTTTTGATGAGCTACTTGGGGAGATCCGAAAAAAGCAGCGTGACAACGCAGTTCCGTTTGTCGCGGAAAGCGAAGCCGACATCCTACTCTACAGCATACTTCTACGATTGCGTGATGAGTTTCTTACTAACTCTGCCTTCGGTTTGGATTTCTTTCTTAGTAAGCGCATTAGGCATCAGTCCTTCGTCGGTTCAATCCGAGCCCCCCTAGAGTTAGAGGAATTAATTACCAATCGATCAAGCGAAGGGGCCGAATACAAACCAAACCACAAGTGGGTAAACAAACTCGCTGTGAACAGCAGCACACCGCGTGATGCTCTCCTTTCGGCCTTCGAAGATTTCTCAGCGGCTTTCGATCAACAGCTGATTGAGGCCAAAAATCGTAGGTTACAAATACAAGGAAGGGAAAATCCAAATGGCTTGATTTTCCTGCCACTTACGTCAAATGTTGTTGAGCTAACGAAGGCACTCACACCTATCGATCGCTCCTTTGATGGCTTCCTGGATGCCGCCATTGCCCTTATGTGGGTAGGATTAGAACCTGCGTTGTCGATAACACGCAGCTTCATCAGAGAAGATTTAAAAACTCGCCTGATCGGGTCTATAGAAGATCTACGGACAAAGGTTAGGGATGCGCTGGATAACTCGAAAGAGTCTCTTGAGTTTGATGCGAACATCGGACGGCGCTCGAATGAAGTTCAAGTTAGGCTTGATGAATGCGCTGATTGGTTTGCGCATACTAATTTGGATTATGCCGGAAAATCATTTGCACTAGATGAAGCAGTCGACATGGCTCAAAAATTTGCCATGGACTGCCTGCCCGGTTTCGATCCCGTAATTGAAAAGGCACAGATAGACAACGGCACAAGGATCTTGGCTCCGTCGTTGGTGCATCTACATGATTTGATCTTGATAGCTTTTCAGAATGCCAAGGATCATTCCGGTCTTAAGAGCCCTCGAACTGTCACATCTGCCCTTGTCGATGAAGATAGTGGCGTGCTCGTCGCTAGAGTTGAAAGCGAGATCAAGCCTACCGTTTCCAGAGCGGCGACAGACGGTGCTGCCGAGCGGAAGCGACTCATAGCTGATGGAGTATCAAGATTTCAAACACGCAAGGAAGGTGGTTCCGGCTTCTTTAAGTTGGCCGCAGTGGCAGCGCAGAGCAGCAAGGGTAAACTTGATTTCGGAGTAACAACTGACGGCATGTTTTACCTTGAAATGCACTATTCGCTGATTTTGGAGGTCGCGAGTTGACCGAGATTCATACCTTACTTGTTGAAGATGAAGGTCCAAAGCTGGCGCACATTCGCAGGTTCATGAGGGAGTCTTTTTCAAACGTAAGCGTTTCAGATGCTAGGTCTGTGTCAGCTGCACTAGAGGCTATTGAAGAAGAGCTGTTCGATTTGCTATTGCTCGATATGTCGCTCCCGACATTCGACGTAGGTCAAGGCGAACATGGCGGTAGGCCTCAAGGTTTCGGCGGCATCGAAATCTTACGGCATATTGCAATGACCGGGCTTGCGCTGCCGACTATAGTCCTTACAGGCTACGAGGCCTTTCCAGATGAAACGGGAACTTTGATTGACTTGAACACTCTCCGTGAGTGGATGACGGAAGAGTTTCCAGAGACCGTTGTCGCAGTCGTACACTTCAATTCCTCTTTGGACGACTGGAAGGTTTCGCTGCGGCCTTTAATTGAGCAAATAATTAGGGGTGGAACCATTGCTTAAAGTCTTAATCGTTGATGATCATCCAAATCGCTACAAACCACTCACGGATGCACTTGCTGAATTGGGTATACGGCGCGCCGATATCAAATTTCTATCTTCAACAAACGAAGCATCCGACGAGCTGGAGGATAACCTTTACGATCTCTTGATCCTCGATATCCTTGTGCCGGCGTGGCCAGATCTGGAAACCGATCAGGTGAACTCAGCAGACCTTCTGTTGGCTATCCAAAACGATAGTACGATTAACAAACCCCGATACATCGTCGGGATCACTGCTGACCTAAGCACGGTAGACGCTTCGGCCAAAGAGTTTGAGAAGAACACTTGGACGGTTGTTCCGTACTCTGCAGTCGATGACTCTTGGGTGCAGCGTATCGTCAACTGCGCCAGTTACCTGATGAAAAACGATGAACGGGGCGACAAACAGGAGTTCAACTTTGATCTTGCCATTGTGTGTGCCCTCAAAGAGCCAGAACTAGAAGAAGTGCTTAAGCTGCCTTGGCGATGGGGGGAACCAAAGCCGCTAGATGATGTAACCTTCTTTCAGGAAGGCTCATTTGAAGTTGGTGACTGCACTCATAAGGTGGCCGCACTCAGTTCTACAAGAATGGGAATGGTTTCCGCTGCGGTCCTAACCAACAAAGCGATTGAACGCCTAAGGCCTAGAGTCATCGCCATGACTGGGATCTGCGCAGCGCACAAAGACAAAGCGCAACTTGGAGACGTCATCGTTGCGGATCCCGCATGGGATTTTCAGAGCGGCAAGCTGAAGATGGAAGGGAGGAAGGCGAGAATGGAATTTAGTCCACATCAAATCCCAATTTCCCATTTCTTACGAGGTCGCTTCGAACAGATGACGAGCGATCGAGGATTGGTTGCAGATGTACTGGACAAATTTGGCTCCGACGCACCAAACGGCTTCAAACTTCGAATTGGTCCTATCGCGTCGGGCGCTGCCGTGATGGCAGATGGCAAGGTGATAGACGAAGTTCGAGAATTCCAGAATCGGGATTTGCTTGGTCTTGAGATGGAAATATACGGAATGTATGCGGCGTCACAGCAAGCATCTTCTCCTCAGCCAAAGTACCTAGCCTTAAAAGGCGTTTGTGATTTTGCTGACCCTGACAAACACGACGGGGCTCAACGCTTCGCAGCATTTGCCAGTGCTCAGGTCTTGTCTAAATTCGTTGAACGTTTTGCGAGAGATTTGTTCTTTTAGCCATTCCCAGGTCTTCTGCCCTCAACATGGCTGCCCAGAAAATGCCTACCGGAGGTCCGCTCTGCAGCATAGTTCATAATCGGCTTGCTTCTGCAGCGAAAGTCGGCTTCCCGCCCTCTCTACCGTCATGACCTAACCCACCCCGCGCGCTTACGCTGTGCGCCGCTACCCACCATGGCTGCGGCGATCAATTCATTTGGAGTTTACCCCGCGGACTTTGCGGAGGTTGATAAGCCTACCACTGGCAGGCCTGCACATGGCCACACCAAACACCCGCGCTACAGGCCCACTGGTAGCTTTGGTGCGCCCCAAATGACCCTTGTACCCAAAAACCGCACACTAGGGCTCTACGTGCTGCGTTTGGGCCGTGCTTCGGCGCAGCAACTGCGGCACAAAAAAATAGGCGCCCCCGATTGCTCGAACGCCTTTTCTTGTTGGCTTGAGGCTGGAGTAGGATGAAAAAGAACCAGTTGGAATCAAAGCAATAAAATAGATATGGGGTGTATAGGGTGTATTGGTGTTTAAAAAAGTGAGGTGAAGCAGGCAGGATGCGTGCACATGCCGCCTGTGCCCATAACCCCTAGCTCTCCCATATCGTTCTACCACTAGAAGGGTGGGTCCGAATCTGCATCCTTCAAAGTATCCTGCCAATCCAGTTCATCAAAGGTCCATTGCACGGGCAAACCGACGAACGTCTCAAATTGACGGCGGCATGTGCCAATATTCGGAAATTCATAACGCGTTGAGCGTCGTCGCTCATATCCTGTAGCTCCACGTTCCATGAACACGCCGCTTTGGACCTTTTTCATTGACGGGAAAATGCGCGCCATCTTTTGGCCGAATGCGTTCTGTGGGATGTAGCGAGCCCTGTTATTGCGATTGCACATATCCTCGTAAAGTGCCCGGATTGTTGATTTACCCGGACCATTGCCGGGCGCGGACTGTTGGGGAAGTTCGCCTTCATCGAGAACGGCGAATAGGTATCGGATTTCCGGACCGGAAGCTCTGAGGGCCTGCTCAAACAGACCTTCATTCTTAATAGTTGTGCGTGGGTCGGGCCCGACTGAAAGATCACGCCGCAAAAGATCGTAGAGCATCGCGGAGTAGCCACCATGTTCCAGCTGCGTTGCGATCGCCTGAAAGTACTGACGGTTTTCCTTGTACGCTTCATTTATCCGCAGGATCTGCCAGCGGCGATCGGCGAGATCGGCGGGCACCACCGATTCTTCATTCGATGCCACCATGAAAATTAGATGGTTGGGAACGAGCTCAGCATCCACTCCCTTCCGCTCGAACAAGGTGAAGGGCTCGGTCATGCGCGTCTTGATAATACCCGCAGCCGACCGGTCCCCACCGAACATTCCTTCATCAACAAAAACGAAGCGCTTGCCAAAAAAATGTCCGCTGAAGTTGCCCTGGACATGCGTCGCATGTGTGACAGTCAAGAAATGACGCCCCCAAAGTTGCCCAAATGCATTTGCGAAGACCCCTTTTCCGGTGCCTGGTGACCCCATAAGTACGGGCGCGGTGCCGATTACCAAGCCTGGTTGCTGAACGGCCAGGGCCATCCAGTTGAGCAACCATTCGGCTTGGTCGTGGTCTCCATCAGCAATGACTTCACTGATGTGTGCCTCAAGCAACCCCCATTCACCCGGTTCAGGCTGAAAACTGAACCCGCTCCAGGTGTTCCAATTAGTGCCAGATTGTCCCGGGCTCTTATCGGGGTCGAAGGTGATCCGCTGAACATGAGCCGCTAAGGGATGATTCATCCAGTACTGCACTATCGGCACGCGTTTGGAGTCGTCATCGGCACTGGTCAGCAGGACTTTTTCCGAGGCCAAGCGATCTACGAGCGCGCTCTTCCCCACCATTCGCAAGACTTCGAGGTCATCAGGTGCCCGCAACTTTTCGATGATCATCGTTACTTTACCGCTGGTGTGGATTGCGAACGCTGCATTCATGCGCCGGACGTGTGGATTGCTCGGCCCGTTCCAGCCACGTTCTTTCGCCCAATGGAAAATGGAACCGATGGTGAGTGTACCGTCCGGGTTGAAGCTATCCCACAGCTTGCGGCATGCGTCTGTCCCGTCATAATTCGCGGACTTGCTCGACCATTCATCCCAGATGTCAAATGAGCTGTCACCAAGGCTCTGCTTCAGCGCCAAGCCTGCCTTGATCCAGGTTTCGTAGTCGTCGGCCTCGATCAATTTGAGAGCGGCTTGGACTTCTTCGTCATCGCCTGGAAGGGCGTCATTCCCGGTGTTGGGTGTCTTCGTTTGTGGCTGGGAATTTTTGGGTTTCTTCGCAGGAGTTTCCGGAGAAGAGTAGACATCAGCAATGTCCGGCGACAGCAGTTCCTCGATAGTCGGCGGCACGAAATCGGGCCATTCGAGACGTTGCAGGTTGGCGTCGAGGGGGACAGAGGACCGGCTATAGGGAAGGGCAATAGCATTGCCATATTGCCCTTCCTTAACGCGATCGTTTTTAGGAAATACCTCGACTTCTCTTTTTTGCACACCTCCAGCACCATGCTTGAAACCAAGTTCTTTGATGAGGTCGTGCAGGAATTGTTTCACGAGCTTGGCTGATTGAGGGTGCTCCCAGAAAAGCCACACATGTAGGCCAGCACCGCCGCCTGAAATCATGGTAAGCGGCTTGAATCCCTTTGATACAAGGAGAACGACAATCGGCCTTGCAGCCTCCACCATCTCTTTCCAAGTAAACGAATGATCATGATCGTCAAAATCCAAAATGGCTACCGAAGTCTGATCGCCAACAACTGTATATACGGCAATCGGTTGAGCGCCTGTAAGATGATCGGCGATCACCTCCGAAGTTACCGGGCGATCGACGCGGCGATACTTAGGCATTCTAGTTTTCTGGAAAGCGACATAGCAATCATGGCGGACTTTCGACGCAATGCCTTGAACAAGCTTGATGCGCTGTTGGATAAGATCATCGCGGTCAGACATCGCCGCCTCCATTCATGCAGGCGTCGATCTGGTCCTTCCGGTAACGAACGGTCTTACCGAGTTTGTTGTACGGCAACCCAAGGCCCTTGGAGCGATCCTTTTCAAGCTTACTCTTGCTGATTCTAAGGTATTCGGCGACCTCGGCAGTCGTCATCCAAGTGTACGCGGCCCCCCGCTCGGGGGTCGTGCTTGATTGATAGTTTGTCATGATCAGTCTCTGACTTGTCTGTGGGTCGGCAAGCCGCGTGGCCACACGGTCTTCACCGGAAATTTATTCCACGTCACTCCAACCCCGAAACGGGCGAAGGAGCATTGAGACAAATCGGCATCAGACAAAGGTCAGGAACTACACCTGCAATGGGGTCCCAATTCCAAAGGATACCCACCTCAGCTTTTCCCACGTGATAGGTATCCGGGACGTCAACTCCGGCAGGCTGAACGGTAAAAGAGTCACACCGCACCCAGAAAGCTATCGCCCTTGCGTGCTGCCGTCAACAATCATTTTTACATTAAAATTCAGATGATTAAACCGCAATTTGTACTTGATCCAATGCCGTGCAAGGTTGTGCAGCTAAATGCAAAATTTTGTCCGCTACAGCATCCACCGGCCCACGCAACCGCTCGGTGTTGCTCACGATATATCCCGCCGTGACGTCCCCCGACAGCCGATGGTTTAACAGCCGCTTCAGTGCGTAGTGCGGGATGTCCAGGCTCTCGGCGATGGTAATGAAAGTACGGCGCAGGTCGTGCAGGGTGAAAGCCACGCCAGAGCGTTCGGTGACGCGGGCGGTGAATTTCTTGGTCTCGACCAAGTGGCCAGTCTTGCCCTTGCTGGGGAACACCCACGGTGACTTGCCGGTAGATGTGCGCCGTGCCTGTAGGAGCTCAACGAGAAAATCTGAGAGGGGCAAGTCCAGCGGATCTCCGTTCTTGGTTTTGGGGATGTGCAGCGCCCGGCCAGGCAGGTCAATGTACTCCCACCGAAGGCTCGCAATCTCATTGCGCCGCATGCCTGTGAAGAGGGCCAGCAGCAAAAAGTCCCGTGAGTACTCGGGCTCATCCATGACCGCGGCCCACCATGACGGCAGATCAAGGGCCGCCACGGATGTGCGTCGACGTGTCTCCTTATGCCAAGCTCTCGCCTGGGTGAGTATCAAGACCGGGTTGGGCGGAAAACTGTCGTGAGAGGCAGCGGCGACGTTGTATACTGACCGAAGGTGCCGCATCACATTGTTCGCCGTCACTTCTCCATGGTCCATCGCGATGCGCTGATGCCGCTTGAGCACCATCTGTCGGGTCACAGACACGAGCGGCTTCCGTGCCCAATCCTTCAAGTAGAGCTCGAACGTGCGGCGATAGATTTCAATGGTGCTGGACGCCAGCGATGCACCGCGAGTCTGTAGGAACTGACAGAAGGCAGCAGAAACTGTGATGGCCTCTTCGACCGCCTGACGCCGCTTTGCGATCGGGTCGATCCCCGTCTTCATCTCGATAAGATGCCCCATCGCAGCATTGCGGGCGGCATCGACACCGAAGATATCCGTTCGACCGATAGTGATCCGCTTGTTTCGACCGCAGACTTGGCCCTCAACAAAGTAGACTTTTGACCTGGCACCGACGCGGACACCTAGACCACGTAGCGTTTCATCTCGGTACAAGACTTGGCCCGACTTTGGATGAGGGAGCGCGTCGACGGTACGTTTGGTAAAGTGAAGAACTGGCATGTGAGACCTCCTCTGGCCTCACCTCCGCATACCTCATCCACTTGGAATTAGCAATCCTTTTCAGATACTTATCATACATGATCCAACACAAACCGGCGTGGTCCTACATCAGCGTGCGCGCGAAGGATACTCCCGTAGATCACCCTTTAAACACTTCCAAACTACTGCGTTTGCGTCCTGAAGTCGGCGGAAGAGGCACATTTACCCTGCCTGCGGCCCCAAATTTGTGGCTGAGAACAGCCACCGTATGAAAGTTGATCATTCCTGCCCAATCTCGCATCACGGTGCTCGCGTTCGAACAGAGCCATAGAAGTCGTCATACTTCGCAGCTCCCGAGTCGACAAAGTTGATTGGATCGCAAAGGTGCTGACACCAACAACTGAAGTCTCACGAAGCCCGAGACGACGCCGTCGCTCGGCCCACGATCCGAACGCCCAGGTCGTTGTCACGCAAATGGCAAATGATCGTCATACATATGCCCGTTCATCTGGTCAGACGAAGGAAACCGGTTAGAGGACAGCTTGAATGATGCGGATGACAGTTGGAGCAGTCAGCGCGATTGCGCTATTCGCAGTTGCTTACATCAGCGTTTCGGTCACATCTGCTGATGATGCCCCTGTCGCTGTGAGTTCTCAAGTAACTCCCGATGTCGTCCAGGATCAGACCACCCTTTCCAGTTGGTCGGATCGTGAGATTTGCCGCGCGGCGGTCAAAACGTACTTCTTCCTGAGTATCTTGCCGACCGACGCTCAAAGCGTTGAGGGCTATGACGGCTTTCGCTCCCAAGCCGGCAACCTCTATGGCTGCGCGGTGTCGGGTGATGTCACTGCCTTTCGATGGGTTAACGACAGTGGCAGCAACATGAGTAGTCGATCCACAAGATTTACTTTGAGCGGCAGTCGCCTAACAGTGATCTCAGATATGCAGCGCGAAGTTTTCACAAACTAGCTATTTCCAAATGCGAAGTGACTCTCCTTATCTATCACCGGCGTCATCATTAATTGCTGAAACAGCGATGAATTGTTCTATTCGCACATATGGTCGCATCGAATAAATCGCTAAGAAGGCATTTTTTGATGTGCACTTTGCTGATTACAGCATGATACCCCAAGTTTGAGGAAAACTATGTTTAAGTGGACGCTTGCCATTTCCCCGATGCTTCTGGCAGCTGCGTGGGCAAGTCTACCAATTTCAGCCTATGCTCAACAGGCCATTCCTCAAGCGGTGATTGACGAATGCAAATTAGAGGCCTCTGCGGACAAATTGCCTGAATGCCTCAAAGAAGGATCGATAGCCCTTATACTTCTTGATCTTGCTGCGACAGAAGAGTACTATGGAGACTTCGCCGAAGTAGTAGTTGACATATGCCGAGATCAGAACCGCACTTTCTCTTCAACTTGGGTTTGCTTTCGAACAGCTGCTGAGAAGGCGGCGGAAACAGCAGAGCTTATCGGATACGACAACATTTCTGATGCTTGCGTAGCAGGAATTTCTGATCCTGACGCACTATCTCGAATGACAACTGCCTGGAGAGATTTGCGGCAAGAGCTGTTCCCAGATGAATTCTTTTATGGAGTAGCAACGTATATGCCTTTTAGGGGGTGCGACGAATAAGGCTCCACTCATGATAGCTTGTAATTTCCTTCTTTTCCCGATAGAAATTAGTGGTATTCCTGCAAAAAATATTGCGGAAACGCGAGGCGCTGCTTCGGTCAATACACATCACTTATATGATCCCCCTTGCGTTCAAACTCGGGTGGACCGAGAGGGCGGCGGGCCTGGTAGCACCAAATGGCCGTCGATGGGGTGGGGTGTGCCTACCATGGGCTCCGACAGTAGCCCGGGTAGGCCCCGGCAAACGGCCCCGCTTCTTGCTGCGCTGCAGCATAGGTGCGCAGTGGGTCATACCGGCCGCACCGCCCGCAAACTCCTTGCGCAATCATTTCAGCCCCAAGGTCGCGGCCGTCGCTCAAGACGCAGCGCCCAACTTCGCGGTCATAGGTTTGTTCACCGGTTAGGGTGCACGTTACCTGCGCGCCCGAGGCTAACGCCTGCATTGCCATTGTGGCTTGGGTCCCGAGGGGTGTCCCGCGTTCGTCGCACGTCAGGCCGTTCAAGCGGATGGCTTGGCCATTGACCTCTATGGTGTCGCCATCCCTTACATGAGTCACCCGCCCGGAGAGGGTGGTGTCGTTTAGGCCAAGGTAGGGCAGCAGCTCGAAACTCAGTACCAGTAGAAGGGCCATGACCACCAAGATGAACGGACCAAGCCTGCGCGTGACGGGCCGACGGGTTGAACGCGCCCGACGTGCGCGACGGCGGTCGTGGATAGAGATAACGTTCGCGCCAAGTTTTGCTGCACGACGCCTAGACATGAAGCGGCGCGTCCACCTTTGCAGGATTAGAGTTGAGAGAATGGCGATGAGGACCAACGCCACGATAAGCGCGACTCCAAATGGCTCACCCGAGAATTTGTCTCGCCAAGCTTCGAAACGTTCCATCATATCTACTCTGCCGCGGGTGCCACTCGCTGCGGCGCGAAGGAAGAGCCCGCCGACAACTCTTGGACACCGCAACGGCGCAAAAAGTCAAACGCGCCGTCGTAGAAACCTGGCGGCCGCGTCCGGTCCGCAGAATTGCCTTTTGGAACGAATATCACCATGCCTTGACGTGCCCGGGTCAGTAGAACGCGATAGCTATTTTCGAGGTAGAGCTTCCGTTCGGCTGCGTTAACGGACTGCCATTTGGTCCCTCGGAACCCGAAGTGCTGCCAGGCGCCGTCGACAAAGCGAAGATTGGCGTCCCAGCACATGCCGACCCAATCAAGTTCAAGTCCTTGGATGTCGAACTCCGTGGCGACTTCTTCGAGATAGTAGGACGAACGCACATCGGACTGGTCGTTCAGAAACCACGTAGGTGGATCGATAGCTGCTTTGATGTGGATGCCCTCCGGCCGCAAGCGGTGTGCGCCGGACGACGCAACAAGTCCGAAACGCTCGGTGCCGCGGGCTGATGTCTTGAGCCACGTTCGCGCATCATGCAGATTTCGGGTGAGCCAGATTGGATAGCGCGGCTGCACTTGCGCGAATAGTTCTGAGGCCCGGTCAGCATCGCCGTCGATGACGCCGGCAACGAAGGCCGACAGAGTTTCTGCCCGAAAGGATCGCATAGAAACCGAAAGGTGTAGATCGGCATGCGTCTTGACGGCAGGCGCTTTCAACAGACTGACTGCTTTGGGATCAACGGTGTAGTGCGGATCATCAAGCAACGCGGACGCATGCACATCCCAGTTCGGAAAATGGGTGGCCAGGGACTTAAGCCATTCGAGTATGCCAGCCTCACCGGTGTTGATTTCTTGCCCACCACCTATGAGGCATACAACCGTACACCAGTCCTCGTGGCGGTCCATAACTCTAATGAGGAACTCCGGCTCAGACTGCGAAAATCCGTCCTGCCCGCGCTTTCGTTGCATGAAGTTCGACGCCTGCTCTTTCGTCCAAGCGCGTTGGGCCTCATCAAAGACGACAACCTTCTCGATCGGTGCTTTGGGGTCCAGTAGATATTCGTCGCGAAAGTGGTGGATGTTCTGCAGGAAGCTGCGAACGCGGCGTGAGGCATCGGTTTTGGTGATGCCGTCGCGGTTTGACTGGTCTCTCGCGAGAGCCTCCCTCAAGACATCCACCAGAGGACCGTTACCAGACAGGAACACGGCATGCTCGTCTTGGTGTCCGGCGGCTCGTTTGGCAGCGATGTTCAAGCCTGCCAAGGTCTTTCCGGCCCCCGGGACGCCAGTTACGAAGCAGATTGACTTGCGCCCTGTTCGCTTTGATTGTTCGATCACCTCTGCGATGCGGGCGCTTGTCGATTGCAGGTTCTTCGCGCCGGCGTCCGACCGGGCAATCTCTTGAACGTCATGGTCCTGATAGAGCGCCTGAGCGGCTTCAACGATTGTCGGTGTTGGCTGGTACCCGCTGCTATCCCAAACTGTGGCGTCTAAGATGCTCCTTGGAGACGCGGCAAGTGCCGCAGCGATCGTGACAGCTATTCCTGAACTGCCGATACACATTGGCTCAGCGACGCCATCTGCAGCTAAAGTCAGTTCCCCAACGGTAGTGATAGCCTTGGTTGCGACTAAGACCGGCACGATTGGCAGGTGATGGGAGCCTAGATGGAAGTTCTTAAGATCGAGGGCATAGTCGTGGACCTGGTCAATCGCGTGCCGATCGAAGCTGGCTGACCCAACCTTGAACTCGATGACGATCACAACCCCTTCAACAAGCAGCACGCAGTCAGCACGCTTGCCCATCCGCGGTATGCTGAATTCGAAGTAGAGCGTGCCGGCCGACCAGGCACGCAGCTGAGCCTTCAGTATGTGGATCTGCTCTAGCCACGCGCGCTTCTGCTCTTGCTCCAGGTCATGGCGGTGGTTGCGCGAGAGCTCACCAAAGATGGTGTCTGCACCATCGGACAGAAAGTGAGCGATGGTTTCCGCGTAATATGAGTTGACCAATTGCCAAACCTCGAGTCAACATCGTTCCAAAAAGGAAAGATAGGCGCTCTAGTATGTACGCACGTACATCAGATAGGACAAGAAGAAACTGGTAGAAAGCGCAAAGCTTCATTAAATTGAACTTCGTAGTTAGGGTGTCGACATGATGCTATATCGTTTTCTCAGTTTGAACAGCGGCCTGCGCGTCTTACAAGAAAAGCGTCTTCGGATTTCACGCATCGACCAGCTAAACGACGAGTTTGAATTTATTGGTTTGGCGCTGAAAACAAAAGCAGAGCGAGTAAGCCTTCTAGAAAAGCGAGCTCATTTGGGAGGAAAGAGTGGAATTATCTGTATGAGTAGGCGTTGGAGTAACCCTCTCCTTTGGGGGCACTACGCTGACAACATGCGTGGAATGGCATTAGGATTTGAGGTAGAAGAAGCTCGATTTCACCCCGTTGAGTACGTTGCCAGTCGACCGAAGCTAAGCGACTATGGATACCACAACCTCAAGGATATTTCATCTGACGACATTAGGAAACTGATGCTTACAAAGTTTGAAGCGTGGTCCTATGAAGAAGAATCAAGAGGATTCTATGTTTTGAATAGAGGCGAAATAATTGGTGAGCAAACTCACTACTTTGAATCATTCTCCAACACACTTCAACTGAAGACAGTAGTCTTGGGATCTCGATGCCCCCTATCACGAGCTGAAATTAGTGACGCTCTTGGGAGCTTGGCGGACAGTATAGAGGCCTATAAGTCACGACCGGCGTTTCAAGACTTCTCCATCGTGAGAAATAAGGATGAAAACTTGTGGAAATAGAGAATGATAGTCTAGTAGTTATGATCCCAATTTATTGATCCCTTAATGTGATCCAAAACGGTGGATGGTCATGTTGAGGCGCAATGAATGCGTCAGCATGATATACTAAATTTCCGAATAATGTACTGTCTAAATGCCGACCGTTCAATCTGTTCTCTGATCAGAGATGGCAACTGGAGGTCGAATTTTCTATTACGACTTCCAGGAAACGCTATTCAAAGAACTCAAGAAGTGCGCGAATCTCCTGGAATCTGGGGAGGACGCGGTTAAGCGCAAGGTCAACGCCGCCGTAGTTGTTAGAAAAGCTGCCATCATGATGGCGAGCATAAACATACTCTTCGCTGAGCCCCGCTACCTGCGCTGCCTCGTAGTTATCAAGAGTGTGCGCGACAAGTGCACGTGCCTGTTCATTCACATCCCAGCGGTTCGCATCAGTCAGTCCGTAGGCCGCTCCGGTACTGCGGATGAACTGCCCCAGCCCTTGCGCGCTCGTCGTTCCGGCAGCCGCATCTGGGTTAAAGCCTGATTCCACGTAAGCAATCGCTAGAACCATGGCCTCCTGATCAATGTTCATCCCGGCAGACTGCGCCGCATCGCGGATTGCTTCGATGCTGGCCCTTTGAACGTCGATGCTGGCGTCCCCCCAGATGCGGGAGTTGCCTCGTGGCTGTCCATTCTGGAGGATCGGTGTAGTGTAATGAGAGTGGTCAACCACCGTACGGTACGCCGCGCCTTTCAATGCGTAGATGGTTGCATATGGATCAATATTGGCTTGCGATGCCTGCACAAAACCGACGAGCTCGGTATTATTGACGTCTGCAACTGGTGCGGAAGCTTGGTTGCAAGCTGTCAAGGCAAGAGCCATTACGGCGACGCCTGAGGCTACCCGAAGGCGGCAAGTGCTGGTCGGTGTCATCTTTTCGGTTCCTTATCCGAGTTGCGATGACAGGACCTTGCTGAGGCTTTAGTCGGCACTTTAGGCTACCGATCGGCGCCGATGCTCTGCAGGTAACTATATGAATCTGTACGGATAAGGTTGTGGCTGACTTGGGTTCAGCAGTAGCGGCGCCGAATGCTGTCAGATGTGACCGACGTTGCGCTGGGTCACCGCCCGATTGAGTCGAAAGGGCGCCTGCGTTAGCCTAAGATTTATAGTCATAAGGAGGCAAAATCTGATGCCGCAGCGAGCTGATGGCGAGAAGATCGATAAACTGATAGCTGAACTCGCACAGAGTGAGGGGAGGCGAATTACTTATGCAGAGGTTTGTCGCCGAACGGACGATCTTGGCGTCGGCTTCATCCCAATAGAGGAGCGGACGTTGAACCGCGCTCGCAATAAGGCCCGCGTCGATAAGTCATTTCTGAAGTCTCTTGCAAAGGTGTTGGGCGTAGAGTTCTCGGAAATTGTGCTGACGGAGTCTGACGATCAAGAGAAGGCAGTTACTGGCAGTGTCTGGATTAAGAAGAAGATGATAGCAAAGTCTAAGCCAAACGCACCCGCTGTAAATGCCGAAGAAGGTGCAACCGTAAGCATCAATATTGGCTTCCCGCTTAAGGAGTGAGCGAATTGACGGGGAACGATGAGCAGTCATCAGTAGCACAATCAGCAGTCGCAGAAGGCTCTGGTTCATTGGCGATAAACGCGGCGGCATACGCGAGCGTCACTGTCTATCAGTACGTCACCCGCGACGGTGCCGATGTCTCCGCGCGGGTCTCCTCGGACCCATCAATATGTCCCTATCCGGGACTGGAAACCTTTCGAGTTTCGGAGGCCAAATTCTTTGCGGGCCGAAATGGCGATATCGAAGCGTTAGAGCAAAAACTGGCTAAGCATAATGTTTGTGGCGTCATTGCGGCATCAGGAGCTGGAAAGTCCTCCCTTGTCCATGCTGGACTGATTCCTGCCTTGGCAGGTCGTGAGTTCGAAGCGTGGGACATTTTTGCATTTAAGCCGGGTCAGAGGCCACTTTATGAACTGGCAAGGTCGCTCTCCGGGGTGTTGGCCACTGGCAACGACCTGGATGCCCAGCGAAGAGAGATCAAGAGCTACGCCTTAAGCCTACAAGATGAACCAGGCGTTCTGTCAGAGTATCTAGAGGTAATCGCACAACGCGGCATTGCGACGGCCGGAGGAAAACAACACAACGTCCTCATCTTTGTCGATCAGTGGGAAGAGCTCTACACTCACGAGATTGACAAGGAGCGAGACATTCTTGCTAGAGAGCTATTGGACGTAGCCGAGCGGGGTCTAGCAAAGGTCCTTGTGACAATGCGCATCGACTTCATGAAAGAGTTGCTGTTGCTCAGCACCGACTTCTTCCGTCGGCTGAAGCCGAGTATTCACTACGTTGAACCAATGAGCGAAATCGGCATCCGATCAGCGATTGAAAGACCGGCGGAAGAGGTAGGTTTAGGAGTACCGGAAGCTCTGACCTCACGCCTAATCGCGGACTTGGGTCAGGGCCGCGATCATGGCTCTCTTCCGTATCTTCAGTTCGTCTTAAGGCAATTGTGGCAAAACCGCGATCGGGCTGGCAACAGCCTCACCGTCGAAGCATACGATGGGATGAATGGATTAGCGGGCGCCATTGGAGCGCACGCAGACGCCGTCTTTTTCAAACTTAGTGATAACGAACGGACCCTGGCACAAACAGTTTTGCCACGACTAGCAAATATCTCGGAGTCCGGTTCGACGACCTCTCGTCGTCTGCCTTTTGCGGATTTTGGCACACAAGCACGCGATCTACTACGCAAACTAGCTGAACCAGATAAACGGCTGGTCGTCCTAAGTGCGGCGACGACAAATGTCACTGAAGCAGAAGTCGTGGCCGAGGTTGCTCATGAAGCGCTTCTCGCCGACTGGAAAACTCTTTCCGGCTGGATCGCTGAACGTCAAGAATTCTTTCGACTTAGAAATAGGCTCGAAGCCGATGCAAAGGAATGGGAGAATAGTCGAAGACGCTTCGCGTATCTCAATTTAAGAGGACTGCTGCGGAAGAAATATAAATCATTCAATACCAAATCCGCTTCGCATGATTTTAGCTATACGGCGTTATCCTACATCAAGGCAAATCGCGTACGAGATTGGGCAGTCCGGGTCTCCTTAATAGCGGTTTCAATGTTATTTGTTATCCTCACGACTGTCTATCTTAGCATACTTGGTCGAGAAAGGGATGAAAAGACGGAACTGCAAATCATATCGCTCCTATCTGAAGCAGAGGCATTATTAGAATTAGGTGACGTAGACGCATCACTTCAGGTACTACTTGCTGCAGCTGACCTCTCGGACATCACTGATACACGGGATGATATGAGAATGCGAATCGCCCTCTTCAACTCCATTAGACAGGCAAAGCGCCAAACGCAATTCGCGATACCAACGGATTTGCAATTCTTCAATGTCGAGAATTCTATATGGTATTTCGATCTGGAAGGTGAAACCCTATTCCGTGTTCAGGCCGATGGCAGCCCTATAGTCGTGGGGCAGTTCGCGGGAGTACCACTTGATCTAGTTAGGCAGGTTGATGGAGGAGGACTACTACTATTACTGCGTAACCAATCAATGATCGAGGTCTACGATGTTGAGACAATGGGCCTTTCATACTCAATTCGTCAATTTCGCCAGTCCAACGAAGATCACGAGGCATTTCTCACTAGTAATGGATTACTGATTGAATTCGAAGATCCTAAAGAGGTGAAGCCCTATTGGACACGCGTTACAAATATCTATAGCGGGATATCTCATGATCAACTAATTAGTTATGAATACGTACTGGAAGGCCTCCAGGTTGGACAGCAACAAGATGGCGAATTGTTCATATTGGGATTTGATGGCGCAGAGCTATTGACAGGTGCACCAGAAAATGAATTGACTAGAGATTCACAATTGGCGGAGTTTTGCAACTCAAGACGATTCCGATTTGGAAAAGACGGCAATGCTATTACCGATCGCTTGCGACGCCTCTCGGTAGAAGTTATTAGATCGACTAACGAGATATATAGCAACTCCGATCAAGTTGACGTTTTCTGTGGTGATAAAGTCGTCAATCTCGGGGTGTCCTATTTAATCGCAGAGTATTTAGCTGGTGGTTGGTCGGGAGACGAATATGAAGACGGTTTAGTGGGTATTGCCTCCCAATTTACTAATCAGAATTATGACGGAGTAGATATCTTTATTGATCCGTTCAGCGATAATTATCTTATCGTCGGTTTTGATGAAGATTGGTTGACTGTCGCACGACGAAGTTACGGCGGTCCCGCAACACAGGAGTTACGACTTGGCGCCCGAATTTCTGCTGTTGCAGCTCTATCGCAGACCCGAGTGGCTGTCTTGCTTGAACCATTTGACGGACAACCGGAAAGGTCTCGTGAACTAGTTGTGATTGATCTACGTCAAGACGGCTACTCAGTCAGTCCGGAAATGGGGCCCCCGATCTACATTGCACCGAGTGCTTCCCAGTTTGCGGAACGTGAAGTCTTCGAAACAACTAGTGGAAGCTTCTATTTCGAAGATGTTGGAGACTGGTCCAGATTGGTTAATGCGGATGGTGGTGAGCAGTATCTGGAGTTTCCATTTGCAGGACCCTGGTACCGTCATGTTAGAGTTGCGCCTGACGGAACACGATTTGCATATTCAAGTGATGAGGCGATTTTTTTGCGCGACACTCTTGAAAACAAGTCGCATTCAATCCCCATAGCTTACCTAGCCGACCGATTCACATTTCTTGGTCAAGGATCTGATTTGATCTTCTTGGAGACTAACGGACGTCTGATGCGCTGGGATTTTACTAATCCAGATGGCTCTCAGCTTCGATTTATTGCGGGGAATGTGCCTGGTGGCCGAGGCTCACTGGAATCAAACATCTCTGGTTCGATGGTCCTGACCGGAGATTCTCTAGTGGATATCGACCAAAGAACAGTATACGAGCGAATACCTGTTCTCGGTGACGATTTCTGGTTCTCTTCCTTTGCGCCGGATGGATCGATCTATATTCAGTTCGAAGGCTCAGATGGAAATTTGGGAAGCAACGTGCTTGCGAGGCTTACGTTCCCAAGTATTGGTGTGGCGGTATCGGATGCTAGATTGGAAGTATCATCTCACTGTGGCGCAGGTGCATTACCGAGTAGCGGCTCTATCATCGACGGCTCCTTTTGCTCGGCCGGCTTAATTGCTGGAAACTGATTCTCCATAGAGAGGTCTAGTTCAAGCCTTAGTGACATCGCCGAAGCTCTTTCTGTCTGAAGGCTAAAGTCGTTGCAATGGGTGAAGATATTGATATAATGCATCATTTTTGTAAGGTTCTGTCTCTGTTTGGGGAATGCTCGATGCGGAGCTGATATTTCCCGGGTCTATTCAGATGCTTGTTTCGCGCACTGCCATTGATTCTCAGCTTGGTTCATATGACTACTACTGGACTGAAGTTTTAGAGCTTGCCGTGATTATGCTTGCGGATGGTTGGAATGCCAGAAGACGGGCACGATGTAGTTCGCTATTCGTTTCGCTTGATCAGTCGCCACTGACGAGATGTTTACGTCAGAAGAGGCTTGCTGTTGCGGTGTTGGCGACCATTGATTTGGCTGAAATCGTCAGCTCAAGCTCGATAGTTTACGAATACAATGATGTAGTGGCTCGAACGGAAGTTAACCGACAGCGAGCTGGCAAGGTCAGCACACGGGTCCACTCCGGCGCGCGCGTCTAGTAGGGGATTAGTAGGGGATGTACGTCAAACGTTCTCCAACATGGTCCGGCATCGTCCAAGATCGGGCTCAGAAATAGGCAAGTGATCGTAGTATGTTAGTGGGCATCGGGGGACATGGTGCGGTGTCGTCCAACAAGTGGACGCCAAAATTCGTAATGACGGGGTCGGGGGTTCGAATCCCTCGTGCGGCACCATTTCCTTAAGACAATCAAATGCTTGGACAAGATTTCGGGCCGGGCTATATAGTTGTCACTTTGCTAGAGCCTCACGTCCTCTACCCATCTCTGGGGTTGCTCAACGCCACTTGGATGTGACCGAAACTCATCTTTCGACGCAGCTTAGGCACGCCCCCTCAACCACTGATCGACAGGGAACGAACGGCCCAAAGCTGCCACTGGTCCAAGCGCTGCTTGCCGCGTTGCAGAAAATCGCTAAGCCGCCGTTCAACGGGATCGTATTCCGGGGCGATTTCCTCAAAACCGCCCCGGATTTATTCAATTGTCTACTTGGCGAGGGTGGATGCCAGATCATCAAAGCTGCCAAGATCGCCAGATGATCGCAGCACTTTAAGAAGAAAACTGACCTCTTCGTAGAACTCTGTCTTGTTGGTGTTACCGAGGAATTTGCCTGGTAGGTCTTGCCACGTACGCTCATTGTCGTGGCGCGCCATACAGGTGTAGCGTCCCGATGGGTGATGTGTGGACCTGATGTGAAACATATTGATCTCCTACTTGATATTGGCCTCTTACCCAGAGCCCTCAATGGGCTGCCGGCTAAGTCGTCCAAATGGAGACCGCGGGACCTCGGATGAACTTTGCACCGAAGCTAGAGCAATGCCGTACTCTATGCAGACCTGTTTGGTACTGCTTTATGCATGCGGAAGTCAACGGCCCTCAGCTGACATTCCCAAGCATAGCGGATGCCGCAGCGCGGCTTCGCCGAAGCTGCCGTTCGTGCATGCCGGTCGGTTCAGCCGGGGGCGCGTTACGAAGCACACTGGCGGGGGCACGAGTGCGGAAAACCTCTGGACAGGTTTCTTGAAATCGTCAGTCGGCCAGTGCAAATATTTCATTCAAAACACTTTTGCCGTGAATTGGAGCGAACTGTGACCGTTGATGATCACGTCCATCTCGACCGAACTTTTTCACCTCTTCACGCGACGGACAAAGATGCGGAAGACTACGAGATCCAGGCTTTTGTCGAAGGGCGAGGGCCAACCGATTGGGCTGGCGTCGAGAACAGCCATCGAGCGGTGATCCTCGCCGGAGCCGGGATCGGCAAAACGCATGAGATGAAGCGCCGTGCAGAAGAAAAATGCGAGGCTGGCGACGCGGCATTCTTTATTCGCATCGAGGACATTGACGAAGACTTCGAACTCTCGTTCGAGGTCGGGGATGAAGAGGCTTTCGAGGCTTGGCTGTCATCGTCTGACGAAGCGTGGTTCTATCTCAACTCCATCGACGAGGCCCGCCTCGACGACCCGCGCATGTTCGAGAAGGCGATCCGCCGCTTTGCCCGCGAAATAAAAGTTGCGCAGCATCGGGCGCAAATCGTGATATCCAGTCGCCCGTACGCTTGGCGGAGCCACACCGATCGCGTGATGGTACAAAAGCACCTGCCCCATACAAGGCAGCAGACCAAGGTCGTGGAGGCGGTCGACGTCGAAGAGCTCATTGAGGAGGGCCTTGAGCAGGTTAAGGAGACACCGGAAGCGAAAGGCGAGTTGCGCGTCTACGTTCTAAATGACCTTACGGAAACCGATATCCGCGTCTTTGCCGAAGCGCGCGGCGTTGCCGATGCGGATGTGCTGGTCGAGAACATCAAGCGACGAAATCTCTTCGCGGTTGCGGCGCGGCCCTTCGATCTCGAAAGCATCATCGAGAAATGGAAACAAGACGGCGAACTCGGTAGCCGTTTCGATTTCCTGTGCTTCGGGATCGACAAGCGGCTTGCGGAAATCAATCCCGACCGGGACAGGCAACAGCCACTAAATCACGAAAGAGCTCGCGCAGGCGCGAGACATCTGGCTGCTGCGGTCATTCTCTCGGGCAAGTCCGGAATACGAGTGCCGGACGAACGACCTCTCCAAGACGGCGTCGACGCCGCTGCGGTTCTCGGCGTCTGGCAACCCGATGACGTCCACGCTCTCCTAGAGCGCGGAATATTCGACGATGTCATCTACGGCAAGGTTCGCTTTCGTCACCGCGAGGTACGAGAATTGCTGGCAGCGGAATGGTTGGCCGAGCTGCTGCGAACGGGAAATTCTCGGCGGGCAATTGAAAGCCTGATCTTCCGCCAGAAATACGGCCACACTTTTATCGCGCCGCGCCTCCGCTCGGTGCTGCCATGGCTGATCCTACTCGACGAAAATATCCGCCGGAGGGCGGTTGCCCTCAGTCCCGAAATTATCGCGGAAGGCGGAGATCCCTCTCGACTCCCGCTGGAAGAGAGGCGGCAACTCCTTCATGAAATCGTTGCCAGGATTGCCGAAGACGTGGGCCCTCGTTCGGCGAGCGACAATGACGCCATCGAGCGGATCGCCGAAGGCGACCTCTCTGATGATGTCCTGCGGTTGACCGATGAGTATCGTGAGAACGACTCCGCACTATTTTTCCTTGGAAGACTGGCCTGGCAAGGCGAAATGACGGCTTGCGTCAGACCGATGGCGAATATCGCCGTCGACAGCGGTAGAGGTCGCTACGCACGGATTGCGGCGTTGAGAGCCGTTGCGACGGCCGGAACGAGAGAAGATCTCGACGCGCTCTGGGACCGAATTATCGGGGACGAGAATCCTGTGGATCGGCATCTCGCCGCGGAGATCGCAAGCAACGCATCGCACGATCGCGCCTCCACCAATCGAGTCCTTGCGATGATCGAGCGGCTGACACCATACGAGCGTTTCCAGACGACCGGGTTGTCAAGTGCCATTCATCGGTTTCTGGACGGTTTCGACCTCGAGCACGCTGATGGCCAGCAGGAACTGGCAAGGTTGATCGAAGCTTTGAACGAGATCCTCTCACGGGGACCTCACCTTGATGGCGGAGGTGAACGTATTTCGCGAGAACAGAACTGGCTTCTCAGCGCGGCGGCTCATGGCGTCGAGCGACTTGTCGGCGCGCGATCTCCACACGCGCTCGAGGATAGCACTGTCGCTATCTTGCACAAGGTTTCCTCGGCCCTCTTCTGGCATGATGTCGATCTAAGTGATCATGCCAAGCGCCTTCAGGAGGCGGTGCCGGACTGGCCCGATCTCAACGATGCCGTCTTCTGGTCCGCGATTTCTGCCGAACGGACACGACGCGAGGAGACCGGGGGCGCGCGCCTGACCGATCCGTTCCGGGCGTTGCATTATGATTGTTGCCGGTACAGGGATGCCGATTTCGATCGCGTACTGTCATTTATCCTGAATCGCGAACACGATGACGATAAGCTCGTTGCGGTCACACTTGCCTTCCGCTTGGTCAAAGACTTTGAACTCCCAGACGAGGCCTTGGGCCGGCTGCGGAGCCTCGTCGAAGGCAACCCGTCCTTGGCAGAACACCTTGAAAGCCTGATAAACTGGAAGCCCACGAAACAGCAGCGGGCCATGGACGAGCGTTTTGCTAAGGCTCGGCGGAAACGTGAGAGAAAAAGTGCTGTAGCCGCTGAGCGTCGTTGTCGTTGGATTGAGGAACTCAAGGCCAACCCGAACCTCGTTCGACGCCCGAAAGACGTCGATCCCGGCCAAATGACGTACAATCAGTTATATCTGATGGAAGCTGCCCAGAATGCCGAAAGCAACCGGTGGCGAGGTGACAATTGGAGTAGCCTCACCGAGACATTCAGTGAAAACGTTGCCATAGCATACCGAGATGCCGCCATTGACCACTGGCGCCACTACAGCCCTGCGCTCGCCTCCGATGGGCAAGATACAACCGGAGTTCCGAGCAACCTTATCTTCGGTCTCGCAGGCCTTGAGATGGAAGCCGGCTTGGTCGCTGAGTTCCCGACACAACTAAGTGACGAGGAGCTACGTCTCGCTATGCGCTATGTGCCATGGGAACTGAACGGCTTCCCGACCTGGCTGGAAAAAGCCTATCGTGATCGCCCTGAGATCGTTTCCGACGCGATGCTCCGGGAACTTGCTTGGGACCTCGAACGCGAGGTTGCGCCGCGGTCCTACATGCTCCATGACATCGTGTACTACGCGCCGTGGCTGCACGCGGATATCGCGGAGTGGGTCATTGATTGGCTGGAGGCGAACAACGCACGCGACGCAGATGTGCTCCGCAAGGCGATCTTCATTGCAAACAGCACGGCTGATAGCGCCCGGCTTTCTGCTCTCGCCCGCGCAAAGTTGGAAGTGCAGTCTTCCATCGCCGAGCATGCGAAATGGCTCGCGGTTTGGGTCGACATCGACGCTGATGAGGCGATCGCGCATCTGGAAGGGTGGCTTGGCTCACTGCCTGCCGGTGAGGCATCAACGGGCGCGCAGCATTTCATCACCGAGCTGCTTGGAAGTCGCCGCAGCGAGAACCTCGGGACTGGACACGAAAGTCATCGTACACCGGCTCACCTCAAGCGCCTGTATATACTGATGAATCAGCACATCACGGTAGAGACGGACATCAATCGGGCTGGACGCGGCGTTTATTCGCCCGGCCTGCGCGACGATGCTCAGGATGCGCGCGACGGACTATTCAAAGCGCTTTGCGATATCCGCGGAAAGGAGACATACCTCGCCCTATGGGAGTTGGCCGAGGATCATCCGAACGAGTCATCTCGCGCTTGGATGCTCCGTTTGGCGTGCGAACGTGCCGAAAAGGACGGCGACATCGAGGACTGGTCAGACGTTCAGTTGCGCGAGTTCGACACTGATCAGTTGATGACGCCAGCAACGAACGCCCAACTTTTTTCAATTGTCATTCAGCGGGTGACCGATATTCGGTCGTGGTTGGAAGACGGCGACGACAGTCCGAGCCGGACATGGCAGCGTGTGGAGGCCGAAACAGAGATGAGAAATCTCATAACCGGCCGCTTAAATAATCTAGCGAATGGTCGATACAGTTGTGCGCAGGAAAACGAGATGCCTAATGCGCAGCGACCCGACATCTGGGTCCAGAGGCCGGGCCTCACATCAGTCCCAATCGAATTGAAGCTACTCGACAATGGTTGGTCAGGACCGGACCTATGCGAGCGACTCCGGAACCAACTCGCGGGAGACTACCTCCGAGATGAAGGCGGAGGCCGCGGTGTCATGCTTCTGGTGTGGCAAGGACGCGCACCTGAGCGCAGGTGGCAAATTGAAGGTCGCTTAGTTGAACTCGACGGACTCGAAGAAGCCTTACAAGAATACTGGCACTCGATCGCCCATGATAGGCCAGCCGTTGAAGTGGTCAAGATCGTTGTCATCGATCTCGTACGTCGTGGGCATAGATCGAATACCTGAACTACGCATTGACCTTAGTTCTTCGGGAATGACCGCATTTTCGTCGCTGGGCCTGTGTGTTCGCACGTGCAGCGAATTCACACTTCCCGCCCTTCCTGCCGCTGCTGACATACGAGGAACTTTCGGCCCGTAGGTAGCTTTGGTGGGATTCGGCAAAGCTAGCTGAAATTTTGAACTGAAGAGCCAGCCAGGCTATGTGAACTTATGCATCCTATTGCCCCTCGGCCTAACGCGGCGTATTGCGGGCCCGTAGGTGGCCAGCTAGGTTGCTTAGGCTGGGTGTGTTGTAAGCGAGGCCCACGCCCCATTGCCTTCTGATCTCGTCGCGGCCTCGGTTCCCGGCCTATTCCTGCGGCATGGAGCGGGAGCCGGGGTGTGCGATGTCGGATGGGTTTGCGGGGCGCTACGAGGTTCTGGAGGATCGCGGGAGCGGGCGGCGGACTTGGTCGCCCGAATCGAAGCTGCGGATCGTGGCCGAGAGCCACGCACCCGGGGCGATGGTCGGTGATGTCGCGCGGCGGCATCGGCGGATGCCGTCACAGGTGACGACCTGGCGGCGTCTGCACCGTGAGGGGAAGTTGGTCCCGATCACGGCCTCGCCAATGTTCGTGCCGCTGATGCTGGAAGATCCTGAGACTGGGTTTTCCCAAGGTGCGCCTGAACCAGCTGCCGACCCGGAACCGGGGCTTTCGGAACGGATCGAGATCGAGGTCGGCGGTGGGGTGGTGATGCGGCTCCCATCCTCCATGCCCACGGCGCGGATCGCCGAGATCGCGATAGCGCTGCGCGCGGCTCGTCCATGATTTTGCCGGGTCAGCGGCTGCCGATCGTGATCGCCATGCGGCCAGTCGACTTCCGTCGCGGGCACGATGGACTCGCCGCCACCGTCCAGAACGAGTTGCGGCTCGACCCTCATTCCGTAAGCGACGGTTCATCCCCATAGTCGCTGCCGATCTTGCCCAGTCGTTTGCGGTTTAAGCGTAACCGTCCGGGCTGACTGCTCTACTTCGGCCGGTTCCACGGCAGCAGGTCGTCCACGCGGGTGATCTTGTAGTCGGGGATGCGGGCGAGGGTATCGGCGAGCCAAGCCTGCGGATCGACACCGTTGAGCTTGGCGGTCTCGATGAGGGTATAGGCGATGGCAGCGGCGCGGCCGCCGGTGAGCGAGCCGACGAAGAGGTAGTTCTTCCGACCGATCGCGACGGAGCGCATCGCACGTTCGGCCGTGTTGTTGTCCAGCTCCAGGACCCCACAATCGAGATAGGGCCGGAGCCGCTTCATGCGGGTCAGGGCGTAGCGGATCGCCACGGCCAGCGGCGACTTGCCGGAGATTGATGGCAGCTGGAGGTGCAGCCAGGCCTCGAGGTCGTCGAAGATCGACACCGCCTTGGCCTGCCGGATCTCGACGCGCCTATCCGGGGGCGAGGCTCTCACCTCCTTCTCGACGCCGTAGAGTTGGGCGATGCGCGCGATGGCCTCCTCGGCGATGGCCGAGCCCTGGACCCGATGAACGTCGACGAACTTGCGCCTGACATGGGCCATGCAGGCGACCTCGCGGATGTCGCCGGACCGGTAGATGTCCTCGAACCCGGCGTAACCGTCGGCATGCATCCAGCCGCGGTAGTCGGCGAGATGGTCCTTCGGATGCTGACCCTTCCGATCCGGCGAGAACCGATACCAGCTGGCGGGCGGTGCGGCACCGCCCCAGGGTCGCTCATCTCGCGCATAGGCCCAGAGCCGTGCCGTGGCCGTCTTGCCGGTGCCGGGTGCCAGCATCCGGACGGGCGTGTCGTCCGCGAAGATCGCCTGTCCGGCCAAGACGTGCCGGCCGATGGCGTCCGCCAGCGGCTCGAGTAGCGCGGTGCTCTTCCCCACCCAGTCCGCCAGCGTCGAACGGTCGATGTCGAGCCCATCACGCTCGAAGATCTGGCTCTGGCGGTAGAGCGGCAGATGATCGGCGTATTTGTTGACCAGAACGTGGGCGAGCAGGCCAGGACCGGGGCGTCCACGCTCAATGGGGCGGGATGGCAGGGACGCCTGGGTGAAAGCTTCGCAGCCGGAACACGCGAAGCGCGGTCGCACGATGCGGTTCACGATGAACCGCCCGGGCACATACTCGAGTTCCTCGGTCACGTCCTCGCCCAAGCGACGCAGCACGCCGCCGCACTGGGCGCAGTCATCGTCGCCGGTGGTGAGTTCGACTTCCATCCGCGGAATGTGATCCGGGATCGGGCGGCGCTTCGGCTTGTCCTTGGGCTCCTCGTCGGGAAGCCGCAGCTTCGCCGTCATCTTCGCGATCGAGATCTCGGTCGCCTCGAGCGCCAGCTGAAGCTGCTCGATGGTCTCCGACGAGGTGCCGAACCGGGAGTTGCGGTGACCGGCAAGCTGATGCTGGAGCTTCATGATCAGCATCGCCTGCGACTTAACCTCGGCCAGAAGCAGGGCCGTGAAGTGACGTAGTTCGTCGGGATCTTCCGGCAGGGATCGGGCGGTGTAGAGCATGCCAGAACATAGCAAATTATGAGCCTGACGGGAATCCTCGATGCGCGCGCCTTGCCAGATTATCCCGCTCTGAGCGGCTTCCAGCTGCGCTGCGGCTGTCGCCAGTCGATGCCCTCCAGGAGCATCGCCAACTGCGCCGCCGTCAGAGAGATCTTGCCCTCCTTCGCCGACGGCCAGACGAACCGGCCCGTCTCCAGGCGCTTGGAGAACAGGCATGCGCCCTGGCCGTCCCACCAGATGATCTTGACCAGATCGCCGCGCCGCCCCCGGAAGACGAACATGTGGCCCACGAACGGATCCAGCTTCAGCGTCTCCTCCGCCTGCGCGGCCAGCGTCGTGAACCCGCGCCGCATGTCGGTCACCCCCGCCGCCAGCCAGACCCGCGTGTTCGACGGAACGGGGATCATCCCGACAGACCCCGGATCAGCCGGGCCAGCGCCTCGGGGTCGTAAGTCCCGACGATCCGCAGCCGATGGCCGCCCGCGACGTCGATCTCGATCGTGCCAGGCGCAGGCGTCGGATCGGACACTGACGCCAGATCTTCGCTTTGTGGCTGATTGACGATCTGAACCGGCAGGAAGCCATGCGGCTCGACCGCGGGCTCGTCGGCTACAGTGCCGACAGCGGCAAATCGTGCATCGCGCAGCCACGTGAAAACCAAGTTCGCATTGACGTCGTAGCGCCGCGCGACCTGGCTGACCGACACGCCCGCCACCCGCGTCTGCTCGCAGATCGCCCGCTTCTCGTCGTCGCTCCAGATCCTGCGCTTGCGCCGCTTCGACACCCTACGACCCCGATAATGTCCACTATCCCTTAGTGGACACTATCGACGGGCAGACGCCGCCGTCAGAGCAGCGAGCCCGGACAGTTACGTTTAAGCTGCGGCTTTGACTGCGGTCTTGTGGAAGGCACACGGCAGGAGGTCGTCTAGGTCGGCGTGGGGATGCCCCGCGGCGATGGATTGGAGGGTGGCACGCAGGTAGGCGAAGGGCTCGACGCCTTTCATCTTGCAGGTGGCGATGAGCGAGGCGATCCGGGCCCAGTTCTGCGCGCCTTCATCGTGGCCGGCGAACAGGGCGTTCTTGCGACTAAGGGCCAGCGGCCGGATCTGGTTCTCGACGAGGTTGCTGTCCATCTCAACCTGGCCGTCTGCGCAAAAGAGGGTCAGCCCTTTCCAGCGGGTCAGGATGTAGGCCAACGCCTTGCCCATCTCGGACTTGCGCGACAGTCGCGCGGCCTGGGCTCGAAGCCAGGCCTCGAGATCGTCGAGCAGCGGCACAGACCGATCCTGGCGCACGGCCCGGCGCTTTTCGGGATCGAGGCCACGGATCTCCTTCTCAATGCCGTAGAGTGCCGCGATGCGCTTCAGGGTCTCCTCGGCGATCGGCGATCCCGCCTTCGGCGTGGCCTTGATGATTTCGCGGCGGGCATGGGCCCAGCAATAGGCGAGCCTGAGCGGCGCTCCACGCTCGCGCCGATCATCGGCCAATCGGTTGTAGCCGCCGTAGCCGTCGACCTGGAGCACACCCTCGAACCCTTCCAGCATTCGTTCCGCATGGGCACCGCCGCGGCCCGGTGCGTAGGTAAAGACTACGCCGGGCGGGTCGCCCCCACCCCACGGTCGGTCGTCCCGCAGCATCGCCCAGAGGTAACCGGTCTTGGTTCTGCCCCGGCCCGGATCGAGCACCGGGGCCGTCGTTTCATCCATGAACAGCTTGCTGGAGTGTTTCAGCAACTCGGCCATCCGCTCCACCACCGGGGCGAGGTGGAAAGCGGCGCGGCCGACCCAGTCGGCCAGCGTGGAGCGATCGATGGACAGCCCGTGCCGCGCCATGACCTGCGCCTGGCGATACAGGGGAAGATGCTCAGAATACTTCGAGACGAGGACGTGGGCGATGGTGGCCTCGGTCGGCAGACCACCGCCGACCTCGATCTCGATCCGTTCCGAAAGCCCCGGTTCCGGGTCGGCAGCTGGTTCAGGCGCACCTTGGGAAAACCCAGTCTCAGGATCTTCCAGCATCAGCGGCACGAACATTGGCGAGGCCGTGATCGGGACCAACTTCCCCTCACGGTGCAGACGCCGCCAGGTCGTCACCTGTGACGGCACGGTCATGCTGCTTCTCCCGACAGCAGGGACATGTAGCTGGCCACGGACGTGGTCGCGACATCCGCACGCGGCAGGTAGGGGTAATGCACCGGATCGAAGACCATGTCCTCGCGGTCGTAGCAGCGGGGATGGCGCGCGTTTGCCACGGGTCTCGAACCGGTGGCGACCTCGTGGCTCACTCTCGCCACCGCAGCCGATCACGACCTCGCCGACCTATCCTCTGATCCAGACATCGCGGTGGCCATAAGCGACCGGGGACCGAGTAATCGTTGGTCTTGCAGCGCATCAATGCCTGAGAGCTGACCCGCCCCGTAGTCTGATCGCAGGCATCGAACGGCGCCGCCGGAAAGTCGGACATCGCAGTCATATCCCGCGCCAGCCGTTGACCGATCGTCTCGGATTGGCCGCGCAGGACATCCGCTTGGCGCCTGTGGCACTGATCCTCCAGGTAGGCGTTGAACGCGTCCCAGGTCGCAAACCGCGGGATCGGCACCATGAAGTTGCGGCGGGAATAGCCGACCAATCCCTCCGCATTGCCCTTGTCGTTGCCCTTGCCGGGGCGGCCATAGCGGTCGCGGAACAGGTAGTGCGACAGGAACGCGCTGAACAGCGTCGCCCGCTGACGCGTTCCATCCATTGCCCGGCAGGCGATTGCGAAGCAATCTGCCGGGAGGGCGGCAGGATCTTCGCCACCAGGCAGCGGTCGTTGTCGTATAGGACCGACGCGGGCACCTTGCCGAAGAACGCGAAGGCGTGAACGTGGCCATCCACCCAGGCTTCCGCTGTCGCCGCCGGATAAACCCGGACGTAACAGGCATCGCTGTGCGGCGTCGCCATTGTCGCTCGGACCAATGGCGCTCCAATGGCGACCATGACGAAGAAATGCGCCTTCTGCTCGACGCCGCCTATGATGACTACCGCTTCGCCGAAGTCGGCTTGGGCATGTCCGGGTGGATGCGCCAAGGGCACGAACATCTCGGCCGCGCCGTTCGCGCTCCCGCATGTAGTCCTTCACGATCGTATAGCCGCCGGTGAACCCTTGCTCGTCGCGCAGCCGCTCGAATACGCGCTGCGCCGTGTGTCGCTGTTTGCGATGGACCTCGCGATCTCCCTCCAGCCAGCCGTCGATGATCCCGGTGAAGGCATCCAGCTTTGGCCGCTTGACCGGGGCCGTCCGCCGATAGCCGGGCGGAACCGAGAACGCCATCATCTTGCCAACGCTGTCGCGCGAGATGTTGAAATGACGCGCTGCCTCGCGCTGGCTCATGCCCTCAGCACAGGCCAGTCGCACCTTCCGATACAAGTCCACGGTGAAAATCCTCCCACCCTCCCTGTCGCCAGAAAGGGTAAAGGTGGACAACTTTCACGCCGCCCGCAGCAAACTCATCCCGCCGCTACAGTGGCAGACTTTTGCGCCGCCGTTCTCAACTGACATTGATCGGCTTCGTCCTGCTCTACGTCGGAATCGTCGTGCTGCTCGGCATGATCCTCGATTCCGTATCCATCATGCTGATCATGCTGCCCATCGCCCTGCCAGTCATCACGTCCCTTGGCGGCGACCCGATCTGGTTCGGCATCATCACCGTCATCGCGATCGAGATCGGGCTGCTGACTCCGCCCTTCGGACTGAGCATCTATGTCGTCAAGGCATCGCTCCCCGAAGGCTTCGCGACGCTGGGCGAGATCTTCGCCGCCGCTGCCCCGTTGGCTGCCGTGATGGCTCTGCTGACGATAACGCTCATCCTCATGCCGTGGCTGACCACGGCGCTGCTCTGACAATTACATCGCCCCCCGCAAAGGAAATGCTCATGTCCAAGATCCTGATCCGAAACGGAACCCTGCTGACGCTCGAGTCTGGCAGCAACCCGCTCCATGCGGACCTGATGATCGAAGACGGCATGATCTCGGCCATCGGCACTGATCTCGATGCCGAGGGTGCCGAAACGGTAATCGACGCTGGCAACATGATCGTGATGCCGGGGCTGGTGAATGCCCACATTCACACTTGGCAAACCGGCCTGCGCGGCCTTGCGACCGACTGGACCGGCACGAACTACTTCCGCGCGATGCACGCAGGTCTGGCGAACTTCTTTACTTCCGACGATATTCGCATCGCAAATCTTCTGGGCGCGATCAACCAGCTCAACAACGGTGTCACCACCATGGTCGACTGGCATCACAACAATCCCACGCCTGATCATTCCGACGTCGCCATCGACGGTCTCGAAGGCGCCGGTATCCGCGCGACCTTTCTGCACGGCTCGGCCAAGCCGGATCCAAAGCCGGGACAGAAGCATTTCTCCGAGGTGCCGATGTCGCACGGCGAAGTGGCACGACTGCGTAAGGGACGTCTGGCAAACGATGACGCGCTGGTGACCATGGGTCTCGCGATCCTCGGCCCACAAATGTCGACCGAGGACGTCACCCTGACCGACCTGCGCCTCGCCAAAGAGCATGACCTCCTCGTGTCCCTGCATCACTCCATGGCGAAGATGTCGGCGCCTGCTGGCTACGCCAGCGCGGCCGCGGCGGGCCTGATCGACCGGCGTCTGAACGTGGTGCACGGCAACGAACTGACCGACCGCGATCTCGATATTCTGGTCGACAACGGCGCCACGTTCACGGTCACTGCCGAAATCGAGATGCAGATCTGCTACGGTGACATGCTGAGCGGTCGCCTTCATACCCGCGGGATCCCGTTCTCGATCGGGACGGACATCGAAAGCGCCTATGCGCTCGACATGCTGGCCTGTATGCGAACGACCCTTCAGGCCGAGCGCCATCTGACCAGCGCGCGGATGAAGGCCGAAACCGGCGAGCGACCGCATCCGATCCCATTGACGGTTCGCGAAGCGCTGGGCTGGGCGACCATCGAGGGGGCGCGGGCGATGCGTCTCGAGGATCGGATCGGAACGCTGACCGTCGGAAAACAGGCAGATATCATCCTGATCCGTGCAGACGACCTCAACCAGTCAGGCGCTTTCGACCCGTACAATGCGGTTCTGGGCTTTGCCCATCCCGGAAACGTCGACTCCGTGATCGTGGACGGCCAGATCCGGAAGCAAGGCGGGCAGATGTTGCGGGACGACATCGCCGACCTGCAAGAGCAATTGGCCACCTCCGGTCGGCGAATCTTCGATGACTTCAAGGCCAAGGCGGCCACCGCGGAATATGCCTGAGGTGGGCACAAAGGCTTCGCTGTCGCGTCGCGCGAAGCGCAGTCGGACGGGTCCGGAGCTTGGGCTCGCACGCGCTTCGGGTTCCAGCGTCCTGAACGCGCGTTTGGGCTTGCATCGACCAGACGGATGACCAAGACTAATGCAATCGATTGCGTGCCGCTGTTCGTAGAAGTCGTTACGTCCCGGGCTTGGATTGCACGAAAGCGATGTCGATAAAAATCTCGTTGGGGGGGAATCAGTGGTCAAGTCATTCATCAAGGGCGATTGGCAGCAAGGAAGAGCATTCTCGCCTGCCGTCATTACGACCGACGCCAAAAAGACCATTTGGGTGGCGGGTCATGGCGGCCATAAATCCGACGATGGCGAGAGTCTGAAAGGGGATTTCGAAGCACAATGCCGACAGACCTTTCGAAACCTCGATCGAACGCTGGGGACATCGGGCGCGGCACTCCGCGACATCGTGACGATGACCGTCTTCTTGACGGACGTCCGTTTCGCGACTCGGATGACGGAAATACGCGCAGAGAACTTTGGCGACGATTTTCCGGCAAGTGCCGTGGTTACGGTCACTGGCTTTGCCGATCCTGCGATGCTGATCGAAATTCAATGCATAGCAGTCTTGATGTGAGATTTCGGCCGAAGGACGTCGATTGGTATCGCGGTCGACCGGATCCGTCCACGCGGTCCGCTCTCGAAAATCTGCAATCGGATACCGGAAGACTCCGCGCAACGCGATGTTTGCGTAAACATTCCGTCTTAGATTGTTCACGCCGAAGAACGTGCCGATAGTGGCGGTCGACATCCCTCGATGGTGAACGAAAGGCAAGACATGGCGAATGGACGGGTGAATCCGGGTATCAGGCTGCATGATCAGGGTTTTCGTGATCTGGGGGACGTATTCTATAACCTTACGGAACCCGATTTGTTGCGTCATGCGATCCGGAACGGAGAAGGCGAAATCGGTTTGGGCGGAACCTTGCTTGTTTCGACGGGCAAGTTCACGGGCCGGTCCCCGAAGGACAAGCATATCGTTCGGTCGGAGTCGACCAATGCCGCAATCTGGTGGGAAAACAATGCCGCAATGTCTCCCGGTGCCTTCGCCCGATTGCACGAAGATATGTTAGCGCACATGGTGGGCGGCACCTGCTATGTCCAGGATCTATACGCCGGAGCCGATCCGACATACCGGTTGAATGTTCGCCTCGTTACGGAACTTGCATGGCATGGGCTTTTCATCCGGCACCTCCTGCGCCGCCCAAGCCGTGTGGAGCTGGACGATTTCGTCCCCGAATTCACGATCGTCAATTGCCCGTCGTTCAAGGCGGATCCCGAACGACACGGGTGCCGGACCGATACGGTGATCGCCATCGATTTCGACACGAAACTGGTTCTGATCGGCGGCACCGAATATGCCGGCGAGAACAAGAAGACGGTCTTTACACTCCTGAACTATCTGTTGCCCGACCGACAGGTCATGCCGATGCATTGTTCGGCCAGTCACGCCCCGGGAAATCCGGCCGACTCCGCGATCTTCTTCGGCCTGTCCGGGACCGGCAAGACGACCCTGTCGTCGGACCCCGATCGCGTCCTCATCGGCGACGACGAGCACGGCTGGTCCGACAGCGGTCTCTTCAACTTCGAGGGCGGGTGCTACGCCAAGACCATTTCGCTGTCCGCAGAGGCCGAGCCGGAGATCTTTGCGACGACATCGAAATTCGCGACGGTGATCGAGAACATGGTCTACGACCCCGAAACCAAGGAACTGGACTTCGAGGACGACAGCCTGACGGCGAACATGCGGTGCGCCTATCCTATGCACTATATTTCAAACGCATCCGAGACTGCGCTCGGCGGTCATCCAAAGAACATCGTCATGCTGACATGCGATGCCTTCGGTGTCCTGCCGCCGATCGCGCGACTGACATCGGCGCAGGCCATTTATCATTTCCTATCGGGCTTTACGTCCAAGGTGGCGGGAACGGAACGCGGCGTGACGCAGCCCGAGCCGACGTTCTCGACCTGTTTCGGCGCGCCGTTCACCCCGCGGCGACCCGAGGTCTATGGCAATCTGCTCAAGGACAAGATCGAAGCACACGGCGTAGCCTGCTGGATCGTCAATACCGGGTGGACGGGCGGTGCCTATGGCACCGGCAAGCGGATGCCGATCAAGGCGACCAGACTGCTCCTGTCCAAAGTCCTCGACGGATCCCTCGCACAGACGGAGTTCCGGCGGGACGGCAACTTCGGCTTCGATGTGCCGACCTCGGTGGACGGTATCGATCCGCTACTTCTCGACCCGCGACGCACTTGGTCAGACCCCTGGGCCTACGATGCGCAGGCCCGCAAGCTGGTCGGCATGTTCATCGACAACTTTGCCCGGTTCGAGTCTTTCGTGACGGACGACGTCAGAGCAGCCGCCATCGGATAATCTGCGGCGCGACAAACGCGGGCGTGGGCAACGTCGCTTTCAGAAAAGACCCTCGTGAGCGTGTATATCTGAAAACTATTGCACCGAACTGCCGCCATTTCACCACCCCATAGCCGAAAGTCCAGAACCATGACCGCGCGCGACATTCCCGAGATCATCGCCATCGAAGAACATTTCATGGACGACACACTGGCCCGCCACCTTGACAAGGGGGCCATGCCGCCTCCCGCTATCGCAGACAAACTGTTTGATTTCTTCGATGCCCGCATCGCCGAAATGGACGCGTCAGGTATCCGCAAGCAGGTTCTGTCGCACCAGTCCCCCGGCAGCCAGCGCCTTGCTGACAACGTTGCGGTCGCGGCATGCCGAAATGTGAACGACGCGCTGGCGACCGTCATTGCAAAGGCGCCGGACCGGTTCGATGGTTTCGCGATGCTGCCCACGAACCTGCCGGATGCGGCGGCGGACGAACTGCGTCGTGCGGTGCACGACCTGGGGCTCAAAGGCGCCATGATCCACGGCCTCGACCACGGCGCGTTCCTCGACCTGCCGCGCTTTCGACCGATATTCGCGGCGGCGGCGGAACTGGGCGTGCCGATCTATGTGCACCCCGGACTGCCGGACGCCGTCGTAACCGACCGCTACTATGCGCCCTATCACGAGACGCACCCTGCCCTGACGCGTGCCGGCTGGGGGTTTGGCGTCGAGGCCGGCACGCAGGCCGTCCGCCTCATCCTGAGCGGACTCTTCGACGAATATCCCGACCTGAGGATCGTCCTGGGGCATCTGGGCGAGTCCATCCCGTTTCAGTTGGCCCGAATGGAAGAAGCGTTCTCGCGACCGGGAAACAGACCCAGCAACTTCGGCGAGGTGTTTCGCAACAACTTCTGGGTCACGACGAGCGGTTTCTTTTCGGACAGTGCGTTGCAGTGCTGCATCGACGAACTGGGGATCGATCGCATCCTGTTCGCGGTGGATTACCCCTATGTCTCGTCGAAGGCAGGCGTCGCCTGGCTGGAAGCCCTGTCCCTGTCGAACGCAGGACAAGGCGCGGCTGAGCGCCGGGAACGCCAGAGAGCCTGCTGTCACTCGCCTGACGGAAACCGGTCGGACGATCCGGCCTCGTGCGGGGGCGGTGCGATGCTGCCCCGGATGACCGCGTCGATCGGATGGATCGTGCGCCGGGGGATAGACGTTTCGGGATGCTCGATCATTTCGATCAGGAGGGACGCGCATACGCGACCGATCCCCCCCTTATCGACACCGACGGTCGTCAGTCCGGGTGGCACCAGCGACAGATAGTCGGCATCGTTGAAACCGGTCACGGAACAATCGTCGGGGCATTTCAATCCATGGTCGGCAATCGCCTTGAGCGCCCCGATCGCAAGACCGTCGTTCGCCGCGAGGATTGCCGTTGGCGGACGGGCGAGCGACAGCAGACCGTCCGCACAACGATACCCCTCGGGCACGTTATATTTGTCGGATCGGGCGATATAATGTTCCGGGATGACCAGACCGACAGTTGCGGCAACCTCACGGAATGCCAGGAGCCGGTCGACGCCGGTCGATATCTGCTGAGGGCCGGCGATATGGGCGATCCGCCGGTGGCCGGCTTCGAACAAGAGATTGAACATGGCGGCAATTCCTGCCGCATCGTCGTTGATCACCGCCGGCGTATCGTCGAAATCAAGGCCCCTGTTCACGGTCACGATCGGCACGTTCTGCTGCCGAAACTGGCTGAAGGACGGATCGTTACGCTCGACTGCGGCGTGGATGATGCCGTCGACACCGTGCTCCAGAAGAACCTGCATCTGCGACCGTTCCCGATCCCGCCGTCCATCGGTATTCACGATGATCGACACATATCCCAACGGCTCGAGTGTACTTTCGATCCCCCGCACGATAGGCGGAAAAAGGGGGTTGGTCAGGTCGGGAATGATCAATCCGACGGTCTTGGTCCGTCGCGTGCGCAGACCCGCCGCCAGCCGGTTGGGACGATATCCCAGCCGCGTTGCGGCCTTCGTGATCCTGTCCACCACTTCGGTCGTCAGTGTCTCACGCGCCTTCGGGTTGAGGGCCCGGGACACCGTCGAGACATGGACATCCGTCTCCCTCGCGATATCCTTGAGGGTCACGGCCCGGCCCTTCCGCTCAGCCATGTCCACCTATCTCGTCATAAACCGCGGTTTCGATCCCCATTGATAGGATAAGGCGGCCCGAATTGCCAGATTAATTGCACAGCAAACCCGCCTCGGGCGTTCGCGGTCGATCAGCGAGCGCCGCTCACCAGCTTGCCGAGATATACTGCGTTTCCATGAATTCGAGCATTCCCTCGTGCCCGCCTTCGCGCCCGAGGCCCGATTGCTTGGTTCCCCCGAACGGGGCGGCGGGGTCCGAGACGAGGCCCCGGTTGAGGCCGACCATGCCGTAATCAAGACGTTCGCAGACCTGAAGGGCACGTTTCATGTCTTCCGAGAAGACGTAGGCGACGAGGCCGTATTCGGTGGCGTTGGCGCGGGCGATGACGTCGTCCTGGTCGGTGAAGGTCTGGATCGCGGCAACGGGTCCGAAGATCTCGTCGTGGACGCAGTCAGAGTCTTCGGCGACGTTCGATAGCACGGTGGGCGGATAGAAGAAGCCGCGACCTTGTGGGGTCTCGCCGCCCAACTCGACCTTCGCGCCCTTGGCAACGGCGTCGGCGACGAAGGCCGCGACCTTGTTGCGCGTGTCGGCATTGACCAGCGGGCCGACGTCGACGTCGTCCTGCGTGCCGTCACCCATCTTGAGCGCGGCCATCGCTTGGGTGAACTTTCCGGTGAACTCTTCGGCGATGACTTCGTGGACGTAGATCCGGTTCGCTGCCGTGCAGGCCTCGCCGAGGTTTCGCATCTTGGCCTGCATTGCGCCTGCAACGGCGACACCGATATCGGCGTCCTCGAACACGATCAGCGGCGCGTTGCCGCCCAGTTCCATCGCCGGTTTCAGAACCTGATCGGCAGCGGAATGCAGCAGCTTGCGGCCCACCCCAGTAGAGCCGGTGAACGAGATCACACGCACACGGGGATCGTGCAGCATGTGGTCGACCAGCGCGCCCGAGCGCCGCGAGGGCAGCACGTTGACGAGACCCGGCGGCACGCCCGCCTCAGCCAGCAACGGCATCAGCGCCAGCATCGTCAGCGGCGTTTCAGAGGCCGGTTTGACGATGACCGCGCATCCGGCCGCCAATGCCGGAGCGATCTTTCGGGTGCCCATGGCGGCGGGATAGTTCCACGGCGTCACGAGGACGGCGATGCCTGCCGGTTTGTGCTGCACGATGATCCGCGCGCCCGACGCGGGCGCGTGGGTAATCATTCCGTCCGCCCGCACGGCCTCTTCGGCGAACCAGCGAAAGAATTCGGCGGCATAGGTGGCTTCGCCCATGGCGTCGGCACGGGCCTTGCCGTTCTCTGCCGTGATGAGACGCGCAAACTCCGGCAGCCGGGCGGTCATCAGTTCCCACGCCTTGCGCAGCACTTCCGAGCGGTGGCGCGGCGTCTGCGCGGCCCATTTCGCCATCGCGACCTCTGCGGCGTCGAGGGCAGCGTCCGCGTCGGCGATGTCGGCGGAGGCCACGGAGGCAAGGATCTCCTCGGTCGCGGGATTGATGACATCGAACCGCGCGCCATTCGCCGCTGCGCAAAACCCCCCATCGATATAGAGGTCAATGTGGTCCGGTATCACTTGAGGCATGGGAGAGGGTCCTTCAGAGCACGGAGAGCAGCGGGGTGGCGAGGCGATTGGCCAGATTTTTCATCATCGCAATGGCGCGGTCCTCGGGCAGTTGCGCGTCGGTGAAGTCGAGGGTGAGGGTATAGTCGTCGCCCACCTCGGCGATCGACAGGGTCGGCGTGCCGGTCGCCGTCAGCCGCAAGCCGGTGAGGCGGCTGGCCGTGAGGTCGCGGACGGTGAGGTCCGGGACCGCGTCGGTCTCTCGCAGGGCCGACAGGCGGCACCGGTCAGGGTCCGCGTAGGTGGCCGAGGCCCCGCTCAGTGGCACGAGCGCGACGGTCAGCGGCCCGTCGACCCCCGTGGCGGCGCGCAGCGTCCGCGCGGCAAAGCTGACGAAAAGGTGCGCGGGTGGCAGAACGACGCCGCCGTCACGATCCATCCAGTCGAGGAAGTCGGATACCCCGGATCGCGGGACGCGCGCGGCGATCTGGCAGGCGAGCGACTGCGGCGCGATAACTTGCGTGCCTGTCGCCGCCATGGGGTCCGGCGAATTGCGACCGGTGGGCAGTGTTCGCAGCACCTCCAGATCGGTGACGTGGTAGGGCTGTGGATGACCCGCCTGCGCCAGACGGGCGAGGTCGAGGCCATCCTCAGCGGCCAGACGGCGTGCCTTGGGAGACGCGAGGATTCGGGCGCCGGTCGCGGGGGCAGAATTCGGGACCGGCGTCGGGGGCCGGGGGGCCGCCGCGCGCGGTTCGGGGCCGGGGGCGGACGCCGGTCTTGCGTCGCGCTCGAGCGCGGGCTCTGCCTTGCCGCCGGGGGCGACCGATTTTGCAGCGGGGGCCGCACCGTCTTCGGCCGTTTCCGATATCATCGCGATGACCTGCCCCACGGGCACGTCCTCGCCGTCGGCCGCACTCACATCCGTCAGGAACCCGTCCTGTTGCGCCTCGACCTCGGCCACGGATTTGTCCGTCTCGACCTCGAACAGCACGTCGCCAACGGCAACGGCATCGCCCGGTTGTTTCATCCAAGCCACGAGCTTGCCGGTGTCCTGCGTCATGCCGAGAGCGGGCATGATGACCTCATGCGGCATCGTGCATGGCCCCCTTCATCAGCCTGCGGGCAACGTCGGCGACCCGTTCGGGCGTCGGAACGGTTAAATCCTCGAGCGCGGGTGAGAACGGGATCGGCACATCCATCGCACCCATGCGGATCACCGGCCCGTCGAGGTGGTAAAACGATTGCTCCATGATCCGCGCCGCAATTTCAGAGGTGACACCGAAGCTCTGGTGGCCTTCGTCGATGACGATGCAGCGGCTCGTCTTGCGGACCGAGGCGTTGATCGTCGCCATGTCCAGCGGCACGATGGTCCGCGGATCGATCACCTCGGCCTCGATGCCTTCTTTCGCCAGAATCTCCGCGGCCTTCTCGGCCACCTGCACCATCGACGAGGTGCCGACGAAGGTGATGTCGGTGCCCTTGCGCTTCACGTTCGCGACGCCGAAGGGGATGAGGTATTCCTCCTCCGGCACGTCCGCCTTGTCCTGATACATCAGCTTGTCCTCGAAGATCACGACCGGGTTGTCGTCCCGGATCGCGGTCTTGAGCAGGCCCTTGGCCTCGTAAGCGCTAGACGGCATCGCCACCTTCAGGCCCGGAATATGTGCCACCAGCGCATGCAGCGACTGGCTGTGCTGCGCCGCCGAGCGTCGCGTCGCCCCCATGTTGGTGCGCAAGACCAGCGGCACCGACAGCTTGCCGCCCGACATATAGTGCGTCTTGGCCGCCTGATTGCAGAGCTGGTCCATGACGAGGAACAGGAAATCGCCGAACATGAGATCCACGATCGGGCGAGAGCCGGTCATCGCCGCACCCACCGCGATGCCCATGAACCCCGGTTCGGCAATCGGCGTGTCGATGACACGGTCGGTGCCGAATTCCTCGACCAATCCGGCGGTGATCTTGAACGGCGTGCCTGCCTCGGCCACATCTTCGCCGATCAGGAACACGGTGTCGTCGCGCCGCATCTCCTCGGCGATGGCCTCGTTGACAGCCTTGGATAGCGTGATCTGTCGCATGTCGTTCTCCCCTCAGGCGAGCGCGTGGCGCACGTCGGTAAAGACGTGCATGTCGACCTCGGAAGCGTCCGGGTAGTCGGCGTCGAGCGCGTATTTCACGGCCTCCTCGGCGTCTGCCTTCACGCCCTCACCGATATCCGCCAGATCGTCGGCGCTCGCCACGCCCTGATCCATCAACCACTTGCCGAAGTTGGTGATCGGGTCGCGGTCCGCGTGCCAGGACTTCTCTTCGTCCTTGGTGCGGTAATATTCGCGGTTGATGTCGCCGACGTGGTGCCCGTGATAGCGATAGGTCTCGAGTTCGACGAAGAACGGCCCCTCGCCCTTGCGGCAGCGTTCGACCAACTTGGCCGCCAGTTCGTTGACGGCCAGCACATCCTGACCGTCTACCCCGAACGCCTCGATCCCGAACGCCTCGGCCCGCGCGGTGATGCTGCCCGCAGCGATCTCTTCCGTCTTGGTATATTCGGAGTAACCGTTGTTCTCGCAGGCATAGATCACCGGCAGCTTCCACAGCGCCGCCATGTTCATCACCTCGTACATCAGCCCTTGCGCCGTCGCACCGTCACCGAAGAAGCAGACCGTGACGTCGTCCCGCCCCAGCCGCTTGGCCGACAGCGCCGAGCCGGTGGCAATGCCCATCGAGCCGCCGACGATGGCGTTGGCGCCGAGGTTTCCGTTCGACTGATCGGCGATGTGCATCGACCCGCCCTTGCCCCGGCAATAGCCCTCCTCCTTGCCCAGAAGTTCGCAGAACATCCGCTTGAAGTCGGCGCCCTTGGCGACGCAATGCCCGTGACCGCGGTGCGTCGAGGTGATCTTGTCGGTGGTCCGCAGCGCCTCGCAGATGCCGACGGCCACCGCCTCCTGTCCGGAATACATATGCGTCAGACCGGGCATCTTGGCGGACAGGTAGAGCTGGTTCGCCTGATCCTCGAAAGCGCGAATCCGCACCATCTGGCGATATATCTGTAGATAACTCTCGGTGTTCGACGTCTTGGACATGGCGCACGCCTTTCCGTTCTTCTGGCTTCAAGTATCCCCGCCGGAGGCTCCCCCGGCGGCCCCGCTCAATACCGGTTGGCGATCGGCAGTTCCTCTGCCGGGAACAGCGAGATCACCTCGCATCCGGTATCCGTAACCACCACCTCTTCCTCGATCCGCGCCGCGGAATAGCCGTCGGCGGCAGGGCAGTAGGTCTCGAGCGCAAAGACCATGCCGGTCTTGATCTCCATCGGGTTCTCGAGGCTGACCGCGCGGCTGATGATCGGGCGTTCGTGCAGCGCGAGGCCGAGGCCGTGGCCGAATTGCAGCCCGAAAGCCGACAGTTCATCGGGAAAGCCCAGCGATTCGGCGGTGGGCCAGACTTTGGCGACCGTATCCGTGCTCACCCCCGGCTTGATGAGCGCAATGGAGGCGTCGATCCACTCGCGCGCCTTCACATAGGCGTCGTTCTGCGCGGGTGTGGCACGGCCGATGTTGAACGTGCGGTAATAGCAGGTCCGATAACCCTGATATGACTGGAGAATGTCAAAGAACGCCTGATCGCCGGGACGGAAGTAGCGGTCGGTGAAATTGTGCGGATGCGGATTGCAGCGCTCGCCCGAAATGGCATTGATCGCCTCGACGTCGTCGCTGCCCATCTCGTAGAGCATCTTGTTGGACATCGCGACGATGTCGTTCTCGCGGATGCCGGGTTTCAGCTCTTCGTAGATCATGTGATAGACGCCATCGACCATGGACGCGGCCTGCGTCAGCAACTGGATCTCGTCCCAGTTCTTGATCTCGCGTGCGCTCAGCATGATCTGCTGACCATCGACTATATTCAGGCCCGCCTCCTGCAAGGCATGGAACATCGCCGTCTCGGCATAGTCGACGCCGACCGGCATCCCCTTCATGCCCGCGTCCTCGATCAGGCCCGCGATCTCCTCGGCATATTTTTTCATCAGGCCGAAACTCGGCGGGATCGTGCCGCGCATCCCCACCACGCCGGCGCGGCAGTGATCGGGGATCAGCCAGTCGGCGTATTTCTTGTGGTGCACCGCGGCAGAGCCGAAGTCCCAGACATAGGGCGCGTCGTCCCCGGTCAGCAGGGCAAAGCGGCACATCTTGTCCCGCTCCCACTCGCCGATCTTCGTCGCACTGACATAGCGGATGTTGTTCACGTCGAAGAGCAGCAGCGTCCCGCAATCGGACGCCTTCAGCGCCTGATGCGTCCGCGCGAGGCGGTACCGCCGCAACCGGTCGTGGTCCACCCGACGCTCGAAATCGACAGAGGTGTGGCCCCAGGCGGGCAGGCGCCCCTCCCACGTCCAGTTCGGCTCCAGGTCCTGCGGCGTCAGGATATTCGGGGTGAGGGCGCGTGACATGGGCGGCTCCTTGGTCTGTGAGTTGTTTCTGGGTCCGGATCAGCGACGCAACACCTCGGCGAGCCAGTCCCCGACCTGTGTGCGATATTTGTATGGACGGTTGTTGGCAACGTGCGTGCCGTCCTCGATAATGTTCAGAATGGCTCTATCGCCTGTTGACTCGGCGAGCCGGGCCGCGTGGTCCGGCGGCAAAACCCGGTCGAGCGCCGCGCCGACGATGTAGATCGGACAGCGGATTCGCCCGGCGACGCCCTCGAGGGTCATCCGGGCGGCGACCACGCGCGCGGCGTCGGCGTCCGGTGCAAAGCTGCGCGCGATGAAGGCCTGACGTGTCAGTGGCGGCGCTCGGTCGAAAGCCTCGGCGAAATCGAACGGTCCGGTCAGCGAGACGCAGGCCCGAAGGCGGTCGACGAAGGCCGCGGCGCGCGGCGCGTAATAGCCGCCGAGGCTCACGCCCCAGACCGCCATGCGGTCGCCGTCGATATCGGTGCGCAGCGCAAGGTGATCGACCACCGCGGCGACCGGTTCCTCATAGGCGGGATGGATCGGCAGGTCGTATTCCGCCTCGCCCTGCCCCGGCCCATCGAAGCTGAACGTGGCGAGACCCCGGTTCAGGAACACCGCCTCGTTGGTCGCCATCTCTTCCTTGGCGCTGTCGAGCCCCATCACCATGATGACCACCGGCGGACGGCTCACGCGAGCGGGCTTACGCAGAATGCCGGGCAGCACATGGCCGTTCCATGCAACCTCGAGCCGCTCTCCCGGAGGATCGATAAGCGCCAGCGCCCTCTGCCGCGCATCCACCGCGCGCGTGCCTGCTGCACGCATCTGGTCGCGGTCGTGGACGAACAGGAACTTGCCGAAATGATAGCAGACGGCGGCGGTGGAATAGTGCTCTCCCGCACTCAGTCGATGACCGCCATCGAGCGCGGCGTCGCCAAGCGCACGATGGACATCGCCGCGGACCGACCAGGCGCTGCACCAGTCGTCCCAGCGGGTGATCGTGCCGGTCACATCCTGAAAGTCCGCCAGAGGCACACCGTTCGAGATGAACCGGTGCGACCAGTGGGCGGCGGCCGAGACGATCCTGGGGTCGACCGTCGCGGCGCCGTTCGGACCGGCAGAAGGGGGGGGCGTGCGTTCGGCCATGGGCGAGGAGTATCCATCTGAAAAGGTCTGTCGATCCGGACGAACGGCGGAAAATGCCGGTCCGACCTGACGTCGGACCGGCTCGTGCCGTCACATATTGGCGGCAATCCACGCTTCGATATCGGCCTCGACCTCGGCACGGTCAAAGGCGTTGGCGGCCTCGAGATAATGGTCGTTCAGGATGTCCTCGGGCGAGATCTCGTTTTCGAGCAGCCCGACGTCTGCCATCTCTGCGATGACCGAGGCCCAGACCTCCGTGCGCAGGTCGCCGAACACCTCTCCTTCGGGGCGGTGCAGATCCTGCGCTGCCTGAAGGAAGATGGTGCCAAGGTCTTCGTCGATCCAGTTCTCGGGATCGGCCTCCATCGCGATGGCCCGGGTAGCATCCAGATCGACGAGACCCGCATAGGACGACTTGGCCCAGGCCCGCAGGAAGCCCTGGATCATCTCTTCGTCGTCGCCCCCGATGGTGTCGGCCCGGATGGTGAAGTTGTTCGCCGGCTGGTCGCCCATCTCGTCGGGCAGCAGATTCTTGACCTCGACCCCCTGCGAGCGAAGGGCGACGAAGTCCGAAATTGCCCCTACGATCGCGCTCACCTGTCCGGTGTCGAGCGAATTGGCCAGCATCGGCGCGCTGCCGCCAAGGACGGCGATGGTGACGTCGTCCGCCGTAAGGCCAGCGTGGCCGAGTGCCGCGAGAAGGAGCCCGCGGTCGCTCTCTCCGACGATACCGATCGTTGTCCCCGACAGATCGGCGAGGCTCGTCGCGGGGTTGTCACCGAGGACGTAGATGCCCTCGACCGCGCCATGCATGACCTCGTAGACGACATCGAAGTCGAAGCCGCGCTCATTGGCGATGATCGCCTGCGCAGGGTCGAGCGAGGCCATCTGCACCTGACCGTTCTCGAGGAACGCGGTCGCGGGCAGGTCGCCGCCGTCGACGAGTTCGACGGTGATCCCCTCGTCCTCGAAGTATCCCAACGCCTCGCCGACCAGAAGTGGATACCAGGCGGTGTGGCGCGGCAATGGCGTCAGCACGGTGATCTCTCGCAGATCCTGTGCCATCGCCGGCGCGGCGACGGCAAGGCCGAGAACCGTGGTCATCGCGGTAAGTGTCTTGTTCATCTTGTCCTCCCAAACGTTATGAAGTGGTGGATGCATCGGTCCGCATCGTCATTCTGCCGCCTGAGGGGCAGGCAGAAGGCGGGCGTGTCGCGCGCGCATCCGGCGCGAGATACGAGTCATGAGATCCTCGTGCCGCCAGAAAACGATGTGGCGGTCGGCAAAGGTGGCGATGCCGTAGAGGATCAAGCCCATCACGGTCAGCATGATGAGGCAGGCAAACGCCTGCGGCAGTTGCAACTGAAAGCTGAACCGCTGGATGAGAACGCCGAGACCTACGCTGGCCGAAACGAATTCGCCGACGATGGCGCCGATCAGGGCGAGCGATACGCCCGTCTTGAACCCCGCCATGATCACCGGCATCGCGCCCGGCAGTTGCAGGTGGCGAAAGATGTGCCAGCGGCTGGCCCGCATGGATTTGAACATTTCCAGACTTTCCTCGTCCACCTGCATCAGCCCGGTCAGCGCGTTGATGAAGATGGGAAAGAAGCAGATGATCGCGGCAATCGCGATCTTGGGCTCCATCCCGAACCCGAGCCACGCCACGATGATCGGAGCGATGGCGATACGCGGTGTCACCTGAAGGGCGACCATGTAGGGCGACACAAGGCGGCGGAACGTCTCGCTCAGCACGCTGAAGACCGCGATGCTGACCCCGAATGTCGCCCCAATTAGAAAGCCGAGGACGACTTCGGTGAACGTGACGAAGAAGTGCGACCAGATCAGGCCGCGCACGATCGAGAGATCCCACCAGGCGACCACGACGTCGAACGGCGACGGCAGGATCAGCGGCGAGACCCAGCCGAAGACGACCGAGGCCTCCCACAGCAGGATGAAGGCCGCAAAGACGGCGAGGTGCTGCGCCCAGAACGGGATCCGCGCGGCGGAACTCGCGGACCGGGCAATCGGCGGGACATCGTCGGTCAAATGCTTGCTCCCAGAATGTCGCGGACCCTGAACGCGAGGTCGTTGAACGCTTCGGTCTTGGTGATCGACATCTCGCGCGGGCGCGGCAGGTCGACGTCGACGATCTCGGTCAGGCGGCCCGGACGCGGGGTCATCACGAACACGCGGTCGGCGAGGAACACCGCCTCCTGGATGTTGTGGGTCACAAAGAGGATCGTCGCCTTCATGTCGCGCTGGATGCGCAGCAGTTCCACGTTCAGACGCTCGCGGGTGAATTCGTCCAGCGCGCCGAACGGCTCGTCCAGCAACAGGATTTCCGCGCCGGTATTCAGGAGCCGCGCCAGCGCCACGCGCTGCTGCATCCCACCCGACAACTGGTTGGGATAGGAGAATTCGAACCCCTCCAGCCCGACGAGGCGCAACCTCTCGAGCGCCTTGCGCCGGTGCGCGTCCGTGGCGCCGGTGGTCAGCGTGTTGGGCAGCACGACGTTGTCGAGCACATTCTTCCACGCCAGCAGCGTCGGCTTCTGAAACATCATCCCGATCTCTTCGCGCGGCCGGCCCGCGGGCGATCCGTGCACCTCAAGGTCGCCGCCGCTGCGCTGCAACAGACCCGCCACCAGCCGCAGCAACGTCGACTTGCCACACCCCGACGGCCCGATAAGGGACACGAACTCGCCCGGCCGGATCGTGAAATTCACGTCCTCGAGGGCGACGACGCTGCCGGACGCGAATGTCATGCCGAGGTTGCGCGCCGCGATGATCTGCGCGGGCGCATTGTCTGTGCGCGGGGTCTTCTTTTCGATGTCCGTGCGCGCGTTCATGTCGGCGTCGCCTCGCGTTCGGTCCGCAGGGCGGCGAGATGCGGGTATTTCTCGGTGAGGAGGGACCCGTGATAATAGGTGGCCGCATAGGCATCCGTGGCGCGGATCGCATTCAGCCAGTCGCCGATCTGCGGGTGATCGGCCCAGACATGGTCCAGATTGATGTCGGCCATCCGCACGATCACCGGCATGATCGCCAAATCCGGCAGGCCGATCCGCGCCCCCCCGATCCACGGCCCGCCCGAGGCTTTCAGCCACGCGGCCATCCGCTCGACGCCGCGGCGCAGGCGGCCCATTGCCTCGTCCATGTCGGCCTTGGAAAATCCTGTGCGGCCCATCTTCATCAGGAACTCGCGGCGCAGCGGCTTGCTGTCGCACAGCGCCTGGAACTCGTCCTGCGACATTGCCTGATAATGCGGCAGGAACGCGAGGTTGTAGGACGGGATGCGGATGGCGGGGGTCGGCACCTCGTCGATGAACCGCATCTGCGCGCGCACCTCGGCGGCGGCGACCGGATCGGCGGGACGCATCCGCACCGTGTCGGGATAGATGTCTTCGAGGTATTCGAGGATCACCGCGCTGTCGACGATCACGCCGTCGCCGTGCACCATCGTCGGCACGACCCCGTTGGGGTTCAGCGCCAGGTAGTCCGGCTTCAGCTGGTCGCCCGAGAACAGGTCCAACCTGACCTCGTCGAAGGCGATACCCTTGGCGTGCAGCGCATAGCGGACGCGCTGGCTGCACGTCGACTGCGGGGCATTGTAGAGGGTGATGTCTGTCACGGTGTCGGCCTTCCGTCCTCTGGCGCGGGATACCGGAGGCAGGCCGCACGGCCTGCACCCGGCGACGTCTTCACTCGGCGGCCGTCTTCAGCTCGAGGCCGGTCGGATAGGGGGTGTCCTCGCTCTTGAGGTCGAGGCCCGCGCTCTGCGCTACGGTTTCGAGGATGGCCGCGAAATCCTTGGACAGATAGTCGTCGGGGTCGTCCTTGGCGTGCGCCATGCCAAAATGCAGTTGCAGCGCCTCGCGGGTCGCGGCCGTCACGGGCATCGGTACGTCCAGCTTGCGCCCCGCCGTCAGCCCGAGGTCGAGGTCCTTGCGCAGCAGTTCCGGCGTGAACGTCGTCGTCCAGTCGAGGTTGACGAGGGCGTTGGTCTTGTAGCGGGTAAAGATCGACCCCATCACCGAATTGTTCATGAAATCGAGGAAGGCATGGCGCGACACGCCGGCCTTTTCCGCGAGCACCGTGATCTCGACGAGGTTCTGCGTGACCACGCCGAGAAACACGTTGTGGGCGATCTTGCAGAACCGCGCCAACTCGCCGTCGCCGACGTAGGAGACGCCGTTGGCGGCCACGGCCCGGATGATGTCCTCGACCCCATCGAACACCTCGCGCGGTCCCGAGACGACGGCGCTCAACTTGCCGGACTTCACGCATTTGCCGTTGCCCGAGACCGGCGAGCAGAGAAATTCGGCGCCCTTGTCAGTGACCCGCTTGCGCAGGTCGGCGGATTGATCGGTCGAAATCGAGGACCAGTCGATCAGCACACCCGGCGCACCGTCGCCGCTCAGGACACCGTTCTCGCCGAAATAGACCTGTTCGACGTCCGCGCCCGTCGACACCATCGTGCAGAACACGTCGACACCGGCAAGATCCCGCGGACTGTCGACGAGGGTCGCACCGGCTGCCGCCAGAGGCTCTGCCTTCGCGCGGGTACGGTTCCAGATCTTCACGTCATATCCGGCCTTCACGAGGCGCTCGGCCATGGGATAGCCCATACGTCCCATGCCCACCCATCCGATCGTCTGTTTCGCCATTGCCATACTCTCCATTTACACTGCGACCAGGGGTTCATCCGGTTCGACTGCACGATCCGGTACCCACAGCCCGGTCCGGACGCGGGTTTGCTTTGTCTGAAAATTTGCTACGCTGGACAGCGATGCCACTTCAACCACTCTATGCAATCGGTTGCGTGCACGTTATTCTTGCTCTCCAACAGTGTCAAGCGGACAAGGGTCCGCACAAGCCGTCTTCGTAAATCTACACTCTATAATTTAAGGAGAGACTCAGAATGAGCGATCCAGACTTGGCCCTCCGTCCTCGAGGCAAACCGACGATCGGGCAGGTCATGGGAATCCGAACCGGTGCAATCGTTTTCCGCCTGTCATCGTTTCCCAGTGACGGCAAACGCGCATCGCACGGGCGATGCGGCATACCGAGGTGAGCGGGGCGGTCCCGTTCGACGCGTGGGTGATCGTGGTCGTCGCGTCGGGTCTGGCCTTGGGCGGATTTCTGAAAGGCGCGACAGGTGCCGGTGCGCCACTGGTCGCCATTCCTGTCATGGCGTCCTTCTTCGACGTCCGCCTGGCGATCGTCGTGATGGTCGTGCCAAACGTCGTCACCAACGTCCTCCAGATATACAGGCACGCTCCGGGATGGTCTGACCTGCGCCTCGGTGGCCTGATGTCGATCGGCGCCATCCCGGGCGTGGTCGTGGGAACAGCGCTCCTGACCTGGATGAGCGACCGCGCACTCGCTCTTGGCCTCGCCGTCATTCTGACGCTCTATCTCCTGCACCGCCTGAGGTCGCCGGAGTTCTCGCTCGATGACCGGACGTTCATGCGCCTTGCGGTGCCGGTCGGATGTGTCGCCGGGTTCATGCAGGGCGCGGCGGGAATGTCGGGGCCGCTTGCCCTTGCCTTCTTCAATACCACGCGGCTCGATCGCAACGTCTTCATCGCGAATATCTCGACCTTCTTTCTGCTGACGTCGATCCTTCAAACACCGGTCCTCTATCTTGGCGGGCTGATGACCTGGCCCAATCTCGCGCTAAGCGCGCTGGCGGTCGTGCCGATCCTCGCGATGCTGCCGGTCGGCAACTACGTCGGCAAACGCCTCGACCGGATGACCTTCAGCCGCGTCGTCGTGTCGATCATCGCCGTCCTTGCCGTGCGGCTGTATTGGCGCGCCCTTTCGTGACGTCAGGCCGACAGGGCCGCCAGGAGCGATTCGCGTCGCAGCGGCAGGTGTGGCATGTGACAGCCGGTGAGGCGCAGGACGGCATTTCCCACCGCCGCCGCCGTCGGGCCCTGGACGGCCTCGGCACATCCCAGCGGCGTTTCGCGCGGCCGGTCGATGATATCGACCGCCACCTCCGGCGCTTCGGAAAACCGCAGGACGGGATAATCCGCCCAGGTGGCCGTCCCAACGGCGGCACCGTCCAGCGCCACCCGCTCCTTCAACGTCCAGCTCAGCGACTGGATCACGCCGCCCTCGATCTGGTTGCGTGCGCCATCCGGAGAGATGACTTCGCCCATGTCCACCGCAACGCAGATCCGGCTGACCGTCAGCGCCTCGTCCAGTACGATCTGCGCAAAGACCGCCGCCCAGGCGCCGCTTCCCTTGTAGCGGGCCAGCGCGATCCCCCAGTCCTGCGGTTCGTCCCGATGGATGTGGGGGTCGGCCATCTCGCGCAGACGGCGCAACACCGTTCTTGCCCGGTCGTCGTCCAGATGGTCGTGACGATAGGCGAAACAATCCGCCCCGGCGGCCATCGCCGCCGCTTCGACGGCCGTTTCGATGGCATAGACGTTCAGATGCGCCCCCAGTGCCCGCAACGATGACGTCCGCCATGGCAGACCGGTCACGAGCTTTCGGTCGACGACGACCTGCGGCATCGCGTAAATCGGCTGTGCATTCCGTGCGGCACCGCCGCCGCGTTCAGGCGGAAGATCGCGCGCCTCCGGCATCGGGATGGCGGCCGCCAGCAACTGGGCCGAAAAGAGACACGGCGCACCGAAGCTTGCGGGGCGCATCGAATGCGGTGGGCTGGTCACTGCGACGTGCATCGCCTTCATTCTGCCGTCCACCCCGGTCCATATCCGGACCCGCGTCGCCATCGCCGCCCCAAGCGGCGCGACACGGAAGTCGTCCTCGCGCGACCACATCACCTTGACCGGGCGCCCCGGAACCTGACGCGCCAGAAGGGCCGCGTCGAGGGCCGCATCATCCGCGCCGTTGTGGCCATAGCATCCTGCCCCCGCAACATGGCGAACGCGTATCTGGGTCGGCATCAGACCGAACACCTGCGCCAGCGCCTTGCGCAGCGGGAACACCCCTTGGGTGTGCGACCAGACGTCCAGCCTCCCGTCGGTCCATTGCGCAATGGCGACCGACGGCCCGATCGACCCGTGGCTCAGAAAGTCGCGCCGTGAGGTCAGGTCGATCCCCGGCGGATCCTGCGGGAGCGCGGAGCCGGTCTCGACGAGCCGGTCGGTCGCGCAATCGCTGGACATCAGGAGGCGGACCACATCGGTCTCGGGCGGCTCGGGGACATGCCAGGACAGGCGGCCCTGCGCCCAGGCGGCGGCCGCGATGGCACGGGTCTCGGTGTCCGCAACGAGGCCGATGAACCGCCCGTCGACCACGACATCGACCACGCCGGGGCGCGCCCGCAGTCCATCTGCGTCGAACGGCGCGGCGAGTGGCGCTGTGGCGCTGCGTGGATGCAGAACCCTTCCGATCAGCAGGCCGTCGGGAACGAGATCGTGCAGGAAGGGTGCGCCGGTCAGGATATCCGTCAGGTCGCGATGGTCCGTCACGGACAGGGGCGACCGAACCGCATCGGCCCCCGGCGCCGCATGTTCCAGAACCGGCGTGTCCAGCGCGATCCCGGCGGCCACCGCCACGATGTCCAGCCCCGTGGGACCGCCACCACCGAGGATCGTACCGCCCGAGATGGTGAGGTCGCCCGGCGCGCGGTTCAGCCGCCGGCCCGCTTCGGCCAGACACAACGTCCGCAGCGCCGAACACACCAGCCGGATCGCCATGCCGCCCTGCGTCATCGACAGGGAGCCGGCGGTGAACCCTTCGTCCGGCGCGGCGTCTGTGTCCGGCCCAAAGATCACGATCCGCTCTGGCGGCAGGTCGAGCTCGACCGACGCGATCCGTATGAACGCGGCCAGCACCCCCTGCCCCAGTTCCGCCCGTCCGCTGCGCAAGGCCAGCGTCCCGTCCGACTGAGGCGTGATCCAGTCCGCGATGCACGGCGCACTGACCAGACCGGGAAGGGAAGCGGCGCCCTTCATGGCCGGTCCCTGCCCGACCGCATCGCCCGCGCCGCCGCGACGACCGCCGCCAGTATCCGCGTATGGGTGCCGCAGCGGCAGATGTGGGCGTCGAGGGCCAGGGCGAGGCTCGCCCGGTCGATGTCCCCGCCCGCGTCCACATGCGCCTTCGCCCGCATCAGGATTCCCGGAATGCAATAGCCGCATTGCGCGGCCTGATGTTCCTGAAACGCCGCGACCAGCGGATGTGCCCCCGGTCCCGACATCAGGCCATCGGCGGTTTGCACCGTCGCCCCCGCGACCCCGACGACCGGCAGCGTGCAGGAAAACCGTGCAGCGCCGTCGACGATGACGGTGCAGGCACCGCACCCTTCCGCACCGCAGCCGATCCGCGTGGCGCGCAGCCCCAGCAGATCCCGCAGTGCATGCAGCAGCATCATGTCGGCGTCGATCGTCACATCGCGGCCATTCACGGTAAGTGCGGTCTTGGGCACGGCGGGTGTTCCTCCTGACGTGACGGCGGCGATCAGTCCCAGTTCAAAACCTGGGGCAGTCGCCTCTTCTTGGCCAAGGTGCCGACGATTCCCAGCGGAAAGAAGATCAGCGCGAGGGCCATTATGAGCCCGGTCGCCACGATGTTCACCGCCGATGCGCCGAGCGTTGCGACGAAGAATTCGTTGAACGCAACGATCAGCGCCGCACCAACCACTGGCCCGGCAACCGTGCCCTTGCCGCCCAGGATGCACATCAGCACCATGTTCACCGATATCAGGATCACCAGAAAGATGTTGGGCCGGATATATGTCAGGTATTCGCCCCAGACAGCGCCCGCCATGCCCACGAAGAACGCCGAGATGGCGCAGGCGAGCACCTTGTAGGTCCGCGTATCGATGCCCGCACTTTCTGCCTTGACCTCGTCCTTGGACAATGCGCGCAGGCCGAGGCCGAATTTGGAGTGGCGGATGCGGTAGGACGCCCAGACAGCAAAGACCGCCATGGCAAGGAAAGCGTAGTAGTAGGGCAGCTTGGCCCACTGGACGGGAAGTGTGTTGGCCTGCAACGACACACCCGCTGCGCCGCCCACGAACTCCCAATTCTCGAACGCGATACGAAAGATCATCACCAGCGCCAGCGACGAGATAATGAAGGACGGACCCCGGACCCGCAGCGTGATGAGGCCGATCGCATATCCGAGCGCCGCCGCGACCAGTCCCGCGAACGGCGCCAGAATGATCGTCGAGATGCCCAGACGCGCGAACCCCATTCCGGCGACATAGCCGCCCACGGCAAAGAACACGTTGTGGCCGAGCGAGACATAGCCCGCGTAGCCGCCAAGGATATTCCAGCCCGATGCCATGACCACATAGCACAGCGTATAGAGGACGAGGTGGATCAGATAATTGTAGTTGCCGACGAACTGGAGCGCGGGAAGGGCGATCAGCGCCAGCACCAGCACCGCAGGAAACCACAGCGCCCGGGTCTTGTCGGCGGCACGGACGAGGCCGTCGTTATAGGTCTTGCGCGCCGCGAGGATGTCGCCGGTTTCGTCGATCTTCGCCATCAGGTCAGCTCCGGTTTTTCGCCGAACATGCCCTGGGGCCGCACGAGCAGGACAACGAACAGCGCCAGAAAGAAGGTCAGCGTCGACCAGGTGGCACCGAAATAGTACCCGACAAAGGCCGCGACGACCGACAGCAGATAGGCCGCAAAGACCGTGCCGAAGATCGACCCCATCCCGCCAAGGACGACCAGCGACATCAGGATCGCGATCCACTCCCAGTGTTTCGAGGGAAAAAACGAGAACACGAACGACACCAGCGCGCCCGCCGCCCCCGCCAGCCCGATGCCGATAGCAAAGCTGACCAGCCCGACGAGATTGACGTTGACCCCCAGAAGTTCGGCAGCCTCGCGGTTCTGCGTCGTGGCACGGATGGCATAACCAAAGCGCGAATATTTGAGGAACAGGGCAAGACCCCCGATGAGCGCGAGCGAGACGATCCCGGCGTAGAGCTGACCCTTGGGAATGAAGACCGAGCCGATGAAGAAGGCCTCCGTCGCATATCCCGGTGAGGTGACACGCTGGGTGTTGGTGAACGCGGTCGCGAGGCCGCCCTCGATGATCATCGCGATGGCAAAGGTCAGAAGGACGGTCATCTCGGAGTATTGCGCCGAGCGCGCCTCACGCTCGAACACCAGCTTGTAGAGCAGCACGCCCGTCGCTGCGAGGATCACGACCGCCACCGGCAGGGCGATCATCGGGTCGATCCCGTAGAGCCGGAACGCCCAGTAGGCGACATAGGCGCCGCCCATGATGAGCGAGGGATGCGCCAGATTGACGATGCGCATCACCCCAAAGACGAGGCTGAGACCCGATCCCATCAGGGCATAGACCCCGCCGAGGGCAAGTCCCAGAACGACGATCTGGATGATATCCGCCATCAGGCCACCTTCCTTTTGCCGAGGTAGAGTTCCTGGATGCGTTCATCGGCCAGCACGTCTGCCGCCGGACCCTGAAACAGGGTGCGCCCGAGATCGAGCACGAGGCCCCAGTCGGCATTGCGCAGACCTAGCATGGCGTTCTGCTCGACGATGAGGATGGTGATGCCGCTGTCGGCCATGATCTTCATGATGTCGAACACCTGCTCCACGATCTTGGGTGCGAGGCCCAGCGACGGCTCGTCCAGCATGACGATGGCGGGCCGCAGGATCATCGTGCGGGCCATCGCCAGCGTCTGTTGCTGGCCGCCCGACATTGTGCCGGCGTGCTGGTCGCGCCGCTCCTTCAGGATCGGAAACTGCTCCTCGATCTCGTCGATGCGACGTTCGAGGGTCGACTTGTCGCGCAGGGAATAGCCGCCCATCCGCAGGTTTTCCCGCACGGACATCTTGGCGAACAGGGCGCGTTCCTGCGGCACGAAGCAGATGCCCTTTTGCAGGATCTGGTCAGGGCGCAGCCCCGCCAGATCCTCACCGCGCAGGCGCACGGTGCCACTGCGCACCTGCAACATCCCGCAGATCGCCTTGAGCAGGGTGGACTTGCCGGCCCCGTTCGGCCCGATGATGCAATGGACTTTGCCGGGCTGGACCGTCAGCGACGCGCCGTTGAGGATCGCGGGACCATCGCCATATCCGGCCACGATGTCGGAGACTTCGAGAAGATCGCTCACGCGGAGGCCTCCGCCGCGACGCCCAGATGGGCCTCGAGCACAGCAGGGTCGGCGCGCACCTCCTCCGGCGTGCCGTCGGCGATGACGGTGCCCTGCGCCATCACCACCACGCGGTGCGAAATCCGCATGATGAGATCCATGTTGTGCTCGACGATCAGGACCGTCAGCCCGCGCGCGTTCAACTGCTGGATATGTCCTACGATCTCTTCCAGCAGTGTGGGATTGACCCCTCCTGCCGGTTCGTCGAGCAAGATGATCTTGGGGTCGCTCATCAGCAGGGCAGCCAGATCCATCAGCTTTTTCTGGCCATAGCTGAGGTTCGATCCGTCCTCGTGCGCGATCCGCGTGATCCCGAGGAAATCGAGGATGCCCATGGCCTTGTCGATCTCGGTCTTGCTCAGCGCCGGGCGGAACATATCGCGCAGGCCCCGCGTCCGGGTCTGGCAGATGACGTTCTCGAGGACGGTCATGTCGGCAAGGTTACGCGATATCTGAAAGGTGCGCGACAGGCCCCGGTGGGTGATCCGGTTCGGGCGCAGCCGGTCGATCCGCTCGCCATCGAGCCAGACCTCTCCCGAGGTCGGTATCATCGTGCGGCTGATGCAGTTGAACGCTGTCGTCTTGCCCGCGCCGTTGGGCCCGATAAGGGCGGTGATCCTGCCCCGCTCGACGGTAAAGCTGCAATCGTCCACGGCATGGATGCCGCCAAACCTCTTGGACAGGTTCCTGACTTCGAGCACTGGCAAAACCTCATTCAGGCATCGGATATTCGGCACGCGGCGAGGATACAGGGTGCGCGCGGGTCATCCCGGCCCACCTGGTCGCAGGTTCAGAAGCCGTCCTTGGGATAGTTGAGGGGCGAGACCTCGTCGAATTCGTCGGTCGGATACACGAACTGAAGCTCGCCGCCGTTCCACTGGGCAATCAGGAACGGCTTGTCGACCGGCAGGCCGCGCTCGTCCCACGAGAACCGGCCCAAGACCGTACGAACCGGGTCATCCGGCGTTCGGGCATAGAGCCACTCGCCCATCGCGGCGTTGTCGGTGGTTCCCGCGCCGCGGATCGCCTGCTCGATGCCCTGGCAGACGGCAAAGGGAATGGCGCTGTCCTCGTCGGGCGCTTCGCCGAACTGTTCGGTATAGGCGTCGACAAAATCCTGGTTGCTGAACGGCTCGCCGTTCAATTCGCCGTTGTAGGGGGCCGATGGGTGCCAAGACGTGTGCATGAGGATCGCCTCGGAGGCCTCGCCCGTCCCCTCGTAGAATTCCGCCTGCGTGCCCTGGCTGTAATAGACCATCATCGGCTCGGCGCGCACGGTCTGGAGGGCCCGGGTCAGTTGCACGGCCTCTTCGGCGGACGCCGACAGGGCGATGATGAGGTCGGCTTCCGACCGCTTGATCGAGTTGGCGAGGTTAAGCCAGTCGTTGAACCCCTCCTCCGGCCACTTCTCCGAAAACACGACCTCGATCCCCGCCTCGGCGAGGTATCCCGGCGCCATGTCCTCGACGACCGAACCGTCGGCGGGGTCGATCACCTGCGTTCCGAGAAATCCCGCCTCGACGGCGTTGGCAAAAAAATCATCCGCCGCCACGACAGCCGCAGTTCTCGGCCGCGCGTCCTCATCGATCAGGTCGGCAATCATGCTCGTCAGGGATTCCCCGATGTACTCGGCCGCGTCCGGCTGAAAGTAAAAGATGTTTCGATGCCCCTGGGTATAGATCCGCAGCGCCCCACCGGCGGGCACCGGATGGACATATCCATTGCGCGCGAGGATGTTGGCGACCGGGAACGTCAGCCGGGACGAGAATGTGCCGAACACCGCGTCGACCTGATCGACGTTGATGAAACGCTCATACTGGTTGATTGCCGTCGCCGGGTCAGAGCGGTTGTCCGAAACGATCAGCTCGACTTGCTGATCGAGTATCCCCCCCCGGGCGTTGATGAGGTCGATGCACAATTCATATCCCTGCTGGTTCTTGATCCCCGCGATCGAGAACGAGCCTGTGAGGGGCAGGGATGCCCCGATGCGAATTTCGGCCAATGCCGAAGTGCCAACCAGGGCAGCACAGGCCGTCCCTGCCAGAAGATGCCGAAATCCCATGTTTCTCTCCCAAATGTTGTCGAACATCGCCAATTCCCGCCACGCCTCCTCCTCGAAGCGACGCCGGCGGCATTCCCGCTTTCGTTCCGTCGTCGTCGGGCCGAGGGGCGACGTATCCCGTTGACCGGTGGCCCAAAACGGAGCAGTGTCAGCGCATGACTCCGACCCATTACGCAAACGATTGCATAATTATTAACCTCTAGTGACGCGACATGTCAACAGGCGAGTGATCTGTGGCTGGCGGTGGAGGCCGCAGCACGGGAATGGCCCTGTGCCGGAGGCGGTCTATCCGCTTTCGACGGTGCTTGCCTGACGCGCCAGCTCCTTTTGGCCTCTACGAACTAGCGCCGGCTACCACGCCCCATCGAGTACAATTCAATCGGCCTGCCCAGACCGTCCTGGCACAAGGTTCCTGCCAGATCGGATCGTCTAGCAAAGGCGCCGATTGAGGGCGCGTGTGAGGGGGCGACTCCTGGACGCCCGATCAAAGGTGTGTGATCTGAAAACGACGTCGCTCCCACATGTTAGGTCGTGCCCCGCGCGGCAGTAGGAGATCCTGAGATGTCCCGGCGGGCTTGATATCCGACAATCGATTGCACGATTTTCGGAAAACTACTCATGCTGGGGAGAACCGAAGGATGAGACACTTCGCAACAGCAGTGGCACTGCTCGGTCTCGTGGCGTTTCCCTCGATCGGACCGGCCCAGGAGATCGAGAGTAACAGGCCGGTTGTTACCGCGGTGCTTGGGCCTTGATGCGGGCGACGAGGTTATTGTCATCAACAAAGTCGTTGAGGAACGCGTGCCAGGTTTCGGTGGTGATGCGGGCAGCCCTGAGCACGTCTTTTAGTTCGTCGATGCCATCGTCGGTCAGAGCCGTGACGGTCTCGTCCTGGCCGGTATAGATGCTGATGATTGCCCCGTAGGCCAGAGGCTATCGTCGTTGTAGACGATGGCTTCGAGAAGCTCGGGACTTCGTCCAGCATCTTGGCGAGGTAGTCGATGGTGCAGACGTGAGTGACGGTTGCCATCATGCGGCCTCAGATAAAGACGTGGTCAGTGGCGTCCAATTCCACGGCAGGAGATCGTCGAGCCGATTGATCTTGTGATCGTTGATGCGGGTCAGGATGTCGGCAAGATAAGCCTGAGGGTCGAGGCCGTTCATCTTGGCGGTCTCGATGACGGTCATGGCGCGGGCCAGCGTTTCGGCTCCGGTGTCGGCACCGGCGAAGAGCCAGTTGCGGCGCCCGACGCCGATCGGGCGCAGGGCACGTTCGGCCGGATTATTGTCGATCGCCACCCGACCGTCGTCGAGGAAGAGGCTGAAGGCGCCCCGGCGGCTGAGCCCGTAACGGAAGGCCTTGGCCAGATCGCCCTTGCCAGGGATCAGCAAGAGTTGGCTCCCGGACCATGCGAAGAAGGCCTCGACCTTCGGGGCGCTGTGCTTCTGGCGCGCGACAAGGCGGATATCGGCGGCGCGGCCGTTGATCTCCCGCTCGATATCATAGAGCGCGCCGATGCGGTCGAGCGCCTCGCGGGCAATCGTGGATTTCGTCTTGCTCCATTCATCATGGAAGTCACGCCGCAGATGCGCCCAGCAGGCGGCCTCCCGCAGGCGGGGCGTTCCATCAGGCTCCGGGTCATACAGCTTGGCATAGCCCTTGTATCCGTCCGCCTGCAGAGTGCCGCGGGTCTGGGCCAGATGGCGATGGACATGCTTTTCTTTCCAATCCGGCGCGAAGGCATAGACCGCGCCGGGTGGCTCACTGCCCGCCCAAGGTCGCTGATCGCGGACATAGGCCCAGATCCGGCCCTTCTTCACGCCCTTGCCCAGCCCCTTGTCGCGCAGCGACCGATCCAGCACCCGGATCGGCGTATCATCGGCATGCAGCAGATCACTGGCCATGACATCCGCCTCGATCCTCTCGATCAACGGTTGCAGCACCTTCATGGCGCGGCCGCACCAGTCGACCAGCGTGCTGTCCGGGATGTCGGCACCCATGCGCGCAAAGACTTCTTGCTGGCGATAGAGGGGAAGGTGAACCAGTCCAGAACGGCGGCGAGATAGATGAACCCGCGCGCCATCCATTGCCCGGCAGGCGATTGCGCAGCAATCTGCCGAGAGGGGGAATGTAGGTGATGTCCATCGCCCAGACCTGGTTGGGCCGGGTGATGGGAAGCTTCCGGAGCAGATATGGGTAGATCTTGTGCCCCGGCGCCGGTTTCGATGTGTTCGGCTTTCGATACAGTGCCTCGATGCCCATGCGCTTCATCAGCGTGGCAACGTGCAGCCGCCCGACCTTGAACCCTTCCTGGACCAACAAGCCCTTTAACATCCGGCTGCCCGCGAAGGGAAATTCCATGTGCAGTTTGTCGATCCGGTGCATCAGCTTCAGATCGGCGTCCGACACCGGGCGCGGCTTGTAGTAGACGCTACCCCGGCTGATCCCCAGCACCTTGGCCTGACGACCGACACTGAGCTTCGCTGTGCGATCGATCATCTTTTTGCGCTCGGCAACAGCCCCGCCTTTCCGAGCGCGCCGGACAAAAAATCGTTCTCCAGCGTCAGCTCTCCGATCTTCGCATGCAGGGTCTTCACGTCGATCACGGGTTCCGGCTCGGCCTTCGGCCCAACACCGAACACTCCGGTCGCGCCCTCAAGAAGCTGATCACGCCACTGCTTGATCTGGTCGGGATGGAGGTCGAAATCCTGCGCCAGTTCGATCAGCGTCTTCTCGCCCTTGATCGCGGCCACCGCCACTTTCGCCTTGAATGCCGGGCTGTGGTTCCGGCGTGGTCGTCTTGCCATGGTCTTCTCCTCGCTCGCAGCAACATGCTGCCGTTGCGCGGAAAATCCACCGATCCCGGCCGTTCAGATTGCCGGAACCACCTCTCGCGACTTCGAAACGATCATGAAGACCCTGAAGGAGTATTTTGGGGACTGGACACCGGCGAGCACCGCCATCTGCATCAATGCGCTGTCGACGCCCGGCGCGCGAATCGAACTCGAGATGGCTGCGGCCTATCCGGAGTGAAGACTCGGCCGTCCTGCGGTCCCGATCTCGCCTCGGCAGCGCGCCGGCCCGGATCAGATCATCCCGCCCGCGCCGCTCAGGAATTATCGCGCTGCCCACAGAAGGCCGCGGCGGACGATCTCGGTCACCTGCGGCACCTTCAGGTCGTCCAGCGTATGCCCGACCGAGCAATAGAACACCCGCCCCCGGTCCCATGTGCGGGTCCAGACGACGGGGATGGTCGCACCCTCGATCCAGTAGAGATGCGCGCCCGAAAATGTCGTCGTCGCCAGCACCTTGTTCGACGGATCGACCAGCATATAGTATTGCTCGGACAGCAGGCGAAAGCTCTCGATGCCCCGGACGATCGGATGGTCGGGCGAGGTGATCGTGACGTCATAGTCGACATAGTCGTCGATCGGGACCGTATTGTCGGGCCAGCCGGGCGGGTGCGCGACGAATTGGCCGCCGATCAGGAAATGATAGGTGGGCCGGTCGCGGAAGGCGTCGCCCATGTGCCCGTGCCAGCCGCCGATGCCACAGCCGTGCGCGATGAGCTGCAACAGGCCGTCCTCTTCCTCCTTAGTCATGTTGCCGAATTCGGGCCGGTGCGCGGACCGCGCAGAGGACCAGATCGGCACGATCAGGTCGACGTCGGCCATCGCCTCGGGCGTCGCCAGCGGCGCGAGCGTGTCGTGCACCGCCACGTCGAAACCTTCGGCGCGCAGAAGGTCTGCGCACCAATCGGCAAAGGCGGAAGGGTCGTGCCCCTCCCATCCGCCTGCGAAAAGCGCCGCTTTCTTCATCGGTTTTCCTTTCGGTGAGGGGGTCGGGCCGCCGCGTCGCCCAATCGTCAGGCGGCCGCGTCCGTGCGGATGCCCGAGATGGCCTGCACGAGGTTGTCCTCGGTCACTTCGGCGGCGGTGAACGTGCGGATGATCTCGCCGTGGAACATCGCGATCACCCGATCCGAGACTCGCAGCACCTCCGGCATTTCGGAGGAGATGACGATGATCGCATAGCCTTGACGCGCCAGATCGCGGATCAGATTGTGGATTTCGGATTTCGAGCCGACGTCGATGCCCCGCGTCGGCTCGTCGACGATCAGGACGCGTGGCGACATCGACAGCCATTTACCGATCACGATCTTCTGCTGGTTGCCGCCCGACAGGTTGCCCGCCTGCTGACGCCAACCCGGCGTCTTGATCTCCAGCGCATCGCGGTACTTTTCGAAGATCGCCAGTTCCGCCGCCGACGACACGAATGGCCCCGCCCCCATCTCGCCGACCTGTGGCAGGGTCATGTTGTCGCGGCAGTTCATCCCCAGCACGAGGCCCTGTCCCTTGCGGTCTTCGGGCACGAGGCTGATGCCGTGGCGGATCGCGTCGCCGGGCGAGGCGATGGTGACGGGCTGGCCGGCCAGCCGGATTTCGCCCGCCGACGGGCTGCGCAATCCGAACAGCGTCTCGGCGATCTCGGTCCGGCCCGCGCCGACGAGTCCGTAGAACCCCACGACCTCGCCCGCCCGCACCTCGAAACTGACATCCCGGTAGAGCGATCCGCAAGAAAGCCCCCGCACCTCGAGCGCCACGTCCCCCAATGGCGCCGCGACGATGGCGTGGGTCAGATCGAGGCTGCGCCCGATCATCAGTTGCGTCACCTCGTCCTCGTCCGTCTCGGCCGTCACGAGAGAGCCGCGATAGGCGCCGTCACGCAAGACGCTGATCCGGTCCGAGATGGTGAAGATCTCGTCCATCCGGTGCGAGATGTAGACGATACCCGCGCCCCGCGCCTTGAGATCGCGGATCACGTCGAACAGCACCACCTTTTCCGCGTCGGTAAGCGAAGCCGTCGGTTCGTCGAAGATCACCGCCTTGGCGTCCACCGTCAGCGCACGGGCAATCTCGACCATCTGCTTGTTGGCGATGGACAGATCGCCGACGAGCGTGCGGGGCGAGAAGGCACACTTCAGCCGCTCGAGAATCTCGGCGGTGCGCGCATAGAGCGTCGACCAGTCGACGCGCCCGAAACTCTTGTGCGGCAGTTCGCCGAGATAGACGTTCTCGGCGACGGACAGTTCGTCGGCGAGGCTCAGTTCCTGGTGGATGAACACGACGCCCTTGCCCTTGGCGTCGAGCGGCGAGGCCATGACCGAGGCCACCTCTTCGATGAATATCTGCCCCTCGTCAGGTTGGTGGATGCCACCGAGAACCTTCATCAGCGTCGATTTGCCAGCCCCGTTCTCGCCAAGCAGGGCGTGGACCTCGCCGGGCAGCACCTCGAACGAGACGCCGTCGAGCGCACGGACGCCGGGAAAAGTCTTGACGATACCGGCCAGTCGCAGGGCGGGGGTGGTCATACGCGCAACTCCTGTCTGCCCTTGCGGTTCAGTTGCTGATCGAGGAACAGGACAGCGATCAGGATCAGGCCGATCACGAGGTTGACCATCGCGGTGTCTGCCCCGATGTGGCCAAGGCCCTTGCGCAAGAGTTGGATGGCGATGACGCCGCCGAAAGTGCCGATCACCGACCCGCTTCCGCCGGTCAGTTTCGTGCCGCCGATGACCACGGCGGTGATGACCCAGAGTTCGTAGAGCGTTCCGTCGTTAGGGTTCACCGACCCGCTGGCCGAATAGAACACCACCGACGACAGCGCCGTCAGGAACCCGATCAGGACGAAATTGCGCACCATGTGCGGCCCGACGCGGATACCCGCGTTCACCGCCGCGTCGCGGTTGTCGCCCACCGCATAGGCATTGCGGCCATGCACCGTGCGCGTCATCAAAAGCCAGATCAGGACGGTGCAGACGATCAGGAAGATCGTCGGCGTCTCGATCCCGAGAACATCGGCCTCGGCGAAATCCACGAGGGTCCAGTTCAGGTTCGAGGTCGGGTTCTCGCCGTTGTACATGAACACGAGGCCCCGAAACCCCAGCATCGAGCCGAGCGTGACGATGAACGCATCCACCCCGGTCTTCCACACGATGAGGCCGTTGATCAGGCCGAGGAGCGCCCCGGTGAGAAGCGCCAAACCCCAGGCTACCGGGATCACCCAGTCGCCAAGACCGGCAAAGATCGGCCATGTCATGCTGTCGAGCATCACCACGGCACAGAGTGCGAAGGTGGCGCCGACCGACAGGTCGATGTTGCCGTTGATCATGACGATCGTCATGCCGAGCGCGATGATGCCGATGGGCGCCGACTGCTTGAACAGCAGCAGCATATTGTCCCAGTCCATGAATGCCTTGTCCGACAGCGACAGATAGTCGCCGACCACCGAGAAGAAGATCAGCTCGAGAACGATGAAGGCCCAGATGGCGCCGGACTGGATGAATTTCGAAAGGGTCATACCCGCGTCCTCATGCGATCGGCGACAGAAGGCGGCCGCGCTTGGCCGCGATGTCGAGCCAGACGGCGAGGATGATGATGACCCATGTCACGACGTACTGGACATAGAATTGCAGTCCGACGAGCAGCAGGCCATTCTGGATGAACCCCAGGATCAGGACGCCGATGACCGTCTTGAACACCGTCCCCGATCCGCCGAGTAGTGACGCGCCGCCGAGGATCACGGCGGCCAGCACGTCGAGTTCGAGGCCCTGCCCCACGGTGTTCTGGCTGCCGAGCGACCGGGACGCCTGAAGCAATCCGGCCATCGCCACGCAGAACGACGAGATGAGGTAGCACAGGAAGACGACCCGCGCCCGCGGGATGCCCGAAAACGTCGCCGCGACACCGTTGCCGCCGACCGCATAAACCCGCCTGCCAAAGGCGGTGCGCGCCAGCAGCACGGCAAGGATCACCGCCAGCAGCCCGAAGATCAGGACTGGCACCGGCACACCCAGAACGTCGTCCTGACCGAAAACTCGGAACCACGTGCCCTGCTTGTCGGCGATGTCCATGTTCTTGCCGCCCGAATAGGTGAGCGTCAGGCCGTGGATCGCCGAGAGCATGCCGAGTGTTACGATGAGCGAGTTGAGACGAAGGTAGCCTACGAGGATGCCGATGACCGCCCCCAGCGCCACCGTCATCGCGAACATCGCGGGGATGGCCAGCGCCGGGCCGATCCTGTCGTGCAGATCCAGCATGACGATCGTCGAGAACGACATCATCGAGCCGACCGACAGGTCGAGGTTGCCGCTTATGACCACGAAGGTGACGCCGAGCGCGATGACGCCGAGGATCGCCGACGACCGGATCACCCCCATGACGTTGTCGAGGCCAAGGAACCGCTGGTTTGCAATGGTAAAGCCGATCATGAACAGCGCAAAGGCGATCAGGATGCCGTTCTTGGCCAGCGTCTTGCCGATGCTGCCGAGGCGGTTCTCGGTCTCGACCGATGACCCTTGGGCCGTGCGCGTCGTGTGCGAGGTCGCGGCCTCGGCGACATGGGCGGCGGTCGAGCCGTCGGTCCGTGTGCGTTCGGTGCTCATACCGTCGCCATCCCGTCGTAGCCTCTATCGAAGTGCCCGTTCCCCTCGGTCACGGGCATGAATGTCTTCCGACGGTTCACGCCCGCGTCGTTGAATTTCGTATCGGGTCTACCCAACACGCCGACCGGACAGGTCAGAATCCGGCCTACCGCGACGCCGGTCACGATGCACGATCTGCCCGATACTCGTCCCATGACCCGCGCCCTCTTGTCTCGCAAAAAGATGTGGCGCAGCCCCGGACCCGAGACCGCACCGACCCGGGAGGGGTTCAGAACACCGGCTTGGTATAGTCGCCCATGTTGTCCTGGGTGATCTTGGGCGTGTCGAAGTAGTTCAGGAACGGCACATCCTCGCCTGCGAGAATGTCGAGTGCGGTCTGCAAAGCCGCCTCCGCGTCGTCCACCGGGGATTGATAGATCGAGCCCCAGTATTCGCCACGCTCCATCGCTTCATAGCCGACCGCGAAGTTGGTGGCACCGACGAAAGTGATATCGGCGGCGCGGCCCGCGGCAAGCGCCGCGTTCAGGGCGCCGACGCCCATGTTGTCGTCCCCCGAATAGACGCCGTCGATGTCGTCGTATTTGACGAGGAAGGCCTCCATCACCTGTTGCGACTTTTCGCGGTTCCAGTCGCCGGGCTGCGTCTCGAGCAGGGTGACGTTCGGGCAGACTTCGGGCAGGCGCGCCTCGAAGCCCGAGGCACGCTCGATGGCGGTGGTATAGCCGGGCTGGCCGCTGATCTGTACGATCTGCGCCTCGTCCTGGATGCCCAGTGCCGTGAACCGCTCGCACATGATCTCGGCGGACCGCGCGCCTTGTGTGACGTTGTCGGGCCCCGAGAACGAGGCGACAAAGTCGAAACCGGCCTCGGCTATGTTGGAATTGGTGACGATGACGGGAATACCGGCCTGTGACGCCTCGCGGACAGCGGGAATGACCGCCTCGCCGTTGGTCGGCCAGATGATGATCGCGTCGACCTCCTGCTGGATCAGATCCTGAACCTGCGCGATCTGGCGCGCCACGTCGCCGCCCGCGTCGAGGACGACCGTCTCGACGTTGTCGTTGGCCTCTGCGGCGGCGATGAACGCCTGCTCGTAGGTCGTCTGATAGCTGTCGACGCCGACGTTGTTCTGCGTAATGCCGATAACATAAGGTCCATGTGCGTCGGCAAGCGCGGCGCCGGTCAGCCCGATCAGGGTAGTGGTGGCGGCGAGAATCGTCTTTGTGGTTCCGTTCATTTCGGTTTCCTCCCATGTGAACCTGGTCGTTCGGACCGGAGCCCTCCTCAGAGTCTTGCGACCCGAACAAGTCTTGCGACCCGAACCCGTTCCGTATGCGCCGATCATTCCAAATCCGGCGACGGGCTACGCGGGTCAAGATGTCCATTTCGACTTTTCCGATGTTCATTTTGGTTTTGTTGCGCATAGTGGTCGGCAAATAATTTGGACATTTTTGAAAGAGGGCTCCTTGATGACCGGCCACAAAGGTTCGATCCCGGGGCGGAAAACTGGTGGACCGACTCCGGTGCTGATGCAGAACATCCACAATGGACTTCCGAAGGGCGGCGTTGGCCGGTCCCCCACCGCACCCGACAGCGATAAGCTGAGGGTGATCGGCTTCGTCCAGAGCTTTACCGCAGAGGTCGACGCGGTGCTCGGCACGGCGGCACCCAACCCCTATCTCAACATGGCGATGCATCTGATACACAGCCATGTTGAGGGCCGGACGGTCACCGCGTCGACCCTCGTGGCCGCCGCCGAGGTTCCCTACGCCACCGCGCGTCGCAAGATGGAAGAGATGCTCGGTTCCGGCATTATCGAACAGCGAATCCGCACCCGCACCGGCAAATCGTACTCGCTGCACCCCAGCGCCGGCCTGCTCGAGCGGTGGGGCCAGTTCTCAAACCGTGTCCTTCGGCTGGCAGGCCAGACCCTCGGCCCGGCCGAGGGGCACGGCGGACAGGCGGCACCGGGCGACGACTATTATTTCGGCGACACATACATGGCCGGCAAGTCGATCCCACCGCCGCAGGTCCTGCCCGAACCGCTCAACCTGCCGGGCGGGCTGCGCATCCTCGTGCATGGCGATCCGACCTTCATGGTCATGGACAACCTCAAACGGCAGTTCGAACAGTTGATCGGCGCCAAGATCAACCAGCGCGCCTTTTCCATTGACCGCCTGCACGAAGAGGCGCTGCGCAACGCCGAGCGCAAGTCCAGCCGGTACGACATCATCGCCGTAGACCTGCCGTGGATCGGCGAATTCGCCGCTGCCGGCATTCTGCTGCCGCTGGCGCAGGTCATCGACATCGAACGCCTCGATCCGGGCGATTTCCATACCGCCGGCTGGAAGGCCGCGCATTGGCGCGGGCAGCCCTACGGCGTCCCCAGCCAGACGACGCCCGAACTGATGTTCTACCGCAAGGACTGGTTCGCCGAGGCGGGGCTCGAGCCACCCGCCACGACGCAGGACGTGCTTGACGCGGCGCGCGCGCTGCACGATCCCGCAAGGGGCCGCTACGGCATCGCGTGGAACGCCGCACGCGGCACCGCACTGGGGCATCAGTTCATGATGGCCTGCGCCGATTTTGGCCAACCGATCCTGAACCTCGCGCCGCAGGCGGGTGGCTATGTCGCCGACGTCGGTGACCGCACCGATCTGGTGCCCACCATCGACACGGCCCGCGCCCGCGAGGCCGCCGAATACCTGCGCGCGCTGCTCGAATTTTCGCCCCCCGACATTCTGTCGATGAGCTGGTACGAGCGTGTCCGGCCCTATGCGGCGGGCAGGATCGCGATGGCCTACGGCTATACGCTGCTGGCCCCCTACTTCGAACTCGACACCGCGTCGCCCGCCAACGGTCAGACCGGCTATCTGCCGCATCCCGCCGGGCCGAACGGCACGCCGGTGGCCCCGGTGGGCGGCTATGTCCTGGGAATTCCCGCGAACCTGCCGCCCGAACGGCATGCCGCCGCCGGCGAAGCGCTGATCGCATTCACCTCGCCCGCCGCGCAAAAGCTGTATGTCCAGAACGGCAGCCGCACGGCACCCCGCTATTCGGTTGGCGCCGATCCGGATGTCCGTGCGCTCTCGCCGATCTTCGAGGCGGTGGACGCGATGTCCTGGCGCGATGAGCTGCAATACTGGCCGCGCCCCCCCGTCCCGCAGATCGCCGAGCTGATCGAGATCTGCGGCCAGGAGATGCACGACATGCTGCGCGGCATCGTCACCCCCGGCGAGGCGCTGAAGCGGGCGCAGGGGCGCGCCGAAAAGATAATGAAACCAAAGAAATAAGCGTTCCAAGGGAGGAAACGATGGACCCCGATCGCCTGAAAGGCAAGAACATCCTCATCACCGGTGCTGCACAGGGCATGGGTGCGACCAATGCCGAACATTTTGCTGAACAGGGGGCGAACGTCTGCCTCGGCGACCTCGACGAAGGACTGGCCCGGACGCTCGCCGACAGGATCAACGCCGCCGGCAACGGCAAGGCCGTGGCGGTGAAGATGGACGTGACCAGCCGCGCCGACAACGCCGCCGCCGTCGCCGCAACCGTCGAGGCCTTCGGGTCGATCAACGTGGGCCTGTTCAACGCCGGCCTGAACAAGCCGCGGTTCTTCATGGACATCGACGAGGCCAATTGGGATCTCATCATGGACGTGAACACCAAGGCCGTCTGGCTGGGGATGCAGGAGGTCGCGCGACAGATGATCGCGCAAGGGCCGCAGGACCACCCCTACAAGATCATCAACATGGGCTCGATCGCCTCGCGCAAGCCGCTGGTCGACGTGACCGTCTATTGCACCTCGAAATACGGGGTCCTCGCCCTGACGCATTGCGGCGCCGTCGCTCTGGCCGAGCACGGCATAACGGTCAACGGCATCGCCCCCGGTGTTGTGGTGACACCGCTGTGGGAGCAACTCGACAAGGATCTGATCGAGATCGGGTTCAAGGAGCGCGCGGGGCAGGCCTACGAGGACATCGTCGCAAACGAGTTGCAGATCAAGCGGGTGTCCTATCCCGACGACATCAAGGGCACGGCCGCCTTCCTCGCCAGTCCCGACAGCGACTACATGACCGGCCAGATGATCCACATCGACGGCGGCTGGTGCATCCAGTGAGCCTCGGGGCGTGACGACGGGTCAGGTGTTCAAACTCTCGCCCACCGCCAAAAGACAGGGATGACCGCCAACACCACCGAATCGAAAACCCGTCGCCCATCTCGAAGATCGGAACAAGGTCGCTTGAACTGGCCCCCCTTTCAACCGGACACTCGAGCACAACCATGGAAGCTCTGGTCAAGATCATCTGGTGGGACGGCCAGGGCGCATGCCTGTTCTCCAAGCGCCTGGAGACGGGCCGGTTCGTCTGGCCGTCGGCGAAGGAGGGCAAGATCTCTCTGACGGCGGCGCAGTTGGCGATGCTCCTGGAGGGCATCGACTGGCGACAGCCGCAGCGCAGCTGGAAGCCGCTCAGAGCGGGATAATCTGGCAAGGCGCGCGCATCGAGGATTCCCGTCAGGCTCATAATTTGCTATGTTCTGGCATGCTCTACACCGCCCGATCCCTGCCGGAAGATCCCGACGAACTACGTCACTTCACGGCCCTGCTTCTGGCCGAGGTTAAGTCGCAGGCGATGCTGATCATGAAGCTCCAGCATCAGCTTGCCGGTCACCGCAACTCCCGGTTCGGCACCTCGTCGGAGACCATCGAGCAGCTTCAGCTGGCGCTCGAGGCGACCGAGATCTCGATCGCGAAGATGACGGCGAAGCTGCGGCTTCCCGACGAGGAGCCCAAGGACAAGCCGAAGCGCCGCCCGATCCCGGATCACATTCCGCGGATGGAAGTCGAACTCACCACCGGCGACGATGACTGCGCCCAGTGCGGCGGCGTGCTGCGTCGCTTGGGCGAGGACGTGACCGAGGAACTCGAGTATGTGCCCGGGCGGTTCATCGTGAACCGCATCGTGCGACCGCGCTTCGCGTGTTCCGGCTGCGAAGCTTTCACCCAGGCGTCCCTGCCATCCCGCCCCATTGAGCGTGGACGCCCCGGTCCTGGCCTGCTCGCCCACGTTCTGGTCAACAAATACGCCGATCATCTGCCGCTCTACCGCCAGAGCCAGATCTTCGAGCGTGATGGGCTCGACATCGACCGTTCGACGCTGGCGGACTGGGTGGGGAAGAGCACCGCGCTACTCGAGCCGCTGGCGGACGCCATCGGCCGGCACGTCTTGGCCGGACAGGCGATCTTCGCGGACGACACGCCCGTCCGGATGCTGGCACCCGGCACCGGCAAGACGGCCACGGCACGGCTCTGGGCCTATGCGCGAGATGAGCGACCCTGGGGCGGTGCCGCACCGCCCGCCAGCTGGTATCGGTTCTCGCCGGATCGGAAGGGTCAGCATCCGAAGGACCATCTCGCCGACTACCGCGGCTGGATGCATGCCGACGGTTACGCCGGGTTCGAGGACATCTACCGGTCCGGCGACATCCGCGAGGTCGCCTGCATGGCCCATGTCAGGCGCAAGTTCGTCGACGTTCATCGGGTCCAGGGCTCGGCCATCGCCGAGGAGGCCATCGCGCGCATCGCCCAACTCTACGGCGTCGAGAAGGAGGTGAGAGCCTCGCCCCCGGATAGGCGCGTCGAGATCCGGCAGGCCAAGGCGGTGTCGATCTTCGACGACCTCGAGGCCTGGCTGCACCTCCAGCTGCCATCAATCTCCGGCAAGTCGCCGCTGGCCGTGGCGATCCGCTACGCCCTGACCCGCATGAAGCGGCTCCGGCCCTATCTCGATTGTGGGGTCCTGGAGCTGGACAACAACACGGCCGAACGTGCGATGCGCTCCGTCGCGATCGGTCGGAAGAACTACCTCTTCGTCGGCTCGCTCACCGGCGGCCGCGCCGCTGCCATCGCCTATACCCTCATCGAGACCGCCAAGCTCAACGGTGTCGATCCGCAGGCTTGGCTCGCCGATACCCTCGCCCGCATCCCCGACTACAAGATCACCCGCGTGGACGACCTGCTGCCGTGGAACCGGCCGAAGTAGAGCAGTCAGCCCGGACGGTTACGCCAGTTCACCTCGACCGACTTTATCAAGGTGCTGGCCGCGCGCGAGATCAAGATCAGCATGGATGGCAAGGGCGCTTGGCGGGACAACGTCTTCATCGAACGGCTCTGGCGGACCATCAAATACGAGGAGGTCTACCTGCGGGCCTACGCCAGCGTCTCTGAAGCCCGAGCGGGGATCGGCCGTTATCTCGGCTTCTACAACAGCCGCCGACCTCATTCATCGCTTGACGGCAAAACGCCCGATCAGGCCTACTTCAACCAGCCGATGTCCAAAGCGGCGGCGGCATAACTGAGGCGGAAATCCACCTAGAAAACGCCCGGAACCAGTTCAGACAAACCGAACCACCTCTAAGTGAGCGCCGCGCGAACAACCGCGATGAGCAATAAGGTGTTCGAAGTGTGCCCGCATCCCGTTGTTGGAGACTTTGTGGGGCCGCACGGCGCCATGGCGCTCGACGCAACGCATGTCAGGGCCGGGCGACAAGCCAAGCGCCTCTTCGACATTAAGAACCACCCAGCTATCGCTCGAACGCACTTCGCAGATGTCGTTTTGGGTTGCCATGTCCTCAAGATAGGGCCTCTCGCGAAATGGTGCAAACCCGGCCTCGCGCGAGGCTTCACTTTCTGATTTCAAACTGACCCACTACCGTCTAGCCGAACACGCCTACGAAGTGACGTGCGCAGTATGCAAAGTTCACAAAAGCGCGAGCGGTTCCGGGGTGCTTCGGGTCGAAATGCGCCCCGCCAGACTCTAGGCATTGCTTAGGGTCAGGACCCGTTAAAGCTGTTGCAGGCGCTGCTGATTTCTGAATCTGTAGCGGCATCGTGGAGGTGCCGCATGAACGATCTGTTTTGGCTGACGGAAGCGCAGATGGAGCGTCTGAAGCCTTTCTTTCCCCAGCCCCATGGCAAGCCGAGGGTGGACGACCGACGTGTGTTGAGCGGGATCATCTTCATCAATCGCAATGGTTTGCGCTGGAGGGATGCGCCTGAAGCCTATGGCCCGCCGAAGACGCTCTACAATCGTTGGGTCCGCTGGAGCCGATTGGGCGTTTTCGCCCGGATCTTGATCGAACTGGCGACGGAGGGGCGCGAGCGCGACACCCTGATGATCGATGCCACCCACCTGAAAGCGCACCGGACCGCCGCCAGCCTACGGGGTAAAAAGGGGGGCGCAATCGCTTCATCGGTCGCAGCAAGGGCGGGCTGAACTCGAAGTTGCACACCGTGACGGATGGCAAGGGGCGTCCGATCGGCATGTTCCTGAGCGCCGGCCAGACCTCCGACTACATCGGGGCTCGGGCGCTCCTGTCGTCGCTGCCGTCCGCCAAAGCCCTCCTGGCAGACCGTGGCTACGATGCGGATTGGTTCCGTAACACCCTGATCGAACGTCATATCCTGCCCTGCATCCCCTCCCGGAAATGCCGCAAGGTGCCGATCCCGCACGATGCCGTCCTTTACCGTCAACGTCACCGGATCGAGAATGCTTTCGCCCGCCTCAAAGACCGGCGACGGATCGCGATGCGCTACGACAGATGCGCTGATCTCTTTCTCTCAGCATGCGCCCTCGCAGCCATCGTCATGTTCTGGTTATGAGTCCTGACCCTAGGGCGGCGCCGGTCCGCCACCCGATCTTCATACGTACCCCTGGTCCCGTGCTGCGGGGCCGTATCGTCTATCCGCGCAGGCGCAGGCCGTCCGGATCGAACGGTGGCCGTTCGAGGTGTCGGGCGCGGTGCATCCGGCCCAGCACGGCAACCTCGACCGTCTGGCCCGGCGCGTGGAACGGCGCCTTGAGATAGCCGATGGCGAGCGATTTGCCGACGCTGTAGCCATAGGCGCCGGACGTGACCTGTCCGATTGGCGTGCCGTCGGGCAGAAAGATCGGCTCGCCGCCCGTGGCGTCCGCGTCCGTCGCCTTGATCTCGAACATCGCCATCCGCTCGCGCGGCCCCTTGTCCGCGATGGCCTGCCAGGCGGCCTTGTTCAGAAAGGGCTTGTCCGGTTTCACGAGGCCCGCGAGCCCGCATTCCTGCGGCCAGTATTCGGGGCTGTAGTCGCGCCCCCAGCTTCCGTAGCCCTTCTCGATGCGCAGCGATCCCAGCGCCCGCCCGCCGACCGGGCCTGCGCCAAAGGGCGCGCCGGCATCGAGCAGGGCGGTATAGAGCGCCACCTGATCGGCGACGGCGCAGTGCAGTTCCCAGCCGAGATCGCCGGTGAAGCTCACCCGGATCGCGGTCACGTCGATGCCTGAGAGGGTCAGGCGCCGCGCGGCCATGAACCGGAAATCCTCTGGCGCCAGAGAGGTGTTCGTGAGGCCCTGCAAGAGGTCGCGCGAGAGCGGCCCGGCGACGTTGAAGCCGCAGGTCTCTTCGGTGACGCTGCGCATTTCCGTCCCCTCGGGCACCGGCACCGCGCGGAAGAACCGCTGGTGATAGCGTTCGGCCATGCCCGAGCCGACGATCAGATAATCGCCTTCCGCGAGGCAGGCGACGGTGAAATCCCCCGCCACGCCGCCGCGTTTGCCGATCAGCGCCGTGAGGCACGTCCGCCCCGGCTCGACAGGGATCCGGTTGGCAAAGAGCGCGTCGAGCCAGCCGTGCGCCCGCGGCCCCGTGACCGCATACCTGGCGAAGTTCGAGATATCGATGATGCCTGCCCGCTCTCGCAGCATCCGCACCTCGCGGCCCACGGGTTCCCACCAGTTCTGGCGGGTGAAGCCCGCGGTCTCCTCGCGCGGCTCGCCGTCCGCGGCGAACCACAGCGGGTGTTCCCAGCCGTAGTTCAGGCCGAAGACAGCGCCCATGTCCGATTGCACCCCATGCGCAGGCCGGGTGCGGACCGGGCGCCCGGCGCCGCGTTCCTCGGTCGGGAAGTGGATCTTGAAACGATGCGCATATTGGTCCGCCACCCGCGCGCGGGTGAACGCCTTGTCGGCCCAGTGACCGAACCGCGCGATGTCCCAGGCAAAAAGATCCATCGACGGCTCGCCCTCGATCATCCATTCCGCCGCAAGCTTGCCCATGCCGCCATTCTGGCTGAACCCCGGAATGATGCCGCAGCAGGCGAAATAGCCGGTAAGCTCCGGCACCGGGCCGAACAGCACAGAACTGTCCGGCGACCAGATCATCGGCCCGTTGATGACCCGCTTGATCCCCGCCGTCCCGACCGCAGGCACCCTCGCGATGGCGCGCAGCATGTTCGGCTCGATCCGGTCGAGGTCGTCGGGGAAAAGCTCGTGCCCGAACCCCGGCGGCGTGCCGTCCTCGGCCCAGAAGCGCATGTCCCGTTCGTAGGCACCGACGAGCAGGCCCTTGCCCTCCTGGCGCAGGTAGTATTCGGCGTCGCGGTCCGAGACGGACGGCAGGCGTCGGTCGAGGGCGGCGATCTCGGGGATGGTTTCGGTGACGAAATACTGGTGCTCGGTCGGGATCAGCGGGAGGGTCACACCCGCCATCGCCGCGACCTCGCGCGCCCAGAGGCCGGCGGCATTGACGACCCAGGGGGTGCGGATGTCGCCCGTGTCGGTGCGCACGATCCACGTGCCGTCGGGCTGCGCCTCGGTCCCCGTGACGGGCGTAAAGCGGTGGATTTCGGCGCCCCGCTGACGCGCGCCCACGGCATAGGCGTTGGTGACGCCCGAGGGGTCGACGTTGCCGCCGTCCGGCTCGAACATGATGCAGCGGATGCCGTCATAGTCGACCAGAGGGTGCAGCCGTTCGGCCTCGTCGCGGCTCACCTCGTGGAAATTCATGCAGTAGCGCCGCGCCTTGGCCGCTTGCAGGCGCAACTGGTGCTCGCGCTCGGGCGTCTGCGCGAGGTAGAGCGAGCCCGGCTGGAAGATGCCGCAGGACTGGCCCGTCTCGACCTCGAGCTCCTTGTAGAGGGTCATCGTATAGTGCTGGAGGCGGCTGATGTTCGTGCTGTCGTGCAGGCCGTGGATGTTGGCGGCGGCGTGCCAGGTGCTGCCGGAGGTCAGTTCCGACCGTTCCAGCAGGACCACGTCGGTCCAGCCGAGTTTGGTGAGGTGATAGAGGATCGAACAGCCGACGACGCCACCGCCGATCACCACCGCCTGGGCATGGGTGCGCATCCTCAGCGTTCCATTGCGACGGGCGCGAGGACGAGGTCCATCAGGTCGCCGATCCCGCCCGCGTCGAGGCTGTCGAACCGCAGCGCCAGCGCCTCGATCCGGTCGGCGCGCTCGCGGCCCAGCACGTCGTCGGCGAACCCATGGAACTTGGCCGACATCTCCGCATCGCTCATCGGCAGGTCGGCATCGCCGCGCGGGGTGCGGGGCGCATCCTCGAGGCGGCGTCCGTCCCGCGTCAGGATCGTTACCTGTGCCCAGCGTTTGCCGGTGGCAGAGCGGCGCTCCATCTCCGCGTCCTCGATCAGCGTGACGGCGCGGCTGATGCGCAGGATGGCCGCGTCGTGCAGCGTCGCCCCGGTCAGCTCGGCCGCGCCGATGCGTCCGCGCACGATCATCGCGGCGACCGGGAAGGCGATCGAATAGCTGAAATCGTCGAGGGTCTGCGGTTCGTGCCCGGCGAGGCGGGTGGCATTGTGGAAGGTGCGGATCTCGACGCCCGCGACGTCGTCGGGCGTCAGCGCATGTGCCGCCATCAGGTGTTGCACTGCGTCGATCGAGGGATGCGCCCAGCGGCAGCAGGGATAGGGCTTCCAGCTCGTGTGTTCGAGGGTCAGCCAGCGGGTGCCGAGATCGGCCCAGAACGGGGCGGCCTCGACGCTCTCGCAGGTGAGCGCGGGCGCGCCGGTGAACCCCGCAAGCGCCAGATGCGCCGCGACCACGCCCGAGGGCGCGCCCCAGCCGACGCCGTCACGGACCATCGTGGGGTGGTCGATGCAGCGCATCATCTGGCTGCGGGGACCGTGGTATTCGCCGATGCCCGCGGCATGGCGGATCTGGTCGGACGAGCCGCCGAGCATCCGGGCGGCCATCGCGGCGACACCCACCGCCGTCCACGCGCCCGAGGTGTGATAGTCGGCACAGGTCGCGTGCTGCACCTGTCCCGCGCGGCACGAAACCTCGTAGCCGATGGCCAGCCACGCGGCGACCGCCGCGCCGTCGATGGTCTGCGTGACCTTCAGCGTATCGGCCAGCGCCAGCAGCGCGGGGAACACCGCCGAGCCGGCATGGCCCTTGTTGGGCGAGGTGCTGTCGTGCGCGTCGACCGCGTCGATGGTGAAGGCGCCGGCCATGGCCGCCCCCGCCGCACTCGTGCCGCGCCCGTCCATCAGCATCCGCGCCCCGCCCGCGCCAAAGCACACCGGCGCCACCCGCCGTGCGATGGCCGACAGGTCGGTGGTGGCGCCGATGGCGGCGACGCCGAGGATGTCGGCAAAGCTGCGGCGCAGGACCGTCAGCACCGCCTCGGGGATGTCCGCATGGTCCAGCGTGGCCGCAAAGCCGGCCATGTCGGGGGCGTGGGTCGTTCCGGCGTCCATCATCGGGGCGTCCTCGGCCATGCGATATCGCCGGATCATGTCAGGCAAGCGGGGCCGATCTGGTCCGTTTGCGACATGAAACGCCGCAGTCCGGGCGCCATTCCGGGCGCCTGACACCGTTCCTGCGGCATCGACGGCCGGGGATGGCGCCACCACCGATGGACGATTGGCCGGACCTCAGGCGTTCAGCAGGCAGGCGCTGAGGTGGTCGGGTCCGACACTGCGCAACGGCGGCACGACCTGCGCACATTCAGGCATCGCGCGGGGGCAACGGGTGCGGAACACGCAGCCCGACGGCGGGTCGATCGGGCTCGGGATATCGCCCTTGAGAATCGTGCGCTGGCGTTTCAGGCCCGGCACCGGGATCGGCACGGCGGACAGCAGCGCCTCGGTATAGGGGTGCGCGGGACTGCCGTAGAGGGCGGCAGCGGGGGCGATCTCCATGATCTTGCCCAGATACATGACGATCACCCGGTCGCAGATATGCTCGACCACGGCGAGGTCGTGGGCGATGAACAGCATGGTCAGGTTCAGATCCCGGCGCAGATCGTCGAGCAGGTTGATGACCTGCGCCTGAATCGACACGTCGAGGGCCGAGACCGGCTCGTCGGCGACCACGAACTCCGGCTCCACCGCCAAGGCGCGGGCGATGCCGATGCGCTGGCGCTGGCCGCCCGAGAACTCGTGCGGAAAGCGGTCGAGGTAGTCCGCCGACAGGCCGACCTGATCGAGGAGCGCCACGATTCGCGCCTCGCGTCCGGAGGGTGGCACGATGCGGTGCAGGTCGAGGGCGTGGCCGATCAGGGTGCGGATCTTCTCGCGCGGGTTCAGGCTCGCGTAGGGATCCTGAAAGATGATCTGCATCCGTTTGCGGAACGCGCGCATGTCGCGCAGCGGCATCGCCATGATATCGGTGCCGTCGAAGATCACCTTGCCGCCCGTCGCCCCCTCGAGGCGCAGCAGCGTCCGGCCCACGGTGGTCTTGCCAGACCCGCTCTCGCCCACCAGCCCCACGACCTCGCCGCGCCGCACGTCGAAGGTGATGCCGTCGACGGCGCGGACGTTGTTGACCGTCCGGTTCAGCAGGCCGCCCTTGATCGGGAAGTATTTTTGCAGGTCGCGGACCTGAAGGAGGGCGCTCATGCGGGCATCCCCTTGGTCAGGACGGGCGGCGGGGGTGGCGGCAACAGGTCGGCGGCGATGTCGTCTGCACGGATGCAGCGCACCTCACGACCGGGGCCGAGGGGGCGAAGGTCGGGGACGGCGGCGGCGCAGGCGGGGATCGCATGGGCACAGCGCGGGCGAAAGCGGCACCCCGACGGCAGGCGCGCGAGGATCGGCACCTGACCGGGGATGGTATCGAGCCGTCCGCGCAGGCCCGCCCCGCCGAGGCGCGGAATGGATTTCAGCAGGCCCGCCGTATAGGGCATCCGCGGCCGCTCGAAGATGTCGGCGACGGGGCCGGTCTCGACCACCTGGCTGGCATACATCACCACCACCCTGTCGGCCATTTCGGCGACGACGCCGAGGTCATGGGTGATGAACACGATCGCCATCGCGAGTTGCGCCTGCAACTCCTTCATAAGTTCGAGGATCTGCGCCTGGATGGTGACGTCCAGCGCCGTCGTCGGCTCGTCGGCGATCAGCAGGCGCGGCTGACAGGCGAGTGCCATGGCGATCATCGCGCGCTGGCGCATACCGCCCGACATCTGATGCGGATAGGCATCCGCCCGCTTGCGCGCCTCGGGGATGCCGACGAGGTCGAGCATTTCGATGGCGCGCGCATGGGCCCTGGCCGCCGACAGCCCTTCGTGGCGGATCACGACCTCGGCGATCTGGCGGCCGAGGGTATGGACGGGATTGAGGCTGGTCATCGGTTCCTGAAAGATCATGCCGATCTCCTTGCCCCGGATTGCGCGCATCTCTCGCTCGCTCAGGTGCACGAGATCGGTGCCGCGCAGCAGGATCTGCCCGCGCGAGATCTCGCCGATGCGTTTCGGCAGCAGGCGCATGATCGACAGACTGGTGACGGATTTGCCCGAGCCGCTTTCGCCGACGATGGCGAGGGTCTCGCCCGCCGCGACGGTGAAACTGACGCCGTCGACGGCGGCGAGGCGGACGCCGCGACCCATCGAGAACGTCGTTTGCAGGTCGCGGACCTCGAGGAGCGGGGCGTCGGTCATGGCGGTCCTTTCGCGGGCGAGACGGCCTGCCCGGCGGCGGCGGGACCGGCGGGGCCGTCCTGCCAGATGGTGCGCCCCGCGAGGATCGTGCGAAGGGCGCGGCCCCGCAGGATTGCGCCATGGTCGAGGCGGGCGAGGTCACGGGCGGCGGTGACGAGCGTTTCGGGGGTTATCCGGGTCGTGGTGGCCAGGTCCACGATCACCATATCCGCCTTTTGCCCGGGCGCGAGCGTGCCGCGATCCGGCAGGCCGAAACGCGCGGCGGCATTGGCGCTGAGCAGGCGGACTGCCTGTGAAAGCGTCGCCCTGCCTGCGGCGACGGCATCGAGCATCCCGGGCAGCATGGTCTCCAGCCCCGGATGGCCCGGCGGGGCGGTCATGAAGTTGCCCTCGTGCGCGGCCTTTTCGGCGGGTGCAAAGGCGGCGTGGTCGGTGGTGACATGGGTTATGGTGCCGTCGGCGAGGGCGCCCCAGAGGGCGTCGCGGTCGGCGGCGGTGCGGACCGGCGGGTTGATGCGCGCGGCGACACCGGCGCGGGCGACGTCGTCCTCGGTATGGCGCAGGTAGTGCGGGCAGGTTTCGGCGGTGAAATCGGACGATCCGGCAAAGCGGCGCAGGACATCGACGGTCGCGGCAGAGGTGACATGGGCGATGTGCAGGCGGGCGCCCGCGTCCACGTTCATCGTCAACAGCTTGGCCACGGCCAGCGCCTCGGCCAGCGGGGGTCGCGCGCGGCCATGGGTGCGCGCATCGGCGGGGTCGAGCGTCGCCGCCTCGGCCTCGGCCCGAGCGAGCAGTTGCGCACATTCGGCATGGACCACGACCGGCAGGCCGGTGCGGGCGATCAGGCGCAGGGCCCGCAACTGGTCTGCCTCATCGGGCCAGGCCAGCCCCGCAAACTCCGCCGCGCGGCCCGGCGGCGCGGGGGTGGTAAAGATCTTGAAGGCGACGATGCCGCTGTTCGCGAGCGCCGCGACGGCGGCCTCGGTCAGGTCGAGGGGGGCGGCGTAGAGGCCGAAATCGACCCTGCTCCGGCCCGAAAAATGGTCCCGCCGCATCGCCACCTCGGCGGGCGTGTTGCAGCACGGATCGGTGATCGGCATCTCGAACACCGTCGTGATGCCGCCCGCCGCGCAGGCCGCCGTCTCGCTTTCGACCGATCCGCGATGCGGATAGGCGGGGGCACGGATGTGGCAGTGGATGTCGATCACGCCGGGCAGGATGTGATGGCCGGTGGCGTCGATGGTCTCGCCTGCGGCCGGTCGCGCCTCCGGCGGCAGCACCCCCGCGATCCGCCCGCTCGTCAGCGCCAGCGTGCCGGGGCGCGCCCCCTCGGGCGTCACGATCGTGCCCCCGGTGATGAGCACGTCGGGCGTCATTTCAGGCCCAGTTCGCCAAGCGCCTCGCCCACGCCGTCGAGGTGGTCGAGGCGCATCGAGGTATAGTTGGGCGACAGCACGACGCCGTGCCCGCCCGCGCGGTAGGTCGCCTTGACCGAGCGATAGGCGATGTCGCGCGTCATTTTCGCCGTATCGGGCCGTGAGCGGGGGGCGTCGACGCCGATCCCCATATAGACCCGGGCGCCGCCGTCGACGCCGCGCAGCGCGTCGGCACATTGGCCGAAGACGTAGGTATCGGGGTCCATGCCCGCGCCGACGATGTCGTCGAACGCGGCCTCGTTCAGGCCGAGGATGCGGAACAGGCCGCGCGTCGCCTCGTCGGGGGTGAAATCGCGCAGCACCGTCTTGCGGAAGAATGACAGCTCCTTTGCCCAGACCTCACCCGCCTGATGCTGATAGGTGATCGGCTTCACGAAATCGGCATAGCGGACCTGTTCGGCCCAGGGCCATTGCGCCCGGCGTATCAGGTTGAAATGGTTGCGGTTCCAGATGTTGAGGCCGAACGGCAGGTCGGGCTTGCACCATTTCACGAGGCCGTAGAGCTCGCGGTCGAGATCCTTGTTCCGCTCGAGCCAGAACTTCTCCCAGACCAGCGCCTCGGGGTTGTCGAACAGCACCCGCAGGAACGTGACGAGGCTGCCGTCCACGAACGCCTTGCCCGCCGCGGCCTCCTGACAGAAATCGTAGAGCCGCAGCAGCGCCTGACGGCACGCCTCGGCGTTCACGCCGCGCGCCTCGGCCTCGGCGCGGGCGGGGGCCGAGAAGTCGCCGGGGCAGCCGCCCTGGATCAACGTGTCGAGCGGCGAGTTGCGCTCGTTGCACCACATGAACCCGTCGAGGGCGTGATTGCGCACCTGATCCTCGATCATCGAATGGATCCAGCGTCGGTAGCCCGGATTGGAGGTGCTCGGCTCACCCCCCAGACGGCCAAAGATGTCGACCTCCATCGCCTGCGGCAGACCGGGGATGTTCACCGCCGCCGCCGAGCCGTGGCCCGCGTATTTGAAGAACGGCTCCATCAACTCGACATAGACCTTCATCCCCCGCGCATGGGCGGCGGGGATGACCATCTTCAGGATGTCCTTGCCCTCGAACTCGGGATCGCGGCTGCGGTAGTCGGCCATGAAGGTGTCGCGGTAATAGCGCGGATCGGGGTCGAAATAGGCGCCGCCCTGCATCTGGTAGGGTTCGGGGACGCCATGGTCGGGCCAGCCGTCCAACTCGTGGCTGATCGAGCGCCCCGATTTCAGGCCGAGCCATGACACGGTCCCCAGCATCAGGACATTGACGCCCGCGCGGTTCTGGAGGGTGTCGAGCACCGCCTCGACGCCTTCGTCGACGAAGGAAATCGGGCTGATCTGGCAGCCGACGAACTTGTCCTTCGGGTCCGGTCCGCTCATGCCGCGCGCGCCTTGCGTGCAAAGCCGGTGATGCGGCGCATCGCCTCCTGAATGAGCGGGAGCGGCTGGAGATAACTGATGCGGATATAATCGGTGCTGTCGTCGCCGAACATCGTTCCGGGAAACAGCATCACGCCGGTCTCGCGCAGCAGCGCCTCGCAGAACGCGGGCGCCGCCATGCCCGTCGAGGAGATGTTGGTATAGATATAGAACGCCCCGCCCGGATGGCCGTAGGTGAACCCCGCCCCGGTGAGCGCGGGCATGAGCCAGTCGCGCCGCTCGGCGTATTCGGCGAGCATCGCGTCGCAGCGGCTCCTGCGGGCCGGTCAATGCGGCCAGCGCGGCGTGCTGGCTGATCGTGCAGGTGTTGATCGAAAGGGTGTGGCGCGGCTCGGTGATCTTCTCCACGAAATCCAGCGGCGCCGCGAGATAGCCGACCCGCCAGCCGGTCATCGCATAGGTCTTGGAAAACCCGTTGAGTGTGATCGTCCGCTCCTTCATCCCCGGCAGGGTGGCGATGCTCAGATGCGCGTTCGGGGCATAGATCATCTTCGCATAGATCTCGTCCGCAACGATGAGGATGTCGTGTTTCACGGCGAGATCGGCGATCTGCCGGATCACGTCGGGCGGCGTCACGGCGCCCGTCGGATTGTTGGGCGAGACCATCACGAACATCCGCGTGCGGGGCGTGATCCGTGCCTCGATTTCGGCGACGCTCAGCGCGAAGTCGTCCGCCTCGTGCGTCGGCACCGGTACCGGCACGCCGCCACACAGGTGAACGGCGGTGTCATAGGTGGTAAAGCGCGGCGAGGTGATGAGCACCTCGTCGCCCGGCGCGCAGAGGGCGAGCATGGTCAGCATGATGCTTTCCTGCACGCCCGCCGTCACCACGATCTCGTCGGCAGTATAGTCGAGACCGTAACTCGCCGCGAGGTCGGCGGCGATGGCGCTGCGCAGCGCGGGCAGGCCGGTGGGACCGGTGTAGTGGTGCGCATTGGCGTCGAGCGCGGCCTTGGCGGCGTCGACGATATGGGCGGGCGTGTGGAAATCGGGGTCGCCGCGTCCCAGGGCGATCACGTCCTTCATCCCCGCCGCGATGCCGAGCATCTTCGTGCGGTAGCTGCCGTCCTCTTCGACGATGCGGGGGGCGATACGGTCGTTGAGCAGGCTCATCCGTGCATCCTCTTGCCGGCGATGAAGGTCGTGCGCACCCGTTCGAGAGCGAACAGGTCGTCCACCGGATTGCCGTCCACGACGATGATGTCGGCCTCCTTGCCGACCTCGAGGCTGCCGATCAGGTGGTCCATCTTCGACACGGCTGCGGCCCGGAGGGTGATCGACGCCAGCGCGTCCAGATTGTCCGGGCAGACCCCGACCTTGACCATATGCGCGAGTTCCGGCGCGATCACGTCGTGCTCGACCGCCGGGCTGCCTGCGTCGGTGCCGAAGACGATGGGCACGCCGCGCCGCGCCGCATTCTTCAGCCCCTCGTAGCGGGACGGGTCGGCGACGGCCTTGATCCGCTCCTCGATCTTCCACTCGGGGATGCCGAATTTCCGCGCGATCTCGGGCTGGCTCTGCTGCACGAGGGGCGCGAACGTCGTGACGATGGGGAGTTTCTTGTCCAGCAGGATGTCGATGGTGCTGTCGGACATGCTGCCGCCATGCTCGATGCAGTCGACACCGGCCAGCGCGACGCGGGCGATGCAGGCGTCGTAGGTCGCGTGTGCCGTGACCGGCAGACGGTTGCGGTGCGCCTCGTCGATGACCGCGTGCAACTCCTCGTCGGTGAATTCGAGCGTATCGTGGCAGGCCATGATCTTGATGAGATCGGCGCCGCCCTTCACCTGCTCGCGCACCGCGCGGCGCATCTCGTCCGCGCCCGCTCGCCTCGCGGCAGACCCAGTAGGTGTGCCCGCCGGTCTGGATGATCGCGTTGCCGCAGACCTTCAGGCGCGGACCGGGGAATATCCCTTGCTCGACCGCCTGCTTGGAATAGAGGTTCATGTCGTGGAACCCCAGATCGCGGACCATGGTGATGCCCGCGCGCAGGGATTTCAGCATGTTGCCCGCCGCCTTGAAGGCGCTGATCGGTTTCGGATCGTCCATCGACTGCCGCGCGAGGTCGTGGATGCCGTCCCAGTTCAGGTGCGCGTGGCTGTTGATCATGCCGGGCATGATCGTGCCGCCGGTCTCGGTGACGCGCCCCTTTGGCATGTCGGCGCGCGGGCCGATGGCGACGATGGTGCCACCCTGCATCTGCACGAAGCCGTCCTCGATCATGTCGCCGACGATGGGCACGATCCGGCCGGCGAGGATCGTGTCCTCGGGGGCTGTGTCGAACATCGGTTTGGTGATCTTCTGGTAACGCCAGGCTGCGGGTTCGGGCATCTGCGGCTCCTATAGGACGCGGGAATCGAAATCGTGGGTGGACTGGAACCGGCTGGGCGTCTCGGTGGCGCCGTCGGTGACGATCAGCGTCTCGATGGTGCGCCAGCCGTCGTGGCCGGGGCGGTAGACGCCCGGCTCGCAGGAAAACACCATGCCGGGGGCGGTGGGCGTGGGATCGCCGATGGACAACCACGGCGCCTCGTGCCCCTCGACGCCCATGCCGTGCCCGATCCGGTGGCGGATCGCGGCGCCGAGGCCCGCCGCGCGGATCGGGGCGAGGGCGGCCGCGTTCACCGCAGCGCAGGTCAGGCGGCGCGCAAGGGCATCGCGGGTGGCGTCGTTCGACGCGGCCATCGCGGTCATCACGTGGCGCTGGTCGGCGCTCAGGTCGCCCAGAACGAAGGTCGCCGCACTTTCGGCGTGATAGCCGCCAAGGCTCGCGCCGATGCCGACGATGATCGGCTCGCCCGGCTGCGGGACGCGGTGCAACACCGCACCATGCGGCAGGGCGGCGCGGGGGCCGGAGTGGACCGAGGAGGTGATCCCCATCTTGGTGCCCGCAAAGGCCGCGTTATGCTGTGTCGCCATCGCCGCGCGGGCGTGGCCCGTGCAATCGGCCTCGAGGTCCAGTTCCGTCGCCCCCTGCGCGATCATGTCGCCCGCCACGGCACGGAACCGTTCGAGGACCATATCGGCAAAGCGCGCGGCCTCGCGGTGCAGGACCAGTTCCTCTGGGTGCTTGACGCTGCGTTCGGGCAGGCAGTGGTCGGTCAGGTCGATGCGGGCGATGTCCCGCGCGGGGGCGAGCAGAGAGGCGTCGAGGCTGTCGATGCCGATCCGTTTCGCGCCGGTCTCTGCGAGCATCGACAGGACAGGCGGCACCTCTCCCGGAAACTCGGGATAGGTGCGGACGGTGACGCCAGGCACGGCCTCGGCGTTTTCCAGTTCCAGATGCGGGACGAACAGCACCGGGTCGCCACCCCCCGGCAGCCACAGGCCCATCGGCCGCTCGTGGATCGAGAACTTCCACCCCGAGGCATAGCCGACGTTGCCCGGCGCCAGCAGCAGCAGGCCGTCGAGACCCGCCGTTTGCGCCCGCGCGCTGAGGCGGTCGCGCAGCATGGCGCGGAAAGGGGCGGGCAGGGGGGTCACAACACGCCCTCCCACGGGCCGGTGGCGATTATCTCGGCGTCGATGCCGATCTCGGTCGCCAGCGCCCGCAGGTCGGCCAGCACCGCGTCGTCGAGCGGCACGCCCGCCTGCGACTTGGCGGCGGCACGACGCGCCTCCTGTTCGCCCGGCAGCAGGATTTCCGAGAACCCGGGCCGCAGGGCGCGCGATTTCACCATGTCGGCGAACAGGCCCATCCGGGCGCGGAAATCGTCGAGCGGCTGGAACCACGTCGATGTCGATCGCGGTCAGCGTATGGCTCACGTCCAGTTTCGCGGGGTCCGCATAAGGCTTCAGTCCGAACCCACCGCCGCCGATCACCCCGGTCAGCACGTCGGTCATGAACGCCAGACCGTATCCCTTGTAGGTGCCGATCCCGAGGAGCGCGCCGGCCATCGCGGCGTCCGGGTCGTCGGTCTCGTGCCCCTCGGGCGTCAGCGCCCAGTCGAGCGGCATCGCGCGCCCCTCGCGCGCGTGCCATTGCATCATGCCCTTGCCTGCGGTGGTCAGCGCGATGTCCATGACGGCGGGAAACCCCCGGTCGGTCGGCGCGGCGATGCCCCAGGGGTTGGTCCCCACCGCGCCCTCGCGCGCGCCCCAGGGCGCCATTTCCGGCCCGGCGTTGGTCATCGAGATGCCGATGCAGCCCGCCTCGGCGGCCTGACAGGCGTGCACGGCGCTGCTGCCGTAGTGTGTCGAGTTGCGCACCACCACCTGCCCGATGCCGCAGACCTTTGCCTTGTCGATGGCGAGCCGCATCGCGCGCGACGCCGCCACCGTGCCGATGCCGTTGTGAGCGTCCACCAGGGCGAGGGCCGGGCTTTCCTTCACCACCTCCCACGTCGCCTGCGGATCGACGAGGCCTTGCGAGATGCGCTCGTGATAGCGCCGAAGCCGTTTGACCCCCTGCCCGTGGCCGGGATGGAACCGCAGTTCGGAAAAGATCAGCGCATCGGCAAAGAGGCGGGCGTCGGCGTCGGACAGGCCGAGGGTGCGGAAGCCCGCAAACATGAAGGCGTCGAGGCTGTCGCGCGTCACGGCGGTCATCGGGATCATGGCTCAGCCCTCCAGCGCCAGCAGGTCGGCGATGTTGGCGCCGGGTGCCGCGTGCGCGGCCAGTTGCCCGGCGGGCGCCGTCATCAGGATGGTGATCCCCGGCCCGTAGCCCGCGCGCGGCCCGTCCGTCGCGCAGATCGCCCCGATGGCGAGCGCGCCGCGCAGGTAGCCGTGGTTATAGCGGCTGTCGATGTCCTCCAGCGCCACGAGATCGCCGAGGCGCAGCGCGTCGAGGCCGTGTTTCGCCAGTTCCGCCTTGTCGGTCGTTTGCAGGTGCAGGCTGCCGCCCTCGGACGTCAGGCCGAGGCCCGCGCCGACGAGGTGCGGCGGGATGCGGGCGGCGACGCCGAAGGAGATCGACGCGCACCGTCCGTCCGCGCGTCCATCTTGGCGAGCAGCGTCGGGGACAGGCCCTTGAGCACGACGTCCGGATGCTCGGTCAGGACCATGCCGACCCCTTCCGAGCGGATCACGATCTGGTCGCCCACCGCCATCCGCGTCCGCGCCTCGCGCGGGAAATGCACGATCACCTGTTCCGAGAACCGCCCCGATTTGCCGGTCACGATGCCGGTGGTCCCCGCAGCAGCGCCGGTCATGACTTTCGCCCGGTTGCCGACGCAGGCGAACACGTTGAGGCCCCGGTTCTTGAGGTCGTCGGCCTGACGGATGCTGACACCCGGATGGATGCAATCGGCGGCCCAGCCGAAGGCGCGGTCGCCGGTCGAGACGTTGTAGACGATGCCGCCGTAGGTCGGCAGCAGGAAGGGCACCCCGTCCGAGGCGAGGCGATAGGGCTCTGCCGGCAGGCCCGCGAAACCGGGATGCGCGATGGCCCCCGCGACCGAAACGCAGACGAGGTCGGCTTCGTTGGTATCCGGCATCTCAGCCCCCCATCTTGCAGAAACTGGCGATATTGGCGCCGGGCTCGACCGCGAACCCGAGCCGGTCGGCAGGGCCGGTGATGAGCGTCAGGATGCCGGGGCCGTGGCCGGTCATCACCGAATCGCCATGGATGCACAGGCAGATCGCCACCATCCCCTCGCGGTAGCTGCGCCCGAACCGGTGATCGACGTCGCGGATCGCGATGAGGTCGCCGAGGCGCATCTGGTCGATGCCGAGGTCGGCCATCAGCGCGCGGTCGCCCGACATCAGATCCTGATCGACGTATTCCGCGTTCAGTTCCGCCCCCGACCCCATGATCCGTGCGGGCAATTCCATCGCCACGGGACAGATCACCTGCCCGTTCTCGACCCGCAGACCATAGCCATGCGCCAGCGCGGGTGAGGTCTTCTTGAACTCCAGATCCGGCCAGTCGGTCAGGGCGATGCCGCGCCCGACGGCGCGGATCTGGACCGCATCGCCGATCATGATGTCGTCCAGAACCTCGGGCGCAAAGTCGACCAGCAGCCGCGCATGCTCGCCCGTCACGATGCCCTTGGCGCCCTTTGCCAGACCGCTCGTCACCGTGGCCTCGTTGCCGATGCAGGTGAGGTAGTGCAGCGCGAAATCCTGCATCTCGACCGGGTTGGCGATGCTCACCCCCGGTTCGACGTGGTCGCCCGCCCAGCCGAAGGCGCGGTCGCCGACGCGGGCGTTATAGGCGATGCCCGACATGCCGGGCAGCACGACGCCCTTGCCGTCGGGCCAGTGGACATAGCCGTTCGGGCGCATCGTTGGCGCGCTCACCTGTCCGGTGACGGCCATTTCCACGAGGGCGTCGTCGTTCCACCTCAGGCTGTCGCGCATCCGGCCCCCTCGCTTATTGTGGCTCTGGCGCGCCCCCATCGCTGCTTGACAAGGGCGTTCGACTCACACGATAGTTTCAATGTAGATTGTCGACAACCGACAATTTTCACTATGGGGCGCCGCTGCTGCCGCAACCGCCTCGCTCTGGGGGAGTATCACGATACCAATGGGTTACGCCGAATTCCTCGAACGCATGGGACAGGTCAACGACCTGTTGAACGCCAAGTCGATCCTGTCCTGGGACGCCAACACGATGATGCCGCCGGGCGGCTCGACCACCCGTGCCAAACAGATGGCGACCCTGATGGGGGCGGCGCGCGATACGCTGGTGTCGGACGAAACCCGGTCGCTGCTGGATGCCGCCGAGGCCGAGGTGCAGGGCCACGCGGCGGGCAGCGTCGAGCGGGCGATCTGCGCCCAGACCCGCGCCGCCATCGACTATCACCTCGCCATCCCTGCCGACCTTATCCGCAAGCGCACCGAACTCGGCGGCCTCGGGCACGACATCTGGGCCGAGGCGCGCCGCAACGCCGATTTCGCCGCCTTCGCGCCGCTGCTGACGGAAACCGTCGCGCTGAACCGCGAGATGGCCGGGCACATCGGCTACGCCGACCACCCCTATGACGCGCTGATGTACCGGTTCGAGCCGGGCGAGACGATGGCGACGCTCACCCCGCTGTTCGCGCGTCTGCGCGAGGGGCTGTTGCCGCTCTTGCGCGAGGTGCAGGGCAAGGATCAACCGCGCACCGATTTCCTCGAACGCGCCTATCCGGCGGACAAGCAACTCGCCTTCGGCCTGATGCTCGCCGAGCGTCTGGGCTATGACCTGAATCGCGGCAGGCTCGACCTCACCGTGCACCCCTTCGAGGTGTCGTTCACCCGCAACGACGTGCGCATCACCACCCGCATCGTCGACGACTGGATGCCCGGGAGCCTGTTCGGAACGCTGCACGAGGCGGGTCATGCGATGTACGAGCAATACGCCGACCCCGCGTTCGTGCGCACCCCGCTCGCCACCGACCTGATCGGCCTCTACGCCGTCAGCGGCGTCAGTTTCGGCGCCCACGAGAGCCAGTCGCGCCTGTTCGAGAACCAGGTGGGGCGCAGCCGCGAGTTCTGGGAACAGAACTTCGCGCAAGCGCAGGCGGCGTTCCCCGAGCAACTGGGCGACGTCGACGCCGAGGCGTTCTGGCGCGGCGTCAACCGGGTCCAGCCGGGGTTCATCCGGGTCGAGGCGGACGAGCTGACCTATGATTTCCACATCATGCTGCGGGTCGAGATCGAGGCGGCGCTGATCGACGGATCCCTCGCGGTGAAGGATTTGCCCGAGGCGTGGAATGCCAGGATCAAGGAATACTTCGATCTGGACGTGCCGAACGACCGCCTCGGCGTGTTGCAGGACGTGCACTGGTCCTCGGGGCAGATCGGCACGTTCTGCAATTATACCATCGGCAACGTCATGGCCGGGCAATTGTTCGCCGCCGCGCGCGAGGATGCGAAGGTTGCCGACGGCCTTGCCCGCGCCGACTATACCCCGATCCGCGAATGGATGACCGAGCACGTCCACCGTCACGGGCGCCGACATACCCGCGACGAAGTGCTGGAGAAGGCGACGGGCCGCGCCCTCGATCCCGAACCCTACATCGCGCATCTGACGTCGAAATATTCCGAAATCTACGGGCTGGGGGCCTGACATGACCGAAAAGACCCGCCTCGCCGCGCGCGTGAAGCTCAAGGACGCGCACCTCGTCACCCGGATGACCGACATCGCCGAGGGCCTGCCCGACGTCATCAAGCTGGGGCGCGGCGACCCCGACCTCGATACGCCCGCGCATATCGTGGCGGCAGGACAGGCGGCGCTGGCGAACGGTGCCACGCATTACACGCACCCCTTGGGCATCCCCGCCCTGCGGCAGGCCATCGCCGAAAACATCCGCGCCTATGGCGGTGCGGACTATGCGCCCGAGAACATCGTCGTCACCCCCGGCGGACAGCAGGCGATGTTCATCATCGCCCTCGGCCTCCTCGATCCCGGCGACGAGATCCTCGTGCCCTGCCCCGGCTACAACCCCTATCATCAGGCCGCCGAACTCGCCGGCGCCGAGACCGTGCACATCCGCATGACGATGGAGACGAATTTCACCCTCACCGCCGAGATGGTGCGCGCCGCGATCACGCCGAAATCGAAGATCCTCGTGCTCATCAACCCCTCGAACCCCACCGGCACCGTCACGCCGCCGTCCGAGGTGGCGAAGATCGCGCAGGTGGCGCGCGAGCATGACCTCATCGTCATATCGGACGAGATCTATGCGCGCCTGACCTATGGCAACAACACCGTGCAGCCGGTCGCCTCCCTGCCCGGCATGTTCGAGCGGACGATCACCCTCTCGGGCCTGTCCAAGGCCTATGCGATGACCGGCTGGCGGGTGGGGTATTTCGCGGGGCCTCCGGACCTGATCCCGGCGCTGGCCGAGATCAACCACGCCCTCGCCATCTCCACGGCCTCGGTCAGCCAGCACGCCGCGCTTGCCGCCCTCACCGGTCCGCAGGACTGCGTCGAGGAGATGCGCCTGATCTACGACGAACGCCGCCGCGCCCTCTGCGCCGGACTGACCGAGATGGGCATCCCCTATGCCGAGCCGCAGGGGGCGTTCTACGTCTATGCCAACGTCGCCTCGACCGGCATCGGCGCCACCGAATTTTGCGAGCGTCTGCTGCGCGAAGGGCAGGTGCTCATGTATCCGGGCGGCATCTACGGCGACTATACCGACGATTTCGTCCGCATGTCCCTGACCCAACCCATTCCCCGTATCGTCGAGGCCGTGGCGCGGATGAAGACCGTCGTCGCCGCGATCCGCACGCAGGCCGCCTGAGGAGAGCGCCATGAAAGACGTCAAAACCGACAACCCCAACGTCATCGGCATCAAGCACATGGCCTTCGGCGTGCGCGATGCGGAGAAGGCGCTCGCGACCTATGCGCGGTTCCTCGGCGTCCCGGCCGAGACGAAGATCGAGATCTTCTGCGAAGTCGAAGAACAAGGTCGCGCTCTTCAATCTCGGCGACATCGAGTATCAGCTTTGCCAGTCGATGGACCCCGGGGGGCGGTTCGCCAAATGGATCGACGCGCGCGGCGCCGAGGGGCTGCACCACATCTGCTATGAGGTCGCCGACATCGATCAGGCCCTCGAATTTGCCAAGGGGCAGGGCGCGACCCTGCGGATCTGTCAGGCCTGCCAGAAATATGGCTCGCACCCCCACCCCGAGGGCTGGGTGGCGTTCCTCGACGACGAGGCGGGCGGCATCGAGATCGAGTTCATGCAGGTCTATACGCCCGCCGAGCTCGAGCAATATCAGGTAAAGGGCGTCTGACATGGGCAAGTCCGTCACCGTCGGCACCGCCACCGCCGCCCCCGGCGCGGTCGCGCGCGGCGCCATTCCCGTCACCCGTCTGGCGGGCGGCACCCCGGTCGAGATCCCCGTGGTGATCGTCAACGGCGCGGGCGACGGCCCCTGCTTCTGGGTCAACGGCGCGATCCACGGCGACGAGCCGGAGGGTCCGCTCGCCTGCCAGATCGCCCTGCGCGAGGTCGACCCGGCCCAGTTGAACGGCACGCTGGTCATGTGCCCCGTGGTCAACGTCCCCGCCTTCGAGGCGGCAGAGCGCGGCAACCCCGCCGACACGTTCAGCTATGACATGAACCGGATCTATCCGGGCAATCCCAAGGGGTATCTGTCGGACCGCATCGCCGCCGCCCATGCCGCCGCGATGGGGCCGGTGGCGGATTTCGAGATCTCGATCCATTCGGGCGGCGCCCACAGCTATCTCGCCAAGGCGATGTTCGTCGACGAAAGCCCCGAGAGCGTCGATCTCGGGACCGCCATGGGCCCCGGCTGGGGCTGCATCATGTCGAACTTTCTGCCCAAGGGCAGCCCGATGGCCTACATGAAAGAGATCGGCAAGGTCGGGATCACCGTCGAACTCGGCGGGCGGTCCGCCACCTCGCCAAAGGAATTCGCCCGCGTGGGCCGCGAACTGGCCGACGCGATCCTCAACATCCTGCGGCATTACAATATGTATCCCGGCAAGGCGTCGTACCCCGATCCCCGTTATATCGGCGAGCAGGAGGCGCTGCTCGCCCCCGTGTCCGGCATCTTCCTGCCGGCCGAGGGCGTCGAGTTCCTGACCATGATGAAGAAGGGCGATCCCATCGCGCGGATCGTGAGCATCTTCGGCGACACGCTCGCCGAACTGGTCGCCCCGGCGGACGGCATGTTCTTTGGCCTGCGGGCATTGCCCAACGTGCAGACGGGGGACTGGTGCTGTTTCTTCTGCAAAGTCTCCGGCACGCGGGACTAGGGCCGTGCCCCGCACCCCCCGTGACCTGATCGGCTATGGTGCAGAGGCGCCAGACATGACGTGGCCGAACGGCGCGCGGCTCGCCGTGAACTTCGTGCTGAACTACGAAGAGGGGTCGGAATACGGCTTCGCCGATGGCGACGGGCGGACCGACACGACGCTGACCGAGGTGTCACAGGCCCGCGTGCCCGCCGGGCGCCGCGATCTGGCGGCCGAGAGCATGTTCGAATACGGCAGCCGCGTCGGGTTCTGGCGCCTCTATCGCCTGTTCCGGGATCGCGGCCTGCCGCTGACGGTCTTCGCCTCGGCCCTCGCCCTCGAGCGGAACCCCCCCGTCGCCGCCGCCATCGCGTCGACAGACTGGGACGTGGTCTGCCACGGCTGGCGCTGGATCGAGCACTATCTGCTGGATGAGGAGACCGAGCGCGACCACATCGCCCGCGCCCATGCGTCGATCCTGCGCACCACGGGCCGCGCGCCCGAGGGCTGGTATTGCCGCTACAGCGCCAGCCCCGCGACCCGGCGGCTGTTGGTGGAACATGGCGGGTTCGGTTACGACAGCGACGCCTACAACGATGAGCTGCCCTATTGGACCCTCGTTTCGGGCACGCCGCATCTGGTGGTGCCCTATACGATGGCCGTCAACGACGCCAAGCTCCTGGGCGGGCCGATGGTCACGGGGCGCGCCTTCGGCGAGTTCCTGATCGACAGCTTCGACGTTCTGGCCTCCGAGGCGGCGGTGCATCCTCGGATGATGTCGGTCGGGCTGCACCCCCGCGTCGTCGGGCATCCGGGGCGGATGGTCGGCCTGCTGGCGTTCCTCGACCATATCGCGGGACGAGGCGACGTCTGGGTCTGCCGCCGCGCCGACATCGCGGCGCACTGGCGCGCGGCTGTGCCCTACGCGCCCCGGCAGGAGGCGGCGCAATGACGGGCGTGACGCTTGCCGCGCGGACGCTCGACGCCGCGGCGCTGGCGCCCTTTGCCGTGGTCGTCGAACCGCCCGCCGCCATCGGCGACCGGACGCACTACGGCGACTGGCTGGCGCCCGTCGAGGGCCTGACCCTGCACTTTCACGTCAACCGCGTCGTCGCGCGCAAGGGGCCGATCCCGCTGTCCCGGATCGAGCGGCACCCGCACGCCGCGCAGGCCTTCGTGCCGCTGAACGTGACGCGCTATCTCGTGACCGTGGTGCCGGACGATGCCGACGGCGCGCCCGATCCGGACCGCGCCCTGTGCATGATCGTGCCCGGCACGCTGGGCGTCATCTACCGTCCCGGCGTCTGGCACGCCGGCATGACCGCCCTCGACCGCGAGGGGCAGTTCGCCGTCCTGATGCAGCGCGGCGCGCCGGACGACGACGTCTTCGCCGACATCCCGCCCCTGACCCTGACGATTTGAGGAGTGCCGATCCTGTCCGATACCACACAGGCCCGCAAGGCGAGTGCCGCCATCGACATCGCGCCGATCGAGCAGACGCCGCTGCGCGTGCAGGTCGCCGACACGCTGCGCCGCTCGATTATCACCGGCCGCCTGCGCCCCGGCGCGCCGCTGGTCGAGATGGCGCTGGCCGAACAGCTCAACATCAGCCGCGCGCCGATCCGCGAGGCGATCCAGATCCTCGAGAACGACGGGCTGGTCGAGACGGTCGCCTACAAGGGCAAGCGGGTAAAGCCGCTGACCGCGCGCGAGGTGGTCGAGGTCTACGGGCTGCGCGAGGTGTTCGAGGTGATGGCGGTGCGGCGTATCCTCGCCTCCGGCGTGTCGGCGGCACCGCTCTGGGCCGCCTGCGCAGCCATGGAGGCGGCAGCGACGGCGGGCAACCGCGAGGCGCTGACCGCCGCCGACCAGTCGTTCCACCGGACGCTGATCGGTCTGGCCGATCACGACCTGCTGCTGTCGTCGTGGAACAGCCTCTACCTGCGGATCCATCAGATCATGGCGCTGCGCAACGTGGCGCAACCCAACCTCGCCGACATCGCCGCCAACCATGCGCCGATCGTGCGCGCCATCGAGGCGGGCGACGCCGACACCTCGGTCCGCCTGATCGCCGAGCATACCCGCAGCCTCGCCGATTTCGACCCCGACAGCATCGTCGGGCTGAACGCATGAGCGCGGGCCGCATCCTCATCACCGGGGCCGGGGGCTTCGTCGGCGGCGCGCTGGCGACGGGTTTCGCGGCGCTGGGCTGGGATGTGGTCGCCGTCGACGGCACCTTCGACGACGCGGCGCGCGCGCGGCTGTCGGGGTGCGACATCGTGCGGGCCGACCTCGCGTCGGCGCCCGACCTGCCCGCCGCAGCGGTCATCGTCCATGCCGCCGCCCTTACCACCGGCCCCGACGCCCTCGGGATCACGCCCGCCGCGCATGTGGCCGCGAACATGGTGCCGCTTCTGGCGATGCTCGAACATGCGGCGCGGGTGCGGCCCGCCGCCTTCGTGTTCCTGTCGTCCTCCGGCGTGTTCGCCGCGACCGACGGCTCTCCCGACCTGACCGACACCGACCCCGCGACCGCGCAGGGGCCCTACAGTGCCGCCAAGCGGGCAGGCGAGGCGCTGGTTTCCGGTGCATTGGGGGGCCTGTGCGAAACGTTCTGCGTCCGTCTGGGCTACCTCTATGGTCCGCACGAGGCGCCGCGCGCCACGCGCAGGCGGGTGTCGATGATCCGCGGCTGGCTCGATACGGCGGCGGCGGGCGGGACCATCGCGGTCGATGCGGGCGATCCGCGCCGCGACTGGACATGGACACCGGATCTTGCGCCCGCACTCGCGGCCCTGCTCGCCGGACCGGGCCGTGCGGCGCCGATCCACCTGTGCAACCCGGAGACGCCGCGCGACAGCCTCGTCGCCGACCGGATCGCGCGGCTGTTTCCGCAGACGCGCATCGCCCAAACGGTGACGCAGGCGGTCAAGCCGCCGATGGTGCCAAGCGCCCTTCCCGCGTTGGACTCGGTCCGCTGGACCGGCATCGACGCAGGCCTGACCGCCCTCGCTGGACAGGCGGTGGCGGCATGAGCGCGGTGCGGATCATCCTCGTCGGTCTGGGCGCGCGCAGCCGTGTCTGGCGCCGGGTGATCGCCGAAGATGCGCGCACCCGCCTCGTCGGCCTCGTCGACACCGACCCCGCCCGCCTCGCCGCCGCTGCCGACCATCCCGGATGTGCCACCGGCCCCACGCTCGCCGATGTGGCCGGACAGGTCGACGCGGACGCCGTGATCCTCGTGACCCCGCCCGCGAACCGGCAGGACCAGATCGCCGACGCCTGCACCGCCGGCCTCGCGATCCTTGCCGAAAAGCCGCTGGCCGACAGCCTCGCGCAGGCGCGCGCCTGCGTGGATGCCGCCGAGACGGCGGGCGTGCCGCTCATGGTCGGGCTCAACTTCCGCTATCTGCCGGTGACGCGCGCCCTCAAGGGCCTGTTCGACGGCCCGCTCGGCGCCCCCGCCTTCGGCCGCTTCCTCTACGAGCGCTGGCGCGACGGGACGCAACCGCACCTCAACCGCTATCCCCTGACGATGGACCAGCCGATGCTGTGGGAGCAGTCGGTCCACCACTTCGACCTGATGCGCAATGTCTACGGCGCGGATGCGGTGGCCGTCGCCGCCCGCACGTTCAACCCGCCGTGGTCGATGTATGCGAGCGACGCCAACGTCTCCGCCCTCATCACCTTCGCCAACGGCATCGAGGTCACGTATCAGGGCACCTGGGCCGGGAACCGCAACGCGCTGGGGTTCGACTGGCGCACCGATTGCGCCCACGGAATAGCCGTTCAGGCCGAAATGTTCGGCGATCTGAGCTTTGCACTGCGCGACGACGCGGCGCCCACGCCGGTCGCCTTGCCCCCGTTCGAGATCTGGCACGACGATGCAGCGGCCCTCCTGTCCGACTTCGTGTCCCACCTGATCGACGGCGCCCCGCTCAACTGCTCGGGCGCCGACCACCTCCAAACGCTCCGCATGGTCGAGGCGTGCATCGCCTCTGCCGCACGCAAGTCCACCATAAACCCGGCCGACCTGAACGACGTGGCGGAGCACGTCGGCCGGACCCCGACGATCAACCCAACAGAACCGAGGAAGTCACCATGTCACTGACACGAAACCTTCTCTTCACCTCCGCTGCGGGCATCGCGCTCGCAGGGGGCGCGCTTGCGCAACCCAGCGACGACACCCTCGTCGTCGGCCTGAGCGCGGACATCACCACGTTCGAGCCTGCGGCGATCTCGTCGCGCGACAATGCCAACGTCGCGCGCCACATCTTCGATACGCTGCAATCCATCGACGGCGACGGCTCCGTCGTGCCCGATCTCGCGACCGACCTCACGATCTCGGACGATGGCCGCGCCTATGTCTATACCCTCGAAGAGGGGCGCACCTGCCAGGACGGCGAGGCGCTGACGGCCGAGGACGTCGCCTACAGCTTCAACCGGGCCAAGGATCCGGCGAATGCGTTCACCGGCAACACGCCCGGCTTCGTGTTCTCCTCGATCGGCTTCGTCGACGCGGTGGCGCTGGACGACAGCCGCGTGCAGATCAACATCGCCGAACCGAACGCGATCGCCTTCGGCCTCATCGCCGAGGTCTATGTCCACTGCAAGGACAGCTACGAGGCGATGACCCTGGACGAGGCGGCGACGATGCCGATCGGGTCCGGCTCCTACCGCCTCGCGTCGTGGACGCCGGGGTCCGAGGTGGTCCTCGAAAAGGTCGCCGAGCCCGGCAACTTCGAGACCATCGTGTACCGCATCATCCCCGAGGCCTCGACCCGGACGGCCGAGCTGATCGCGGGCAACGTCGACATCATCACCAACGTCGCCCCCGACCAGATCGACGCGATCAACAACTCTGGCGTGGCCGAGGTGCAGGCGGTGCAGGGCACGCGGCGGATGTATGTCGGCTTCAACCTGTCCGAGGAATTCGCGGCCATGCCCGGCGGCGACGCGATCCAGGATCCGATGGTGCGCCGCGCGCTGCAATACGCGGTGGACGTGCCGGCGATCTGCTCGCAACTCCTGAACTTTCCGTGCGAGCGGATGACCGGCATCGTCAACCCGCCGAACGCCAACCCCAACATCGAGCCCTATCCCTACGATCCGGCTACTGCCGAGGCGATGCTGGACGAGGCGGGCTGGCCCCGGCTCGAGGATGGCAACCGCTTTACCATCCGGTTCCAGGCGGGACGCGGCCGCTATCTGAACGACGAGAACGTCGTGCTGGCCGTGGCGCAATACCTGTCTGACGTCGGCCTCAACGTCGAGACCGACATCATGGAATGGGGCTCGGTCTACGTGCCCCTCATCCGCGAGCGCAACGTCGGGCCGCTGTTCTTCCTCGGCTCGGGCGGGGCGCTGTGGTCGCCGCTCTACGACATGACCGATCTCGCCACGATCGAGAGCGGCACGAACTACACCCACTGGTCCGATCCGCGCTGGTTCGACCGCTGGGCCGACATCTCGGCGTCGGGATCGGACGAGGAGACCCGCGCCATCATCGACGAGATGTTGCAGGTGTTCTACGACGACGGCCCCTGGCTGCACATGTACTTCCAGCCCGACTTCTACGGCGTCAGCAACCGGGTGAACTGGACGGCGCGGCCCGACGAGAAGGTCTATCTGTTCGATGCCGAACTGAACTGACCCACCGGGGCGGCGCAGGAATCGCGCCGCCCCCCACCTGCCCGACCCACCGTTTTCTGCCCGACCCACCGTTTTCCGCCCGAAAGGTCACGCCCGATGTGGACATTCATCGCCCGAAGGTTGCTGCAAAGCATCGTCGTGCTGGTCGGCGTCACCCTCATCAGTTTCCTGTCGCTGCAAATGGGCGGCGATCCGACGTTCCTCTTCGTCAGCGAACGCGCGAGCGAGCAGGAAATCCAGATGATCCGCGAGGCGCTCGGGTTCGACAGACCCTTGCATATCCAGTATCTTACCTATCTGTGGAACGTCGCGCACGGCGATTTCGGCAACTCGCTCAGCTACCGTCAGCCGGCCATGGGGATCGTGCTCGCCGCCCTTCCCGCGACGATCGAGCTGACGGTGTTCTCGATGGTCTTCGCGATCGGCCTCGCCATCCCGTTCGGGGTCTTCGCCGCCCTCTATCGCGGCACGCCGCTCGATGGCGGGATCATGACGGTGGCGATGTTCGGCCAGTCGATCCCGAATTTCTGGCTCGGGATCATGATGATCCTGTTCTTCGGCCTCTATCTGCGCTGGTTCCCGATCTCGGGGCAGGTGCCGTTCCTGATGCCGCTCTTGCAGGGAGAGTTCGCGACCGCCTTCACCAACCTGCCGCGCACCCTCTACTACATGGTCCTGCCCGGCATCGCCGTCGGTTTCTACTCGCTGTCGCGCAACGCACGGCTGGTGCGGTCGTCCATGCTCGAGGTGCTGGGGCAGGACTACGTCCGCACCGCGCGCTCGAAGGGGATCAGCGAGCGGGCGGTGGTCGTGGACCATGCGCTGCGCAACGCCTGGTTGCCGGTGGTGACGATGATCGGCCTCGAGTTCGGGTTCCTGCTCGGCGGCGTCGTCGTGATCGAGACGGTATTCTCCTGGCCCGGCATTGGCCGGCTGGTGTTCAACGCGATCAATCAAAAGGACATTCCGGTGGTGCAGGCGGCGGTGATCCTGCTGTCGCTGGTGTTCATCGCGCTGAACCTGATCGTCGACCTGATCTATGCGCGGATCGACCCGCGCGTGAAACTGTGAGGGGGGCGCCGTGACCGATCTGACCGAGCGCATCGACGCAGCCCCCGTCACCGGCACCCCGTTCCGGCGCGGCCTGCGCCGTGCGGGGCGCAGCCTGCTGGCGGCGAAATGGCCGGTGCTGGCGCTGGGGATCCTCGTCGTCGTCCTCTTCCTCGCGATCCTCGGGCCGACCATCGCGCCGCTCGACCCGAACCGGCAGAACATCATGCTCCGCCTCGCCGCACCGATGGCGCCGGGGCCGGGGGATGCCACGTTCCTGATGGGCTCGGACGGCCTCGGGCGCGATGTGTTCAGCCGCCTGATCTACGGCGCGCGGGTCTCGCTGCTCGTGGGGATCTCCGCGATCCTCGTCGGCGGCACCATCGGCACCGTCGCGGGCCTCGCCTCGGGCTATTTCGGCGGCTGGATCGACGACATCATCATGCGGCTGGGCGACATCCAGCTCGCGTTCCCGTTCATCCTGCTGGCGATCATGTTCCTCGTCGTGCTCGGCCCCGGTCTGATGAACCTGATCCTCGTCCTCGGCGTCGGCCAATGGGTGACATACGCCCGGATCGTGCGGGCGCAGACCCTGTCCCTGCGCGAGAAAGAGTTCGTCGAGGCCGCGCGCGCCCTTGGCGATCCCACCTCATCGATCATCTTCCGCACCATCCTGCCCAACGTCGTGGCCCCCCTGACCGTCATCGCCTCGTTCAACGTGGCGAGCGTCATCCTCGCCGAGGCGGCGCTCTCGTTCCTCGGCCTCGGTGTGCCCGCCGAGACGCCGACCTGGGGCTCGATGCTGGCGCAAAGCCGTGACCAGCTCATCGCGAACAAGTGGTGGCTGGCGATCTTTCCGGGGATCGCCATCGTCCTCACGGTGCTGAGTTTCAACATCATCGGCGACTGGCTGAGGGATTTCCTCGATCCGCGTCTCAAGGAACAGGGGTAGGGCCATGAAGGTCGGGATCATCGGCGCGAGTTTCGCGCGTGCGGCCTATCTGCCCGCACTGGCGCATGTGCCGGGCGCCGAGGTGGTGGCCATCGCCTCGGGGCGCCTGTCGAGCGCGCAATCGGCGGCCGACGCCTTCGGCGTGCCGCATGCCTACGACGACTGGCAGGCGATGCTGGCTGCGCACGCCTTCGATCTGGTGTGCATCGCCACACCCACGGTGCTGCACGCCGCGCAGACGCTGGCGGCGCTGACGGCAGGCGCCCATGTGCTCTGCGAAAAGCCCACCGCGATGGACGCGGGCGAGGCGCAGGCGATGCTCGATGCCGCGACCGCCGCCGGGCGGCTGCACATGATCGACCACGAGTTGCGGTTCAACCCCAACCGTGCCCGCATCCGCGCCCTCATCGCGAACGGCGATCTGGGCGAGATCCGGCACGTCAACATCGCCAACATCGGGAGTTCGTGGGCAGATCCGGCGGGGCGACCGAAAGGCGACTGGTGGTCGATGGCCGATCAGGGCGGCGGGCGTCTGGGCGCCAACGGCTCGCATCAGGTGGATACGCTGCGCTGGTGGCTGGGCGAGGTGGCCTGGGTCACGGGGGCGGCCCCGACGGTGATCCCGGACCGGATCGACACGGCGACGGGCGAGGGCTGGACCGCGACCGCTGACGACCTCGCGTGGATGTCGCTCGAGATGCACTCCGGCGCCATCGCGCAGGTGTTCATGAGCGGGGTCGCCGCGCACAATGTCGGCAACCTGACGCAGGTGTTCGGCTCGAAGGGCACCGTGACGCTCGACAACGCCGACGAGAAACTGTGGTTCGCAAAGGCGGGGCAGGGGTTCGACGAGATCACCGAAACCGACCCCAACGCGGCGCTTGCGGGCCTGAACAAGGGCATCTGGAACGTCTCCGTCGTCGGCGTCCTGCGCGAATTCGCCGCCGCCATTGCCGAGGGGCGCCCGCTGAACGAGGGGGCCACGTTTCACGACGGCCTCGCCAACCAGAGGGTGCTCGACGCCGTGCGCCTGTCGGGGTCGGAACGGCGCTGGGTGCAGGTGTGATCCCGCTGGCGACCCAGAAAGTCGTGATTACCGGCGCCGCGCAGGGCCTCGGCGCCGCCATCGCGCGGGTGTTCGCCGGGCACGGCGCCGACCTCGTGCTGATGGACGTGGACGGTCCGGGCCTTGCGGCGGTGAACGCGGGTCTCGGCGGCACGGCCCTGTGCCTGACCGTCGATCTGGCGGATGCCGGGGCCACGGCAACGGCCATCGCCGCCCTCCCCGGCCCGGTCGACACCCTCATCCACAACGCCGCGATCCTGCGGCCGGAACCTGTCGATGCCGTCGGCCTCGACACCTTTACCGCCACGCTGAACGTCGGGATTCAGGCCGCGTTCCAGCTTACGCAGGCGGTCTGGTCCGGGATGACCGTCGACGGGCGGTGCGCTGATCTTCGTCTCATCGCAGTCGGGCATCCGGGGCTTCGCCGACGAGACCGCCTATTGCGCGGCCAAGCACGCCCTCGAGGGGTTCTCGAAATGCCTCGCGCTGGAGGGGGCGGCGCACGGCATCGTCTCGTGCACCATCACCCCCGGCCGCGCGATGCACACGCCGATGTCCGAGCGGAACTATCCCCCCGACCTCAAGGCCGGGTGGATCGAGCCCGACCTGCTCGCCCCCGCCTTCGTCCACATCGCCACCAGCCGCGACCCCGCGCTCTCGGGCCAGCGCCTGAACGCGTGGGAGATGTCGCAACCGCAGGGAACCGCCCCATGACCCACGCCCCGTCCGCCGCAATGCAACCGATCTACGACTGGATCGACGCCCACGCCGAGGAATGCGTCGCCGACCTGCAAACCTTCGTGCAGCAGCCCTCGGTCTCTGCGCAGGACATCGGCCTGCGCGACTGCGCCGCCCTGATCCGCGACATGATGCACCGCGACGGCCTGCCCGCCGCGTTCCACGAACTCGAGGAGGGGCCGCCCGTCGTCTACGGCGAGATCGCGTCGGCCTCGAACAAGACCCTGCTCTGCTATTCCCACTACGACGTGCAGCCGCCCGAACCGATCGAGGCGTGGACGCATGGCGGCCCGTGGTCCGGCGCCGTGGTCGACGGGGTGCTCTACGGGCGCGGCGCCACCGACAACAAGTCGGGCGTTCTGGCGTTCAACAAGGCGGCCAAGGCGTTCATGGCGGTGCGCGGCGCGGTGCCGGTCGGCCTCAAACTTCTGATCGAGGGCGAGGAAGAGATCGGCTCGCCGAACCTCGGGCCCTGGGCCAAGGCGAACGCGGAAATGCTGGCCGCCGACGGGATGCACTGCCTCGACGGCAGCCTCGAGATCGGGGTCGAGGTGCCGGACGTGTCGCTCGGCCTGAAATCGGTGCTGTTCGTGGAACTCATCGCGCGCGGGCCGCGCACCGACGTCCATTCGCTGAACGCGCCGCTGGTGCCGAACCCGGTCTGGGACCTGGTGCATGCGCTGGCCAGCATCATGGACCGCAACAAGAAGATCCTGATCCCCGACTGGGCCGAGGGCCTCTACGAGCCGACCGAGGAGGACATGGGCTATCTCGCCGACAAGGCCGCCCGCATCGACCTCGACGCGCTGCGCGACGAACTGGGCGTCGACACCTTCGCGCTGGGGCGTGACGGGGTCGAGGCCCTCAAGGCGCGGACCTACGAGCCGACGGCCAACATTCAGGGCATCGTCGCGGGCTATACCGGCAAGGGGACCAAGACCATCGTGCCCGCCGAGGCGCGCGTGAGGATGGATTTCCGCCTGATCCCCAACATCTCGCCCGCCAAGGCCATCGTGAAGCTGCGCAACCATCTGGCCGCCCAAGGCTTCGACCGCATCGAGGTCAAGGGCGAGGCGCGCACCGAAGACCCCTACAAGATCAGCGCGCGCGAGGACATCAGCCAGTCGATTATCGCCGCCGCGACCGAGGTCTACGGGCAGCCCCCCATCGTCAACGGCGTCTCCGCCGAGGGCGCCATCCTGAAACACGTCTGGATCCCCTGCGTCCTCACTGGCTTTGCCAATCCGGGCTGCAACCTGCATGCGCCCGACGAGAACATCCACGTCGACAAATACATCCGCGGCATCAAATACGCCGCCGCGATCATGGAACATTTCGGGCGCTCGTGACGCCCCGCAAAGGACCGGCATGACACCCATCGGCTTCGATACCTACTACGACTACGACCAGATGACCGCGCACCTGCACGCGCTGGCCGCCGCGCACCCGCGCCTCGCCACGCTGACCTCGATCGCGAAAACCCACCGCGGCCGCGACGTCTGGCTGATGGAGATCACCAACCCCGACACCGGCCCCGCCGCCGACAAGCCGGGGTTCTACATCGACGCGCAGATCCACGCCGAGGAACATGCGACGAGCGCCACCGCCCTCTACGCCATCCACCACCTGCTGACCGGCTACGGCACCGACGAAGAGGCGACGCGCCTGCTCGACCAGCAGGCGTTCTACATCATCCCCCGGATCAACCCCGACGGCGCCGAACTGGCGCTCAAGGCGCCCTATCACCCGTGGTGCGGCAATGGCCGCTTCCTGCCGGGCGAGGACCGGCTCGACGGCCTCATCCCGCAGGACATCGACGGCGACGGCTATATCGTCAACATGCGCGTCCCCGATCCGCGCGGCGAATGGAAGGTGGACGCGCAAGAGCCGCGCCTGATGATCCAGCGCGAGCCGGGCGAAGAAGGGGGCACCTATTACCGCATCTATCCCGAGGGTCTGATCCGCGACTGGGACGGTGTCGACGTGAAGATCACGCCGCAGCAGGACGGCAACATGAACCGCAATTTCCCGGTGAACTGGTCGCCGCAGGAATATGGTGCCGGCGACTATCCGTTCACGGAACCCGAGACGCTGGGCATGGCGCGGATGATCCTCGACCGCCCCAACATCTGCGGCATGTGCGCCTACCACACCCACGGCGGCATCATCCTGCGCCCGTCGATGACGACGACCGATGCCGAGATGAGCCCCCGCGACCTCGCGCTCTACCGCGCCATCGGCGAGGTCGGCACGCGGCTCACCGGCTATCCGGTGATCTCGGTCTATGACGAGTTCACGCCGGACAAGTCCAAGGTGCGGCACGGCTCGCTCAAGGACTGGGTCTACGAAGAGATGGGGATCATCTGCTTTTCGACCGAACTGTGGGACATCGAGACGGCGGCGGGGGTCGAGAAGGCGGGGTATTACAACCTCGGCCCGCGCAACGCCGAAGTGCAGCGCAAATTGTTCGCCTTCGTGACCGGGCATCTGGGCGACCACGGCTTCCGCGACTGGAAGGCGTTCGACCATCCGCAGCTCGGGCAGGTCGAGATCGGCGGGATGTGCTATATCTGGAGCTACCGGAACCCGCCGCCTGCGATGCTCGAGGAGGTGTGCCGCACCAACGTCGCCTTCAACCTGCGCCACGCGGCGGCGGCGCCCCGCGTCGTGATCGACGATGTGACGGTCGAGGCGCTGGGGGCCGACCTGTTCCGCATCGCGGCGACGGTGTCGAACCACGGCTATCTGCCGACCAACCTCTCGGACGTGGCGATCGCCAACAAGGTCGCGCAGCCGGTGACGGTGGCCCTCGAGGGCGCAGAGATCGTGATGAACCCCGCCCGCGCCGACCTCGGGCATCTGGCCGGGCGCAACGAGCGGCGGCACGAATATTCCAACTGGGGGCAGCAGTGGTCGGCCACGGCCAGACGGACCGAATGGCTGGTGCGCGGGCCGGGCACCGTGTCGGTGACGGCGCGCTCGCAAAAGGGCGGCACGATGCGCCGCACCGTCGATCTGGCATGAGGATCGCCGGCGGGGTCCGCCACGACGTCACGGCCGACACGGCGAAACCGCTGGTTATCGCGCGCCCGGAATGGCAGGGGACATTCGATGCCCCCTCCGGCCGTGCCCTACGGCCGCCGATTTCGCGGCATCGTCCCAGCACCCTGCAAGGAGCGGCCCGTGAAACAGACCCTGTCAGACGCCCTTGTGGCCCGCGGCTATACCACCCTGACCGCCGTGCAAGAGGCCGTGACCAACCCCGACACGCTGGGCCGCGACCTGCTCGTCTCGGCGCAGACCGGGTCGGGCAAGACGGTGGGCTTCGGCCTTGCCATCGCGCCGCGCCTGCTGGGTGACGCCGATACCTTCGACGCCGCCGCCGCCCCCCTCGCCCTCGTGATCGCGCCGACGCGCGAACTGGCGTTGCAGGTCAAGCGTGAGCTGCAATGGCTCTTCGCCGGGGCGGGCGCGGTCGTCGCCTCGACGGTCGGCGGCATGGACATGCGCGACGAGCGGCGCGCCCTCGACCGTGGCGCGCATATCGTCGTGGCCACGCCGGGCCGTCTGCGCGACCACATCATGCGCGGCTCCATCGACCTGTCGGCCCTGCGCGCGGTGGTCCTCGACGAGGCCGACGAGATGCTGGACCTCGGGTTCCGCGAGGATCTGGAGTTCATCCTCGAGAAGGCGCCCGAGGGGCGGCAGACCCTGATGTTCTCGGCCACGGTGCCTGCCGCCATCGCGAAGCTGGCGCAGACCTATCAGACCGACGCCCTGCGCATCGCCGCCACCGCCAGTGCCGCGCAGCATGCCGACATCGCCTACCGCGCCCTTCGGGTCGCGGCTCAGGACGCCGAGAACGGCATCGTCAACGTCCTGCGCTTCTACGAGGCGCCCAATGCGATCGTGTTCTGCAACACCCGCGCCACGGTGAACCGCCTGACGACGCGGCTGTCCAACCGCGGGTTTTCGGTCGTGGCGCTGTCGGGCGAGTTGTCGCAGGCCGAGCGCACCCACGCCCTTCAGGCGATGCGCGACGGGCGGGCGCGGGTCTGCGTGGCGACCGACGTGGCCGCGCGCGGCATCGACCTGCCGAACCTCGAACTGGTGATCCACGCCGAACTGCCCACCAATGCCGAGATCCTGCTGCACCGCTCTGGCCGCACCGGGCGGGCCGGGCGCAAGGGGGTCAGCGCCCTCATCGTGCCGCCCGCCGCGCGCAAGAAGGCCGAGCGTCTGCTGGGCGGGGCCCGTGTCCATGCCGACTGGGACGCGGCACCCGGCGCCGAGGCGGTGACGGAACAGGACGCGGCGCGGATGCTGGGCGATCCGGCCTGGCACGAGGCCGTCGCGGAATCCGACCGCGCCACGGTCGACCTGCTCACCGGCGCCTTCACCCCCGAACAGATCGCCGCCGCCTATCTGCGCCTCTGGCACGAACGCCATTCCGCGCCCGAGGAATTGTCGGACGCGGGCGACAAGGGCAAACCCCGCGACACCTTCGGCCCGTCGGTCTGGTTCTCGCTGGCGGGCGGTCGTGCCGCCAACGCCGAGCCGCGCCGTCTGCTGCCGATGCTGTGCACGCTCGGGAACCTGACGCGCGAGGATATCGGCGCGATCCGGATCCGGCCCGAAGAGACCCTGATCGAGGTGCGCAGCCTCGCCGCCGACCGCTTCGTTGCGGCGGTGGGCCCCGCGATGACGCTGGAGAATGGCGCCGCACTCGTGCGCCTCGACGGCGTGCCGCAGATCGACGCGGCGCCGGACCGCGCGGGCCCGCCGGACATGGCACCGAAGGCACGGGCACCGAAGGCACGGGCCCCTCGGCCCGAGGGACAGGCCACCCGCGCCGGGGCACCACCCGTCGCGGCACCCGTCGCGGCGCCAGCCGCCGCGCCCCCCGAACGCCCCGAGAGGCCCCGCCCGGCCAAGGAGGCATGGAAACCGCGCCCGAAACCGCCGGGCATGTCCCCGGTAAAACCGGCAGCAAAGCCCTACAAGAAACCCGATCCGGAAAAGGCGCCCCCGACCCGGGAGGCACCGCAACCCGCCGCCGCGTCGAAACCGCGCCGGGCCGGGGCCGCCGATACCTCGGCGCCCTATCACCCCGACGGCAGCGACGCCCGCCCGCGCGGCCCACGTCCGCCTGTCGGCAAACCGTCGAGCAAGAAGAACCGGGCGCGCAGCTTCGGCGGGCCGAAGCCCACGGGTAAATCGCCGGGCAAATCCGGCGGCAAGCCGTTCGTCAGACCCGCCGGGCCGGGCAGCGCCCCCGGCAAGCCGCGCAAAGCCGGGCGGGGACGGGGGCAAGCGCTGATCGCGCCCGCCCCCTCGGCGCCTCAGGCCCCGGCCAGATGTGCCGCCAGCGCCGCCTGCCGCGCGGCAAGGTCGGCGCGCGCCGCATCCGCCGCCCCGGTCGCCGTCGCGATGGCATCCTCGGTCTCGACGAGCTGTTCCAGAAAGCGGTCGTAGGTCGGGTTGCCGCTGTCGAGTGCCTGCACCAGCGCCGACACCCGCGTCTGTTCCGCGATCAGCCGCCGCAGGTCGCCCTCTGCCGCCGTCAGGGTCACGCCCGCCGCATCGATGGCACCCGCCAGCGTCGCGGCGGTGGCGAGAAAGGCGCGCTCGTCGTCCGTTGCGGCCTCGCCGCTCCAATAGAGGAACGCCTCGGCGTTCAGCGTGCCGAAGGAAACCGTCTCGACCAGCGGATAGGTGTCGGCGACGGTGACGCTCAGGGTGCCCGCCTCCTCCGCCGCCTCGTCCACGGTCGCGTCGATCCGCAGCCAGCGATGGCCGTCGTCGTCCTGCCGTTCGGTCCCGGTCAGGCCCTCGGGGGCCGAAACCCGTGCGGTCCAGCCGGGTTGCAGCGGATGGTCGATCACCAGGTCCGCCGCGGCGCCCGAATGGGCGGTGATCGCGTAGGTCGTCGTGCGCCGGTCCTCGCTGCGGACCCGCAGCGCGCCCTGCGCCACCTGCACGCTCAGGCGCTGGCGCGCAGAACTCGACGTCTCCTCGACGCGGATGCCGCGGTCGTCGCCGTAATAGACCTCGCGCGTCTCGCCCGGCGCCACGACCGGCACGCTGGCGTCGCCGACATAGCCGCCATCCGCGTCCGAGACGGTCATGATGCCCGCCGGCAGACGCACCGGCAGGGTATTGGTGATCTCGAGGTTGCGGCGCGGATTGCCGGTGCGGTTCGACAGCGCCCCCTGCCAGATCACCAGGCTCCGCGCCTCGAGCGCCTCGGCGAGGAACGGCATCGACAGCATCTCGCCCGCGTCGAGGTCGACGGCGCCGTCGAAGGTGAACCGCGAATCGATGGTGCCCTCGCTCACGCCCGTCTGCGCGGTGATCGGGGCAGGGGCAGGGGCGATATCCGCAACCGCCCCCGCCGTCATCTCGAACGTGCGCTGGGGCGCGAACGACTGGTCGATCGCGACGACCGGCATTTCCACGATTTCGGAGGCGAAACCGTCCCGCTCACGCCAGGCCCGCCCGAAGAGGTCGGCCTGCAAGGTCCGCGGACTGCCCGACGAGAGGGTCAGACGCACGTCGTCCCAATCCTCGCCCGTGGCGTTCTCGATCACCGCCCAGGCCTGAAGGTCGACGCCCGCCTCGCCGGTCAGCGCCCGGTAGGCCGTCTTCCACGCAGGCGCCGCGATGACATAGCTCAGCGCGCCGTCCTCGATGGCGTCGCCCTCCATCGCCACGGTGATCTGGCGCACGTTGCCCGACGAGGCCATGCGCAGCGCCTCGAGGCCCCGGCGCAGCGCATCCGCGATGTCGGCGTCGAGGATCGTCAGGTCGACGCCGCCACCGAGGATGTGCTGCCGGATCGCGCCGTCGTCATGGATCACCGTCACCGTGGTGCGGCAGCCGTCGGCGTCGGTGCAGATTTCGCCGACCGAGAGCACGACGCCCTCGGACGCCGTCGGCGCGCCCGGATAGGACAGCGCCACCCGCAGCCCCGGCACGGTGCGCAGGAGCGTTGCCAGATCCGTCGCCGCCCCGGGCGGGAACGGCAGGGCGGCGAACGCATCGGCCACCGGGTCCGGTCCGGCGAGCGTCATCCGCGCCGATCCGATGCCGGTGCCCCGCACCAGCAGCGTCTTCAGCACATCGTCCACATCCGCCAGCGGCACCCGCAGCGCCACCTCTCCGGCGGAACCCGTTTCGCGGGTCAGTTCGGCGAGGCCCGCCTCGAACAGCGTGACCTCGCGCACGGGGGCCGCCTCCTGCGCATGCGCGGGCAGGGCGGTGGTGGCGAGCAGGACGGCAAGGGCAAGGGAACGGGTCATGGCGATCTCCGGTTGATGTCAGAGCTTGGACGCGGGACGTTCGCCGATCCTTGGCGGCGACCGGAAAGAAGTCGCCCTGCAACCGGCCCTGCCGCATAGGACACCCGCCGGGACGCGGTTTCAAGGTTCGTGCGCCCCGATGGGGACCGACCCAAAGCGCGCCGTTCGACCGGACGTTGCTCGACAAGGCCGGGATCTCTCGTGGACCCGAACGAGGGCAGTCGACAGTCGGGAACCTGTCGCATGTCGCCCGTCGAACCAGACGGCAGATGCCGAACGCAAAGGATGTTCAGGCAAGCGGGCGCCCCCTCCCCTCACGCATCGCGCGTCGCGATCCAGTCGAAATCGGGGTGAGTGCGGAATCGCCAGTTGCGGCGCGGGCCTGCCATGACGTTGAGGTAATACATCTCGTGCCCGTAGGGTGCCGCACAGGGATGGTGGCCGCGTGGCACGAGCACCACATCGCCGTCGCTGACGGCCATCGTCTCGTCCAGCGTCAGGTCGTCGGTGAACACCCGTTGAACGCCGAACCCGGTGGCCGGGTTCAGACGGTGGTAATAGGTCTCCTCGAGGTAGGTCATCGCCGGAAAGTCGTCCGCGTCGTGCCGGTGCGGCGGATAGGAGGACCAGTGGCCATCCGGGGTGAACACTTCCGTCACCAGCAGGCGGTCCGCCACGTCCCGCTCCTCCATCGCGATCGCATTGATATAGCGCGTATTCGTCCCCTTGCCGCGCGGCACCAGCGCAATGCCCTCGGGCCCGATCCGCTGCGCCGCGTGGCCGCCGTGCGCCGGCGCGGAACAGACGGCGAGCACACATTCGGTCGTCGCGACGGCCTGCCAATCGGTCCCGCCCGGCAGATAGAGGCAATGCGGCGGCGTCCGCTCGAACACGTTTCCGCGGTCGCCCATTTCGCCCCAGTCCTGCCCGGCCCCGGTGATCCGCGCCTTGCCCTCGATCAGCACGAGGATCACCTCGCGGTCGACCGTCTCCCCGGACGCACGCTCGCCGGGCGCCAGACGATACAGGCCGAACCCGACGTGCGCCCAGTCGGGTGACAGCGGCCCGCGCGCGGACCGGGCGGTGATGTCATGCACCTTGCCCGACCGGGCCACAGGTTTGCGCAGCAGATCGCCCAACGTCGCCTCTCCCTTAACTATCCCAGTCCATCACCACCTTGCCCGCCTCGCCCGACAGCATCGCGGCGAAGCCCTCGACAAAATCGTCGATCCCGATCCGGTGCGTGATGAGGCCGGTCAGGTCCAGCCCCGATTGCACCAATGCGATCATCTTGTACCACGTCTCGTACATCTCGCGCCCGTAGATGCCCTTGACCGTCAGCATCTTGAAGATGATGCGGTTCCAGTCCACCGCAAATTCCGTCGGCGCGATCCCGAGGAGCGCGATGCGCCCGCCGTTGTTCATCCGGTCGATCATGTCGCGCATGGCCGGGGCGGCGCCCGACATCTCGAGGCCCACATCGAACCCCTCGGTCATGCCCAGATCGCGCATCACATCGCCCAGATCCTCGCGCCCCGCGTCGACGACATGGCGCAGACCCATCCGCCGCGCCAGCGCGAGGCGATAGGGGCTGAGGTCGGTGATGACCACCTTGCGCGCGCCTACCCGGCTCGCCACCAGCGCGCCCATGATCCCGATCGGGCCGGCGCCCGTGACCAGCACGTCCTCGCCCACCAGATCGAAGCTGAGGGCGGTATGCACCGCATTGCCCAAGGGATCGAAGATCGCGGCGATCTCGTCGGGGATGTCGTCGGGGACCGGCACCACGTTGCTCTCGGGCAGCACGAGGTATTCGGCGAAACTGCCGGGGCGTTGGACGCCCACCCCCTTGGTATTGCGGCACAACTGACCCCGCCCCGCGCGGCAGTTGCGACAGGTGCCGCAGACGATGTGCCCCTCGCCCGCGACCCGCTGGCCGATCCGGTATTTCGTGGCCGCCGCACCCATATCGACGATCTCGCCACAGAACTCGTGGCCCACGACCATCGGCACCGGCACCGTCCGCGCCGACCATTCGTCCCACTTCCAGATATGCACGTCCGTGCCGCAGATCGCGGATTTCCGCACCCGGATCAGCACCTCGCCCGGTCCCGCCTCGGGCACCGGCACCCGCTCCATCCACAGCCCCGGTTCCGCCCGCGCCTTGACCAGCGCCTTCATGAGGTTGCTCACGCGATCAACCCCATGTCACGGCCGACGGCGATGAACGCCTCGATCGCGCTGTCCAGCTCGTCGCGGGAATGCGCCGCCGACATCTGCGTGCGGATCCGGTCCTGACCCTTCGGCACCACCGGAAAGCTGAACGCCGCGACATAGACGCCCCGTTTCTCGAGCCGGTGCGCCATCTCCTGCGCCAGCTTCGGATCGCGCAGCATGACAGGGATGATCGGATGCTCGCCCGGCAACAGGTCGAACCCTGCGGCCCCCATCCGCTCGCGAAAATGCGCCGCATTCGCCATCACCCTGTCGCGCCGCTCCGTAGACGCCTCCAGCATATCCAGCACCGCAATCGACGTGCCCGCGATCACCGGCGCCAGCGTGTTCGAGAACAGATAGGGCCGCGAGCGTTGCCGCAGCCAGTCGATCACCTCTGCCTTACCGCTGGTATAGCCGCCCGACGCGCCGCCCAGCGCCTTGCCCAGCGTGCCGGTGACGATATCGACGCGGCCCATGACCCCGCACTGCTCGATACTGCCGCGCCCCGTCGCGCCGACGAACCCCACCGCATGGCTGTCGTCGACCATGACCATCGCGTCGTATTTCTCCGCCAGATCGCAGATCGCCCCCAGCCGGGCGATATAGCCGTCCATCGAGAACACCCCGTCCGTCGCGATGAGCCGGAACCGCGCGCCCTTTGCCGCGACCAGTTGCGCCTCGAGGTCGGCCATGTCGGAATTGGCATACCGATAGCGCGCCGCCTTGCACAGCCGTACCCCGTCGATGATGGATGCGTGGTTGAGGGCGTCCGAGATCACCGCATCCTCCGGCCCCAGAAGCGTCTCGAACAGCCCGGTATTGGCGTCGAAACACGACCCGTACAGGATCGTATCCTCCATCCCCAGAAACGCCGACAGCCGCGCCTCCAGCATCTTGTGCTCTTCCTGCGTGCCGCAAATGAACCGCACCGACGACATGCCGTAGCCATAGCGCTCCAGCGCCGCGCGCCCTGCCGCGATCAGATCCGGATGATCCGACAGCCCCAGATAGTTGTTGGCGCACAGGTTCACCACCCGCGCGCCCGAGGCGAGCGACACCGTCCCCGCCTGCCTGCTCGTGATGACCCGCTCGGTCTTGTAGAGGCCCGCCTCGCGCAGCCCCGCGAGTTCCCCCGCCAGATGCGCCGTGAATGCTTCGCTCATGCCTCGCCCTCCGGTGCCGGTCCCCGATGAATTGCCCATGCACAGACCCAAGGCAAGTCCTGCCGCCCCCGGCCTGCGCGCGACGTCCGCATTCACGTTGCCATAACAACTCCCGCCGGAGGCTCCACCGCATCCCCGGCCTCGACCGAAACCAACTGGACGCCCGGGCGCTCTAATGCTTGAATGATCAACGATCTACACCGCAGAGGCCCCGCATGCGCATCCTCGCCACCCTGAACGCTGCGCCACAGCCATGCACCTGATCGTCGTCATGGGTGTGTCCGGCAGCGGCAAGAGCACCGTCGGCGTCGCCCTTGCAGAGCGGCTGGGCGGCGCCTTCGTCGATGGCGACGACCTGCATCCGGCGGCCAACGTCGCAAAGATGGCCTCGGGACATGCGCTCACCAACGCCGATCGGGCGCCGTGGCTCGACAAGGTCGGCAGGACGTTCGCCGAGGCGACCGAAGCGACCGTCATCGCCTGCTCCGCGCTCAAACGCATCTACCGCGACCGTATCCGGCACGCCGCCGGCCGCGCCGTGACCTTCGTGCATCTCGACGGCCCGCGCGACATCCTCGCGCAGCGGATGAACAGCCGCCCCGGCCACTTCATGCCCGCCGCCCTGCTCGACAGCCAGATCGCCACGCTGGAGCCGCCGGGCGCCGGCGAGCGCGCCGTTACCGTTTCCATCGTCCAGCCGCCGGAACGGGTGGTCGCCGAGGCGCTGCGCGGGATCCGCGCGTTCTAGAGGGCGTGGGGAAACGGTTGCGGGCGCAGCAGCGTCAGCACGTCGCGCACCCCGCGCGTTTCCAGCGCGTCGGCCCAATCCGCGACCTCGGCGACGAAATCCGCGTTCTCGCCCAGCGTCCCGAACACCTCGCCCAGCGCCATGAACGCCGCCGGGCCGTCCTGTGCCGCCGTCCGCAAGATCTCGCCCCGCGGATCGTCGATCCCGCCCGGATCCGCCTGCGCGCAATAGCGGCACCAGAGGGCCACCTCGAGGGCCAGCGCCCGCGTGCCGCTGCCTGCCGCGATCGCGTCGTGCACCGTCGGCAGCACGAATTTCGGCTGCCGGTTCGATCCGTCCTGACACAGCCGCGCGATCGTGTCGCCGACGCGCGGGTTGGCGAACCGCTCGTGACACTTCGCCAGATAGGCGTGGAAATCCTCGCCCGGGATCGGGGGCAGGACCGGGATCACGTCGGTCTCCATCAGATGCATCAGCCATCCCGATATCGCCGGATCGGCCATCGCGTCGTGGACATAGACGTGCCCCAGCAGCGCGCCCGCATAGGCGATTGCCGCGTGCCCCGCATTGAGGATCCGCAACTTCATGGTCTCGTAGGGGGCCACGTCGGCGGTGAACGTCACGCCGACATCCTCGAGGCGGGGTCGCCCGAGGGGAAAGGTGTCCTCCATCACCCATTGGCGGAACGGCTCGCAGGCCACCGGCGCCGCGTCGACGATGCCGAAGGTGTCGCGCACCATGGCGATCTCGCGCGCAGAGGTGCCGGGCGTGATGCAGTCGACCATGGAATTCGGGAACGCGACGTGCGCCGCGACCCAGTCGTGCAGGTCGCCGCCCGTCGGCGTGTCGATCAGTCTCGCGAGCCCGAGGACGGCATTGCGCGTCACGTGACCGTTCTCGGGCAGGTTGTCGCAAGAGAGGACCGTAAAGGGTGCCACCCCCGCCGCCCGGCGTGCCGCGAGGCCCGCGAGCAGGACGCCGAACACGGTTTGCGGCACGGCGCCGGGCGCTGCATCCGCGACGATCTCGGGATGCGCGGCATCGAACGCGCCGGTCTTGGCGTCGACGTAATAGCCACCTTCTGTGATCGTGAGCGAGGCGATCCGGATCGCGGGATCCGACAGCCGCGCCGTGAGCGTGCCGCTGTCCACCTCGCAAAAATCCACCATCGCGCCCGTCACCCGCGCGCTCAACCGCTCGGGGTCGAGTTCGACGACCGTCGTCAGCCAGTCCTGCGCCCTCAGCAACTCCCGTCGCGCCGCATCGAACGGCTTTATCCCCGCGCCGACGATGGCCCAGTCGTGATCGCGCCCGGTCGAGAACAGCCGGTCGAGATAGACCGCCATATGCGCCCGGTGGAAATTGCCCACGCCGATGTGGACGATGCCGGGCGTCAGGTCCGCGCGGGCATAGCCGGGGACCGCGACGCCGTCGGGCAGGTCGCCCAGCGTGGCAAGGGTAAGGGGGATCGCGTCACGCATCAGCTCATCCATTGTCCGCCGTCGACGTTGTAGCATTGCGAGACGATGTAATCGGCCTCGCTGCTGGCAAGGAAGACGGCCATGCCGGTCAGGTCGGCGGGAACGGCAAAGCGGCCGGCGGGCACTTCTGCCTCGACCTCGGCCTTCTTCTGGCCGGGTTTCTTGCCTTCGAGTTTCGCGAACATCGCGTCGACATGGACCCAATGGTCGCCGTCCACCACGCCGGGCGCGATCGCGTTCACGTTGATCCCGTGCTTGATGAGGTTCAGGCCCGCCGATTGCGTCATCGAGATGACGGCCGCCTTGGTCGAGCAATAGACGAGCACGAGGCTCTCGCCGCGCCGTCCCGCCTGGCTCGCCATGTTGATGATCTTGCCGCCGTGTCCCTGCGCGATCATTTGCCTGGCCGCCGCCTGCATCGTGAACAGCGTGCCCGCGACGTTGACGGCATAGAGCCTGTCATAGCTGGCCCGCGTGATGTCGACCGTCTCGGCGGCATCGAACAGCGCCGCGTTGTTGATCAGGATGTCGAGCGTGCCCGCATGGTCCACCACCGAGGCCACGGCGGCGTCGATACTCTCCTGATCGGCCACGTCGATCCGCACCGGATAGGCCGCATCGCCGATCTCGCGGGCCGTGGCCGTGGCCGCCTCGAGGTTTACGTCGGCGATGGCGACCGTCGCGCCCTCGCGCACGAACGCCTCGGCGAACCCGCGCCCGATGCCCCGGGCGGCCCCCGTGATGAGGGCGGATTTTCCGTCCAGTCGTTTCATCATCGCGTCACTTTGCCGGAGCGGTGTCTGCCTGCACCTGCCGCAGACCATCTGCGCCGAACCGGTGCAGCTTGCTCTCGTCCGGCGTCAGCCAGACCTCGTCACCATGTTTCAGCGCGATGTCACCACCGACGCGGACCGTCATCATGTCCATCAGGCCGGTATCGTGGACGTGCAGGAAGGTGTCCGAGCCGAGGTGCTCGGCAACGCCGACGCGGCCCTTCCAGCGGCCCGACGTGGTCGAGGTCTGCACATGCTCGGGCCGGATGCCGATGGTATGCGCGCCGAACGTCTTGGCCTCCGCGCCCTCGATCAGGTTCATCTTCGGCGAGCCGATGAAGCTTGCGACGAAGGCATTGCGCGGCCGCTCGTAGAGTTCCAGCGGCGATCCCACCTGTTCGATGAACCCGGCGCGCAGCACCACGATCTTGTCGGCCATGGTCATCGCCTCGACCTGATCGTGCGTCACGTAGATCATCGTCGTCTTGAGCTGGTTGTGCAGCTCGGAAATCTCCATCCGCATCCCCACGCGAAGTGCTGCGTCGAGGTTCGACAGCGGCTCGTCGAAGAGGAACGCGCTAGGCTCGCGCACGATGGCGCGCCCGATCGCGACCCGCTGGCGTTGCCCGCCCGAGAGCTGGCCGGGGCGCCGGTCGAGATAATCGGTGAGGTTCAGCGCCTTGGCCGCATCGGCGATCTTGCGCTCCTGCGTCGCCTTGTCGATCCCCGCCATCTTCATCGGGAACGCGATGTTGTTGCGCACCGACATGTGCGGATAGAGGGCATAGCTCTGGAACACCATCGCCAGCCCGCGCTTTGCGGGGCCCAGATCCGTCGCATCCTTGCCGTCGATGCTGATATGCCCCGAGGTGGTATCCTCGAGGCCCGCGATCAGCCGCAGCAGCGTCGACTTGCCGCAACCCGACGGCCCGACGAACACCACGAACTCGCCGTCGTTGATTTCCAGATCCAGCGGCGGGATGACCTGCGTCTCACCGAAACTCTTCGTGACCTTGTTGAGAGTGATCGTTCCCATTATTTTACCGCTCCGAATGTGAGGCCCCGAACGAGCTGTTTCTGTGCGAACCAGCCGAGGACGAGAATTGGTCCGACGGCGAGCATCGAGGCTGCCGCCAGCTTGGCGTAGGGCAGGCCCTCGTTGGTGTTGAACTGCACGATGTATTGCGACAGCGGCACCGCATCGACGGTCACGAGGCGCAGCGTCCAGAACCCCTCGTTCCACGCGAGGATGATGTTCAGCAGCATCGTCGAGGCGATCCCCGGCACCGCCATCGGCGCAAGCACATAGAGCACCTCGGCCCGCAGCGGCGCGCCGTCCATTCGTGCCGCCTCGAGGATCTCGCCGGGGATTTCCTTGAAGTAGGTATAGAGCATCCAGACCACGATCGGCAGGTTCGCGAGCATCAGCACGATGATGAGCGCGAGGCGCGTGTCGAACAGGCCCACGGTCTGGAAGATGATGGTGATCGGATAGAGGACGCCGACCGCGGGCAGCATCTTGGTCGACAGCATCCACAGGAGCAGGTTCTTGGTCTTCGGCCCCGGCACGAAGGCCATGGCCCAGGCCGCCGGCACCGCGATGATGACCGCAAGGACCGTCGAGCCGACGGCGATGATGACCGAGTTGAACAGCGCCCGGACATAGGAATTGTCGGCCAGCGCCAGCCGGTAGTTCGCCAGCGTCCAGTCGAAGAACAGGAAGGACGGCGGCGAGGCGACCGCCTCGGACGCCGTCTTGAAACTGGTCAGGAGGGTCCACAGGACCGGAAAGAACAGCACCAGACCGATAAAGGCGGCGGCTGCGGTGTTGATCGCCTTGCGGCGTGTCGAGACTGCGCGTGCCATGATGCCCTCCTCAGTTGTCCAGGTTCTTGCCGACGACACGCATCAGCACGAAGGCGACCATGTTGGCGACGATGACGGCGATGATGCCGCCTGCCGAACCGCGCCCGATGTCGCTCGCGTTCATCACCCGGTCATAGATCAGATAGGTCAGGTTCTTGGTCCCGAGCTGGCCCTCGCCCATGATCTGGATCTCGGCGAAGATCGCGAGCAGGAAGATCGTCTCGATCAGGATCACGATGGTAATCGCGCGCCCGAGGTGCGGCAGGGTGATGTAGATGAACCGCGACAGGGGCGGCGCACCGTCCATCTCGGCGGCCTCGATCTGCTCGGAGTCCAGCGACTGCATCGCGGTGAGCAGGATCAGCGTCGCGAACGGCAGCCATTGCCACGAAATGACGCCGATGATCGACCACAGCGTGTTGTCGCCCGACCGGAACATGATCGGCGCCATGCCCATCATCTCGGACAGATTGGCGAACAACCCGTTGGGCACCTGCATCAGCAGGTCGGCCCAGATCTTGGCGGCGACGGCGGGCATGATGAAGAACGGCGAGATCACGAGGAGCCGGATGATCCCCTCGCCCCACATCGGCTGACTGAGGAGTACGGCGAGCAGGACGCCCACGATGATCGTGATCGCAAGGACCGCCAGCACCATGATGAGCGTGACCGAGAACGCCGACCAGAACTCGAAATAGCCGACGAACCGGGTGTAGTTGCTGAACCCTGCCCAGCCGTCGCGCAGCGGATTGGTCGGCACGTAGATGCGGAACGAGAGGTAGAGCGTATAGACCAGCGGGACGATCATCCACACCAGCAGCACGGCGACGGACGGCAGCAGCATCAGCCGCGCGATCCCCCTGGATTGTTGTGTTGCCATGTCGGGCACCTCCCTGGCGCGATGATCGGACGTCCGGGGGCCGAGCGTCAAACCCTTTGTCGGGCTCTGCTCGAGGCGCGGGTGGACGTGGAATACCAAGACACCGCAGCCTCCCGCCGCGGTGGAGTGCCGGGGGCGGCCGCTCGGCCGCCCTCGACGATCGTGTGCTGGGGCCGGCCGGAACCGGCCCCGGCGTCTCCGGGAGGAGTTAGTTGTAGCCGGCCGCCGACATCTCGTCGGCGGTCAGCGCCTGCGCCTGGGCGAGCGCGTCTTCGGCCGAGATCTGACCGGCCACGGCGGCCGAGAAAAGTTGGCCGACACTCGTGGCGATACCGGCGAACTCGGGGATCGCAACGAACTGGACGCCGGTATACGGCACTTCCTGGATCGACGGGCTGGTCGGATCGGCCGAGTTGATGCTTTCCAGCGTCATCGCGGCAAACGGCACGTCCTGGTACTCGGGGTTCTCGTAGAGCGAGGTCCGGGTGCCCGGGGGCACGTTGGCCCAGCCTTCGTTCGCGGCGACCAGCGCCGTGTACTCCTTCGAGGTCGCCCAGGCGACGAATGCCTGTGCAGCCTCCGGGGAGTCGGTGGTGGAGGGGATGGCCAGCGACCATGCCCAGAGCCAGTTGCCGCGACGGCCGAGGCCATTGTCGGGTGCCAGAGCAAAGCCTACCGAGTCGGCAACGGTCGAATCCGGCCCGGTCACGAAGGACGCCGCAACCGTGGCGTCGATCCACATGCCGCACTGACCTTGCTGGAACAACGACAGGTTCTCGTTGAAGCCGTTGTTCTCGGCGCCCGGAGGACCGTAGTTGTTCAGCAGGTCGAGGTAGAAGTCGAGTGTCGCGGCCCACTCGGGGCTGTCGAACTGCGGGTTCCAGTCCATGTCGAACCAGCGCGCGCCGAACGAGTTGGACATCGCGGTGATGAACGCCGCGTTCTCGCCCCAGCCGGCCTTGCCGCGGACGCAGATGCCATAGACGTTGTTGTCGGGGTCGTTCATCGCCTCGGCTGCTGCGCGGATCTCTTCCCACGTCGGCGCGTCGGGCATTTCCATGCCGGCGGCTTCCATCAGGTCGGTCCGGTACATGACCATCGACGATTCGCCGTAGAACGGCGCGGCAAACAGTTCACCGTCGACGGTCAGGCCACCGCGGATGGCGGGCAGGATGTCGTCGATGTCCCATTCGGCTGGCAGGCCATTCAGGCTCATCAGCCAGCCATTCTTGCCCCAGATCGGCACTTCGTAGGTGCCGATGGTGATGACATCGTACTGGCCGCCATTGGTGGCGATGTCGGTGGTCACGTTCTGGCGCAGGATATTCTCTTCCAGCGTCACCCACTCGAGGGTGATGTCGGGATTCTGCGCGGTGAAGTCTTCGGTCAGGCCCTGCATGCGGATCATGTCGCCGTTGTTCACGGTGGCGATTGTCAGCGTGGTGGTATGTGCATCGGCCTGTGCGAGGCTGGCAGCGGCACACAGCGCCGTAGCGCCCAGAAGGGCGCGCATAGTCGTGGTCATATAGTCCTCCCAATACCCATGAGTGGGCAACTGCTTAGTCAGTGGGCAATTACTCGCACAGAGTCGGTCTTCGAGTCAATGGTTGTCACCCTGGTCCCGATCGGTCAAATCTTTCGAAGTCGGGCGAGGGCGCTGGCAATCCGTTGCCGACGCCCCATCCTCTACCGGGTCCGTGCCGGGGGCCCTCGTCACTCGACGGGGACGACGACAAGGCAAGAGGCTGCACCACCGCCATGTTGCTCGACATCGCTCTGATCGTGGCGGCCCTCGCCGTCGGCGCGGCGCTCTGGTCGCCAAAGGTTCACGGGTCCGCCACTTGGCGCGCGATGACCACGCCGCTCGCGTCGATCATCGGCAGCGGCTTCCTCGTCCTCGGGCCGGTCCTCGACCACGCCTATGGACGATATGCGCCGCTGGCGATGGCCGCCCTCTGTCTCGGCGCCTATGCCTACGGCGCCGCGATCCGCTACAACATGGCCGAGCGCGACCGGAACCCCGACGGCACCGGCGCCTCGGTCCGGATCGAGGCGGCGGCGTCCTGGGCGCTCGCCTTCGCCTACGTGATATCGGTTGCCTACTACCTGAACCTGCTGGGGGCCTTCGCCGTCAGCCTTACCCCGTTCGACGCCGAATTTCCCGCCCGCACCGTCACCACCGCCGTCTTCGCCCTCATCCTCTTCGTCGGCTGGACCCGCGGCTTCCGCTCGCTCGAGCGGATGGAATACATCTCGGTCTCGATCAAGCTGGCGATCATCGCCGCCCTCCTCGTCGGTCTGGGCGTCTACTTCCAGAGGCAGGCCTCCGCAGGCGGGCTGCTGCTCGATCCGCCGACGGCTTCGGGCCTCGGCGCCATCACGCTGGGGTTCGGCCTCATCGTGACCGTTCAGGGGTTCGAGACATCGCGCTATCTGGGCGAGGAATACGCGCGCGACATCCGTATCCGCTCGATGAAATGGGCGCAGTGGGTGTCGAGCGCGATCTACATCGCCTACATCGTTCTCATCGCCTATGCGTTCGACGTCACCGATGCAGAACTGACCGAGACGGCCATCGTCGACATGATGGCGGTCGTCACCCCGATCCTGCCGCTGATGCTCGTCGCCGCCGCATTGGCGGCGCAGTTCAGTGCCGCGGTCGCCGACACCAGCGGCTCGGGTGGTCTCGTCGCCGAGATGACCGGCGGGCGCCTGTCGCCAAAGCTGTCTTATGCGGTGCTGACCGCCATCGGTCTGGCGCTGACGTGGGTGTTCGACGTGTTCCAGATCATCGGCTTCGCCTCCCGTGCGTTCGCCCTCTATTACGGCCTGCAATCGACCATCGCCGCCGTCACCGCATGGCGCCGCCACGAACGGTTCCACGCGCTCGGCTTTGCCATCCTCGCCGTCCTCGGCGCTCTCATCGTGGCGTTCGGACAATCGGTCGAGGGCTAGCCGCCCAGCACCTTTTCCGCCGTCGCCTCGTTGGTGATAAGCTGGTTGATGAGGCCGCCGCGCAGCGCGCCCTTGATCGCCGCGACCTTTGCCGCCCCCGATCCGATCCCCACGACCGGGCTGTCCCCCGCCTTTTCCAGCGGTGCGGACAGGACGCGGCGGGGCGCGCCGCTGTCGACGAGGCGCCCCTCGCTGTCATACATCCAGCTCGTGATCTCGCCGACGACGTCCGCCGCCGTCAGCCGCGCGGCCTCGTCGGCCGACAGAAAACCGTCGAGCACGATCGGCGCGGTCGGGTCGATCTGGCCAATCCCCACGAAACTCACGTCCGCCTCGCGGCACAGGCGCAGCGAATTCGCCACGGGTTCCTGCGCGTGCAGCACCGCGCGTTCGGCCTCGTCGCGCGCGAACACCGGCAACGGCATCGGATAGTGCCGCGCGCCGACCCGCTCTGCCATGCGGATCACCACGTTGTAGGGTGTCGCCGATCCGTCCGACATCATGTTGCCGAGGCGACTTACGATGCGGTGCTGCGGCGCCTCCATCGGCATCAGGTGCTCGACGCAGGCGCGCAGCGTCCGCCCGGTGCCGAGGGCGAGGATGCGCGGCTCCGGCGCCTTGAGGTATTTCTCCATCTCGACGGCACCCGCCATCGCCACCCCCGCCATGAGCTGTGGCGCCGCCGGGTCGCTCGGCACCACCTCGCAGGCGATGAGGCCGAACCGCGCGACGATCTCGGCGCCCAGTTCCATGCAGCGCGCGATCGGATGGTCGAGCCGGACACGGATCAGTTGCTCGGTGACGGCCATCGCGACGAGGCGCTGCGCCGCCTGACGCGACACGCCCAGCTTGCGCGCGATCTCGTCCTGCGTATTGCCCGCCACGTAATAGAGCCATCCGGCCCGCGCCGCATCGTCGAGACGGCTCGTCTCGCCCCTGCCGTTCGCCGCCATCGTCTATGCCCCCCCGGCGCGACCCTGCGTGGCCAGTCCGCGCCTCAATACGAACAGATCGCCCCATGTGTCAAAGACCTGGACGTGATCCTCATGCTTGAGGCGCCGCCCCTTCAGGTGGCTGCCGCCGATGAACCGGAGCACATCCATCCCCGCCGCCTCCGCCGCCTCGACGCCCGGCAGGCTGTCCTCGATCACCAGCACGCGGTCCGGTGCTACCCCCATACGCGCCGCGGCGTGCAGGAACAGGTCCGGCGCCGGCTTGCCCCGCGCGACCTCGGACGCGGTGAACACGACCCCCTCGAACCGCGACGCAAGGCCGGTGATCGCCAGCGAGCGCGCGACCCGCGCCGGGCTCGAACTCGTGGCGACGCAGCGCGCGGTGCCCAAGGCGTCGAGCATCGCGACGACACCGGCCATCGCATGCAGCTCCGTCTGGAACCGATCGAGGAGTTCGGCGCGATAATCGGCCTCGAACGTCGGCGGCAGCGCCAGCGCGAACGTCTCCCGGATATCCTGCGCGACGGTCGGAAAACTGCGCCCGACGAAGTTGGCGCAGAAATAGTCCCAGTCGATATTGACGCCAAGGTCCGCCAGCGCCCCGATAAGGACCGTCCCCGACAGCCCCTCGCTGTCGATGAGCACGCCGTCGCAGTCGAAGATCACGAGGTCGATCGGCGCGCGCCCGTCCGGTCGCGCGATCCGGGATGGCCTGTTCATCTGTTCCCTGCTCCCTGCCTGCCCGCGGTGGGACCGGGCGCGACCGACTGTCGCCCGAACCGTCGCGTTCGGCAAGTGACGGCGCCATTCGCGCCTGCTAGAACCGCAACGAAAGACCCGCCACCGGCGGCAAGGGAGGAACGACATGACCGACTTCTTCAAAGACATTCCCGCGATCCGGTTCGAGGGACCGGACAGCGACAACGATTTCGCGTTCCGCCACTACGACCCCGACGAGATGGTCATGGGCAAATCCCTGAAGGACCATCTGCGGTTCTCCGTCGCCTACTGGCACTCCTTCGCGTGGCAGGGTGGCGATCCGTTCGGGGGCCGCACGTTCGAGCGTCCGTGGTTCGACGAGACGATGGCGGCCGCCAAACTCAAGGCCGACGTGGCCTTCGAGATGTTCGCGATCCTCGGCGCCCCCTACTTCTGCTTTCACGACGCCGATGTCCGCCCCGAGGGCGACAGCTTCGCCGAGAACACCTCCCGCCTGCGCGAGATCACCGATTATTTCCAGGGCAAGATGGAGGCGACCGGCACCAAGCTCCTCTGGGGCACCGCCAACCTCTTCACCCACCGCCGCTACATGTCCGGCGCCGCGACGAACCCCGACCCCGAGGTGTTCGCCTTCGCCGCCGCCACGATCAAGACCTGCATCGACGCCACCCATCAGCTTGGCGGCGAGAACTATGTCCTCTGGGGCGGGCGCGAGGGCTACGAGACGCTGCTCAACACCGACCTGAAACGCGAACGCGCCCAGGCGGGCCGCATGTTGCAGATGGTCGTCGACTACAAGCACAGGATCGGGTTCAAGGGCGCCATCCTGATCGAGCCGAAACCGCAGGAGCCGTCCAAGCACCAATACGACTACGACACCGCCACGGTCTACGGCTTCCTCAAGGAGTTCGGCCTCGAAAAGGAGGTGCAGGTGAACCTCGAACAGGGCCACGCGATCCTCGCGGGCCATTCGTTCGAGCACGAACTGGCGATGGCCGCCTCGCTCGGCCTCTTCGGGTCCATCGACATGAACCGCAACGATTACCAGTCCGGCTGGGACACCGACCAGTTCCCCAACAACGTGCCCGAAGTGGCGCTGGCCTACTACGAGGTGCTGCGTGCGGGCGGGTTCACCACCGGCGGCACGAATTTCGACAGCAAGCTGCGGCGCCAGTCCCTCGATCCCGCCGACCTGATCCTCGGCCACGTCGGCGGCATGGACGTCTGCGCCGCGGGTCTCAAGGCGGCGGCGCGGATGATCGGGGACGGCCGGCTGGAACAGGCGCGGGCCGACCGCTATGCCGGTTGGGACGCCGCGGACGGGCAGGCGATGCTCGACAGCGACCTTGGCGCCATCGCCGACCGCGTGACGGCACAGGGGATCAACCCGGCCCCCCGGTCCGGTCGGCAAGAGCGTCTGGAAAACCTCGTGAACCGCTACCTCTAGCCGCGAACCCCCGCGAAACCGACGGTTTCGGACGCCAGCCCGGCGCCGATCCGCACAAGATGGCGCCACCGCACCAACCCCGATGGGAGGATCACCATGACGACCCGCAGAACCGCCCTCGCCCTGCTCGGCACCGCCGCCCTCGCGCTTGCCGCCACGGGTGCCGCGGCGCAGGAGGTGACGCTCCGCCTGCACCAGTTCCTGCCCGCGCAATCGACGGTGCCCGCGCAGATCCTCGACGTCTGGGCCGATACCATCGAGGCCGCCTCGGACGGTCGCATCCGGATCGAGCGCTATCCCTCGATGCAACTCGGCGGTGCCGCACCCGAACTGATGGATCAGGCCGTCGACGGCGTCGCCGACATCGTCTGGACCGTCGTCGGCTACACCCCCGGGCGGTTCCCCCGGACCGAGGTGTTCGAGCTGCCGTTCTTCGTCTCCGATGCCCGTGCGGCATCCTTCGCCTACTGGACGATGTACGAAGAGCACATGCAGGACGACTTCCCCGGCGTCCACGTCCTCGGCACCTGGGTCCACGGCCCGGGCCTGCTGCACACGTCCGAACCGGTCGGGACGCCCGCCGACCTCGCGGGCATGAAGATCCGCGGCGGCTCGCGCCTCGTGAACCAGCTTCTCGAGCTTCTCGGCGCCGAGCCGGTCGGCATGCCCGCCCCGGCCATCCCCGAGGCGCTGTCGAGGGGCGTGATCGACGGTGCAACCCTCCCGTGGGAGGTGACACCCTCGCTCCGGATCTCGGAACTCGTGGGCTATCACACCGAATTCGAGGGGCCCGCGCTCTACAACCTCACCTTCGTGCTGGCGATGAACCAGGGCGTCTATGACGGCCTGCCCGATGACCTGCGCCGGATCATCGACGACAATTCCGGCCTCGACTTCTCGGTCTTTGCCGGCGGCACGCAACAGGACGCCGACGCCCCCGCGCGCGCGATCGCGGTCGACGCGGGCAACACCATCACCACGATAAGCGAGGCGGACGCGCAGGAGTGGGTCGCCCTCACGGCGCCGATCTACGACACATGGGTCGCGGAAATGGCCGACAAGGGCATCGACGGTCAGGCCCTCATCGACGAGGCGCGGGCGCTGATGGCCGGGTATTCCGCCGCCAACTGACGCGTTGCGGCGCCGCAGGGGAAGGGGTCTCGTGCACGACATTCTCCTGCGCCTGTCGCGCGGCATGGCCTGGGCGGGCGGCGCGATGCTGACGTTCCTCGTCGGGATGACGTGCCTGTCGATCCTCGGCCGTGCGATCTCCGACATCGCCCACGCCGATCGGCTGCCCCCCGGCCTCGCCGACTGGCTCGTCGCCACCGGCATCGGCCCGATCCGCGGCGCCTTCGAGATGACCGAGGCGGGCGTCGCCTTCGCCATCTTCGTCTTCCTGCCGCTCTGCCAGATCACCGGCGGCCATGCGACCGTCGACATCCTCGCCGACCGGTTCGGCCCCCGCGCGAACCGCATCCTGCGCGGCCTGACCGAGGCACTGTTTGCCGCCATCCTCGTCCTCGTCGCCGTGCAACTGGCGTCCGGCATGGTCAGCAAATACCGCAGCGGGCAGACGACCCTGCTGATGCAGCTTCCGGTCTGGCAGGCCTATGCGCTGAGCCTGTCCGGCGCCGTCCTCGCCGCCACCGTCGCCGTCTGGATGGCCGCCCTCCGCCTGACCGAGATGCTTACCGGCCGCGCGATCCTGCCTGACGACGGCACCCCGGGATGAGCGATTTCGCGATCGGTCTCGCGTCCTTTCCCGCGATCCTCGTCCTCATCTTCCTGCGTGTGCCCATCGGGCTGGCGATGTTCGTCACCGGCCTCGCGGGCCTGATCTGGATCACCGGCGACACCACCGTCGCTTTCGGCAGGCTCAAATCCGAGACCTACACGACCTTCTCCAGCTACTCCCTCTCGATCATCCCGATGTTCCTCCTCATGGGCCATTTCGCGACGCTGGGCGGCATGTCTCAGGCCCTGTTCCGCGCCGCCGCCGCCTGGCTCGGGCACCGCAAGGGCGGGGTGGCGATGGCCTCGATCGGGGCCTGCGCGGGCTTCGGCGCGATCTGCGGATCGAGCCTCGCGACCGCCGCCACCATGGGCCGCGTCGCCCTGCCCGAGATGCGGGCGCATGGCTACCCGGGCGGTTTCGCCACCGCGACGCTCGCGGCGGGCGGCACGCTGGGCATCCTGATCCCGCCGTCTGTGGTGCTGGTGATCTACGCCATCCTGACCGAGCAGAACATCGCCAAGCTGTTCCTCGCCGCCGTCATCCCGGGCCTCCTCGCGGCGCTCGGCTACATGCTCACCATCGCGATCTACGTCCGGGTCCACCCGGGCACCGCAGGCACCGCACCGCGCCTGCCCTATGCCGAACGGCTGCGCGCCCTGCGTGCCGTCTGGCCGGTCCTCGTCGTCTTCGCGCTCGTCGTGGGCGGCATCTACCGGGGCTGGTTCACCCCGACCGAGGGCGCCGCCGTCGGCGCCTTCGGCACCGGCCTGATCGCGCTGGCGAACGGCGGCATGACCTGGCGGACGCTGGGCGAGAGTTTCACCGGCACCGCGCGGGCCACCGCGATGATCTTCTTCATCGTGTTCGGCGCGGCGTTCTACAACGGCTTTCTCGCGCTGACGCAGGTGCCGCAGGATCTCGCCGCATGGGTCGCGGCACAGGGGTTCAGCCCCTGGACGGTGCTGATCCTGATCCTCGTCTTCTACCTCCTCCTCGGCTGCCTGATGGACAGCCTGTCGATGATCCTGCTCACCATCCCGATCTTCTGGCCGGTGATGCAGGGCCTCGACTTCGGCCTTGTCACCATGGCCGACCTGCACGCCCACCGCGTGGCCGAGGCACTGGCGGCGGGCGCGCAGGTGGCGCCGGACCTGCTGCGCGAGGTTCAGTCGGCGCTCGCCTCCGGCCTCGAACTCACCCGCGACCAGATCGCCGCCCTCGACCTGCGCGGCGTCGGCGCCGGGGCGCTGGCGCGGCTCAACTCGGAACAGGTGGCGATCTGGTTCGGCATCCTCGTCCTCATCGTCGTCGAGGTCGGCCTCATCACCCCGCCCGTCGGCATGAACCTCTTCGTCATCGGCGCGCTCGACCGGACGACGCCGATGGGCGGGGTCTATCGCGCGGTCCTGTGGTTCGTCGCCTCCGACCTGATCCGCGTCGCCTTCCTCGTGGCGTTTCCCGTCGTCACGCTGGCGCTGATCGCATGGTGATTGACGTTGCCGGAACCGCCGTTGCCGCCTAACGTCGCGCCATGATCCGCGCGTCGCTCCCCCTCGCCTTGCTCGCCGCCGTGCTCGCCGGACCGTTCCGGGCGCAGGACGCGACCCGCTGGCCCGCCCCCGTCACCGACGCCGACTATCGCCCGGTGAACGAGGCCGCCGCCCGCCTCGGGCAACTCCTGTTCTACGATCCGATCCTGTCGGGCAACCAGGAAGTCGCCTGCGCCACCTGCCACCACCCCGCCTTCGGCACCGGCGACGGCCTGTCGCTCTCGCTCGGCGACGGCGGCATCGGCCTCGGCCCCGACCGCGTCGCCGACCCCGCCAACCCGCCGCTGCAACGGGTGCCGCGCAATGCGCAGCCGCTCTTCAACCTCGGCGCGACCGAGTTCACCGTCCTGTTCCACGACGGCCGGATCGAGGTCGACCCCGCCCGCCCCGGCGGCCTGCGCACGCCGCTCGACGACGACATGCTTCAGGGGTTCGAGTCGCTGCTCTCGGCGCAGTCGATGTTCCCCGTCCTCAGCGCCGACGAGATGGCGGGCCATTTCGCCGAGAACGAGATTTCCCGGGCCGTCCGCATGGGCATCCTGACCGGGCCGGGCGGCGCCTGGGATCTGATCGCGCGCCGTGTCGCGGCGATCCCCGCCTATGCCGACGCCTTCGCCGTGGCCTATCCGCGGATCGCCTCGCCCGACGACATCACCTTCGCCGACGTCTCGAACGCGCTCGCCTCGTTCATCGAACTCGAATGGCGTTCGGACGCCGCACCTTTCGACGCCTTCCTGCGCGGCACCGGCACCCTGCCCGACGACGCGATGCGCGGCGCGGACCTGTTCTACGGCGACGCCGGCTGCGCCGCCTGCCACACGGGCGCCTTCCTCAGCGACCAGGCCTTCCATGCGACGGGCCAGGTCCAGATCGGCCCCGGCAAGGCGATGACCTTCGAGGGCAACGCCCGCGATCAGGGCCGCTACCGCGTCACCGGCGACCCCGCCGACCTCTATGCCTTCCGCACACCGTCCCTGCGCAACGTCGCGCGCACCGGCCCCTGGGGCCACGCCGGCGCCTATGGCGACCTCGCGACCTTCGTGCGTGCCCACACCGACCCGACGCGCGCCTTTTCGACCTACGACAGGGCACAGGCCGTCCTGCCCGAACTCCCCTACGACGACCTGGGTGGTGCTGTCCTCGCCCGACGAGGTCGCCACGATCACCGAAGTCGCCGCCCCCGGCGCCGCGCTGTCACCCGCCGACATCGCCGATATCGTGGCGTTCCTCGACACGCTGACCGATCCGACGTTCCCGGCCGGACGCCTCGGCATCCCCGCCGCCGTCCCCAGCGGCCTGAGTATTCCGAACCCCTAGGCCGCGTCGCGCTTGGGATTCTTGCCCATGATGATCATCGACAGGATGTCGTCCTCGGTCACGTCCTCGACCCGCTCGGTGCCGATCAGGGCACCGTTCTTCATCACCGACACCCGGTCGCAGAGGTCCATCATCTCGCGCGTGTCGTGACTGATGAGGAAGATGCCGAGGCCCTGCTGCTTCAGTTCCTTGATCAGGTCGGCGACCATCGCCGTCTCGTGGACGCCCAGCGCCGCCGTCGGCTCGTCCATGATGAGGATGCGGGCGTTGAAATAGACCGCCCGTGCAATCGCCACCGATTGCCGCTGTCCGCCCGAGAGCTTCCGCACCGGCTCGCTGAACCGTTTGAAGTTGGGGTTGAGGCGCGCCATGATCTTGCGGCTTTCGGCCTCCATCGCGGTATCGTCGACAAGGCCCCAGCGCGTCGTCAGCTCTCGCCCGAGGAACAGGTTCGACGCGGCATCGAGGTTGTCCGACAGCGCCAGCGTCTGATAGATCGTCTCGATGTTGTGGGCGCGCGCGTCGCGCGGATTGTTGATCTCGACCGGCTTGCCGTCGACATAGATCTCGCCCTCGTCCTTCTTGTAGGCTCCGGCGAGGATCTTGATGAGGGTCGATTTGCCCGCGCCATTGTGGCCCAGCAGGCCCACGACCTCGCCCGGCATCACGTCGATGGTCACGTCGTCCACCGCCTTGATCCCGCCGAAGTTGATCGAGATGTTGCGCATCTCCAGCAGCGGCGTGCCGCGTTGCGCCCCCGCACCCTTGGCCATGTCCATCATCACGTCTCTCCCGTCCTGCGCCGATAGAGGATGTCGACCCAGACCGCGACGATCAGGACCGCGCCCACGACCATGTTCTGGAACGGCGTGTCGATGTTCACCATGCCCATGCCCGACACCAGCGACTGCATGATGAATGCCCCGAGAAGCGCGCCATAGATCGTGCCGACCCCGCCCGCGAGGGCCGTGCCGCCGATCACCGCCGCCGCGATCACCCGCAATTCGTCGAGTTCGCCGAGGCTGTTGCCGGCCGACGCGAGCCGCGCGCTTGCGATTACCGCCGACACCGCGGCGAGGCCGCCCATCAGCGCGAAGACCTTTACCGTCATCCAGCGCGTGTCGATGCCCGACAGTTCCGCCGCATCCGGGTTGCCGCCGATCGCGAAGACATAGCGCCCGAACCGCGTCTTGCGGGCGATCACCGTCATCGCGATGGCGATGGCGAGCACGATGAGGACCGAGATCGGGAACCCGTAAGCCTCGGTATAGCCCTCGGGCATCGTCTCGCCCCGCGCCTCGAACTCGCGCCGCAGCAGGTTCACGGGGATCCGGTAGGCGTTGATATAGGCGGTGATGCCGCAGATCGCGCCGACGAGGATCGCGCCCAGCGCCACCTCGGCCCAGAGCGGTTTCACCGGGAAATCGTGCCGCTGATGCGCGCGGCGTGTGTTGATGAGAAGGAGCACGGTCGCGACGCTGCCGACGATCGCCAGCGCCCAGCTTGCCGTCGCCCCGATGGTGCCGGACTGGCCGCCCAGCATGTTGAACCTCGCGTCCAGCGGCGCGATGGTCGTGCCGCGCGTCGCCATCCACGCCGCCCCGCGCCAGATGAGCAGACCGCCCAGCGTCACGATGAACGACGGGATCGTCAGATACCCGATGAGCCAACCCTGGAACCCGCCGATGAGCACGCCGACGGCGATGCCGACGAGGACCGTCACGATCCAGATCATCGGGCTGCCGAAACCGACGAGACCGGGCATCCATTGCGTCTGCACGATCCCCATGATCATGCCGGACACCCCGAGCAGCGATCCGATCGACAGGTCGATGTTGCGGGTGACGATGACGAACACCATTCCCGTCGCCATCACCGCCACCGAGGCGGTCTGAAGCGTCAGGTTGAAGATATTGCGCGGCGTGATGAACAGGCCGCCGGTGGTGATGTGGAACGCCAGCGCGATCAGCACGAATGCCCCGATCATCCCCAGCAGGCGCATGTCGATCTGCAACGTGCGAACGAGTTTTCCAAGGCCATTGGCCATCACGCGCCCCTCCCATCCGGTTTGCCCGGACATTGCTCTTCGGATCGGATCGACCCGGAAATTCCCCGTGGAAACCGGCCCGCGCCCGACAGGGGCGCGGGCCGAAGGGCTGGCCTAGTTGCAGACCTCGAGGTCGGTCACGCCCTGGCAGAGCACGTCCTGGCCGATCCAGCCTGCGTCCAGAACCAGGTTCAGGTTGTCCTGCGTGATCGGCTGCGGTGCCAGCAGGATCGAGGCGACCTCGATGCCGCCCGGCGTCGTGAACATCGCCGCACCGTCGACATCGGCCATCGCGGTGCCGCTCGCGAGCGCCACGGCGATTTCGCCTGCCGCACGGCCCAGCGCGCGGCTGTCCTTCCACACCGACACGGTCTGCGTGCCGAGCGCCACACGGTTCAGCGCGGCAAGGTCGCCGTCCTGACCCGAGACCGGGATACCGTCCATGCCCTGCGCGGCAAGGGCGGCCACGACGCCACCGGCGGTGCCGTCGTTCGAGGCGACGACCGCATCGACGTTGTTGTCGTTCTGCGTCAGGATCTGCTCCATGTTGAGCTGCGCGTTCGACGGGCTGCCAGCCATCGGTATAGGCCTCGCCGACGATGGTGATGTCACCCGCGTCGATCGCCGCCTGCAACACCTCTTGCTGACCGCCCCGGAGGAAGTCCGAGTTCGGGTCGGTGGGCGAGCCCTTGATCATCACGTAGTTGCCGGTCGGGGCAGCGGCCAGAACGGCAGCGGCCTGCATCCGGCCAACCTCGACGTTGTCGAAGGTGAGGTAGAAGGCGCGGGGATCTTCGATCAGGCGGTCGTAGCCGATGACCGGGATACCGGCGGCCTCTGCGGCGTCCAGCGCCGGCCCGATCGCCGCACCGTCCTGCGCGAGGATGATGAGCGCGTCGACGCCCTGCGTGATGAGGCTCTCGACGTCGGCGAGCTGCTTGGTCGCCGAAGACTGCGCGTCGGCGGAGACATAGGTCGCGCCCGCCGCCTCGAGGGCCTCGACGATGGCGGCTTCGTCGGTCTTCCAGCGCTCTTCCTGGAAATCGGACCAGCTTACGCCGACGGTCATGGCGTGGGCTTCGGCGAATACCGCCGACGCCGACGAGGCGACGGCAACCGCCGCCGCGATCAGAATCTTCTTCATGTAGTTCCTCCCAAGGATGATACGGCCCCCGCAGGGCCGTCCAGGCGATGTCGCCACGGTGCGGACCTTTGCGATTGCGCCAACGCTTGTCAATTTCTTTCGGTTTTCGGCGTGCCCTATTCCCTTGTGGCAGCGCCCGTGCGACCTCTGGTGCCGCCTGCCCCGGACCCGAGGTTTCCTGTGCCCGTTCCCCGTCCTGCCGTCCGCGCCGCCGCATGCCTCTGCGCGGCGCTGTCGTGGGCCCTCCCCGCGCTGGCCCAGCCCGCCTTCACCGACCGTGCCGCCGCCCTGCCGGTGCCGCACGACTACACCGGCGGCTGGTCCCATTTCGTCGGCGGCGGCGTCGCGGTGTTCGACTGCAACGCCGACACCCGCCCCGACATCTTCGCCGCGGGCGGCGCGGCACCCGCACACCTCTATGTCAACGCGACCCCGCCGGGCGGCGACATCCTCTTCGATCTCGGCGCGATCGACGCCGTCACCGACACCACCGGCGCCTACCCGCTCGATGTCGACAGCGACGGCAACACGGACCTCATGGTCCTGCGCAACGGCGCGAACCTGCTGTTGATGGGGCAGGGCGACTGCACCTTCGCCCCCGCTCCCGACAGCCTTGGCCTGCCGACGGACGCCCGCTGGACCACCGCCTTTTCCGCAACGTGGGAGGCGGGCGCCGCCTTGCCGACGCTGGCCATCGGCAACTACGTCGATGCCACCGACCCCGCGGGCCCCTTCGGCACCTGCGACACCAACTGGTTGCTCCGTCCCGACGGCGACGCCTACGGCCCGCCGATCCCGCTCGACCCCGGCTTCTGCCCGCTCTCGATGCTGTTCTCGGACTGGCGCCGCGCCGGCACGCCGATGCTGCGCATCTCCAACGACCGGCAGTACTATGTCCGCGACGGATACGAGCAGATGTGGACGCTCGACCCCTTGCGCGAACTCGGCCCCGGGGACGGCTGGGACCGGATGCAACTCTGGGGGATGGGCATCGCGTCGCGTGACCTGACCGGCGACGGCCTGCCCGAGGTGATGCTCACCTCGATGGGCGACCAGATGCTCATGGCCAACGACGGCACACGGTTCGCGACCGTGCCGTTCACCACCGGCACCTTCGCCCAGCGCCCCTTTACCGGCGGCGACGGGCGCCCCTCGACCGGCTGGCACGCCGAATTCGGCGACATCGACAACGACGGTCGCGCGGACCTGTTCATCACCAAGGGCAACGTCGACCAGATGCCGACGATGGCGATGCAAGACCCCAACAACCTGCTGATGCAGGGCGCGGACGGCACCTTTGCCGAGATGGCCGCGGTCGCGGGCATCGCCACGACCCAACGCTCGCGCGGCGCGGCGCTCGCCGACCTCAACGCCGACGGCCTGCTCGACATCGTCGTCGTCAATCGCCGCGCGCCGATGGAAATCTGGCAGAACGCGACGCCCGGCACCGGCCGCTGGCTTGGCGTCTACCTGCATCAGGAGGCCTACAACCCCGACGCCATCGGCGCCGTCGTCGAGGTCCGCACCCCCGACGGCATCCAGACCCAGGAGGTCACGATCGGCGGCGGCCATGCCGGCGGCAGCCTCCTGCCGCTGCACTTCGGCCTCGGCCCCTATGACACCGCAGAGGTGCGCGTCCTCTGGCCCCTCGGCCCCCCCTCCGACTGGCAGGTGGTGCCCGCCGACGCGATCGCCGTGTTCGAGCGTTAGTCGAGGCCCAGCATCGCCCGGTTCGCCGCCCTGTCCGCGCCCGACTTCGCGAAATCGTCGAACGCCCGGTCGGACACGCGGATGATGTGCTCGGCGATGAACGCGCTCCCTCGCGGGCGCCGTCCTCGGAATTCTTGATGTAGCACTCCCACTCGAGCACCGCCCAGCCGTCGTAGCCACAGGTCGACAGCTTGCTGAAGATGCCCCTGAAATCGACCTGCCCGTCGCCCGGGGACCGGAACCGCCCCGCCCGTTTCGACCACGGCTGAAACCCGCCGTAGACGCCCGATTTGCCATCCGGCCGGAACTCTGCATCCTTCACGTGGAACGTGCGGATCCGGTCATGGTAATGGTCGATGAACGCGAGGTAATCGAGCTGTTGCAGCACGAAATGGCTCGGGTCGTACATGATGTTGGCGCGCGCGTGGCCGTTCACCTTGTCGAGGAACATCTCCCAGCTATGCCCGTCGTGCAGATCCTCGGTCGGGTGGATCTCGTAGCAGAGATCGAGGCCGTGTTCGTCGAAATCGTCCAGAATGGGCCGCCAGCGCGCCGCCAGTTCGGTGAACCCCTCGTCGATCAGCCCCTCGGGCCATTGCGGAAACGGATAGAGATAGGGCCAGCAGAGCGACCCCGAGAACGTCGTGTGACGGTCGAGGCCGAGGCGCCGGGATGCCCGCGCGCATTGCCGCAGGTGCTCGACCGCCCAGGCCCGCCGCGCCACCGCGTTGCCTTGCACCGCGACCGGGGCAAAGGCATCCATCAGCGTATCGTGCGCGGGATGCACGGCGACGAGCTGTCCCACGATATGCGAGGCGAGATCGGTGATCTCGAGGCCATGGTCCGCCAGCATCCCCTTGATCTCGTCGCAATAGGCGTCGCTGGTCGCGGCCTTCTCCATGTCGATGAGCCGCGTGTCCCAGGTCGGGATCTGCACTCCCCCGAACCCCTTTTCGGCGGCCCAACCGGCCAGTCCGTCCAGCGAGTCATAGGGCGCCGCGTCGGTCGCGAACTGCGCCAGAAACACCGCCGGTCCCTTGATCGTGCGCATCGCCCTGCTCCCCGTGCCTGCGTTCCGACCTACCCTAGCAACCCGCGCGGCAGAGAAAAGCCCCTCATCCACCCCAAAGGCGCACGCCCCAGCCGACCGCGATCCCCAGCGCCAGCCACGGCCCGAACGGCAGCGGCGCGGTCCGGTCGCGACCCGACACCAGCACGAAAGCGAGCGCCGAGAGCGCCGCCACCAGCACCACCAGCGGCAGGAGGGAAACCCCCACCCAGGCCCCCCCCGCGCCCAGCAGCTTGGCATCGCCAAGGCCCAGCCCGTCGGTCCCGCGCCAGCGCCAGAACGCGGCGCCGATCGCGGCAAAGACCGCAAGGCCCGCCGCGGCGCCGGCCACTTCCGGCCACGGTACAGCCCCCGCCCTCCACGCGGCGACACCTAGTCCCGCCGCCAGAAGCGGCAGCGTGATCCGGTCCGGCAGGCGGAACGTGGTGGCGTCGATCCACGCGGATGCTGCAAGCGCGAACAAGAGGATTATGCTCGTCACCATGCCCGCCGCCGAAAGATGTGAAGTTAATTGAGACATGCTTTCATCACCTTAGTTCGCGAGCCACACAAGATGTCAAAATAATGTGCGTGCCGGGGAAACTTAATCGCGGACCATCCGTAGCTGTAGGGGTAGGCGAAAGACCCCACGCCCGCCCCGCTCTGGTGCAGTCTCAGACGCTGCATCGCGGCACACTGGACGGCCAACGCGATCAACTCGCCCCAAAACGGGCACACCGGAGGAAGACCAATAATGACAACCAAGACACTGAAGTTCCTGACAGGGAGCACGGCCCTGGCCCTCGCCCTGAGTGCCACGGTCGCCAACGCCGCCTCGCACCGCGAAGCGCCTGCCATCACCGAGACGCCCAAACTCGACGCGACCGACTTCTACATGTTCCGCAGCTACGAGCCCGGCCGTGAGGGCTACGTCACGCTGATCGCCAACTATCAGCCGCTCCAGTCGCCCTACGGCGGCCCGAACTACTTCACGATGGACAACGATGCGATCTACGAGATCCACATCGACAACGACGGTGACGCGATCGAGGACATCACCTTCCAGTTCGATTTCGACAGCGCGCTTGCCGGTGGCAACGGCGTCGCCCTCGAAATCGGCGGCACGATGGTGCCGATCCCGCTGCGCGCCGCGAATGCCGGCGGCATCATGCCCGATGCCCCGACCGCCGGTCTGAACGAAACCGAGAGCTACACCGTCACCATGATCACCGGCGACCGCCGCTCGGGTGATCGCGCCCCCGTCACCCAGGGCGGTTCGGCAACCTTCGTGAAACCTGCCGACAACTTCGGCACCAAGACCTTCCCCGACTACGCGGGATATGTCGAAGACAACTACATCTACGACAACGCGACCGTCGCGGGCTGCTCTGGCGACCTCTCGGTCTTCGTCGGTCAGCGTGCCGAGGCCTTCGCCGTCAATCTCGGTGCGGTGTTCGATACCCTGAACCTCGTCCCGATCCAGGGCGGCAACAGCGCCGACTGGCCGCAATACGACAGTGCCGTCGCCTTCGCAGGCGGCATCACGCAGGACCGCGCCAACGACGACCTGATCGGCATCTCCAACGTCACCTCGATCGCCATCGAAGTGCCGATCGCCTGCCTTACCGGCGACGGCAACGGCGTCATCGGCGGCTGGACCACCTCGTCCCTGCCACAGGCGGAACTCGAGAACCCTCTGCCGAGCTATAACGAGACGTCCATCTACGGCGGTGCCTGGGTGCAGCAATCGCGCCTCGGCGCGCCGCTGGTGAACGAAGTCGTCATCGGCCTGCCCGACAAGGATCTGTTCAACGCCGCCGAGCCGACCCAGGACGGCGCGCTGGCGGTCTACGTCACCAACCCGACGCTGCCCGCCATCGTCAACCTGCTGTTCCGCGTCCCGGTCAACTCCACCCTCGGCACCACCTTCGCCGACATCGCCCCGCCGTCGGCCCGGACGGCCGGACCGACCTCGTCGCCGCCTTCCTCACCGGCTTTCCGGGCGTGAACCAGCTTGCGACCGTCACACCGTCCGAAATGCTGCGCCTGAACACGAGCGTTGCGGTCACGCGCACAGGCCGATCAGAACACCTTCGGCGTCGTCGCCGGTGATCTTGCCGGCTTCCCGAACGGCCGTCGTCCCGGGGACGATGTCGTCGACATCGCCCTGCGTGCGGCCATGGGTGCTCTCTGCTACGATCTGCCCCTCGGCGAGCTGGCCTCGATGCCGACGTCAACCTCGGCTACTGCATCCCGGAAGATGCACCCGTCGGTTTCGCCCCGATCACCGACGGCGCGCCGACCAGCGCCATGGAAACGCAGAATGCGTTCCCCTACCTGAACACGCCGTTCCCCGGTGCCGGCGGCTAAGGCCAGAAAGAGAGGAGACAGACTATGAACAAGACACTCATTCTTGCCACCGTCGCGGGCCTCGGCCTCGCCGGGTGTGAGGGAAACGGCAATCAGGCGACAGGCATCCGCACGCTGGGCACGTTCTTCATCAATGCGTTCCGTCAGGATCCCAACGACACGCCCCTGCTGCTCGAAGACCGGACCCTCCCGTCCTTTCCGCGACAGGAACCTTTCGAGGTCTGAACCCGCGGGGCCGGTCCGTGCGACCGGCCCCCGACCCCAGAAGCGGCGCGCACCCCCCGGTGCGCGCCGTTTTTCATCCGCCACACCCCGTTCTATTCCAACCCCGCGTCCAGCGGCACCGGCGGCACCGTCCCCGCCGCGGGTCCGAACCGCCGCGACACGACCTCGACGTCCATCCGGCCCGGCCCGCGCACCCGGACGAACCGGCTCGTCAGCACAAGCCGCACGCCGTCCACCTCCACGCCGATCACCGCCTCCCAGGTGTCCGAGGTGAGAGCCCGCCCCCGCGACGGCCACCACGCCCGCGTCCGTCAGGTCGCCGCGCGTCAGGAACCCGGCCCGCTCCCGCGCCGCGATCAGGCGCACGGTGGCGGTGCCGCTGCCGGTCATCGCCGCCATCACCTCCGGGCCCGCCGCGTTCAGGTTGACGCCGCCGATGCCCGTGAGGAACGCCACATGCGGCGCAAGCCGGTCGCGCACCTCGGGCGCGAGGCCCGGCACATCGTCGAGGCTCGTCAGCCGCCCCCGCTGCGCCAGCACACCCAGCACCTCCGCCGCCACCTCCGGCGGCAGGCCGAGCACCGCGACGAGCCGCAACAGGGCCTGTTGCCCGACCGACCCGCCGTCGGCGAGGCCGTTCAGATCGAGGGCCCCCTGCATATCCCGCAGCGTCACCGAAAACCGCCCCGTGCCCAGCGCCACATCCTCTTGCGCGACGCTGGCCCAGGCCTCGCCCAGATGATCCGTCCCGGGCGCCTCGATCATGTCGCGCCGCAACGCCACCGCCACCGACGCCTCTGCGCCCAGCGCGATCGCCTCGGCCTGAGCCAGCGCCGCCGCCCGCCGTGCCCGGTCGATCCCGGCGTCCTGCGACGTGAGCATGAGCGTCACCAGCGCCGCCCCGAGGGCCAGCGCCACCAGCACGTTGACGAGGATAATCCCCTCCTCGCGCCCCCTCATGTTCCGTCCCCGGCCAGCGCCACGATGCGGCGGATCGTTCCCGATGCCTCCGACCGTTCGAGGATCAGCTCGACCCCGATCAACCCGCCGTCGGCTGCCTCGACAGGCCATGCCTCGTGCCACATCCGTGCAGCGTCCAGATACCGCAGCCGCAGGGTCGCCACCCCCGAAATCAGGCTCTGTTCCGGCCCGGTCGTGTCACGCAGCAGGTCGGCGCCCTGCCGCACCACGGCACCATCCACCAGCCCCCAGATCAACGTCCGCTCCTGCGGTCCGACCTGCACCGTGCCCGCATCTCCCCGCACCGTCCCCGCCGCCGCCTGCGCCAGATCGCGGCCGAACAGCAGCAGGGTGCGGTCGATGGCACTCACCGCCTCGAGGCGCCCCTCGGTCCGCGCCCGCGCCTTGACGATGGTGTCGAGTGTCGTGAACGACGCCAGCCCGACGAGCGCGAACAGGGCCAGCGCCACCAGCATCTCGACCAGCGTGACGCCCGCGTCAGGCGCCCGGCGCCTCACGCAGAGGTCGCGCCGATGAGCGTCGTGGTGCCCTTCGGCGACGTTCAGGACCGCCAGCCCCCGCTCGCATTGCCCCGAAGCGAGGAACCGGTAGGGCCCGACGACCCCGTCGAACCCCGCCTCCCGCGTCAGTCCGGCGGCGTTCTGCTGTGCCCGCCGCCCCAGCAGGCGCACCATTTCCGCCGCATCGAAGGCGAGGCCGCCGACGACGCCCGCCGTCTGGCCGGTCGCCTCCTCGAACGCCAGCGCGAAGGCCTCGAACCGGATCGGATCGGGCGCCGAGAACCAGGCATTGCGCAGTCCCGGCGTGCGCCAGGGCTCGATCGTGCTCCACTGGTTGGACCCGAGGATCTGCACGCCTGCGCCGCCCAGTGCCGCCGCCTGCGCCGCGAACGGCCCCGAGGCCACCGGCAGGAAAACCGCGTCCGGCATCGTCCCGCCGGACGCCGCGCGCAGCCGGTCGATCAGCCCCGCCGTATCGCCCGCCACCACCGGTTCGCCCAGCGTGAGGCCGAAGCCCTGCGCCGCGACCCGGGCCGCCGCGATGAACCGTATCCCCAACTCTCCCGGCGGCACCACGATCCCGACCCGCGCCTTGCCCCGCGTCGCCGCAAAGCCGAAGATCGTGCGCGCCGACTGGTCCGCCGTGACCCCGAACACGAAGAGGTTGCCCCCCGCGATCTCGGCGTCGTTGGACAGCGACACCACCGGCACGCCCCGTCCCACCGCCGCCGCCACCGCCCGGCTCTGCCCCGAAAACAGCGGCCCCGCGATCATCTTCGCGCCGCCATCGACCGCGCGGCGTGCTGCCGCCACCGCCATCTCGTCGCTGTCGCCGCCGTCGATCACCTCGATCTCGGCCAAGGGCCCCGCCACCACCCCGCCAAGACTTGCGGCGTCGCGCATGATCTGGCCTATTGACGCGCGCGGTCCCGACAGCGGCGCGATGAACGCCGCCTTGCCAACCGTCCCCGCCGGCGGAAGTTCGTCCTCGCCGAACCCGTCCAGCGCACCGCACGACGACAGGAGCAAAGCCGCAGATGAGCCGAACAGCACCTTCCGGCGGCTTGCGCCCCTCATGGAGTCGCATCGTCTCGATCGTCGCTCTGACATGCTTTACCGCCCTCGTTTTCGCCGTGGCCCTGATCGCCACCGCACCGGTTTCGGTCATGGCGCGTTTGGTATCGTTACCCTCGCAGATCGAGGCGGTGCAGGGAAGCATCTGGAACGGCCGCGCGACCCTCGCGGGCGGCCATTCCCTGACGTGGGCGACGCAGGCACCGGCGCTCCTGACCGGCCGCCTCTCCGGTGCGATCGTCCTCACCGGCGAGGGCACCCGCATCACCGGCACCCTGAGCGCGACGCCCTTTCGCATCGAGGGGACCGGCATCGAGGGCCGTGCCGGTTCGGCCCTCCTCGCACTGGCCGAGGGGATGCCCGACGTCACCTGCACCGCCCGCGGCATCGTCGACATCGCCCGCCTGTCGGCCACGCGCAGCGGTTTCGCCGCCGATGGCACCGTGCAGATCGAGCCCGGGGCCTGTACAGAGCCTTCGGGCCGCGAAACGCCGGTCCCGGCGATGGTCCTTTCCCTCACCACCGAGGGCGACGACGCGCTGGCCCGCCTGACCTCCGGCGACACGCTGTTCCTGACCGCCCGCGTCCAGGGCGACCGCCGCATCGCCCTGCAAGTCGAACCCGACGGCGCCCGCAACGTCCCCGGCCTGCCCACCGGCGCCCCCATACTCCTTGATTTTCCGTTCTAGCACCGTCGAAAGTTGACAGCTGTCAACTCACCAAAGCCCTAGTTTACAAGGTTGTTGAGATTGACGATCGGCAACAGGATCGCCAGAACGAGGAGCATCACGATCCCCCCCATCAGCAACAGGACCGCCGGCTCCACCAGCGCCACCACCGCCGCGACGACGGCGTTCAGCTCGCGCGTCTGATCCTCCGCCGCCCGGGTCAGCGTCGTGCCGAGGACACCGCCCGCTTCGCCGGACGCGACCATGGCGAGCAGCATCGGCGGAAACACCGCCGCCTCGCGCAGGGCGGTCGACAGCGATGCCCCCTCGCGGACGCGCGTTGCGGCCTGTTCCACGGCGGCGCGGATGTGCAGGTTCGGCACCGTCTGCGCGGCGGCGGCAAGGGCGTCGGTCAGCGGCACCCGGCTGACGGTGAGGGTGGCGAGCGTTCCCGCGAACTGTGCCGCCGATCCCTTGAGCGTAAATCCCCGCGTCAGCGGAAAGGTCGCCAGAAACCGGTGCCAGCGCCGCCGGACGACCGGTCGCCGCAATAGCCACAATGCGCCGAGCACGACGCCCGCGAGAGCGCCGACCACGACCAGCCCCCAGGTGTTGATGAAATCCGCAGACTGCGATCAACGCACGGGTCAGAAACGGCAATTCCGCCCCGCGCGAGGTGAACACGCGGACGATGTCGGGCACCACGAAGGTCAGGAGCGCGACGATCACCGCGAGCGACACGAGCGCGAGGATGGCGGGATAGAGGAGGGCCAGCGTCACCGTCTGCCGGTTGCGCGCCCGCGCCTCGACGAAGCCCGACAGGTGATCCATCACCTGCCCGAGCTGACCCGAATTCTCGCCCGCCGCGACGCTCGCGCGGTAGAATTCGCCGAAGGTGCCGGGATAGTCGGACAGTGCCGCCGCAAAGCTTCGGCCGTCGAGCACCGCGGCGCGCAGGTTGATGAGCAGCGTCGAGACCCTGGGTTGCCGGGTCTGGTCGGCGACGGTCTTCAGCGCCTCCTCGACACCGACGCCCGCGCCGATGAGCGTCGCGAGTTGCCGGGTGACGAGGGTGAGCGCGCGGGCGCCGATCCCCCTGCCGCGCGGCAGGACGCTGCCGGGTTTCGCCGCCGTCGGCTCGACCGAGACCGGCATGAGCTGGCGCGTGCGCAGGGCCTGACGGGCGGCGGTCGCAGAGGTCGCCTCGATGATGCCCTTGGTATTGCGCCCCTCGGGGTCGACGGCGCGATAGGCAAAGGCGGCCACTATGCACCGCTTTCGGCTGCAACAGGGTCGATCTGCGGAACCGGCGGCAGGCTCGCCACGTCCTCGTGGACAGCGCGCGCGACCTCTTGCGGCGTGGTCAGCCCGGCATCCATCTTGGCCATCCCGTCCGCCAGAATCCCCGGTCCCCGGATGCGGGCCGCGGCGATGACCTCGGCCTCGGACGCGCCTTCGTGCACCATGCGCTCGAGGCCTGCGTCGAATTCGATCACCTCGTAGAGCGGCAGGCGCCCCTTGTAGCCCGATCCGTTGCACGTCTCGCAGCCGGTGCCCTTCCAGACCGGCGCGCCCTCGGGCCGCTGGCCGGACAAAAGGGCACTTTCGGGCCCTGACAGTGTCTGTTCGACCGTGCAATCGGGACAATTGCGCCGCACCAGCCGCTGCGCGATGAGCCCGCGCAGCATCGGCGCGAGCAGGAACCGCTCGACCCCCATCTCGATCAGGCGCGACACCGCGCCGACGGCGGTGTTGGTGTGCAGCGTCGACATCACGAGGTGGCCGGTCATCGCGCTCTCGACGGCGATCTGCGCCGTTTCGCGGTCGCGGATCTCGCCGACCATGATGACGTCCGGATCCTGCCGCAGGATGGCGCGCAGGCCGCGCGCGAAACTCAGGTCGGTCTTCGCGTTCACCTGCATCTGGCCGACGCCGTCCATCGTGTATTCGATCGGATCCTCGACCGTCATGATGTTGCGCTGCCGGTCGTTGAGCATGTCGAGCCCGGCATAGAGCGTCGTCGTCTTGCCCGATCCGGTCGGCCCGGTCACGAGGACGAGGCCGTCGGGCCGGTGCAGGATGCGTTTCAGCGTGGCGTTGTCGCGCGTCCGTCAGGCCGAGATGGTCGATGCCGCGCAGGGTCTGGCCGCGATCCAGCAGACGCAGCACGACCCGCTCGCCGAACTGCGACGGGATGGTCGAGACCCGCACGTCGAGGTCGTAGCCGCCGACCCGCAGCGATACGCGCCCGTCCTGCGGCAGACGTTTTTCGGCGATGTCGAGCTTGCCCATGACCTTGATCCGGCTGGTCAGCAGCGGTGCCAGCGCGCGGCGGGGCGAGATCACCTCGCGCAGCGTGCCGTCGACGCGGAACCGCACGATCAGGCGCCGCTCCTCGGTCTCGATGTGCACGTCGGACGCGCCTTCCTTTACCGCCTCGAGCAGCAGCGCGTTGATGAGGCGGACCACGGGGGCGTCGTCGTTCTGCGCCAGAAGGTCGTCGACCGAGGCGCTGTCGGCCAGCGCCGCCAGATCGTCGCCCGCACTTTCGGCGACCTGCGCCGCCTCGGAGGCGCTGTCGCGGTAGGAGGTGGCGAGCGCGGTTTCGAAGGCGGCGGGATCGACCGCCTCGAAGGAGAGGCGGCGACCGGCGACGCGCTGGGCCTCGACGAGCGCGGAAACGGAGGCATCGGGCCTGTACAGACACTGATCCGCCCTGAGGATGACGCCGGCCCCCTTGGCGAAACCATAGGACAGGCGCGGTTCGCTCATTGCAGGGCCTCGACCAATATGCGCGCCGAGACGGTGCCGGGGGCGGTCCGCCGGTCGATTTCGGCCGCCGCGATGCGGATGCCGTGATCGGGTTCGAGGCGGGCGAGCCAGCCGATGACGGTGTCGAACGGGGTTTCCGGCAGGGTGAGGCGCAGACCCGCCCCCTCGGGTTCCAGACGGGTGAGGGTGATCCCGGCGGCCTCGGCGCTTTGCGTCACGCGGGTCGCGAGGGGGGTCGGGTCGATGGCGACGGCCGCCACGGCGGGCCGGTCGTTTGCCCCCTGGGCGGCGAGGGTAAGCTGGCGGTAGGCCGCGATCTCGTCAATGCGGGCGGCGCGCGCCTCGGTCAGCGGCACCCAGCCGAACCGGTATCCCGCGCCCACGAGGGCCAGCGGCAGGACCAGACCGACGAGGAGGCGTTCGCGCGGGGTCACGATGCGGCCCTTTGTATCGTCATTTCCGCCTCTGCGCCGCCCTGACCCGCGCTCGCGGCACCGGCGCGGACGGTGAACCCGGCGGCACGCAGCGCCTCTTCTGCGGTTTGCAGATCCTCGAGACGGGGCGCGAGGATCAGGGTCTGCAAACGCCCGTCTCCCCATATCGCGCGTCGCATCGTGATGCCCGTGCCGGTGGTCAGGAGGGCGGCCGAAACCTCGGCCAGCATCGGGACCGCGTCCGATCCGGACACGACGGCGGCCTGCGGCGCAAGGCGCGCCAGAACGGGGCCGGTGTCGGCGGTGACGGTGACGCCGGGGAGAACCTCGCCGAGCGCCGCCTGCGCCTCGGCGCGCGCGGCGTCGGCGCGCTGACCGAGGGCGACGACATCCGCCGCGGCGATGCCGAGGTGCACGGCGAGGGCGCCGAAGGCGACACCGGCGGCGACCCTGAGGGGGCGCCACGCATGGCGCGCGGGATCGGCGGCGGGCGGGTAGAGGCGAAAGGCGAGTTCGGCAGGAACGGGGCGGGGTGGCGGCGCGGTGACATGCGGCAGGGCGCCGAGATCCCCGTGCAGGGCGACGAGCGCGGGGCGTCCGGCGCGGTGCCACAGCAGCGGCAGGGCGGCAAAGGCCACGGCGAACCCGGTCCCGTCGCCCGCGCGGACCAGCACCCGGTCGCCGTCGCGCCAGACGTGCCAGTCGGCGGCCTCGGCGGGCCGGGGAAGAGCGAGCACCTCGGGCAGGTGGGCCGCGTCCAGCGCCGCAACCAGCATCCGGTCGATGGCAAGCGCGAGTGTGGCGCCATTCGCGCCCGCCCGCGGCAGTTCGACGACGATCACCCGGTCGATCGGCGCGCCGAGGCCGTCCTCGATGGCGAAGGCCAGAAGCTGCGGCCGCTGACGCGCCGAGGCGCGCGGCAGGTCCACGAGATGGAGCGAGGTGAGTTCGGCGGCCAGCAGCGGCGGGGGCGGCGTCCGGCGCGGCAGATGGGGGGCCAGATGCGCAGCAAGGCTGACGGAGGGCAGCGGAACGTGCGGCCCGGGGGCCGTCGAAATTTCGCTATCCTCCTGTATTGACACGAAGATTTGCCTTCCTATTTCCTCTCGGAATGTCATAGTCTACCCTCATCCACGCCAAGGAAAGGATTTAGTTTCATGGTCCAGCGCCGCCTGCCGTCCAGACCCCGCCGCGACAGCGAGGCCGGGGTGACGCTGATCGAGATGATGGTCGTCCTCGTCATCATCGCGGTCGTCGCGGCGATCATCGTGCCGAACGTGATCGGCCGGCCCGACGAGGCGCGCGCGACCGTGGCGCGGACGAACATCCAGGCGATCGGCTCGGCGCTCGAGATCTACCGGCTCGACAACCAGAGCTATCCGACGACGGAACAGGGGCTTGCGGCCCTCGTCTCGCGGCCGAGCGCGCCGCCGGAGCCGCCGAACTGGGCGGCGGGCGGGTATCTGTCGGATGCGGCGGTGGATCCATGGGGCAACGCCTATCTCTATCGGTCGCCGGGCGAGACCGGTCCCTATGACCTCGTGTCGCTGGGCGGTGACGGCGCGCCGGGGGGCACCGGGCCGGATGCGGACATCGTCCACGGCGACGGGAGATGAGGCCGCGCCGCGCCCCCGAGGCGGGCGTGAGCCTCGTCGAGGTGCTGGTGGTGCTGGTGCTGATCGGCGTCATGGCGGGTGCCATCGGGCTGTCGCTGGGCAATCGTGGCGCTGGCGCGGTCGCCGAGAGGGAGGCGCGGGTGCTGGTGGCGCGGCTGGACCGTGCGGCGGACGAGGCGCTGCTGGCGGGAGAGGCGATGGCGGTGGTGTGGAGCGCGTCGGACTATCGCCTGCTGCGCCTGCGGGACGGAGCGTGGATCGCGTCGGACGTGCCGCTGCTGGCCGCGCCGCATGTCCTGCCCGCGGGTCTGCGCCTCCTGACCGACGCAGAGGCTGGCCCCTACGTGGTCGGCCCGGATCTCTTGCCCCGGAGCAATGTCCCGCTGACCTTGGAACTGCGCGACGACAGTGGCCGCGGCGTGCGCGTGACCTTCGACGGCGCCACCGCGCGGCTCGAGGAAGCGGCATGAACGCGCGCCACCCCGAGGCCGGGTTCACCCTGATCGAGGCGCTCGTCGCAATGGCGGTGCTGGCGCTGGGCGCGGTGGCGCTGCTGACCGCGACCGAGGGGCACACGGCGCGGATCGCCGCGCTGACCGACCGGATCGCCGCGCGCTGGGTTGCGGAAGCGACGGCTGACCGAACTGCGCCTCGGGATCGGGGCGCCGGGACAGGTCGAGATGCTGGGGCGGGAGTGGCGCGTGGCCGATGCCTTTGCCGAGACGCCCGACGCCGATCTGGCGCGGATGACCGTCACCGTTGCGCCTGAACAGACACCGGATGCCCCCCTCGTGACGCTGACCGGCTATCTGCCGACGGCCGATCTGCCGGAGGTCACGCCATGACCCCGCCCCGCGGCACGCGCCTGATCGCGACGCTCGTCACGCTCGCGGCCCTCGGGTCGGTCGCCTGGGCCGCGGCGCCGCTGGTCTGGCACCTGACCGGCGCCGATACGATCGTGGCCCCCGCGCCACCGGCGCCCGCACCCGTCGCCGCCGAACCGGCGCCGCCGTCCGATATCGGCCCGATCCTCGCCCTCGCGCCCTTCGGCAGCGCCACCCCCGCGCCGGAACCCGAGGCGCCCGTGGGCGTCACCGCCCTCGACCTCACCCTGCTCGGCGTGATCCTGCGCGACGACCCCGCCGCCTCGCGCGCGCTGATCGCCGACGGCGCCGACGACGGCTATTTCCGCCCGGGCGACGAGATACGGGCGGGCGTCACCCTGTCCGAAGTCTTCCCGGCCCATGTCTCCCTCGACGTCGAGGGCCGCACCGAACTCCTCTACTTCCCCGATGGTGGCCCCGAGATCGTCGAAATGCCGACCACCCCCGAGGGCGTCGACGCGCTGCTCGCCGCGCTCCGGACCGATTACGTCCCCCCCGTCAGCCGCGAACGCGCCGCGCCCGAGACGACGCAGGACTATATCGCCCTGTGGCGGCGGCGCATCATTGCCAATCCGGCTCAAGTCCTTGAGCAGATTGGTCTGGAGGCGACCGAAAACGGCTATAGGATCGCCGAACAACACGACAGCGGGGTTGCACTCGCGGGATTAAGGGCAGGTGATCTGGTGCGCACGGTCAACGGGCAGCCGGTCGGGGACGTGGACAGCGACCGTCGGTTGTTCGACGAGGTCGCGGCCTCCGGTCTGGCACGGCTCGAGATCGAGCGGGACGGCGAAACCATCGTAATGTCCTTTCCTCTCGAATGAGGAAGGCAAGACGCATGATGAACGCATTGCGGATACTGGCGCTGCTGGCGCTGTTCGTGCCGGGCAAGGCCCGGGCGCAGGAAACCTATGTCATCAACCTGCGCGACGCCGATATCGCGACCCTGTCCGAACAGGTGTCCGACATCACCGGGCGGACGCTCGTGCTCGACCCGTCGGTGACGGGCGAGGTCACGGTGGTCTCGACCGAGGCGCTGGATGCCGAGGGGGTCTGGGCGCTGTTCCAGTCGATCCTGCGGGTCCGCGGCTATGTCGCGGTGCAATCGGGCACCATCTGGCAGATCGTCCCCGAGGCCGTGGCGCGCACCCTCGCCGGTCCGGCGCAGGACGCCCCCGGCGCGCCGGGAGAGCAGGATATCGTCACCGAAATGCTGCGCCTGTCTCGCCTGCCCTCTGCCGAGGCGGTCCGCGTCCTGCGCCCGCTGATCGCGGATTCGGGCTATATCGAGGCCATTGCCGACCCCAATTCCATCATCATCAGCGACACCCGCGCCAACGTCGACCGGATCATGGCGATCGCGCGCACCTTCGACGGCGACCAGAGGGTGCAGGCCGAGGTGATCCGCTTTCGCTTTGCCGACGCGACCACCGTCGGCAACGCCATCCTCCAGGTGCTGGGCGAGGCGGGCACCGGCGCGCGCCTCTCGGTCGATCCCGGCTCGAACCTCCTCCTCGTGCGCGGCACGCCCGAGGACATCCAGGACATCCGCGAACTGGCCGATGCGCTGGACGTGGCGCCGCGGACGAACCCGACCGAACAGGTCTCGACGACCGTGTTCCGCCTGCAATTCGGCGACGCCGAAACCATCGCCGACATCGTTCGTGCCACCGTCGGCGACGGCGTCGACATCACCAGCCCGGTCGCCGCCGACATCGCCGCAGAGCAGACCGAGGACGGCACCTTCGTCCCGCTCGCCGCCGTCGCGGCGCCCAATGCAGTCTCCATCCAGGCCTCGACCGAGACGAACTCGATCCTCGTGCGCGGCACGGCGTTGCAGGTGCAGGAGGTCGGGCAACTCATCGGTGCCCTAGACGTGCGCCGTCCGCAGGTGATGATCGAGGCCGCCATCGTCGAGGTCTCGGGCGAGGTCGCCGAACGCCTCGGCGTGCAGCTCGGGTTCGGCGATGCGTCCCTGCCCGGCGGCCTCGCGGCAACCTCGTTCGGCAATGGCGGCGTGTCCCTCGCGGGGGTGCTGTCGGCGATCGGCACGCCGTCCTCGGCGGCGATCTCGACCGGACTGACGCTCGGCGGGGGCAACAACGACTTCGGCCTGCTGATCCAGGCGCTGAACCAGTCGAGCCGCGCGCGCCTCCTGTCGACACCCTCCGTCACCACGCTCGACAACGAGCCGGCCACCATCGTCGTCGGCCAGAACGTGCCGTTCCGCACCGGCAGTTTCGCCACCGACGGCAATACCGCGACGCCGTTCACCACCATCGAGCGGCGCGACGTCGGCATCACCATGAACGTCGTGCCGCGCATCACCGCGGGCGGCGTCGTGCAACTCGTGATCGAGCAGGAGATCTCGAACCTCGTCACCGCCAACGTCGAGGGGGCCGCCGACCTCATCACCAACCGCCGCGTCATCAATACCACGGTGCTGGCCGACAACGGCGGCACCGTGGTGCTCGGCGGCCTGATCTCGGACGACCGCCTCGACGGCGAGAATTCGGTGCCGGGCCTCGGCGACATTCCGGTGCTGGGCGAACTGTTCCGCAGCCGCAACAACCGCGAGAACACGCGCACGCTGTTCGTGTTCCTGCGCCCGACGATCCTGCGGTCGAGCGAGGACATCCGCGCGGCGAGCCAGCAGCGGTTGCAGACCGTGCGCGAGGCCGATGCGACGGCGCTGCCGCGCACGGTGCTGAACGAGACGCAGGTGCGGCAACTCCCCCTCGAGATCGAAGGGCTCTACTGACCGCTGTGCGGGGGCCGTTTCCGGCGATAGCATCGGCGCACCACAGGGAGCATCGCCATGCACGACATCCTCGATCTCGACCGCTATCCGCTGCACGAACCGGACAGCCCGGCCTGCGCCGGCCTCGTGGCGCAGAGCCGCGCGAAACTGGACGCGGACGGTCTTTTCAATCTCGACGGTTTCCTGCGGCAGGACGCCATGACAGAGACGGTTGCCGCCCTCGCCCCCCGCTTTGCGACCGAGAGTTTCACCCACGAACGGACGCACAATATCTACTTCCGCCGCGACCTCGACCTGCCCGGCGATCACCCTGCGCTGCGGCAGAACCGGACCGTCAACCACACGCTCTGCGCCGATCAGATGCCGGGCACGCCGATCCTGGCGCTCTACGGCTGGGCGCCCTTCGTGGATTTCCTCGCCGCCGTGATGGACAAACCGGCGCTGTTTCCGATGGCCGACCCGCTCGCGGCGGTGAACGCCATGGAATACCGTGCGGGCGAGGCGCTGAACTGGCACTTCGACCGGTCCGAGTTCACCACGACGCTGCTGTTGCAGGCGCCCGGGAGTGGCGGCGATTTCGAATACGTCAAGGATCTGCGCAGCGACGACGATCCGAACTACGACGGTGTCGCCCGCCTGCTGAACGGACAGGAACCGACCCGCATCCTGCCGGTCGCGCCGGGCACGCTCAACGTCTTCCGTGGCAAGAACACCGCCCACCGCGTCACCCCCGTCGCCGGGCCGCGCCCGCGGATCATCGCGGTCTTCTCCTACTTCGACCGCCCCGGCGTTACCTTTTCCGCCGAAGAGCGGCTCGGCTTTTACGGCCGCGCCGCCTGAAACGCGCCGCCTGCCGTTTTTTCTTGCCGCAATACCTCTGGGGGGAGCGAAGCGGGGGGCAAAGCCCCCCTCCACAGCCGCGACACGCGCGCCGCCCGGTGGTGTTCCCCGTTCCACCGTGTCAAATCTGGCGTGTCCTCAGCACAGGCGCCCCATGGCCGGCTTCACCATCGCCACGCTCCTCGGCCTGACGCTCGGCCTCCTCGTGACCGGCGCCATCGCGGGGCTGCTGGCGGGTCTGCTCGGCGTCGGGGGCGGCATCGTCGTCGTGCCGGTTCTGGTCGTGGTGGCGGAAATCTTCGAGGTGCCGCGCGAAGTGGCGATGTTGCTGGTCGTCGGCACCTCGCTGGCGACGATCGTCCCGACCTCGATCGCGTCGGCGCGCGCGCATCGCCGGCGCGGCGCCATCGACGGTGCCCTGCTGCGCGGCTGGACCCCGGCGATCGTCGTCGGCGCGGCGCTGGGCGGGGTCGCGTCCAAATGGCTCGGTGCCGAGGGGCTGACGGTGATCTTCGGCGTCGTGGCGCTGATCGTGTCGGTGAACCTCGCGATCCCAAAGACCCTCGTCCTCGCCGACGGGCCGCCGCAGGGGCGCCTGACGCGGGCCGCGACGGCAGGTCCGATCGGCTTTGTCTCGGCGCTCATGGGGATCGGCGGCGGCACGCTCTCGGTGCCGGTGCTGACGATGTGTTCGGTGCCGGTGCACCGCGCGGTCGCCACCGCCTCGGTCTTCGGCCTCGCCATCGCGGTGCCGGCCGTCGCTGGGCTTTGTCTGGTCCGGCTGGGGCGTGCCGGGCCGCCCGCCGGGATCGCTCGGCTATGTGAACATCCCCGCGGCCATCGTGCTCTTTTCCGCCTCGGTGCTGACCGCTCCCCATGGCGCACGCCTTGCCCACGCCCTGCCGCCCTCCCGCCTGCGCCTCGCGTTCGCGGTGTTCCTGTTCGTATCGGGCGTGCGGATGCTGTGGAAGGCGCTGGCCTAGGACGCCGCCCCCGCTGCCGGTCAAAGTCCGACGGGCGGCACGTCGGGAACCGCGCCGGTCGTCGGCGGCACCACGCCCTTGCGCAGCATGACGTTGCCGTAGAACCGGCCCTCGCCGGTGCGGATGATCGCAAAGGCCTCGTTCGCCAGGTCGTAGAACGCGAACCGCTCGACCGCCGGGATCGGCCGCGACGTGCCCTCGGCCCGGTCGACCACACGCTGCACCTCGGCCATGACCGGCGGCACCTCGCCCGGCGCACCGACCACCTGCATCGACGCCGCGAAATCGGCGACGAAGGTGTCGAGCGGGAACAGCGTCAGGACCGCCCCGACCGCCTCCGGCAGGGTCAGGTTCTCCATCCGCACGAGGCTGCCGTAGGTCGAGCGCGACGCATGCGTTTCCGCCGGAAAGTTGGTGTCGACGAGCATCAGCGTATCGCCGTGCCCCATCGAGGCCAGCACGTGCAGCACCTCGGCGTTCAGCCGCTGGTCTATTCCCTTGAGCATCCGTTCCCTCCCTGATTGCCGACGACGCTATTGTCCGGCCCGACGGGGGGCAAGGCCCGTCACAAGTTCGGGCTTGCCCCCCTTTCGGTCCGCCCACGCTTGACGCTATGGTATACCAGAGCGGGGGGCGCGATGGCACTGGCGACGAGGACATGGGACCGGCACGGTACCGGCGGGCTGACGTTCACCGAACTCGGGTTCGGCACGGCGCCCTTGGGCAACCTCATGCGGGCCATCGACGACGACGACGCCCACGCGATCCTGACCCGGGCGTGGGACGCGGGCATCCGCTATTTCGACACCGCCCCGCTCTATGGCCTCGGCCTGTCCGAAACCCGGCTCAACCGGTTCCTGCGGGGCAGGCCGCGCGATGCATACGTGCTGTCGACCAAGGTCGGGCGCCTGCTGCGCGCCGTGCCGCCGGGGCAGGGGGACGGACAGGGCAAATGGATCGACGTGCCGTCGCGGCAGGAGGTCTACGATTTCACCTATGATGGCGTGATGCGTAGCCTCGAGGCGTCGCTCGAGCGATTGGGGCAGGACAGGGTCGATATCCTGTTCGCCCACGACCTCGACGTGCGCAATCAGGGCTCGCCACAGGCGCTCGACGCGATGCTGACGCAGCTCATGCGTTCGGGCTATCGCGCGCTGCTCTCCCTGCGCGATCAGGGCGTCATTTCCGCCTTCGGCGCGGGGGTGAACGAATGGCAGCCGTGCAAATGGATGGCCGAACGCGGCGATTTCGACCTGTTCCTTCTGGCCGGGCGCTATACCCTCCTCGAGCAGGAGGCGTTGCGGAGCCTGCTGCCGATGTGCGAAGAACGGGGCATCGGCATCATCATCGGCGGCCCCTACAATTCCGGCATCCTCGCGACCGGCCCGGTGCCGGGCGCATATTATGACTATGCCCCGGCAAGCGGGGATATCCGCGCCCGGGTCGCCGCGATCGAAACGATCTGCGCCCGGCATGGCACCCGCCTCGTCGACGCCGCGTTCCACTTTCCGCTGGCGCATCCGGCGGTCCTGTCGGTCATTCCCGGCGGTCAGGGCCTGTCGGATATGGAGGGCAACATCGCCGCCGCCCGCGCCACGATCCCGCCCGCCCTCTGGGCGGACCTGAAATCCAACGGCCTCGTCGACGCGGCCGCCCCTGTCCCGAAAGGACACATCACCGCATGACCCACCTCATCGACGCGCACCAGCACTTTTGGGATCCGGCGCGGGGAGACTATGGCTGGCTGAAGGACACCGACCCGCTTCTCGGGCGTGTCTACGGCCCCGCCGACCTCGCCCCGCAACTCGAGACGGCGGGGATCGCAAAGACCGTGCTGATGCAGGCCGCGCCGACCGTCGCCGAGAGCGACTATCTGCTGGGCATCGCCGAGCAGGTCGCGCAGGTCGCCGGTGTCGTCGGCTGGATCGACTTCGAGGCGCCCGAGCAGCTCGGCACCCTCGAGCGGCTGGCGCGGCATCCCCGGTTCCTCGGGGTGCGGCCGATGATCCAGGATCTGCCCGACGACGACTGGATGTTGCGCGACGATCTGGCCTGGGCGTTCGAGGCGATCCAGCGGCTTAACCTCACGTTCGACGCGCTCGGCTTATCCCCGACATGCGGCTGCCTTTTCGACCCTGTTCCAGCGCTATCCCGAGATGCGGGTGGTCATCGACCACGGGCTGAAGCCGCAGATCGCCGACGGCACCGGCGGGTTCGATGGCTGGGCCGACGGGATCACACGCCTTGGCGAGACCGGCGCCTATTGCAAGCTCTCGGGCCTCGTGACCGAGGCCGGTGAGGACTGGACGGTCGAGGATTTGCGGCCCTGGACGGATCACCTGATCGCTACCTTCGGACCCGAACGGCTGATGTGGGGATCGGACTGGCCGGTGGTGCGGCGGCGCGGCGAGTTCGCCGACTGGCTGACGGCGGCGCACACGCTGACGGCGGACCTCGACGATGCCGGCAAGGCCCGCGTCTTTGGCGGCACGGCGGCGGAATTCTATCGGATCGGGCCGAAATAGAGCCTGATCCTTGCGGAGAGAGAGATGAGCCAGACGACGATCCTGCTCCACCCCGACGACGACGTGGCGATCGCCCTCGCCGACCTCGCCCCCGGCACCCCGCTGCCGGGTGGCGCCGCCACCGCCGGGGCGATCCCCCGCAGCCACAAGGTAGCACTTCGGGCGATACCGGCGGGCGCCAAGGTGCGCCGCTATGGCCAGATCATCGGCGAAGCGACGGCGGACATCGTGCCGGGCGCGCATGTGCACAGCCACAACCTCGGGATGGGGGCGCATGTGCAGGACTATGCGCACGGCAGCGAGGCGGGGACGGTCGCGGCGCCGGACGCACCGCTTACCTTCGATGGTTATGCCCGCGCGGACGGCAAGGTCGGGACGCGCAACTATATCGGCGTGCTGACGAGCGTGAACTGTTCCGGCACCGTCGCGCGGATGATCGCCGAACAGGCGGAGCGGCAGGACTGGTTCGCGGCCCTCGGGAACATCGACGGCGTGGTGCCGATCGTGCACGGCACCGGCTGTGGCATGGCGGGGGACGACGAGGGGTATGCCACGCTCTACCGGACCTTGCAGGGCTATGCCCGCAATCCCGAATTTCGGCGGCATCCTGCTGGTCGGCCTCGGCTGCGAGGTCATGCAGATCCCCGACCTGATCGGGCAGGGGCGGATGCGGGCGGACGGCAATTTCAAGTATATGACCATACAGCAGACCGGCGGCACCCGCGCCACCGTGGCGCGCGGCATCGCCGAGGTGCGCAGGCTGGCCGAGGCGGCGAACGCGACGGCCCGCACGCCCGCGCCGCTGTCGCGCCTCATGGTCGGCCTGCAATGCGGCGGGTCCGACGGCTATTCCGGCATCACCGCGAACCCGGCGCTGGGCGCGGCGTCGGACCTGCTGGTCAGGCACGGTGCCACCACGATCCTGTCGGAAACGCCCGAGATCTACGGCGCCGAACACCTGCTGACCCGCCGCGCGGTGACGCCGGCGGTCGGCGAGAAACTCATCGCCCGGATCCGCTGGTGGGAGGAGTATACCGCCCGCAACGGTGGCCGGATGGACAACAACCCCAGCCCCGGTAACAAGAAGGGCGGGTTGACGACGATCCTGGAAAAGAGCCTCGGGGCCGTCGCCAAGGGCGGCACCGCGCCGCTCGCGGGCGTCTTCGAGTTCGCCGAGGAGATCACGACCCCCGGCTTCACCTTCATGGACAGCCCCGGCTACGACCCCTGTTCGGTCACGGGTCAGATCGCGTCGGGCGCGACGCTTGTCGTGTTCACGACCGGGCGCGGGTCGGTCTCGGGGTATAAGCCCAGCCCCTGCCTCAAGCTCGCCACCAATTCGGAAATGTTCGCAAGGATGGAGGAAGACATGGATCTGAACTGCGGTGACATCGTCACCCATGGCGTCACCACCGACGCAAAGGGGCGCGAGATTTTCGACGCCATCGTCGCGGCCGCCTCGGGCAGACGCACCAAGAGCGAGAACCTCGGGTTCGGCGGGGCGGAATTCGTGCCCTGGCAGATCGGGGCGGTGATGTGATGCGCCTTCAGGGAAAACGCGCGTTCTGCACCGCCGCGGGCGCCGGGATCGGGCGCGCGACAGCGATGGCCTTTGCTGCCGAGGGCGCCGAGGTGATCGCCACCGACATCGACGCCGCGGCGCTGGCCGACCTCGCGCCGCACGTCGCGGCGGTCCACCGCCTCGACGTGATGGATGGCAAGGCAGTCTCTGATATGGCCCGACAGGTCGGTGGCATCGACATCCTGTTCAACTGTGCGGGCTACGTGCATCACGGCACGATCCTCGATTGCGACGAGGACGCCTTCGACTTCTCGGTCGCGCTGAACGTCAAGAGCCCCTACACTGTCACCCGCGCCTTCCTGCCCGGGATGCTGGAGCGGGGCGGCGGTTCCATCGTCTCGATGGCCTCGGCGGTCTCGTCGATCATCGCGGCGCCGAACCGCTTCGTCTATGGCGCCACCAAGGCCGCCGTGATCGGCATGACAAAGGCGATCGCGGCGGATTACGTGACGCAGGGCATCCGCGCCAACTGCATCTGTCCGGCGACCGTCGAGAGCCCGTCTTTGCAACAGCGCATGGCCGCCGCAGGCGACTACGAGGCCGGGCGCGCCGCCTTCGTCGCGCGCCAGCCGATGGGCCGTATCGGCAAGCCCGAGGAGATTGCCTCCCTCGCCGTCTATCTCGCCTCCGACGAGAGCGCCTTTACCACCGGGCAGGCGATGGTGATCGACGGCGGCTGGGCGAACGTGTGATAGGTGGGGGCAATTGTCCGAAGGAACGCCACGATGATCGCCCCCTCCCCCCTCGCCTATGTCCCCTTCGTGTCGGTCGCCGACATGATGCGCCTGATCCACCACATCGGGATCGAGCGGATGCTGCGCGAGATTTCCGCCGAGATAGAGTCCGATTTCCTTCGCTGGGAGAGTTTCGACAAGACGCCGCGCGTCGCCTCGCATTCGGCGGTGGGGGTGATCGAACTTATGCCGACCTCGGACGGCGAGATGTATGGCTTCAAATATGTGAACGGCCATCCGTCGAATACGCGGGACGGGTTGCAGACCGTCACGGCGTTCGGACTGCTGGCCGATGTGGCGACGGGATATCCGAAACTCCTGAGCGAGATGACGGTGCTGACGGCCCTGCGCACCGCCGCGATGTCGGCTCTGGCGGCGAGGCATCTGGCGCCGAAGGGCGCGCGCACGATGGCGATGATCGGCAACGGCGCGCAGTCCGAGTTCCAGTGTCTGGCGTTCAGGGCGATCTGCGGTATCGACACCGTGCGCCTCTATGACATCGACGCTGCCGCTACCCGGAAATGCGTCACCAACCTTGCCCAGAGCGGCCTGAACGCCATCCCCTGCGCCAGCGCCGAAGAGGCGATGGAGGGGGCGCAGATCATCACCACCTGCACCGCCGACAAGCAATATGCGACGATCCTGACCGACAACATGGTCGGCCCCGGCGTGCACATCAACGCCATCGGCGGCGACTGTCCGGGCAAGACGGAACTGGCCGCCGCGATCCTGCACCGTTCCACCATCTTCGTCGAATATCCGCCCCAGACCCGCATCGAGGGCGAGATCCAGCAACTGGACGCCGACCACCCCGTCACCGAACTCTGGCAGGTGATGACCGGTGCGGTGCCGGGACGCACCGCACCCGAAGAGATCACCCTGTTCGACTCCGTCGGTTTCGCGATCGAGGATTTCTCGGCGCTGCGCTATGTCCTCGGGGCGATCGAGGGCACGGATTATTTCACGAAACTCGACATGCTCGCCGATCCCGACGATCCGCGCGACCTGTTCGGGATGGTCCTGCGCGCCCGGTAGGATGGGCAATCTTGCCCATCGTCATAACCCGTTCACCGGCACCTTCAGGACCGGGCGCCCGGCCTCGTCGGTCGGCATGTGGCCCGCGCGCATGTTCACCTGCAACGAGGGCAGGATCAGCTTCGGCATTGCCAGTTGCGCATCGCGCGCGGTCCGGAAGGCGATGAACTCCTCCCGGGTCTTGCCGCCGCCGACGTGGATGTTGTGCGCGCGTTCCTCGGCCACCGTGGTTTCCCACTGGATATCGCGCCCGTTGGGGCCGTAGTCGTGGCACATGAACAGGCGCATGTCGTCGGGCAGGGTCAGCACGCGCCGGATCGAATCGTAGAGTTCGCCCGCGTCCCCGCCGGGGAAATCGGCGCGCGCCGAGCCGCCGTCGGGCATGAACAGCGTGTCGCCGGTAAACGCCGCGTTGCCCATCACATGCACCATGCAGGCGGGCGTGTGGCCGGGGGTCGCCATCGCGAAACAGGTCATGCCGCCGACGGTATAGGTGTCGCCGTCCTGGAACAGCGCGTCGAACTGCGAGCCGTCGCGCTGGAACTCGGTTCCTTCGTTGAAGATCTTGCCGAACACCTCCTGGATGATCGTGATCCCGGCACCGACGCCGATCCTGCCGCCCAGACGGTCCTGCAACCAGGGTGCTGCCGACAGGTGGTCGGCGTGGACGTGGGTTTCGATGATCCAGTCGAGCGTGAGGCCCGCGCCCTCGATATGGGCGGCGATGCGGTCGGCGTGGTCGTGGGTGATGCGGCCGGCGGCATAGTCGATGTCCATGACCGAATCGACGATCGCGCAGGCGGTGCTGCCCGGGTCTTTCACGACATAGCTGATCGTGTTGGTGGCCTCGTCGAAGAAGGCCGTCACCTCGGGGCGGACGTCCATCGCGATCGGCCAGTGGCGTGTGTCGGTCATCGGGGCCTCCCTCTTTGACGGTCATTGTGCCAAATGCCGGGGTGTGGGGGCAAGCGTGGCGATGCCGCAGACTTGTGCCCCAGACTTGTGCCTAAGTGGGCCGGGCGCTAGATGGATGGGCATCTTTCGCGAGGATCCGCCATGCCCATCGCCACCACGTCGAATATCGTGACCATCTTCGGCGGCTCGGGGTTCGTCGGGCGCTACATCGCGCGGCGGATGGCGAAACAGGGCTGGCGGGTGCGCGTCGCGGTGCGGCGGGTGAACGAGGCGATGTTCGTGCAGACCTATGGCGCCGTCGGTCAGGTGGCGCCGGTGTTCTGCAACGTGCGCGACGATGCGTCGGTGCAGGCCGCGACCCGGGGATCGACGGCGGTGGTCTATTGCGTCGGCGTCCTCGACCCGACCGGCAAGAACACGTTTCAGGCGGTGCAGGCCGAGGGTCCGGCGCGGGTCGCGCGGATCGCGGCGGCCGAGGGTATCGGGCGCATGGTCCTGCTGTCGGCCATCGGGGCGGACGAGGGCAGCGACAGCGACTATGCGCGGACCAAGGCGCTGGGCGAGGCCGGCGTCCTCGGGCATCTGCCGGACGCCATGATCCTGCGCCCCTCGATCGTCTTCGGACCCGAGGACGGGTTCTTCAACCGCTTTGCGGGGATGACGCGCTGGGGTCCGGTGCTGCCGGTGATCGGCGCGGCGACCCGGTTTCAGCCGGTCTACGTCGACGATGTCGCCGCCGCCGCGGTCAGGGGCGTTCTGGGCGAGGCGCGGGGCGTCTACGAGCTGGGCGGGCCGGAGGTGATGACGTTCCGTGACCTGATGACCGAGATGCTGGCGGTGATCCAGCGGCGCCGGCTGGTGGTGGGCGTGCCGTTCCCCGTCGCGCGGCTCATGGCGAAGGGGTTCGGTCTGGGCAAGTTCCTGACCGGCGGTCTCGTGTCCGGTCCGGTCACGACCGATCAGGTGCGCAACCTGGCGCGCGACAACGTGGTCGCGGAGGGTGCGCGCGGGTTTGCCGACCTCGGGATCGCGCCGACCGACATGTCGAGCATCCTGCCCGAATACCTCTGGCGGTTCCGCCCGTCGGGGCAATATGCCGAGATCAAGAATTCGGCCCGGAACCTGAAGACATGATCACGGAGCCTAGACGCTGAACGGCCAGCCGAAGTAGGCGACCGACAGCAGGAACAGACCCAGGGCGACCCGGTAGATCACGTAGGGCGTATAGCTGACCGAGCGCAGCAGGCGCATCATCAGGCCGAGCGCGGCAAGGGCGGCGACGAACGTGAGCCCCGCCACGATGCCGATATCGCGCCAAGCGCCCGCATCCGCGGTGCCGACCACGTCGAGACCCAGAAGCACCCCCGAGGCGAGGATCGTCGGGATCGACATCAGCATCGACAGGCGCGCGGCGTCGCGCCGCTCATAGCCCAGCGTCCGGGCGGCGGTGATCGTGATGCCGGACCGCGAGGTGCCCGGGATCAGGGCGACGGCCTGCCAGAGGCCCATGAGGGCGGCATCGCGCAGGGTCCAGCGTTCGGCGGTCTTGCTCTCGGCGCCGGTCTGGTCGGCCCAGTAGAGCACCAGTCCGAAGATCAGCATCGTCCAGCCGATGACGGTGATGTTGCGCATCTGCTCTTCGAGGCCCGTCACCTTGAGGACGAGGCCCGCCACGACCACCGGCACGGTGGCGACGGTCAGGCCCAGTGCGAGGAACGCGCCCTGGGTGTCGACCTTGCCGCGCACGAGGCGGGTCAGGCCGAAGAGCGCGACGCGCACGTCAGACCAGAAGAACAGGACCACCGCGCAGAGCGTGCCGATATGGGCCGCGACGTCGATGATCTGGCCCTGATCGGCCCTGCCGGTCAGCGAGGGCAGCAGGATCAGGTGGCCGGAGGACGAGACCGGCAGGAATTCGGTGATGCCCTGGATGAGGGCGACGAGGACGAGGGTGAGGAGGGGCATGGACAGGGGCCTGCGACGTGATTCGGAACCTCGCGGCAGACTAGGCGCTTGGCGGGCAGCGGGAAGGGGAGAGTTGGGGTGCAAAGCGGACCTAGTTTGGACCAGCATTGGTTGAGCGGCGACGACTTTCTCGTGCGCAATGATGGATTAGGTCACATCTACTGACTTTTCATTTCGCGCTCGCTGATCTATCCCGAGGCGACACCACCCGACGAGGGCGCCATGGCCGAACAGAAGATGCTGAAATTCGTCGATGTGGCCCGCGCCATGCCGGACAAGCGGCCGCCGGATCTGCGCAGCCATGACTTTGGCGAGATCTATCGCGACTTTGCCGCCGAGAAGGCCGCCGAACAGGCCGCCCGGTGCAGCCAGTGCGGCGTGCCCTATTGCCAGACGCATTGCCCGCTGCACAACAACATCCCCGACTGGCTGCGGATGACCGCCGAGGGACGCCTGCGCGAGGCCTATGAGTTGCAGCAGGCGACCAACACCTTTCCCGAGATCTGCGGCCGTATCTGTCCGCAGGACCGCCTCTGCGAGGGCAACTGCGTCATCGAGCAGTCCGGGCACGGCACCGTCACCATCGGGTCGGTCGAGAAATACGTCACCGACATGGCCTTCGAGCAGGGCTGGGTGCAGCCGATCCGCCCCTACGAGGAACGCACCGAAAGCGTCGGGATCATCGGCGCCGGGCCCGGGGGCCTCGCCGCCGCCGACATGCTGCGGCGCGCGGGCGTGCAGGTCACGGTCTATGACCGCTATGACCGCGCCGGGGGCCTGCTGACCTATGGCATCCCGGGGTTCAAGCTGGAGAAGCCGGTGGTGATGCAGCGGATCGCGCAGCTCGAGGAGGGTGGCGTCGAATTCGTGCTGAACTGCACCGTCGGCGAGGACATCAGTTTCGACGCGATACGGGGCAGGCACGACGCGGTGCTGATCGCCACCGGCGTCTACAAGACCCGCGACCTCGAGGCGCCGGGGTCGGACCATGCGGGCGTGATCCGGGCGATCGACTATCTGACGGCGTCCAACCGCAAGAGTTTCGGCGACGACGTGCCCGAGTTCGACAGTGGCGAACTGAACGCGGCGGGCAAGCGGGTCGTGGTGATCGGCGGCGGCGATACGGCGATGGATTGTGTGCGCACGGCGGTCCGGCAGGGGGCGACGAGTGTGAAATGCCTCTATCGCCGTGACCGCGCCAACATGCCCGGCAGCCAGCGCGAGGTCGCCAATGCCGAGGAAGAGGGCGTCGAGTTCGTCTGGCTGAGTGCGCCCAAGGGCTTCGAGGGGCACGTCGAGGGCCGCGCCTCGGTCGCCCCGCGCACCGAGGATGAGATCTACGACCCAAAGTCCGCCGCGAACGGTCCCGCCAGCGGCACCGTTTCGGGCGTCACCGTGTCGACGATGCGCCTTGGCGCGCCGGATGCCACGGGGCGGCGGATGCCGGAGGTGATCGAGGGCGCCGATTACGTCGAGGGCGCGGACATGGTCGTCAAGGCGCTGGGCTTCGAGGCCGAGGACCTGCCGGGCCTCTGGGGCGCCGAGGGCCTCGAGGTGACGCGCTGGGGCACGGTCAGGGCCGCCTACGGCAGCGGCGAGACGAGCCTGCCGGGGGTCTATGCGGTCGGCGACATCGTGCGCGGTGCGTCGCTCGTCGTCTGGGCGATCCGCGACGGGCGGGACGCGGCCGGTGCGATACTGACCTATCTGGGTCAGGCGGCGTCGGTGGCGGCGGAATGACGGCAATTGTGAATGGGCAGGGCGCCGAGTTGCGCTAGACTGCCGCAACATTCGCCATTCCCCGCATTGCGCGCCCCATCCTCCGGAGACCTTTTCATGACCCCGAACCCCCCCCCTTTCATCGGAACGCTGACAGCGGCGCTGGCGGCACTCGCCCTGCCGATGGCCGCCCCCGCACAGGACGCGCCGCTGCCGCTGCCGCAGTTCACCATGCCGCGCGGCTGCGAGATGGTAGTGATCGTGCAGATGTCCGACTGCTTTGCCAACGTCGTCTACACCTGCGCCGATACGCCGGGCGAACGAAACGTCGCCTACACCCTGCCCGAGGGGATGAGCTATCATTCCACGATCTCGACCAGCTATCAGTGGCTGTCGAGCCTCGATACGTTCAGCGGCGATTATGTCGAGACCGAACTGCCCGCCGCCGATCCGATCGACATCGCGGGCCTCGTCGCCAACGGCATCGACAGCTTTTCGTTTTCGCAGGTGAACCGAAGCACCGGGGAACGGTTCAACTACACCGGCTATGACTGGCTCTCGGGGAGCGAGACGGTGATCGACGGCGTCCGCCTGCTGGAGACCACGTTCCGCGTGCGCAGTGTCGACGACGCGGCAACAATCACCTATGACGCCCAGGGCACCGAATACGTCGACCCCGAGCGGGGCCTCTTCCTTCAGGGCCGGACATGGTACGACGACGACCCCGAGACGCTCTATGTCGCGTCCCCGGTCGAGTTCGTGTTTCCGGGCGAGGCGAACGACACCACCTTCACCCCCCTTTACGGATGCAACTGATGCGGTTCCTATCTCTCGGTGCATTTTGCACGATGCTGGCCGCCCCGGCGCTGGCGCAGGAAACCTTCACCGTGCCGCAGGGCTGCGAAGGGGTGCTGACGATCCAGCACCGGTCCTGCGTGGTCATCAACATGTGGTCCTGCGAGGGCGATGCGGAGGGCGAACAATGGATGGGTCTGTTCATTCCGCAGGGCCTCTTTTCCGTGCGCAAGGTGGACGAAGAGTTCCAGTGGCTCGAGACGCGCTATGCCCTGCCGCCGCGGGTGGAGGTGATGGAGGTGCCCGCCCCCGACCCCGGCTCGATCACCGACCTCCTGCGCGACGGGACCGACACCTACGATTTCACCACGCGGTCCGACGACGGTGGGGCTCCCGAGCGGATCGTGGGATACGATCTGGTCGCGGGTGAGGAGGTGACGATCGACGGCGAGCCGCTGATCCCGACCGAGTTCCTCTATGACAACCGCGCCCCCGACGGCACCGTCACGTCGCGCGGTGCCGGCGCGCAATACGTGAGCGAGCGGCACCGCATCTTCGTGCTGGGCCTGTCCTGGGATCCGGCGACGCCCGACGACGTGACCGACATGAGCCCGGTAGAGTTCATCTATCCGGGCGAGGCGGGGTTCTTTTCGGCGCAGCCGAAGTTCGATTGCGGCGTGACCGATGCGGGGTTCGAGCGGTGAGGAGCCTCTCCCTTCTGTGTGCCTTGATCGCGGGGCCTGCGATGGCGCAGACCGGCTTTGCGCCGCCGCCGGCCTGCACCGGCATCCTGACCGTGCAGCACCGCGGCTGTCTGATGTACAACGTCTGGACCTGCGAGGGCGACGCCGAGGGGATCCGGTGGTCGGGGCGGTTCTACGAGGATGGCCTCGACGCGATCCGGCGTCTCGACGCGCAGTCGCAATGGCTCGCCCGGTATTACCCCGACAACGATACCTGGGAGTTTATGGACGAGCCTGCCGCCGATCCGCCCAGCCTCGACGAACTCTTCGACACCGGGATCGACGGCTATGACTATACCATGCGGATCGATGGCCAGATCAGCGAGCGGACGTTCGGCTATGATCGGCTGACCGGCGCCGAGACGGTGATCGACGGCGAGCCGCTCCTCGAGATCGAGTTCCAGAGCACCGACCTGAACGAGGGGCCGGATGCGCGGATCTGGGAGGGGCGGCAGTATGTCTCGGTCCGGCTCCGCCTGTTCTTCGTCAACGAAGCATGGGCCGCGGACGATCCCGGATCGGTCACGCGCCGCCCGCCGGTCGATTTCATCTACCCCGGAGAGCCGGGATTCTTTGCCGCAACCCCCGCCTACGATTGCGGCGCGGTCCTGTCGGGCTATCGTCCGTGATCCGCCCGACGAAACGACCTGAAAACCGAACCGGAGAGACCCGATGACCCGCCTTGCCCCCGCCCTCGCCCTCGTGATGCTGGCCGCACCGGCCACCGCCCAGGGCACCCAGACCCTTCCCGAGGGCTGCACCGCCTACCTCACCATGCAGGGTGCCTCCTGTTCGGTCAGCCACTATTTCACCTGCGAGGACGACGCGCCCGGCACCCAGCGGCGTGTCGAGCTGGACCGGGACGGGGTGAGCTATTTCGGCCAGACCGACAGCGAGACCCAGTGGCTCGTCTCGACCTATCGCGATACCGGCCACACCGAAACGCTCGAGGAGAGCCCGCGCGACCCGGCGTCGTTCACCGAACTTCTGGACGAGGGCATCAGCACCTTCGACTTCCGCACCCTGTCGGACGAGATCGGGCCGCTGCGCTATGTCGGGGTCGACCAGTTGACCGGCGAGGCCGTGACGATCGACGGCGTCGACCTCCTCGCGACCGAGTTCAGCATCCGGATCGAGAACGACGCGGGCGACGTGCTGTTTACCAGCGCCGGAAATGAATACGTTTCGGAGGAATGGCGCACGTTCTTTGGCGGGATAAGCACGCTGACGACACCCGACGGAGAGTTCGAGAGCGACAATTCGCCGGTCGAATTCTTCATGCCGGGCGAGACGGGGTTCCTGTCGACGCAGCCGAAATACGGCTGTGGCCTGACCGAGAGCGGGTGGACGCTGCGATGAGGACGGTTCTCGCACCCCTCGCCGGCATGGCGGCTCTGGCGGCGACGCCCGCGTTTGCCCAGACGTGGTCCGCCGAGGCGGCGCTGTCGGCCCCGCTCGAGGGGACATGGTCGATGCGGGGCGACAGCCTCGAGATGTGGGACGAGAACCCCGGCGATGTCTTCTTCGGGGCCGCCGCCTATCTGAGCGAGACCGATCCTGCCGGGACGGCCTGCACCGACGCGGATACGATCGAGTTCGACATCTACTTCGGCCGGGCCGGTCATATGGAATTGCAGTTCCTGTTCGATGCCGAGGCGATGCTGAAACCGGGCGAATGGCGGATCGTCGATCCGACGAGTTTCTACAACGCGGGCTCCTCAGAAAATACCTTCGCGGTCAATATCGAGGTCTTCGACGAACCGACGGTCACGCTCACCTCGATGACCTGCCAGCCGGGCGAGACGGTGGACATCGCCTTTGCCTACGACTTTACCGGCGGCTCGACGACGGGCAAGGGGCCGGACACCCTTCGGATCACCGGAACCGCCGAGGTCAGGGGCATCCCGATCCTGAGCCTTGACGACTGACCGGTCCACGCCGACGCCACACAGGAGACATCCGATGACCACCTACGACGACGCCTGGGTTGCCGCCGAAGAGGCCAAGCGCCAGTGGATGAGCGATAACGGCCTTTACCGCGCCGACGACGAGCATGCGTCCTGCGGCGTCGGCCTCGTCGTCGCCATCGACGGCTCGGCCTCGCGCGGGGTGGTGGAAAAGGGCATCGCCGCGCTCAAGGCGGTGTGGCACCGGGGCGCGGTCGATGCGGATGGCAAGACCGGCGATGGCGCGGGTATCCACGTGCAGATCCCCGTGCCGTTCTTTTACGACCAGATCCGCCGCACCGGCCACGAGCCGTTCGAGGACCGCCTGATCGCCGTCGGTCAGGTGTTCCTGCCGCGCACCGATTTCGGCGCGCAGGAGAAATGCCGCACCATCGTCGAGAGCGAAGTCCTGCGGATGGGCCACTACATCTACGGCTGGCGGCACGTGCCGGTCGACGTGAGCGTGCTCGGCGAGAAGGCGAACGCGACACGGCCCGAGATCGAGCAAATCCTGATCCGCTGCGAAAAGGATCAGGACCGCGAGGAATTCGAGCGCGAGCTGTATATCATCCGCCGCCGGATCGAGAAGGCGGCGATCGCGGCGGGCATCGCGGGCATCTACCTCGCGTCGCTGTCGTGCCGGTCGATCATCTACAAGGGGATGATGCTGGCGCAGGACGTGTCGGCGTTCTACCCCGACCTGATGGACCCGCGGTTCGAGAGTGCGTTCGCGATCTATCACCAGCGCTATTCGACCAATACCTTTCCGCAATGGTGGCTGGCGCAGCCGTTCCGGATGCTGGCCCACAACGGCGAGATCAACACGCTGAAGGGCAACCTGAACTGGATGAAGAGCCACGAGATCCGGATGGCGTCGAACACCTTCGGCGACATGGCGGACGACATCAAGCCGATCGTGGCGCAGGGATCGTCCGACAGTGCCGCCCTCGATGCGGTGTTCGAGGTGGTGGTGCGCGCCGGGCGGTCCGCGCCGATGGCCAAGACGATGATGGTCCCCGAGGCGTGGAGCAAATCCGCCGTCGAGATGCCGCAGCCGTTGCAGGACATGTATTCCTATTGCAACGCCGTGATGGAGCCGTGGGACGGTCCCGCGGCACTGGCCATGACGGACGGCCGCTGGGTCTGCGGCGGGCTGGACCGCAACGGGTTGCGCCCGATGCGCTATGTCGTGACGGGTGACGGCCTGCTGATCGCGGGGTCCGAGGCGGGAATGGTCTCGTTCGACGAGCGGACCGTGCGCGAAAAGGGCGCGCTGGGGCCGGGGCAGATGATCGCCGTCGATATGGAAGAGGGGCGCCTCTATCACGACCGCGAGATGAAGGAGAAGCTGGCGGCGTCCTTGCCCTATGCCGACTGGATCGAGAAGGTCGTGGACCTCAACGCGCTGCTGCGCGACGTGCCCGAAGCCGCGCTGTTCACCGGCGACGAGTTGCGCAGGCGGCAGGCGGCGGCGGGCTATACGCTCGAGGAACTCGAGCAGGTGCTGGCGCCGATGGCCGAGGACGGCAAGGAGATGATCGCGTCGATGGGCGACGACACGCCGCCCGCGGTGCTGTCGTCGCAGTATCGGCCGCTGTCGCACTTCTTTCGGCAGAACTTCTCTCAGGTGACGAACCCGCCGATCGACAGCTTGCGCGAAACGCGGGTGATGTCCCTCAAGACGCGGTTCGGCAACCTCAAGAACATGCTCGACGAGAGCTCGAGCCAGACCGAGATCCTCGTCCTCGAGAGCCCGTTCATCGCCAATGCCGAGTTCGAGGCCATGGTGGCGCAGTTCGGCGAACAGGTCGCCTTCGTCGACTGCACCTTTGCGCCGGGCACCGATGCGCTGCGTCAGGGCCTCGAACGGATACGGGCCGAGGCGGAAGAGGCGGTCAGTTCGGGGGCCGGGCATATCGTGCTGACCGACGAGCATGCCAGCGAGAACCGCGTGGCGATGCCGATGATCCTCGCCACTTCTGCCGTCCATTCGGGGCTGACCAGAAAGGGGCTGCGGACGTTCTGTTCGGTCAACGTGCGGTCCGCCGAGTGCATCGACCCGCATTATTTCGCGGTGCTGATCTCGTCCGGGGCGACCACCGTGAACGCCTATCTGGCGCAGGACAGCATCGCCGACCGCATCGCGCGCGGCCTGATCGAGGGGAGCCTGACGGATGCCACGCGCCGCTACCGCACCGCCGTCGATGCCGGACTTCTCAAGATCATGTCGAAGATGGGGATTTCGGTCGTCTCGTCCTATCGCGGCGGCCTGAATTTCGAGGCGGTGGGCCTGAGCCGTGCGATGTGCGCCGAGTATTTCCCGGGCATGCACTCCCGGATTTCGGGGATCGGCACGGTGGGGATCCAGCGCAAGCTCGAGGAGGTCCACGCCCGTGGCTGGAGGTCCGGACCCGGCGTCCTGCCCATCGGCGGTTTCTACAAGGCGCGGCGTCAGGGCGAGAAACATGCGTGGGAGGCGACCACGATGCACATGCTCCAGGCCGCCTGCGACCGCGCGTCCTATGAGCTGTGGATGCAATACAGCCGCACGATGCAGGCCAATCCGCCGATCCATCTGCGCGACCTTCTGGCGATCAAGCCATTGGGCGAGGCGGTGCCGATCGAACAGGTCGAGAGCATCACCGCGATCCGCAAGCGGTTCGTGACGCCGGGGATGAGCCTTGGCGCGCTGTCGCCAGAGGCGCACAAGACGCTGAACATCGCGATGAACCGGATCGGCGCCAAGAGCGACAGCGGCGAGGGCGGCGAGGATCCGGCGCATTTCGTCCCCGAGGCGAACGGCGACAACCCGTCGGCCAAGATCAAGCAGGTGGCCTCGGGACGGTTCGGCGTGACGGCGGAATACCTGAACGCCTGCGAGGAGCTGGAGATCAAGGTGGCGCAGGGCGCCAAGCCGGGCGAGGGCGGGCAACTGCCCGGCATGAAGGTGACGGCGCTGATCGCGCGGCTGCGGCATTCGACGCCGGGGGTCACGCTGATCTCGCCGCCGCCGCACCATGACATCTATTCCATCGAGGATCTGGCGCAGCTCATCTATGACCTGAAGCAGATCAATCCGCGCGCCAAGGTGACGGTGAAACTGGTGTCGTCCTCCGGTGTCGGCACCATCGCGGCGGGCGTGGCCAAGGCCAAGGCGGACGTGATCCTGATCTCGGGGCACAACGGCGGGACCGGGGCCTCGCCGGGGACCAGCATCAAATACGCGGGCCTGCCTTGGGAGATGGGCCTGACCGAGGCGCATCAGGTGCTCGCCATGAACAACCTGCGCGGCCGGGTGACGCTGCGCACGGACGGGGGCCTGCGCACGGGCCGCGACGTGGTGATGGCGGCGATGCTGGGGGCCGAGGAATACGGCATCGGCACCGCCGCGCTGATCGCCATGGGCTGCATCATGGTGCGACAGTGCCAGTCCAACACATGCCCGGTGGGCGTCTGCACGCAGAACGAGGATTTGCGCAAGAAGTTCTCCGGATCGGCGGAGAAGGTCGTCAACCTCATCACGTTCTACGCGACAGAAGTGCGCGAGATCCTCGCCTCCATCGGGGCGCGGAGCCTCGACGAGGTGATCGGGCGCGCGGACCTTCTGACGCAGGTGTCGCGCGGCGCGGCGCATCTCGACGACCTCGACCTCAACCCGCTGCTGATTACCGTCGATGGCGCCCATCACATCACCTACGACCGCGCAAAGCCGCGCAATCCGGTGCTCGACACCCTCGACGCCGAGATCGTCAAGGACGCGGCCCGGTTCCTTCAGGACGGCGAGAAGATGCAGCTCGAATATGCGGTGCAGAACACGCTGCGCACCATCGGCACCCGAGTGTCGAGCCATATCGTGAGCAAGTTCGGGATGCGCAACACCCTCCAGCCAGACCACCTGCACATCAAGCTCAAGGGATCGGCGGGCCAGTCGCTCGGCGCCTTTGCGGTGCCGGGGCTGAAGCTCGAGGTGTCGGGCGATGCCAACGACTATGTCGGCAAGGGCCTGTCCGGCGGCCTCATCGTGGTGCGCCCGCCGATGGCGAGCCCGCTGGTGGCGGGCGACAACACGATCATCGGCAATACGGTCCTCTATGGCGCCACCGACGGCCACCTCTTTGCGGCGGGCCGCGCGGGCGAGAGGTTTGCGGTGCGCAACTCGGGCGCGAAGGTGGTGATCGAGGGCTGCGGCAGCAACGGCTGCGAATACATGACAGGCGGCGTGGCGGTGATCCTCGGGACGATCGGCGCGAATTTCGGCGCGGGCATGACCGGGGGCATGGCCTATCTCTACGACCCCGAGGGGGTGTCGGAGCCCCTCATCAACATGGAGACGCTGGTGACATGCGGCGTGACGGTCGGCCATTGGGAGGCGCAGGTGCGCGGCCTGATCGAACGTCACGTGGAAGAAACCGGCAGCGCCCGGGGCGCCGAGATCCTGCGGCACTGGGACAGCGAGAAGGGCAACTTCGTCCAGATCTGCCCGCGCGAGATGCTGCCGCATCTGGCGCACCCGCTGGTCGAGGAACCGCAGGCGATGCCGGCAGAATAGCGTCCGGTCCGCGCAGCACGCACTGCTGCGCGGGGACTATTCGGGCCTGACATACCTCTCACGCTGCCGGTCCTCGCACAGGAACGACAGGCCGTCGCCGTAGATGCCGCGATATTCCGCCAGCCTCGCGGCGCAATCGGGGGCGTCGTAGTGCACCACGATCACCGGCTTGCCCGCGCCGAGGAAGGCTGCGGCCCCGGCCGCGTCCCACCAGTTGCGGTCATCCTCGTAGGATTCGTAGGTCACGCCGTCGAACAGGGAGGCGGCCTCGACGGTGCTCTTGGCCATGCAGCGCATCCCGTTCGCGTGCACGTAGGCGCAGAGCGCCTGATAGTAGGCCGCCCCTTCGGCGGCGGTGGCGGCAAACCCGTAGGCGGCGCGATAGCCGTCGTCATAGACCCAGTCCATGTTGTCGAACTCGACCCAGTCGAACCCCCAGTCCGCGATCCGGTCGATCCGCGCCTGCATGATGGCGAGCACCCCGGCGTCCGGGGTCGAGATGAAATACTCGCCTGCCCAGTCGTCCCATGGACGCGCCACCAGATACGGCCGGAGGGCATCGAAATCCGCGCGCCAGTCCTCGGCCGTGCCGACGCTGATATAGGCCGCGACCTGATTGCCGTTGGCGTGCAGGGCCGCGACCGTATCGGCGGCGACCGGACCCACCGCGTCCTGGAACGGGTCGAGCAGGACATAGGCGTCGCGGGCGTTGGCGCGGATGTCGTCCAGCGCGTCGGCCTCGTAAGTCTCTTGGTATGCCTGATTCCAGACCGGCAGGGCGGTCTGTGCCGGGGATCGCGTCGATGTCACGCCGCAGGCCGCGACAGACGCGGCGAGCAGAAGGGCCGGCTGCACGGATCGGGCCGGGGGAAATCGAAGATGTCGGGCCATGTCGTTTCCTCTGTGGTTCGGGGGATCGGCCTATTTCAGCCCGCTCATGCCGATGCCGGCGATGAAGTGGCGCTGGGCGAGGAAGAACACCGCGATGATCGGCGCGACCGAGATGAGCGAGGCCGCCATCATCAACGGCCATTGACCGGCATATTGCGTCTGGAACAGCGCGAGGCCGACGGTCAGCGTCGTCCTTTCCATGTCCGAGGGCAGGTAGATCAGCGCGTTGAACAGGTCGTTCCACGAGAACATGAACGCGAAGATCGCGAAGGCGGCCAGCGCTGGTTTGGCCAGCGGCAGATAGATCGTGAAGAATATCCGCGCCAGCGAGGCGCCGTCGATCCGCGCCGCCTCGGCCAGTTCGATCGGCAGCGTCAGGAAATATTGCCGCATCAGGAACGTGCCGAACGCGCCGCCGAGGAAGGCGGGCGCATAGAGGGGTGCCTGTGTGCCGTAGAGGCCGAGGAATTTGAAGATGATGAACTGCGGGATCGCCGTGACCTGACCGGGGATCATCAGGGTGATGAGCAGGATGGCGAAGATCGTCCTGCTGAACGGGAACCGCACGACGGCAAAGATGAAGCCCGCCATCGAGCAGGTGAGGAGTTGCCCGAAGGTCGAGATCGCCGCGATCTTGAAGCTGTTCCACAGGAGCAGGTGAAAGGGAATGATCTCGAACAGGCGGGGATAGTTCTGGAGCGTCGGCGTCGCGGGGAACAGGCGCATGTCGTATTGCTCGGCCAGTGGTTTCAGGCTTGTCGCGGTCATCCAGATGAACGGGCCGATCATGCAGATCGCGCCGAACGCCAGCAGCGCAAAGGCGAGGGTGTCGGCGAGGGCTTCGCGACGGATCACGCCCGCGCCCCCCATTTCCTTTGCAGCCGGAAATAGATCAGGGTCAGGACCATGATCATCAGGGTCAGCACGACGGCCTGCGCCGCCGCATCCCCCATCCGAAAGAACCGGAACCCGCTGCGATAGATCGAGAACACGAGCGTCGGCATCGAGGAATTGCCGTTGCCGGTGCGGGTCAGGATATAGATATAGTCGAACGCCTGAAACGCGTTGATCGTCACCAGCACGCATTGAAAGAACATCGACGGCGCCAGCGCCGGAAGGGTGATGAACCACAACCGCTGCCGGGCGGTGGCGCCGTCCATTTCGGCGACCTCGTAGTAATCCTTGGGGATCGCCTGCAATCCGGCGAGGAAGATGATCATGCCGCCGCCGATGGCGCCCCAGACGTTGACGATGACGACCGAATAGAGGGCCACGTCCCGGCTCAGCCAGCGCACCGGATCGCCGCCGAGCCAGACGATGATCTCGTTCAGCACGCCGTTGTCCTGCGCGTAGATCCATGTCCAGAGCAGGCCGACGGCGGTCGGGCTCGATACCGTGGGCAGAAAGAACGCGACGCGAAAGAACGAGATGCCGGGCATCCGGCGGTTCAGGCCGATGGCGACGAACAGGCTTATGATGACGGTCAGCGGCACGTAGAGGCCGGCGAAGGCGAGGGTGTTGACCAAGGACGCCATGAACAGCCGGTCGTCGGGCAGGCCCTGATAGTTGCTGACCCCGGCGGCCACCGGCGGGGTCAGCAGATCCCAGTCCATGAAGCTGATCCCGAGGGTCGCGAAGATCGACCCGAAGGTGCCCAGCAAAAGGCCGACCAGCGTGGGTGCCAGAAACGCCAGCACCCACCACCGTTCGATCCCCAGGGGCCGGAGACCGTGCATCGCCCTACCGGTTCCGCGACAGGGCGTCGTCGCCGTATTCGACGGCCTCGGCGAGGCCCTCCTCGACACTCACCTGCCCGGTCCAGATCAGGTCGAGCGCATCGCCGACCGCGCCCGACCACTCCTCGTAGCCCCGGAACACCGGTTTCGGGCGGGCATAGTCGAGGGCCGCGACGAAGAGCGCATGGTCGATCTGCACCGGCTGGCCCAGATAGGCGTCGGAGTTGGCGACGCTCTCGCGGATCGGGATCGCGAGGCCGATGTTGGCGAGCGCCGCCTGCCCCGCCTCGGAGAAGGCATAGTTCACGAAGGCCCATGCCGCGTCCGGGTTCGGCGTATCGGCCGAGATCACGAACCCCGCAGAGTTGACGCCGGTGACGCGGCCTGCAGGCCCCATCGGCACCGGGGCCACGGCAAAGTTCAGGCCCGCCCCGGCATATTCCGGCACCGACCAGTGCCCGGAAAAGCCCATGGCGGCGACGCCCGACAGCAGCCCGTCCCAGCCGTATTGCGAAAGCTGCTCGGAGGTGGGCATCGAGCCGTCCTCGAGGAGGACCGCGTCGATATACTCGAACGCGGCCGTCGCCTCCGGGCTGCCGATCAGGGTGGTGCCCGCCGCCGGATCGACGATCTCGCCGCCGAAGGACCAGACGACCGGGCCCCAGAACGGTTCCATGTCGTAGATTTCGGCCCAGGCGCCCCATTGATCCGTCGTGCCGTCGCCGTCCTCGTCCAGCGTCAGGGCGGCGGCGGCGGTGCGGAAATCGTCCCATGTCCAGGTATCGTCGGGGTAGGCGACGCCTGCGGCATCGAACATGTCCCTGTTGTAATACAGCACGATGGTCTGGAAATCGCGTGGCAGGCCGAACATGCCGTCCGGCGTCTCATAGGCGGCCAGCGTGATCGGATAGACGCCGTCCAGAACCGTCGGATCGGCGTCGAGGTAGGGTTGCAGGTTCAGGAGCACCCCGCGCGACTGCCAGTCGGGATAGAGCGGGGCGTCCATCGCGAACACGTCCGGCGGCGTGCCGCCCGCGACCTGCACGCGCAGCTTTTCCCAGTAACCGTCCCAGTCGGATACTTCGATATTCACCGAAATGTCGGGGTGTTCCGCCTCGAAGGCCTCGGCGATGCTGGCCCAGACGGCGCCCTCTTGCGGACTTCCCCAGAGGGCGAACGTGATCTCGGTCTGGGCGGCGGCGGTTCCGGCGCCGAGGATCAGGGCGATGGCGGTCGTGGTCAGATGTCTCATGGCGTCCTCGCTGTCGTTGGTTGGGGTTGGGTGCCCGGCCTCGGGTCGGCGGTCGTCCGGGCGCGTGGGCCGCGCCGCATTTGCATGGATTGCGTCATGACAGCCGCGCCCCGTCGCCCGGCGCGAACAGATGGACGAGGCCGGGGGTCGGGCGCAGGTGGATCACTTCGCCCTTGGTCAGGCGCGGCCTGTCGGTAAAGAGCGCGTCGAGGCGGAGGCCCGCGACTTCGGTCCTGACGAATTCGGCGTGGCCGGTGCTCTCGATGCCCGTCACCGTCGCGGCAATCGCGTCCGGCGTGCCCTCGGGCACCAGCACCAGATGCTCGGGCCGGATGCCCCAGTGGACCGGGCCGTCGGCGCCATGACCGGTGGGGACGCCGACGCCGGGGGCCAGCGTCACCCGTCCCCCCTGCGCCTGCCCGGGCAGGATGTTCATCGCGGGAGAGCCGATGAACCCGGCCACGAAGGCATTCGCGGGGCGGTCATAGAGGTCGAGCGGTGGCCCGACCTGTTCGAGCTTGCCGCCCCGCAGAACGGCGATCCGGTCGGCCATGGTCATCGCCTCGACCTGATCGTGGGTGACGAAGATCGAGGTGGAGCCGAGGCGATCGTGCAGCGCGCGGATTTCCGCCCGCATCTGCACGCGCAGGGCGGCGTCGAGGTTCGACAGCGGCTCGTCGAAGAGAAAGACGGACGGTTGCCGCACGATGGCCCGGCCCATGGCAACCCGCTGCCGCTGACCGCCCGAGAGTTGTCCGGGCATCCGGTCGAGATAGTCCGACAGGCCGAGGACGGCTGCCGCGTCCCTGACGCGGCGCGCGATCTCGGCCTTTGCGCCGCCGCGCAGGCGCAGCGAGAACCCCATGTTCTGTGCCACCGTCATGTGCGGATAGAGGGCATAGTTCTGGAACACCATCGCGATGTCCCGCTCCTTCGGGGCCACGTGATTGACCACCCGCCCGCCGATCTCGACCTCGCCGCGCGTGATATCCTCGAGGCCCGCGACCATCCGCAGCAGCGTGGACTTGCCGCAGCCGGACGGGCCGACGAGGGCCACGAACTCGCCGTCGCCGACGTCGAAACTGACGCCGTGCATGACCCGGGCGGTGCCGTAGGTCTTGACGAGGTTGCGGATGACGACCCCGGCCATGCCCGCGCCCTAGCGATACGCGGGAAGGTAGGTGCCATGCGCCTCGATCAGCGCATCGCAGAGCGACCGGATTTCGTCGAGCGGCAGTTCGGCGGCGGTGTGGGGATCGAGCATCGCGGCGTGATAGATGTGCTCGCGCTTGCCGGTCAGGGCGGCCTCGACGGTCATCTGCTGCACGTTGATCTGCCACTGCATGATCGCCGCCAGATGCGGCGCGACGCGGCCGACGCGGATCGGCTGGACGCCGTTGCGGTCGATGTGGCAGGGCACCTCGACGGCGGCATCGCCGGGCAGGTTGTCGATGAGGCCGTTATTGCGGACGTTGCCGTAGATCTTGTGGCTGGTGCCCGTGACCATGCCGTGGATGATCGCGGCGGCGTATTCGTTGGATTTCTCCACCTCGAGGGGGCGTGCCTCGTCCTCGAGCTCGTGTTGCAACGTGCGCCACTCGGCGATCTGGTCCTCGCAGCGGGTGATGTATTCGTCGAGCGGCACCTGGAATTGCGACACGAGATCGGGGCGCGCGGATTTGATGAACCAGGGCGTATATTCGCTGAAATGCTCGGAACTTTCGGTGACGAAATGGCCGAAGTGCTTCATCACCGCGAACCGCACCCGGTCGCCGTCGGGATAATCGCCGCTCTCGGCGATGGCGCGCAGGCGGGGATAGAGATCCTCGGTGCCGCCGCCGGGCAGACGCTTGGCGAACTGGCTGAAGAACGAGACGTGGTTGATGCCCGCCGCGCGGTAGTCGATCCGGTCGATATCCTCGCCGAGGATCCGCGCCAGATGGCCGGAGGTTTCCTGCACCGAATGGCACAGGCCGACGTAGGGAATGTCCGGAAAGCGCTCTTGCATCGCCCAGGTGATCATCGCCATCGGGTTGACGTAGTTCATCATCAGGGCGCCGGGGCAGCACTCCTCCATGTCGCGCGCGATGTCGAAGACCACCGGGATTGTGCGCAGCGCGCGAAAGATGCCGCCGATCCCGAGGGTGTCGGCGATGGTCTGGCGGATGCCGAATGTCTTCGGGATCTCGAAGTCGATGACCGTCGAGGGTTTATAGCCGCCGACCTGCATCATCAGGATCACGAAATCCGCCCCCTTCAGGGCCGCGCGCCGGTCGGTCGTCGCGGTGATGTCGAGCGCCTTCAGGCCCAGCGTCCCGGCAATGCGCCGCGTCATGATCTCGGAGGTCGACAGCCGCTCGGCGTCGATGTCGTGGAGCGCGATGTCGCTGTCGGCGAGTTCCGGGTTCGACAGCACGTCGCCGAGGATGTTCTGCGCGAAGACCGTCGATCCGGCACCGATGAGGGTGATTTTTGCCATCAGGCGGCGCCTTCGGTCAGCAGGACCACCTTGGTCAGATGGCGGGGAGTTTCGGTGTCGATGTTTTTCGCCAGCGCGACCTGTTCGCCGAGCAGTTGCAGCGCGGGCAACATGGTTAGCGCGGCGGCGGCGCGGGTCGTGGCGGGCAGGGGGATCGTGAGGTCGCCGGGCCCGCCGAAACCGATCACGCGCGCGCCCTTGGCCTGCACGTCTGCAACGACTTCGGCCTCTTCGCCCGCCGTGGCGAGGCTGTAGAGCATGACGACGACCGACCCGTCGTCGATCAGGGAAATCGGTCCGTGGCGGTATTCCATCGGGTGAAACGCCTGCGCGTGGCTCAGGCTCATCTCCTGTAGCTTCAGCGCGCCTTCGGCGGCGATGCCATAGAGCGAGCCGCCGCCGAGATAGACGAAATGGCGGCGCCCCTTCAGGATCGTCGGCGCGCCTGCATCGATGGCGGCAAGAGCATCGGCGGCGAGGCCGAGGTCCGCGTCGGTCACGCTCTCGTGCAGCAGGCGCAGCCCGCCGAGGAGCATCAGGCTCGCCGAGACAGTCATGACGATCCCCTCGCGTGGGTCGGTCGGCAGATAGAGGGGCACGTCGGCGGCGCGCAGGATCGGCGCGTCCGCCTCGCACGACAGGGCGACGGTCGGCAGGCCGGCGTCGCGCGCGGCGCGGATCGCCTGTACCGTTTCGGTCGTAGTGCCGGACCGCGACAGGCCGACGACGACGCAATCCGTGCGGTCCGCCAGATAGGCCCCCGGTCGGCGCGCCCATTCGGCGCCGGGCACGGCGATTGCCGTGCGCCCGCCCGCGTTCGCCACACAGGCGAGCACCTGCGCGAGATAGAACGACGTGCCGCAGCCGGTAAAGACGAGTGTGCCGGCGCCGATTGCCGGAACCGCCTGTGTCAGGGCGGCGGCAAGGTAGGGGAACTGGTCGCGGATGACCTTTTCGGTGGTGGATGTCATGTCATGCCTTTTCGGAAGGTTCGGCGCGTTGCAGCGCCTCGTCGGTATCGAGATTGGTCGAGAGTGTGGCGATCCATGCCTCGTCGACCGGCCAGCCGGCGCGCCGGGCGGCGTCGAGGAGGGCGCCGCCGATGGGGGGCAGGCGGGGCACCTGCGGCGCGACCCCGAGGTGGGCGGTCAGGGCGTCGCGCACGACAGGCGCTGGCAAAGACCCCGCCTGCCATGGACCACCGCAGGGGCCCGTCCAGACCGGCGCGGGTTGCGGCGGCGCGGGCGACGACGGCGAGTTCCTGCGCCGCCCGGGTCAGGATCGCCGTCGCTGTAGCATCGCCCGCCGCCTGCAGCGCCGCGACCGCCCGTGCAAGTCCGGCGACGGCGGCACGGGGGGCGGCGCGCGCATAGGTCCAGTCGATGAGGTCGCCCGGCGCGATGCCGATCGCCGCACAGAGGGCGCCCGCAAACCCGCTGTCCTCGGCGCGCCCGTCGATCTGGCGCGAGGCCGCGGCCAGCGCCTCGCGGCCGATCCAGTAGGCCGAGCCTTCGTCACCGAAGATGTCGCCGTATCCACCCGCCCGCGTCTCGCCCCGCGGCCCCACGGCCCAGGCCATCGACCCGGTTCCCGCGAGCACGAGCACGCCCTCGCCCCCCGCAAAGGCCCCCCTGTGCGCGACGGCCACGTCGTTGACCGCGCGCGCGGTAGCGCCGAACGCCTCGGCGACGATGGTCCTTTGCCAACCCGTCGCCTCGACGATTTCGCCATGAAACGGCAGGCCGAGTGTCGCCGCGACCGGTGCGCCAGCGTCCCGCAACAGCGCGCGGAGCGCGTCCGGACCGCCCGCCCCCGTCGTCGGATCGAGGCCGGGATGACGGGTGAGCCGGAGCACACTGGCGTCCCGGTCCACGGTCGCGAGCAGCGTCTTGGTGCCGCCCGCATCCATGCCGAGCACGAAATCCATCATGACGCCGCAGGCTGGACGACGCGCAATCCCGCCTCTGTCAGGCGCGCGCGCCAGTCGGCGGGCAACGCGCCATCGGTGATGACCTGCATCTCGGGGCCGAGGGGCGCGACACGGTGCGTCAGGCGCGCACCGAACTTGGCGGCGTCGGCCATGAGGCTCGCCTCGCCCGTCCGGTCGAGCATGAGGCGGTTGATCCGCGCCTCCTGCTCGTCCGCCGAGTAGATCGCGCCATCGGGGGCCACCGCACCGACACCCAGAAACAACTGATCGAACCACAGCGTCGAGAGCGCCGCCTCGGCCAGTGCGCCGACCATCGAGGCGTTCTGCATCCGCAGGACACCGCCGAGCAGCGTCACCGACACCTCGGGCACCGGCATCAGGTGCTGCGCGACCGGCAGGCAGTTGGTGAACACCCGCAGCGGCATCGGGCGCAGCCGGATCAGGCGCGCAAGCTGCATGACGGTCGTGCCCGCATCGAGGAACACCGCCGTGGCCGGCCGCAACGTCGCGAATGCCAGCTCGCCGATCTCGCGCTTGGCCACGAGGTTGATCTGCTCGCGGCTCTCGAACTCGATTTCCGTCACCGACCCGTCGGCGATGCGCGCGCCGCCATGGGTCCGGGTGATCGCCCCGTCCATCTCGAGGGCCGCGAGATCGCGCCGCACCGTCGGTTCGGACGCACCCACGGCCTCGGCGATCTCGGCGATGGACAGGTGCCCGCGCGAGAACAACAATTGCCGGATGGTGGCCGGGCGGTCGAGCTTCATCGGATTCCTCGCTGATACGATCACGCTAGGGCGCATCTTTGATCGTTGTCAATCATATTTGCGATTGATATTGATCGGTATCGCCGCAGGGCCAAGTGAAAGCGAGACTCTCGATCATGACCTTCTTTTCCGACCTGATCGCCGCCCAGGACCGTGGAACGCCGCGCGGCATCACCGCCGTCTGCTCGGCGCATCCCGTGGTCCTGCGGGCAGCTTTGGCTCGCGGCCATCTGACCGGGCGCCCGGTCCTGATCGAGGCGACGTGCAATCAGGTCAATCAGGACGGCGGCTATACAGGCATGAGGCCCGCCGATTTCCACGCCCTCGTGGTGCGCATCGCCCGCGAGGAGGGCGTGGCGACCGACGGCGTGATCCTCGGCGGCGACCACCTCGGCCCGAACCCCTGGCGGCACCTGCCCGCCGCCGCCGCGATGGACAAGGCCCGTGCCATGGTCGCGGCCTATGCCGCCGCCGGGTTCACCAAGATCCACCTCGACGCCAGTATGGCCTGCGCCGACGATCCCCGCCCGCTGCCCGAAGAGACGATTGCCGCGCGCGCCGCCGCCCTCGCCGCCGTGGCCGAGGCGCAGGGTGCGGGGCAGGAGATCGTCTATGTCATCGGGACCGAGGTGCCGGTGCCGGGCGGCGCGACCGAACACGTCGCCGACCTCGACCTCACCGCGCCCGCCGATGCCGCCCGGACCGTCGACCTGCACCGCGCCGCCTTTGCCGCCCTCGGACAGGAGGCGGCCTTTTCGCGGGTCGTCGGCCTCGTGGTGCAGCCGGGCGTCGAGTTCGGGCACGGCAATGTCGTGGGCTATGTGCCCGAGAAGGCCACGGCCCTGACGGCGGCGCGGCGCGACCTCGGCCTCGTCTACGAGGCACATTCGACCGATTATCAGACACCCGCCGCTCTCCGCCGCGCTGGTGCGCGACGGGTTTGCGATCCTCAAGGTCGGCCCGTGGCTGACATTTGCGCTGCGCGAGGCGCTCTATGCCCTCGATGCGATTTCGGCGGAACTTTATGGACGGTCCGGCCCGACTTCAGGCCCCAAGTCTGGCCTGAAGTCGGGGATGGAGGCGCTGATGCTGGCCGCACCGGACCACTGGTCGGGGCACTATCACGGCACCCCGGAGGCGATCCGGCTGAACCTGCACTTCAGCTACTCGGACCGGATCCGGTATTACTGGTCCGATCCCGCCGCGACGCGGCTGGTGGACGAGTTGATGGCAGGGTTCGGCGCACGTGCGATCCCCGAAACGCTGATCTCGCAATATTTCGGCGCGCTATGGCCGCTGGTCCTTGCGGGTGAGGTCGCGCCGACGGCAGAGGGCCTCATGCGCGCCTCCGTCGACGCGGTGCTGGCGGTCTATGACGGGGCGTGCGGCGCGCCCTGAGGCGGGTTTGTCCTCAGGCCATGGTCCCGATCGCCTCGGCCAGCGTGCCGCTCGGCCGCAAGTCATCGCCGAGCACCAGAAGGTCCGAGGTCACGCGCGGCGTGACGCGGGCGAGCCTGTCGAGGCCCATCAGCCCTGCCGGCACCGTCACGGCCATGCGCAGGGCCGTCTGGGGTGCGATGCCGACCACCCCGACGAGGCGCGCGACGCCCTCGGCCATGGTCACATGCGCCCCGGCGAGCGAGCCCTCGGCGTTCACGAGCCGCCCGTTGCGCAGGCGCACCGGCGACCCGTAGAGGTCGAAGCGGTCGGGGCCGCCGACGGTCGGCATCGCGTCCGAGACGAGGAAGGTGGTGTCCGGAACCGGGCGGGCGCGCAGGGCGAGGCCTATCATCGCGTCGGCGACATGGATGCCGTCGCAGATGATGCCCGCGTGGGCGGTGGCGTTGATCGCAGCGCCCGTCACGCCGGGCGCACGGTTGAGCATGGGCGACATCGCATTGAAGAGGTGGGTGAAACATCGCGCCCCGGCGGCAAGGGCGGCGTGCACCTGTTCGGCACTGGCGTCGCTGTGACCGATCGAGACGACGGCGCCGGTCGCCGCCAGCGCCGCGATCTGATCGGGCGTGGCCGCTTCGGGGGCGAGGGTGATCATCACCGGAACGCCCGCCTGCCGCAGGCGCGCCACGAGGGCCAGCGTCCGGTCGTCCATCGGCCGCACGAACCGCTCGGCATGGGTGCCGCGCCGTGCGACGGAGATATGCGGCCCCTCGATGTGCAGGCCCGCGATGCCGTGCCGTCCGCGTGCGGCCAGAACCGCATCGGCAGCGCGCTCCAGCACCTCGGGCGCATCGGTGATGACCGTCGGCAGGATCGCAACGGTGCCAAGGCCGCGGTGCGCCTTGGCGATGGTATGCAGGCCGGACAACGAGGGGTCGGTGTTGAACAGGACACCGCCGCCGCCGTTCACCTGAAGGTCGACGAACCCCGGCGTGACGGTGCCTGCGATCCGGTTCACGACCGCGTCCGGCGGCGGAATCCCGACCTCGACGACGTCGCTGCCAAGCAGATGCAGGCCCTGTCCCGCCGTCAGCCGCGCGCCGTCGAAGAGCCGGTCGGGCAGAACCCAGAGGTCAGACGCGTCAGGCATCGGCCGGCCCCGTCGCCTGCCATGCCGCATAGGCCGCACCCCGCGCGCCGCTGGTCTCGCCGCCCTCGGCCAGCACGATCCGCGGCACCGCGAACCCCGGAAGCTGCGCCGCCACCAGTCCCGCCGACAGCTCCGCTGTCACCCCGTCTACGAGGCTGAGGCCGCCGCCGAGCACGATGCAGTCGGGGTCGATCATCATCGTGATCGTGAGGAGCAGTTCGGCCACCAGCGCCGTCCAGATCGCCCAGACCTGCGCCACGTCCGCCGTGCCGCGCCGCGCCGCGAGGTCGCGGGGCGACAGCGCCTGTCCTGTTATGTGTAGCGCAAGGCGGGTCAGGCCCGGTCCCGCGATATAGGTCTCGATGCAGCCCATCCGTCCGCAGCCGCAGCGCACGATGGGCAGGCCGTGCTGCACGACGAGGTGGGCGGCCGCGGGGGTGTGCCCGAACTCTCCCCCCACGTGGCTGAGGCCCTCGAGAAGGTGCCCCCGCACCGCCACACCGGCGCCGACGCCGGTGCCGAGGATCAGGCCGACCACGGGGCTGAGGCCACGGCCGGCACCGAAGGTCGCCTCGGACAGGGTCATCGCGCGGCAGTCGTTGACGTAGGTGACGGGGCGTCCGGCGGCGGCGGCGATGTCGGCGGGAAAGGGCCTGCCGGTGGCGGGCAGGTTGGCGGTATAGGCGAGGCCGGTGCGCGGATTGAGGAGGCCCGCCGCGGCGATGCCGACGGGCCATCCCGACGCGTTCGCCCAGCCGATGAGGTCGGCCATGGCGGCGACGAGTGCCGGGTAATCCTTTGGCGTATCGACCCGGTGACGGCGCACCACGCGCCAGTCGGCATCGAACACCTGCGCCTCGATCTTGGTGCCGCCGAGGTCAAGGCCGATCGCACTCATGCCGTCACCGCACACTTCGTCCCCTGCGACTGCGCGCCGGGTCCGCGCCGGGGTGCCGGGGGCGCACCACTCATCGCGTCACCGTCACCTTGGCGAGGGTCGAGGGCGCGTCCGGGTCGTGACCCAGCGCCCGCGCGACCCCGAGGACGATGGGATAGGTCAGGCACAGCATCAGCGCGGCGGCGGCCGCGGGTGTGAGGGCGCCGTCCGTCACGTCCGCCACGCGCAGCCGCAGCACATCCTGACCCGCCGCACCGAACCGCGCCTCGGCCTCGTCCAGACTTGCCTGTATATGTGCAGACCCGGTGTCGAGCATGAGCACGGTCAAAGGATTGGTGGCCAGTTGCAGCGGGCCGTGCAGCACCTCGGACGCGGAATAGGCCTCGGCATGGATGGCACAGCATTCCTTGAGTTTCAGGGCGATTTCGTGCGCCGCGCCGAACCCGGTATCGCGGCCCACCACATAGACGTGCCGCGCCGACGTCAGCGCGTCCTGCACCTGTGCCGTGCGCGGATGGGGCCTGCCGCCGACCTCTGCGACGATGCGCGCGGACGCCGTCGCGCGGGCCGCATAATGCGGCGCGATGGCCGCGAGGAGAGACATGCCGGCGCCGACCGCCCCAACGACGGTCTTGGTCGCGGGCACCGCCCTCTCCTCGCCGGCGCCGATCGGAACCGTCAAACCGGCGGCCTGTTCCACGCCCGATCCCGGCACGTTGGTGATCGCCACCACCGCCGCGCCGCGCGCCTTTGCGCCCGCAGCGGAACGGATCAGGTCGTCGCTGCCGCCCGATTGCGAGATGACGAGTGCCACCGTGCCGGTCAGGTCCACGCCCGCGCCCAGCGAGAACACCGACGGCGGCAGCGAGGTGACGGGCAGGCCGGTCTCGCGCATGATCTCGTAGGACAGGATGTTGGCCGCCGCGTCCGACGAGCCGCGCGCAATGGTATAGATCGCCCGCCGCCCGGCGAGCAGGGCCGCCGCGTTTCCCGCGCCGCCTGCGACCGCGCGGGCAAAGACGCCCGGCGCCTCGCCGATCTCGGCGGCCATGTGACGGCCCGGGGACGCGCCGTCGCTCATCCGCGCAGCCCGAAGGCGTCGAGGCGGGCCCAGGTCTCGGCCAGATCGACCATCCGGCCCGATATCCGCGCCTCGTCGAGGGCGAGGGCCACGATGCCCGCCTCGAGCGCGTCGACGATGCCGACCGGCAGGCTCTCGGTCTGGCCGCGCAGGAAGGCGGCGATGTCCGTCACCATCATGTCGTCGGCGCCATAGTGGTTGCCCTGCTGCTCGGGGTCGTCGGCATAGCGGTGATCGGCCAGCACGGTCCCGTCGCGTGCCGTCACCTTGAGGTAGCCGCGCACGAAGTCGCCCTCGGCCATGCCGTGCGTGCCCATGATGCAGAACCGCCGATGCTCGTCGGGGGTGTTGAGATTGGTGTGGAACGTCGCCGAAGCGCCGCTCTCGTAATGCAGGATCGCGGTCTGGTGGTCGATGATGTCGCCGTCCGAATGGAAGGCGTCGGGCGCACTTTCCCAGACGCTCGGCTTGACGTGCATGATCTCGTTTTCCGCGTTCGAGGTCGGCGCGTTCTTCGGCAGATAGGACTTGCGCCCCCCGAAGCTCGCCACCCGGTCGGGCCGCGAGGCCGTGACCATGTTGTAGATGTCGAGATCGTGGCAGCATTTCTCGAGCATGAAGCCGCCCGACCATTCGACCATCCGCCGCCAGTCGCGCAGAAAGAAGGCGCCGTGATAGGGGGCGATGTGCTCGTTGGCCTCGAGGCTCACGACCTCGCCCAGCCATCCTGCGGCGAGGGCCGCGCGCAGGTCGACCATGTGCCGGGAATAGCGCAGGACGAGGCCGACCATGCAGGTGTCGGTGCCGTGTTTCGCGAGGAGTTCGGCGAGGGCGAAGGTTTCCTCGACGCTGACCACGACGGGTTTCTCGGTAAAGATCCGCACCCCCGCCTCCAACCCTGCGCGGATGTGGTCGAGGTGGAAGACATTGGGCGAGCCGACGAAGAGGAGGTCGGGTTTCGTGTCGGCGAGCATCGCCTCGACGCTGTCGAACCGCGGCATCGTCGGGCTGATCCGGTCGGCATGGACCGGCTGCGGGTCGAAATAGCCGACCATCTCGATCTCGGGCATCTGCGCCTGCATGATCCCGAGGACATGGGCGGGCCGCAGGCCGGTTCCGGCGACGACGACCCGCATCAGGACACCAGCGCCGGCGCGGCGGTGCGGCGCAGCACGCCGCCGCCTGCATCGAACACGTGGCAGGCGGCAGGGTCGACGGAGAGTGCGATCTCGGCCCCCTCGCGGACCGGCGCGTCGCCGGGCAGGGTGGCGCAGAACCGCGTGCCGTCCGGCAGCGTGCCATAGGTGACGGCCGCCCCGCCGAGGCGTTCGAGCACCCGCACCGTCAGTTTCAGGGCGCCGCCCATCCGCAGGTCCTCGGGGCGGATGCCGACCTCGACGCGCTGCCCCGGTTTCACGAGGCCCGCCATCACCGGCAGGGTCATGGTGCCGCCACCGGCCAGATCGACGGTCAGGCCCGACGCATCGGCGCCACGCACCTCGGCAGGGATCAGGTTCATGTTCGGCTGCCCGATGAATTGTGCGACGAACTTTGTCGCGGGGTGATGGTAGAGGTCCATGGGCGTCCCGAACTGTTCGATCCGGCCGCCGTTCAGCACCACGATCCGGTGCGCCATCGTCATCGCCTCGATCTGGTCGTGGGTGACATAGACCATCGTTGCCGCCAAGTCCCGGTGCAACTGGCTGAGTTCCACCCGCATGTCGCCCCGCAGCGCGGCGTCGAGGTTCGACAGCGGCTCGTCGAACAGGAATACCTTCGGTTCGCGCACGATGGAGCGTCCGATGGCGACCCGCTGGCGCTGACCGCCCGAGAGCTGGCCGGGTTTCAGGTGCAGCTTGTCGGTGAGTTGCAGGATGCCCGCCGCCTTGGCGACACGCGCCTCGAGGTCTGCCTTGGGCATCCGCTGGACGCGCAGGGGGAAGGCAATGTTCTCGAACACCGACAGGTGCGGGTAGAGGGCGTAGGACTGGAACACCATGGCGATGCCGCGGTCGACCGGCGCCTCGGCACTGACGTCGTGGCCGTCGATGGCGATCCTGCCGGTGGAGGCCGATTCGAGGCCCGCGATGATGCGCAGCAGCGTGGACTTGCCGCAGCCGGACGGGCCGACGAACACCACGAATTCCTTGTCGTGGATCGCAAGGTCGATGTCGCGCAGCACCTCGGCAGAGCCGAAGGATTTGCCGATCTTCTGGAGTTCGAGGGTGGCCATCGGTATCTCTTCTTCGCGAGGATCGGGGCGGCCCGTGAGGGCCACCCCGGAGGGGGGATCAGAGAGCGTCCTGCAACTCTTCGGCGGCGCGCGTCACCAGGTTGTCGATGGTGTCGTCGCCGAGGATCGCGCCCTGGATCATGTTCACGAACACCGCCTGCAACGATCGGAAGTCGGTGATGAGCGGCTCGGGCCCGCCCGTCGGGATTGCCGCGACGAAGCTGTCCCAAAGTTCGGGCTTCTCCTCGTAGAACAGGTTCTCGAAGCCGAGCTGGTCGTATTGCAGGATCGGCGTCAGGCCCCAGGACGAGTCGAGGTCGTATTGCGCCTGTCCGGTGGTCAGCGCCGTCGCCAGTTCGAGCGCCAGATCCTCGTGGCCGGTCCCTTTGAACACCACGATACTGTCGGTGATGAGCAGGGTGCCGCTGTCGCCCGACGGGCCGTGCGGGACGGGGACGACGATCTGGTTGATGTCCGCGTTGTGCTGGCCCCAGCCCCAGGGACCGTTGATGTACATCGCGATCTGCCCGTCGTTGAACAGATCCTTCATCGCGTCCCGCTCCCACTCGAGGACGCCGGGCTGCGCCAGCGGCACGAGCGAGGCATAGAACTCGAGCGCCTCGCGGGTCTGCGGACTGTCGAGGGCGACCGTCCCGTCCTCGGCGATGACCTGACCGCCGTTGGAATAGAGGTAATTCAGGAACTGGTGCATCGTGTTGTCGAAGTCCTTGCCGGCAAGGCCGATGCCTGCGGCGTCGGTATTGTCGACGACCTGTTGCGCCAGCGCGGTCATGTCCTCCCATGTGGCGGGGGCCACGCACTCGGCGCCCGCAGCCTCGATGATGTCGCAGTTCATGTAGAGCGCCTTGGTCGAGAACGCGTGCGGCAGGCCCCAGAACTGGCCGTCGAAGGTCACGGTCTGCAACACGCCCGGCTGATAGGACGCCTGCTGCTCCTCGCTCATCGTGATCGGCACGATGAGGTCGTTGGTGGCGAGCTGGCGCAGGGTGCGGCTGCCCATGTAGGCGATCGAGGGCGCGTCACCGGCGGCGGCGAGCGTCATCGACTTGTCCTGACAGTTCGACCACGGCACCTGCTCGAGGTTGACGGTGACGCCGTCGTTGGCGGCCACGAATTCGTCGATGATCTGCTGGTCCGCGGGGCGGACCTCGTCGCCGCACATGATGAAGTGCATCTCGACGGCATGGGCGTCGGCAAGGGCGGGCAGGGCGGTGCCGCCAAGCAGGGCCGCCCCCATGGCGCCGATCGAAAGTGTTGCAATGGTCTTCATTCCGGTAACTCCCTTGGGTTGGTTTCTGGTGGTTCCGTCGCGGGCGACGCTTTGCCGCGTCACTCCTTCACCGCGCCTGCCGTAAGTCCGGCGACGAGGTATTTCTGCAAGAAGAAGAAGATGAGCATCACCGGCAGCACGCCGACGAGGGCCGCGGCCATCATCTCGTTCCAGTTGACGAGTTGGCGGCCGACGAATTCGAACAGGCCCGCGGGCAGCGGCTGCAACTCGCGCGACTGGTTGAAGGTGATGGCGAACAGGAACTGCTGCGCATAGGCGCCGATGAAGGTGGCGGTGCCGACGACGATGAGGCCCGGCACGGCCAGCGGAATGACGACCCGGCGCAGCGTATAGAGGCGGCTGGCGCCGTCGACATAGGCGGCCTCCTCCAACTCGCGCGGGATCTTCTCGAGGTAGGAGCGCAGGAGCCAGATGCCGGTCGGGATCAGGAACGCGATGCCGGGCACGATCATCGCCCAGTAGGTATTGAGCAGGCCGAGCGTCCGCAGCACCCGGTAGAGCGGGATCAGCAGCACCGCGCCGGTGAACATGTTCACCGTCAGGATCATCCCGAGGCTCACGTCCTTGAACGGGAAGTCGAGCCGCGCATAGGCATAGGCGGCGGGCACGACGAGGATCATGGTGATGAGCGTCACGGTGCCCGAGATGAACAGCGAGTTGACGATATAGCGCCCGAGCAGCGGCACCGAGACCCACATGTCGCTGTAGGCGCCGAACGAAAAGCGGTCCGACCAGAACTGATAGGGCGTGGTCCGCAGGTGTTCGAGCGGGCGCAGCGAGGTCACGAACATCTCGATGAACGGCAACAGGATGAACATCAGGAACACGAAGATGCCCGCGTAGATGCCGACCACCTGATACCATCTGTAGCGGTCCATGAGCATGTCAGCGCACCCCGTATTTCTTGTTCACCCGGCCCAGCACCCACAGATAGGCGGTGGCGAAGAGGCCGAGCAGGATGACGATCACGACGGCGCGCGCCGCGCCCTCGCCGAACTTAAAGTTGCCGATGGCGGTCTTGTAGGTATCGATGATGAGGGTGGTGGACGAGCCTGCGGGCCCCCCTTGGGTCAGGATCCAGATGATCTCGAAGCTGTTGAACGTCCAGATCGCGGAGAGGAGCGCCATCGACACGATCACCGGCATGATCTGCGGCAGGGTGATCCGGCGGAACCGGTACCAGCGGCCCGCCCCGTCGACCCAGGCCGCCTCGTACAGATCCCGGTTCACGCCCTGCATCGCGGCGAGCAGGAACAAAGTGACGAACGGCGTGCCGACCCAGACGTCGGTGACGATGGCGGCATAGAACGCGGTGCCGCGCTCGGCGAGCAGGGCGAGCGGTTCGGGAAACAGGCAATAGCCGAAGAAGCACAGGCGCTGGGCGACGCCGGAAATCAGGCCGAACGTGCCGTTATAGAGCCAGAGCCAGCCGATGCAGCCGATGGCGACCGGGATCACCCAGGGCGGCATCACCAGCACCCGGAACAGCGCCCGTCCCGGGACGGCGGCGTTCAGCAGCATCGCGCCGATGAGGCCCACGACGATCTTCAGCGTCACCGACAGGAACATCCAGTAGAACGTGCGTCCGACGATCTCGGGGAAGCGGCGGCTGTTCCAGAGGTCGATATAGTTCTCGAATCCGACCCAGCTCTCGCCGCCCATGTCGGCGTCGGTGAACGACAGGCGCACCGTCTCGACCAGCGGCCAGGCGACGATGACGCCGATGAAGATGGCGGCGGGCGCGATCAGCAGCCAGGCGAACACCCCCTCGGGCAGCGGCCGGGACCGGGTCTTGCGCGTCGATGCGGCCGGTTGCGTCACGAACGTCCCCCTCGACTGGGCCGACCCCGCACCCGGCAGGGGTGGCATGGGGAACGACGCCCTCAGGTTAGCAAATCCGGCTCACTTTACTACCATTATAATACCAAACCGGAATCTTTCAGGATGATACAGGAATTTCAGTTGGATAAGCATCTATCTCTCATCGCTATGGACATTATAGGTCTGCTATTGGTATCCTGTTTACAGTGCCAACCCGCGCACCCACCGAATCGGACGACGCCATGACCACAGCCGCAGAGGACACGCTCTATGCCCCCGGCGCCTGGCACGTGTCCGGGCGGGGGCCGCGCTATCTGCAACTCTATCGCCACATCGCCGGGGCTATCGCTGCCGGCCATCTAGCCCCCGGCCACCAACTCCCCCCCGAGCGCGAACTGGCGACGCTTGCCGATGTGAGCCGGGTGACGGTGCGCAAGGCGATCTCGCATCTGGTCGGCGACGGCCTGATCGAGCAGCGGCAGGGCGCCGGTTCCTTCGTGCGCGCGCCGGGTCCGCGGTTCGAGCAGTCGCTGTCGGCCCTCACCTCGTTCACCGAATACATGCAGCAGCGCGGCAAGACATCGGCGAGCCGCATCCTCGCCGCCGGTCACTTTGCGCCGACCCCGGACGAGACGGTGGCCCTCGGCATCGCCGCCCATGCCCGCGTCGCGCGGGTCGAGCGGTTGCGCAGCGCCGACGGCACGGTGATGGCGCTGGAACGCTCGTCGCTGCCGGTCGACATCCTGCCCGACCCGGCGCGGGTGACGACCTCTCTCTATGCGGTGCTGCGCGCCGACGGCACGACACCCGCCCGCGCGATCCAGCGGATCACCGCCGTCAGCGTCGAGGGCGAGACGGCGCGCCTGCTGAACCTCGCTGCGGGCACGGCCGTCCTCAGGATCGACCGCACCGGCTATCTTCTCAGTGGTCGCCCGGTCGAGTTCACGCGCGGCCTCTACCGTTCGGACATCTACGATTTCGTCTCGGAACTGCGACTGGACAGCCAATGAACCTGAGTTTCGACGCGCGAATCGAGGGATCCGAGATCGCCTGCTCCATCGGCAGCGACACGGCCCTCGCCGCGCCAGTCTGGTGCTTTTCGCTGCACGCGCCGGGGGTGGTCGTGGCGGGCGGCAGCCTCGTCCGGCGGCTGGGCGGCTATACCGAAATCGCGCTGCCCGACATCGCGGCGGGCGGTGCGGTCGCCGTGACGATCCGCCACGAGAACCCCGCCTTCACCCCCCGCAACCGGGCCTGGCTGCCGCTGGGCGGGTATCTGCGGCTGGCGGACGGGCGGACGATGCCGCTGCCGGTGCTGCCCGCCGGGGTGATCGCAGAGCCGGTTGGCTACCCCCCCTGCGAGGGGCTGCGCCTCGTGCCGCCGCCGATCGACTGGCAGGGCACGGGCGGCACCGTGACCCTCGCAGGCGTCGCGTCCGATCATCCGGTCCTTGCGTCCGTCGCCGCCCTCGCGATGCGCTGCGGCATGGCCGGGTTCGTCGTGCCGGGCGGTGTGCCTGTCACCATCGCCGCCGATCCGGCGCAGCCACCCGAGGGCTATGTGCTGAGGATCGGGACGGATGGCATCGAGATCGCCGCCGCGACCGACGCGGGCATCTTCCATGCCGGGATCACGTTGCTGACGCTCCGCCGGACACACGCCGGCGCCGTGCCCTGCGGCACCATCACCGACGCGCCCCGGTTCGGCTGGCGCGGCCAGATGCTCGATTGCGCGCGGCACTTCTTCGGCGTCGACACCATCGAGCGGTTGCTCGACCTCATGGCCCTCCTGAAGCTGAACCGCTTTCACTGGCACTTTGCCGATGACGAGGCCTACCGGCTCGAGACCGAGACGACGCCCGACCTCTGGCAGAAGACCGCGTTCCGGGGCGAGGGCCTGCCGGTGCCGGGCGTGTTCGGCGGCGGCATAAGGTCGGGCGGCAGCTATTCCCGCGCCGATGTCTCCCGCATCCTCGCCCGCGCCGGGGAACTGCATATCGGTGTCCTGCCCGAAATCGAGGTGCCGGCCCACGCGATGTGCCTGAACGCGGTGCTGCCCGGCCTGCGCGACCCGGGCGACAACGGTGTCGAAACCTCGGTGCAGGGCTATGCCGACAATTCGGTCAATCCGGCGATGCCCGCCACCTGGGACGTGCTGAAACCGCTCGCCGCCGAGGTCGCGTCGATGTTCCCGCTCGGCATCCTGCACATCGGCGGCGACGAGCTGGCGCCCGGCACATGGGACACTTCGCCTGCCGCGAGCGCATTGAAGGCACGCGAGGGCCTCGTCACGCGCGACGACCTTCAGGGCTGGACGATGGCGCATCTGGCGGGCGATCTGGCGGCGCAGGGGATCAGATGCGCGGCATGGGAAGAGGCATCGCGCGGCTGTCAGGGCGGGATCGGGCACGATGCGCTGATCTTTTCGTGGACCGGACAGGGTGCCGGCGTCGAGGCCGCGCGGAGGGGACATGACGTCGTCATGTGCCCCGGCCAGCACGCCTATCTGGACATGGCCCACACGGAGGATCCCGCCGACTGGGGCGCCGTCTGGGCCGCGATCCTGCCGCTGGAACAGACCGTCGAGTGGCATCCGGTCCCCCGCGACGCCCCCGATATCGCGGGCCGCGTGGTCGGCGTTCAGGGCACCTTCTGGGGCGAGTTCACCTGCGCGGACGTCGAGATGGAGGCGATGCTGGCGCCGCGCATCCTCGGGATCGCCTGCAAGGGCTGGGAGGTCGACGGCACCACGACGGGGGCCCGCCTGCGCGCCCTCGCCGGGGCCTATGCAGGACTGTTCGACACGATGGGCTGGCAGCGGCACGTCGGCGCCTAGGTGCGCATCGCGGCCCTCAGGGCCCGTAGTTCGGCCTCGCCCGCGATCCGTCGCGGCGCAATGCCGATACGGATGCAATCGGCCTCTTCGGGGTCGGGTACCCCGCACGAGGCGTGAAGGGCGTCCACCCCGGTAGCCAGAAGAGCGGGCACCGAGGCCGGTGTGACGCGGCCGCCTGCCATGATCTGAACCCGACCTGCGGCACGGGCCACCATCGCGGCGAGACCGGCCGTGCCGTCTGGCGCCGCACGCGCCTGTCCCGACGTCAGGATCCGGGTGATCCCGAGCGTCACGGCGATATCGATCGCGTCGAGCGGATCGGGCACGAGGTCGACGAGGCGGTGCAGCGTCACCTCCATCGGCCCCGCCGCCGCGATCAACATCCCAAGGGCCCCGGCGTCGAGATGCCCGTCTGTCGCCGCAATGCCGATGACCACCCCGCAAAGCCCCGCAGCGCGCATTGCCGCCACATCGGCAAGCATCGCGGCAAGATCGCCGTGGCGCGGCACGAAATCCCCCGGACGCGGCCGGATCATCGCGTGGCAGGGCAGACCGCACCGCGCCGCTGCCGCGATCAGCCCCGGCCCCGGCGTCAGGCCGCCGAGCGCCAGCGCCGAACAGAGCTCGATCCGGTCCGCCCCGCCGCGCACCGCGGCGGCGAGGCCATCGGCACTGTCGACGCAAATCTCGAGTGTCGGTGCGGCGCAGATCATGGCCGCACGCCCGCCCGGTCCACGGCAACTGCCGGACGATACGAAGGGAAATCTCTCGGCGCCGCCCTCTTTTCCGATGTCATGCCTCGCGCCCCTTTTCCCGCTTACCGCGACGTATCGCCGATCGTCGATGTCGCTGCCAGTGCGCGCACCGGTGGCCCCGATGCCTGTTCCCGGTCCCGCGCCGATGTTAGGGATAGACCGATCATCGAGGCCAGCCCATGTCATCGCCCTGCATCATCTGCGTCGCCATTACCGGATCGGTGCCGACCAAGGCCGACAATCCGGCGGTCCCGATCACCGTCACCGAACAGATCGAGAGCACGCAGGCCGCGTTCGAGGCGGGGGCGAGCATCGCCCATTGCCACGTCCGAGACGATGCCGGCCTGCCCACCAGTGACCCCGAAAGGTTCGCCGCGCTGAAGGCGGGAATCGAGGCGCATTGCCCCGGCATGATCGTGCAATTGTCCACCGGTGGCCGCTCGGGCGCGGGGCGCGCGCGCGGCGGGATGTTGCCGTTGCGGCCCGACATGGCCTCGCTCGCGGTCGGGTCGAACAACTTTCCGACCCGCGTCTACGAGAACCCGCCCGACCTCGTCGACTGGCTCGCGTCCGAGATGAGCGCGCATGACGTCAAACCCGAGATCGAGGCCTTCGATCTGGGACATATCGTGCAGGCGGCGCGGATGGCGGCGGACGGGCGGTTGCGCGGCCCGCTCTATGTGCAGTTCGTGATGGGCGTCCGGAACGCGATGCCCGCCGACGAGACGATCCTCGACTTCTACGTCGAGACGCTGCACCGCCTCGCGCCGGACGCGCTCTGGTGTGCGGCGGGGATCGGGGCGGCGCAATCGGTGCTGAACGAGTGGGCCATTGCCCGGGGCGGGCACACGCGCACCGGCCTCGAGGACAACGTCCGGCTGGACCGCGACACGCTGGCGCCGTCGAACGCCGCGCTGGTGGCGCGGACCGTGGCGATTTGTGAACGACACGACCGCCCTGTCGCCACATGGCAGCAGGCGCGCGCGATCCTCGGGTTGCGGCACATCGCCTAGAGGCTGCGCACAGGGTCGCTTGCAAGCAGGCAGAGCAGGACTGCCACCGCCTGCCCCTCGCCCGGATCGGACGGAAGGCCGTCGCGCATGTTCTCCGTCAGCATCCTCACCGGAGTCTTCGGCAACACGCCCCCCCTCGACTATGTGTTCACGGCCCTGATCGGCGCGATCTAGGCCGGCACCTGTCCGGGCATGTGCCACGACACGTTGTGGAGGTCGTTCACCGGTGCGCACATCTGCTGGGTAGTGGAGCGGCGCATTGCCACGAGAACCTGACCGCGCAAAATTGTTTCCTGTCGTCGGGGACCACCAGGAGATGCCCGACGGTTTCGACGCGGGCGAAAGGTTGTGGTGCGCGCCGGGCCTGATCGCGCCCGGCCCCGATCCGCTCGTCCCAACCCTGTTTTCCGAGGCGGTCGCGCCACATGTCACCCCGCCTCTACCGCGGGCCGCTCTGGCGGTTACTCGACCGCATCGCAGGGCGCGATCACGACCGGTTCGGACGCCTGCGCGCCGAGGTCGCGGCATTGTCCATCCGCGCAGAACGTCCAGCCTGACCCGGTCGCCCCCGACGCGGCGAGGACCAGCGACGGCACCGCCAGATCGCCCTCCCATTCCCACCAGCCGTCCCGCAGGACCGCATCCTCGCCCGGTTCCATCCCGGCACCCGACCCGCGGACCCGGGCGAGGTTGAGCGCCAGACCGGTCCCCGTCACGGCCCATTCCTCCTGCCATGTCACCCGCTCGACGGAATGGGTCCAGGACAGCGAGAACGTGGGCACGGCAAGGTGCAGCGCCACCGCGCCGACCATCAGGCAGGCCATCAGGCGACCGCCGGTCGCGGCGCCATCAGGTGCAGCACCAGGAAGAGCGCGACGAGGCCGAAGCCGACCCAGTCGGTCAGCGGCACCGCCGCGACCAGCGTGAATGCCGCGACCATCGCCAGCGTCCTGAGCGGCCAGCCGAGGGGCCGGCCGAGCCAGCCGATGACCGCGACGCCCCAGAGGCCGATCGAGACGACCGCCTTGGTCACGATATAGAGGACGGCGGGCCAGTAGCCGATGCTGTCGGCCAGCGGTCCGCCCGCCTGAAGCATCAGCGCCGGGGTGTAGACGGCCATGAACGGAATGACGAACCCGGCCGCCGCGATCTTGATCGCCTCCATCGAGATCTTCAGACCCTTTTCCTTGGCGATGGGGGCCGCGGCAAAGCAGGCGAGCGCGACCGGCGGGGTCAGGTCCGCGAGGATGCCGAAGTAGAAGACGAACATGTGGCTTACGATCAGCGGCACGCCGAGCGCCAGCAGCGCCGGTCCGGCAATCGACGAGGTGATGATGTAGTTCGGGATCGTCGGGATCCCCATGCCGAGCAGGATGCAGGTGAACATCGTCAGGACGAGGGACAGGAACAGGCTCTGTTCGCCCACCGACACGATGAACTGCCCGAAGGTGTTGGCCGCCCCCGTCAGCGTCATCGTGCCGATGATGACGCCGACGAGCGCGCAGGCGACGCCGACCGGAAGCGCGGTCTTGGCCCCCTCGGACATGCTGTCGCGGCAGAGCGCCAGCGTCTCGCGGCCGCCGCGGGTGATCGCGCACCAGACCAGCAGGGCGGCGATGGCCGCGACCAGCACCTCGATCCCCCATTGCAGGAACGCGCCCGCGACGAGGCCGAGGCAGACCCAGAACACGACGCGCATCGCGCCCGGCGGCAGGTTCAGCACCGCCGATCCACCGAGGATCAGGAGCACCGTGAGGCCCAGCCCGATGGTGCCCGCAAAGAGCGGTGTGTAGCCGCCGAAGAGGAGCCAGATCAGCACGCCCAGCGGCACCAGCAGCATCCAGTTCTCGCGCACCGCCGCGAGAGGCGACGGGAGATCCGCCTTGTCCAGACCGCGCAATCCGTAGCGCCCGGCCTCGAGGTGGACCATCCAGAACGCGGAGGCGAAGTAGAGGATGGCGGGGATCAGCGCCGCCTTCACGACCTCGATGTAGGGCACGTCCAGCGTTTCGGCCATGATGAAGGCGACGGCGCCCATCACCGGCGGCATGATCTGCCCGCCCATCGACGCCGTGCTCTCGACCCCGCCGGCAAAGGCGGCGCGATAGCCGAATTTCTTCATCAGCGGGATGGTGAACTGGCCGGTGGTGACGACGTTGGCGACACCCGAGCCGGAAATCGTGCCCATGAGCCCCGAGGAAACCACGGCGACCTTGGCCGCGCCGCCCTGCCGATGGCCGAAAAAGCCCATCGCGACGTCGGTGAACAGGCGGATCATCCCCGCCCGTTCGAGGAAGGCGCCGAACAGGATGAAGAGGAAGATATAGGTCGAGGAGACGAAGATCGGGATGCCGTAGATACCCTCGGTGCCATAGGCCATGTGGTCGATGACCTGAGAGAAGCGGTAGCCGCGGTGGTTCAGCGGCGAGGGCAGGTATTGACCGAACAGGGCATAGGCGAGAAAGGCGCCCGAGATGATCGGCAAGGCGATGCCCATGACGGCCCAGGCCGCGATGAAGACCGTCGCCAGCGCCACGATCCCCATGACGATATCGGCCGTCACGGGCCGCCCCGCGCGCAGGATCAGCGGCTGATACTCCCACCACTGATAGGCCGCGACGGCGACACCGGCGAGGGCCAGCGCCCAGGCCAGCGCCTTGACCGCGGGGCCCGCACCGCGCCCGTAGGCCGCCAGCGGAAAGGCGAGGAACATCAGGAAACCGACGTGGACGGCGCGGGTGATCTGGCTGGCGAGGTCGACCAGATGCGCGGCGGTGGCGATCTGGAACGCCGAAAAGGCAAAGGCGGTCCAGAACAGGAACCGCCCGACGGTGCCCGGCGGAAAGGCGAAGCCGTGCACCTCCTGCGCGACCTTCTTCGTCAGGTCCGGCTGGTCGCTGGCCATGGTCATCGCGTCGATCCCCGTCGGCGTGAAGGCCGCGCCGGTCGCCCGGCACGGCCCGAGTTCGGGTGGAACAGAGCCTGTCCTACTCGATCATGCCCTGCTCGCGGTAATACCGCTCCGCGCCCGGATGCAGCGGGATCGGCATGCCCGACAGCGCGTTCTCGAGGCTGATGAGGGCGGCGGCCTGATGGCTGGCCTCGAGCGTGTCGAGGTTTTCGAACAGCAGCCGCGTCATCTCGTAGGCCATGTCGTCGCTGACGCCCGCGTGGGTCACGAGGAAGTTCGATACCGCGACCGTCGGCACATCCGCGTCCTGCCCGTCGTAGGTGCCCGCCGGGATGGTCGCCGCGACATAGGGCGCGCCCAGCGTCTCGGCGACGCTTGCCGGGATGCCGACGACCGTGATGTCGAGCGAGGTCGCGAGATCGCGGATCGACGCCACGCCGAGGCCCGCCGATTGCAGCGTCGCGTCGAGCTGGCGGTTCTTGATGAGTTCGACCGATTCGGCGAACGGCAGGTATTCGACCTTCCCCAGATCGTCGTAGCTCATCCCCATCGCCTCGAAGATGGCGCGTGCGTTCAGTTCCGTGCCCGACGCCGGGGCGCCGACCGACAGCGACATGCCCGCCAGATCCTCGAAGTTGGTGATACCGCTCTCGGCGGAGGCGACGACCTGGATATAGTTGGGATAGATCGCGGCGATCCCGCGCAACTGGTCGAGCGGTGCGGCAAAGCCGGCGTCCGCGTCGCCGGCCCAGGCCAGCGCCACGCTGTCGCCCAGCGCAAAGGCGATCTCGCCCGAGCCGTCCTGCAACAGGTTCAGGTTCTCGACGCTCGCCTTGGTCGACTGGACCTGCGTGCGCACGCCCTCGATGTTCTCGCCGTAGATGTTGGCGAGGCCGACGCCGAGCGGGTAGTAGACCCCCGAGGTGCCCCCCGTCAGCACGTTGATGAACTCTTGCGCCGAGGCGGCGGCCGGGGCCAGTGCGAGTGCGGACGCGACGGCGCCGCCGCGCAGGGCGGTCTTGAAGTAGGTCATGGTATCCTCCCAGAATGTGCGTCTTTCCGCGGATCGAGCGGTCCGACATCGGGGGACAGCATTCCGCAGGCGGCGCCCCATGGCAACCTTTTCCGGTCCGGATGCGTGCGTCGTCGGTCGCGGCGGTGCGGTGGCGGTGCGGGGGAATGCCCTCGACAGGGGAAATTGCACGACGTTATGGTGGCGCTGGCGAGGGAGCAGGGGGCCGCGATGTCGTTCTACGAAGTGCACGATCCGGTCTTTGCGCGCTACGTCATCGGCAACGCGCCGGTCAAGCAGCTTGCGACCGGCTTCGACTGGACCGAGGGGCCGGTGTGGTTCGGCGATGCGGACTGCCTGCTGTTCTCGGACATCCCGTCGAACCGCATCCTGCGCTGGACGCCCGGAACCGGTATCACCACCTATCGCGCGCCGTCTAATTTCGCCAATGGCCACACCCGCGACCGCGAGGGCCGCCTGATCAGTTGCGAGCATGGCGCGCGGCGGGTGACGCGCACCGAACTCGACGGCCGCATCACCGTCATCGCCGACGCCCACGACGGCAGGCGCCTCAATTCGCCCAACGACGTCGTGGTGAAATCCGACGGCACGATCTGGTTCAGCGATCCGCATTACGGGATCATGACGAGCTACGAGGGCCTGCGCGCCGAGCAGGAGGGCCCTTGCGTCGTCTACCGTGCCGATCCCGCGACCGGCACGCTCGACGTGATGGTCGACGACATGAACTGCCCCAACGGCCTCGCCTTCTCGCCCGACGAGCGCCTGCTCTATGTCGCCGATACGGGACGGATGTTTTCGGACGATCCGCAGCATATGCGGGTCTACGATTGCGCAACGGACGGCACGCTCACGAACGGGCGGCACTTTCATACCGTCGATCCCGGCGCCTCGGACGGGTTTCGCCTCGATACCGACGGCAACGTCTGGACCTCGGCGGCGGACGGCGTGCACTGCATCGCGCCGGACGGGCGCCTTCTGGGAAAGATCCTCGTGCCGGAACTCGTCTCGAACGTCTGTTTCGGCGGCCGTGACAAGCACGAGCTTTACATCACCGCCACGACCAGCCTCTATCGCGTGGTTCTGAACCGGAGAGGGATCCAGACACCATGACGCTTGCGGATATCGGCCTGATCGGGCTGGGGACGATGGGGTCGGCGCTGGCGCTGAACATCGCCGAAAAGGGCTTTCGCATCGCGGTGTTCAACCGCACCACGCAGGTCACGCGCGATTTCGCGCGCGAGGCGGGGCCGCTGGCCGACAGGGTCACGCCGACCGAGAGCCTCGAGGCGCTGGTCGCGGCCATCGCAAAGCCGCGCGCCATCATCCTGATGGTGCCCGCCGGACAGCCGGTGGACGACCAGATGGCCGCCCTCGCGCCGTTCCTCGGCCCCGACGATCTGGTGATCGACGCGGGCAACGCGAATTTCCACGACACCAACCGGCGGATGCGGGCGGCAAAGACGCCGTTTCTCGGCATCGGCGTCTCGGGCGGCGAAGAGGGCGCGCGGCATGGCCCCGCGATCATGGGCGGCGGTCCGCGCGCGATGTGGGACCGTGTGGCCCCGATCCTGACCGCCATCGCCGCGAAGTTCGAGGGCGCGCCCTGTGCCGACTGGATGGGCGAGGAGGGGGCGGGCCATTTCGTCAAGGCGGTGCACAACGGCATCGAATACGCCGACATGCAGCTTATCGCCGAAAGCTATGGCCTGATGCGCGACGGCCTCGGGATGGATGCGGCCGACATCGGCAGTGTCTATGCAGGCTGGAACGAGGGTGTCCTGCGGTCCTACCTCGTCGAGATCTCGGGCACGGTTGCGCAGACCGTCGATGCGGCGACCGGCAAGCCGCTGCTCGACGTGATCGTCGATGCGGCAGGGCAAAAGGGCACCGGACGCTGGACGGCGATCGAGGCGCAGCATCTGGCGGCGCCGATTCCGGTGATCGAGGCCGCCGTCGTGGCGCGCAACCTGTCGGCCCGACGCGAAGAGCGTTCGGCGATGCAGACGCTTTTCGGGGCGGGCCCGACGCGCCTTGCGGCGGGCGACCTGCCGGTCGAAGTCATGGAAACCGGCATGATCTGCGGCAAGATCCTGTGTTACGATCAGGGATTCCGGATGATTCGTGCCGCCTCCGAAAGCTTTGGCTGGTCCCTCGACGCGCCGGCCATCGCGCGGGTCTGGCGGGCCGGGTGCATCATCCGCTCGGCGATGCTCGACGACATGGCGCAGGCCTTTGCCGAGGCGCCGGACCGCAGCCTGATGGCGGCACCGTTCTTTGCCGACCGCATCGCGAGTAGCCATGGCGCCCTGCGGCAGGTCGTTTCGGTCGCGGCCCTGCACGGCATCGCGGTGCCGGCGCATTCCGCGGCGCTGGCCTATTTCGACGCGATGCGCACCGCGCGCGGCACGGCGAACATGATCCAGGGGCAGCGCGATTTCTTCGGCCTGCACGGGTTTGCGCGGCTCGACGACGAGACCTCGGGCAACCACGGCCCCTGGGCCTGACCCTCAGATCGTCGAGCCGGGCACGAGGCGGGTCGCGATCACCGTGACCTCCTGGACCGGATCGCCGCGCAGACGGCCCACGAGCGCCTCGGCGGCGGCCTTGCCCAGCCGGGTCGTCGGCACCGTCGTGGTGGTGAGGCGGCGCGGCAGGATCGACGCCGCCTCCATCCCGCCCCAGCCGGCGACGCCGATGTCGCGCGGCACGTCGAGGCCGATCTTCGTCAGATAGGCGAGGCCGCCGATCGCCATTTCGTCGTCGTGGTAATAGATCGCGTCGACGGTGCCGGCACGCGCCATCATCGTCTCGGTCCCGTAATAGCCCGCGTAGAAACCGGGCTGATCGCGCAGGATCTCTTGCGCGGCAAGGGTCAGTCCGGCCTCGGTCAGGCCGCGGCAGAACCCCTCGAACCGCAGGAGGCCGGTCGTATTGCGTTCGGCCAGTGCGCCGACATAGCCGATCCGCCGTCGTCCGGCGCCCACCATGCAGCGCGCCATCTCGAGGCCGTTGTCGTGGTGCGAAAAGCCGACGGCAAGGTCGATGGGCTTGGTCGTCAGATCCCAGATCTCGACCACCGGCACGCCCATGTCGCGCAGGAGTTTCACCGTCCCCGGCGTATGGTTTCGCGCCGCAAGCACGACGCCCGCCGGGTTCCAGGACGCCAGCGTGCGCAGCCAGACCTCCTCCTCCTCGGGCCATTGGTCGTGGCTGCCGATCATCGTCTGATAGCCGAGGCGCGCGAGCGTGGCGGCCAGAGCCTCGAGGACGGCGCCGAACAGCGGCGAGGTCAGGCGCGGCACGCAGACACCGACGAGGGTGGAGGCGCCGGCAGGGCCGAAGGCGGCGGCGAGTCGGTTGGGGACATAACCGGTGCGCGCGACTTCGTGCATCACCCTGTCGCGCGTCGCCTCGGAAAAGCCGGTGCCACCGCGCAACACGCGGCTGACCGTCATCTTCGACACGCCGAGGGTGCGGGCGATATCCTCGAGGCCGGGTTTGATCCGCTTGTCCATGGCGGCATTATCGCGCGGCGGACCGGCAAATCAACTGCGATCGCGTTATCGGTAACTTTCATCTTGACTCGTCCGGTCCGCGCCGGAAGGATGGCCACGTTACCGGTAAACCTTGGAGGAGGGCGGTAGCACCACTGGGGGGACCATGACCGACCGGAGCGGCCTGTTTTTCGACTCGATCGTGAAGAGTTTCGGCGGCACGCAGGCCCTCAAGGGCGTTTCGCTGCGCGTCGAACCGGGGCGAGATCGTGGCCCTGCTGGGCGAGAACGGCGCCGGCAAATCGACCCTCATCAAGACGCTGGGCGGGATCAACGTGCCCGACAGCGGACAGGTCATGGTCGACGGCGTGCCCTATCGCCACATCAGCGGCAAACTCAGCGCGAAACAGGCGGTGGCGTTCATCCACCAGGATCTCGGCCTGATCGAGTGGATGAGCGTTGCCGAGAACATCGCCCTCGCCGTGGGATACCCCAAGAAGGGCGGGCGCATCGACTGGCCCGCGACCGAAGGTATCGCCCGTAGCGCCCTCGCCCGTGTCGAGGCCGATTTCGAGCCGACGGCGCGGGTGTCGAGCCTGACGCGCACCGAAAAGTCGCTGGTCGCCATCGCCCGCGCGCTTGCCGTGGAATGCGATTTCCTCGTGCTGGACGAGCCGACCGCCAGCCTGCCCGCCGACGAGGTCGAGCGCCTGTTCGCGGCCCTGCGCCCGCTCAAGGCCAAGGGGGTCGGAATGATCTATGTCTCGCACCGTCTCGACGAGGTGTTCCGCATCTCGGACCGGGTCGCCGTGCTGCGCGACGGACAGATGGTGGGGATGCGCGACATCGCGCACACCAACGCCGAGGATCTCGTAAGCCTCATCGTGGGGCGCAAGGCGCGCGACATCGACCGCCCCGATGTGCAGGAGGGACGTGAGTTGCTGACCGTCGCCGCCCTGCGGACCCGGCGCGCGGGGCCGGTCGATTTCGTCATCCGGCGCGGAGAGATGGTGGGCCTCGTCGGTCTGCGCGGTGCGGGGCACGAAGAGATCGGACGCGCGCTCTTTGGCCTCGAGGCGCATGAGGGCACCGTTACGCTCGAGGGGCGGACGCCGGACCTGAGCACTGCACGCACCGCGATGACATCGGGCATCGGCTTCGTCGCGCGCGACCGGGTGGTCGAATCCATCGCGCCCGCCCTCAGCATCCGCGAAAACGCGTTCCTCAACCCATCGGCCACGAAACGCGGCCTGTTCTCGTTCATGACCGGCCGGACCGAGGACGCCCGTGCCCGCCACCTCGGCGCCCGCGTCGGCCTGTCGCCCAACGATCCGACCCTCGCCATCGAGGCGCTGTCGGGCGGCAACCAGCAAAAGGTCGTCGTCGGCCGCTGGCTCGACACCGGGCGGCGCCTGCTCATCGCCGAGGATCCGACCGCGGGCGTCGATGTCGGCGCCAAGGCGGAAATCTACCACCTCCTGTTCGAGGCGCTGGCCTCGGGGATGGGTGTCCTCGTGGTGTCGACCGACTTCGAAGAGGTCGCCAACATCTGCCACCGCGCCATCGTGTTCAGCCGGGGACAGGTGGTCGACGTTCTCAGCGGCGTGGCGCTCTCGACCGAGACCCTGATCCAGGCGGCGAGTGCGGGCGACGAGGCGAAATCGGCGGTTCATGCGCCCAGAGTGCCGATATTGGAGAAGACACGATGAACTCGGTCGAATCGGACGCCCTCGAGCCGACGCGCGATGAAATGGCGGACCTGACCACGGGGCAGCGCCTCATCCGGCTGGCGCCGGTTTACGGCCTCGTGATCCTGACGATCGTCCTCATCATCCTGTTCTCGGTCCTGCTGCCGCGCACGTTTCCGACGATGCTGAACCTGCGGGCGATTCTGGCGGACAAGTCGATCATCGCCATGCTGTCGCTGGCGGCGATGATCCCGATGGTGGCGGGACGTATCGATCTGACGGTCGGCTATGGCATCGTGCTGTGGCACATCCTCGCGATCTCGTTGCAGGTGAATTACGGGTTTCCATGGCCGCTTGCCGTGCTGGTCGTGCTGGCGCTGGGCGCATTTACGGGTGTGCTGAACGGGTTCCTGGTCGAGGTGGCCAAGATCGACGCCTTCATTGCCACGCTCGGCACCGGCACTGTCCTCTACGCCATCGCGCTGTGGCATTCGGGAGGCCGACAGGTCGTCGGCGCGATGGATCCGGCGTTCTATCAACTCAGCGTCAAATTCGTCTGGGGTCTGCCGATCACCGCCTATTACGTCGCCGCGATCAGCGTCGTGATGTGGCTCATCCTCGAATACACACCGATCGGGCGGTATCTCTATGCCATCGGTGCCAACCAGAAGGCCGCCGAGCTGAACGGCATCCCGACGCGCAAGTTCGTGGTCGGCGCCTTCGTCGCCTCGGGCACGCTGGCGGCCCTCGCGGGCGTCCTGCTCGCCTCGAAGCTGCGGATCGGGCAGGCCTCGGTCGGCCTCGAGTTCCTGTTGCCGGCGCTGGTCGGCGCGTTCCTCGGCTCCACGACGATCAAGCCGGGGCGGGTCAACGTCTGGGGCACGATCATCGGCGTCACGATCCTTGCCGTCGGCATCTCGGGGATACAGCAATTCGGCGGCTCGTTCTGGGTCGAGCCGATGTTCAACGGCGCGACGCTGCTGATCGCCATCGGCATCGCGGGCTATGCGCAGCGCAAGAAGGGTGCGGCGCGAAAATGACGACTTCAATTCCAATGGGAGGAAACACCATGAAGAAACGCACACTCATCTCCGGCCTGCTGGCCGGAACGATCCTCGCGGGCCTTGCCCCGGCGCTCTCCGCGCAAGAGGCCTTCGACGGACCCACCAGCGGCCCGGCGATCATTCCGGACCAGACCATCGTGGTGCTGGCGGGCGACCTCAAGAACGGCGGCATCCTCGGCGTTACCACCGGCGTCGAAGAGGCGGCGGCAGTCGTCGGCTGGGAGATCCGGGTGCTGGATGGCGCAGGCTCGGTCCAGAGCCGTACCGCGGCGATGGGTCAGGCGCTGGCGCTGCAACCCAACGGGATCATCGTCAACGGCTTTGACGCGACAGAGCAGCAGGCAGCCCTCGAGCAGGCGGCGGCAGCGGGGATCCCGCTGGTGGCATGGCACTCCAGTCCCGTTATCGGCTGTGACCCGGGCAACGGCCTCTTCGTGAACGTGTCGACCGACGCGATGACCGTCTCCGAGACGGCGGCCGAATGGGCGCTGGCGGACGGCACCGACATCGGCGTCGTGATCTTTACCGACAGCACCTACGAGATCGCCCTCGCCAAGGCCGAGCGCATCCGCGAAACGATCGAGGCGGGCGGCGGCACGGTCCTCGAATTCGTCGACACGCCGATTGCCGACACCTCGGCGCGGATGGGGCCGATCACGACGACGCTGTTGCAGACCTATGGCGACGCGTGGACCCACAGCCTCGCGATCAACGACCTCTACTTCGACTTCATGGGGCCCGCACTGGCGGCGGCGGGCATCGACGGCACGTCCAATCCGCTGGCCGGATCGGCAGGCGACGGGTCCGAGGCGGCGTTCCAGCGGATCCGCACGGGCGAATATCAGGCGATCACCGTGGCCGAACCCCTGAACCTTCAGGGCTGGCAACTGGTGGACGAGCTGAACCGCGCCATCCAGGGCGAGGCCTGCTCGGGGTACATCACCGCGCCCGCGCTGGTGACGCAAGAGGCGCTGGCCGCGATGGGCGACAGCAATGCCTTCGATCCGCAGAACGGCTACCGTGAGGCCTATTCCGCGATCTGGGGCGTGAACTAGGGTCTGTACAGGCCCGATTGCAGCAGGCGCCCTCTCCGTGGGGCGCCTGTTTGCGTTTCAGGGCCGGGCGTCGTGGACGATCCGCCCGCCCAGCAGGGTGAGCAGCACCTCGGTCTCGGCGATGTCGTCGACCGCACAGGTCAGGATGTCGCGGTCGAGCAGGATAAGGTCGGCGTGGCGACCGGGCGACAGCATGCCGGTCGTCGTCCCGCGCCACGTGGCATCGGCGGCGGCGGTGGTATAGCCGCGCAGCGCCTCGGCGCGGGTCAGGCGTTGTTCGGCGAGGAACGCAGGCCCACCCCCCGGCGCGCGACGGGTGATCGCGGTGTGCATGATCTGAAACGGGTTCAGCGTCGAGACGCCCCAGTCCGACGACAGCGCCATCGGCGCACCGGCATCCAGCAGTGACCGGAACGCATACATCCAGCGCCCCCGCTCTGGCCCGACGGCGGGCAGGGCGATGTCGTCCACGGAAACTTCGTGCTGCGCCCAGAGCGGCTGGACGTTGGCCATCACGCCGAGAGCGGCGAACCGGGGGATGTCGGCACGGTCGATGAACTGGATGTGGGCAATCTGGTGCAGCGAGGGCCAGGCGCCGTTGAGCGCGCAGGCATGGGCCATGCCGTTCAGGGCGGCGCGGGTCGCGAGGTCGCCGATGGCGTGGACGTGGATCTGGAACCTTGCGGCGTCGAGCGCGGAGAAAAGCGTGTCTATGTGGGCCGGATCGAACATGAGGGGGGCGTTCTCTCCACTGTCCGAATAGGGCGCGATCATCGCGGCGGTGCGGTTCTCGATCACGCCGTCGAGAAAGAACTTGGCCGAGTGCATCGCGAAGAGGCCATGGCCCCGATGACGAAAGTCCGTCAGTCGCTCGACGGCGCCTGCGGCGGTGTCGTGCGGATGGATCAGGGCGGTGGCGCCGACGCGGACATTCAGGGCTTCGGCCTCGGCCATGGCGCGATAGACCCTGACGTGGCGCTCTTCGACGCGGGCATCGAGGACGCCAGTGATCCCGTGGCGGTTGGCGTGCCGCATCGCAAAGATCACGCCGGCGGCGAAATCGGCGTCGGTGGGGGCGGGCATCCGCGCCTCGACCCAGGCGACGGCGGTCTCGTAGAGGTGGCCGGTGGGATTGCCGTTCGCGTCGCGCACGAAGGTGCCGCCCGGCGGGTCCGGCGTTTCGGAGGTGAGGCCGATGGCGGCCATGGCGGCCGAGTTGACGCAGCCGTTGTGACCGTCGGACGCCATGATGAGGCTGGGCCGGTCCGGCAGGGCCCGGTCCATCAGCGCGGCATCGAGGTTGCCTGCATCGAAGATGCCCGCATACCAGCCGGTGCCGTTGACCCATGGTCGCGCATGGGTCCGGGCGGCGGCGGCGAGAACCGCGACGATGTCGTCGCCTGTCGCGGCCCCTGTCAGGTCGGCGTTCTGGGCATAATCCTGCCCGCTGTCCTGCAAGTGGATATGACTGTCCTGCAACCCGGGCAGGACCATGCGCCCACCGGCGTCGATGACCACCGTTCGTGGTTCGGCGAGGGCGCGGATGTCGTCTGTCGTGCCGAGGGCGACGATCCGGCCGCCCGCCACGGCGAGGGCCTGTGCGCGGGGTCGGGCGAGGTCCATCGTATGGATGTCGGCGTCGATGACGATGAGGTCGATCATGCGGGTTTGTGTCCCCTGAGGTGGGTCGGACAATGCTCGCCCGTATCGAGGACGGGGATCATGTGCGACCAGATGGCGATGTTATGGTCGACGAAATCCTGCCCCACGGCCCGTGCCATCGCTACGCCATCGGCGCCCTGCAACCGCGCCAGTTCCTCGCGGGCGACGCCGCGATACCAGGCGTTGCGGCTGGTGATCGTGGTGTCGGTGAACCCGGCGGCGGCCATTGCGGCGGCATAGCGGCGGGGCGACGCCATGCCGAAATCGAGGCCCTCCTTGGCGATATAGGCCAGCATTTCGGGCGAGGGGGCGTCGTCGTGGCCGATCAGCCAGTCGGACGCGATGAAACTGGCCACCGGGGCGCAGGACGCGGAACACGTCGCGCATCAGGGCCTCCTTGTCGGGGATGTGGACGATGCTGTCCTTGGAGAACACGACGTCGAAGGTGCCGGGCGCGAAGGGCAGCGGGCCGGGGGCGGCCTTGACGACGCTGATCCGGTCCAAAAGGCCCGCTTCCGCGATCCGCGCGCGGGCGATGTCGAGCACGCCGTCCTCGACGTCGAGGGCGGTGACGAAACCCGCGCCGTGTTCCCGCACCAGTGCGACGTCGATGCCCCCCGCGCCGCAGCCGATGTCGAGGACCGAGGCGCCGGTCAGATCCGCGTCGCCGACCAGACGCGCCACCTCGGCCGCGCCGCCGGGCGACAGGAACCCGCTGCCCCAGAGGGATTCGAGCAGGGTAACGAGGGCGGGCGTGTAGAGGTCGGTCAAGGGGTGGCCTCCAGTCGCAGCGCCTCGAGGGCGGGCCAGTCGTGTGCCGGAACGATGCGGGCCACGGCGTCCACGTCGCGGGTCCAGGCGTAGAGCGCGAGGAAGGGCACGGGGCCGACCTTGGTCAGGTGCGGCACGTCCGGCGCGTTCCAGACCGGGACATGGGCGGGTTTGACCGTCAGCGGCGCGCCGGGCGCAAAGCGCCAGCCGTGCGGCCCGGTCAGCGGCACGTAGAGTTCCGGCGCCGCGTGGACATGGTCGCGGTAGAGGACATGCGGCGCGATCAGGAACAGGCCGAAGTCGAAGTCCTCGGTGGGCAGGGTCGCCTCGCCCATCAGCGAGGCATAGGCATGGGCAGCGGGAAACTCCGCGCCGACCTGCGCCGGATCGTAGGCGTCGTAGGTGGTCCAGGGCAGGTGCGGGGCGGCGGTGTCGATGGCGGCTGCGAGGCGGGGGTCGGTCGCGGAGAGATACGCGAGGGCCGTGGGGAGGTGCCGGGTGACGACCGTATTGGCGCGCCCGACAGGCTCTATGACACCTGAACTCCACCGCGCGATCCCGGCACGCACCTCGCCGATGCCGGGGCCGTCGTGGGTGGCGAGATAGGCACTCGCCGCTTCGATCAGGGCACGGATATGTTGCGCGGGGGTCAGCGGCAATGTGTCAGGCGAGGTTGCGTCGCGCTCGGACAACAGGACCGCCGGGTCGGCCGCATCGTTGGCAGAACAGATCCGGTAGACCTCGAGGGCGGCATCCGACAGCCGCCCGGCCCGGTGGAACTGCATCGCGGCACCGTAGCGGATGCGGCCCGATCCGGGCTGCCCCAGAGGTGTCGCCAGCATCCGCGCCTCGCGCGGCCAGTCGGGTTCTGCGCTCATGTGTTCTCGCGGTAGGCCAGTTGCGCATCGCGTTCGCGCCGCCGCTCTGCCCGGGTGAGGACGATCCCCGCCAGCGTCACACCTATCCCGACGAAGAGCACGATCAGGGTCGCCAATGCGTTGATGTCCGGCGTCACGCCGAACTTTACCTTCGACCAGATCAGGATCGGCAGGGTGGTGTTGCCGGGGCCGGTGACGAAGCTCGAGATGACCACATCGTCGAGCGACAGGGTGAACGCGAGGAGCCAGCCCGCGGCGAGGGCCGGCGCGATGATCGGCAGCGTGATGTCGCGCATCACCTGCCAGGGACGCGAGCCGAGGTCGATGGCCGCCTCTTCGACCGCCACGTCCACATCCGCAAGGCGCGAGCGGACGATGACGGTGACGTAGACCGAACTGAACGTGATGTGCGCCAGCGTGATCGTGGTGAACCCCCGGCTGCCGGGCCAGCCGACGTATTGCGCCAAAAGGATGAAGAGCATGAGCGAGGCGATACCGGTGATGACGTCGGGCATCATCAGGGGCGCGGTCACGAGGCCCGAAAACAGCGTCCGCCCCCGGAACCGGCGGAACCGGGCCAGCGCAATTCCCGCCATGGTGCCGACGATGGTGGCGAGGGTGGCCGACAGGAACGCGATCTTGAGCGACAGGATGGCGGCATCGACCACCTGCTTGTTGGAAAAGAGGGTGACGTACCAGCGCGTCGAGAACCCGCCCCAGATCGTGGCAAGGCGCGAGTCGTTGAATGAATAGACGATCATCGACAGGATCGGGATATAGAAGAACGCCATCCCGAAGGCGAGCACGGTGAACAGGAACGTCGAGCGGCGGTTCATGTCCCCGGCCCCCGTTTCGGTCGGCCCTGTTCGGCGCTGCGCCCCTCGAAATGACTGTAGAGCATCATCGGCAGCACGAGCAGCATCACCACAGCGACGGCGAGGGCCGAGGCCATCGGCCAGTCGCGCGCGCTCGTGAACTCGTCCGAGATGACGCGCCCGATCATCGGCCGGGCGGCGTCGCCGACGAGGGTGGGGATGACCAGCTCGCCGATGGCGGGGATGAAGACGAGCAGGCCGCCCGCGATGATCCCCGGCACCGATTGCGGCAGGGTCACGTCGAGGAACACCCGGAACGGCGTGGCGCCAAGGTCCATCGCCGCCTCGTCCAACGTCGGATCGAGGCGTTCGAGGTTGGCGAACAGCGGCAGGATCATGAACGGCAGGTAGGAATAGATCGTCACCAACACGACCGCGAAATTGGTGTTCATCATCGGGATATAGCGCAGCGCCATGTCCTCGGAGACGAGGCCGTTATACGCGCCGGTAATCAGCTTGTTGAACCACGAGTTCGTACCCATCAGCCCCATCCACGCATAGACGCGGAGCAGGAAAGAGGTCCAGAACGGCAGGATCACCAGCATCAGCAGGACCGTGCGCAACGACCGAGTTACCCGGGTGAGGCCCAGCGCCATCGGATAGCCGATCGCGAGGCAGATCACCGTCGCCCAGGCGGCGTTCGACACCGATGTGGCAAAGGCGCGGATGTAGAGGTCGTCCTGAAACAGCCGCGCGAAATTGCCCCAGTTCAGCACCGGGAAATCGCCGCCATAGGCAAAGGGCGGCGAAGTGGGCGAGCGGGACGCGACGCTCATCGCGATGACGATCAGGAACGGCACGAGAAAGAACGCGCCGAGCCAGAGATAGGGCCCGCCGATGGTGATCCTCTTCCAGCCGTCGCGGTTGAACCAGCGTCGCAGGGTATCGCCCATCCCTAATCCCTCAGCAGGATCGCGGCGGAGGGCGCGAACGAGAGCCACACCGCATCCTCCCAGTCGGCGACGCGGTCCGCCTCGGCGCCGCGGCGCGCGTTGACCGAGTTCACCGAGAGGAGCGCGCCCGACGGCAGACGGACACGGTAAAGACTGTCCTTGCCGAAATAGGCCACGCCCTCGACCGTGCCCGCGATGCGGTTCGGCCCCTCGGGCTCGCCGCGCCCGATCTCGAGCTTTTCGGGACGGACCGCCACCGTCACCTTGCCCCCGACCGTCAGGCCCTGCGGCCCCTCGGCGCGGATCGTCGTTCCCATCCCGTCGAGCGCGATCTCGGCATGGCCGTCCGCGATGGCCGTCACCTTGCCCTCGAAGAAGTTGATCGAGCCGATGAACCCGGCGACGAAGCGGTTCTGCGGATATTCGTAGATGTCGTTGGCGGTGCCGATCTGACGGATTTGCCCGGCGTCCATCACCGCCATCCGGGTCGACAGCGTCATCGCCTCTTCCTGATCGTGGGTGACGACGACGAAGGTGACGCCGGTCCGCTCCTGAATACTCATCAGCTCGAACTGCGTATGCTCGCGCAGTTTCTTGTCGAGAGCGGCGAGCGGCTCGTCGAGCAGCAGGAGTTTGGGTTGTTTCGCCAGTGCGCGCGCAAGGGCCACGCGCTGCCGCTGGCCACCCGAAATCTGGTGCGGTTTGCGGTGCCCGAGGCCGTCGAGTTGCACCAGATCGATCATCGCGGCGACCCGTTTGTCACGTTCCGCGCGGGTCAGCCTTTCATGCTTGAGGCCGTAGCCGATGTTCTTTTCCACGCTCATGTGCGGGAACAGGGCGTAGGACTGGAACATCATGTTGATCGGGCGCTGATAGGGCGGCACGCGGCCCATGTCCTGCCCGTCGATGAGGATCGTGCCGCGCGTCACATCCTCGAACCCCGCGATCATCCGCAACAACGTCGTCTTGCCGCAGCCCGATCCGCCGAGCAGCGAGAAGATTTCGCCCTTTTCGATGTCGAGGCTGACGTCGTCGACGGCGGTGAAGGTGCCGAACGTCTTCGACACCTTGCGCAGTTGCACGAAACTATCGGGCATCGCCCGGGTTCCCGCAGCGCCTCAGCCCGACTTTACCTGTTGCCAGGCGCGGGTAATCATCCGGTCGGTGTCCTCGTCGTCCGGCGTGGTGATGAACAGGCGGGCGATGGTCTCGTCGTCGGGATAGACCGCCGGGTCGTTCAGGATGTAGTCGTCGACGAATTCGCGGGCCGCGTCGTTGGCGTTGCCATAGAGCGTATAGTTGGTGCAGGCCGCGACCACCTCGGGGCGCAGCATGTAGTTCAGGAAGGTGTGGGCGTTGTCGGGGCTGGGCGCATCGGCGGGGATTGCCCAGACGTCGAACCACAGCGGCGCGCCGGTCGTGGGCACGACATAGATCAGGTCGAGTTCGATCCCCGCCTCGGCGCCCCGCGCGGCGGCGACGCCGTAGTCGCCCGACCAGCTATTGATCGCGCACAGCTCGCCGTTGGGGATGGTGTTGAGGTAATTGGAGTTGTCGAAGGTGCGGATATAGGGCCGGATCTGGTCGAACGCGGCGACCACACGCTCGAAATCCGAGGGATCCTTGCTGTCGCCGTCGATGCCGAGCCAGGGCAGGACCATCTTCATGATGTCGGTCGGACTGTCGAGGATCGAGATGCCGCAATCGGCCAGCAGCGCCGCATTGGCGGGATCGAAGATCAGGCCGAGGTCGTCGAAGTTGGCGTCGGGAATCCGCTCGAGGACCATCTCGCGGTTGTAGGTGAACCCAACCGAGCCCCACATGTAGGGCATGGAGTGTTCCACGCCGGGATCCCAACGGGAGAGGATTTCCATCAGGCGCGGGTTGTGGTTGTCCCAGCCGGTGAGTTTGCTGCGGTCGATCTTCTGGTAGATGCCCGCCTCGTTGAACAGCGGCATCGAAATGCCGGCCATCAGCACGACGTCGTAGCCGGTGGACCCGGCAAGCATCTTGGCCTGCATCTCTTCGGCCGAGGCATAGAGGTCATAGACGACGCCGATTCCGGTTTCCGTCTCGAAGTCCTGCAACGTCGTCTCGCCGATGTAGTCGGACCAGTTGTAGACGTTCACGGTGCCGGCCTGTGCCCAGGACGGGCGGACGAACGGCGTGGCCAGCGTGCTGCCCATGGCGGCGAGCGTGGCGCGTCGGGTGAGTTTCATCATCTGGTGGTCTCCCTGAATGTTCATCGGCAATTGCTCAAGGCTACTGCGGTTTGTCGGAACCCCAAAGTAATTCCTCGTTGATCCGCGCCAGGTGTGCCTCCGGAGGGGCGTCCCCGAGGGTCACGACCGGCAGGATGGCGCGGATCCGGTCGTGATGGGCGCGAACGCCGTATTCGAGGTCGGACAGGTGAAATCCCTCGAAGGCCGAGGATTTCATCGATTCGTTCGACCAGATCGACAGTTGCCGATCCTCGTCGCTCGTCTCGCGGTCGATCCGGCAGGCGAGATACCGCGCCAGCCGCGCCGCGCGCGTTTCGTGCGGGCGGCGGTAGATGCGGCCGCGCTGCGCGGTGTCGTTCGGGCCGAGGGGCACGTCCTGATAATATTGCGCCCCTTCGGGCGTGAAGGCGAAGACCGACGACGGGAACATGCCGTAGTAGGTCCAGGCACGGCGCAGGTGCGGCGGCAGGTCCGCCTGCTCGGGCGCGTGCTTCACGTAGTGCCGCACCGACCAGCCGCGCCCCGGCACGTCGCCGAACGTGGCGTGCGACGAGGACAGACCGTCCGGGTGGAACAGGTCGACATAGGTGCGGCCATAGAGTTCCTGCAACCCGGGGTGCGCCATGGCGACGTGATAGCCCTCATTGTCGACGTCGCGCACCGATTTCCAGTTCACCGGCAGGGTGCTCTGCCAATGGCCGTCCGACACGCTTGCGGGCAAGAGGGCCTCCGTGTCGTAGGCGGCGAAATCGGCCCCGAACGGGGCGAGCAGGGTGGCGACGGCAGGCTGTGGGCCGGGAGAAAAGCGCAGGAAGACGAAGCCGTGAAAGACCTCGATCTCGATCGGTTTCAGGCCGAAACCGGCCGGGTCCATGTCGCCGAAGGTCTCGGGCCGCGCCGGGCCGCGCAGGGTGCCGTCGGTGTTGTAGACCCAGCCGTGGAACGAACAGACGAGGGTCGCGCGGCACGTCCCCTGCGCCCCGTCGACGACCCGCGCGCCGCGATGGCGGCACAGGTTGTGGAATGCGCGCAACACGCCGTCCTGTCCGCGCAGGATCAGCGCGCGTTCGCCCAGCATGTCGAAGGTGATCCAGTCGCCCGGGCCTGCCACGTCCGAGATGTGTCCCGCGACGTGCCAGTGCGTGAGGAAGATGTGCTGCCTCTCGAGGTCGAAGAGCGCGGGCGAGCTGTATGTCCAGCCCGGCAGGCCGCGCCGGTCCCAATCGGCAGGCACAGTGATGTTGACGGTCATGGCGTATCCTCCATCGAATCGAGCCGTTCCGTCACCCAGCGGTGAAAGTTCCGCACGTCGAATTCCTGCGGCATCAGCGTGCCGCGGGTGAACGCGGGCGAGGCGAGGCCGCGCTGGTTCATCTCGCAGGCGGCGGCGTCCTGGGCCATGACCATGGTGGCGAAGTCGGTCACGTCGGTCAGCCGGAAACCGGGCGTCGAGAGCGTCGCGGGCGCGAACAGCCATTCGGCGGTCAGGTGCGTCGTCGTGGCGTCGAGTGGCGTGACCGTGACGGCGCGGACGTGGTCGACGTGGGCGACGATGAACATCGTCGGATAGAGCGTCACGAACCGGTGCCCCTCGGCGCGTTCCTGCGGCGTCAGCCCGGGGAAGGTCGGCCCGCAGGGGGCGCCCGAGATCGTCCAGCTTTGCGCGCCGGCGCGCAGGGTAGGGCCCTCGGGGGGCTGCGCCGTCTCGGCAGGGGTCATCACGCCGCGCGCATAAACCGGGACCAACGCCGAGAGTTCGGGGTGGATGCCGGGGCAATGCAGGCACTCGTTGTAGTTCTCCCAGAACACCTTCCAGTTGCAGGCAACGCGCGTCTCGGTCCGGTGCCCGACCATGAGCCCCTCCATCGGCCAATGGTCGAGGGCATCGGTGCCGAGGTCCGGGGCGAAGGCGGGCGGGTCGCCGGCCAAGCAGACGAAGACGAAGCCGTTCCACACGTGGGTATGCACCGGCAGCAACGCATGCGCCGCCCGGTCGAAATCCGCCGTCGGCGTGGCATGTGCCGTCGACAGCAGGCGGCCGTCGTCGGCGGCATAGGTCCACGCGTGATAGGGGCAGGTGAGGCGGGCGCCGATCCGGGTGTCGTCATCGGCGCAGAGTTCGGCGCCGCGATGACGGCACAGGTTGTGATAGGCGCGGACATGGTCGCCCTGCCGGACGATCAGGATCGGATGTCCCGCGATCTCACGCCGGTGCGCATGACCCGGCGCAAAGGCATCGCGGCGCCCGACATGGACCCATTCGCGCGCCCGGATCGCCCGTTCCTCCCGCGCGAACCAGTCGGGATCGACATAGGCGGCGCGCGGCAGGGTGGCGGGGCAATGGTCGAGGAGCGGGCTTTCGGGGGAATGCAGCGTATCCATCAGAACACTCCGGGCGGGGTGGCGCGGCGGCGGGCGGGCGCAAAGAAGGGGCGCGGCACCACCTCGGCCTTCAGCATCAGTTTCACGTATTGCAGTTCGCGCAGGGCATAGACCTCGACCCAGAGCGTGTCCGCACGGGTGCCGCGCCTGACCTGCGCCAGCGCGACCGACCGCTTTGCCGACGGCGACCACGCGGCGGAGGTGACGAAGCCGACCTCGGTTTTCTGCTTGGCATAAAGCAGCGAGCCCTCGGCGGAGACGTTGCTGTTGATGTCGAGGCCGACGAGCGACCATTGCGAGGTCTTGCCCTCGCGTTCCGCCAGCAGCGCGCGGCGGCCGTTGAAATGGCCCTTGTCCCAGTCGATCATCCAGTCGAGCGACAGCTCGAACGGAGAGCGGACGCGGTCCTCGCGCAGCGCCTGTTCGGCGGGCACGAAATCGGTGCCCGCGACGATGAACCCGGCCTCGATCCGGGCGAGATCGAGGGCGGCGGTGCCGATGGGGCGGATGTGCCAGGGTTCACCGGCGGTCATGAGCGCATCCCAGAGGGGCAGCGCATGGGCGGACGCGGTCCAGAGTTCATAGCCCAGATCGCCGGTAAAGCCGGTGCGGGATATGGTGAGGGTGCCGCCGTCGAACGGCACCTCGATGATGCGGAACGGTTTCAGCGCGTCGATGTCGAAGCCGATGGCGCGCAGGACCGAGGCGGAGCAGGGGCCTTGCAGCGACAGGGCGGCGATGGCGGTCGTGACCTCGGCGACCGTCACGTCGAACCCCAACGCGGCGTCGAGCAGCCATGGCAGGTGCCGCTCCTGACAGCAGAGGCGGTAGCTGCCGTCTGGCATATGGAACAGGGTGCCGTCGTCCAGCACCTTGCCCGCGTCGTCGCACCAGATTGTATAATGCACCGCGCCGCGCGGCAGTCTGCCGACGTTGCGCACGGTCAGACGATCCAGATAGGCGCAGGCGTCCGGCCCGGCGATGCGGTATTTCACCATCGGGCAGAGGTCATAGACCGAGGCGGCATTGCGGATGGCGGTGTATTCCATCTCGGCGTCCTGCACCGCCAGCGCGGTGGTATAGCCGCCCCAGGCGCCCCATTCGTTCAGGACGTTCGCCTTCGCGATCCGCTTGTGGAACGGCGTCTGGAGAAGGGGTTTGTCGAAAAGCCCCTTCATGGCCGCACCGCCCGGATCAGCGCCTGCGCCGCGTTCCATCCCGCCGCGCCGTTGACCCCGCCGCCCGGATGCGTGCCCGCAGAGCCGAGCCAGAGGCCGGGCAGCGGGCTCGCGTAGTGCGCGGCACCGACGATCGGGCGCAGGAACAGCATCCGCTCCACCGCCAGTTCGCCGTGATGCCAGTTGCCCCCAATCATGCCGGTCTGCGCCTCGATGTCGTAAGGCATCGCGAGGCGCGCGTCCGTGACCAGCGCGCGGAGGCCGGGGAGGTGATCCTCGAGAACGGTGAGCGTGTTTGCCAGCATCCGCGCCCGCGCCGCCTCGCGGTCGGCGGGGTCGTGTGGCGCGAATTGCACGATGGCCGAGAGGGTCTGCGGGCCGGGGGTGGCGTCGAGGGCGGCAGGCAGCAGGAACTCCATCACCGGACGCGCGGGCACCTCGCCGTATTTCACGGCGTTCCATGCCTCCTCCACCGCGCGGACCGAGGGGGCGACGACGAAACGGGATAGGGGCTCGGCGCCGCGCAGGTCTGGCGCGCCCGACAGCGTCAGGTGCAGGGTCGCCGCCGCCCCGCGCGAGCGGATGTTGCGACTGCGGCGCAGGGTGCCGGTGTCGAGGTGTGCCGGGCCGACGAGGGTTTCCAGCGTCGTGCGCGGGTGGATCGCCGAGACGATATGCTTGGCGAAATGGACCGTGCCGTCGGCAAGCTCCACACCGAAGGCGCGGTCATCGCGGACGAGCACCTTGGCGACCGGCGTGCCGGTCAGGACCGCGACACCCGCCGCCTCTGCCGCGCGGGTCATCGCCGCCGCCACGGCGCCCATGCCCCCCGCAGGCCAGCAGGGCGCGTCCTGCGCCATCCGGTTGAGCAGCAATATCAGCGAATTGGGCGAGCGCGGGCCGAGCCAGGCGCCAAGCGTCGTGTCGAAGGCGACCGCCCCCATCAGGCGGTCGTCGGTCAGATTGTCCTCGAGGACATCGGCCACGTTGATGAGGATCATCCGCAGAAGCTCGCGGAACTCGGTCTTGCCCATGCCGCGCACGCCGAGGCCGAGGCGGGCGAGTTTCAGCGTCTCGTTCCCCGGACCCTTGAGGTGCGGCGGCGTCATCGCGCGGAACGGCGCGAGGGCGCGGGCGAAACGGTCGAGGCGGGAGTGCAGCGCGGCCCAGGCGGCGGCGTCGGGGCTGTTCGTCGCGGCACCGTCCAGCGTCAGGTGATTGCCGTCCGCGTCGAGGGCGACCGTCGGCAGGGGCCGCAGGCCGAGCACCGACGGGGTGAGGCCCATGGCGCGGGCGACGCGCGGGTCGAGGCCGGTGAGCAGGTGCGAGACCGCCGCACTGCCGCCGGTGTGGGCCGCCGCCTCGATCAGGGTGACGCCCTGCCCGTCCTGCGCGAGGGCCACAGCGCAGGCGAGGCCGTTCGGCCCGGCGCCGATGATTATGGCGTCAGAGGACGGCATAGGCGTCCCGCATGTCGGTGGTCTTGCGGATATCGCGCAGCACCTCGGCGGCGGCATTGCGCCCCGGCGCCCCCATGACGCCGCCGCCGGGGTGCGTGGACGAACCGCAGAGCCACAGATCCTTTATGGGCGTGCGATACTGCGCATAGCCCGGCACGGGGCGGTTGAAGAGGAGCTGGTCGAAGGTCAGCTCGCCCTGGAATATGTTGCCCTCGGTCAGGCCGACCTCGGCCTCGAGTTCGCGCGGCGTGCGCACCTCGACATGCAGGACGCGGTCGCGGAACCCCGGCGAATAGGCCTCGATCTGGTCCAGGCAGGTGGCGCCGAAGGCATCGCGGTCCGCGTCGGTCCAGTCGGCGCCCGCGATCTTTGGCGGGGCATATTGCACGAAACAGGACATGAAGTGCTGACCCGGTGGGGCCATCGTCGGGTCGATCATCGTCGGGACCATCGCGTCCTGGAACGGGTCGGCACTGAAATGACCGGCCTTCCAGTCGTCGTAGGCGCGCTCCATCCGGGGGATGGAGTCGGTGAAATGCAGGTCGCCGCGGATCATGGGCGATCCTTCGGGCAGGGCGGGGAAGACCGGGGCAGAGGCGAGCGCGATGTTCAGCTTGCCCGAGGATCCGCGGGTCTTGAAGTTGCGCACCGAGGTCACGAACTCGCCCGGCAGGTCGGCGGCATCGACGCATTTCAGGAACGTGCGCTTGACGTCCATGCTGGAGATGACGCGCCGCGCCTTCAGGACCGTGCCGTCCTCGAGTTCCACTCCTGTCGCCTGCCCGCCTGCCGTGCGGATGCGGGCAATGCCGGACCCGACCCGGACCTCGCCACCGGAGGCGAGGAACGACGCCTTCAGCGCCTCGGAGATCGACCCCATGCCGCCGCGCGCATACCCCCAGGCGCCGACGTTGCCGTCCACGTCGCCCATGTAGTGATGCAGCAGGACATAGGCGGACCCCGGTGACATCGGCCCCAGCGCCGTGCCGATGATCGCCGAGACGGCCATGTAGGCCTTGATGACCGGGCTCTCGAAATATTCGTCGAGGAAGTCCGAGATCGACATGGTCCAGAACCGCACCATGTCGCTGATCTGGGTCTCGGACATCTCCATGACCTTGCGGCCCAGATAGGCAAGTTCCGCCAGATCGCGGGGCCGGAAGCGGGCGGGATCGGGCGGAGTGCGCATCAGCAGCGGCCGGATGAACCGGCAGTGGCGCATGATGTCGCGGGAATAGCGGTCGTAGGCCTCGGCGTCGCGGGGCGAATGGCGCGCGAATTCGCGGCGGTTGATGTCGTGGTGGCGGTTCATCCCCAGATAGCCGCCGTCCTCCGTCAGGACCGCGCCGCCTTCGTAGGGCAGCACCTGCAAGCCATATTTCGGCAATTCCAGATCGCGCATGATCTCGGGGCGGAAGAGGGAGCAGACGTAGGAGCAGTTGGAATAGGTCACGTCCCCCGCCAGATTGCGGGAAACCGCTGCCCCCCCGACCCAGTCGTTCTTTTCCACCACCACCACCGAGAGGCCGGCACGGGCGAGATAGCACGCGGCCACCAGACCGTTGTGGCCCCCGCCCGCGATGATCGCGTCGTAGGTCACGCAGCGGCCAGTTGCTCGAGCGTCAGGTCGACGGCCTTTTCGACCGCTTTCAGCGTATCGTCGCGGCAGGACGCATCGTGTGCCTCGCACATGAACCATGGCTCGCGGCTGTCGGGTTCGACGATCACGCCGAGGTCGTGCAGGTGATAGGCCATCGTGTCGTAGAAGGTGTAGTCCGACTTCTTCCAGTCGCGGTAGTTGTCAGGCGGCGTGGCGCGAAAGAAGAGGCCGAACATCGCGTCGTGGCCGGTGAAGGAATGGACGATGTTCCGCGCGTCGAGGATGTCGCCAATGCCCTGTTTCAGGCTCGCACCATAGGTGGCGATGGTTTCGAGCGCCGTGGTCTCGTCGAGGATGCGCAGGGTTTCCTCGGCGGCGGCGATGCTGACCGAGTGGGCGGTATAGGTGCCGCCATGCGCGGCCTTGCCGTAGTCGAAGGTACGCATGATCTCTTCTCGCCCGCCGATGGCGGCGATCGGGTATCCGTTGCCCATCGCCTTGGCGAAGGTCGAGATGTCGGGGATCACGCCCATCAGCTTCTGGATGCCGCCCTTGCCAACACGGAACCCGGTCTTCACCTCGTCGATGATGAGAAGGACGCCGTAATCGTCGCAGAGCTTGCGGGCCAGCTTCACATATTCCGGCGTCGCCGAAATGGCGCAGCAATTGCCCTGGATCGGCTCGATCAGCATGGCGGCCATGCTGGACCCATGCGCCTTGAACGTGTCTTCCAGCCGCTGGAGGTCGTTCATCGGGACGAGGTGGGCGAGGGTCTTCAACTCCTGCGGGATGCCCGCCGAATAGGCCACCACCTCGGGGTCGCGGTTCTGGCTGGCGTCCCAGTCCTCGACGTTGGCCATCCACATCGCCGCGTCGAAGAGACCGTGGTAGCCGCCTTCGACCAGCAGATAGCTCTCGCGTCCGGTGTGCGCGCGCGCCAGCCGCAGGGCGGCCATCACCGCCTCGGTGCCCGAGTTGGAATAGCGCACGAGATCGACGCCCGGCACCATGCCCGCGATGCGGTCGGCAACGCGCAGTTCCGCCTCGGTCGAGAGGGCAAATACGCCCCCGACGTCCATGCCGCGGCGGGCGGCTTCGTCCACACGCGCGTCTGCGTAGCCGAGGATCGCCGGGCCGTAGCCGAGGCGGTAGTCGACATATTCGTTGTCGTCGATGTCCCAGATCCGCCCGCCTTTGCCCCTTTTCACATAGATCGTCCGGTCCTCGCCCCAATAGCGGAACGAAGACGCCACCCCCAGCGGCAGGCGTTTCAGCGCCTTGGTGAATTGCGCATTGGATCGGGCAAGCGGACGAGTGGTCATGGGAGAGCCTTTGGACTGGAAACATTTTGACTGTTCAGTCAGAATGGAGGAAACTTCGGCAAGCTGTCAACGGCAACGTCGAAGGCGCGACATCACACAAGAGGGTAGAGCCATCGGCACCGACACCCCCGTCGACGCACCTGTTCCACGCAAGGCAAGCCGCGCGGTGCGGCGCACGCAGCTTATCGAGGCCACGATTTCGGTCATCGCCGCGCACGGCTATGCGGCCACGACGCTCGCCGCCGTGGCGCGGCAGGCGGGCGTGTCGCATGGCATGGTGAACTTCCACTTCACGTCGAAACAGATCCTGCTGACCGAGACGCTCGACTATCTGGCCGGAGAATACCGCCAGAACTGGACGCGCGCCCTGGACGCCGCCGGGCCCGGTGCGGCGGACCGCCTGCGCGCCCTGATCGTCGCCGATTTCGAACCGGCCCTTTGCACCGCCGACCGTCTGTCTGCCTGGTGCGCCTTCTGGGGCGAGGCGCAGAGCAAGCCGATGTATCAGGCCAAATGCGGCGCCAACGACGCGGCCTATGGCGCCCTGATCGTGGACCTGTGCCGGGCGGTCATCGAAGACGGCGGCTATGATCTGCGCGCCGAGGTGGTGGCGCGCGCGCTGCGCTGCCTGTCCGAGGGCCTCTGGCTCGAGATGATGACGGCGCCGACGACCGCGGCGCTCGACGCCGGCAAGGCGGCGGCGCTGGCGACGGTCGGGGCCTTTTTCCCCCGCCATTTCGGTGGCAGTATTCCAGCGTGATCTTTGGCAGGGGGAAGGCGATGGGGGCGGTGACATTCGACTTTGCGGGTCAGGCGGTGCTCGTCGTGGGGGCGAGCAAGGCCGGGATCGGGGCGGCCATCGCGCGGGCGTTCCAGGACGCGGGCGCGGCCGTCACGATCACCGGCGCCGAGGCGGAACCCGCCGAGGAAGACCGTGGGCGGTTCGCCTATGTGCAGCTCGACGTGACCGACGGAGACACCGTTCGGGCCTGCGCAGAGACGTTTTCGCGGATGGATGTCGTCGTCAACGGTGCCGCCATCACCGCGCGCGGCGAAGAGATGGCGCCCGATTTCTTTGCGAAGGTGGTAGACGTGAACCTGCACGGCACGTTTCGCGTCGCCGAGGCATTCCACGGCTTGCTGGCGGCGCAGGGCGGCAGCCTGATCAACATCGCGTCGATGTACGCCAGTTTCGGCAGCCCGAAGAACCCGGCCTACGGCGCGAGCAAGGCGGCGGTGGCGCAACTGACCAAATCGCTCGCCATCGCCTGGGCGGAGGACGGGATTCGCGTCAATGCGGTGGCGCCGGGGTTCATCGTGACCGCACAGAGCGCGCGCAGCCGGACCGACCCGGTCCACGTTGCGAACGTCGCGGCGCGCACGCCACTTGGCCGGTGGGGAGAGCCGGACGACATTGCCGGAACGGTCCTGTTCCTCGCCTCGCCCGCCGCCGCGTTCATCACCGGTGCCTGCATCGCGGTTGACGGCGGCTATTCGGTTGCGTGAGGCTGGCGACGGGGGGACGGGCGTTCGCGCCGCGAGGTCGAATGACAGGAGGATGCGATGAGGCTGGGACTACTCACCGCCCCGTTCGAGGGGACGCCGCTGACCGAGGTGGCCGACTGGACGGCGGAAAACGGGATGAGCGCCCTCGAGGTTGCGTGCTGGCCCGCCGCGGGCGGCGAGGCGCGGCGCTATGCGGGGACGAGCCACATCGACGTGGATGGTCTGGAAAAGGGGCGGGCGCAGGAGATCGCGGCGGAGATCGGAGGCAAGGGCATCGAGATTTCCGCGCTGGGCTATTATCCCAACCCGCTGCACCGGGATGCCGATCACCGCGAGGAAGTCCTCGGGCACCTAAAGAAGGTCATCACCGCCGCCGGTCTGATGGGCGTGCCGGTCGTCAACACCTTTGTCGGCGGCGACCGCGCGCTGGGTGTGGACGAGAACTGGGCCCGTGCAGAGACGATTTTCCCCGCTATCGTCGCCCATGCGCGGGACGCCGGCGTGACGCTGGCGTTCGAGAACTGCCCGATGATCTTTTCCGCCGACGAATGGCCGGGCGGGCACAACATCGCCTACAGCCCGCGCATCTGGCGCCGGATTCTCGAGACATGGGAGGGCGTCGGCATGAATTTCGACCCCAGCCACCTCGTCCTCCAGATGATCGATCAGGGCCGCTTCATGCGCGAATTCGGTCCCCATTTCGCCCATGTCCACGCCAAGGATCTGATGATCGACCGCGACGGCCTCTATGAACGGGGCATCCTCTCGGCGGGCATCGGCTGGCAGATACCGCGCCTGTGCGGTCTGGGGGATGTGGACTGGGGCGATTTCTTCGGGCAGCTTTACCGGACGGGCTATGACGGCGCGGTCATCATCGAACACGAGGACCGCGATTTCGAGGGCACCGACGACAAGATCAAGCGCGGCTTCTGCCTCGCGCGCGATATCCTGAGCCCGTATATCAAGTAGGGTCAGGCACGTTTTCACAATCTGGGAGGATACTACATGAGACAGATACTTGGAACCGCGGCCACGGTCGCACTGCTGGGCACCACCGCCTTTGCCGAGGCGCATGGTGGCTATGTCATCGGCATCAGCAACACCGTGCAGGGTAATGGCTGGCGCGAGGAGATGGTCTGCGCGATGAAAGCGCAGGCCCTCGTCTCGGGCGACGTGGCGAGCCTGAACATCGCGCACCGCAACACCGACGCGGCGGGCCAGCTCGAGGATATCCGCAACCTCATTCAGGCCGGGGTGGATGCCATCGTGGTGAACCCCTCGAACTCGGAGGGGATCAACTCGGCCATCGAAGAGGCGATCGCCGCAGGCATCGTCGTCGTTGCCGTCGACCAGGCCGTGACCGCCGAGGGCGCCTATATCCTGTCGAACAACCAGGAAGAATACGCCTACCTCGGCGCCTCCTGGCTGTTCGAGCAGATGGGCGGCGAGGGCGGCGTCGTCTACATGCGCGGTGCGGCAGGCGCCGGTGCCGACAACGACCGCGACGCCGGGTTCCAGCGCGCACTGGCCGAGCATCCGGGCATCGAGGTCGTCCACGAGGTCTTTACCGGCTGGCAGCAGGACCAGGGCAAGCAGCAGATGCTGGACTTCCTCGCCACCGGTATCCCGTTCGGCGGCGTCTGGACGAGCGGCATCGACAACGTGATCGTCGATGCCTTCCTCGAATCGGATGCGGAACTGGTCCCCATCGTCGGCGCCGACAACGCCGGGTTCGTGGGCCAGCTCGCGAGCGTCGAGGGCCTGACGGGGGCTGCCGTGACCAACCCCGGCTCGATCGGCGGTGCGGGCGTGACGCTGGCGGTGCAGATCCTGAACGGCGAGCTGCCCGAGAGCAATACCGTGCTGGTCGACCCGTCGCTTTGGGCCAACAACGACCCCGAGGGGATGGCCCTCATCGAGGCGGCGCAGAACCCGAACCTCGACCCCGAATGGCCGGTCTCGGTCTCGATCCCGGGGTGGACGGATTATACGATGGACGAGATCATCGCCTGCGCCGGTCCGGGCGAGTAAACCGCCCGATCAGGGTCTATTCAGGCCGGTCCCGGGGTTCGGGGCCGGTCGCGACGATGGGGGGAAACCCCATCCTACGGGGCAGGCGGACCGGATGACCGACGACACACCCTTGCTCGAGGCGCGGGGCGTCTCCAGGCGTTTCGGCGCGGTGGTGGCGCTGCGCGATGCGGCGCTGACGCTGCGGCGGGGACAGATCGTGGCGCTCATGGGTGCCAACGGAGCGGGCAAGTCGACTTTCGTGAAGATCCTGACCGGTGCCCTGAAGGCGTCCGGCGGCACCGTGCGGATCAAGGGGACAGAGCGGCGCGTGGGTTCCCCTGCGCAGGCGCGGGCCTCGGGGCTGGTGCCGGTCTATCAGGAGCCGTCGCTGATCCCCGACCTCGACGTGGCGGACAATCTGCGGCTGACCGGCACGCCGCTGGACGCGGTGATGGCCCTCGTCCGCGACCTCGGGATCGAGGGATTGCAGGCGGACGACATGGTCGGCTCCCTGCCGCTGGCGACGCTGCGGATCCTCGATCTGGCGCGGGCGCTGGCGAGCGGACCCGATGTGCTGCTCCTTGACGAGATGACGGCGGCCTTGCCGACCGACCTCGTCGCCAACGTGCTGCGCGTGGTGCGGGCCGCCGCGGACCGGGGCCTCGGCGTCATCTATATCTCGCACCGGTTCACCGAAATCGCCGAGATCTGCGACCACGCCACGGTCCTGCGCGACGGTGCGACGGTTGGCGACCTGCCAGTGACGCCGGGGGTCGAGGAGCAGGTGGTGGAACTGATGCTGGGCGCGGCCCTCGGCGACGGTCCTGCCGCGCGCGAACGCAGCTCTAGACCCGTCGGCACGCCGCGCCTGCGCGTCCGGCATCTCGCGAGTGCGCCGAAACTGCGCGACGTGTCGTTCGACATGCACCCGGGCGAGGTTCTGGGTGTCGTCGCCCTCGAGGGACAGGGGCAGGACGAACTCTTCGAGGTGCTGGCGGGCCTGCGTCGCGCCACGGGTGGCACCCTCGAGGTGGACGGTCACGCCGCATCGTTCCGGCACCCGGCCGAGGCCATCGGGCGCGGCCTGACCTATGTCCCGGGCGACCGCGCGCAGGGTCTGTGCATGCAGCGGTCGGTCCACGAGAACATCGCCCTGCCGCTTCTCGCCCGGCCGCGCCACTGGGGCGCCATTCGGATGCGGCGCGAGGCCGACAAGGTGCGTAGCGCCGTCGAGCGCCTTCAGATCGACACCCGCGCGCAGGGCGAGGTGCAGCGGCTGTCGGGCGGCAACCAGCAGAAGGTGACGATCGGGCGCTGGATCGCACGCGGCGTCGAGACCCTCCTCCTCTTCGACCCGACACGCGGCATCGACGTGCGGACCAAGCGGCAGATCTACCTGCTGGTCCGTGAACTGGCCGAACAGGGGGCGGCGGTCCTCTATTATACGTCCGAACTCGCCGAGGTGCCGAGCGCCTGCGACCGGGCGGTCGTCATCTTCAACGGGGCTGTGGTCGACGTGATCGAGGCGGCCGACGCCGACGAGCCGACGCTGATGCGCGCCGCCTACGGTCTGGCGCGCGACGGCAAGCCGGTGCCCGACAAGCCGGTCCTTGCCAAGGCGCCCGCCTGATGGGCCGCGCGCTCTCCCGTCACGGCTGGGTCGCGGCGCTCTTCGTCGGCCTCGTGCTCCTGCTCGCCTTCACCAAGGTCATCCAGCCGCAGTTCGGCGTCTCGGGCCTCGACAGCCTCGCACGCGCGACGCTGCCGTTCGCCTTCGCCACGGCGGCGATGGCGGTCGTGGTGATCGGCGGCGGCATCGACCTGTCGGTCGCCTCGATGATGGCGGTCGCGGGCGTGACGGCGGCGGTCCTGATGGACGGGGCGGCGCCCAGCATGGCGTTGCCGGTGGTGGGCCTTGTCCTCTGCGTCGGCATCGGCATGGGCGCGATCAACGGCGCGCTGATCGTGTTCAGCCGGGTGCCCGACATCGTGGTGACACTGGGGATGCTCTTCGTCTGGGAGGGGACGGCGCTGTTGATCCTCAACGCGCCGGGCGGATCGTCGGCGGCGTGGTTGCGCGCCATGCTCGTCGGGCCCTTCGTCGTGGACTGGCTGCCGCGCGCCTTCGTCGTGCTGGCGGTCGCGGTGGCCCTCGTCTGGGTGCCGCTGAAACGCTCGAAACCGGGTCTCGCGATCTATGCGATGGGCAGTCACGAGCTTGCTGCCTATCGGTCGGGCGTGAACATCGCGGCGACCCGGATCCTGGCCTATGCGATCTGCGGCCTCTTCGCCGCGATGGGCGGCCTCGCGCTCACCCTCGCGACCGGCAACGGCGAGCCGACGCCGGGCCCCTACCTGATGGCGAGCGTCGCGGCGGTCGTCCTCGGTGGCGTGGTGCTGGGCGGCGGCAAGGGCGGGTTGCTGGGGCCGATCCTTGCGGTGTTCATCCTGCGGCTGGTGCGCCTCGACCTGACGCTGCTGTCGGTCGACCCGAACGTGGCGACAATCGTCGAGGGTCTCATCATGGTGGCGGTGGTGATGCTGGGCGGCGTGATCGCATTGAGGGGGAAGCGGACATGAGCGATGCGGTCACGCAAGACGATCCGATAGGTCGGCGCATCCTGCGGTTTCTGGGGGATTATCCGCTTGTCCCGCTGGTCGTGCTGCTGCTGACGCTGCTCGCCGTCCTCGAATACATGACGCCCGGCATCGTGAACCAACGGTGGCTGGCCAACATGGTGAAGTTCGCAATCCCACTCGCGATGCTGGCGGCGTGCCAGACGCTGACGATGCTGACCGGCGGGATCGACCTTTCGGCGGCGGTGGCAGCGACCATCGCGGCCTTCGTGATGGCGACGCAGGTGCCGGTGATGGGCGTGCCGCTGGCGATCTGTATCGGCCTCGTGCCCCCGATCCTCATGGGCCTCGTGAACGGCGTCGGCGTGGCGTTCGCGGGCGTGCACCCGCTCATCATGACGCTCGGGACCGGCCTCGTCGGGACCGGCTGCCTTCAGGTCTATCAGCGGTTCGTCATCGCCACCGGATCGGTGGTGCCCGACGGCCTCGCCTGGCTCGGCACCGGGCGGACGGCGGGGTGGCCGAATGCGCTGCTGCTGTTCGTGCCGTTTGCGGCACTGGTGATCTGGGCGCAGCGGCGCACCGGGTTCGGGCGGCTCCTCTATGCGCTCGGCTCGAACGACCGCGCGACGCGGATCTCGGGCGTGCGCTCTTGGCAGGTGCTGCTCGCGCTCTATGCGCTGTCGGGCCTGATCGCGGGCGTCACCGGCCTTCTCTATGTCGGCCTCATCAAGGCGCCGTCGCTCAGCCTCGTCAACCCGCTCCTGCTGCCCTCGGTCGCCGCCGCCGTCATCGGCGGCACCTCGATCTTCGGCGGGCGCGGCGGTTATGCCGGCACGATCCTCGGCGCGCTCATCCTCACGGTCCTCGGCACGCTGCTGACGCTGATGAAGATGCCCGAGGGGGCGCGGCTGATCCTCTTCGGCCTCATCATCCTGGCGGTGACGACGATCTACATGCGGCTGACGGACCAGAATTAGGGAGGGGCGGGGATGTTTCGCGTCGTAGGAATTAGTTTCGATCACATGCACATGGGCGACCTCCTGCGGATGGTGCACGCCCATCCGGACGCCGAGATCGCGGGCCTCTACGATCCGGAGCCTTCGCGCATGGCCGGGGCTGCGGCGACCTTCGCGGTGCCCGCCGACCGGCTGTTCACCGATCTCGACGCCTGCCTCGGCGTCGGCGCCGACCTTGCCATCCTGTGCTGCGCCACCGCCGATCATGCCGCGATGACCGAACGGCTGGCGGCGGCGGGTCTGCATGTCTTCGTGGAAAAGCCCTTTGCGTCGAGTGCTGCCGACGCCCGCCGGATGATCGCGGCGATGGAGCGGGCGGGCCGGACGCTCGCCATCAACTGGCCCCTCGCCTGGGTCGAGAGCCACCGGACCGCCAAGCGCCTGATCGACGAGGGCGTGATCGGCACGCTGCGCGAGGTGCATTTCTACGACGGGAACCGCGGACCCCTCTGGCATCTGGCCGACAAGGTCGAGGTGACGCCGGAGGAGGTGGAGCGGCAGAAACCGGAAAGCTGGTGGTATCGCAGGGCCAGCGGTGGCGGCAGTCTGCTGGACTACCTCGGCTATGGCGCGACGCTGGGCACCTGGTATCGCGGCGGTGAGGCGCCGGTCGAGGTGACGAGCGTGATCGACGAGACCCCGGGCATCGAGGTCGACCAGCATTCGGTGACGGTCCTGCGCTACGCGTCGGGCCTCAGCCGGATGGAGACGCGCTGGGGCACCTTCACCGATCCCTGGACGATCCAGCCGCAGCCGACCTGCGGGTTCACCTTCGTCGGATCGGACGGCACCATCGCCAGTCCCGATTACGCCGACCACGTGACGGTGCAGACCCGCGCAGAGCCGCGCCCGACGCCCGTCGCGGTCGATCCGCTGCCCGAGGGCGCGCGCAACGGGATCGAGTATGTGCTGGGCTGTCTGGCGCGCGGCGAGGCGGTCGGCGGCCCGCTCGACCCCGCGCTCTGCCTGACCGCACAGCGCATCGTCGATACGGCGGCGGCCTCGGCGGCGCAAAAGCGGACGCTGGAGTTGCTGCCATGACCGAGGCGATGCCCGATACCGACACCTTTGCCTTGCGCGGCATGGCGGTCGCCGAGGTCGCGGCGCCCGATATCGACTATCTGCCGCCCGCCCCCCGTTCCTGGCGCCCCCGCATCGGCCTGATCGGCGCGGGTGGCATCGCGGCGAGCCATCTGGACGCCTATCGCGCGGCGGGATGGGAGGTGGCGGCGATCTGCAACCGCACGCTGTCGCGGGCCGAGGCGCGGCGCGACGAATACTTCCCCGACGCCCGCATCATGTCGGACGCCGCCGACCTGCTGGCCGACCCCTCGATCGACGTCGTGGACATTACCCCGCATCCCGCCGAGCGGGTGCCGCTGATCCGCGCCGCCCTCGAGGCGGGCAAGCACGTGCTGAGCCAGAAGCCCTTCGTGACCGACCTCGACGAGGGGGCAGCGCTGGTGGCGCTGGCCCGCGCGCGGGGCGTGACCCTCGCGGTGAACCAGAACGGCCGCTGGGCGCCGCACATGGCGTGGATGCGGGGCGCGGTCCGGGCCGGGCATCTGGGCGAGGTGACGGGGATTGCGGCGCAGGTGCACTGGGACCACGGCTGGGTCGCGGGCACGGAATACGGGTGGATCGCCGACCTCATCCTCTATGACTTCGGCGTCCACTGGTTCGATTTCGTGGCGAGCCTCATCGGCGACCGCGCGCAATGGGTCTTTGCCGATGCGACGCGCGCGCGCGGTCAGGTGGCGGAGGTGCCGCTGATCGGGCAGGCGCTGGTCGGGTTCGACGGCGGGCAGGCGGCGCTGATCTTCGACGGGGCGGCACGGCACGGCGCGCGGGATACGACGCAGGTGACGGGCACGGCGGGGAGCCTGTCGAGCGAGGGGCCGAACCTCGGCGCGCAGGTCGTGACGCTGACCACGGCGGCGGGCGCGGCACGGCCCGCCCTGACCGGGACATGGTTCAACGACGGCTTTCGCGGCGCGATGGGCGCGCTCTTGTGCGCGATCGAGGACGGGACCGAGCCGGAGAATGGCGCGGCGGGCAACCTCGCCAGCCTCGCCCTGACCTTTGCCGCGATCCGGTCGCGAACGACCGGGGCGCCGGTGCGGATCGGCGACGTGCGGCGGCTCGAGGGACAAACGTGATCCGGGTTCTGATCGTCGGCGTCGGCAACATGGGGCAAAGTCATGCGCTGGCCTATCACGCCGCAGCGGACGCGCAGATCGTCGGGCTGGTGAACCGCTCGGGCCGCGCGCTTGCCGATGCCCTCATGGCCTATCCGCAGTTCGGCAGCCTCGAGGCAGGTATGGCGACCTCTCCCGACCTCGTGGTGATCGCCACCCATGCCGAGACCCACGCCGCCTTTGCCATCGCCGCGCTGGAGGCGGGGGCGGATGTGTTCACCGAAAAGCCGCTGGCCCCCACGGCGGCCGAGGCCGGGGCGATGGTCGAGGCGGCGCGGCGGACCGGGCGCAAGCTCGGCGTCGGCTATATCCTGCGGCATCATCCGGCGTGGCAACGCCTGATCGCCGAGGCCCGCGCGCTGGGCGGGCCCTATGTCTTTCGCATGAACCTGAACCAGCAGTCGAGCGGGGCGGAATGGGAGGTGCACAAGCGGCTGATGCAGTCGACCTCGCCGCTCGTCGACTGCGGCGTGCACTATGTCGACGTGATGTGCCAGATCACCGACGCGGCCCCCGTCCGGGTGCAGGGCATGGGCTTGCGCCTGTCGGCCGAGATACCGGAGGGAATGTACAACTACGGCCAGCTTCAGGTGGTCTTCGCCGACGGCTCGGTCGGCTGGTACGAGGCGGGGTGGGGGCCGATGATGTCCGAAACGGCGTTCTTCGTGAAAGACGTCGTCAGCCCCGGCGGGTCGGTGTCGATCGTCGACGCGCCGAGCGTCGGATCGGCGGATATCGACGGGCACACCGGGGTCGGCGGCCTTCTGGTGCATACCCCGGACGGCGACCGGCGCATCGCCACCGACCTCGACCCCGGCCACCAGGCGCTCTGCGATGCGCAGGCCGACTGGATGTTGCGCGCGATCGCCGGGGATCACGACCTGGCGCGCCACCAGAACGACGCGCTCATGTCCCTGCGGATATGCCTTGCCGCCGATGCCAGCATCCGCGGGGGCGGTGTGCAGACCCTGTGACAGGCCGAGAGTTTATGTGACAGCGACGACGTTTCATCGTAGCGTCACACAGCGGGGGTAGCTGGCCCCTGTTCACACCGGCTGCCGGCGGCACCCAAGAAGCCGCAGCGTAATCCGGTCGTGACGACAAGGGGGGATCCTGTCGGAGCCCGAAAAAGCGGCGGCGTCGATCCGGACGGGTCTGCGGCGTCAAACCGGATTGCCCACAGGGGGCATCCCAGAATGCGGAGCGAGATATGACGCGACTTTCAATCGTAACGGCGGCAGCCCTCGGCCTGATGGCCAGCGGCGCTGTGGCCCAGACCGAAATCACCTGGTGGCACGGCATGGGCGGCGCGCTCGGCGACTCGGTGAACAACATCGCGACCGCCTTCAACGAGAGCCAGTCCGACTACGTCATCACGCCGGTGTTCAAGGGCACCTACGAAGAAACGCTGACCGCCGCAATCGCGGCATTCCGCGCCGGTGAGCAGCCCAACATCGTGCAGGTGTTCGATGCCGGTGCCGCGACCGTCATCGGCGCCGCCGGTGCGACGATCCCGGTTCAGGACCTGCTGACCGACAACGGCTATGCCTTCGACATCGAGGACTATATCTCTGGCGTCCGCTACTTCTACGCCGACAGCGACGGCAAGATGATCGGGATGCCGTTCAACTCCTCCTCGCCGATCATGTATTACAACGAGACCGCCCTGTCCGAGGCGGGCGTGACCCCGCCCGTCACCTGGGAAGAGTTCGAGACGGTGACGGCGCCCGCACTGGTCGAGGCCGGCTACATCCCGCTGTCGCAGTCGCACAGCCCCTGGATCTTCACCGAGAACTTCTTTTCGCGCCACAACCTGCCGTTCGCCACGAACGACAACGGCTATGACGGCACCGACACCCAGATCCTGATCAACACGCCCGAGATCAAGATGCACTGGTCCAAGGTCAAGGAGTGGCTCGACGAGGGGTATTACGCCTGGTACGGCGCCGCCTGGGGCGACAACCAGACGCCGTTCGAGAATGGCGAAGTGGCGATCTGGCTCGGCTCCTCGGGCTCGTTCGGCGGCCTCAGCCAACTCGATCTCCCGTTCGAGTTCTCGGCCACCTACCTGCCCTATTGGGAGGCGATCACCACCGAGCCGACGCAGACCTTCATCGGCGGTGCGGCCCTGTTCGCGATGTCGGGCAAGTCCGACGAGGAGAATGCGGCAACGGCGGCCTTCTTCGAGTTCCTGACCTCACCCGAGATCCAGTATCAGTGGCACCGCGAGACCGGTTATGTGCCGATCACCACGGCCGCCTACGAGATGGCCACGGCGGACGGATATTATGACGAGGCGCCCGCCGCCGAGATCGGGATCGAGCAACTCTCGCTCGCCTCGGGCGAGAACACGCGCGGGTATCGCATGGGCTTCTATGTGCAGATCCGCGATGTGATGAACCGCGAATACGGCCGCATCCTGACCGGCGAGTCGACCGTCGACGAGAGCTTTGCGATCATCGAGGCCGAGGCCAACGACCTGCTGGCGCGTTTTGCCCAGACGCAAGGGTAAGAAACCCGCTTCGACACGACCGGCGGCCGCGCGCGTGGCCGCCGGTCCTCGTTCGGAAGAATGTCGCCGATGAAACGTGCCGGATTCACCACTCGCTGGTTGCCCTTCCTGCTGCTCTTGCCGCAGTTGGCGATCATCGTGGTGTTCTTCTACTGGCCCGCCTGGGAGGCCGTGACCTCGTCGTTCTACCTCCAGGATCCGTTCGGATTCAGCGAGTCGCTTCGTCGGCTGGCAGAACTATACCTCGCTGTGGAACTCCACCTCCTACGCCCGCGCCGCCTGGTTCACCGTCTGGTTCACCGGCCTCGTGACGTTCCTGTCGCTCGGCATCGCGCTCTTGCTGGCGGTCAAGGCCGACAAGGTCATCAAGGGCGCCAAGACCTACCGGACGCTGCTGATGTGGGTCTATGCCGTGGCACCGCCCGTCGCGGGCGTCATGGGCCTGATCCTGTTCAACCAGACCTGGGGTCCGCTGACCGATTTCTTTGCCCTGCTGGGGTGGGAATTCACGCTCGGCGTCGACTATTCCGACACCGCCTCCGCGATGGTCATCGTCTCGGTGTGGAAGCAGATACCGGTCAACTTCATCTTCTTCCTCTCCGGCCTGCAATCCATCCCGCGCTCGGTCCGCGAGGCGGCCCTGATCGACAACCCCTCCGGCGTGGGCCGGTTCTGGGAGGTGACGTTCCCGCTGCTCGCACCGACCGGCTTCTTCCTGCTCATCACCAACATCACCTATTCGCTGTTCGACACCTTCGGGATCGTCGACACCATCGTGAAGGGAGAGCCCAGCAACAACCCGATGACGCTCGTCTACAAGGTCTATGTCGACGGCTTCCGCGGCAACGATCTCGGCGGCTCGTCGGCGCAGTCGGTGGTGCTCATGGTGCTGGTGCTGGCGATGACGGTGTTCCAGTTCCGGCTGATCGAAAAACGGATACATTATACATGAGGGTGCACCCATGACTGACGCAGCCGCCGAGATGGCCGGATCGCGGGCCGGGGTCCGTCCCGTGGTTCAGGCCGATACAGGGTCGAAACCGCCCCGCCGCCGATTGAAGATGGCGACCGTGGTGGACCACGCGATCCTCGTCGCAGGCTCCGCGCTGATGATCCTGCCGGTGCTGATGCTCCTCCAGATGACCTCCGTTCCGGACCTTCAGAACATGCGCAACGGCCCGGGCCTCAGCATCGGGACGCAACTCGACGACAACTTCATGAAGGCGATGTTCGAGGCGGACGGGTTTTCGGGCGCCAATACCGGCACGCAGATGCTGTGGAACTCGATGATCCTCGGGTTCGGGTTTGCCATCGGCAAGATCGTGCTGGGGATGATGGCCGCCTATGCGATCGTCTATTTCCGCATGCGGTTCGCCACGCTGGCGTTCTGGGTCATCTTCACCACACTCCTGCTGCCGCTCGAGGTGCGGATCCTGCCCTCCTACGAGATCGTGCAGCGGCTGGGGATGCTCAACACCTATCAGGGCCTGATCGTGCCGCTGATCGCGTCGGCCACGGCCACGTTCTTCTTCCGCCAATATTTCCGTTCGATCCCCGAGGAACTGGTCGAGGCGGCGCGGATCGACGGGGCCGGGCCGGTGAAGTTCTTCATCGACATCCTCGTGCCGCTGTCCAAGACGATGATCGCGGCGATGTTCATCATCATGTTCGTGTTCGGCTGGAACCAGTATCTGTGGCCGACGATGATAACCACGGACGAGGATATGTTCACCCTCGTGCGCGGGATCAAGCAGATCACCCAGACCCTCGAGGGCACGAACCTGCCCGAATACGGGCGGGCCAACATGCTCGCCCTCATCGCGATCCTGCCGCCGGTGATGATCGTGATCTTTTTCCAGAGCTGGTTCGTCAAGGGCCTGACCGAGTCCGACAAATAAGGAACCCGCATGGCCCAGGTCACGCTTACCAAGATTTCCAAGACCTATCCGAACGGGTTTCAGGCCGTGCACCCGGCCTCGTTCGACATCCCCGATGGCGAGTTCGTCGTGCTCGTCGGCCCGTCGGGCTGCGGCAAGTCGACGATGCTGCGGATGATGGCCGGCCTCGAGGAGATCAGCGGCGGCGTGCTGCGGATCGGCGACCGCGTGGTCAACGACGTCGACCCTGCCGACCGCGACATCGCGATGGTGTTCCAGAACTACGCGCTCTATCCGCATATGACCGTGCGGCGGAACATCGGCTATGGGCTGAAGAACCGCAAGACGCCCAAGGACGTGATCGAGGCCAAGGTGCGCGAGGCGTCAGCGCCATGCTGAACCTCGACGAATATCTCGACAGCAAGCCGAGCCAGTTGTCCGGCGGCCAGCGTCAGCGCGTCGCCATGGGCCGCGCTATCGTGCGTGATCCGGCGCTGTTCCTGTTCGACGAGCCGCTGTCGAACCTCGACGCGAAACTGCGCAACCAGATGCGGATCGAGATCAAGGCGTTGCAACGCCGCCTTGGCGTGACGAGCGTCTACGTTACCCACGATCAGGTCGAGGCGATGACCATGGCCGACCGGATCATCGTGATGAACGCGGGCCGGATCGAACAGATCGGCACGCCGGCAGAGGTCTATCACCACCCCGCCACCACCTTCGTCGCCTCGTTCATGGGCGCGCCGCCGATGAACCTTCTGCGCGCGACGGCCAGCGCCGGATCGGTCCGGTTCGGCGACACGGAGATCGCCGTATCCGGCAACGCCAGCGGCACCGTGACCGTCGGCATCCGCCCCGAAGACCTCTGGCCCGACCCGGCGGGCGTGCTGCCGATCACGGTCGACCTGATCGAGGAACTCGGCGCGCACCGCCTGCTGCACGCACGGCTCGGCGACGAGGAGATCACGGTCCACGTCGCCAAGGACCACGAGGTCACGACCGGGCCGCTGCGGCTTGCGGTGAAACCGGGTGCCATCTCGCTCTTCGACGTGACCTCGGGGCACCGCCTCTGATGCAGGTCGTGGCCGAGCTGCCGCCCGTGACGGCAGAGCAGACGGCAGCCATCCACGCCGCCCCCCGCACGGCAGCAGCGCATCGCGGCTTGCTGGCGACGCTGCCCGCAATGAACGTGGTGCAAATCGGGGGCAATGGGGGCGACACGCGGTTGCCAGCGGAAATTTCGGTGGTCGCCTGGAACATCGAACGCTGCCTCTTCCCCGAGGCGAGCGCGGCCCATCTCGCGCCCCACGCCCCCCATATCGTCCTCCTCTCCGAGGTCGACGACGGTATGGCGCGCACCGCGCAGCGTCACACCACGGCAGCGATGGCCGGGGCGATGGGGATGGTCTGGGCCTTTGGCGTGGAGTTCCACGAACTCGACCTCGGCGGGCCGACCGAGCGGCAGTTCTGCACCGACGATTTCAATGCCCGCGGCTGGCATGGCAACGCGATCCTGAGTGCGGTGCCGTTCGAGCGGGTCGACATGGTCCGCCTCGACGATCACGGCCACTGGTTCGCGGCCGGCACCGCCACCGACCCCGAACAGCCCCGCGTCGGCGGGCGGATGGCGCTGATGGCGGTGGTGCCGACCGAGGCGGGCCCGCTCTGCGTGGTCTCGACACACCTCGAGAGCAACGCGGATGCGGCGCACCGTGGCACACAATTCGACCGGCTGATGGACGCCATCGACGTCTTTGCGCCCGGCCTGCCGGTCCTGATCGGCGGCGACCTGAACACCGGCAACCACCTGCCCCCCGACCATGACTGGCGCGGCGAGACGCTCTTCGCCGCCGCCCGCGCGCGCGGTTATGACTGGGGCGCGACGCCCGACGGCATGACCACCCGCCCGAGCCTCATCACACCGCATCCGACCCGGGTGATGCGGCTCGACTGGTTCGCGGCGCGGGGGCTGACCTGCGCGGACCGCGCCCTCATCCCTTCCGTCGGGGCGGATGGCCGTCCGCTGTCGGACCACGAGGCGATCCGGTGCCGGGTTCGGCTAGGATAGAGCCTGTTCGATGTGTCGTGCGACGCGGGCCGCGTCCTCCTCATGGGCGAGATGTCCGAGATCGCCCAAAGACGTAACATTGGCATTCGGCAAGCGCGCGGCGGCACGGCGACTGGTGTCGGGGGCCACGGTGCGGTCGTTCTCGCCGACGAGCAGGGCAACGGGATTCGGGATCCCGGGCAGCCGCGCCAGGAGCGGATCGAGCGCCCATTGTGCCATCATCGCCAGCGTGCCGTCGACATGGCCGGGATCGGAGGCCAGGCGCCGGTAGAGGGCGACACCCGCAGCGTCGATTTGCGATCCCGTCGAGGCCAGAAGGGCGGCGGTGCGCCGGTCGGTCATCGTCGCGGCAAAGAGGGTCGCGGTGAACGGCGCCAGCGCGAGCGCCTTTGCCATCGCCGGAAAGAGCCAACCGGCCAGGCCCTGAAACGACATGAGGGCGGCGTTGATCCCGACCACCGGCGTCGCCCTGTCCCCAAGTATCTCCGCCAGCCGGAGGGCGATGGGCACACCTGCGGAATGGCCGATCAGGGCGCTGGGGCGGATGTCCTCCGCCTTCAGCAGTGCCGCGATATCCTCGGCCATAGGATCGAGGCCGCTGCGGCTGCGCGCGCCGGATTGCGTGAACCCCTGACCCGGCAGGTCGATCGCGATGACCCGGTGCTTCCGCGACAAGAGCGGAAACAGATGCCGGAAGCTCTGCGTCGCGCCGCCCGCGCCGTGCAGCAACAGCAGCGTGTCGCCCGTTCCCGCGTCCTGAAGGTGCCAGCGGTGCGGACGGCACAGGACGCGGCGGGAATAGTCGGCCATCGGCCAGTCCGCCGCATCCTCGGGCCAGCGCATTCAGGCGTCCAGCGTGGCGGCGACCGCGGCGGACAGATGCTCTGCGCTGGCGCGGGGCAGCGGCAGATAGGTGCCGTCCATGACCGTCGCGAGCCTTGACAGAGACTGTTCCGGGCGCTGGCCGGTGTCGATGACGATACTCGCGTGCCCCGCGCCCCGGACGGCCCGTGCAACGGTCTGGGCGTCCGTCGCCGCCTGCCCGCGGTTGCCGGTGCCATCGAGCGCGACATTGGCACGCCCGTCGGTGAGGATGACGATGATCGGGGTAAGGCCGCGACGGGCCTGCCGGTTCGCCTGATCGAGGGCGAGCGACAGCCCTGCCGCCAGCGGCGTGCCGCCGCCGCCGGGCAGGGCGGCGAGGCGGCGTTTGGTCTGCACGAGGCTGCGGGTGGCGGGCAGAAGCAATTCGGCGCCAGTGCCGCGAAACGCAATGAGAGACACGAAATCGCGGGTCGCATAGGCGCGCGCCAGCAGCAGTTCGACCGCACCCTTGGTCTCGGCCAGACGCGCCAGCGCGGCGGAACCGGAGGCATCGACGGCGAAGATCAGCACCCGGTCCGACCGCTCGGCGAACTGCCGCAGGCGGATGTCGCTCGGCGCGCAGTTTCAGGTGACCGGGCGCGCCTGCGCGCATGTTCTGCCAAGGCGCTGCGGCGGTCAGCGTGGCGGTGATGTCGATCCGCGCCCGCGCGGTCAGAGGACCGGGCCGCGACGGCAGCGGACGTCCTCGGCGGTTTCCGCGCCGGACGGCACCCGCGCCGCTGCCCTTGGCCTGCCGCGCCTTGCGGGCGGCGACGCGGGCGAGCAGGTCGGGCGGCAGCATCGCGCGCACCGCCTCGAGAAGGAGGTCGTCGGGCAGGGCGAACGGGTCATCCCGAGGTGCATCGGTGTCGGTTTCGTCCGGCTCCGGCGCGGGTTGCGGTTCCGCGGGCGCCGGTTCGGGAAAGCGCGTGGCCCGGTGCAGCAGGGTCAGGGTCGCCGCCGCCTCGAGGTTGTCCTCGGTGATCGCGTGCTGCCCCATCAGGGCTGCGTGGGCGCGCGCCGCACGCAGCGCGAACAGCGGCGCGCGCAGGCTGTCGATGCCAAGGGCGAGCGACAGGACGGCGAGGCGCTGCATCGCGTCCGCCGTGACGGGAATCGTCGGCAGCAGGGCGCGGGCGCCGGTGAGGTCGGTCGCGCCGGTCTCGGTTTCGGCAACGGAAACGTCCGTCAGGTCGGCGTGAAAGGCGCAGCGTTCGGACAGGGCGCCGGGCGGTCCTTCCTCGGGATCGGCACCTTCATCTAGAACAAGAAGGCAAGTCTGTCTCGTCTCTGTTCCGGCGCAAAGCCGCGCCGCGAGTCCGGGAGTCGCGCGCTCGGCCATCGTCAGGACGATCGTCCCGGCGCCGGCAAGAAGGCCGGGAGAGATCACGCGGCGCCCGGCAACAAGGCTCGCGGTCAGGTCCACGCCGCCAAAGAGCGTGTCGTCCGGTATGGCGGGATGCAGACGGATGTGGGGCGCGGGCAGGACGCCGGTCAGGGCCAGGAATCTCTCGCGCACCGGGCCGCTCCGGGCGCGCAGGTGCAGGCCGCCGAGACCGCCCGGATCGAGCGCCAGCAGGTGCAGCGCGAGGGTGGCGAGGGGAAAGCCGTCAGCCAAGGACATCCTCCAGCACGCGGGCGACGCGGCTGCCCGAACCGGCCTCGTCCAGCGGATCGCGCCGCAGGCGGTGGCGCAGCGCGAGCGGGGCCACGGCGCGGATATGGTCGCGCCCGACGGCTGTGTCATCGCGCCACGCGGCATGGGCGCGCGCGGCGCGCAGCAGCGTGAGTTCGCCGCGCAGCCCGTCGGACCCCAGTGCAAGGCAAAGCTCGGCCACGTCGCGCAGCAGCTTTTCGGGCGTCTTGAGCCGTTTCAGAGCCTTCCTTGCCGCAAGTATCCGCGCGCGGACCGAGGCATCCTCGGCCTGCCAGCGCAGCAGGAAGGCGGCGGTATCGTTCTCGTAGCCATCGCGACGGCGCAGCACCTCGACGCGGGTCTCGACGTCGTTCGGCGAGGTCACGTCGACCGACAGGCCGAACCGGTCGAGGAGCTGCGGGCGCAATTCGCCCTCCTCGGGGTTGCCGGAGCCGACGAGCACGAAGCGGGCGGCATGGCGGATCGACATCCCCTCGCGCTCGACGAGGTTCTCGCCCGATTGCGCGACGTCGAGCAGCAGGTCGACGATATGATCCTCGAGCAGGTTCACCTCGTCGATATAGAGGTAGCCGCGATTGGCGCGGGCCAGCAACCCCGGCTGGAACGCCTTTTCGCCGCGCGTCAGCGCGCGTTCGATATCGAGCGCGCCGGTGACGCGGTCCTCGGTCACGCCGAGCGGCAGGTCGACCACGGGGGTCGGAACGTCATGCGGCTTGCCGCCCGCGTTTTCGGCCCAGTCGGGAACATCGGCGGCACGCGCGCTGTTCACCGGACAGCCCGGAATGACAGAGATGGGCGGCAACAGAGCCGCAAGTGCACGAACCGCGGTGGACTTGCCCGTGCCACGGTCGCCAAAGACGAGGACGCCGCCGATGCCGGGGTCGATGGCCGTCAGGATCATCGCGGTCTTCATCTCTTCCTGACCGACGATGGCGGAAAACGGGAACGGGGCACTCATGCGGCAGTCTCCAGTCTGGCAAGCGGCGAGGCATCGCCCCAGGTGCCCATCTCCGAGCGGACCTCGAACCGGGCGAAGAGGTCTTCGCGGAACCAGCCCTCGGACCGGGCGGCACGGCTCGCCTCGGCATGCGGGCCGCGGCGGGCAAAGCGGGCGAGGGCCGCGGCATCGGGCCAGATCGAAAAGGTGATCTGGTGCAGCCAAGGCACCTCGCCGATGCCGATGCGGAACAGGACGTCGGGGTCGTTGCCGATGACCTCGGATATGGCGGGCACCCGGCGCCAGAACCGCAGGAGCGTCGCGGGGCGCAGGGTGGCGCGCGTAAGGGCGGCGATCGGGCCGTCGCAGAGACCGTCGGTTGCGACGAACGGCGCATGTCCGCTCCACGTGCCGCGCGCGCTGGTCGGGCTGAGCAGGACCGACCAATCCTCGGTCGCGCGGGCGGCAAACCGGGCGAAGACCCCCTGTCCCAACCGGTGCGTCGCGGTGGCGTGGTCCGGCCATGTCGCCAGCACCGCGTAGACGGCGGTATTGGGGACAGGGGTGAACCCGTGCCCGCCGCCAGAACCACAGAGTTTCCAGAAGCCGATGTCCGGCGTCCTGGCAAGAGGACGCCGCGCGAGGCCCATCATCGCGAAGGCCCAGAGCCGGGATGCCGCACTGCCGTAGCGGTAGAACGACAGGCTGACGGTCTGGGTCATGCGACTCCCCACGCAATGTGTCCATTTATTCTTACATGCTGTGGCAAGGTTGGGAAGCGCGTTCTACGTTTCAAAAAGCCGTGATCGAGGTGATTGTCAACTTCGCCTGACAGAGCTAGGCTGCAAACATGATGAGAGATTCCACCTCCCGCGCCGTGGTCGTCGGTGCCGGTATCGGCGGGCTGGCGGCGGCGATGCGGCTGGGCGCCAAGGGCTATGACGTGACCGTCCTCGACCGGCTCGACCGGGCGGGCGGGCGCGGCTCGTCGATCACGCGCGCCGGGCACCGGTTCGATCTGGGGCCGACGATCGTGACGGTGCCGCAGTTGCTCGAGGAACTCTGGGCCGATTGCGGGCGGGATTTCCATGCCGACGTGGACTTGCGGCGTCTCGATCCGTTCTATGAAATCCGCTGGCCCGATGGCTCTCGATTCGAGGTGACGGGCGATGCGGCGCGGATGGAGGCGGAGGTGACGCGCCTCGCCCCCGCCGATCTGGCCGGTTTCCGCCGTTTCCTCGCGGACAGCGAGGCGCGCTACAGCTTCGGGTTCGAGGAACTGGGGCGGCGGCCGATGAACCGTCTCATGGATATCGTGAAAGTGCTGCCGACCTTTGCTCGGCTGCGCGCGGACCGCTCGGTGCTGGGCCATGTCTCGCGCCGGGTCAGGGATCCGCGGCTGCGCATGGCGCTGTCGTTCCATCCGCTCTTCATCGGCGGCGACCCGATGCACGTCACCTCGATCTACGCGCTGGTCAGCCACCTCGAAAAGGAATTCGGCGTCCACTACGCCATCGGCGGCGTGCAGGCGATCGCCGACGCCATGGTCCGGGTGATCGAGGCGCAGGGCGGCACGGTCCGTCTGGGCGTCGAGGTGGACGAAGTGTTGCTGTCGGGTGGCCGGACCGCCGGGGTGCGGATGGTGGACGGCGAAACGCTGGCCGCACCGCTGGTGGTGTCGAACGCCGACGCGGGCCACACCTATTCCCGCCTCTTGCGCAATCTGCCGCGACGCCGCTGGACGGATGCAAAGCTCAAGCGGCAGCGGTGGTCGATGGGCCTGTATGTCTGGTATTTCGGCACGAAGGGCACGGCAGGCATGTGGCCCGACGTCGGGCACCACACGATCGTCAACGGTCCGCGCTATGAGGGTCTGTTGCGCGACATCTTCATGAAACAGCACCTCGCCGACGACATGAGCCTCTACGTCCACCGCCCTTCGGTCACGGACCCGGGTGTGGCGCCGACGGGCGACGACACCTTCTATGCGCTCTCGCCGGTGCCACATATCGGCGGCAGGAACCCGGTCGACTGGCAGGCCGAGGCAGAGCCCTATCGGCGCAAGGTGGCCGCCGTCCTCGAGGGGCTGATCCCCGGGTTCGAGGAGCGGATCTCGGCCTCCGAGACCTTCACGCCCGAGACCTTCCGCGACCGCTATCTCTCGCCCAACGGGTCCGGGTTCTCCATCGAGCCGCGGATTCTGCAAAGCGCGTGGTTCCGCCCGCACAACATCTCCGAGGAGGTGCCGGGCCTCTATCTGGTCGGCGCAGGCACCCATCCGGGCGCGGGCGTGCCGGGTGTCATCTCTTCCGCCGAGGTGCTGGGCAAGCTGGTGCCGGAGGCGCCGGTGCGTCGGTCCGCCCCGCTCAAGGTCGCTGCCGAATGATCCGGCCTGACGATCTGGCGCATTGCCGCGCTGCGATCCGCACCGGCTCGCTGTCGTTCCATGCCGCCTCGCGCTTGCTGCCGGGGTCGGTGCGCGACCCTGCGCTGGCGCTCTATGCGTTCTGCCGGTTGGCGGACGACGAAGTGGACGAGGGCGCGGCCAAGGGGCGCGCGGTCCTGATGCTGCGCGACCGCCTCGACCTCGCCTATGCCGGGCGGCCGCGCAACGCGCCCGAGGACCGTGCCTTCGCGGCCATCGTCGAGGCGTTCGACATGCCGCGCGCCCTGCCCGAGGCGCTGCTCGAGGGCCTCGCCTGGGACGCGGACGGGCGGCGCTATGCGACGCTGTCCGAGGTGCGCGGCTATTCGGCCCGCGTAGCGAGTGCCGTCGGCGCGATGATGTGCGTCCTCATGCGGGTGCGGTGTGCGGATGCGCTGGCGCGGGCCTGCGACCTCGGCGTCGCGATGCAATTGACCAACATCGCCCGCGACGTGGGCGAGGATGCGCGGGCCGGGCGGATCTATCTGCCGCTGGACTGGCTCGACGAGGTAGGTCTGACGCCCGGGTCGCTGATGGCGACGCGGGACGCGACGCCCGAGGTGCGGCGGCTGGTGCGGCGGCTGCTGGCCGAGGCGGACAGGCTCTACCTCCGCTCGGAAGCGGGAATTTCGGCCCTGCCACGCGCGGCGCGGACCGGTATCTGGGCGGCGCGGCTGATCTATGCGGGCATCGGGTCGGCGCTGCGGCGGCAGGGCTGCGATTCCGTCACCCTGCGGGCGCGGACCGGCAAGGCGCGCAAGCTCGGCTGGATGGCGCAGGCGGGCGCGCGGGCGGGGGTGTCCATGGTGATGCCGCAGTCGGCGGTCCTCTTTGCCCCGCCGCTCGACGAGGTGCGCTTTCTGGTCGATGCCGCCGGGCGGGCGCCGGTCCGGACGGGGCGCAGTTCGGCGCTGCTGTCGGTCCTTGCCGACCTCAGTGCGCGCGAGCGCGGATCGCAGGGGATGCTAGGCAACTGACCACTTCGCCCGGCGCGGCACGCGCACGGCGAGGAGCGCTTTGACCCATGGACTGGCATAGCGGTCGAGGTCGAGGGCCTCGTGCACGCCGGTCATCCGCTCGCCGTGCATCACCGTCGTGACGGCGGCGCGGTTGTAGAACGGCGCGCCGAGCATCGGCAGCACCTCGCGCGGCATGGTGCCGGGATCGGCCCGCGTCTCGCGGCGGATGCCCCAGCGGCTCTTGCCGAAATCGGTGCGTGGCGGGGCGAGGGCGTTGTGGGCGCTGCCGTCGGGGGCGAACCGGAACGCCGCGTCGAGGGTCGTGCCGTCGCGCCGCACCGCGTCATAGACGCAGAGCGCGCCGCCCCGCACCGGATAGCGGCCCCAGGTCCAGAACCGGAAATCGCTCTCGAGAGGGCGCGCACCGAAGTTGGCGTCGAAGTAGCCGTGGCCCTGCCATTGCCATGCCGGATCGTTCAGGTCGACGTCGATCGTGCAGGTCGGCGCGAACGGGCGCCAGATATGGGCGCCGTCGTCCGTCAGCGGCAGTTCGACCCCCGTCACGCCCGAAGGCGTGAGGGTGATCGTGCCCCGCATCCGCGAAATCAGCGGCAGGCTCGACACCTCGTCGAGGGTGATCGTCAGTCGCCCGTCGCGCCAGACCATCGACGACGGGCCGACGGTAAGGCTGTGGTCGGTGCGGACCAGCGCCCCACGCCCCCGGTCGGTCATCGCAAACCGCGCCTTGGGACCGTAGGTCGCGACGTTGATGCAGCAATGGTCCTCCGGATCGCCCCGCCCCGACCAGTGGAACCACGGCGAAAAGACCGACCCTATGAAACCGATGACCGAGATGGCGCGGGTGCCGCAGTCCGAGATCCCGTCGACATACCACCAGGCGTAGCCCCCCGGCGGGACGTCGACGTCGAAGCGCGGTCCGCCCATATCGCCTCGGCCGCGTGCCGCCCGGAGAGGGCCGCCATCGGCACCCCCGCCCCCGGATGCGCCCCCCCGCCGCAGAGGTAGAGGCCCGGATAGGCCGTCCGCGCCGTGGGCCGCGCGAAGGCCGCCGTCATCCCGTGCGGCGACCGCCCGTAGATCGACCCTGCGCTGGCCGGAAACGCCTCCGCAAAGTCCTGCGGCGTCGTCATCGTGCCCCGCCCGGGAAACGGCGTCAGGGTCAGGCCAGAGGTCTTCAGGCGATGGTGGATACTCTTCCGGCATGTGTCGGCGTCCTGTGGAGTTGCGTGGGGGAGCGGGGGGGCGTTGACGATGATCTCGAAGCGTTCGGGGCCGGTGGGCGCCTCCGCGATGCGGTCCTGCGCACAGATGTAGATCGACGGATCGGCAGGACAGCGCCCGGCGGCGAGGTCCGCCCATTCGGATGCGGGATCGTCGGCGAAGAGGACGGTATGATGCGCCAGCGGCAGGCCGGTGGCGGTGGCGGCAAAGGCCATCACATGCGCCGAGAGGCTGTGCGGTTCCGTCGCGGCGCGGGGCACGCAGTCACGGAAACTGACGCCGAAATGGCCCGCGCGCAGGGCGGCGGGGTCGCCGTTGTACAGCACCGTGCCGGCGGGAAACCGGTCCCGATCCGACCGGACGGCGACGATGCGGCCCTCGTTCAGCTCGATCCGCGTCGCGGTCGTGTCGGCATGGAACACCGCACCGCGCCGGGCGGCGAGGTCCGCGATGGCGCGCGCGAGGGCCTGCATGCCGCCGTCCACGCACCACACTCCCCGCGCCTCGGCCTGCCAGATCAAGGACAGGAGGGCAGGCGCCGCATCGGGCCTGCCGCCGACGTAGGTGGCATAGCGCCCGAAGAGCTGCCGCAGGCGCGGCTCGGTGAAGCTGCGGCGCAGCAGGGTCGCGAGGCTGGCGCCCGGCGCCATATCGGCGATCAGGCGGGGCTGGCGCAGCACGCGGGCTGCCACGGCAAGGCGGGACGGCGCAGCGACCTGCATCACCGGCGCCTCGAAGGCATCGAAGAGGCGCGCGGTGCGGGCATGGAAGGCGCGGAACTCGGCCTCCGACCGATGCCCGAAGACACGCGCGATCTCGGCGGCGCTGGCATCCGGGTCGGCGAACAGGTCGAGCCGTGTGCCGTCACTCCAATAGTGCCGCGCCAGCGTGGTCAGGGGATACAGCGTGACGTGATCGGCGAGCACCTCGCCTACATCCGCGAACAGCCTCTCGAAGACCGGGCGCATCGTCAGGACCGTCGGCCCGGCGTCGACCGGACCCGCAACGGAGGGGCGGGTGCGCATCTTGCCTCCCGGCGCGGCGTGACTGTCGAGGACCGTCACCGGATGGCCCGCATGGGCAAGGCGCAGCGCCGCGCACAGCCCGCCGATCCCGGCGCCGATCACTACCGTCCCGTCCGGTTTTTCCATTCCGCCTCCTGCGGTGAATTGTTGACTTGGGCGGCGAAACTGTCCAGTCTAATTTACAACACGTCTGTCAGACAAATTGGACAGGGAGGCATCGCATGTCATCATCCGACCGGATCGAGGCGGCCATCGCAGCGGCGATCGCCTCTGGCCAACGCGGTGCCGCGCCGTCGCGCCTGTCCGGCGCGCTGGACTATGCCGTGAACCCCGGCGGTGCCCGGGTGCGTCCGACGATCCTGATGGCGGTGGCGCGTGCCTGCGGCGACGACCAGCCGCGGATCGCGGACGTGGCCGCCGCCGCCCTCGAACTGATCCATTGCGCCTCGCTGGTCCACGACGACCTGCCGTGCTTCGACGATGCCGCGCTGCGCCGGGGCAAGCCGTCGCTGCACCGCGCCTATTCCGAGCCGCTGGCGGTGCTGGCGGGCGACAGCCTTATCGTCATGGCATTCCGTGAATTGGCGCGCGTGGCGGCGATCGACCCGATGCGCGTCACACAACTCATTACGGTCCTCGCCGACCGCACGGGCATGCCGATGGGCATCTGCGCCGGGCAGGGATGGGAGAGCGAGAGCGACATCGACCTCTCTGCCTATCACCGCGCCAAGACCGGCGCCCTGTTCATCGCCGCGACCCAGATGGGGGCCATCGCGGCAGGCCAAGAGGCGGAGCCCTGGGAGGAACTCGGCGCCCGCATCGGCGAGGCGTTCCAGGTTGCCGACGACCTGCGCGACGCGCTCTGCGACGAGGCGACACTGGGCAAGCCTGCCGGGCAGGACAACCTGCACGGTCGACCCAACGCGGTGACGCAACTCGGCGTCGGCGGCGCGCTCCGGCGGCTCGACGACATCCTCTCGGGCGCCATCGCCTCGATCCCGGCCTGTCCGGGCGAGGCGTCGCTTGCGGGGATGGTGCAGGCCTATGCCGCGCGCCTCGTGCCCGCCTCGGCCCGCGCCGCGTTCCGCGTTCCGGGCGAGTGACGGACGCGCCCTATCCGGGCGCACCGGCGCGGCCCGCATGGCGCGCGCGCCTGAACCGCCTGCTGGCCTCTCCCGGTTTCCAGACATGGGCCGCGCGCAATCCGCTCACCCGCCGCAGGGTGCGCCGCGAAGGTGAGGCGCTCTTCGACCTCGTCGCCGGGTTCTGCCATTCGCAGGTTCTGGCGGCCTTCGTCGCCCTCGACCTGCCCGACCGCCTGATGGCGGGAGAGCGCTCCGCCGCCGATCTCGCATTTGCCTGCAAGGTGCCGTCCGGGCGGATGACGGTCCTGCTAAATGCCGCCGCCGCTCTCGGCCTGCTGGCGCGCCGTGCCGACCGATACCGTCTGACACAACGTGCCGCCGCCCTCGCGGGCGTCCCCGGCCTGCGCGACATGATCGCGCATCACCACCTCCTCTATGCCGACCTCGCCGATCCGGTCGCCTTCTTTCGCGGCGAGACAGAGACGCAACTCGCCGCGTTCTGGCCCTATGTCTTCGGCGCCGGTGCCGCCGAACGTCCAGATACGGCGGCGCGCTATTCGCAGCTCATGGCCGATAGCCAGGCGCTGGTCGCCGCCGATACGCTGGACGCGGTGCCCCTTGCCGGCGTGCGCCACCTGATGGACGTGGGCGGCGGGACCGGCGCGTTCCTCGCCGCTGTCGCCGCGCGGCACCCCGGTCCCGGCCTCACCCTCTTCGATCTGCCCGCCGTGGTCCCTGCCGCGACCGAGCGATTCGCCCGTGCGGGCATCGCACACCGCGTCACCATCGCCGCCGGATCGTTCCGCGACGATCCGCTCCCTGCCGGTGCCGATTCCATCAGCCTGATCCGCGTCCTCTACGACCACGCCGACGAGACGGTCATGGCCCTCCTGCGGTCCGTCCACGCCGCTTTGCCACCGGGGGGGCGCCTCGTCATCTCCGAGCCGATGACGGGCAGCGCCCGTCCCCAGAAGGCGGGCGACGTCTACTTCGCCCTCTATTGCATGGCGATGCGCACCGGGCGCGCGCGGTCCCAGACGGAGATTGCGGCCCTGTTGCGCGCCGCCGGGTTCCACGACATCCGAACCCCCAGCCCGCGCCGCGCCTTCATCACCTCGGCCCTTACTGCTGTCAGATAAACTAGACACTTTGTCTGTCCAATTTGATTGACAGATGCCGTCGGCGCGGTAGAGTGGAACCAAGCAGCGCCCGTAACGGGCACGACGGGGGGACGATGATGCAAACGCAAGCAGTGCTGCTGACAGCCCCGCGAGCCCTCGGCCTCGAGACGGTCGGCATCGCCGATCCGGGCGCGGGCGACATCGTCGTCGAGATCGCCCATTCGGGCATATCCACCGGCACCGAAAAGCTTTTCTGGAGCGGTGAGATGCCGCCCTTCCCGGGCATGGGCTATCCGCTGGTGCCCGGCTACGAGGCCTCCGGAGTGGTGGTCGAGGCCGGTCCCGCCGCACGATTCGGTGTCGGCGACACGGTCTTCGTGCCCGGCGCCAATTGCTACGAGGGCGCATTCGGCCTGTTCGGCGGCGCCGCCGCCCACATCGTTTCCGACGCCACCCGCGCGATCCGCATCGACCGGGGCTTCGGCGCCGAGGGCGCCCTTCTGGCGCTCGCCGCGACCGCGCGGCATGCGATGGCCGGACGCGGCAAGTCCCTTCCCGACCTCATCGTCGGCCACGGCACCCTCGGGCGCCTGCTCGCCCGCCTGACCCTCGCCGCCGGTGCCCCCGCCCCCACCGTCTGGGAGACGAACCCCGACCGGCAGGGCGGCGCCACCGGCTACGACGTCGTCCACCCCGATGCCGATCCGCGCCGCGACTATGCCTCGATCTACGACGCCTCGGGCAGCGCCGACCTGCTGAACACGCTGGTCGGCCGCCTCGTCCGCGGCGGCGAGATCGTCCTCGCCGGGTTCTATACCCAACCCCTCTCCTTCGCCTTCCCGCCCGCCTTCATGAAGGAGGCGCGCCTGCGCATCTCGGCCGAATGGACGCCCGACGACCTCACCGCGACGCGGAGCCTGGTCGAGAGCGGCGCGCTGAGCCTTGGCGGCCTCATCACCCACCGCGCCCGCGCGACCGAGGCGACGCATGCCTACGAGACGGCGTTCACCGACCCGTCCTGCCTGAAAATGATCCTCGACTGGAAAGCCGCATGAAAGATACCGTCGACACGCCCCGGGTTCCGAACCTGAAGGACTACGACAGCGGCCTGCGCGCCGAGGCCGCCGAACCGACGCTGGCCGTGCCGCAGGGTGTGCCCACGTCCAAGACGCAGATCATCGCGATCTACGGCAAGGGCGGCATCGGCAAGTCGTTCACGCTCGCAAACCTCAGCCACATGATGGCCGAGCAGGGCAAGCGGGTGCTCCTCATCGGTTGCGATCCGAAGAGCGACACGACCTCGCTGCTCTTCGGCGGCAAGGCCTGCCCGACGATCATCGAGACCTCCGCCAAGAAGAAGCTGGCGGGCGAAGAGGTTCAGATCGGCGACGTGTGCTTCAAGCGCGGCGGCGTCTTCGCGATGGAACTCGGAGGGCCCGAGGTCGGTCGCGGCTGTGGCGGTCGCGGCATCATCCACGGGTTCGAGCTGCTGGAAAAGCTCGGCTTCCACGACTGGGACTTCGACTACGTCCTGCTCGACTTCCTCGGCGACGTGGTCTGCGGCGGCTTCGGCCTGCCGATCGCGCGCGACATGGCGCAAAAGGTGATCCTGGTCGCGTCCAACGACCTGCAATCGCTCTATGTCGCCAACAACGTCTGCTCGGCGGTCGAATACTTCCGCAAGCTCGGCGGCAACGTCGGCGTCGCGGGCCTCGTCATCAACAAGGACGACGGCACCGGCGAGGCGCAGGCCTTTGCCGAGGCGGTGCACATCCCGGTCCTCGCCTCGATCCCCGCCGACGACGACCTGCGCAAGAAGTCCGCCAACTACCAGATCGTCGGCACCGCCGCCGGACCCTGGGGCGCCCTCTTCGCCGCGCTGGGCGACAACGTCGCCGCCGCCCCACCGATGCACCCGACCGCCCTGTCGCAGGACGGCCTCCTCGACCTCTTCGACGGGGCCGACACCGGTGCGGGCATCACCCTCGACCCCGCCACCGACGCCGACATGCGCGGCAAGAAGGGCACGCCAAAGGCGAGCCTCGAGGTGATCTACGATGACGCATGACGGCGGCTATGAGGTCACGAAGGCGCCCGATGGCTCCGTGCAGGTGATCGAGGCCACGCGCCCCGATGCGATGCTCGACGTCAGCCGTCCTGTGCCTGCCGCCGATGCTACTTCAGTCCCGAAATACTCCGGTGGTCCGGGGGCAGAGCCACCGGCGGCCACCACGCGCGACACCGCAGTTACCGGCGGCTGCACCTCTGCGTCCGAACTGGACAAGGCCGCCCGCGCCGCGGGCCAGTCCGACCTCCTCGACCGCTATGCAGCGGACTACCCCAAGGGGCCGCACGACCAGCCGCAGAGCATGTGTCCCGCCTTCGGTTCGCTCCGCGTCGGGCTGCGGATGCGGCGCACGGCGACGGTGCTGTCGGGCTCGGCCTGCTGCGTCTACGGCCTCACTTTCGTCAGCCATTTCTACGGCGCGCGCCGGTCGGTGGGCTACGTGCCCTTCGACAGCGAGACGCTGGTGACGGGCAAGCTCTTCGAGGACATCCGCGAGTCGGTCCACGCGATGGCTGACCCCGAGAAATACGACGCCATCGTCGTGACCAACCTCTGCGTGCCGACCGCGTCGGGCGTGCCGCTGCGCCTTCTCCCGCCCGAGATCAACGGCGTGCGGATCATCGGCATCGATGTGCCCGGTTTCGGCATCCCGACCCACGCCGAGGCCAAGGACGTGCTGGCCGGTGCGATGCTCAACTATGCCCGCAAGGAAGCGAGCGCCGGTCCGGTGCAGGCCCCCAAGGGCGGCCGTGCCGAACGGCCCGCCGTGGCGCTGCTGGGCGAGATGTTTCCCGCCGATCCGATGATGATCGGCGCGATGCTGGCACCCATGGGCCTTGCCGCCGGACCGGTCGTGCCCTGCCGCGAATGGCGCGAACTCTATGCCGCGCTCGACTGCGGCGTCGTCGCTGCGATCCATCCGTTCTATACCGCCGCCGTGCGCGAATTTCAGGCGGCGGGCCGCACCATCGTCGGCTCGGCCCCGGTGGGCCGCGACGGCACCGCCGACTGGATCGCCGCCATCGGGGCGGCCTACAACGTGCCGCCGGACACAGATCGCCGCCTCGCAGAACGCCTTCGTCGGGGCCGTCACCACGGCGCTGGCCGATGCGCCGATCACCGGGCGGATCACGCTCTCGGGCTATGAGGGCTCCGAACTCCTCGTCGCGCGTCTTCTGATCGAGAGCGGCGCCGAGGTTCCCTATGTCGGCACCGCCTGCGCCAAGTCGCCCTGGTCGGCGGCGGATGCCGAATGGCTCGCCGCCAAGGGCACGGTGGTGAAGTTCCGCGCCAGCCTCGAGGACGACCTCGCCGCGATGGCCGGGTTCGAGCCCGATCTCGCCATCGGCACGACGCCCGTGGTGCAGAAGGCCAAGGAGCAGGGCACGCCCGCGCTCTACTACACCAACCTCATTTCCGCGCGTCCCCTGATGGGACCGGCGGGGGCGGGATCGCTCGGCACCGTCGTGCGCGCCGCGATGGCGGGCAAGGACCGCCTGGACCGGATGCGCGGCTTCTTCGAGGGCGTGGGCACCGGCGACACCGCCGGCGTCTGGGAAGGCACACCGAACCTGCGCCCCGACTTCCGCGCGCAGCACCAGAAAAAGCTCGACAAGCAGGCGAAGGCCAAGGCAGCGGAGGCGATGATCTAGTGGCAAAATTCCTTGAAATTTTGACACAGCGTGAGGCAGCGCCTTGCCCTGCAAGGCGCGTTCACGCCGGGTGCGGTGGCGCGCCGGAGGTGATGTCATGCTAGTCACCGATCACGACCGCGCAGGCGGATACTGGGGGGCGGTCTATGCCTTCTGTGCCGTCAAGGGCCTTCAGGTCGTCATCGACGGGCCGGTCGGGTGCGAAAACCTGCCGGTGACGAGCGTCCTGCACTACACCGACGGCCTGCCGCCGCACGAATTGCCGATCGTGGTGACGGGGCTGGGCGAGACCGAGATGGGGCATGGCACCGAGGCCGCGATGAAGCGCGCCTGGGAGGTGCTCGATCCCGCGCTGCCCGCCGTGGTCGTCACCGGCTCGATCGCCGAGATGATCGGTGGCGGCGTGACGCCGCAGGGCACCAACATCCAGCGGTTCCTGCCGCGCACCATCGACGAGGATCAGTGGGAGAGCGCGGACCGCGCGATGACCTGGATCTTTTCCGAGTTCGGGATGACCAAGGGTCGGATGCCCCCCGAGAAGAAGCGCGAGGAGGGGGCAGCACCCCGCGTCAACATCCTCGGGCCGATGTATGGCACGTTCAACATGCCCTCGGATCTCCACGAAATCCGCAGGCTGGTCGAGGGCATCGGGGCGCAGGTCAACATGGTGATGCCGCTCGGCGCCCATCTGGCCGAGATGCGCAATCTGGTGAACGCCGACGTCAACGTCTGCATGTACCGCGAATTCGGGCGCGGCCTCTGCGAGGTGCTGGGCAAGCCCTACCTTCAGGCGCCCTTCGGCATCGACAGCACGACCCTGTTCCTGCGCAAGCTGGGCGAGTTGACCGGCCTCGACCCCGAACCTTTCATCGAGCGCGAGAAGCATTCGACGCTGAAGCCCGTCTGGGATCTGTGGCGCTCGGTCACGCAGGATTTCTTTGCCACCGCCGAATTCGCTGTCGTGGCGAACGAGACCTATACACGGGGCCTGCGCCACTACCTCGAGGACGACCTCGGGTTCCCCTGCGCCTTTGCGGTGCCGCGCTGCCGGGGCAAGAAATCCGACAACGAGGCGGTGCGGCGGATGCTGCACGAGAAGCGGCCGCTGGTCGTGTTCGGATCGGTCAACGAAAAGATGTATCTGGCCGAGATGAAAGCCGGGCATGGCCCCGCGCCGCAGTTCATCGCCGCGAGTTTCCCCGGCGCCGCGATCCGCCGCGCCACCGGCACGCCCTTCATGGGCTACGCCGGCGCCACCTACGTCTTGCAGGAGGTCTGCAACAGCCTCTTCGACGCGCTGTTCCACATCCTGCCGCTGGGCACCGACATGGACGCGGGCCCCGCGACGCCCACCCACCAGCGCGACCTGCCCTGGGAGCCGGAGGCGCAGGCTGCCCTCGACCGGATCGTGGCGACACACCCGATCCTGACCAGAATTTCCGCCGCCAAGTCGCTGCGGGACGGCGCCGAACGCGCCGCCCGTGCCGCCGGGCGCGAGAGTGTCGAGGCCGTGACGGTCGAGGCATTGACGACGAACGCAACGGGAGGACCGATCCGATGACCGACATGACCCATTTTGCCAGCCCTGCGCGCCGCAAGGCCACGCCGCGTATCGAATACGGCGTCTACTTCGCCGCCATCGTCCTGGCCACGCTGGTGCCCGCGACCCTCGTGTGGGCGCTGACGGCGCTGCGCGGCCTGGCCCTGCCAGAGCGGGGGCCGATCGCCCGCGCGGTCACGCAGGCCCGGATCATCACGCCCCAGATCTTCAACATCTGAGGCAGCAGTTTCCCCGGACCACCCGGTCCGGCGAAAGATCGCGGGGGAATGAGCCCCCGCAATGCCCGGCCGCCGGGGGGCGCGGCGTCAGAGAAATGCTTTTCACAAGGAGAAAAGAAATGGCTGACAGAAACGACCTGTCCTTCACGGGTCTTACGGACGAGCAGGCGCAGGAGTTGCACTCGGTCTATATGAGCGGCTTTGCGGTCTTTACCGGGATCGCAGTCGTCGCCCACATCCTGACCTACATCAAGCTGCCCTGGTTCAGCTGGAATTAAGGAAAGAAAATGGCACAGTTCTACAAGATTTGGCTCATCTTCGATCCGCGCCGCGTGTTCGTGGCCCAGGGTGTCTTCCTGTTCCTGCTGGCGGTGATGATTCACCTCGTCCTGCTGAGCAACCCGGAGACCAACTGGCTCAACCGCGCCTTCGGGCCGGAAGTGGTCGTGGTCGAATAGACCGCGCAAGACCGTCGCGGGCGGGGCGCCGTTCCCGCCCCCGACGACCCCAAAAGACCAGAAAACACACGACGTGGCGCGGCCCGCAGCGGCCTGCGTCCTGATACGGGAGTAGGAAGATGGCGCTGCTCAGCTTCGAAAAGAAATATCGCGTCCGCGGAGGGACGCTCGTGGGCGGCGACCTGTTCGACTATTGGGTCGGCCCGTTCTATGTCGGATTCTTCGGGGTCACGACGTTCTTCTTTGCCGTCCTCGGCACGATCCTGATCTTTTACGGGGCGAGCCAGGGCGATACCTGGAACCCCTGGCTGATCTCGATCGACCCGCCGGCGGTGGAATACGGCCTGTCCGTCGCACCGCTCCTCGAGGGGGGGCTGTGGCAGGCGATCACGGTCTGCGCCATCGGCGCCTTCGTGAGCTGGGCCCTGCGCGAGGTGGAGATCTGCCGCAAGCTCGGCATCGGCGTCCACGTGCCCGTCGCCTTCGGCTTTGCGATCCTCGCCTACGTCACGCTGGTGGTGATCCGGCCGATGCTGATGGGGGCCTGGGGATATGCCTTTCCCTACGGCATCTTCTCTCACCTCGACTGGGTGAACAACACCGGCTACGCCTACGGCAACTTTCACTACAATCCCGCCCACATGATCGCCATCAGCTTCTTCTGGATGACGACGGTGGCGCTGGCGCTGCACGGATCGCTGATCCTGTCGTCGGCGAACCCCGAAAAGGGCCTCGAGGTGCGCACGCCCGATCACGAGGACACCTATTTCCGCGACCTCATCGGCTATTCCATCGGGCCGCTCGGCATCCACCGCCTCGGCCTGTTCCTGGCGCTGGCGGCGGTGTTCTTTTCGGCGGTCTGCATCGTGATCTCGGGGACCATCTGGTTCGATGAGTGGGTGGTGTGGTGGTACTGGTATGTCGACCTGCCGTGGTGGGTCAATCTCGCAGGAGGCGTCAATGGCTGAGTATCAGAACATCTTCACCCAGGTTCAGGTCCAGGGTCCGCCGGAAACCGGTGTCATCATCGACGGCAAGCCGATGCAGGGACGCGGCACCGCCTCGCGCTATTCGGTCCTTGCGGGAAGCTTCGGCAACGCGCAGATCGGACCGGTCCACCTCGGCTCCTACGGCATGGTCGCGGTGATCGGCTTTGGCGTCTGGTTCTTCATCATCGGGATGAACTTCTGGGCGCAGGCGGGCTATAGCCCCGGCGTGTTCATGCGCGACCTCTTCTGGTTCTCGCTCGAGCCGCCGGGCCCGGAATACGGCCTCGGCATGGCGCCGCTGAACGAGGGCGGCTGGTGGCTCATCTCCAGCTTCTTCTTCCTCGTCGGGTGCGGCGCCTGGTGGATGCGGACCTATCGTCGTGCCGCCGAACTCGGCATGGGCAAGCATGTGGCCTGGGCGTTCGCGTCCCTGCTGTGGCTGATCTTCGTCCTGAACCTCTTCCGTCCGATCCTGATGGGATCGTGGTCGGTGGCGGTGCCCTACGGCGTGTTCAGCCACCTCGACTGGACAAACCTCTTCTCGCTCCAGCACGGAAACCTGTTCTACAACCCGTTCCACGCCCTCTCGATTGCGTTCCTCTACGGCTCGGCACTCCTCTTCGCGATGCACGGCGCCACGATCCTCGCGGTAAGTCGTTTCGGCGGCGAGCGCGAGATCGAGCAGATCGTTGACCGCGGCACGGCCTCCGAACGGGCGGCGCTCTTCTGGCGCTGGACCATGGGCTTCAACGCCACGATGGAGAGTATCCACCGCTGGGCGTGGTGGTTCGCGGTGCTGACGCCGCTGGTCGGCGGGATCGGGATCCTGCTGTCGGGCACGGTCGTCGACAACTGGTTCATCTGGGCGCAGGTCCATGGCTACGCGCCCCTCTAGGCTGACAGGAGAGTGACGAGATGACGGACGAAAGCAACATCACGGGCATCAGCCGCAGGGCGCGGCTGTCGGCGGACGTGACCTTCCTGATGCTCAAGGGTGGCGGTTATGCCCTGATCGCGGTGCTGGCCCTGTGGCTGACGCTATCGGTAATCTGGGGCGTCGGTCTGCTGCTGCCCGAGGAGAGCAAGCAGGCGCCCGATCCGAATGTCGGCGCCATCACGCTGACCGAACTGCCGCTCGAGGTTCGCGTCTAGATCGACATGAGACAGGGCAGGCAGGTTTCGAGCCGCCTGCCCGAAGCTGTCGGACCCTCCCTCCGGGGAAGGTCCGTCATGGGGCGGCAACGCTCCGGTTCCCTCCTGTTGGCTACAGGAACGGCGTCGCGGAGTCTTCCCCGCGGCGCCGGATTTGTTCGGGGGGGTGGCGGCGCTCAGGCCCGGGCGAAGATCGCGTCGCGATGCTCGGCCATGTAGATCCGCAGCCAAGGCGTGAAGAGGCCGGGCGCCGCCGCGATCTCGGACGGCAGGGCGTCGAACTCGGCCCAGCGGACGGCCATGACCTCGGAGGGGTTCGGCACCACGGCCAGACCGTCCGGCGCGTCCGCGACGAAGACGTCGACCACCTCGTGCTCGACCAGTCCGCCACCGACATCGGCGCGGTATTCGAGGGTATTGCGGTGTTGCGGCGCAAGGCCCGCGATCCCCAGCTCCTCGGCCAGCCGCCGCACCGCGCAGGCGCCGGGCGCCTCGTCCCAGTCCGGATGCGTGCAGCAGGTGTTCGCCCAGAGGCCGGGGGTGTGGTATTTGCCCATCGCGCGCTGTTGCAGCAGCATCCGCCCCCGGTTCATCACGAACACGCTCACCGCCTTGTGGCGCAGGCCGCGCCGGTGCACCGCCAGCTTCTCGACCGGCGTCAACGCGCCGTCGACCCAGGCGGGGATCATGCTCATACGTAGGTGGGCCGCACGAGGCCGGTCAGGTGCATCAGGTTCTTCACCCCGATCTTGAGGTGCGCCATGGGCCGCGCCGCCACCAGTTCCTTGTTCATATAGGCCTCGAAGGTCAGGCGTTGCACGTCGACGTCATGGCAGAGCGACACGAACCGCTCGCGGCGGTCGTCACTCTTGTAATAGGCGTTCTGCATCGCGCCCAGCACCTTGAACACGCTCTTGTGCTCTTTCATGAACACCTTGCGCGCCAGTGCCAGATCCTTGATCCGTCCGGATTTCAGCTTGGCCGCCGCCGCCTGCGCCGCGCAGCGCCCGCCGAACATCGCGTAATAGATGCCCTCGCCCGACGACGGCGCGACGACCCCCGCCGCATCCCCCGCAAGGACCACGTCGCGGCCATTGTCCCAACGGTCGAGCGGGCGGAGCGGGATCGGCGCACCCTCGCGGCGGATCGTCTCGCACCCCGCGAGGCGGGCGTTCTGCCGCAGACGCGCCGTCGCGTCCTTGAGGTCGGTGCCCTCGATACAGGTGCCCATGCCGATGCTGGCGTTCTTTCCGTGCGGAAAGATCCAGCCATAGAAATCGGGAGAGATCGTGCCGTCGTAGATCACGTCGCAGCGCAGCGGATCGTAATCGTCCGAGGTGCCCTCGGGCGCCGTCACGATCTCGTGGTAGGCGATGACATAGGGGATCTTGGCTCCGCCCGGCACCTCGTCGCTGGCGATGCGGGATCGGGCGCCGTCCGCACCGATCACGAGGCGGGTGTCGAGGATGCGTTCTTCGCCCGTCGCCTTGTCACGGTAATGCAGATGCATGCCGTCCGCGTCGCGGCTGACCTTCGTGTAGGTGCCGGTCAGGCGGGTGACGCCCGCCTCGGTCGCGCGCACGCGCAGGAATTCGTCGAAATGCTCGCGGTCGACCATGCCGACATAGCCGTTCTCGATCGGGATATCGACGCGCCGCCCGGTGGGCGAGATCATGCGCGCGGTCGTCACCTTGGCCACGATCTGGCTTTGCGGAATACGGAAATCGCGGATCAGGCGGGGCGGCACGGCGCCGCCGCAGGGTTTGATCCGGCCCGCCCGGTCGAGCAGGGCGACGCGGTGCCCGGCCCAGGCCAGATCCTCGGCGGCGGTGGCGCCCGACGGCCCGCCGCCCACGACGACGACATCGTAATCCATGCTCATTCTCCCGGTATCATCATCGGTTGCACTGCGCGCGCCTCTATCACCCGGCCCGCCATGGCGGCGGCCACCACGAAGAGCGCGGCCTCGAACAGGAACACCGCGCCGAACGCCTGCACGTCGGCGAGGCCGGTGCGCAATATGTCGACGAAAAGGGCGCCCGCCAGCCCGCCGAACCCGGCAGCGATGGCCTGTGCGGCGCCCCAGAGGCCCATCCGCGTCCCTTCGCGGCGCCCCCGCCCCGATCCGGCCAGCGCCATCATCGCGCCGATGGCGGCGACGGCGAACATCCCGTTGAAGAGGCCGAGTGCCACAACGGCGGGCATGAACAGCGCGTCGAGCGCCCAGAGGCCGGTCATCGTGATCGCGGCCAGCGACAGGCACGACCCGAGGCACCCGGCGATCACCCAGGACCGCAGGCTGCCCCATTTGAACCCGGTCGCGGCGATCCCGACGAGCAGCATCCCGACGAAGACGCCGCCGTTCTGGGCACCCGAGAGCGACGTGGATTGCCCCGGCGTATAGGCGAAGACGAGGCCCGCATAGGGCTCGAGGATCAATTCCTGCATGAAATAGGCGGTCATCGACAGGAACACGAAGAGGGTGAAGTTGCGCGCGCGCCGCTCTGCCCAGACCTCGGCCAGCCCCTCCCAGAACGGCGTCGGGTCGGGCTCGCGGACGGAGGTGACGCGCCGCTCGATTCCCGCGACGGCGATGCAGGCGAGGGCGAGGGCGGCGAGCGTGGTGCCGGTCACGACCTTCAGCAGCAGGGCCGGTGTATAGGGGTCGATGAGCGAGCCGACTACGCCCGCCGTCATCGCGATGCCAAAGATCATCATCAGCCAGGTGATCGTCGCCGCCGCCGCCCGTCTGTCCGGTGCCGTCGCCGTGGCGAGCAGCGCCAGAAGCGACGTGCCCGCCGCCCCGACGCCGAGGCCGATGAACGCGTAGGCCGCGACCGAGACGATCAGGCCCGGGACGAAGGCGGTGGGCAAGAGGACCACGCCGACGGCGGCCCCGATGCCGCCCGCCACCTGCGCCAGCATCCCCCGGACGATCCACCGTGTCCGCGCACCCCCGGCATCCGACGAGAAGCCCCAGCGGGGGCGCGACATCTGGATCCCGTAGTGCAGCGCCACCAGCATCCCCGGCAGGACGGCAGGCAAAGCCAGTTCCACTACCATCAGGCGGTTCAGCGTCGAGGTGGTCAGCACCACGACCGAGCCGAGCGCCATCTGCACGAGGCCGAGGCGGACGATCTGTAGCCAGGACAGCGTTTTCATATCAGGCTCCTATCGTGCGAAGGGCAAGGGCCGCGACCATCATCCCGAGGATGAACGGCCCGATGCCGGTGCCCTGATACCAGGGGGTGTTGCCTTCGGGATCGCGCAGCAGGACGCGCATCGCGGCGATCTGTGCCGCCAGCAGCGCCGCGACGGCGAGGGCGTGCAGCGGCCGGTCCCAGAGGAAGAGCAAGGCGATGACGATCCCCTGCGGCAACGCCATCACCACGCAGGCGACCCGCGCGGCGCGGTCCGGCCCGAGGGTCACGGGCAGCGAGCGCAGGCCCATCACCCGGTCGCCCTCGATCGCCTTGAAGTCGTTCAGCGTCATGATGCCGTGTGCGGCAAGGCCGTAGAGCACCGCGACGATCAGGATTTCGGGGCGCGGCGCGCCTGCGGACAGAACCGCCGCGCCGGTGATCCACGGCAGGCTCTCGTAGGCGAGGCCGCAGAGCGCGGGGCCCCAGATGCCCGACCGCTTGGCGCGGACCGGTTCGGCCGAATAGGCCCAGGCGGCGGCGATGCCGAGGCAGGTGGCGGCGAACCCCCAGGGCCCGAGGAGCCAGCCCGCGCCGAAGGCGACGACGGTCATGGCAAGGGCGATCCACAGACCCCAACGGCCCGGAATGCGCCCCGACGGGATCGGGCGGTCGGGCTCGTTGATGGCGTCGACATGGCGGTCGCACCAGTCGTTCGCGGCCTGGGACATGCCGCAGACCAGCGGCCCGGCCAGAAGCACGCCGAGGATCACGAGGCCCCATTGACCCGTGGGCGAGGTGCCCGACGATACTGCGCCGCACAGATAGGCCCACATCGGCGGAAACCACGTCACCGGCTTGACGAGGCGCAGCATCGCGGCAGGCTCTGGCCATCTGCGGGCGGGGAGGAAGATCGTATCTGTCACACTGTCAGGATAATATGACACATCGAGAGTCGGCAAGCGTTTAATCTTGCCAAAAGTCCTTCGTTTCAAACGGAATCACGAGACCGGGTTGGCGGTGATCGCACGCCGCTGAAATGTCAGAGTTTCTTGACAGTCGACGAATTCCGCCTAGTCTCGGCGCACAATGGACGCCCCTTTTGCCCCCGACCTGACCGGCACGCCGCCGCACCGCGACCTGTGCACCGACTGCGGTATCTCGCGCAGTTCCGAGCCGGGACGCTGCGGCAAGGCGTGCCAGTTCATCTCGCCGGACTACCCCGCTCTGGAGGGTCGCGTGCACGGCCGCGCCCGCGATCCGGGGCGCCTGGACGAGTTGCACTTCGGCCCCATCCGCGCCATGCACCGTGCCGCCCTGAACGCGCCGCGACCGGGCGCGCAATGGACCGGCATCACCACGCGGCTGGCCGAGCGGCTGCTCGAAACCGGGGCCGTCGATGCCGTCCTGACGATGGCCGCGGATCCGGACGACCGCTGGAAACCCCGGCCCGTGCTTGTCACCGACCCCGCCGACCTCGCCGCCTGCCGGGGGATGCGGATGGGCTATGCGCCGCTGCTGGCGCTTCTCGAACCGGCGCGGGCGCGGGGGTTCCGGCGCCTCGCCGTGGTCGGCATCCCCTGTCAGGTCTATGCCCTGCGCGCGCTGGAACGAGAGCTGGGGTTCGACAGGCTCTATGTCATCGGCACGCCCTGCTCGGACAATACGACGACCGAAAACTTCCACGATTTCCTCGCCCTCCTGTCGGACGTGCCGGAAACCATCACCTACCTCGAATTCCGCGCCGACTACCGCGTCGAGCTACGGTTCGAGGACGGGCGCATACGGACCATCCCGTTCCTGCAACTGCCGATCTCGCGCCTGCCGCCGGACTTCTTTCCGCTCACCTGCCGCACCTGCGTCGACTATACCAACGTGCTCGCCGACATCACGGTGGGCTACATGGCGGGGCAGGGGGACCAGTGGCTGATCGTGCGCAACGAACGCGGGCAGGAGATCCTCGACCTGATCGCCGACGACGTGACGCTGAAACCGCTGGGCAGCAGGGGCAGGCGCGCCGGTCCGGTGAAGGGGTTCGCCGCCAACGTCGCGCGCGCGGCGGGCGGTCTGCCGCTGCGACGGATGCCCGGATGGCTGCGCCCGGTCATGGGCTGGCTGATGCCGCGCATCGGGCCGAGGGGCCTCGAATTCGCGCGCACGCGGGTCGAGATGAAGGCGGTCGAGACGGTCCTGCACCTGCGCCGCGAACGGCCCCGGCGCCTGCGCCACATGGTTCCGGCGCACGTCTGGAACCTCGTCGCGCCCTACGACCTGACGCCGCAGGACGACGAGCTGCCGCGCGACTAATCCTTGGCGTTCTTGGCGATCAGCCCGTATTTGCGCAGCTTCACATAGAGCGACTGGCGCGACAGCCCGAGGAGTTCGGCGACCGCCACGCGGTTGTTCTGGGTCAGATCCACCGCCGCCTCGATGCACATCTTTTCGACGACATCGCTGCTGGCCGCGACGATGTCCTTGAGCGGCGCGGTGCCCACCATCTCGAGGACCGAGCGGGTGTTCTCCTCGCTCAGCCCGCCCGCCGGGCGCGCCGCATCCATCCGGCTCACGTCGCGGATGACGAAGCCGAATATCTCTTCCCCGCCCGCATCGAGGCGCGTCACCGACATCTCGACCGAGCGCGGGGTGCCGTGGTCGCCGATGAACCGGGTCGCATAGTGCCGCATCCGGCCCGCGCGCACGGTGTTGTCGATCATCACGTTGAGGTCGACCGAGCCGCGTTGCAGGTTGTCGATCAGGTTGCGGCCCTGCACGATCGCATCGTCGGGCGCATCGGCCAGGTGCAGGAACGCCCGGTTCGCCCAGGTGATCGCGCCGTCGGCGCGTGCAAAGACCATGCCGTCAGGCCCATTCTCATAGAGAGCGGCCATCGCCTGCATCTGCGGCGCGGCGGCCCGGTCGGCCTCGCGCACGTCGATCCGGCACAGGAACAGTTTTTCACCCGCCGCGCGAAAGACCGTCGGCGCGATGGCGACCTGCCGCCCCGAGCCCTTGATGCCTGCCCTGACGGCGCCGCCCTGCGCGGACAGCGCCGGATCGCCCAGCATCTCGATCAGCGGGCGTCCCTTCCGGACCTCGAACAGGGCGGAAATCGCCGAACCGACCACCTCCTGGCGCGACCTGTCCAGAAGATCCGCGGCCCTGTCGTTGGCCTCGATCACCTTGCCGGTATCGGACGACACGAACAGGACCGCGTCCTGCGTCGCCTGCATGAGCACCCGGAACCGCGCGTCGAACTCGCGCCGCGTCTCGTGGTCCCGCTCGACGGCGATCTGCGCCTTGACGAGCTGCTGCTGCATCTCGGCCACGGGCCGCAGGTCGCGGCCCAGCAGGAGAACCGCGTCGTCTGGCCCGATGCGGTGAAACGAATAGCGGATCGGAAACTGGAAATTGGCGATGCCCGGCCGGTGGTTGAGTTCGACCGGCCGCACCGGCCCGTCGCCCTTGACATAGCTCGCCAGCCTGCGGTCGAATTTGACGACGCATTCGTCGGTAAGCGAGGTGCGGAAATCGCGGCCCTCGAATTCCTCGAGCTTGCGGAACTCCACGTTGATCGGATTGACCAGGACCGACAGGACCGTGCAATCGTCGGATACGACCACGCCGATATCGGACACATCGGTGATGATGTCGCCGAGAATTTCGGGCGCGATCAACGGAATCGAGCCACTCTGCCAGAACTTGGCACCGCGGTTCTTCACGAAGCGCACGGGAACGTAAGGTGGGGCCTCATAATTCAGAGCCCTTCTTTGGGATGCAGGCCGTCGATATCGACCGCATTCAGATTGCAATAGTCCAACCCCTCGACCAGGGAGTTGGTTGCGAGGTCGGCACCGGTCCGGCGGACCACGTCTTTCAGGGTCGACAGCGTCGGCCCGCCGATGACGACCGGCACGAACAAATCGGACGACGCGCGCACCGTGTCGATCAGGACGCGGGATCTTTCAAGTATCTCATCACAGGTTACGGACACGAAAACGGCATTGAACGTCGTTTTGCTCATCCTCTGAGCGAGTTCCTCACGGGTCGGCGCAAGTATGAAGTGAACCGAGAGCCCCTTGCGCCGCAATTGTCCGACCAGAACGGTCGAGCCGAGCGTATGGGTCTCGCCTTCGGGCACGATCAACAGGATGGCGGGCGCATCGACGCTCGACCGTTCGGCCTCGTCCCAGCGGGGGGCGATCCGGTGCAGCACACCCTGAAGGCGCGCGCCGGCGATCGTGACTTCGGCAAAACTGGTGGTATCGTCGAGCCAGCCTTCGCCAAGGCGTTCGGCGACGGCGGGAATGAAATAGTCCACGATCGCTTCGCGGCGGATGCCACCGGCCAGCATCTCGGCGATGGCGTCATGGACGAAATCGTCCGTTGGTGCCACGACCGCGCGCAACAACCGGTCGACGAAATCATCGCCGGAATCGGGTATGCGGGGTGGCGGTCCGCCGGCGACGATCGCAACGGGGGGCATGTCTTGCCCCAGGTCCGAGCCGTCCGCCGACCGTTCGCCGGATGCCGCGCCGCCGCTGGTCATTCGTCTCGCCATGGATCATCCCCCCGATTTGTCTTCAGGTGGCGCGATTGGGTTCGCGCTCTTGATGTCGCGCCCTGCGGCACGAGTCGCTGCGCAGAGTTTGTCTGGGGCGCGATGAGTTGTCAAAGCAAATTGACACTTGCCCACAGGTGCGCCGCGCGCCGCCCATCTGCGTCAGCAAACGCTAGGGTTCCGTCAAGTGGCCAGTCGAAACTTCTGTCAGATCAAACTGTCAAATAGTTGTAAGATAAAGTTGACACATGCGGTCCCGCCCGCTTAGGATTTGATCAGAACCGGGACGGACGATCGGGGGGAATATTCGTGTCCGCAGTCACTTTCACCAGCACGATCAAGGGGCAAGGCCGCGCGCCGCTCTATTCGCCTGCGGAACGCGCGCGGCGCGATGCGACTCGCTGGACGCTGGTGCAGGGCATCCTCGCCCCGGTGCAGTTCGCGGCCTTCCTCGTGTCCCTCGTCCTCGTGCTGCGCTATCTGGCGACCGGCGCGGGCTATGACGCGGCCACCGCCTCGATCATGGTCAAGACGGCGCTGCTCCTCCTCATCATGGTGACGGGAGCGATCTGGGAAAAGGTCGTCTTCGGCCAATACCTCTTTGCGCCGTCGTTCTTCTGGGAGGACGTGTTCAGTTTTGCGGTCATCGCGCTGCACCTCTCCTACGTCGCGGCGCTGCTGACCGGCGCACTCGCCCCGACCGGCCTGATGCTGCTCGCCCTGGCCGCCTATGCCGCCTACGTCGTCAACGCCGCCCAGTTCATCTGGAAGCTGCGGTGTGCGCGTTTGCAGGCCGCCGCATGAACGCCCCCGTCCTCCCCGCGACGGGCGGCTGCCGCACGGCGCCGGTCCTCAAGGAGCGGGGCCAGCGCGAGGTGTTCTGCGGCCTCACCGGCATCATCTGGCTGCACCGCAAGATGCAGGACGCCTTCTTTCTCGTCGTCGGCAGCCGCACCTGCGCCCACCTGCTGCAATCGGCCGCCGGCGTCATGGTCTTTGCCGAACCCCGTTTCGGCACCGCCATCCTCGAGGAGACGGACCTCGCCGGTCTGGCGGATGCGCACAAGGAGATCGACCGCGAGGTCGCCCGCCTGCTCGCCCGCCGCCCCGACATCCGCCAGTTGTTCCTCGTCGGCTCCTGCCCGTCCGAAGTCATCAAGATCGACCTCGCCCGCGCCGCCGAACGTCTGACGCAGATCCACGCCCCGCACGTGCGCGTCCTGAACTACTCCGGTTCCGGCATCGAGACGACGTTCACCGAAGGCGAGGACGCCTGCCTCGCCAGCATGGTCCCCGTCCTGCCCGAGACACAGGCCCGCGAATTGCTCGTCGTCGGCGCGCTGCCCGATGTGGTCGAGGATCAGATGATCGGCCTGCTCGCGGCGATGGGCATCGGTCCCGTCCGCCTGCTTCCCGCCCGCCGCATCGACACCGAAACCGCCGTCGGACCGAACACGGTCTTCGCCCTGACGCAGCCCTTCCTCGGCGAGACCCACGCCGCCCTGATCCGCCGCGGTGCCCGCCACATCGCGGCGCCCTTTCCGCTGGGCGAAGAGGGCACCACCGCCTGGCTCGCCGCCGTCGCCGCCGAGTTCGGCGTCTCGGCCGAGACCTTTGCCGCCGCCACCGACGCCCCCCGCGACCGCGCCCGCCGCGCCATCGCGCAGGCGTCCGAGCCTCTGCGCAACAAGTCGGTTTTCTTCTTCCCCGACAGCCAGCTCGAAATCCCGCTCGCGCGCTTTCTCGCCCGCGAATGCGGCATGACCCCGATCGAGGTCGGCAGCCCCTATATCCACGACGCGCTGCACGGCCCGGACCTCGACCTCCTCCCGGCCAATGATTCCGGGGGCCCGCAGATCTCCGAAGGCCAGGACGTCGACAAGCAACTCGCCCGCGCCCGCGCCGCCCGCGCCGACCTGACGGTCTGCGGCCTCGGCCTCGCCAACCCGCTCGAGGCCGAGGGGCTGACGACCAAATGGGCCATCGAACTCGTGTTCACCCCGATCCATTTCTACGAACAGGCCGGCGACCTCGCCGCCCTCTTCGCCCGCCCCCTGCGCCGCAAGGCCGCCCTGCGACTCGAGGCTGCGGAATGAGCGCGCGTCTCCCCTTTCACGTTGCAGTAACAACTCCGGGGGTGCGGGGGCTGGCCCCCGCTCGCCTGCCATGAAGCTCACCGTCTGGACATACGAGGGCCCGCCCCACGTCGGCGCCATGCGCGTCGCCACTGCAATGAAAGGGCTGCACTTCGTCCTGCATGCTCCGCAGGGCGACACCTATGCGGATCTGCTGTTCACCATGATCGAGCGGCGCGACCATCGCCCGCCCGTCACCTACACCACGTTTCAGGCCCGCGACCTCGGGTCCGACACCGCGACCCTGTTCAAGGATGCCTGCGCCGATGCCGTCGCCCGGTTCGCGCCGCAGGCGATCATCGTCGGCGCGTCCTGCACCGCCGAATTGATCCAGGACGACCCCGCCGGTCTGGCCGAGACCATGGGCCTCGGCATCCCGGTCATCGCCCTCGAACTGCCGTCCTATCAGCGCAAGGAAAACTTCGGCGCCGACGAGACCTTCTATCAGATCGTCCGCGCGCTGGCGCAGCCGCAGGACCGCACCGCGCGCGTCACCTGCAACATCCTCGGCCCCACGGCACTCGGCTTTCGCCACCGCGACAACGTCGAGGAGATCACGGGCCTGCTGTCCGAGATGGGCGTCGAGGTGAACGTCACCGCGCCGCTCGGCGCCACGCCCGCCGACATCGCCCGCCTGCCCGCCGCGCATTTCAACGTGCTGCTGTCCCCCGAGACCGGCGAGGCCGCGGCCCGCTGGCTCGAAAAGACCCATGGACAGCCCTACACCAAGGTCATGCCCATCGGCGTCGGCGCCACCCGCGATTTCATCGCCGAGGTGGCCGCCATCACCGGCACGACGGCCCGCCCCGACGAGTCCCGCCTGCGGATGCCCTGGTGGACCCGCTCGGTCGACAGCACCTATCTGACGGGCAAGCGCGTGTTCGTCTTCGGCGACGGCACCCATGCCTGCGCCCACGCCCGCATCGCCCGCGACGAGATGGGGTTCGAGGTCGTGGGCTTGGGCTGCTACAACCGCGAGATGGCCCGGCCGGTGCGCGCGATGGCAAAGGAACTGGGCCTCGAGGCGCTGATCTCCGACGACTACCTCGAGGTCGAAGAGGCGATCACCGCCGCCGCGCCCGAGATGATCCTCGGGACGCAAATGGAGCGCCATATCGGCAAGCGTCTGGGCATCCCCTGCGCCGTCATTTCGGCCCCCGTCCACGTGCAGGACTATCCCGCCCGCTATTCCCCCGAGGTCGGGTTCGAGGGGGCCAACGTCCTCTTCGACACGCTGATCCACCCCCTCGTCATGGGCCTCGAGGAACATCTGCTGACGATGTTCCGCGACGATTTCGAGTTTCACGATGCCGCAGGCCCCAGCCACCACGGCGGTCACGCGCCGGTGGCCGAGGGCGCCAAGACCCCGGAGGTCGCCTCTCCCGTCGCTGCCGCCAACGTCATCTGGCTGTCGGACGCCGAGCGCGAACTGAAGAAGATCCCCTTCTTCGTGCGCGGCAAGGCGCGCCGCAACACCGAGACCTACGCCACCGAAAAGGGCCTCGCCCAGATCGACCTCGACACCCTCTACGAGGCAAAGGCACATTATGCGCGATAACGTCGACAGCCCTGCCTACCGTTTCGCCATCGTGACGCTCGACGCCCATTCGGCGGGCCCTGCCGCGCGGGTGCGCGACCGTCTGACCCACGATTTCCCCGGCCTGCACATCTCGATCCACGCCGCCGCCGAATGGGGCGAGAACCCCGCGGCGCTGGAGGAGGCGAAGATCGCCATCGCGCAGGCCGATATCGTAGTGGCTAACCTGCTGTTCCTCGAGGCGCATACCGCCGCGATCCTGCCCGCGCTGATCGACCGCCGCGACGCCTGCGACGCGATGGTCAACGTCATCGCCGACGCCGATATCGTCAAACTGACGAAGATGGGCGATCTCGACATGTCGCGGCCCGCGTCGGGCGCGATGGCATTGCTCAAGAAGCTCCGTGGCAGCGGCAAGCCCGGTGGGCAATCCGGCGAAAAGCAGATGAAGACGCTGCGCCGCCTGCCCAAGATCCTGCGGCTGATCCCCGGCAAGGCGCAGGATCTGCGCGCCTGGTTCTTGGCCATGCAGTACTGGCTCGGCGGGTCCGACGACAACATCGAGCAGATGATCCGCTTCCTCATCTCGCGCTATGCGCGCAAGGGTCTGTTCGCCGCCGTCACCGCGAAGGCGCCGATCGAATACCCCGATGTCGGCGTCTATCACCCCGCGCTGCCCGGCCACCACATCGCCGAGGATGCCGCCCTGTTGCCGCGCCTCGCCAAGCCGGTCGCCACCGTCGGCCTGCTGATGCTGCGCAGCTACATCCTCGCTTCCGATACCGCCCACTACGACGCCGTCATCGCCGCCTTCGAGGCGAAGGGCATCGCGGTGATCCCCGCCTTTGCCGGCGGCCTGAACGGCACCCCCGCGATCGAGTCCTTCTTCATGGGACGGGTCGACGCGATGGTCTCGCTCACCGGGTTCAGCCTCGTCGGCGGTCCCGCCTACAACGACAGCGACGCGGCGACCGCGCTGCTCTCGCGCCTCGATGTGCCCTATATCGCGGCGCAACCGCTCGAGTTCCAGACGCTGGACCAGTGGGCCACCTCCGCGCAGGGCCTCGGCCCTGTGGAAACCACGATGCTCGTGGCCCTGCCCGAGATCGACGGCGCCACCAATCCCACGGTCTTTGCCGGACGGCACGGGATGACGGGCTGCACCGGCTGCGCCCATGCCTGCAAGGCGGTGTCGCACCACAAGGCGATGGCGCCGTGCCCCGAGCGGATCGAGAGCCTCGCCGAAAAGACCCTGCGTCTGGCGACCCTGCGCCGCCGCGCCAATGCCGACAAAAAGGTCGGCGTGGTCCTCTTCGGGTTCCCCCCCAATGCAGGTGCCGTCGGCACCGCCGCCTACCTCAGCGTGATCCACAGCCTGTTCAACACGCTCACGCAGATGAAGGCCGACGGTTATACCGTCGATGTCCCCGAAAGCGTCGACGCCCTGCGTGCCATGATCCTTCAGGGTAACGCCGCCCAGACCGGACAGGCCGCCAACGTCGCGGCCCATGTCGGCGCCGAGGATATCGTGCGCAACACGCCCTGGCTGTCCGAGATCGAGGCCGTCTGGGGCCCCGCCCCCGGACGCATCCAGTCCGACGGGCGCGGCGTCTTCATCCTCGGGCATCAGTTCGGCAACGTCTTCGTCGGCGTGCAGCCCACCTTCGGCTACGAGGGCGATCCCATGCGCCTTCTGTTCGAAAAAGGCTTCGCCCCCACGCATGCCTTCGCACAATTCTACCTCTGGCTGCGCAACACCTTTGCCGCCGACGTGATCCTGCATTTCGGCATGCACGGCGCGCTCGAGTTCATGCCGGGCAAGCAGGCCGGGCCGGGGGCGGGCGACTGGCCCGACCGCCTGATCGGCGAAATGCCCAATGTCTACCTCTATGCCGCCAACAACCCGTCCGAGGCGACGCTCGCCAAACGGCGCAGCAATGCGATCTCCGTCACGCACCTGACGCCGCCGCTGACCACCGCCGGTCTCTACAAGGGCCTCGCCGAATTGCGCGACAGCCTGACACGCTGGCGGGCGCTGCTGCCGGATGCCACCGAGCGGGCCGACCTCGAGGTGCTGGTCCGCGACCAGGCGGCGGCGGTCGACATGGACGGCACCGACCTTTCGCAGCTTTGGCTGCGTCTGGCCGAGACCGAAGGCGCGCTGATCCCCGACGGGCTGCACGTTCTGGGCGCGCCGATGTCCCCGCAGTCGCGCTCGGACATGCTCGACCAGATGGACCTCAAGGGCACCGCCCGCGCCGACATGGACCGCAAACTGGCCGAGGACAGCGCGCTGCCCGGCCTGATGCGCGCGCTCTCCGGCCATTTCATCGCCCCCGTTCCCGGCGGCGACCTGATCCGCTCGCCGGAAATCCTGCCCTCTGGCCGCAACATCCACGCCTTCGACCCGTTCCGGATGCCCACCGCCTTCGCGATGGCGGACGGCGCGCGGCAGGCACAACTGCTGCTCGATACGCACCCGACGCTGCCGCGCACCGTGGCGCTGGTCCTCTGGGGCTCGGACAACATCAAATCCGACGGCGGCCCGATCGCGCAGGCCCTCGCGCTCATGGGTGCGCGCCCCCGCTTCGACAACTTCGGCCGCCTCGCAGGCGCCGACCTCGTGCCGCTCGCCGAACTGGGTCGTCCGCGCATCGACGTCGTCATGACCCTCTCGGGCATCTTCCGCGACCTGCTGCCGCTCCAGACCCGCCTGCTCGCCGAGGCCGCCCTGAAATGCGCGCAGGCCGACGAGCCGGTGGAGCAAAACTTCATCCGTGCCCATGCCCTCGCCTATGCCGCCGAGATCGGCTGCGACCTCGAAACCGCCGCCCTGCGCGTGTTCTCGAACGCCGAGGGCGCCTACGGCTCGAACGTCAACCAGCTCGTCGACCAGTCGGCGTTCGGCGAAGAGGATGAACTCGCCGACGCCTACGAGGCCCGCAAGAGCTTTGCCTACGGCGTCGACGGCAAGGCCGCGCGCAACCCGCAAGTGCTGCAAAAGGCGCTCCGGGACGTCGACCTCGCCTATCAGAACCTCGAAAGCGTGGAACTCGGCGTCACTTCCGTCGACCACTACTTCGACACGCTGGGCGGTATCGCCCGCGCCGTGCGCCGGGCCCGCGGCGGCGACGCGACGCCGGTCTACATCGGCGACCAGACGCGCGGGGCGGGCAAGGTGCGCACGCTCAGGGATCAGGTCGCCCTCGAGTCCCGCAGCCGCACGCTGAACCCGAAGTTCTACGAAAGCCTGCTGAACCATGGCCACGAGGGCGTGCGCCAGATCGAGGCGCACCTGACCAACACGCTCGGCTGGTCCGCCACCACCGGCGCCGTCGAGCCCTGGGTCTATCAGCGCATGTCCGAGACCTTCGTGCTCGACGAGACGATGCGCAACCGCCTCGCCGCGCTGAACCCTCAGGCCTCCATGCGGATGGCCAACCGACTTCTCGAGGCGTCGGACCGGGCCTATTGGTCCCCCGACGCCGCCACCCTCGCCGCCCTTCAGGGGGCCGCGGACGCCATCGAAGACAAACTCGAAGGGATCGCGGCGGAATGATTCGCGCGACGCAATCAAAGGGGGATCAGCGATGAGCCCGAAGGACGACATCCCGAACCTGCGCGGTCAGGACGGCGAAGGTTCGGTGCAGGTGCATCAGGATATCGACACCCAGATCGAGGGCGCAAAGGTCTTCGCCGTCTACGGCAAGGGCGGTATCGGCAAGTCGACGACCTCGTCGAACCTGTCGGCGGCGTTCTCCAAGCTGGGCAAGCGGGTCTTGCAGATCGGCTGCGACCCCAAGCATGACAGCACCTTCACCCTCACCGGCTGCCTCGTGCCGACGGTGATCGACATCCTCAAGGACGTCGATTTCCACGCCGAGGAACTGCGCCCCGAGGACTTCGTGTTCGAGGGCTACAACGGCGTGAAATGCGTCGAGGCGGGCGGTCCGCCGGCGGGCACCGGCTGCGGCGGCTATGTCGTGGGCCAGACGGTGAAGCTGCTCAAGCAGCACCACCTTCTCGAGGAAACCGACGTCGTGATCTTCGACGTGCTGGGCGACGTGGTCTGCGGCGGGTTCGCCGCGCCGCTGCAACACGCCGACCGGGCGCTGATCGTCACCGCCAACGATTTCGACAGCATCTATGCGATGAACCGGATCATCGCCGCCGTGCAGGCGAAATCGGCGAACTACAAGGTCCGCCTCGCGGGCTGCGTCGCCAACCGCAGCAAGGACACCGACGAAGTCGACCGCTATTGCGCCACCGTCGGCTTCAACCGCATCGCGCACATGCCCGACCTCGACGCCATCCGCCGCTCGCGCCTCAAGAAGAAGACGCTGTTCGAGATGCCGGACGACGAGGAGGTTCTGGCCGTGCGCGCCGAATACATCCGCCTCGCCACGACGCTGTGGGAGGGCACCGACCCGCTGGCGCCCGCCTGCCTGCCCGACCGCGACATCTTCGAACTGCTTGGCTTCGACTGAGAAGAACCCGATGGACTATGCCGCCACCCTCACCCGCGTCGAAACCTACTTCGACAGCACCGCGACCCGCACCTGGGAGCGTCTGACCTCGGACGCCCCGGTGTCCGGCGTGCGCGCCACGGTGCGCGCCGGGCGTGACCGGATGCGGGCGGCGATGCTGGCCGAACTGCCCGCCGACCTGAGCGGCGCGCGGATCCTCGATGCGGGCTGCGGCACCGGGGCTGCGGCAGTGGAACTGGCGGCGCGCGGCGCGGACGTGGTGGCCGTCGATATTTCCCCGGCGCTCGTCGACATCGCACGCGCGCGCATGCCCGAGGGGCTGGCGGGGCGGATCGACTGGCGCGCGGGCGACATGACCGATGCCGCTTTGGGCCAATTCGACCACGGCATCGCGATGGACTCGATGATCTACTACGGTGCCACCGACATCGCGGGCATCCTCGGGCGCCTCGCGCCGCGCCTGTCGGGCCGCTTCGTCTTTACCGTTGCCCCGCGCACGCCGCTGTTGATGGCGATGTGGCGTCTGGGACGTCTCTTTCCGCGCGGCGACCGCTCGCCCGTCATGGTACCGCAGACCTCCGCCGCGATCCGCGGCGCGCTGACCTCCGGCACATTGCGTGACGGTCAGCGCGTCAACTCGGGGTTCTACATCTCGCAGGCCATGGTCTTCGAAGGGGCAGGGGCATGATCCGCGCGCGTCTGATGAAACTCACCACCTCGGCGCTGCCTTTTGCCGATGCCGCCTCCGAGGGGCTGCCGCTGTCGCAACTCCTGCGGCTGTCGCTGTTCCAGATTTCCGTGGGCATGGCCGCCGTCCTGCTGCTCGGCACCCTCAACCGCGTGATGATCGTGGAACTGTCGGTGCCCGCCGTGATCGTCGCCGCGATGATCGCCATCCCCGTCCTCATCGCGCCGTTCCGCGCGGTCCTCGGGTTCCGGTCCGACACCTACCGCTCCGCCATCGGGTGGAAGCGGGTGCCCTACCTCTGGTTCGGCTCGCTCTGGCAGTTCGGCGGCCTCGCGATCATGCCGATGGCGCTCCTCGTGCTGGCGGGCGATACTGCCGTCGACGCGCAGGGCGTCGGGCAATTCGCCGCCGCGCTGGCGTTCCTGCTCACGGGCCTCGGCATGCACATGACGCAGACCGCCGGTCTGGCGCTGGCCGCGGACCGCGCAACGGACGAGACGCGCACCAAGGTCGTCTCGCTCCTCTACGTCATGTATCTGGCCGGCATGGGGATTTCGGCGCTGCTGATCGGCACGCTCCTGCGCGACTATTCCGCGCTGCGCCTCGTGCAGGTGGTGCAGGGCACGGCGGTCGTCACGATCCTTCTGAACATAATCGCCCTCTGGCGGCAGGAAAAGATGTCGCCCATGACGAAGCAGGAGCGCGCCGCTCCGCGTCCCGCCTTCCGCGAGGCCTGGCGCGACTTCGCCGCCGGTACGCCCGCCCTGCGCCTCGTCCTCGTGATCTTCGTCGGCACCATGGCCTTCAATATGCAGGACGTGCTCCTCGAGCCCTATGGCGGCGAGATCCTCGGCCTCTCGGTCTCCTCGACGACGCTGCTGACCGCGATGTGGTCCTGCGGCGCGCTGATCGGACTGGCGTTCGCCGCCCGCTGGCTCTCGCGCGGCACCGACCCGTTCCGTATCGGCGGGCGCGGCATCCTCGTCGGGATCGGCGCCTTTGCCTGTGTGGTCCTGTCCGGCCCCTTCGCCTCGCCGCCGCTGTTCTTCCTCGGCGCCGGCATGATCGGCCTCGGTGGCGGCCTCTTTGCGGTGTCCACCCTGACCGCCGTCATGGGCATGGAGGTGACGGGCGCTGCCGGTCGCGGCCTCGCCCTCGGCGTCTGGGGGGCGGCGCAGGCGACGGGTGCGGGCCTGTCGATCTTCGTCGGCGGCGCGCTGCGCGACGCGATCAACGCGGCGGCCACGTCTGGCGCCCTCGGCTCCGCCCTCACCTCGCCCTCGGTCGGCTATTCGACCGTCTATCAGCTCGAGATCGCGCTGCTCTTCGCGACGCTCATCGCCCTTGGCCCGCTGGTGCGCGCCCGGGCATTCGACCAACGCACACCGGTCAGCCTGTCGCTGTCCGAATTCCCCACCTAACACCAAGGAGGCCCCCCATGTTAGGCGTCACTTTCTTCGGCAACGTCGACCTCGCATCGGTCGCGATCTGGATGTTCTGGCTCTTTTTTGCCGGGCTGATCTATTACCTTTGCACCGAAGGCATGCGCGAGGGGTATCCCCTCGAGGACGAAGGCAGCGACCGGACCTATTCGGGTCTGTTCTCGCCCGCCAGCGACAAGACGTTCGACCTGCCGCACGGACGCGGCAAGGTCGTCCTGCCGTCGGGCCAGCGCGGCGACCGCGCCGATCTGGCCATGGCGCCCTCGTCCAAGTCGGCCGGTTCCGCCTATATCCCGACGGGCGATCCGATGGTCGACGGCGTCGGCCCCGCCGCATGGGCGCCCCGCCGCAATCTGCCTGAACTCGACGCGCACGGCCATGCAAAGCTGCGGCCGCTGTCGAGCCTCCCCGAATTCCACTTTTCCGGCGGACGCGACCCGCGCGGCAAGGCCGTGGTGGGCGGCGACGGCGAGGTCGTGGGCCGGGTCATCGACATGTGGGTCGACGTTCCCGAACAGATGGTCCGCTACCTCACCGTCGACCTGAACCCCGAAGGCACCGGGCAGACCCGACTGGTTCCGCTGACGATGGCAAAGATCAAATCCGACCGGGTAACGGTCAGGGCGCTGCACGCCCACAACTTTGCTGGCATCCCGACCATTGCCGGGGCGGGTGAGGTCACCCTGCTCGAAGAGGAGAAGATCGTGGCCTACGTCGCGGGCGGCACGCTCTATGCCAATCCGGCACGGGCAGAGCCGGTGATCTGACTACATCAATCGACGCGGCCCCGACAGCCACGGGGCCGCCTGACCAGCAAAGGGGACACGATATGAACCACGACGATTTCAAGGTCGAACCGATCCGCGGCCTGCCCGAGGCACTGCCCGAGGGCGAGCACATCCTTTGGCAGGGGTCGCCAAAGGCGGGCCGTCTCGCCATCGAGGCGCTGAACCTGAGGTGGATCGCGGGGTATTTCGGCCTGCTGGCGGTCTGGCGCTTCGGCGTCTCGACCGCGGGCGTCGACACCGCGACCGCGTTGGGCCATGCCGTGCCCTTCGTCGTCATCGGCCTCGTCGCCTGCGGGCTTTTGATGCTGGTGGCCTGGATTCAGGCGCGCGCCACGGTCTATACGCTGACCAACAAGCGGGTGGCGATGCGGATCGGCGCGGCCCTCACCATGACGCTCAACCTGCCCTATACCTGCATCGGCACCGCCCGCCTCGACGTGCGGCGCGGCGGCACCGGCACCCTTGCGTTCGAATTGCTCGGCAATACCCGCCTGTCGCCGATTCTCACCTGGCCGCATATCCGGCCCTGGCACTTCTTCCGCGTCCAGCCGGCCCTGCGGTGCATCGCGGACGCGGCGACCGTCGCGCAGATATTCGGCGATGCCGCCGAGACGCGCATATCGCAACCCGTCGTGTCCCGCACGACCAGACCGGAGGGCGGCATGGCCGTGGCCGCGGAATGAGCAATATCGTCAACCTCACGCCCGGGATGAAGCACGAGGACCGCGAACTGGTCCCCGTCTTCCTCGTCCGCGCGATGTTCGGGCTCATGCTCGGCGTCCTCGCCCTCGTCGCCATCGCGCAGTGGACCGACCGGCCCAATACCGGCGTCAACGCCAACCTGACGGTGGTGGCAGAACGCAGCATCACGCTGCAACGCGGTCAGGGTGATACCTACGCCGCGCTCGACGACGCGGGAACGGTCCTGATGCAGTCCTCGGACGAATTGCGCGGCTTTGTCGGTGTCATGGGTCTGGTGATCGACCGTCACCGCGTGAACCGCGACGTACCGGCGGGCGCCCCCGTCCGCCTGATCCGCCGCGAAGGCGGGACACTTGCCGTGGCGGACGATTACACAGGTATGACCATCGAACTTATCGGGTATGGTGCCGACAACGTCGCGGCCTTTGCCGCGCTGATGGACTGAACCAAGGGGCGCCGGGCCAGCCACCCGGTGCCTGACAGGATGAAAGGGAACATCATCATGGGATTTCTGACCAGAACACGCGAAACCGCGCCCTGCGTCGTCACGGTAAGCCACCGGTTCGAGGAACTGTCGGCGCACGTGAAATTCACCAACGGCGCGGTCATCGGCCCCGGCGATTCGGTCCACGTACAGGGCAAGGAGATCATGGCCCCCTACGGCGAGGTCGTCGAAGAGGAGCGCCTCGCCACCATCACCCGCGCCTCGACCGTCGAGCGCCTGTGGACCCGTGCCACCGGCGATTTCGAGTTCATGGAACTGTGCGAATTCTCGTTCTCGGACGAGGTGATGTCATGAACGCCCACGCCAAACATTCGTCCGAGGCGACCACCGCCGAAGAGGCCATCGCCCTGCAAGAGGCGCTGCCGCCGCTCACGAACGAGGATGCCACCGCCGTCGCCATGCAGAACACGCTGCTGACGCCGCGGTTCTACACCACCGACTTCGACGAAATGGACGCCATCGACGTGACACCGGTGCGCGCGGACTGGGATGCCCTGATCGCCAAGATGAAGGCCGACCCGAACAAGGGCCATTTCAAGAAGAACGCCGACTGGGATGCTGACTGGGAGGGGATGGAACCCGCGCTCAGGGCCGAATTCATCGACTTTCTCATTTCGTCCTGCACCGCCGAATTCTCGGGCTGCGTCCTCTACAAGGAGATGAAGCGCCGCGGCAGCAACGACGACATCACGACGCTGTTCCAGCTCATGGCCCGCGACGAGGCGCGGCACGCCGGCTTCATCAATGACACGCTGCGCGAGGCGGGGATCGCGGTGAACCTCGGGTTCCTGACCAAGCAGAAGAAATACACCTACTTCCGGCCCAAGTTCATCTACTACGCCACGTATCTGTCGGAAAAGATCGGCTACGCCCGCTATATCACCATCTTCCGCCACCTGGAGGAACACCCCGAGCACCGGTTCCACCCGATCTTCAAGTGGTTCCGCGAGTGGTGCAACGACGAGTTCAGCCATGGCGAGGCCTTTGCGCTGCTGATGCGCACCGACCCCAAGCTGACGACGTCGTTCACCAATCGCCTCTGGATCAAGTTCTTCCTGACGGCGGTGTTCTCGACGATGTGGATCCGCGACCACCAGCGCCCCGCCTTTCACGCCGCCCTCGGCGTCGATCCGGCGTGGTATGGGCAAGAGGTGTTCCGCAAGACCTCGGATATCTCGAAACAGGTTTTCCCGCTGACCCTCGACATCGACAGCCCGCGCTGGATGCGGGGCCTGCACCGCCTCGAACGCGCCAACACGCAGATCGCGCGCGGCAAGAAGCAGGGCGGGTTCGGCGGCTGGCTCACCCGGATGGGCGGCACGGCGCGGGCGGCGGTGGCGTTCATCGGCCTCTACACCATCCCCGCCAAGAAGGCGGAACGTCCATCCAACCCCGTGCTGGTGCCGAGCTATTGACCCGGTCCCGCGATCATAGGGAGGCAGGCGCATGACGACGCCCTGGCTCGCCGCGATCGCCTCGGTGTTCGTCTGGTGGTTCTCCACCGGGGCGATCCTGCTGGCCGTGCGCCATGCCGACCGCAAGGGTGGCGCGGCACACGGCTGGCTGACGTTCTGGACGTTCCCGATGGCCGCCGTCGGGGTTGCGATGATCGTCGCCTCGCGCGACGACATCGGCCACGCAGGCGCCTACCTCGGGTTCCTCGGCGCGCTGGCGGTCTGGGGCTGGATCGAACTGGCGCTCCTCACCGGCGTCATCGCCGGACCCGAGCGTCGTCCGTGTCCGCCGGGCCTGAGCGGCGCGGCGCGGTTCGTCCGTGCCTTCCGGACGCTGGCACACCACGAGATCGCCCTCCTGTCCGCCCTGATCCTGATTGCCGGCCTCTCCCTCGGTGCCGGGATCACCATGGCCCTGCAAACCTTCGCGCTGCTGTTCCTGGCGCGCATCCTCGCCAAACTGAACCTCTTCTTCGGCGTGCCGCGCATCAACGTCGAGTTCATCCCCGTGCGCCTGCACCACCTGCGCAGCTATTTCCGTCAGGGCCCGATCACGCTGGCCTTTGCCGTCGCGATCACTGTCCTCACCGTCCTCATCGCGCTCCTCTGCCGACGCCTGTTCCTCGCGACCGATCCCGGCGCCGTCACCGGGGCGGCGCTCCTGACGGCACTCGCCCTCCTCGCCCTCCTCGAACACTGGCTGATGGTGGTGCCGCTGCCTGATGCAAAACTCTGGCGCTGGATGCTGCCCGCGCCCAAGCAGGAAAGATAGACCGATGGACTTCGACGCCCTCTTCGACGCACAGCTCGACACCCTCAAGTCCGAAGGCAACTACCGCTATTTCGCCGAACTCGAACGCAAGGCGGGCAAGTTTCCGCATGCCGCCAACCACGGCAAGGAAGGCGTGCGCGACGTTACCGTCTGGTGCAGCAACGACTATCTCGGCATGGGCCAGCACCCCGCCGTGATCGAGGCGATGTGCGAGGCGGTGCGCCGCACCGGCACCGGGGCAGGGGGCACGCGCAACATCTCGGGCACGACGCACGACCACCTCCTCCTCGAGGCCGAACTGGCAGACCTGCACGGCAAGGAGGCGGCACTCCTCTTTACCTCGGGCTATGTCTCGAACTGGGCGGCCCTCTCGACGCTCGGCAGCCGCCTGCCGGGCTGCGTGATCCTGTCGGACGCAGGCAACCACGCCAGCATGATCGAGGGCATCCGCCATTCCCGCGCAACCAAGGTGCTGTGGAGGCACAACGACGTCGCGGATCTCGAGGCGAAACTCGCGGCCCTGCCCGCCGACGTGCCGAAAATCGTCGCCTTCGAGAGCGTCTATTCGATGGACGGCGACATCGCCCCCATCGCGGCCATCGTCGCGGTCGCCGAGAAATACGGGGCGATGACCTACCTCGACGAGGTCCATGGCGTCGGCCTCTACGGCCCGCGCGGCGGCGGGGTGAGCGAGCGGGACGGCGTCGCCCACCGCATCACCCTGATCGAGGGCACGCTCGGCAAGGCGTTCGGCGTCGTCGGCGGCTATATCACCGGCAGCGCGAGCCTGTGCGACTTCATCCGCAGCTTCGCCAGCGGCTTCATCTTCACCACCGCCCTGCCGCCCGCCATCGCTGCCGCCGCCCGCGCCTCGATCGCGCACCTGAAGGTCAGTCAGATCGAGCGGGCGCAGCACCGCCGTCAAGTCGCCCGTTTCCGCGCCGCCCTCGACCGCGAGGGGATCCCGCATCTGGCCAACGAGAGCCATATCGTGCCGGTGATGATCAAGGATCCGGTCAAGACCCGGATGCTGGCGGACTATCTGATGGACCAATGGGGCATCTACGTCCAGCCGATCAACTATCCGACCGTCCCCAAGGGCACCGAGCGTCTGCGCTTTACCCCCTCGCCGCTGCACAGCGACGCCGATATCGACCACCTCGTCCGCGCGCTGTCGAGCCTCTGGCAGCAATGCGCCCTCGCCCGCGCGGCAGCCTGACCCGCGCCATCGCGCGGTTGCGGGAGGCGGCAGGGGTGTTGCAATTGGTGACGTTTGCCGCGCCGAGGGCCTTGCCGGGCTTGACCGTGCGGGACCACGCGGCGCTTATGCTGGCATGGCCAGGGGCAGTTCCAACACGGATGGAAAGACCGCCGCGCCGCGCAGGCAGGCCCGCGCGGCGCGCACCCCGCGGCATCCACTGCGCAGGCTCGTCCGCTGGGTATCTCGGGCGGGGCTACTGACCGTGGCGCTGGCGCTGGCGGCAATCGTGGCATTCGCGGTCCTGAACCCGCCGACGACGCCCTATATGTTCGCCGAGGGGCGCAGGCTGGGGGGCGTCGATCAGGTCTGGGTCGATTTCGCGGATATCGCCCCGGTCATGGGCCGGTCCGCCGTCGCCGCAGAGGACGCGAACTTCTGTCTGCACTGGGGCCTCGACCTGAACGCGATCCGCGCCGCGATGGACGGCGGCCCCGGCGGCGCCTCGACGATTTCCCAGCAGGTCGTCAAGAACGTCTACCTCTGGCAGGGGCGAAGCTGGGTGCGCAAGGCGCTCGAGGCGCTGATCACGCCGGCGGTGGAGCTGGTGTGGACCAAGCGGCGTATCCTCGAGGTCTACCTCAACATCGCAGAGTTCGCCGAGGGCGTCTTTGGCATCGAGGCTGCGGCGCAGCATTATTTCGGGGTGTCGGCGCGCGATCTTACGCCGGTGCAGGCGGCACGCCTCGCCGCGATCCTGCCGGCGCCCAAGGACCGCTCTGCCTCGGACCCGTCGAATTTCGTCCGCCAGCGGGCGCGCGGCATCGTCGACGGCGCCGCGACCATCGCCCGCGACGGGCGCGCGGATTGCTTTCAGGAGTGATCCTCGCCCCCGCCCCCATTGATTGCGCGCGCCAGTTGCGGCATTGATCGGGAATGAACGACCAACCTGTCAACGCCCTCTACCACTTCCCCCTGTCGCCGTTCAGCCGCAAGGTCCGGCTCGTGCTGGCGGAAAAGAAGATCGAGGTAAAGCTGGTCGAAGAGCTCTATTGGGAACAGGGCGCCGATTTCCTGCGCCGCAATCCGGCGGGCAAGGTGCCGGTCCTGAAACTCGGGCAACGGCATTTTTCCGAGAGCATGGCGATCTGCGAATATCTCGAAGAGACGCACCCCGCGCCCCCCCTCATGCCGCGCAGCGCCGAGGCCCGTCACGAGGTGCGTCGCGTCGTCGCCTGGTTCGACGACAAGTTCCACCACGACGTGACCAAGAAGCTCCTGGGAGAGCGGGTGTTCAAGAAGATGACGGGCGGCGGCTATCCCGACAGCGCCTTGGTGAAGTCGGGGTCGCGGGCGGTGAAATACCACCTCGACTACATGGCCTGGCTGCTGGAAAGCCGCCGCTGGCTCGCGGGCAACGAGATGAGCCTCGCGGATTTCGCGGCCGCCGCGCATCTGAGTTGCCTCGACTATATCTCGGACGTCGACTGGAACCGCAGCGAGACGGTCAAGGACTGGTACGCGAAGATCAAGTCGCGCCCGGCGTTCCGCGGCCTGCTCGCCGATCAGGTGCCCGGGTTCCTGCCTCCGGGGCATTATGCAGACCTCGATTTCTAGGCCGGACGCTGGGGGGGGCTGTCTGCCCCCTCCAGCCCCCCCCCGAGAGTTGTTACGGCAACGTGAATGAAGGACGCGACGCTGAAGGAGGCGTTGCGTGCCGAGGCATTGGCGGCGGGGTTCGTTAAGATGGGAATCTGTCGCCCCGATGCGGTGCCGGAGGCGGCGGCGCGGCTGGCCGCTTTCGTGCAGGCCGGGCGGCAGGGGCAGATGGGCTGGATGGCCGAGCGGATGGGCTGGCGCGGCGATCCGGCGGCGCTGTGGCTGCAGGCGCGCTCGGTGGTGATGCTCGCCGAGGCCTATACGCCCGGCCACGATCCGCTTGCGGTGCTCGAGCGGCGCGACCGGGGGGCGATCAGCGTCTATGCGCAGGGGCGAGACTACCACGATCTGGTGAAGAAGCGGCTCAAGCGGGTCGGGCGATGGCTGCTGGAGCGGGCGCCGGGGGAGGCGATCAAGGTGTTCGTCGATACCGCGCCGGTGATGGAAAAGCCGCTGGCACAGGCGGCGGGCCTCGGCTGGCAGGGCAAGCATACGAACCTGCTGGGCCGCGATCTGGGGAACTGGGTGTTTCTCGGCGCGATCTTTACCACCGTGGACTTGCCGGCCGATGCGCCCGAGGTGGACCATTGCGGCTCGTGCCGTGCGTGCCTCGACATCTGTCCGACCGATGCCTTTCCGGCGCCCTATGAGCTCGATGCGCGCAGGTGCATTTCCTACCTCACCATCGAGCATGCGGGGCCGGTGGACATGTCGCTGCGCGCCGCCATGGGCAACCGCATCTATGGCTGCGACGATTGTCTGGCGGTCTGTCCGTGGAACAAGTTCGCGGTCGCGGCGCGGGAGATGCGGTATTTGGGCGACGGCACGGCGCCACGGCTGGCGGACCTTGCGACGCTCGACGACGCCGGGTTCCGGGCGCGGTTCGCCGGCTCGCCGGTCAAGCGGATCGGGCGCGACAGGTTCGTGCGCAACGTGCTCTATGCCATCGGCAATTCCGGCGATCCGGCCCTGCGCGGGGTGGCGCAGGGCCTGACGGGGGACGCCGATGCAACGGTGGCCGAGGCGGCGCGCTGGGCTGTAGCACGCCTCGGCGGCTAGTTCGCCCGTGTCAGGAACCGCCCGTCGACCCGGTGGAATCCGTTGCGGTGCAGGATGCACCAGCGCGCGTCCATCATTGCGTCGAAGTCGGCGCCGACGAGGGCCAGGTCCTCGAGCGTCGCTTCGGGAGTGCACGACAGGATCCGCAGGCCGGCCGCCCCGGCGGGCAAGTAAGTGTCGGTCGGCGCGCCGTTCGCCGGTGACGCCAGCCGCGCGCCCATCCCGTCGTCGATGTTGCGGGTGATCCAGTCGGTCTCGTACAGGATCTGGCGCGGGCTGCGGGTGTCCGGCCCGGCCTCGAACGGGGTGGCGACGACCGAGAACCGGAGGCCCCCCGGCAGGGCGCTGCTGGGCGGGACGGTGACATTGAACATGTCGCCCTCGCGCGCCTCGAAGGTGGCGAGCGCGATCAGGTCCGAGCCGCCGTCGGCGAGGACGAGGCTGGCCGTGGCCGCGGCCCCCGCGATCTCGTCGATCCGCATCTCGAGGGGCGCGCCGTCGCGGTAGCCGGGGATCGCGATTTCGCCCCGGATCTCCATCATCAGGCTGTCGCTGTCCTGCCGGACCCGGGCGGTGCCGAGGATCTCGACCGGATTGCCGCGCGCGACCTGCCAGAGGCCGAAATCCAGCATGTCGGGCGGCGGATCGAGCGCCACCGCCCCGTCGAAGGTGAGCCATGCCATCAGATCCGAATTACCGCGGTCGAGGTCGGCGGGCCAGAACGGGCCGGTGCCGGTGGCCCAGAGGAGGTCGCCCTCTGCGGCAGAGGTCAGCGTCACCGACCATTCACGGCGCGAGGCGACGGGGATGGCGTTGGCGTTGGCGACGCTGCCTGCGGCACTTTGCCCGTCCGGCCCAATGATCAGGTTGAACATTCCCCAGCTCGATCCGCCGTTGGTGTAGATGCCGCGCATTTCGCTGCCATCGGGCGACAGGCGCCCCTCGATCAGGCGGGTGTCGCCGTTGTCGCCCCAGACCCGGTCGTCGATCTGACGCAGGCGGAGGGTCCGATTTCCGCTCGACAGCCACAGGCCCTGCCAGGCACCCCCCGTGCCCTGCGGCGTCACCCCGCCGACGCCATCGGCAAAGGCGAGCCAGGCACTGTCCTCGGGCGAGGACGGATCGAAGGAACCGGGGTAGAAGGGGCCGGGGCCGGTCGTCAGGACCGGGGCGAACGCCGGACCGTCGCGGGGTACCAGACCGGCGCGCGACCGCGAATTGCCGGTTTCGGGCGGATAGTCGGGCGCAAAGGCGAACGTGCCTTCGGCCTCGCCCGTCGCGGCCAGCAGGCGCAACTGCACGCGGCCCCACTCGCCGTTGCGGGTGTTGAAGACGATGGCGCGCAGGTAGTTGCCGCCGGGCGAGACGCGGCCCTCGTAGGTCGAGCCGCTGTCGTTCTCGCCCCAGACCCGGTCGCCGTCCTGGAACAGGATCGTCGGCTTGTCGATATGGGCCGTCCAGAACCCCTGCCACGGGCCATCGGCGGCGGCGGCACCGGCGAGGAAGGCGATGAGGGCCGCAAGCAGCGCGACGGGGCGGGGGCGGGATCGGAACATGAAAAACCTCTCGGATGCTGTCATTGGGGCGCCAGAGCACTATGTCGCGGGAACGATGAGGAAATCGACGCGTTGGAACACTGAGGGAATACCCGACCCCGCTCTCCCTGCGCCCCCCAAATGGGGTAGGGCGCATCCTGTCGCAGCCCGGAGGACCATTTTCATGACCGACCCGAAGACGATCAGACGCCGGGGCGCCGCCATGTCGGCGCTTGCCCTGATGCTGGCGCCCGTGGCGGTGCACGCACAGCCCGAGGTGCCGCAGGGCGCCCCGAACGCCGACTTTGCCCCTGCCTTTCCAGAGCAGACCCGCGCCCCGGCGATGCCCGCCACGCCGGTCGCGGTCGAGAGTTTTGCCGTGGGCCTCGAGAATCCCTGGGGCATCGCGCCCCTGCCCGACGGCGCCTGGCTCGTGACCGAGCGGCCCGGACGGATGCGCGTGGTCCAACCCGACGGCACTGTCGGCGCCCCGCTCGACGGTCTGCCGCCGGTGGTGGACGAGGGGCAGGGCGGCCTTCTCGATGTGACGACCGCGGTGACGGACGGGCGCGTCGAGATCTGGTGGACCTATGCCAAGGCGGTCGACGGCGGGTTTGCCACGGCAGCGGCGATGGGCACGTTGTCGGTCGACGGCACGGCCATCGAGGGCGCGCGCGACATCTTCGTCCAGTCACCGCCCTCTCCCATGCCGATGCACTATGGCAGCCGGATCGTCCTCGACGGTGCCCATGTCTGGATCACGACGGGCGAACACTTTGGTCCGGCCGAGCGCGTCAAGGCGCAACTGCTCGGCGCGACCTACGGCAAGGTGATCCGCCTGCTGCGCGACGGCTCGATACCCGAGGACAATCCCTTTGTGGCGCAGGGCGCGCCGCAGGTATGGACGCTCGGCCACCGCAATATGCAGGGGGCGACGCTCGGACCCGACGGTGCCCTGTGGACCATCGAGCACGGGCCGGCAGGGGGCGACGAGCTGAACCGGCCGCAGCGTGGCCTGAACTACGGCTGGCCCGAGGTCAGCTATGGGCTGAACTACGACGGCTCGCCGGTCGGCACCGGGCAGGCCCGCGCCGACGGCTTCGAAGAGCCGGTGTATTACTGGGATCCGGTGATCGCGCCGGGCGGAATGGCGTTCTACTCCGGCGACCTCTTCGACTGGCAGGGCGACCTGCTGATCGGCTCGCTGAACCCCGGCGCGCTGGTGCGCCTGCGGCTGCGTGACGGCCTGGTCGTCGGCGAGGAGCGGCCGGTCACGGATCAGGGCCGGATCCGCGACGTCGAGATCGCGCCGGACGGTTCGGTCCTCCTCCTCGTCGACAGTCCCGAGGGCGCGATCCTGCGGGTGACGCCGGGATAGGACCGCCCCGCCGGCCCGCGGTGCGCTGCGCCGATCCGGTCGGCCGGGAGTGTCCGGCGTCGGCATTCCGGTGCGTTTCGCCTCGGCGCTACCGGCGATCGTGCAGGCCCGACCGCCCCCTTTACCTCGCCCCTTGGCTGCGCCACGCTGCACCCGTCCCATCCGCGAGGTCCGATGCAACCGTTCAAGGCGATCCTCTTCAAGGTCGGCTCGGTCTGCATCTTCATGGCCATGGCCTCGATCATCAAGACGACGAGCGCCGAGGTGCCGCCCGGTCAGCAGGTCTTCTTCCGCTCGTTCTTCGCCATTCCGGTGATCGTGGCCTGGCTGCTGATGCGGGGCGAGTTGCGCCATGGCCTCGAGACGGCGAACCCCCTCGGCCACCTCTGGCGCGGCCTGATCGGCACCTGCGGCATGGCGCTGGGGTTCGCGGGGCTGGGCCTGTTGCCGCTGCCCGAGGTCACGGCGATCGGTTATGCCGCCCCCCTGCTCGTCGTGATCTTCGCCTCGATGTTCCTCGGCGAGCAGGTCCGCGCCTTTCGCCTCGGCGCTGTCGGCCTCGGTCTCGTCGGCGTGCTCGTCATCATCAGTCCGAGGCTCTCGCTCGACGCCACGCCGAACCCGAGCGAGAGCCTCGGCGTTGCCGTCGTCCTCGGCGCGGCGCTGTCGGCGGCATTGGCGCAGGTCTTCGTGCGTAAACTGGTCATGGTCGAAAAGACCGCGACCATCGTCTTCTGGTTCTCCGTCACCGCCTCGGTGCTGTCGCTTGCCACGCTCTGGTGGGGCTGGGTCTGGCCCGCCCCGGCCACACTGGCGCTGCTGATCGCGGCCGGTCTGTTCGGTGGCGTCGGCCAGATCTTTTTGACGTCGAGTTACCGCTATGCCGAGGCCTCGCTGATCGCGCCCTTCGACTACGTTTCCATGCTGCTCGCGCTCGTCATCGGCTGGTTCTTCTTCGACGAGGTGCCGACCCTGATGGTGCTGGGCGGCGCCGCCCTCATCATTTCCGCGGGCGTCCTCATCATCTGGCGCGAGAGCTATCTTGGCCTCGAACGCACCCGACAGCGCAAGGCAATGCCGCCCGGCGGCAGTTGACCGGCCCCCGTTCACGTTGCCGCAACAACTCCCCCCGGAGGGTCCGCCGCCTCAGCCGGGCGCGCCGATCCGGCCGCGCACGCCGCCCGTCTGCCCCCGGTCCCGCAGCAGATGGTCGAGGAGGACGCAAGCCATCATCGCCTCGCCCACCGGCACCGCGCGGATGCCGACGCAGGGGTCGTGGCGGCCCTTCGTGACCACCTCTGTCGGCGCGCCCTCGACGGTGATCGACGCCCGCGTCGACAGGATCGACGACGTCGGTTTCACCGCGAACCGCACGACGATGTCCTGCCCGGTCGAGATACCGCCGAGGATGCCGCCCGCGTGGTTGCTGCCGTAATAGGCTCCGTCCGGCCCCATGAAGATCTCGTCGGCATTGTCGCGCCCTGTCAGGGCGGCGGCGGACATGCCCTCGCCGATCTCGACGCCCTTTACGGCGTTGATGCTCATCATCGCGGCGGCGAGGTCCGTGTCGAGCTTGCCATAGACCGGCGCCCCGAGGCCGGGAGGTGTGCCGGTCGCCACCACCTCGATGGCGGCGCCGACCGAATTGTGGTCGCGGCGGCGCAGATGGTCGAGGTAATCGTCCCATTCGGCCACGACACCCGCATCCGGGCACCAGAAATCGTTGCGCCCGATCTCGTCCCAGTCGAACCGCGCGCGGTCGATATGTTTCGGCCCCATCTGGATCATGTAGCCGCGGACCTGCAGGCCGGGCGCCAGCACGGCCAGTGCGGCCCGCGCGAGGCCCCCCGCCGCGACCCGCGCCGCCGTCTCGCGCGCCGAGGATCGTCCGCCGCCGCGCGGATCGCGGTGGCCGTATTTCTGGTGGTAGGTGATGTCGGCATGACCGGGCCGGAACGTCCGCGCTATATCGCCATAATCCTTCGACCGCTGGTCGGTGTTGCGGATCAGGAGCTGCACCGGCGTGCCCGTCGTCAGCCCCTCATGGACGCCCGACAGGATCTCGACCGCGTCGGCCTCGTTGCGCTGGGTGGTGTGCTTGCTCTGCCCGGGCCGGCGCTGGTCCATCCAGTGCTGTAACAGGGCTTCGTCGACCGCGATGCCGGGAGGGCAGCCGTCGACGGTGGCGCCCAACGCCGGGCCGTGGCTCTCGCCCCAGGTGGTGACACGGAACAGGTGGCCGAATGTGTTGTGGGACATGGGATCGCGCGCCTCCTGACCCGGCCCGCATAGGCGAAACGCGGGTCGGGGTCCAAGAATTTTCTTCGAAAATTCTGTCGCCGGTTGCGGGCGGGCCAAAATCCTTCCTCGAAGGATTTTGCGTCAGCCGCCCCAGGTCCGCTCGAGGTGCGCAAGCCAGTTGCCGTGCGCGATCTTGTTCAGCAGCGCCTCGTCATAGCCATGCGCCGCCAGTGCGCCGAGCAGTGCCGGCAGGCCCGCCACGTCGCCGATGCCCTGCGGGATCACCGCGCCATCGAAGTCGGAGCCAAGGCCCACATGATCCTCGCCCAGATGCGCGATCAGATGATCGAGGTGCCGCAGCACAGGCTCCCAGGTGGTGTCGGCATTCTGCTGCCCGTCGGGCCGCAGAAAGACGGTCGCGAAATTCAGGCCGACCATGCCGCCCGTCTCGGCGATCACCGACAGTTGCCGGTCCGTCAGGTTGCGCGTCGAGGGGGTGATCGCATGGGCGTTGGAATGGGTGGCGCACAGCGGCGCGTCCGACAGGTGGGCGACATCCTCCATCCCCTTGGCGTTCAGGTGGCTGAGGTCGATCATGATCCGCAGCGCGTTGCACTCCGCGACGAGCCGTTTTCCCGCGTCGGTCAGCCCCGGCCCGGTGTCGGGCGCGCCCGGATACCGGAACGGCACGCCATGGCCGAAGATCGTCGGCCGCGACCACACCGGCCCGAGCGAGCGCAGGCCCATCGCATGGAACAGATGCAGCGCCTCGAGGCCCTCGTCGATCGCTTCGGCCCCTTCCATGTGCAGCACCCCCGCGATCCGGCCGTGCGTCATGGCGTCGCGGATCCCTGCGGCGCTGCGGCACCAGACGAAATCCTCCGGGCTCTGCCGTTCGAGGGCCATCAGATGCCCCGCCATCGCCAGCGCCGCAGGCTGCGCCGCAAGGTGCCCGATCAGCGGCGGCAGCGGCAGGTCATAGCGGGCGGCGCGCATCATCGCCTCCATGTCGCCGACGCCGTCGTTGGGCGAAGGCACGAAGATCGCGAAGAGACCGCCCGCGAACCCGCCCTGCCGCATGCGCGGCAGGTCTAGGTGGCCGGGGCCGGGCAGGCCGGTCGCCGTCCCCTCCCAGATCGCGGAGCGCGCGTCCGGGTGGGAATAGAGCCGCAGGGCGAGGTCGTTGTGGCCGTCGAAGACGGGGATCTTGGGGTCCGGGGTCATGGGCGCCTCTGCGCGACGGGGACGGGGCTGTGCGAGAGGCTACGCGAACCGGCGGCGCGCGCAAGGCGACCCTCTGCACGAGGCCTGCAAGAGCCGTGACGGCCCGCTCCGTAGCGGGGCGCGCATGCTGACGACGCAGTTGGCACTTCCCCCCGCCATGCTGCCGCCGACCTGCGGCGCCGCCTCGTGGCGCCCGCGCGGTCCCGCCCGTCCCCACGCCGGCCGGACCTGCCCGTCGGCGACCCGAGAGGTGCCGTGGCCACGCGGCCATGGCGCCTCTCGTCATCCTGCGGCATACTCTGTCTGCACGTCTCTACCGCCTGCAAAGGACCACCGATGACAGACGCCCCCCGCCGCCCCGCCACGCCCACGCTCGACCGCCTGAAGGGCGCCGAGGGTCTGCGCTCGATGACCGACGCCGCCTTGCGGACGCTGGCCGACGAACTGCGCGCCGAGGTGGTGTCGGTCGTCTCCGAGACCGGCGGCCATCTGGGCTCTTCGCTGGGCGTCGTGGAACTCGCCGTGGCGATCCACGCGGTGTTCGACACGCCGCGCGACAAGCTCATCTGGGACGTCGGCCACCAGTGCTATCCGCACAAGGTGCTGACCGGGCGACGCGACCGGATGCGGACCCTTCGGCAGGAGGGCGGGCTGTCGGGCTTTACCAAGCGGGCCGAGAGCGAATTCGACCCGTTCGGCGCCGCACATTCGTCCACCTCGATCTCTGCCGCCCTCGGGTTCGCGGTGGGCCGCGATCTCGGGATGGAGACGGGCGACGCGATCGCGGTGATCGGCGACGGCTCGATCAGCGCGGGCATGGCCTATGAGGCGATGAACAACGCCGGCGCGCAGGGTCGGCGCCTGATCGTGATCCTGAACGACAACGAGATGTCGATCGCCCCCCCCGTGGGCGCGATGTCGAAATACCTCTCCGGCCTCTATGCGGGGCCGCTGGGACAGATGCACAAGATGGCCGAGGGGTTCGAGAAGGCGCTGCCCGGTCCGCTGCGCGGCCATGCCAAGCGGGCGCGGCAACTGGTGACGGGCGCCCTCTCGGCGGAAAGCACGCTGTTCGAGCAACTGGGCTTTTCCTACCTCGGCCCCATCGACGGGCACGACCTGTCGCAGCTCCTGCCGGTGCTGCGGACCGTGAAGGTGCAGGCGAACGGGCCGATCCTGATCCATGTCTGCACCGTCAAGGGCAAGGGATACGCCCCTGCCGAGCAGTCGGCGGACAAATATCACGGTGTCGCGAAATTCAACGTCGGCACCGGCGAGCAGAAGAAATCGACCTCGAACGCGCCGTCCTACACCTCCATTTTCGGGCGTGCCCTGACCGACGAGGCGGCGCGCGACAAGGCCATCGTCGCCGTCACCGCCGCGATGCCCTCGGGCACCGGCGTCGACATCATGGCCCGCCAGTTCCCGACCCGTGTATTCGACGTCGGCATCGCCGAGCAGCACGGCGTCACCTTTGCCGCCGGCATGGCCGCCAGCGGTCTCAAGCCGTTCGTGGCGATCTATTCGACGTTCCTGCAACGCGGCTACGACCAGATCGTGCACGATGTTGCGCTCCAGAACCTGCCGGTGCGATTCGCCATCGACCGCGCGGGCCTCGTCGGCGCCGACGGGCCGACCCATGCGGGCGCCTTCGATGTCGGCTATCTGTCGATCCTGCCGAACATGGTGGTGATGGCGGCGGGCGACGAAGTGGAACTCCTGCACATGGTCCGCACCGCCGCCGCCTATGACGCGGGCCCCATCGCATTCCGCTATCCGCGCGGCGAGGGCGAGGGGCTGGCGATGCCGGAACGGGGCGAGGTGCTCGAGATCGGCAAGGGGCGCATCGTGCAGGAGGGGTCGGACGTGGCGATCCTGTCGTTCGGGGCGCATCTGGGCGAATGCCGCAAGGCCGCGCGGCGGATCGAGGAGGCGGGATCGTCCGTCACGCTCGCCGATGCGCGCTTTGCCAAGCCGCTCGACCACGCGCTGATCCGGCAGTTGCTGCGCCATCACAAGGCGCTGATTACCGTCGAACAGGGATCGCGGGGCGGGTTCGGCGCGATGGTGCTGCATGACCTCGCCAACGACGGCCTGCTCGACGGGCGCTGTCAGGTGCGCACGATGACGCTGCCGGACCGCTATATCGATCAGGCTGCACCCGATGCGATGTATGCCGATGCGGGGCTGACGGCGACGGATATTGCGGCGACCGCCCTCGAGGCGGCAGGTCTCACCGTCAAGGCGCGGCCATAGGCTGTCGCACACCGGGACGGCGGACGCCCCGGCCCTGCGACGGAAAGACCGGGCCCTATCCCGAAATCGTTATCGGCCGCACCCCTGCCCCGGCTTTGGTGATTGCCGCAAGACAGGTATACCGGCCGCACCGGCCAGACCGGATCGTGGCGGCAGAGGCGCATGGCGGCAAGTGCAGACAGAGGACAGAATGAAAGCAGAAAACCCGTTCCTGAATCGCTGGTGGCTGCGTCACCTCGTCATCCTCATGCTGGGGGCGACCTTCATGGCCGTCTTTCTCGACAGCCGGGCGGAATGGTCGCCGATGCACCGCTGGAACCGGGCCTTCGGCGACGTTTCTCTGGTGCTGGTCGCGTTCGCGATGGCGCTGGGGCCGCTGTCGCGCCTGTGGCGGCGATTCACGAAAATCCTGCCCTACCGGCGCGAACTGGGGATCTATGCCGTCGTTCTGGCGCTGGTCCATTCCATCATCATCCTGATCGGCTGGGTCGAGGTCGACCTCATGCGCCTCGTGGGATTCGAGTTTCACCCGGGTCTCGAACGCTATGTCATGGTCCAGCAGGGCTTCGGCCTCGCCAATCTGATCGGCGTCCTCGCCCTGCTCTACGGTGCGGTTCTGGCGCTTACGTCCAATGACCTCAGCCTGCGGTGGCTGGGCACCCCGGTGTGGAAGTTCGTGCAGCAGGGCACCTATGTGCTGTGGTGGCTGTCGGTGGTGCACACGGGCTATTTCCTGTTCATGCATTTCCTCGACTTTCACCGCCAGACACCTGACCCGAACTGGTTCCAGTGGCCGTTCGTCGGACTGGTCGGGATCGTGCTGATCCTTCAGGTCGCGGCATCGTCGGCGACGTGGCGCCGGTCGCGGGGGCGAGAGCAGACGCCTGCCGGCGCTTCGTGACCGCCGCTGTCGTCGCGCCGCGGCGTCGAGCACCGAGAGAAACGGACAACGATGGCACATGACATCGCCGGCGACGGGCCAATGATCCGGCTTGTCCTCGGCGGTATCGCTGCCGTGGCGGCGGCGTCCGGCGTCTTCATCCTGGCGGCGCTGCGCGACGGCACGGGCGCCTTTGCGGCCTGTGCCAGCACCGCCGTCGCCGGCAGCGGTATCGGCGGGCCCTTTGCCCTCGTCGACGAGACCGGGCGCGAGGTGACGGACGCGGACGTCATCACCGGCCCGACGCTCGTCTACTTCGGCTATACGTCCTGCCCCGACGTCTGCCCCCTCGACGCCGTGCGCAACGCCGACGCGGTCGATCTGCTGGCCGCCGAAGGGCACGTCGTCCTGCCGGTGTTCATCACCATCGACCCCGAGCGCGACACGCCCGAACGACTGGCAGAATTCACCGACGTCATCGACGTGCGGATGCTGGGCCTGACCGGGTCGGAGGAGCAGGTGCGCGGCGCAATCGCCGCCTACAAGATCTATGGCGAGCGGGCGGGGACGGGCGGGGAGTCCTATCTGATGAGCCACTCCGGCTTTACCTACCTCACGCTTCCCGATCTTGGCGTGGTCGACCTGTTCCGCTCGACGGATACGGCCGAGCGGATCGCCGAGACGACGGCCTGTTATATCGACGCCATCTGAAGAGCGACGGTGCAGCGCCTTCCGGGGCGGCTGCGCCCCCCCCCCCTTTGAAGAGTGACTCGCGGCGCCCGGACGAAAGCGTTAAGAACGACATGCCACTACGTCAAAGTTAGTAGACAGCTTTCCCGATCCGGGCGATATTGTCGCCGATGCTGCACAGCCGTCCCGTTCCGAGTGATGCCCCAAATTCCGAGGCCCACGCCATGTTAGCCGAACCGCACGACAACGAGCGGGAGCGGCTTCTGACGCTCCGGTCCTACGAGATCCTCGACACCTCGCCCGATGTGGAGTTCGACGAGATCACTGCCCTCGCCGCCCGCCTGACCGAGTGCCCGGTGTCGCTTGTCACCCTCGTCGACGGCCATCGCCAGTGGTTCAAGTCGGCGCACGGCTTCGATGCACCTGAAACGACGCTCGACGCCGCGATCTGCGGCCATACGCTCCTGACCGAGGAATTCCTCGAGATCGGCGACCTGACGCTGGATCGGCGCACCGCCGACAACCCGGTCGTCTGCGCCGGACCCGAGGCGCGGTTCTATGCCGGTGCGCTGCTCAAGGCGCCGAACGGCCTGCCGATCGGCACGCTCTGCGTGCTCGACTACGTTCCGCGCGAACTGACGCCGCTGCAACGCGATACCCTGCGGGTGCTGGCGCGGCAGGTGATGCTGCGGATCGAGCATCTGCATTCGCTGCGCACCGGCGACCTGATGCGCCGCGAGATCGACCACCGCACCAAGAATTCGCTGCAATCGGTCTCGTCGCTGATCCGCCTGCAACGGCGTGCGGCGCAAAAGGAGGAGACGCGCGCCGCCCTCGACAAGGCGCTGCTGCATATCGAAGGCGTGGCGGCCCTGCACGCGGAAATCTATCGCGGCAGCGACGACGACCGGATCGGCCTCGCGCGGCTGACCGACCGTCTGGGCGCGCTCATCGAGGCGCAACTGCCCGAGGGCGTGCGTCTGGACATCGACATGGAGGAATTCGAGATCTCGTCCCGCCGCGCCTCGGGGTTTGGCGTGCTGCTGAACGAATTCGTGTCCAATTCGATCAAGCACGCCTTTCCGGACGGGCGCGATGGCACGGTAACGGTCCGGGCGCGCGCCCTGCCGGGGGGCAGCTACCGGATCACCTTTGCCGACGACGGCGTCGGATATGCGCCGGACATCGAGGAGAACCTCGGCATGAAGGTGTTGCGCGGGGCCGCCCTCGGCCTCGGTTGCGACGACGTCGAGATCGTGTCGGACGGCGGCGTCGCGATGACGCTGGTGATCCCGGGCGAGACCCCCGGATGACGCCCGGGGGGCTCAACACATTTTCGCGTGGGGGCTGGACCGGCGCGCGGGGTGCGTTATGTTCGTTCTCGATGGGGCAATCACGTATGACCTCGATGGGAGCTAAACGATGAAGACATTTACCGCCGCCGCCGCGCTTGCGCTGTTGGCAGGCCCCGTTTTCGCTGATGCACATGCCTCCGGTGACGCCGCAGCGGGCGGGGAACAGTTCAACCGGCAGTGCGTCGCCTGCCACGTCGTCGTCAACGACGCGGGCGAGACGCTGGCCGGGCGCAACGCCCAGACCGGTCCGAACCTCTACAACATCGTCAGCCGCGGCATCGGGCAAGAGCCCGATTTCAACTACGGCGATTCGATGCTCGAGCTCGGCGCGACCGGGGCGATGTGGACCGAAGAGAACTTCGTCGCCTATGTGCAGGATCCGACAGGGTATCTGCGGACGGCGCTCGACGACAACCGCGCCCGCGGCAAGATGGCCTATCAGGTCCGCGATGCCGGTCAGGCGACCGACATCTACGCCTTCCTCGCGAGCCTCGATACCGGCGAGTGATCGCCTGAACCTTGTATCGACACGGGGGCCGTCGGGAAACCGGCGGCCTTTTTCGTATCTCGCACCTCGCCGTTGTCTCTGGCACTTGCGGGTCATCGCCCCATATGGTGCGCTGTCGAGGTAACGGAGCGGCGATCATGGACCTGTGGCTCTTTGCGATCTTCTTCTCGGCCTGTGCCGCCGCGGGTGCGACCGGGGCGATGTTCCCGACGGGCCCGTGGTATGCCCGCCTGAACAAGCCGACATGGGTGCCGCCGAACTGGGTGTTTCCGGTCGTCTGGACCAGTATCTACCTGCTCATCGCGTTCGCCGGCGCGCGGGTCGCGGCCCTGCCAGACAGCGGCACGGCGCTCGCGTTCTGGGGGATGCAGATCGCCTTCAACACGCTCTGGACGCCGATCTTCTTCGGCCTGCGCCGGTTGCGCGGCGCCTTGCCGGTGATGGCGGGCCTCTGGCTCGCCGTGCTCGGCTGCACGATCACCAGCTTCGCGCTCGACTTCTGGGCCGGCCTCGCGTTCGTGCCCTATCTCGTCTGGGTCAGCATCGCTGCGGCCCTCAACGTCGAGGTGGCGCGGCTCAATCCGGACGAGCCCGCCGTCGACATCACGAAAATCTGACGCGCCCGGCGGCACCCCCCTGTCCGGGGTTGCCGTCGCCGCGCGTCCCTCTATGTTCCTGCCTACCTCGGGGTGCTCTGGCAACAGGGCTGAGATGCGCATGCGCGAACCCGTCGAACCTGAACCGGATAACACCGGCGGAGGGAAGGGAACGGGTTCACGCCCTCATTGCCTGACCGATACCGCCGGCACATGAGAGGAACGATCCAATGAAAGCCCCCTTCTGTGCCGCACTCCTGTCCACGCTCGCCGTCCCGGCGAGCGCGCAGGATCTGCCGCAACTCAACGTTTACACCTACGACAGCTTCGTCACCGACTGGGGCCCCGGCCCCGCGATCGAGGCGGCGTTCGAGGCCACCTGCGCCTGCGATCTCGTGTTCTCGGGGAATGGCGATGGCGCCGCCCTGCTGGCACGGCTGATCCTCGAAGGGCCGCGGACCGAGGCCGACGTGGTCCTCGGCCTCGACACCAACCTGACGGCGGCGGCGGCCGAGACGGGGATGTTCGCGCCCCATGGCGTGACGGCGGATCTCGCGCTGCCGGTGGCCTGGACCGACCCGTTGTTCCTGCCCTACGACTTCGGCTTTCTCGCCTTCGTCGGCAACGCGGGCGGCGAGATGCCCACCTCGTTCGAGGCGCTCGCCGCCTCGGATCTCCTCGATCGTCATCCAGGATCCCCGCTCGTCGACCCCCGGCCTTGGCCTGCTGATGTGGGTCGAGGCGGCCTACGGCGAGGACGCGGGCGAAATCTGGGCGAACCTGGCCGACAATATCGTCACCGTGACGCCGGGCTGGTCCGAGGCCTATGGCCTGTTCCTCGAGGGCGAGGCCGATCTCGTCCTGTCGTACACCACCTCGCCGTCCTATCACCTGCTGGCCGAAGGCGACGACGGCAAGACAGCACTGCCGTTCGACGAGGGGCACTACCTCCAGATCGAGGTCGCGGGCATCGTTGCGTCGTCGGACCAGCCGGAACTGGCGCAGGCGTTCATGGCGTTCATGGTGTCGGACGGATTTCAGGCGGTGATCCCCGAGACGAACTGGATGTTTCCCGTCGTGACGCCCGAAGGCGGGCTGCCCGAGGGGTTCGCCTCGCCGGACGGTATCGCCGCGCTGATATTCCAAGACGAAGAGGCGCTGGCACGGCGCGAGGGCGCTATCGCCGCATGGCGGGCGGCGCTGTCGCGGTGACGCGCGCGCTGCCCCGGTGGCCCGGGGGCCTCGCCGCCGGTCTGGTGCTGGCCCTGACGCTGGGCACGCTCGGCGCGGTGGCATGGCGGGCCGAGGGGGCAGGTGCCGCCGACTGGGCGGCGGTCCGGTTCACGCTGGTGCAGGCAGCGCTCTCGGCGCTCGTGTCCGTGCTGGCGGCGGTCCCGGTGGCGCGCGCATTGGCGCGGCGGCGGTTCGCGGGGCGCGGCGCCCTCGTCACGCTGCTCGGCGCGCCGTTCCTGTTGCCGGTGATCGTGGCGGTCCTCGGCCTCTTGGCGGTGTTCGGACGCGGCGGCATCCTGAACGCGGGGCTGGTCGCACTCGGCCTGCCGCCGGTGTCGATCTACGGGCTGCACGGCGTCGTGCTGGCGCATGTGTTCTTCAACCTGCCGCTGGCGGTGCGGTTCCTCTTGCAGGGGTGGCTCGCGATCCCGTCGGAACGGTTCCGGCTGGCCGCCTCTCTCGGCGCGCCCGTCGGGCGGCTTCTCGAAGGACCCATGCTGCGCGCGACCGTGCCCGGCGTGTTCCTCGCGATCTTCCTCATCTGCCTCACGAGTTTCGCCGTCGCCCTCACCCTCGGCGGCGGGCCGGGGGCGACGACGGTGGAACTCGCGATCTATCAGGCGCTGCGGTTCGAGGCGGATTTCGGCGGTGCGGCGCGGCTGGCCGCGATACAGTTCGCGATCTGCGGTGTCGCGGCGCTGCTGGCGTGGGGGGTGACGGTGCCGTCCGGGTTCGGCGCGGGCCTCGACCGGACGGTGGCGCGCTGGGACGGGGGCCGTGTCTGGGCCGACGTGGCGGTCATCGGGCTGGCGGCGGCGTTCCTGCTCTTGCCGCTGGGGATGGTGGTCTGGCGCGGAATCTGGGGCCTCGCGGAGATGCCGGCGTCGCTGGTGGCGGCCGCGCTGCGCTCGGCCGCGGTGGCGCTCGGCTCTGCGGTACTCTGCGGCTGCCTCGCGTTCGCGCTGGCCCTCCGGGCGGGGGGACTCTCGGCGCTTACGGGGGTGCTGCCTCTGGCGACGTCGGGGCTGGTGCTGGGGACGGGTCTGTTCCTGCTGGTGTTTCCCTGGGTATCGCCGCAGGCGCTGGCGCTGCCGGTCACGGCGCTGGTCAATGCGGTGATGGCGCTGCCGTTCGCGTATCGGGCGCTGGCCCCGGCGGTCGCCGACGCGGAGGCAGGGCAGGGACGGCTGGCCGACAGCCTCGGGATCGCCGGCTGGGCGCGGGTGCGGATCGCGATCCTGCCCCGGGTGCGCGCGCCTCTGGGGTTCGCGCTGGGCCTCGCGGCGGCCCTCTCGATGGGCGACCTCGGGGTGATCGCGCTCTTTGCCTCCGACGCGCAAGAGACGCTGCCGCTGGCGATGTATCGCCTCATGGGCGCCTATCGCATGGAGGCGGCGGCGGGGGCGGCACTGGTGCTGGTGGTCCTGTCGCTGGGCCTGTTCTGGCTCTTTGACCGAGGGGGTCGGTATGGCTGAGGGGCTGGTTCTGGAGGGGCTGCGTCTGGCGCAGGGGACGTTCCGGTTGACCGCCGATCTGTCGGTGCCGCGCGGTGCGACCGTGGCGGTGATGGGGCCGTCGGGTGGCGGAAAGTCGACGTTGCTGGCCGCGATCGCGGGGTTTCTGGCGCCCGGGGCGGGGCGGGTGCTGTGGGACGGCGTGGATCTGACCGCGGTGTCGCCCGGTGCGCGGCCCGTGGCGATGCTGTTTCAGGACGGCAACCACTTTCCGCATCTGACGGTCGCAGAGAATGTCGGGTTGGGGATTGGACCGACGCTGCGGCGGACGGCGCAGGAACGGGACCGGGTGGCCGGGGTGCTCGCGCGCGTCGGCCTCGAGGGGTTCGGCGATCGCAAACCCGGCGCGTTGTCCGGGGGACAGCAAAGCCGCGCAGCCCTGGCGCGCGTGCTGGTCTCGCCCCGGCCCCTCGTGCTGCTGGACGAACCGTTCGCGGCGCTGGGGCCCGCCTTGCGCGCCGAGATGCTGGATCTGGCGGCGCAGACGTTGGGCGCCGAGGGGCGGACGCTTCTCATGGTAACGCATGCACCGGAGGATGCCCTGCGCGTCGCGGGGAGTGTCATCGTGGTGGACGCGGGCGTGGCCGAGGCGCCGCGCGAGACGGCAGCGCTGCTTGCGGATCCGCCGGAAGGGTTGCGGGCCTATCTGGGGACGGGGCGCACCGGCTGATCGGGGAGGGTGGGGTGAAGCCCCCCTGCGGACCGAGGCGCCATTGGCCGGAAACGACCGACGCGCCGGACAGAAGCCCGGCGCGCCTCAGCGGCAACGCGAGACGGAGCCCTAGCTTTTCTTGCGACCGTGCTTCACCGGCGCCCACAGACGCTTGTTGGTGAGGTAGAGCAGCACCGCGAGCACCGTCAGGAACAGCACGCCGCTCAGGCCGGCCGCCTTGCGCGCGTTGAGGCCGGGCTCGGCTGCCCACATCAGGAAGGCGGCGACATCCTCTGCCTCGCTCTCGATATCGGTCGGGTGTCCGTCCGCGTATTCGACGTCGTCGCCGTAGAGCGGCGGCGGCATCGAAATCCACGATCCGGGGACCATATAACCGACTTCGACCTTCTCGATCGCCGTTTCGGTGGTGCCGTCCGCAGTCACGATCTCAATTTCGACCTCTTCGTAGATCTTGCAGCTGTCGGGATAGCCGCCGTTGGAAAAGGCCGTGTTGTAATATCCGTCCATCGGCTCGCCCTCGAGGGCGCACTCGGGCTCTTCCTCATAGCCGGTCATCAGAGAGGCGATGTATTCAGCGCCGCCCATGCCGTAGAAGAGCTGGTTCAGGCCGGTGCCGTACGGACCCTCGAAACCGGCGCGGGCCTTGGCCATCAGGCTGAGGTCCGGGGCGCCGGCGAACTGGCTCATCCCGAAGCGGTCGGTGGGCGTGGCCGCACGGATCGCCCCGAAACCGTCGTCGAGCGCCGGATCGAAGACCTCGCGCTCGGCGGCATACTGGCGCATCTGGTCCGCCGGAAGGTGGGGTCCACCCTCGTCGGCCAGCGTGCGGTAGGCGACGTATTGCAGCCCGTGGCACGAGGCGCAGACCTCGGTAAAGACCTGAAGTCCCCTCTGCAACTGCATCTGGTCATAGCTGCCGAACATGCCTTCGAACGAAAAGTCGAAATCCTCGACCTCCTTTTCGGGGCGCGCAGAGGCGGGGATGGCGACGCCGAGGGAAAGACCGATGGTCAGGGCGGCCGTGCGGGAAAGTGTCTTGAGCATCGTGTCGGTCCTTTGTCTCGCCATCATTCCGCCGGGTTCACGGACGGTTTCACCAGCGTCGTCGTGCCGCCGGTCCTGGGCGAATAATGGGCTGCGAAATCCTCCTCGATCGTGGCGGGCGGGGTCAGGGGTTTCTCGATCACGCCGAGCAGCGGCAGGATGACGAGGAAATAGCCGAACCAGTAGGTCGCGCCGATCAGCGAGATATAGGGATAGATCCCCTCCGCCGGCCGTGCGCCGACCCACATCAGCACGATGAAGTCGACGACCAGCAGGGCGAACCACCATTTGAACATCGGGCGGTAGCGGCCCGACCGGACCGACGAGGTGTCGAGCCAGGGCGCCAGCGCCATGACCGCGATCGACCCGAACATCGCCAGCACGCCGAAGAACTTGCCGTCGACGATGCCGAACGTCGCCCATTTGACCGCGATCACGACCCAGACGGAATCGTCGAAGGCGCGCAGGATCGCGTAGAACGGCAGGAAATACCACTCCGGCTTGATCTCTGCGGGCGTCACCAGCGGATTGGCGGGGTTATAGTTTTCCGGGTCGCCGAGATAGTTCGGCATGAACCCGACGACCGCCATGAACAGCGCCAGAATGATCACCAGGGCCAGCAGGTCCTTGATGACGAAATAGGGCCAGAACGGCAGCGTGTCTGCCTCTGCCTCGGCCTTCGAGGTGCGCCGCACCTCGACGCCGGTGGGGTTGTTGTTGCCGGTCGTGTGGAACGCCCAGATGTGCACGAGCGTCAGGCCCAGCAGGATGAACGGCAGCATGTAGTGCAGCGCGAAGAACCGGTTCAGCGCGGGCTGACCGACCGCGCCAGCGCCCAGAAGCCATGTCTGCACGCTGTCGCCGACGAAGGGGATCGCGCCGAACAGGCCGGTGATGACGGCGGTGCCGTGGAACGACATCTGCCCCCAGGGCAGGACATAGCCCATGAACGCCGTGCCCATCATCAGCACGAACATCAGGATGCCGATGATCCAGGTGACTTCGCGCGGCGCCTTGTAGCTGCCGTAGTAGAGCGAGCGGAAGATGTGGGCATAGACCGCAAAGAAGAACAGCGCCGCGCCGTTCATGTGCACATAGCGGATCAGATCCCCGCCGTTGACGTTGCGCATGATGTGCTCGATCCGGCCGAACGCAAGGCTCGTGTCGGCGACGTAGAACATCGCGAGGATCACGCCCGTCGCGATCTGCATCACCAGCGTGATCGTCAGCACGATCCCCCAGATCCACATCCAGTTGAGGTTTCGCGGCGTCGGCAGATAGAGCGTGTCGTGGATCAGGCCGACGACGGGCAGACGTTTGGCCAGCCACTTTTCACCGTTCGATTTCGGCTCGTAGTGATCGTGCGGAATACCACCCATGGCTCAGGCCTCCTCGCCCAGAAGAATCGTCGTCTCGTCCACGAACTGCACGACCGGAATCGCCAGGTTGCGCGGCGCGGGCCCTTTGCGGATGCGGCCCGCTGTGTCGTAGTGGCTGCCGTGGCACGGGCAGAACCAACCCCCGAAATCGCCCTGCTCGCCCAGCGGCACGCAGCCGAGGTGCGTGCAGATGCCGATCTGCACCAGCCAGGCGTCCTCGGGGACATCCGCGCCCTCGAACGCGGCAAGCGCGCGGTTGGCATCGGTGGCCTCGGCCTCGCCGGTCAGATTGGCGTTCTCGGCGTTGGGATCCTTGAGGTCGCTCAGCGGCGTCTCGCGCGAGGCGATGATTTCTTCGGGGGTGCGATAGCGGATGAACACCGGCTTGCCCTGCCACAGGACGGTCAGTTGCGTCCCCTCGGCGACACCGGACACGTCGACGCGGATCGCGGCGAGCGCCAGCACGTCGGCGGACGGGTTCATCGCGTCGATGATATAGGCCGTGGCGCCCCCCACGGCGACTGCCCCGGCGCCCGCCGTGGCGTAATAGATGAAATCGCGGCGGGTCGTTTCGGTGTTGATCTCGTCGGCGGTATGATCTGACACGGGGTCTGTCTCCGTTCGTGGCGCGGGGGCGGCGGGCCTCCGGTGGGGGTGCCGGTCTCCGGACCGGCAGAATCTGGACCGCAATCGGGCCCTGTGATCTTTGGACCTTTCCTTAGCGGCCCCGGCCCGGATCGTCCAGCGGACAATAGGGCGCAGGGCATGGCGCGCGGCGCGGACTGGTGCGGCAGGGCCGTCGCGGCTAGCATCGCCCTCGAGGCGGCTTTGGCCCCGGGGCACGGAGGGTCCGGCATGAACGCGACGACGCCGATCACCGGCAGCTGTCACTGCGGCGCGGTCCGCTTTCGCCTCGACGTGCGGGGCGATGACACCACGATCTGCAACTGCTCGGCCTGCCGCCGCTACGGCGCGATCTGGGCCTATGGCTGGCTGGGCCGGACGGTCCGGATCGACGCGGCACCGGACGCGCGGGTCGCATATGTACACGGCGACCGCGACCTGGCGTTCCACCATTGTGCCACCTGCGGCTGCGTGACCGACTGGACGGGCCTCAGGCCGCAGGGGACGGGTCCACACGCCGAGGAGATCCGCTGTGCCGTCAACCTGCGGCTCGCCGACCCGGCGGCGGTCGCCGACGTGCCCCTGCGGCGGTTCGACGGGGCCGGCAGATTCGAGGAACTGCCGGCCGACGGGCGCTGCATCCGCGACATCGTGGTCTGACCGCTCTCTTCACCGTGACGACGCCGCCCTTGCCCGGCGGCGCCGCGCGGCCTAGACGCAAGGAGACGCCGAACCGATCTCGCAGGACATCCGATGCTCCAATTCCTTCGCCTCGCAACCCTTGCCGCCATCCTCGCCGCCCCGCCCGCGCTGGCTCAGGTGGAACTGAGCTTCTACGGCGGCTATCAGACCGCGCCGCATTCGACGGTCACGATCACCGGCGACAGCGTCGTGCCCGACACGAGCATCGCCGCCGGCTGGGACGGGCGGTCGTTCGACAACCCGATGCACCTCGGCGCGCGCCTGACCTGGTGGCAGTCCGATACCTTCGGCTATGGCCTCGACGTGGATCACAACAAGGTCTACGCCGACGCCGAGACGCTGGCGGCGACCGGGTTCGAGCATTTCGAGTTCTCGGACGGCATCAACATCATCACCCTGAACGCCTACCGCCGGTTTCCCGGCGCGTTCGGCGCGCTGACCCCCTATGTCGGCGGCGGGGTGGGCATTTCGGTGCCGCATGTCGAACTGACCGACGGCGACTCGCGGACCTTCGAATACCAGTTCGGCGGACCCGCCGTGGCGTGGATGGCGGGGGCAAGCTATGCCGTGAACGACGACTGGTCGGTGTTCGGAGAGTACAAGGGGACGTATTCCCTCAACGATCTGGACCTGGCGGGCGGCGGCACGCTCGAGACCGACATCATCACCAATGCGATTAATTTCGGAGTGAGTTATTCGTTCTGAGGGCCGACGATGGGGTGAAACCCCATCCTACGTTTGTCGGTGCCGGTCGCGTCAGGTCGGCGCCGTGTCCACCATCGACGGCCGTTTCGCAAAGTCGGCGAACCATGCGCCAAGAGCCGGGTTCGCGGCGCGCCAGTCACGGTCCGCGTGCCGCAGGTCGAGATAGCCGAGCGCGCAGCCGACCGCGATCTGCGCGGCGTTCAGCGGCCCGGCCAGATGGCTCATCCAGCGCGCCTCGATGGCCGCCACGCCCCGTTCGACCTTGTCCCATTGCGCCGCGATCCAGCCGGGCGAGCGCTCGCCCTCGGGGCGGGTCCGGACCTCGTAGATCATCAGCACCGCCGCCTCCATGATCGCATCCGCCGTCGCCTCGAGGGTCAGCACCTCCCACAGGCGCGTTGCCGGATAGAGGGTCGCGCCGGCCAGATGGTCGAGATAGCGGGTGATGACCCGGCTGTCGTAGAGGGCGGGGCCGTCGTCGCGGATCAGGGCCGGGATCTTGCCCAGCGGATTGGCCGCGACGACCTCCGGCGCCGACGCGACCGGCGTGGTCGAGACCGCGACCTCCTCGATCCCCGCCGTGAGACCCGCCTCGCGGATCACCACGCGGACCTTGCGGACGAAGGGCGAGGCGGGGGACATCAGGAGTTTCATGGGCGGGGCCTTTTCGAGGGGAGAGGGCGGACCCTCCGGGGGGAGTTGTTATGGCAACGTGAAATGGATCGGGCGCTCAAGCCGTCAGGTAGGTGGCGGTGGCGCCGGTGATTTGGGCGGCGACGATTCCACCGACGGGCTGCGGCGCGGCGAGACGGACCTCGGCGAAGTGTTCGGTGCGGCCCATCGTGGGGGATTCCATGAGGATCGCGTGGCGCGTGCCGATCTGGGCGGCAAAATGACTGGCGACCGCCCGGGCGCCGGCGTCGCGCAGGCGGGCGGCGCGGGATTTGACGACCGCGCCGTTTACCGGAGGCATCCGTGCGGCGGGCGTTCCCGCACGTGGCGAATAGGGAAAGACGTGCAGCCACGTGAGGTCGCACGCCCCGATCAGCGAGAGGGAGGCCGCGAAATGCGCCTCGGTCTCGGTCGGGAAGCCGGCGATGATGTCGGCGCCGAACGTCATGTCGGCGCGCAGCGCACGGGCATCCTCGCAAAAGCGGAGGGCGTCGTCGCGGCCGTGGCGGCGCTTCATCCGCTTCAGGATCAGGTCGTGCCCGTGTTGCAGCGACAGGTGCAGGTGCGGCATCAGGCGCGGCGCGGTCAGGGCGTCCATCAGGGCGGGATCGGCCTCGATGCTGTCGATGGAGGAGATGCGCAGGCGCGGCAGGTCCGGGACGAGGCGCAGGATGCGCTGGATAAGGTCGCCGAGGCGCGGAGCGCCGGGCATGTCCGCACCCCAGGAGGTGAGGTCGACGCCGGTAAGGACGACTTCGTTGTAGCCGCGGTCCACGAGACGGCGGCACTGGTCGACGACGACGCCCGCGGGGACCGAGCGGGAATTGCCGCGCCCGAACGGAATGATACAGAAGGTGCAGCGGTGGTCGCAGCCGTTCTGGACCTGGACATAGGCGCGGGAGCGGGTGCCGAAACCGTCGATCAGGTGGCCCGCCGTCTCGGTGACGGACATGATGTCGTCGACCTGCACCGGTTCGGTGGCGCCGGTGGCGAGGCCCGCCCAGGTGACGGCGGCCATCTTTTCGGCATTGCCGACGACGTGGTCGACCTCGGGCATTTCGGCAAAGGTGGCGGGTTCGGTCTGCGCGGCGCAGCCGGTGACGACGATCCGGGCGGTCGGGTTCTCGCGGCGCAGGCGGCGGATGTCCTGGCGCGCCTTGCGGACGGCCTCGGCGGTAACGGCACAGGTGTTGACGATCACGGCGTCGCCGAGGCCCGCGGTGGCGGCGAGCGCCTTCATCGCCTCGGTTTCATAGGCGTTCAGGCGGCAGCCATGGGTCGAGAAGACGGGCGCCTTCCTATCCACGGGCCGCATCCATGAACTGCGCCGTCAGCACCCCGTCGAAGGCGTGCATCGTCGGGCCGGTCATCCAGACGCCATCGCTCCGCCAGTCGATGTCGAGGTCGCCGCCGTCCAGCGTGACCGTCACCGCGCGCTCCGTCAGGCCGCGGCGGGCGGCGGCGACGGCCACGGCGCAGGAGGAGGAGCCGGAGGCGAGGGTGACGCCCACCCCGCGTTCCCATACCCGCATCCGGATATGGCCGCGCGAGAGCACTTGCGCCACCTGCACGTTGGTCCGCTCGGGGAACAGGGGATGATGTTCGTGCGCCGCACCGAAGGAGGCGAGGTCGACCGACCCGGCGTCCTCGACGAAGAAGGTGCAATGCGGGTTGCCCATGCCCGTCGCCGTGGGCGCGCCGGGGATCGGCAGGTCGAGGGTGTCCATCGCACGGGCGAGCGGGATGTCCTGCCAGTCGGTGAACGGCGCGCCCATGTTCACCGCCGTGCGGCCATCGGCGCGCGCCTCGGCGTGCAGCAGTCCGCGCCCGGTCAGGAGGGTGAGGCGATCGACGCCCAGCCGCGCCATCTCGGCCTGCGCGATGCAGCGGGTGGCATTGCCGCAGGCTGCTGCCGTGGTGCCGTCGGCGTTCCAGAAGGCCAGCGCCACGTCGGCGCCGGGCGTATCGCCGATGACGGCCAACTGGTCGAACCCGACGCCCCGGTGCCGGTCGCCGATGGCGCGGGCCAGCGCGGGCGTGATACCTGCGGCCTGCGCGCGCGCATCGACGACGACGAAATCGTTGCCGAGGCCGTGCATCTTGCGGAACGGAAGGGGTGCCGGTGCCATCCCCGCGCCATAGCGCAGGTGCGAGGGCGTTTCCAGTGGCGCCCGCATTTGTGGGGTTGACCCCCCGGGGTGCCCTTTCTAAGTGTGCGGCTGGCGGGCTGGTAGCTCAGTTGGTTAGAGCAACTGACTTTTAATCAGTAGGTCCTCGGTTCGAGCCCGAGCCAGCTCACCATCTTCAAACGGTTTTTCCGGTCGCAGCGCGTATCCGTGTATCGGTTGGTTCGTACGGCATTCCGCGCCGACCGGATTTCGGCCAGGGTCACGATGTCTTCTTCCCGTCCCCGCATGTCGCGGGTCGTGGTCGAGGTCCGCTGTCGACCTGAGGCATCGCGCTGGATCGTCAGGTCTGCACCCCTCCCGCCGGTCCCGACGATGGACCCGGCGCGGCTGTCCATCATCCAGACGCGGGGATCGGCACCGGCCCGCTCGCGCAGTCCTGCCGCCCGCCCTTGGTCTTGCCCGGCTCCGGCGCGCAGAGCGGATCGCCTGCGTCATGCTGGGCCGGTTCAAAAGGGGGGTCACGGGTGATCTTCTCGTGGGGTTCGATACCCTCACGCAGCCTGACTTGGCGTCTGCGTTCCGGCTGTGCCTGCACATCGGCGATCAGGTCGCGCCGCAGGATCGGGACCGGTTCCGGAAACCCCGCGTGCCGCATCTCTGGCAGCCGGTCCGGAGAGGCGGAACGCGAAAGGCCAAGCTGGTTGCGAACCTCGACGCCGGTCAGGGCGGCAGGCATCGGGGCGATCCCTTGCCGGACGGGGTCGGGGTAAGAGAGCCGGGGCGCCCCCGGCAGGGTCGAAACGAATGGGGGTCCGCCTTGCGCAGCACAAGGCCACAAGGCCCGACGACCAAGGGACGGCCCGCTTCCTGAACGCAGTCGACGATTTCGGTCCGCCCCTCGACCCTTCCGAGAAATGGACGTTCGGTATCCTGCGCTTTTGTGCCCGTCGCTTCTTCCGGGAGAGCGGGATCGGCACTTTCGGACGGACACCTTGCCTTTCCAGCATGGATCGGACCGGACTTCGACAAAGTGTTGCCCTGTGCTTCGGTTCTCTATGTCCTTGCCACGCCGGACGAGGTATCGGCCTTCGGCCTATGGATAGACGTGGCCTGAATCCCTATCCCTGTCCTGTCCGTGTGTCATCGCGGCGCGGTCTGCATCGTGGTCCCGGCAATCCGGCGCGCGATGCCGTTCCAGAAGGGCCTCAACTGTCTTACGATCCCGCGTGGAAACAGCTTGCCACGTTGACTGGCAGAGGGCTCATTGCGCAATGCTACCGGATGCCGGATATTTTCGACCCAGAGACATTGGCGCGCGCGCCATGAGCCGTGCCATCGTCACCGAGCTGCGGCTGCGGCATTTCCGGTCGCACCGTGCCGTGGACCTCGCGTTCGATGGCCGTCCGGTGGCGATCTTCGGGGCCAACGGGGCGGGCAAGACCAATCTGATCGAGGCGGTGTCGCTGTTGAGCCCCGGGCGCGGGATGCGGCGGGCGGCGACGGACGATCTCGTGCGCAGGCCCGAGGCGCTCGGCTGGAAGGTGTCGGCCGTGCTGGCGGACCGGGAGGTCGAGACCGGGGCCGAGCCGGGCGGGGCGCGCAGCGTGCGGATCGACGGCAAGGCGGATACCCAGGTGGCGCTGGCCTCGGTCGCGCGGATGCTGTGGCTGGTGCCGTCGATGGACCGCCTCTGGATCGAGGGGGCCGACGGACGGCGGCGGTTCCTCGACCGGGCGGTGATGAGCTTTGATCCGGGGCATGCCGACGCGGTCCTCGACTATGACAAGGCGATGCGCGAGCGGAACCGCCTTCTGAAGGACATGGTGCGGGACGCGCATTGGTATGGCGCGCTCGAGGCGCGGATGGCGCACGCCGGACGGCGGATCGAAGACGGGCGGCAGGCGGCGATCACCGGACTGGCCGGGGCGTCGGGAGCGGGGGCGTTTCCGGCGGCGGATCTGGCGCTGGTCGCGGGGGACAGGGGTATGCCTGCCGACGCGGCGGACTATCGCGACGCACTGGCCGAGGGGCGGGGCCGCGATCTGGCGGCGGGGCGGACGCTGATCGGGCCGCACCGCAGCGATCTGGCCGCCGTCTGGCGGGCCAAGGGGATGCCGGCCAAAGACTGCTCGACGGGCGAGCAGAAGGCGTTGCTGATCTCGCTCATCCTCGCCAACGCCCGCGCACTGGCGGCACGGGATGGAGAGGTGCCGATCCTGTTGCTCGACGAGGTTGCCGCGCATCTGGACGGCGACCGGCGCGCGGCGCTCTATGACGAGATCTGCGCGCTGGGGGCGCAGGCGTTCATGACCGGAACGGGGCGCGAACTGTTCGCGGATCTCGACGGGCGGGCGGCCTGCCTCGAGGTGACGGAGACGGGCGGCGAGAGCCGGGTGGAGGCGCGGTGATGCAGGTCGAGCGGATCGAGGAGATGCGGCTGAGCCAGGCCGACGACGACGACATCGCCGCCCTCCTCGGGGAAGCGTTCGGGCCGACGATGCCGGAGGAGGGCGGGTTCGAGGGACGCAGCTACTACAAGCAACGCCATCACCTTCGGCTGGTGATCCGCGGGGACGGGCGGGTCGTGTCGCACATGGCGCTGTGCTTTCGCGATATCCGCATGGGCGAGCACCTGACGCCGATCGTCGGTTTGGCCGAGGTGGCGACCCTCGATGCGCGCCGGGGCGAAGGCCTTGCCGCGCGACTGCTCCATGCGGCCATCGGCGAGGCGCGGCAGAGCCTTGCAAGTTTCGTCGTGCTGTTCGGCGACCGGCCCCTCTATGCCGCGCGCGGCTTCGTGCGGCATGGCAATCGCCTGCGGTTCGTGGCGCTCGACGGGGTGCGGACGCACCGCGTCATCGAGCGCGTCGACGATGGGCTGATGGTCCTGCCGCTGCTGGATGCGGTCTGGGACGGCGGCGCAACCGTCGACCTCGTCGGGCACAATTTCTGATGACGATCCCCGCCACCGACCTGTGGATTTACGTCGCGGCTCTCGTCGGCCTCTTCCTCACACCCGGCCCGGTCTGGGTGGCGCTGCTGGCCCGCGCGCTGGCGGGCGGGTTTCGGTCGGCGTGGCCGCTGGCGGTGGGGGTGGCGCTGGGCGACATCCTGTGGCCCTTGCTGGCGATCCTCGGGTTGTCGTGGGCGGTAGCGCAGGTCGCGTGGCTGCTGGTCGCGCTGAAATGGATGGCGAGCGTGATCTTCGTCGTCATGGGGGTGCTCGTCATCCGGGCGGCGGACGATCCGATCCCGGTGGACGGACGGTTGGTGCGGCCGGGCCTTTGGGCCGGGTTCGCCGCCGGGGTGGCGGTGATCGTCGGCAATCCCAAGGCGGTGTTCTTCTACGTCACGATCCTGCCCGGGTTCTTCGACGTGACGGCCCTCACCGCGCGCGACATCGCCGCGATCTGCGTGATTTCGGCGGCGGTGCCGATGATCGGAAACCTCGCGATGGCGGCGGTCATCTCGCGCCTGCGGGTGCGGATCACCACCCCTGCCGCCCTGCGCAGGATCACGCTGGTGGCGGGCGGAATGCTGATCGCGGTGGGGCTGGTGCTGCCGTTCCTCTGACTGGCGGAAAACCCACAAAATATAGGGGTCATGCCGTGACAACCCCCCCGGAAACACGTATATGTAGCGGGTAAAAGAGCGGGACAGCATCAATGACCGACGAGCAGCACGACGCGGCCCGTGACGACGCCGCCTATGGCGCCGATTCCATCAAGGTTCTCAAGGGGCTGGACGCCGTGCGCAAGCGGCCCGGCATGTATATCGGCGACACCGACGACGGCTCGGGCCTGCACCACATGGTCTACGAGGCGGTCGACAACGGCATCGACGAGGCGCTGGCCGGGCACGCGGACCACGTCTATGTCCGGATCAACGCCGACAACTCGGTTTCCGTCGGCGACAACGGCCGCGGCATTCCGGTCGACATGCACCGCGAAGAAGGGATTTCCGCGGCCGAGGTCATCATGACCCAACTGCACGCGGGCGGAAAATTCGACCAGAACTCCTACAAGGTGTCGGGCGGCCTGCACGGCGTCGGCATCTCGGTGGTGAACGCGCTGTCGGACTGGCTCGAGCTGCGGATCTGGCGCAATGGCAAGGCGCATTACGTACGGTTCGAAGATTCCGTCACGGTCGCGCCGCTGGAGGTGACGGGGCCCGCCGACGGCAGGAAGGGGACCGAGGTGCGGTTTCTGGCCTCGCTCAAGACGTTCTCGAACCTCGACTACGATTTCCACATCCTCGAAAAGCGGCTGCGCGAACTGGCGTTCCTGAACTCGGGCGTGCGGATCATCCTCGAGGACGAGCGCCCCGCCGAGCCGCTGCACATCGAGCTGTTCTACGACGGCGGCGTGAAGGAGTTCGTGAAATATCTCGACCGCTCGAAGGCGTCGATCCTGCCCGAGCCGATCTATATCAAGGGCGAGCGCGACGAGATCGGCGTCGAGGTCGCGATGTGGTGGAACGACAGCTACAACGAGATGGTGCTGCCGTTCACCAACAACATCCCGCAGCGCGACGGCGGCACCCATATGGCCGGGTTCCGCGCGGCCCTGACGCGGACGATCAACAACTACGCGCAGTCGAGCGGCATCGCGAAGAAGGAGAAGGTCAGCTTTACCGGCGACGACGCGCGCGAGGGGCTGACCTGCGTGCTGTCGGTCAAGGTGCCCGATCCGAAATTCTCGAGCCAGACCAAGGACAAACTCGTCAGCTCCGAGGTGCGGCCCGCCGTCGAGAACCTCGTCGGCGAAAAGCTGTCGGAGTGGTTCGAGGAAAACCCGCAGATCGCCCGCATCGTGGTGGGCAAGATCGTCGAGGCGGCATTGGCGCGCGAGGCGGCGCGCAAGGCGCGGGATCTGACGCGGCGCAAGACGGCGATGGACGTGAACTTTCTGGCCGGCAAGCTCAAGGATTGCTCCGAGAAGGATCCCTCCAAGACCGAGGTGTTCCTCGTCGAGGGCGACAGTGCCGGCGGCTCTGCGCAGACCGGGCGCGACCGGCGCACGCAGGCGGTGCTGCCGCTGCGGGGCAAGATCCTGAACGTCGAGCGTGCGCGCTTCGACCGGATGCTGGGATCGCAGGAGATCGGCAATCTGGTCATGGCGCTCGGCACCGGGATCGGGCGCGACGAGTTCAACATCGCCAAACTGCGCTACCACAAGATCGTCATCATGACGGACGCGGACGTCGACGGCGCGCATATCAGGACGCTGCTGCTCACCTTCTTTTTCCGCCAGATGCCGCAACTCATCGAGGGTGGTTTCCTCTACATCGCGCAGCCGCCGCTCTACAAGGTCGCGCGGGGCAAGTCCGAGGTCTATCTCAAGGATCAGGCGGCGCTGGATGAATACCTGATCGAACAGGGCATCGACGGCGCGACGCTGAAACTCGGCGGCGGGTCCGAAATGGCGGGCGCCGACCTGCGGCGGGTGGTCGAGGAGGCGCGGCAGTTGCGCCGGGTGCTCGAGGCCTATCCGACGCATTATCCGCGCCACATCCTCGAACAGGCGGCCATCGCGGGCGCCTTCGTGCCCGGGGCCGTCGACGCCGATTTGCAGGGTGTCGCCGACAAGGTGGCCCGCAGGCTCGACCTTATCGCGCTCGAATGGGAGCGCGGCTGGCGTGGCCGGATCACGCAGGACCACGGTATCCGGCTCGCGCGGATCCTGCGCGGCGTCGAGGAGGTGCGGACGCTGGACGGGCCGATGCTCCGCTCGGGCGAGAGCCGCAAGGCGGGCACGTTCACGCAGAACCTGCAAGAGGTCTACGAGGCGCCCGCAACGCTGGTGCGCAAGGACCGCACCACCCTCATCCACGGGCCGCTCGATCTGCTGGCCGCGATCCTCGAGGAGGGTGAAAAGGGCCTGTCGCTGCAACGCTACAAGGGGCTGGGCGAGATGAACCCCGAGCAATTGTGGGAAACCACGCTCGACCCCGACGCCCGCACGCTGTTGCAGGTCAAGGTCGACGATCTGGCCGAGGCGGACGACATATTCACCAAGCTGATGGGCGACGTGGTCGAACCCCGGCGCGAGTTCATCCAGACCAATGCGCTGAACGTCGAGCACCTCGACTTCTGAAGTTCACTCGGCGACGGTCAGGATTTCGTCCAGCGGCTTCTTGATCTTTGCCACCTTGGGCACCTGCGCGCCCTGTGCCGGATGGCCCACGGCGATGATCATCACCGGCTTTTCGCTGGCCGGACGGCCGAGCATTTCGGTCAGGAAAGTCATCGGATTGGGCGTATGGGTGAGGGCCACGAGCCCGGCGTGGTGCAGGGCCGCGATCAGGAAACCGGTGGCGATGCCGACGCTTTCGGGGACGTAGTAGTTCTTGTATCGCGTGCCATCGTCGAACTGACCCCAGCGCTGGGCGAACACCACGATCAGCCAGGGCGCGATGTCGAGGTGCGGCTTGTCGGCGTTGGTGCCGATCGGCTCCAGCGCCTTGATCCATTCGTCGCCGCCGCCCCCCGCATAGAACTTTGCCTCCTCCGCCTCGGCGGCGCGGCGGATGCGATGCTTGAAATCGGGACTGGCGATGGCGGCGAAATGCCAGGGCTGGTGGTTGGCACCCGAGGGTGCGGTGCCGGCGGTGCGGACGCAATCCTCGATCACCGCGCGGGCGACCGGACGGTCCGAGAAATCGCGCACCGAATGGCGGCGCCGCATGTGGTCGTGGAACGCGGCGGCGGCGGCGCGCATCTCGATGTCGGTCATCTCGAGGCGGTCCGGCAGGTCGATGGCCTGATAGGTCACGGTGTCACGGGCGAACATGGGCGGCCTTCTCTGCTGGGGTGGCTGCGGGGAGGATGACGCCATACCCGGCGCCGTCAAGAACAGGGTCACTCGGGCTCGACATCGCCCCGCAGCGCCTTGACCTGCCCGCGCACCTTCTTGGCCGTCAGGCGCCGCCTGACCGAGCCATAGGTCGGCTTGGTCGCGATCCGCCGCTTGGGGGCGACCAGTGCCTTGCGGATCAATTCGGCAAGCCGCTCGCGCGCCAGATCGCGGTTGCGGGCCTGGCTTCGGGTGTCCTGCACGAACAGGACGATGGCGCCGTCGGTGGTCCAGCGGCTGCCGGCGAGTCGTTGCAGGCGGCGTTTCACCGGATCGGGCAGCGCGGGCGAGCGTGCCGCCTCGAACCGCAGTTCCACCGCCGTCGACACCTTGTTCACGTTCTGCCCGCCGGGGCCGGACGCGCGCACGAATTGCTCGACCAGTTCCCAGTCCTCAATCTGGATCGTGTCATTGATGCGCAGCGGCATGGGGCGTGGTCCGGGGTTGCATGAAAAGGGCCGCCCCGACGTGGGACGGCCCTCTCGAAAGTTCAGGAGGTGGGGTCGGTTAGACGTGTCCACCTGAGGGTTGGGTCGCCAGGGTTTGCCCTAGCTCGTCGTCCCCCAAGCTGTCCCGACGCACTTCTCCAATCTCTTTCTCGACACTGGATCACCTCCTTTCAATGGGTTTCAGATGAGAGAGGTTGGCACATCTTGTGTTTATGTCAACTTAATCCGCGCAACACTTTTGTGTCATGCGGTGGGCTGTGGCCGATGCCCGACAATGAGGCGGAACGGGAGCAGGGCGAGGAGCGCGATCGCCAGCTTGACGCCCCAGTCCGCCACGGCGAGCGAGACCCAGAGCGGCAGCATCGGACCGACGCTCAGGAATGGCGCCGGCTCCTGCGCCCAGGCAACGACGGCGTCGGCTTGCGGGCCGAACACGGCAAGCGTGGCTGAGAACGCGATGGAAAAGAACAGCACCGTGTCGAGGGTCGATGACACGAGTGTCGAGACCAGCGGCGCGCGCCACCATGTCCCGAAGCGCAGTCGGGCAAACACCGCGACGTCCACCAGTTGCGCCGCAAGGAACGCAATCGCCGACCCGACGGCCACGCGCAGCGCCACGGCGGGGCCGAAGTCGGTCATGACTTGCGTGCCGATCAGCGAGCAGACGATCCCGACCCCAAAGCCCGCCAATACCACCCGGCGCGCGGCCGCGGCGCCGAACAGGCGGTTGGTCAGGTCGGTGACGAGAAAGGCGAACGGGTAGGTGAACGCACCCCATGTCAACAGCCCGTCCAGCAGGAGGAACTGCACCGCAATATTGGACGCCGTGACGACGAGGCCCATCGCAAGGATGGCAGGGAGCAGGCGCATGAGAGAGGTCCGTTTTGGCAAGGGTGCGGCACTTGGCCCGTGGTCAAGACGGGCCGCGTCTCCTAGCATCGCTCGCGCCCACCGTAAACCCCACCGCGCCGCACCCGAAGCCCGGATTACTCCAAGGACGTCGGAGCGCGCACTTGCAAGTGTCCGGCAGCCGCCTCAGTCCGCCACGCGATATTCCACGATCTCGGTGCGCTGGAACGGATTGAAATTGTCGTCCGAAATCATCGTGATCCGGATCGACGTGCCATCGTGCCAGACCGCAATTCCTTCGAGGTTGTCGTGGATCAGCGGCCAGGTTTCAAGCAAGGTCTCGCCGCCAGTGCCATCGAGGCCGAAGCGGCGCACGCGGCTGCGAAAGCCGATCCCCGAGAAATCGCGCTCGAGGACGTAGAGCAGGCCATCGGGGCCGATGTCAGCCCCCGACACGACGAAACTGCCGACACGCGGAAACTCGAAGATCGTCTCCCAGACCCCGTCCCGCAGCCGGAAGACGGGATAGGGGCGATCGAAGCGCCCGGTGCGCTCGGGGATGGTGTACAGAGCGCCGTCGCTGCCGATCGCCAGCGCCTCGAGTGAGGCATTGTAAGGAAAGTGCAGGAAGGCGGGATTGGGCGTGAGTAGGTCGGGAAGTCCGCCGCGACCCTCCCTGCGCACCCGCGGATCGGTCCCTTCGAACGAAATATAGCGTGTTCCGTCCAGCGCCACGGCAAGGCCCTCGCTGTCGGCGATCGCTCCGTGCAGCGGCCGCCCCCTGCCGTTCAGAAGGGGTGCCAGAGGCCCCGCATCCACGCCCGTGATCTGTCCGTCTTGCCGCTGCAAGCTGCCGGCAACGATAAAGGCCCGGTCGCTGATCGCGACGAAATCCCGACCGTTCGGCATCAGATCAAGGCCCGAAAAGCCGCCGAAGTCGGGATCGTCGATGGACCAGACATAGGTGCCGAGCCATTGTGCCTGTGCCAAGGCCCGCAGCGGAACCGCCCCCAGAACGAGGGCCACGAGCAGCATCAGACGCATTCGCTCAGTCGCTGTTCAACACGGAAGTGCACTGTCCGGGCAGCGACGCCATCGTCACCGGACCGCGCGGCGGCGGCGCGACATAGTTCGGATCGGGCGGCGGCGGATTGACGATGTCGCGCACCCATTGCCGCGCGTCCTCGCAGCCGTCGCCCGCGGGCATCGGCTCCTGCGGTTCGCAGTTGGCGGCGCCGGGCGGGCAGACGAGGCGGACGTGGAAATGCGAGTTGTGGCCATACCAGGGCCGCACCCGGCGCAGCCACGACCGGTCGCCTGTCGCGCTGTCGCACATCGCCACCTTTGCAGCCGGAAAGATGAAGATGCGGTCGACGCGCGGGTCCGAGGCCGCTGCGCGCACCAGCGCCTCCTGCGCCGCGGTCCAGTTGCTGTTGATATAGGCGCCGTTGCCGCGATCCATGACGATCGACGACGTGTCCTCACGCTCCTGAAGCGACAGATCCAGACGGGTGGGCAGTCGCAGCCAGACGTCCGCCTCGAGGCCGGTCTGGTGGCTGACGTGGCCGCCGTCCATCGGGCCGCCGCGCGGCTGGCTCATGTCGCCGATATAGAGGCCCTGCGAGCCGGGGATCTGCGCCGCCGCGCGGCTCAGATCCTGGAGGAACTGCATCGTATAGGGCTGCGTCCAGTTGCGGTTGCGCGACAGCCGCATCATCTGCCAGGTCGGTCCGGTCTCGGGCATCGCGACGTTGCCCGCCGCACAGCCGCGCGAGTAGAAGCCGATCGGCTCTGGTGCCTGCGACGAGCCGCGGGCCAGCACCGAGAACAGCGCCCGTGCGGCGCGCGTGTCGCCCGCGTTCTGCGTCGAGACGGCGGCGGGCAGCAGCGAATTCGATGCAGCAGCCGTGACCGCGCCCACCGGCGCCGCGGCGCGACAGCCGGCGAGAGCAAGAAGCAGCGCCAGGGCGGTGGCGACACGCCGGAAGGGCAGTTGCGGATTCATGCGGGTTGATCTCCGTCCTTGTTCACAAGCCGTAGCATGACGAGGCCGGCGAGGAAAAGGAAGATGACCGGCAGAAACCCGAGTTGATTGGAGCCCGTCGCGATGGTGAAGACGAAGATCAGGGAAGGTGCGAGAAATGCCGTGGCCTTGCCCGTCAGGGCGAACAGGCCGAACGCCTCGGTCGGGCGCCCGGGTTCGGTATGGCGCACCATCATCGAGCGTGACGCGGCATAGAGCGCGCCCCCGGTCCCGCCGATCAGCGCGCCGCAGACGAAAAAGATCGTGTCCGGCAGGGTCGACCCCTCGGGCAGCGGGATCCCGAAGATCTGCGTGCGCGACATGCCGACGATGAAACTCGCCACCACGATGAGGATGCAGACCGATACCCCCAGCACCGGTTTCGGCCCATAGCGCGCGTCGCACAGGCCGCCGATCCAGGTGGCGACGGCGGCGGTGATCGCGCCGATGATCCCGAAGATGCCGATGTTTATGGTTTCCCAGTTCAGCACGAGCTTTGCGTAGACCCCGCCGAAGGCATAGAGCGCGTTGAGCGCGTCGCGGTAGAGCATCGAGGCGATGAGGAAGTTCAGCAGGCTCTTGCGTTTTGCGACCGCGCGCAGCGTCGCCATGAGATCCCGCCACGCCTTGCGCAGGGTCGTCCGTTCCGGCGTCTTGCGCGGCCCGTCGCGGACCCACAGGAGGAACGGGACGATGAAGACCGCATACCAGATCGCGATGAACGGCCCGGCAAAGCGGGTTCCCTCCATCTCGCTGGCATCGAACCAGAGCGGTGGATTGCCGAGGACCGTGAGTCCCGTCGTCTCGTTCTCGACGAAGAGGAGCAGCATCAGAAAGAGCGACACGACACCGCCCCAATATCCCAGCGCCGCGCCCGACCCCGAGATCCGCCCGACCTCGGCGCGGGTGCCGAGCGAGGGCAGGATGGCGTTGGTGAAGTTGAGGACCGTCTCGGCGGCGATGAAGCCGACGTAGAAGACGAACAGGATCAGGAACAGGTTCTGACCGTCCGGCGTCAGACCCCAGATCGACGCGGTGGCGACGAGGTAGACGCCCGAAAAGAACACGATCCACGGCAGCTTGCGGCCCGACCGGTCGGCCCAGGCGCCCAGAAGCGGCGCCGAGAACGCGATGACGAGGCCCGCGAGCGACTGACCCGCCGACCAGATGGATTGGGCGCGCGCGTCGGCGAGCCCCTCCGACATGCCCGCGGCCATGTAGTATTCCGTGGCGACGAAGGCAAAATAGGGGCCGAAGATGAACGTAAGACCCAGCGTGTAGAACGGCTGCTGCGCCCAGTCGAATAGCATCCAGCCCCAGATCCGCCTCTGCTGCGCCGATGCCATGCGATACCCCCGGGTTCGGCGCCGACAAAGCCGCAAATGCGCCGGGCTGGCAAGGGCAAGCATGGCGCGCCGCCGGGGTGGGCCGTGGCGGGCCATTGCCCTCGGGCTGCACGCCGCTTACCTCTGCCGCATCCGATGCGCGAAAAGGTTCCTCCAATGCAATCCGTCTACGATATCCTGATGCTGCTGCTCAGCATCGCCAAGTTCTTCATCTTCGCGCATTTCATCATGAGCTGGCTGATCTCGTTTCAGGTGCTCAACGTCCGACAGCCGCTGGTGAGCCAGATCTGGTATGGCCTCGGCCGCATCCTCGAGCCGGTCTACGCGCCGATCCGTCGCCTCCTGCCGCCGATGAGCGGCCTCGATCTGGCACCGCTGGTGGCGTTGATCGCGGTCTATGTGCTCGAGATCCTGTTGAGTAACAACGTCGGGTTCTTCGTCTGAGCAAACCGGCCCTCCGGGGGCGCCTCCCGCGGGGGAGTTGTTACGGCAACGTGAAGCGGGCGCGGCTCTGTCATCCCCGCGCCGACCTGTGTTAGGCGGACGTTCGTCAGGATAACGGGGGCGGCAGGTGGGCGCGGACGCGGAGCGGTTGCTCAGGGACATCTTCGGCTTCGACGGGTTCCGACCCGGTCAGGGCGAGATCGTGGCGGCCGTCGCGGCGGGGCGCGACACGCTGGCGATCATGCCGACGGGGGGCGGCAAATCGCTGTGTTTCCAGTTGCCGGCGCTGATGCGGGACGGCGTGACGCTGGTCATCTCGCCGCTCATCGCGCTGATGCGGGATCAGGTGCGCGGCCTGCGCGAGGCGGGCGTGGCGGCAGGCGCATTGACCAGCGGCAACACCCCCGAAGAGACGGACGCGATCTGGGAGGCGCTGGAGCGGCGCGAGCTGCGCCTGCTCTACATGGCGCCAGAGCGGCTTGCGGCGGGCGGCGTGCAGGCGATGCTGCGGCGGATCGGGGTGCGCCTGATCGCCGTCGACGAGGCGCATTGCGTGAGCCAGTGGGGGCATGATTTCCGGCCCGATTACTTGCAGATCGGGGCGCTGAAACGCGCCCTCGACGTGCCGCTGGCCGCGTTCACCGCGACGGCAGACGCCGAGACGCGGGCCGAGATCGTCGAGCGGCTGTTCGCGGGCGTGGCCCCCGCGACGTTCCTGCGCGGCTTCGACCGGCCAAACATCCACCTCGCCTTTGCCGCCAAGAACGGCCCGCGCGACCAGATCCTGCGGTTCGCCGCCGCGCGCAAGGGGCAGTCGGGCATCGTCTATTGCGGTTCCCGCGCCAAGACCGAGACGCTGGCGGGTGCATTCCGCGACGCGGGCCACTCGGCGCTGAGCTATCACGCCGGGATGGACGCCGACGACCGCCGCGCGGCGGAGGTGCGGTTTCAGCGCGAGGACGGGTTGATCGTTGTCGCCACCGTCGCCTTCGGGATGGGGATCGACAAGCCGGACATCCGCTGGGTCGCGCACGCGGACCTGCCGAAGAGTGTCGAGAGCTACTATCAGGAAATCGGGCGCGCCGGTCGCGACGGCCTGCCCGCCGAGACGCTGACCCTCTATGGCGCCGAGGACATCGCCCTGCGGCGGCGCCAGATCGACGAGGGGCTGGCACCGCCCGAGCGGCGCGCGGCGGACCATGGGCGCCTGAACGCGCTGCTTGGTCTGGCCGAGGCGCTGACCTGCCGGCGCCAGACGTTGCTGGGCTATTTCGACGAGGAGAGCGCGCCTTGCGGGCATTGCGACCTGTGCGACACTGCGCCCGAGACGTTCGATGCGACGACCCCGGTGCGGATGGCGCTGTCGGCGGCGCTGCGGACCGAGGAGTGGTTCGGGGCAGGGCACCTGATCGACATCCTGACCGGCACGCGCACCGACAAGGTGACGCAGCGCGGGCACGACGCGCTGTCGGTCTGGGGCGTGGGCAAGGAGTGGTCGAAACCGCAGTGGCAGGCGATATTCCGGCAGATGATGGGCCACGACCTGATGCGGCCCGACCCCGGCCGCCACGGCGCCCTGCGGATGACCGACAGCGCGCGCCCGATCCTGCGCGGCGAGGCGCGGATCACCTTGCGCAGCGATACCGTCAAGGCTGCCAAGGCAGGGCCGAAGGTCCACACGATGATCGCCGAAGAGGACGAGCCGTTGCTGTCCGCGCTCAAGGCGCAACGCCGTGCCTTTGCCGAGGCCGCAAAGGCGCCGGCCTATATCATCTTCAACGACCGTACGCTGATCGAGATGGCCGAGAAGCGGCCGCGCACACTGGACGAGATGGCGCGGATCGGCGGCGTCGGCGCCAAGAAGCTCGAGAGTTACGGCGCCGCCTTCCTGGCCGTCATCACCGGCGCGGCCCAAGAGGTGCATCCGACGCGCCGCAAGCTCGCCGGACGGGACGCGGGCGCGCTCTACGATCTGCTGAACACGGCGCAGATGGCGCTGCGGCAGGGGGCGAACGGGACGGACAAAGCGATGAGCCTGTCGGCGGGAGAGATTGCGCGGGTCGCCAAGGCGCGACCGCGGGACGCGGACGCACTGGTGCGCCTGATCGGCGCGCGCCACGCCGACCGATTCGGGCCCGCGTTCCTCGGCATCCTGCGCGACGAGGGTGCGGATTGAGGATCGGGTGCTGATGGCGACCCCACGAGGACTCGAACCCCGAACCTGCTGATTAGAAGTCAGCTGCTCTATCCAGTTGAGCTATGGAGTCGCGCCGGCCGCGCCTGCGCGGGCCTTGGCGGGTTCTAGACCGCTTTGGCGCTGCGATCAAAAGTAAAAAACTTCAGTGGGTCCAGGCGCCGCGCCGGTTGGTGGCGAAATTCTCGCCGTAGCCGCCGGCGCGGATCTTCGGCTTGCGCTCCTTGGGTTCCTGAACGTAGGCGTCGATACCGTGCGCCTCGGCATAGTCCACTGCGGCTTCCTTCGTCGCGAACCGCAGCCGCACCTGACTCTGCATGTCGCCCGACGAGGTCCAGCCCATGAGCGGATCGACGGCGCGGGCGCTGCCCGGCGCGAATTCGAGTACCCAGTCGTGCGTCTTGGCCTGCCCCGAGGACATGGCCGTGCGGGTCGGTCGATAGATGCGGGCCTGCATGGTACTCTCCCTGACGTGGTGGCCTGCGTTATCGGCAAGAATCGCGGCGCTGGCAAGGCGCGCCTGCTGACGCGATTTGGCAGGAGGGCCGGTTGAAGTTCGGCCAGAAGGGGTCACATTCGATCCATCCCCGCCCGAGGTCCGCGCCATGCACAACAACTCTGCCGAAGCCATGCCCGTCCTGCATGCGCCCGCCCCCGACGTGCGCACGCGCGAGAAGCTGGAGGGCGGGCGGCGGTTCCGCATGCAGACGGAGTTCACCGCGGCGGGCGACCAGCCGGCCGCGATCATCGAACTGACCGATGGGGTGAACGCGGGCGAGCGCGATCAGGTGCTCTTGGGCGCGACGGGCACCGGCAAGACGTTCACCATGGCGCGCGTGATCGAGGAGACGCAGCGCCCCGCAATCATCCTCGCCCCGAACAAGACCCTCGCGGCGCAGCTCTACGGCGAATTCAAGGGCTTCTTTCCCGACAACGCGGTCGAGTATTTCGTCAGCTACTACGACTATTACCAGCCCGAGGCCTATGTCGCGCGGTCTGACACCTACATCGAGAAAGAGAGCCAGATCAACGAGCAGATCGACCGGATGCGCCATTCGGCGACCCGCGCCCTGCTCGAACGGGACGATGTCATCATCGTGGCCTCGGTGTCGTGCATCTACGGCATCGGCAGCGTCGAGACCTATGGCGCGATGACCCAGGACCTGCACAAGGGGCAGAGCTACGACCAGCGCAAGGTGATCGCCGACCTCATCGCGCAGGCCTACAAGCGCAACGATGCCGGGTTTCAGCGGGGCACCTTCCGGGTGCGGGGCGACAGCCTCGAGGTCTGGCCCGCGCACCTCGACGACCGCGCGTGGAAGCTGTCGTTCTTTGGCGAGGAACTGGAGAGCATCACCGAGTTCGACCCGCTGACGGGGCAAAAGACCGACACCTTCGACCGCATCCGCCTCTATGCCAACAGCCACTACGTCACGCCGCGCCCGACGATGCAGCAGGCGATCATCGGCATCAAGAAAGAGCTGCGGATGCGGCTCGACCAGCTCGTCAACGAGGGCAAGCTCCTCGAGGCGCAGCGGCTGGAACAGCGGTGCACCTTCGATCTCGAGATGCTCGAGGCGACGGGGGTGTGCAACGGGATCGAGAACTACTCGCGCTATCTGACGGGCCGCGCCCCGGGAGAGCCGCCGCCCACCCTGTTCGAATTCATCCCCGACAATGCCATCGTCTTTGCCGACGAAAGCCACGTCTCGGTTCCGCAGATCGGCGGCATGTACAAGGGCGACTACCGGCGCAAGTTCACGCTGGCCGAGCACGGGTTCCGCCTGCCGTCCTGCATGGACAACCGGCCGCTGAAGTTCGAGGAATGGGACGCGATGCGCCCGCAGTCGGTGTTCGTGTCGGCGACCCCGGCGGCGTGGGAACTCGAGCAGGCGGGCGGCGTCTTCACCGAACAGGTGATCCGGCCCACGGGCCTGCTCGATCCGGTGATCGAGATCCGCCCCGTCGAGACGCAGGTGGACGACGTCATGGACGAGATCCGGCGCGTGTCTGCGGCGGGCTATCGCACGCTGGTCACGACCCTGACCAAGCGGATGGCCGAGGATCTGACCGAATACCTGCACGAGCACGGCATCCGCGTCCGCTACATGCACTCCGACATCGACACCATCGAGCGGATCGAGATCCTGCGCGACCTGCGCCTCGGGGCCTTCGACGTGCTGATCGGCATCAACCTGCTGCGCGAGGGCCTCGACATTCCCGAATGCGGGCTGGTGGCGATCCTCGACGCCGACAAGGAGGGGTTCCTGCGCTCCGAGACCTCGCTCATCCAGACCATCGGGCGGGCGGCGCGCAACGTCGACGGGCGCGTTATCATGTATGCCGACCGGATCACCGGCAGCATGGAACGCGCGATGGGCGAGACCGACCGCCGCCGCGCCAAACAGGAGGCCTACAACATCGAACACGGCATCACGCCGCAGACGGTGAAGAAGAACGTCGAGGACATCCTCGCGGGCCTCTACAAGGGCGACGTCGACATGAACCGCGTGACGGCCAAGATCGACAAGCCGCTGGCGGGCGCCAACCTCAAGGCGGTGCTGGACGGTCTGCGGACCGACATGCGCAAGGCGGCGGAGAACCTCGAGTTCGAGGAGGCGGCGCGGTTGCGGGACGAGGTGAAGCGGCTGGAGACGGTGGATCTGGTGGTCTCCGACGACCCGCTGGCGCGGCAATATGCGGTGGAAAAGGCGGTGGACGAGGCGACGAAGATGAGCGGGCGCAGCACGGCGGGACGGCCGGGGCAGAGGGGCGGGAAGAGCCGGTATGGGGGGAAGCGGTAGGATCTGACTTCCTGCACGGTCTTGCCCGAATTCCTCGATACTGTCGGCTTAGACCCGGAAACGTAGGTCTTCCCCACGAAACCCGGTGGTCTCGTTGCAAATTCAGACGATTGGACTGTTCGTTTTCGCCTTCGCCGCCACCTTGGCGTGGTGGACGTTCCTGGTCGTCTATCCTGCATGTCGCGATGTTTCGAAGGGCGCGCCAGTCGTTTTTGCCAAGGGACAACAAGTGACGGTCGTGGTTTGGGCCTTCGGTCTGCTGTTCTTCGGCGATTTCTGGTTTCTCGTCATGCCGTTCCCCTGGCTCGTACCGATTGCCGCGGTCATTTCTGCGCAAACGAGCCCGGGTTTGGCTGCCGTCCTGTGGCTCCCCGCGATCGTCTCGGTATTTTCGGCGGTTGGCACGGGACTCGGTGCTGCGCTCTGGTGGCCTTCTCGACGGTATATCGTCGTGCTGTCCGGGTCGGTTGCGCTGGTCGTGCTGGTCTGGTCCGCCGAGGTCGTGTCGCGCCACCTGATGGAAGTCGCGAGAATCCGAAATGGGCGGAACGTGCCTCGAACGGCGCTCCTTCCTGTCGAGCCTGCAATCCGCGCGATCGACTGGCCCGACGTTCGACCGCCACGCCGTAATGCTGGTGGAAGATCGGTGGTTGCAATGGAGCTACCGGCAAGCCGCGTTTCTGCCTGTCCCCGGGTATTCAGGTTCGAGCGAGACGACCGTCGGCGAGTTCCGCAGGTGCCGCGCCCGGATTCCACGGGACGGCTGACCGCCGCCCGCCCCCCGCGTCCTTTTCGCGACCGTCACGCCGCCCGCCGTCCGAGACGGCCCTCGCCTGTCCCGAATCTACCCTTTTCCGAAGATCGCCCGCCCCAGCGCCAGGATCGCAACGGCACCCACCGCCGCAACCAGGAGCACCACGACGACGCCGCCCGCGGCAACGACCGTCACTCCGACCGCGGCCAGCACGAACGGGAGAGCGACGGCGCCGACCACGCCGAGGATCAGGTAGCGGACGAGCGGCCCGCCCGCGACGGCGCTCGCGATGAAGCCTGCAATGAGGCCGACCACGATCAGCAGGACCAGCGCCACGCCGCCGATCACGTTCAACAGTTCTTCCATGTTGTCTCCTTGCGCGCCGGGGACTGTCCCCCCTGCCAAGTATCCTAGCGATACTCATGAACGGTTTCACCCCACTATCGCAGGCAGCCGCAACGAGACCCTTGCGTCCCTAGCCTCCCCGGGCACCAGCACTCCCCCACCCGGGGGAACTGCTCCCGCCAGTCCCGGAACCTGTCGTTGCTCACGATCCTCCCCCGTCCTTTAGCGCCCGCGCGATCAGGATCGGGTCCGCCGGATCGCCCTTGCCGACGACGACCACCTCCGTCACGCCGGCGGGCATGGCCGGTCGCCGTCGCGCTGGCTTTGGACTGGCAGAGAAGTCCGCTTCCCGACATTTGCCGGCGCGGGCGTTGAGTTGGTGACGTGGCGCCGAAGCTGCGGCGGGGTGTTGCCCCGCGACGCCATCCATACAGCGTCCGGACCGACTTTTGTGATCGCGGCGGTGCAACCGGCTCGCCACCGGCAGGGCAGGTCGAACATCGGCCCCCCGATGGTCCGACGTCTGCGGCAGCGCTATCGGTGCGCGGTGACTCCGATACGCCGGAGGGGAATGAAGCGCAGGTCGATGCGCCCCGGCCCGCACATTCTCATGCGAAATAGTCGCCGAGGATCTGCCGGTAGATCGCCTTGAGCTGGCCGATCTGCGTCACCTCCACCCGTTCGTCGACGGCGTGCATGGTCTTGCCCACGAGGCCGAATTCGACCACCGGGCAATGGTCCTTCACGAACCGCGCGTCCGAGGTGCCACCGCTGGTCGACAGAACCGGCGTGCGCCCTGTCTGCGCCGCGACCGCCCTCCCGATCAGGTCCGACAGCGGCCCCGGCGGCGTCAGGAACGCCTCGCCCGAGACGGTCACGGAAACCTCGATCCGGGTGCCGGTTCCGGCCGCGACCGCGGCTGCCTCGACCTCCAGCCAGTCGGTGAGGGAGGCGCCGGTGTGGATGTCGTTGAAGCGGATGTTCGCGGTCAGGCGCCCGGCGGCGGGGATCACGTTGGTCGCGGGATTGCCGGTGTCGATGCTGACGAGCGCCAGCGTCGACGGATCGAAATGCGCGGTGCCGTCGTCGAGCTTGTGCGCCGCCAGCCGCACCGCCAGCGTCGCCAGCGCCGGCAGCGGGTTCAGCGCCCGCTCGGGATAGGCCGCGTGCCCCTGCCGCCCGAGCACCGCGAAGCGCGCGTTCATCGAGCCGCGCCGCCCGATCTTCATCGCATCGCCCAAGGTCTCGGGGCAGGTCGGCTCGCCCACCAGGCAGTCGGTCATCGCCTCGCCGTTCGCCGCCATCCAGTCGAGCAGCGCCACGGTGCCGTCCTCGCCCCGGTCCTCCTCGTCGCCGGTGATGGCGAGGATCAGCGCGCCGTCGGGCGGCGTCTCGGTCACGAAATCGACGGCGGCGGCGACGAAGGCCGCGACGCCCGATTTCATGTCGGTCGACCCGCGACCGTAAAGCCAGCCGTCCACGATCTCGGCGCCGAAGGGATCGCGCGTCCAGTCGTCTCGGTTGCCGATCGGCACCACGTCGGTGTGGCCGTTGAACCCGAACGTCCGGTTCGCCCCCTTGCGGCCCCAGCGGGCAAAGAGGTTGGCGATGCCGCCCCGGTCGACGCGTGTGCACGCGAACCCGGCGGCCGACAGCACCTCCTCGAGCAGGACCAGCGCCCCGCCCTCCTCGGGCGTGACCGAGGGACAGCGGACGAGGGCGGCGGTGAGGGCGATCGCGTCGGTGGACATGGCACGGCTCCGGTTGGCACGGCAGCGGTAGCGCGGGGCGCGGCGCGATGCAAATCCGTCACGCCCTTCTTTGGGTCGGAAATATCCCCGGGAGCGTGAGGGGCTGGCCCCTCGCGCCTGTGTCCCGCAGGCGACAATCGCGGTATGGCCGTGGTGTCGGGGCAGAAATGGCTGTCGGATTTGCGCCAAACCCCTATCGTCATGTCAAAACAACGACCCGAGGCAGGGCATCGCAGGCGCGGCACGGCGGAACACCGCCCCGCGCCCCGTCGAACGGGGCAGGACGCCCCGATCGCACACGCCCTGACCCCGGACGACCGAAGGGCAGGCAGATGGTTGCGGGCGTAGAACTCGGCTACAACTACAACGCCACGGCGTTGCAGATGGCCAACACGATCTTTGGCGCCGGCGCGACGGTGAACAGCGCGAGCTATACCGGGTGGAACCAGTCGTCGGCGATCTATTCGTTCGGCGACGCGCGGTCGCCGTATACGACGCCCGGCGATACCGGCGTGATCCTGTCGACCGGCCGGGCCAGCGATTTCACCTCGGTCGGCAGCCAGTCGAACTACAACGCCAACACGACCACCAACACCTCCGGCCCCGACAACATCGCCTCGTTCAACGCCATCGCCGGGCGCACGACCTATGATGCGGCCTACCTTGACGTCAACTTCACGCCCACGAACGAGCTGCTGACGATGCAGTTCGTGTTCGCGTCCGAGGAATACCCCGAATTCTCGAATTCGGTCTACAACGACATCTTCGCGGTCTGGGTGAATGGCGTCCACGTGCCGCTGTCGGTGACGCAGACCTCGGCCGCCGTGACCGAGATCAACCAGACCCGCAACATCAACCTCTACAACGACAATACGAACGACCAGTACAACACCGAGATGGACGGATTTACCGTCACGATGACACTGACGATGCCGGTGAACGTCGGCGTGGCCAACACAATCCGGATCGGCATCGCCGATACCTCGGACAGCAATTACGACAGCAACGTCCTCATCGCCGCGGATTCCGTGCAGACCGTCCTCGTCGCGGTGCAGGACGACATCGACATGTTCACCAACGGCATCCGCACGCTCGACGTGCTGGCCAACGACGTGAACCATACCGGCGGGTCGGTGATCATCACCCACATCAACGGCGTCGCGGTGAACGTGGGCGACAGCGTGACCCTGCCGACCGACCAGATCATCACCCTGAACGCCGACATGACGTTCACCATCCAGAACGACGGCGACCTCGAGACCGTGTCGTTCACCTATGGCATCCTGTCCGAGGACGCCAACGGCCTCGACATCGACGACGACGTCGGCTTTGTGACCATCCACACCGTCCCCTGCTTCGTCGCGGGCACGTTGATCGCGACCCCGCTGGGGCCGCGCGCGGTCGAGACGCTGGGTCCGGGCGACCTCGTGCTGACGCGCGACGAGGGGGCGCAACCGGTGCGCTGGTCGGGGGCGCGGCAGGTGGCGGCGGTCGGGGCACTGGCACCTGTGGCCATCGCGGCGGGCACCTTTGGCGGGCACGGCGCGCTGCGGGTGTCGCCGCAGCACCGGGTGATGATCCGCGACGCCGTGGCGGAACTGCTGTTCGGCGAGGCGGAGGTGCTGGTCAAGGCCAAGGACCTGGTGAACGGTTCCAGCGTTCAGGTGATCGAGGGCGGCGACGTGACCTATGTCCACCTCCTCTTCGACCGGCATCAGGTGATCTGGTCCGAGGGGCTGGCGACCGAGAGTTTCCTGCCCGGTCCCCGCACCACCGCCGCGATGGAGCGCGGCATCGTCGACGAAATCCGCGCGATCTTTCCCGAGCTTGACCCAGAGACCGGTGCCGGATACGGCCCCGCCGCCCGCCCGACGCTGCGCCACTTCGAGGCGCGCCTGCTGGTCGACGCGGCGTGACGACGCCCACGGGACAGCCGGGGTGAGTTGGCGCGCGCTGGTGCGCGGGCCGATGGGCGCGGCGTCGGCGCGCAGGCCCCTGTCCTCGGCCGGGACGACGCCCCGGCTCGAGTCATCGTCCGAGCCGCTGGCGCAAGGCGGCGTATTGATCGAGTTCGTGCACCACGTCTCGGACCGGCCCGAGAATATCCTGCGTTACCGCGCCCGCGACCCGGGACTGGCGGCGTTCACGCTGCGGCTCGACCCCGGTGGCGCCCTTGCGCTGCTGATGCGGCAGGGGGACGCCTCGCTCGCCGTGACCCTGTCCCTGCCGCCGGTGCACCCGGGCGAGGAGGTGCGGGTCAGCTATCACTGGCGCCTAGGCCCAGAGGGCGGCACCGAGGGTCTGTTCGTCGCCGCGCTGCCGTTGCGCGGTCACTGGACCTGTGCGGCCGTGCCAGCGGCGGTGGTCCTCAACGCCCTCGACGCCGCGCGCCTGAACGCGGGCTTTGCCGGGGGCGATACCGCCGGGCCGCGCCATGCGACCGCCGGGCCGGGCCTCGTCTACGCGGCCGTCACCGACGCGCCCCTCGCCGCCGGGCCGTTGCCCGGCATCGACGGGCGCACGCCCATCGCCACGCCGGGCGGGCCGCGCCCACTTTCGTCGCTCACCGCAGGCGATGCGGTCCTCGCCCACGACGGCGCGCCCGCGCATGTCCTCTGGGCCGGGTCCGCCGCCCTGCCCGCGCTGGGACGCCTTGCGCCCTATGTCATGCGTGCGCCTTTCTATGGCCTCTGGCACGACATGGTGCTGGCCGGCGAGGCGCGGGTACACATGACCGGTACGGAGGTGGAATACCTCTTCTTTCAGGAAGAGATCGCCGTCGCCGCGGCCGACCTTGACGATCAGCGTGCGGTGGCGCGTTGGCCCACGGCGCCGGTCGTGACCTATCATCAGGTGCTGCTGGATCGTCCCGCTCTGCTGAGTGCGGGGGGTGCCGCCCTGCCGCCGTTCGACGCCGCGCCGCTTTTGGGGGATGGCACCCTGCGCGGCTGGTCGATGCTGGCCGATCTGCCGGATGGCGCCCTTCCCGACACCACGATGCTGGCACCCCGCCGCGCCGCGCTGCGCGATTACGAGGCGGCGAGCCTGCGGCGGATGCGGGCCGCCTGAACGGCGTCGGTCGGCGTCAGTCGGGGTCGGGATCGTCGTAGAATGGTGTCATCTGCGCCACGATCACCGAATTTTCCGCCAGTGCCCGGTCCATGAGGGCGCGTTCGGCGTCGTCGATGTCATGCCCTTCCTCCAGCCGCTCCTCCAGGGTGCCGTATCCCGACACGTCCAGCGGCGCGAGATCGGCCTGTTTCAGGATCGCGACCGTCTCGCGCACCGCCTCGGCCTCGTCGACGCCGCTGGCATAGCACATGAGCGCGGCGCTGGTGCTGCCGTCGGGCAATCCGTCGCCCTTGCGGCGACCGACCTCGACCAGCAGGGTAAAGACCCGGTGGGTTGCCTTTTCCCGAGGCTTGGCGTCCTTCGGGGCGGGATCCTTGGGCATCGGCACTCTCCGGGCGGTGGCATGCCCCGGCATATCGCGCAGAACGCGAGAGGGAAAGCGGGCGCGCGCCATACCCGCGACACACTGGCATGGCATGCCCCGACACGCTATCACAGCGCCGACCGCGCCGCAGGAGCACCCGAACGACATGGGCTTTTTCGACTTTCTGGTCAGCCACCCGCGCTACTCCGCCAATGCCGCCGACATCGCCCGCCTCAACCAGCGGCGCACTTTCCTGATCGAGCCGTTCCGGAGCGAGATCGCCGGCGCAAAGGTGCTCGATATCGCCGCGCACGATGGCCGCTGGTCCTATGCACTGGCCGAGGCGGGGGCGGCGGATGTGCACGGGATCGAGCCGCGCACCGATCTGATCGCCGACTATGCCAGTTTCCCCGAAACCGACTACAAGGGGCGGGTGCGGCTGGACGAGGGCGACCTCTACGACGCGCTGCCGTTCCTGGCCGCCAAGGGCGTGACCTACGACATCGTGGCCCTGTTCGGGATCTATTATCACGTCATGGACCACTTCTGGATCCTGCGGCAGATACAGCGCCTGCAACCGCGCCTGATCCTCATCGACTCTGAGTTCATGAAGGGTGAAAGCCCGTTCATCCAGCTCTCGAAAGAGCGGACCGACAAGCATCTGAACGCCGCCCCGCAAATCGAGGGGCAGGAGGTCGCGATCAAGGGCACGCCCTCGTCGGTGGCGATGGAGCGCATGGCCGAGGCCCTCAACTACCGCGTCCACTGGCTCGACTGGGACCGTCTGGCCGAGGCCGACCGGATCGGGGTGCAGGACTATTACCGCGAGGGGCGGATGATCCGGCGAACCTGCGCGCTGACGCCGGTGGTCTGACATCCCGGCCCCACGGCAGGGCCGTCCCGGAGAGTGGAACCGGCCGCCACCCTTTCCGATGCGGTCGGCAGGGCGGTCGATGCCCCGGACCCCGCCTTCGTCGGGAAGACCGCCTTTGCGACAATCTGACGGGCGGCGGCGGGACGCCGGAGCCGCCGCACCCGGGGTCTATCATGATCCCGATCCAGAGTTCGACACCCCCGGTCTGGCGGGACCGATGTGCGCGGTTCCAGACGGCTGAACGCGCCTGGGGACGGGGCAGACCGGCCGACGCGGCCGAAGGCGGACACGATGCCCCGGTCCTGTCGCCCCGAAAGACCTGCCGGGACAAGTGTGGCAACGCCCGTCGCTGCGTGGAAAACGGCTGCACCTCACATGGCTGACCACCGGATGGGCGGGCGGCGGACCTGTCGGGTTCTCGGGTTGCTGCCGGACGACGGCGCGGTCTCGGTCGGTGCGGATCGACGATCTTGCGCCGTCACATCGACCACCCGATCCCGGTGGATCGGAGCGCGCACGCGACGGCCTCGACCGTGATTGCGGTTCTGGTGGCGCCGCACGGCGCCGGGCCGCGCGCGACACTCTACTGGTGCCGCAACGATGTTCTGCGCCGGGTCGTGCCCGGACAGGGGCCGTGACGTGGCCCGATGCCGACCGGCGCGGCCGGCCACGCTACATTTTGCCGACCGGCTTCGTCTTGCCGCTCAGGCGGGCGCCGATCCCGAGCAGGGCGGGGAGGCGTTCGATCACCGCGCCGGCTGCGTTGGCGACGCCCGGCCGCATGGCGAGCGACGAGAACGCGCCCGCCGCCAGGATCCGTAGGGCGAACTGGCCGCGCCATGCGCGCGCATAGAGCCGACCGGCCCGCGCGCGCGCCGCAGGATCGGCGAGGTCGATGCCATCGAGGGCGCCCGCCAGTAGCCACGCGGACTGGATCGCCATGGATTGCCCCTCGGCGATGATCGGATGCGATTCGCCGGCGACGTTGCCGATGCGGTAGATGTCGTCCGCATAGCGTGCGCGGATACCCGGGCGGATCGGGCCGGTCGCAAGCCAATGGCCGTCGAGCCGGGCGTCTCCGATGGTCTGCCGCACGCCCGCCATCGAGGCGAGCAGGTGGCCGTGGATCGCCTCTGCCGCGCTGCCGCCGCCCTGGCGGCGCAGCACGTCGAGGCGGTCGCGCCGGATGCAGCACGACAGCGAGAGCCGCCCCCCGTCGGCCCAGACCATGCCGCCATAGCCGCCCGGAAACGCGAGGAGCGGCATGGTATCCCCGGCCAGCCGCGCGCCCCGGAAATAGGCCTTGAAACCCATGAGGTCGCCCGGCAGATGCTGTTTGGGCAGATTGGTCGACAGCGTGCCCCGCTCCCATGAACCATGCGCCGCGATGACCACGGGCGCGCGCAGGTGCCGCAGGCTGCCGCCGCCCTCGACGGTCACGGTGGTCCCGCCGTCCGACCGGTCGAACGACCGCGCGGTGCAGGGCTGAAACACGACGGCGCCGAGGTCGGCGGCGCGCGCGAGCATCATCGTGTCGAGCACGTCGCGCCCGAGGGCCCGGCCATGCCCCGCCCCCGCGCCGCGGGGCATCGGCGCCCCGACGATGCGATCGCCGCAGAACGCCGAAATCCGGCGCACCTCCGGCCCGGCGTATCTGCGCCACGCCGCGCCGATCCCGAGGGCGTCGAGGACGGGCACCGAGGTGGCCGACAGAAACTCGCCGCAGACCTTGCGGCGCGGAAACTCGGCCTTTTCGACGACGGCGACACGGCGCCCCTGTTGCGCCAGCGCGATGGCCGCGGCACTGCCCGCCACGCCCGCGCCGACGACGATGGCGTCGAAGGGTTCTGGTGCGGTCATGATCCGGCCCCGGATGTGACGTGAGAGCGACCCACGAAGGCGTGGGTGAAGGGGAACCGCGTCGCCTCTTCGAGGACGGTGCCGCAGGCAGGCGCCCACAGCGCGCCGATCTCGGTCCCGCGAAATCCGGCCCGCACGGAGGCAGGGGCGTCGTGGCGCGTGACGTCGTTCGCGCCGATCAGGGCCACGAGGTTCGCACCGACGAGCGACGGCGCCGTCCGCAGCGGTTCGGTGGCGACCACGAGGTCGGCACGGGACGACAGAAGCCGCAGGAGACGTCGTAACCCGGCGTCCTCGAAATGATGCAGGAACAGGTTGGCAAGCGCGAAATCGACGCGGTCGTCGGTCGCGGCCAGCCAGTCGAACGCATCGGCGGTCACGACGCCGACCGTCCACCCAAGTGCCCGGAACCCCGCGAGGGTCTCGTCCGAAATCGCAGGCGTCCGGTCCAGCAGGGTCAGATGCACGAAGGGGTGCCGGCGTGCCATCCGGCGCGCGAGGCGCAGCATGGCGTGTCCGTCGCCCGAGCCCACTTCGAGCAGTCGCAAGGGCCTTTCCTCCGGCGCCCCGAAATGCCGCGCGACCAGCGTCTCCACGATCCCTGCCTGCCGCATCACCCGGTTGATCCGCCGCAGATCGCCGCGCGACCGCCGCGCGCGCGGATCGTCGGGCGGCAGCCCATCCAGGATCTCGGGCACCAGGTGGCGCCGGTCCAAAGGGGGCGCCGCCAAGGTCATGCGGCCTCGAACAACATCGTTTCCGCGGTGAGGCCGGGGCCGAAGGCCATCGCACAGCCCCGCTCGCCAGGCGAAGCGGTCCTCAACATCCGATCGAGGACGAACATCACCGTCGCCGAGGACATGTTGCCGTTCTCGCGCAGCACGGCGCGGGACGTGTCGAGGTCGCCGGTGCCCAGACAGAGCGCCCCCTCGACCGCGTCGAGGACCGACCGTCCGCCCGGATGGACGGCCCAGTGGGTGAAGGCATCGCGCGGCGCGCCGCGCAGGATGGTGTCCGCATGCACGTCGAGCACCATCGCCACCGTCGCAGGCACCCGGCCCGACAGCACCATGTCGAAGCCGTCGTCGCGCACCCGCCAGCTCATCAGCTCGGCCGTATCGGACGCCAGCAGCGACCGGAAGCTGTCCAGACGCAGTCCCACGGGCGCGCCCGACACCAGCGCAGCCGAACAGCCGTCGCCCCAGAGGCAGAAGGTGAGCAGCGTCTCGAGGTCGTCGGTATCCTTGAGGTGCAGGGTGCAGAGTTCGCAATTGACGACGAGCACCTTCGACGCGGGTTCGGAGCGGACGATATGATGCGCCAGTTTCAGGGCGTTTATCGCGGCATAGCAGCCCATGAAGCCGATCATCGTCCGTTCGACGGACGGGTTCAGACCGAGGCGCGCGACCAGTTCCAGATCGAGGCCCGGCGCCGAGAAGCCGGTGCAGCTCGCCACGACGAGGTGGGTGATGAGGCTGCGGTCGGCGCCGAGGTCGAGACCTTCGATGGCGCGCATCGCGAGGTCCGGCGCGCGGGCCTCGAACATATCCATCCGTGCCGCCGTCCCGGGAAAGGCGCCACGCCGGAAGGTGCCCGCCTCGTCCACCGCATCGCCGTCCGGATCCTGCCGCGGCAGGATCGTCGAGAACCGATGCGCGATCCCGGTGCGCTGCGCCATCCGGTCGAAGATGGCGAGGCGGCGCGGATGATCGGACAGGCGCCCGCGGGCAAAGCGCAGGAAGGCGTCATGCACCTCGTTTTCCGGCACGGCAGTGGCGACGCGGTTGAGGTATGCGGTCACGCGCATGGTTCCGTCTGTTGAGTGGAGGGCCCTGCCCACACGAGCTGTGGCGCAGTTTCGACGACAATCGACGTTGTCGACTGAGGAACTAGCGTCGAGCATCGTCCCGTCACGCCCGTTCACCAAGTAGTGCGACGATGGGCCGATGCCGGTTTTCAGGGACACTGGCCTGCGGCAGGTTTCGGTCCCGGTGTCCGCGCATCGCACTATCCATCGCGATGCTCCCCGACGCACTCGATCAGGGCAGGTGCTGCATTGCCGGACCCGATCCGCCGCTTGCCGGTTCCGCCCACAACAGGCCGGGAGAAATCGGCACAATTCATCATATTCCGACTATTTGTCGGAATATCTTCTTCGCTGTCGAGACATTGGCCTTCGATTGCAAATGCGCAATCGACCGCATCGTCGAACCATTGCGCATGCAGCTCACGTCGGGAAATATCCAGGCCGGAGGTTCCGGCATCGGCCCTTCGACCGTCCGTCGGTCAGACGCGCATCGGCATCACGACATAGATCGCCGAGGTATCGTTGCCCTCGCGCATCAGCGTCGGGTCGCCCGACGAATTGAACAGGAACACCGCATTCTCGCGGTCCACCTGACTGGCGATTTCCAAGAGATACTTGGCGTTGAACCCGATCTCGAGCTTTTCGTCGGAATAGGCCACGACCAGTTCCTCATCCGCCGCGCCTGCATCCGGCGCGTTGACCGACAGGATCAGACGGTCTTCCTCGAGGCTCAGTTTCACGGCACGGCTGCGTTCGGACGACACCGTTGCCACCCGGTCCACCGCACGGGCGAAATCGGCGGCGTCGACCTCCATCCGGCGGGTGTTGCCGGTCGGGATCACCCGGGTATAGTCCGGAAACGTGCCGTCGATGACCTTCGAGGTCAGGGTGATGTCGGAGGTCGCGAACCGCACCTTCGTCTCGCTGACCGAGACCGCGATCTGCGCGTCGTCGTCCTCGAGCAGCTTGCGCAACTCGCCCACGGTCTTGCGCGGCACGATGACACCGGCCATGCCGTCCGCCCCGTCCGGCAGGGCCACGTCGATCCGCGCGAGGCGGTGCCCGTCGGTCGCCACGCCGCGCAGCATGCGGCCACCCTCGCCGTCGGCCACGTGCAGGTAGACGCCGTTCAGGTAATAGCGCGTCTCCTCCGTCGAGATCGCGAATTTCGTCTTGTCGAACAGGCGCCGCAGGTCGGCGGCGGGCGCGGTGAAGTTCGTCGCGTAATCCGACGAGGCCATCACCGGAAAGTCCTCTTTCGGCAGGGTCGCCAGCGCAAAATTCGACCGCCCCGCCGCGATGGTGAGGCGGTCGGTCGTCGCGTCATGGCTGAGGTTCACCAGCGCGCCGTCCGGCAGCTTGCGCACGATCTCGTTGAGGACCACCGCCGAGACGGTCGTGGCGCCGGCGCGTTCCACCTTGGCATCGGCGCGGTCGACCACCTCGATGTCGAGATCCGTCGCGCGGAACTTCACCGAATCGCCCTCCGCCTCGATCAGCACGTTGGCGAGGATCGGGATGGTGTTGCGCCGCTCGACGACCGATTGCGCCTGTGCGACCGCCTTGAGCAGCGCGCCGCGCTCGATGGAAAACTTCATGATCGTGCCTCGCATTGCGCCATCCGGCGAACCGCGCCGCCGGGACCGGAAACCTACCGGATTCCGCGGTTCGGGCAAGTAGGGGCGCAGGAATATCGCCGCAGTGGTGCCCGCACGCCAAGGGCCGGATATCGACCGGGCGTCCGGCCTATCCCTCCAGCGCGCGCAGCAGCATCGCCACGTCCTCGGCCAATTGGCTGTCGTCCGCCATCAGCTCTTCGATCCGCTTCACGCCATGCATGATCGTGGTGTGGTCCCGCTTGCCGAACCGGCGCCCGATGTCGGGCAGGGACCGCGTCGTCAGCCGCTTGGCCAGATACATCGCCACCTGCCGCGGCCGCGCGATCACCCGCTGCCGCGTCGGCCCGAGGAGTTCGGACAGCCGGATGTTGTAATGCTCGGAGACCTTGCGCTGGATATCCTCGACCGTGACCTTGCGGTCCGAGGTCTTGAGGATGTCGGCAAGGCAATCCTGCGTCATCTCGAGGGTGATCTCGCGCCCGACGAGGCTCGCGAAGGCATAAAGGCGCATCAGCGCGCCTTCGAGGATGCGGATGTTGGACGAGACGCGGTGTGCGAGGAACTCGAGCACGCCATGCTGGAGGGACAGGTCGGGGTAGAGGCCGCGGTAATATTCGACCTTGCTTTGCAGGATGCCCACGCGCAGTTCGAAATCGGTCGGGTGCACGTCGACGACGAGGCCCGATTGCAGGCGGGTCTTGATCCGCTCCTCGAGGTCGCGGATCTGTCCCGGGCTTTCGTCCGCCGACAGGATGATCTGCTTGCGCGCCTGAACCAGCGCGTTGAACGTGTGAAAGAACTCTTCCTGGGTCGAGTCCTTGCCCGCCATGAACTGGATGTCGTCGACCATGAGCACGTCGACCGAGCGGAACAGATGCTTGAAGTCCATCATGCGTTTGTCACGCAGCGCGGTTATGAACCGGTACATGAACTGTTCGGCCGAGAGATAGAGGACGTTCAGGTGCGGCTTTCGCGCGCGCAGGTCATGCGCGATGGCGTGCATGAGGTGCGTCTTGCCGAGGCCGACGCCGCCATAGAGGAACAGCGGATTGAACCCGGTTTCCCCCCCTTCGGCGACACGGCGGGCGGCGGCATGGGCCAGTTGATTGGGCTTGCCCACGACAAAGCGGTCGAAGGTGAACCGCGGGTCGAGATCGGCGCCGTCGTCGACCGTCAGGCCCGAGGCGTCGGGCCGCGACTTCGGGGCGGCGACGCCGTTCGCCGCCGCCGGGCGCTGGGCCACCTCGGGCTTGGTCACGACGCAGGACATACGGCCCGCATCGACGCCCGCCTTTTGCACGTGATACAGGATCTGGTCGCCGAAATTGCGGGTGACATAGTCGCCCATGAACCGCGTCGGCACGCCGAAGGTGACGACACCGTCCGTCGTCCGCTGGTACCGCAGCGGCTCGATCCAGTTGGTGAAACTGTTCCGCCCGATCGCCGTCCTCAGCGTCGCCTGTACCTGTGCCCAAATCTCGTTGGTCATGCGTCCCTCGGTCCTTCCCCCTGCGGCAGGCGCATTTTCGCGCTCTGCCGTCCGCGCCTGCCGCGCGGCCTCGTTTCTCTTCGGGGCGGCCCGTTCCGGACCGCTCCGCCGCGCCGCACCGTGTCGACGACACGGGCGCCCTTCGCCCGTGCGACGACCCCACACGGGGGCGCGCGCGGCGCGCGACATGGATCGGTCCCGGGGCGCTGCGTCGGCACGGTTCGCCGACGGCGTCGCGCGCCCTGCGCATGTCGACTGCGCGGCAGCAAGAGTGACGGCGGCACAGCCAAAGGCACATGCTGCCCGCATCCTTCCGGGCCGCGCCGCAATCGCGGCGTCCCGAATGGACACGTCGACGGACAAGCGGCAAGACCCGACCGAATACCCCTCCAACAGGGGCGGTCAGCCGACCCGCCTGTCCATCACCACCTCTATTCCCCCAGGAACGATGTGAATCGCAGGGCCTTTGTAACAAGGGGTTTGCGCGGCGCACAACCGAACAACGCGCTTGACTTGGCGCTGCGCAAAAGGGCCGGCCCTCCCCGAATCTGGTGAATGCTGGATCTCGGCACACTTAGCCGAAAGGGCCTGTCGCGAAAAACCGCGCTTGGCGAAAATCGCCGGCAGCGCGGGGTTTTTCGTTGACACAGAGGCTGGGGGACGGTCCGGGATTCGGCACTACCCGGCGGTCGGGTTGCCGCGAACGCGCGCGGATTTGCGCCGGGCGTCCGTAAATGCGGCGCCGCGCCTTCGCCCTGCGCGACCCTGCGTCACGTGTCGGCATCGGGCGGGTGGCCGACCGCCACAACGACGAACGGCGCGCCCCCGGGGGACGCGCCGTCGATACTTTCAAAGCCGAACGCTTTCGGGGCCAGACGGCACCGTCGCCATTCAGGCCAGCGACTTCACCCGGCTGGCAAGACGCGACATCTTGCGCGCGGCGGTATTCTTGTGGACCACACCCTTGGTCACGCCGCGCATCAGCTCGGGCTGTGCGGCGCGCAGGGCGGTGATGGCGGCGTCCTTGTCGCCAGAGGCGAGCGCCTCCTCGACCTTGCGCAGGAAGGTGCGGATACGCGAACGGCGCTGCTTGTTGACGGTAAAGCGCGCCTCGTTCTGGCGGGCGCGCTTGGCGGATTGGGGGCTGTTGGCCATGGGGTGATCCTCTCGTCGGGTCGATTGAAAACTGTCTGCGCAATCGGCCCTGTCGGGATCGAAGGCCGGGGCATCGCCCGGCGTCCTCCGGCCAGAGCGGGCCTCACGCGCATGTATCCGCCGCCTATAGGGGGGGCGGCGGCGAAAGGAAACAGGAAATCACCGGTCGCGGAACTGCGCCTCGCGCTTTTCGCGGAACGCCGCCATGCCTTCGGCCTGATCCTCGGTCGCGAACAGCGCCTTGAAGAGCAGCGCCTCGTGGCGGGTGCCCTCGCTCAGCGACGTCTCGAAGGCGCGGTTCACCGCCTCTTTCGCCGCCGCGACCGCCAGACGCGATTTGCCCGCGATCTTGGCGGCGACCCCGCGCGCCTCCTCGATCAGCTTCTTGGCGGGCACCACGCGGGCCAAGAGACCGGCGCGCTCGGCCTCGGCGGCGTCCATGAACCGGCCCGTCAGGATCATGTCCATCGCCTTGGCCTTGCCCACCGCATGGGCAAGACGCTGGCTGCCGCCCATCCCCGGGATGATCCCCAGGTTCACCTCCGGAAGCCCGAACTTCGCGCCCTCGGCGGCGATAAGGATGTCGCACATCATCGCCAGTTCGCACCCGCCGCCCAGCGCATAGCCCGAAACGGCGCCGACGATCGGCTTGCGCACGCGCTGCATCACGGCCGCGAACCGACCGAAGGTGTCGTCGGTGGCGATGTCGACGAAACTCTTGTCCGCCATCTCGGTCACGTCGGCCCCGGCGGCGAACGCCTTTTCCGAGCCGGTGATGACGATCGCCCGCACCTTGTCGCTGCGGTCGGCATCGAGCAGCGCCTGACCGAGTTCGGTCAACAGCTTGGCGTTCAACGCATTCATCGCGTCGGGCCGGTTCAGGGTGATGAGCGCCACGTCGTCGGCCACATCGAGGATGATCGTCTCATAGGCCATTGGCGGGCTGCCCCTTCGCGGTTGGCAAATCGGTGGCGGCGCCGGTGCGGGGGCGTCGCGACAAGTCCCAAGGGGATAACAAATGCGGCGCAGGGATCAAGCGGTCATTGCGGTGACGCGGTGTCAGGCCGGCGCCGGCCGCGCGGGCACAGGCGTCTAGCGTTGGCAGCGCGGACAAAAGAACGTCGAACGCCCCGACTGCACGATCCGCAGGAGCGTCCCGCCGCAGCCCGGTGTGACGCAGGCCCCGCCCTCGCGGCCATAGGCGCGGAACCGGTGCTGGAAATAGCCCAGTTCGCCGTCCGCCTGCCGATAGTCGCGCAACGACGACCCGCCCGCCTCGATCGCCTCGGTCAGCACGTCGCGGATGATCGGCACGAGGCCCGCCGTGCGCGCCGCCGACAGCCGCCCCGCCTTGCGCCGGGGGTCGACGCCGGCGCGGTGCAGCACCTCGCAGACATAGATGTTGCCCAGCCCCGCGACGATCCGCTGGTCCAGCAGGGCCGTCTTGACCGGCGTGTTCCGCCCCCGCAGGCGTTCCACCAGATACGCCTCGTGAAATGCGTTGCCGAACGGCTCCGGCCCGATCCCGGCGAGCAGCCAGTGCGCCTCGACCCGGCCCGTCGCCGCCAGATCCATCGCCCCGAACCGCCGCGCATCGTTGAACGTCACCCGCGCCCCGTCCTCGGTGTCGAGGACGACGTGGTCGTGCTTCTCCGGCGCCGGATGGACGTGGTGGAATCGCCCGAGCGGTGCCCCCGACACCAGCATCCGCCCCGACATCCCCAGATGCACGATCAGCGTCTCGTCGCTGTCGAGGTCGGCGAGGATATACTTCGACCGTCGCCGCAGCGCCGTGACCCGCCGCCCCGTCAGCCGCTCTGCCATCCGTTCGGGAAACGGCCAGCGCAGGTCGGCCCGGCGCACGTCCGCATGGGCGATCCTACGTCCCTCGAGGACGGGCAAGAGGCCCCGTCGGACGGTCTCCACCTCTGGCAGTTCCGGCATCGACACCATCCGACTTGATCGCGCGCCACAGCATCGCCATGAGCGCGTCGCCCCCCTTCAGATACTTCAGCATCAGGGGCTTGCTGCCGTCGGCGAATATCAGACGCGCCGCATAGGCGCCATCGTCCTCGATATCGCGCAGCCCCGCGAGGGGGTAGGTCCGCGTGCCCATCAGATAGGTCGGAAGGGTCAGGTGGGTCTCGTTCACGACGACGGCATAGGTGCAGATATAGGTGCAATGCCACGCCACGAAGGCCGCAACGACCGCGACCTGCATCACCCCCTCGCCGGGCAGGAGCATCCCGGGATTGTACTGGGCCGCCGCGATGAGGGCGCCGCCGAGGAAGACCGTCAACCCGCGCACGCCCAGTGGCGTCGGCATCCGCCGCGCGCCCGGCGCGTCGAGATCGACCTGTGCTGCCATGCCAAGGCCCGCGATGATCTTCGCTTCGGCGAGGTTCTCGATGCGGCGGGCCGCCATCCTGTCGACCGCCCCGCGTGTCGCCCTGGTGCCGAACCTGTCGTTCAGCGCCTTGATCGCCCAGGCGATGCCGAGCAGGATCGCCAGATAGACGATCCCGGAAGTGCCGCCAACAATCGTCATTGCACGCCTCCCGCCGCGCCCTGCGGCCATGTGTTCCATTTGTCTCTCGCCCCGCCCTTCTATATGCGGATCAGGGACGAAATTGAGGCTCAGCCATGACCGACGAGAGCGCAGGCCCCGAAGATACCACCCATTTCGGCTATGAGACGGTGCCCGAGGCCGACAAGGCGGGCCGCGTGCGGGGGGTCTTCACCTCGGTCGCCGGGCGCTATGACATCATGAACGACGTGATGTCCGGTGGCGTCCACCGGTTGTGGAAGGACGCGATGATGGACTGGCTCGCGCCGCGGCCCGGCCAGCGCCTCCTCGACGTCGCGGGCGGCACCGGCGACATCGCGTTCCGGTTCCTGAAACGGGCCGGATCGGGGATGGCGATCGTCCTCGACCTTACCGAACCGATGCTGGTCGAGGGCAAGAAGCGGGCCGAGGCCGAGCGTCTGGCGGACCATCTCGACTGGATCGTCGGCGACGCCATGGCCCTGCCGTTCCCCGACGCCACCTTCGACGTCTACACCATCTCGTTCGGCATCCGGAACGTCACCCGCCCCGAGGTCGCCCTGTCCGAGGCCTTTCGCGTGCTGCGCCCCGGCGGGCGGCTCATGGTCCTCGAGTTCAGCCGAATCCCCAACGCGATGCTGCAAAACGCCTACGACGCCTATTCCTTCAATGTGATCCCGCGCATGGGTCAGGCGATCGCGGGCGACCGCGACAGCTATCAATACCTGGTCGAATCCATCCGCCGCTTTCCCGATCAGGAAACCTTCCTCGGCATGGTCCGGGACGCCGGCTTCGGTCAGGCGAAATACCGCAACCTGACGATGGGCGTCGCGGCCCTGCATTCGGGCTGGAAGATCTGAGTGCGCGGACCGCACAACATCTGGCGGCTGATCCGCACCGGCGCCACGCTGGAACGGACCGGCGCGATGATCGTGGTCCTCGACGCGCTCGACGCGGGGCCGCTGCTGCGCTTCGCGTTCCGCGCCGTCGCGCTGCCGTTCCGCTGGCTGGGGTATCGCGGCGATCCGGCGATGCCGCCCGCGACCCGGGCGCTGACCGCCCTCGGCCCCGCCTACATCAAGTTCGGACAGGTCCTGTCGACGCGCCCCGACGTCGTCGGCGACGACCTGGCGGTGCAGCTCAAGGTGCTTCAGGACAAGTTGCCGCCGTTTCCGACCGCCATCGCCCGCGCCGAGGTGGAAAAGGAACTCGGGCTGCCGATGGCGGCCATGTTCTCGACCTTCTCCGAGCCTGTCGCCGCCGCCTCCATCGCGCAGGTCCACAAGGCGACACTGGTCGAGACGGGCGAGGACGTCGCCGTAAAGGTGCTGCGCCCGGGCATCGAACGCGCATTCCGCCGCGACATCGACGCCTTCTATTTCGCCGCCCGCTGCATCGAGGTGCTGTCGCCCGCGTCCCGCCGCCTGCGCCCGATGGACGTCATCACCCACTTCGAAGGGGTCGTGCTGGGCGAACTGGACCTCCGCCTCGAGAGTTCGGCGGCGGCCGAATTCGCCGATACCACCGCAGGCGACGCCGGCTTTTCGGTGCCGCGGGTGAAATGGTCGCTGTCCGCGCGGCGGGTGATGACGCTCGGCTGGGTCGAGGGGCTGTCGGCCGCGGACGTCGAGGGCATCGACGCCGCGGGCCACGACCGCCGGGCGCTGGCGCTGCGGGTGATGCAACTCTTCCTCAACCACGCCCTGCGCGACGGGTTCTTTCACGGCGACATGCATCAGGGCAACCTCAAGATCGCGGCCAACGGCGACATCATCGCCTATGATTTCGGGATCATGGGGCGGATCGACGAATACACCCGTCGCGTCTATGCCGAGATCCTGTTCGGTTTCATCCGCCGCGACTATGCCCGCGTGGCCGAGGTGCACTTCGAGGCGGGCTATGTCCCTGCCGACCGCGACGTCGACGAATTCGCCCGCGCGCTGCGCGCCGTGGGCGAGCCGATCTTCGGCATGGACGCGAGCCGGATTTCGATGGGGCGGCTGCTGAACTATCTCTTCGAAGTCACCGAACGTTTCGGGATGGAGACGCGGACCGAACTCATCCTGCTGCAACGCACCATGGTGGTGGTCGAGGGCGTCGCCCGCACCCTCGATCCGCACATGAACATCTGGGACGCGGCCAAGCCCGTCGTCGAGGCCTATATCCGCGACAGCATCGGCCCCAAGGCGCTGGCACGCGATCTGTTCCGCACCGCCCGCGTGCTGGCGCGGTTCGGGCCGCGCCTGCCGAAGATGGCCGAGGCGGCCCTGATCCGGAACACCAACCCCGCCCCGCCGCCGCCCCGAAGGCGGCGCCGCGATTCCATCGCCCTGGTCGCCCTCGGCGCGGCGCTGGCGCTCGCCGGGGTCTGGGTCGGGCGCCTCCTCTAGGCTCCCGGACGGACCTGCCGCAGCGCCGAGATGTCGCCCGCCGCCACCGCGACCTCGCCCGCGAACATCAGGAACACCGTTCCGCCCTGGCTGCGCACCTCGCGCACCTCGGCATAGTGCTCTGCCGGTTCGGACAGGATCGTCTCGCCCGCCGCGGTGCTCACCACCTCGAAACTGTAGACACCGTTCGGGAACGGGTCGCCGACGGCGTCGAGACCCGTCCAGTCGAACGGATCGGCCGAGACCGGCAGCGGGAGGCGCTGCACTTCGGTGCCCGAAGCGTTGCGCACGACGAGTTCCACCGAGTCCGACCGCGCCGCCGGGTTGGGATAGAGCGTGATCGGGGTCCCGTCGAACTGCGCCGGTGCCGCGACGCGCGCGTCCCGCCCGACCCAGGCCGCCATCTCGGCAAGGCCGCTCGAGCCGATCTGCGCGGTCAGCGCCTCGAGCAACTGGTTGGTCTGCACCTGCTGCTCGACCGACGAGAACGTGGCGAGCTGCACCGCGAACTCCGACGAATCGGTCGGGTTCAGCGGATCCTGGTTCTGCATCTGGACCGAGAGCATGCGCAGGAACGTCTGGAAGTCCGACGAGATCTGCGGTCGGGCGACGGTCGGTGTGGCGGTCGCGGCGGTGCCGCTCAGGGCGTCGATCATGGGATGTCCTTTCGGGAGGGAGAGATGTCAGAGGCGCAGATCGAGCGTGCCGGTCGCGGATCTGACGCGCGAACCGGCGCTGTCGGGCGCAGGGATCGTGTCGGCCACGGGGGCACTTTGCCGGGCACCCCGCCCCTCGGGTGGCGCACCGTCGGCCGTGCCGCCACCGGCATCGCCGCCGGGCTGCGAAAAGGTGAAATCGACGCGTTCATAGCCCTGCGCCCGAAACTCCGCGCCAAGCTCTGCGATGTGGCGGCGCATCAGGTCGAGGGTTTCGGGCCGCTCGGCGAGGATCGCGACCTGCAACGCGCCGTCCATCGCCATAAGCCTGATCCGGACCCGCCCGAGTTCTGCGGGTGCAAGCGCGATCTCCGCCTCCCGCCGACCGGCCCGCGCGGTAACATCGGCAAGCTGCTGCGCGATGCGCTGCGCCGTTTCGGACGTCGCGGCGGGGCTCGCCGCGGCGCCGATTTGGATGGATGGCGCCGTCGGTCCAGACATGGCGATGGGACCGGCGGCCACGGCAAGTCTGGCGTCATCGTCGAAGGGACCGCGCCGCGATTCCGCAGTACCTGCCGCCCGCTCGGCCAGGATAGCCGCGGCGAGCGAGACTGTCGGGGCGCCGGGGGCGGTGCCCGAATGGTTGACCGTCGCTTGCGTTCCGACGGCGACAGGGCTGCCTGACGCGGCCCCGGCGGTCTGCAATTCGGTGCGGACCGATGCCGCCGATCCCGTTCTGGCGTCGATCTCCTGCGTCGCGATTCCGGGCCCTTCCGCTATCGTGGCAGGCATGACGGCGTGCGGGGCGCCGGACGTCCTCGGACCGGACGCCGCAACGGCACCCTGCGGCGATCTGGTCCCGGTGCCGCCGGTCCCCACCTCTTCGGGCGCAGCAACCGACATGCGATCACCGACCGAGACGGCCGCCGTCGGAGGGGCGGTCGGGGCAAGCGCCGCCGGGGGCCCGACGGTCCGGTCGGGCGGGGCCATCATCCCCATCGGCGTCGATGCCGCGTCCGGGACGGAAAACGGACCGATGGGCGCCGTCGATTGCGGGGCCGACGGATGCGGGCCGAAGGTCGGTCCCTGTATCACGGCACGCGTTGAGGTAGGCTGGGATGGCGCCCTGGCGGTCACGGCCACGCGAGAGGTCGGTGGATCGCCCGGTGGCACTCTGCCCGGAACGAAGCGTCCGGCGACCGATCCCGCGGTGTCCGTCTGCCGCGCCATCCCTGCGGCGCCGGTCGTGCCCGCCGCTCGGGCAAAGGGATCGCGGTTCACCACGGGCAGCGCGATGTCGGTCGGCGACCCGGCGGACCGGGGGGCCGCCGCATCGCCACCTGCCGATGGCGGCGTAGGGCCGGCGCCAGGGGACAAGCGCGGGACCGTCGCCATCCGATCGTCGTCCCGCGCCGTCATGCTCGAGGGCCGCCCCCGATGGACGATGCCATCGGTGAGACCGGACCGGTCGGGCGAACCGCTCTGCCCCGCGGTATCGACCGGCCCGTCGGCATTTCCACCCGGTGTCGGGTGGTCTGCCGAGGGGATCGCCACCTGCGACGGTGCGGTTGGGGGCGGTTCCACCGCCGCGTCCCCTTCCGCAGCGCGCAAAGTATCCTCGCCGATGGGCAATGTGGCCGCCGAATCCCGGACGGGCGAGAGATATCGTCCGGCGCCCGCCGGACCAACCGACGACGCGTCAAGGATCCGACCCGTCAGCGGCGTGTCGACCGACCCGGTCGAAATCGCGGACATCGCGTTTGCTCCCTGTGCCGCGTCCCGTCCGGCGGGGATCGACATTGCAGGTGTCGTCGCGTCGGACGGTCCGGCGACGTCCCCGCGATATCCGTCAGATCGGACCGCCTGAACGGGGGCGTTCTCCTTCGGGACGAAGGCGACCGCCCCGTCCATCACGCCCTCCTCCCCCGCGCCCTCATCGGGTTCGCCCGCCCGGTGCCCGTCGGTTTCATCGGCGTCCCTTTCCGGGCGCCGAGGGTCCGTTTCTAGCGTTTCGCCACCGTCCGGCACGAGCGAAGCGACGTGCGCGCCGGGTTTCGGCGGAGCGACCCTGACGGCGGTGTCGGACACCGCGATCGACCCATCGAGCGCCCTGAGAAACGTCGGCCCGCTGCCCCGCAGACCGCCAAAGCCGGCACGAAGGGGGGCAGCGGTGTCACCCGACGTGCGTCCGCCGGCCAACTCCGGGCGGCGCGGATCGGCGGGGTTCTGCAATCGCTCGCTCAACGAAAGGGGCAGCATTCGGCCTCCGGCGACGGGAAGGGGAAAGGGAGGGGTCACGGACGCGGGCCCTGCGGCGGCAGGGTCGCCGGCGGACGGCAGTCGGGGGCGGTGTCTCTGAACGGGGGCATCGTCTCTCCGAATGGCGTTCTGCACATGTCCCCCTACGTATTGTCGCGAAAACTTACCGATCCTTTACCGGTTCGCGGCAATAAGCATTCAAATCGTTCGAATCCGAAGGAGATTGCCATGGTCGACCTCGCTGCCCCGCCGGGGCCCGCGGCTTATCCGCTGCGCCCGTCCGCTGCGCCCTCGCAGGCTCTTCCCACCAACCGGCGCGACGGGCCGATGTGGGCGGCGGCTCAGGCGCTCGAGGCCAGTTTCCTGGCTCTGATGCTCGAGGATGCGGGTGTCGGCGCCGTGCCCTCGTCGATGGGGGGCGGTCCGGGCGAGGCGCACTTTGCCTCCTTCCTGCGCGAGGCGCAGGCGCGCGGCATGGTAGAGGCGGGCGGCATCGGACTGGCCGAATCGCTGTTTCAGGCAATGGGGGGACGCGACGATGTCTGACACGATGGAACTGACCCGCCTGCTCGAGGAAGAGCGCGCGGCGATCCTTTCGGGCGCATTCCTCGAAATCTCGCGTGTTTCCGCGGCAAAAGAGCGTCTGCTGGAGAAGTTGACCGAAGTGCCCGTACCGCTCGCCGACCTGCGCCGCATCGCCGCCGAGGTGTCGCGCAATCAGTCGCTCCTGTCGGCGGCGATAGATGGAGTGCGGGCGGTCGCCGACCGGATGGGCGCGTTGCGCCGCGCCCGCGACGGGTTCGAGACCTATGGTCCGGGCGGCGATCGCGCCAGGGTCGGCGCCGGCCGCCCGACGTTCGAGCGCAAGGCCTGAGGCGCACCACGACAAGCGACCGGAAACGACGACAGCGGCGCCCACGGGCGCCCTTCGTCGTTTCGGTCCCCCGGCAAGATCAGCGGGACTGGCGCGCCACTTGAGGCAAATTGAAGGAACAGGGACCGGGCGCATTAAGACGGTGTTAGGCGACACCGCCGACAAGGGCGATGCATCACACAGATGGCGCAGGCGGCCCGAAAGCGCGGCCGGACGGCACGGGTCAGAACGACCGTTCATGCCGCTGAACGTCCTCCGAGACCGGGGGGCAGGCGGGATCCTGAAACCACCGCGCAAAAGCGCATCCAAGCAAAGGGACCAAACATGTCCAGCATTCTGACCAACAACGGCGCGATGGTCGCGCTCCAGACCCTCAAGTCGATCAACGCCGATCTCGGCAAGACCCAGTCGATGATCTCGACCGGCAAGCAGGTCGCCTCCGCCAAGGACAACTCGGCGATCTGGGCGATCTCGAAGGTGATGGAATCCGACGTCGCCGGCTTCAAGGCGATCTCGTCGTCGCTGGCGCTGGGCGAATCCACCGTTGCCGTCGCCCGTCAGGCCTCCGAAACCGTGACCGACCTTCTGACCAAGATGAAGGACAAGATCGTCGCGAGCCAGGAGTCCAACGTCGACCGGACGAAGATCCAGGCCGACATCACCGCCCTGCGCGACCAGATCGGCGCCGTCGTCGGCGCCGCGCAGTTCAACGGCCTCAGCCTTCTGGGCAACACCTCGCGCACCGTGGGCGAGAACAAGGTCGACGTTCTGTCCTCGCTCGACCGCTCCGGCACGGGCGTTTCTGCGTCCAAGATCTCGGTAGCCAAGAACGACCTCGGGACGAGGGCGGCGTCCTTCACCGGTACTGCGCTGACCGCAGGGACGGCGACCGCGGCCCTGACGGGCGGTGCATCGGCCACCGTCGCGATCACAGTACCGGCGACCGGCATCGCCACCGGCACCGCCTATTCGATCGGTCTGGCAGGCACCGACGCCGACAACAGCTCGTTCACGGCCGCGAACTACACCACCGGCACGGCTGTCGCGGACCAGAACAAGATCCTCTATATCTCGCGTCAGGGCGACACCCTGGCCGACGTGCAGAATGGTCTGATCGCCGCGTTCAACGGCTACGCCTCCAGAAACGGCCTCGACCTCGACGTGATCAACGTCTCCAAGGCCGCGACAGGTCTGTCGTTCACCTCCAAGACTGTCGATGCGCTCGACACCATTGCCGCCCGCATCGATACCGGTGCGACCACGGCGACAGGCGCGACCGTCGGCAACATCGGTGGCGGTCTGTCGGCGATGTCGAACTACGATGTGACGACCAGCAATGGCGCCAAGGCCGCCCTGGCCGGTGTCGAGGGCCTGATCCAGACCTCGATCTCTGCCGCTGCGTCCTTCGGTTCGGCCCAGGGCCGGATCGAGACCCAGGCCACTTTCGTGTCGCAGATCACCGACGCGTTGAGGTCCGGTATCGGCAGCCTCGTGGACGCCAACATGGAAGAGGCCTCGGCCCGTCTCCAGGCGCTCCAGGTGCAGCAGCAGCTGGGTGTGCAGTCGCTGTCGATCGCCAACCAGGCGCCGCAGTCGATCCTGTCGCTCTTCCGCTAAGGGCAAACTCAGGCGGCCTTCGGGCCGCCTGAACCCCGCCCGGGGCATGTGCTCCGGTTGCGGCATGACACCTCAGGTCTCGGCAAAGCCGCGCCCCGTTCCATAATGTTGTCGAAAAGGACACGACGTGAACGCCACAAATCTGGCCCAGGCCGCCTATGCCGCCGTGGGATCGCCGCTCCGCACGGACCGGTCGACCGAATACCAGGCCTTCAGCAGCATCATCCGCCGCCTGAGCGCCGCCCGTGCCCCCGAGAAGTTCGCCGATCTCGCCGCGGTCATCGCCGACAACCGGGCACTCTGGACGATCCTCGCCTCGGACGTCGCGGACGCGCACAATGCCCTGCCGCAGAAACTCCGCGCGCAGATATTCTACCTCGCCGAATTTACCGATCTGCACAGCCGCAAGGTGCTGCGCGGTCAGGCCGACGTGCAGGTGCTCGTCGACATCAACACCGCCGTCATGCGCGGCCTCGGCGCCAATGCCGCCGGCGAAGGCGCCGCCTCCATCCAACCCGCGGGAGCACGCTGATGTCCGGCCTCGTCCTCAAGCTCGGCCCGAAAGAACGGGTTCTGGTCAACGGCGCCGTGATCGAGAACGGCGACCGACGCTCGCGCCTGTCGATCCTGACGCCGGGCGCCAACATCCTGCGCCTGCGCGACGCGATCCGCCCCGACGAGGTGAATACCCCGGTGCGCCGTGTCTGCTATATCGCGCAACTGGTCCTGTCGGGCGACGTGAGCGAGGAGGATGCGCGTTTCCAGCTCCTCCGCGGGATCGAGCAGCTCTCTCAGGCGCTGATCGACGACGACAGCCGCCTCGTCCTCGGCGAGGCGACCGAGGCCGTCACCGCGGGCGATTTCTACCGCGCGCTGAAACGCCTTCGCACCCTCCTGCCACGCGAGGAGCGTCTGCTGGCGGGCGTCATCCGGGTGTCTTGATGTTCAAGCCGGTCATTCCCCTTTCCGGACTTTCCGGCTGGCAGTTCCTGCAACGCACTCTGCCCGCGCAAAAACAGGCCTTCGTCCAGAGCACCCAGTTCAAGCGCGACACCGAGTACTTCCGCGAGAAGATCGGCGGCATCAGGAGCGCCGGGGATCTGGTCGGCGACCGCCGCCTTCTGTCGGTGGCGCTGGGCGCCTTCGGCCTCGACGAAGACATCAATTCGAAGGCGTTCATCCAGAAGATCCTCGAAGGCGGGACCAACCGCTCGGACGCGCTGGCCAACCGGCTGTCCGACACACGGTATCAGAAATTCGCTGCTGCCTTCGGGTTCGGCAACATCGCGCCGCGCACCGGCCTCAGCTTCTTTGCCGACGAAATCCTCACCCGCTACGCGACCAAGCAGTTCGAGCGGGCCGTGGGCGAGCAGGACAACTCGATGCGCCTCGCGATGAACCTCGGCGGCGAGATTGCCGATCTGATACGGTCCGGCACCTCGAACGACGTCAAATGGTTCGCCATCATGGGCAACACACCGCTGCGCACCGTGTTCGAAACGGCGCTGGGCTTCCCGTCGAGCTTCGGGCGGATCGACATCGATCAGCAGCGCGAGGCCTTCAAGGAGCGGGCGCAATCGGTCCTCGGCACCGATACCGTGGCCGACTTCAGCGATCCTGCGCTCCAGGACAAGCTGGTCCGCCTCTATCTCATCCGCTCCGAGATCGCCGCCGGCGGCGGTCTGTCAGGCGGCTCCACAGCGCTGACCCTGCTGCAATCGGCGCCGCGACTCTTCTAGGCCGGTGTCCTATGCAGGTCCGCGTCGCGCCGCGGGGACCGGACGTTGGACCGGGCGCATCGGCGTCAGTGCTGTCGCCAATGCCGCAAAGCTCGATCCCACCGTGCCCCCCGACGTCGTCAAGAACTGCTCGAGCAGCGAATGTGCCGCCATCGCCGCGTCGATCTCGCTGTCCGACCCTGCGGAATACAGCCCGGCCTGTATCATCATTTCCGCCCGGTCATAGGTGCCCATCAACGCCCGCGCCCGCGCGATGAGCGCGTTCTCGGAGCTGCTCGCCGCATCGGGCAGAGAGCGGGAGACGGAACGCAGCACGTCGACCGCCGGAAACCGTCCGCGTTCGGCGATTTCCCGGTCGAGGACGACGTGACCGTCGAGGACGCCGCGCAACATGTCGGCCACCGGTTCCTCCATGTCGGACCCCGCCACGAGCACCGAGTAGACCGCCGTGATATCGCCTTGCCCCGCCTCGCCCGGGCCGGCCCGCTCGCACAGGCCGGCGATGGCGGGGCCGGTGGTGGCCGGAAAACCGCGCAGGGCCGCAGGTTCGCCCGCCGCGGCGGCCACCTCGCGGTGCGCCTCGGCGAACCGGGTGACACTGTCGAGCAGGAGCAAGACCTGAAGGCCCGCATCGCGGAAATGCTCGGCCACCGCCGTTGCCGCCCAGGCGCAGCGGCGGCGCAGTTGCGGCGCGCGGTCGGATGTCGCGGCGACGACCACCGCGCGGGCCATCCCCACCGGCCCCAGCACCTCCTCGATGAAGTGCCGCAGTTCGCGCCCGCGTTCGCCCACCAGACCGATCACGATCACATCCGCCGCCACCGCGCGCGCAAGCGCGCCCAGAAGGGTCGACTTGCCGACGCCCGACCCGGCAAAGAGGCCGATCCTCTGTCCGCGCACCAGGGGCAGAAGCGTGTCGAACACCGCCAGCCCGGTTTCGAGCCGCCCGCCCATGGCGCGGCGCAGATGCGGCGCAGGCGGGGTCGTCCGCAGGCGCCGCGCGCCGGTGCCCGGCAACAACGGCCGCCCGTCGATCGGCAGTCCGTCGGGGTCGACCACGCGACCGATCCAGCCATCGTCGGGCGCGAAACGCCGCGGCCCCTCGAGGCGCATGGCGTCCCCGACGGCCAGCCCGTCGGCAGGCCCCTCGGGCAGGATCTGCACGGTCCGGTCGGCAATGCGCACGACTTCTCCGCCGACACCCCCCTGCACCACAGCCCGTACCCGGTCGCCCAGCCGCGCGGTATCGCTCAGGCCGGTGATCTCCACCACGCCACCGGTCGCGCCAGACACGCGGCCAAGTGGCGCCGCCCCCCGTACATCGCCGAGGGCCGCGGTCATCCGCGCCAGAATCGTTTCGCTCGTCGTCATCGCAAGTCTCTCCTGCTCCGGGGGCAAATGCCGGAAAATACCGACACCGCTAAAATTGTCCCGGTCATCACAACTGCTTCTTAAAGAATCACCCTTAAGCCTTCGTTGAAACCAGCGAGGGAGAAGCCCTTATGTTTGAATCACTCGACGTGTTCCGCATATCCGATGCGATGGCCCGCCACGCGGGATCGCGGCAGGCCGTGGTCGCCACCAATATCGCCAACGCCGACACGCCCGGCTATCGCGCCCGGACGATGGCCTCGTTCCGCGAGACCTATCGCGCCACCGAGACCGGCAGCCTGCGCACCACGCGGCCCGGTCACAGGGGGGGCGACATGGCCGCCACCTCGGCCCGGATCGGCACCGGCGGGACCGAGCCCTCGCCGAATGGAAACGCCGTCTCCCTCGAGACCGAGATGGTCGCCGGCGTCGAGGCGGAACGCGAGCACAGCCGGGCGCTGGCGATCTATCGCCACGCCCTCACCGTGCTGCGCACCACCGTGTCGCGCTAGGGGGCCGGATCATGACCGATTTTTCCGAAGCCCTGTCCGTCGCCGCGAGCGGGATGCGCGCCCAGGCGCAGCGTATCCGCTATGTCTCCGAGAACGTCGCCAACGCCGATACCCCGGGCTACCGCCGCAAGGTGGTGGCCTTCGAGGAAGAGGTGATCCGCGGCGACCGCCCGGGCAGCGTTACCACCGGCGATGTCCGCCTCGACCGGACCGCGCTGTCCGAAATCTATGATCCCGCAAGCCCGCTCGCAGACGAACAGGGCTTTTATCAGGGGTCCAACGTCAACCTGCTGATCGAAATCGCCGACGCCCGAGAGGCGAGCCGCAGCTACGAGGCCAACCTCAAGATGTTCGACCAGATCCGGCAGATGTCGTCCGCGCTCATGGATCTCCTGCGCCGCTAATCCCACCCAGACCGGCCAGAAGGCCGACAGACAAGGAAGAACTCCCATGGAATTTGCCTCCTCCGCCATCGCCCGCCAATATGCGGCGAACCGACCCGCCACCGCGCCGCAACTGTCCGAGGGCACCGACGGCGGCCCCGGCGACGCCCTGCTGGGTGCCGGTCGTCAGTTTGCCGAAACGCTGCGCGCCAGCGAGAGCCTCGCCCTCGACGCCATGACCTCGGGGGCCGATCCCTATGCGATGGTGCAGGCGCTGGCGCAGACCGAACTGGCCGTCGAGGCGGCGGTGACGATCCGCAACAAGGTCGTCGAGGCCTATCAGGAAATCCTGCGGATGCCGGTGTAGGCCGATGCCCGAGGCCCTGTTCTACGACACGCTGCGTCAGGGTCTGTGGATCGCGACGCTGGTGTCGCTGCCGATCCTCACGGCCGCACTGCTCTCGGGCCTCGTCGTCGGCCTCTTTCAGGCGCTCACCAGCATCCAGGAAATGACGCTGACCTTCGTGCCGAAACTGGCCTGCATCCTGCTCGTGTTCTGGGGAACCATGGGTTTCATGACCGAAACGCTGGTCAGCTTCTTTCAGGACGTCCTCGTCCCGATCATCGCCGGCACCTGAAGGGGGACGCCATGGAAAACGCCACCTACACCCAGATCACCCGCCAGTCCGGCCTCGCCGCCGAGATGCGGGCGATCGCCAACAACATCGCCAACGCCAACACCACCGGTTTCCGGGCCGAAGGCGTGACGTTCGCCGAACACGTGAGCGCGCTGCGCGGCGGCTTTCCGTCGTTGTCGATGGCGACTGCGACGGTTCGCCAGACGGTGATGACGCAGGGCGGGATGGAAATGACCGGCGGCCCGTTCGACCTCGCCATCGAGGGTGAGGGGTTCTTCATGATCCAGACCCCCGGCGGCCAGCGCCTGACCCGGGCCGGCAACTTCACCCCCAATCAGGACGGCGACCTCGTCACGCCCGAGGGGTTTCGCGTCCTAGACGCCGGTGGCGCGCCGGTGTTCGTGCCGCAGGGCACCGGGACGGTCGGCATCGCCGCCGACGGCACGATCTCGGCGGACGGCGCGCCCATCGGGCAGATCGGCATCTTTGTGCCCAACGACCCCCTGCGCATGACGCGCGAGGACGGCACCCGCTTCGTGCCCACCGGCGGCGTCACCCAGGCCCCGGAGGGCCGGATGTTGCAGGGGTTCCTCGAGGAATCGAACGTGAACCCGGTCCTGCAAATCGCCCGGATGATCGAGGTGCAGCGCGCCTACGAGCTCGGCCAGAGCTTTCTGACCAACGAAGACCAACGGATCATGGGCGCCATCCGCGCCCTGTCCCGCAACGGATAACCAAGGAGACAGCACGCCATGCGCGCACTTGAAATCGCCGCCGCCGGGATGATGGCGCAGCAGATGCGGGTCGAGGTCATCTCGAACAACCTCGCCAACATGAACACCACCGGCTACAACGCCCGTCGCGCCGAATTCGCCGACCTGCACTATCAGCAGATGGCCCGCCCCGGCACCATCGCCGCCGCCGACGGCACCATCCTGCCCACCGGTGTGCAGCTTGGCCTTGGCGTGCGGCCCACCGCCGTCAGCCAGATCATCGAACAGGGCGCGCCCGCCGCCACCGGGGGCGAACTCGACCTCGCCATCGAGGGCACCGGATACCTCGAGGTGACGCTGCCCGACGGGCGCGCCGCCTATACCCGTGACGGCGGGCTGAAACTCACCGGCGACGGCCTCATCGTGACCTCGGACGGCTTTTCGGTAGTGCCCGACATCACCGTGCCGCGCGACGCCCGCTCGCTCTCGATCAATGCCGAGGGCGAGGTCTACGCCTATTTCAACGACCGCGTCGAACCCGAACAACTCGGCCAGTTCTCGCTCGCCTCCTTCGTCAACCCGCGCGGCCTCGAGGCGATCGGCTCGAACCTCTTCCTCGAGACCGAGGCCTCGGGTCCGTCGCAGGTGTCGACGCCCGGACAGGACGGCCTCGGCACGTTCCGGCAGGGGTTCTTGGAGGAAAGTTCGGTCGACGCCGTCAAGGAAGTGACCGACCTCATCGAGGCACAGCGCGGCTACGAGCTGAATTCCAAGGTCATCTCCGCCGCAGACCAGATGCTCGGCGCGATGGTGCAGATCCGATGATCCGCCCCGAACGTGCCCTCGCCCTCGCCCTGTCGCTGCTCGCCGCCCCGACACTGGCCGAAACCGTCGTCGCGGCCCGCACCCTGCCGGCGCAGACCCTCATCTCGCCCGAAGATCTCGTGATCCAGCCGCAGGACGTGCCCGGCGCCGTCTCCGACCCCGCCCTCCTGATCGGCATGGAGGCGCGCGTCGCCCTCTATGCGGGGCGTCCGATCCGGCCCGGCGACGTCGGATTTCCCGCCATCGTCGAGCGCAACGAGGTCATCGCGATGATCTATGCCTCCGGCGGCATCCACATCGCCACCGAAGGGCGCGCCCTCGACCGGGCCGGACCCGGCGACGTGATCCGCGTCATGAACCTTGCCTCGCGCACGACCGTCACCGCCCGCATCGGCGCCGACGGCGCCGCCTATGTCTCGCAATAAGGCCCTGAAATGAAACCGATCCCTACCGCCGCCCTCGCCTTCCTCGCCCTTGCGTCCGCCTGCCAGCGCTTCGAAGAAATCGGCCAGCCGCCCGCCCTGCAACCGCCGATGGAGGCGCCCGAGGCCGCCGCGATGCAGACCTTCGGCATGCCGCAGGGCTTCGACCCGCTGCCGATGACCGAAACCTCGAACGCCTCTCTCTGGAACGGCGACCGTGGCTCGCTCCTCGGCGAGCGGCGGGCGATGCAGCGCGGTGACATCCTCACCGTCGTGGTCGAGATCAACGACAGCGCGCGCTTTTCCAACCAGACAGACCGCGCGCGGTCCGGCCAGCAGGGCGTCACCGTCGACGCCCTCTATGGCCTGCCCGAGGCGATCGACAGCACCCTGCGCGAAGGCGCCGCACCCGGCGTCGCCCTCGAGAGCGATTCGTCCTTCTCCGGCGACGGCTCGATCCGCCGCAACGAGCAACTGACCCTGCGGATCGCGGCCACCGTCGTCGAGGTGCTGCCGAACGGTGTCCTGTCGATCGAGGGCAGCCAGCAGGTGCGCGTGAACTTCGAACTGCGCGAACTCCTCGTCTCCGGCTTCGTCCGGCCCGGCGACATCACCCGCCAGAACGAGATCACCTATGACAAGATCGCCTCGGCCCGCATCTCCTATGGCGGGCGCGGCCAGATCACCGACGTGCAGCAGCCGCGCTATGGCCAGCAGGTGACGGAACTCCTCCTGCCGTTCTGACCCCCTCACAGCACAAGGCGCCCCCTCCCATGATGAAGATCCTCCTGCCCCTGATCCTGCTCGTCATCGGCACCGGCGGCGGTGCCGCAGTCGCCACCTTCCTCGTGCCGCCGCCGGCCGAGAGCGTCTATGCCGCCACGACCGGAGACTGTCCGGCCCCCGCGATGGAAGAGGGCGCCGCCGCGGCGGACGCGGGCTACGGTGCCTCGTCGGCGGTCGACGACTACGGCAATCCCGTCGGCGGGCCGGAATACGTGCGCCTGAACAACCAGTTCGTCGTGCCCGTGGTCTCGGGCGACCGGGTGGCGGCGCTGGTGATCCTGTCGATCAGCGTCGAGGTGAGCCCCGGCACGCAGGAAACGATCCTGCTCCACGAGCCGAAACTGCGCGACGCGTTCCTGCAAATCCTGTTCGATCACGCCAATATCGGCGGGTTCGACGGCAATTTCACCTCGACCCGCAATCTCGCGCAACTGCGCGCGGCATTGCGAGAGGCGGCACGGCAGGCCGTGGGGCGCGATGCGCTCGACGTGCTGATCCTCGATCTGGTGCGCCAGGACGTGCCCGCCTGAGATCCCTCCACCCGGCAAGGCCCAAGGGCGGGACGGCGATCAGCCGCCCCGCTCTTCGCGTTTGGCACGCCGGGTCCGCGCCGCGATTGCCGCATCGTCCCGGATCCCCGTCGCCGCCGCATTGCGTCCGAACGCGCGTGCGAGGGTGCGCCGCGCCTCTGCCTGCGCCACCAGCACCCGCGCCAGTTCGACGTTCAGCGCACTGCGCCGCGCGTCGACCCAGAGCTGCCAGGTCATCTCCGCCCCGGCGCGCAGCGCGGCATCCTCCTCGATCGGGGTCGCGGGATCGTGGCGCGGGCGGTCGAGGTCCGCGATCAGGCCGCGCAGCTCTGCCTCGCGCCGCCGCAGGGCCGCCATTTGCGCCTGCTCGGCGGCAAAGGCGGTGTCGGTGACGCGCGCCAGCGCCGCGAGGTCGGCCAGCCTGCGGCTCATCTGCGGCGCGCCCTTTGGCGCATCGCCTCGGCAAACCGGATGGCGGCGGCGACGGCGCGGAAATGCTCGGCCGGGATCTCGGCGCCCAGATCGGTCGTGGCGTGCAGGGCACGTGCGGTCGGCGGGTCCGAATGGACCGGAATGCCATGCTCGGCCGCCACTTCGCGGATCCGCGCGGCGACGCCATCGACGCCCTTGGCGACACAGACCGGCGCCGTGCCCATGCCGCGATGCCATTTCAGTGCCACGGCATAATGCGTCGGGTTCACGATCACGACGGAGGCCTTGGGCACCTCGGCCAGCATCTGGTTCATCGCGATCTCGACCGCGCGCTGCCGCCGCTGCTGTTTCAGCATCGGATCGCCCTCTGCATTTTTGTGCTCGTCCATGATCTCCTTGCGCGACATGCGGTTCTTGCGCAGGTGTTCGGCCCGCTGAAACAGGAAATCGAGGGCACCGAGCACGAACGCGACGACCAGCACGCGCCCCAGCAGACCCAGCGTCATCTGCCCCAGTTCCACCGTCACGAGGGCCGGTGGCAGGTGCAGCGTGGCGAGGATCTCCGGCAGTTGCGCCCACAGATAGGCGCCGAGGATCGCGCCGTAGATCACCAGTTTCGCCGTGCTCTTGAAGAACTCGAACAGGCCGGACCGCCCGAACTTCTGACCGAAATTCTTGATGAGCGACAGGCGCGACAGCTTCGGCGCGAGTTTCGACGGCGCCACGACGAAGCCGCGCTGGGCGATGATCGACAGGACGGCAAACGCGCCGGGAATCAGGAGCAGCGGCAGTACCGGCACGACGCTCGATCCGACCACCCCGCCCATGAACGGTGACGCCCGCCCGCCGAACAGGTCGCGCGACAATCCGTCGGCCTGCCCGAGCAATACGCTGAGGCCCGCGCCCGCGCCAAGGAGCGCCGCAGGGCCCAGAACCCAGGCCGCGACCAGAAACCCGGCATAGCCCGCCGCCGTCGTCAGATCGGCCGATTTGGCGATCTCGCCCTTCTTGCGCGCTTCGTCGAGCTTGTGCTGCGTCGGCTCGTACTGCTTGTCGCTGTCCTCCTCGTCGCTCATGGCAGCGGCCCGAAGGGGGCGGCCATGAATGCCATCAGTGCGTCGTTCCAGACGGCGAGCATCGTGCCCGCCGAGATCGCAAAGAGCGCCAGCCCCCCCGCGGTGATCGCGGGCGCGCCGACGAAGGCGACCATCAGTTGCGGCATGGCGCGGTTGATGACGCCGAGGGTGACGTTGTAGATCAGCGAGGCGATGACGAACGGCGCTGCGAGGGTGAACGCCAGCGCGAAGGACCGCCCGACCTCCGCGACCCCCGCCTCGGCGACGGTGCCGGCCGAGATCATCTCGCCGGGGCCGACGAGGCCGTAGCCGTCGATCATGAACGCCGCCAGATGGACGTGCAGCCCCATGAGGGCGGCGAGCGCCAGGCCGCCGATCACGAGGACGTTGCCGATGGCGGGTTGCGGGTCGACGCCGGCGCTGGCGCCGAAGATTTGGCTGAGCGAGGTCGATTGCGCCGCGATGGCGCCCGCGACCTGGAGGGCCATGACGAAAAGGCGCAGCATCATGCCGAAGAACAGGCCGGTCACGACCTCGGGTCCGCCGATCGCGATCGCCGCCAGTGGATTGCCCGGCAGCGGCGGCAGGTCCGGCGCCACCGCCGGCAGGACGATAAGCGTGAACGCAAGCCCGAGGCCGAGTTTCACCCGGGCCGGCACGCTCCGCTCGCCGAACGCCGGCACGAGGGCCAGCATCGCGCCGACCCGCAGGAACACGACGAACGCGGCCCAGAGCCAGTCGGTCGTATACCCCAGCAGGGCGGCCCCCTCGGCGATCATGCCGCGACGAGGCCCACGAGGGCCGGGCGCGCGTCCATCCCGATCTCCTCGAACGAGAGCACCTGGTTGGTCATCCCCCGCGCCGCGATCACCGTGCGCAGGAAGCGCCGCCGCCGCATCGAGGTGACGAGGGCGGCGGTCGTGCCGTTTTCCGCCGCCTTGTTCAGCTTGTCGGCGATGGCGCCCGCCAGTCGGTTGAACTCGTCGGGTGGCAGCGCCACGTCCGAGGTGCCGCGGTCGGTGGCGATCTGATAGCGGGTGAACACGTTCTCCCACTCGGACGCCAGTTGCACGAGCGGGATCGTTCCGTCGGGGCGGCGCAGGTCGGCGACGAGCTGAAACCCGAGGCGCTGACGCACGTGCTCGGCGATGCCCTCGATCTGGGTCTGGCTCTGCCGCCCCTCGGCGATGGCCTCGATGATGAGGGGCAGGTTGCGCACCGACACCCGCTCGTCGAGCAAGAGGCGCAGCGTCGACAGCAGGATGTCGGGCGGCACCTTGTCCGGTATCATCTCGTCCAGCAGCTTGCGGTTCGCCTGCGTCCGCGCGTTGTCCGACAGGTTCACCATCTCGTCGAGCAGCCGCCGCAGCGCCTTGTGGGTCAGCAGGCGCGACAGGTTGCGCTTGATCACCTCGAGCAGATGCGTCGCCAGAACCTCGGCGGGCCAGACGGTGGTCATGCCGTTGACGGCGGCGGTTTCCTGATCCTCGGGGACGATCCAGCGGGCAGGGGCGCCATAGACCGGCTCGTTCACGTCCTCGCCATGAAGGCCCCCGCCCGAGGCATCCGGGCCGGTCAGAAGGGCGAGCACGCGCCCCGGGCGCAGGCTGTCGCGCACCTGTTCGACCCCCTGGATACGGATCACATAGGTGCTGTCGGGCAGCGCCGGGTTGTCGGTGAGGCGCATTTCCGGCAGCAGCACGCCGAAATGCGTCGCGACATGGGTGCGCATGTTGGCGATCCGCGCGTCGAGGCCGGTGGCGGCGTCGACCACCATCTCCACCAGATCGGGAGCGAATTCGACATGGATGTCCTCGATGTCGAGGATGTCGCCCATGGACGCCTGCGGCGCCGCACTCGGCCGGTCGGATTTCGGCCGGGCGGCCTCGGCGGCGCGGGCCGCGGTGCCGCGCAGGATCATCAGCGAACAGGCGCCGAGGCCGACGGCGCCGAGCATGAACGGCATGAACGGCAGGCCGGGGACGAGCGCGAAAAGGGCCATGAGGACCGCCACGGTGCCGAGGGCCGCCGGATGCCGCCCCAGTTGTGCGACGATCGCCAGATCCGTCGCGCCCGTCGCCCCGCCCCGCGCCAGCAGCAGCGCCGAGGCGATGGAAATGACGACGGCGGGGATCTGGCTCACCAGACCGTCGCCGACCGTCAGGATGGCATAGGTCTCGAAGGCGCGGCCGGCGTCCATGCCATGCACGAAGATGCCGACGACGAGGCCGACGACGAGGTTCAGCGCGGTGATGAGCAGGCCCGCCACGGCGTCGCCCTTCACGAACTTCGACGCGCCGTCGAGCGAGCCGAAGAACGTCGTCTCGGCCTGTTCCGTCTCGCGCCGCCGCTTGGCCTCGGTGTGGTCGATGGCCCCTGCCGCGACGTCGGCGTCGATGGCGAGCTGCTTGCCCGGCATCGCGTCGAGGGCGAACCGCGCGCCGACCTCGGCCATGCGGGTCGCCCCCTTGTTGATGACGACGAAGTTCACGATCAGCAGGACGCAGAACACCACCACACCGAGGATCACCGAGCCGCCCATCACGAAATCGGCGAACCCCTGGATCACGTCGCCCGCGGCATCGGTGCCGGTGTGCCCCTCGGCGATGATGAGTTTCGTCGACGAGACGTTGAGCGACAGCCGCAGCATGAGCGAGGCGAGCAGCACCGTCGGAAAGGCCGAGAAATCGAGCGGGCGGTCGATGAACAGCGTCACCGTGAACATCAGGATCGCCAGCGCGAAGGAGGCGGCAAGGCCGAGGTCGAGGACCCAGGCGGGCATCGGCAGGATCATCATGACGATGATCGCCATGAGCGCCATGGCGAGCATCACCGTGGGCTGAAAGATGTTGCGCAGCGAGAAGGCGGGCATGTCAGTTTCCTTGCGCGGCGGGCATCAGCGAGCCGAGTGGCGCGGTCGCCCGCGCGCCCCCGGCCTGCAACAGTGGAAAAGTGTTCACCCGCACCTGCGCGACGGCCACCATCGGCCCCCCCGTCAGGACCGGCGGCCTCTCGGATTGTGCGGCGGCATAGAAGGTGTCGAACCGGGCGCGATAGCGTGAGGCATAGACCTCGGTGCGCGAGTGATAGGCGCCCGCCGCGACGCTCCAGTCGCCGCTCTCGGCATAGAGATCGGCGAGGAACAGGGCGGCATAGGTCGCGTTCTGGACCGGGTCGAACATTGCCTCGAGCGAAGAGAAATTCTCGCCGTGCCATCGGTAGTTGATCTGGAAACACCCGGTGTCGAAGCTGGTGCGCCCGTCGCGCAGCGCCTGATAGGCGAATGCGAGGGCCGCGTCCTGCGTGTCGAACCAGTAGCCTTCGCCCTCGATGTTGATCGTCCAGGGCCAGGGCTCGGTCTCACCGGCGCGGGTGCGTCCGGTCTCGGTCAGGGTGATCGCCATCAGGACGGCATAGGGCACGCCGGTCTCGTTCGCGGCCTGCATGGCGGCGCGGGTGCAGACCTCTGCATTGGCGGCGCCCGTGCTCGCCATGGCGACAAGGGCGCAGGCCAGCGGCGCCACGCGGGACGCGCGCCTGCGGCAACTATGTCTCTCAAGGGGCTTTGCCCGCATCGGTGGCGCCTTCTGCTGCCGGTCGATCGACCGGAGTGCCGGTCCTTCATCGTCGTCGCTCGTGCCGCAGGCTATGCCCGGAAAGTTTAGAAAGGATTGCCGACCGCCCCGTTTCGGCCCGGCCTAGCCACCCTCGTCGGCGGTGACGGTGAACCGTTCGAGCAGCGCTTCGGTCAGGGCGCGGGTGCTTTCCGCCTCGGCCAGCAGGGCCTGCCGGTCGGCGAGCGGCGTGCCGTCGCCAGGCGGCGGCGGCGCGGACAGGATCGCCCGAGATGCGTCGCTCAGCAGCGCATCGCCCGAGGTCTCGAGGCCGGTCCAGTCGCCCGCCCGCCAGGCCGCGCCCTCTCCTTCGGGCGTCGCGGCGGCAAGGTCGCGCGCCGCGTAGGCGCCGGCGAAATCGCCGGAGGCAGTGCGCGCGCGCGCCCGGATCTCTTGCGCGCGCCCGTCAGTCATCCCTTCGAGGGCGCGGTCCGCACCGGTTACATCGCCGAGTGCCGCCGCCACCTCTGCCCGCAGATAACGCCGGACGCGCATCGCCTCCTGTTCGGCGCCGCCGCGCAGATAGGACTGCGCCAGATCGGGAAAGCCGAGTGCCAGCAGCCGGGCGGCGACGGCGTTCTGCACCGATGCCGAAATGTCCTCGGGCGCCATCGCCAGGGCCGTGTCGAGGAACGCCCCGTCGCCAGCACGTTCGGCCGATGCCGCGATTGCCGCGTCGCGCAGGATGCCCGCCGTCTCGTCGCCGATCAGCTCCGATGTCTCTTCGATCAGCGCCAGCGCGTCATCGAAATCCCCCGCGAGGATCGTTGCGCGCGCCTCGGCCCGCGCCAGTTCCGCCTCGACCTCCTCGCCGCCGACGTCATGGCGCACCGATGACGCGAGTTCGAGTATCGAGGGATCGATTGCCCGCCCCGCTTCGACCGTCAGGTCGAGCAGGCGGACGAGGGTCTCGGGCGGCAATTGCGGATCGCGCGCGGCAAGGGTATCGAGGCGGGCGATTTCCGCCTCGGGCCCAAGCTCGGCACCGGCCAGATCGGCCTGCGCAAGGTCGGCGGCGCGGCCGTCGCCAGTCACTTCGTGGCGGGCGGCGGTGAGGATTTCCGAGGCGATCAGATGCTCGCCCGCCTGGGAATACAGGGCCGCGAGCCGCAGGCCGAGATGGCCACGCAACGCTTCGGGCAGGTCGCGCAGGCCGACAAGGGCCGCATCCCGGTGCGCGTCGTCGGTCCCGTCCAGCGTCCCCCGAGCGAGGCTCGCCCAGACCGCGGCATCCGGACCGCAGCCGATACCGCGCGCGACCGCCGTGTCCGGCGCCGTCGCACCGTCGACGATGGTGGCGAGGGTGCGCAGCGTGCGGACGTCGTCGCGCATCTCGGCGGGCACGTTGCCCCCAAGGAGGCCGAGGACGTCGAGCGCCTCTCTGCCGAAACCGAACGCGACATAGCGGCGGGCCTGATCGACCACCCCCTGCGGCACCACGCGCCCGGTTTCCGAGGTCATGTCGAATCGACCGGGCCCGATCTGCTCGTAGAACGGCGCGTCGGCGTCGATCCAGGCGGCGGTATCCAGACGCCCCAGTCGCGTGCAGGTGCCGGGCTCTGCGGCATCGACCGGGCCGCCGCCGTTACCGCGGAAAATACCCGTGCGCACCAGCAGCCCGGGCCGCGCGGGGCCGGTGCCGCTCTGCGGCAAGGCGACGCCGTCCATCGGATCGGTGACGGGTGTCAGGCCGATCCCTGCGGGCAGGTCCAAACCGGCCGCGCCCTGCGCGGCGGGGAACGACGGAAAATCGAAGATCCCCTGACTCGCGGCGCGGGCAAAACTCTCGAGGATCGCGCGTTCTGTCGCGACCAGCGCGTCAGAACGGGGTTCCGGGGCGTCGAAGGTGCGCGTCAGCGGCAGGGCGGTGAGGACGGGCGCGGAAAACAGCGGCAGAGCAACGCGAGCCGGTGGCGTAGCGGGAGTGGGTTCCGCAGCGACTTCCGTGATCTGTGTCGGACTCGGTCCATCGATGACATCGACGACGAGCATGTCGGGACGGTAGAGAAAGGCCTCGACATGGCACAGACACGCGACCGCGATGTCGAGGCCGTCGGGTCCCCCGGAAAGCGCCGCGATCCGGTTGCGCTCGATCCGGTCGAAGGCCGCTCCGAGATCGAAGCCTGCCACGCCGTTCAGTCCGATGCGGTGCCCGCCCGACGTCGTTTCGGTGGTCCAGTCCGTTCCGGACGGTATGTCGAGGACGAGGCGGGTAAAACCGTCGTGTTCGCCCGACCGCACCGACACGGTTTGCGCGGCGGCTGCCACGGCCCAAAGACATATCGCCGCGGCGGTCGCGACGACGGTGGTGCGATGCCGCCTCATGCAGCACCCTTCGTGGCCTTCAAGGCCTCCTCGAGTTCGCCGAACGAGGGGCGGCAATGGGCGGGCGTGTTCTGGCGCCCGACCTCGATGCAGATGTTGGGCGCGTGCCTGTAGAGGTTGGCGACCATGACCTCCCGGATAAGTTTGTAGAAGTGCGAATCCTCCGACGTCACCGCCGCCACCTTGACCGAGAAGGGACCGACCAGACCGTAGGCGAGGAACACGCCGAGGAACGTGCCGACGAGGGCGCCGCCGATCAGCTTGCCCAGCACCTCCGGCGGCTGGTCGATCGACCCCATCGTCTTGATGACGCCCAGCACGGCGGCCACGATCCCAAGGGCGGGCAGACCGTCGGCGACCGTCTGCAAGGCATGGCTTCCGTGCATCGCGTGGTGATTGTATTCCTCGATCCGCTTTTCCAGCACCTCCTCGACCTGATGCGGATCGTCGTAGTTCATCGACGCCGAGCGCAACGTGTCGCAGATCAGGCCGATCGCCTCCTTGTCCTTCTGGATCTTCGGATAACGGCTGATGATGCTCGAGTTGCCCGGATCCTCGATGTGCGCCTCGAGGTCCATCGGATTGGTCCGCGCCACGCGGATCAGCTCGAACATCATGCACAGCAGGTCGCGGTAGTCGTGATGCTTCCACTTCGGGCCCTTGAACACCTTGCCGATGTCCTTGAGCGTGTTCTTCACGCCGGACCCGCTGTTGGAGATGAGGAACGCGCCAAGGGCGGAGCCGCCGATCATGATCATCTCGTAGGGCAGCGTGTAGAGGATGATCGCCATCTTGCCGCCGGCGAACAGATACCCGCCGAAGATGGCGACGAAGACGACCACGATACCGATAAGCCCAAACATTTCAGTGCTGTCCTTTGCAGATTGGGCCCCGGGCCCCCCATGCCCTGTATGGGCAAAGGAGGTTAAGGTTTCGTCATTCGGGAGCGGGTCGCGGACCGAAATGCCCTACTCGGTGGGCACCGTCGCATTGCGACCGGCCAGCACGACGCTGATGAGATAGGCGCGTTCCGGCTCGAGGTTGGTCATGATCGCGGCGGCGGCCGTCGGGTCCATGCGCCCCATGAACCCGGCCGAGAACGCCGGTTCCATCTGCGCGAACAAGGCTGCGGCGTCTTGAGGTTTCATATTCTCGTAGACGGTGGTCAGACGGTCGAGGTCGGTCTCGGCGGCCGACGACGCGACCGTCAGCAAGGCGCCGAGCGACGCTTCGGCCTCGGCCAGCGCATCCAGTTGCTCGCGAATCTCGCTTTCGGCGAGTTGCAGAGCCTGCATCCGGTCCGCGATCTGCGCCTCGCGCGCCGCGACCCGCTCCTCGCGCGCGCGCAACGCCTCCATCAGGGCGGCGGGCGTATCCCCGGCGACACAGACCAGCGGTGCGGCGGCGATCTCGTCCTCGGCGCCGACCGCCAGTGCCGCGCTGGGCATGAGGCCGAGCCGCAGCAGGCCCGAGGCCAAGAGGAGTGCGGCGATCACCGACAGCGTACCCCGGCCCTTGCGCACGGAACGGCGGACCTTCGGCGCGGCCATCGCCGGTGCCGGCGAGATGCCCGGGGCGGTCATGCGTCGACCGTCCGACCGGCACCCTGCGGCTGCGCGGCGGTGCGTACGAAGAACGGATTGGCGGGCGCCGCGGGCGGCGTCGTCAGCGGCAGGTCATGCAGCGAGGCCATGAGCAGTTCCAGCCGCTTGACCGTCGCCCCGGCCCGCCCGCTGACCTCGTCGAGCTGTGCGACCGAGCGTCGCGCGGTTCCCTGCGCCGCCGTCAGCGTCCGCTGAAGATCGTCGACCTGCGCCGACAGCACCGCAACCGCGCCGCCGACCCCCTTCTCGAGGTCGGTGAAGTTGCGCAGTCTGCGCGCGAGGACATAGCAGTAGAATGCCGCCCCTGCCGCGCCCGCAAACAACAGGATATCCGAGATCATCGCCATTTCGTGTCCCTTCTGGTGACGTTTGGCGCACCTTCGGCGCCGCAAGTGATGGTCGAACGCGGACCCGCCGCGTCTAGTTGAAGACGAATTCGTTGATCAGCAGATCGCGCACCCGGCCCTCGCCGGTGACGACCTGCACCCGGCGCAGCATCTGGCTGCGCAAAAGCGTCAGGGCGGCGCGATCCTCGAGGTCGGAAACCTCGACCGCCCGAAGATAGCTGTTGAGCACGTCGACGATTCGCGGGCGGATCGACTGCACCTCGCCGATGTAGGCGTCGGGCACGTCGAGCGTCGCGGAAAACCGCAGGATGTCGTGTCGCGACCCGGGCGGCAGATTGACGATGATCGGATCGAGGGCCACGAACGACGGACTGCCCAGGTCGGGAAGATCGTAGGAACCCGAATCGCCCCCTTCTGCCCCGGCGGCAGCAGCACTTTCATGGCCGGACCCGGAACTGCCCTCTTCGCCGGACGCGTAACCCTCCTCGCCGGACCCATAACCCTCCTCGCCGGAGGCGTAAGCCTCCGCGTCATCGCCGCCGAAAGACAAGAGACCGCTCTGGACGGCATAGAACCCGCCCGCCCCGCCGACGACGGCCAGCACCAGCCCCAGGATCATCGGCAGTTTCGAGCCCTTTTTCGGGGCGGTGGCCTGTTGCGGATCGGCGGTTGCGGTCATCGGCACTCTCCTCGTCCCGAAACGGGGTGCAGCACCTGGATAAACCGAAACCGACTAACCGATTGTTAAGCCCGATCCGCCATTCAGCTCATGTCGGGCAGAACGTCCGGTCGAAATGCGGAGAATGCGTGTGAACGGAATTGGCGGCATCTGGTCAGGTCTCTCTGCGGGCCGCAAACTCGTGGTGCTGCTTGCCACGGTCGGGGTCTTCGCAGCGGTCCTGATGTTGTCGCGCGGCGCCGCGTCGCGCGACATGAGCCTGCTGTACGCAAGTCTCGAGAACGGTGCCGCGGGCGACGTCGTTACCGCCCTCGAACAGGGCGGCGTGCCGTTCGAGGTGCGCGGCTCGGCGATCTGGGTGCCGACCGCGCAGCGCGACGAACTGCGCCTGACGCTTGCCGCGCAGGGCCTGCCCGCGAACACCGGTCAGGGCTATGAGCTGCTCGACGGCCTGTCGGGATTCGGCACGACGAGCCAGATGTTCGACGCCGCCTACTGGCGCGCCAAGGAGGGCGAACTGGCCCGCACGATCCTCGCCAGTCCGCACATCCGTGCCGCGCGTGTCCATATCTCGAGCCCGACGAACAGGCCGTTCCAGCGGCAGACCGCGGTCACGGCGGCGGTGACGGTGACGACCGCATCGGGCAGCCTCTCGCGCCCGCAGGCGCAGGCGCTGCGCTATCTGGTGGCGTCGTCGGTGTCGGGCCTCTTGCCCGAAAATGTCGCGGTCATCGACGGGCAGGGCGGCCTGATCGACATGGGCGACGACGGCACCGGATCCGGCCAACCGCTGACCGCCGAACTGCGCGCCCGGGCCGAGCGCCTGCTCGAAGCGCGCGTCGGCACCGGCAATGCGATCGTCGAGGTGTCGGTCGATACCGTCACCGAGAGCGAATCGATCGTCGAACGGATGATCGATCCCGACAGCCGCGTCGCGATCTCGACCGAGGTCGAGGAGCGGACCAATTCCACCACCGATTCAGCGGGGGCGGACGTGACGGTCGCCTCGAACCTTCCGACCGGGGACGCGGGCGGTGGGGCCGGCACGGCGGCCAGCGAGGACGCCGAGACGCGGTCGGTGACGAACTACGAGGTCTCGTCCACGAATCGCGAGATTTTGCGCGCGCCCGGCGCGGTGCGGCGGCTCACCGTGGCGGTGCTGGTCAACGATCTGACCGCGACGGATGACGCAGGCGTCGTCACGTCGACACCGCGCAGCCCGGACGAACTTGCTGCATTGAGCGAACTCGTGGCCTCGGCGGTCGGCCTCGACCCGGCGCGTGGCGACGTCATCACCATCCGCGCGATGCCGTTCGAGGCGGTGCCGGTGCTCGGAACCGAGGCGCTGCCCGAGGCGGGCGGATCGCCGCTCGACATGATGAACCTGATTCAGCTCGGGGTGCTGGCGCTGGTGGCGCTGGTCCTCGGCCTCTTCGTGGTGCGCCCGATCCTGGCGGGCGGTGCCGTCGCGGCACTGCCGCCGCCTGACGGCGCGCGGGCCGTTGGCCTGATCGGTTCGGACGACCGCGCCGCGGCACCGTCGCGGGCGGCTGCGGACGACGATTTCTCGCCGATGCCGGGCCTGCCGGCCTATGGCGACGCCGAGGACGGCACACGCGGGCGCGGCACCGACGATCCGGTCACGCGCCTGCGCCGGATGATCGACGAACGGCAGGACGAGACCATCCAGATCCTGCAAAGCTGGATCGAAGATCCCGAAGACGCGGAGCGCGTCTGACATGGGACTGGCCCTCGCTCTCGAAGAATTCGACGACGTTCCGGCACCCGCCATCGGCGGCGCCTCGGCCGCGCCCTCGCCAGACTGGCAGGACGGTCATGCCGCCGGTCGCGCCGAGGCACTGGCCGAGGCCGCGACCGCTCAGGGCGCCCTTGCTCTCGGCTTTGTCGAAACGCTGGAGGACATGGCCTTCGGCTATGCCGAGGCGCGCGGCGTCCTGATGTCGGAACTCGTCGGGTTCTTCGACAGGCTGGCCGAAACCCTGCTGCCGTCCCTCGGACCCGAGGTGCTGACCGCGCATCTGGCGCAGGCACTGGCGCAGGCCGCGCACGCCGATCTGGCACAGCCGCTGGTCCTCCGGGTCGCCGTCGCCGATGTCGTCGGGGTGAGCGACCGGCTCGCGGCGCGCCCCGACCTGCCGTTCACCTGCCGCGCCGATCCCGGCCTCGCCCCCGGCAGCGCCACGCTCTCGGGTGGCGGCCGGGAGACGAGCCTCGACGCCGCGCGCCTCGTCTCGGACCTGCGCGCCATCCTTTCCGCCTTTATCGACGACCAGCGCCAGGAGGCCACCCATGGATAGAACGCCCTCGACCGATACCGCCGCCCGTGACCGTGCGGCAGCGGACCACCCGCTCAATTCCGTGCCCATCGAGATCACCATCTCGGTCGGGCGCGCCCGACCGACGGTGCGCGAACTCCTCGCGCTGGACGAGAACGACGTCCTGCCACTGGACCGCCGGGTCGAGGATCCGGTGGAACTCTACGTCGGCGACAAGCTCATCGCGCGGGGCGAGTTGCAGGAGGTGGAGGGGGGCGAGCCGGGCCAGCTCGCCGTGCGCCTCACCGAGGTGGTGAGCCTGCGGGGGGCACTGGGCTGAAACCCTTCATGAAACCGGCTGCCCGGTTGCGCCGTGCCGGGTTCGGGCAGGCGCCTGCCGCGCCCCGATGGGCACAAATCGTCATAATTGCGTTGATTTTCGCGGTTCTGTCCGGCGCCGCGCAGGCGCAGGAGGTGACGCTGTCGCTGGGCGAGAACGGGTCGCTGGCGACGCGGTCGATCCAGCTCTTGCTTCTGGTCACGGTCCTGTCGGTGGTGCCGGGCATCGCGATCATGGTGACGTGCTTTCCGTTCATCGTGACGGTGCTGGCGATCCTGCGGCAGGCGATCGGCCTGCAACAATCGCCGCCCAACATGCTTCTGGTCTCGCTGGCGCTGTTCCTGACCTACTTCGTGATGGAGCCGGTGTTCGTCGCCTCGTGGGAGGCGGGGATCGCGCCGGTCCTTGCCGAGACGCTGCCGCTCGAGGACGGTTTCGTCCGTGCCATCGAGCCGTTCCGGGTGTTCATGACGGGACGGATCGAGGCCGATACCTTCGAGGCGCTGGCGGTGCTGCGGCCTGATCTGGCACCCGACGTGGCCGTTGCGGACGCGCCGCTGTCGGTGATGGTGCCGTCGTTCCTTCTGTCCGAGATCAGCCGGGCGTTTCAGGTCGGCTTCATGATCTTCCTGCCGTTCCTGATCATCGACCTCATCGTCGCGGCGATCCTGATGTCGATGGGCATGATGATGGTGCCGCCCGCGATCGTGTCGCTGCCGTTCAAGCTCGCGTTCTTCGTGGTGGCGGACGGCTGGGCGCTCGTCTCGGGGAGTTTGGTGCAGAGCTATTTCTGAGGCGGGTGGAGGGGAGTTGACAGCTGTCAACTTTCGCTCAATCCCTTGAAAAGGCTTATAGTAACGGTCCGAACGACACCGGCGCCGCGGACGCAACGGCGGCGCGTGCACGACGGAGGCGGGGATGGGCAGAATTGCGCCTCCTACAGGGCGCGGCGGGCGCGCAGGGCGGCGGTGATCGTGCCGTCGTCGAGGTAGTCGAGTTCACCGCCGACCGGCACCCCCTGCGCGAGAGTTGTGACGGTGACGCCGGGCAGGTGGTCGGCGATGTAATGCGCCGTCGTCTGGCCGTCGACGGTGGCGCCGAGGGCGAGGATTACCTCGGTCACGTTCTCGGCCGCGATCCGGTCGAGCAGGATCGGGATCCGCAACTCCTCGGGGCCGATGGCGTCGAGCGCCGAGAGGGTGCCGCCGAGCACGTGATAGCGGCCCTTGAACACCGCCGCCCGCTCCATCGCCCAGAGGTCGGCGACATCCTCGACGACGCAGATCTCGCCGTTCGCGCGCTTGTCGTTCCGGCAGATGGCGCAGAGGTCGGTGGTGCCGATGTTGCCGCAGGCGAGGCACTCGCGCGCGGTGGTGCCGACGGCCTGCATCGCCTCGGCGAGCGGCAGCAGGAGCTGGCGGCGCTTTTTGATGAGGTGCAGCACCGCCCGGCGCGCGGAGCGCGGGCCGAGGCCGGGCAGGCGGGCCATGAGGTCGATCAGGGTCTGGATGTCGCCGGTGTCGGTCATGCAGGAACGGGCGCCTTTTGGGTAAGCGGGTCGCCCCGGGGCAGGCCTGCGCCTCCGGCGGGGATATTTCGGGCCAGAAGAATGGCGGGCCGCGGACAGCGGGCCCGCCCGGTGGATGACCCTAGAACGGCAGCTTCATGCCCGGTGGCAGGCCCATGCCTTCGGTCAATCGGCCCATCTCCTGCTGCGCGCGGTCGGACGCCTTGCCCTGCGCGTCCTTGATCGCGGCGAGGATCAGGTCTTCGACAACCTCCTTTTCGGAGGCGACGAAGATCGACGGGTCGATGTCGAGCGCGGTCAGCTCGCCCTTGGCGGTCGCCGTCGCCTTGACGAGGCCAGCGCCGCTTTCGCCCACGACGGTGATGCTGGCCATGTCGTCCTGCAACTGGGCCATCTTGCCCTGCATTTCCTGCGCGGCCTTCATCATCTTGGCCATGTCGCCGAGGCCGCCTAGTCCCTTGAGCATGTGGTCATCCCTTGTTCCCGTGTCGTCCAGAAATAGGGGTGCGGCGGCAAAGGGGCAAGGCGCTCAGTCGTCGTCGAAGGGATCCCATTCCCCGTCGACCTCGGCCAATGCCTCGACCTGCGCCTCGTTCGCCTTGTCGGCGGCGGTGCGGATCGCGGTGATCTGTGCCTTGGGAAAGGCGGCGAGCACCGATTGCACGAGGGGGTGGGTCATCGCCGCGTCGCGCAGTGCCGTGTCGGCGGCGTCGCGCACCTCGGCGATGGTGGCGGCGCCGCCGTCCGCCACCACGGAAATCGCCCAGCGGTTGCCGGTCCAGGCCTGCAATCGCGCGCCGAGGCGCTGGGCGAGATCGGGGGCGGCGGTATCGCCGGGCTGAAACTCGATGCGTCCGGGCGAATAGCGGGCGAGGCGGAGCGTCGTCTCGACCTCGATCAGCAGCTTCACGTCGCGGTGGTGGCGGATCAGGTCGACCACGTCGTCGAAGCGGGCATAGCGCGCGAGCGCCGCGTCGGCGTCGTGGGCGACGGCGAGGGCGGTGGGGCCGCGCGGGGCGGCGTGGGTCGGGCCGGGCAGGCCGCGCGCCTCGGGCGATGCGGGGGTGCGGGGCGCCGGGGCGCCGCCGCCGGACGGGCCGGGCGGCGGTGTCTCCTGCAACTTGCGCACCAGTTCCTCGGGCGAGGGCAGGTCGGCGACATGGGTGAGGCGGATCACCGCCATCTCGGCGGCCATCATCGCGTTCGGGGCGAGCGCCACCTCTTCTAGGGATTTCAGCAGCATCTGCCACATCCGGCTGAGCACGCGCATCGGCAGGGCGTGCGCCATGGCGAGGCCGCGGGTGCGCTCGTCGGGGCCGACGGTCGGATCCTCGGCGGCGTCGGGCGTGATCTTGATGACCGAGACCCAATGGCAGGTCTCGGCCAGATCGCGCAGGACCGCCATCGGGTCCGCGCCTTCGGCGTATTGCCCCGACAGTTCGGTGAGGGCCTCTGCCGCCTGACCCCGCAGGATCATGTCGAAGAGATCCATGACCCGGCCCCGGTCGGCGAGGCCCAGCATGGCGCGGATCTGCATGGCCGTCGTCTCGCCCGCGCCATGGCTGATCGCCTGATCGAGCAGCGAGGTCGCGTCGCGGGCGGAGCCTTCGGCGGCGCGGGTGATGAGGGCGAGGGCATCGTCGGCGATCTCGGCGGCCTCGGCCGTCGCGATCCTTCGCAGCAGCGCGATCATCGTCTCGGGCTCGATCCGGCGCAGGTCGAACCGCTGGCAGCGCGACAGGACCGTGACCGGCACCTTGCGGATCTCGGTGGTGGCGAAGATGAACTTGACGTGGGCGGGCGGCTCTTCGAGCGTCTTGAGGAGCGCGTTGAAGGCATTGGTCGACAGCATGTGCACTTCGTCGATGATGTAGACCTTGTAGCGCGCCGAGGCGGCCCGGTAGTGGACGCTGTCGATGATCTCGCGGATGTCGTTCACGCCGGTACGGGATGCGGCGTCCATCTCCATGACGTCGACGTGGCGCCCCTCCATGATCGCGACGCAATGCTCGCATTTGCCGCAGGGGGAGGTGGTCGGCCCGCCCGCGCCGTCCGGCCCGATGCAGTTCATGCCCTTGGCGATGATCCGCGCCGTCGTCGTCTTACCCGTGCCGCGGATGCCGGTCATGATGAACGCCTGCGCGATGCGCCCCGCCTCGAAGGCATTGGTCAGGGTGCGGACCATGGCGTCCTGGCCGACGAGGTCGGCGAAGGTCTCGGGCCGGTATTTGCGGGCGAGAACCTGATAGGCGGGGGCGTCGGACATGGCGGCGGACCTTTGGGCGGGACTCTCGTGCAGGACGCCGGACCCTAGAGCGGGCGCGGCGCGGCGTCCACCGCCTGCCTATTCCTCGCCCCGCTTGGACCGGCCCCGCTTCTTGCCCGATTTGTGCATCTTCGTCAGCTTTCGGTTGCGGTCACGGACCTTGGCGATGGTTTCGGTCGCATGGGCATCCTCGCGCAGGAGCTTGCGCCAGCGGTGCAGGCGCGCCTCGTCGAGGGTGCCCGCGTCGATGGCGGCGCGGACGGCGCAGCCGGGCTCGGTCTCGTGGGCGCAGTCGGTGAAGCGGCACTGCCCGATCAGGTCGGTCACGTCCGAGAACACGGCGTCGATGCCGTCCGCCGCGTCCGTCAGTCCGAATTCCCGCATCCCCGGCGTGTCGATGAGCCAGCCGCCCGCCAGCGTCGGGCGCAGGGAGCGCGCCGTGGTGGTGTGGCGCCCCTTGGCGTCGTCCTCGCGGATGCCCCGGGTCGCCGCGGCGATGCCGGTGAGGTGGTTCTGGAGCGTGGTCTTGCCGACGCCGGAAGAGCCGACGAGCGCCAGTGTCTGTCCCGGTCCGCACCACGGGGCCAGGCGGGCGGCCTCGTCCGCGTCGGTGGCGATGAGGGCCAGCGCGGTGACGATGGGCGAAAGGCGCAGGGCCTGACGGACGTAGTCGTCGGGATCGTCCGAGAGGTCGGGTTTCGTGAGCACGATCAGCGGCAGGCAGCCGGCAGAGGCGGCCAGCGCCAGATAGCGTTCGAGGCGGGCGGGATTGAAGTCGGCGTTGCAGGAGGTGACGATGCCGAGGGTGTCGACGTTCGCCGCGATGAGTTGCGCGCCCGCGCGCGGCCCGGCGGCGCGGCGGGCCAGTTCGGTGGTCCGGTCGAGGCGGCGCATCACGGAAATGCCGTCGTGCAGCACCCAGTCGCCGACCGCGTAGCTGCCGGTTTCCGTCGGTGACGGCGAGGGGCAGCGCGCCGTCTGGCGTGAGGCCGATGACGTGGTCGCGCATGACCTCGCTGAGGCGGGCGGGCGCGTGGGCTTCGTCCGCCTCGAGTTGTGCGGCGAAGGGGGCCGACCATCCGAGGTCGGCGAGTGTGGTGTCAGTCAAAGGGGATGTTCCCGGAACGAAGAAAGGACGGCGGACGGCGTCCGCGGTGGCTTCGTCGGGCGTGGGCAAGGCGACGGGGGTGTCGTCAGACCGTGCAGGCCCGGAGGATATATGCGGCAGTCATCTGCGTCCTCCTGTCGGTCTCGGCTCGAGGGGGCATCGCGCCGTTCGGTGCGATCCGGGCAACCTGCCTGCGGCAGAACGCCCGGTAGGTGAGAGGTTGGACATCGACCCAAGTGGGGCTCGTTGTGGCTGCTACCTTCCGGTCCTGACCAGGTTGGCGAGGCACCTGCCCGCGCCAACCCCTCGGCCGTGATATAGGGGCAACGGCGGGACCGCGCAAGATCTTCAACCGATCGGCAGGCCCGCCATGCGGGCGCCGTCGAGGATGTTCGGGGCGACATGATGCGCGAACCGGCCCGTGGCCGGGTGCATGTCGGGCACCTGCACCACCCTCATGCCCGCGTCCCATGCCGACCGCGCCCCGGTCTCGCTGTCCTCGAACGCGAGGCAGCGGGCCGGGGTGGCGCCGAGCGCGGCTGCGGCGGCGAGGTAGGGATCGGCGGCCGGTTTGGCGTGGGCGACGTCGTCGCAGGAGATCGTCGCGGCGAAGTAGCGGGCGAGGCCGGTGTGGTGCAGTTTGGTGTCCGCCTGGCTACGACGGCTCGACGTGCACAGCGCCATCGGCAGGCCGAGGGCGGCGATGGCGTCGAGGATCTGCGGCACGCCGGGTTTCATCGGAATGCCGTCCGCAAAGCGGATGGCGCAGCGCCGGTCCCATTCGGCGAAGAAGGCGGGCGCATCGACGGCGTGCCCGGTCTCGGCGCCGATCAGGCGGGCGCGTTCGGCGTCGTGGATGCCGGCGAGCGCCTCGAAGAACGCAAGCGATACCGGGTGCCCAAGGGCGGCGCAGGCGGCCACGCCGGTCTCGTTGCACAGCGCCTCGGTGTCGATCAGCGTGCCGTCGAGGTCGAAGATGACGGCGTCACAGGGCAGGGTCCGGGTCATCGCGCTTGGTGGCGCGGGGGGCCGCGAATGTCCAGAGGGGCGGCTCAGGGCGCGTCGAGGTCGAGGCGGTAGCGCTCGAAGCCTGCGTCGGTCGGGCCGAGGGCGTGGAGCGGGGCGGTGGGCAGATGCGCCGCCGATCCGCGCCCGGCGTCGAGCCAGGCCGAGGCGCCGGGCACGCGCGCGAATCGCCAGACAGGCGGCGGTGTGGCGGTGAGGGTGCCGGCGCGGCGCAAGCCGGCCAGGACGATGTCGCGCAGCGGGTGTCGGTCGGCATGGACCAACGTGCCCCGCAACGCCGCGGCGAACCCGCCGCCCCCGCCGGCGCGGTAGCCGTTGGTGCAGATCAGGACAGGGGCATCCGCCCGAAGGGGTGTGCCGTCGGCCAGCGTGAGGCCGGAGATCCGCGCGCCGACCGGTCGGGCGGGGTCGATGACATAGCGCAGCCCGTGGACCACGTCGAAGTTGTAGCCGGGCACCGCGGGATCGCGCAGCGGCTGATCGCGGATACCGGGGGCGACGGTCGCGAAGGCCGCCGCCGACACCTCGAGCCAGTCGGCCACGTCGCGCCCGGTCAGGCGCAGGACGCAGAGGCCGTTGGGGAACGGATAGAGTTCGGCGGCGTGGCGCGCGACGAGCGGGCCGGGCGGGATGTCGACGAAATGGTCCGGCCCCGATTTGCCGCCCGCCTTGTAGGGCGCCACGGCAACGAGGAGTGGCAGGGCCGCGAAGTCGGGGGCGAGGACGGCGCGGGCGTGGTCGCAGAGCACCGCCGCCACGATCCCCAGCGCCGGGGCGGGGGCGGCAAAGGCGAAATGGGTCGAGAGCGGCAGATCTGTATGGGCAACCGGACGGCGGATGCTGGCGAGGACCGCGTCATGCGCGGGGCGCAGGGCGGCGAGGATCGCCGGATCGGCACTCTCCTGCGGCGTCCGCACCGTGACGGTATGGGCGGCAACGCGCCAACCGGCAACACCACGTTCCAGCGTCAGGTCGACGACGCCCACGTGACTGCCGTGAAACCCCGCCATCACCGCCGGTTTGCCATGCAGCGTGCCCGCCACCGGGTCCACCGCACCGGTCGCGGCATGGTCGGGCCCCGGAAAGACGCCGTGGGTATGGCCCATCAGGATCACGTCGATCCCCGGCACGGCGGCCAGCGGGACGGCGGCATTCTCCATCCCCGGGGTATGGGCATCGGCACCGATCCCGGCGTGGCAGAGCGCCACGACGATCTCGGCGCCAGCCGCCTTCAGGGCCGGGACAAGCGCCCGCGCGGTCTCGACGATGTCCCGGGTCGCCAGGACGCCGTCGAGGCTGAACCTTTCCCACGCGGCGATCTGCGGCGGGGCGAGGCCGATGATCCCGATCCGCAGGGGGTGGCGGGCGCCGTCGCTGCCGAGGATCCGGCGGTCGAGGAGGGTCCACGGCGGGACCAGCGGCGCTGCATCGGCGCGGGTGCCGCGCGCGGTCGACACGTTGGCGCAAACGACGGGAAAGGTCGCCTGCGCCAGCGCCGCGTGGAGCAGGGGGAGGCCGTAGTTGAATTCGTGGTTGCCCAGCGTCGCGGCGTCGTAGCCGAGCGCGTTCATCGCCGCGATCACCGGGTGCGGGGCGCCTTCGGGGCGCGCTTCTGCGGCCCAGTCCGACATCGGGTTGCCTTGCAGGAAATCGCCGTCGTCCAGCAGCAGGCAATCGGACACCTCGGCCCGCAGCGCCCGGATCAGGGTCGCGGCCCGGGCGAGGCCGCCGGAGGCGGTCGGGCGGTCGGCGAAGTAGTCCCAGGCCATGACCTCGGAGTGCAGGTCCGTCGTCTCGAGGATCCGCAGGTGCGCGGCGAGCGGCGCGGGTTCCGGCGTCGTCATCGGCAGTTTCCACGCCCCCCTGCCGTCCGCGCCTGTTGCCATCCGCACACTCTGGCGGATCGCGGTCGGACTTTGCAACTCCCCCTGCCGCGTGGCAGGAGATGCGGGCGGGCGCAAGGCGGCGTCCGGCGCAGGGGGAGCGGAGCGTGGACGCCGTGCAGCAGATGACATTCGGGGCCTCGGGGCTCGACCGGGCGGCGGAATTGCGGGGCGATGCGGACGCCCTCGCGGCATTGGCGGCGCGATCTGGGGCGCGGGCGATCGCGCTCTGGCGGGGCAAGCCGCTGGTCACGGGCGAGGGCGAGGGGCCGGTGGCCTTGGTGGCTTTGCCGTTCGACCATCCGCTGATCGCCGGCGCCGCACGGCCGCCGATCTTTCTGGGGCGCACCGAACAGGGTGACGGCATCTGGGTCGCGGACCTGTCGGACTGGGAGCCTGACGGGGTGGACGAGGCGGCACTCGGCGGGTTTCTCGACCCCTCCGAACAGACCCACCCGGAGGCGCCCGAGGGGGCGCGGTTCCTCGAGTTGCGGGCGATCATGACGCGTCTCGCGCCCCGCGACGGTGAGCTGGCGGTGACGGCAAAGGCGGTGATGCAATGGCATGACAGCCACGGATTCTGCGCGCGGTGCGGCGCCAGGTCCGTGCCCGCCATGGCCGGATGGCAGCGCGACTGCCCTGCCTGCGGCGCGCATCATTTCCCCCGCACGGACCCCGTCGTCATCATGCTGGTGCTGAACGGCGACGAGGTGCTGCTCGGCCGGTCGCCGGGCTGGCCCGAGGGGATGTATTCGCTGCTTGCGGGGTTCGTCGAGCCGGGCGAGACGCTGGAGGCCGCCGTGCGGCGCGAGGTCTGGGAGGAGGCGCGCGTGCAGGTCGGCGAGGTGCGGTTCATCGCGTCGCAGCCGTGGCCGTTCCCCGCCTCGCTGATGTTCGGCTGCGCCGGCGTCGCCACGACACGTGCCATCACCCTCGACCCGGTCGAGATCGAGGATGCCCTCTGGGTGACGAAGGCGCGGATGGCGCGGATTTTTGCCGGTCAGGACGAGGCGATCCGGGCGCCGCGCTCGGGCGCCATTGCGCACTACATTCTCGCGAACTGGGTTGCGGATGCGCTCGATTGAGGCCTAATGGCCGCAAAACAAGGGGCGATGCGTCCCCAAAGAGGGGGGCGACGACATGGAACTGACCACGCGCGAGGATATCGAGGCGCCGATCGCCTTCGTGTTTCAGCAGGTCACGGATTTTCAGGCGTTCGAGCGGCAGGCGATGCGGCGCGGCGCCGACGTTCGGCGGCGCGACAGCCTGCCGCGGCCCGGCAAGGGGTCGGGCTGGGACGTGATCTTCAAGTTCCGGGGCAAGGACCGGCGGCTGGCGGCCGAAGTGACCGAGTTCGACGCGCCGAACCTGATGCGCCTCGAGATCGCCTCGGGCGGGATCACTGGGGTCACGGTGGTCGAACTCGTGCCGCTGGCGCGGACCCGCACCCGCCTGACGACCCGGACCGACATGTCGGCGACGGGCCTGTCGGCGCGGTTGCTGCTGCAATCGCTGCGCCTCGCCAAGGGGAACCTGTCGCGGCGCCTATCGGCCCGGATCGCTGCGTTCGCCACGGACGTGGAAGGGCGGTATGCGCGGCAGGGGTGAGGGGGAACGGCGATTATGTGGACCTTTCAGACCTTTGATGCACGTGCACCAATGTCCGGTCTGTTGAACCGTTCAACAAACGGTGGTTTTTGAACGTTCTGGGCTGATGCGGCGAAGGTCCGGTTCGAGCCAACAGTGGCTGTAACGCTCTGATCTCTCATCGAAAGAGGGCCATTCCTTGCCATAGGTGTTGTTCAAACCTAGGGTTTCTCATGTTCCGTGGATAAGACTAATGACGGCATGATTGAACTTCATGAAATTGCTAGGGATGCCTTACTAATATCTCTTCTTCTGCTTCCTGTATCGGCGCTCGCCTTAGGTTTACTTAAACATTTCAAATGGTTGGTTTTGGCCATAGGCTTACAAATCTGCTTACTCATCACTACTCTTACGACACTTGTTTTGCTTGTTAACGCTAGCCGCTATCCGGGCTCTACTGGCATGGAGGGGATAGCTTTGTTTGTCTTGCCCGCATTTTGCTTGGCTTCTGTGGTGGTAAGTCTTTGTCTGTATAAGATGGCCAGTTGGTTTGCGTCACTGCGGTAGAAACTTGGCCGATCACCGTCGCAAAGTCCGCATACCGGACCTTTGGACGACACCACAAACCCTCGTTTTTGGAACAGGTGCAAATTACCTCATTGGAGGCTACCAAAAACCCCGTTCCAAACCCAAGACCTTGTTGAAGGTTTTTGACCGCCTCCTGACAGCCGACGTTCGCTGCGAAGCAGAAGTCTTGCAACATGGGCTCGAAGCTGACCTTGCTCCCGCCCCGACCACCCCCCGCCTACCCCACCGGATGCCGCGGCAATGCCGCCGGATACACCCCCATCAGCCGCACCATGTCGGTGAAATAGTCCAGTTCCTCCATCGCGTGCTGCACGCCGACGTCGTCGGGGTGCCCCTCGATTTCGGCGTAGAACTGCGTCGCGGTGAAACTGCCGCCGACCATGTAGCTTTCGAGTTTGGTCATGTTCACGCCGTTGGTCGCGAAGCCGCCCATCGCCTTGTAGAGGGCGGCGGGGATGTTGCGGACGCGGAAGATGAAGGCGGTCATCATCGCGGCGTCGCCGGTGGCGCGGCGGGTCAGGTCGGCCTCGCGCGACATCACGAGAAAGCGGGTGGTGTTGCGGTCGTTGTCCTCGATGCCCTCGGCGAGGATGTGAAGGCCGTTGATCTCGGCGGCGAGCGTGCTGGCCATCGCGGCCTCGGCCTTGTCGCCCAGACGCGCGACCTCGCGGGCGGCGGCGGCGTTGTCGGACCAGTGCAGCGTGGCGAAGCCGTGCTGGCGCAGGAAGCCGCGCGCCTGACCGAGGAGGACGTCCATGCAGCGCACGCGCCGCACATCGGCGAGCGTCGCGCCGGGCACGCCCAAGAGCGCGATGGCGACGCGCACGAAGGCCTCGCCGACGATATGCAGACCGCTTTCGGGCAGGAGCGAGTGGACGTCGGCGACCCGTCCATAGGTCGAGTTCTCGACGGCGATCATGCCGAGGTCGGCGGCGCCGGTGCGCACCGCCTCGAGGGCATCCTCGAACGTCGGGCAGGGCAAGGGCGCGAAATCGGGCCGCGCCTCGCGGCAGGCCTGATGGCCGTAGGATCCCGGCTCTCCCTGAAATGCAATCGTGCCGGCCATCGTGTCGCCCCTTGCCGCGCCCCCGCCAGGGTGCCCTTTTCGTCCCTACACGACACATCGTCGCGGCTCCATAGCTTGCAATGGTCCCCGCAACACCTGTAGAGAACCGGCCAAAGCCAACCGGACGGGAAAGCGACATGTTCGACACGATGACGATGGTAAAGGTCATGGGCGGCCTCTGCGGCACCTTCCTCGTGTTCCTGCTGGGCGGCTGGGCGGCCCAGGTGATCTACGAACCCGAGGCAGAGGGCGAAGAGCAGGCCTATGTGATCGAGATCCCCGACACCGGCGGCGCCGAGGCCGCCCCCGTCGAGGAAGGTCCGCCGTTCGAGGAACTGCTCGCCGCCGCCGATCCTGCCGCCGGCCAGACCAGCTTTGCCCGCGCCTGCGGTGCCTGCCACAAGGCCGTCGAGGGCGAGAACGCGACCGGCCCCTACCTCTGGGGCGTCGTCGGGCGCGACGTCGATGCGGTGGCGGGATACGACTATTCCGGAGCCCTCGAAGAGGTGGCCGAGGTCTGGACCCCCGAGAACATCAACGCCTTCATCACCGCGCCGCAATCCTGGGCGCCGGGCACCAAGATGACCTACTCGGGTCTGTCCGACCCCGAGGCCCGCGCCAACGTCATCGCCTATCTCGACAGTCTCGACGGCTGAAGCTGCGCGCCGGGTCCGTTCCGGGTCCGTGGAGGCGCCGTTCACGGGTTCTTCACGAATTCTCTCCTTGAATGTTGATGAACGCGCCATTTACCCTCTGCCAAGGGCGATGCGCCGAAACCATTCGCCCCGGGAGAGCGCCATGAACGACCAGAGAGATCCCCGGACCGCCCGCCCGCGCCGCACTGACGGGGCGGTCGCCGTCACCCGGACGGTGCCCGCGTTGCGCTGGCTCTTCGGGTCGATGCTGGGGCTCGCCCTCGGAATGGCGGCGCATCAGGGGCGCGCGCAGGACGCGGACCTGATCGAGAGCCACGGCTATTCGACCTACGGCGACCTCGCCCTGCCGGCCGATTTTCCCTATCTGCCCTACGTCAACCCCGACGCGCCCAAGGGTGGCGAGATCGCGATCTGGGCGCAGGGGACGTTCGACAACATGAACCCCTTCGCGACCAAGGAGGGCAATCCCGGCGCCCTCTCGTCGATCGGCTATGAGCGGATCATGCAGGGCACCGACGACGAGGTCGGCGCCTCCTACTGCTTTCTCTGCACGACGATGGAATACCCCGAGGACCGGTCCTACGTGATCTTCAACCTGCGGCCTGACGTCACCTTTTCCGACGGCACGCCGATGACCGCCGCCGATGTGGTGTTCTCGCACAACCTGCTGATCGAACAGGGAACCCTGTCGTTCAGTCAGGTCGTCGGCGCGATGATCCCCGAGGTCGAGGCGCTCGACGATCTGCGGGTGAAATTCACCTTTTCGCCGGATTTCTCGCCCAACGACACGATCAGCCAGGCGGGCGCGACGCCGGTGTTCAGTCAGGCGTGGTACGAGGCGACCGGCGCGCGGCTGGACGAGAGCCGGTTCGAGATTTCGCCCGGCACCGGGCCCTACGTCCTCGACAGCTATGACGTGAACCGCAACATAATCTATCGGCGCAACCCCGACTACTGGGGGCAGGACATCCCGTTCAACGTCGGGCGCAACAATTACGACATCATCCGGGTCGAGTATTTCGCCGATACCACCGCCGCCTTCGAGGCGTTCAAGGCGGGCGAGTTCACGTTCCGGCAGGAAAACTCATCGCTGACCTGGGCGACGGGGTATGACTTCCCGGCGCTCGAGAATGGCTGGGTGATCCGCGAGGAACTGCCCGACGGCAGCCTGCCCAATGCCTCGGGGTTCGTCTTCAACCTCGAGCGGCCGCTGTTTCAGGACATCCGGGTGCGGCAGGCGCTGGCGCTCATGTACAACTTCACCTGGACCAACGACTCGCTGCAATATGGCCTGTTCCAGCAGCGCGAAAGCTTCTGGCAGGGGTCGGAGTTGCAGGCGCAGGGCCTGCCCGAGGGCCTTGAGCTGGAGTACCTCGAACGGGTCCGCGACCTCGTCGATCCGGCGATCTTCACCGAGGAGGTGACGGTGCCGCATACCTCGGGCGACCGGCAGCTCGACCGGGGCAACCTGCGCGCGGCGGGCGCGCTGCTCGACGCGGCGGGGTGGGAGCCGGGGGACGACGGTATCCGGCGGCGCGACGGGCAGACACTCGCCGTCGAGTTCCTGTCGGTCAGCCCCTCGTTCGACCGGATCATCCTGCCCTATGTCGACAACCTCAAATCCCTCGGCGTGGATGCCACCTACAACCGCGTCGATCCGGCGCAATACACGCAGCGGACCAACGTCCTCGACTTCGACATGATCTTCGACAGCTACAATATGGGGCTGGAGGAGGGCGAGAGCCTCGGCCAGCGGTTCGGCACCAGCGGCAAGGGCGACATCTTCAGCCCCGCGAGCTATGCCACCCCCGCGGTCGATGCCCTGATCGAGATCGTCGCCGAGGCGACCACCCGCGACGAGATGGCCGCCGCCGTGCGCGCGATCGACCGGGTGATGCGGCGCGACCTGTTCATCGTGCCGGTCTGGTACAACCCGACCTATTGGACCGCCTACTACGACATGTATCGACACCCCGACGAATTGCCGCCCTATGCCCTCGGCTATCTCGATTTCTGGTGGTATGACGCAGAGGCGGGCGAACGGCTCCGCGCGGAGGGGGCGCTCAGGTAATGCTGATGGTCATCGGAATTCTGGGCTACATGGCGATGGCGCAGACCGGCGCCGCGCTGGACGAGATGCAGGTGGCGCTCGACGCGGTGAGCGTGACGGACGACACCGTCATTTCGCGCGGTGTCACGCCGGGCGAGGACGTGGGCGGGACCGGCAATGTCGAGGGCGGTGCCGTCGAGGTTGTGGCGGCGCCGGTCAAGACCGGGCCGATCGTGGACAAGGTCGCCGTCTGAGATGCGTTTCGCGGCCCCCGCCCGGATGGCCCGGGCCGTGATAGTCGCCCGATGACGTCGGGGCACCTCTGAATGGGCGCCTATATCCTGCGGCGCCTGCTGCTCGTGATCCCGACGCTGCTCGGGATCATGATCGTGAATTTCGTCCTGATCCAGTTCGTGCCCGGCGGCCCGATCGAGCAGATCATCGCGGGCCTCGAGGGGCGCGGCGACGTGTTCGAGACCATCGCGGGCGGGCGTGGCGATACCGACATGGCCGCCGCGACCGACAGCGTCTATGTCGGCGCCCGCGGCCTGCCGCCGGCGTTCATCGAACAGCTGGAGCGCGAGTTCGGCTTCGACAAGCCGCCGCTCGAGCGGTTCCTGAACATGATGTGGGACTATATCCGCTTCGACTTCGGCGAGAGCTGGTTCCGCTCGGTCTCGGTGTTCGACCTCGTCCTCGAACGGATGCCGGTCTCGGTGACGCTCGGCCTGTGGTCGACGCTGCTGGCCTATATGGTCTCGATCCCGCTGGGCATCCGCAAGGCGATCCGCGACGGATCGAAGTTCGACACCTGGACCTCGGGCGCGATCATCGTCGGCTATGCGATCCCGGGGTTCCTGTTCGCGATCCTGATGATAGTGCTGTTCGCGGGCGGCAGCTACTGGGGCTATTTCCCGCTGCGGGGCCTTACGTCGAACAATTTCGACGACCTGTCGCTGCTGGGAAAGGTGCTCGACTATCTGCACCACATCGCGCTGCCGGTGTTCGTGTCGTCGATCTCGGGGTTCGCGACGCTGACGCTGCTGACCAAGAACAGCTTTCTCGACGAGATCAAGAAGCAATACGTGATGACGGCGCGGGCCAAGGGTCTGGGCGAGAACGAGGTTCTTTATGGCCACGTGTTCCGCAACGCGATGCTGATCGTCATCTCGGGGTTTCCGGCGCTGTTCATTTCGGTTTTCTTCGGCGCGTCCCTCATCATCGAGACGCTGTTCTCGCTCGAGGGGCTGGGCCGCCTCGGGTTCGAGGCGACGTTGCAGCGCGACTATCCGGTGGTGTTCGGGACACTGTTCGCGTTCTCGCTGCTCGGCCTCGTCGTCGGCATCATCACCGACATTACCTATGTGCTGATCGACCCGCGCATCGACTTCGAGGCGCGCGGCTAGATGGTCGACCTGAACAAGTCCCTGGCCCCCGAGAGCGCGCCGCCGGGCGTGGACGCACCCTTGCCGCCGAACCGGCGCCGCCGCTGGGTGTCGCCGCTGAACGAGCGGCGGTTGCGCAATTTCAGGCGCAACCGGCGCGCTTTCTGGTCGCTGGTGATCTTCACCTTCCTCTTCGTCCTCTCGCTCTTTGCCGAGGTCATCGCCAACGACAAACCGATCCTCGTGTCCTGGCGCGGTGAATTGCGGATGCCGATCCTGACCTTCTATTCCGAGGCGAGCTTCGGCGGCGATACGCGGACCAGCGCGGACTACAGCGACCCGATCACCGAATGCCTGATCGTCACCGGCGGCGTCGAGGAATGTTTCGACGAACCCGAAAGCCTGATCGAGGCGGTGGCGGAGGGCGTGCCCCCCGACATCGAGGGCCTCGTGCCCGGCTGGACGCTGTGGCCGCCGATCCCCTACCGCTTCGATACCATCGTCGACGTGCGTGGCGTGGCCCCGGCACCGCCGTCGGCGACCAACTGGCTCGGCACCGACGACACCAAGCGCGACGTGGTGGCGCGGGTGATCTACGGGTTCCGGCTGTCGGTGTTCTTTGCGATCATCGTCACCGCCGCCTGTTCGGTCATCGGCATCGCGGCCGGCGCGGTGCAGGGCTATTTCGGCGGATGGACCGACCTCATCTTTCAGCGGGTGCTGGAGATCTGGGGCTCGACGCCCTCGATCTACGTCATCATCATCATCTTTGCGATCCTCGACCGAAGTTTCTGGCTGCTGGTGTTCCTGTCGATCCTGTTCGGCTGGCCCGCCCTCACCGGTGTGGTCCGGGCCGAGTTCCTGCGGGCGCGGAACTTCGAGTATGTGCGGGCGGCGCGGGCGCTGGGCGTGTCGAACTCGAAGATCATGTTCCGGCACATGCTGCCCAACGCGATGGTGGCGACGGTCACGCTGCTACCGTTCCTCGTGACCGGCGCCATCGCCTCGCTGGCGGGGCTCGACTTTCTCGGGTTCGGCCTGCCGTCCTCGGCGCCGTCACTGGGTGAATTGACCTTGCAGGCCAAGGAGAACCTTCAGGCGCCGTGGCTGGGGTTCACGGCGTTCTTCACCTTTGCGATCATGCTGTCGCTCCTCGTGTTCATCTTCGAGGGCGTGCGCGATGCCTTCGATCCGCGAAAGACCTTTGCATGAGCGCCCTGCTCGACGTGCGCGACCTTTCCGTGAGTTTCCGGCAGGACGGCACCCTCGTGCGGGCCGTGCGCGGCGTCTCGTTCCATGTGGACAAGGGCGAGACGGTCGCGCTCGTCGGGGAGAGCGGGTCGGGCAAGTCGGTGACGGCGCTGTCGGCGGTGCGCCTGCTGGGCGACAACGCGGTCGTGGCTGGGCACGTGACCTACGCGGGCCGCGATCTGGCCGAGGCGCGCGAGGACGAACTGCGCGACGTGCGCGGCAACGACATCAGTTTCATCTTTCAGGAGCCGATGACCTCGCTCAACCCGCTGCACACCATCGAAAAGCAGTTGTCGGAAACGATCCTGCTGCATCAGGACATCCGTTATACCGCCACGAGCGCAGAGCGGCGCGAGGACCGGATCGCCTATGCCCGCAGCCGCGTGCCGCCGGGGGCGATGGCGATGCTGTTCGGCGCGGGTGGCTTCGTCCTGCTGATCCTCGCCGGGGTGTCCGGCCTGTTGCCGGCGGGGTTCGGACCGCTCGGCTGGCTCTTGTCAATCGGGATCGGGGCCATCGCGGGCTATCTGACCGGTCTGTGGTGGCAGGGGCGGCGGGCGGCGCTGGCGACGGATATCCGGCGCACCCGGACCAAGGCGGGGTTCTCCAATCCGGTGCGGTCCCGCGTCCTCGACCTCATGGAACAGGTCGGCATCCGCGACCCCGAGGACCGGCTCGGCGCCTATCCGCATGAATTGTCGGGCGGCCAGCGGCAGCGGGTGATGATCGCGATGGCGCTGGCGAACGATCCCGACCTGCTGATCGCGGACGAACCGACGACGGCCCTCGATGTGACGATACAGGCGCAGATCCTCGACCTTCTGGCGGACCTGAAATCGCGGCTGGGCATGTCGATGCTGTTCATCACCCATGACCTGACCATCGTGCGCAAGATCGCCGACAGGGTCTGCGTGATGAAGGACGGCGAGATCGTCGAGCAGGGGCCGACGGCCGAAATCTTTGGCAATCCGCAGCATCCCTATACGCAGACGCTGCTGGCCGCCGAATCGACGGGCCTGCCGCCGCCGGTGCCCGACGGGGCCGAGGTCGTCGCCGAGACGAAGAACCTGAAGATATGGTTCCCGATCTACGCGGGCCTGCTGAAGCGCACGGTCGGCTATGTGAAGGCGGTGAACGACGCCACGCTGAGCGTGCGGGCGGGCGAGACGGTGGGCATCGTCGGCGAGAGCGGGTCGGGCAAGACGACGCTGGCGCTGGCCGTGATGCGGCTGATCCGGTCGGAGGGGGAGATCACCTTCGACGGCACCCGCCTCGACGGGCTGGGGCAGGGGGCGATGCGGCCCTTGCGCAAGGGGATGCAGATCGTGTTCCAGGATCCGTTCGGCTCGCTCTCGCCCCGGATGACGGTCGAGCAGATCATCAGTGAGGGGCTGGGCGTGCACGGCGTCGAGAAGGGCCGCAACCGGCGCGAAATGGTGGCCGAGATGATGACCGAGGTCGGCCTCGACCCCGGGCTGATGGACCGCTATCCGCACGAGTTCTCGGGCGGACAGCGGCAGAGGATCGCCATTGCGCGCGCGCTGATCCTGAAGCCGTCGCTGATCGTGCTCGACGAGCCGACGAGCGCCCTCGACATGACGGTGCAGGTGCAGATCGTGGAGCTGTTGCGGGACTTGCAGCAGAAGTTCGGGCTCGCCTATCTGTTCATCAGCCACGACCTCAAGGTCGTGCGCGCCCTGAGCCACAAGGTGATGGTGATGAAGCAGGGCGACGTGGTGGAGGCGGGGGAGGCGGCGGCGATCTTTGACGCGCCGCAGACCGCCTATACCCGCGAGTTGATGGCGGCGGCGTTCGCGGCAGCACCCAAGGGGTGAGGGTGGCGCGCGGAGCCGATGGCGACCCTCCGGGGGGAGTTGTTGCGGCAACGTGAACGGGGGCGGCGCGCCCGTGCGGAGGCCTCAGCTCTCGTCGGTGCCGATCATGAAGCAGGTGGTGCCGCGCGCGGACAGGCGGCGGCAGGCGAGGTCGGCGCCGTCGCGGGAGAGGCCCATGACATTTGCCTCGAACCCGCCCGAACGCTGCTGGATGCGGCGCAACCCGCCGTCGAGCGCGCTCGATTCGGCGATGGCAACCTGGATCAGGGCCCGTTCGGCGGCGTCGCGCGACGGATAGCTGCCGATGTTTATGCCCCAGAGACGTCCGCCGGAGGTGGAGAAGCGGGTCACGACCTCGAGGTCTTCGGTGGGCGTGGCGGCGGACGACGGCGTGATGTCGGCGCGCGTCATCACCAGTTCGCCCGGACGCGCCTCCGGGGTCAGCGTGACCTCGCGCGGTGCGAATTCGCCGGCGACGAGCTGGATGTCCTCGATATCGGGATCGGCGAGGGGGAGCGGAACCGCGGGGTCCACCGCACTTTCCTGCACCACGAGGCCGAGCGCGATGTTGAGGGCGTCGGCGACCGCGTCACCGGAGGCGGCCGTCAGGATCGGCTCCTCTCCGGACGGTCGCGCGACGGGCCGCAGGCTCTGCACCACGGCGCCGCTGACGCGGACGGCGCGGCCGAAACCCTCGCCCGACGGTTCGCCGTTCGTGGCAACCAGTTCCTGCGCGGCAGGCGCCGTGGGTGCGATGTCGGGGCTCTGGGAGGGCGCGATGGCCGCGTTGGCGGGGGCGGCGGCAAAGCCCATGTCGAGGAGTTCGGCGACCCGGGCGTTGCGGTTGGCCGTCGAGGTGCCGCCGAAGACGGTGGCGATGATGCGCACGTTGCCGCGGCGCGCCGACGACACGATGTTGAAACCGGCCGCATTGGTGAACCCGGTCTTGATCCCGTCGGCCCCCTCATAGGCCTGAAGGAACCGTGAGTTGGTGTTGGCGACCTGCCGGATGCCCGCATCCGCCGTCAGCCGGGAGAAGAGATTGTAATATTGAGGAAAATCGTAGATCACGTGGCGCCCCAGAACCGACATGTCGCGTGCCGAGGAGTAGTGGTTCGGGGTGGTGAGGCCATTCATGCTCACGAAATTGGTGTTGGTCATGCCCATCGCGGCGGCGGTGGCGTTCATCCGGCGGGCGAACGCCTCTTCGCTGCCCGAGATGGCGATGCCGATGGCGGTGGCGGCATCATTGGCCGATTTCACCGCCGCGGCGCGCATCAGATAGCGCAGGCGGATCGTCTGACCGGTCCGCAGCCCGAGGCAGGAACAGGCCTGACCGGCGGCGGCGGCGGTGATCGGCACCTCGGTATCGAGACTGATCTCGCCGCGCGAAATCGCCTGGAACGCGATGTAGAGCGTCATCATCTTGGTCAGGGAGGCCGGTTGCAGTCGGGTATCGGCGTTGCGCGCGTGGATCACCTCGCCGGTGCGCGCGTCCATCACGAACGCCGCATAGGGCTGTGACCTACCCTGCGTCGGGGCCATCAGGCCAGCCAACAAGACGAATATCATCAACAGCCCGAAACGGGCCGCATGTCCCACGCGGTATGGCATTATGGTGCCTCTGCCTTGCCTCAGGGCCTCCGTTTGCCGGAGTGCCTCATTGTCTTGGTGAAAGAGCTAGCACGCGAAATGCGATCCGAAAACTCCCTAAATGCGCCTTGACGCTGACTTTTTTCGGATTGTGACATCGCATATCTGGCGTGTGGCGCAAGCGGGGCCACAAGACCTGCCAATGTGTCAGAACCGTGGCGCGGCTATGGCAGCGACTCGAGCAATTGTGGCACGATCCCGAGGTTCTCGACCTCGCGGAACCGGGGATGACCATCGGGGGCCTCGGCGTGTTCAATGGCCCAGGAATGGCCGTGCGGCACATGGACGCCCCAGCCGCCCGCCTCGATCGCGGGCAGGACGTCCGACTTCATCGAATTGCCGATCATCATGTGCGCGCCCGCCGGATGCTGGGCAAAGATGCGGGCATAGACGCCGGGCGTCTTGTCCGAGACGATCTCGATGGCGTCGAACAGCTCGCCAAGACCGGAGGCGGCCAGTTTCTGTTCCTGATGCAGCAGATCGCCCTTGGTGATGAGGACGAGGCGGTGGGCGCCCGACAGCGCCTCGACCGTCGCGCGCGCATGGGGGAGGAGTTCGACGGGATGGGCCAGCAATTCCTGCCCCAGCGCCACGATCCGGGCGATGACCTCGCCGGGCACCGCGCGGTCCGTCACCTCGAGCGCGGTCTCGATGAGAGAAAGCACATAGCCCTTTATCCCGAAGCCATAGCGCGCGAGGTTGCGCCGCTCGACGGCCAGCAGGCGGGCATCCAGATCGGGCGTGTCGGCATGGTCGGCGAGCATCTCGGCGAATCGGGCGGTCGAGAGCTGAAAGAACCGTTCGTTGTGCCAGAGCGTGTCGTCCGCATCGAAACCGATCGTCCAGGTTCGGGGCATTCTGTCTCCTTTGACGCGACGGTCGGGCTGCATGGCTCTTTTCACCGGGCCAGCCTGTCTTATATACTGTGGTCTCAGCAACCCTGCGACAGGACGACGATGCCCGGCGGCGTGTGGATGATGGCGGAAGATGCGGATGACGATACCGATTTCGGTGTCAAACTCGAGACGCGCCCGAAGACGAAGCGGCCGCCGCTCTACAAGGTATTGATCCTGAACGACGACTTCACGCCGATGGAGTTCGTCGTCCATGTCCTCGAGCGGTTCTTCGGCATGACGCACGCGCAGGCGTTCGACCTGATGCTGACGGTGCACAAGCGGGGGTTGGCCGTCGTCGGTGTGTTCAGCCACGAGATCGCCGAGACCAAGGTCGCGCAGGTGATGGATTTCGCGCAGCGCAACCAGCATCCGCTCCAGTGCACGATGGAAAAAGAATAGCCGCGCATCCGCGCGTCGCAGAACGACGAGCGCGCAGTCGCGCGACGGAAAAGGAGCAGAGGGCCAGGCCCTCTCAGACATGGCCCAAGCCCGATTGACCACCGCTCTCGCGGACGGAACACTGTCGCTGCCCGACGGGCAGGTCTGCGTCATGCGCCCGGGCATCGGCTATGACCTGTCGGCGCTGCCGGACAAGCCGCTGATCCAGCATGGGTTCCGGCCTGCGTGGGACTGGTGGGAGGCGTCGGGCCACGCGATGACGGCGACCCTGCCGCAGGTCGGCACGGCGATCGTCGTGGTGCCGCGATCCAAGGCGCAGGGTCGCGCGATGATCGTCGAGGCGGCGGCACGGGCCGGCCTCGTCGTCGTCGACGGGCAGCGGAGCGAGGGGGTCGACAGCCTCTGGCGCGATCTGCGCCGCGCGTTGGGCGAGATGCCCGATATCACCAAGGCGCACGGGCGTCTGATGTGGTTTGCGGGCGGCGCCGATGTCGCGGCGCGGCTGGCCGACTGGGCGGGGAGCGGGCCGCAGGCCGGACCGGAGGGGTTCCACACCCAGCCCGGTGTCTTTTCGGACGGCGCGGTGGATCGCGGGTCGCGCCTGCTGCTCTCGGCCCTGCCTGCCAAGCTGCCTGCGCGCATCGCCGATCTCGGTGCGGGCTGGGGCTTTCTCTCGCACGGGATCCTCGCTGCCCATCCGGAGGTGGAGCGTGTCGACCTGATCGAGGCGGAGGCGCTGGCGCTCGACTGTGCGCGCCTGAACGTCACCGATCCGAGGGCGGCGTTTCACTGGGCCGATGCGACGCAGCCGGGCACGGAGGGGGCATGGGACGCGGTGGTCTGCAATCCGCCGTTCCATACCGGCCCCGCCGCCGACCCTGCGCTTGGCCGCGCGTTCATCGCGGCGGCTGCGCGGATGCTGACGCCGCAGGGCCAGCTCTGGCTCGTGGCCAACCGGCATCTGCCCTATGAGGCGGCCCTGACCGAGACCTTCGTCACCGTCGAGGAGGCGGGCGGCGACCCTGCGTTCAAGGTCTTGCGCGCGGCACGCCCGATTTCGGTGCAGAAGGCGGCACGTGCTGTGGCGTCCCTGCCGCGAAAGCGCAGCCGAGGTCGCGGCTGACCGGCCGCACCCGCCCACTTACAGGAGCCCCTCCGTCATGTCCCTTTCCATCGCCGGCAAGACCGCCATCGTCACCGGCGCCGCCCACGGCGTCGGCCTCGCCATCGCGCAGCATTTCGTGGCCGAGGGGGCCAACGTCGTCTTTGCGGACCGGTCCGACGAGGCGCTGGAGAACGAGACGGCGCGGCTGGTGAAGGAGGGCGGCAAGGTCCGGGTCTTTGCCGGCGACTTGCGTGAAAAACTGTGCATCACCAATCTGTTGTCGGCGACCATCGGCGCGTTCGACGGGATCGACATTCTGGTGAACGCGGCGCGTCAGGTCCTGCCGACCGATCCGCTCGACCCCGAGGACGACACCGTCGCAAGGCTCATCGAGCAGAACACGATGACCGCGCTGCGGATGGGCCAGGCCACGGCGCGGCGGATGGTCAAACTCGCCGAGGGGCGCGACGAGGGGCCGGTGGGCGCGATCGTCAACCTGTCGTCGATCGCCGGGCAGCGGAGCCACCCGTCGCTCATGGCGCTGTCGATGTCGTCGGCGGCCTCGGACCAGATGACCCGCAGCCTCGCCGTGGCCCTCGCGCCGATGCGGATCCGGGTGAACGGCGTCGCCTTTGGTTCCGTGATGAGCGCGAGCCTGAAAATCGCGCTCAAGGACGACGACGACGCCCGCACCGCCATCCTGCGCGCGACACCGTTGGGACGGATCGCGAGCGCGGGCGAGGTGGCGCAGGCGGTGCACTACCTCGCCTCGGACGCGGCGGCGTTCGTGACGGGACAGATCCTGACCGTCGACGGCGGCCGGACGCTGATCGACGCGGCGTCGGTTGCGAATCACTAGGCGCGGCAGCCGACCTTTTCGGGATAGGTCGCGATGCACTGCTGCTGCGCCGCGGCGAACCGGCGCTGTTCGGCGGCGCGGCGTTCCTGCAACTGGCGCAGCTTGATCCGCTCCTGCGCGACGTCGATGGCGACGGGCACCTCGCTCTCGACGGTCTGCGTCTCTTCGCAGGGAAAGCGGAAGGTGCTGCCATCGGCGTTGCGCCCGGTGCAGCGGCTGCGGACGGTGCGGGTCTCCTCGACCTCGGCGATGGCATAGCCACGGTCGATGTTGCCCTGCGCGGTACGGATCAGCCCGTCGATGGTGCGCAGCTCTTGCGCGGCGGCGCTGACGCATTGTTGCAGCGGGGTTCCGCAAGCGGCGAGGAGGGCGAGCGGCAGCATCAGGAGGGCGCGGTGCATGGCAGGTTCCGTTCGTGTGCGCCTCGGGGCAGATCGAGGCCATGGGGTCTGGGCAAGGATAATCGGGCGGGGCAAGGTGTTATGCAATAGCCGGGCGCCCGGGGCGGTCCGGCAGGGAGGGCAGGACGATGGACGGACGGGACGCAGGGCGGGAATCGGCGGCGATGGACGCGCAAAAGGCACGGGCGGCGGCATGGTTCCGCAGCCTGCGCGACGACATCGTCGCGGCGTTCGACACGCTCGAGGCCGGCCATGGCGGCGGGGCGCCGGCGGGCGCGTTCGAGGTGAGCGAGACCGCCCGGACCTCGGACGACGGCACCGACGCGGGCGGCGGCCTGATGTCGGTGATGCGCGGCGGGCGGGTGTTCGAGAAGGTGGGCGTCAACATCTCGACGGTCTACGGCACGCTGGGCGCGCGGGCGCAAAAGGCGATGGCGGCGCGCGGCGTGCCGGGCATGGCCGAGGATCCGCGGTTCTGGGCGAGCGGCATCAGCCTCGTGGCACACATGCAGAACCCGCACGCGCCGGCGGTCCACATGAACACGCGGATGTTCTGGACGCCGGGCGCGTGGTGGTTCGGCGGCGGATCGGACCTCAATCCCTGCCTCGAATACGGAGAGGACACGGCGCATTTCCACGCCACGCAGGAGGCGTATCTGGCGCCGCACGGAGCGGACCTCTACCCGAAACTCAAGGCATGGGCGGACGAGTATTTCTATATCCCGCACCGGAACCGCGCGCGCGGCGTCGGCGGCATCTTCATGGACGACCGCAATACCGGCGACTGGGAGGCGGATTTCGCGCTGACGCAGGACATCGGGCGGGCGTTCCTGCCGGCCTATGTGCCGCTGGTGGAACGGCGCAAGGATCTGCCGTGGGGAGAGGCCGAAAGGGAGGCGCAACTGATCCACCGCGGCCTCTACGCGGAATACAATCTGGTCTATGACCGGGGCACGAAGTTCGGCCTCGAGACCGGGCACGACGCCAATGCGGTGCTGATGAGCCTGCCGCCGCTTGCCAAATGGGTGTGAGGCGCGCGGGGCCGGTCGCTGGGGGGCCAGCCCCCCAGACCCCCCGGAGTTATGCCGGCAAGAAAAAGCTCAGTTGCCGTCGGGTCTGACGAAGCGGGCGCCGCCGGCGCGGATGCCGGGGTCGTTCTCGAATTCGGGCAGGTCGGCGAGGATGGCGTCCATGTCCGTCGCGGGGGGGCCGTCGATGAGGATGTCGAGGGCGGCGCGCATGTCGTCGGGCGGCAGGTCGAGGGCCGCGGCGAAGCGGTCCGACAGGGCGGCGGGCGCATAGTCGCGCAGGATGAGGGCCATGCGCCGCTGCACCAGCGCGAGGCGGACGGGGTCGGGGCCGAGGGCGGCCCGTTCGGTGGCCGAGGGCGGCGCGAAGGTGAACGCGAGGCTGCCGATGAGGCCCACCGCCGTGACGCCCCGCAGGAGGGCCTTGAAGATCATGGTGCGCCGGTCCTTCCGCTCGACCGGCGTCAGGCGCCGGCGCGGACAGTCTCGATCATCAATGCGACATTATCGGGGTCGGCATCGGGCGTGATGCCGTGCCCGAGGTTGAAGATGTGGGGGCCTTGCGCAAAGGCACCGACGATCCGGCGCGTCTCGGAGACCAGCGCCTTGCCGCCCGTGACCATATGCGACGAGGCGAGGTTGCCCTGCACGCAGCCTGCCGTCTGGACGTGTCCGGCGGCCCATTCGGCGGTCACGCCATCGTCGAGCGCGATGCAGTCGGCGCCGGTGGCGGCATGGGCGCCCTCGTAGCGGGTGCCGGCGCCGCGCGGAAAGGCGATCACGGGGATGCCGGGGTGACGCGCCTTCAGGGCGGCGGTGATCCGCGCCATGGGCGTCAGCGAGAAGTCGTCGAAATCGGCGCCCTCCAGCGATCCGGCCCAACTGTCGAAGAGTTTGACGACCTCGGCGCCAGCGTCGATCTGGGCGGACAGATACTCGATGGTGCCCGTCGTCAGACGCTCGATGAGCGCGGCGAACAAGGGGCGGTTCCCTGATTTGAGCGCATGGGCGGGCGCCTGATCGGGGGTGCCGCGTCCGGCGATCATGTAGGTGGCGACGGTCCAGGGGGCGCCGGCGAACCCGATGAGCGTGGTTTCGGTGGGGAGTTCGGCGGCGAGGATCTTCACCGTCTCGTAGATCGGCGCGAGGCGGGTGTGGATGGCGTCCGCCGGTTTCAGGTGGTCGAAGTCGCGCTGGTTCCGGATGGTCGACAGGCGTGGCCCCTCGCCCGTCTCGAACCACAGATCCGCGCCGAGGGCCTGCGGCAAGAGCAGGATGTCGGCGAAGAGGATCGCGGCGTCGAAACCGAAGCGGCGGATCGGTTGCAGCGTCACCTCGGCGGCAAGATCGGGGTTGTAGCACAGCGACAGGAAATCCCCCGCCTGCGCCCGTGTCGCCTTGTATTCGGGCAGATACCGGCCCGCCTGCCGCATCATCCAGATCGGGGGCGTGGGCATCGTCTCGCCCGCGAGGGCGCGCAGGACGGTTTTCTGGCTGGGCATGGAGGCTCCTCTGACAGCCTTCGATGTTCCAAGAGGGGGGCACGATGTCAAGGCATTGTCAGCTTTGACTGACATCACTAGAACGGTGCCGACATGACAGAAACCCTTCCCAGTCCCGCCAATCCGCTGCGCATCGGCACCCGTGGCTCTCCGCTCGCGCTGGCGCAGGCGCACGAGACGCGCAGCCGTCTGATGGCGGCATGGGATCTGCCCGAGGCAGCGTTCGAGGTCGTCGTCATCAAGGTGACGGGTGACATGGTGCAGGACCGGGCGCTGAAGGAGATCGGCGGCAAGGGCCTGTTCACCCGCGAGATCGAGGAGGCGCTGCTGGGGCAGGGCACGCAGGGGTCGATCGACATTGCGGTGCATTCGATGAAGGACATGCCGGTCGAACAGCCCGGCGGCCTCGTCCTCGACTGCTATCTGCCGCGCGAGGACGTGCGCGATGCGTTCGTGTCCCATGCGGGCAAGGGGATTGTGGATTTGCCCGAAGGTGCCACGGTCGGCACCTCGTCGTTGCGGCGCCGCGCGCAACTGCTGCACCGGCGACCGGACCTGAACGTGGTCGAGTTTCGCGGCAACGTGCAGACCCGCATGCGCAAGCTGAACGAGGGCGTGGCGGCGGCGACGTTTCTGGCGATGGCGGGCCTGAACCGCCTGAACATGACCGGGGTGCCGCGCACCGCGATTCCGCCTGAGGACATGCTGCCCGCCATCGCGCAGGGCTGCATCGGGATCGAGCGGCGCGGCGACGACAGCCGCGTGGCGGGTCTGCTCGAGGCGATACACCACGGGCCCACCGGCCACAGGATCGGCGCGGAGCGGGCGTTCCTCGCGGCGCTGGACGGCTCTTGCGAGACGCCGATCGGGGGACTGGCGGACCTCGACGGCGGGAGCCTGCGCCTGCGGGGCGAGATCCTGCGTCCCGACGGCAGCCGGGTCCTGACCGGGGACGAGACCTGCGGGGTCGGCGATGGCGCAGCACTGGGGCGCGACATGGCCGCGCGGTTGCTGGTGCTGGCGGGGCCGGGGTTCTTCGACTGAGGGGTCAGGCGTCGAACGGCCGGAACCGGTCGAGCCAGAGAATCGCCGCCATTGCCGCCAGCATCACGAACGCCCCCGCAAGGGCCACCAGCCAATAGCCCGCAAGCCAGCTTCCCAAGGCGAAGATCGCGGCGGCGACACCGTCCGATCCGATGCGTTGCAGCGCGATCAGCGACGAGCCGGCACCGGCCCGCATCCCGAGCAGGTCCTGGAGGTAGCCGATGGCCAGCGCATAGATGAACGCGCCGCCGATACCGGCGGGAAAGACCAGCACCCAGACGGCAGGACTCTCGGCCATGAAGGGCAGCAGCGCGATGAACGAGGCATAGATCAGAACGCCGAGGGCGATCACGTAGAGCCTGCGCATGTATTTGAGGATGCGGTAGACCTGAAGGGTGACGACCACCTCGAGGGCGACGAAGAGGCCGAAGAACAGCGACACATCGGCGGCGCCGCGCCCCGGCGCCTCGAAGAAGATGAGACCGACGAGAACGCCCGAAAGCGCGCCGCCCAGATGGATGGCACCGATGAGCATGACGCGGACGAAAACTGTCGGCCTCAGGATCTCGGCCATTGAGGCGACGAAGCCCTTGCCCGACTTTACCTCTTGCCAGGGGGCCTGCGCGTCTGGTGGCCAGCGCAGTGCGATGAGCGCGAGGAGGGCCCCGCCGAACACGATCACCGCCGGATAGATCGACAGCACCGGCGCGCCGAGGGCGAACGCCAGCGACCAGAGCGGCAGGATCACGACGAAGGGCAGGGCAAAGGCGGCGCGGATCACCGTGATGGCGCCGTCGCGCACCTCGCGCGGATGCGGTGCGAGGACAAGACGGGCGACCGCGAAGATCTGGCCGAAGAACGTGCCCGCCAGCGGCAGGAGCAGGGCATGGGCCACGACGAAGGCGACCGTGTTCTGCCCGATCAGGACGATAGCGCCACCGAGGATCATCGTCGCGGTCGCAAGGATCGCCATCAACCGCCGGCTGGGCCGTTGATCGGTCAGGATCCCGACACCGAGCGAGGCCGAGACCGACACGACGAGTACCGCGGCCATCACCACGGCGAATTGTGCGTCCGTCAGGCCGAAGATCGTCACCGCGATAAGCGACTGAAAGATCCCCACCGTACAGGCGAATGCGCCAAACCCGATCGACGCGAGGACCAGCATCCGCAGCGTCGGGTCATGCCACAGCAGGGCAAAGCGCTCGGAGAGGCGGGGCGCCCCGGGCAGGCGTCGGACGCGGGGTTTCATGAGGGCCTCAGGGGGCGGCGGGATAGAGTTTGCCGGGGTTCAGGATATTGCCCGGATCGAGCGCCGCCTTGACCGCGCGCATCGCGTCGAGCGCCACCGCATCCTTGCGCCGCCGCATCGAGTTCAGCTTGGACAGGCCGACGCCATGCTCTGCCGAGAAACTGCCGCGCATCTCGCGCACCAGTTCCTCGACGCCCTCGACCATCGCGTCGTGCAGGTCCGCGTCGTCGCGGCTGGTGAATACGGTGTAGTGGACGTTCCCGTCGCCGAGGTGCGAGACGTGGAAATCCTCGCTCCCCGGATCGAGTGCCTGCATTGCCGACAGGGCGCGCGTGAGGAACGGCGCGACCGAGGCGGTGGGCAGGCAGATGTCCATGTTCACGTGCGGCCGGTCGCGGAACACCAGTTCGCCCGCCGCCTCGCGCCGCGCCCACATCCCGCGCCGCTGCGCCTCGTTCTGGGCGACGACGGCGTCGAGCAGCGTGCCCTCGTCCAGCATCCGCGCCAGCGCCCCTTCGAGGAGCGCGCCGAGCGGCACCGTGCCATCGGGTCCGGGCGTCGTGTCGCGCGGCGCCGTGGCGCCGAGTTCGACGAGGATGTTGACGTCATGGGGGGCGTCGAACGGTTCCCGCGCGGCGGGATCGTGGGCCAGATGCGCCTCGACGTAGGTGCGGTTCATGTATTCGAACGCCTCGACGGTGCCGCCGGTCGTGTCCTGCAACCGGTTGAGAAGCACCAGCGCGTCCGCGACCTGTGGCACGGCGAGCATTGCGGTGGCATAGGCGGCGGGCCGGGGTTTCAGCTTCAGCACCGCGGCGGTGATGATCCCGAGCGTCCCCTCGGAGCCGATCATCAGGTGCCGCAGGTTCAGGCCCGAGTTGTCCTTGTGCAACTCGCTCATCAGATCCATGACCCGGCCATCGGCCAGCACCACCTCGAGTCCCAGACACAGATCCCGCGTGTTGCCATGGCGCAGCACGTTCGAGCCGCCGGCGTTGGTGGCGAGCATGCCACCGATCTGGCACTGGCCGCGCGCACCGAAACTCATCGGAAAGATCAGGTCGTGCGCGGCGGCGGCGTCGTGCAGGGCCTGCTGGACGACGCCCGCCTCGACGATGGCGATGCGCTCGGCGGTGCGGATCTCGCGGATGGCGTTCATCCGGTCGAGCGACAGGGTCAGCGCGCCCTGCGACCGCGTGCCGCCGACGAGGCCGGTCAGGCCGCCCGCGGGCACCACGGGCAGACCCTCGCGGTGCGCCAGTGCCATGATCGCCGATACCTCGGCGGTCGTCGCGGGGCGCGCGACGGCGAGCGGGGCGCCGTGATACTTGCCGGTCCAGTCGGTGCGCCACCGTGCGGTATCGGCACCGGTGGCGAGGTGCGCGGGGCCCACGATGGCACGCAGCCTATCGAGGATCCCGGCTTGGGTGTGCGGCATCGCGGCGGTCCCTCCCGGACGTGGCGTCATCACGACAGACATGCCGCAAAGCCGGGGCGGGGGGAAGCGATCCGAACGGCTATTCGACCGGAGGAATGGTGGTAGCGTGAGGCGGACTTGAACCGCCGACCCCAGCATTATGAGTGCTGTGCTCTAACCAGCTGAGCTATCACGCCATCCTTGGTCGCCGCGCATAGCCCCGCGGGACGCCGCTGTCAAATCCAAACCGGAACTTAGTCCCTTGCCACCTCGCCCGGCGCCTCGGCGCGGTCGGGGTCGTCATAGTGGGCGACATAGGACGCGATGAGCCGGTCGACGGCGGCGCGGGTAACGCGGTTGTGGTCCTCGGAGAACCCCAGCGTCGCCACCATCTTCCAGTGGCCATACATGAGCGAGACGAAGAGGAACCCGATCTCGCGGCAGGCGGACTGCGGCAGGGTCGGGTTCGAGATCTGGACCTCATGCGCGATCGTCATCTGCAAGAGCTGATACTGGTCGTGCAGGTTGCGCCGCACCGCCGCGCAGCCCGTGGCGACCGACAGCATCGCGTCATAGGCGGCATCGTCGCGCGGCTTGGCGAATTCGCGCGCCGGATCCTTGGCCGGATCCTTGTCGCCCAGCAGGTCGAAGTAGAAGTCGAGGAACATCGGCAGCCGCTCGGTCGCCTTGGTCGCGAGGATCCCGCGCATCAGGGCGTCCTTGTAGACCGCGGCCAACCCGTCGCAGACCGCCACCATCAGCGCCTCGGTATCGGGAAAGTAATGCCGGATCAGTTGGCGCGACATGTCGGCCTCGTCGGCGATCAGGTCGAACGAAATCATCGACAGGCCATGCTTGTTCAGGGCGGCGATGGCACCGGCGACGATCTCGGGTTTGCGTATTTCGGATATCGGTCTGACCATTTGCTCCACGGGTGCTGTATTCATCGCCGATCGCTCGCCTCGCGCGGCGCCGCGTCGCCACTGTGCGGAGGCCCGGGTAGGAGCGCAAGGCACCACCGGCGGTTGCGGTGCGCAGAGGCGCCCGATTGCCGATGGCGAGAGGGGCGGCTAGGGTTCCGAAACGGGCGGGCAGAGGCCGCGCCGCGGGCAGGGGGATGCACCGATGACGAAGACGAGCGACAGCATCGGCGCCGTGCGCGACCTCGGGTCCGCACATGACGGTGGCTGGCACCGCGGTGTCGTCGCCGTCTGCACCGCGCATCCGATGGTCATCGAGGCGGCCCTGACCGAGGCGGCGGCGACCGGACAGGTCGCGGTGATCGAGGCGACGGGCCATCAGGTCAATCAGGATGGCGGCTATTCCGGCCTGTCGCCCGACGATTTCCGCGCCCTCGTCCTCGACATCGCCGAGGGGCTGTCGTTCCCCTTCGACCGGATCCTGTTCGGCGGCGACCACCTCGGACCCGCGCCCTGGCGCCACGATACGCCCGAGAACGCCCTCGACCGCGCGGTCGAGCAGGTGCGCGCCTATGTCCGCGCCGGCTTTGGCAAACTGCACCTCGACGCCTCGACTCCGTGCAGCGGCGATCCTGTGCCGCTGCCGCCGGGTCTGATCGCCAAGCGGGCAGCGAAACTGGTCAAGGCGGCAGAGGATACCGCCAAGGAACTCGGCCTCGAACGACCGGTCTATGTCATCGGCAGCGATGCCGCCCCGCTGGTCCTCGCGTCCGAGGCGGGCATGGTGCCGCACCCGACGACCCCGCAAGAGGCCGGCGAGACGCTGCGCCTGCACCGGGAGGCGTTCGGCGCGCAGGGTCAGGAAGAGGCGTTCGACCGCGTCGTGGCCCTCGTCGCGCGGCCCGGCACCGGGTTCGGCCACGCCGATGTGACGCCGTTCGATGCCGCCGCCTGCGCGCCGCTGTCGCACTGGCGGACCGAGACGGGCGGCATCACCCTCGAGGCGCAAGCGGTCGACCATCAGGGCGCGGCCGCACTGGCGCTCATGGTCCGGGGCGGGTTCGGCATCCTCAAGGCCGGTCCGGGCCTGACCTTCGCGCTGCGCGAGGCGCTCTACGGCCTCGACCTCATCGCGGGACATTACCCCGGATATCGCGCGACCGCGCTGCACACGGCGATGGAGGCCGCCCTGCAATCGGCGCCCGCCAACTGGCAGCCCTATATCGGCGGCACGGCGGCCGAACAGGCGATCCAGCGACACTACAGCTATGCCGACCGCATACGGTTCTACTGGACGCATCCGAAGGCGGTGGCGGCGGTGGCCGCCCTCTTCGCCGCTCTCGACGGGGTCGACATTCCCCCGACCCTCATCAGCCAGTATCTGCCCCGCGTCCTCGACGCCGTGGTCGCGGGCACGGTGGCGCCGACCGCCCGCGCGCTGGCCATCGCCCATGTCCGCGCCGCCCTCGCCCCGTTGAGCGCCGCCTGCACGGCACAGCGCCCGGCAATCAGGATGCCGACCTCCGCGGCGGGGCCGATGCTCAGCCTCAGCGTGGGTGCGGCGGCGCCCTGAGGCGGGATGGCGGGCCCCGCCCGTGCCGGACGGCGGCCCGACGGATACCGGCGATCAGTCGTAGCGCAGTTCCGTCGCCTTGCCGCGAAAGATGTAATAGGCGAGGACCGTATAGCCGAGGATCGTCGGCAGCACGAAGGCCGTGCCGATCAGGATGATGAACAGGCTTTCGGGCGCGCTGGCCGCCTCGTAGATCGTGAGGACATCGGGCACGACATAGGGATAGAAGCTGTAGGCCATGCCGCCGAACGCCAGCATCCAAAGGCAGGTGGCCAGCGCAAAGGGCGTCCACGACCGGCGGTCGTCGCCAAACGGCATCGCCCGCAACGACGCCCAGAGCGCCAGCACCAGAACACCCGACAGGATCGGCAGCGGCGACAGCCAGAGCATCTCGGGCCAGGAGAACCACTTGTCGAAGATGCGCTGCGACACGAAGGGCGTCGCCGCCGAGATCGCCGCGATGCCGAGGACGAGGCCCCAGATCCCGCCCTTGGCCCAGCCGATGGCCTTGGCCTGCAACTGCCCTTCCGCCTTGTGGATGACCCACGTCGCGCCGATGAAACTGTATCCCACGGTAAGGAACGCCGCCGTCACCAGCGCAAATCCGAAATGTGTCCACGTCCACGTCAGGCCCATCACATACATGCCCAGCATGAACCCCTGGCTGAGCGACGTCATCAGCGAGCCTGCGAAGAACACGTTGTTCCACAGCCGCTTCCACGCCAGCGGCGCCTTTACCCGGAACTCGAACGCGACGCCGCGCATGATGAGGCCGATGAGCATGATCGCGACCGGCAGGTAGAGGGCCGTCAGGATCGTGCCGTGCGCGGCGGGAAAGGCCACCAGCATGATGCCGATGGCCAGCACCAGCCAGGTCTCGTTGGCGTCCCAGAACGGGCCGATGGCGGCGATCATCTTGTCCTTGTCGCCCTCGCCCGCAAAGGGGAACAGCAGGCCGACGCCCAGATCGAACCCGTCGAGGACGACGTAGATCAGGATCGACACCCCCATGAGGGCGGCAAAGACGAAGGGCAGCCAGACCGTCGGATCGCCAAAGGTTTCCACGTCGCTCTCTCCCTATTCCGCAGGCATCGCCCGGACGGTCGCCTCCTCGGACGCGGGCACCTCCTGGCCGATGGATTCGCCCTTCGATGCCTTTTTCGCAAGGTAGAAGATCACGAGGATATAGGCACCGAGCAAGATCGCATAGACCATGAGGTAGGCCAGAAGCGAGGTCGCCACGAAGGGGGCGGGCACGTCGGCGACCGCCATTTCGGTGGTCAGCACCCCCTGCACGAGCCACGGCTGCCGCCCGATCTCGGTCGTGTACCAGCCCGCAAGCGTGGCGAGCCACCCCGCGAAGGTCATCGCCACGAGGCCGTAGAGCGCGACCCGAGGGATCCCGTCCGCCCAGCGCCGCCCGCCCGTAACCGGATCGCGCCGCAGCATCAGGGCAACCGACCCCCAGCTTACCAGCAGCATCAGCACGCCGGTGCCGACCATGACCCGGAACGACCAGAACACCGGCAGGACGCGCGGATGCAGCAGCGTGCCGTCCTCGGCCACGAACTCGTTCAGGCCGCGGATCTCGCCGTCCCATTTGTGCGTCAGGATGAAGGACGCAAGGCCGGGGATGCCGATCTCATAGTCGTTGCGCCGTTCGGCGTCGTTCGGGATCGCGAACAGCAGAAGAGGCGCGCCCGCTTCCGTCTCCCAGACGCCTTCCATGGCGGCAACCTTCTGCGGCTGATACTCGAGGGTGTTCAGGCCGTGCAGGTCGCCGACGTATATCTGCGCCGGGATCAGCAGGGCGGCGGCCACGAGGGCGGTGCGCAACGCCGACTTCACGCCGCGCGTCTCGCCGCCGATGAGCAGGCGGAACGCCGACACGCCGGCGATGAGGAAGCTGACGGTCAGGAAGGACGCCAGCATCATGTGCACGAAACGGTAGGGCATCGAGGGATTGAACACGATCGCCCACCAGTCGGTCGCGTAGGCGACGCCGTCGATCATCTCGAACCCCTGCGGGGTGTGCATCCACGAATTCAGGACGATGATCCAGAAGGCCGACATCGAGGTGCCGAAGGCGACGAGGAAGGTGGCGGTGGTATGCACGAGCGCCGAAACGCGCCGCGCGCCGAACAGCATGATCCCGAGGAACACCGCCTCGAGGAAGAACGCCGTCAGCACCTCGTAGGCAAGAAGCGGTCCCGCGATGTTGCCCACCGTCTCCATGAACCCGGGCCAGTTGGTGCCGAACTGGAACGACATGGTGATGCCCGAGACGACGCCCATCGCGAACGACAGAGCGAAGACCTTTACCCAGAACATATAGGCGTTCATCCACTTGTCGTCGCCCGACGCGTTGAACCGCACGCGAAAGTAGAACAGCACCCAGCCGAGCGCGATGGTGATCGTCGGAAACAGGATGTGGAACGAGATATTGGCCGCGAACTGGATGCGCGACAGGAGAAGGGCGTCCATCATGGTGCGGTCCTCGGGCTGGAACTCGGTGTCTTATGACACGTGATGTATGTCCGAAAGCCGAAGATAAAGGGGGGTGCGACCATCTGCACCCCCCTTTGCCGCGCGTATCGCGGGGCGCCTAGCGCAGGCCCGCGCCGTGCCCGGCCATGCCGCCCGAAACCTCTTCGGTCGCCTCTTCGGACAATTCCTCGGGCAGCACCAGATTGAGCACGATGGCGATGAACGCGGCGGGCAGCAGACCGCTCGTCATCAACACCTGCGCCCAGTCGGGCAGGTAGATGACTGCCCCGGGCTCGAGTTGCAGGCCGAGGCCGACCGACAGCGAGATGGCGAAGATCACCATGTTGCGCTTGTTCCACTCGACGTCCGACAGCATCGAGATGCCCGCCGCCACGACCATGCCGAACATCACGATCACGCCGCCGCCCAGCACCTCGATCGGCACCGTGCGGATCAGCGAGCCGACCTTGGGCACGAGGCCGCAGACGATGAGGAAGAGCGCGCCCCAGGTGACGACATGGCGGCTCATCACGCCGGTCATCGCCACGAGGCCGACGTTCTGGCTGAAACTGGTGTTGGGCAGGCCGCCGAACACGCCGGCGACCGCGGTGCCCAGACCGTCGGCGAAGGTGGCGCCGCTGATCTCGTCCGCCGTCGCCTCGCGCCCCGCGCCGCCCTTGGTGATGCCGGACACGTCGCCGACCGTCTCGATGGCCGAGACGACCGCCATGAGGCAAAAGCCGATGATCGCCGCGACCGACAGCTCGAACCCGTATTTGAAGGGCACCGGCAGGGCAAAGGCGGCGGCGCCGTTCCACGACCCGGCCACCGCCCCGGTGGTCAGCATCCCGGTCGCCATCGCATAGGCATAGCCTGCGACGAGGCCGACCAGCACCGCCGAGATCGACAGCATGCCGCGCGCGAAGAACTTCAACGCCAAGGTCACGAAGATGACGACGAGGGCGGCGCCCCAGTTCAGCAGCGAGCCATATTCCGGCGTGCCGATGGCGGGCACGCCGCCTGCCGCATACTGGATCCCGACGCGGACGAGGGCGAGGCCGATCATCGTGACGACGAGGCCGGTGACGAGCGGCGGCAGGGCGAAGCGGATCCTGCCGATCACGAGGCCGAGGCAGAAGTGGAAGCAGCCGCCGATGACGATGCCGGTATAGAGGGCGGCAAGGCCGTCGACGCCCTTGCCCTGGACCAGCGGGATCATGATCGGGATGAACGCGAAGGACGTGCCCTGCACGATCGGCAGACGCGCGCCGACCGGGCCCGCGCCGATGGTCTGGAACAGCGTGGCGATGCCCGCGAACAGCATCGACATCTGGATGAGGTAGAGCAGTTCCGGAAAATCGGGCGAGTTCGAGCCAAAGCCGAATCCCGCCGCCCCCGCGACGATGATCGCAGGCGTGACGTTGGCGACGAACATCGCCATGACATGCTGGATGCCCAGCGGGATCGCCTGATAGAACGGCGGCGTATAGTTCGGATCGCGGAGTTGCGCCGCGGTTGCGATCGTGCTGGCCATTGTGTCCCCGTTCATGATGCGACCGCTCGTTTGCGTGGCGGTTGCGCAAACGCTAGGCGCGCGCCGGGGCCGACGCAAGAAAATGGCACGGCACCGGCGCGAGTCTGCCGGAATTTGCGGCGGATGCAGCTATCCGTGCACCAGATAGGGCACCGGCAGAGGATATTCCTCGAGGTTCGGGGTGTCGCCGATCCGGTCGATGACGGCGAACAGGCCCGGAGCGGCGAGTGGCGTCAGCACGCCGTGCCAGGTGCCGCGCGCGAGGTTGATGCCCTGATGCGGCGCCGTCAGGAATGCGCGCGCCGGGCCGGGCACGCCGCCCGCGTCGGGGGCGACGATCACGAGGAATGGATGGGCATGCAGCGGCAGGAATGCCTGCGAGCCGTCCGGGTGCCTCTCGAGCAGGGTGCATTCATAGGGCAGGCTGCGCGGCGTGGCGTCGAAGAGACTGATGCCCGCGCGGCCCTCGCCGAAGTCGAGCCGCGCGCGGTCGTGGTGGCGGCCGCAGAGGCCCTCGTTGATGAGGCGGTCCGGCGGGCCGGACGCGTCGAGGATGTCGCCGAAGGGGGCGAAGTCGGCGGGCGTCAGGGGGGTTGCGAAAATGTCGATCATGGCGCCTGTGGGCTGATGTCGGACCGGGGGGCTGTCTGCCCCCCGGACCCCCCGAGAGTTGTTGTGGCAACGTGAACGGGGGCGCGATTTCCTCAGAGGTCGGCGAGGCGGAGGGAGGGGAGGCGGTTCACGTCCTTGTAGAGCAGATAGCGGAACGGGCCGGGACCGGCGGCATAGCAGGCCTGCGGGCAGAAGGCGCGCAGCCAGAGGAAATCGCCTGCCTCGACCTCGACCCAGGTGTCGTTCAGCAGATAGTTACCGCGGCCCTGAAGGATGTAGATGCCATGCTCCATCACGTGGGTCTCGGCAAAGGGGATGGTGGCGCCGGGTTGGAATGTCACGATGTTCAGGTGCATGTCATGGCGCAGGTCGGCGGGGTCGATGAAGCGGGTCGTTGCCCATTTGCCCTCGGTGCCGGGCATCGGGGTGGGGGCCACGTCCGCGTCGCTGGTGACGAGTGCGTCCGGCAGGTCGAGGCCGGGGGCAGGCACATGGCGCTTGCGGACCCAGACGAAGCTCGCGCCGTCGTGGGTGTGGACCGACCATGCAGCGCCGGGCGGCACATAGGCGAAGGCGCCGGGGGCGAGGACATGGGCGGTGCCGTCGATGTCGAGTGCCAGTGTGCCGTCGAGGACGAAGAGAGCGGCCTCGGCACCAGCGTCGGGCTCGGGCGCTGCGGCGCCGCCGCCGGGGGCGAGGGTGACGATCAGTTGCGCGAAGGTTTCGGCGAAGCCGGTCAGCGGGCGCGCGAGGATCCATGCCGTCGCCCCGTCCCAGCCGGGCAGGGCGCTGGCGGTGATCGACGATAGGGTATCGCGCGGCAGGACGGCGTAGGCCGTGGTCAGGATCGCGCGGTCGCGGCTGCGGGTGTTCTGGTCGGGCAGGCCGCCCTTGGGCGTGTAATAGGTATTCATATCAGGGCCTTGAGCCGGTGCAGCGCGATCCGTTCGACCTGGGCGCAGGCGGCGGCGAACTCTTGTTCGGGGGTGTTGTTCAGGCGTTGGGCAAAGGCGGCAAGGATGCTCGCCTTGGTGTTCTCGCGCACGGCGATGATGAAGGGGAAGCCGAAGCGGGCGACGTAGTGCGCGTTGAGCGCGGTGAAGGCCGCGCGCTCGTCGTCGGTGAGGGCATCGAGGCCGGCACTCGCCTGTTCAGCGGTGCTGTCGGCGGTCAGGCGTTGCGCGGCGGCGAGTTTGCCCGCGAGATCGGGGTGGGCGACGAGGACGGCGAGGCGCTCGTCCTGCGGTGCCGCGCGAAAGGCGCGTGCCATCGCGTTCGAGAGGCCCGCGGCGCTGTCATGCGCGGGGCCGAGTTCGAGGGCGTGGGCACGCTCGGCGACCCAGGGCGAATGTTCGTAGATGCCGCCGAAGCGGGCGACGAAGGTGGCGCGGTCCATTTCGCTCGGGCGGTCGCGGGGCGCGGGCGGATGGGTCGCCGCCCAATGCGCCGCGATCTGCGCGCGGGTCGCGAACCAGACGCCGTCGTGGGCGCGGGCGTGGGCGAGGAACCGCTTCAGCGACGCGATCCGCCCGGGCCGTCCGACGAGGCGGCAGTGCAGGCCGACCGACATCATCTTCGGCGCGCGGTCGACCCCCTCGGCATGGAGCGTGTCGAAGGTGTCGCGCAGATAGGCCTCGAACTGGTCGCCGGAATTGAACCCCTGCGGCGTGGCGAAGCGCATGTCGTTGCAGTCGAGCGTGTAGGGAATGACGATCTGGTCGCGGTCGCCGATGCGTTTCCAGTAGGGCAGGTCGTCGTCGTAGGTGTCCGAAATCCAGTCGAACTGCCCCGTCCCGGCGGTCAGGCGCACGGTGTTCATGCTGCACCGTCCGGTATACCAGCCGCGCGGTGCCGCCCCCGTCACCTCGGCGTGCAGCCGGATCGCCAGCGCGATCTGCGCGGCCTCCTCGGCCTCGGGCATGTCCTTGTGCTCGACCCATTTCAGGCCGTGGCTGGCGATTTCCCAGCCGGCGTCCTGCATCGCGGCGACCTGTTCGGGCGCGCGGGCGAGTGCGGTGGCGACGCCAAACACGGTGACGGGCGTGTCGGCGAGAAGGCGGTGCAGCCGCCAGAACCCGGCGCGAGCGCCGTAGTCGTAGATCGATTCCATGTTCCAGTGGCGCTGTCCGGGCCAGGGGGTGGCGCCGACGATCTCGGACAGGAACGCCTCGGAGGCGGCGTCGCCGTGCAGGATGTTGTTCTCGCCGCCCTCCTCGTAGTTGACCACGATCGACACCGCGATCTTCGCGCCGCCGGGCCATGCGGCATCGGGCGGATTGGGGCCATGGCCGCGCATGTCGCGGGGATATCGGGGGGGCTTCGGGTCTGGCGCGGCGGTCATGGCGCAGACCCTATGCCTGCGCGCCGGGGGCTTGCAAGCGGCGGCGGCGCGGGGGAATGTCCGCAGGAGACGAGGAGATACGATGTCCGACGGATACCTGACCACCCATGTCCTCGACACCGCGCGCGGCTGTCCGGCGGCGGGGATGCGGATCGAACTGCACTGGCGTTCGGGCCACAGCGACCGCAGGCTGGCCGAGGTCACGACCAATGCCGACGGCCGCACCGACGCGCCGATCCTGCCCAAGGCGCGGTTCGAGCCGGGGCGCTACGAGCTGGTGTTCTTTGCGGGCGACTATCTGCGGGCCACCGGGCAGGTGGTGGAGACGCCCCTGTTCCTCGACGAGATCCCGATCCGCTTCGGCATGGCGGACCCGGACGCGCATTATCATGTGCCGCTGCTGCTCTCGCCCTATGGGTATTCGACGTACCGGGGGAGTTGAGCGATGTATGACGCCGCCCTCCTGATGCACTGGCTCGAATTCGCGGTGCGCTGGCTGCATGTCATCACGGCCATCGCGTGGATCGGGTCGTCGTTCTATTTCATCGCCCTCGACCTCGGGCTGCACCGGGACCGCGCGCTGCCCTCGGGGGCGGACGGCGAGGAGTGGCAGGTGCATGGCGGCGGGTTCTATCACGTGCAGAAGTATCTCGTCGCCCCTGCGTCGATGCCCGACGGCCTCGTCTGGTTCAAATGGGAGAGCTACTGGACCTGGCTCTCGGGGTTCACGCTGCTGGTGCTCGTCTATTACCTCGGCGGCGAGTTGTTCCTCGTCGATCCGGATGTCCTCGACATTCCGGTCTGGCAGGCGGCGGGGATCTCGATGGCCTCGCTCGCGTTCGGCTGGGTGGTCTACGACCTCATCTGCAAGAGCCGGTTCGGGGACGAGCCGACGCGGCTGATGCTGGGCCTGTTCCTCGTGCTGATCGCGATGTCGTGGTTCTATGTGCAGGTGTTCACGGGCCGCGCCGCGCTGCTGCATCTGGGGGCGTTCACCGCGTCGATCATGACCGGCAACGTGTTCTTCGTCATCATGCCGAACCAGCGCGTCGTCGTCGCCGACCTGATCGCGGGGCGCAAGCCCGATCCGAAATACGGCAAGATCGCCAAGCAGCGCAGCACCCACAACAATTACCTGACGCTGCCGGTGATCTTCCTGATGCTGTCGAACCACTATCCGCTGGCCTTCGCGAGCGAGTTCAACTGGATCATCGCCTGCCTCGTGTTCCTGATGGGGGTGACGATCCGGCACTGGTTCAACACCGTGCACATGCGCAAGGGGCACCCGCACTGGACCTGGGGGGCGACGGTGGTGCTGTTCCTGGTCATCGCGTGGCTGTCGTCGCCGCGCCTCTATGCCTATGACGCAGAGGCGGCGGCGGCGCCGGTTCCGGCGGCGGGCGCACGGTACGCGCAGGCGGCGGGGTTCGCCGAGGTGGCGGATATCGTGCGCGGGCGTTGTTCGATGTGCCACGGGGCCGAGCCGTCGTGGGAGGGGATGGTCTGGCCGCCCAAGGGCGTGATGCTCGAGACCGACGGGCAGATCGCGGTCCATGCGCGCGAGATCTATTTTCAGGCGGGCCTCAGCCACGCGATGCCGCCCGGCAACCGGACCTATATCACCGACGAGGAACGGGCGCGCATCGTGGCGTGGTTCCGCGCGGCGGGGTAGCAGCGGCGTCTTTGCGTATCGAGGGGCCGCCTGCCGACCACGCGCACCGATCCCGGCAGCAATTCAGCCGCCGAGCAGGCGACCGCGTGAGCGCGTCATCGCACGGCCGAGGGATGGTGGGGAATTGTGTGCAAAGAGCCCCGGCGCCGCACACTGGGTGGGGGCTATGTCGTGCGACGCCGGGGGAAGCTATGCAGCTACGAGGTCCGGTATGACCCTGCGAGGTGGCTGCACTGGGGTGGGTTTCCGGCGGAACTGTGGTCATTCGCGAGAAGCCGAAACGATGGGTTTCGGTATCGGAAACGATGGGGGTGAAATGCGGGTAGATTATGCAGCGCTGGCGCAGACGGTCGCGGCCCTCACGGCGGGCGAGGACGATGTCGTGGCCCTGATGGCGACGGTGGCCTGCGAGGTGCACCACGCCGACGACCGTTTCGACTGGACCGGGTTCTACCGCGTCGTGGCGCCCGGCCTGATGAAGATCGGGCCCTATCAGGGCGGCCACGGCTGTCTGGTCATCCCGTTCTCGCGCGGGGTCTGCGGCGCGGCGGCGCGGACCGGCGAGGTGCAGATCGTGCCGGATGTCGAGGCGTTCGAGGGCCACATCGCCTGCGCGTCGTCGACCCGGTCCGAGATCGTGCTGCCGGTGTTCCGGCACGGCGCGCTGATCGGGGTGTTCGATATCGACAGTGACGGGCCCGATGCGTTCGACGCGACGGATGCGGCGGCGTTGCGCGACATCCTGGCGGCGGTGTTCGACGGGTAGGTCGGAGCCTCCGGCGGGAGTTGTTATGGCAACGTGAAATGCAGGGGGTGCGTCCTGATTTCGCTTGGTGCCGGGCTGGTCTCGTGTCATGAAATTATCAGTTGGAATTTCATGGAGGCGGCGTGCGACACGAATCGATGTCCCGGACCCTCGGCGCCGACCTGCGCGCGCTGCGACGCGCGCGGGGGCTGACGTTGCAGGGGATGGCGGCGGCGCTGGGGCGGTCGGTCGGCTGGCTCAGTCAGGTGGAGCGGGATCTGTCGGCACCGGGGATTTCCGACCTGCGGCAGATTGCGGGCCTGCTGGATGTATCCGTGTCGAGCCTGTTCGCGGTTACAGGCCGCGCCGACGAGGCGGGACATATCGTCCGCGCCGGCGCGCGGCGCCCGATCGGCAGCCGGGCGGCGGGGCTGGTCGAGGAGTTGCTCTCGCCGGATCTGACCGATGCCTTCGAGGTGGTGCGGTCGGTGTTCGAGCCGGGGGCGCGGATCGACCACGCGGTGCAGCGGCCGACGCAGGAGGTCGGATATATCGTGTCGGGGCGCCTCGATTTGTGGATCGGCGGGCGCGATTTCTCCCTCGGCGCGGGCGACAGTTTTCGGGTGCGGGGCGAGCCATTTCGGTGGGCGAATCCCTATGCGGCGCCCTGCGTGGCGATCTGGGTGATCGCGCCGCCGGTGTATTGAGGGGAGGATGGGATGCTGAAGGGAAGTTGTCTGTGCGGGGGGGTGCGGTTCGAGGCGACCGGCACCGCGCGCGATGCGGCGGCATGCCATTGCAGCCAATGCCGCAAGCAGTCTGGCCACTACTGGGCGGCGGTGACCGTGGCGCTTGATGACCTGAAGATCACCGGCGCACCGCGCTGGTATGCCGCGAGCACCATCGCCGAGCGCGGGTTCTGTGCGACCTGCGGCTCGCTCCTGTTCTGGAAAGCGCACGGCGAGGATGGGATGTGGCGTGGCGATGGGCGCGCTCGACGGGCCGACCGGCCTGCGGCTGGCGCGGCACATCTTCGTCGCGGACAAGGGCGATTACTACGACATCGCCGACGGCCTGCCGCAGGAGGCGCGCGAGGATGGGTGAGTTTCCGACACAGGCCCGCGTGGTCATCATCGGCGGTGGCGTCGTCGGCGTCTCGACGCTTTACCATCTCGCATTGGCCGGGTGGACCGACTGCGTCCTGCTGGAGAAGAACGAGCTGACCGCCGGGTCGACGTGGCACGCGGCGGGCAATTGTCCGTCGTTCAGCACCTCCTGGGCGGTGATGAACATGCAGCGCCATTCGCTGTCGCTCTATGCGGGCCTCGCCGAGGCGGTGGATTATCCGATGAACTACCACGTCACCGGGTCGATCCGGCTGGCGCATACGAAGGAGCGGATGCAGGAGTTCGAGCGGGCGCGCGGCATGGGGCGGAGCCAGGGCATGGCCCTCGAGATGATGGACCTTGCCGACATGAAGGCGACCTATCCGTTCCTCGAGACGCACGACCTTGTCGGCGGCCTCTGGGATCCGGGCGACGGGGATATCGACCCGGCGCAACTGACGCAGGCGCTGGCCAAGGGGGCGCGCACGCTGGGCGCGCGGATCGAACGGTTCTGCGGTGCCACGGGGGTCAGCCGCGAGAGGGGCGAATGGATCGTCCATACCGACAAGGGCGATATCCGCTGCGAGAAGGTGGTGAACGCGGCGGGGTATTATGCCCAGAGGGTCGGCGAGTGGTTTCGGCCGTTCGGTGGCCGCACCGTGCCGATGGTGACGATGAGCCATCAGTATTTCCTGACCGAGGAGATCCCCGAGATCGCGGCGTGGACCGTCGAGAATGGCCGAAAGGTGCCGCTGCTGCGGGATGTGGATTCGTCCTATTACCTGCGGCAGGACAAGAACGGCCTGAACCTCGGCCCCTATGAAAGCAACTGCCGCGCGCATTGGGTGACGCCCGACGATCCGATGCCAGAGGACTTTTCGTTCCAGCTCTACCCCGACGATCTGGAGCGGCTGGAGTGGTATATCGAGGACGCGATGGCGCGGGTGCCGGTGCTGGGCACCGCAGGCGTCGGCCGCGTCATCAACGGGCCGATCCCCTATGCGCCGGACGGCCTGCCGCTGCTGGGGCCGATGCCGGGGGTGCCCAATGCCTTCGAGGCCTGCGTGTTCACATTCGGCATCACCCAAGGCGGCGGCGCGGGCAAGGTCGCGGCGGAATGGATCATGGAGGGGCGGACCGAGTGGGACATGTGGTCCTGCGATCCGCGCCGGTTTACCGACCATGCCGACCAGCGCTATTGCCACGCACGCGCCGTCGAGACCTACGGCCACGAATATGCGATGCATTTTCCGTGGAAATCCTGGCCCGCCGGGCGAGATTGCAAGCAGTCGACGCTGCACTCGCGGCTGGTCGATGCGGGCGCGCAGTTTGGCGCCTACAACGGCTGGGAGCGGGCGAACTGGTTCGCGTACCCCGGTGACGATACCTCTGTCGACGCAACCGAGACCTGGGACCGGTCGGGGCCGTGGGAGGCCCGGATCCGCGCGGAATGCGCGGCGGTGCGCGACCACTGCGGGATGCTGCCGATCACCGGGTTCAGCCGGTTCACGGTCGCGGGCCCGGGTGCGCGCGATTTCGTCGATGGCCTGACCGCCTCTCCGCTGCCGCCGCCGGGGCGCATGGGGCTGGCCTATTTCGCCGACGACCGGGGGCGATGCCTGACGGAGATGTCCGTTATGGTGCACGGGGACGACGAGGTCCGGCTCATCACCGCCGCCGTGGCGCAGTGGCACGACCTCGAACTGCTCTCGCGCGCGGCGCCTGCGGGGATCACCGTCACCGATCGCACCGCCGAGGTCGAGTGCCTGCTGGTGACGGGCCCCAAGGCACGCGAGGTTCTGGCGCCGCTGACGACCGGCCACGACCTGTCGCGCGGCTGGCTTGGCGCGAGTTTCGAAGGGCAGGTCGCGGGACAGGATTGCGCCCTCCTGCGGGTGTCCTTCGCGGGCGAACTTGGGTGGGAGATCCACTGGGCCCCCGACGCGATGCCCACGATATGGGACGCCCTGCTGGCTGCGGGGGTGCGGCCTTTCGGCATGTGGGCGCTCAATTCGATGCGGATCGAAAAGGGCTACAAGGCGTGGAAAGGGGATCTGTCGACGGATTATTCGCTGCTGGAACTGGGGCTGGACCGGTTCGTCGAAACTCGACAAGGCGACCGGCTTTCCCGGCAAGGCGGCGATGCAGGCCGAAAGACAGCGCGGTGTGAAGAAGATTTTCACCGCCCTCACGCTCGACGAACCCGGCGACACCGATGCGCCCTACATGTCGATGATCTTTCACGGCGACGAGATCGTGGGTGAGGTGACGTCGGGCGCCTACGGGTATCGCGTGGATGCCTCGGTCGCGCTGGGGATGCTGCGGCCCGATCTGGCCGTGCCGGGGACGGCACTGACGGTGGAGATATTCGGGAAGAGAGTGCCCGCGACGGTGCGCGGCGATGCGGCACTCTGGGATCCGGAGAACGTGCGGTTGCGGGCGTAACGGGGAAAGGGGGGGGCTGTCTGTTCCCTCTTGGCCCCTTGGGCCAATTCACCCCCCGAGGATATTTCCGGCCCGAAGGATCCCGGGCCGGGGCGTTTAGTCAAAAAGGGCTGGAAGAAAAATGACCTTACCGGACAAGGCGCGGGTCGTCATCATCGGGGGCGGGGTGATCGGCTGTTCGGTGGCCTGGCACCTCACCAAACTCGGCTGGACCGACGTGGTGCTGCTCGAGCGCAAGCAGTTGACGTCGGGCACCACCTGGCACGCGGCGGGCCTCATCGCGCAACTGCGCGCGACGGCGAACATGACGCGGCTGGCGAAGTATTCTCAGGAACTCTACGGCAACCTCGAGGCAGAGACGGGTGTCGCCACCGGGTTCCGCCGGGTGGGATCGATCACGACGGCGCTGACCGCAGAGCGGCGCGAGGAGATATTCCGGCAGGCCGCGATGGCGCGCGCCTTCGGCGTCGAGGTCGAGGAGATCTCGCCCGCCGAGGTGAAGGCGCGCTATGAGCATCTGAACATCGACGGCGTGACGGCGGGTGTCTGGCTGCCGCTCGACGGGCAGGGCGATCCGGCGAACATCGCACTGGCGCTGGCCAAGGGCGCGCGGATGCGCGGTGCGGTCGTCGCGGAGCGGACGAAGGTGACGGGCGTGCGCCGCGCGGGGCGCCGGATCACGGGCGTCGATTGGCAATCGGGCGAGGACAGCGGGACCATCGCCTGCGAGCATGTGGTGAATTGTGCGGGGATGTGGGGGCATCAGGTGGGCCGGATGCTCGGCACCAGCGTGCCGCTCCATGCCTGCGAACACTTTTACATCGTCACCGAGGCGATCCCCGGTCTGACCCAGATGCCGGTGCTGCGGGTGCCCGACGAATGTGCCTATTACAAGGAGGACGCAGGCAAGATGCTGCTCGGCGCGTTCGAGCCGAACGCCAGGCCCTGGGCAATGGATGGCATTCCCGAGGATTTCGAATTCGACCAGCTTCCCGAGGATTTCGACCATTTCGAGCCGATCCTCGAGAAGGCGGTGAACCGCCTGCCGATGCTGGCCGAGGCGGGTATCCACACCTTCTTCAACGGCCCCGAGAGTTTCACCCCCGACGACGCCTATCATCTGGGGCTGGCACCCGAGATGGACAATGTCTGGGTCGCCGCCGGGTTCAACTCGATCGGGATCCAGTCGGCGGGCGGCGCCGGCATGGCGCTGTCGCAATGGATGGACGCGGGCGAAAAGCCGTTCGATCTGGGCGACGTGGACATTTCCCGGATGCAGCCGTTCCAGGGCAACCGGCGCTACCTGTTCGAGCGGTCGAAGGAGACCCTCGGCCTGCTCTACGCCGACCATTATCCCTACCGCCAGAAGGCCACGGCGCGCGGCATCCGGCACACCCCGTTCCACGACCAGCTTGCCGCGCAAGGCGCTGTCTTCGGCGAACTGGCGGGGTGGGAGCGCGCGAACTGGTTCGCGCGTGAGGGTCAGGACCGCGACTACCGCTATTCGTGGAAACGCCAGAACTTCTTCGACAACGTCGCCGCCGAACTGGCCGCCGTGCGCTCGGGCGTCGGCGTCTACGATATGTCGTCGTTCGGCAAGATCCGGGTCGAGGGCCGCGGCGCCGAAACCTTCCTGAACCGCGTCTGCGGCGCCGATCTGGCGGTGCCTGCGGGCAAGATCGTCTATACCCAGTTCCTCAACGTCAACGGCGGCATCGAGGCCGACGTGACCGTCACCCGTCTGTCCGAAACCGCCTATCTCGTCGTCACCCCTGCCGCGACCCGCCTGGCCGACGAGACCTGGTTGCGCCGGCATCTTGAGGACGCGCCTGTGGTCGTCACCGACGTGACGGCTGGCGAAGGGGTGCTGGCGGTCATGGGGCCGCGCTCGCGCGAGCTGCTGCAAATGGTTTCGCCCGGCGACTTCTCGAACGAGGTCAATCCCTTCGGCACCGCGCAACATGTCGAGTTCGGGATGGGCCTCGCCCGCGTGCACCGCGTCTCCTACGTCGGCGAGCTCGGCTGGGAGGTCTATGTCGGCGCCGACATGGCGCGTCACGCGTTCGCCGTGCTGCACGGGGCCGGGGCGGAGGTGGGGATGAAGCTCTGCGGGATGCACATGATGGATTCGGGGCGGATCGAGAAGGGATTTCGCCATTTCGGCCACGACATCACCAGCGAGGATCATGTCCTCGAGGCGGGCCTCGGGTTTGCGCTGGGCCGAGACAAGGGCGACTATGTCGGCCGGGCGGCGGTGGAGGCCAAGCGCGAGGCGGGACTCGACCGGCGGATGCTCCAGTTCCTGCTGACCGACCCCGGGCCGCTGCTCTATCACAACGAACCGATCCTGCGGAACGGCGACATCGTCGGCCACCTGACGTCGGGCGCCTATGGCCACCACCTCGGCGGTGCAATCGGCCTCGGCTATGTGCCCTCGACAGGCGAGAAACCCGCCGATCTGCTTGCGTCGGCGTGGGAGATCGACGTCGCCGGCACACGCGTTCCGGCGACGGCCTCGCTGAAGCCGCTCTACGACCCGACCGGCGGGCGGACGAAGGGGTAGCGCCGGGTTCTCAGGACGATTTCTGTCAACGAAATCGCGGTCGGAAATTTTCAAAGTTTCCGGGGCCGTCCGCAGCGCGTCCGCTGCGGCTTGACTCGCCCCGGCACACATCCTAGATCGCCCTCCACACGGCCTGCCCAGGTGGTGGAATGGTAGACGCGCTGGCTTCAGGTGCCAGTGTCCGCAAGGACGTGGAGGTTCGAGTCCTCTCCTGGGCACCACATCTTTCTCCTCATAGCTGCGCGTAAAGGTTCATAAAGACGGACTTTTGCCTCGATTTTCGGGCATGCCGCCGAACACCCCTGAATTTGCCGTCCGACCCCCCCGTTTCGCCATTGTCGTGTGCCGACGGGCGGTGACGGCTGTCATCCGCGACCGGGGTTCGGCCGATCTGAAGGTCCAAAGGACCATGCGCCAACGATGCCATCGTGCGCGCCCGGGCTGGCGTCGGCAGCGCACGACGTCGACCAGATCTGTCTCGCGGTTTGACGGTTGGCCTGCGGCGGCAGTTGTCGGCGGATTTCGCCCACCGTCGGAAGGCCCGTTCCCGTGTCGCCGTCCCGCTGTTCGGGCTGCGCAAGCAAGACGCCCCGACAACCGAACGGACCCCGATCGTCCCCGAACGCAGTGGGACATGCGCCGGCCTGATCGGGCGGAACGCATTTCGGGCTGTCGGCTGTCCCCCGATCCCCTATCATGGCCCCGAACATCACCGGAAAAGAATGGCATGACACACATCGACTTTCGCCGCGCACTGATGGCCGCGTTCTTTGTCCTCGGCACGCCGCTGGCGGCGGAGTCCGTGACGTTCTCGGCGGCGCTGGGCGACCGGACACTCGGGACGCTGACGTGGGACGGCGATGGCCCGACCCTCCTGTCGGTCCTCGACAACACGCCGCTCGGCGTGGGCGACGGCCGGTTCGAGGCGACGTCGCGCCCCGTGCGGACCGAGGCGGGCGAGGCGGTGACGCAATACATCGGACGCAGCGACGACCGGGTGATCTCGGTCCTGCTCGATACGGGGCGCGTGCGCGACACGGTGGTCAGCCCGACGGGCGAGGCCACGGACCTGTCCGATCCGGCCCGGGTGCCGGAGGACGTGCTCGATCCGGTCGAGGGGTTCGCGCGCCTGATCGACGCGGTCGGCTGTCCGGCGCCCCTGCGCCTGTACGACGGGCGCCGGGTGATCGAGATCGAGACGGCGAGCCAGAGCACGACCGGGGGCACGCTGACCTGCCAGCTCGACTATCGCGTGACCGCGGGACCCGGGCATCTGTCGCCGTTCCGGTTCACGTCGCTGGCGGTGACGCTCGACTATGCCACCGCGGGGGGGCAGAGCCTGCGCGCCATCACGGTCGCGGCGGGGGGATTTGCGGTGGCGTTCACACGCTGACGCAGACCGCGTGCGGTCGTTTCGCCCCGTCGAGACGCCGTCCCCGGCGGTGCGCGCAAGGCTGGCGGGGCGCGCGGATGTGGCGTAGGATCGGCGTAGCCGCATCGCCCGCCAGGAGACCTGCAATGACCCCCACCGCCGCCGAGAAGACCCGCCCCGCAGCCGTTCATTCCGCGCCTGCGGCCCCCACGTCGACGCAGACCAACGCCGCCCTCGTCGCCCGCCGCGAGGCGGCGGTGGCGCGGGGTGTGGGCTCTGCCGCTGCGGTCTATGCGGCCCGGGCCGAGAATGCCGAACTGTGGGACGTCGAGGGCAATCGCTACGTCGATTTCGCGGGCGGCATCGCGGTGCTGAACACCGGGCACCGCCATCCGGGTGTCGTCGCCGCCGCCAAGGCGCAGGAGGATCTCTATACCCACACCAGTTTTCAGGTCGTCCCCTACGAGCCCTATGTGGCGCTGGCCGAACGGCTGAACGCGCTGGCGCCGGGGGATGCGCCGAAGAAGACGCTGCTGGTGACGACCGGTGCCGAGGCAGTGGAGAACGCGGTAAAGATCGCGCGGGCGGCGACGAAGCGGCCGGGGATCATCGCCTTTACCGGCGGCTATCACGGGCGCACGCTGCTGACGCTGGGGATGACGGGCAAGATGTCGCCCTACAAGAAGGACGTCGGGCCGTTCCCGGCGGATGTGTTCCGCGCGCCGTTCCCGAACGAACGCGACGGGATCACCGTGCAGGACGCACTGACGGGCCTGAAGAACCTGTTCCTCACTGACGCGCAGCCCGACCGGGTGGCGGCGATCATCGTCGAGCCGGTGCTGGGCGAGGGCGGCTATACGCCGGTGCCGTTCGAGATGATGCGCGCGCTGCGCGACATCTGCGACGCGCACGGGATCCTCTTCATCGCCGACGAGGTGCAGGCCGGGTTCGGGCGGACGGGCACGTGGTTCGCGTGCGAACATTCGGGCGTGGTGCCGGACCTGATTACCGTGGCCAAATCCATGGCGGGCGGCTATCCGCTGGCAGGCGTGATCGGGCGGGCGGACGTGATGGACGCGCTGGCGCCGGGCGGCCTTGGCGGCACCTATGGCGGCAATCCGGTGGCCTGCGCGGCGGCGCTGGCGGCGATCGACGCGATCGAGGGCGAGGGGCTGCTGGCGCGCTCCACCGCACTGGGCGAGGTGTTCCGCGCGCGTCTGGGCGAGATCGCGGCGCGGGTGGCGCCCGACCGGGTGTGGGAAATCCGCGGCCTCGGCGCGATGCTGGCGGTGGAGTTCGTCACGGACCGGGCGAGCATGGCGCCGGATGCCGCCCTGACCAAGGCGGTGGTGGCGCATGCCTTGAAACGCGGACTGATCCTGCTGTCGTGCGGGATGCACGGCAACGCGATCCGGATCATGGTGCCGCTGACGGCCTCGGATGCCATCGTGGGCGAGGGGATCGACATCTTCGAGGCGGCGTTGGTCGCGGCGCTGGCCGATCACGCCTGATCCGGGTGGTGCGGCGGGCTGTCTTTTGCCCGCCGTGGCCTGGACCGGTTGCATGACCGACCGCCTGACCATCGCCAGCTATAACATCCGCAAGGCCATCGGTCGCGACGGGCGGCGCGATCCGGCACGGGTGCTGGGCGTGATCGCCGGGCTGGAGGCCGATGTCGTCGTGTTGCAGGAGGCCGATTTCCGGTTCAAGGGGCGGCAGGCGATCTTCGATGTGGCCGCTATCGGCGGGGCGACGGGGCTCCGCGCGGTCGACGTCGCGCCGCAGGCGCCGGGGCTGGGGTGGCATGGCAACATGCTGTTGTTGCGGGACGGGATCGACGCGGTCCACATGAACCCTCTGGAATTGCCGGGCCTCGAGCCTCGGGGCGCGGTCATCGCGGACCTGTCGGTCGACGGGCGCCCCCTGCGCCTGATCCTCGCGCATCTGGGCCTGATCCCGGCGCAGCGGCGGCGGCAGGCGCGTCTGCTGGCCGGGCATGTCCTGCCGGACGGTCCGACGGTCCTCGCCGGCGATCTCAACGCCTGGCGCGCCGCACCGCCGAGCCTCGATCCGATCGCCCGTGTCCTGACGCTGGTGCCGACCGGCCCCAGCTTTCCGACGCGGCGGCCCACGATCCGGTTCGACCGGATCTATCATTCGGCGCATTGCACGCTGACACGGGCCGGCGCCGTGGACACGCCCGCGGCACGTCTCGCCTCGGACCACCTGCCGATCCGGGCGGAATTGCGGTTCCGCTAGAGGAGGGGGGCCGCGAGACGGGCGACGCTGTCGCGGAACCGGACGAGGCGCGGCCGGGCGGCGTAGTCGGCGGGATCGAAGCGCCAGCATCCCGCGCGGTCCGCCTCGAAGGCGGCGACGACCTGACCGGCGATGCCAGCGTCATAGATCACCGCCGTCAGTTCGTAGTTGATGCTGAACGAGCGGATGTCCCAGTTCGCCGAGCCGATCGAGCAGATGCGCCCGTCGATGGCGATGGTCTTGGCGTGCAGATAGCCCGCGTCGTACATCAGCACCTCGACGCCCGCATGCGCGACCTCGGCGGCAAAGGTGTTGCCGGCCCAATAGGGCAGGAACTGGCCCGGCCCGGCGGCTGAGATCATCACCGTCACCGAGACGCCCGACAGCGCCTTCATCTTCAGCGCCTCGGTCGTGGTCTCGTCGAGGATGAAGAACGGCGACTGGATCAGGATTTCCCGTTCAGCGGAGGTTATCATCTCGAAGTAAAGCTGCCGTATCGCCTCGTATTCGCTGTCCGGACCGGAGAGGCAGATCTGCACGGGCAGGCCGCCGTCTGGGCCATCCACGGGGATATCGTCGCCGAGTTCGGGAAAGTAGGGTGCAGGGTCCGGTTCCTCGTCGGTGGCGTTCATCCAGTCGATGAGGAACACGCCCTGTAGCGCCCAGACGGCAGAGCCGCGCACCTCGATATGGGTGTCGCGCCAGCGGGCGAAGCCCTCGGGCGCGTCGACGTGTTCATCGCCGATGTTGAGACCGCCGGTAAAGCCGATGCGCCCGTCGATCACCGCGATCTTGCGGTGGTTGCGGTACGAGATCGTGTGCAGCCGCCAGATCTCGTTGAACGGGCGGATGTCGATGCCTGCGGCACGCGCCCGGCGCAGGTAGGCGCGGCTGAGGGCCGAGAAACTGCCGACGGGATCGTAGAGGATGCGCACCTCGACGCCCTGGCGGACCTTGCGCGACAAGAGATCGAGGAGGCGCATACCGAAGGTGTCGGCGTTCCAGCTATAATAATGCAGGTGGATCGAATGTGTCGCCCCCCGCATCGCGGCCAGCATCGCGGGATAGGCGGCGGTCGCGTTCTGAAGGACGGTGACGGTGTTGCGCGTGGTGACGCGGGAGTTGTTGTTGGATTGCAGCAGCGTCGCGATGCGCGCGGCGGCGGGCCAGGTGTCGGCAAAGCGGGCCAGCGTGGCCCGGTGATCCTCGGCCACGTCGTCGATGATGTGCGCGAGGCCCTCGGGGATGTCCTGTTCGGTGCCCTTGTATTTGCGCACGAAGGCGGCGGGGCCGCGCCCCACGAAGAGGTAGATGCCGAGGCCGAGGACCGGCAGGACGAAGAACAGCAGCATCCACGCAAAGGTGGATTTGGGCGTGCGGTTTTCCGAGACGATGAAGGCGGTGACGGAGACGAAGTAGACCGCGAAGAGGATCTGGAACACGGGAAACATCGGCGGCCTTCCTGGCGCCCCGGGGGACGGGGCTGCCCTTTCTTACCGCCGGCAAGGGGGCCGTCGCCAGTGCCATCGGGTGCGCCCGCCGGATCCGGGCCCGGCGGGCGCGCGGATCAGCTCCGCAAACGGGTCCAGATCTGGTCGTAGACCTCTTGCGTCGCCTGATCGCAGACCGCGACGAACACGCCCTCTCCCGCACCGACGCGGGGGTTGTTCTCGGGCATGGTGGCAAGCTCGGGGTCGAGGAACGGCTCGACGCCGGTGACGCCCGCCGCATAGCGGGCATAGTTGGTGACGGCGGCGATGTTCTCGGGCTCGAGCAGGAAGTCCATGAAGAGGAGCGCGTTGGCGCGGTTGGGCGCATCGGCGAGCAGGACGACATTGTCCATCCAGACGACATAGCCCTCGTCCGGATAGGAATATTCGACGTTGGCCCCCTCTTCGCGCGCCTTGGCGGAGAAACCGTTGAAGATCATCCCCACCGCCGCGTCGCCCGAGACCAGCACGTCCTTGGCGGTGTCGGACCCGAACGACGCCCAACTGCCCCGCGCGGTCTGGAGGAGCGTGTCGAGGGCCTGCAACTGGTCCCGGTCGGTCGAGCATTGCGGGATGCCGAGGTGGAGGGCGGCGAGCGCCATGACCTCGCCCTGGCTGTCGAGCACGTTGATGGTTCCGGCCAGTTCGGCGGGCGGGTCGAAGACGATGGCCGTCGAGTTGATATCGCCCTGATAGACGTCGCGGTTCACGGCGAACGAGGTCGAGCCCCATTGATAGGGGATCGAATGGGTGCGGCCCGGATCGAAGGCCACGTCGATCCACTGCGGCGCGATGTTGCCGAAGTTCGACAGCTCTGCCGGCGCGAAGGTGTCGAGCAGTCCCTCGCCTGCCATGATCTGAACCATGTAGTCGGTCGGCACGGCGACGTCGTAGGAGCCGAGCGTTCCGGCCTTGAGCGAGGCGAGCATCGCCTCGTTGCTGTCGTAGGTGTCGATCGTGACGTCGACGTCGTATTCGGCGGCGAACCGGTCGACGAGGTCCTGCGGGATGTATTCGAACCAGTGGTATATCCGCAGTTGCCCTTCGGCAGCCGCGCCTGTCGCGGCGAGGGTGAGCGCCGTTGCGGCGAAAAGGTGTTTCAGTGTCATGGTGTTACTCCTGTTGGGTCGGGGATGATCGGGGGGGCGCCCCGCGCCGTCCGATGACGTAGCTGAGCGTGACGAGGGCGATGGAGAACGCGAGCATCAGTGTCGAGAGCGCCATGATGTTGGGTTTGATCCCCTGCTTGACCGAGCCGAAGATGGCGGTCGGCAGGGTCTCGATGCCGGCACCCTTGATGAAGTTGGTGATGATGAAATCGTCGAGGCTGATGATGAAGGCGAGCAGGAAGCCCGCGACGATGCCGGGGGCGAGGATCGGCAGAAGGACGAAGCGGAACGCCTGAAGCCGGGTCGCGTAGAGATCCTGCGCCGCCTCCTCGAAACTTGCCGCGATGCCCTGAAGGCGGGCGGCGATGGGCAGGTAGGCGAAGGGGATGCAGAAGACGATGTGTGCGACCAGGATCGAGGCGGTGCCGAGGGTGAAGCCGATGGCGGAGAAGAAGATGAGCGTGGCGACGGCGGTGACGATCTCGGGGACCATGAGGGGCAGCGAGATGAGGGCAAAGGACGCGGCCTTGCCCCGGAACCCGCCGCCGCGGATCATGCCGATGGCGGCGGCGGTGGCGATGGTCGTCGAGACGACGGCGGCCATGATCGCGATGGTCAGCGAGTTCCACGCCGCCGCCTTGAATCGCGCGGATTCGGGCCCGGTAAAGACGTCGACATACCAGCGTCCCGACAGCCCGCCCCAGTTGGTGAGCGAGGGCGAGGCGTTGAAGCTGTAGACCGCGACGACGATCAGAGGCGCATAGAGGACGAAGAGGCACAGGAGGGTGACGCCGCGAAAGCCGGGGTAGCGGCGCGCGTCGAAGGTGCGGGGGGCGCGCATCACACCTGCTCCCGCGCCTGGTTGCGCGCGTAGATCATCAGGACGATCAACACCATCGTGAGCAGGATCATCGACGCCGCCGCGCCGAACGGCCAGTTGCCGGCGTTGCCCTTGAACTGTTCCTCGATGAGCGACCCGATCATGAAGGTCTTGGCGCCGCCGAGCAGGTCGGGCGCCAGGAACGCGCCGAGCGAGGGGACGAAGACGAGGATGCAGCCCGCGACGATGCCGGGTTTCACCACCGGGATCACGATACGCCGCAGGATCGTCCATTTCGGCGCATAGAGGTCGGACGCCGCCTCGGACAGGGTGAAATCGAAGCGTTCGACCGCGGCATAGATCGGCAGCACCATGAACGGCAGGTAGGAATAGAACAGGCCGAGCTGCACGGCGGTATTGGTGTTCACGAGCGCCAGCGGCACGTCGATCAGGCCGATGCCGGTCAGCGCGTCGTTCAGCGGACCGTTGTCGCGGATCAGGAACTTCATCGACACCGTGCGGATCAGCAGGTTCACCCAATAGGGGATCGTGACGAGGAACAGCCACATCTGCCGCGTCTCGCGGGGCCGGGTGGCGATGAAGAACGCGGTGGGAAAGCCGATCAGCAGGCACAGGACAGTCGCCAGCCCGGCCTGCCAGATCGAGCGCCAGAAGATCGAGATATAGGTCCAGTTGATCGTCGCCGGATCGTCGCCGAACAGGCCCCGCTCGAACAGGAAACGGTCGTAGGCCGCGAGACTGAACTCCCAGATGACGCCGCCGCGGAATTCCTTGGTCAGGAAGGAATAGACCAGCATGAGGACGACGGGGATCAGAAGGAAGATGCCGATGACCAGCCAGGACGGCAGCATCAGCCAGACCCGGACCGGGGCGTAGGTGCTCGACACCGTCTTGCCGCCCGCGACCCCGGCCATCAGCGCACCAGGAACCGCGCCGCACCGGACGCGATGTCGAGCGAGACGGCGGCGCCCTCGGGCAGCGGCGCGTTGCCGCCCTCGTTCTGCTGGCGCACCGAGAGGCGGGCGCCCGAGGGCAGGTGGACGACATAGGCGGTATCGGTGCCGAGGTAGGTGGCGCGACCCAGCGTGCCGTGCAGCAGGCCGCGGGCGTCCATGTGCAGCGTCAGTCGCTCGGGCCGGATCGACAGCGTGCCTTGCGTGCCGACGGCGGCCGGTTCGGCGGCGGTCGCGGGCAGGGTATCGCCGTTCGCCAGCGTGCAGGTGAGGATCCGGTCGCGGGCGGTGGTGACGGTGGCGGGCAGGAGGTTCGTCTCGCCGATGAAATCGGCGACGAAGCGGTTGGCGGGCGCCTCGTAGATCTCGGCAGGCGTGCCGATCTGCTGCACCTCGCCCGCCGACATCACGGCGATGCGGTCCGACATGGTCAGCGCCTCTTCCTGATCGTGGGTGACGAAGATGAAGGTGATGCCGGTCTCGCGCTGAAGGGTCTTCAACTCTTCGCGCATGTTCTGGCGCAGTTTCAGGTCGAGGGCCGACAGCGGCTCGTCCAGCAGCAGGACGCGGGGGCGCGGCGCCATCGCGCGGGCCAGCGCCACCCGCTGCTGCTGGCCGCCCGAGAGTTGCGAGGGCTTGCGCGCCGCGAAGGCGTCGAGTTTCACCATGCCGATCATCTCGGCCACGCGGGCGTCGGTGTCGGCCTTGCTCCAGCCCTTCATCTTCAGGCCGAAGGCGATGTTGTCGGCGACGTCCATATGCGGGAACAGGGCGTAGTTCTGGAATACGGTGTTCACCGGGCGCCTGTCGGGCGGCAGGGTCTCGATTTCCTCTCCGTAGAGGTGGATTTCGCCGCGCGTCGTCGCCTCGAACCCGGCGATGAGGCGCAATAGCGTGGTCTTGCCGCAGCCGGAGGGGCCGAGCAGGGTAAAGAACTCGTTGTCGGCGATGGCGAAACTCACCTCGCGCAGCGCAGTGAAGGTGCCGAAGGTCTTGGCGACGGCGGTGAGGGTGACGGCGGCGGTCATGCGTCGGCCAGTTGCGTGATCTCGCGCCGGAACGGCAGGGCGTCGCCGATCCCGGGCGTGTCGAGTTCGCGGGCATAGCGGTGTCCGGCATAGGTCGCCCAGGCAATGGGACCGGGCGCCTCGGCGTCGCCGATCCGGCGGACCGAGGCGATGCCGGCGTCCGGCCATTCGGCGGCGCGGGCGGTGAGGTCGTGGAACAGCGTATCGTCGGACCGGCGCGAGGCGACCATGACCACGGCCTCGGCGTCGAGCCGGGATTCGCGGCCGGTATAGACGCAGGCGGTGACGACATGATCCGCGCCGATCCGGGCGAGGCCGCGGTTCAGGTGCAGGGCAACGTCCATCTCGATCAGACGCCGCTGTATCCTGTGCTGTTCGAGGGTGTTGGCCGTCCAGTCCGAGACATGGGCAGAGGTCGTCACGAACGACACCGTGCACCCGGCGAGCACCAGCAGTTCCGCCAGAACACCGCCCATATAGTAGTGATCGTCGTCCCAGAGCACGACATGGCCCGCCGGGCGCTGCCCGGCCATCAGGTCGTCGGGGGTAAAGAGGCGCATCGCCGGGTCGATGGTTGGCGGGACGACGTGCTGGCGTGCCACGCCGTCGCGGCGCCAATGGCTTCCGGTGGCGATACAGACGTTGGCAAAGCCGAAGTCGAGGATGTCCTGCGCGGTCAGGTCGCTGTCGGGATAGGTGGCGACATTGGCCTTCTGGCTCAACTGATACGTCCGGTAATCGGCCACGCGGCCCCACGCCGCCAGCCCCGGCAACAGCCGCTCGCGCGCCACCCGGCCGCCGAGCGCGGTGCCCGCCTCGGCCAGCGCCACGTCGTAGCCGCGCTCGGCGCAGGCCCGCGCCGCCTCGAGGCCCGCAGGGCCTGCGCCGACGATCAGCACCGACCCGGAACCGCCCTTTGCCGGTATCCGCTCGGGGTGCCAGCCCTTGCGCCATTCCTCCATGAAGGTCGGGTTCTGGGTGCAGCGCGACGGGGACATGGTCATGTCGCCGGTGATGCAGATGTTGCAGCCGATGCATTCGCGGATGTCGTCGGCGCGGCCCTCGGCGATCTTGCGCGGCAGGAACGGATCGGCGATCGACGGGCGGGCGCAGCCGATGAAGTCGAGGGTGCCGGAGGCTATCTGATTCACCATCGTATCGGGCGAGGTGAAGCGGCCGACGCCGACGACGGGTTTCGAGGTCAGATCGCGGATGCCGCGCACCAGATCCCATTGCGCCGCCTCGTCCGTGAACCGGCTCGGGCCGGAACATTCCTCCCAACTGCCATGGGCGAGATCCCAGAGGTCCGGCAGGTCGGCGTGCATCCCGATGAAATCACGCACCTCGGCGTTGGAGAATCCCAGATCGCCGACCACCTCGTCGAGCGAGAGGCGCAGGGTGATCCCCATCGTGTCGCCCACCGCGTCGCGCAGGTCGGCGAACACCTCGCGCACGAACCGCGCGCGGTTCCCGAGGCTGCCGCCGTATTCGTCTGTCCTGTGGTTCGTCGCGCGGCTCAGGAAATGCTGAAAGATGCCGAAGCCGTGCGCGCCGTAGAGGCAGATCAGGTCGAACCCGGCGATCCGGCAGCGCAGGGCCGCGTTCACGAACCAGCGTCGCAGGTCACGGATGTCGGATTTGTCCATCGCACGGGCCGATACCGGATCGTTGGTGAAGGTCCGGATCGGCAGGGCGCTGGGGGCCAGCGGCACCTCGCGGGTATAGAAATTCGGGCCGTTGATGCCGGAATAGGCAAGCTGGATGCCCGCCAGAGCGCCGTGCGACTTCATCGCACCGGCCATCTTCGCGATGGCGGGGATATCGCGATCCTCCCACAGGCGCAGTTCGATGAAGGGGGTGATTTCGGAAGTGTGGTGCATCTCGCACTGCTCGGTGAAGATCACGCCCCAGCCGCCCTCGGCCTTGACGCGCCGCATTTCGGCGGCGGCAGAGGGATCGCGATAGCCTGCGCCGTTGCAGTGCGGCACCTGATAGAAGCGGTTGGGCGCCGTCACCGGCCCGATGGCCAGCGGCTGGAACAGCGGATCGAAGCGGGCATCGCGCGGCATCGGCGGCCTTTCGGTGGCGTCTGCCCACGCTGGGCGAGATTCTGCACGAGAGCAAGCAGGCTGAACCGCGCGACCCGGTGCGACGCGCCCGACCAGCATGGCCGCTGCCGCAAATCGGCGTGACAACGGGCCGAAACGCCCACAGGATAGGCAGATGACCGACCCCTCCACGCTGCACTTGCTACGCGACCTCATCGCCTTCGATACGGTAAGCGTACGCCCGAACCGGGCGTTGATCGACCATCTGGCGGACCTGTTGCGCGGTGCCGGGGCAGAGGTGACGGTGATCGAGGCGGAGGGCGGTGCAAAGGCGAACCTCTATGCCACCATCGGCCCGCGCGACCGGCCCGGCGTGCTGCTGTCGGGGCACACCGACGTGGTGCCGGTCGAGGGGCAGGCGTGGACGGTGCCGCCGTTTGCCCTGACGGCGCGGGACGGGCGCCTGTTCGGGCGCGGGACGGCGGACATGAAGGGGTTCGTGGCGAGTGCCGTGGCCGCGGCGCTGGCGGCGGCGAGAGGGCCGCTCGCGACACCGCTGCATCTGGCGTTCAGCCATGACGAGGAAGTCGGCTGCATCGGCGTTCACAGCCTGATCGACCTGCTGGCCGCGGCGCCGTTCCGGCCGGTGATGTGCATCGTCGGCGAGCCGACGCAGATGGCGGTAGCGGTGGGCCACAAGGGCAAGCTGGCGGGGCGGATGACCTGTATCGGGGTCGAGGGCCATTCGGCGCTGTCGCCGAAGGCCCTCAACGCGATCCATCTGGCGACGGACATGGTGGGGGCGCTGCGCGCGTTGCAGGACGGGATCGCGGCGACCGGCGCGCGGGACGACGACTATGACGTGCCCTACACGACGGTGCACGTGGGCCGGATCGGCGGCGGCGTGGCGCTCAACATCGTGCCCAACAGGTGCACCGTGGATTTCGAGATCCGCAACATCGCCGCCGACGATCCCGAGGCGATCTGCGCGCGCATCGCCGCACTCGCCGAGGCGGTGGTGGCGCCGCACCGCGCGGCGCATCCGTCCGCGGCCATCGGGATCGAGGTGACGAACCGCTATCCGGGCCTCGACACCGCGCCGGACGATCCGGCGGTGGCCTTCGTCAAGGGGCTGACCGGCGCGAACGGCACGTTCAAGGTGGCGTTCGGCACCGAGGGCGGGCTGTTTTCGGGCAGGCTCGGGATACCGACGGTGGTCTGCGGGCCGGGGTCGATGTCGCAGGGCCACAAGCCGGACGAATACGTCGAGGCGGCGCAACTGGCGCTGTGCGACGCGGTGCTGGCGCGGCTGGTCCGGCGGTTGCGCGCGGGTCTCTAGGGCTCTCGCGTCGCGGCGCGCCGCGTCAGGACGGCGGGCAACGGGGGGCGGGCGGTGGCAGGGTCGGCCGACGCGGCGGGCGTCACGACGGTGCCGCCGGCGTCGATGTCGAAGGTGATCGCTCCATCGTCGTTTTCGTTTTCGTCTTCGTCTTCGTCTTCGTCTTCGTCTTCGTCTTCGTCGTCTGTGGCACCGGGCGTGTCGGGGGCCGTGCGACGTCGGCGGGCGGCGTCGAGGGTGACGATACGGGCGGTCGGTCGCGTGTGCGGCGCGGGCGGGGGCGGACGGGGCGACGGGGGCGCCTCGGCGAGGATCAGCGTGATCTGGTCGAGGGCGACCTTCGCCGCGCCGTGGATGACCGCGACACAATCGTTACCCAGCAGAACCCGCGTCACCCCGCTGGCCGACGGTGCGAGGGAAACCTCGGCGTCCGCCGGCGCGTCGCCCCTTGCCTGCACGAGGATCGACAGGACTTCGTCCGCCGCCAGCCCGTCGATGTCGTGCGGTGGGTCGATACCGGGGCGGAACAGAGCCGCCGTGCCCCCTTGCGCGAGCAGGCCGGCGACCGGGTCGGGGGCGGCGGGGACAGGCGCTGTCGCGGAACGCGGTGCGGGTGTCACCGCACGCCGGGTTTGGGGCGGTGCGATGCGGCGTGCGGCCGGCCCGCCCGGACCGGGGGTGCCGGCGACGAGCGGCTGCGACGGGCGCGGGACGATGTCCCGGGCGGGGCCTGCGATTTCGGTTTCCGACCGGGCGCGCGGCGATGGGCGCTGCGCCCTCGGCCCCGCCCGCCCCTCGCGGACCGAGGCGCGCCAGGTCGACAGCAGCGCAAGAAACAGCGCCAGCGGGATGAGCAGGGGCCAGAGGCGACCGGCAAAGGCGGCCACCGCGGGGGTCCATACCGTCGTGCCGAAACGGCGGGTGGCGTTGCGCAGCGGCTGTGGTGCCGCCCAGCCCAGTGTGGACCGAACGACGGAGCGCATCGAGAGGCTGTCGGGCGGCGGCACGCCGAACGGCAGCGCGCCGCGCATCGCCAGTGACACCTGCGTGGCCGAAGGGAGCGGGGCCTGATCGCCGGCACGGACGCCGGCCGCCCGCCAGAGGTCGCCGGGGCCGGGCAGGGGCAGGAGCGCCGCAGGCGAGATTGCGGCAAGGGCGGGCCCGTAAGGCGCGGGCGGTGCCATCAGGACTGTCCCGGTCAGGCCCGCAACGGCGGCGAGCACGATCGCCCCGCGCACGACGCCCGACCGCGCGTGACCGGCGCTCGAAAAGGGAACGGCTGCGGTATCGGGGGGGCCAACTCTCATGGCGTCCTCCTGAACGCGGGCGATGTCGGGCGCCGTCGCGGCGCAGCGTGCCCTCGCGACGTGCCGACAGTTGGGCGCTGCGGCTGTACTGTCAACGGCGCGTCTGCGGCGAGAGCGGGCAGTTCATCAATTCGTCGACAATCGGCTCATCCGGGCCGGATCGTTTCCCGTTCCGCCCCCATCAGGCCTTGGGATGCGTCGCGTCGAACGCGGCCCGCGCGTCGGGCGTTGCCTCGGTCTGGTGTCGCGCCGTCCAGTCGGCGAAGGGCATGCCGTAGAACGCCTCGCGCGCCGCGTCCTTGGTCATGTCGATGCCCCGTTCGGCGGCGGCCTCCTGCATCCAGCGGCTCAGGCAGTTGCGGCAGAACCCGGCGAGGTTCATCAGGTCGATGTTCTGCACTTCGGGGCGGTCGTCGAGCAGATGGGCGCGCAGCCGGCGGAAGGCGGCAGCCTCGAGTTCGGTCTGCTGCGCGGGGGTGAGGTCTGTCATGCGGTCTCTCCGGCGGGTTCGGGGATCGGAGCGATGAGGCCCATGGCGACAGCCCCCTCGAGCAGGCCGCCCGCGACGAGGGTGGCAGCGTTTGTGGCGGGCGGGCGCTGGTCGGGTATCTGGACCACGTCCATGCCTGCGGCAAGGGCGGCGGCGACGCCGGGGTCGCTGTCCTCGAAGGCGAGACACTCTGCGGGGACGACACCAAGCGCGGCGGCGGCGGCGAGGAACATATCCGGCGCAGGCTTGGGCAATGCCACGGTGTCGCGGCCAAAGGTGGTGGCGGGGGTGAAGAAAGCGCCGAGACCGGCGGCGGCGAGTTTGCGGGTGGCCGACGCGGTGCCCGAGTTGGTCGCCAGCGCCACGGGGATGCCCGCCTCGCGCAGCGCACTCAGCAGGCGGAGCGCACCCGGACGGCGCGGCACGTCGGCGGCAAAGAGCGGCGCGGCGGCACGGGCCCAAGCGGCATCGAAGGCCGCGGCCTCGAACCCCGGACCGAAGGCCGCGACGAGGTGCGGGTAGCCCGGATCCTCCATCGCGCCGACCATCGCGACGAGGAGGTCGCGGCGCGGCGGAAACCCGAGGTCGGCAAAGGCGGCGAGGGCGGCCTCGATGATCAGGCGCTCGCTGTCGATCAGGGTGCCGTCGAGGTCGAAGATCGCGGCGCGGTAGGGCGAAGGGGTCACGGGCAGTGCTTTCGGTAAGGAAAAGGTCATAGTCCGCTCTCGGCGAGCGTGTCGTGCAGGATCGGCGCGAGCCGTGCGGCCCAGGCGCGCTGGGCGTCCGGGGTCGCGACGAGATCCTGCCGCAGTTCGATCAGGATGTTCGGGCGGCCGGGGCCGAGGGCGTGGCGGTCGATGGCGTCGCCGGGCAGGTGGCCGCCGTAGGGCTCGTTGTCGCCGACCGTGAGATCGCCCTCGGCGCGCAGGCGCGCGATCAGCGGCAGGGCAAGGCGGCTGTCGAGGTGGCTGTGCAGGACGCCGATCTGCCAGGGCCGCGCCGGGCGCCCGGCGAGTTGCGGCGTAAAGGTGTGCACCGCGACGATCACGGTATCGGCGCGGCGCCCGGCAAGGGCGGCATAGGCGGCGTGATAGGGCCGGTGCAGCCGGTCGAGCCGTTCTTTGCGCACCGCCGCGTCCGCGTGGCGGTTGCCGGGGATGATCGTGCCGTCATAGAGGCGCATGAGGAGCGTCGGGTCGTCCTCGCCCCGGTTCGGGTCGATCACCAGCCGCGAGAACCGGCTCGAGATGACGGGGCCGTCGAGCGCCGATCCCAGCGCCTCGGAGACGCCGAGCGCGCCGATGTCGTGGGCGATGTGGCGCGCCATCTCGGCCCCTGGCAGGCCGAGCGTCGGCCCGGCGGTCGCCGCGACCCAGTCCGGCACGATGTTGGTGGCGTGATCGCAGGCGACCAGCCAGCGTCCCCGCCGTTCCTGACCTGTGACGGCAAAGGCCGCGTCGTTCATGTCGTCCTGCCTCATCCTTCGGCACCCTGAAACGCGCCGTTGCCCGACCGTTGCCCGTCGACCACCGGCGCTGTTGCCGCCTTCGGGGAATTGGGCAATAAGGGCGCGACCCGGGGGTTAGCGGTAACACCGCCGCGGCACCCCCTTATCCAGAGCCATTGCACACTCCGCAAGAGGAACACCCCATGAGACGCCATCGCAACGTCAAGATCGTCGCCACGCTGGGGCCTGCGTCGAATACCTACGAGATGATCCGCGCCCTGCACGAGGCCGGGGCGGACGTGTTCCGTCTGAACATGAGCCACGGCAGCCATGCCGAGATCGCCGAGCGCCACGCGATGATCCGCAAGGTCGAGGCCGATGTCGGCGCCCCGATCGCGATCCTCGCTGACCTTCAGGGGCCGAAGCTCCGCGTCGGGGTCTTCGCCAACGACGAGGGCGAGGAACTGGAGGTCGGGGCGCCGTTCCGCCTCGACCTCGATGCCGCGCCCGGCGACGCGACCCGCGTGCAACTGCCGCACCGCGAGATCTTCGATGCGCTGGAACCGGGCGCGCACCTCCTCGTCAACGACGGCAAGATCAGGCTGCGGGTCAAGGAGTGCGGCGCCGATTTCGCCGAGTGCGAGGTGCTGGTCGGCGGCGTCATCTCGAACCGCAAGGGCGTGAACGTGCCCGACGTGGTGCTGCCGCTGGCGGCGCTCTCGGACAAGGACCGCAAGGACCTCGAGTTCGTGTGCGACCTCGGCGTCGACTGGCTGGCGCTGTCGTTCGTGCAGCGGGCGGCCGACGTCGAGGAGGCGCGGGCGCTGGCCAAGGGGCGGGCGTTCATCCTGTCGAAGATCGAGAAGCCCAACGCCGTCAAGGTGTTCGACGAGATCCTCGCGGTATCGGACGGCATCATGGTGGCGCGCGGCGACCTCGGCGTCGAACTGCCGGTGCAGAACGTGCCGCCGATCCAGAAGCGGCTGGTGCGCAAGTGTCGCGCGGCCGCCAAGCCGGTGATCGTGGCGACCCAGATGCTCGAGAGCATGATCGAAAGCCCGATGCCGACCCGCGCCGAGGTGTCGGATGTGGCGACGGCGATCTACGAGGGGGCCGATGCGATCATGCTGTCGGCGGAATCGGCCGCCGGATCGTTCCCGATCGAGGCGGTGACGACGATGAACAACGTGGCGATGGAGGTCGAGGCGGACCCCACCTATACCCAGATCATCGAGGCCTCGCGCTCTGCGCAGCGGCAATCGGTGGCCGACGGCATCGTCGCCGCCGCCCGCGAGATCGCCGAGACCACGGAAATCGCCGCCATCTGCTGTTTCTCGCAGCGCGGCACGACAGCGCTTCTGGTGAGCCGCGAGCGGCCCCGGGTGCCGATCATCGCGCTCACCTCCGAGGAACGGACGGCGCGGCGGCTGTGCCTGTCGTGGGGCTGCAACTGTGTGGTGACGGGCGCCGTCGATCGCTTCAAGCACGCGGTCCTTGCCGCCGCGCGCGCCGCGGTGAGCGAGGGGATCGCCACCAAGGACGATCTGATCGTCGTGACCGCAGGCGTGCCGTTCAACACGCCGGGGTCGACCAACATCCTGCGCGTCGCCCCCTGCGATGAGCGTTTGATTTTGCCCGCCGACCCGGACTAACCTTTCCTTCACCGTTTCGTGACACTGGAGTACGTGATGGATGCGGACCTTTTCTTCGTTCTTGGCCTGCTGGTCGTGGGGTTCTGTATCCCCGCGATCATTGCCGCCTTTTCCGAAGGGCGACCGCCAAGGGCCGCGGCGATCATGGTGCTGATCGGCGGTGGCCTCATCGCGATCGCCGTGTTCAACAAGCCCGAAGGATATGCGTTCGCCGATATCCCGGACGTGTTCGTCGCCGTGGTCGGAAGGTATCTCAACTGATCCGCGCGCGCCGCCCGGGATCGACGTGAAAAAGGGCGGCCCTGGGGGGCCGCCCTTCCTCTTTCCAGATCAGGTGTCTTGAGGTGTCTTCGGACGTCGCCGCCCGCCGACTGGACTGGCACACATGAAATGAAAAGATGGAGTGTCCCGCCGGTTTCGGCCGGCGGGACGATGCGCGATCAGTTGAAGGAGTAGACGATCGAAGCGCCGAGGAGGCTGTCGCCATCGGTGAAGATGTCGTCATCCTTGTCGTCGAACGACACCTGGTAGGAGGTCCGCAGCGACAGGTTGTTGCCGAGGGCCACGCTGACCGCGAGGTCGTTGGACACGGTGGTCAGCTCTTCCGAGTAGATGACGTCGGTGTCGTTGGTCAGCGAGATCGTGTCGTTGACCGCGTAGAACAGGTTGGACGAGATGCTCGCCGCGACTTCGTCGACTTCGGCGTTGCCGACGGTGTCGATGAACCGGTAGCCCGGACCTGCCTGGACCGACCACTGGATCTGGTTGGTGTTGAACAGGCGGTAGCCGACGCCGAAGCCGATGAAGACATCGCGCTGGCGGTCGTTCAGACGATCGGCAAGGGTTTCGCCATCGTCGAAGCAGCTGTCGGCACAGTTGTCGATGAAGAAGTCGCCCTGTGCGTAGCCGAAGAAGGACGCACCGAAGCTGCGACGGTAGTCGAGACCGGCCAGCAGGGTGTCGGTCGATTTCGACTCGTTGGTCTCGCCGTAGATGTAGGCGAAGTTGACGTCATAGCTGTTGACGCCGTCGAACGAGCCATAGCGCATGCCGATGCCGAGGTTCGACGAGTCGACGTCGCCGCCCGAGGCGCTGGCGGAATAGCGCAGGGCGACCGACCCGTAGGTGCCGAGGTCGCGGCCTTCGGTGCCGAAGGTGGTGAAGTCACGCTCGTTGTCGTCGTCGATGTCGTCGGAGATGTCGTCGAACGCATCTTCGGCAGCGCCCTGGTTGTCGAAGGCGGAGGTCTGTGCGGCGGCGGCACTGGCGACGAAGCCGGTGATGACGGCGGCGGTGATGAGTTTCATGGTCATGGGGATTTCCTTTCCCTGTAGAGAGATGAGAAACACAGCGTTCTCGGATCGGCATTTCTGCTGAGGGGCTGATACGCCCATGGCCGGGAAAGCTAAACCCAAGATTTATTTAAGGTATCCATGACGAAAACTCGGGTAATCGACCTTGAAACGATCATCGCTCGTCCATCGGGCTATTTACGGCCATTGTTACGACTTCGTGATCCTCGCTGATCTCTGCGAGCGCATCCATGACCTCGATTCCGACATTTTCTGCGTCTTTTGCGACATCGGCCAGAATGCCCTCGGCGGTTTTCCGCAGGCCCTCGTCGAGGTCTTCGCGCCACACTGCCCAGACCGGATAGGGAAACCGTGGCGCATCTGCAACAAGATGCATTTCTCCACTGTCGAGATACTTCTTGATATAGCGCGCGGGCAGATAGGCGGCGGCCTGTCGGTTCACCACATACTCGGCCGTGAGGGCGCCGAGGGCGAGCGTCAGCCCCGGATTGGTCAGGCCGGGCAGCACGTCGCCATGCGCGTGCACGAATTCCTCTCCCCAGTCGACGAAGACGTATCGCGCCGCAAAACCGGCGTCGAAATAGTCGGCGTCGGGCCAGGTCGCGACCATGACCAGATCCTCCTCGAGGATCTGCGCGGCCTGAAGACCCGGCCGTAGGGTCGGCATGTACATCAGGCCGACGTCGATCGCGCCTTCGGTCAGGTATTGCGTCAGCCGGTTCGCCTTGCCCACGTCGGCGCGGATATTGAGGTCGGGCAGGGCGGCGCGCAGCCCGTCGAGCCAGCGGAACCCGAGCCGCGGCCAGAGCGAATACTGCGCGCCCACCGCGAGGCTCTGGGTGAAGCCGTCGGGAATCGCGATCTGCTGGCGCGCCTCCTGCCAGACGCGCAGGAGGGCGAGGGCATAGTGCTCGAACTCGACGCCTGCGGGCGTCATCTCGGCGCCGGCCTTGGAACGGGTGAACAGCGGTTTGCCCAGATCGTTCTCGAGGCGCTGGATGCGCAGCGAGACGGCGGACTGGGTGACGAACAGACGTTCGGACGCGGACACGAACGAGCCTGTGTTGGAAACCTCGAGGAATGTCTTGATGAGGGTGATGTCCATGATCGCGCTTATCTGCCGGGGCCTCGCGGCACGCAATCGGGCATCGTGCAGTCTTGCCAAACAGCGCCGCCCCGCCTAGAGAGCACCGTCCTACCCGCGCGTCCGGCCGATGTGGCATTGCCTCGACGCGCGCTCACTCTGAAACAGGAGACGAAAATGCCCAAGATGAAGACCAAGTCGAGCTGCAAGAAGCGGTTCAAGATGACGGCCTCGGGCCGCATTGTGGCGGCCCAGGCGGGCAAGCGCCACGGGATGATCAAGCGGACCAACAAGTTCCTGCGCAACGCGCGCGGCACCACATTGCTGTCGAAGGCTGATGAGAGCATCATCAAGCCGATGATGCCCTACGCGCGCTGAGGAGGACCGGATATGTCACGCACCAAAGGCGGAACGGTCACGCACCGTCGTCACAAGAAAATCCTCGACGTGGCGAAAGGCTATTACGATCGCCGGTCGCGCACCTTCAAGGTCGCCAAGCAGGCGGTCGACAAGGCCAACCAATATGCGACGCGCGACCGTCACGTCCGGCGCCGCAACTTCCGCTCGCTGTGGATTCAGCGGATCAATGCGGGGGTCCGCGCGTTCGACGCCGAGATGACCTATTCGCGGTTCATCAACGGCCTGTCGCTCGCCGGGATCGAGGTGGACCGCAAGGTTCTGGCCGATCTGGCGGTGCACGAGCCCGAGGCGTTCGGCGCCATCGTCGACAAGGCCCGCGCCGCGCTGGCCTGAAACGACCGGCTGCACGATGAAAAAGGGCCGCCCTCCGGGGCGGCCCTTCGTCGTTAGCGGTACGGTGCCTTACTGCGGCGGCAGGATCACCTTGTCGATGACGTGGATCACCCCGTTGCTGGCCGTGATGTCGGCGGTGGTCACGGTCGCGTCGTTGATCATCACGCTGTCGCCGACCATGAACATGACCTCGGCACCGTTCGCGGTAGCCACGGTCATCATGTTGGTGAGGTCGGTCGACATCACCGCGCCCGGCACGACGTGGTAGGTCAGGATCGCGGCCAGCGCCTCGGGGTCGGCGAGCAGCGCCTCGACGGTGCCCTCGGGCAGGGCGGCGAACGCCTCGTCCGTGGGCGCGAAGACGGTGAACGGACCTTCGCCCTTCAGCGTGTCGACAAGGCCCGCGGCCTCGACGGCGGCCACGAGCG